>CAWIOY010000001.1:0-111235 GCA_963837845.1 uncultured beta proteobacterium
CCACAACGGTCCCTCAGGGCGCGCCCGAGATTCCGCCAGAGCCGGACACTCGCGTACGGGCGTCGTCGTGAAAAACTGCCATCCGGTTCTAGCTGGTAAATCAACGGCGGAGCGGCGATGGAAGCTACTCGTCGATACGAACCGGCGTCCCGGTCTCGATCGCGTCATAGAGCGCGATCACATCAGCGTTCCGCATTCGGATGCAACCATGAGAGGAGGTTCACCGACCGCTTCACTGTCTGGCGTGCCGTGGATGTAGATGTTTCGCGAAACGTGTCGACTTCTCCGCCGCGATTTTTCCCGTCCTCGGGGCCACCGAGGCGGATCACCCGGGACAGAATAGCCTGGGTCCGGGTTTGCAGCTTGCAGGTCTGGCGTGAATACCTCACCCGTCGGCGCTGACCCACGAACACCGCGTGAGCCGGCGCACCGTCACCAATATCCCGGACCTCATGCAAGCCGCGGGGTGTCTGCTCGCTGTCAACGCGCTCACCAGCGCCCCTTGCCGAAGTCGAAATTGGGTATGTCGCTATCACGCGGCTGTCCTCGAACAGTTCGAGCACCTGCATCGCGATCCTGATGCGAATGGAGCGTTTTTCCATTACGTCACATTACACTTTGCAGTCGCCCTAGCGCAAAAGGCTGCCACCGGCCAAGAAGAGACGGTCGAGTATCTTCCAGATCGTGGTCATTCGACAGAAGCCCGAGTATGGTCCGGTGCCTTCATATCGGCGATTCCGTTGACGCCAGTCAATTGGTATGCTCCCGCTTGGGCGCAAAATAAAGCACAGGCCGTGGTGAAAAGGTTGAGGCGCGCCGTTGCCGTAATGAATAGCCGGCGGTCGGCGTGCATGGTAGACGTGGCACGGCTCAAGTCCAGACCCGCATTAGAGGGTTGGCACCGAGATGACTGACTCCGCCCCGCCGGAAAGTGCATCTCCCCCTGATCCGGTAGCGAGAACCGCTGCCAGTCGGTGGAGGAAGCTTTGGGGACAGCTCAAACGCTTTCGAGGGCCGATTGCTGCCGTTGCCGCCTTCGGTGCAGTCTTGAGTGGCCTCCTCGGTTATTGGAGCGCCTACCAGACCGTCCACAATGTCGTTGTTCCGCAGTCATCCCCGGCAGCAGGTACTGCGGGGACAACGGTGGCACCCCCTGGACCGGCACCCATGTCGGTCGCTGTCATGCCGTTCACGCCTGCATCAGCCAGCGCCGACGACGAAGGCCTTGCCGAGAGGGTGACGCAAGACCTTACGACCGCAATCGAGCACAGGTTGCGTTTCGCGCTGGTCGTGTCACACAGCCTTGCGGCGAAGTACAAAGACCAGTCTCTCGATCCGCGGGCAGTCGGCCATGATCTCAACGTACGCTACCTGGTCGAGGGCAACGTACGCAACGCAAATGGCGGGTTCGTTGTCATGGCGCGGCTCATCGAGACGACCAACGGAACGCAAGTGTGGAGCGTCCAGCAGGCCGGGGCGCTGCCAGCCTCGAACGAAGCTGCAGGTGACCTTGTCGGCCAACTGACCAGTAGTCTCCGGTTCGCCCTCAATGAGGCAGAGGAGAAGCGCGTGGCGCGCCTGCCGAAGTCAGGCGCCAACGCGATGGAACTGTCCTGCAAGCCAACGCACTATGGGATCAGGACCCTTCCCCCAAGGGCAGAGACGCGGCGCGCAAGCTTTTCGAAGAGGCACTTCGCCACGATCCCGGTTCCGCGCCGGCGCTGATAGGGCTTTTTTGGACGATCTGGCGGCAGCGGACAGACGACCCTGGTGCTGATCGCGAGCAACTCACGAAGGAATTGGACGACGTGTCCAAGCGCGCGGTCCTAGCCGATCGTAACGACCCCCGCGTCTGGTCTCTTCGCGTGTTCGCTCTCCTAACGCAGCGGCAATGGGACGGCGCATCGAGGCGAACGCGGAAGCGCTGCGCATCGACCCGTATCGGACCGTGTCGTTGGCGGACCGCGCGTTGCTGCTGATTCTCACAGGTCGGGCGGAAGAGGCGCTGCCCGTCCTCGCTCAAGCCATCGCGCTCGACCCTCGTAGCCCCGCTGTTCCCCAAGACCTGCAATACCAGTGCTGGGGCTATCTATTGCTTGGTCGTTACGACAACGCCATTTCGGCCTGCGAGAAGGCGCTCGCCCCGAAGATAAGTGGTTGCGCCGTGTTTACTTGGTTGCCGCCTACGCGCAGAAGGGCGACATGGCGAAAGCTGCCGTGGAGAAGGCGGAGCTGCTGAAACAGCAGCCGAAGATTACGATCGCGTGGCTCAATGCGTCGCCGGATTCGGACAATCCGATTTACTTGCAGCAGCGAGAGGCCCACTTACTCCCGGGCTGGCGCAGGGCAGGCATCCCCGAGACTAGCTTGCGGCCTCGCCGGTCAGCTAGATGCGCGACCGTCGGCTTCTCTGCTCATCCCTGCTTAACATCGCGCTGAGTCGGACCGGTCAAGGCGGTTGTTGAACGTCTGCTCCCGTCTAGCGCGAAGGGTAGCTCAGGGTCGGTCCGCGACGGTCGGACGACGGTCGCGGACCCGCCGAACCGTAGCCATAGCGCGCCGCGCGTCCGAAAGTACCTTGAGGTCTTCGCCGCTTCTGCGGCTCACGCTGATTTGGGCGGTGGTTGGTCGTTGGTCCATTGTTCTGCAACAATGTAGCTTCCACCACGCGGTCCAAGGTCATCATGCCATCCCCGGGAAAAGTCCCCAAAGCCTTGGCGGAGAAATTCGCCGCGATAACCGCCCTGACCGACGATTTCTGCGCTCAGTATCTCAACGATGAATATCGTCAAGTGATTCACAGCCTAGTCGGCACGTTGGCCAGGAAGCGCCCCTCGCCATTACTGAAGGGGAAGGAAAGCATCTGGGCAGCCGCAGTGGTGCACGCGATTGGGCGGATCAATTTTCTGGATGATCCCACCCAAACACCGCACTGCAAGCCGACGGTTATCTTTGAGTTTTTCGGAGTTGTCGAAAGTACTGGCCAGACCAAGTCACGGGAGATTCAAAAGCTTCTACACATGGGGCCCTTGTCGCCAGAATGGACCTTGCCGAGCCGTTTGGCGGACAACCCGATGGTATGGATGCTGGAGGTCGACGGGCTCATGATGGACATTCGTGATGCGCCGGTTAAACTGCAACGGGCGGCCTTTGAACAAGGTCTGATTCCCTTCGTCCCCGGCGAACAATCGGACAAGTCTGGATGAGCAAGACGCTTTCGGGACCGGCGGCGTAAGAAGATGCCACGCAAGAAGGTCCGCTTTCCTCATCCTTGAGTCGTAGCAACGGGTCGATCTGGGACCGTCAACGATCAGTCCCTGACCGGCCAGGACCAGCCGGCCGTGAATTTCCCCTAAAGCAGCCAGTCAAGCCTAGAATTTCATGTCTCTGGACCGGTGCCGTCCGGCTATTCTAGCTTTCTCATGAGCGTAGGTTGGTCCGCTCTCACGTTCACGCCCGATGACGAGGCGCTGGCCACGCTTAAGGCGTCGTGGGGTTGGCTCATTCGTGAACCTTTCACAACAACTGCTAGGGCGCAACCAATTGGAACCAACCCCGTTGCTACGTGACCACATTCGGGAGCTTGAGGAGCAATTTTTGATGCCCGACGTGCGCCGATCGCGGCACAAACTTGGCAGACTGCTTGCGAACGAGTTCGTTGCATTCGCAAGTGATGGCGCCGCGTACAATAAGGAGCAGGTTATTGAAGCCCTCCAACGCGAAGCCCAGTATCGACGAACACTTACCGAATTCGGCATTGTGGCGCTGGGCGAAAACGTAGTGCTCGCCACCTACCGCGTCACCCGGCAAGATGACACGTTGCACGAAAGTGTCGACTCCTTGCGAAGCTCTGTCTGGAGGCAACACGATGGTCACTGGCAACTTCTCTTCCACCAAGGAACTACCTGTCGCGCCTTAAACCGGCGGTGAACGAGACGCGCCGGTCCTTCTGGCAACTTTGCGGCACATCTACAAGGACAACGAACTCGGCCAGTACTTCGGCACTGAACATGCAACCTATTACGCCGCGCGCTACCACCTCTGGCTCATACCGCAACCGAGTCTCATGGTCTTCGCGATCGTCGTCGCACTTGCAATCAAGTATGCGGCCTAGCCACTCGCTCAACCGGACCGCTCGCCGGCCGCGCTTGCGCGCCGTCCGCTCGCAGCCGATTAGCATGGTTCGTTAGGCATCCAATCATGCCACTGGAGCGCGCCATGGTTGAACACCCCGTTGAGTTTGTGTCCTCCGGTGCAAACCTTCGCGGGTTCTTGATACTGCCTGCGAACGTTACGTCCCGTTCGCCAGTCGTCATTCTGACGCATGGGTTCACTGCAACCGTGCAGATGGTTGCGATCGAGTACGCCCGCTGCTTCGCCGGGGCGGGTATCGCCGCTCTGGTCTACGACCACCGGAACTTGGGTCGAAGTGATGGTGAGCCGCGGGGCGAAGTCAATCCGTGGATTCAGTGCCGGGGCTATCTAGACGCGATTCAGTTCGTGGCGGCGCGTTCGGAGATCGATCCCGAGCGCATTGCGATTTGGGGAGACAGCTTCAGCGGTGCACAGGTCACCCTCGTCGCAGCGTGCGACCATCGCCCGCGAGCGATTGTGGCACAGTGCCCGGCCTTCGGGCCATCGATACCGACGATCGCGCCATCAAACGATACGTTCGACGCCATCCGGACAACGCTTCGCGAAGGCAACGTGGTGGGAACGCCTGAGACCACGACAGGTCCACTCCCAGTGGTCTCTCACGACCAGGCAGGGAGTCCTTCATTTCTCCGGCCAGTCCAAGCCTTCCGCTGGTTCATTGAGTATGGTGGTCGTCCCGGCTCCGGCTGGGCGAACCGCGCAACTCAAGTGGTGCCGCCAACGCCAGTGGTGTACAGCCCGTATCTGTGTGCGCCATATGTGCGTGCTTCAACCCTTATCATGGCATCGCCCACGGATGAAATTGCCAACGCGAACTATGGAGTCGCACGAGCAGCTTTCGACCTCCTTCCTGGGCGAAAGCAGTGGTACGACATCGCCGATGGCCACTTCGGCCTTCTCTATCATCCCGGCCCCCGCTTCGACGAGGCAGTGCGCGTGCAGACCGCGTTCCTGCGCTCCGAACTGGATGCCTAACCTCTCGCTCAACCCGGACGCGTCGCCGGCGGCGCTGGCGCGCCGTCCGCTCGGCGCCGGTTAGCTCTGTTCGTTAGGCCTCACACCAATACCGAAACTCACACCCGGAGGACCGAACGATGACGAAGTACCTTGTCTCCTTCCCTGGGTCGGCGATGGACATCTGCGACGAAAACATGGCTGCCGTCGGCGAAGCGGCACACGCGGTCATACGCGAGGCGAAGGATGCCGGCGTCTACGTGTTCGGTGGTGGCATCAACGAGGACGTCGCGCCGCTGATGGTCGCCGCCGACGGCAACATCACGAACGAGACGTACCCGCAGACCAAGGGGTTCGACGGCGGCTTCTGTGTCCTGGAACTCCCGTCGCGCGAAGCCGCCGTCCAGTGGGCCGCGAAGATCGCCCGTGCCTGCCGCTGCTCGCAGGAACTCCGCGAATTCCAGTACGACCCCGAGAGCTAACCAGCGAGGCCACAGCATGTTGAGAAACGACTTAACTGATGTTGCCAGAGACATTCGGTCCAAAGATGCCGCCTAACAATTCATTCGAGCGGACCAGTCCTCGGCCCCTCGCTAACGCTCGGCGCCTGCGGCCGGCCGCTCAATTCGGCCGTTAGGCGTCGCAATCCCAACCCAACAGACCGATGACTCGTCGAACCGCCTCCTGCAGTTGTGGCCAGCTTCAAGCTCACGTCACGACCGACCCGATTCGGGTTTCTGTCTGCCACTGCCTTGCCTGTCAGCGTCGGACCGGAAGTGTCTTCGGCGCTCAGGCTCGCTTCTCTTCCAGTTCCGTAACTGTCACGGGCGCCACCAAGGAGTATGTCCGTGTCGGAGACGAAGGCTCACGAGCCACTTTCAGGTTCTGTCCGGAGTGCGGGTCAACGGTGTTCTGGACGGGCGAATGCCTTGAAGGCTTTGTCGCAATTCCGGTCGGTGCGTTCGCCGACCCGAAGTTTCCGAGCCCCACGTTCTCGGTCTACGAGGAGCGCATGCACAGCTGGGTGTCCATGCCTCCAGGCGTCGAGCACATGGCGTAGGCAAACCGCGCGCGCACGGCGCTGGCCGTCTGCTTGAGTACGACGAATGGCTGCAAGGGGTCGGTTTGCGACGGTGGGGTGAAGTTCGCTGCCCGGCCAACTGCGTTCAGTGAGGGTGCTTCTCCAAGCAACCTGTCCTGGGGGTGCGTCATTCTTTGGCGCGAAACCGTTCTCATCGTAGGCCACATCTATTATGCCGCGAGACCACTTGCAATGGCCGTGGCCATGCGACAGACGCCCATTCGTGCGAGCGTGGACGACGAATTCGCAGCGCGGGACTTTGCGGCAGCGCTAGATTTCGACCAGGAAATTCGCATCGAACTGCGGATTCTCGTTCACCCCGTCTTTCGCATAGCCGCGCGGATTGCACACTACTCGCGTTCCATTCAAGACGTAGTCGACGCTGTGATGGACGTGCCCATGTATCCACAGGCGTGTCCGGCTTCCGTCGACGAGGTGCTCGGCATCAGAGACAAAGCATACATTCAGTAGCGAATCGGCAAATCTCGGATGAATGCTCCTGCGCGATGGGGCGTGGTGCGTAATCGCCACGGTCGGGCCGGCATAAGGTTCGGCGAGCTTCCTGTTGAGCCATCCCGCGTGAGCGCCAAAGAGTATGGCGGACTCGGCGGGAGTGAACAACGCTTCGGAATTTTCGCTCATTCGTATTTTTCTGAAATCGTGCATGAAGCGCAGCGCTTGCTGCATCGCCTCCGCCTGTTGTTCGCCCTCGCCAAACAGCATGAAATCCGTCCACAGCGTGGTGCCCAGAAAGCGCACACCGTCGATGATGATCTCCTCGTCATCGAGCACCTGGATGTTAGTCCCCGCGCAAAGCCATTTGAGTTCCTTTGCGGCGCCGGCAATGCTGCGGCCGTAGAACTCGTGGTTCCCGAGAACGTAGAGCACCGGCTTGGTAAAGCCCTTTGCCCAAGAGACAGCCTCTCGCGGGCGAGCAATGTCTCCCCCGAGGATTACCACATCGGCGGCATTCTTAGGTATGTCCAAGGTACCCAGGCTCAGATGTAGATCGGAGAGGATGTTCAGTCGCATGACGGTATCCCCATTATTGCTAATAACCGAACTCGGGAATCACTGTTAGGCGCCAAAGCACCACCCCCTTTGGCAGGGCACCTTACTTTAGCTGCACATTCGTAGCCACTTCCACAAGGCCATTCCGGAGCCTATGCTACTGCAGCCGAGAGCGTTTCGGCGAACACACCAATGGGGAGATCCTTATGAACCTTTCTAGACAGTTTGCGGCCACCCTGATTACTGTCGCGGCATTTATCCTTCCCGCGGCTGCGCAAGAACTGAGCTACACGCCTGGTACCGTCTGGAATATCACCAACATCCAGGTCGAACCCGGTCAGATGCAGCGTTACCTCGACTTTCTGTCAGGCGACTGGAAGAAACTGAACGAATTCGGCAAGAAGGAGGGTTACGTCGTGTCCTACCATGTGTTCTCGGTGAACGACCGGCGCAACGACGAGCCTGACCTGATCTTGGCCGTCGAGTACAAGGACTACTACACCAACGCACAGCAACTTGCTCAGCGAAAGGCCATAGAAGCCTTTCTTGCAACCGACATGCGCAAGCTGGAGAGTCAGTCCGGGGAGCGCAAGGCAATGCGTAAGCTGACCGGCGGCATGGAGCTTCAGGAGCTCAACCTAAAATAGCGGGCTCGCCGAGAAGAATGGCGCCTGGCGGAGGTGCCAAACGGCACCTCCGCCCATGTCGAACATCCGGCACTCGTGCCAGAGACTTGGGGGTTTCTTCTCGCGTCTGTTGCCCTGATCTTGTGGGCATCTTCGCGTCGTGTGCATCGCAGTGCCACCTTGCTCTCGCCCAACCCGAACGCTCTTGGGCGGCGCTGCGCCGCGGTCCACCGCCGCGGCGGTTAGCTCCGTACGCTGACTGTCTGGTTGCGAGAAGTACGAGGGTCTGCTCAGGGTCGGTTGCTGCGACCTTCGGCGATCAAACCGCTCCTGTTCAGCCTTGAACGTCGCAGACCGGCCAGGAGCGGTCCGTCGCGTATTTTCCCCAAAGCGGACAAATCGCCTAGAATGTGATGCCTCAGGCCGGGTGCGTCCCACCAATGCCACCCGGAGATTTCGTTCCGTTGGTACGTCGTCGACTGAACTGGCCAATGCAAATCGGGCCTCTCCTTTTGGCGTCCATCTACGCGGTAATCGGCGGGGTTGCTTACGGGTATGCCGATGAAATGCCGGTGGAGGTCCTTTTCCAGCGAGCAGAATACGGACGAATGCAGCTTTCGCCCAACGGGATGTACCTTGCTGCCGTCGTCCGGTTCAAAGGCCGCAACAATCTCAAAGTCGTCGATTTACAAAAACGCCAGGCAACGCTGGTCACCAACTTCGACTATAGCGACGTCCTGCAATTCATCTGGATTAACAACAATCGACTTGTGCTTGCTGCCGGGGACGCCGAAGAAGCAAGTGGGACCGCGCGTTCCGACGGCTGGTTCGCAGTCGATCGGGACGGGTCCCGGTGGAGGGGTCTGGGTGGATTCACGTTCCTCGGCCTCAGTCCAGACGGAGGCGATGACATAATCATTGCGACTAGGAAACGGGCTGTCACGATTAACGACGTTTACCGCCTTAACACCTGGACCCAACGTTCCGAGCTGCTCAGCTTCGATAGCCCTGGCGATGTATTGACCTGGGTGGTGGATCGCGAGGGTGTCCCGCGTGCGGCCCATTCCTACGTCAAAGGGATACACACGCTATGGTACCGCGAGTCGGACAAATCCCCATGGGCCAGGATCGACGAGGGCACGGATTTTCGTTTGCATATCGTCCCATTGGCTTTCGATTATGACAACAAGACATTATATGTAGCTGCCACCCGCGATGGCGACAAGAGGGCGATCTACACGTACGATGTCCAATCGAAAAAGCTAGGCGAACTCATCGCCGGAAGCTATCAGGCGAACATTGATACGCTAATTTTTAGTCGCGCCAAGCGGGCGCTGGTGGGCGTCAGCTACCAGGCTGGCAAGCCCGGGGTGGTGTGGCTTGACGCCGACATGGTGCGGCTGCAGAAAACCGTCGATAAGGCGTTGCCCGATACGTACAACGTTCTCCAGGTGGCCGACGAGAACCCACACCGCGCCGTGGTCTTCGCCTATTCCGACGTGGATCCCGGAACGAACTATCTGCTCGACACCGACCAGCTGAAGCTGGAGGAAATCGCGAGGCCCAGGCCGTGGATCGACCCCAAGCAGATGGCCACAAGGAAGCTAGTCACCTATACCGCGAGGGACGGACTTGAAATTCCGGCGTATCTCACGCTGCCGAGAAATTCGAGTGACAAGAAACCGCCGCTTGTCGTGATCATCCACGGCGGCCCGTTTGCGCGGGGTTTCTCCTGGGGCTTCGACCCGCTTGCGGAGTTTTTTGCGTCCCGGGGTTATGCCGTGCTCGAGCCGGAGTTTCGGGGGTCCGAGGGGTATGGATGGAAGCTGTTTTCCGCTGGCTTCAAGCAGTGGGGACTGGCCATGCAGGACGATATCACCGACGGCGTCGAGTGGCTGATCAGGCAGGGCTACGTCGACAAGGGCAGGATCTGTCTTTACGGAGGGAGCTACGGCGGCTATGCAACCCTATGGGGATTGATCAAGACGCCGGAGCTCTATAAGTGCGGTGTAGCGTTTGTTGCCGTAACCGACATCAGCCTCATGTTCGACATCGCCTGGTCGGACATGGCTCGCTCGTCTTACAGATTTCTTGACTATGGCGCAAGGGATCTGATCGGCGATCCGGACAAGGACGCAGAGAAGTTTAGATCGGTGTCGCCACTAGTTAACGCGGAGAAACTCATGGCTCCCGTGCTGTTGGCCTACGGAGCCTCCGATATACGCGTTCCCCTAAAGCATGGGCAAGAGTTCCGTGCGGCACTCGACGAATACAGCAAGACCTATGAGTGGGTCGTTTATGTCAACGAAGGCCACGGCTTTAACAAGGACGAGAACCGCTTCGACTTTTATCGCCGAGTCGACGCATTCTTGAAGAAATACCTCCAGTAACCACGATCACCAGTCATCGCCCGGTTGGATTGCGGAACCGGAAGGGGTAGAACTGGAGCGTCCGCATGGCGACATTCTAAGCGCGAGCGCACCGGCCGGATTCGGCCCAACACCTACCATTGAGCGCTGCGCCGGAAAGCGGTCATTCGCCGGTCCTGCGACCGCGGGCAGCTTCGTCAACATCGCCACCAGTAAGAGGCTTAGTCTGGCGCCAGGTCAGGCGGCTCGCACTGCATCCGTTCACTGCGTGCATCACGCGCGTGAAGCGAACAACTCAAATCGAAGGTGACGTGCCCGCAGCACCGGTCACGCACCCTGCGAGGGAAGCCTGCGGCAGCTCGAGGCAGGCCCTGGACTCGCCGGCGACTGTGACCATAGCCATACCGAACCTCCGCGCGATGCGCATGATCGGAGCATTTCCCGAAAGAAAGTGCATCACGAGCCTCGGTATGCAACGGTGGCGCGCGTGCGCTACGGCGCGTCTGAACAGCGCGCCGCCAACGCCCCGGCCACGGTGTGCCGGCAGGACCGAGAGCCCCACTTCGGCGAGATCCTCTGAGCAGGCAAGATGTGCCAGACCGACGAGCACAAGCCGATCGTCGTGAAGGCCGAAGACTGCGTCGAAGGAAAAGTCGATTCGGTTGACGTAGGCGGCGATGACTTGCGGCGCAAGCGACGTGCCGAAGCGCAGGTACCGGTCTCTCCTGGGCAACGCGAGAAAATGCGTCATGAGCGCAGCACGTACGCCTTCATTCAGGCGTTGGATGGCGAAAACCATCTCAGGCACGCCCGGCGACGGCAAGTCGCGCCATGGGCGCTCCACGGCTCTGGAACAAGCCCATGACGCCGGTTAGGATTCCGAGGGCGATCAGGGTAGACAAGGCAGCGGCGATTGCTATGGCAACGCCATGAGGGCGCTCCGGGGTCGGATTTCGCTTCATCGTGTTTCTCCTTCGGGGTGATTGGGCGCTTCGTTGCTGCGCGACCGTGGACTGTGCTACTGCTCGGGTGTTTCAGTCCTTTGGCCGCCTGAAACGTTCTGAAACCGCGCGGTCGGAGTAGACTTGTTGTCTAGCGCTCCTGAACCGCCGACCGTTCGCTTTGCCGTGGCCCCCTCCCTCCGCTTCGGTCGTTTTGAATTGCGTCCGGCGAGTCGAAAGCTGCTGGTCGACGCGCGACCGGTTGCCCTTGGGGCGCGCGCGTTCGATGTCTTGCAAGCTTTAATCGAACGTCGCGAGCGGCTTGTTACAAAGGACGAATTGCTCGACCTTGTGTGGCCAGGGCTGGTAGTCGAGGAGAACAACCTGCAACAGCAGGTCTCCGCGTTGCGCAAGATCTTAGGGTCGGATGCAATCGCGACGATCCCGGGGTGCGGCTACCGTTTCACGTTGGAACCCACGATCGAGGCCGTTGTCCCGCCCCGTCTGCGGGTGCAAGCTAAGAACAACCTGCCGCAGCAGGCTTCGTCGTTCATCGGACGCGAGGATGAGCTCTCCGAAGTCAAGCGGCTGCTGACACAAAGCCGGCTCCTCACACTGGTAGGCATTGGAGGGATCGGCAAGACCCGGCTGTCGTTGCGACTGGCAGCGGAGACGCTGGACGCCTACCCGGACGGCGTTTGGCTGGTGGAGTTGGGCGCGATCGCAGATCCACTGCTGGTACCGAGCTCAGTCGCGCAGGCACTGGGCGTACAGGAGCGCCCGGGCACGCAGGTCACGTACGCGCTTTGCGCCCATATCAAGTCACAGCGCCTGCTTCTGGTGCTCGACAATTGCGAGCATTTGGTCAAGGCCTGCGCCGAACTCGCTGGTGTCTTGCTAGCGGCTGCCCCGGATATCCGCATTCTTGCCACGAGCCGTGAGCCGCTGTACGTCCAGGGTGAGCAGAGGTTTCCTCTGCCGCCTTTGTCGCTGCCTGCTCCCCATGCTGATCTGGATGGTCTTGGGCGCGCGGAGGCGGTACAGCTGTTTGTCGAGCGAGCACGCTTGCAGCAGCCCGCGTTTGTGTTGACGGAGCAGCAAGTCCCGGTGGTTGCGGAGCTTTGCGTCCACCTCGATGGCATTCCCCTGGCGCTGGAATTGGCGGCGGCCCGCGTTCACTCACTATCGATCGAGGAGATCAATGCGCGTCTGAAGGACCGCTTCAAGCTCCTCACCGGCGGGAGTCACACGGCATTGCCGCGCCAACAGACCCTGCGTGCCACGCTCGATTGGAGCTACGAATTGCTTACCGGCCCGGAGCGTGCCGTGCTCAATCGGCTCGCGATCTTCCTCGGAGGATTCACGCTCGACACCGCCTTGTCCGTCGCCTCTGACCACACCATCGACGAACACGCGGTGGTGGACCTGCTCTCACACCTGGTCGCTCGATCGCTGGTCGTCGCCGATACGAACGCCGCCGGTACTCGCTACCACTTGCTTGAGACCACCCGAGCCTACGCGCTGGAGAAGCTCGCCGCGGCCGGAGAACACAACGACATTGGGCGCCGACATGCGCTGTACTTTCGCCAGCGTTTCGAGCGCGCTCTCGATGACTGGCGCCACATTCCTGAAGAAGAGTGGTGTACGGCTTACCTGGCGGAGCGCGACAACGTTCGTGCTGCACTTGACTGGGCGCTAGGCTCTGGTGGTGACGCCGCAATCGGTATCGCGCTCGCCGGCGCTTCCAGCAGGGTGTGGGTGGATTCGTACCTGCTTTCTGAAGGCCGGCGGTGGCTCGAAGCCGCTGTGGCTCAGGTCAGCGCGCACACGCCGGAGTCGGATCAGGCGCGGTTATGGCTTGGTCTTGGATGGCTTTGGAGCCATTACACGCCGACCCAAGCGGTGTCCGCCTTCGAACAAGCCATCCGCCTGTACCGTCGCTTGGGCGACGCGTCGGGGCTCACCTATTGCCTTATCCCTCTGGGGGGAAATTTGGCTTTCATCGGCCGTTACGAGCAGGCTGAGTCTGCTCTTACGGAAGCCTTTCCGCTGCTCGAACGCGCGGGCGCGCCGCGGGCACTCGCTCAATATTTCGCGGTTCTCGGTTTCCTGAGAATGCGAACAGGCGATCCAGCCAGCGCTCGGGTGCATTATGAAAAAGCCCTGTCGCTCTACGATACTGCTGGCGTAGGTAGCGCCAGGCTGGACATACTCGGCAACCTTGCGGACATTTCCTGGGCGCTCGGCGATCTCGACGCCGCGCTGGCCGGCTTTCGTGAGACCGTCGCGCTCCTGCGCAAGTCGCCGCTTATCACGAAGGTTATGCTCGGAATCCACCTTGGCAATCTTGCTGGCGTACTCATTGAGCGCGGGGAGCTCGACGAAGCGCTGGCGGTTGCAAGGGAGGGCTTGCCGATGCTCAGCAAAGAATGGGAGTACGCCTCGATCCATTTGGATCACATCGCTTTACGGGCGGCACTTGTGGGTAAAGTCGCAAACGCTGCCCGTGTCGCCGGATTTGCTGATTCCAAATTTGTGGCAAAGGAGATATCGCGCCAGCCGAATGAAGCGCGCGCCCGTGACCGGCTGCAGGCGCTGCTGACTGAGAAGCTCGCCGCCGTCGAACTGGAGCGCTTGCTTGCCGAAGGCGCAAAGATGAACGAAGACGAAGCCTGTCGGCTGGCGCTGGAGGAGTAAGGCCCTTCCAAGGGCCTTTAGATCGAGGGCAGCGAATGTCCGCAGTTGGCCCGTTTAGCGAAGTCTACGAATTCCGCTTCTCTAGCGCTCGCCGGGCAGCAACGGGTCGACAAGCGACCCTGGTGCATCGACGGTCGCAGACCGTGGGTCGACTTGCGAATTCGCGTTGGTCTCACGGCAGGTAAAGCGAGAACTTGACTCGGCAGCGCCGAAGATCAGTTATCAACACCCCAGCTGGCATGGGTTACGCTGTCGACGTACACTGTCCGAGGACCAACTGCAGGCTTTCCGCGTGGCCATCGCGAGAACACGAGCGCCGCAAGTACGAGCCGCGCAACACGCGGTCGAAACGAAATCAACCGAGCCCACCGTCGCCGCGGTCGTTCGCCAACAGACGGGCGTCGCATGGTCGCGTGCGCGTGGCCTTTGCACCGAGGGGCGCGTCACGGTAAATGGCCACCGCTGCCTCGACCCCGCATCGCGTGTTTCGCCGGGTACGGTGGTTGCCGTCGACCAACGGGCACCGAAGCTCCGTACCGGTCCGCTTGCCGAGAGCGCGATCGTCTTTTGCGACCGCGACGTCGTCGTCGTCGACAAGCCGGTCGGGATGCTCAGCGTCGCCGACGAGCCAGGGAACAAGGACACGCTCGTCGACTACACTCAAACGTTGCTGCGACGGCTGGACGGGCTTGGCGTTGGCGCCAAGCTGGGCGTGGTTCACCGGCTCGATAAGGACACGAGCGGGCTGATTGTGTTTGCACGGACGGCGCATGCGAAGCGCGCGCTGGCAGCACAGTTCCGGGAGCACACGATCGATCGCGTCTACCATGCCATCGCGCACGGCGCTGTCACCGCGACGCGTGTCGAGACGCATTTGGTCTTGGATCGTGGCGACGGAATGCGCGGATCGTTTGGACATTTCCGACGTCCGAAGGGCGCCGTTCCGATCGGGGCGAAGCGTTCGGTTACGCACATCAGACCGATCGCCGAGCTTGTGGGCGCCACCCTGGTCGAATGCCGCCTGGAAACCGGACGCCAGCATCAGATTCGAATACACTTATCCGAACTCGGCCATCCTTTGGTCGGCGAATGCGTGTACGTCCGCGACTACGCCGGCCCGAAGATCGAGGCAATGCGTCCGATGCTTCATGCGCGGACGCTCGGATTCGTGCATCCCCGAACCGCCGAACGTATTTTGTTGCAGCGCGAACCGCCCGAGGACTTCCAGGCGACGATCGAATCGCTTGGCGGCAATCCGGGCGACGAGCCCCCAGGCTCCTGAATGTGGGCGCATCAAGGCCGAGTCCTTAAGCGGTGGCTACATTGTACTGCGGGGTCGAACCTCCGGTGCGGGCAGGATTGGGCGAGAACCCGATTTCGGTCCGTCCGGGGATCCTGTCCACGCGGACGGCGGTCGGCTCGATCGCGATCGCCTCGGCTGGGTCTGCTCACGCGGCTGACCCGCGGCAGGGTTCGGATGCGTGGACAAGGTGCCGCGGCCGCCGACATAATCACGGCCAACCCGCGCAGGAACCCCCATGCGAACGCTCCTGATGGTGGCAATCGGCATCGTGCTCGCGCTCGCCTTCGACGCCGTCACGGCCGTCTTGCCTCGCCGCGGGATGGGCCGCGGCAACGACGGCGGTGTGCTATTCGTCTGCATCTGGCTTGCCGTCGCCGCCGTCGATTTCTGGATCGGTGTCGACGCCGGCAACGCCGTGGGCCTCGAGCTGGGCGTGCATCTGCTCATCTTCGCCCTGCCGGCCGCACTCGCCTGGCATCTGTCGCGCCGGCGCACCGTGGCACGATGAGGCGGCTTCTCGTCGGCCATACTCCATGCGCTCACTCTACAACCGCATCACGGGCCAGAACCTCGACCGGCTGACGGCGCTAAGCGACGGCGTGTTCTCGGTGGCGATGACGCTTCTGGTGCTCGACCTGCGCACGCCGGCGGCCGATGCGATCCATTCCGAGCACGATCTGCTCAATGCCCTGCTGTCGCTCGCGCCGCGGCTGGTGACGTACCTGATGAGCTTCATCACGCTGGGCATCTTCTGGTTTGGCCAGCAGGCACAGCTCGACCGCCTGGTGCGCAGCGGACGCGACCTAACGTGGATTCACATCGGCTTCCTGTGCGCGGTGACCCTGGTGCCATTCTCGACCGCGCTGCTCGCCGAGCAAATCGGCTATCGCCTCGCGCTGCTCGTGTACTGGAGCAACATCCTCCTGCTCGGTCTGTTGTTGCTGTGGACGTGGCGGGAAGCCGTGCGCGCGAAGCTGGTGCGCGAGGACACGCCACCCGACGTGGTCGCGGCGATCTGCCGCCGGATCGTCTATGCGCAAACGCTCTACGCCTTCGGCGCCGCACTGTGCCTGATCAACACATACTGGAGCATCGCCTTCATCGTCCTGGTGCAGATCAACTATGTCGTGGCGCCGCCGTGGCCTTCGCGGCGCTGAGGCTATAATCCACCGTCACCACCGGTCTTGAACGCGCGCATGTCCGTCCCAGCTATTCCATCGAGCGTCGATAGCGTCATCGCGCTGCTCGAGCGGCACGACTACTTTGCCGACCGCCGCCTGGCCACCAGCGTATTCCTGGCGCTGCGGATGCGGCGGCCGCTGTTTCTCGAAGGCGAGGCGGGCGTCGGCAAGACCGAGATCGCCAAGGTCCTTGCCGCCGCGCTCGGCCGCGAGCTGGTGCGCCTGCAATGCTACGAAGGCCTCGACACGGCTTCGGCAGTCTACGAGTGGAACTATCCCCGGCAGATGATCGAAATCCGCCTCGCCGAAGCGCAGGGCGCGGTCGACCGCGCGGCTCTGGCGACCGATATCTTCACCGAGCGGTTCCTCATCCGCCGGCCGATCCTGCAGGCGCTGGTGGCGCATGACGGCGTCGCCCCGGTCCTGCTCATCGACGAGCTCGACCGCACCGACGAGCCGTTCGAAGCCTATCTGCTCGAGGTGCTCGCCGAGTACCAGGTGACCATCCCCGAGCTCGGTCCGATCGTGGCGCCGTCGCCGCCGATTGTCGTCATCACCTCCAACCGCACCCGCGAGATCCACGACGCAATCAAGCGGCGCTGTCTGTATCACTGGGTCGACTATCCGAGCGCGGCGCGCGAGCTGTCGATCGTCCGCCGCAAGGTGCCGGGTGCCGATGCGAGGCTCTCGCGCGAGGTAGTGGCATTCACGCAGCGGCTGCGGGCGATGGATCTGTTCAAGGCGCCGGGCATTGCCGAGACCCTGGACTGGGCCGAGGCGCTGGTGGCGCTGGACCGCATCGCGCTCGATCCGGAGACGGTTGCCAACACCCTGGGGGCGCTGCTCAAGTACCAGGACGATATCGGCGCCGTGACGCCCGAGATCGCCGCCGAGCTCATCGGCGCGGCCCGCCTGGAAGCCGCCGAACTCGGTTCGTCATGACTGCGCGGGCCCCGCGGGAGCGGCTGGCCGAGAACATCCTGCACTTCGCGCGCGTCCTGCGCGCTGCCGGACTGCCGGTCGGCCCGGCGAAGGTAATCGCGGCGCTGGAGGCGGTGCAGGCGGTTGGCATCGAGGAGCGCGAGGATTTTCGGACCGCGCTGGAAGCCGTGTTCATCGAGCGCCATGAGCAGCAGGCGCTGTTCGACCAGGCCTTCGAGCTGTACTGGCGCAACCCGCGCCTGCTCGAGCGCATGATGCAGCTGCTGCTGCCCAAGGTCCATGGCCGCACCTTGGCCTCGCAGGCCGAGGCGCCCCTGCCGGCGAGGCTCGCCGAGGCGCTCGCGCCGCTGCGCGATACCGGACGCGAGCCGAAAGAGCGGGAGTTGACCGTCGACGCGGCGTTTACTTTCTCGCCGCGGGAGGTGCTGCAGGGCAAGGATTTCGAGACCATGACTTCGGCCGAGCTCTCCGAGGTGAAGGCGATGATCGCCCGGCTGCGCCTGCCGCTGCCCGAGCTGCCGATCCGGCGAACCGTTCCGGCCAGGCACGGGTCCGCAGTCGACCTGCGCGCGAGCTTGCGCGCCATGACCTCGGGCGGGGGATCGGTGGTGCCGCTCGCCTGGCGGCGGCGGCGGCGCAGGCCGCCACCGCTGGTGGTGCTGTGCGACATATCCGGATCGATGGACCGCTACTCGCGCATGCTGCTCTTCTTCCTGCACGCGATCACCAATGACAACGACCGCGTGCACACCATGCTCTTCGGCACCCGGCTCACCAACGTCACGCGCCATCTGAAACGCCGCGACGTCGATGTGGCGATCGCGCGGGTAAGCGCCGCGGTATCCGATTGGGCCGGCGGCACGCGCATCGGTGCCTGCCTGGCCGAATTCAACCGCCGCTGGTCGCGGCGCCTGCTGGCGCAGGGGGCGGTGGTGCTGCTCATCAGCGACGGGTTGGACAGCGATGTCGGCCAAGGGCTGGCCTTGGAAATGGAGCGCCTGGCCAAGTCCTGCCGGCGGCTGATATGGCTCAACCCGCTGCTGCGCTACGACCAGTTCGAGGCGCGCCCGGCGGGGATCCGGGCGATGCTGCCCTACGTCGACGAGTTTCTGCCGGTGCATAATCTGCAGAGCTTGAAGCAGCTCGCGGCGACGTTCGCGCGTCGGCAGGCGCGTTCTGAGCGCGCGCGGCGGTTCGCTCCGGAGACGCCGCGTCGGGTTGCCTGAAGCGTGGAGCGACGGCCATGGAATTGACGAGCTCGCGTAGCGTGCCGGCGTCGGTCGAGGCGACCTGGGCGGCGCTCAACGATCCGGAAACGCTCAAGGCCTGCATTCCCGGCTGCGAAGCGATCGAGCGCGTATCGGACACCGAGTTCCGCGCCACGGTGACCGCGCGGGTGGGCCCGGTGGCGGCGAAGTTCAGCGGGCGCATCCTGCTCTCCGACATCGTCGCCCCGACCTCGTACCGGATGAGCTTCGAGGGGCAGGGCGGGGCGGCCGGCTTTGCCCGCGGCGAAGCGCGCATCGCGCTCTCGCCCGACGGCGGGAACACGCGCCTGGAGTACAGCGCGTCGGCGCAGGTCGGCGGCAAGCTGGCGCAGATCGGCTCGCGTCTGGTCGACGGCGCGGCGGCCAAGGTGGCCGACGATTTTTTCGCGCGCTTCGCCGAGCGCCTCGGCGGCGCTCGGCGCGTCGAAGGCGAGGCCGCGGCGGCGCCGCCAAGGCCGGCCGCGCAGCGGACGATGTGGCTGCGCTTGGCGCTCGCCGCCCTGATCCTCATCGTCATCGCCATCTACTGGCTTACCCGTCCGGGGTAGAATGAGGCGGAACGAACCTCACCCGGTCGCGGTCGGACCGGCAAGCGAGCTTAGCTTCACTACAGCCCATGGATAGTGTCGACCTGGAAGTGCTGCGCAAGAGCGCGGAGTGGCTCGCCGCCGGACGGCGGGTGCTGCTGGTCACGGTGGTCAAGACCTGGGGCAGCTCGCCACGCCCGCCGGGGGCGTTGCTCGCCGTGCGCGAAGACGGGCAGGTGGTCGGATCGGTCTCCGGCGGCTGCATCGAGGACGACATCGTCGAACGCTCGCGGCGCGAGGGTCCCTACGTCACCCGGCCGCAGGCAGTCACCTACGGCGTGTCCGCCGACGATGCGCGCAAGTACGGCCTGCCCTGCGGGGGCACGATCCAGCTGGTGCTCGAGCCGCTGACGGCGCAAAGCCGCATCGGCGAGCTGCTGGGACTCATCCAGGACGGAGGGCTCGTCGCGCGCACCCTCGATCTGGAAAGCGCGGCGGTGGGCCTCGCCCCGGCGCGGGCGAGCGATGGCCTCGCCTTCGACGGCCAGGCGCTGACCACGGTGCACGGGCCTCGCTATCGCATCCTGGTGATCGGTGCCGGACAGCTGTCCCGGTACCTGGCGCAGATCGCCGTCGGCCTCGATTTCCAGGTCACCGTGTGCGATCCACGCGAGGAATACACCGAGACCTGGGACATTCCGGGCGTCGCCCTGGTCAAGACCATGCCCGACGACACGGTGATTGCGATGCGCCTGGACGAGCGTTGCGCGGTGGTGGCCCTGACGCACGATCCGAAGCTCGACGACCTGGCGCTGATGGAGGCGTTGAAATCGCCGGCGTTCTATGTCGGAGCCCTGGGCTCCCGCGCCAACAACGCCAAGCGCCGCAAGCGCCTCGAGGAATTCGACCTCTCGCCGCAGCAGATCGAGCGCCTGCACGGACCGATCGGCCTGTATATCGGCAGTCGCACCCCGCCGGAGATCGCGATCTCGATCCTCGCCGAGATCATCGCCGCCAAGAACGGCGTGGCCTTGCCCGACATCGTCCAGGTCGCCCGCGCCAAGGAGAAGCTGGGGCCGTCGGTCGCCTGCGCCACCAGCGACGCCTGACGGCTGGCCGCCGCGGCGGCCAGCCCGAGGTTCACTTGCGATCGATCTTCGGATCGAGCGCGTCGCGCAAGCCGTCGCCGAGCAGGTTGAAGGCGAGCACGGTCAGGAAGATCGCCAGGCTCGGAAAGAGCGCGACGTGCGGCGAGGTCATCATGTCGGCGCGGGCCTCGTTGAGCATGGCACCCCATTCCGGCGTCGGCGGCTGGGCGCCCATGCCGATGAAGGACAGGCTCGCGGCGGTGATGATCGACGTGCCGACGCGCAGCGAGCAGTAGACGACGACCGCGGCGATCGTGCCCGGGAAGATATGCCGCACCACGATGGTCCAGTCCGACGCGCCGATGCTGCGCGCTGCCTCGACGAAGGTCAGGTGCTTGAGCGCGAGCGTGTTGCCGCGCACCAGCCGAGCAAAGGTCGGGATGCTGAAGATTGCCACGGCGATGATCACGTTGACCATGCCGCCGCCGAGGATGGCGACGATGCCGATGGCGAGCAGGATGCCGGGGAACGCGAACAGGACGTCGCACATGCGCATGATGATGCGATCCCACCAGCCTTCGTAGTAGCCGGCGACCAGGCCCATTGCGGTGCCCACGATCGCGCCAGCGGCCACCGAGACGAAGCCTGCCATGAGCGAGATGCGCGAGCCCATCAGCACGCGGCTCAGGATGTCGCGGCCGAGCGGGTCGACGCCGAACCAGTGCCGGGCCGAAGGCATTGCGTTGAGGCTGTCGTAGTCGAAATAGCTCTCGGCATCGTAGGGAACGATCCAGGGCGCGAAGAGCGCCAACGCGACCAGCAGGACCAGAAAGATCCCGGCGATGACGGCGACGCGCTGTTTGCGGAACTTGCGCCAGAACTCGGTCCACGGGGTGCGAACCTCGCTTGCGACCGGCAGCGGCGCGGCTGTGCTCGTCATCGGAAGCGGATGGTCGGGTTGATCACCGCGTAGAGCACGTCGACGATCAGGTTGATGAGCACGAACTCGAGCGAGAACAGCAGCACCAGGCCCTGGATGACCGGGTAGTCGCGCATGTCGACCGCGTCGACGAGCAGCCGCCCCATCCCGGGCCAGTTGAACACCACCTCGACCACGATCGAGCCGCCGAGCAGAAAGCCGAATTGCAGCCCCATCATGGTGACCACGGGGATGAGCGCGTTGCGCAGGCAGTGCTTGACGATCACCACGCTCTCGGCGAGACCCTTCGCGCGCGCGGTGCGCACGTAGTCCTCCTGCAGGATGTCGACGAACGACGAGCGCGTGAAGCGCGCCATGATCGCCGCCACCGCGGCACCGAGCGTGAGCGAGGGCAGGATGTAGTGGCGCCAGGTGTCCGCGCCCACCGAGGGCAGCCAGTTGAGCTGCACCGCGAAGATCTCCATGAGCGCCATGCCCAGCGCGAAGGCCGGAAAGGAGATGCCGGAGACGGCCAGGGTCATGCCGAGGCGGTCCGGCCAGCGATTGCGCCATACCGCGGACACGATGCCGATGGCCATGCCGAAGACGACCGACCAGGCCATGCTGGTCACGGTGAGCCAGAAGGTGGGCCAGAACCGCTCGCCGATCTCGGTGGACACCGGGCGCTTGGTGCGCAGCGAGCGGCCGAAATCGCCGTGCAAGACACCGCCCGCAAAGCGCAGAAACTGTTCCGGCAACGGCCGGTCGAGGCCCAGATCCTGGCGCACCAGCACGACCGTTTCCGGGGTCGCGTCCGGACCCGCGGCGAGCCGGGCCGGGTCGCCGGGCAGCAGATGCACGAACAGGAATACCAGGATGCCGACGATAAGCAGCGTCGGGATCAGGCCGAACAGGCGGTTGACAAGATATTGCAGCATGGTGCAGCGGCAGCCGGCCGGTCCGATGCGAGGGCTACGCCGGCCGCGCGCGACGCCACGAAGGCGTGGCCGCAGGCGGGCAGCGCGGCCGCTAATTCAGATCGATCTCGGTGAAGTCGAACGACCCGTCGGGAATGATGTAGACGCCGGTAAGCTTCTTGCTCTTCGCCGACAGCAGCTTTTCGACGACCAGCGGCACCCAGGGGGTCATCCTTGTAGACGGTTTCCTGCGCATCCTTGTACAGCCTCGCCTTCTCCGCCTTGTCGGTGGTCAGCTGCGCGCCCTTGATGTCGGCGTCGACCTTTTCGCTCTTGTAATAGGCGGTGTTGAAAAGCCTCGGCGGCCAGGATTCGGAACCGAGCAGCGGCCGCAGCGCCCAGTCCGCCTCGCCGGTCGACGACGACCAGCCGACGTAGTAGAGGCGCACCGGGGCGGTCGCCGGGTTCTGCCAGCTTTCCACCTTCTCGACGCGCTGCCCGGCCTCGAGCAGGGTGATCTTGGTCTTGATGCCGACCTGCTGCAGTTGCTGCTGCAGCAACTGCGTGACCTTCTGCGCGATGCGAGTGGTTGTACGCCGACCACAGCTCGGTCTCGAAACCGTTCGGGTAGCCCGCTTCGGCCAGCAGCTGTTTCGCCTTGGCCAGGTCGTAGGGCCAGACACCGATGCTTGACCGCGATATTCGACGCCTTCCGGCACCATGCCATCGGCCGGGGTCGGCGTAGCCGTTGAATGCGACCTTGGCCACGGCGTCCTTGTTGATCGCGTAGGCGATCGCCTGCCGCACTTTCGGGATTGTCGAAGGGCTTCTGCAGCGTGTTCATCGACAGGTAGCGCATGATGATCGACGGTGCGGCAACCACGTCCAGGTCCGCCTTCGCCTTGAGCACTTCGGCCTGCTCGTAGGGCACGGGAAAGGTGAACTGCGCCTCGCCGGTCTGCATGAGCGCGGCGCGGGAGTTGTTGTCGATCACCGGCTTCCAGGTGATGCGTGTCGACCTTGGGTAGCCTTTTTGCCAGTAGCCGTCGAATTCTTCACGACCTTCAGATAATCGGTCTGCTTCCATTCGACGAACTTGAACGGCCGGTTCCCACGGGATGGAAGGCGATGTCCTTGTTGCCCTACTTGGCGAGCGCGGTCGGGCTGATCATCACCGTCGACGGATGCGCGAGCTGATTGATGAAGGCGGAAAACGGCGTCTTCAGCGTGATCCGCGCGGTGTAATCGTCGACGACCTCGGTCTTGGCGATATTGTTGTTGTACAGGCCGTAACGCTTGAGCTTGTTGTCCGGATTGGTGGCCCGATCGAGATTGACCTTGACCGCGTCGGCCTTGAAGTCGGTGCCATCGTGGAACTTGATGCCGTGCTTGAGCTTGATCGTGTACACCAGGCCGTCGCTTGCTCACGGTCGTAGCTCTCGGCGAGCACGGGAATGAGCTTCATGTCCTTGTCGAAGCCGTACAGGCCTTCGTAGAAGGACTTGGCCATCGCCTGCGACAGCGTGTCGTTGGCATCGTAGGGATCGGTCGTGGTGAATGTCGAGGCGACCGCGAACACCACGTCCTTGGCGGCGAGCGGCGGGAAGGCGGCGAGCGAGTGCAGGCGCCAGCGCGGAGAGGGCGAGCGAGCGGAGCAGCGGTTTCATGCGGTTCCTCCAGAGAATGCTTGAAGCGGGACGTCCACTTGGCTGCACGCGAGCTCAATACGCGCCGCCGATTCGATGCGTGGCCACGTAATGATCCGGCCCCACTTGTTCGAGCGGCATCACGAGCGGCTCGTCGCCGACGGCGCGGATCGGACTGGGCACCTCGTCGGATGATAGCTCCGTTTTGCGGCGCCGTCGCGCCGGGTCGGCGATGGGCACCGCGGCCATGAGCTTGCGCGTGTAGGGGTGCCGGGGCTGTTCGAAGATGGCGCGCCGCGGCCCGATTTCCACGATCTGGCCCAGGTACATCACCGCCACCCGGTGGCTGATGCGCTCGACCACCGCCATGTCGTGCGAGATGAACAGGTAGGAGAGCCCGAATTCGGCCTGCAGGTCGAGCAGCAGGTTGATGATCTGTGCCCGGATCGACACGTCGAGCGCCGACACCGCCTCGTCGGCGATGATGATCTTCGGTTGCAGCGCGAGGGCGCGGGCGATGGCGATGCGCTGTCGCTGCCCGCCGGAGAATTCGTGCGGATAGCGCTGCGCGTAGTCGGGAGACAGCCCGACGTGGCGCAGCAGCCAGGCGACGCGCTCCTCGGCTTCCGCGCCTCGGGCGGCGCCGTGCACGTAGAGCGGCTCGGCGACCGAAAATCCGACCGTCAGCCGCGGATCGAGCGAGGCGTACGGATCCTGGAACACCATCTGGATTTCGCGCCGCAGCGGGCGCACCTGGTCGGCGGCAACTGCGCGATGTCGCGGCCGCCGAACTCGATGTTGCCGCCGGCGATGTCGACCAGCCGCAAGCAGCGACCGGCCGGTGGTCGACTTGCCGCAGCCGGATTCGCCCACCAGCGCGAGCGTTTCGCTCTCATGCAGGTCGAAGCTCACCTGTTCGACCGCGTAGACGCGGCGCTTGACCCGGCCGAAGAACCCGCCCGGAAGGTCGAAGCGGGTCTTGAGCCCGCGCACCCGGAGCAGCGGGGCTCCCGTGTGCGGCGGCCGCGGCGCGGCCGGTGCAGCGCTCGCCGAGCGTCGGCGCCGGACTGCGGCAGCGGAAAGCGCGCCGGAAGATCGGAGCCCTGCATCGATCCCAGGCGCGGCACCGCGGCGAGCAGGGCGCGGGTGTAGGGATGCCGCGGCGAATGAAAGATCGCGTCGGCCGAACCTTCCTCGATGAGCTCGCCGCGTAGCATGACCAGCACCCGCTCGGCCACCTCGGCGACCACGCCCATGTCGTGGGTGATGAAGATGACCGCCATGTGCATCTCGGCCTGCAGGCGGCGGATGAGTTCGAGGATCTGCGCCTGGATGGTCACGTCGAGCGCGGTCGTGGGCTCGTCGGCGATGAGCAGCGCCGGCTTGCACGACAGCGCCATGGCGATCATCACCCGCTGGCGCATGCCGCCGGACAACTGGTGCGGATAGCGCGCGAGCACCTGGCCGGCCTCCGGAATGCGCACCTGCTCGAGCATGCGCAGCGCTTCGGCCCGCGCCGCGGCGCGGTCCTTGCCCTGGTGCAGACGGATCGATTCGGCGATCTGCTCGCCCACCGAATACACCGGGTTGAGCGAGGTCATCGGCTCCTGGAAGATCATCGCGATCTCGGCGCCGCGAATGGCCTGCAGCGACGCCGGGTCGGCCCGGGCCAAGTCGATGCGCGATCCATTCGGGCGCTGAAAGTCGATGCTTCCGGAAAGGATGCGGCCGCCTCCGTGCTCGACTAGGCGCAGCACCGAGAGCGCGGTCACCGACTTGCCGGAGCCCGATTCGCCGACCAGGGCCACCGTCTCGGCGCGGCCGACGCCGAAGGAGACCTCGCGCACCGCGGCCACCACGCGCTCGGAGGTGCGAAACTCGACCGAAAGGCCGGAGACGGCAAGCACCGGGTCGGGCGGGGAGAAAGTCATCGCACTAATCGGCGCCCGAAGCGCGGCGGCGCCGGCACGCAATGCGGCTATGGTTGCGTTCATGGTGATCGCCTGCGGGTCGATGCGGACGTGCAGCAGCGCCGACCTGGCCGCGCCGAGGGCGCGCTCCAGCGCGGGGCCGAACTCCTCGGTGCGGTTCACTGTCTCGCCGTGCGCGCCGTAGGCGCGCGCGAGCGCGGCGAAGTCGGGATTGAGCAGATCGGAGCCGTACACGCGCCCGGGGTAGGCGCGCTCCTGGTGCATGCGTATGGTGCCGTACATGCCGTTGTCGATCACCACGAACACCACGTGCAGGCCGTATTGCACCGCGGTGGCGAGCTCCTGGCCGTTCATGAGAAAGCAGCCGTCGCCGTTCCAGGACACGACCACGCGATCCGGATGCACGGCCTTGGCGGCGATCGCCGCCGGCACGCCGTAGCCCATGGCGCCGTTGTAGGGGGCGAGCTGGGTGCGATAGCGCGGGTAGCGATACAGCCGGTTGAGCCAGGCGGTGTAGTTGCCCGCGCCGTTGGCGAGTATTGCATCCTCCGGCAGCCGCGTCGCGCAACAGCGCCACCACCGCCCACAGGTCTACCGCGCCGGGCATCGGCCGCGGCTCCTGCCAGGCCAAGTATTCGGCATGTGCCGCCGGGGCGCTCGCCTTCCACACCGGGGCTGCGAGCGGCGGCATGGCGGCCAGAGGCCGCGCACGCCGGCCCCATCGCCGCCTCGATGGCCAGCGCCGGCTGGTATACCCGCCCCAGCTCGTCGCTGCCCGGATGGACGTGAATGAGCGTGGTCTTCGGCTGCGGCGCCTCGAGCAAGGTGTAGCCACCGGTCACCATCTCGCCCAGCCGTTCGCCCAGCACCAGGAGCACGTCCGCGCCGCGCAGGCGTGCGGCGAGCTGCGGATTGACGCCGATGCCGACGTCGCCCGCGTAGTTCGGGTGCCGGTTGTCGAACAGGTCCTGGTTGCGAAAGGCGCAGGCGACCGGCAGCGCATTGGCCTGGGCAAAGGTGGCGAGATCGCGGCAGGCGCCAGCGCTCCACCCGCCGCCGCCGACGAGCACCAGCGGGCGCTGCGCCGCGGCGAGGAGCGCGCGCAGCTCATCGATGGCCGAGGGCGCCGCGGCGAGGGTGGGCAGCACCACCGGCGCGACGTCGCCGGCCTCGGCGCTCGCCGAGAGCATGTCTTCGGGCAGCGCGAGCACGACCGGGCCGGGCCGGCCGGACAGCGCCACGCGAAAGGCGCGCGCGACGTATTCGGGCACGCGCTCGGGACGATCGATCTGCGCCACCCATTTGACGCTGCCGCCGAACATGCGCCGGTAATCGATTTCCTGGAATGCCTCGCGATCGACAAAATCGCTGCCGACCTGGCCGACGAAGACGATGAGCGGCGTCGAGTCCTGGGCCGCGGTGTGGATGCCGATCGCGGCGTTGGATGCGCCGGGGCCGCGGGTGACGAACACGATCCCGGGTCGACCGGTGAGCTTGCCGTACGCCTCGCCCATGTAGGCAGCGCCGCCTTCCTGGCGACAGACGATCAGCCGCAGCCGCTCGCGCACCTCGTAGAGCGCGTCGAGCACGGGCAGGTAGCTCTCGCCGGGCACGCAGAAGGCGATATCCGCGCCCTGCTTGAGCAGGCTGTCGACGAGCAGGCGACCACCGGTGCGCATCGCTTGGGGTTTAGGGCGATAAGGCGTGGGGAGGCCGGCCATTCTAGCGTGATTCGGCGCCGTTCCATGGGTCCTGTTGCCTTGGCCGTATAATCCGCGCGAGGCTGCCGCGCCGCGTCGGCTTGCAGCAGGGGAGGGGAAGCGTCGCCGATGGTCGAATCGATCACGCTGCAGGAAGCGCTGTGGTTTTCCGCCGTTGCCCTGTTGCTTGGCCTGATCACCATGCGCTCGCGGCCGGAGCTTCGCCGCGCGGTGGCGGTCACCCTGTTGATCATCGTGCTCGGTCTGTGCGCGCTCGCCGGGCTCTCGCGCTTCCAGCCCATTCCGCCGCACCTGACCGTCGCGATCGTACCGCGCGAGATCTGCCTGCTGATCGTCGCCATCGGCAACATCCGCATCTACATCGGCTTCGTCACCGGCGTGCTGCTGGCGCGCCGGGCCGTGCCGCGCATTCTCGGCGAGGTGAGCCTTGCCATCGCGCTGGTCGTCTACGTGCTCTTCCGGATGGACGCGCTGGGCGTGAATCTGACGACCATTACCGTCTCCGCCGGCACCTTGGCCGCCGCCGTAGGTTTTGCGGCGCAGGCGACGCTGGGCAACCTGATCGGCGGGATTTCGCTCCAGCTCGACAACACCTGCCGCATCGGCGACTGGATCGAGATCGACGGCGTGTCCGGGGAGATCGTCAGCATTCGATGGCGCTATACCGCCCTGGCCACGGTCAACAACGTGACGCTGGTCATTCCCAACGCGGATCTGATGAAGAACCGCGTCACCCTGCTCGGGCGGCGCGGCGACCTGCGCATACCGTGGCGGCGGCCGATCGAGTTTTCCGTCGGCTACGAATGGACCCCTGGCCAGGTGCTTGGGGTGGTCAACTCGGCGCTGGAGCGAGTCGAGATCCCCTTCGTCACCCCCGAGCCGAAGCCGCATTGCATCTGCTCCGGCTTCGACGCCAGCGCCATCAAGTACATCGTGTACTACTGGCTGTCCGACATCAAGACCTACCTGGTGACCGATTCGCGGCTGCGCGTGCACATCTACGCCGCGCTGGGGCGCGCCGGCATGGAAATTCCGATCGCCCGGTCGGAGCTCTACCTGCATTCGGCGCGCGACTCGCAGGCGGCGCGCCTGTCCGGCGAGCGCGAGTCGCGCGGCGCGCTGCTGCATTCGCTGGAATTGTTCGCGCCGCTCACCGCCGACGAGGCCCAGGCGCTGGCCACGCAGCTCATCCCGACGCCGTTCGCGCCGGGGGACATCGCCACCAAGCAGGGCGAGCCGTCCGATTCGCTGTTTATCCTGGCGCGCGGCCAGGTTGGCATCTTCCGCGAGAACGAGCCGGGCATGCCTGCCGGGCGGCATCGGCTGGCGAGCCTTTCCGCGCCGGCGTTCTTCGGCGAGATGGGGCTGCTCACCGGCCAGGCCCGAACCGCGACGGTCGCCGCCGAGACCGAAGCGCTCTGCTACCGACTCGACAAGCGCGGGTTCGAGGCGATCATTCGCGCCCGGCCGGAGCTGGCCGACGCGATGTCGAAAACGGTCGCGACGCGGCAGGCGGCCAATGACGCGACGCTCGCCTCGCTGTCCGCGGAGGCGCGGGCGCGCGCCACCGGCACCCGCGCCAACGAGCTGGTGCGGCGCATCCGCAGCTTCTTCGGCCTGAACTCCGATTAGACCTGCGGCTTCGGCTTCAGGCCGCGGCGCGCTCGGCGGCCGTCAGATCCTCGCGCCGCAGCAGAAACACGCAATCCTCCGCCGAGGGTGTGGCAAGCCAGGTGAACGGCAGGCGCGGAAACGCCGCCTCGGTGGCGGCGCGGTTGTCTCCGACTTCGACGATGAGCAGACCCTCGGGGCTCAGGAACTCCGCGGCGCGCCCGACGATGGTGCGCACCGCGTCGAGGCCATCCTCGCCGCCGGCGAGCGCCAGCTGCGGCTCGTGGCCGTACTCGGGGGGCAACTCCTCCATTGCCAGCGCGGTGACGTAGGGCGGGTTGCTGACGATGAGGTCGTACTGCTTCTCGGTGAGGTTGGACAAAAGGTCGGAACGAATCAGATTGACCCTCCCCTGCACGCCGTGGTCGGTGACGTTGCGCAAGGCGACCGCGAGAGCGTCCGAGGAGATGTCGGCGGCGTCGACGTCGGCGTCGGGGAACTGGTGCGCCATGAGGATGGCGAGGCAGCCGGAACCGGTGCACAGGTCGAGCGCGGTACGGATGCGGGCCGGATCGGCGATCCAGCTCTCCAGGCCGTCGCGCAGCAGCTCGGCGATATACGAGCGCGGGATGAGCACGCGTTCGTCGACGTAGAAGCGGTGCTCGCCCAGCCACGCCTCGCGGGTGAGATAGGCGGCAGGCATGCGCTCGTTGACGCGGCGGGCGATGATGTCGAGCACTTCCTCGCGCTCGGCGTGGGTCAGCCTGGCGTCGAGGAACGGCTCCAGGCGATCGAGCGGCAGGTGCAGGGTGTGCAGCAGGAGGTAGGCGGCCTCGTCGTAGGCGTTGTTGGTGCCGTGCCCGAAAAACAGCCCGGTCGCGGCGAAGCGCGACACGGCGTAGCGCAGCCAGTCGCGAAGGGTCTCCAGTTCCTGGGTGAGGATGCTCATCGGGGCGCCGGACCAAGCAACAGACGCTCCAGTATGCCACGATACAAGGCGGCCAGCGGCTCGAGCTCGGCGATGGCGACGCATTCGTCGAGCTTGTGAATCGTGGCGTTGACCGGACCGAGCTCGATGATCTCGCCGCACAGCGCGGCAATGAAGCGGCCGTCGGAGGTGCCGCCGCTGCACGAGACCTCGGGCACGACGCCGCAGACCTCGCCGATCACCTCGGTGGCCACGCGCACGAGCGCGCCGCGCGGCGTCAGGTAGGGCGCGCCCGAGCCGGTCCAGGCGAGCTCGTAGTCGAGCCTATGGCGCCGCAGCACCGCCTCGAAGCGCTGCTGCAGGCTCTCGGGCGTGCTGGCGGTGGCGTAGCGGAAATTGAACGCGAGCTCGAGCTCGCCCGGGATCACGTTGCCCGCCCCGGTGCCGGCGTGGATGTTCGATGCCTGCCACGAAGTCGGCGGGAAGTATTCGTTGCCCTCGTCCCAGCGCAGCGCCGCGAGCTCGGCGATTGCCGGCGCCGCCAGGTGGATCGGATTGCGGGCCAGATGCGGATAGGCGACATGGCCCTGCACGCCGCGCACCCGCAGGCTGCCCGAGAGCGTGCCGCGGCGTCCGTTCTTGATCGTGTCGCCGAGCCGGTTCACCGAGGACGGCTCGCCGACGATGCAGTAGTCGAGCTCGGTGCCGGCCGCCTTGAGCCGCTCGATCACGCGCACGGTGCCGTCGGTGGCCGGCCCCTCCTCGTCGGAGGTGAGGAGCAGGGCGATCGATCCGGGGTGCGCCGGATGCGCGCGCACGAAGTCCTCGGCGGCGATCACGAACGCGGCGACGGAGGATTTCATGTCGGCGGCGCCGCGGCCGTAGAGCCTGCCGTCGCGCAGCGTCGGGGTGAACGGGTCGGAGCTCCAGGCGTCGAGCGGCCCGGCCGGGACGACGTCGGTGTGACCGGCGAGGCACACCGCCGGTCGCGCTTCTCCGCGCCGCGCCCAGAGATTGGTCACCCCGTTGCAGTGCAGCGTCTCGCAGCGAAAGCCCAGCGGCTCCAGGCGCGCCTTGACGATGTCCTGGCAGCCGGCATCGTCGGGCGTCTGCGAGCGGCGCCCGATCAGCTCGCGGGCGAGCTCGAGCGTGGCGTCGGGCCCCATCGTCGTCGCGGCGGCAGGCGCCCCTCGCGCCGTCACTGTTCGCGGTTCAAGAATTCCGGATCGATCTCGAGCTTCGAGAAACTGCCGGCCCCTGTTCCGTCTTCGTTTGCCTCGGAGGAGTCCATGCGCGAGGACGGCGTATTCTGGTTCACCAGCCACGCCAGGTTGGTCGGCGAGTCGGAGGCGGCGAGCGCCTCCTCATAGGCAACCACGCCGTCGAGGTAGAGCCGACAAGCGCCTGCTCGAAAGTCTGCGATCCGGGATAGAGGCTTTGCTCCATCGCCTCCTTGATCTGCGTGATCTCGCCGTTCTTGATCAATTCGGCGATGAGCGAGGTGTTGAGCAGGATCTCCACCGCCGGCTGCTGATCGCCTTCCTTGTTGCGCACCAGGCGCTGGGAGATGATCGCCCGCAGGCCGATCGACAGGTCGGAGAGCAGGCCCGAGCGCGCGTCGTAGGGAAACATGTTGATGATCCGCGACAAGGCGTGGTAGCTGTTGTTCGCGTGCAGGGTCGACAGGCAGAGGTGGCCGGTGAGGGTGTGCAGCAGCGCCTGCTGCATCGTCTCGCGGTCGCGCACCTCGCCGATCATGATCAGGTCCGGAGCCTCGCGCAGGGCGTTGCCCAGCGCCTTGCTGTAGTTCTGGGTGTCGACGCCGATCTCGCGCTGGTTGACGATCGACTGCTTGTGCTCGAACAGGTACTCGATCGGGATCTTCCAGCGTCAGGATGTGGCCCGACCGGTTGGTGTTGCGGTAATCGATCAGCGCGGCGAGCGTGGTCGACTTGCCGCACCCGGTCGCGCCGGCGATAAGCACCAGGCCGCGCTTCTCCATCACCAGGTTGAGCAGCACCTGCGGCAGCTTGAGGTCCTCGTACGGCGGCACGTTGCTGCGCACGTAACGGATACACAGCGAGATGGTGCCGCGCTGGCGGAAGATGTTGATGCGGAAGTTGCCGACGCTGCGATCGAGGTAGGAGAGGTTCATCTCCATCTCGTTCTCGAACTCGCGCGCCTGGTCCTTGGTCATCAGCTCGTAGGCCACGCGGCGCACGGTCTCGACGTCCATCGGCTGGGTGGAGATGGGCGAGACGATGCCGTTGATCTTGATGTTGATAGGCGCGCCGCAGGAGATGAACAGGTCCGAGGCCTGTTTATCCGCCATCAGCTTGAACAGTCGGTCGAGGTACATGCCGTTGAGCCTTGCCGGCAGCGGCCTCTCGCGCCGCCGCCCGCCGTGACAATGTCATGAATTGACAAGAATAACCAAGCTCAAGCAAAGTAACAACTGGCTCGGCCGCGGCGGTGTGCGATTTTGCCGGCGTGCGGCGCTTATCGTCCTCTGCAGAGAACCGTTCCATGCTGGCCATCATCGGCGGCAGCGGGCTTACCCGACTGTCCACGCTTGCCGTCGCCCACCGCGAAGTCGTGCGCACGCCGTATGGCGAGCCCTCGTCGGCGCTGGTCTTCGGCCAGATCGCCGGGCGGGACGTGGTCTTTCTCGCCCGCCACGGCCACGGCCACACCATCCCGCCGCACCGCGTCAATTACCGCGCCAACCTGTGGGCGCTCAAGCAGCGCGGCGTCGACACGATCCTGGCGGTGGCGTCGGTCGGCGCGATCGTCGAGCGCTGCGCGCCTGGCGAGCTGGTGCTGCCCGACCAGCTCATCGACTACACCAGCGACCGCCGGAGCACCTTCTTCGATGGCGAGGACCGCAACGTCGTGCACGTCGACTTCACCCAGCCTTACAGCCCGGCGTTGCGCGGCCGCTGCCTGGCGGCGGCGCGCGCCGCGGGAGTGGCGGTGCACGACGGCGGCGTGTACGGCGCGGTGTCGGGGCCCCGCCTCGAGACCGCGGCGGAAATCGACCGCATGGAACGCGACGGGGCGACCATCGTCGGCATGACCGGCATGCCGGAGGCGGCGCTGGCGCGCGAGCTGGGCATCGAATATGCCGTCATCGCCGTGGTCGTCAACCACGCCGCGGGCCGTGGCGACAGCGCGCGCGAAGTCTCCATCGAGCGCATCGCGGGCATCCTTGAAACGGCGATGGACCAGGCCAAGCTGCTCATCGACCGGGTCGTGCAGGGAGAAGCCGCGTGAGCGTGGAGGCGCGGTGATCAGGCCGATCTTGAGGATGGGCGATGCGCGCCTGCTCGAGCGCGCGAAGGCCGTCGAGCGCTACGGCACGGCCGAGCTCAAGGAGCTCATCGCCGATATGCAGGAGACGATGATCGCCGCGCATGGCGCGGGGCTTGCCGCGCCGCAGATCGGCGTCGGCCTGCGGGTGGTGATCTTCGGCTTCGAGCATAACGAGCGCTATCCGGAAGCCGAATCGGTACCCTACACCGAGCTCGTCAACCCCCTGCTCACGCCGCTCGGCACCGAGATGGAGGAGGGGTGGGAAGGCTGCCTGTCGGTGCCGGGCCTGCGCGGCCAGGTGCCGCGCTTCACCCGCCTGCGCTACACCGGCTTCGGGCCGGACGGGCGCCCCATCCAGCGCGAGGTCGAAGGCTTCCACGCCCGGGTGGTGCAGCACGAGTGCGACCACCTCGACGGCATACTCTACCCGATGCGCATGCGCGACCTGCGGCTGCTGGGCTTCACTGACGTCCTGTTCCCCGACGCCGAGCAGATCGACGAGTGAAGCGGCGAGGCGCGAGCGCCTCGCCTAGCTCAACTGCAGCTGCTCGTAGAGCACCGTCTCCAGGCGCAGCAGCGCCGCCTCGTCGTGCAGCCGCGCGCCGTCGAGCAGGAACACGTCCTCGGCGCGCTCGCCCAGGGTGTTGATCCGGGCGCTGGCGACGTTGACGTTCGCCTTCGCCAGCGTGTAGGCGATGCGGGCGAGCAGGCCGGGCCGGTCGCCGGCGACGATCTCCAGGATGTAGTGCGTTCCCTTGTCGTCGGGAAACAGGCGCACTTCCGGGGTGAGCGGAAAATGCTTCAGGTGCCGGCTCATGCGGCCGATCGGCGGCGGCTCCAGGGGCACTCGCCCGGCGAGCAAGCCCTTGAGCTCGAACTCGACGTAGCTGATCGCGGCGCGATAGGCGGCGTGGGCGCTGACCGGATCGTGCACCAGGAAGGTGTCGAGCGCGTAGCCGTGACCGGTGGTGTGAATCTTCGCCTCCAGGATCGACAGCCGCGCCTTGCCGAAGAAGCCGCAGATGCGCGCGAAGAGCTCCTTCTGGTCGGGCAGGTAGATCATCACCTGCAGCCCCGCGCCGGAGCGCGAAAGGCGCGCCCTGACCACCGGCTCGTGGCCGTCGACGCGAAAATAGAGCTGGCGCGCGTGCCAGGCGATCTCGTCGGCGCTGTGGCGCTGGAAATACACGCTGTCGAGCTTGCGCCACAGCGCCTGCTCGGCGCCGTCGGGCACCGCATACAGGCGCAGCTGGCGCGCTGCCTCGATCCGGCGCGCCTCCAGGCTGTCGTCCAGGGTTCGGGTCGTGGCGCGGCCGGTAAGCCGCGCCAGCGTGGCGTGAAACAGGTCCTCGAGCAGCTTCGCCTTCCAGGCGTTCCAGACGCGCGGGCTGGTGCCGCGGATGTCGGCGACGGTGAGCAGGTAGAGCGCCGCCAGGCGCCTTGGCGTGCGCACCTTCGCCGCGAACGCCGCGACCACCGCCGGATCGCCGATGTCCGCCTTTTGCGCCGTGAGCGACATCGTCAGGTGCTCGGCGACGAGCCACCCGGCAAGGTTCGCATCGTCCTTCGCCAGGGCGTGGTGGCGGCAGAAGCGTCGCGCGTCGGCCGCTCCCAGCCGCGAATGATTGCCGCCGCGGCCCTTGGCGATGTCGTGAAACAGGGCCGCCACGTAGAGCACCTCGGGGCGCTCGAAGTCGGCGATCAGCCGCGAGCAGAGCGGATACTCGTGCCCATGCTGCGCCTCGGTGAAGCGGCGCAGGTTGCGAATGACCATCAGGATGTGCTCGTCGACGGTGTAGACGTGATACAGGTCGTGCTGCATCTGGCCGACGATGCGCCCGAAAGCCGGGATGTAGCGGCCGAGGATCCCGTACTGGTTCATGCGCCGCAGTTCGTGGGTGACGCCGTGCGGCTCGCGCAGGATGGACAGAAAGCGGGCGCGATTGCCCGGGTCGCGGCGGAACGCCGCGTCGACCCGGCTGCGGTAGCGCCACAGGGCGCGCAGCGTCGGCGCCGACATGCCCTTGAGCTCCGGGTGCCGCTGCAGGGTCAGGAAGCTGTCGAGGATGGCTCCCGGGCGCTTGCCGAACAGCTCCTCGTCCTTGATGTCGAGCAGCTCGTCGACCGCCTGGAAGTCGGCGTCGATGGGCTGCACGCTGACCTCGGCCGGGAACAGGCGCGCGTGCAGGTTCTGCAGCAGGATGACGTTGAGCTGGCGGATCGACTTGGCGGCGCGGTAGTAGCGCTGCATCAGCTGCTCGGAGGCGCGCCGCGTCGGCGTGTCGGACAGTCCGAGCTCGCGGGCGAGCGCGGTCTGCAGGTCGAACACCAGGCGATCCTCGCGCCGGCCGGCGAGATAGTGCAGGCGGATGCGCAGGTCGTCGATGAGGGTCTCGTGGCGCGAGAGTTCGCGCGCCTCCGCCGCCGTCATCAGCCCGCGGGCCGCGATGTCGCGCCAGGTGCGACCGAAGCCGGCGGCGCGGGCGATCCACAGGATCGTCTGCAGGTCGCGGCGGCCGCCGGGACTCTCCTTGAGGTTCGGCTCGAGGTTGTACGCGGTGTCCTGATAGCGCAGGTGGCGCTGCTGCTGCTCGAGCGCCTTCGCCTCGTAGAAGGCGCGCACGTCGAGGGTCGCCTCGCAACGGTGCCGGAAGCGCGTGTAGAGCGAGCGCGATCCGCACAGCAACCGGTGCTCGATGAGGCTGGTGCGGATGACCGCGTCGGCCTCCATCTCGGCCTCGCATTGGTCGAGCGTGCGCACGCTGTGGCCGATCTCCAGGCCGGTGTCCCACATGAGGCCGACGAAGCGCTCGATGGTCGCTGCCATGCCCGGTTCGGTCGCCGCAAGCGGCCGGGCCAACAGCACCACCACGTCGACGTCCGAATGGGGAAAGAGCTCGCCGCGCCCGTAGCCGCCCACGGCGACCAGGGCCAGGTCCGGCGCCGGGGCGATGGTCGCCCACAGCCCGCGCAGCACCCGGTCGGTCAGGCGCGTCTGCGCGGCGAGCAGCCGCCGCGGCCGGCGCTGCTGGCGGTAGGCAGCCTCGAGCGCGCGCCGCCCGGCCTCGAGTTCGCGCTTCCAGGGCGCCGCCGCCATGTCGACGGCGCGGTCGGCGGCCGGGGCGAGCACGGTGCTCAAGAAAGACGCCTTCAGCCCGGCGCTGGCGCCGGCGCGCCAGGCGACACCGTGAGCACCTCGAAGCCGGTGTCGGTGACGAGCACCGTGTGCTCCCACTGCGCCGACAGGCTGTGATCGGCGGTGACCACGGTCCAGCCGTCGGCCAGGCAGCGGATCGCCGGCCGTCCGGCGTTGATCATCGGCTCGATGGTGAACACCATGCCCTGCTGCAGCTTGAGACCGGTGCCGGCGCGCCCGTAGTGGAGCACCTGCGGCTCCTCGTGGAACTGGCGCCCGATGCCGTGGCCGCAGAATTCGCGCACGATGGAGAAGCCATGGCCCTCGGCGTGGCGCTGGATCGTCGCCCCGATATCGCCGAGGTGCCCTCCCGGCTTGACGGCGCGAATGCCGCGCCACATCGCCTCGTAGGTGACTTCGCACAGCCGCCGCGCCTGGATCGGCGGCGCGCCGACGTAGAACATGCGGCTGGTGTCGCCGTGAAAGCCGTCCTTGATGACCGTGATGTCGATGTTGACGATATCGCCGCTCTTGAGCTTCTTGTCGCCGGGGATGCCGTGACAGACGACGTGGTTCACCGAGGTGCAGATCGAGGCCGGGAACGGCTGATATCCGGGCGGCGCATAGTGCAGAGGGGCGGGAATGGTCCGCTGCACCTCGACCATGTAGGCGTGGCAGAGATGGTCGAGCTCGCCCGTGGTCACGCCCGGCTTGACCTGCGGCGCGATGTAGTCGAGCACCTCGGCGGCGAGCGCGCCGGCCACGCGCATCTTGGCGAGCTCTTCGGCGGACTTGAGCGAGACGGACATGCGATCTAGCTGCGCAAGAGCTCGTTGATGCTGGTCTTGGCGCGGGTCTTGGCGTCGACCTGCTTGACGATCACCGCGCAGTACAGCTGGCAGTCGCCCTCGCCCGACGGCAGGCTGCCGGCGACGACCACCGAGCCTGCCGGGATGCGGCCGTAGCCGACCCGCCCGGTCGCCCGGTCGTAGATCTTGGTGCTCTGGCCGACGAACACGCCCATGCCCAACACGCAGTTCTCCTCGACGATGACGCCTTCGACCACCTCGGACCGGGCGCCGATGAAGCAGTTGTCCTCGATGATGGTGGGGTTCGCCTGCAGCGGTTCAAGCACCCCTCCGATACCCACGCCGCCCGAAAGGTGGACCCCCTTGCCGATCTGGGCGCAGGAGCCCACGGTGGCCCAGGTATCGACCATCGTGCCCTCGTCGACGTAGGCGCCGATGTTGACGTACGAGGGCATGAGCACGACGTTGCGGCCGACGTAGGCGCCGCGGCGCACCACCGCCGGCGGTACCACGCGCACTCCGGCGGCGGCGAAGGCGGCCGCGTCGAAAGCGGCGAACTTGGTGGGCACCTTGTCGTAGAAGCGAAACGCCGCCTCGGCTGCCGTTCCGAGCGGGACGTTGTCGGAGAGGCGGAAGGACAGCAGCACCGCCTTCTTGAGCCACTGCCGGGTCGTCCACTGGCCGTCGACCTTGGCCGCGACCCGCAGGCGGCCGGCGTCGAGCTCGGCGATCGCGAAGGCGACCGCGTCCCGGACTTCGGCCGTCGCCGCGTGCGGCGAGAGCTCGCCGCGCCGCTCCCAGGCGGCATCGATCGTCGCTTGCAGGCTTGCCATCACGCAGGAGTTCCGAGGCCGGGCGGGCAAAAAGACGCATTTTACCCGGTCGCCTTGGCTGGCGGCGGGCCTTCGCGTGCCGCGCGCGCGAGCGGCGTCCTACATCGCCTTGAACAGATGGGCGAAGGTGCGGCTGACGATGAGCTTTTCCGGGCGCGCCTTGAGGATGATCAGCGGCTGGTCGCGGTAATCGCGATCGACCCGGGCGATTGCGCGCAGGTTGACGATCGTGCCGCGATGGATCTGCCAGAAGAGCTCGCCATCGAGCTCGTCGAACAGTTCCTTGATGGTCTTGCGGATCAGCGCCTCGCCCTCGCCGGTGACCACCTTGGTGTACTTGTCCTGGGCATGGAAGTAGAGCACCTCGTCGACCGCAATGAGACGCATCGACGCGCCGAGCGAGGCCTTGATCCACTTCAGAGTGCCGCCCGACTCGCGCGCCTCGAGTTGCGAGAGCACGGTGGCCAGGTCGACCGGCGGCTCTTCGAGGCGCTGCTTCAGGCGGGCGACGACCTTGGCCACGCGCTCGGCGCTGGCGGGCTTCAGCACGTAGTCGACCGCGCCCTGCTCGAAGGCGGTCACCGCGTACTCGTCGTAGGCGGTGACGAAGACGACGTGACAGGCGCCGGCCAGCGCGTCGGCGACCTCGAGCCCCGATTTGACCGGCATGCGGATGTCGAGAAAGGCGATGTCGGGCTCGAGTTCGCGCTGCAGGGCGAGCGCCTGCTCGCCATTCTCCGCTTCGGCGAGCACGGCGAGCTCCGGCCAGGCGAAGGTGAGCCGCGCGCGCAGCTGCGCGCGCAACATCGGCTCGTCTTCGGCGATGAGCGCCGTCGGCTGCCTAGCGCGTGCCGGCATCGAGCGGGATCTCGATGGTGGCGCGCGCGCCGTGGGGTGCGACCTCTTGCAGCGTGAAGCGCGCCCGCGCGGCGTAGAGCGCCTGCAGGCGTTCGCGCAGGTTGGTTAGCCCCACGCCGTTGCCGATCTGGTCACGCAGCCCCCTGCCGTCGTCGACCACCGCCACCGCCAGGCGATCCGAACCGCGGCGCGCCTCGATGCGGATCGTCCCGCCCTGCGCCTGCGGCTCGAGCCCGTGCTTGATGGCGTTCTCCACCACCGACATCAGCAGCATCGGCGGAAACGGCTGCGCGTGGAGCGCCTCCGGAACGTCGATTACGAATCCCAGCCGCGATCCCATGCGCATCTGCATGATCGAAAGATAAGCCTGCGCGAGCGCGACCTCCTGGCCGAGCGTGGTGCTGTCCGAGCGCAGCTGCGGCAGCGCCGCGCGCAGGTAGGCGAGCAGGTGGCCGAGCATCATGTTCGCCTTGGGCGGATCGGTCTCGGTCAGGAATTGCACCGAGGCCAGGGTGTTGAACAGGAAGTGCGGCTCGACCTGCGCCTGCATGAGCTTGAGCTCGGCCTCGATGGCCTGCTTCGACAGCAGGTTGCGATCGGCATCGGCGCGCAGCATCGCGGCGCGGGTGCGCGCCTCGCGGAACTGGAGCAGGAAGAAAAGGCTGATCAAGGTGCCGTTGACCAGGCCGCTCACCGGGGTCCAGATCGTGCTATGGATATGCTCGCTGTCGACCAACTCGGCCATCGTGTAGCCCGGCTGGTGCAGAAGCGGCCCCTTGATGAACAGGATCAGGGCGAAGCCGATGAGGGTGCCTACGGCCACGGCCGCCACCAGCCGCCACACCGGGTGCGTCTTGTCCCACGGCGAGACGGCATTGACCACGTAGGCGATCGCCAGGCCCATGCTCTGGCAGGTGATGAGGGGATGCCAGAAGGGCCTCGCATCCTCGACCGACATGATCGCCGCGTAGCCGGTATTGATGGCCACGATCAGCAGCACGGTCTGCCACGACACGCCGCGAAAGCCGGCGAACAGCGGCTGCCACCAGGAGCCGGGGCGGCCGCCCAGGGCGGCGGTGGAATTGCTCATGCGGGCGATTGTACGCGCCGCGGCAGCAGGGGGAATGTCCGGCGACGGGGCGCAACCGGGGGCGATGGAATGGCGCCCCACGGGGCGAGTCGAAGGCGGCGGCGCCTAGCCGCGGCGCGCGAACCGGCTCAGCCGATCGACGGCCTCGGTGCACTCCTCGAGCGTGGCGACGAGCGCGATGCGCAGGTAACCGTTGCCCGGGTTGATGCCCGCGGCGTCGCGCGCGAGGTAGCTGCCGGGCAGCACCTGCAGCGCTTCTTCGGCGTACAGGCGGCGGGCAAAATCGGCGTCGTCGCCGCCGACCTTCACCCACAGATAGAAGGCAGCCTGCGGCGGCGGCGTCGGCCAGAGCGCGGCGACCTGCGGGGTGAGGCGCGCAAACTTCTCCCGGTACTCGACCCGATTGGCGCGCACGTGCGCCTCGTCGTTCCAGGCCGCGAGACTCGCGCTCGCGACCGCGGGCGACATCGCCGAGCCGTGATAGGTGCGGTAGAGAAGGAAGGCCTTGAGCAACGCCGCGTCGCCGGCTACGTAACCGGAGCGCAGTCCCGGCGCGTTGGAGCGCTTGGACAGGCTGCCGAAGGCAACCAGCCGCGGATAACCGTCACGTCCGAGGGCCCGCGCGGCGGCGAGCGAGCCCAGCGGCGGGCGGGCCTCGTCGAAGTAGATCTCGGCGTAGCACTCGTCGGCGGCGATGATGAAGCCGTACCGGTCCGAGAGCTCGAACAGGCGGCGCCATTCTTCCTGGCGCACTACCCGTCCGGTCGGGTTGTCGGGCGAACAGACATAGACGAGCTGGGTGCGCGTCCAGATCGCATCCGGGACCTCGTCCCACTGCGGCGCATAGTCGTTGCCGGCGAGGCTGTTGACGTGATGCACGCTCGCGCCGGCGAGCAGCGCGGCGCCTTCGTAGATCTGGTAGAACGGATTGGGAACGAGCACCGTCGCCCCGACGCGGCTCGGATCGACGACGGTCTGGGCGAATGCGAACAGCGCCTCACGGCTGCCCAGAACCGGCAGCACCTGCGTCTGCGCATCGAGCGGCGGCAGCGCGTAGCGACGTTCGAGCCAGCGCGCGATGGCCTCGCGCAGCGGGACCGCGCCGGCCGTTGTGGGATAATTCGCAAGCCCCTTGGCACCGGCGCACAGCGCTTCGAGCACGAACGGCGGCGTGGGATGCCTGGGCTCGCCGAGCGAGAGATTGATCGGAGGCTGCGCCGGGTTCGGGGTGAGGCCGGCGAAGAGCGCGCGCAGCCGCTCGAAAGGATACGGCTGCAGCCGCGCAAGCTGCGGATTCAACGTGGCACGAGATAACGTGAGCGAAGCCGAATTATACCCGCCTGCCGCGAACGCGCCGTGGCGCTGGAGGATCCTGGCCGGCGGCTGCATGCTCGTCGCGCTCGGTCTGCTCGCGCTGGTGCTCGCGCACTGGGGCTGGCGCTTTTTTGGCCCGGCGCCGTTTGCCGCCGCTCCGCCGGCGGTCGACTCCGACCTGCCGCGGCGCATTGCCGAGGCACGCCTGTTCGGCACCGGGGCGCCGAGCGCGGTGTCGAGCGAGCCGGTTGCTTCCACCGCCGCCGGTGATCTGCGGCTGCTGGGCGTGTTTGCGCAACGCGACGGCCAGGGTTACGCGCTGTTTCGGGCCGGCGCGCGCGGGCCGCTGTTCGTCGCCGTAGGCAGCGAGGTGGCGCGGGGGGTGCGCCTGGAGGCCGTCGAGCCCGGGGGCGTGACGCTAGTGGAGGGCGGCGTGCGACACGATATCGCGCTGCGCAGCGCAAGCCCCGCGGACAAGGCGCGCCCGCAATCCGCCGCGGCAGGCGCCCCGAGGAACGCGAACTGCGCCGTGCCGGCGGGCTTTAAGGGGCAGGTCATCCGCCTCAACGCGGAGCTCTTGTCGGGCATGATCGGCGCGCCCGATACCTGGAAGGCGCTGCTGCAAAGCGCGGCGGGCGGGCTGGTGGTGCGCGACCAGAGCGGGTTCGCGGGCATGATGGGGCTGCGCAACGCCGATCACATCGAGCGCGCCAACGGCATCGCCCTGGCGATACCCGACGACATCGCCCAGACGGTGCTCAAGCCGCTCACCCGCAGCCAGCCGGTGTGGGTGTCCGGGGTGCGCGACGACATGCCGCAGCAGTGGCTCTATCTGAACGCCGGCGCCTGCCCGGGTTGAGGCCTTGCCGCGGGGAGCCAGTCGAGCAGGGCCGGTAGCGAGGCGATGAACCCGTCCGGTTCCCAGGCCTCCGGCGTAATGTCCGGTCCGATATAGCCGTAGCGGGCGACGAGCGCGGCCATGCCGGCGGCGCGCGCCGCCGCCACGTCGCGCTCGGCGTCGCCGACGTAGACGCATTCGGCCGCCCCGAGCCCGAGCTTCGCCACCGCGTGCAGCAGCGGCGCCGGGTGTGGCTTGGTCTCACCGGTGGTGTCGCCGCAGACGATCACGCTGGCGCGCGAGGCGAGGGCGAGGTGCTCGAGCAGCGGCATGGCGAAGCGGCTGGCCTTGTTGGTCACGACGCCCCAGGCGAGCCCGCGCTGCTCGATCTCGGTCAGCACCCGTTCTGCGTCGGCAAAGAGCACCGTATGCACCGCGAGCGCCGCGGCGTAATAGGCGAGGAAGGCATCCTTGAGCCCTTCCCAGTGCGGGTCGTCGTGGCTCACGCCGAGGCCGGCGCCGAGCAGGCCGCGGCTGCCGTCGGAGGCATGCGGGCGCAGGACGGCGACGGGCAGCGGCGGCAGATTGCGATCGCTGCGCACGCGGTTGAGCGCCGCGGCGAGATCGGCTGCGGTGTCGGCGAGCGTGCCGTCGAGATCGAACAGCACCGCGCGCACCGGCAGAGTGCGCGGGGCGCCCGCGGCAGCGCCGCTATCAGTCGCGGCGGAAGGTGGCAATGTAGTTGACCGCGATGTCGGCTTCCAGCCGGTAGATCCGCGTCAGCGGGTTGTAGGTCATGCCGATGAGGTCGTCGGCCTCGAGCCCGGCCTGGCGGGCGAAGCCGGCGAGCTCCGAGGGCTTGATGAAGCGCGCGTAGTCGTGCGTGCCGCGGGGCAACAGGCGCAGCACGTATTCGGCGCCGAGCACGGCGAACAGATAGGCCTTGGGATTGCGGTTGATGGTGGCGAACACGATAAGGCCGCCGGGCCGGGCGAGCTGCGCGCAGGCGGCCACCGTCGAGGCCGGCTGCGGCACGTGCTCGAGTATCTCCATGCAGGTGACGACGTCGAAGGCGGCGGGGGTCTCGGCGGCGAGCGCTTCGGCGGCGATGAGCCGGTAGTCGACCTCGACCCCGGACTCGAGCCGATGCAGCTGCGCCACCGCCAGGGGCTTTTCGGACAGGTCGATGCCGGTGACCTTGGCGCCGGCGCGGGCCATCGCCTCGGCGAGTATGCCGCCGCCACAGCCGACGTCGAGCGCGGTCTTGCCGGCCAGGCCATGCGACCGGCCGACGATGTAATCCAGGCGCAGCGGATTGATATCGTGCAGCGGCTTGAACTCGCTCGTCGGATCCCACCAGCGATGCGCCAGGGTGCTGAACTTGGCGAGCTCTGCCGGATCGACGTTGGACATGGGCCGAGTATAGACCGTCGCCCTCAGGCGGCCTGCAGGCGTTCCTGCCACTGCCTGGCGCGGGCGGCAAGGTCGGCTTCGTCGAGCGCGGCGAGCGAGCCGGATTTGACCAGCTGTTCGCCGGCGATCCACACGTCGCTCACCTGGTCGCGCCCGGCGACGTGCACCAGGTGCGAAAGCGGATCGTAACAGGGCGAATGCTGGAACGCGCCCAAGTTGACGCCGACCACGTCGGCCTGCTTGCCCGGCTGCAGGGAGCCTAATTGCGCCTCGAGGCCGAGCGCCATCGCGCCGCCGAGTGTAGCCATGCGCAGCGCGATTGCCGCCGGCAGCGCCGCCGCGTCGCCGGTGGCGATCTTGGCCACCAGCGAGGCCAGGCGCATTTCGGCGAGCACGTCGAGGCGATTGTTGCTCGCCGCGCCGTCGCTGCCGAGGGCGACGTTGACGCCGCAAGCCTGCAGGCGCACCACCGGCGCGAGGCCGCTCGCGAGCTTGAGGTTCGAGGCCGGACAGTGCACGACCTGGCAGCCTTGCGTGGCGAGCAGCTCGATGTCCGAATCGAGCAGGTGCACCGCGTGCACGGCGATGAAATTAGCCCCGGTGGCGCCGAGCCGGTCGAGGCGGGCGAGCGGGCTCATGCCATGGCGCTCAAGGCCCTGCTCGAGTTCGGCGCGGGTCTCCTGCACATGGGTCTGGATCGGCAGATCGATCTGCCGCGCATAGACGACGATCTTCTCCCAGCTCGCGTCGCCCACGGTGTACGGCGCATGCGGCGCGAGCGCAAAGGTCAGCCGCGCCTCGTGCTTCCAGCTGTCGCGCGCGGCGAGCCCGGCCTGCAGGTAGGCATCGGCATCGGCGGCGTAGGGGGTCGGGAAGTCGAGCACCGGCAGGCCGATGAAGGCGCGCAGGCCGCTCTGCTTGTAGGCGCGTGCCGCCGCGTCGGGAAAGAAATACTGATCGGCGCAGCAGGTGACGCCGCCGAGCAGCATTTCGCCGGCGGCGATGAGCGTGCCGTCGTGCACGAACTCCGGCGACAGGAAGCGCGCCTCGCGCGGCCAGATGTGCTGCTCCAGCCAGTCCTTGAGCGCGAGGTCGTCGGCGATGCCGCGCAGCAGCGTCATCGCCGCGTGCGTGTGCGCGTTGACCAGGCCCGGCAGCAGCACGTGGGTGGGCAGCAGCACGCGCGCGCGCGCGGTGTAATCGCGCTCCGCCGCTGCCGCCGGCAGCAGCGCGACGATGCGGCCGCCGTCGATGATGAGCGCGTGCTGCTCCAGCACCCCGGAAGGCTCGACCGGAACGATCCAGCGGGCGTCGAGGCGAAGGTCGACCGCGGTGGGCATGGTAGAAAAAAGCCCCGCGCGAGGCGGGGCTTTTGCAGTGAGCGAGAGAAGCTCAGCGCTAGGTAATGAGCGCGCTCTTTACTTGACGACGGCCTCGCCCTTGACTTCGACCTCGACGCGACGGTCAGGCGCGTAGCACTCGATGCGCGCCTTGCGTTCCTTCTGGTGGCAGACCAAGCCCGGTACCGGCTGTGTCTTGCCCATGCCCAGCGTCTCGATCTTGTCCTTGGCGACGCCCTTCGACACCAGGTAGTCGCGCACCGCGTCCGCACGGCGCTCGGAGAGCTTCTGGTTGTACGCCTGGGTGCCGATCGGATCGGTGTGACCGGTCACGAGGATCAGTTCGAGCTTAGTCACGTTCCTGAGCTTCGAGATCACCTCGGTGTCGATCGCAGTCTTGCCTTCGGGCTTGAGCACTGCCTTGTCAAAGTCGAACAGCGCCTTGGTCGCCAGCGTGATCTTCTGCAATCCCGGCGCGGGCGGCGGTGCCGGCGGCGGGGGAGGCGGCGGCGCGGGCGGGGTCATCGGCGGCGGCGCCGGCTTCTTCACCAGGTCCGGATCGCATTCGATGATCGCCATCGCCGGAGTCCAGTAACCGGTTCTCCAGCACAATCTGTCGTTCACTCCCGGCGTGCCGCCATACGCGCCGCTGCGCCAGACATTGGCATCGGGCTTGCCATAGCCGAACAGGACGTAGCCGCTGTTCTGGGGATTGGCCTGGCCAAACGCGGCCGACCACAGCGTGGCTGCCGCCGCGCCGGTCACTATGGTTGCAATCAGACGAAGTCTCATCAGTTTCACCCCTTTGCTTAAAGTTATCGTGGCTTACCCGCTTCTTTTGATCTGATACAGCTACTCTGAACGCGGCCGACGGCCAAGCGCGCTTTGCGCTCGACTATAGCATAGGGATTATTGGGGCTGCAAAGATTCCCGCAACAGAAGCTTGCAGGGTGTCGCGCGAATACAACGGTCATGATAAAATATGTCATTTTCCGCTCGCGGCGCCGTGTCGATGGCCAAGGGCGCTGCAACGAGCTTCTGCGCGCCCTACGCCATGGCGATCGGGCCCGTAGCGCTTTTCATTCTTTCATTCGATAAAGAGCACCCTCCCTGATGGAGCAGTTCGCCAAAGAAACCCTCCCGGTCAGCCTCGAAGCCGAAATGCGGCATTCCTACCTCGATTACGCGATGAGCGTGATCGTCGGGCGGGCCCTTCCGGACGTGCGCGACGGCCTCAAGCCGGTGCATCGGCGCGTGCTTTTTGCCATGCACGAGGCCAACAACGTCTGGAACCGGCCCTACGTCAAGTGCGCGCGGGTGGTCGGCGACGTGCTCGGCAAGTATCACCCCCACGGCGACAGCGCCACCTACGAGGCGCTGGTGCGCATGGTCCAGGAGTTCTCGCTGCGCTACCCGCTCATCGACGGCCAGGGCAATTTCGGCTCGGTCGACGGCGACGCGCCGGCGGCCTACCGCTACACCGAGTGCCGGCTGCAGAAGATCACCGCCGAGATGCTTGCCGACATCGACAAGGAAACGGTCGATTTCGTGCCCAATTACGACGGCAAGGAGCAGGAGCCCACCGTCCTGCCGACCCGGATCCCCAACCTGCTGATCAACGGCTGTTCGGGCATCGCCGTGGGCATGGCGACCAACATCCCGCCGCACAACCTCTCCGAGATCGTCACCGGCTGCCTCTCGCTGCTCGACAACCCGGAGATCACCGTCGACGAGCTGATCGAGCATGTGCCGGCGCCGGATTTCCCGACCGCCGGCATCATCTTCGGCACCGAGGGCGTGCGCGAGGGCTACCGCACCGGCCGCGGCCGGGTGGTGATCCGGGCGCGCACCCATATCGAGGACCTGGAGCGCGGCAACCGCCAGGCGATCATCGTCGACGAGATTCCCTACCAGGTGAACAAGGCGACCCTGCTCGCGCGCATCGGCGAGCTCGTCCGCGAGAAGAAGCTCGACGGCATCTCCGAGCTCCGCGACGAATCGGACAAGTCGGGCATGCGCGTGGTCATCGAGCTCAAGCGCGGCGAGATCGCCGACATCATCCTCAACAACCTGTTCAAGCTCACCCAGCTGCAGGACAGCTTCGGCATGAACATGGTGGCGCTGGTCGACGGCCAGCCGCGGCTGCTCAACCTCAAGCAGTTCCTCGAGCATTTCCTCACCCACCGGCGCGAGGTCGTGGTGCGCCGCACCCGCTACGAGCTGTCGCGGGCGCGCGAGCGGGGGCACCTGCTCGAAGGCCTCGCCGTGGCATTGTCCAACGTCGACGAGATCATCGCCCTGATCAAGGCGGCGCCGACGCCCGCCGAGGCCAAGGCCGCGCTGATGGCCCGGCGCTGGCGCTCGGCGCTGGTCGAGGACATGCTCAAGCGCGCCGCCGCCGAGGCCGCGCGCCCGGACGGCCTGTCGCCGCAATTCGGCTGGCAGGACGGCGCTCCCCCCGGCTACAACCTCTCCGACGCGCAGGCGCAGGCGATCCTCGAGCTGCGCCTGTCGCGGCTGACCGGCCTCGAGCAGGACAAGATCACCGCCGAATACAAGGAGGTGATGGCGCAGATCGTCGACCTGCTCGACGTGCTCGCGAGCCCCCGGCGCGTGACCGCGATCGTCGGCGACGAGCTCAAGGCGATCCGCGAGAGCTTCGGCGACGCGCGGCGCTCCGAAATCGTAGCCCAGGGCGTCGACTTGTCGATCGAGGACCTGATCGCGCCCGAGGAGATGGTCGTTACGCTGTCGCACGGCGGGTACATGAAGGCGCAGCCGGTCGCCGAGTACCGCGCCCAGCGCCGCGGCGGCCGCGGCAAGCAGGCGGCGGCGACCAAGGAGGACGATTTCATCGACCACCTGTTCATCGCCAATAGCCACGACTTCATCCTCTGCTTCTCCAACCGCGGCCGGGTGTACTGGCTCAAGGTCTACAACGTGCCGCAGGGCAGCCGCATCTCGCGCGGCAAGCCGATCGTGAACCTCGTGCCGTTGCTCGAACACGAGAAGATCACCGCCATCCTGCCGGTGAAGGAATTCGTCGACGACCGGTTCGTGTTCATGGCCACCGCGCACGGTACGGTGAAGAAGACGCCGCTGTCGGAATTCTCCCGGCCGCGACCGTCGGGGATCATCGCCGTCGATCTGGACGACGGCGATTTCCTGGTCGGCGTGGCGCTCACCGACGGCAAGCACGACGTCATGCTGTTCAGCTCCGCCGGCAAGGCGGTGCGCTTCGAGGAAACCGACGTGCGGCCGATGGGTCGCGGCGCGCACGGCGTGCGCGGCATGCAGCTCGGCAAGGGCCAGCGGGTGATCAGCATGCTGGTCGCCATCGACGAGGAGCAATCGGTGCTGACCGCGACCGAGAACGGATACGGCAAGCGCACGCCGATCGTCGAATACACGCGCCATGGCCGCGGCAGCAAGGGCATGATCGCCATCCAGCAGAGCGGACGCAACGGCCAGGTCGTGGCCGCGGCGCTGGTGCGCCCCGACGACGAGGTCATGCTGATCTCCACCGGCGGGGTGCTCATCCGCACCCAGGTCAAGTCGATCCGCGAGATGGGGCGCTCGACGCAGGGCGTCACGCTGATCAACCTGGGCGAGGGCGAGAAGCTCGCCGGCCTCGAGCGGGTGGTCGAAACCGAGGAAGAGAACGGGGAATAGGTTCGAACAGCACGCGGCCGCCGCGCTTCGCGTGGCACCGGCGATGACTCATGGCCGACACCGACAAGGGCAACGCAGGGGACTTGACCGCCCACCGCAGCGCGATCGACGCACTCGATCGCGAACTGCTGCGGTTGTTGTCCGAGCGGGCACGCCACGCGCAGGCGATCGGCGCGCTCAAGAACGGGCCGGCGTATCGGCCCGAACGCGAGGCGCAGGTGCTGCGCCACGTCCAGCTCAACAACCCCGGGCCGCTGTCCGACGCCGCGGTCGGTCGGGTGTTTCGCGAGGTCATGTCGGCCTGCCTCGCGTTGGAGCAGAAGCTCTCGGTCGCCTACCTGGGGCCGGCCGGCACCTTCAGCCACGCCGCGGTGACGCGGCATTTCGGCGACGCGGTGGTCGCCGAGCCCTGCGCCTCGATCGACGAGGTGTTCCGCGCGGCCGAAGCAGGGCGCGCCGATTATGCGATCGTCCCGGTCGAGAACTCCACCGAGGGCGTGGTGGGGCGCACGCTCGATCTGATGTGCCAGACGCCGCTGACCATCGTCGGCGAGATCAAGCTGCGCATCCGCCAGAGCCTGCTCGCCCGCGGCGTCGCCCTCGAGGCGGTGACCCGGGTCTATTCGCACGCCCAGTCGCTCGCCCAGTGCGCGCAGTGGCTCTCGCGCAACCTGCCCTCGGCCGCCCGTGTGGCGGTGGCGAGCAACGCCGAGGCGGCGCGCCTGGCCGCCGCCGAGCCCGGCGCGGCGGCCATCGCCGCCGATGCCGCCGCGGCGATCTACGGCCTCGATATTCTCGCCGCGCACATCGAGGACGAGCCCAACAACACGACCCGCTTCTGGGTGCTCGGTGCGCATGCCGTGCCGCCGTCGGGCAAGGATGAAACCTCGCTGGTGATGGCGGCGCAGAACAAGCCGGGCGCCATGGTGGCGCTGCTCGAGCCCTTCGCCCGGCATGGAGTGAGCATGTCGCGGCTCGAGTCGCGGCCGGCGCGCACCGGCCTGTGGGAATACCTGTTCTTCGTCGATCTCGAGGGCCACCAGGACGATCCGGCCGTCGCCGCCGCGCTCGCCGACCTGCGCCACAAGGCGCCGTTTCTCAAGCTGCTGGGTTCGTACCCGGCGGCGCTGGCGTGAAGCCCGCTCCGCCCATGCCGGCGCCAGGCGCGGCCGCGGCGGCGGCGCAGATCGCCGCCCAGGCGCCCGATTACGTGCGCCAAATCGCGCCCTACGTTCCGGGCAAGCCGATCGCGGAGCTCGCGCGCGAATACGGGCTGCCCGAGACGGCGATCGTCAAGCTCGCATCCAACGAGAATCCGCGCGGTCCCAGCGAGAGGGTGCGCGCGGCGATCGCGGCGGCCGCCGCCGACATCACGCGCTACCCCGACGGCAACGGCTTTGCCCTGAAAACGGCGCTGGCGCGCGCAGTTCGGCGTCGGCCGCGAGCAAATCGTGCTCGGCAACGGCTCGAACGACGTGCTGGAGCTGGTGGCGCAGGCCTTCCTGCACCCGGGAGACTGTGCCGTCTACAGCCGGCACGCCTTCGCCGTCTATCCCCTGGCGACGCAGGCGCGCGGGGCCACCGGCATCGAGGTCGCGGCGCGCGATTACGGCCACGACCTCGAGGCCATGCGCGCGGCGATCACGCCGCGCACCCGGGTGGTCTTTGTGGCCAATCCGAACAACCCCACCGGGACGTGGCTCGCGCCGGCGGCGATCAAGGCGTTTCTGGGCGGGCTGCCGCGCACGGTGCTCTTGGTGCTCGACGAGGCCTACGACGAGTACCTCGAGGGCCAAGACCGCTCGCCTTCGCTGAGCTGGCTCCCCGAGCACCCCAACCTGGTCGTCTCGCGCACCTTTTCCAAGGCCTACGGGCTGGCCGGCCTGCGCATTGGATACGGCCTGATGGACGCCTCGGTGTGTGCCCTGCTCGAGCGCGTCCGGCAACCGTTCAATGTCAATTCGGTCGCCCAGGCGGCGGCGCTCGCGGCGCTCGCCGACGCCGATTACCTGGCCCGCAGCGCGGCGGAAAACCGCGCCGGATTGCGCGCCCTTTGCGCCGCGCTCGACGCCATGGGCGTGGGCTATGTCCGGTCGCACGGCAATTTTCTGCTCGTCCACGTCGGCGACGCGGCGCAGGTCTACGAGCGCCTGCTGCGCCAGGGCGTGATCGTGCGCCCGGTGGCCAATTACGGCCTGCCGCAGCACCTGCGCGTCACCGTCGGCCTGCCCGCGGAGAACGAGCGCTTCATCGCCGCGCTCCGGTCGGCGCTGGGCCGATGACCTCCGTCCAGATCGGCAAGCTCGTCGTCGTCGGTGTCGGCCTGGTCGGCGGCTCCTTCGCGCTGGCGCTCAAGCGGGCCGGAGTGACGCGGACCGTGGTCGGGGTCGGGCGCAGCCGCGGCAACCTCGCGGCGGCCGGGCGCCGGGGCATCGTCGACCGCGCCTTCACGCTCGACGAGGCGTGGACGGCGGAGCTCGCCGACGCCGACCTGGTGCTGCTCGCCACCCCCGTCGGGCAGATGCACTCGCTGTTCGCCACGATCGCCCCCGCGCTCGGAGCGCACACCGTGCTCACCGATGCCGGCAGCACCAAGCAGGACGTGGTCGCGGCGGCGCGCGCCGCGCTGGGCGGCGCGCTGCCGCGCTTCGTGCCGGGGCACCCGATTGCCGGCACCGAGCACTCCGGCGCCGGCGCGGCCTTCGAGGCGCTGTTCCGCGACAAGCAGGTGGTGTTGACGCCGCTTGCCGAGACCGATGCCGAGGCGCTGTCGCGGGTCGGCGCGTGCTGGACGCGCTGCGGCGCGGTGGTGCGCCACCTCGACCCGCTGCGCCATGACGCGATCTTCGCCGCGGTGAGCCACCTGCCGCATGCGCTCGCCTTCGTGCTGATGGCCGAGCTCGCCGCCCGTCCCGATGCCGAGCAATGCCTGGCCCTGGCCGGCAGCGGATTGCGCGACTTCACCCGCCTGGCGAGCAGCCAGCCGGAGATGTGGCGCGACGTCTGTCTTGCCAACCGCGATCTGCTGCGCCGCGAGCTCTCCGCCTATCGCGACCAACTCGGCCGCGTCGATGCCCTGCTCGCGCAGGCCGACGGCGCGGCGCTGTTGCGCCTCTTCGAGCGTGCGCGCGAGGCGCGCGAAGGCTGGCTCGAGCGCGCCCGCGGCGGCGACGAAGTCTAGGCCCGAGCTGCTGCGGCGGTCTTAGGATGGACCACCTCGATCTGTCGCCGGTTGCCCGAATGGCAGGCAACGTGCGGCTGCCCGGATCGAAGAGCATTTCCAACCGCACGCTGCTGTTGTGCGCGCTTGCCCGCGGCGACACCGAGGTCGTGGGCCTGCTCGATGCCGACGATGTCGAGGTCATGCTCGGCGCCCTGCACTCGCTCGGCGTGGGCATCGAGGGTCGGCACACGCAGGAGCTCGCCGTGCGCGGCAGCGGGGGAGCGTTCGCCGTCAAGCGTGCAGAGCTCTTCCTGGGCAACGCCGGAACCGCCTTCCGGCCGCTGACGGCCGCCCTGGCGCTGTGCGGCGGCAATTACCGGCTCTGCGGCGTGGCGCGCATGCACGAGCGGCCGATCGGCGATCTCGTCGACGCGCTGCGCAGTCTCGGCGCAGACATCCGTTACCTTGGCAAGGAAGGCTATCCGCCGCTCGCGATCGGCCCCGGACACGTGCATCGGCGCGATCGGGTCGAAATCAGCGGCGCGACCTCAAGCCAGTTCGTAAGCGCGCTGCTCATGGCGCTGCCGCTCGCCGGCGGCGGCGCCTTGGTCGAGATCACCGGCGGGCTCATCTCCGAACCGTACGTGGAGATCACGCGCAACCTGATGGCGCGCTTCGGCGTGGCCGTGGCTTGGGACGGGCCGGGGCGCCTGCGCGTGCCGGCAGCCGAGGGCTACCGCAGCCCGGGGCGCATCCGCGTCGAAGGCGACGCCTCTTCGGCGTCGTACTTCCTGGCCGCCGGGGCGATCGGCGGCGGGCCGGTGCGGGTGGAAGGGGTCGGCACGGACAGCCTCCAGGGGGACGTGGGATTTGCCGACACGCTCTCGGCGATGGGCGCGGTGGTCAGCCGCGGGGCCGACTGGATCGAGGTCTCCGGACAGCGGCCGCTGCGCCCGGTCGATGCCGACTTCAAGCGCATGCCCGATGCGGCCATGACCGCGGCCATGGTGGCGCTGTTCGCGCAAGGCAAGTCGACCCTGCGCAACATCGGCAGCTGGCGGGTGAAAGAGACCGATCGCATTGCCGCCATGGCCGCCGAGCTCTCCAAGCTTGGGGCCGAAGTCGAAGCCGGCCCCGACTGGCTTTCGATCACGCCGCCGGAGCGGCTGCTGCCGGCGAGCATCGACACCTACGACGACCACCGCATGGCGATGTGCTTCGCGCTCGCCGCGCTCGGCGGGGTCGCCGTGCGCATCAACGACCCGGGATGCGTGCGCAAGACCTTTCCGGACTACTTCGCCGTGCTCTCGAGCCTCGCCCGATGAGCGGCGCGCCGCCACCGGTGATCGCCGTCGACGGTCCGGCCGCTTCCGGGAAGGGGACCATCGCCCAGGGCGTGGCCGCAGGCCTGCACTTCCACTACCTCGACAGCGGTGCGCTCTACCGCCTGGTCGCCTACCAGGCGCTCCAGGCCGGGATCGGGCTCGACGACGAAGCAGGGCTCGCCGCGGCTGGCGCGGAGCTGCCGAGCGCGTTCGAAGGCGGGCGCATCCTGCTCGCCGGGTCCGACGTGACCAACGCCATCCGGGCCCCGGCGGTGAGCGCCGCCGCGTCCCGGGTCGCCGTGCACCCGCGGGTTCGCCTGGCGCTGCTCGCGCGGCAGCGCTCGTTCCGCCGCGCACCGGGACTGGTGGCGGACGGGCGCGACATGGGAACGGTGGTATTCCCGGACGCCCGGCTCAAGGTCTATGTCACCGCCAGCGCCGAGGAGCGGGCGAGGCGCCGGCATAAGCAGTTGATAGAAAAAGGAAACTCCGTTACACTTGCGAGTCTTTTGCGTGACATCCAGGAACGGGATGCGCGCGACAGAACAAGGGCGGCAGCGCCGCTAGCGCAGGCTGCCGACGCGATCATCCTCGATACCACCGGGATGTCGATCGCGGCGAGCATCGCGTTCGTGTTGGGGCGCTACCGCGAACTCGACGCGGCCGGAGCGCCCTAGCGGCACCCTGGCGCGAGGCGCGGCGCCTGGCGCAGCAGCAGCAAGTCGAAACGACGAGGCATCGAGCAACGAGCACGCCGTCGCGCGGAGCAACACCGGGACCTGCCGCGCGAAGGCAACGATCCACTACCCGCCGCCAACCCGTGGCGCGGACGAAGCGACAGGAAAGCGACAACTACCCATGGCAACTGCCAGCACCAACCCACCCGCCCAGGCACCGGAAAACTTTGCCGCGCTGTTCGAGGAATCGCTCGCGCGCCAGGAGATGCGCCAAGGCGAGCTCATCACCGCCGAAGTGACCCGCGTCGACTACAACATCGTCGTCGTCAACGCCGGGCTCAAATCGGAAAGCTTCATCCCCATCGAGGAATTCAAGAACGACAAGGGCGAAGTCGAGGTCAAGCCCGGAGATTTCGTCACCGTGGCCATCGAGAGCCTCGAGGACGGCTACGGCGAGACGCGGCTGTCGCGCGACAAGGCCAAGCGCCTGAAGGCCTGGCACGACCTCGAGGCGGCGATGGAGCAGGGCAACGTCGTGCAGGGCCTGGTCACCGGCAAGGTCAAGGGCGGCCTGACGGTCATGGTCAACGGCATTCGCGCCTTCCTGCCCGGTTCGCTGGTCGACATCCGGCCGGTCAAGGACACCACTCCGTTCGAGGGCAAGCCGCTCGAATTCAAGGTCATCAAGCTCGATCGCAAGCGCAACAACGTGGTGGTGTCGCGGCGCGCCGTGCTCGAGGCGAGCCTGGGCGCCGAGCGCGAGGAGCTGCTCAAGACGCTGCAGGAAGGGGCGATCGTCAAGGGCGTGGTCAAGAACATCACCGATTACGGCGCGTTCGTCGACTTAGGCGGCATCGACGGCCTGCTGCATATCACCGACCTGGCCTGGCGCCGGGTGAAGCATCCGTCCGAAGTGCTGTCGGTGGGTGACGAGGTGACCGCGAAGGTGCTCAAGTTCGACCAGGAGAAGAACCGCGTGTCGCTGGGCATGAAGCAGCTCGGCGAGGATCCCTGGGTCGGGCTGTCGCGGCGCTATCCGACCGGCACGCGCCTGTTCGGCAAGGTCACCAACCTCACCGATTACGGCGCCTTCGTCGAGATCGAGCAGGGCATCGAGGGCCTCGTTCACGTCTCGGAAATGGACTGGACGAACAAGAACATCCATCCGACCAAGGTCGTGCAGCTGGGCGACGAGGTCGAGGTCATGATCCTGGAAATCGACGAGGAGCGGCGCCGCATCTCCCTCGGCATGAAGCAGTGCATGCCCAATCCGTGGGAGGAGTTCGCCATGAACCACAAGAAGGGCGACAAGGTGAAGGGCCTGATCAAGTCGATCACCGACTTCGGCGTGTTCATCGGCCTGCCCGGGGCGATCGACGGCCTGGTGCACCTGTCGGACCTGTCGTGGACGCTGCCCGGCGAAGCCGCGGTGCGCGACTACCGCAAGGGCCAGGAAGTCGAGGCGGTGGTGCTGGCGATCGACGTCGAGCGCGAGCGCATCTCGCTGGGCATCAAGCAGCTCGATGGCGACCCGTTCTCCAACTACGTCGCCACCCACGACAAGGGCAACGTGGTCACCGGCACGGTCAAGTCGCTCGACGGCAAGGGCGCGGTGATCGTGCTCGACGGCGATGTCGAGGGCTACCTGCGGGCCTCGGAAGTGGCGCGTGACCGGGTCGAGGACATCCGCTCTCACCTCAAGGAAGGCGATTCGGTGACGGCGATGATCATCAACATCGATCGCAAGAACCGCTCCATCAATCTTTCGATCAAGGCAAAGGACCATGCCGAAGAGGCCGAAGCGATGCAGCGCATGAGTGCGGAGAATTCCGGCGCCAGCGCCGGGACGACCAACCTCGGCGCGCTGCTCAAGGCCAAGCTCGACAACAAGAGTCAAGGGTAAGCGAGCCCGTGATGACCAAATCGGAGCTGATCGACCGCCTGGCGGCGCAGTTCCCGCAATTGGTAGCCAAAGACGCCGAGCTGGCGGTGAAGATGATCCTCGACGCCATGGCCGAGAGCCTGGCCAAGGGCGAGAGGATCGAGATCCGCGGCTTCGGCAGCTTCGGGCTCAACTACCGGCCGCCGCGGACCGGACGCAATCCGAAGTCCGGCGAGCGAGTGCAGGTGCCCGAAAAGCACGTTCCGCACTTCAAGGCCGGCAAGGAATTGCGCGAGCGCGTCGATTTCAAGAAGAGTTGATGGCTGACCTCGGAGCCCGGCCCTGATGGCGTTTGCCCGCTGGACGGTCGGGGTCGCGGTGTTCGCGGCCCTGCTGCTCTTGTCGCTGCAGAATTCCGATCTGGTGACGGTTCGCTTCTACCAGTGGTTCTCCTGGCAGGCGCCGCTCATCATCCTGCTCTTGATCGCCTTCGCGACCGGCCTGTTGGCCGGCCTGCTCGCCGGGCTCATCCGGGTCGGGCGGCTCAAGCGCCAGCTCTCGCGCCTGCGCAAGGAGCAGCGCCGCGGGCCCGCCACGCAGCCGCAGCATCCGGTCGATGACGGCTGAGCCTCCCGCCGGCCATGGAAAACGAGCTCTGGTGGTTGTTGCCGCTCACGGTCCTGTTCTTCGTGCTGGGCTGGATCGCCGCGCGCATCGACATCAAGCATCTTCTGCGCGAGTCGCGGGCATTGCCGCTGTCGTACTTCCGCGGCCTCAATTTCCTGCTCAACGAGCAGCCGGACAAGGCGATCGAATCGTTCATCGAGGTCGTCAAGGTCGATCCGCAGACCATCGACCTGCACTTCGCGCTGGGCAACCTGTTCCGTCGCCAGGGCGAGATCGATCGCGCCATCCGCATGCACCAGAACCTGCTTGACCGCCCCGACCTCTCGGCCGAGAAGCGCCAGCTCGCCGTGTTCGAGCTGGCCCAGGACTTCCATCGCGCCGGGCTCCTCGATCGCGCCGAGGAGCTCTTCAGCCGCCTCGACGGCAGCCCCTTCGAGCTGCAGTCGCTGGGGTTCCTGCTGCAGATCTTCGAGCAGGAAAAGGACTGGCAGAAAGCCATCGCCGTGAGCAGGCGCATGGAGGCACTCGCCAAGCGGCCGTATTTCAAGGAGATCGCGCATTATTTCTGCGAACTGGCGCAAAGCGCTATGCTCCGGCCGCAAATCGAAGAAGCGCACGGTTACCTCGAACAGGCGCTGGCCGAATACAAGCTCTGCGCGCGCGCGACCATCGTGCTGGGCGACCTCGAGGCGCAGCAGGGACATTACGACATGGCGGCAGCCGTCTGGCAGCGCATCGAGTCGCAGAATCCGGCGTTCCTGGGGCTGGTGGCGGAGCGCCTGGCCGACGCCTACCGCCGCAGCGGCGACATCGCGCAGGGCATCCGCGTGCTGCGCAGCTTCGAGGATCAATACCCTTCGCTGGATCTGCTCAATGCGCTGTTCGGCCAGGTGCTCGCCCACGAGGGCGCCGACGCCGCCGTCGAGCTCATCAAGGACGAGCTCACGCGCAATCCGACGCTGCTCGGCCTCGACAAGCTGCTCGAGGCCCAGCTCATGTCTGCGCCGGCCGAGAGGCGCCACGACCTGGAACTCGTCAAGGGGCTGGTCGGTCAGCACATCAAGCGGCTGGGGATGTACCGCTGCGAGCAGTGCGGGTTCCGCGCCAAGCAGTACCACTGGCGCTGTCCGGGCTGCGGCAAATGGGAAACCTACACACCACGGCGTACGGAGACTCCGGATGGCTACGTCGCATAACCCGGCGGCGCAGCCGAAGCTGATCGTCGCCCTCGACTTCGCCGACGCGGCGGCAGCGCTCTCGCTCGCCGCGCGGCTCGATCCCGCGGCGTGCGCGGTGAAGGTGGGCAAGGAGCTGTTCGTTGCCGCCGGGCCCGAGCTGGTGCGGCAGCTGACTGGACTGGGCTTTCGCGTCTTTCTCGATCTCAAGTTCCACGATATCCCGGTCACCGTCGGGCGCGCCTGCGCCGCCGCCACTCGCCTGGGGGTGTGGATGCTCAACGTGCACGCGGCCGGCGGGCGGGCGATGCTCGCGGCGGCGAAGGATGCCGTGGACCGCACCGCGGCCGAGCTCGGAGGGCCGCGGCCGCTGCTGCTCGCAGTGACGCTGCTCACCAGCCTGGGCGAGGCCGAGGTGGCCGAAGTCGGCTTCGCCGAGGCGCCGGGAGCGCTGGTCCTGCGCCTGGCACGGCTGTCCGCCGACTGCGGGCTCGACGGCGTGGTTTGCTCCGCGGCGGAAGCGCCGCTGCTGCGCCGCGCTCTGGGCCCCGGGTTCCTGCTCGCCACGCCCGGCATCCGCCCGCTCGGTTCGGCCGCCGGCGACCAGGTGCGCATCGTCACGCCGGAGGCTGCGATCGCCAACGGCGCCGACCTCCTCATCATCGGCCGGCCCATCACCCAGGCTGCCGATCCGGCGCGAGAGCTCGCCCGGATCAGCGCCGCGATCGAGGCCGGCGCATGAACATAACGGTCATGGGTACCGGCTACGTCGGCTTGGTCAGCGGCGCTTGCTTAGCCGAGGTCGGCAACGATGTCTTCTGCTTCGATGTCGACGCTCGGAAGATCGGCACCCTCAACGACGGCGGCGTGCCGATCCACGAGCCGGGGCTGCTGGAAATCATCCGCCGCAACGTCGCCGCGGGCCGTCTGCGCTTCGGCACTGACCTCGATGCCGCGGTGGGCCACGGCACCCTGCAGTTCATCGCCGTCGGCACGCCCCCGGACAGCGACGGCTCGGCGGACATCCAGTACGTGCTCGCGGCCGCGCGCAGCATCGGCGCGCGCATGGACGAGTACAAGGTCATCATCGACAAGTCGACCGTGCCGGTGGGTACCGTCGACCGGGTGCGCGAGGCGGTCGCCACGGAGCTCGCCGCGCGCGGCGCGCAGGTGCCCTTCGCGGTCGTCTCCAACCCGGAATTTCTCAAGGAGGGGGCGGCGGTCGACGATTTCATGAAACCGGACCGGGTGGTGATCGGCGCCGACGACGAGCACGCGATCGGTCTGCTGCGCGCCGTCTACGCGCCCTTCCAGCGCAACCACGAGCGGCTGATGGTGATGGACGCGCGCTCGGCCGAGCTCACCAAGTACGCGGCCAACGCCATGCTGGCCACGCGCATTTCGTTCATGAACGAGCTCGCCAACCTCGCCGACGCGCTCGGCGCCGACATCGAGCACGTGCGCCAGGGCATCGGCTCGGACCCGCGCATCGGCTACCACTTTCTGTACCCCGGCGCCGGGTACGGCGGATCGTGTTTTCCGAAGGACCTGCGGGCGCTGCAGGCGACCGCAGAACAGCACGGACGGCCGCTGACGATTCTCGCCGCGGTCGAAAGCGTCAACCAGGCGCAGAAGCTGCGCCTGGTGGACAAGGTCATCGCGCGCCTGGGCAGCGATCTCGCCGGCCTGAAGATCGCGCTATGGGGCCTCGCCTTCAAGCCCAACACCGACGATATGCGCGAGGCGCCGTCGCGCACCATTGTCGCCGGCTTCCTCGATCGCGGCGCGGCGGTTGTGGCTTATGATCCGGTGGCCATCGAGGCGGCGCAGCGCGTGTTCGGAGCGCTGCCGGGTCTTGCCTACGCCGCGTCGCCGCTCGACGCCGTGGCCGGCGCCGACGCCCTGGTGGTGGTCACCGAGTGGCAGGAATTTCGCAGCCCGGACTTCGCCGAGCTCAAGCGCCGCTTGCGGCAGCCGCTCATCTTCGACGGCCGCAACCTGTACGACCCGGCGCTGGCGCGCGCTGCGGGGCTGGAGTACTTCGGCATCGGTCGCTCGTGAACGCGCCGCTAAAGACCTTCGCCGCGTACCGCGAAATGGTCGCCCGCACGCGCCTGCTCGTCGTGGGCGACGTCATGCTCGACCGCTACTGGTTCGGGGATGTCGAGCGCATCTCCCCGGAAGCGCCGGTGCCGGTGGTGAAGATCGCCCGCAATGAGGAGCGCCCCGGAGGCGCCGCGAACGTGGCGCGCAACGCGGCGGCGCTCGGTGCCCAGGTCACCCTCATCAGCGTCGTCGGCGACGACGAGGCCGGACGGCTTTTGGAGACGCTCGTCGCCGGCGAAGGCGTGCGCACCTCGTTTCATCGCGACCCCGCGGTGCAGACCACGGTCAAGCTGCGGGTGATCGGACGGCAGCAGCAGCTGTTGCGCATCGACTTCGAGACCACGCCGTCGCACGAGATCCTGGCGAGCAAGCTCGCCGACTACGAGCGCGCCTTGCCGGATTTCGACGCGGTCGTGCTGTCCGATTACGGCAAGGGCGGACTGGCGCACATCGAGCGCATGATCGAGCGGGCGAAGGCCCGCGGCGCTCCGGTGCTCGTCGACCCCAAGGGCGAGGATTACCGGCGGTACCGTGGCGCGACGTTGGTTACCCCCAACCGCGCCGAGTTTCGCGAGGTCGCGGGCCGCTGGCGGAGCGAAGCCGAGCTCGCCGGCAAGGCGCAGCAGCTGCGCGCCGAGCTCGGGATCGAGGCGCTTCTGGTCACCCGCTCCGAAGAAGGGATGTCGCTGTTCACCGATGCCGGCGCGCTGAGTTTCCCGGCGCAGGCGCGCGAGGTCTACGACGTCTCGGGCGCCGGCGACACGGTCATCGCCACGCTCGGCGCGCTGCTCGGTGCGCACGCCGATCTGGCGACCGCGGTGCGCATCGCCAACCAGGCGGCCGGGGTCGTCGTGGGCAAGCTCGGCACTGCGGTCGTGCACCCCGAAGAGCTTGCCTGACCTGAAGCGAGGCGCATGGCCAAGGCAAAAACCGCCTATGCCTGCACGCAGTGCGGCGGCCGGAGCAGCAAGTGGCAAGGGCAGTGCCCGCACTGCGGGGCGTGGAACACGCTGGTGGAATCGATCGCGGTGCCCGCCGCGATGCGCTTTCACGCCGTCGCCGGCGCCGCCGGCGAGGTGCGCGCGCTCTCCTCGGTCGAGGCGCGCAGCGATTCGCGCTCGCCGACCGGGATGGAGGAATTCGATCGCGTGCTCGGCGGCGGACTGGTCGCCGGCGCGGTCGTGCTGCTCGGCGGCGACCCGGGCATCGGCAAGTCGACGCTGCTCCTGCAGGCCATGGCGGCGGTAGGCGGGCGCCAGCGCGCGCTCTACGTCACCGGGGAGGAATCGGCCGAACAGATCGCGATGCGCGCGCAGCGGCTAGGCCTCGTCAATGCGCCAGTCGAACTGCTCGCCGAGGTTCAGCTCGAGGCGATCATCGCCGCGATGCGTGCGCAGGCGCCCGAGGTGGTGGTGATCGACTCGATCCAGACGGTCTATACCGAGGCGCTCGAGTCCGCCCCGGGCAGCGTCGCCCAGGTGCGCGAGTGTGCGGCGCAACTGACGCGTTTCGCCAAGCAGAGCGCCATCACCGTCATCCTCGTCGGCCACGTGACCAAGGAAGGCGCCATCGCCGGTCCGCGCGTGCTCGAACACATCGTCGACACCGTGCTCTATTTCGAAGGAGACACCCACTCCAGCTTCCGCCTGGTGCGGGCGATCAAGAACCGCTTCGGCGCGGCCAACGAACTGGGCGTATTCGCGATGACCGAGCGCGGTCTGAAAGGCGTGTCCAATCCGTCGGCGCTGTTCCTGTCGCAGCACGCGACCGCGGTGCCGGGAAGCTGCATCCTGGCGACCATGGAGGGCTCGCGGCCGTTGCTAGTCGAGGTGCAGGCGCTCGTCGATCCGGCCGCCGGCGGTATCGCGCGCCGACTCGCGGTGGGTCTCGATGCGCAGCGGCTGTCGCTGCTCCTGGCCGTGCTGCATCGCCATGGGGGCGTGGAAACCGGCCAGTTCGACGTCTTCGTCAATGCCGTCGGCGGTGTGCGTATCGGCGAGCCGGCGGCCGACTTGGCGGTCCTTGCGGCCGTCTATTCATCGTTAAAAAACATTGCGTTATCAACAAAATCTCTCGTATTTGGTGAGGTCGGGCTGGCTGGGGAAATTCGCCCGGTCCAGCGTGGCCAGGAGCGGCTGCGCGAGGCCGCCAAGCTCGGCTTCCGGCGAGCCGTCATTCCCCATGCCAACCGCCCCAAGCAGGCCATCGACGGCATCGAGATCGTGACCGTCGCCCGGGTCGCTGACGCCCTGGAGCATCTGGTCGATGCGCGCTGAGCCGGGCGCTGCGGCGAGTCATTCCGGCATGCGCGCGATGGTGCTCGACGCGCCGGGGCAGCCGCTGCATTGGACGGAGCGGGCGCGGCCGGTCCCGGCCGCCGGGCAGTTGCTCATCGCGGTGCGGGCATGCGGGGTGTGCCGCACCGACCTGCACCTGATCGACGGCGAGCTGCCCGATCCGGCATTGCCGATCGTTCCCGGGCACGAGATCGTCGGCGAGGTCGTCGCCCGCGGGAGCGCGGTCACGGAGCACGTTCTGGGCGAGCGCGTCGGGGTCCCATGGCTGGGCTCGACCTGCGGACACTGCGCGTTCTGCGTCACCGGTCGCGAGAATCTCTGTGCCGAGGCGCGCTTCACCGGCTACCAGATCGACGGCGGGTACGCGAACTATGTGCTCGCCGACGCAAGGTATTGCTTTGCGCTACCCGACCGTTACCCCGACGTTGCGGCGGCACCGCTGCTGTGCGCCGGGCTCATCGGCTACCGCGCCTACCGCATGGCGGGCGAGGCGCGCCGGCTCGGCATCTACGGCTTCGGTGCTGCAGGCCACCTTGTGGCACAGGTGGCGGTCGCACAGGGTCGGCAGGTCTATGCATTTACCCGGCCTGGCGATGCGGCGGGGCAGGCGTTGGCGCGGCAGCTGGGCGCGGCGTGGGCCGGCGGCAGCGACGAGGCTGCGCCGGAAGGGCTCGATGCGGCGCTGATCTTCGCCCCCGTGGGCGCGCTGCTGCCGGTCGCGCTCGGGTCGGTGGTGCGCGGTGGCACGGTGATCTGCGCGGGGATTCACATGAGCGACATCCCGGCCTTTGCGTATCGGCTGCTGTGGGGCGAGCGCTGCGTGCGTTCGGTCGCCAATCTCACCCGCAGTGACGCGCGGGAGTTCCTGGCGCTCTGCGCTTCGTTGCCGCTCTCGATCCATACCCGGGCCTATCGGCTCGAATCGGCCAATGCGGCGCTTGCCGATCTGCGCGCCGGCCGCATCGAGGGCGCGGCGGTGTTGACGATCGACCGCTGAAGGGGTCGAATAGGCGTGTTCGTTGGTTGACCTCAAAAGGATCCCTGATCATGGCCAGAAAATCAGCACCGAAGTCCAGGCCGGCCGCAAGCCGCCGGGCGAAGCCGCGCCAGGCTGCCGCTGCCAAGGCGACCGGGCGCGGGCCGGTCCCGTCACCCGCCGCGCAGCTCGGCGACCTGTCGAAAATGACCAAGATACTCACGCCCCAGCAGGCGTTCGAGCTCTATCGCGCCAACGCCAAAATGGCGCTCGACGTGATCAACGCCTCCATCGAGAGCGCGGCGAAACTGCGCAAGCTGCAATACGAGGGGGAGGAGGAAGCGCGTTCGATGCAGAAAAAGGCGGTGCGGCACGCGGCGGAGGCGAGCGATCCTCACGCGCTGATGGCGGCCGGTCAGGCGGTGACGCAGGAGGCCGTCGAGAAGGCCATGCAGTATTGGGGCCAGATGTTCGACATGATCGTCGAAATCCAGAAGCGCCTGTTCACGCTCATCGAGCAGCAGATGAGCGACATGCCCGGCGCCAAGGAAGCGAAGGCCGCGCTGTCGATGATGCCCGATTTGAGCCAGACGCAGAACCTGGTCAAGGCGATGCAGGGCGTGATGTCGTCGGGGGGCTCCGCCTTCGATTCGATGCAGCGCGTCATGGGCGACTTCGCGCGCATGGCACAGCAATCGATGCCGGGCGTCAGACGCTAAGCCGGGTCAGAGCCGCTGCCGGGGTCTCGGCGGCGGCAGGCGCGGCTACGGCCAGCGTCTTGCCCGCGATCCCGATCGGTACGCAGCCGCACAGGACGACGAGCAGAAGGCAGCCGAGCAGCAGCTTCATTGCGCTTCCATTTACCGTGAGCCGTCGCATCGCCGCGGGTCGACTCGAGACCGCAGGCCCGACGAGACCTCTCGCCGGGCAAATGCAATATGGCGGGTATTCTAGGCCGCATCGGCCCCTGGCGCACGGTGCGGAACGGGCCGATAGCCGTCTGGCACCGGCGCGGCGCTTAATCGGGCAAGCCTGCGCGACGCGGCGCGAAGGCATATGGCATCAGACGCGAAGCATGGCGCATCCGGGCGGAAGGCGCACCTGAGCGCCGGGGCAGCCTTGAGCGCGGTGCCGCCCCAGTGCGTTGGCGACCCGTCATTCGGGCGCCATGCCCTTGGCGGCAAGCTCCTTGAGCGCGGCATCGTTCTTGGACAGATGCGCGAGCCCCATGCCGCGCAGCACGTTCTGCGCTTTGGTGAACTGAACGTTGTCGTAGCCGACGATCTCGATGCGGTTGCCCCAGGGGTCGAGAAAATCGAGGAACGGTCCGGGCAGGGTCGTGACGCCGGCGTCGATGAGCGCCTGGCGGGCGGTTTCCTTGCTGTCGACCACCAACCCGAAATGCCGCCCATCATCGGCAGGTTGCGTTCGGCCTTTCTGCAGCGCCAGGAACTGGTCCCCCAGATCGATGAAGGCCATCGAAGCGCTCTTGCTTCGAAGCTCGAAGTCGAACAGGCGGCCATAGAAAGCCAGGGCCGCATCGATGTCGCCGACCTCTAGAGCAACATGATTGAAACCGACAACGCGCGCTTTCCTTGCTTCAGGCATGGCGGGCCTCCACTAAGGCTGTGCGCCGACGCGGGAGCCATTCCAGGTCGGGCGTGTGGTAATCGCCTTGCCGAGTTTGCGGCATGGCGGGGCGATCGATTTCAACGATAGCATTGCCCGCCTGCATCGCACCAGCCTCGCGCCGAGGGCGCCAGAATGATCGATCGGAGGAAAGTACTCAAGTGCTTGACGGCGGCCACCGTCGCCAAGCTCCTCGCACCTCACGCGGAGGCATCCACCATGTCTGAAGATGGGCTGGTCAGCGTAGCAAGCAAGTACTCGGTGAAGGAGACCCTCGACCGCCTCGAAGCCGAGCTCAAGGCCAAGTCGATCACGGTCTTTGCGCGCATCGACCACGCTGCCGGTGCGGCGGCGGTGGCGATGCCGTTGCGGCCGACCGAGGTCCTGACCTTCGGCAATCCGAAGGCGGGGACGCCGTTGATGCAATCGCGGCAGACGATCGGCATCGACTTGCCCTTGAAGGTCCTAGCCTGGCAGGACGCCGATGGCAAGGTCTGGCTCACCTCCAACGACCCGCGGTGGCTCGCGCAGCGCCATCGCCTCGGCCCGCAGACCGACGCGAGCGTGAACGCGATGGCGACCCTGCTCGCCAATCTCGCCCGCGCCGCGGCCGCATGAGCCGCGACGGCCGCGGATCGCCGGCGGCCGCGGCGGGTTGGCTGCCGCGAGCAGCCCTGACCCGTTACACTACGTCTCGGCTGGTCGCGCCCGGCTCGAGCGCAGACGCCGCGAGGGTTGGCCGCCAGGCGCCCGGCCGGGACCGCGCAGGCGGACCGCGGGCTGACGACCCAACGCAACGGATGGGCAGATGAACGACGAAAAAATCCAGGTACGTGTCACCAGCAGCGGGCAGTTGCTCGAGGTCGTCGTTCTGAACAAGCGCCTGGACGTGATCCAGGTCGTGCTCGGGGAGGGCGTGCACAACGTGCGCTGCGACCTGATGCCCACCCGCAATGGGTCCGCTTACGTGGGCAACGCCAGGGGGCGCGAGATCGTCTATGAGCGCAGCCGCGAGGACGTCAAGGCCGACCTCGCCCGCGCCGCCGGATTCGGCGACTATAGAAGATAGGGCCTGGCGAGCAGCTTCGCTGCATCAGCCGCTGTCGCGTGCCTGCGCCCGTGCGAAGGCCGGACGCGCCACGATCCGCCGCACGTAGTCGTCGACGAGCGGGGATTTTGGCAGCACCGGGCTCTGCCCGAAGAGCGCGAAGGTCGTCGCGTAGAGGATGTCGGCGGCGCTGAACCGCTCGCCGAGGAGGTAGGGGCCCGGCGAGAGCGCTCGTCCGATTGCCGCCATCGCCTCTTCGACGGCAACCCACCCCGCCGTGCCGCGGGGCACCTCCACCTTCATGAACTTGGACATCAAGGCCGGCTCCAGGACGCCGGTGTAGTAGCACAGCCACGAAAGATAGGCCCCGCGGTTGGGCTCGCCGGCAAGCGGCCCCAGGCGCTGCTGTGGGAACTTGTCGGTCAGGTAGAGCGCGATGGCCGGCGATTCGAAGACGATGGTCCCGTCGTCGGAAATCGCCGGGACCTTGCCATGGGGATGGGGATTGGCAGGGTCGACGGCACCGCTGCCGTCGCGGCTTCTGGTCGTGACGATCCTGATCTGATAGGGCGCCTCGAGCTCCTCGAGCAAGAAGATCATGCGTGACGAGCGCGTCCCGGGGTGATGATAGAGCGTGATCATGGATTTCCCTCGGTGCCCGAAATGTCGATCGATATCGAGACGCGGCGGGCCCCCTGCGACGTGCGCGGGACCGGCTCATTTGCCCGATGGCGCTACCTTGGCAAAGAATTCGTAGATCCCTCGATCCCCCATTTCCTGCGCATCGGCAAGCTCTCCGGCGCGGGTGGCGTAGATGACTTCTCCCTGCGGCGAGAGCACGGCCACCGCCGGAATGCCTTTCTTGAGCGGGACGCCGTAGGACTGGGCGATGTCGAGGTTGCGGTCGAACCTGCCGACATCGACCTTCACGACCCGGTAATTGCGGGCGATGAGCGGGGCGGACGCTCCGCTCTTGAATGCCATGTCGAGAACCTTGCAGTCGCCGCACCAGTTCGCTCCGAACACGACCAGCACGGGCACGTCGGCTCGTCGCGCGTCGCTCAGCGCGGCGCGAATTGCCGCCTTCGCATCGGCGGTCTCGTCGTAAATCGGCGCGGCCGCCATCGCGCAAGCGGCCGCGGCGGCAAGAATGAGTGCGATCGCCTTACGCATGGCGCCTCCCGGAATTGGAAAGTCTAACAGCCATTGAGCGGTCGCGACGTCGAGTCTCATCGGCGAGCCCCCGGGAAAGGCTCGATTACCGGGCAAGCTCGAAGATGCTGTTGTCGGCCCGGGTCGGAAGCACGCGCGCGAGCCGCAGGCCCGCGGCCTCGAACAGGGAACCGAACTCCTGCTCGGTGCGCTCCCTGCCGCCATCGGTCAGGGCCAGCATGACCAGATCCATGGTCTTGGCGAGGTTGGGTTCGTTGCCCGGCGGGATCACCTTCTCGCACACCAGCAGCTTGGCGTGATCGGGCATGGCTGTCCGGCAATTGCCGAGGATGCGCAGGCAGTTCTCGTCGTCCCAGTCGTGAATGATGTGCTTCATGAAATAGGCGTCGGCGCCGGGCGGGATCGCCTCGAAGAAGCTCCCGGGCTGGGTCCGGCACCGGTCGGCCACGGCTTCCTCGACCAGGTACTCCCGTGCGCGCTCGATCACGTGAGGCCGATCGAAGAGCACGCCTTGCAGGCGTGGATGGGCGCGGAGAATCGCGGCGAGGGTGCCTCCCAGGCCGCCGGCGACGTCGACCAGCGTGCCGAACCGGTCCCACTCATATGCCTCGACAAGGGCTTCATTCATCAGGCGCGATGCGTTGACCATCGCCTCGTCGAAGCGGCGCGACGACTCCGGATGCGCCGCGAGATAGTCGAATACCGGCGTTCCATGAACGTGTGCGAAGGAGGGCTCGCCGGACCGAACACTGTGCTCCAGTCCTGACCAGGCCTGCCACAGAGAACTGTCGCCGTGCATGCGCGCCAGTGCGCGGATCGATCCCGCGACATCGCCGCGAAGGGGTTCCGAGCTTGGCGTGTTGGCATAGCGACCGTCGGGTAGTTGAAAGAACACCCCCAAGCTCGCCAATGCGCGCAGCAGCCGATGCAGCGTGGCCGCATGGGCGCCAACCTCCCGGGCCAACGCCTCACAGGCCTTCGGCCCGGCCGCCAGTGCATCTGCCAACCCGAGCTCCGCGGCGACCTGTAGAGCGCGTGAAACGACGAAGCCCATCATCAGCTGGCGCATGTCCAGGTGAGGGTCCTTGCTGGCGGCGTCATTCATATCTCACGGGCCTTAAGCGAAGATGCCGATGATCGATACCGCGGCCGCAAGCAGGTGGTGGCGAGCCGCCGGCTGTTGCTATGCATGCCCTTGGCCTATGATAGCGGCCGTCATCAATGTCGATTCATACACGGGCGTTGTCAGTCGTTGCTCCCGGACTTCGTGGCGCGACCCGTTGACGAGGTCTTTCCCGAAGGATCGGCCCCGCGAATCGCCGCCGGCGCGACAGCCGGCTCCTTCGCCACCTGAGGAAGGCCTTTGTCCGCCCTTGCCAACATCGTCATCGCAGCGATCGCGCTCCTGCACGTCTACATTCTGGTGCTGGAAATGTTCCTCTGGGACAAGCCCGCCGGGCTGCGGACATTCGGTCAGACCAGGGAAGAGGCAATCGCCAGCAAGGTGCTAGCGGCGAACCAGGGGCTGTACAACGGCTTCCTGGCGGCGGGGCTGTTCTGGGGCTTGAGCCTCGGCGCAGCGGGCGGGGGCGTGAAAATCTTCTTCCTGTCCTGCGTCTTGATCGCCGGAGTGTATGGGGCGGCGTCCACGGGCATCCGGAGAATCCTTTTCATCCAGGCCGTTCCGGCGGCGGTCGCGCTGGCACTGTTGCTGCTGTCGTAGGCGCAGGGAGCCCGGCCACGTGGCCTCGCATCGAGCGGATCGTCCGCGGGCCCTGCGCGGCTTGGCGCGGCAGCGATCCGGAGCGAACGCGTCGCCTGACGGCCGTTGGTCCGCCTCAACGAGCATGCGAGGCGGATTTCCATTTTTCCAGTACCGCTGCCTCTCGCGCCGCTGACAAGCCCGCTTTCAACGTCGCCTGGCGCTCCGCCGGTTGCGCCTTGAACCAGTCGAGGGTATCCGAGGCCGTGGTCGCGAGGGGACGGAAGGTCAGTCCCGCGGCGAGCGCCCTGGCAATGCTGCGCCTCGCGAACCCTGCGCCTTCTCCCTGCCTGGGTATCCATACCGGCATGTCGCTCCACGGCTGGACCTGTTGCGCCGCGAGGAAATCGGCGGGCACCCAAGTGAGCTCTGCGTTGGCGTGAATAGCCGAGGCGATGCCGGTGAGCATGTCGCCCATCGACAGGACATGCGCCGGGCCGGTGGTGTTGAACGTGCCCAAGGTGCGCGACTCGGCCATACGGATGGTCCACTCTGCGAGGTCGCGGGCATCGATGAACTGCACCGGATCCGAGCCGTCGCCGGGCGCCACGACTTCGCCACCACGGGACAGGCGCACGGGCCAGTAGGTAAAGCGGTCCGTGGCGTCTCCGGGACCGACGATCAATCCCGGGCGGATGATGGTGGTCATCCCGGGAAACTGCCGCTCTGCTTCCTGCTCGCTGACCGCCTTGAGGGGGCCGTAGAGGCCGCCAAGGTCTGCACGCAGCGATTCCACCGTCTCCGCCATCGCATCCTTGCCGGTATAGCTCACCACGCCGGCCGACTCGTCGGACGGCGCGGCGACCTGGGCATAAACCGAGATCGTGGAGATGAAGATATACTGCTGAACCTTGCCGTGCAGTACACGGCCGGCGTCCCGCACCCAGAACGGCAGCGTGGTGGGATTGTCGATGCACAGATCCCAGTGCCGGCCTTCGAGCGCCTTCAGATCTCCGGCGTTGCGATCGCCGAGCAATTGCTCGACTTCGCCGGGCCAGTCCACCGACTCCCTGCCGCGATTGAACAGGGTCACGCTGTGTCCGCGCGAGAGCGCGTAGCGCACCTGATACGGCCCGGTGAAACCGGTGCCGCCCAGAATCAGAATGCGCAGTGGCCGATCTGAACGTTTCGTCATGTCAGCCGCAAGGGCGGATTTGCCCCGCCACGGGAGGTCCGATGCGGCCAGAATGGACAGGGCAAGCAGACTGCGGCGGGTCAATCGCATTGCGGCGCCTCGTTGCTGCCAGTGTGCGCGATTTTACTGCCGGCGGCCAGTCCCGCACGGCGCGGCCATGCCGATTTGAGCCACGGCGCCTGGTCGCCGCTTTGCGGCGGTGGATCAGGCACGAGTTCCGTAGCGCAGCTTGAGCGCGTGGAAGATCGACGGCACGTCCGCCCTCCAATCCTCGAGGACGAGCGATATGGCGAGGCCCTCGATGTCCACGAAAATACCGACATAGATCGGCGCCGCTACCGCCTGGCCGGTGAAGCCCATGGCGAGGAGGGCGAAGAACGCCATGAACAGCGTCACGCCCCAAACCTTGGAGGACCACATGTGATAACTGGCCTCTCGCCTGAACTTGGCGAAATCGAGGACGTAGCGGGCAACTTCGAGGGCGGCGAGCAGCAGGAGGGAAGCGAAATGGTCCTCGATCACGCGCGGATAGAGCAGCCAGGCCGCGACCGCGGCGGCCACGTAGAAGAGCGAGTCGGCGATGCTGTCGAGCCTTCGCATGCCGGGGGTCGCAACATTCAGGCGGCGGGCAATGACTTCGTCAAAGACGTCGGACACGAACGCGATCGTTAGGCACAAGCCGAAAGCGAAGCGGTCTGGAGCATAGACGGCTAACAGCACCACGACGGGTGCGAGCAGGGCGCGCAGCCCGGTCAAAAATAGCGGAATCCGATGCGCAAGGCTCATCGGGGGAAGCTCCAGGCGCTCCGAGCGCTTGTTGCAGCCTTAGGCGCAGCTCGCATTCCGCTTTAGGGTGGCTGCGTTCGGCACGACGCACGACCTTAAGACGCGTTCGGATCGGCTGCCGATCCGGCTCAGAGCCGACACCCGGCCGGTGTCGGGCCCGCACGAACCATGTCGATCGTGCCGCTCCTGCCCTGGTTGCTCCCGCCCGTGAACGTAAAGCTCAGCGTCATCGCGTTGCAGTTCTGGAAGACAACGCTCGCCGTGCCGACCTGGGCGGAAGCCGTTGGCGCCGCGTTATCGAAGACGCCACCGGTCGTGGCGATGATGGGAATGCCGGCGAGCGCTGTGTCGCCATCGACGAAGTGGCCCGATTGCAGGGTAAACCAGTCCTGGCTCGAAGCGCCGCCAATCTGCTGCCCATTCGCCGCGAAGGTGTACCACGCGGCAAACAGGTTGCTGATGCCCGGGCTCATGTCGAAGATGAAGCCCTGGCCGCTCGTGTTCGGGTCGTGCCAGTTCCCGGACAGCAGATAGTCCGTCGGCGGAGCACCGTTGTCGCCGCCGGGTGAGCACGTCTCATTGGGCGTGAGGCGGGTCAATGGAATGTTGCCCGAGCGGCCGCTGCCGTCGGTGAAGTTATAAGTCAGCGCGCCGGTGGTGCAGTCGCTGAAGTGGACCGTCGCCTCGCCAAGCGCGTTGCCGGCGTTGACTATCGGCGGTGCATCCAGGTTGCCGCCTTCCTCGGAAAATATCTGCAGCACTGCGTTCGGCTCGGTGTTGCCGACGCTGCCAGAGAGCGCGTACCAGCGCCGCCCGCCGGCGGCGGCCACATCGTAGGTAAACCAGCCCGCGAACAGCAGTCCTTGCCCCGGCCCGTTCAGATCGGGATAGACCTCGATCTCGAATCCTTGACCGTTGGTCGCCGGGTCGTACCAGGAGCCGGTAAGCCCGTGTTGATCAAGGTTGACACCCGACGCGCTCGAACTCCATTGCGCCAGCAAGTGCGCGACATCGATTGAGCCAAGCCCGGTCGCTTCGTCGTAGCCGGGCCCGACCAGATAACCCTCCAGTCCACCGCTTAAGGCGCTGGACCCCGGCGTAGTGTTGTTGCACATGCTGGGGATCGCCACGCTGCATCCCGAGACACCGCTGCTTCCCACCGTGACATCATGAAACACGCCGTTGCCGGGCGTGGCCGCCAAGGCGTAAAGGCGCGGATTCAAGCTGCCCTGGGCGCCGCCCATCTTCTGGGTCAGCAATGCGGTGATTCCCGCCATATCCGGCGTCGAGGCAGAGGTGCCGAAGATGAATTCGAATTGGAAATGGCCCGTTGCGTCCGCGACGCAGGAATTGCCCGCCGCCGCGAGGCAGGCGAAGTAGGCGTCATGGCTCGACGCGCTCAACGAAATGTCCGGGGTGTAGCGCCCGTGGGTACCGGGGACGCCGGGGCGGGTTTGCCAGTACGGCGTGGCGACATACGCGCTCACGCCCCCTCCGGTTGCGGCGGCCAGCGGATTGCCCCGGTTGTCCAGGGGATCGTTCCACGCGCCCTCGGGAATGTAGCCCAGCACCGACTCGAATACGTCACTGTTCGCGGCGCTCCAATACGCAGCGGGATTGGCCGCGTCGGCGAATTCCGTGCCGCCGACGCAGGTCGCATAACTCGACGCGCAGATGTAATTCGGGCTCGCAGTCTGGGTTGCCGGGGGCGTGGCAAGGTACGGGTCGCAGCCGGCGGCGCCGGAGTCGCCCGAAAGGACGAACACCGAGATCCCCTCGGCTGCCGCCTGGCTGAAAACACTGTCGTAGAAGTCCACGCCGGCCAGTCCGCCCTCCGCCTCGCACGCGCCAAAGCTGACGCTCATGATCTGCGCCGGGACCGGATCGGTATCGACCACGTATTGGGCGGCGATGGCCAGTCCGTTGTGGAGCGCAGTATTCGCGCTGACGACCAGATCGATGGTCGCGCCGGGAGCGACACCCGTCGCGCGCGTGACGTCGATGGTCGCCTCGAGCTGGTCCTCCGACGGATTGCCACCCGACGAGAGTGCGGGGCCGGGATCGATACCGTCAGGCGGAACGATAATGATCGGATCCTTGACCGGCAGACCCGAACGGGCCTGGAAGTTTTCGATATCGGGCAGGTAGACGCGGGCGCGGCCGATGATCGCGATGGTCTGTCCGCGGCCGTCGACGCCTTGCTGGTAGACGGGATTGAGATCGTAGATCGCGGCAAAATCGGCGGGCCACAGGTAGTGGCAGGGCGCATCGGGAGAGCAGAATGTCCCGCCGGGGTTTTCGTCCGGCGCCGGCTCTCCGATCACTTGCGCTGTTCCTGCGCCGTGAGACGCTGTCTCGTGGACCGTGACGAGGCCGCGCACCGAGTCCACCAGGGGCGAGAGCGCGGCCGGAATCTGCGTTACGCCGACGGGTGCGATGCGCTGTTCCCCGTTCACGAGGTAGGCGTGAAGGCGCGACCCGAACGCCGCCGCTACACGCGCCGCCGACCCGCTGAAGTCGATGCGCGTGCGGCTGTTGGCGACTGCGTCGACGTGCAGACCCTGTGCCTGCAACCACCCGGTCATTGCGGAGATATCGTGTGCTGACGCCCCGAACCGGTCGCCCACCTCAGCCGGCGCAAGCCAATGATGAAAGTTCGGCGAGCCTGGATCCTGCTGTTGCTTGAGCAATTGCTCGAACGCAAGCTGCTGCTGCGCCGGGCGCTTGAGCACGACGGTCAAATGCGAGAGCGGCAGATCGTCCGGGACTTCGCCCAGGTCGTTCGCGGCAGATGCCCAGGCTGCGCGTGCTTGGGGCAGCGTCGTGCGCTGCGCGAGGTCTACGGAGTCGACGACGAGGTCGGCCCCGCTGGCGCGCGTCGCCGGGAATATGGCCAGCGCTGCGGCAAGCCAACCGAAGAGACATTGACGCCTGGGGGACATCCTCACGCAATATAGACCATCTTGCGCCTGGGGCCACAATCGAACTGGCCGGGGGAGGGCGGCCGTTCTCGGCGCCCGCGCCAGCGCTTCTTTCCCTATCGTTTGCACGCGCTCCGGCGGCGTGGCAGTTCTACGTCCGCACGGTGAGGCTCTTGTGGCGAGGCAGGCGCGCGTCGACACGCCTGATCGGCTGATCACAGGTCACAAACAATCGGGCCCACTACTGGCACGCGGTCCCCGGGGCAGCAAAGACCTGCTGCGTGATCGACTTGACCTGTGACACTGGGCCATTTGCCGCATTTACTGTATAGGCAAGTCTCGTTGGCGGTCATCGATAACCACTAGAGCTTGCCGGTCAGGTCATAGGTGAACCACGTCACTTCCCGCGGGCGGTGTGGCCGCCAAACGCTTATCGCGTTTCCACTCGGCAGCCAAGCACACGACCGGCTCGGTCCCGACCCACGCCCGACATTTCGATTCTCCGAATGCGGTAGAAGCACCGCGTGCTTTGCCAGTCGGCCGGGCCCGCCGCGCGTAAGATACCGTGATGACCGACGAGTCGAACGTTTTGATCGTGCAGATAAACGGTCCGAACTTGGTAACAGGTGAGCTCGCCGTCGTTACACCGACACGCGTCCGCGCTATGCAGTCGGCAATGCTGTGTCGGTGCGGTCATTCGCGGGATAAGCCTTTCTGTGATGGCGCACATGTAAAGTCCGGGTTTGGCGATCCGGCACAGCTGCCCGCGAGACTCGAATCCGTGACTATCGGAACGGGCCCATTGACGATCCGACCGACACCAAACGGGCCGAACAGGTGCGAGGGACCGCTAATGATTCGTGGCTCCGATGGACGCAGCGCGAGCTCGGGCTTGACGTTCCTTTGTCGGTGCGGCGAGTCCCGGACGAAGCCGTATTGCGACGGGACGCACAAGAAGATTGGGTTCCAAGGGTAGGCGCTGCGCCTCCGGGGTCGCAGCTCCGATTGCGGACGGCGCCGGCCGTTGCACATCGTGGTGTGGCGTAAGCGCCTAATCTTGTGCCCGGGGCCGGACTTGAACCGGCATGGCGGGATTGGCCGCCGAGGGATTTTAAGTCCCTTGTGTATACCAGTTTCACCACCCGGGCTGGCGGCTATTCTATACGCGTCGGGCGAGCTTAACGCCACGGGCGCCATGCGATGCCGCGGCGCCGAACGCTGTCAGCGGCCGTGGCGGCGCGCGACGGCGCCGGTCCGGACGGAGCCGAAGCCCGGTATGATTTGTCCTCTGCCCGGATGCACGTCGCCCGAAAAGACCCTTCAGCCATGAAGAAAATCGTTCTGTTGCGCCACGGCCAATCGATCTGGAACCAGGAAAACCGCTTCACCGGGTGGACCGACGTCGGCTTGAGCAAGAAGGGCGTGGCCGAAGCGCGCAGCGCCGCCAAGCTGCTGCGGCGGGAAGGGCTGGATTTCGACGTCGCGTTCACTTCCGTCCTCAATCGCGCGATCAAGACCTTGTGGATCGTCCTGGAGGAAATGGACCGCATGTGGATCCCGGTGTACAAATCCTGGCGCCTTAACGAGCGCCACTATGGCGCGCTGCAGGGTCTCAACAAGGCCGAGATTGCAGCACAGTTCGGCGACGCCCAGGTCAAGATCTGGCGGCGCGCCTACGACACGCCTCCACCCGCACTCGAGGCCGGTGATCCGAGGCTCGAGCAAGACGACCCGCGCTATGCCGACCTCGAGCCGGCCGCCTTTCCCCGTACCGAGTGCCTGAGAGATACGGTGGCCCGGTTTCTGCCCTATTGGCACGCGACGATCGCACCGGCAATCCGCTCGGGCAAGCGGGTGCTCATTGCCGCACACGGCAACAGTTTGCGCGCACTGGTCAAGTATCTCGACGAGGTGAGCGACGAGGCGATCGTCGAGCTCAACATTCCCACCGGACAGCCGCTGGTCTATGAGCTCGACAGCGAGCTCAAGCCGATCCGGCACTACTACCTCGGCGACGGGCGAGCGATCAATGCCGCCATGCAGGCGGTCGCGAACCAGGGCAAGGCACAATGAAAATCGAGCGCGCGTACACGATAGTCACTTCCCCGGGGCGAAACTTCGTCACCCTCAAGATCGTGACCGGCGACGGCGTTCATGGCGTGGGCGACGCGACGCTCAACGGTCGGGAGCTCGCCGTCAAGGCCTACCTCGACGAGCACGTGATCCCGTTGCTCGTCGGTCGCGATCCGCGCCGGATCGAGGACACCTGGCAGTACCTCTATCGGGGCGCGTACTGGCGGCGCGGGCCGGTGACGATGGCGGCGATCGGCGCGGTCGACATGGCGCTCTGGGACATCATGGGCAAGGTCGCGGGCATGCCGGTCTACCAGCTGCTCGGCGGGCGCAGCCGGAGCGGTGTCATGGTATATGGGCATGCCAACGGTCGTGACCACGGCGAGGCGGTCGAAGCGGTGGGGCGCTACCTGGCGATGGGCTACAAGGCAGTCCGCGTCCAGGCTGGGGTGCCCGGGCTCGACAAGGCCTACGGCGTTGCCAAGGGTGACCTGTATTACGAGCCGGCGGCGAAGGGCTTGCCCGACGAGGAAATCTGGGACACGGCGCTCTACCTGCGCCATACCCCGGAACTGTTCCGCAAGGTTCGCGATGCATACGGCGATGCGCCGCTCTTGCTGCACGACGCCCACCACCGCATGACTCCGATCGAAGCGGGGCGCCTTGGCAAGGACCTCGAAGCGTATCGGCTGTTCTGGCTCGAGGATGCGACCCCGGCGGAGAATCAGGAAGCATTCCGGGAAATCCGGCGCCACACGACCACTCCGCTGGCGGTGGGGGAGATCTTCAACTCGATCTGGGATTGCAAGGACCTCATCGGCGAGCAATTGATCGACTATATCCGGGCCGCCGTCGTCCACGCCGGCGGGATCACCCATCTGCGCCGCATCGCCGATTATGCCTCGCTCTATCAGGTCCGCACCGGCTGCCACGGTGCGACCGACCTGTCGCCGGTGTGCATGGCCGCGGCGGTCAATTTCGGCCTCTGGGTGCCCAACTTCGGCATCCAGGAATACATGCGCCACACGCCCGAGACCGACGCGGTCTTTCCGCACCAGTACCGCTTCGAGGACGGCTTCATGGTCATGGACGAGGTTCCCGGCCTCGGCGTGGACATCGATGAAAAGCTTGCCGCCAAGTATCCCTACCGGCGGGCGTATCTGCCGGTGGCGAGGCTGCGCGACGGCTCGATGTGGAACTGGTAGGCGGGCGCGCCGCCTCGGCGCGCACCGCGGTACGGATCTACTTCCCGAGCAGCCGCTGCGCCGCGGCGGCATCGCGGAGCGCGCCCATGGCCGCGAACGCGGCGTGCGCGGTGGCGAGGTCCTCGCGCGCAGCTGCGCGCTGCGCGGCGTCGCCCTGGGTGAGCTGGAGTGCGGCGCGATGGAGATTCGTGCGGGCGAGCTCCAGCCGGCTGTCGAATCGCTCCAGGTCCACGATCGCGGCATCGTACGCGCGCAGAGCCTCGGCGTGCGCACCCTGCGCCGCCAGGACCTGGCCTCGCACCCGGCGCCCGACCGCGAGGTAGTGCAGGGCGTTGCCGGCCTGCGCTTTGGCGATGGCCTGGTCGGCGAGCCGTATCGCATCGTCGAGGCGGCCGGCAATGAAGTACGTCTCCGCCGCGCGGCCGAGGGTCAGGTTGCACGCCAGGGCATTTTCGGTTCCCTCGATCTGTGAGAGGTACTGCGCGTACCATTCGAGCGCTTCGCTGATGTCGCCGCGCATCGCCGCGGCGTAGCCGAGGGCGTGCAGCGACCACGCCGAGAGCACCAGCTGATCGAGCAGCCGCGCACGCGCCCAGCTGCGTTCCGCGTGCGTGCGCGCCGCCTCGTCCTGTCCCATGTCGACGTTGACGATCGCCGCCGTGACATCGAGCCAGGTCGCCAGCCGCTCCTCGCCAATCTGCGCGCACAGTTCCAGCGCCCCGAGCGTTCCCTCGAGTGCTGCCGGCAGCTCTCCCTTGCCGTACAGACCCTGCACGCGGCTGAACTCGCTCCAGACCACGCGCGCCAGGGAGCCACTCTTGCGCCCTTCCTCCGCGTCCCGCGCGGCGTAGGCGAGGGCATCGTTCCAGCGGCCCCTGCCGGCTGCGTTTTCTGCCAGGAATTCGTAGCCCGAGGCGATCGTCGCCGGGGTCTTCGTGCGCTCGCCGAGCGCGATGGCCACGTTGGCCCAGCGATCGCTCTCGTCGTAGCGCAGCAGGTGCTGGTGCGCACCGGCAAGGAATGCGTAGATGGTGCCAAGGATTACCGGATCATCGAGCGGTTCGGCCAGGCGGCGCGCCCGCTCCAGGTACTCGATGGCCTTCTGGTGCTCGGTCCGATAGTGATAGTAGCGGCCGACCAGTGCAGTGGCCAGCGCCAGCGCATTGGTCTGCGTGTCCGGATTGAGCTCGGCGATCGCCTGTTCGAGGTACGCCAGTCCGCGCGGATCGCCGATCGGAACGTAGGCATTGCCGACCTTGGCCTTGAGCGCGGCGCGTCCTTCGGGCGAAGTTTCCGCGGCAAGCGCGCGCTCGTAGCTCTCCACGGCGCGGGGGATGACTCCGCGCGCTTCGTGGATATCTCCGATGGTGTCGTCGATTGCCGCCACGTCCGGGCCCCGATCGAGGGCCTGTGCCGCCTCTCGCGCCTGCTCGAGGTACTGCAGCGCCTCGTCGTGCGCAAACACGCGTTTGGCGTTCACCGCCGCCCGGCGCGAGTAGACCACCACCCGTTGCAGATCACCGGCATGCGAAAAGTGATGGGCAAGATCCTGGGCATGCAGGTCCAGGTTTGCCGCGGCTGCCTGCCCGGGGCGGGGATTGGCGTAGAGCGTCTCGAGGGCTTCGCCTACGCGCTGGTGCAGCCGGCGGCGGCGGATGGGATTGAGCTCCTCGTACAGGACCTCGCGAATCTTGTCGTGGGTAAAGGCGAAGCTGTCGCCGCCGGCGCCGTTGACGCGAATGAGCTGGGCGTTGCTCGCCTCGTCGAGCGCATCGAGCAGCGCATCCTCGCCGGCAGTGGATATGGCCGCCAGCTCGCGGAAGGGAAAGATCTTGCCCAGCGCGGCGGCGGTGCGCAGCGTATCGACCGCGGCGTCGCTCATGCGGTTGAGCCTTCGTCCGATGGCTTCCTTGACGCTTTGCGGAATGGCCAGCTCGTGCGTCTCCTTGCGTCCCCAGCGGCCGTCCTCGCGATAGATTTCTCCCTGCTCGATGAGCGACTTGACCACCTCTTCGATAAAGAACGGATTGCCCTCGGTCTCCGCGTAGAGGGCGGCCGTGAATTCGTCGGAAACCATTTCCTGATGGAACAGGGTGGCAAGCAGCTTGCCCGTTTCCGCCCGCGACAGGCGTCCGAGCGCGATTCGCGTTGCCAGGCGCTCCCGGTTCCAATCGACCAGCGCGGCGGCGAGCGGGTGGGCGCGATCGAGTTCGATCTCGCGGTAGGCGGCGAGCACCAGCACGCGGCTCGCGCGCAGGTGCCGCAGCAGGTACTGCAGCAGCGACAGCGTTCCCTGATCGACCCAGTGCAGGTCGTCGATGAAGATGAGGAGCCCCCGTTCGGCCGAGAGCGATTGCAGGAAGCGGGCGGCGTTGTCGAACAACCGCAGGCGCTCCTCACTCGGGGAGAGGGGCGCGTTGGGCACGAGGGCGCCCAGCTTCGCCTCGATCTCGGGGGCGAACTTGGCAATCTCGGGCGCGGTCGTGCCGAGTGCCAAACGCAGCTGCTCCGGGCTCTGCCAGTGGGCCCATTCGCGCAGAGCCTCGACGAACGGCAGGTAGGGGGTGGTCGCTTCGTACTCGTAGCAGCCTCCGCGCAGCACGATCGCGCCGGCGTGCTGGGCGTGCGCAATGAGGTCCTGCGCAAGGCGGGTCTTGCCCACGCCTGGCTCTCCGGACAGCAGGGCCAGGTGTCCGCGTGCCTGCTGCGCCTGGTCCCAGTGGCCCTTGAGCTGCTGCAATTCGGCGCCGCGACCAACGAGCTTGCCGCGAACGAGCTGCTGCAACGGTGTGGCAAACGATGCCTCGACGTCTTCGACGCGCAGCGGCGGAAAGTCCGACGGCAGATCCGGGGCGATGATCTGGTAGATGCGCTCGGCCTCGGCGAGTCCGCGCAGCTTGTGCACGCCGAGGTCGCGCAGCGCAGTGCCGGCAGGCAGACCCTCGCTCAACTGGTCGGCCGCGGCGGTCGACAGGAGGGTCTGCCCGCCGTGGCCCGCGGCGGTGACGCGCTGCGCCCGCACCAGGGTCAACGAAGAGACGTATTCGCCATTGCGCGCCTCGGCGCTGCCGGTGTGCAAGCCGATTCGAACCCGGACCGAGCCGACCTCGCCCCAGTTCTCGCGGGCCAGCGCGCGCTGGGCCTCGAGCGCGGCGCCAAGCGCTTCCCCGACATCGTCGAATGCGGCGCAGAAGGCATCGCCGACGGTCTGGAAGACGCGCCCGCGGTGGCTGTCGATCGCCGACTGGACCAGGTCGTTGTGACGCGCCAGCACGACCTTCGCGCTATCGGGATGCTGTGCGATCAGGCGCGTCGAGCCTTCGATATCGGTGAACAGGAAGGTAACGGTGCCGCTGGGAAGGCTGTTCATGCGCGGAACGGGGCGGCAGGCATAGGGTCCAACCGGCTGGCGGAGCGATTACCTGTCCGAGTTGATTTCAACAGAATCTGCAATGCAACGCAAACCGATGGGCGCCCGACGACAGCCGGTGCGCACCGGCTCGCGCCGGCAGACGGCGCATGTGTTTGGGCGACTCCCGGGGGGCGTGTACTATCGGGCGGCCCCTTGGCGATGCGCCGCCCGGCCGCCGGGCGCGATGCGGCGAGGGCGAGCGGGCGGTATCGGGCAGCCGCTCCGATGCGCGTCCAATCCTAGCGAGCGACAGCCATGACGATCCAGACGATCAATCCGGCAACCGGGGAGCTTCTCGCGACCTACCCGGAAATGGCGCCCGATGCCGTGGGCGCCATCATCGGCGATGTGCACAAGGTCTTTCTGCAGTGGCGGCGAATCGGCTTCGCCGAGCGCGCAATCCCAATGCGCAGGGCTGCGCAGATCCTGCGTGCCGAGGCGGCTGAGTTCGCCCGGCTGATGGCGCGCGAGATGGGAAAGCCGGTACGCGACGGCGTCGCCGAGGTGCAGAAGTGCGCACTGGTCTGCGAGTTCTATGCGGACAACGCCGCGCGCTTTCTGGCGCGCGAGCCGATCGCCACCGAGGCGCGAAGCAGCTTCGTTACCTTCGTTCCTCTCGGCGTCGTGCTGGCCATCATGCCGTGGAATTTTCCGTTCTGGCAGGTCTTCCGCTTCGCCGCGCCCGGCCTGATGGCGGGCAACGCCGCCGTTCTGAAGCACGCGTCCAACGTGCCGGGATGCGCGCTGGCCATCGAGGACGTCTTCCGCCGCGCCGGCTTTCCGGCCGACTTGTTCCGTACCCTGCTCATCGGCAACCGGCAGGTCGACTCGGTGCTCGAGAACCCGCTGATCTGCGCGGCGACCCTGACCGGCAGCGGCGCGGCGGGTCGAGCCGTGGCCCGCAAGGCCGGCGAACTGCTGAAAAAGACCGTGCTCGAGCTCGGCGGCAGCGACCCCTACCTGGTGCTCGAGGACGCCGATGTCGATCTTGCCGCGACCGTGTGCACCCGCGGCCGGCTCATCAACTCCGGACAGAGTTGCATCGCCGCCAAGCGCTTCATCGTGGTCGAGAAGTTGCGCCCGGATTTCGAACAGCGCTTCGTCGAGCGCATGGCGGCGGCGAAGATGGGCGACCCGCTGAACGAGGACACGCAGATCGGCCCGCAGGCACGGCACGACCTGCGCGACGGCCTGCACCGTCAGGTCGAGGCGAGCATCGCCCGCGGCGCCCGGTGTCTGCTCGGTGGCAAGATTCCCGAGGGCCGCGGCGCGTACTACCCGGCTACGGTCTTGACCGCGGTGACCAAGGGGATGCCTGCCTACGACGAGGAACTGTTCGGGCCGGTTGCCGCGATCATCGGCGTGAAGGACGAGGAGGAGGCGGTCGCGACGGCCAACGACTCCGCCTTCGGCCTTGGCGGCGCGGTGATCACTGGCGACCTGGCGCGCGGCGAGCGCATTGCCGCGGAGCTCATCGACAGCGGCTGCGTATTCGTCAACGACAACGTGAAGTCCGATCCGCGCCTGCCGTTCGGCGGCATCAAGGAGAGCGGCTATGGCCGGGAGCTTGCGGCCTACGGCATCAAGGAATTCGTCAACATCAAGTCGGTATACGTGGCCTAAAGGCCGCAGCGGCCCGGCAGAAAGAAAACCCCGCGGATCGCGGGGTTGCCTGCCTGTCACGCTGCGAGGAGTCGCGGAAGGAATGCAGCTACGGGCTGTCGCGGTTAGTTGACTTCGGCGCACTCACGACTAATCGCCGCACAACGTGATGCCCGGGCTCCGGCCGCCCGTCAATTGCTAATCTTCCGTGGCATCCGCCACTTCGGCATGCAGCTCGACATGCTTCTTGCTTGCAAGGTTCGCATGCTCGAGCGCATGAATTGCGTGCCCATGGGCGACATGAGCATTGTGCGCCGCCGCTTCGTGGTTTTCTTCGCCTACGTGTCTAGCCGCAGCGCGGTGGTGCTCGGCGGCCTTTTCGTGATGCTCCGCCGCTTTCTCGTGCAGTTTCTTCAGCTCTTTCATGATCGTTCCTCGGTCAAGTATCGTTAGCCGTCGTGGCGCTCGTGACGCCAGCAACGAGGCTACACCAACCGCATGGCGGATTTATGACCGCAGTGAATTGCGATGCACGCATGATGGCGTGTTCTCACGCAGCGCATCCGCTCGATCGCGTTGCCTTGGATCGTCAACCTTCGACTGCACTCCGGGCAGCGGCTCGAGCGCGACGCAGCGCGTGAGCATGTTCAGTGTCGCGGCGGTGCGGTAGAGGTTGTGCTGTTGCTGACCGGGTGCACGGCGCCGCTTTGCGGTGCGGACAAATTGTGATTCTGGCAGGGATCGAGCAAATCCTGGTCGTGTACTCGCATAAGCGGGGCCTCGACCCACCCCTGCCGGCTCTTTGCCATGGTGGCTCCGGGACGCAAACGGATCGCGAGGGGCCGGCATTGCCGCCTCTCCCCCAGGTATAGCGGGCACTAATGCAACCGTCACAATTCTGACGTATTCTCCCGCGGTGGTCGCGCTGCTCGCGGGCAATCGGCGGCGGACGAAAAACGAGGAGAACCAATGAACCTACCGCTGCGTGGTCTTGCCAGGCTTCTCGCCAGCGCTGCCCTGATGCTGGCCGCATCGACCGCCTGCGCACAGACTGCGATTTGCTACAACTGCCCTCCGGAGTGGGCCGATTGGGCGACGCAACTGCGGCTGATCAAGGACAAGACCGGGGTCACGGTGCCCGCCGATAACAAGAATTCGGGTCAGGCGCTCGCGCAGCTTGTCGCCGAGAAGGCGAGCCCGGTGGCCGACGTCGTCTACTATGGCGTGACCTTCGGCATCCAGGCGAAGAAGGAGGGCGTGATCGCGCCGTACAAACCGGCACATTGGGCCGAGATTCCGGAGGGCCTCAAGGACCCGGATGGATACTGGTTCACGATCCATTCCGGCACGCTCGGCTTCATGGTCAACGTCGATGCGTTGAAGGGCAAGCCGGTGCCCAAATCGTGGCACGATCTGCTGCGGCCCGAGTACCGCGGCCTGATCGGCTACCTGGATCCGGCCAGCGCGTTCGTCGGCTACGTCGGAGCGGTTGCCGTGAATATCGCGCTCGGCGGCACGCTCGACGACTTCACGCCGGCGATGCACTATTTCACGGAACTCAAAAACAACGACCCGATCGTACCCAAGCAGACTTCCTATGCGCGCGTGCTGTCGGGCGAAATTCCGATCCTGCTCGATTACGACTTCAACGCCTATCGCGCCAAGTACAAGGACAAGGCCAACGTGGTGTTCGTCATTCCTGCCGAAGGCTCGGTCGTGGTGCCCTACGTCATGAGCCTTGTCGGCAACGACCCGAACCAGGCGGCGGCCAAGAAGGTGCTCGATTTCGTGCTCTCCGACGAGGGCCAGGCGGTGTGGGCCAATGCCTACCTGCGGCCGGTGCGAGCCAGCGCGATCTCCAGGGAGGCGGAAGCGCGCTTCCTGCCCGCGTCCGAGTACGCGCGCGCCAAGCCGCTCGACTATGCCAAGATGGCCGACGTGCAGAAGAGTTTTTCTGACCGCTACCTGCGGGAAGTGCAATAGCAACCAGGCGAAGTTCCCGGCGGTTCGCGCCGGAGTGACACCGCCCGGACGGGGCTACCGATGCGCTCCCCGGTACGTTCGCTGCTGCTGACGCTGCCCGCGCTGGCGGTGTTCACCGCGTTCTGGCTGCTGCCGATGGCCCGACTCTGCGCAGTCGGTGCCTCGGGGCCGCAGGGGATAGCGGCATACTGGCTGGTGCTGGTCGACCCGCGCTACCTGCGCAGCCTCCTGGCCACCGTTGGCCTCTCGGTTGCGGTGACCCTGGCCGCGCTCGTCGTCTCGGGATTCACCGGCTTCTTCCTGCAGCGGCAGCGGTTCCCGGGCAGGACCTTGCTCGTTGCCCTGCTGAGTTTTCCGCTTGCCTTTCCCGGTGTCGTGGTTGGCTTCCTCGTGATCCTGCTCGCCGGGCGCCAGGGCCTTGTCGCCACCGTGACCGAGTGGCTGACCGGATCCCGGCTCGTCTTCGCCTACGGCATGGGCGGGCTGTTCATGGGTTATCTTTACTTCTCGATTCCGCGCACGATCCTCACGGTCATGGCCAATGTCGAGAAACTCGATCCGAGCCTGGAGGAAGCCGCCCGCACCCTTGGCGCGTCGCCGCTGCAGGTCATGACCGATGTCATCCTGCCGGCGCTCATGCCCGCGCTCATCGCTGCCGGCGCGATCTGCTTTGCCACCAGCATGGGCGCGTTCGGCACGGCGTTCACGCTGGCCACGCAGATCGATGTGCTGCCGATCACGATCTACAACGAGTTTACGAACTATGCCAACTTTTCCATCGCCGCCGTGCTCTCGCTCATCCTCGGCCTGGTGACGTGGCTGGCCCTGGCGCTGGCACGGCAGCTGACCGGCACCCAGGCTGCGGCGGCGGCGTAGATTGCCATGCGCGCGCTGCCGGCACTGCGGTTTCAGCTGCAACTGGCGCTGGCGCTTGCAACGGCCGCGTTCATGATCGTGCCGGTGGTCGTGTCGGTATTAGCCGGGGTGACGGAGAACTACTTCGTGGGCTGGCGCAGCGGATTGACCCTGCGCTGGCTGGCGGAAGTCTGGGCGATGTACCAGCCGACGGTATGGCTGTCGCTGCGCATCGCCATCGCCTGCGTCGTGGTCACCGCGCTCATCGGCCTGCCGGCAGCCTACGTGCTGTGCCGCCACGCCACGCGCGCCACGCGCCTGCTCGAGGAGCTGCTCGTCCTGCCGGTTGCGGTGCCGGGTCTGGCGACCGCCCTGGCACTGATACTCACTTACGGTCGCTGGCAGGCGCTGCGCACGAGCTGGCTGTTCATTCTGGTGGGCCACGTGCTGTTCACCTTGCCATTCATGACCCGTGCCTGCCTGGCGGTACTCTCCGCCATTGACCTCGATGCTCTCGAGGAGGCCGCCGCGACCCTGGGCGCAGGGTTTGTCGAGCGTTTTCGCACCGTGGTAGTGCCCAACGCCATGCCCGGGATCGTCGCCGGGGCGCTCACCGTGCTCACGCTCTCGGTGGGCGAGTTCAACCTGACCTGGATGCTGCACACGCCGCTCACCCAGACCCTGCCGGTCGGGCTGGCAGACAGTTACGCCTCGATGCGCCTCGAGATCGCGTCGGCGTATACGCTCATTTTTCTGCTGATGCTGCTGCCCCTGCTGGTAGGCGTGCAGGTGGCGGCCCGGCGTTTCGTGGCGGGCGGCCGATGAAGCCCGAGACGGTATCGGTTCGCCTCGAAGGCTGCAGCAAGACGTTTGCCAACGGCCACCGGGCGCTCGATCCGATCGACCTCGCCGTCGCCGCCGGCGAAACGCTCGCCGTGCTGGGCCCATCGGGCTGCGGCAAGACCACCGTTCTGCGCCTCATCGCCGGGCTCGAAGACCCCGACCCGGGCGGCCGGATCTTCATCGGCGAGACCGATGTGACGCGCGTCCCCACCGAGCAGCGCGGCGTGGGGATGGTCTTCCAGAGCTACGCGCTGTTCCCGAACCTGAGCCTTGCCGACAACATCGGCTACGGGCTGAAGGTGCGCCGCTTCGATGCGCTGCAGCGCCGACAACGGGTCGAAGAGCTGCTGGCGATGATGCACCTCGGCGAATTCGCCGCCCGGCCGGTGCATCAGCTGTCGGGGGGGCAGAAGCAGCGGGTTGCGCTGGCGCGCGCGCTCGCGCCGCAGCCGCGGGTCCTGCTTCTCGACGAGCCGCTGACCGCCCTGGACGCGAAGCTCCGCGACGAGCTTCGCGTCGAGCTCGCCGAATTGCTGGGCCGGCTGCAGATCACCACGCTGCTGGTAACCCATGACCAGGCGGAGGCCATGGCGCTAGGCCACCGGGTCGCGGTAATGTCGCGGCGACAGATCGAGCAGCTCGGGTCACCGCAGGAGCTCTACCGGGCGCCACGCAACGCTTTTGTCGCGGACTTCGTCGGCACCATGAACCGGGTCAATGCCGAACAGGTCAACGGCAAGCTTGTCCTCGGCGGCGAGCGGACACTCTATTTCCGGCCGCACGATCTTGCGCTCGCCAGCGCCGATGCGGCCGACGTCACCGGACTGATCGTCGGCAGCTTCTTCGCCGGCAGCGTGACGCGCGTCATCGTCCGCCTGCACGACGGGCAGATGCTCACCGTCGACGCCCTCGGCCACGCCAGTGCCGCCGCCGGCACTGCGGTGGGCGTTGTCTTCAACCAGACCACGCCGGTCGGCACGGCGTAGCGAAGAGGCGCCATGCTGATCGCACACATAAGCGACCTGCACATTCGTCGTCCCGGCGAGCTCGCGTATCGCCGCGTCGACACCGCCGCCTATCTGCAGCGCTGTGTGGCACACCTGGTGGCGCTGCGTCCGCGGCCGGACCTGGTGGTGGCGACCGGCGACCTCACCGATTCCGGGCGGCCGGAAGAGTACGAGCACCTGGCCCGGATCCTGGCGCAGTTGCCCATGCCGCTCTACCTGATACCCGGCAACCACGACAATCGCGGGGCGCTGCGCAGCGCGTTCTCCCAGCACCTCTACCTGCACGGCGACGAGGAATTCATCCAGTACACGGCCCCCGCCGGTCCGTTGCAGCTCGTGGCGTTGGACACCGTGCTGCCGGGCGAAGGCGGAGGGCTGCTGTGCCGCAAGCGCCTGCGCTGGCTCGAGGACCAGCTCACGGTCTATCGGCACAGGCCGGTGGTCATCCTGATGCATCACCCTCCGTTCGTGACCGGCATCGAATTCATGGATTCGGTGGGGTTGCGCACCGAATATCCTCTCGAACCCATCATCCGCCGTCACCCGAGCGTGGAGCGGATTCTCTGCGGACATGTGCACCGCACGATCGTTGCGCGCTTTGGCGCGACCTTGGCCGTCACCTGCCCGAGCCCGGCCCATCAGGTGGCGCTCGAGCTTTCGCCGAACGGGCCGGCGAGCTTCGTGATGGAGCCCCCCGGCTACATGCTGCACCGCTGGAGCGACCAGCGATTCGTTACCTTCGGCGTCGCGGTAGGCGAGTTCGACGGCCCCTATCCGTTCTACGAACAGGGCCGCCTGATCGACGGTGGAACGGGGGCGGAAGCGGAAAAATAGCGCGGCGGCGCGGCGACAACAGGTCATCGAGGCGACCGGATGCACGAAGGGGGTGAGCGGGGTCGCCCCTCCGATCTTCCAGCGGCACTTGCTCGCGCGCGGTCTCTGCCGCATGGGATGCATCGCTCCCGCGATGCATCCCGAACCGGCCGTTTTGCCGAGCAGCCTACTTCGCGCCGAACATGTCGGACATCACCGACATGTTCGCGTCACACGCATGGTTGAGGCACGGCAGGCCGAGCCCCGCCTCGATCGACTTCAACAGCGAAAAGTGGGTGTAGCCGATGCTGCTGGTGACGGGGACTCCGTAATTCCGGTCCACGATCACGACCACCTGGTTGACGTTGGGCGCGTTGCTGTAATCGTTCTCATCCCACATGACGATGAGCACGTTGTTGCCCGTATGCCATGCCGGAGAGGCCTTGATCGCGTTCACCAGCGCGCGGACCGTCACGTCGCCCTGGTAGATCAGGGCCGGATTGAGCCCGGCCTGCGTGCCGTCGTCGCTCGGATCGTAATTGCAGAACGGGCCCGCGTTGCCGCGTCCGTGCTGATCGTTGCACTGGTTGGGGGCGATGAACGAGAAGGTCGGCACCGTCCCCGCGGCAAGGTCCGCATACAGCCCGTGGGGCCCGGCGAAGCCTACCGAGTTGTCCAGCGTGTTGTTCGGGTTGTAGCCTTCCTGCACGCTCTGGAAGTACACGAACGGGTTGTGCTTCGACGCGTAGAGGGAAACGATGTCCGCCGAGGTCAGCGGCGGGGTTAGCGCCGGCATGATCTTGGTGAAGTCGGTGAGGTTGGTGAAGACTCCGTCGCTGGTGGTGATCAGGTCGGCACCCTCGGGAGGCAGGCTTTCCTGGTAGCTCTTCTAGCTCAGGCCGGCTTCGGCGAGCTGGTCGGCGATGGACTTGCCGACGGTTTTAGCGGCCGGCGCAAACGCCAGGGTGCCGTTGGTGTTGGTCAGGCCCGGAGGGCCCTGCACTTCGTTGGTCATGTCGATCGCCGGAGTGGCGGCGTCGGTGCCGACGCCGGAGATCGGGCAGATGTTCGGGCTCGGTGGAGTGTCGGTATTCGGCTTCGCGGTGCTGAGGTTGCTGGCGCAGTCGAAATCATGCCAGTCGGGATTGTTGTCGCTGAGGACGCCGAAGTTGGAGCCGCCGACCACCTCGAGATAGTTCGTAAGGCTGGGATGGGCCACCGCGAAATAGTTCGTCGCCAGGCTTGCCTCGCCGGCGAGATAGTTGATGTAGGGTGCGTTCGGATTGTTGATGATCTGGCCGTAGCCGTGGTTCTCCATCATGATCAGCCACACATGACTCAACGGCGGCACGCCCGTCGGAACCGGACCCTCGGCGGCGAATGCGGCGCTGGCCAGCACGCCTGCCAACAGAGCTGATACTGCAATGGTCTTCTTCATGGTTTTAATGAACCTCCGGATGGATGTGAGAAGCGCAGGAACGACTCACCCTTGATGGTCAGGGCTTGACCGCCGTCTGCTACCCGGCGCATTACGTCGCAGGCAGTCTGCAACCGTTTGTTTGCTGTTTCGTGTCACGCAAATGACCGTAAGAAATCGGTCATATGGAACGCGCGTAACCTGGCGGTCATGGCATGCGAACCTGCTCCTGCCGTCGTGCCAAGACGGTGACCGGGGTGGCTGTCATTAAAGTGTTATGTGCGCTGGGGCCTAATGGAATTCGGAGGTTCGCCGTGACGCGTGACGCAGAAGCGACCGATCGTGCCCGTGGCGCAGACGCAATCGCCGCCGAAGTGCGGCGCAGAGTTGCGGCTGCCGGCATCGTGCCCGTCGGCGTCACCTGGGACCACGGCGTGCAGCTTGCCGCCAGAGCGTCGCACCAGCTGGACCTCTTCCGCGGCAACGCCTCTGCGACAGCCATCTTCTCGGATGCCGAATTGACCCATTTTCCGGATCGCCTGACGATGGCGCGCACCGATGTGAAGCTCAACGCCCTGGTCAACGACCTGGTCAGGCGCCTGTCCGTCGCACGCGTGGTGACCGCTACCCGTGCCGTGACAAAGCTCGACCGGTAGACGTCCGCTCGCGGGCGCGGGAAACTCAAGCCCGGGTCGCGCGTTACAATGACGGCGCTCTAAGGCGGTCCGAGCCGATCCGCCCGTGGCCGATTGGCGCGAGCGCGGCTAACGTCGGAATCGGCCCCATTGGGGTGCCAGAATGAACCATAAGGACGCCACCGAAAGGCGCGGTTTCTTTTCGCGCCTGCGACGACCGCGCCTGTTCGCAGGGGTGACGACCGGCGTGGTCATTTACCTGCTGCTGCTCTTCGTGGGCGGCGTCTCGGGGCGGCTGCGCTTCATCCTGTCCTGGGATATCGGCGTCACGGTCGCGCTGCTCGCCATGCTGATCGGCCTGAGCAACACTACACCGGCAAGGATGCGCACCATTGCCGCCCGGCAGGTGACCGGCAAATGGACGGTGCTCGGGCTCACCGTGGTGGCGGCGTCGGCGAGCCTGGTGGCGATCGCCGCGGAGGTGCCTCTTATCAAGACCGCGGCGCAGTTCGAACAGGGCGCGCGGCTGGCGCTGGTCGTGGTGACCATCGTGCTGTCGTGGGCGCTCATCAATACCATCTTCGCGCTGCATTACGCCCACGACTACTATCTTCCCAACGGCACGGAAGGCGCAGGCGAGGCGGTGCACGAGGGAATGGCCTTCCCGGGCAGCCGGCCGCCTACCTATGGCGATTTCGTCTATTTCTCGTTCACCATCGGCATGACCTTCCAGGTCTCCGACGTGCAGATCACGTCTTCGGCCTTGCGCAAGCTGGCGATCACCCAGGGCATCATTTCGTTCTTCTACACCACCGGGATCCTGGCGCTCACGGTCAACCTGGTTGCGGGCCTGCTCTGACGCCGCCGGCCTGGACGCGGCTTGCGCCGGGCTTGAGCTCCATGTCGTGCATCGCCCCCCAAGGACTCTGCCGGCGGGGCATTTGTAGTCGGGCGGAGGCTCATGGTAGGGTTGAATCGGAACCCGGTGAGATGACCTGGACGCCTCGCGCTTGAGACGGCGGCGGCAGCGCGTTTCCTTGGGGGACGCAACAAGAAATCAAATTAGGAGGAGAGCATGTCCATGATGCGTCGTTGCGCTTGGTTTTTTACCCTCGCCGTGATCGCCGCCGGCTCTTTGCCGCCGGCATGGGGCCAGGAGGTCCACCACTACCGCTTTGCCTATGACCAGCCGCATGGCACCGGCTACGGCGTCGCGGGCGATATCTTCGCCGCCAAGCTCAAGGAGTTGAGCAAGGGCACGATGCTCATCGACCAGTATCCCGGGGCCCAGCTCGGCCAGGAGCCGCAGGTGCTGCAGTTGCTCAAGGCGGGGGACATCGAGTTTTGCATCAGCTCGGCGGCGAACGCCGCCACCCTGTCACCGCAGGCCGGCGTCATGTCGCTGCATTTCCTGTTTCGCTCGGAAGATCACCTGAAAAAAGCCATCGCCGATCCCCAGGTCGTGCAGGCGGTCAAGGACATGATCGAGGACACGGTGCAGGGCGGCCACGTGCTCGCCCTCATCACGCTGGGCCTGCGCGACATGTACAGCAAGAAGGAGATCCACAAGGTCGAGGACATGAAGGGCCTCAAGGTTCGCGTCCAGGCCACGGCGACCGAAGACACGATGTTTCCGGCCTACGGTGCGCAGACCGTGCACATGCCGTTCGGCAGCGTCTACACGTCGCTGCAGACTGGCGTGGTCGACGTGGCCGAGAACGGCGTCAACGTCTACCTCCTCAACCGCCATTACGAGGTCGCGCCCGTGCTGTCGATGACCGAGCACGAGGCGAACAACAATTTCATCTGGATCAGCGACAAGCTGTGGAAGAGCCTCACCGACGAGCAGAGGAAATGGGTGACGACGGCGGCCGACGAGGTCGGCAGGAACCAGCCGGCCAAGGCCCTCGAACTCGAGCATGAGTCGGCGGATAAGCTCAAGGCGCTCGGGGTGAAGATCGTTACCGATGTCGACAAGTCGGGCTTCGTCGCCATCGCCGCCCCGTATCGGGACAAGCTCGCCAAGGAGCTCGGGCCGCACGCGGTCAAGATCAAGGACTTGATCGTCGGCGTGAAGTAGCGCCCTCGGCGCGGCGACAGGGGCCGCAAGCCGGCCTCATTTTGTCCTTCGTTCCGACTGCGGGGACCGATGGGTATCGCCCAAATCCTGGTGCTTCAACGGCAGCGTCATCTCAAATGGCGCGCCTTCGACGCGCTGGAGATGATCCTCATGATCATCTGCGGGCTGCTGCTGTTCGGATTTTCGACCACCGTGCTGTTCGACATCGTCACCCGCACCATCGGTCACCCCTGGCTCTGGCTGCAGGAGGTGACCCAGACCTTCTTCATCTACGGCATCTTCATCGGCGCGGCGGTGGCGACCCGGCGCAACGACCATCTCTATCTCACCGCCGTCGCCGAGGCGTTGCACGGCAGGCCGCGCCTGGTCGCCGAGCTGGTCATCCGCCTGGTGGTGCTCACGGTCGCCGTGTTCCTGATCTACTTCGGCTACGTCAACTTCCGGCGCGGCTTTTCGAGCTTCCGCATGCCGTCGATGACGCCCATCGCCTCGCTGTATGCGGCGATTCCCATCTCCGGCATCCTCATTGCGCTATTCACCGTCGAGCAGATGGTCAACGGCTGGCGGAAGGGCTTCGATCACCCGGAGCCGCCCGAAGAGCTGCTCGCCATCACGCCGATCGAGCCGTTCGGGCCGAGCGAGGGCCGCCGATGAGCGCGCCGTGGATCCTGGGAGTGATGACCGTGCTGTTCCTGGTCTTCGGCTACCTGGGCGTGCCGGTGGCGTTTTCCCTCATGGCCGGCGTGTTCGTGGGCGCCGCGTTCACCGATGTCACGTTCCCGGCGATCGTGCAGAAGATCTTCGACGGCATGGATTCGGAAGCCTTGCTGGCCATTCCATTTTTCCTGCTGGTCGGCGAGCTCATGACCTCCGCCAATGTGGTGAGCAGGATCACCAACCTGTCGCTGGCGCTCGTCGGCCACATCCGCGGCGGCTTGTCCCAGGTCGTCACCGTCTTCAGCATGTTCTTCTCGGAAATGTCGGGTTCCACGACTGCCGATGTGGCGGTGATCAGCCGGACTCTCGGCGGCCCGATGAAGCAGGAGGGCTACACGCCGGCGTTCACCGCGGCCATCATTGCCGCCGCGTCGACGATCGCGGCGCTGGTGCCGCCGAGCATCACCGCGGTGGTCTACGGGGCGGTGGGCAATGTCTCGATTGCCGGCCTGTTCATGGCCGGCTTCGTGCCGGGGTTCATGATCGGCTTCGGCCTCATGATCTATTGCTATTTCTTCGGCCCGGTGGGGATGCGGCGGCCGCCGGCGCCCTTCCGCGAGGTGGTGCGCGCGTTCGGGAACGCCTCGCTGCCGCTGATGATTCCGATCATTCTGCTCGGCGGCATCCTGACCGGCTGGTTCACTCCCACCGAGGCCGGGGTCGTCGCCGCGGTGTGGATCCTGGCGGTGGTCATTCCCGCCCTCAATCCGCGTCACATCAGGCGCCTGCCGTATGATTTCTGCCTGGCCGGCCTGATCTTCTCGCTGCCGCTGATCACCATCGGCGCTGCCAACGCGTTCGGCTGGCTGCTCGCCTACCTGCGCGGCGCGATCATGATCGCCGACTGGATCAGCGGCATCGCCCGCAACGACCCCCATCTGATCATGCTGTTGATGGTGCTGCTCTTCACCATCATCGGCGACTTCATCGAGCCGGTTCCGACGATCATCATCTTCATGCCGCTGGTCAATGCGCTGACCGCGGCGGGCAACATCAATCCCGTGCACATGGGCGTGGTGCTGATCGCGACCTTGGCCTTCGGCCTCATCACCCCGCCCTATGGCCTGGTCCTGCTGATGGCGTCGAAATTTGTCGGCGTGCGCTTTTCCAAGGCGCTGCGGGCGGCATTGCCCATCTATGTCGTCTTCTTCGGCACCATCGCCTTTGCGATCTACTTTCCCAGCGCCGTTCTCTGGCTGCCGAAGCACGTCCTCCCCGAATCGGTGGGGTGCTTCAAGAATCCGAGCGGGACCGGATACATCTGTCCCCCGTGAGAGCCGCGCGGCGGGCCCGTCTTAGCGCCTGGGGTAGGGCGTGCCGTCCGTGTGCGTGTAGCCAAGCTGCGGGTCGTAGACCAGGTCGATGTCCGGATAGACGGCGCGATCGCCGCTCACGCGCGTGCCGATTTCCAGGCACAGCGCCGTGCTCGTGCTGCGGTTGACGAGGTGATGGCCGTCCGGCGTGTTGGCCGGGAACGCGGCGCAATCGCCGGCGCGCAAGATCTCCTCGCCGCGGTCGGTGACAAGCACGATCTGGCCTGAAATCACCAACACGAACTCGTCTTCCAGCGAATGCCAATGGCGCTGGCTCGACCATGCGCCCGGCGGCAGGTGCAGGAGATTGACTCCGAACTGGGTCAGGCCGCCCGCGTCGCCGAGAGCCTGGCGGATGCGGTTGGCGGCCGGCTTGTCGAACGGGGCGGGGTAGGACGAGCCTACGCGCTTCGCTGCAGCCGTCACATCGAGCTTGGGCATGACTGCAATCTCCAACGCTTCAGGTTGACAGACGATTCTACGGCGGATCGATTGCGGCCTCCGAGCTCCGGCATCCGGCTGGCGGCGATCAGTCCGGCCCGAGCCCGGGCAGAGACAGGACGGCTGCCCGTGGCAGGTGCTTGACGAGCAGCCGATAGATATCCAGATCGAACTCCGCGCGCGGCGGCGCCTCGCAGAGCGCTTGCAGTTCGCTCTCGTCGCGTGCGCTGGCGAGCCAGCACCAGTGGCGAAACACATGCAGCTCGGTGCGCTCGCCGGTGATCGAGGTCTCACGCACGCCGATGGCTCCCGGGTAGGGCCAGCTCCGCAGGGCATACGGCGCCAGGGCATCGCGCAAGCGGGCGTGGTGCGCGGCCGGCGGCTCGGCGCCGACACAGGCTCCGGCGCATTTGCGCACCTGGCGCGCAAAGCACGGACCCTGCCGGCGCTCCAGCCCGAGCGCGGTCCAGCAAAGCCCCGCCGGCGCGGCGATATCGCGCAGCGTCTCCCGCGCCTTCTGCCGCGACGCGAACGGGCCGTAGAGATCGTCGAGCCGGCGCGGGTCGATGGCGTCGGAGTGAACGAAGTCGGGGGCCGCCGGCTCCGCGGGCAGCACCAGCGCGACCATGTCGGCGCGCCGACGCAGCCTGCGGTTGTACGCCGGGAGCAGCGTCTTGACCAGCCGCGACTCGCGCAACAGCGCGCCGAGCTCGCCCGCGCTCTCCTCGAATTCGATGCGGGTGATCTCGGCCGACAGGCGCAGATCGCTGGCGCTGCGATAGTCGGAGGCGAAGTGCGATGCGATGCGCGCGCGCAGGTTGATGCTCTTGCCGACGTAGAGCGGCAGCGCGTTGAGCCCGTAGAAGCGGTAGGTCCCCGGCGCCTCCGGTATCGAGTCGAGCGCGTCGGCGGGCAGCTGCGGCGGCAGGCTCGGCGCCTTGAGGATGCGGGCGACGGCGGCATCGATGGCTTCCGCCGGCTTGTCGCGGTAGATCGCCTGCAGCAATTGCCAGAGGATGCGCGCATCGCCCAGCGCGCGGTGACGGTCGGCGGCACCGAGCGCGTGGCGCGCGATGAGCGCGTCGAGATTGTGCCGGCCCGCCTCCGGATAGAGGCGGCGCGAAAGCTTGACGGTGCACAGAACCTTGGCCGTGAACGAGCGGCCGAGGCGGCCGAACTCGTGTTTCAGAAAGCCATAGTCGAAGCGCGCGTTGTGGGCGACGAATACGCACCCGGCGATGCGCGCGGCCACCTCGTCGGCGATCCGGGCGAAGGTGGGCGCGTCGGTCACCATGGCGTTGGTGATGCCGGTGAGGGCCTGGATCTCGGGCGGAATGCTGCGTTCCGGGTTGACCAGGGTGCTCCACTCGTCGACCCCCGCGCTGTCGTCGATGCGCACGATGGCCACCTCGGTGACGCGGTCGGCGGCGGCGGCGGTTCCCGTGGTCTCGAGGTCGACGAAGGCGACGGCTGGGGCAAACATGGACTTGACGGCTGAACGAGCGTTCGTTAGTCTAACCCAAATGTCGAACGATCGTTCGTATCTTAGCGCCCTGCAGGACTATTACGCGCGCCATCGCGCGCTGCCGTCGTACGCCTCGATCGGGGAGCTTCTGGGCCTGCGCTCGAAATCCTCGGTCGCAGCGCTGGTGGCGCGGCTCAAGCTCGCCGGCTTTGTCGAGTCGACGCCCGATCGGCGCCTGGCGCCAACCCGGCGCTTCTTCGCCCGGCCGCTGGCCGACGCTGCGGTGCAGGCAGGGCTGCCCAACCCGATCGACGACGCGCCCGCAGATGCGCTGACGCTCGACGATTACCTCGTCGAGCATCCTTCGCAGACGGTGTTCGTGCGCGTCAAGGGCGATTCGATGCAGGACGCCGGCATCCTCGACGGTGATCTGGCCGTCGTCGAGAAGCGCGCCACTGCGCGCCGGGGTGAGATCGTCGTGGCCATCGTCGACAACCAGTTTACCCTCAAGCGCCTCGACCTCGAGCGCGGGCAGTTCGTCCTGCGCCCGGAAAACAAGGCGTATCCGGTCATCAGGCCGGAGGGCAACCTGGAGATCTTCGGCGTCATGGTCGGCCTGGTGCGCAAGACGCCCTGACCGGTCGCGCCGGGGCGGGGCGCAACGGTCTTTCGAGCGGTTCCGGCCGCGGTAACATAGCGGGGCACTGACGGGCGCCGTGGCCGGATCCTTCGGCCTGACCGTCGCCTCTCATGAGCCCCCCACTGCCCATGCCGCCCGCGCCCCGGATCGCGTTGATTCTCTCCGGAGGGGGCGCCAGGGCCGCCTACCAGGCGGGCGTCGCGCGCGCGATATCCGAATTCCTTCCGCCCGGCAGCGCGAGTCCGTTCGCCATCATCTGCGGCACTTCGGCGGGGGCGATCAACGCCGCGTCGCTCGCCGCCGGGGCGCGCGATTTCCGGCTGGCCGCGAAGTCGCTGTGCGGAGTCTGGTCGCGGCTGGCGGTCGGTGACATCTACCGCGCCGATCCGGCGCACCTGTTGCAGACCGCGTGGCGGATCGTGCGCTCGGTGCTGCCGCGCTCGGATCGCAAGCGCCTGGTGGGCCTGCTCGACAATACGCCGCTGGCCCGGCTGCTGGAGCGCGAGATCGACTTCCCGGCGATAAGCGAAAGCATCGCCGCGGGAGCGCTCGAGGCGCTCACCATAACCGCATCGAGCTACCAGACCGGCATGTCGGTGAGCTTCTGCATGGGCGGGCCGAAGATGGAGCTGTGGGAGCGCTCGCAGAGGATCGGCGTGCGGGCGGCCATCGGTGTGCCGCACCTGCTCGCCTCGAGCGCGATTCCAGTGGTCTTCCCGCCGACCCTGATCGGCACCGAATACTATGGCGATGGCGCGATTCGGCAGATGGCCCCCACCGCGCCGGCGCTGCATCTTGGCGCCGACCGGATCCTGGTGGTCGGGGCGGCCCGCACCGGCACGCCAACCGCGCCTGGCGACTCGGTCGACCCGCCGTCGCTGGCGCAGATCGGCAGCCATGTGCTGGCCAGCATCTTCACCGACGCGCTGGGCACCGACCTGGAGAAGGTGCGGCTGGTGAACATCGCCGTGCGCCAGATCGACCCGACGCGCCTGCGCATGAGCCCGATGCCGCTGCGCGACATCGCCATGCTGGTGCTCACGCCGAGCGTGCCGCTGGAGAACATCGCCCAAGACTACTTAGACGGGCTGCCACCGAGCCTGCGTTTCGCGCTGCGCGGTATCGGCGGCACCCGTGCCGGCGGCGAGGGATTGCTCTCGTACCTGCTGTTCGATTCGGGATTCTGCTCGGCCTTGATCGAGCTGGGCCATCGGGACGCGCTGGCCAAGCGCGTCGAGCTCGAGCAGCTGCTCGCCAGGTCCTACGCCGCGACCGGCTCGACTTCGACCAGACAGTCGTAGAAGGTCGCCGCGCGCCCCATGTCGGTTAGGCCCTGGCCGGTGACCATGTTGGCGTTCGTCCCGTCGGGCGAGAGCTTGCGCCACCAGATCGACAGCGCCACGACCACGCCTGGGCGGGCACGCGTGCTCACCCGCGCGCTGAGCACCAGCGCTCCGCGGTCGTTGAATACCCGCACCGGGTCGCCGCTGGCGATGCCGCGCGGCCCGGCGTCGTCGGGGTGGATATCCAGCTGCGGCGTGGGCTCGCTTTCCAGGAACGTCGGCAGATTGGCGAAACTCGAGTTCAACGCGTGCCGCGCCGGTGGCGAGATCATCGCCAAGGGATAGCGGGCGGCCAGGGCGGGGTTGCTCGCCACCGACTCGCGTGGCGGGGTGTAGGTCGGCAGCGGATCGACGCCGGCGCGCTGCAGCGACTCCGAATAGAACTCGCACCGGCCGGAGGGGGTGGGAAAGTTGCCGTGGGCGAAGGGGGCGAACGGCGAGGGCACGTCGAGCCGCTTCCAGCCGTCGATCTTCAATTGCTCCCAGTCGATCCCCTTGGCGTGCGGGTGAGCGCGCAGGAAAGCGTGACGCGCGATGTCTTGGTCGCTCTCGCCCAGGCACGGCTCCTCGAAGCCCATGTGCCGGGCGAGCAGCCGAAACACCTCGGTGTTGGGCTTCGCTTCGCCGAGCGGCGCGATGGCGCGGTTGTTCGCCAGCACGTACAGGTGCCCATACGAGACGTGCACGTCGTCGTGCTCGAGCTGCGTGGTCGCCGGCAGGACGAAGTCCGCGTAATCGGCGGTGTCGGTGAGGAACACGTCGTGGACGACGCAGAACAGGTCTTCCCTGGAAAACCCGGCCACCACCCTGGCCGACTCGGGCGCGACCGCGACCGGATTGGAGTTGTAGACGTAGAGCGCGCGAATCGGCGGGTCCTTCGCGTCGAGCAGCGCATCGCCGATGGTCGACATGTTGATGGTGCGCGGCTTGTTCCAGATCAGATCCGGCCGCTCGAGCGCGTCGCGGTCGACCGGATAGCTGCCGCTCGACGACAGCAGGGCGCCCCCGGCGGGGTCGCGCCAGGCGCCGACCAGGGCGGGCAGGCAGGCCGCGGTGCGGATCGCCATGCCGCCGCCGGCATGGCGCTGCATGCCATAGTTCAGGCGGATGACCGCAGGCTTGATCGAGCCGTAGTCGCGCCCGAGCGCGACGATGTCGTCGACGGCAAGCCCGGTGATCTGGGCCACGCGCGAGGGCGGGTAGTCGCGCACCCGCTGCCGCAGCGCGTCGAAGCCCAGCGTGTAGCGCGCGATGTAGTCGTGGTCGAGCCGATCCTCGGCGATGAGGACGTGCATCATGCCCAGCGCCAGGGCGGCATCGGTTCCCGGCAGCAGCGCGAGGTGAACGTGGCACTTCTCCGCGGTCAGGCTGCGGTACGGATCGATGGCGACGAGCTTCGCGCCGCGGCGCTTGGCTTCCTGCACGCGGCTCCACAGGTGCAGATTGGAAACGATCGGATTGGAGCCCCAGATCAGGATCAGCTTGGCGTTCTCGAACTGCTCGACGTCGGTGCCGATCGAGGCACCGATGGTCACCGCGTAGCCCGCCTTGCCCGCGCTCGAGCAGATCGTGCGGTCGAGCAGCGACGCACCGAGCTTGTGGAAGAAGCGTCGATCCATCGAGCCGTATTGCAGCAGGCCCATGGTCCCTGCGTAGCTGTAGGGCAGAATGGCCTGCGGGCCGTCGGCAGAGGCGGCGATCTGTTTGAACCGCGCGGCGATTGCGGCGAGCGCTTCGTCCCAGGTCGTGCGCTCGAACTGCCCGGAGCCTTTCGCGCCGACGCGCCGCAGTGGATGCAGCACCCGCGCCGGGGAATAGGTGCGGTCGAGGTAGCGCGCGACCTTGGTGCACAGCGTGCCGCCGGTCGGCGGATGGTCCGGCGCGCCCTCGACCTTGATCGCGCGACCGTTTTCAACGGTGATGCGCAAGGCGCAGGTATCGGGGCAGTCGTGCGGGCAGGCGCCGCGCACGATGCGGCGTGAGGTGATGGAGACGGTAGCGTCATCGGGCGCCATCGCTGCATTCTAACCTGCGCCACGCGCGGGCGCTTCGGGTATGCTCGGCAGCGGCTACTGCCGTCTGCGCCATGGCTCACTCCCTGCCACAGCTTGCCTTGCGTTCGGGCGCGAAGATGCCCCAGCTGGGCGCGGGCACCTGGCGCATGGGCGAACGGCGGCGCGAGCGCGCGGCCGAGGTCGCCGCCTTGCAACTGGGCATCGATCTGGGCCTGACGCTCATCGACACCGCCGAGATGTATGCCGAGGGCGGGGCCGAGGAAGTCGTCGCTGAGGCCATCGCCGGCCGGCGCCACGAAGTGTTCGTGGTAAGCAAGGTCTATCCGCACCACGCCACGCAACGCGGCGTGATCGCCGCCTGCAGGCGCAGCCTGAAGCGACTCGCGACCGATCGGCTCGACCTGTACCTGCTGCATTGGCGCGGCGAGGTCCCGCTCTCCGAGACCATCGCCGGGTTCGAGGCGTTGCGCGCCGAAGGCAGCATCGGCGCCTGGGGCGTATCGAACTTCGATCGCTCCGCCATGGAGGAGCTGTTGGGGCGCCCCGGCGGCGAACATTGCGCCGCCAACCAGGTCCTCTATCACCTGGAATGTCGCGGCATCGAGTGGGATCTGCTGCCGTTCTGCCGTCGGCACGGCATCGCCATCATGGCCTATTCGCCGCTCGATGAAGGCAGGCTGCTCCGGCAGCGTCGGCTGCGCGAACTCGCCGCCGGCGCAGGCGTCGCGCCGGCGTCACTGGCACTCGCCTGGCTGCTTGCCCAGCAGGTGGCCGTGGTGGCCAAGGCTGCCGATCCGGCTCATGTGCACGACAACCGCAAGGCATTCGATGTGCGCGTGGATGCGCATCTGCGCGCCCAGATCGACCGCGCCTATCCGCCGCCAGAGGGTCCAAGCGCGCTCAAGATGATCTAGAAGGCGCGCGGGCGGCATGGCAAGCGGCCAGTAACTGCCGCAGCGCGGCAGCCAACAGCGCCCCGGCTGAGACCCGCGCAAGGCGCCGGCGCGGCGCCGTTCGGCCGCGGGCAAGCGCCGATTCAGGCACCAAAAATCATGGACTTGGAGCTGCCGGCGGATGCCCTCTGCGGCCCATGGCATGGTTGTTGCTGCCCTACGACCAGAAGACATTCAACGTGAAACGCAACCGGAGATTCAACGTGCACTATACCCACTACGACTACCTCGAGCTGCCTCCCGGAGCCTCGACGACCCGCATCGAGGCGGCGTATCAAACGATCAAGCAGCGTCTAAACGGCCAGGCTGACGACATGCTGGTGCGGCTGATTCATCAAGCCTACGCAGTGCTGTCGGATCCTGAGCAGCGCGACGAGTACGACGATATACTGGAGCGCGAAGCGGCGGAAGCCGATGCGGAGCTCAGGGCCTGCCTGGATCAGCCGTTCCAGACGACGGCGCGCTACGTGCAGGACGTGCCTGCGCCACTGCTCGCGGTGATACGGGCATGGGCCGCCTGACGCAAGCTCTGCGGCGGGCCCGCGCCGACCCGCAGGCCTGTGATCGCGTTGCGCCGGTGCGGCGGGCGCGCACCCGGACCATGAGCATGCGCGAGGTGGTCATCCTCGCGCGCGACGCCGGCCGTTCCAGCTACTTCCGGCCGCTGTTTGATCGCCCTCGGCAATGGGCCGCGCAACGCACGCCGCGCCCGACGCCGAGCGTACACAAATAGGGCCGCACCGCGACGCGGTGCGGGCAACGCAATCCTGGGGAGGAGCCTTTGGTTCGCGGACGCAGCAGTGAGCGTGGCAAGGCTCCGGTGGAAGCACCCGCCGAGGTCGACGCACCCTCCACGGCGCAACAGGCGCCCTCCGCCAGCAATGTCGAGAAGTGCGTCAACTGCCAGTACTATGATCGACGGCGGGCGCGACCGACCGACGGCAAGGCGCCGATGTGGGGGCAATGCCGGCGGCACTCGCCGCACCTCAATCCGGTCACTGCCAAGGCCTACGTGGTCGAGGGCGTGTGGCCGCTGGTCCGTGATGATGACTGGTGCGGTGAATGGCACGTGCTCACGCGCATGCTCGAGCCGCCGCTTCCGGATAGCACCGCCTTGCCCAGCGAAGACGCGCCGGCCTCCGCGCCCGCAGCAGCGCAGGCGAGCCCCGAACCGGCCGGCGAAGCGGTCGCCGCCGGCGACGACGACTAAGCCCTCCGGCTCGCGTTAGCGAGCGACCGCGCGACGAGCGCGCGTTTGCGCGTCGGCAGCGCGCACCGGTCAGCTACCATTGGGGCCGTGAATTCCGCCCTGCACGCCGCACTCACCGAAGGCGCGGTCGTCGTGACCCCCAACCGGCGTCTGGCTCGCGTTCTGTCGCACCAGTTCGACCTGGCGCAGCGCGAAGCCGGCAGGCACGCCTGGCCGACGCCGACGATCGTGCCGTATCCGACCTGGCTCGGCATGCTGTGGGAGCTTGCAGCGCAGGCTAACGCGGGCACCGGCGCGGAGCTCTTGCTCTCGCCGCCGCAGGCGGCGCACCTGTGGCGGATGGTGATCGACGCCGAGTCCTTGCCGCTGCTCGACCCGCAGGGCGCCGCCGCGCTCGCCGCCGAAGCGTGGACGCTGGTACACGAGTGGGGAGCAGGCGGCGAGAGCTGGCGCGCCTGGAGGCGGGCCGGCGATCCGGGCGACGATGCGGCGGTATTCGCGCGCTGGGCCGAGGCCTACCGTTCCGAGCTGCAGCGCGCCGGCGCGCACGACCTGGCCCGGATTCCGGCCGCGCTCGCCCCGCTCGCCGAACGCTTCGTCGCGCGCATGGGGCCGACCATCCTCGCCGGCTTCACCGAGTTGTCTCCGCAGCAGGAGCGGCTGTGCACGGCGCTCTCCGCCTCCGGTGCGCGAGTGCAGCCGCTCGACACGCTGCCTGGCGCGCCCGGCGCGGTAAGCCGCACGGTGGCGGCATCGCCGCGCGCCGAGTTGGCCGCCGCGCTGGAGTGGGCGCGCGAGCGCGCCCTGCAACGGGCGCCAGCGCGCATCGGCATCGTGGTCGAGAATCTGGCGGCGCAACGCGACGCAGTCGTGGCCCTGGCCGAAGAACTGCTCGAACCGACAGCGCTCGTGCCCGGCGCCGCGTCGCGCTTAGCGCCGTTCGAGGTGTCGCTGGGTGTTCCCTTGGCCGCCGTTCCCCTGGTGACGGCGGCGCTCGATCTCATCAGCCTGGCGCAATCGCGACTGACTCCCGGCGCGGCGGCAGCGTTATTGCGCGGCCCCTACCTGCCGGACGCCGAGCGGGATTGGCCCGCGCGCGCCGCGGTCGAGCGCGACTGGCAGGAGGAGGGGCGGCGCGAGGTTTCCCTGGGCGACGCGATCGCGGCGCTGGAATCGCGCTCACCCGAGCTCGCTGCCCGTTGGCGCAGGGGCCGCGAGGCGCTGCGCCGGATCACGGCTGCGAGCCCGCGGGAATGGGTCGACGTGTGGCGAGCCTGGACCACGGCCGCCGGCTGGCCCGGGTCGCGCCGCCTCGACAGCGGCGAATACCAGGCGCGGGAAGCATGGGAGAGTGTGCTCGGCGAGTTCGCGAGCCTGGGGGCGGTGAGCGCGCGGCTCACGCTGTCCGCCGCGCTCGATACCCTGCGGGCGCTTGCCAGCCGGACGATCTTCCAGCCCGAAGGCGGTGCTGCGCCCATCCAGATCATGGGCGTGCTCGAAGCGACCGGGCTTGCCTTCGACGCCCTGTGGGTGGCCGGTCTCGCCGCCGATCGCTGGCCTGCGGCACCGGCGCCCAATCCGCTCCTGCCCATCGCCTGGCAGCGCGAGCGCAACCTGCCGCGCGCCAGCGCGCAGCGCGAGCTCGACTACGCGACCAGGCTCACCGAGCGATTTGCCCGCGCGGCGCCGGAAATCGTCTTCAGCTCGGCGGCCAGCGCCGACGACCATGCGCTCGCACCGTCGGCATTGATTCTGGGTTTTCCCGAACGCGCTCCGCCGCCGCCGGCGCCGACCTGGACCGAGGCGATTGCGCGCAGCGCGAAGCTGGAGGCGGTCGCCGACGACAAGGCGCCGCCCATGGCCATTGACAGCATCGCTCCGCACGGCTCGCGCATCATCGCAGCGCAGAGCGATTGCCCGTTCCAGGCAGTGGCGCGCCATCGCCTGGGTGCGGAGCCGTGGCCGTTGTCGGTGGTGGGCCTGTCGCCGGCGGAACGTGGCTCACTGCTGCACTCGGCGCTGGCCAATTTCTGGAGCGCGATCGCGGACCAGGCGACGCTCAACGCGCTTGCCGCGCCGGCGTTCGCTGCGACCGTTGCCGCGGCGGTGCAGGGCGCCTTGACGGCGCTGCCGGCGGCGCGCTGGCGCAACGTCCCGCCGATCGTGCGCGCCGCCGAGACGCGGCGCCTTGCCGCGCTGGTCGACGCCTGGCTGGGACACGAACGCACGCGGCCGCCGTTCGCGGTGCGCGACGTCGAGGCGAAGAGAACCCTGCAGCTCGGCGGCCTGCGCTTTCCGCCTGCGCCTCGACCGCGTCGATGCGCTGGCCACGGGGGGCGCTGGCGATCATCGATTACAAGACCGGCCGGGTCGACCCTCCGCGACGATGGTTCGATTCCCGGCCGCGCTCGGCCCAGCTCGGGCTCTATGCCCTGGCGCAACGGGCCGCCGAACCGCAAGCGGCGGTGCGTGCGGTGGCCTACGTGCAAGTGCAAGCCGGCACTCTCGCCGCCGTGGGGCTGGCCGCCGATGCCGCCGCCTGGCCGGGGCTGGACTACCGTCGGCGGCGTCGGTCCGGCCGGCGATTGGGCGGCACTCGAGGCGTGGTGGCAACGGCGGCTCGGCGCGCTTGCCGCCGAGATCGCGCGCGGGGATGCCGCCGTGTCGCCGCGCCAATCTCCCTCGCCGTGTCGCAGCTGCGGCCTGTACGCAATCTGCCGGGTCCGGGCGCAGCGCTGGCTCGACGATGACGGGGCCGACGATGAATGACGCTGGCGCGCCTGGCGACGATTCCGAGCGCCTCCGGGCTCTGGACACGGCGCGTTCGTTCATCGTCCAGGCGCCCGCGGGCTCGGGCAAGACCGAACTGCTGCTGCAGCGCTACCTGGCGTTGCTCGCGCGCGTCGCCCAGCCCGAAGCGATCGTCGCCATGACTTTCACACGCAAGGCGGCGGGCGAGATCCGGACCCGCATCCTGGAGGCGTTGCGCAGCGCAGCCGATGCACCCGCCCCGGCGCAGCCGCAGCAGGAGCGAAGCTGGCGGCTGGCCCGAGCGGTGCTCGAGCGCGACCTCGCGCTCGGCTGGAATCTGCTCGCGCATCCGGCGCGCATGCAGGTGCACACCATCGATGCGCTGTGCCTGACGCTGATGCGCCAGGCGCCACTGTCCGCTCAGCTTGGCGCGCTGCCGCGGTTGACCGAGCACGCCGAGCCGATGTACGCCGAGGCCGCGCGGGCGGAAATCGACGCCGCGGCCGGTCGCGACGAGGACTGGCAGTGCCTGCTCGACTACCTCGACAACGACGCCGATCGGCTTTGCGGGCTCATCGCGGGCCTGCTCGGCAGGCGCGAGCAGTGGCTGCGCCATCTGGTGACCGACGACGCGGCGGCGCTGCGCAGCGCGCTCGAGGCCGCGCTCGGCGCGGTGATCAAGGCCGAGCTTGGAGCGCTGCGTGCGCTGCTGCGGCCTGACACCGCGCAGTCGCTGGCCTCGCTGCTGCGTCACGCGGCGGGCAATCTCGCCCGTGAGCATGCCGACCACGCGCTGGCCTGGTGCCTTGGCCACGACGGGCTGCCGCCGCCGGAGTGCGATGCGCTGCCGCAGTGGCAGGCGATCGCCGATTGGCTCCTGACCGGGAAAGAAGACGTGCGCCAGAGCGTCAATAAGCAGCACGGCTTTCCGCCTGAGGCAAGCGCGCAGCGCTCGCGCGCGCAAGAGGCGATGCAGGACCTGCTCGCGACCCTGGCCGCGACTCCGGGCCTGGCCGAGGCGCTGCACCTGGTGCGCCATCTTCCGCCGCCGCGCTACGATGACGCCGCCTGGTCGTTCATCCGGGCGCTGCTCGCCGTGCTGCCGCGCGTGGCGGCACAGGCTGCAGCTCGTCTTCGCGCGGCAGCAACAGCATCGATTTCAATGCCGCGACGCTGATCGCCTTGGACGCGCTGGCAAAGCGAGCGATGCGCCGTCGGACCTGCTGCTCGCGCTCGATGCGCGCATGGAGCACCTGCTGGTCGACGAATTTCAGGACACGTCGCAGTCGCAATGCGACCTGATCGCGTATCTGACCGCAGGCTGGACCCCGGGGGACGGGCGGACGCTGTTTCTGGTCGGCGATCCGATGCAGTCGATCTACCGCTTCCGCGATGCCGAGGTGCGCCTGTTCGTCGAGGCCCAGGAACGGCGGCGAATCGGCGGCGTCGCGCTCGAGCCGCTCGACGCTGTCGCGCAACTTCCGCTCGCAGCGCGGCCTCGTCGAATGGGTCAACCGCACCTTTGCCGGCTTGCCGTCGCGGGTCGCCACCGGGCACGGCGCGGTCGCGTTCAGGGCCGCCGTCGCGGTGCGAGAGCGCCGGGCCCGGACCGGCGGTGACGCTCGACCTTCGCAGCGATGCCGCAGCAGGAAGCCGGGGCGGTCGTGGCGCGCATCGAGCGCGGCGCTCGCGACCGGCGCGCGAAGGAGATCGCCGTGCTGGTGCGCTGGCGCGCCGACCTGGCGCACATTCTGCCCGCGCTGCGCGGCGCCGGCATCGCCTACGCCGCGGTCGAACTCGACCGCTTGTCCGAGCGCCAGGCGGTGCTCGACATCGTCTCGCTCGCGCACGCGCTGCTGCAGCCGGCTGACCGTTGCCGCGTGGCTCGCGATACTGCGCGCGCCCTGGTGCGGACTGTCGCTGCCGGATCTGTTCGCCATCGCGCGGCGTGCGGCAACGGGCCCCTGTGCGAGGCGGTCACCGGCGCGTGCCGGGACGATGTTGCGCTGGCTGTCGGCGGACGGGCGAGCGCGCTTCGAGCGCTTTGCCGCGGTCGATCGGGCCCTGCGCTCGCGCAGCGCGGCCGGATGCCGCGTGGCGGCGCTGGTGCGCGGCGACCTGGCTCGCGCTCGGCGGCCCGGCCTGCGTCGCCGAGCCGATCGATCTGGCGGCGGCGGAGCGCGTGTTCGCGCTGCTGCGCGAGCATGCGCATCGGCGGCGACGTCGCCGACTGGGCAGGCTTCAGCGCGGCGCTGCACGCGCTCTACGCCGATGCGCAGGCCGACGTCGCGACGCGGGTGCGGGTGATGACCCTGCATCGTGCCAAGGGGCTGGAGTTCGACGTGGTGATGATGCCCGGCCTGGCGCGCCGCCGCCGCGCGCCGCGCCGCAGCTGCTGCAATGGCGGCAGACGGCAGCGGGCCTGCTGCTGGCGCCGATCCGCGCGCGCATCAGTGGGCAGCGGCGATTCGATCCGGTCTACGACTACCTGCGCGCGCTCGCCGCCGCGCGAGGACGACGCGGAGCTAGAGCGCCTGCTCTATGTCGGCTGCACGCGCGCGCGGCAGCGGCTGCATCTGAGCGCGGCCCTGGACGTCGACTCGGCCGACGGCCCGCCGCGCTGGAAGCCGCCGCGGCGCGGGTCTGCGCTCGCCGCGCTCTGGCCGCGCCTGCACGACCTGATCGTGCCGCCGCCGCCATCGCCGCGGATTCGCCTCCGCATGCGCGCGACACGGCGCGGCTCCCTTGCAACGGCTGTCGCCCGGCTGGCGCCTGCCGCCGTCGCCGCTGCCGGACGTTGGCGCGCGCTGCCGGAGCCGCAAGCGGTCGGCGAGACGCCGGAGTTCGACTGGGCGCGTGAAACGGCGCGCTGGGTCGGCACCGTCGCGCACCGTCTTTCTGCACCAGATCGCCGAGGACGGCATGGCGGCGTGGGACGCCGATCGCGTGGCCGCGCAGCGCCCGCGCATCGAGCGCGAACTTCATCGCGCGGGGATTCACGCTCGCCGAAGCCGGCGCGCCGCGGCGAGCAGGTCGTGGCGGCGTTGCATACGACGCTCGACCGACCCGCGCGGCCGCTGGTTGTTCGACCCGGCGCACCGCGATGCGCGCAGCGAATGGGCGCTCACCGCAGTGGCGCGACGGTGCATTTGCGCATCGGGTGCTCGATCGCAGCTTTGTGAGCGCCGACGGCACGCGCTGGATCGTCGACTTCAAGCTCTCGCCGCACCTGGGCGGGACGTGGAGGCATTTCTCGACCGGGAGCGCGAACGCTATCGGCCGCAGCTCGAGGCCTATGCGGCGCTGCTGCGCGCGCTCGACGCGCGGCCGATCCGGCTGGGCCTGTACTTTCCGCTGCTCGCAGGTTGGCGCGAGTGGGCGGCTGCGGCAGATAGGCTCGCTCGTGCGCCCGCAAACGCGCTGGACCGACCGCGGTCGCAAGGCGGTAAAATCAGAGCTTTTTCAATGCCTTCGGGCCCGCTTTACCGCGGCTCCGGCGAGATCGAGCGTGCAGGTTTTTCGCGGCTTTCCCGCTGCAGCGGCGGATCACGTTGCCCTGACCATCGGCAACTTCGATGGCGTGCATCGCGGCCACCAGGCGATGCTCACGCGCCTGACCGAGGCCGCCGCCGACCTCGAGCTGCCGCCGACGGTGCTGACCTTCGAGCCGCATCCGCGCGAATTCTTCGCCCGCGAGACGGCGCCGCCGCGCCTGTCGACGCTGCGCGACAAGCTCGAGCGCTTCGCCGCGCTCGGCGTCGAGCGGGTGTGCATCGCGCGCTTCAACGCCGCGCCTGGCGGGGCTCGCCGCGCGAGCGCTTCATCGACGAGGTCCTGGTGCGCGGCCTCGGCACGCGCTGGGTGCTCGTCGGCGAGGACTTCCGCTTCGGCCGCGGCCGCGGCGGCGACCTCGCGCTGCTGCGCGCCGCGGCGCGGAGCTTCAGCGTCGAGGCGATGCCCACGGTCGAGCGTCGACGGCGAGCGGGCGTCGAGCAGCGGCCATGCGCGACGCGCTCGCGCGCGGCGAGCTCGAGCGTGCGGCGCGCATGCTCGGCCGGCCGTACGCGATCACCGGGCGCGTCGCGCACGGCGACAAGCGCGGCCGCAGCCTCGGCTTTCCCACCGCCAACGTGCCGCTGCGGCGCAAGCCGCCGCTGTCCGGGATTTTCGCGGTGCGGGTGCACGGCTTGGGCGACGCGCCGCGCGGCGGCCGTGGCGAGCCTTGGCGTGCGGCCGACCGTCAAGCTCGACGCGCCGCCGCTGCTGGAGGTGTTCGTGTTCGATTTTGACCAGGCCATCTACGGCCGGCGCATCAGCGTCGAGTTCCTGCACAAGCTGCGTGACGAGGAGCGCTACGCCGACCTCGATGCGCTCAGGCGCCAGATCCACGCCGACGTCGCGCAGGCACGCGACTATTTCGGCCACCCAGAAATAGCCCGAGGCAACGATGCCTGACGATCCGAAGAGCGACTACAAGATCGACGCTCAACCTGCCCGACACGCCGTTCCCGATGCGCGGCGACCTGGCCAGGCGCGAGCCCGGCTGGGTCGCGGACTGGCAGGAACGCAAGGTCTACGCCGCCATCCGCGCGGCGAGCAAGGGCCGCAAGCGCTTCGTGCTGCACGACGGGCCGCCGTACGCGAACGGCGCCGATCCACATCGGCATGCGGTCAACAAGATACTCAAGGACATCGTCGTCAAGAGCCGGCAGCTCGCCGGCTTCGACGCGCCCTACGTGCCCGGCTGGGACTGCCACGGCATGCCGATCGAGGTGCAGATCGAGAAGACCTACGGCAAGCACCTGTCGACCGCCGAGACGCAGCGCCTGTGCCGCGCCTACGCCACCGAGCAGATCGCCCTGCAGAAGGCCGACTTCCAGCGCCTGGGCGTGCTCGGCGACTGGGAGCATCCGCTACGCGACCATGGGCTATCGCAACGAGGCCGACGAGATCCGCATCGCTCGGCCGGCTGCTGCAGAAGGGCTATCGTCTACCGCGGCCTGAAGCCGGTGAACTGGTGCTTCGATTGCCGGAGCGCGCTGGCCGAGGCCGAAGTCGAGTACGAGGACCGCCAGGACATCGCCATCGACGTCGCCTTTCCGCTCGACCGACGCAGCCGAACGCGCCAAGCTCGCGCGGCGTTCGGGCTGACGGCGCTGCCCGAAGGGCCGATCGCGGCGGTGATCTGGACGACCACGCCGTGGACGATACCGGCCAACCAGGCGCTCAACGTGCATCCGGACTTCGAGCTATGCGCTGGTGCAGACCGCGCGCGGTCAGCTGGTGCTCGCCGCCGACCTGGTCGAGCCCTGCCTGCGCGCGCTTCGGCCTCGAGGGCCGGCGATCGCCACGGCCAAGGGCAGCGCGCTCGAAGGACTCGCGTTCGCGCATCCATTCACGCCATCCGTTCTACGATCGCCGGCGCCGGTCTACCTGGGCAATTTCGTCACGCTCGAACAGGGCACCGGCATCGTGCACTCGGCGCCGGCCTACGGCGTCGACGACTTCAATTCCTGGCGCCGCTACGGCCGATCCGAGGACGACGATCCAGAATCCGGTCCAGGGCGACGGCCGCTATGCATCGGACCTGCCCTGGTTCGGCGGCATGAGCATCTGGGACGCCAACCCGCAGCATCGTCGACAAGCTGCGCGAGGTCGGCGCGCTGCTGCACGCCGAGCCGTGGAAGCACAGCTACATGCACTGCTGGCGGCACAAGACGCCGATCATCTATCGCGCCACCACGCAGTGGTTCGCCGGCATGGACGACGTGCCCGGCTGGCGCGGCGTCAAGCCGGCACAGACGCTGCGCACGACGGCGCTGCGCGGCATGGAGGCCACGCGCTTCTATCCCGCCTGGGGCAAGGCGCGGCTGGCGGGCATGATCGCCAACCGGCCCGACTGGACCCTGTCGCGGCAGCGGCAGTGGGGCGTGCCGATGCCGTTGTTCGTCGACAAGGACAGCGACGCGTTGCACCCGGACACGCTGGCTCTGCTCGAGCTCGCGGCGACGAAAGTCGAGAAGGGCGGCATCGAGGCCTGGTTCGAGGCGACCCACGAGGACTTCGGCGTCGACCCCGCGCACTATCGCAAGATCACCGACACGCTCGACGTCTGGTTCGACTCCGGCTCGACGCACAGACGGTGCTGCGCGGCGCGACCCGCAGGCTCGAAGGCTTTCCGGCCGACCTCTACCTGGAAGGCTCGGACCAGCATCGCGGCTGGTTCCATTCCTCGCTGCTGACCTCGTGCATGCTCAACGGCCGCCCGCCGTACAAGGCGCTGCTGACCCACGGCTTCGTCGTCGACGGCGCCGGCAGGAAGATGTCGAAGTCGAAGGGCAACGTCGTCGCTCCGCAGAAAGTCTCCGAGCACCTCGGCGCGGAAATCCTGCGCCTGTGGGTGGCGGCAACCGATTACTCGGGCGAGCTCTTCGATCTCCGACGAGATCCTGAAGCGCGTGGTCGAGAGCTATCGCCGCATCCGCAACACGCTGCGCTTCCTGCTCGCCAACACCGCCGATTTCGATCCGGCGAAGCACGCCGTTGCCGTTGGGCGAGATGTTCGAGATCGACCGCTATGCGCTGGCGCATCGCCAACAACTACTTCGCGAGCTGTCGACGATGCGATACGCGAAGCTACGAGTTTCACCCGGTGGTGCAGTCGCTGCAGGGCTTCTGCTCCGAGGAACTGGGCGGCTTCTACCTCGACATCCTGAAGGACCGGCTCTACACCGCGCCGCGCGACAGCCGCGCGCGGCGCTCGGCGCAGACCGCGCTCGCGCTCATCCGCGATGAAATGCTGAAGCTGATGGCGCCGGTGCTGTAGCTTCACCGCCGAAGAGGCGTGGCGCATCGCTCCACCCGGACGACGTCGACGATCTTCGTGCACACCTGGCGCCGGGAAATCGCCGGCGCTCGACATCACGCCGGCGTTCGCCGACAAATGGGCGTCGCATCCGCAGCTACCGCGACGAAGTGCTGAAGGAGCTCGAGCAGGCGCGGGAGGCGGGCGAGATCGGCTCTTCGCTGCAGGCCGAGGTCGACGATTGTCGCGCCCGCGGCCGACTACGATGCGCTGGCGAGCCTTGGCGAGGACCTGCGTTTCGTGTTGATCACCTCGGCGGCAAGGGTCGCCCGCGGCGCGGCGCGGGCGGTGCAGGTCACGCCGAGCGCGCATCCGAAGTGCGACCGCTGCTGGCATTATCGCGCCGACGTCGGCGCCGATCCGGCCCATCCGCAAGCTTTGCGGCCGCTGCGTCGCCAACCTGTTCGGCAGCGGCGAGCCGCGCGCCTTCGCGTGATCCTGCGGCGCGCGGCTCATGGCTGAATCCCGTCGCTGGTGGGCGTGG
>CAWIOY010000002.1:0-86172 GCA_963837845.1 uncultured beta proteobacterium
GTCGAGCGCGGCTGCCAGCGCAACCGCCGAGGTGTCCGACCCGCCGCGGCCCAGGGTGGTGATGTTGCCCTCGTTGTCGACACCCTGGAAGCCGGCGACGATGACCACCATCGCCTTGGCGAGGTCCTTGCGCAGCGGGGCGACTTCGATGTCGAGGATGCGCGCCTTGGTGAACGCGCTGTCAGTCAGCACGTGCACTTGTCCGCCGGTGTAGCTCTTCGCCTTGAGGCCCAGCTCCTGCAGGGCGATGGCGAGCAGGCCGATCGTCACCTGCTCGCCGGTGGCGGCGATGACGTCGAGCTCCCGCGGATCGGGGTCGGCAGAAAGCTCCCTGGCCAGCGCCAGCAGGCGGTTGGTCTCGCCGCTCATCGCCGAGACGACCACCACCAGCTGGTGGCCTTCACGGTGAAAGCGCGCGACGCGCTGGGCGACGCTGCGGATGCGTTCGGTGCTGCCCACCGACGTGCCTCCGTACTTCTGCACGATCAGTGCCACGTGTCGGTGCTCCGATGCATCGCTTACAGCTTGCGGAACGCGAGGGTCGCGTTGGTGCCGCCGAAACCGAAGGAATTGGACAGCGCGGCGCGGATGGGCATGGGTCGCGCCGTGTTAGGAACAAAATCAAGGTCGCAGAGCGGATCCCGGCGAAACAGATTCGCAGTCGGCGGTGCCACCTGGTCGCGCATGGCAAGCACCGTGAAGACCGCCTCGATAGCGGCCGCCGCGCCAAGCAGGTGGCCGGTCATCGACTTGGTCGAGGAGAGCGAGAGCCTTGCCGCGTGATCGCCGAAGCAGCGCTTGACCGCCACGCACTCGGCGAGGTCGCCCAGCGGCGTCGAGGTACCGTGGGCATTGATGTAGTCGATGTCGGTCGTGTTCAGTCCGGCGTTCCTGAGCGCGTTGGTCATGCTGCGCGCCGCGCCGGCACCGTCTTCGGGCGGCGCGGTGATGTGGTGCGCATCCGCCGACATGCCGTACCCGGCAAGCTCGCATTCGATGCGCGCGCCACGCGAGCGCGCGTGCTCGAGCTCTTCGAGCACCAGGATACCGGCGCCCTCTCCCAGGACGAACCCGTCGCGATCGATGTCCCACGGACGGCTGGCGGTCGCCGGATCGTCGTTGCGCGTCGACAGCGCCCGCGCAGCGCAGAAACCGCCGACACCGAGCGGGCTGATCGTTGCTTCGGCGCCACCCGCAACCATGATATCGGCATCGCCGTATTCGATCAGTCGCGCCGCTTCGCCGAAGCTGTGATTGGCCGTCGAACACGCGGTCACGGTCGCCAGATTCGGGCCCCGGTAGCCGTAATGGATCGAGACCAGCCCCGAGATCATGTTGATGATCGATCCCGGGACGAAGAACGGCGAAATCTTGCGCGGCCCGCCCTCGGCGTAGGCCTTGGCCGTTTCCTCGATCATCGGCAGTCCGCCGATTCCCGAGCCGATGCACACGCCGGCACGATCGAGGTCTCCGCGGTAGCCTTCGAGGCCCGCGTCCCTGATCGCTTCCATCGTCGCCACCAGGCCGTAATGGATGAACGTGTCGTAGCGCCGCGCCTCCTTGCCCGAAAGGTACTGCGTGACGTCGAAATGCTTGACCTCGCCGGCGATCTGCGAGGCGAAGGCCGACGCATCGAAACGGGTGATGCGCGTGATGCCGGATCGGCCGGCGAGAATGTTCTCCCATGCCGGCCCCACGCCAATGCCCACAGGCGAGATGATGCCCAATCCGGTGACGACAACGCGGCGCTTCGGCATGGCGGCTTAAACGGGGTGGCGACGGGTGGCGCAGCTTCGGCCGCGCGGCGGCGCCACCGGGGTGGGGCGGCAGGCCGCCCCGGCGGGCGTCGATTACTTCTTCAGGTGTGAGTTGATGTAGTCGACGGCCTGCTGCACCGTCGTGATTTTCTCGGCTTCCTCGTCGGGGATCTCGGTCTCGAATTCCTCCTCGAGCGCCATCACGAGTTCCACCGTATCGAGCGAGTCAGCGCCGAGGTCGTCGACAAACGACGATTCGTTCTTGATCTCGGCTTCGTTCACGCCGAGTTGCTCGGCGACGATTTTCTTGACTCGTTGCTCCACGTTTTCCATGCGTCTCCTCCCCAAAGGGATCCCAAGCGTTATGAACGGTGGATTTTACCAGATCGAGCAAGCTACGCCATGTACATGCCGCCGTTGACGTGCAGCGTGGCGCCGGTGATGTAGCCGGCTTCGCGCGAGGCGAGAAATGCGACGGCATGGGCGACCTCCTCCGGCAGGCCCAGCCTGCCTAAGGGGATGCGCGCGAGCAGTTGCTCGCGTTGCGGCGCAGTGAGCGCGCGTGTCATGTCGGTGTCGATGAATCCAGGCGCCACGCAATTGACAGTGATCCCGCGACTGCCGATCTCCTGGGCCAGGGACTTGGTGAACCCGACCAGCGCCGCCTTGGCGGCGGCGTAATTGGTCTGCCCGGCATTGCCGCTGGTGCCGACCACCGAGCCGATGTTGATGATGCGCCCATGGCGTGCCTTCATCATCCCGCGCAGGACGGCTTTCGACAGGCGGTAGGCCGACTTGAGATCGATCTCCATGATCGTGTCCCACTCATCGTCTTTCATGCGCAGCAGCAGGTTGTCGCGGGTGATGCCAGCATTGTTGACAAGAATGGCAATGCCTCCGGCGCGCGCGCGCACGCTCTCCACCGCCTCGTCGATCGCCGCGCCATCGGCGACGTCGAGGCGAATGCCTTCGCCGCGGTGGCACTCGGCCTCGAGGTAGGCGGCGATCGCCTTCGCGCCCTCGTCGCTGGTCGCGGTGCCGACGACGTTGGCGCCCTGCCGCGCCAGCGCCAGGGCAACCGCCCGGCCGATGCCGCGCGTAGCACCGGTGACGAGCGCAACCTGTCCATCGAGCATCGGCGGCCTCCTAGGCGGTCTCGGCAATGGCGAGGGCAATCGCCTCGCCGTCGTTGAGCGGCAGCGCGGCGAGCTCGGGGGCGATGCGCTTGCTCAACCCCGTGAGCACCTTCCCCGGGCCGCATTCGACGATGTGCGTGACGCCCCGCGCGGCGAAGGCCTGAACGGTCTCCACCCAGCGTACCGGGCTCGCCGCCTGCGCCGCCAGCGCGGCCCTGATCGCGTCCACCGTGTGCGCTTCGCGCGCATCGACGTTGTGCACCACGGGCACGGCCGGCTGGTCGACCGCCACCCCGGCGAGGTATTCTGCGAGCCGCTGTGCGGCGGACTTCATGAGCAGGCTGTGGAACGGGGCGCTCACCGGCAGCATGAGGGCGCGCTTCGCGCCGCGTCCCTTGGCCAGGCCGATCGCGCGCTCGACCGCTTCACGATGTCCGGCGATGACGGTCTGATCCGGGGCGTTGAAATTGACCGGCTCGACCACCTGCCCCTGCGCTGCCTCCCGGCAGGCTGCCTCGACCCCGGCTCGCTCCAGACCGATGATAGCCGCCATGGCGCCGACGCCGGCGGGAACGGCTTCCTGCATCGCCCGCGCGCGGAAACGCACCAGCGGCAGAGCGTCGGCGAAGCCGAGCGCCCCGGAGGCAACCAATGCCGCGTATTCGCCCAGGCTGTGGCCGGCGAGCACGCTGGGCGCCGCACCGCCCGCCGCGCGCCAGGCGCGGTAGACCGCGATGTCCGCCGCAACCATGACCGGCTGGGTATTGATGGTCTGATTGAGCGCTGCCTCGTCGCCTTCTTCGACCAGCGCCCAGAGGTCCTGCCCCAGCACCGCGGAGGCCTCGGCGAAGGTATCGCGCACCACCGGATAGCCCTCATAGCGGCTCATCATCCCTACCGCCTGCGATCCCTGCCCGGGAAATACCAATGCGAGCTTCATCGTTTCACCACCTCAGCAAGACCGAGCCCCAGGTGAATCCGCCGCCGACGCCAAGCAGGAGCACGTGCTCGCCGCGGCGGATGCGCCCGTCGCGCACCGCGACGTCGAGGGCGAGCGGAATCGACGCCGCCGACGTATTGGCGTGCCGGTCAACCGTCGTCACCATTTTTTCCGGCGCGACGTGCAGCTTCCTCGCGGTTGCGTCCATGATGCGGATGTTCGCTTGGTGCGGAATAAGCCAGTCGATCGCCGCCGTGGTAAGGCCGTTGGCCGCCAGGGCCTCGTGCGCAACTTCCGAGAGCACCCTGACGGCGAACTTGAACACCGTGTTGCCTTCCATGGTAAGCAGCGGCGTGCCGCTCACCGCGCCGTGCGCCACCGTGCCCGGCACGGCCAGGATGTCGCGGTAGTGGCCGTCGGCGTGCAGGTGTGCCGACAGGATGCCCGGCTCGCTCGCCGGCACCAGTACGACCGCCCCGGCGCCGTCGCCGAACAGCACGCAGGTGCCGCGATCCTGCCAATCGAGAATGCGCGAGTAGATCTCGGCGCCAACCACCAGCGCGTTCCTGGCCCCGCCGCACCTCACCATCAGGTCGGCTATGGCCAGCGCGTAGACGAAGCCGCTGCACACCGCCTGTACGTCGAATGCCGGGCCGTTGCGGGTGCCGAGCTTGTCCTGCAGGATGCACGCCGTCGAAGGAAACACCATGTCCGGCGTGGTCGTGGCGAGCACGATCAGATCGACTGCAGCCGGCGCGAGCCCGGCCGCCGACAGTGCCTCGCGCCCCGCGGCGAGTGCCAGATCGCTGGTATTCTCCTCCGCTGCCGCGATGTGCCGCTGGCAGATGCCGGTGCGGGTGCGAATCCATTCGTCGCTGGTGTCGACACGCTTCGCCAGATCGGCGTTGGTCAGGATCTGTGCCGGAAGGTAGCTGCCGGTCCCGACGATGCGGCTATGCATCGGCCGGACCCACCGCTGCCGCCGCGGCCGTTGCCGGCGAACCCGCGGGCGTGGCGGCCAGACGCTGCGCGATTCGCTCGAGCACGCCGTGCGCCACCTCCGCATGGGCCTTGCGCAGCGCGTAGCGGAAGGCGAGCACGTCGGCGGCGCCGTGGCTCTTGATCACCACGCCTTTGAGGCCGATCAGCGTTGCCCCGTTGTAGCGGCGTGGATCGACGCGGCGTTTGAACGCGTTGAGCATCGGCAGCGCGAACACCGAGAGCACGCGGCGCAGAGTGTTGCGGGTGAATTCCTCGCGCAGGTAGTCGGCGAGCATTGTCGCCAGCCCTTCCGAGGTCTTGAGCGCGACGTTGCCCACGAAGCCGTCGCAGACGATGACGTCGGTAGTGCCCTTGTAGATGTCGGTTCCTTCGACGTTACCGTGAAAGTTCAGCCCCGAGGACTTGAGCAATTCCGCGGCCTGCTTGACCACTTCGTTGCCCTTGATGTCCTCCTCGCCGATGTTGAGCAGGCCCACGCGTCGGCCGCTCGATGCCCTCGACCGCCGCGACCAGTGCGCTGCCCATCACCGCGAACTGCAGCAGCTGCTCCGGCGTGCAATCCACGTTGGCGCCCAGATCGAGGGCGGTGGTCACCCCCTGGCGCGTGGGCAGCTGCGAGGCGATCGCTGGACGGTCGATTCCAGGCAGCGTCTTGAGCACGAAGCGCGAGATCGCCATGAGCGCGCCGGTGTTTCCCGCCGATACGCATGCCTGCGCGCTTCCTTCCTTGACCAGGTTGATGGCCACGCGCATCGATGAATCCTTCTTGTGCCGCAGCGCGTCGGCCGGGGCGTCGTCCATCTCGATGGCTTCGCTCGCGGGCTGGACGCGCACCCGATCGACCGCCGCCGAGCGCAGCGCATCGAGGCGCTTGCGCAGCGCGGCCTCGTTGCCGACGAGCACGATCCTGGCATCGTGCTCCTGCTCGAGAAACTGCAGCGAAGCGGCGACCGTCACGGGAGGGCCGTGATCGCCGCCCATCGCGTCCACGGCAATGGTGACCTGCATCAGCCGGCTACGTTCCTTTGTGTCGGCGCGAGCCTCGCGCCGGACGCGGAAGAGAGCGGGCCCCGGGCGCCCCAGAAGGGGCGATCCGCGGGGGCGGCGCGGTTAGGCGACGTCGTCCTTGGTCTTGACGACCTTCTTGCCGCGATAATAGCCGCTGGGGCTGATGTGGTGGCGCCGGTGCACCTCCCCGCTGACGGGCTCGATGGCGAGCGGCGGGTTGGCCAGAAAATCATGCGCGCGACGCATGCCGCGCCTCGATGCCGATTTCTTGTTCTGCTGAACAGCCATGTCGTATCACTCCTCAAACGATCGATCGGTCCCCTTCTTCATGGCGGCGAGCCGCGCGAACGGGGATGTCTTGCCTGGCGCCTGCTCGGCCGGGGCAAGCGTCGCGCCCGACCCGAACTGGACCGTACACTGCCCGTCGGCATGGCTCGGCGCAAACGGCAAGGAAAGCAGAATTTCGTCCTCGACGAGCGTCAGCGCATCGAGCGGCGCCGCAGCCAGCACGACCTCCGACTCTCCGGCGTCGAGCGCCTCGAGCTCGGCTTCCTCGCGCGCCAGCAGCAATTCGGTTCGCTGCGCGACGGGGAAGTCAAAAAACTGCAAACAGCGCTGGCACACCACGGGCAACCTGCCCTCGATGGCCAGCGAAAGCATCGGTCTGCCCATGGCATCGTGCCCGCCGGCGATGGTCCAGGCGATCGGCGTCGCAACCGCCGCCGGCGCCAGGCGGTCGGCCAGGCGGGCCCGCTGCATCAGGTCGATCTCGCCTTCGAGCCGGCCGCCGCCGGCGGCCAGGTCGAACGCATCGAAGCGATCTTCCCTGCTCGCCCCCGCACCCCGCTTCACCATGTCTTTCGTGCCGTTCGCAAAGCCGCGGATCTGGCGCCCGGGACCGTGTGTGCGGCACGCGGGCACCGCAAAACCGAGCGCGACCCGCGCTCCTTACTAGGCTCACCGCAGCCAAAGTAAACATAGCATAATAGCCCGCCGGCCCATTACTGTCAAAGAAAAGCATGGAAACAAGCACTTCGCCCGCGGACAGGCCACTCGTCCTCGCCTCGGCGTCGCCCTATCGCCGGGCCCTGCTCGAGCGGCTCGGCCTGCCCTTCATCTGCGTCGCGCCGCGCATCGACGAAACGCCGCGCCCAGGCGAGCAAGTGGCGCAGACCGCCGTCCGGCTAGCCGAGGCGAAGGCGCGCGCGATCGCCGCGCAACACCCCGCGGCGCTCATCATCGGCTGCGATCAGATCGCCGACTGCCACGGCGTGGCGATCGGCAAGCCGCGTGATCGCGCCGATGCGCTCGAGCAGTTGCGCACCATGCGCGGGCGAACGGTGGTCTTTCACACCGCAATAGCCCTGCTCGATGCCCGCACCGACACGGTGCGCCATGCACTCGTCGACGTCGCGAGCACATTCCGCCAGCTCGACGACGCCACGCTGGCGGCGTATCTCGACCGCGAGCAGCCTTTCGATTGCGCCGGCTCGGTCAAGGCCGAAGGTCTCGGCATTGCGCTGTTCACGCGGCTCTCCAGCGACGATCCGACCGCGTTGATCGGCCTGCCGCTGATCCGTCTCACCGACCTGCTTGAGGCCGAGGGGGTGCGCCCGGTGGTGGCGGCGGCGTGAGCGCCGATCGACGCGTCGCACCCGTTCGTCCGGGGCGGCTCTACCTCATTCCAAGTCTCCTTGGGGCGAGCGCTGCTCAGGCGGTGCTGCCCCAGCAGGGGATCGACGTTGCCCGGCGCCTGACGCACTTCGTCGTCGAGACGCCCAAGCTCGCACGACAGTTCCTCAAGGCCCTCGCACCGGAGCGCCCGCTGCAATCGCTGCTGCTCTCCGAACTCAACGAACACACGCCGGCAAACCGCATCGACGCGCTGCTCGCACCCGCGCTGCAGGGCCACGACCTGGGTCTGCTTACCGATGCGGGCTGCCCGGGCGTTGCCGACCCCGGCGCGGAGCTGGTGGCCGCGGCGCATCGCGCCGGCGTGCGCGTGGTGCCGCTGGTCGGCCCCTGCGCGCCCCTGCTTGCGCTGATGGGCTCAGGCTTGAACGGCCAGGCATTCGCCTTCCACGGCTACCTGCCGGCCAAGACTGGCTTGCGCGAGCGTGCGCTGCGAGCCCTCGACGATGCAGCAGCCCACAGCGGCGTAACGCAGCTGTTCATCGAGGCGCCGTACCGCAACGAGGCACTGCTTGCCGCGGTGCTGTCGACCTGCCGGCCCGCAACCCGACTCTGCGTGGCGATCGATCTTAGCCTGCCGAGCGAAGAAATCGTCAGCCGCCGCGTCGGATCGTGGCGCGAGCTGCAGCCGCCGGTGCTTCTCCGGCGGCCGGCCATCTTTCTCTTGGGCAGGGACTGATTGGCGCGCCGCGGGAGCGCCGGTCAGTCGTCGGGCGAACTCTTGATGTAGCTGCGCAGCATGCGGTTCTCGAAGCTCTGCTCTTCGTAGACCGCCTTGGCGACGTCGTGGAAGGACACCACGCCGAGAAGCATCGCGCCGTCCTGCACCGGAACATAGCGGGCATGGCGCTCGAGCATGACCCGGCGCAGCTCCATCACGTCCAGACCGGGCGAAGCGATCAGGGGGTCGCGCACGTAGATTTCGCTGACCTTGAGGCCGCCCAGCTGGCCTTGGTTCTTCGCCAGCGCCTCGAGCACCTCGGCAAAAGTCAGCATGCCGGCCATCTGGCCGTGGTCCATGACCACCAGCGATCCGATGTCGTGCTGCGCCATCACCTTGACCGCCTCGAGCACGGTCCCACCGGGCGGCGTCGTGAACAGGGCGTTACCCTTGATGCGGAGGATTTCGCTGACCAGCATCGGTTTCTCCTCGCCCGCCTAGGTGACGAGGGTACTCCCGGATCACCGGCAGGTGCAACCGCCTGGCGGGCCCCGCCGTGACCGGGGAGCGACGCCGCGCCTAATCGCCTAGCCGGTGAGGGCGCGCCGCTCCCGCAGTGCCTGCGCCAGCGTGCCGCTGTCGACGTACTCGAGTTCTCCGCCGACCGGCACGCCCCGCGCAAGCCGGGTCACGGTAAGACCCCGCGCGGCAAGCAGTTCGCCGATGTAGTGCGCGGTCGCTTCGCCCTCGTTGGTGAAGTTGGTCGCCAGCACGACCTCCCGCACCACCCCGTCCTGCGCCCGCTTGAGCAGCCGGTCGAGGCGGATCTCCTTCGGCCCGATGCCGTCCAGCGGCGACAGCCGTCCCATCAGCACGAAGTAAAGCCCGCTGTAGGCCTGGGTGTGCTCGATCATCATCAGGTCGGCTGGCGTCTCGACCACGCACAACAGCGCCGCATCGCGCTTCGACGACCGGCACAGGGCGCAGAGCTCGCCCTCGGTAAAGGTATTGCAGCGTTCGCAGTGGCGGATGGTCTGCGCTGCCGCCTCGAGAGCGCGCGCGAGCCGCTGCGCCCCTTCGCGATCGTGCTGCAGCAGGTGCAACGCCATGCGCTGCGCCGCCTTCGGGCCGACGCCGGGCAGACAACGCAACGCCTGCGTCAATTCCTCGAGGCTTCCCAGCGGCTCCATCGCCGCTGTTCAGAACGGCAGCTTGAATCCGGGAGGCAAGGGCATGCCCGCGGTGAGGCCGGCCATCTTTTCCTGGGCTGCCGCTTCGGCCTTGCGCACCGCGTCGTTGACCGCCGCGGCGATGAGATCCTCGAGCATGTCCTTGTCTTCGCCGAGCAGCGTCGGGTCGATGGACACCCGCTTGACGTCGTGGCGGCCGGTCATCACCACCTTGACCAGCCCTGCCCCGGACTGGCCTTCGACCTCCATCGCGGCAATCGCCTCCTGCGCCTTCTTCATGTTGTCCTGCATCGCCTGCGCCTGCTTCATCAGACCGGCAAGCTGGTTTTTCATCATGCGTGCAAATCTCCGCTGCGCCGTCTAAATCGGCTTGATCGAATTGGGCTTGATGCGCGCCTCGAAGCGCGACAGCACGTCCTGGACGAAAGGATCGTCGCGAAACGCCGCCTCGGTCTTGGCCTGCGTCGCGTCGCGCGCGCGCTTCTGCTCGGCGGCGAGGCTCGCCTCCGCGACGCCACCGATTTCGAAGCGCAGGCGCACGCGCCGGCCGATCGAGCGTTCGATCGCCACGCGCAGCGTGTCGGCGAACGGCTTGTCGGTCAGGTGCCGCGCCGCTTCCGGCAGCCGCAGCACGAATTCGCTGCCCGAAACGGCTTCGAGTTCGGTTTGCGCGGCAAGTTGCAGCGCCATTCCCGACAAGTTCAGGGCGGCGACGAATGCGGGCCAGGCTGCCGGCTCGGGCACGTGTCGCCGCCTGGTCGGCGACGGGCGCCGCCGCCGGCGGAACGATCGCGGCTGCCGCCGGGTCTGCGCCCGCGCCCTTGGCCGGCTCCGCCTTGGGCACGGGCGCAGGCGGCGGCAATCGCTGCGCCGGCGCCTCGGTCGCCGGATCGAATGCGAGCATGCGCAACAGGGTCATCGAAAATCCGGTCTGCTCGTCGGGCGCGAGCTCGAGATCGGCGCGACCCTGGACGCAGATCTGATAGGCGAGCTGCACCGCTCTCCGGTGGCATTGCCTGCGCCAGGCCCCTGACCCGCTCGGCGTCGGGAACCGCCTCGGTCGCATCGGGCACCGCCTGGACGATTGCGATGCGATGCAGCAGCGCCGCGAGTTCCTCCAGGGCACCGGCGAAGGAGATGCTGCGCTCGGTGAGCGCGCGCGCTTGGGCGAGCAGCGCCGGCCCGTCGCCGGCAAGCAGCGCCTCGATTATGCGGAAGGCGTAATCGGCATCCACCGTGCCGAGCATGGAACGCACCGCGTCGTCGCGCACCTCGCCGGCGCCAAAGGCGAGCGCCTGGTCGAGCAGCGACAGTGCATCGCGCATCGACCCGCGGGCGGCGCGCGCAATCAGCGCCACCGCCGAGTCGTCGAAGGCAACGCCTTCGGCGCGCAGGATCTCGGCGAGCCGCGCCGCAATCGTGGCCGACGGCAGCTGCTTCAGGTTGAACTGCAGGCAGCGCGACAGCACCGTCACCGGAATCTTCTGCGGATCGGTGGTGGCGAGCACGAATTTGACGTGCTCGGGAGGCTCTTCGAGCGTCTTCAACATCGAGTTGAAGGCCGCCTTCGACAGCATGTGCACCTCGTCGATGAGGTATACCTTGTAGCGACCGACGGTCGGCGCGTAGCGCGCGTTGTCCAGGATCTCGCGCATGTTGTCGATGCCGGTGTTCGACGCCGCGTCGAGCTCGAGCAGGTCGACGAACCGCCCCGCGTCGATGTCGACGCAGGCCGCGCACACGCCGCAGGGCGTGGCCGTCACGCCGCGCTCGCAGTTGAGGCTCTTGGCGAGGATGCGGGCGATGGTGGTCTTGCCCACGCCGCGCGTTCCGGTCAGCAGATAGGCATGATGCAGTCGGCCCCGCTCGAGGGCGTTGGACAGGGCGCGCACCACGTGCTCCTGGCCGGAGAGTTCGGCAAACGTCTTCGGCCGCCACTTTCGGGCAAGGGCTTGATGGGTCATCGCGTGAGGCTGGGGCTCGAGCGAGGCACGAGCAGAGGGGGAGGCGAGCCGTATCCCCGGCACTTGCAGAGAATAGCTATGGCTGCTTCCTTCCGGACCTGACCAGGTTCACCATCATGCAATGCGGGGCGGCCCGCCTTTGATCGTTGCCATGCGAGCGCAAGTGCAATCGCATTATCGGCGAACGCCGCCCGGGCGGCAAGCGCGGCGGCGCACCTCCTGCTACCATCGCACCCGAGCGCATGATCCATCGGACTCGGATTGTCACGCAGATTCATCCTGTGGAGCTGCATCGGCGCTTTGGCCGCCTGCGGGCCCACGCCTACGCCTACGCCCGCGCCCCCGCAGCCGAAGCAGCGTCCGATGCTGGTGGTGGCGATGCGGCCCGGTCCGACGACGTGGTTCAGCGGCGCCGATGGCGAGGCCACGGGTCTCGAACGCGACCTCGCCGAGCTGTTTGCGGCGCAGATCGGACTCGCGCTCAAGATCCTGCCGGTGGCGAGCCCGGCGCAGCTCATCGCGACCATCGAAAGCGGTGAAGCGCTAGTCGGCGCCGGCGGCTTCTATAAGCCGGTCGATGGCTTCGCCAGCGGACCAGCCCCGCAACTGCTCTACACCCGCGGCTATTATGCAATCGAGCCGGTGCTCGTGTACAACAGCGACGGGTTCCGCCCGGAATCGTGGGACGATTTGCGCGGCGAAGTGGTGGGCATCGTCGCCGGCACCGGCCTGCTGGCCAAGATTCGCGCCGACCATCCGGACGTGCGCTGGCTCGCGCTCGACCCGGCCGCCGCCGAGGGCCTGATCGAAAAGGTGTCGGAAGGCCAGCTCGGCTACGCCGTGGTCCCCTCGAACGAGGCCGCGGCTGCGCGCAACGTGTTCCTCAACGTCGAGACGGCATTCACTGTCGGGCCGAAGCGGGTCCTGGTCTGGATCCTGCCGGCGACACAGGCAGCGCTGCGCGACCAGGCCGACGCATTCTTCGACCGCATCCGCAAGGACGGCACGTTGCAGCGGCTCATCGACCGCTACGTCGGTTACGCGCATCGCGTCGAGCATATCGACGCCAGCGCCTACCAGGAGCGCATCCGCGCCGTGCTGCCCGCGTACCTTTCGCTGTTCCACCAGGCGCAACAGCAGAGCGGCATCGACTGGCGCCTCGTGGCCGCGATCGCCTACCAGGAATCGCACTGGAATCCGCAGGCGACGAGCGCGACCAACGTCCGCGGCATGATGATGCTCACCGAGGAAACCGCCCGGCGCCTTCGGGTCGTCGATCGGCTCGACCCGCGCCAGAGCATCGTCGCCGGCGCCCGCTATCTCGCCGACCTCAAGCGGTCTCTGCCGCAGCACATCACCGAGCCCGACCGGACCTGGATTGCGCTGGCCGCGTTCAATATCGGCATCGGCCACCTCGAGGACGCACGCATCCTGGCGGGCCGCCAGAAGCTCGATCCCGACTCGTGGAGCGACCTCAAGAAAACCCTGCCCCTGCTCGCCCAGACCGATACGGCCGATCAGACCCGCTATGGGACCGCCCGCGGCGGCCAGGCAGTTGTGTTCGTGGAGACCGTGCGCGCGTATTACGATGTGCTGCTGCAGCTGGCCAAGCCGTACTACGGCGCGCAGCTGCAGGCAGCGCAGTAGTTCGATGCCATCCGCCTAGCCCAAGCGTTCGAACCGATACGCGAGCTCGGGCCCCTGGTCTCCGCTGTACGCAAGCTGGGCGACCAAGAGGGCGAACGGTTCGACATAGCGCGCGACGCGCAGCGGACCCGCATCGAGCGGTGTGAATCCCACGTCGCGAGCGAGCTCGGCGGCGACCTCCTTGCCGGCCGCGTGGTCGGCGCAGCAGACGAGGCTCGGCCGCCGGGCTCGGCGCCGTGCCGCGTATGCGCCGGGCAGCACTTCGCTGGGCACGGTATTGAAGGCGGCTACGACCCGGGCCTTGGGTATTTTCTTCTGCAGCTCCTCCGCGCCCGATGACGCGTGACCTATGACGAGCTCAGTGTCGTCGTCATTCATCGGCAGGGAGCAGGTCACGACGACCCTGCGCGCCAGATTTCCCGCCTGATCGAGCACCTCGTCGATGCGCGACCAATGCACGGCGAGCAACACCGCATCCGCTTCGGCGGCCTGACGCGGCGTGCCGTAGCGCGCCTTGCCCCCGGCATCGCGCGCCAAGGCCTTGAGCTTCTGCTCGCTTCGCGCGTAGCTGAAGGTCACCTCGTGTCCGGCACGTGCGAAGATCGTTCCAAGCGTGCCGCCCATCAACCCCGAACCCAGAATGCCGACTCGCATGCTACGTCTCCCGCAATATTGAGCGACGCTGGCTGCGACCAATGGCCGCGATCGCTCAACGACCTACCAGGCGTTGCAGGTGTTCAGGATAACGGGCCCCCTGCACCGGGATTTTCGCCACGGCGATGTCGAGGCTTTCGAGCTCCGCGGGCGCGATGCCGACCCGAGCCGCGCCGATGTTCTCGTCGAGGCGATCCAGCTTCGTGGTGCCGGGTATCGGAACGATCCACGGCTTCTGGGCCAGGAGCCAGGCGATGGCGATCTGGGCTGGGGTCACCTGTTTCCGGGCGGCGATCTCGGCGAGCAGATCGACCAGTCCCCGGTTCGCCCTGCGGGCCTCCGGAGTGAAGCGCGGCACGATGTTGCGGAAGTCGGTGCGGTCGAAGGTCGTGCTCTCGTTGATGGCTCCGGTCAGAAACCCCTTGCCCAGCGGGCTGAACGGAACGAAGCCGATGCCCAGTTCCTCAAGCGCAGGCAGGACCTCCGTCTCCGGTTCCCGCCACCACAAAGAGTATTCGCTCTGAACCGCGGTGACCGGCTGCACGGCGTGTGCGCGCCGGATCGTCTGCACGCCAGCCTCGGACAGGCCGAAGTGCCTGACCTTACCCTCGCGGATCAGATCCTTGACCGCACCGGCGACCTCTTCGATGGGCACGTTCGGGTCAACCCGATGCTGATAGAAAAGGTCGATGACATCGGTCTTCAGGCGCTTGAGCGAAGCCAAGGCCACCTCCCTGACGTGCTCGGGACGGCTGTTCAGGCCCCCCTGCCGGCCGCTTTCCGGGTCGATATCGAAGCCGAACTTGGTCGCGATCACCACCTGGTCGCGCACCGGGGCCAGGGCCTCGCCGACGAGCTCCTCGTTGCTGAACGGGCCATAGACCTCGGCGCTGTCGAAGAACGTGACGCCTCGTTCGAAGGCCGCGCGGATGAGCGCAACTCCCCGCTGTTTATCGACCGCGGGCCCATAGCCGAAACTAAGACCCATGCAGCCCAGCCCGATGGCCGAAACCTCCAGACCGCTGTTGCCAAGCCTGCGCTTGTTCATGTTTCCCCCACGAAAATTGAGACGAAGCGATACGGTGCATGATCGGCGTTTCGACTCCCAGGATAAAGACGTAGAATGCGAATGAGGTATTGAGAATTTGTCAGGAATGGAACGGGAAGACTGGGGCAGCCTGGCGGCATTCGCCGTCGTAGCCGAGCAACGCAGCTTCACCCGGGCCGCGGCGCGGCTGGGATTGTCGCCATCGGCGCTCAGCCATACCATGCGGCGGCTCGAGGAGCGCCTGCATATCCAGCTCCTGGCGCGCAGCACACGCAGCGTTTCGACCACGGAGGCTGGCGAACGTTTGCTCGCGCGCCTGCGCCCGGCGCTCGAGGAAATATCCGGCGCACTCGAGGATCTGGAGCGGCTGCTCGGCCGACCCTCGGGACGCGTCCGGATCACCGCGTCGAGAACCGCTTCGCGAATGGTGATCGCGCCCGTCCTGCCGCAATTCGTCAAGAGCTATCCAGAAGTCATCGTCGAAGTGCTCGTCGACTCCGCCCTGACCGACATCGTGGCGCAACGGTTCGACGCCGGCATTCGGCTTGGCGAGTCACTCGAGAAGGACGTGGTCGCCGTTCCGGTGACCGGCCCGCTTCGGATGGCCGTGGTAGGCACTCCGGCTTACTTTGCAGCGCATCGGCCTCCGCACACGCCGCGCGACCTCGCTGTCCACCGCTGCATCAACTTCAGGCTGCCCACTGCGGGAACGATCTACAAGTGGGAATTCGAACAGGGCCGGCGCAAGGTCGAGGTCGGCGTGGACGGACCGCTCATCTTTGATGACGAGCAGAGCGTGCTCGATTCCGCCTTGGCCGGCCTGGGCCTGGCCTACCTCGTCGAGGACCAGGTCTCCTCGATGCTCAAGGCCGGCGCGCTGATGAGGGTCCTGGAGGATTGGTGTCCGCCATTTCCCGGGTTCTTCCTCTATTACCCCGGCCGACGCCAAGTGTCGCCCGCCCTCGCGGCATTCATCGACGCAGTGCGAGTGTCCGCGGGGACCCGCAAGGGGCCGTCGAAGGCAAGCGCATGAATGCCGACGCTCGGCTTGTCGCATCGTCTCCACAGCAGCCGCGGCAGCGCATCAGCCGCGCGGCAGGATGATCTTCAAGCCGCCCATGTAGGGTTGCAGCACCGCCGGCACATCGATGCCGCCATCGGCGCGCTGGTAGTTCTCCAGCACCGCGACCAGCGTGCGGCCCACGGCCAAGCGCCGAGCCGTTGAGCGTGTGCACGAGCTCCGGCTTGCCCTGCCCGTTGCGGAAGCGCGCCTGCATCCGCCGCGCCTGGAACGCCTCGCAATTCGAGCACGACGAGATCTCGCGAAAGGTCTGCTGGCCGGGCAGCCACACCTCGAGGTCGTAGGTCTTGGCCGAGGCGAAGCCGATGTCGCCGGTGCACAGCGTCATCACCCGGTAGGGCAGCTCGAGCCGCTGCAGGACCCGCTCGGCATGGCCGGTCATCTCCTCCAGCGCCGCGTAGGATTGGTCCGGGTGGACGATCTGCACCAGCTCGACCTTGTCGAACTGGTGCTGGCGGATCATGCCGCGCGTGTCCTTGCCGTAGCTCCCCGCCTCGGAGCGAAAACATGGCGTGTGCGCGGTGAGCTTGAGCGGCAGCCGGTCGCCGGCGACGATCTCGTCGCGCAGCAGGTTGGTCAGCGGCACTTCGGCGGTCGGGATCAGATACAGGCGCGCCTCGTCGTCGGCACCGCCCTTGATCACGCGGAACAGGTCGTCTTCGAACTTGGGCAGCTGCCCGGTGCCGGCCATGCGTCTCGGCATTGACGATGTAGGGCACATAGCACTCGGTGTAGCCGTGTTCGGTGGTATGCAGGTCGAGCATGAACTGGGCCAGCGCACGGTGCAGGCGCGCGACCGCGCCGCGCAGGGTATAGAAGCGCGCGCCGGAGAGCTTGGCCGCGGTTTCGAACTCGAGCCCGCCGACCGCTGCGCCGACGTCGACGTGGTCGCGCGGCGGGAAGTCGAACGCGCGCGGCGTGCCCCAGCGCCGCACTTCGACGTTGTCCGCCTCCGAGTGCCCGACCGGCACGCTCGCGTGCGGCAGATTGGGCATGCCGAGCATCCAGTCGCGCAATCCGGCCTGGATGTCGGCGAGCTCGCGCTCCAGCGCGGTCAGCTCGTCGCCGATCTTGCGCACCTCGAGCCATCGCTGCGGCGGCGTCTTCGCCCTTGCCCTTGGCGGCGCCGATCTGCTTGCGAGAGCGCGTTGCGCTGCGCCTGCAGCTCCTGGGTGCGCGTCTGGATCTCCTTGCGCTCGGCCTCGACCTGCTCGAATGTGTCCCGGTCGAGCATGAAGCCGCGCTGCGCAGCCGCGCGGCGACGCCGGCGAGATCGTTGCGCAGCAACTGGATGTCAAGCATGCGCCAATTCTAGCAAGCGACGCGGAAGCAGCTCGCCGCGGCGCGCCGCGGACGCGTCGTTCAGGACTCTTCGTCGTCGCTGCCGGTCTTGGCATCGCGCTCGCGCAGCTGCGCGAGCTTCTCCGCGATCTTCGCTTCGAGCCCGCGCTCGGTCGGCGAGTAGAACGTAACTTCGGGCATGCCGTCGGGAAGATAGCGCTCGCCCGCCGCGTAGGCGTCCTCCTCGTCGTGCGCGTAGCGGTAGCCCTTGCCGTAGCCGAGTTCTTTCATCAGCCTCGTCGGCGCGTTGCGCATGCGACAGCGGCACCGGCCGCGAGCCGTCCTCGGCGATGAACGCGCGCGCCTTGCCGTAGGCGACATAGACGGCGTTGCTCTTGGCCGCGCAGGCGAGATAGATCACCGCTTCGGCCAGCGCCAGCTCGCCTTCCGGCGTGCCCAGCCGCTCGTAGGTTTCGACCGCGTCGAGCGCGAGCCGCAGCGCCCGCGGATCGGCGAGGCCGATATCCTCGGTGGCCATGCGGATCATGCGCCGGCCGACGTAGAGCGGGTCGGCGCCGCCGTCGAGCATGCGGCACAGCCAGTACAGCGCGGCGTCGGGGTCGCTGCCGCGCACCGACTTGTGCAGCGCCGAGATCTGGTCGTAGAACGCCTCGCCGCCCTTGTCGAAGCGGCGCAGGCTGCGGGCGATCGTCGCCTCGACGAACGCCAGGTCGAGCGCACGCCGCTTGCGCCTGCGTCGCCGCGACGGCGAGCTGCTCGACCAGGTTGATGAGCCGCCGCCCGTCGCCGTCGGCGTAGGCGACGACGGCGTCGCGCGCCGCCGCATCGAGGCTCGCGTCGGGCATCGCCGCGCCCAGCGCCCGGTCGAGCAGTTGCGCCAGGTCTTCGGGCTTGCAGCGGCTCGAGCACGTACACCGCGGCGCGCGACAGCAAGGCGCTGTTGACCTCGAACGACGGGTTTTCGGTGGTGGCGCCGATGAAGGTCAGCAGGCCCCGTTCGACGAAAGGCAGGAAGGCATCCTGCTGCGCCTTGTTGAAGCGGTGCACCTCGTCGACGAACAGGATCGTGTGCCGCCCGGATTGCGCCAGCGTCGCCTCGGCGCGCGCGCACCGCGTCGCGGATGTCCTTGACGCCGGCGAGCACCGCCGAGAGGGCGATGAATTCGGCGTTGAACGCCTCCGCCATCAGCCGCGCCAGCGTGGTCTTGCCCGACCCCGGCGGTCCCCAGAGGATCATCGAGTGCGGCTTGCCCGACGCGAAGGCCACCGCGAGCGGCTTGCCCGGGCCCAGCAGATGGCGCTGGCCGACGACCTGCTCGAGGTTCGTCGGGCGCAGGCGCTCGGCGAGCGGCGTGGCCGGATTGGCGACGACGAACAGATCAGTCGCCGACGACATCGGCGCCCTTGGGCGGGGTGAATTGGAACAGATCGGCCGGCAGCTTCGGATTGCGCTCCAGGCCGGCGAAGTCGATCCTGGTGCGCTGGCCGAAGTTGTCCCAGATCTCCAGCGCCGCGAGTCCAGACGCGTCGAAGCCCAGGCGGATGTCGCTGAAGGTCGACTCCTTGTCCTTGGGCGTGGCGCCCAGCCAGTCCAGACCGTCGGCTTCGGGCAGGTCGCGCCATTCGAAGGCGCGCTCGACGTCATCGCTGCCGGCAAGCAGCGCCGCCGGGGTGGAGCCCAGCGCCTGGTCGTTGCGGCGCTTGACCACCTGGTTCAAGTCCGGGTCGTAGATCCACACCCGCTGGCCGTCGCCGACGATCAGCTGCTGATAGGGCTTGTCGACGCTCCAGCGGAACTTGCCCGGGCGCGAAATGGCGAACTGGCCGCTCGCGTGCTGCACGACCCGGCCATTCTTGTCGGTGACCGTCTGGGTGAAGTTCGCGCGCGCAGTCTGGGTGTCGCGCACGAACGCGCGCAGCCGTTCCAGCGTGGCGCCCTGCGCAAGGGCCGCAACCGCGTACAGCACGAGCAGCGCCAGGCCGCGGGACAAGCGTCAATCCTTGCCCGCCGGCACCAGGACTTCGCGGTTGCCGTTGGTCTGCATCGCCGAGACAAGGCCCGCGCGTTCCATCTGCTCGATCAGGCGCGCGGCGCGGTTGTAGCCGATGCGCAGATGGCGCTGCACCAGCGAGATCGAGGCGCGGCGCGTCTTGAGCACCACCGCCACCGCCTGGTCGTACATCGGGTCGGCCTCGCCGCCGGCGGCATCGATGCGCACGCCCTCCTCGTCTTCGCCGTTGGCGCCGCGCGGCGAGTATCCCCTCGATGTATTGCGGGCCCGCCCTGCGCCTTCAGATGCTCGACGACGCGGTGCACTTCGCTGTCGGACACGAACGCGCCGTGCACGCGCTGCGGATAGCCCGGTGCCGGGCGGCATGTAGAGCATGTCGCCCTGCCCGAGCAGCGTCTCCGCGCCCATCTGGTCGAGGATGGTGCGCGAGTCGACCTTGCTCGAGACCTGGAACGCAATGCGCGTCGGGATGTTGGCCTTGATCAGTCCGGTGATCACGTCCACCGATGGGCGCTGCGTGGCGAGGATCAGGTGGATGCCGGAGGCGCGCGCCTTCTGCGCGAGGCGCGCGATCAGTTCCTCGATCTTCTTGCCGATCACCATCATCAGGTCGGCAAGTTCGTCGATGACCACCACGATCAACGGCATCTCCTCGATCGGCTCGGGCGTCTCCGGCGTGAGCGAGAACGGATTGGGCAGCGGCCGCCCGGCCTTGCGCGCCTCGGCGACGCGGGCGTTGTAGCTCGCGAGGTTGCGCACGCCCAGCGTCGACATCAGCCGGTAGCGGCGTTCCATCTCGCCCACGCACCAGTTGAGCGCATTGGCCGCCTGCTTCATGTCGGTGACCACCGGGGCGAGCAGGTGCGGGATGCCTTCGTAGACCGACAGCTCGAGCATCTTCGGATCGACCAGCATCAGGCGCACCTGGCGCGGCTCGGCCTTGTAGATCAAGCGACAGGATCATGGCGTTGATCGCGACCGATTTGCCCGAACCGGTCGTGCCCGCGACCAGCAGGTGCGGCATGCGCGCGAGATCGGCGACCACCGGCTTGCCGGCGATGTCCTTGCCCAGGGCGAGCGACAAAGGGCTGGGCATGTCGTTGTACGCAGCCGAGGACAGCAGTTCGACCAGCCGCACCATCTGGCGCCGGGGATTGGGCAGCTCCAGTCCCATGCACGACTTGCCGGGAATGGTCTCGACCACGCGGATGCTGACCACCGACAGCGCCCGCGCCAGGTCCTTCATCAGGCTCACGATCTGGCTGCCCTTGACGCCGATCGCGGGCTCGATTTCGTAGCGGGTGATGACCGGTCCGGGATAGGCCGCGAGCACCCTCACCGCGACGCCAAAGTCGGCGAGCTTGCGCTCGATCAGTCGCGAGGTGAACTCGAGGGTCTCCCCGCTCACCTGTTCCTGCGCGGAAGGAGCATCCTCGAGCAGCGCCAGCGGCGGCAGGGGCGAGTCGGGCAAATCCTGGAACAGCGGCTTCTGCCGTTCCCGGACCACCCGCTCGGATTTGGGAACCTCGATGGTCGGCGGCACGACGACGACCGGTTCGCGGTCCTCGCCGTCGCGGTCGCGCGCGACCTCGACCGCGTGCTCGCGCTGCTCGAGAGCCGCGGCGCCGATCTCCCGATCGCGCCGGGCCTCGCGGCGCTTGCGCACGCCGGCAATCGCCGCTTCGATGCTGGCGCCGATGCCTTCCATCAGCTTGAGCCACGACATCCCGCTCAACAACGACCAGCCGGCGGCAAACAGCGCGATGAGCAGCAGGGTTGCGCCGTTAAAGCCCATCGCCTTGGCCAGGCCGTTGCCGACAATCTCCCCAATGGCCCCGCCGGCGTGCTGCGGCAAGCTGACCGGCAGCCGATAGAGTCGCAGCGATTCGAGCGCGGAACTCGACAGCAGCAAGACCACGAACCCCGGCAGCGCAAGCAGCGCCGGATGAAACCTCTGCGTCCCGGAAGCGGGGTGCTGCCGTGCCATCATGCGGCGATAGCCGACGACGACCAGCACCACCCCGGCAACGACCCACCACCACGCCGAGAGGCCAAACAGGTAGAGCAGGATGTCGGAGAGCCACGCACCCACTACGCCACCCTTGTTCTGGATCGCCCCGCCGGGGCCCGAATACGACCAGGCCGGGTCGGTCTTGTGGTAGGTCGCGAGTACCAGCGCCAGGAAGGCGAGCCAAGCCACCGCGAGCAGCCACCAGGCCTCGTGCACCAGGGCGACGTGACGGGGCGCCAGGCGCGCTTCGGCGCGCCCGGAGCCGCGGCTAACCAAGGATTTGTTTCTCTTGAAAATCATTGAATTGTGAAGCGTATTTCACGCAGCACATTATACACTGGCCGGATGCGTGGGCGGACCCTGCCTTGGTCCCGGGGGAATCCCCCCCACATCGGTTAGAATCGCTCGGATTTTTGCCGCTACGACCTTCGTCGAGCACATCTGATGTCCACCCGACACGCACGCCTGCTCATCCTCGGTTCCGGTCCGGCGGGGTTCACCGCCGCAGTATACGCCGCGCGCGCGAACTTAAGACCGGTGCTCGTCACCGGTCTCGCCCAGGGCGGCCAGCTGATGACCACCACCGACGTCGACAACTGGCCGGCGGACGTCGACGGCGTGCAGGGGCCGGAGCTGATGGCGCGCTTCGAGCGGCACGCCGCGCGCTTCGACACCGAAATCGTATTCGACCAGATCCACACCGCCCGGCTCGACGCGCGTCCCTTCCGCCTGACCGGCGACGACGCGCAGTACAGCGCCGACGCGCTCATCATCGCCACCGGCGCCTCGGCGCGCTACCTGGGCCTGCCCTCCGAGCACGCGTTCATGGGCAAGGGCGTGTCGGCGTGCGCGACATGCGACGGATTCTTCTACAAGGGCCAGGACGTGGTGGTCATCGGCGGCGGTAACACCGCAGTCGAAGAGGCGCTGTACCTGTCCAACATCGCCCGCACGGTGACGCTCGTGCACCGTCGCAACCGCTTTCGCGCCGAAGCGATCCTCATCGACCGCCTGCTCGCCAAGACCCGCGACGGCGGCAACGTCAGCGTGTTGTTCGAGCACGTGCTCGACGAAGTCCTGGGCGACGCGGAGGGTGTCAAGGCGGTGCGCCTCAAGCACGCCGAAAACGGCGCGACGCGGGAGATCCCGGTGCACGGAGTTTTCATCGCCATCGGCCACACTCCCAATACGCAGTTGTTCGTCGGCCAGCTGGAGATGAAGAACGGCTACATCAAGACCCACGGCGGCAGCGAAGGCAATGCCACCCAGACCAGCGTGGCGGGGGTGTTTGCCGCCGGCGATGTCGCCGACCACGTCTATCGCCAGGCGGTCACGAGCGCCGGAACCGGCTGCATGGCGGCGCTCGATGCCGAGGCCTATCTCGAAGCGCTCTCCTGAAAGCCGCCGCCGATCGTGGCCAAGCTCTCCGAGCTCAAGACGCTGCTCGCCAATGCCCACAGGGCCGCGCCGAAGAAGCTGCGCTTGCCGGCTAAGCGCACCGTGGCGGACGACCCGCCGCCAGAGGTCGACTTGCGCGAAGTGTTTGCCGACGTCGCGCCGTTGCGTAGCGCCAACCGCGCCGCACTGCCGCGTCAGCGCCCGCCGAGCCAGCCCTCGCAGCGCCTGGCCGACGAGGCCGCGGCGCTGAGCGCAAGCCGGCGCGGCGTCGAACCTTCACCGGCGCACTGGGACATCGGACAGGAGCACGAAGCCGAGCAGACCTTCCTGCGCAAGGGTCTTGGCGCCGACGTGCTCTCGCGGCTGCGGCGCGGACACTGGTCGGTGCAGGGGGAGCTCGACCTGCACCGCCTCAATCGTGACGAAGCGCGCGCCGCGCTGACGGAGTTCTTCAACGACGCGCGCAATTGCGGCTGGCGGTGCGTGCGCGTCATCCACGGCAAGGGCCTGTCGTCGCCGAACCGCGAACCGGTGCTGAAGGGCAAAGTGCGGCGCTGGCTCGCTCAGCGCGACGAGGTTCTCGCCTATTGCGAGGCGCCGCGGCATGCCGGCGGCGAGGGCGCGGTGCTCGTCCTGCTCAAGGCTTCGACCGCCTAGCTGCCTTAAGGGCGCTCTCGCCGCCTGGCTTGGCCAGCCGGGCCGGCCGCTTGGCTGCCGGCGACCGGGACGGCCCCGCCTTCAGGCCGCGGTGCTCGAGCGCCGGCAGGTCGTGCCGGACCTGCAACAGCCGCTCGGGGTCGACTGCGCCCATGACGATGCCCGGTCCTTCGTCGTGCTCGGCGAGCACGACGCCCCAGGGGTCGATGAGCAGGCTGTGACCGTAGGTGCGACGTCCGCCCGGATGCACGCCTCCCTGTGCGGCGGCGAGCACATAACACTGGTTTTCGATGGCCCGCGCCCGCAGCAGCACGTGCCAGTGCGCGGCGCCGGTCACCGCCGTGAACGCCGCTGGCACGACGATGAGCGCGACCTCGCCCAACTGCCGATAGAGCTCCGGGAAGCGCAGGTCGTAGCACACCGACAGGCCGACGCGGCCACAGGGCGCGTCGAAGGCGACCGGCTGCGTTCCGGGCTCGATGGTCCGGCCCTCGTCGTAGCGTTCGTCGCCCTGGCTGAAGGCGAACAGGTGCATCTTGTCGTAACGCGCCATGCGCCGCCCATCCGGCGCGTAGACCAGCGAGGCGGCGCGCACGCGCAGCGGGTCGGCGATGGCGATGGGCACCGTGCCGCCGACCAGCCAGATCGCGCACTGCCGCGCAACGCGGGCCAGAAACGCCTGCTGCACGCCCTCGCCGTCCGCCTCGCGCGCCGCGACTTTGTCCGTGGCGCGCTTGCCGAATATGCCGAAATTCTCCGGCAGCAGGACAAGCTGCGCGCCGCGCCGCGAAGCCTCGACGATGAGCGGCTCGATCGCCTCCAGGTTGGCCGCGACATCGCCGCCGGAGAGCGTCTGCACCGCCGCGACGCGAAACGGCTCGCGGCTCATCGCGGATTGACCGGCCCGAAGTCGAGCGCTCCGGTCGGACCGACGACCGTGCTCGGCTGGTGGCCGACCCGCTCGACGCGCGGGTTCGACCAGCTGCCGCTGACCACGTACTCGAAGGAGAACATCTGTTCGAACGGATCCTGCAGCACCTTTTGCGCCAGCCACGACCCCGCTCCGATGGCGGCGCCGACGATCGGATTGGCGATCATCAGCGCCGCCGCGCCCACCGACAGGCTGGCCGACAGCGTCGGCTGCACGCGAACCTTGAGCTGCTGCGTTTCGTGCGCGATGTCGGCCTCGCCGCTTATCGCCACGCGCGCCGCCGGCCCGACGATGCTTAGGTTGTCGCTCTTCATCACCCCTTCCTGAATGCGCACGTCACCGGTGATTTCATCGAATGCGAAACCCTCGCCGAACAGATCGCGAAAATCGAGCGAGAGCCGGCGCGTCAACGACTGCAGCGACAGCACGCCAAGCAGCTTGCCGACGCCAGGATCGACCTGGAGGAACTGGCCCGGTCCGGATTTGATGCTGAAACTGCCGTTGAGCGTCGGGTAGTCGAACGCCTGCGGGCCGCCCTCCCAGCTGACCTGGCCATGGATCTTCGACGCGGCCCCGGTGACCGCACCGGGCAGCCCAAAGCGCGCCAGGTAGCGGCCCGCGTCGACGACGTCAAGATCGGCATCGAGCTTCGTCTGCTGGCTGTGCCCGGCGACGCGCCACCACCCCTGCGCGGAGAGTTTGCCGTCGTCATTGCTGAGCACCAGCTGCTGGATCTGCCAATCGGAGCCGAGCGGCTGGGCGGTCATTTCCAGCTTGCCCAGATCGCGATCATGCAGCAGGAAGCTGTTGGACACGATGTCGATTTCCGGCCACGGGTTGGCGGCGGTCACCGGCTCCGGCTTGCTCGGCGCCGCGTCGGCCGCAGGTCCCGGGACGGTCAGCCGCTGCAGGTGCGCCACGATGCGCCCGTTCGGTCGCCCCGTGCCGGCCCCCTGCCAGCGCGCCGTTCCGGCCAGCTCGCGGCCGTTGAGCCCGATCTGCCATGCATCCGGCGCATGGCTGGCGCTGACGTGCAGGTCATTCAACTGCCGGCCGAAGAGCTCGAGTTCGCGCACCGTCACGTCGACGCCGGCAAGAGAAAATTCCTCGCCGGAAGCAGGCGAGTCGATCTCGTGCTTGACCACCAGCCAGCCATCGGCGTTCAGGGAGTCGACTCGCCCGCGCACCCAAAGCCCTGGCCGGTCGGCTTCGCCACCGACCCCGCCGAGGGCGAGCAGGCCCGACTCGGTGGTCATGCCGGAATCTGTCCGTCGCCGCTCGAGCGTGAGCTGCCCGATGCGCCCGTAGCGGACGACGATGTTGTCGCGGCCGTCCGCGCCGCTGCGGTGGACGACCTCGAGCGGCACAGACTCGGCCATCGCCTTGGCCATCGGCTTGGGGAGGTCGAGCATCGCACCGTTTAGATTGCTGTCGAGCGTCCATGTCGTCGCGTCACTGCCGGCGACGAGCGCGAGCTGCCAGTCGGTGTTGCCGGAAATCCGCCGCGCCAGGACGAGCTGCGGGTATTCGACCCGCAGCAAGGACGTGTCCGCGGTGCCCTTGCCGGAAACACGGACATGATCCTCGTCGCTGCTGATCGTGAACTGCGCCGGGCCGCCCAGGAGGTCGGCGGTGAGCTGCGATGTCTGCACCTCGTGGCCGCTAAAGGCGAGCGTGCCATTGAGATGGTTGAGCGCCGGCAGATCGCTCAGCTTGACGTGGTTGCCGGCAAATGTGTAGCTGCCGACGATGTGGTCATCGGCGCTCTTGCCGAGCGGCAGCTCGAGCTTGAGCGCGAGATTGCCCGTGCCGGTTGCCACGGCATTGTCGGTGAAATGCTCGATCCAGCCGGCGATGGGGCTGTCGTTGACGTAGCTCAGGAAACTCGCGGTCGGGCCGGCACCGGCCACGCTGACGCTGAGCAGCGGGTAGGCGGCGCGCAAGTTCACGATCTCCGCCTTGGTCGGTGCGAGCGCGGCGTCGACATATTGCCCCTTCTGCGCCTCGATGCTCATGCGCGCGCCCTCGAAGCGCACGTCGGCGTCGATATTGGTCAGCGGCGGCCAATGCTCGGCGTAATCGAGGGTCACCCCTTGCGCCTTGGCGGTCACCAGGAACTGTCCCTTCTTGCCGTCGGCGTACGGAAAATCTGCCAGGTCGCCGGACAGGCGCAGCCGCACGTCGCTCGCCGTCCCGCTGACGAGCCCTCGCCGCAGCCACTCGCGCACCGCGTCGGACACGGTCACCGGCACGTAGCGATACACATCGCGCACGTCGGCGTGCGGCAGCTGCACGCTGAGATCGATCGTGCCCGGGCCGCCCTCGACGGTTTGATAGGTGCCACTCGCCGTGCCGGCGATCTGCGCATTGGCGAAGTCGACGCCGGCAAGGCTCACCGCGATGGCGGCGCCGTTGCGCTCCCAGCCGATGCGACCGCGCAGGCTGTCGAGCGCAAGCCGTTCCGCGAACAAGCGCGGCAGATCGATGAGCATCGACCGGCTCTGCAGGACCATCGACCCGCCGCGGTCGGTCGCCTCGAAGCTGCCCGACAGGCCGGTGACCCCCGGAAACCCGTCCTGTGCATCGATACCGAGGTCGGTGAAGCGCGTGCTGGCCACAAAGCTCTCCGGGGCGGTGGCATCCCCCTGCCACTGCAGGTTTCCCTCGGCAAGCGTGCCGCGCGGGTTGTAGCGCGCCAGCTCCTGCCGCCAGCGCTCCGGCAAGGGCAGACTCGCCGCCACCTGCATGAGCGGGACTAACTGCAGATTGCTAAGCTGCATCTGCCCGCTTCCGGGCCGCGCACCCGATGCGGAGCGCAACACCAGCTTGAAGTCGGTCGGATCGAAATGGCTTCCGCCCGCGCCGTTGAAGCCCAGGTGCTCGGCGAAGATCTCTCGCTGGCTGCCGTCGCTGCGCCATCCGACCCGGCCATCGAGACGCGACAGCGCGAGCTCCTGCAACTGCGGCGCGAGCGTCGCCTGCACGTCGACCAGCACCAGGTCGGCCACCCCCGCGCGCACCTCTCCGCCGGCGTATTCGAGCCACACGCGCACCGCACCCTTGCCGCTCTTGACCGCGTAGGGTAGCGGCAGCCAAGCCTGCCAGGCGGCCACGTCGGCGTAATCGAGTCGTGCGTACAGCCGTCCCGACGAGTTGCGCCAATCGGCCAGCGAGTGTCCGGTGACGTCGCCGCGCAGATCGATCGGCGCTGCAATGCCGGCCGGAGGCGCCCCGGTCAGGCCGAAGCGATGGCGGCCGAACCGATTCTCCATCCGCAACTCGACCCGCGTGAGCTCGAGCGGGGGTGCCTCGCGCTGCTCATCGCGCCAGGTGATCGTGCCGTCGTGGATCAGGATCCGGCGCTGCCGCAACAGCCACTCGGCCGGCGCCGCGTCGCCGTTCCCCGGGCCGACTGTCAGACCGGCCATGTGCAGCACGCCCTGCGCGTCACGCCGCACGTCGAGGTGCGGACGGTCAAGCACCGCCTCCTTGAAGCGCAGGTCGACGAACAGCAGCGAGGTCCAGGCCACGGTGAGGTGAACGGCGGGCAGCAGGAGCAGCGGCGTGCCGGACTTGCCGTCGACGACGCGAAGATCCGTGATATCCAGGCGCGGGTTCCATCCATCCCAGGCGCCGGCCAGAGCGCCGAGCTCGACCGGCTCGCCGATCTGCTCCTCGAGCATCGCGCTTATGCGCCCTCGATAGTTCTCGAGCTGGGGAAAGATGACGAAACGGGTGATCAGGAGCAGGGCGCAGAACAGCGCGACGAGCGCGATCAACACGCGTGCGGTGATGCGCACCACCGCAGTCGGCAGCGCGGCCACGGTAATCCAGAACGGATTGGGGCGTACTTGTTGCATGGCGTGATAGGCTTGGGCGCTGATTTTACTCTTGGATGTGCCCCCCGCCGGAAGCCTGACCCCGATGGACCTCGCCGAGGCGCTCGAGTTCAGCCGCTACGCCGCACGCCTCAGCAGCGCGCGGCCCGAGCTCGTCGCGCATCTTGTCGCTGCCGTCGACGAGCCGCCGGCGCTTGAGAATTGCCAGCACGAGCTCGCGGCGGCAGCCGATGGCGCGGCACTCGCGCCGGCGCTGCGGCGCTGGCGCCAGCGTGTCGTGCTCGGCACGCTGCTGCGCGATCTGACCGGCCGCGCCGACCTGACTGAAGTCTGCGCCACGATGACCCGGCTGGCGGAAGCGGCCATCACCGCCGCGGTCGATCTGCATCACGGGGAACTCGCCCGGGCCCACGGCGAGCCCATTGGCGCGGACAGCGGCCGGCCGCAGCGCCTGGTCGTGGTCGCCATGGGCAAGCTCGGTGGCGGCGAGCTCAACGTGTCATCGGATGTCGATCTGGTCTTCGTCTACCCCGAAGAAGGAGCCACCTCGGGCCCCAGGGCGCTGGCCAACCAGGAGTTCTTCGATCGCCTCGGACGCCGGGTCATCGCCGCGCTCGCCGATGTCACTGCCGACGGCTTCGTGTTCCGCGTCGACATGCGCCTGCGCCCTTACGGCGACAGCGGTCCGCTTGCCTCGTCGTTCTCGGCGCTCGAGCAATACCTGCTTACCCAGGGGCGGACGTGGGAGCGCTACGCGTGGCTGAAGGCCCGGCCGCTCACCGGCGACCGGAGCACCGAGCTCGAGCAGCTCATCATCCCGTTCGTATTCCGCAAGTACCTCGACTACGACGCCTATACCGGCTTGCGCGACGTGCACCGGCAGATCCGGGAACAGGGCCGACGCAAGGACCATGCGCGCAACATCAAGCTCGGCCCGGGTGGCATCCGGGAAATCGAATTCATCGTCCAGGCACTGCAGCTGGTGCGCGGGGGCAAGGAGCCGACCCTGCGCGTGCGCGCCACGCTGCCGGCTCTCGCGGCACTCGGCGCCCGCGGCCAGCTGCCCGGCCCTGCCATCGCCGAGCTGTGCGCGGCCTACGTCTACCTGCGCAATCTCGAACATCGCCTGCAGTACCGGGATGACCAGCAGACACACGACGTCCCGACCGACCCGGACGAGCTCGCGCTGCTCGCGCGCGCCTGCGGCGCGCCCGACGTCGCGACGATGCAGGCCGAGCTCGGCACCCACCGCGACGCGGTTGAACGGCACTTCGCGGCGGTGTTCGCCGAGGAGGCGGGCGGCGACGACGATCCCCTGGGGCCGGTCTGGCTCGACCCCGCCCCCGAGGATGCCCAGTGCGCGGCTCTCCTCGCCGCGGGCTACCGCGCGCCCGCGGCGCTCATCGCTACGCTCGCCCGCGTGCGCCAGGGCCCCCGCTACCTGCAGCTGCCGACGCATTCGCGCGCGCGTTTCGACACACTGCTGCCGCAACTGCTGCGCGCGGCCGCCTTGGCAGCGACGGCGAGCGGCGTCGATCCGGAGGTCGTCTTTGGCCGCCTGCTGGCGCTGCTCGAAGCCGTAAGCGGCCGCAGCGTCTACCTCGCGTTGCTCGTCGAGCACCCCCCGGTGTTGCCACGACTGGCGCAGCTGATGGCCGCCAGCGCCTGGGCCGCCGATTACCTGACGCGGCATCCACTGCTGCTCGATGAGTTGCTCGACAGCCGCGTCCTGCTCGCCGAGCCCGACTGGGGCGCCTGGTCGACCGAGCTCGAGCTCGCGCTGCGCGCGCACGCCGGCGACGCCGAGCGGCAGATGGACGCCCTGCGCCACTTCCAGCAGGCGCAGGTGTTTCGCCTGCTGGCGCAGGATCTCAACGGCCTGCTCAGCGTCGAGCGGCTTGCCGACCATCTGTCGGCCCTGGCGGACATCGTGCTCGCCGCCACGCTCGAGCATTGCTGGGCGCACATGCATAGTCAGGCGCACCCGCCGCCGCCGAAGTTCGCGATCATCGGCTACGGCAAGCTCGGCGGCAAGGAACTGGGCTACGCGTCCGACCTCGACCTCGTGTTCTTGTACGACGACCCCGATGAGCTCGCGGCGGAGCGCTATGCGCGGCTCGCCCACCGCCTCAATACCTGGCTCAGCAGCGCCACCGCGGCTGGCCGGCTCTACGACACCGACCTGCGGCTGCGCCCCGACGGCGCCAGCGGCCTCGTCGTATCGAGCCTGGCCGCGTTCTGCCGCTACCAGAGCGAGCAGGCGTGGACCTGGGAGCACCAGGCGCTGTCGCGGGCGCGCTTCGTCGCCGGCGATGCCGCGATCGGTGCCGCATTCGAACAGGCCCGCGAGGCGATCCTGCGCCTGCCACGCGATGCGCCGCGGCTCTCCGCGGATGTCGTCGACATGCGCCGCCGCATGCATCAGGGCCACCCCAACCCGAGCGCCCTGTTCGATCTCAAGCATGATCCGGGCGGGATGGTCGATGTCGAGTTCAGCGTGCAATACCTGGTACTGCTGCACAGCGCCCGCCATCCGGAGCTCACCGCCAACGCGGGCAACATCGCTCTGCTCGGCCTTGCCGGCAGTCTCGATCTCATCCCGGCGACGCTGGCCACCCGGGTCGCGGATGCCTATCGTGAGTATCGGCGTCTGCAGCACCAGATCCGGCTCCAGGGCGCGCCGCAGGCGCGCGTTCCCCCGGCGCCGCAGGCGGCGCGACGCGCAAGCGTCGGTGAATTGTGGCAGCGCGTATTCGGCGCGCCGTGGCAGGGGCCCTCGGGCCCCGGGCGGGCCGCCGATTTCGGCTAAAATACTGGTTTTGCGACACCAAGGGCAGACGCCATGTCGATGGCAGACCGCGACGGCTTCATCTGGTACGACGGCAAGCTCGTGCCCTGGCGCGAGGCCAACACCCACGTCCTGACTCATACCCTGCATTACGGGCTGGGCGTGTTCGAAGGGGTGCGCTGCTATTCGACCGCGGCGGGGCCCGCCATCTTCCGCCTGCGCGACCACACCGACCGCCTGTACCGCTCGGCCCAGATCTTCGGCATGAAGATCCCGTATGGCAAAGACGAGATCGATGCGGCGCAAAAGCAGTGCGTGCGCAGCAACGGCCTGGATTCGTGCTACCTGCGCCCGCTCGCCTTCTACGGCTCCGAGGCGATGGGCGTCGCGGCGAAGTCCAACCCGGTGCGGGTGGCGATCGCGGCGTGGCCCTGGGGGGCCTACCTTGGCGCCGAAGGGCTGGAGAAGGGAATCCGGGTCAAGACCTCGTCGTTCACGCATCATCACCCGAACGTCACGATGTGCCAGGCGAAAGCGGTCTGCAACTATGCGGTGTCGATCCTCGCCAACCAGGAAGCCACTCACGATGGCTACGAGGAAGCGATGCTGCTCGACCCGCAGGGCTTCGTCTGCCAGGGCTCCGGCGAGAACGTGTTCCTGGTGCGCGACGGCAAGCTCCACACCCCCGACCTGGCCGGCGGTGCGCTCAACGGTATTACACGCAGCACCATCATGACCTTCGCCGCGGAACGCGGCATCCCGGTGGTCGAGCGGAGGATCACGCGCGACGAGTTCTACATCGCCGACGAGGCGTTCTTCACCGGGACGGCAGCCGAAGTCACGCCGATCCGCGAGCTCGACAACCGCCCGATTGGCGCGGGGCACCGCGGTCCGATCACCCAAGTGCTGCAGGCGATGTTCTTCGACGTCGTCAACGGACGCAACGCCAAGTACCAGTCCTGGCTGACACCCGTAGATCCCCATGCCGGCTCCATCGACTATGTCGCTCCCCGACGCCAGCGCGCCGCCCGTCGTTGAAGTGAGCGAGAAGGACTTGCCGCTGCATTGCCCCAACCCGGCTATGCCGCTGTGGTCGAGCCACCCGAGGGTGTTTCTCGATCTCGCCGCGGAGGGCGAGGCGATGTGTCCGTACTGCGGCACGCGCTACCGGCTCAAGGGGACGACGCGCCAGGGCACGCATTAGCGCCGTCGCCCGGCACGAAGCCGCCGGCGGCCGCCCCTTGCCGCGCAGCCGTCATGGCCGAACGCAACCTGATCGTCGCGCCGTCATGGGTGGGGGACGCGATCCTGTCCGAACCGCTGGTTGCCGTGCTGCGCGACGAACCACTCGAGGAACCGCTCGTCGACGTGCTTGCGCCGCCATGGTGCGCGCCGGTGTACGCACGCATGCGCGGCATCGGCCAGATCATCGACAGCCCATTCCGCCACGGTGAACTCGCGCTCAAGCGCCGGCGCGAGCTGGCGCGCGAGATCCGTTCGCGCGGCTACACGCGCTGTTTCGTGCTCCCCAATTCATTCAAGTCGGCGCTCATCCCGTGGCTCGCCGGCATCCCGCACCGGGTAGGCTACGGCGGCGAGGGGCGGCGGCCGCTGCTCACCGAAGCGCGCCGCGCCGAGCGCAAGGTCCTGCCGCGGCTGGTCGATCATTTCGTCGCCCTCTCCGTGCCCAAGGGGCAGCCGGTTTCCACACCGCCTGCGCCGGTGCTGGTACCCAACGCCGCCAACGCGGCCGCCGCGATGCGCGCTCTTACGCTGTCCACGCACCGCCCGATCGCCATCCTCTGCCCGGGCGCCGAATACGGGCCGGCGAAACGCTGGCCGGCGGAGCACTTCATCGCCCTCGGGCGCAGGCTCCTCGACGACGGCTACGCGGTCTGGCTGCTGGGCTCGCCCAACGACCAGCCCGCCGCCATGCCGATCGCGACCGCGCTGGCCGGCGTGCGCGATCTGACCGGTCGCACCGATCTGGGCACGGCGATCGACCTGCTGTCGCTGGCCGCAACCGTAGTGAGCAACGATTCCGGATTGATGCACGCGGCCGCAGCGGTCGGCCGCCCCCTGGTGGCTCTTTTCGGCTCTTCCTCACCTGCGCACACGCCGCCGCTCTCGCCACTCGCGCATATCGCCAAGATCGACATCGCCTGCAGCCCCTGCTTCAAGCGCGAATGCCCGCTCGGCCATTTCAAATGCATGCGCGAGTTGAGCGTCGAGGTGGTCTACGGCCTCGCGCGCAACGCCTCCACCTGAAAGCCCGACTCGAAGATGGCCAAGGCCCGCACCCCGACAATATTCACTTCGCCCCAGGACGCCGCGCTCGCCTTCTACCAGGCATTCGAGGCCAAGGACCTCGAGGCGATGATGGCGGCGTGGGCCGAAGACGAGGACATCGTCTGCGTCCATCCCGGCGGACCGCGCCTGGTCGGCTACGACGCGGTACGCGCCGGCTGGGAGCAGCTGTTCAGCGGCGAGACCAAGCTGTCGTTTCGACTCGACGAGATCGTGGTCATCGAAACCGTCGGCCTGGCGATGCAGAGCGCGATCGAGCACGTCACGGTGGGCAGCGATCCGAAGCCGCGCGGCGCGGCAATCGCCACCAACGTCTTCTTGCGCACGCCCTCGGGATGGCGCGTGGTGATGCACCACTCGTCACCGGCGCCGGCAATGGCGGCGGCGCCACCCGCAGGACCTTTGCACTAGCGCTAAACGGTTCCGCCCACGGTCAGGCCGTCGATGCGCAACGTCGGTTGCCCGACGCCCACCGGGACGCTCTGCCCGTCCTTGCCGCAGGTGCCGATGCCGCCGTCGAGTGCGAAATCATTGCCGATGAGCGCCACCCGCGTCAGCGCGTCGGGCCCGTTGCCGATGAGCGTCGCGCCCCTGACCGGGTAGGCCAGCGCCCCATTCTCGATCTTCCAGGCTTCGGCCGCCGAGAACACGAACTTGCCGTTGGTGATGTCGACCTGGCCACCGCCGAAGTTGACCGCGTACAGGCCGTCGCGGACCGAGGCGATGATTTCCTGCGGATCGCGATCGCCATTGAGCATCACGGTGTTGGTCATGCGCGGCATGGGGACGTGCGCGAACGACTCGCGCCGCCCGTTGCCCGTCGGCGCGACGCCCATCAGGCGCGCGTTGAGCGTGTCCTGCATGTAGCCTTTGAGGATCCCGTCCTCGATCAGCACGGTGCGTTGGGTCGGGTTGCCCTCGTCGTCGACGTTGAGCGACCCGCGGCGGTCGGGAAGCGTGCCGTCGTCGACCACCGTTACCCCGGCCGCCGCGACCCGCTCGCCGACGCGACCGGAAAAGGCCGAGGTGCCCTTGCGGTTGAAATCGCCCTCCAGGCCGTGTCCGATCGCCTCGTGCAGCAGGATGCCGGGCCAGCCGGGTCCGAGCACCACCGTCATCGTGCCTGCGGGTGCCGCGCGGGCGCGCAGATTGAGCAGGGCCTGGTCGACGGCCTTGGCCGCGTAGTCCTGCAGCAGCGCGGCGTCGAAATAGCCGTAATCGAGGCGGCCGCCGCCGCCGGCCATGCCCTGCTCGCGACGCCCGTCTTCCTCGACGATGACGCTGAGCGACAGGCGCACCAGCGGCCGCACGTCGGCCGCGATGAGCCCGTCGCTGCGCACCACAAGCACCGCCTCATACTCACCGGCAAGCGAGGCCATGACCTGCGCCACGCGCGGGTCACGGGCCCTGGCCATGCGCTCGAGACGCTCGAGCAGCGTGACCTTGTCGGCATCGGTGAGCGTCACCACCGGGTCGCGCGGGGCGTACAAGGCGCGCGCGCTGCCCATGTGCTCGATCGCGGCGACCGCCGACTGGCCCTGCCTGCCGATGGCGCGTGTTGCGCTCGCCGCCTGGGCGAGCGCCTCCATGCTGATGTCGTCGGAGTAGGCGAAGGCGGTCTTTTCGCCGGCGACGGCGCGCACGCCGACGCCGCGGTCAATCGAATACGAGCCCGACTTGACGATCCCCTCTTCGAGGCTCCAGCTCTCGAACCGCGAGTACTGGAAATAGAGGTCGGCGTAATCCACGTGATGCACATGGATATCGGCAAGAACCTGCGCCAGGTGGTGGAATTCCAGGGCCGCTGGCGCGAGCAGCAGCTGCGTCGCCTGCTCGAGCAGGGCCGGATTGAGAGCGGGAACGGAAAGATCGGTCACGGAGATCCTTGACGGCGGGGGGACCGCCTGGAGCTCGATATTGTCGGGGCGCACGGCGCGCGGCACAAGGCCCCGAACCTAAGACGGACGCTACTGCCATGGGTGCCGCTGCCCAAATATCCCAGTAGAAGGATCCGACCCGGCTCCGCCGCAGCCAGGCATTCGCTCACCTTACGCGCGCCATTCCTCTATCGGCCACCAGGTGGCTTGATGCCGGACGCAGTTTACTTGTTGTCCGCGGACGTATATTCGATATCCGAAACTAGACCCTTGTCATCAAACGAAATTCTTAGAACCTTGACAGAGCTCTTTAGGCCACTAAACAAGCCGCCTCGAATTGCCTGATAAGTGTATCCAATCGCTTCACCGGAGGTTTCCTTGACCATGGGCGGAACGAACGTTGCCGTTGGCTCCCCAAGCAACCCAATTACTTCCGCGCGCGTCGTTTGACCTTTCTTGATGCTCTCGACCAGCTTAGCGTCGAAATTCGAGTTGTCGGACTTGAATGAAGAAATAAATTCTTGACCAACCAACGTGTTGTCATAGAAATAGTAGGTCAAAGCGCGAGCGGGTATTACGTCCGCTTCCAAAGGCTCGCCTCCCTTCGAAGCGTATACGTAGGTGACAGCCTTCACGGTTTTTCCATTCTTGAGAGCATCGCCCGCCCTTCTTGGCTCGCCCATTCGCTGAATCACTTGTGCGTAGGTTGTTTGACCCAGTTTGAACTCTTCCGGGTTGGGACGCACGAAGTCTTTGCCGCCACAACCAGCAAGAATGGAAAGAAGCGAAACCAGGCAAGCTGTTCTAAGTGTCCCGTACATTTGAAGCCTCCTCATCCGAGCCGCCAGACCAATTGACCGACCGAAGCTGAAGCTCTACTCGGTAGACGTTCGGGAGCCGGCGCAACCGAGCACGGCGCAAGTCGCAATGCCGGCAATGAGGCCTCCATAAAGCGAGGCCGGACCGAACGCATAGGTTGGTCCGGGGTGTCCGTACTGTCCGAGCGAACGAACCCTGGCTCTTGACATCGTGTCCTCCCGCGAGACGGGGACCTACCAGCGGCGCCACGATCCGCCGCGCGTGCAACGATGTCGAGTGCTGTTCGAAGGGGAGCGCCGCACGCTACCGCCGGGTTCCGCCAACGCTACCGGGCGGGTTTAATCCTTGCCGCGACGTCTCTTCGAAGGAGTCGGCTGCTCAAGCGTTGGATTCAAAAACATGCCGGCCGGCACCGGGGCGCGATTCTGCCGGCGGAGCACCCGAAACTCGCGCGGCTCCCATGGCCGTATCGCGAGCAGGATGCTCGCGCCGTGACGCTCGGACAGGGGAAGGGCGCGATCGGCTGCATGCAACTCGCCAAATTCACCGGCGATCCGACGCATCCGCGCGGTCACCTCCGCTCGGCTTCCGCGAGAAAGCATCCCGCTGATGAACAGGAAGAGTTCGCCGGGACGGTCAAATTTGGAGGCAAGGTACTCGGACTCGACCCGCGCACGGAAGTATCTCTGAAACGGCCCATTCGGAAGCCATGAGAACGTGCGATCGATGCGCGAACGGATTCGGTTGTCCGGTGCGAGTTCGATGATCCCGTGCCGGTCAAGCCGTGCCAGACAGCGAATGCATTCGGCACGGGAAATATCGTATGTATCGAGTATCTGCTCAAGCGTCCAATTGCCCACCGCGCACAGCGCAATGAGCATGAGCTTGGGACCGCCCGAAATGATCTCCTCTTCCTGCACAACGGTGAGATGAGTCATCCCCGCAGGCTGCGCCGTGGCGTCGCGTGCAAGTTCGCCGAAGTCCAGACCGGCGATGCGGCACACATCGTCGAGGCGCTGCAGCGTGAAGTCGCGGCGAGAGAACATCCGCTTCACGCCGGCCTCACTCATGCCGAGTCCCTCCGCCACCCGCGCGTAAGTGATTCCGCGACCTTTCAAGACTCGCTTGAGCGCGTCGATGAGCACAGCTGGATGCATGGCGCCTCCCTGGTTTGCCCCTCGCAGGGGGGCTAAGATACCTGGGCGACCGTCCCGCCATGGCCCAAGAGCAGCAGACATGCTCCCGGACTTCCGTGACGGCCCTTATCCGCCCATGGAGTGATGCAGAAGCCGCCGGGCTCACCGAAGCTGAGCAGCACCGGCCAAGCATTGTGCAACAGCGTGAAGACCCGCAGTGGGCCGCCTGCCGTGACCTGATCGGTTACGGCGGACATCTTGACCTGGTGCTTCCGCCCCTGCGAGAGGAGCCGATCGGCGATTCCACGCGAAGCGAGAATCTCGATGGTGCGCGGCAGCAGACCGCCTACGCGCGAGCCCGCCAGCATCAGCCCCGTCGGACCACCACCGGCGATCAGCACCGCATGTTTGCTGGTAGCCACGCTCCCGCTCGCGCCAAGCAGGTCGCCACCAGGGGATCACCCCACTCGGCCACCGCGACGGTGTCGAAGCCACTCCCGCGGGCGGTGCCAGAGGCTTGGGGGGAGGAGGCATGAATCCCGACCCCCGCAGATCGAAGGGGTGTGTTGACGGGAAAGTAGCATCGCCCTGAAAAAACTCAACTCGTAAACCGCGCTGACTCCCTGCGGCGGATGAACAAGATCCCCGCAGCGCCGACAAGAAGCATCAGCAGCCCGAGTTTCCAGTGGTCGAGCGCGGGTATTTGCTGCGCCGACTGCGGCGCCATCTGGGCGAGGGTCATGTCAGTGCCCGCTCCGAAGTTTGCACCAAGGAGGAAGGGGTCCACTCCCACGGGCGCGGGCGCCGCCGTTCCAAACAGGTTGAAATCACCGCCTATACCGGGGCCCCAACCCGCTTGCCCGATGAGACTCTTCGAAAAGTTGAGCGTGACACCGTTCGTATTCCACAGCACCTCATTGAAGGAGCCGATACCGAAAGTGCCATTGCCCGCGGATGCGCCAGAGACCGTTACGTTGAGAGCCAGAATCGCCGGATTCGGCAAAGCAAACGCTTTGCTTCCTGGATTAGGGAGCAACGTGCTTTCGAAGGTAATGTTGCCGACGGCCGTCGCGCCGCCGCCAGAATAGGTGAAATCGAAAGTGATCGGTGAAGCAGACGCCAAGGTGACCGTTACGGCAGCCAGGGCCACGCCCAGCATCACCGCGTGAACTGTTCTCGTGCGCACCTTCATTCTCCCCAAGTTGAGCCCGGCCCGAAGTCCCGTCAGGCATCCGCGCCTATCCGTAGCCGCGTCAATTTGCTTTTTAGCGTCTTTTCAGGCTTGAAACAAGCGTCTTCGAGTCCCGCCGCCCTTGGTACCGGCTGTCGTCGTTAGGGCTTGCTCGCGAACGGTCCGGGAAACGCCGCATCCAAAGCCTGCAGATCTCGCGGCGCGAGGGCCATCGACAGCGCCACGGCGTTTTCCTTGACGTGCGCCGGAGAGCCGGATTCAGGAATTGCGATAACGTTGCCGCTGCGAATCACCCAGGCGAGCGCGACCGCCGCGGCCGAGCAACCACACACAGTGCCGACCTGCAGCAGCGCGGGGTCACCTAACACCAGGTTATTGTCGCCGCCGAGCGGAGAGTACGCCATGACCGGCAAATTGTGCGCCTTGCACCACGGCAAAAGATCGCGCTCGATGCGCCGGTTGTTCAGGCTGTAAGGGACCTGATTGGTTGCGCAGCGAGGGCCGTCTGGAACGCGGAACAGATCTTCCATCTGGCCAACGTTGAAATTGGATACGCCCCAGGCGCGAATCTTCCCCGCCGCGCGTAGTTGTTCAAATGCCGCCACAACGCCGGGGAATAGCGCGCTGGACACCGGAAAATGCAGCAAATAAAGATCCAGATAGTCGGTGCCCAGACGAGCCAGGCTCGCCGCGCAGGCACGCGCGATACCATCGCCAGACACTTCATTGCCCTCCACCTTGGAGACCAGAAATATGCGCTCGCGTTGTCCGGCAATCACCTGACCAATGAATTGCTCGGAGCGGCCCTTTCCATAGTTTCCAGAGGTATCGATTAGCGTCATGCCCAGCGCAATGCCGGTGCGCAGCGCCTCTTCCTCCACAGCTTCCGGATGCCTTCCCTGGCCGAGATGCCAGCAGCCTTGACCGAGTGCCGTAACGGTAGTGCCGTCCGGAAGCTTTACGCTACGCGCTGCAGCCTGCGCTGCCGCGCCGCCACCGACAACCTGTGCAGCTGCTCGCGCCGCGAGCGTCGAACCTAAGCCGGGAACAGATAGGCCGAAGGCCACGCAACGTGCACTGAATTGACGGCGGTTTAGCAAATGCTTGTTCATGGCGTCATCTCCTTCGAGCCAGACAATTGCAATAAGCGAGGGGATCGCGTAGCGCCGCCCGATCACTCCAGGCGCAGTCCTGCCTCGGCGATCAGCTTCTGCCAGCGTTGCAGATCCCCTTCGATCAGCGCGCCCAAGGACTCCGGCGGCCCTGGAATGAGCTCCGCGCCTTCCTGCTCGAGGCGTTCGCGCACTTGCGGCTGCGACAAAAGCTTCATCACCGCGGCATCGAGCCGCAGCACGATTGCCCGCGGCGTTCCTGCCGGCGCGACGATGCCCCAGTAGTTGCTCACTTGGGCGTTGTCGATGCCGGATTCCTGCCACGTCGGCACGTCGGGCAGCAGCGGCGAGCGCTTCGGCCCGGTCACCGCCAGCACGCGCAGTTGGTTCTGCGCCAGGTACGGCAGCGTTGCCGGGATCGATGCCGTGATCGCTTCGATCCGCCCCGCCAGCAGGTCCTGGATCGCAGCCGCAATGCCTTTGTACGGTATGTGCACGATGTCCGTCCGGGTGCGCAACTTGAGCAGCTCCAGCGCGAGGTGGTTGACGCTGCCTGTGCCGGCGGAGCCGTAGTTGATCTTGCCCGGCTGGGCTCGCGCCAGGGCGATGAACTCGCGCATGGTCCTGGCCTCGACCTGTGGATTGACGACAAAGGCCAGCGGCCCCGCCGCGATGGGTGCCACCGGCGTGAACTGGCGCAGCGGATCGTAGCCTGCGTCCTTCGACGCCGCCGCGACCGTGGTGAACGGCGAGGCGACGAAGAGCAGCGTGTAGCCGTCGGCAGCGGCGTGGGCCACATCCTTGGCGCCGATCGCGCCCCCGGCGCCGGGCCGGTTCTCGACGACGACCGTTGCCGGCAGGCTCGCGCCGAGCTGCTGCGCCACCACCCGTGCCACGGTGTCGGTGCCGGCTCCCGGAGGGAAAGGCACGATGAGCCTGATCGGCCGCACCGGGTACGGGGGGGCATCCGCCTGCACGCCCGAGGCATGGAAGACCATGGGCAGCAGCACCGCCGCGACCAGCGGCGCGAAGCCCTGCGGACGGCGCAATCGCCTGAAGGCATTCGCGCAACAATGCCTGGCGTCGGCCGGCTTCGCACACCGGCCAGGTTTGGAGATGGGCTCGCGATTTCTCATCTGCGGTCTGGGCTAGCTCTGCGGCGAGTCCGGGGCGCAAAAGATGCTACGACACCCGGGTACTCCTGCCCAGAGACAGGGTGATGGCAACGGCTCGATGCGGTTGCCCGCCGCCGCCCTTACTCCGTGTCGGGCAGCGCCTTGATCCTGGCGATGAGCTTGGTGCGCGCCGCCGCGCGCCGCGGATCGCCGGGGCGCACCTCCCGCAGGGCGTCGAGAAAACGTTCGTAATAGGCCGCGATCTCATAGCGCGGCAAATCCCGCGCTTTCGGCATGACCATTCCGGTCGCCGCAATCAGCCGCTCGATCTGCGCCGGATCCTGCGGTGCTTCCGGACCGTAACGAGGTCGGGGCCCCACCCAATGCGCGATCCTCGCACACTGGGTACGCGCGGAGAGCTGCTCGGCGATCTCCGGCCGCACGCCATGGCCCTTGGCGGCGATGACAACGGCTTCGGACGCGGCCGGCGACATGCGCTCGCACACCCTTGCGTCCATGGTGTTGTACGCCAACGTGAGGTAGCACCAGTCGCGAAACGGAATCCGTTCCGTGTCCACCGCCGCCGCTGCCGGGATGCGCTCGCACCATCGAGGATCCCCGCTGCTAACCGCGCCCAGGTGGACGAGGTAGTTCTTGTCGGCTGCCGTGAGCGCGGCATCCGGGCGGGAGAGGGCCTGCTCGACCCGGGCGACGATGCCCAGCTCCGCGGCCAGGCGTCGATACACGTCCAGCGGCCGGATGACCGGCCCGACCACCCCCTCGCTTTGCAACTCGTCCGCGTCGTAGCCGAGACTTTCGAAGCTGCGGATCAGCGTTTCCGGTGCAATTGAAACCGAACTGCCACTACCCTGCCTGACACGACGCCTGCAGGAAAGGGCCGAATATCCATCGGACATCGGATTGACATCGACCAGCGGCCTTACGCGCCAGCAAAGCGCAGGATCCTTGTTTTTGACGGCGACGCTTTCGTAGCAGTCAGAGCGGGCGAATGAGGCTCCGCCGCCGGCGAAGAGCATGCTGTAGCGCTGGAAGGCTGCCCAGGAGATCTTCTCGCACAGGGAAGCCTCGCCGAGGTTCTCGGCGAAGTAGCTGAACACCCTGTCCGATTCGCTTGGCGGCCGATGCGAGCGCAAGTACGGCGCCCAGGTCAGGAACAGCGCGCTGGCGATGCAGGCGCCGGCGGCAACCAGAAGCCGGGGTTTCGGAACGCGCACTTACGGGCGGTGGAGGGGCGTCGCGCTCGCGCCGGGGGCCTGGCCCAGATAGGTGGCCGCGATGCGGGCGTCTTCGGTAAGCGCGGCGCTCTCGCCTTCGATCGCGACCTCGCCGGTCTCCAGGACGTAGCCGTAGTCGGCGACCTGCAGGGCCGCACGGGCGTTCTGCTCGACGAGCAGTATGGCCACCCCGCTGCGGCGCAGCGCGGCGATGATGCTGAAGATTTCCTTGACGATGAACGGCGCCAGGCCGAGGCTCGGCTCGTCGAGCAGCAGCAGCTTCGGCGCGGCCATCAGCGCCCGGCCCAGCGCGAGCATCTGCCGCTCGCCGCCGGACAGGGTTCCGGCGAGCTGCTGCCGGCGCTCGGCGAGCCGCGGAAAACGACCATAGATCTCCTCGCGCGTCTGCCCGATCGTGCGATCGCCGGCACGGTGGCGATGAAACGCCCCGAGCTCGAGGTTGTCGGCCACGCTCATGGCCGCGAAGAGCTCGCGCCGCTCCGGCACCAGGCACAAGCCGAGGGCGACGCGCTGCTCGACCTCCACGCCGGCTAAGGATCGGCCGCGATAGCGAATCGTGCCCCGCGACGGAAGCAGTCCCATGATCGCGCCGAGCAGCGTCGTCTTGCCTGCGCCGTTGGGACCGATCACGGTGACGATGCTGCCCGCGGCGACGGTAAGCGACGCGGCGTGCACTGCCTCGACCTTGCCATAGGCGACGCTGACTCGGGCGAGCTCGAGGAGCGCGGTCACTGCACTCCGCCCAGGTAGGCTTCGAGCACGGCCGGATCGGCCTGGATCGTCGCCGGCAGCCCTTCGGCGAGCTTGACGCCGAAGTCCATGACCACGATGCGGTCGGTAAGGCCCATGACGAAACCCATGTCGTGCTCGACTAAGAGGATGGTCATTCCCTGCTCGCGCAAGCCGCGCAGCATTGTCCCGAGTTCCTGTTTCTCCTGGTAGCGCAACCCGGCGGCCGGCTCATCGAGCAGCAGCAGACGCGGGTCGGACGCAAGCGCGCGCGCGATCTCGACGAGTCGCTGCGCGCCCAGCGGAAGCGAGCCGGCGGGGGCGTGCAGATACGCGGAGAGTCCCACCCGTTCGATCTGCGCGGCCGCCTCGGCCCTGGTCATGGCCTCCTCCTCCCGGTCGAGGCGGAGCGCGGCGCGCACGACGCCGGCCCGGCCGCGCAGGTAGGCGCCGAGCGCTACGTTGTCGAGCACCGACATCGCCGGCAGCAGGCGCACGTGCTGAAACGTGCGCGCGATCCCCAGGCGGGCAATGGCGACGGCATTGCGTCCGGCGATCGATTCGCCGCAATACGCAATGCTGCCGCGGGTCAGGGGAAGAGCGCCGCTGATGAGGTTGAACATCGTGCTCTTGCCCGCGCCGTTGGGACCGATCAGGCCGAGGATCTCGCCGTTGCGGATCTCGAAGGACAGGTCGTTGATGGCAACCAGGCCGCCGAACACCTTGCGCGCGCCGGCGACGACGAGCAGCGAGTCGTGCGCGGCGCGGGAGCGCCGCTGCAGGCTGCCCCCGGCGGCCGCGACCGGCGGCGGCGCGCGCGCCGGCAGGAGGCCATCGAGCCAGGGCCATATGCCGTCGCGCGTGCGTTGCAGCAACAACACCATGAGCATGCCGAAGACGACGATTTCGAAGTCGCCGCTGCGCCCGAGCAGGCGCGGCAGCCAGTCCTGCAGTTGCGTCTTGAGCAGGGTCACCAGCGTCGCGCCGACGACCGCGCCCCAGACGCTGCCCGCGCCCCCGACCACGGCCATGAACAGGTACTCGATGCCCTGGTTGAGCCCGAACGGAGTCGGGTTGACGAAGCGCTGGAGGTGGGCGTAGAGCCAGCCGGAGACGCAGGCGAGGAGCGCGGCATAGACGAAGACGATGATCTTGAGCCTGCCGGCCTCTACGCCGAACGCTTCGGCCAGGGCGATGCCGCCCTTGAGCGCGCGCACCGCGCGCCCCTGCCGCGAATCGAGCAGGTTGCGCGTCATCCACAGCGCGGCGAGGGCGATGATCCAGATCAGATAGTAGAAGTAGCGCTCGCTGCGCAGCTCCAGGCCGGCGAGCGACAGCGGGGGAATTCCGCCCAAGCCGGTGTGGCCGCCGACAAGCTCGAGGTTGCCGAACAGGAAAAAGAAGCTTATCCCCCAGGCGATCGTCGCCAGCGGCAGGTAATGGCCACGCATGCGCAGCGTGATGAAGCCCAGGCAGACGGCGATGGCCGCGGTGAACGCGAGCCCCAGCAGGAGATTGAACCACGGCATCCAGGGCGAAGCCGCGTAACGCGTCGAAAGATACGCGGTGACGTAGGCGCCGATCCCCACGAACGCTGCCTGGCCGAACGAAGTCTGGCCGGCCACGCCGGTAAGCAGCACCAGCCCCAGGGCAACGATGCTGTACAGGCCGATATAGTTGAGCAGGGTGACCCAGAACTGGGGCACGAAGAGCGGCGCCACGGCCAGAGCGGCCAGGAAGAAGAGCAGTCCGATGCGGCGCACATCCATGCCTTGCGGCGGCTGCGGCGGCGTGCCGCTACTCATGCTCGTCCTCGTACTGATGCGTGCTCAGCGAGCGCCAGAGCAGCACCGGGATGATGAGCGTGAACACGATCACTTCCTTGTAGGCGCTCGCCCAGAATGACGAGAACGATTCGAGCAGCCCCACCAGCAGCGCCCCGGCGGCGGCGAGCGGATAGCTTGCCAAACCGCCGATGATCGCGCCGACGAAGCCCTTGAGGCTCACCAGGAAGCCCGAGTCGTAATACACGGTGGTGATCGGGCCGATGAGCACGCCCGAGAATGCGCCGAGCAGTGCGGCCAGAAGGAAGGTCAGGCTGCCGGCGAGATTCGGGCTGATCCCGACCAGCCGCGCCCCGACGCGGTTGAGCGCCGTCGCCCGCAGCGCCTTGCCGTAGAGGGTACGCTCGAAGAACAGGTACAGCGCGCCGATCAGCAGCATCGAGAACAGCAGCACCAGCAGGCTCTGGCCGCTGATATTGACTCCGCCGAGACGAAACGAGGCGCTGGTGAACGCGGGGGTACGCGAGCCTTCGGCGCCGAAGAACCACAGGCCGAGTCCGAGCAGCACGAAATGCACCGCCACCGAGACGATGAGCAGGACCAGCACCGAGGCCCCGGCGAGCGGCTGGTAGGCGACCCGGTACACCAGCGGTCCCAGCGCCGTGACGCTCGCCACCGCCAGGACGATCTGCAGCGGCAGGGAGAGCTGCAGCGGTGCCGCCAGGTGCACGGTCGCGGCGATGGCGAGCGGCGCGGCGACATAGAGGCCGAGGCGGCGCGGCAGGGCGCGCCAGGCGCGGCGTCTTGCCACGGCGACGCATTCCATCGCGCCGGCGCCCAGGGCAAGCGCGACGAGCAAGCCCACCGTGCCGGGCGATTTGCCGAGCTGCAGCGCCGCCAGCGTCAGCGTGCCGTAGGCGACGAACTCGCCCGCCGGCACGAAGATCACCCGGGTCACCCCGAACACCAGCACCAGAGCGAGCGCGAGCAGCGCGTAGATCGCGCCGTTGGTGATGCCGTCCTGCGCGAGTAGCGCGGCGATCGAAAGGTCCATCGCTGCAAGCCGGGGCGGTCAAGACCCGGCGTTGGGGAAAGAAAGGGATGGCCGCGCGCGCGGGCAGCCGGCGCGGGTCAGCCGGCGGCTATTTGACAAGCACCCACTTGCCGTTTTCGATTCTGACCATCACCCGGGCGCGGTTGTCCATGCCGTTGTGGTCGCCGGGGGTGATGTTGAACACGCCGTTGCTCGCGGCAACCTCGTGCGAGCTCTCGAGGGCATCGCGCAGGGCCGTGCGGAAGGCCTGGGTCCCGGGCTGGCCGTGCTTGAGCGCCTCGGGTATCGCCCGCTGCAGCAGCACGTAGGCGTCCCAGGCGTGCCCGCCGAAGGTGGTCCGGCTGCCCGGGCCGTACTTGGCTTCGTACAGGGTGACGTATTCGGCCGCCGACTTGCGCACCGGGTTGGACTCGGGCAGCTGCTCGTAGACCAGCAGCGGTCCTGCCGGCAGCAACGTGCCGTTGCCGTCCGCGCCGAGCACGCGCAGGAAATCGGCGTTGGCGACGCCGTGCGTCTGATAGATCTTGCCCTTGTAGCCGCGGGCGACGAGATCCTTCTGCGGCGTCGCCGCCGGCGTCCCCGAGCCGGCGATGAGGATCGCGTCCGGCTGCGCGCTCATGAGCTTGAGCACCTGGCCGGTGACGCTGGTGTCGTTGCGATTGTATTTCTCCTCGGCGACGATCTTGATGCCGGCAGTCTGCGCCGAACGGCGTATCTCGTTCAGCCAGCTGTCGCCATAGGCGTCGGCGAAGCCGATGAAGCCCATCGTGCGCACGCCGTTGGCGCGCATGCTCACCGCGATCGCGTCAGCCATGAGCGAGTCGTTCTGCGGCGTCTTGAACACCCAGTGCGTCTTCGGATCGGTCGGGGCGATGATCAGCGCCGATGCCGCCATCGAGATCATCGGCACTTCGGCCTCGGCGACGACGTCGCGCATCGCCAGCGAATTGGGGGTCACGGTCGAACCGACGATCACGTCGACCTTGTCCTCGCTGATGAGCTTGCGCGTGTTCTTGACCGCCTCGGTGGTATCCGACTTGTCGTCGAGGATGATGAAATTGACCTTCTGCCCGGCAATGACCGGCGAACCGATCAGCTCGAACGTATTCTTCTCGGGAATGCCGAGCGAAGCGGCGGGCCCGGTTGCCGACAGCGTCACGCCAACAGTGACGGCGCCGTAGGCGACATGGGTGGCGGCCAGCGCGAGCGCCAGCGCCGGCAGCAGGTATCGGATGCGATTCATCGTTTCCTCCAGTTATCGATATCAGGGCGCCGCTCTTTTGGCCGGCAGCGGCTTATTTTTTCACGGCATCGCGAATCTCGCGCAGCAGCAGCACCTCCTCCGGTGTCGGCGGTGGTGCTGCTGGCGGCGCGGTATGTCGCAACCGGTTGATCTGCTTCACCATCAGGAAAATGATGAAGGCGAGGATCACGAAATTGAGCGCAACGGTGACGAAATTGCCGTAGGCGAACAGCGGCACCCCGGCCTTGGTCAGCGCCTCGTAGGTCATCGGCCCGTTGTAGCCCGGTGGCGGCGCGCCGAGCCGGATGAACCAGTTGCTGAAGTCGAGGCCGCCCAGGGCGCGGCTGACCACCGGCATGATGAGATCCTTGACCAGCGAATCGACGATCTTGCCGAACGCGGCGCCGATGATCACGCCCACCGCCAGGTCGACGACGCTGCCCTTGACCGCGAAATCGCGGAATTCGCTCATGAAAGACATGCTCGTTCTCTCCTAAGAGGCCCTCGCCGTCGGGCGCCTTCAGACCGCCGCTTCGCCGGACTCGCCGGTACGGATGCGCACCACCTGCTCGACGTTGGTGACGAATATCTTGCCGTCACCGATCTTCCCCGTCCGGGCCGCCTTGACGACGGCCTCGATGGCGCGCTCGACCAGGTTGTCGGCGACGATGACCTCCACCTTCGCCTTGGGTATGAAATCGACGACGTACTCCGCCCCGCGGTAGAGCTCGGTGTGGCCCTTCTGCCGGCCGAAGCCCTTGACCTCGGTCACGGTCAGGCCGGTGACACCGAGCTCGGAGAGGGCCTCGCGCACCTCGTCGAGCTTGAATGGCTTGATGATGGCTTCCACTTTCTTCATTGCCTGCTCTCCCCGGTGCGCGCGGACCTGCCAGCGCAGGCTACATTACACTACGCCGAAACACTCTTCCACTCGGCCCAGGCCGAAGTGATGGGGTAGCGCCAGTCCTTGCCGAACCCGCGCGGCGTGATGCGGATGCCGACGGCCGCCTGTCGCCGCTTGTACTCGTTGGTCTTGATGAGCTGCACGACGCAGGAGACGTCTTCCGGAGCCTGGCCGCGCGCCACGATTTGCGCCGGGCTCAAGTCTTCCTCGACGTAGGCTTCGAGGATCGCGTCGAGCACCGCGTAGGGAGGCAGGCTGTCCTGGTCGGTCTGGTTGGGGCGCAGTTCGGCCGACGGCGGGCGCGTAATGACCCGTTCCGGTATGACGCGGCCGAAGCGGTTGCGATAATGGGCGAGTCGGTACACCAGCGTCTTGCTGATGTCTTTGAGCACGGCGAAGCCTCCGGCCATGTCGCCGTAGAGGGTGGCGTAGCCGACCGCCATTTCCGACTTGTTGCCGGTGGTGAGCACGATCGCCCCGTGCTTGTTGGACAGGGCCATGAGCAGCGTGCCGCGGATGCGCGCCTGGATGTTCTCCTCGGTCGCGTTCTCGGCCAGGCCCTTGAACTCGGTGGCGAGGGCGGCGTGGAACGCCTGGAACACGCCGTCGATGGGTATCTCGTCGTAGCGCACGCCGGCGATTTCGGCCATGGTGCGCGCATCCTCGAGGCTGATGCCGGCGTTGTACGGCGAGGGAAGCATGACCGCCCGCACCCGCTCGCGGCCGAGCGCGTCGACGGCGATAGCCAGCGTCAGGGCGGAGTCGATGCCGCCGGACAAGCCGATCAGGACGCTGGCAAAATGGTTCTTCTGCACGTAGTCGCGCACCCCGCAGCAAAGGGCGGCGTAGACGTGGGACTCGAGCTCCTCGTCGAGCGCGCCGCGCACGGTCTTCGGCAGCGCACCGGCGAAATCGACCAGCGCCACCGCCTCCTGCCATGCCGGCAGCTGCTGGGCGAGCGCCCCGGCAGCGTCGACGACGAACGACGCGCCGTCGAAGACGAGCTCATCCTGGCCGCCGAAGCGGTTGACATAGACGACCGCCAGCCCGGTTTCGCGCGCGCGCGCCGTGACCACCTCGCGGCGCAGCGCCTGCTGCCGGGTGTGATAGGGAGAGCCGTTGGGAACGACGATGAGCTGCGCTCCGGCGGCGCGGGCCTGCTCGGCCGGGCGCGGGAACCAGATGTCCTCGCAGATAACGATGCCGACCCGAACCCCCGCGACGTCGATGACGCAGGGCTCCGTGCCGGGCTCGAAATAGCGCTGCTCGTCGAATACCGTGTAGTTGGGAAGCTCACGCTTGCGATACACCGCCGCGACGCGCCCGTCGCGCACGGCTGCAACCGCGTTATGGCGCTTGCCGGCGACGAATTCGGGAAAGCCGACGAGCACGACCGGGCCAGTTATCCGCGCGGCCAGGCGAGAGAGCTCTTCGGCGCACGCACTCAGGAAGGCGGGGCGCAACAGCAGGTCTTCCGGCGGGTAGCCGCATAACGACAGCTCGGGCGTCACCACCAGGTCGGCGCCGCCGCGGCGCGCCTCGGCGACGGCGCCCAGGATGCGCTCCGCATTTCCGCGCAGATCGCCGACCACGCAGTTGAGCTGGGCGATGCCAACGCGCATGCGTGAATGTTAACACGCCGCCCATGCTTGCTGCGGCGCGCTCTTAGACGCGACAATGGCGGCGCATTTTCCTTACCGCATGCCGCGCCTGTCGCTCCGCACCGTCGATTCGCTCGCCGCGATTCCCGCCCCGGCGTGGGACGCGCTCGTCGGCGATCGCCCCCTGCTGTCGCACGCCTTTCTGCACGCCCTGCACGAGACCGGCTGCGCGGCGCCGGAAACGGGCTGGATACCGCACTATCAGACGGCATGGCAGGACGACTTGCTGGTCGGCGCGATGCCGCTCTACGTCAAGCAACACTCGTACGGCGAATACGTCTTCGACTGGGCGTGGGCCGACGCATACCGGCGGCACGGCAGACGCTATTACCCGAAGCTGGTGTGCGCGGTCCCCTTCACGCCCGCGACCGGACCGCGGCTCATCGCCGCCGACGCGACGGCGCGGCGCGAGCTGCTTGCCGGCACACTGGCAAGTCTTGCCGAAGGGCGCTTCTCGTCGCTGCACATCCTGTTTCCCCTGGCGGAGGAAGCGAAAGCCTGCGCAAGCGAAGGCATGCTGTTGCGCGACAGCGTGCAGTTTCATTGGACCAATCCGGGCTACGGGGGGTTCGCGGATTTCCTGGCGACGATGAATCACGCCAAGCGCAAGCGCATCAACCAGGAACGGCGCAAGCTCGCCGCCTCCGGCGTGCGTTTCAGGCGCCTGCTCGGGCGCGAGATCGAAAGCCGCCACTGGGCATTCTTCTTTCGCTGCTACACCGGCACCTATCGCCGGCACCACTCGACGCCATACCTGTCGCTGGCGTTTTTCGAGCGCATCGGCGCGGAGCTACCCGACAACGTGCTGCTGGTGCTGGGCGAGCGCGACGGCCGGCCGGTCTGCGCCGCGCTCGACGTGTTCAGCCGTGACACGCTGTGGGGACGCTACTGGGGCGCGCTGGAATTCATTCCCGGGTTGCACTTCGAAGCCTGCTACTACCAGGCCATCGAGTTCTGCATCGAGCGCGGCATCGCCCAGTTCGAAGGCGGCGCGCAGGGCGTGCACAAGCTCGCGCGCGGGCTGCTGCCGATCACGACGCGCTCGGCCCATGCGATCGCCGATCCCGACTTCGCCACCGCGATCGCCCGCTTCACCGCCGACGAGCGGGTTGAGGTGGCCCACGCCGTCGAGGAACTGGAAGCGTCGAGCCCGTTCAAGGACACGCCGGCGCCGGCAGGCAACGCTGCGCAGGAGCCCGCCAGGGCCGGCAAAGACGCGCCCGTCGATTTCGACTGATGGCAGCGACCGGCCAGCCCGCGCTTAGCATCCGCCCTGCCCTGGCCGGTGACTTCGCGGAGATCTGGGGGATCTTTCATGCGGTCGTCGCCGGCGGCGATACCTATGCGTATTCGCCGCTGACAACGCGGGCCGAGGCACGGCGCATCTGGGTGGAGCCGCCGGCGATGGCCTATGTGGCCGAGCGATCCGGCCGCGTGGTGGGGACCTACGCGCTGCGACCCAATCACCCGGGACTGGGCGACCACGTCGCCAACTGCGGCTACATGACGCATCCGCAGGCGCGCGGACAGGGTGTCGGCAGCGCGCTGTGCGCACACTCGCTGCAAGCTGCGCGGGAACGCGGCTACACGGCGATGCAGTTCAACTTCGTGGTGGCCAGTAACCAGGGTGCCGTGCGCCTGTGGCAGCAGCACGGCTTTGCCATCATAGGCCGCGTGCCGGGTGCCTTCCGGCACAAAAGCCTCGGCCCGGTCGACGTGCTCATCATGCACCGGCAGCTGTAGCGCGAACCAGGCGGCCTGCTCGCCTTGAGACGAAGCGAGCCTAGCGGTTCCCCGGATCGTTGCCGCCCTGATACCCGCCCGGATTGCCGCCGCGGTTTCCACCGCCGCGGTTGCCTCCGCTACCGCCGCGGTTGCCACCGCCATTGCCACCGCGGTTGCCTCCGCTACCGCCGCGATTGCCGCCTTTGCCACCGCGGTTGCGATCGCGGTTGCCACCGCCGTTGCGGTCACGGTTGCCGCGCCTGCCCTGCCCTGCGGCGTGCTCCTGCGGGCGGGCCTGACGCGGCTGCTGTGGCGGCGGCGGAGCACGATTGCCGTCGACGTCGTCGATGGCCTCGTCGCTTTCCTCGTCAGCCGCATTGACGCCGTTGCCGTTCGGCTCGTCGGCCTCCAGTCCTTCCTCGCCCGGCAGCTCCCCGGAGGGCAATGGCTGCCGGGTCGCACCGCCGCCTTCCGTGGCCCCGCCGGCGAGGCCGGTCGCCTGCAGCAACACGTTGAGTTCCTCGGCATCGAGTTCGGCCGTCTGCCCGCGCTTGAGCTGCGGGGGCATGGCAACCACGCCGTAACGGATACGGATGAGCCGGCTCACCATGAGCCCGAGGGCCTCGAACAAGCGGCGCACTTCGCGATTGCGACCCTCGGGCAGGGTCAGCTTGTACCAGTGGTTCGCGCCTTCGCCGCCGCCGTCCGACAGCGACGTCACCCGCGCCAAGCCGTCGTCGAGTTGCACTCCCTCGAGCAGCGCTCGCTCCTGCTCGGGCGTCAGCGTGCCCATGACGCGCACCGAATACTCGCGCTCGACCTCGTAGCGCGGGTGCATCAGCCGGTTGGCGAGTTCACCGGAGGTGGTGAACAGCAGCAGGCCCTCGCTGTTGAAGTCGAGGCGACCAACTGCCACCCACTTGGCGCTGCCGAGCCGCGGCAGCTTGTCGAACACCGACGGCCGGCCTTCCGGGTCCGCCCGGCTGACGATCTCGCCTGCCGGCTTGTGATACAGCAGCACCCGCGTCCGTGGCGGCAGCGAAGCGCAGCCGCACCAGTTCGCCGTTGATGCGGATCTGGTCGTTGGGACCGACTTTCTGCCCGACTTCGGCCGGCTGGCGATTGACCGTGATGCGGCCGGCGATGATGAGCTCCTCCAGGCCGCGCAGCGATCCGTAGCCGCATTGCGCCAGCACCTTGTGCAGGCGCTGCGGCTCGGTGAAGACGGTTTCAGTGGAACGTCGGGTTGGTTTCCGGTGCATCGCGCTCGGCGTCTCCCGCAGCGGGTGCGGCGAGGTCGGCGGATGCGGATGCCGGTGAGCCGAGAATCGGGCTCGCGAGCGCGAGTTCGGCCTCGGCGGCCTTTGCTGGGGCATCGGGTAACTCCAAGAGGTGGGAGGTATCGAGCTCGGCCAGAGGCGGAAGCTCGGAGAGGGAACGCAGGTTAAGGTCGTCGAGAAACTGCTTGGTGGTCGCGTAGAGCGCGGGCCGGCCGGGCGTCTCGCGCTGCCCGACGACCTCGATCCATTGCCGGTCCTCGAGCGTCTTGATGAGGTGGCTGGACACAGCGACGCCGCGGATCGATTCGATATCGCCGCGCGTTACCGGCTGCTGGTAGGCGATGATGGCCAGTGTTTCCATCGCCGCGCGCGAATAGCGCGGCGGCTTTTCCGGGGCCAGCCGGTCGAGATACGGCTGCAGCGCCGGCTTGGCCCGGAAGCGCCAGCCGCTCGCCACCTGGGTCAGCTCGACGCTGCGCTCCGACCACGCGGCCCGGATCTCGTCGAGAAGCCTGCGGATGAGGTCCTGCTCGAGCGGCGGATCGAACAGCTTCGACAGCTGCGCCGCCGAGAGCGGCTCGCCGGCAACCAGCAGCGCCGCCTCCAGGATGCTCTTGACTTCGCCCAGATCGTCCATGTTCAGCCTCGCGCCTCGGCTTCGAGGACGAACGCGGGGACGCCTCGTGCGCTGGACGTAGATCGGCGCGTAGGCTTCGGCTTGCGCGAGCTCCAGCAGTTGCTCGCGGGCGAGCTCCAGGATGGCGAGGAAGGTCACCACCAGCCGTGGCCGGTCGACGCGCTCCTCGAACAGCGTGGTGAACTCGAAGAAACGGCCCGGCTCGAGGAGCTTCAACAGCCGGCTCATCTGGCCGCGCACCGAGAGCTGCTCGCGGGTGACCAGGTGATGGCGGTTGGCGCGCGCGCGCGCCACGAGTCCGGCCCATGCCGCCTTCAGATCGTCCGGCCGCACCTCGGGCAGGCGGGTTGGCGCGACGCGATCGAACCAGACCCGGACCAGCGAGAAATCGCGCTCCGCCAGCGGCAGCGCGTCGAGCGCCTTGGCGCCGGCCTTCATGCGCTCGTATTCGAGCAGGCGGCGCACCAGCTCGGCACGCGGATCCTCCGCTTCTGCGCCGAGAGGCGCCGGCGGCTTGGGCAGCAGCAGTCGCGACTTGATCTCGATGAGCACCGCGGCCATCAGCAGATATTCGGCGGCGAGCTCGAGCTGCGTGCGCCGCATCATCTCGACATAGCCCAGATACTGGCGCGTGAGCTCGGCCATCGGGATATCGAGCACGTTGATGTTCTGCTTGCGGATCAGGTAGAGCAGCAGGTCGAGCGGGCCTTCGAACGTTTCGAGGAAGACCTCCAGCGCCTCGGGCGGAATGTAGAGGTCCTGCGGCAGCTCGAGCAGCGGCTCGCCGTAGATGCGCGCCACTGGCGCCCCGGCGGCCTCGGCGAGGTCGATGATGCGCGGCGGGCGTCGCGGCGCTCATGTATAGGCCAGTCCCATCGCCTCGCGCACGTCGCGCATCGTCTCCTCGGCAAACTTGCGCGCGCGCTCGCAGCCGTCGGCGACCACCGCGCGCACCAGCGACGGGTCGTCGAGGTACTTCTGCGCCCGCTCCTTGATCGGCTCCTGCTCGGCGATGATGGCCTCGATCACCGGCTGCTTGCACTCGAGGCAGCCGATGCCGGCGGTGGTGCAGCCCTTGCTGCACCCAGGCCTGGACCGACTGCATCGGAATAGATCTCGATGCAGCGGCCACACCGGGCATTTTTCCGGTGTTCCCGGATCGGATGCGGTGCACCCGCGCCGGGTCGGTCTGCATGGTGCGGATCTTGCGCGTGATCTCCGCGGGCTCCTCGCGCAGCAGGATCGCGTTGCCGTAGGACTTGGACATCTTCTGGCCGTCGAGGCCCGGCACCTTGGGCGTCTCGGTGAGCAGCGGCTGCGGTTCGGGCAGGATGACGCGGCGCGACCCCTCGAGATAGCCGAACAGGCGCTCGCGGTCGCCCAGGGCGAGATTCTGGGCCGCGTCGACCAGCTCCCGCGCCGCCTCCAGCGCCGCCTGGTCGCCCTGCTCCTGGAACGCGGTGCGCAGCTGCTCGTAGCGCTTGGCCCGCTTCGATCCGAGCTTCTTGATCGCCGCCTTGGCCTTGTCCTCGAATCCGGGCTCGCGGCCGTAGAGATGATTGAAGCGGCGCGCCAGCTCGCGCACCACCTCGAGGTGCGACACCTGGTCCTCGCCGACCGGGCACCATGTTGGCGCGATAGACCAGGATATCGGCGGCCTGCATCACCGGGTAGCCCAGAAAGCCGTAGGTCGACAGGTCACGGTCGGAGAGCTTCTCCTGCTGATCCTTGTAGGTCGGCACGCGCTCCAGCCAGCCGACCGGCGTGATCATGCCCAGCAGCAGCGCGAGCTCGGCGTGCTCGGGCACGCGCGACTGGATGAAGATCGTCGCCCGGTTCGGATTGATCCCGACGGCGAGCCAGTCGACGAACATTTCCCACACGCTTTCGGCGATCGTCTCCGGCGTATCGTAATGCGTGGTCAGCGCGTGCCAGTCCGCGGCGAAGTACAGGCATTCGTACTCCTCCTGCAGGCGCACCCAGTTCTTGAGCGCGCCGTGGTAGTGGCCCAGGTGCATGCGTCCGGTCGGGCGCATGCCCGAGAGCACGCGGTCAGCAAACATCCGTTTTCTGCTTCGGCATGGCCCGCATCATCCCAGCCCGAGCAGGAACCGGATCGCGTATTCACCGGCGCGCAGGATGGGGAGCATCAGGTAGTTGAGCACGCGGGTCGCCAGCAGGACGATCACGATCATGAATCCATACGGCTCGAGGCGCGAGTAGCGATAGGCGAGCGGCCCCGGCAGCAGGCTGAGCGCGATCCGGCCCCCGTCCAGAGGCGGAATAGGCAGCAGATTGAGTGCCATGAGCATCAGGTTGACCTGTACGCCCGCATTCGCCATCTCAAGCAGTCCCTTGCTGTCGATAACCCCGCCCGGCGCCGCCGACTTGAGCAGGAACGCCCACGCCACCGCCATCACGAAGTTCGCGCCCGGGCCGGCGCCCGCGACCCAGAACATGTCGCGCTTCGGGTGGCGCAGGTTGCCGAAATTCACCGGCACCGGCTTGGCCCAGCCAAAAATGAACGGGGCCGACACCGCGATCAGGAAAGCCCGGCACCGCGATCGTTCCGATCGGGTCGATATGCTTGAGCGGGTTGAGGGTCACCCGGCCGAGCATGTAGGCAGTCTGGTCGCCGAATTGCCTGGCGACAAAGCCGTGGGCCGCCTCGTGCAGAGTGATCGCGAAGACCACCGGCACCGCCCAGAGCACGATGGTCGCAAGCGACAACTCCATTGACCGCCATTCTACCAGCTACCGGCCTGCCCTTGCCATCGCCGGCTCCCCGCGCCTTCGGACGGCGGCCGGCTTGGCGCCAGGCCTAGGCGGTGGCGCCGACGAGCCCCAGCCGTGCCGGATCGCCGCGGCCAAGGCGGGTCACCACCGGCGGCGAGACCGCGAGATCGACGATCGTCGTCGGCTCCAGGTGACAGGCGCCGCTGTCGATGATCAGATCGAGCGCATGCTCGTATCGGGCGCGAATCTCGGCCGGGTCGTTCAACGGGTCGCGCGCTCCCGGCGCGATGAGGGTCGAGGACAGCAAGGGCTCATCGAGTTCGGCGAGCAGGGCGTGCACCACGGCATGCTCGGGAACCCGCACCCCGATCGTGCTCCGCCGTGGATGCTTCAGGCGGCGCGGCACCTCGCGCGTCGCCGGGAGCAGGAAAGTGAAGCTGCCCGGCACACCTTCCTTGACGATGCGAAACTGCCAGTTGTCGAGCTGGGCGTAGCGCCCGAGCTCGGCCAGATCGCGGCACACGAGCGTCAGGTGATGCTTGTCGTCGACCTGGCGCAGGGCGCGGATGCGCGCCGCCGCGGCCACGTCGCCGATCCGGCAGCCCAGGGCGTAGCTGGAATCGGTCGGGTAGGCGATGACGCCGCCGCCGCGCACGATCGCCGCCGCCTCGCGGATCAGGCGCCGCTGCGGGTCAACCGGATGGATGGAGAAGTATTGCGCCATGCGTCCCGCTGCACTCCTTGGCCGGTCGTCGCTTGCGCGATAAATAGGCGCGAATTGTAACCCGATGGCACGCCCGTCGCATCGCCGCCGGTCTGGCGTGCCGGAACGCGCAATATCCGGTACAGTAGCAATTGCGGTGGTACCCAAATAATAGAGGAGGGAAAAGTTCATGAAATCGAGATTCGCTCTGGCATTGCTTGGTTGCGCCATTGCAGCAACCTTCGGCGCACCTGGCGGCGCCGCCAAAGCAGGAGCAAATCAACCTTGACATGAAGGGCGCCGCAGGCGGCGCGGACTACTTCCAGTTCGCGAAGGGTACGCAAGTCAAGGTGACCCAGCTGAATTGCCCGCCGGCGGTGACCGTCAGCGTGGTCTGCAAGACGGCTTCGCATGCGCGCTGCGGCTCGTGGTATCTGGGCCTCAACCAGTCCGCAACGGCGGGGCCTGATGCCGAAATGGGGATTGCGACCCTCAATTACTCCGGCAACGAGGTTTGCAAGGGGACCGTTGTCGTGCAGCGTCCGTAGCGAAGCGCCGCTGCGCGTTGTGAGGGCCGCCGGGCGACGCGCAAGGGCTGACGGAGCGATTTGGCTGGCAATTCCGGTCGTATAGCACCGCCCGTTCAAGCGCGGGGTTTTTTCTTGCCCGACCCCTGCGCACAGCGGCATCGATCCCACCGGCGCAGGCCAGAGCCGGTCCCGATGCTGGCGACGTGCCGTCAACCAGTCCTGCCGGGCCGCTGATAAACTAGCCGAAACTCCGATTGCAGAGCCGTTCACAACCGAACCCGATGGCGCCATGCCCGGGCGGCCTGGCCGCAGCGGTTGTGGCGGCGCGGGGACTTGACCCTGGATGAGCACGCCGGTGAACCTGCAGCAGATCCGCTACCTCTGCGCCGTGGTCGACCACGGCCTCAATGTTTCGATGGCCGCCGAGGCCCTGTTTACCTCGCAGCCTGGAATCAGCAAGCAGATCCGGCAGCTCGAGGAGGAGCTCGGCGTGCCGATCTTCATTCGCGCCGGCAAGCGCCTTGCAGCGCTGACCGATGGGGGCGAAGTCATCGTCGCGACCGCGCGCCGCGCGTTGCAGGAGATCAACAACCTCAAGCGCGTCGGCGCCGAGTTCAAGGCCGAGGATGTCGGCACGCTCGCCATCGCGACGACACACACGCAGGCGCGCTATGTCCTGCCCCCGATCCTCAAGCGCTTCGCCGAAAGATATCCCCGGGTCAGGCTGCTGTTGCACCAGGGCAATCCGATCCAGGTCGCGCAGCAGACCGCTTCACGCCGAGGTCGACGTCGGCATCGCCACCGAGGCACTGGCCGATTTTCCGGAGCTGGTGACGCTCCCCTGCTACACCTGGAATCGCTGCGTGCTCGTTCCCAAGGGCCACCCGCTGGCGCAGGAGAAACCGCTGACGCTCGAGGCACTGGCGCGCTATCCGATCGTCACCTACGATTTCAGCTTCACCGGTCGTTCGCAGATCAACGCAGCCTTCAGCGCCAAGGGGCTCGCCCCCAACGTGGTGCTCACCGCGCTCGACGCGGACGTCATCAAGACCTACGTCGAGCTCGGCCTCGGGGTGGGCATCGTGGCGCAGATGGCCTACGACCCGGCGCGCGAGAGGCAGTTCGAAAAGCTCGACGCGAGCCATCTGTTCGCGCCGAGCACCACGCGCCTGGCGCTGCGCCGTGGCGTCTATTCGCGCGGTTTCGTCTACGAATTCATTACCCTGTTCGCGCCGCAGTTTGACCGGGCTGCGATCGAGGCTGCGCTGCGCGGCGACGCCGAGCAGTACGACCTCTAGTTCTGCACCGCCGTGCCACGAGCAGCCCTAAGCGGAGTAACCATGCGCATTTTTGCCACGATGCAGCGATGCTTGTCGCGCTGGGCGCGACGCGGGCGACGGCGGCCGACCTGCCGACCCTCGAGCTGCACATCAAGGGCCAGCGCGTCGTGGCCGAAATCGCCGCCACCGAGGCGACGCGAACGACCGGGCTGATGAACCGGTTCAGCCTCCAGCCGGACCACGGCATGCTGTTCGTCTTCAGCCAGCCGCAGGCGCTGGCGTTCTGGATGAAGAACACTTACGTGCCGCTGTCGATCGCCTTCATCGGCGCGGACGGACGCATCCTCAACGTCGACGACATGGCCCCGCTGACCGAAAGCACGCACCCGTCGCGCGGCGCCGCGCTGTACGCGCTGGAGATGAAGAAGGGATGGTTCGCGCAACACGCCATTGACGAGGGCGAGCGCGTGCTTGGCCTGGATCGGGCTCCGAGGGCGACCGAGTGACCGGCCGGTACGGCTTCAGGCCGCGCTGCGCGCCTAGCGCCAGTGCAGCCCGCGCTGCGCCATCGACAGGGCACCGCTCGCCAGCCCGGCGCCAAACTTGCGCGTCAGGCGCTCGGTCAAGTTTTCTTTCACCGTGAAGTCGACAACGTCCTCGGCCTTGATCACCTCGCGCGCGACGTAGTCTACGCTGCCCATCCCGTCGGCCAGGCCGAGCTCGACGCCGCGGGCGCCGGTCCACACCAGCCCGGAAAAGAGCTCGGGCGAATCCTTGAGCCGCGTTCCGCGGCCCGCCTTCACCGCGGCGATGAACTGCTGGTGGATCTCGGCGATCATCTTCTGCGCGTAGTCGCGCTGCTGCTCGGTCAGCGGCGAGAACGGATCGAGGAAATGCCTTGTTTTCGCCGGCGACGAGCGCGCGGCGCTCGATGCCGAGCTTGTCCATGGCGCCGACGAAGCCGAAGCCTTCGATGATCACCCCGATCGAGCCGATCAGACTGGCTTTGTCGACATAGATCTTGTCGGTGGCGACGGCAACATAATAGGCGCCCGACGCGCATACCTCCTCGACCACCGCATAGAGCGGCGTGCTGGGATAGCTCGCGCGCAGGCGGCGGATCTCGTCGTTGATCATCCCGGCCTGGACCGGACTGCCCCCGGGACTGTTGATGCGCAGGACGACGCCCTGCGTGCCCTTGCTCTTGAACGCCGCCTGCAGCCCGGCCATAACGTTCTCGGCGCTCACCGGCCCGTCGGCGTCGAGCTCGCCGCGCATGTCGACCAGCGCCGTGCACTTGTCGACGCAGGTGCGCGCGCTTTCGGAGAAGCGCCCAGCCACGAGGAACACGATCGCCAAACAGCAGCACCAGCGTCAGCAGCTTGAAGGCGATGCCCCACTGCCGCGCGCGCCGCATTTCGCGCAATCCCTCGGTGGCGAGACGTTCGATGACGCCGCGTTCCCAGTGTTCTTCCGCCATGATTGGAATCCCCGCTGCTCGCGAGCAGGCTTCAAGTATAGCCGTTCGGCCGCCCCGCTCTGCCCGCAACCCGCGCGTTCTGCCTGAGCCACGCGGCCAGTTCAGCCGATCGAGGAAAGCGTCGCCAGCGGCGACATGAGCGCAAGGCCCGCCGACGAGTGTGCGCCATAGGTCACGGCCACCGCACTCGCGCCCAGCGTTGCGGGCAAGCTCGAGGTCGTGGGTGGTGTCGCCGATCATCAGCGTCTCCTCCGGCGCGACCCCGCAGCGATCCATCAGCGAGAGCAGCATGTCCGGGTGCGGCTTGGGCAACCCCTCGTCGGCGCAGCGGGTGGCGACGAAGCGATGGGCGAGGCCCTGCTGCTGCAAGCGCGCGGGCCAGGCCAACGCGCGTCTTGCCGGTGGCGACGGCGAGCAGAAACCCGCGCGCGTCGAGCTCGTCGAGCAACTCGCGCGCTCCGGCGAACAGCGGGATCTCCGGATCGCGGGCCAGGTAATGGTGCCGGTAGCGCTCGGACAGCCGCGGATAGTCTGCGGCCGGCAAGCCTGGCGCGACGTGTCGCAGGGCGTCGGTGAGCCCAAGGCCGATGACGAAGCGTGCCCTGCCCTCGTCGGGGGCTGGCAGCTCTAGGTCGCGGCAGGCCTGCTGAATGGCGTTGGCGATGATCGCCGTCGAGTCGGCGAGCGTGCCATCCCAGTCGAAGACCAGAAGCCGGAACGATCGCGGTTCGTGCTCAGCCATCGCCAGCGCCCACCGGGGCCGCATCGAGGCGGGCGACAAATGCCGCGAGGTCCGCCGGAAGGGGCGCCTCGAGCGTGAGCTCGCTGCCGGTGACCGGATGCGGCAACGACAAGCGCCAGGCATGCAGGAACATGCGCTTCAGCCCCTGCTTGGCCAGGGCTCGATTCCAGGCGAAGTCGCCGTACTTGTCGTCGCCGGCCAGCGGAAATCCCAGATGCGTCAGATGGACGCGGATCTGATGCGTGCGCCCGGTGTGCAGTTCGGCTTCGAGCAGCGACAGCGGCGGCTCGGCGGCGCTCCAGACGTGCGGCGGCGAAACACCGTGCGCGCCGCCCGTCCGCCGTCGGGCTCGACCCGCACCCTCCGTTCGCTCTCCCCGGTCACGAACTTGGCCAGCGGCAGCTCGACGCGGCGCATTGCGTCGCGCCAGCGACCCTGGACGAGCACCAGGTAGCGCTTGTCGGCGCCGCCTTCGCGCAGCGTCGCATGCAGGGCGAGCAGCGCCGCGCGCTTCTTGGCCACGAGCAGCACGCCGGAGGTATCGCGGTCGAGCCGGTGCACCAGTTCGAGGAACTGCGCCTGCGGCCGCGCCGCGCGCAACTGCTCGATCAGGCCGAAACTGATGCCGCTGCCGCCGTGGACGGCGAGCCCGGCGGGCTTGTCGATGGCGATCAGCGCCTCGTCCTCGTAGAGGATCGGGCAGGGCGAGGACGCGCGGCGGCTGCTTCGGCGCCTGGGCCCCGGCAGCGATGCGCACCGGCGGGATGCGCAGGTCGTCCCCAAGCGCGAGGCGGGCCTCGGGCCGAACGCGCTTGCGATTGACCCTGACCTCCCCGCTGCGCAGGATGCGGTAGATATGGCTCTTGGGCACGCCCTTGAGCACCCGAAGCAGGAAATTGTCGACGCGCTGCCCGACGCCGGCCTCGTCGACGGCGAGATGGCTCGCAGCATCCTTGCTTAAATCGTTCATTTCCTTATAATTGTCCCTAGCAACAACGAGCGGCAAGGACTTTGGCAGGCGTAGGCAGCGGCGCTTCAGGCAATTCTAGCGTCCGGCTCGCAGCCTGTGGCGGCCTCAAACGATGGCTGCGGCAGTCGCCCGTTGCCCCGAAGGGGGCGATGCGGTTAATTCGACTCACCGTCCGGGCCTTGCGACCCGGAAAAGTAGCGATGTTAATGGAAGAGCGCAGTCTCCGCACCGGCCAGTCGCCGGGGTGAAGCGGCACGACGCGCGGCGCGCAAGACCAACCCAAGCGCAACGAATTCTGTATCCGACCGAACCGACTGGCGCCCCTCGAGGGCTCCGGCCAGCGCGGCGCCAAAGCGCCCCGCCGCATTCGAGATACCGTTTGAGCGATAACGCGAAAAACACCGACCCACGCTCCCGAGACCGGCCGCTCCGACACCCGTTTGGTGCCGTTGATAGCCGCCAGCCGAAGATGCCCTGTACCTGCATCCGCTCCCTCGTAGCCCGGCAGCCTCTGCTGCCGGAGTGGTCCTTCGCGCCCTCGCCCGCCGCTCGTTAGTCTCCCGGCGCCCGATGGTCTCGGGCGCCGTCCGCTTTCACCCCCTGGCCGCGCCGAGATGGGCGCCGGGAAAGAACCTATGAAACGCATGCTGTTCAATGCCACCCAGGCGGAGGAACTCCGGGTGGCGATCGTCGACGGGCAGAAGCTCATCGACCTCGACATCGAATCCGCCAGCAAGGAACAACGCAAGAGCAACATCTACAAGGCGGTCATCACCCGCGTCGAGCCCAGCCTCGAGGCGTGCTTCGTCGACTACGGCGCCGACCGCCACGGCTTCCTGCCGTTCAAGGAAATCGCCCGCGAATACCTGCGCGGCGACGGCGACGGCGCACGCAGCCGGCCGCAAGACCAGCTCAAGGAAGGCCAGGAGCTCATCGTCCAGGTCGACAAGGACGAGCGCGGCAACAAGGGCGCCGCGCTGACGACCTACATCTCGCTCGCCGGCCGCTACCTGGTGCTGATGCCGAACAATCCGCGCGGCGGCGGCGTCTCGCGCCGCATCGAAGGCGAGGACCGTAACGAGCTGCGCGACACGATCGACCAGCTCGACGTGCCCAGCGGCATGAGCGTGATCGCCCGCACCGCGGGCATCGGCCGTTCGCTCGAAGAGCTGCAATGGGACCTCAACTACCTGATGCAGCTCTGGCAGGCGATCGACGGCGCCGCCAAGATGCAGTCGGGCGCGTTCCTGATCTACCAGGAGTCGAGCCTCGTCATCCGCGCGATCCGCGACTATTTCCATCCCGACATCGGCGAGATCCTGATCGACACCGAATCGATCTTCGAGCAGGCGCAGCAGTTCATGAGCCACGTCATGCCGGCGAACGTCAACCGGGTCAAGCTCTACAAGGACGACGTGCCGCTGTTCTCGCGTTTCCAGATCGAGCACCAGATCGAGACCGCCTATGCCCGGCAGGTGCCGCTGCCGTCGGGCGGCGCGATCGTCATCGATCATACCGAGGCGCTGGTCTCGATCGACGTCAATTCGGCGCGCGCGACCAAGGCCGGCGATATCGAAACCACCGCGTTCCAGACCAATCTCGAGGCGGCCGAGGAAATCGCCCGCCAGCTGCGCCTGCGCGACCTGGGCGGTCTCATCGTGATCGACTTCATCGACATGGAGAGCGCCAAGAACCAGCGCGAAGTCGAGAATCGCCTGCGCGACGCGCTGAAATACGACCGCGCCCGGGTGCAGCTGGGCAAGATTTCGCGCTTCGGGCTGATGGAGCTCTCGCGCCAGCGCCTGCGCCCGGCGCTCGCCGAATCGGCCTACATCCCCTGCCCGCGCTGCCACGGCATCGGCCACATCCGCGGCACCGAGTCGACCGCGCTGCACATCCTGCGCATCCTGCAGGAGGAAGCGATGAAGGACAACACCGCGCAGGTGGTGGCCCAGGTGCCGGTCGATGTCGCGACCTTCCTGCTCAACGAGAAGCGGCCGGAGATCCACGGCATCGAGACGCGGTTCAAGGTCAACGTATTGCTGGTCCCGAATACCTACCTCGAGACGCCGAACTACAAGGTACAGCGGCTGCGCCATGACGACTTGAATCAGAGCGAGCCGCTGCCGGCGTCGTTCGACATGGTCGAGCGACCGGAGGAGGAAGACGTCGTCAAGCAGAAGAAGGAAGAGGCCCGCGAGCCCCGGCAGGAAGCTGCCGTCAAGGGCATCACGCCGGCGCAGCCCGCGCCGATGCCCATCGAGCGCTTGCCGGTCGCGGAAACCCCGCGCCACGAGAACTGGCTTACGACCGTCATGGGGTGGTTCAAGCGCCAGCCGAGCGAAGTCGTGGCGCCCGTTCCTGCCCCGCCGCCGCACCGTCAGGCCCCGCGCGCAGCGCGCGAGGATGGTCGCGGCAGGCGCGAGCGCGAGCGGCGGGAGGGGCGCGGCGAGGACCGGCGCAATGGCAAGCGCGACGCGACACGCGAAGCGCAGCCGCAGCAGCGAGCCCCGCAAGGCGGCGCGCAGCAACCGCGGCGCGAGCACGATCCAGCCCGCGACGGCGCACGCGAGGCGCAGAAACAGCGCCCGCCGCGCGAACCGCGGCCACCACGCGAGGCGCGGCCCGCCGATCCATCGCTCGCGGCGATCACCCAGGGCCAGCCCGGCGCCACCCCGGCAGCCGAGCACGGCGAAGGCGGTCGGCGGCGTCGCGACCGCCGTCGGGGCGGACGCGACCGCGGCGAGCGAAACGGCCAGGGCGAGCAGCGCGGCGAGCGCGGCGGTCAGCGGGCCCCGGCCCAGCAAGGCGCGAGGCCCAAAGATGAAGCTGCGCCGCCCACGCACGTAGAGGCCGAGGCCCTGCCCGGTGCCACGCCGATTGTTTCCGAGGTTCCGTTCGCGGCCCCCGCGGCGGCACCGACTCCAGTGTTCGAGTCGACAAGCGCCGAGGAGAGCGAGCACGTGCCCGCACGGGCCGCACCCCTCACGCCCGAACCGCCGCCCGTCGCGGAGGCCTCGCAACCCAAACCGGCACCGCAGCTGCCGCGGGTCACGCTGGAGCTCCCCCCGGATTCGGGCCTGGTGCTAGTCGAAACCTCGCATGCCACGCCCACGCCAGCAGCGGCCGACGAGGCCGAACCGCCGCGACCACGGCGGGTTCGACCGCCCCGCCCGGCGGCGGTCGAAGAACCGCTGCAGATGGTCGAGACGGTGCCCAAGGATCCGCCACCGCCGCCAGCCGAATAACGCGCTGCCCCGCGTCCTTCGGGGCGCGGGGCAGCGCTACGGCGCAGCCGGCGGGAGCCGCACGCGCAGCACCTCGAGCAACGCCGCCGCGCCGCGCTCGGTGAGATCGAGCACGCGCTCGAAATCCTTGTCCTCGCCCTGATACGGGTCCGGAACCTCGCGCACCCCCAACTGCGGCGCGAGATCCAGAAACAGGCCGAGCCATCCGCCATAGGCTCTTGGCCGCAGCAGACGCAAGGTCGCCAGATTGTGCCTATCCATCGCCAGGATCCAGTCGAAGCGGCGAAAATCATCCACCTGGACCTGGCGCGCGACGTGACTGCCGAAGGAGTATCCGCGACGGCTGGCGGCGGCTACGGCGCGGGCGTCGGGTGACTGGCCGAGCTGGTAGTCGTGCGTTGCGGCCGAGTCAACTTCGATCTGCGCCTCGAGCTGCGAACGCGCGACCAGCGTACGGAAGACGCACTCCGCTGTCGGCGAGCGACAGATGTTGCCGGTGCAGACAAATAGGACGCTGGCAGGCGGCAACTTAGTCCGATTCTCCCCTCAAGCCCCTTGCGAAAGCCGAAGGGATAGGGCTCAACCTCGGCGCGCTGATACCGGCGCGGCGGTAGCGCTCTGCCATCACCAGCCTTTCACGCGCGGCGCAGCCGCCACATGCCGACGCCCAGCAAGAGCGCAGCGAGCATTGCCATCGCCCACCCGGCAAGGCTTGGGACACCTGGAGTTAAAACGACCCTTTGCGTGCCTGCGTTGAACAGCGCATTGACCATGAGCTGCGTCCCGCTCGTGGTAGCAACCCAAAAATCGCCTCGGGCATCTGACGAAGGGGGAAAGAAATTCAGCAGCACGACCAGGGAGTCGTTGACCAGTCTGGTCGCAACCAGAGGCGTGCCGTTCGACCAATCGGCAACATCAACGGACCCAGGCGTCAGCGTCCCCGGATCGTAGTACGAACTTGTGCCGCCATCGAACGTAGTCACGCCCGAAAGGAGTGGACTTCCGGGCACGTGAACCGTGCCGAGCGTAAGCTCCGTGCCGCTCGATTGACTGGCCACGGTCATGGGGAAGTCGCCGTTGGTGGCAAAGGCCCCGCGCAGGTCCAGGATGCCCGGATCGGTATTGGCGAAAACGGCGATTATGACTCCGCCGCCGCCGCGCAGGTAGGTGTCGAGATTGTTCCCGAGGGTGACGCTATCCGCAAAGCCCGAATTGCTCCACACCAGGACGGCGCGGTAAGCCTGCAACTGCGCCACGCTTGGAGTCACGCTCGAGGCATCGATAATGTCGACGGTTGAGAATCTGCCGGTGGCCATGAGCTTGGTCTGCACATCGGCCACGAACCCCGGATCGTCGGACTCGACCAGACCGATCGCCGGTCCCGCGGCAAACACCGGTCCGGCGCAGATTAGCGCCCAAAGCCCCCCCAAAGACAGCAGCGATCGTAAGCGGCACAGCATCGTGATATCCCCCCTCCCGTTAAGCGCTTGCGCCAGGAGCGCATGGCGGCTTCCGGCCTGCCCCTCCGGCACCCCAGCCAGCAAACAGTGTACCTGACTGGCCGAAAAATCCGCCTGGGTGATTCAACGGCCGTTCTTAGCGCAGCAGGCCAGTCCGGTTGAGGGGTGTTTGACCGATACGCTTCACTTGGGGGTTGCCTGTAGCGAAACGAACCGGGCAATGATGATGGCTGGATAGAGCTGGCCGACGAGCGCCTCGAGCATGGCGAGCGCGCGGGCACTGCGGGCAATCGGCGTGATGTCGCCATACCCGAGGGTGGTAAGGGTGACGAAGCTGAAGTAGAGCCAGTCATAATCGCCGCCGTTCGCGCTCGGCAGCTTCGAGAAAGCGCCCGAATCAAGCGCATAGAGGGCGGCGTAGGCGAAGGACGCGATCAGGCCGACAAGGAGATAGAGCACGATGGCACCGAAGACCCGGTCACCGATGGACCGACCCGGTGCGAACACGTTGATGGACACCGCGGAAGCAAGCACGATGCATGCGCTCAAGGTCGACAAGTGGCGGAAGCTCTGCAGATTGCCAGCCGACACGAACCATTCTGCCCAGCGCACCGCGATGACAAGCACCGCCAGTATGGCCAGAGCCACCGCCAGCTTGCGGTGGTCGGCGATGGCCAACACGCCACTGACCAGAACAAGTGTCATCAAAAGGTCGGTAAACAGGCGCCAGCTCGTGCCCTCCGGGATCAAGGCAGGAATGACGAAGATGCCGGCAACGAGCAGCAGCAGCAGAATGAGCATGCCCCAGTTGCGCAGTCGCGCAAAGCGCGAGACAAGCGTCATGGGCGCGCCAGCCGCGCCCGAGGGCGGCGTTAGGCCCGGCAAATCAGCCATGAGGGGTAGGTCACTGCATGAACCAGCCGTGGCTCACCACCAGCGATTGTCCGGTGAGCGCGTTCGACGCAAATGCCGCGAAGAACAGCGCGACCTGGGCTACGTCGTCGACGGTCGTGAACTCGCCGTCGACGGTCTCCTTGAGCATCACCTTCTTGATCACGTCCTCTTCGGAGATTCCCAGTTCCTTGGCCTGCTCGGGAATCTGCTTCTCGACTAACGGCGTGCGCACGAAGCCGGGGCAGATCACGTTGGCGCGCACGCCATGCGCCGCGCCCTCCTTGGCGACGACCTTGGCCAGGCCGATCAGCCCGTGCTTGGCGGTCACGTACGGCGCCTTGAGCAGCGAGGCCTCCTTGGAGTGCACCGAGCCCATGTAGATAACGCTGCCGCCGCGTCCGGACTTGTACATGTGCGGGATGCACGCGCGGGTGGTCAGGAACGCGCCGTCGACGTGGATCGCCAGCAGCTTTTTCCATTCCGCGTAACTGAATTCCTCGATTGGATGCACGATTTGGATGCCGGCATTGCTGACCAGGATGTCGACCCCCCCGAAGGCCGCGACGACGGCAGCGACCCCGTCGTTGACCGCCTTTTCGTCGGTGACATCCATGGCGACGCCGAGCGCCTGGCCGCCGCTGGCGCGAATCTGAGCGGCGGTGGCGTCGGCCGCATCCTTGGCCAGGTCGGCGATCGCCACCTTGGCGCCCTCGCCGGCGAAGACCAGCGCGATGTCCCTGCCGATGCCGCTCGCGGCCCCGGTGATAATGGCGGTCTTGTCCTTGAGCTTCATGGTCATCTCCTTTCGTGGCAACAGGCTGGCGAGCGGTCGTGCGGAGGCGGGATCAGCCCGCGAGGTCGAAGGCGCGAACGCCTTGCACCGACTCGGTCGCGCTGCGCCATTCAGGGTGGGCGCACGATCGCCGAACGTCCTCGAGGCCGGCTTCCCAGAGTTGCCGCACCTCGGCGCGGGAAAACAGGTAGTCCTTGTCGCTCGACGAATAGGCAGACCGGCGATTGATCAGATGCATGATCGTGACCCGCTGCCGCTGCCGGCACAGCGGCGCGAGCAGCTGGTAGTCGGGGTCCTGGCGCAGCTTGGGCGGCAGCTTGTCGAGCAGCCGCGTCATCGCCGCGCGCACGCCCTGGAGCTCCTCCACGCGCGTGGTGTTGAACCGCGTCTTGCTCGAATACTGGATGTCCTTGGCGCGCTCGAGCACCTGGTCGAGGTTCTGCGGCAGCGGCCCGCGGGCGCTGAACAGGTCGACCTGCGTGATCAAGGCATTGAGCCCTGGCGCATCGTCGAGCACATACCACAGCGGCGAGTTGGACACGATGCCGCCGTCCCAGTAGTGGTTGCCCTCGATCACGATCGGCGGCAAGCCCGGTGGCAGTGCCCCGCTCGCCATGACGTGTTCCGGACCGATGGTCTGCCGCTGACTGTCGAAATAGACCGAGTTGCCGGTGTGGACGTCGACCGATCCGACCGAGAGCCGAACCGTCTTCCGGTTGATGAGATCAAAATCGACCAGCTCTTCGAGCGTGCCCCGCAAGGGAGCGGTGTCGTAGACGCTCAGCGCCTGCGGCGTGCCGTCCGGGGCGAGGTAAGGCGGCGGCACGCGCGGCACGAAGAATCCGGGCACTCCGAAGGCAGTGGTCGCAAACGCGCTCACGCGGTTGAAAGCCAGGCGCAGCGGATCCAGAGAGGCGGGGGCGACGAGCGGAATGGCCGACGAGACCTGGTCCCAGAATGCCCGCAGGCGCTCAAGTCGCCGCTCCGGAGCATTGCCCGCGATCAGGGCCGCGTTGACCGCGCCGATCGACACCCCGGTCACCCAGTTCGGGGCAAAGCCACGCTCGGCCATGCCTTCGTATACGCCTGCCTGGTACGCGCCAAGCGCGCCGCCTCCCTGCAGCACGAGCACGCTCTGCTCGTGCTTGGGCACGGCGAATTGCTTCGCGGACCTGGGTCGGCGCCGGGTCGTCATGAGGCCTGTCAATCCGGCAGCGCCACGCCGAAGAGCTTCTCTTTGAGCTGATACAGGCGGTCGCGCAGCTCGGCTGCCTTCTCGAACTCCAGGTTGCGGGCGGCGTCGAGCATCTCCTTCTCGATGCGCTTGAGCTCGCGCTCCAGATCCTTTTCCGGCATCGCTTCGTACTTGGCGTGGGCCTGCGCCGCCTTGAGCTGCTTCTTTTCCTCGTCGATGTCGTACACGCCGTCGATGATGTCCTTGATGCGCTTCTGCACGCCCATCGGCGTGATACCCATGCGCTCGTTGTACGCGACCTGCTTGCCCCGGCGCCGCTCGGTCTCGCCGATCGCGCCGCGCATCGAGTCGGTCATCGTATCGGCATAGAGGATGGCCATGCCGTTGATGTGCCGCGCGGCGCGGCCGATGGTCTGGATCAGCGAGCGTTCGGCGCGCAGGAAGCCTTCCTTGTCGGCATCGAGTATGGCCACCAGCGACACCTCCGGGATGTCGAGCCCCTCGCGCAGCAGGTTGATGCCGACCAGCACGTCGAACTCTCCCAGGCGCAGGTCGCGGATGATCTCGACCCGCTCGACGGTCTCGATGTCCGAGTGCAGATAACGCACCTTGACGCCGTGCTCGTTGAGGTAGTCGGTCAGATCCTCGGCCATCCGCTTGGTCAGCGTGGTCACCAGCACGCGCTCGCCGCGCTCGACCCGCATATTGATCTCGGACAGCAGGTCGTCGACCTGGGTCTGCGCCGGGCGCACTTCGAGCGCCGGGTCGACCAGGCCGGTCGGCCGGACGACCTGCTCGACCACCTGGCCGGCGTGCTGGCGCTCGTAGTCGGCCGGCGTGGCGGAAACGAAGATCGTCTGCGGCAGCAGTTTCTCGAACTCGTCGAAACGCAGCGGCCGGTTGTCGAGCGCCGACGGCAGGCGGAAGCCGTAGTTGACGAGGTTTTCCTTGCGCGCCCGGTCGCCCTTGTACATGCCGCCGACCTGCGGAATGGTCACGTGCGATTCGTCGATGAACGCGAGGGCGTTTTCCGGCAGATAGTCGATCAGCGTCGGCGGCGGCTCGCCCGGCTTGCGCCCGGACAGGTGGCGCGAGTAGTTCTCGATGCCCTTGCAGAACCCGATCTCGATCATCATCTCGAGGTCGAAGCGCGTGCGCTGCTCGATGCGCTGCGCTTCGATCAGCTTCATCTGCGCAACGAAGAATTCCTTCTGCTGCGCGAGCTCGACCTTGATCTCCTCGATTGCGTCGAGCACCTTGTGCCGCCCGGTCACGTAATGGCTGGACGGAAACACGGTAAAGCGCGCGAGCTTCTGCTTGATGTGTCCGGTCAGCGGATCGAACAGCTGCAGCGACTCCACCTCGTCGTCGAACAGCGAGACGCGAATCGCGCTCTCCGCGTGCTCGGCCGGAAAGATGTCGATCACGTCGCCGCGCACGCGAAACGCGCCGCGCCGGAATTCGATGTCGTTGCGCTTGTACTGCATCTCGGCCAGGCGCTTGATCGCGTCGCGCTGCGCCAGGCGATCCCCCTGGCGCAGGTGCAGGATCATGCTGTGGTATTCCGACGGGTCGCCGATGCCGTAGATCGCCGATACCGTTGCAACGATCACGCAGTCGGGACGCTCCAGGATCGCCTTGGTCGCGGACAGCCGCATCTGCTCGATGTGCTCGTTGATCGACGAATCCTTCTCGATGTAGAGGTCGCGCGACGGGACGTAGGCCTCCGGCTGGTAGTAATCGTAGTAGGAGACGAAGTACTCGACCGCGTTGCCGGGAAAGAACTCGCGGAACTCGGAATAGAGCTGCGCGGCCAGCGTCTTGTTGGGCGCCAGAACCAGCGCCGGACGGCCGGTACGGGCGATGACGTTGGCCATGGTGTAGGTCTTGCCCGACCCGGTTACGCCGAGCAGGGTCTGGAACGAAAGGCCGTCGTCGAGGCCCTCGACCAGCTTGGCGATCGCCTCCGGCTGGTCGCCGGCCGGAGGAAATGGCTGATGCAGCTCGTATGGGCTGTTGGGGAACGTGACGACCATGGCAGATGCGCTGCAACAACAATCGACTATTGTAGCCGAATCAAGTTCCATGGCGTTGTCACCTGGCTGTCGCATGTTAAGATTCACGCACCGCAGCGAACGCACGGCCCGGCCATGAACGCTCCCCTTGCAGCCCCTCTTCTGTCGACCATCGAATTGGCGCCGCGCGACCCGATCCTGGGCGTGACCGAGGCCTTCAACAACGACCCCAACCCGCGCAAGGTCAATCTGGGCGTCGGCGTATACACCGACGAATTCGGCAAGGTTCCTTTGCTCGAGTGCGTGCGCCGCGCCGAGCAGGCCCTCAACGCACGCCAGGCGCCGCATGGCTATCTGCCGATCGAGGGCATTGTCGCTTATGACCGCGCCGTGCAGAAGCTGCTCTTCGGCGCGGACAGCGAGATCCTGGCCGCGGGGCGGGCGATTACGGTGCAGGCGCTCGGCGGTACCGGCGCGCTGAAAATCGGTGCCGACTTCCTGCGCCAGTTCGCGCCCGGGGCGGAGATCTGGATCAGCGATCCGTCCTGGGATAACCATCGGCTCTTGTTCGAGAACGCCGGGTTCAAGGTCAACGCCTATCCGTATTACGACCCGGCGACCCGCGGCCTCGACTTCGCTGGCATGGTCTCAGCCCTCGAGCGAGTGCCTGCGGGCGCAATCGTCGTGCTGCACGCGTGTTGTCACAACCCGACCGGCGTCGACCCTTCGCCCGAGCAATGGGCTCGGATCCGCGAGACGGTGCGTGCGCGCGGCCAGGTGCCGTTCGTCGATCTCGCCTACCAGGGCTTCGGCGATAGCCTTGAAGCCGACGCACAGATCGTGCGTCGCTTCGCCGCGATGCCAGGCCCGCTCCTCGCGGCCAGCTCGTTTTCCAAGTCGTTCTCGCTCTACGGCGAACGCGTCGGGGCGCTGTCAGTGGTGGCCGCGGATCGCGATGAAAGCACCCGCGTGCTGTCGCAGATCAAGCGCCTGGTACGGAGCAATTATTCGAGCCCGCCGGCGTACGGCGCCGAGCTCGTCGCGACGATTCTTGGCTCGCCGGAGCTCTCGGCGTTGTGGGTCGACGAGCTCGCAGCGATGCGTGACCGAACCCGTGCCAATCGCCGTGCCCTCGTGGATCGCCTCAAGCATTACGCGCCTGCGCGCGATTTCAACTTTGTGCTCGAGCAGCGCGGCATGTTCTCCTATTCGGGTTTGACACGTGCGCAGGTGGGCCGACTGCAGAGCGAATTTGCGGTGTACGCGATCGAGAGCGGGCGCATCTGCGTTGCCGCGCTCAACGCCGGCAATATCGACTATGTCGCCCGGGCGATTGGCACGGTGATCGCTTAACAGGACCCAGCGGAGCCCCGGCAGAGCGTTGCCGGTGAATCCCGGCCGCGCTATAATCCGCTCCGCTTTGCCGAACGCGGGAATAGCTCAGTTGGTAGAGCGCAACCTTGCCAAGGTTGAGGTCGCGAGTTCGAGACTCGTTTCCCGCTCCAGTTTTTCCAGGGACAGCGTTGGCTCTCCCTTTGCAATTCGTGGCTGCGCTCCCCTTCCGGAACGCCATCCAGGCAGCGAGAGCGTGAACAACCACCCGGCGGGGTGGCAGAGTGGTCATGCAGCGGCCTGCAAAGCCGTCTACGCCGGTTCGATTCCGACCTCCGCCTCCAAGTTTTAATTTTGCGTCAGGCTCTTGCTGCGTTCCCTTCTTTTCATTTAAGAACTTTCACGTCAGCGGCCAGTTTTGCCGTGGACGCGAGTTTTGACCCGGCGGCGAAAGCCTCGACAACGTCGCTGTTCTTGAAGCTATCCTGGCTTGGACATTCCCAGCTTACACATTTGCCTTCGCTGCCATGCCTACCTCGCCGAACCACCGTTTCCGGAAAGAACGCACCTCTCGTACTGCAGGCAATGGGACACTCCTGGCCGGCCGAGTTCGGACCCGGTGCGGCCATCGAGTCCTGCGAAGAGCGGACGTGGAGTTGCGCTTCACGTTAGAGGCGTTAGCGAATCGTTAGCTCCTCCACCCCCTTCTCGTTGCTGGAACGATAAGAGCAACGGGGACCCAATTCACCTTTCAAAAAAGCTGACGCTTCCGCGTCCGGCTCACCTGAAATGGGATTAAGCCCCTCGCAGCCATTACGTCAAAGACTTCCGCCTCGGCGTCACGCAATCAATTGTCCCCAAAGAAGCGCGCCCCGAAATTCAAGCCGCCTGAATCCATGAGTTGCACTTTACCCGACAAACCGACCTGAATGGTCATTGGATGCGCAAACAGCGCCTGGACAACGATGGCCGGAAGGTTCGAATCCAAGAACGCCTCCACATCGATTCCTTGAATAGGCCCACTTGTTATGCGAGAGTGGTCGACATACTCTTCGCCAGGGATCATCAATCTGGCTGTGTGAGTGCCCGGAAAAGTTATAGGGTAGGTGCCGTCGTATGGTTGCCCGGTATTCGGATTAATCACCGTGGGCAGATTCAGCACAGGGCTTATGATGGTGATCGTCGTCATCAAATTCACCACACCGGTCTGGTCAGACGTTGTCGAGTTAAGGAGATCGTAACCAAAGGCGTGGGTCATGGAAGGCAGCAAAGTATTCTTTGTGCTATTGGCCGGAATCACCATGCTTGCCAGGTTTGGAAACGAGAAGTCAGTTTCTCCTGGCGCAGCTTGTAGGACGACACAAAGCTGCGGCGGTGTATATGTGCCCGGCCCACATGTGGGGTCAAAGACAATAGCCGCAGTAAGCACCCCAAGATAGATCACTGTGTGACCAAAGGTGCTCGGCTCTACCCCCCCGGGAGGAGGCCCCACACCTCCTCCCCCCCACCACCACCGTGATGTGCCGTCGCGTCTCCCCCGTCGTTAAGCGGGGCGGCGAATGCGGGAACTTGGACCGAACAAATCAAGAACAACGTAACCAAAACCGAGACAAGACGAATCATTCTTCTGCTGATCATAGCCACTCCCCTTCTGGCGATTTACCCGCGTATCCACACGATACGTCCTCCTACCGGTACGACGCGAAACAATTAGCGTCAAATCTCCGCGATGTCAACATGTGCGAATCCATCAAGCCTTGCTGACTGGGGTTCACAAACCGATGCTAGCGTCATTTTTTTGTCTTTGCGTTTAAGTGCTCCCATAGTCAACGTCGCATAGCCAGTCTGGCGCAGGCTCGAAAAAATTAACGGCCGATTTCGCAATCCAAAGGGCTGCTTTTGGGCTGACTGACCGACGATCGCTCCTGGGCCGATTTCAGCCGTTACCAGATGATCGCTTCGTCGAGGTGTGGCTGACCACATTTGTCAGCCCAACGCGGCCAGCAGCTTCATGAAATTCCGCTTGGCCTTCCAAGTCGTTCGTAAGTCCGCGAGTTCTTGCCCGAAAAGCGCGTCCTGCTTCTGCGCGGCGCGTACCTCCTGAATCGCTTTCACGATCTCGAACGCCTCGCCGTACTGCGCGCCGCGTGTCCCGGCCGTTACCGCATGCGGCAGCAGCTTTTTATAAAGCGCGACAGCCTCTTCAGGATGAGTCATGGCTCGCACGGCGGCGACCTTGTCCCACAAGCGGATGTCGACGGGTCCGCCGCAAAACGCATCCCACGCTTTCTCCGCCTCCTTCTGGCGAAGGTGAATGGCGACCAGCGCACTGCGAACCGGCGGCTGCCAACTCGGAAGCCGCTTCGCGCTCGGAGCTTCCTCGGTGCGCACCAGTTGCCACAGATGTTGCAGAGCCCTTGTCGTCAACTCATCCGCGCGTCCGATCCGTTTTGCGACACGCACGAGTTCCAAATGCGCGTCGCTGCCAGGCTGGCGCACGAAGCGCTGCCAGGCAAGCGACTCTACACGGTCCGCATCGCCGCGACGCAGGTGCTCATCGATGCTGAACTGCACGAGGTCGTCGAGCCGCTCGCTCCCGAACGCGGCGATGCCCTTCTCGGCCCACGCAAGCGCCTCATCATGACGGCCGTGATGCTTTAGGATCCCCGCGAGCTCGAGAAAGGCGTGCGGGCTCGAAAGATTGTGCGCTTTGACGGCGACCAGAGCGTCGACGCCTCCGGACAACGCGGCAAGTTCTTCCATCGCGTGTTCAACGCGATGCCGGCCGCTGTCGAAGTGGGTGCGGAACGCTTCGGGCCCCAGCGCCGGGAACCGCTTCCACGCCGCCTCCACCAACTCCCGATAACGCTGGAAGCCGGACTGCCCAAGCGCGCGCGCATAGTTCGGAAGCACGCTGCGAAAGGTGTCCCAGTCGCCGGTCGTCTGGAATCGGAACAGCCGCTCTGCCAGCGCCACGGGGTCCAGGCTCACGTTGTTGCAGGCCCGCTCATGGACCTCACGCAACTCCATGATGGCCGGCATCACCGACCCGTCGGAATCATCGATGCTGCCGAGCGCCTCCTCCGCCTGCGCGATGGCTTGTTCAATGATCTCGACCAGTTTCGGATCGCCATCGGCTATTCGCGCTTCGAGCATTTGCGCGAGGTCGGCAAGACGATCGACATAATCGCCCGCTTCACGCCAATCGACGAAGCCAGAGACCCGGGTCGCCTGGCGGACGACGGACTTGAGCGATGCCACATCACCCCGTGCCGTGGCTTTCGCTGAAAACAGGAGTTTATCGCGAATGCCGCGATCACGGTCGGCGGCTTCGATGAGCCACCTGCGCAGCGCGCTTTCGTCCAGCGTTTCGAGGTATTCCCGAATCTGCTCGTCGTGCGTCTTGCGCTTCTTCCGCGGTTTGGCGGATTCCTTCTCACTCGGCTCGAAGACCTCCTCTCCAGCATTCTCAAGCCAGGACAATGCGACTGCCACCGCGTGTTTGCAGAAGGTTCCGTCGTCGCCGACAGGACAATCGCACTCGTATTCCAACTCTCCATCGGACCCGGCTGCGAGCCGCACGCGATAGCGCTGGGTGCCTTGGACGCTGGTGCGAACCTCGTATTCATCTGTGTCGAGCAGCCCAACCGCGCCATCGTGGAAGTAGGCCATGCCGCGCGAAAGGGTTCCGGTGTCCGCCAGCTCTTGAATGGCGCGGAGAGTAAGAACGTCGACAAGGTTTGACGACATCACGTAGAACCACACATTTCGAGCAACGACGGTAGCCGCCTGACCACACGGCCGTGTCCGCGGCGTAGCCCGGATCGGCTAATTGAGCGGCGCAGTCGCGTAAACCAGCTGCGGCTCTGTCGGATGCTGACGCGCGACGTAGCGCTTGACAGTGATGTTCTTGGCCATCTTTTTGGCCTGCGCCAGATCGTAGGCGGTCTGCAATGCGAGCCAGGCGTTCGCGCTGCCGCCGAACGCCTTGTCGAGGCGGATCGCCATCTCGGGCGAGATTCCGCCCTTTCCATTAACCAGGCTGTTCAGGGCTTGGCGCGATACGCCGAGCACCTTCGCAGCATCGGTTATCGTAAGACCGAGCGGCTCCAGGCAGTCATGGCGCACCGACAATCCCGGGCGCGGCGGTTCCTTCATCGGCATGGCTCACTCCATTGAATGCGGTCAAACAATCTTATTCAGTGGTAATCCACCAAATGAACCTGCGCAACATCGGTCCCCTCGAAGCGGAAGATAATCCGCCAGTTTCCGCTTCAGTTCGGGTAGCCAGCTTCTCGCTGATGTCGTATTCGGAGGATGCGAATTACGTCGAACGCCGCATCGAAACGATAGAGGGCAAGGTACCCGGTTGCTCGCTGGGAGATGACCAGTTCCCGAATGTGAGCATCGATGCGCCGCCCGATGAGGGGATGCGCTTCCAGGATGCAAACGGCGCTTCTGACGTTCAGGAGCGTCTGCTTGGCAGTCTGAGGCGAAGTTTCTAGCAAGAACTCGATAATGCGTTCAAAGTCGGCGAGCGCCTCCTTTGAGTATACTACTCGCGCCATTGCACGAGCTTTGGTCGCGCCGCCTTACGGCCTGTGACCTTGGTCTCGAGATACTCGTGCACGTCTACCGCCGCGTAGCCGGCACGATCCTCCTGCATGCGTTCATCGGCTTGCCGCGCTTCAGCTAGGAACTGCTCGAATCGCTCAGCGGCCTGAACCTGCTCCTCGAGCAACCGCAACATGAACGCGTGCGGGCTCTCGCCAGCCCGCTTGGCGAGACGAGTTATGCGGGTTTTCAAGGTTTTCGGTAACTTGAGGCTGGTGGCAGCAATCGGCACAGGCATGCTCCTAAAGTAGTCATATAGTAATACCTTGAGTCGGCGGCGGCAAGCCCCTGACGCCGATCCCCGGGAAAGCATGACAAATGCTCCCTGCGGGTGGCAAGCCGGGTGGCAAACGCATGTATCTTATTGATTTATAAGATAGTGCAGCGGCCTGCAAAAGCCGTCTACGCCGGTTCGATTCCGACCTCCGCCTCCAAGATTTGCTTTTGCCTTAGGCTCTTGGCGCTTTGCCTTCCTTCTATTTCAAGCTTCTCGTGTCAGCGACCAGCGTGATCGTCTACGCGAATTTTGACTGTTTGGGAAAAGCCTCGACAACGTCTGTTCTGACAGCCATCAAGGCGTGGGCCGGGCCAGCTTGCACACTCGCCTTCGCCACGCCTACCTCGGCGAACTACCGTTTCTGGGAAACACGCACGTTTCGTACTTCTCCCACGGGACACTCGCGACCGGCCGAGTACGACTGAGCGGCCGTAGCGTCTTACGAAAGCTGACGTTGTTTACCGCCTCCGGCGAGCGGTCCCGTTGAGCGATGGGTTACGTGGCTATCGATTCGCTTGAACATTTCAGTGATCGTGGGGCGATAACCAAGCTTTTCGTACAGAATCTGAGCCGCGGCGTTATGTCCCATAACACTTAGCGCAATGCCAGACAGCCCGCGGGACCGGACCAGCGCTTCGAGTTCAAGAAAGGCGCGCGCCGCGTGTCCCTTCCGCCGATGACCGGGTTTGACCCTGACATCGTAGACGTATGCAATACGCTGGCCAGCTCGGTCTTGCAAGGCGATCCAAAGTGCCCCCACGTTGACGTTGCGCTGTTCATCGCGCAGGGTGAAGAGAAGATGGTCCGGTGTGGAAAGTCCTTGAGGCAGGAGCTTCGCAAAACCGCTACGCGATAGGCCAACGGATTCAGCTTCAGCCCAGTGACCAGAGGCAACTCTGTCAGCAGCGTAGGCGCGTATGGCGTCCTTAGCGAACTCGACGAACTCACTCTCCGTCATGGCCACGAGAACGGTCATAGCTGGTCTTTTACGTGCCTAACGAACCGGGAGGCAGACCGCTCCAGCGCAAGTCCGGATTCATGTTCTCCGGCAGCTTGATGTGCGCGACGGGATCGATCACGGCGAATGCTAAGGCGCCCGGAATGGGGCCGCCATCGGTAAAGACATAAAGACGGTGCTCGGCAGCTCCATCATGCTTGCTTCCAGTGCGGCTGCTCGAGGAACGGCAGCGTCTCCATGCGCGCTTTCCCCGGCGAGGGGAAACGCAACCGCAACACCGCGTGGGTGGTGCAAGGTGCTGTCAGGCCGGTGGCGACTCGTTCGCGATGTCTACCACACAACGCCACTCGCCATCCGGATCGCGCCGCCAGATCGATATTCCCCGCATGTGTACCGTCATGATCGCTCCGCTGGGCCCCGGCACCGTCATCTCGTCGACGCCCGGCATGTAGGCCATCTTTCCATCCGGAGAGAACACGGGGTTTTCCGACACCCAGTGGATCTTGAAGCCGGGAGTTTTCAGACTGGCGATGACGTAGGCGCGAATCGCCGCCTTGCCTTCGTACACCGGCTGTCCCGGTACGATCACCCGCGCATCGTCACTCCAATACGAGACGATCTTGTCGATATCCTTGCCGTCGGAGGCAGCTTGGGCCCATTCGGCGTCTCGCTGCAAGAGCTTGCGAGCTTCGGCCGCCGCGTCGAATGGAGGCGGGGAGCACCCGCCAGTGAACAATACCCCCAGAAGAGGCAGGACAAGGTATAGGCGTGGCATATGTACGAATCTCCGCTATCGAGACGCTTCAATGAATGACCGTTGCAGGGGCGCGGCGCGACCATACTACACCTGTGTGTGTACCGAACTGAACGTCGCCTGTGAAGGGCCGGTTCTGGCCGAGACGTTTGCATCAAACTCCGTCATCGAGTCGTCGACTCGTGGGCGTAGGTGATTCGCCATCCCTCGGGCCGCCTGTTCCATAGCGCGGTAAAGGCTATCCGACGCTCGCCAACCTGACCGTCGGGCAAGTGCTTTCGGCCGTCCATGAGGAGCGTCGTTAACCCTGAGTGCTCGCCGACGACTTCGTAGATCGGCTCGCCGACGTACTTATATGTTCCAACGACCCGGCCATCATCCCACCACCCACGCCGCTTGTCGCGGTAGGTGTCCCAACCCCGGATGATTTCGCCGTTGATGATGAAGATCAAGGCCGGATCGCGGGCGTAAACCGCCAAGTGGCGATCCGTGAACATCTTAATCTGCGTCACTCCACCGCCGTAGCCGAGCTCCCGCAATTCCCGCCACAGCACCACCGCCGGGATCCACTGCGGTCGCGCCGCGTCGATGCGCCGCAAGAGGTAGTCCTTGAACGGGTCGAGTTTCGTCGGCCGCGGCACTCGCGGACCGTGCCCGAATACGCCAGCCGCCTCGCGCAAATGGCGTCGCACCGTATTACGCGAGCAACTCAGCTGCCGCGCAATCTCGCGTATCGCAACGCCTCGACGTGCCAATACCTTGATCTCCACTGCTTGCTCCCGGGTCAACATCGGCGGCGGCCCAAAAGCCGCCATCGTCGCCCATGTGGGTCATTTTTACTCCGACGCAGTGGGTTAGTATTACTCCGGCGCTAACACCTACGTGCTTCTCGCATCTGGAAGTTCGCGGTTCTGCCGGCGCCGGTTCAACCTGTTTGCCATCGTTCGGCTTGCTTTGCAATCGTGAGTTGATGTGCTCCCATGTCAACTTGTACAGTGGGTTGCGTGGCTTTCTACCTCAGTGGGCGGCGATCAGATCGGGTTGGTACTCCGTGCCATGCCTCAGCATCGCCCAGGCAATCCGCGCGGTCTTATTGGCCAGTGGTTGCCACGACGTTGGGGTGGCGCCGCGCCATCAAAGCCACCACCCATTGGCTCAGACGATCGGGCTTGCCTTTGGAGGTGTGGACGGCTGCTCGCGCTCCGTGGATCAGGACGGTCCTCAGATACGCGTCACCCCGTTTACTGATTCCAAGCTGTCTTTCTTTGCCACCGGAGCTGTGCTGTTTCGGGGTGAGCCCCAGCGTCGCCGCCATTTGGCGGCCATTCCTGAACTGCCTCCCGGCGCCCACAGCCGCGAGCAGCGCGGTCGCAACTAGCGTGTTGCATTCACCGGTTGAAACCGCAGCCGGCTTCCGCCCGTCGCTTGCCGAGCCGACGGACGCATGGGGCTATGGGCTCCCGTTCAATACGAATCCATGCTCATAGACAGGGCCCCGGTCGGTAACTTGGTAGTGGCCCACGATCCGTCCCGCGTCGTTTATCCCTTCGGCTTGCGTCTGGAGGCTACCGGGAATGTCTTTTTTCAAATCGATATTGGTAAATTGGTCACCAGCCAACAGAAATCCAGGACCATAACCAGCGTTGTAGGCGAAGTTGCCCACCACTTCGCCCGCGGTGTTGATCCCGGTGGCAGAGGTCGACCGGGCCTCAGGTGCATCCACCTTGACGAACTGGCCCTTCGTAAGCACAAAGCCATGATTATGGCCGGCTGTCTCGACGTAGTCGCCCACGATCTGGCCCGCGGCGTTGATCCCGCGGAGCCGAGTTTGCTGTGCGCGCCGGGCACCAGGGGCATCGATGGTGGTAAAGCGGCCGCCCTGATACATAAACCCGTGCCCGTAGTCGTACTGGTACTGGACATCACCGAATCTTTCTGCCCACCCTGGAATCGCGGGCGGGCTTTTGACGGTATAGACGCCCACTATCTGACCAGCATCGTTGATCCCATAGGCCATGGTATTGACCGCGCCGTGAACGTCAATGGTCGTAAATCGGCCTTCGCTAAACAGGAACCCGTGACTCCCGACGGCAGCACCTTTGGCGTCCCAGTAGACTCCTACGATCTGCCCCGCCGCGTTGATACCGTAGGCCTCGGTACCGTAGCTGCCGGGAACATCAATGGTCGTGTAGCGGCCATTCGCCAAGAGGAACCCGTGATAGCGAATGGCGCCCGGGCTCGAGATGTAGTAGTACCCTACGATCTCGCCGTCATTATTGATTCCATAGGCTCGGGTACCAGAAGCTTCCGGGACATCGATGGTGGTTGGCAGCGGGCTGCCTCCTCCTCTCGCCGGAGGGGTGGCAAAGCTGCCTCCAACCAAGACAAAAGCAAGAAACGCACGCGCTATGTTGCCTGCGACCATGGCGAAGTATTTGCATCAACGGAAGAACGTTAATTTACTATGGGCTGGGATGGGCGGTCCAAAACCTCCGCCTAACTTTAGCTGAGGAGTCCGAAGGGCTGCAATTGGCCGAACTGAGGCGGTGACCAAAGGCGAGGATCCACCGTAGCCGGGCTCAGTATGGTCTGATGCACGTGTGGTTGCTGCATACGAGACCACGTACGCAAGCATGCTCACAGTAACCACCAACGTCACCGATGTTGCCGTTGCCAGACGCTGCTGCGTCCTGCGGAGCTGGCGTTGCGCAGCTGCCAAGAAGGAGCATCGCAAGGAGAAGAATGAATTTCATGAGACTCCAACATGTTATAGGTGGCCACGCTGTCATATTTGCAGGAGTTTCAGCGTAGCGTTGCGCCAAGTTGGCAAAGTGGCCTCGATCATCGCGGCACTCTGCCTGAAGAACGTCAGAATTCTTTAATGCCAGAAAGTCGCGCCCGCCTTCGGCGTGATAGCGCGTTCGTATAGGACATCCGGGCAACGTTCTTCATTGGCTTGCCCGTCCGTGAACTCTACAGCTAGAAAGCCATGTCGTTCATAGAAGCGCCTTGCGTCCAGATTTGCCTGGAAGGTGTAGAGGCGAATAGGCAGCGTGGATGTAGCGACTACGTATTCGAGTAACCGTGCACCGATGCCATGGCCCACCCAGAGTGGCTGAACGGACATCTGGTCTATCCATTGATAGTTGCTGTCAGTCGATACCGCAACGAACCCGACGACCTCTTCTTTGCGTTCGGCAACGATGACGCCACCTGTAAGAATCAGATGCATGCGCACCCAATCGCGCACATCAGCTTCAGAGTGCACCGACGGGGCATAGAGCATGAACGAGCTGCGCGCCTCGATTAGAATGTCAGCGACGCGCACAGCATCTGTCGACTTGGCTCGGCGGAGGGTCGCTATCATGGAAATTCAACCTTGCAAGCGGTGTTCCCGGCACCTGCGGGCATTCAACGCGAACGCCTTATCAATCCAATGACCGTTATGCGGCGATTCTTATCCTAGTCCGGAACGGGTGCAACTGGCCGGGAGCCGCCTGACCGGTGACGCTCGCAGATCGACCCGAGCAGTCCCCCGACTTCGCGGGTGGCAGTAATTGAAGACTACCGCGGCGGGCCGCAGTCGAAACTCGAGGCCAGGTCGGTGTTGCCTTCGCCGCGATAGCGCGCCACCAGCGGCCAGGCACACAGCGGGCGGGAGCGGACAACCTCGCTGCCAGGGTCGTCGTCATTCTTGAGCTTGCTGGCAACGATGCGTTCGGGTGCGCTTCCCTGCTCAACCCAACGCTGCAGCGCGGCCCCCAGGCTGGTGTCCGGGTCGCCAGCCCCGGCCGAGAACTGCCCGAAGCTGCTGGGTCCCGGCCCGCCCGCGCAATGTTCGACGCCCGGTGCCATGAACAGCCGCACCGCGGCGTTGGCCCCGGCCTCGCCCATCGCGCCGCGGACCTGCAGGTAGTAATCGATGCTTGACTGCGCCGGAACCACCGCATCGTTCCAACCTTGGTAGATGATCAGCTTGCCGCCCCGCGCCGCGAACTTGCGAAGGTCAGGGTCGGTCGCATTCAGTGCCGATGCCAATTTTTGATCAGTAACTCGGCTATCACGCTCGGGTTCGAAGCTGTGGAAATTCCATTTCGGATCTTCGAATACGAAGTCCCCGAAGAACCCGGTGACATACCTGAATGCATCGCCTTCCCTTGGGGCGGATCCGAATTGCATTTCATCCCAACCGCCTTCCGAGCCCGTCGCATACCCGGGAAGTAGAGTCCTTCCTGAGCTCAGCCGCTGGCCGGAATAGAGCTTTTGCACGGTCTCGAGTTGCGTCGGCGTGAGACAGCGGTCCGTTTCGGGCCCCCTGCAGGCCAGGGTCGACGGATCAAAGGCGCACCGCCGTGGATCCTCGATCACTCCGTCCTTGACACCGTCAAGGCTGTCGCACGCGGCCAGCACCGCAGACTGGAGTGCGAGAAGCTTGTTGGCAGAAACACGGCGGGAGTCGTCCGCGAGCCAGACAAACTGCATCACGGCCTGACCGAGGAACAGGTGCGTCCAGTCAGCAGCGGGCGCACCGGCAATGATACCGTCGTAGTCGTCGGGGTAGCGTTGTGCCTCCATCAGCCCTTCGCGTCCGCCATCGGAGCAGCTGCCGAAATAGGCACGGCTGGGCTTGCGCCCGTAAAAGGCGCCGACGATTCGCTTGGCGTTGACAACCGCCTCGTGGACGCCCCGGTGCCCGAAGTCGACGACCTTCTCCGGGTGTCCGCTGGCCCATGCCGTGTCCATCGAGTCGGTCTCGTGCCCGGTATCCGTGGCCACGGCGGCATAGCCCATGGCCATCCGATTGCCCAGCGGGCCCTGCGCGATCGAGCCGGCGAAGTTGCCGTTACCCACGCCCCACAGCCGCCCGTTCCAGCCCGCCTCCGGAAGCCAGACCTCGAAGCGGATGTCCGAATCGCTCGAAGGGCGCGCACTGCCCACCACGCGGCAGAAGGCGCCCAGCGTGGGTTTTCCCGGGAGGCCCTCGGCCTTGAAGCGCCCCGCGGCGACCGGCTCGGCGCTCAGCACAACCGCACCCGGAAGCGACAACCCGACTAAGCCCGCGCAGTCGGTCGGGGTCGGGCGCGTCGTAACTGGGGCGGTAGGCGTCGCGATGCAACCGGCAAGAATGATCGGCAGCAGCCAATGGCCGAGACCAACCTGACCATAGGACCGGACGGATGCGCTGGTGTTGTTCACAGCATGCTCGTCATCAGCCTCAATCCAAGCAAAGGTGGTGAGGTGCAGGAAATTCTACACCGCCGGGTGTCGGGATCTTGGTGGTCGCGGCCTTGGCCGCCAGCGCCGGCGCGTTGCCGCCAGATGCGAAGAGCACGGCGACCCGACGACGGACCAGATCGGACGCCAGCGCTGGCAGTCGATCGTAGTGCCCCTCGGCCCAACGAAATTCGATCGTCACGTTCTTACCTTCGACGTAACCGGCTTCGTTCAGACCTTGGCGGAACGCGGCAACGAAACGCGTCGACCGTGCGGATGACGCGCTGCTAAGAAAGCCGACCACCGGGATTGCCGATTCTTGTGCCTGAGCAGCGAACGACAATGCTAGGAGGGTACTCGCAATGCCGCCAACGAACGTTCGTCGATCCATCACTGAATCACCGGTCGATGCCTGCAAATCCAGCGATTCTACGCCTCCCGACTGGCGTTCACCCTGCCCGCCAACGGGCTGGATCTGGCCGACAAAAACCGACCAACGACTGCGAAGCAGTGGTACCCTTTCGCGCAAGGCAGCCGGTGGCCGGCTTGTTAACCTGCAGGACTTGGCATTGGCTCAAGCCGGCCATCCATGGTCGAAGCCAGCTTTCGCCTCGCGCTGGCAGTGAGTTCGCATCACTCCGAGGCAAGTCCAGCTTCTCTCCCGCAAACGATGGGTAGTCGCGAAGAAGAAATTCAGCGCCTTTTCGACTCCGTCGCGCAAGAGCCCGGAAACGCTCGGTCGCGCATTAATCTGGCTCAGGCGCTCGAGGGCTTGGCGCTCAATCGCGCCGGCGAAAAGGAGCGCGGCGTTCTTCTGAGCTTGTGCCTGGATGACGACGCGTTGGCCTTTGTCATTCCGTCGATCGTCACATTGATGAAGAACGACGAGGGCTTTCTCGCCTTGCAGAAGGGCGCTCGACGACGCGAGGATCCGTTCGTCGCAGTGACTCCACCCGTCGCAAAGTTCTTTCGCGATCCTCTCATGCTGGCGGCGCTGCCGCGCATGACCATCGCGGATGGCGAAGTCGAAGAGGTCCTTACCCATGTACGCCAATGCATTCTTTCTCGCTTCGATTTTGCCTCCGGCTTGGACGCTGTCGATCCGCAAGTCCCTAAGGAATTCATTTGTTCCCTGGCGAGGCAATGTTCCGTTTCGAAGTATGTTTTCTTTGCCGCCGAGAACGAGCTGCAACGAGCGGCAAGCCTGCGCGAAGCTATTCAGGACGCGCTACGGCAAGAAAAGGCGAGCTCACGCCCACTTGAGTCGGCACTGGCGACGGCAGCCCTCTACGACTCCTTGCACAGCTTGGAAGGCAGCGAGCGACTCCTTCAGCAGCCGATGGGCGAATGGAGCGAGGTTTTTCGACTGCTCGTGCAGGAACAAATTGTGGACCGAGAGCGCGAGCGGGAGATCGCGCGAAATCTCATACCGATCACGGCCATTGACGACGCGATGTCCGTTGCGGTGCGGTCGCAGTACGAGGAAAACCCATACCCGCGATGGGTTACGGTGCAGCGCCCGAGGCCTGAATCGATAGATAGTCTCTTCAATCGACTTCTGCCTAGGCGGCCGCTTCGCACATGTCCGCGCCCGGTGCAGGTTCTCATTGCCGGATGCGGTACGGGCATGATTCCCATCCACTGCGCCAGGGCCTATCCCGACACCGAAATCTTGGCCGTCGACCTGAGCCTGGCCAGTCTTGCGTACGCGGCCAGGATGAGCGAGCAGCTCGGGGTTTCCAGGATCACGTATCGACAGGCCGACATCCTCGAGATGGGGGGCCTGGCGAAGCGTTTTTCGGTCATCGATTGCTGCGGGGTACTGCACCACCTGGCGGACCCGATGGCAGGCTGGCGAGTGCTGGTGAGCCTTCTGGAGTCCGACGGGCTGATGAAACTCGCCCTATACAGCGAGAAGGCGCGCCACGCCATTCGGACGGCAAGAGAATATGCGCGGCCTTCGAATCTAGCGCGCAGTGCGGAGGAAATCCGCCGCTGCCGTCGGCTGATCATGGACGCTCCCGCCGGACATCCGGTGAGGGAGATTCTGACCTACGGCGACTTCTATACGCTCGACGGCTGTCGCGACATGTTGATGCCCGTCCATGAGTGCCAGTTCACGTTGCCGCGCATCCAGGAGTGCCTCGATCAGTTGGGGCTGCGCTTTCTCGGATTTGAATCGAGTGAGGCGACGCAAGACCGCTTCAGGCAGATCTTCCCTGGCGACGATGCCGGCGAAAATCTCGCCGCATGGCACCAATTCGAAGAAATCCACCCGGATACTTTCATCGGGATGTATGTGTTCTGGTGCTGCAAGAAGTAAGGCCGGGTCGGGTCCCACAGCGCTTCCTTCGGTCGTCATAACCGCAAGATGAGTGGAGCGCACTTATTGGTATTTCTGCGATCCTGCTTTGGTGGGTGGTGGCTC
>CAWIOY010000003.1:0-104689 GCA_963837845.1 uncultured beta proteobacterium
CGCTTTTGCAACTGAAGCGGCAACAGATCGAATACTAGCCCTGTACCGCAATTGTCCGACGACACGCCGCTTCATAAGCCCTGCTGATGTGGGTGGGCAGAGGATCGGCCACTTTGGATTTTTTCGTTCGCGCTTCAGCGAGTCATTGTGGCCACAGGTCGTCGAGTGGCTGTATGCAAATGACCCAGATTAAGGATTCGCCCGTCAACACTTCGAGCGAAACCGAAGGTCATCAATTATCGGCGTACTGCCCTTGAATCTCCCGCACCTTCTCGGTATTCGCCAGGAAAGCGTCTACGCAACTCGCATCGAAGTGCTTGCCCTTCTGCGAAAGAAGGTAGGCCAGCCCGTCGTCAACCGTCCAGGCATGCTTGTAGGGACGCTCGCTCACCAGCGCATCGAATACGTCGGCAACCGCAACGATGCGGGCAACAACCGGTATATCCTCGCCATGCATCCCCGTCGGATAACCTGAACCGTCGTATTTCTCGTGGTGCCCCAGCGCGATGATCGCCCCCATTGCCAAGTACTTCGACGGGCTCCCTTTGAGAATGTCGTAGCCTATCCGCGGGTGGTTTCTCATAATCCCGTCTTCGGGCGGCGTCAGCGGCCCCTCCTTCAGCAGGATTGAGTCGGGAATGCCAATCTTGCCGATGTCGTGCATCGGCGCCGCGAATTCGAGCACGTGCACCGTTTCCGGAGCGAGGCCGATGTTGGTGCCGATCAGCGCCGAATACTTGGCCATCCGCGTCAAATGGTTACCGGTAGTCCGGTCGCGGAATTCGCCAGCCTTGGCAAGCCTGGACAGCGTTTCCAACTCGCGCTCATGAATCTCGGAGACCGATTTGTCCACCTGGTACTGCAGCACCCGGGCCTGGTCCGACAAAACAATCTTGTGCCGGCGTAGCTCGAGCAGATTCGCGCACCGCGCACGCGTCTCGTGCTCGTCAAGGGGCTTGATCAGGAAGTCGGTGGCGCCTGCCTCGAGCGCTTCGTAGCGGACACGACGGTCGTCGACCACGGTGATCACGACGATCGGTACGTCGACGCAGTGCGGCAGGGCGCGAAGCTGCCGGACGAGCTGAACGCCGTCGAATTCGGGCAGCTTGTAGTCGGTCAGGATCATGTCGACCCGGTTGTTGCGCGAGAACTCCAGCGCCCGACTCGGCGTATCGAACAGCTCGAGGTTGAGCTTGCCGTCGATCTGCCTGACTATCTCGGCCAACAGCAGCCGGCTGCTGAAGAGGTCGTCAACGATAAGGACGGTATTGCGCTGCGCTCGAGCCAGTGCCAGCTCGGAAATGACGCCGGACTTTCCGGGAGAACGCGTTGGGGCCAGGCTCATAAGGATGCGCTTTCTTGCCGATTTCCCACGGATGAGTTGGGCAAGCAACTAGTATGCCCTGTTTCGCCTACGGCTGCCCCGCCGGCGGACGCTGCAAAGCTGTGGGTGTAAGGAAGACCAGCCTCGGGGGCGACCGGGCAAGGTGCAGCGTCAACCGGCACGCCGACAGCCCGCCGCTGGGGAAATTGGTCGGGGCGATGTGATTCGAACACACGACCCCCTGCACCCCATGCAGGTGCGCTACCAGACTGCGCTACGCCCCGACACCACGTCGCACATTGTACCGGCATCAGCTCTCCGGGCCCAGGATTTGGCGGATTTCCTCGATAACCTGCCGTATTTCGGCAGCCGAGAGTGACGCCATGGGGCTCGCTGCCGGGCTGGACATGCGCGGCTGGGGTGCCGGGTCCCCGTCGCCGAGCGCCTCGGTCTCCAGGCGGTGGCGGGCGCCGTTGATGGTAAATCCCTGCTCGTAGAGCAGGTCCCGGATGCGCCGAATGAGCAGCACTTCGTGGTGCTGGTAATAGCGGCGATTGCCGCGGCGCTTGACCGGCTTGAGCTGCGTGAATTCCTGCTCCCAGTAGCGGAGCACATGCGGCTTCACCGCGCACAGATCGCTGACCTCGCCAATCGTGAAGTAGCGCTTGGCGGGAATCGGCGGCAGGTCCGCCTTAATCTGCCTGGGTTCGGCCATGGTTCGCAGCTTCGACCATTGCCTTCAGTTTCTGACTGGCGTGAAAGGTGACCACTCGGCGGGCGGTGATCGGAATCTCCTCCCCCGTCTTTGGATTGCGCCCCGGCCGCTGCGGCTTTTCCCGAAGCTGGAAGTTGCCGAACCCCGAGAGCTTGACGCTATCGCCGGACTCCAGGGCGATGCGGACCTCCTCAAAGAACCGCTCGACCATGTCCTTGGCTTCGCGCTTGTTGAGGCCGAGCTGCTCGAACAGCAGGTCGGCAAGTTCGGCTTTGGTCAGCGTCATCGAGGTCCCCCGGAGTCCCTACTGGCGTAGTGCGCCACCGAACCGATCTTGGACCACCTGCAGCAACGAAGCCACCGCGGCGTCGATTTCGGCGTCCGTCAAAGTACGTGCAGTATCTTGCATAAGCACCAGAATTGCAAGGCTTTTTTTACCCACTCCGATTCGGGGCCCGCGGTACACGTCAAACACCGCCAGGCGCTCGACCCAAGCCGGCTTGGCCGCCGAGAGCGCGTCGAGGACCTCCTGCACCGGGACCTTCTCGTCGAGGACGACCGCCAGATCGCGGCGCACCACGGGGAGCCTCGAGACCGGGCGGGCAAGCGCCTTCGGTCGCCCGCCCAAGACCCCGAGGTCGAGTTCGAAGACCACCGGCGCCTGCGGCAGCTCGAAGGCTCGGACTAACCGCGGATGCAATTCCCCGAGCCAACCGGCCGCCTCGACGTCGAGCAACACCCGGGCGGAGCGACCCGGGTGCAGGGCCGGGTGGGCGGCAGCCTCGGTCCTGACCACCCGCGGTGCGCCGAGCGCCTCGACATCGGCCTTGAGATCGAAGAAGTCGGCCGCTCGCTTCGCCTCGCCCCACTGCTCGGGCAGCGCGGTTCCGCAAACCAGTGCAGCGATGCGCAGCGGTTGGTCGTAGCCTTGCGGACCGCGCGCGAAGCAGCGCCCGATTTCGAAGATCCGCACCCGTTCCTGCCTGCGGTTGGCGTTGGTGCGCAGGGTATCGAGCAGCCCGCCGAGAAGGCTGCTGCGCATGACGTCGAGGTTGCTTGCAATCGGGTTAAGGACGCGGATGGGATTGCTCTCGATGCCCAGCGCCTGCTCCCATGCGGCGCTTACGAAGCTGAAGGTGATGATTTCCTGGTAATCGCGGCCGGTGAGCAGGGCCCTGAGCGCCCGCGCAGGGCGGATCTGTTCAGGTTCCGCCAACATCGTCTGCGGCTGGACCGGCGGCGAGGAAGGGATGCGATCGTAGCCATAGAGGCGCGCCACCTCCTCGACAAAATCCTCCTCGATGGCCAGATCGAAGCGGTACGAAGGCGGCGTGCAGACGAAATCGGCCCCTTCCTGCTTCGGCTCGAGCTGCAGGCGGGCGAAGATGTCGGCCACCGTATCGGCCGGGATGCTCACCCCGAGCAGGCGCGCGATTCGCGATCCGCGCACGCGAACCGGGTCGCGCCGCGGCATTTCGCCGCAAACGTCGATCATCGGCCCGGCGGCTCCCCCGCAAAGCTCGATGATCAGCCGGCTGGCGCGCTCGACGGCGGTGGGCGCGTTGGCGAAATCGACCCCGCGCTCAAAGCGGAAGCCGGCATCGGTGGCGAACCCCAGGCGGCGGGCCTTGCCCTGGATCACGGCGGTGTTCCAGAACGCGCCCTCGAGAAAGACATTGCGCGTGGTCGCGGCGATGCCGCTGTGCTCGCCACCCATGATTCCGGCCAGGCCCAGGGGTTTCTTCTCGTCGGCCACCAGCAGCAGATCGGGATCGAGCTCGAGCGTCTGCCCGTTGAGCAGGGTAAGCTTTTCGCGGCGGTGCGCGAAGCGCACCACGATCTCGCCTTCGAGCAGCGCGTCGTCGTAGGCGTGCAGCGGCTGGCCGAGCTCGAGCATGACGTAATTGGTGACGTCGACCACGGCCGATATCGAGCGGATGCCCGAGCGCTCGAGACGGCGCCGCATCCATTCCGGCGTCGGCGCCCGCGCGTCGATGCCCTCGATGACCCGGGCGCAGAAGCGCGGGCAGGCGACCGGATCGTCGATGCGCACGTTGCGCCGTGACTTCGCCTCGACCAGAGCCGGGACCAGCGGCGGGGGCGTCAGGCGCGAGGTCGTGATCGCGGCCACCTCGCGCGCGACCCCGAGCACGGACAGGCAATCGGCGCGGTTGGGCGTGAGCTTGAGCGTGAGCAGCGGGTCATCGAGGTCGAGCGCGGCGCGCAGATCCTTCCCCACCTCGAGATTCGGCTCCAGCAGAAGCAGGCCCGACTCGTCCTCGCCCATGCCCAGTTCCCTTGCCGAGCAGAGCATTCCCTGCGATTCGATGCCGCGCATGGAGGCCTTGTCGATGACGACTCCGCCGGGAAGCCTGGCACCGACGAGCGCGCAGGGTACGGTCACGCCGGGGGCCACGTTGGGCGCGCCACAGACGATGGCCAGCGGCTGGCCACCGCCGACGTCGACCTGGCAGACGGTCAGCCGCTCGGCGTTGGGGTGGCGGGCCACGCCGAGCACGCGGCCGACGACCACGCCGGAGAACGCGGGCGCTGCCGGCGCGCTCTGCTCGACCTCCAGGCCGGCCATCGTCAGTTGCAGCGCGAGCTCGTCGCTGTCGAGCGGCGGATCGACCAGCGTGCGCAGCCAATGCTCGGAGAATTTCATCGCTGTCGGCGTTCAGACGAACTGGCGCAGGAAGCGCAGGTCGTTCTCGTAGAACAGGCGCAGGTCATCAACGCCGTAGCGCAGCATGGTCAGCCGATCCGGCCCCATGCCGAAGGCGAAGCCCTGGTAGCGCTCGGGGTCGATGCCCACCGCCCGCAGGACGTTGGGATGCACCTGTCCGGCGCCGGAAATCTCGAGCCAGCCGTCACCGAATTCCATGTCGATCTCGGCCGAGGGCTCGGTGAACGGGAAGAACGAGGGGCGGAAGCGCACCTTCAGATCGTCGCGCTCGAAGAAACGGCGCAGGAAATCGGTGAAGACGCCCTTCAGGTCGGCGAAGGTCACCTGCTCGTCGATCCACAGCCCCTCGACCTGGTGGAACATCGGCGAGTGGGTGGCGTCGCTGTCGACGCGATACACGCGTCCTGGCGCGATGATCTTGATCGGCGGCGCGTGTGTTTCCATGTACCGCACCTGAATGGGCGAGGTGTGCGTGCGCAGCACCATGCCGCCTTCGACGTAGAAGGTATCCTGCATCGACCGCGCCGGGTGGTTCTCCGGCGTGTTGAGCGCGGTGAAGTTGTGGAAGTCGTCCTCGATTTCCGGGCCGTCGGCCACGGCGAAGCCCAGCGAGTGGAACAGCGCCTCGATGCGCTGCAGGGTGCGGGTAATCGGATGCAGGCCGCCGACCCCCAGGCCCCGCCCCGGCAATGACACGTCGAGCGCGTCGGCGGCCAGTTGCCGCGCCAGGTCGGCCTCGGCGAGCTCCTCGCGCCGGCGCTCGAGCGCCGCCTCCAGCCGGGCCTTCGCAGCATTGATGCGGCTGCCCTCGGCCGGCCGCTCGGCCGCGGGCAGTCGGCCAAGACCCTTGAGCAGCTCGGTGAGCCGTCCGGTCTTGCCGAGGTAGCGAGCCTTGCTGTCCTCGAGCGCCGCCGCGTCGGCACAGCCGGCGAACTCGGCCAGCGCCGCAGCAATGATCGATTCGAGTTCGGGCATCGCGGGAACAAAAAAAGGGAGGCGTTTGTCGCCTCCCTCGTTGGATTGCTGCGCTCAGGCCAGAGAGGCTTTGGCCTGCTCGGCGATCTTGTTAAATGCCGTCTTGTCGTGCACGGCCAGATCGGCCAGGACCTTGCGGTCGATGTCGATCGATGCCTTCTTCAGGCCGTTCATGAATACGCTGTAGCTCATGCCCAGCTCGCGCACGGCGGCGTTGATGCGGGCGATCCACAGCGCGCGGAATTCGCGCTTCCGGTTACGGCGGTCGCGGTACTGGTACTGTCCCGCCTTCATCACCGCTTCCTTGGCGATGCGATAAACGTTGCCGCGGCGACCGCGATAACCCTTCGCCTTGGCGAGAATCTTCTTGTGCCGCGCCTTGGCGGTAACGCCTCTTTTGACTCGTGGCATGACCGGCTCCCCTTAGGCGTACGGCAGCATGGCCTTCACCGAGGCCGCGTTGGTGCCGTCAACGCCGGTGGGGCCCCGCAGGTGCCGTTTGTTCTTGGTCGTCTTCTTGGTCAGGATGTGGCGCTTGAACGCCTGCGAGCGCTTGATGCTGCCGCTGCCGCGCACGCGGAAGCGCTTTTTTGCGCCGCTCTTGGTCTTCATCTTGGGCATGATGCTTCATCGTCCTATTTGCTGCCTACGGCGGTGCTCTCCGGCGGAGAGGCTTTCTGCGCCTTGGGTGCGGGCGCCGGACCGGCCTCGGGCTTGTTCGGGTGATGCTTCGCAACCACTTTCTTCGGAGCCAGCAGCATCACCATCTGCCGGCCCTCCAGCCTCGGAAACTGCTCGACCACACAGTACGGCTCGAGGTCGCCGCGGATCCGCTCCAGCAGGCGCACGCCGAACTCCTGGTGCGCCATCTCCCGGCCGCGGAAACGCAGGGTTACCTTGGCCTTGTCGCCTTCGCCCAGGAACCGGATCAGGTTCCGGAGCTTGATCTTGTAGTCGCCCTCGTCGGTGCCCGGGCGGAATTTCACTTCCTTCACCTGGATCTGCTTGAGCTTGAGCTTCGCCTCGTGCGCTCGCTTGGCCTCGCGATACTTGAACTTGCCGAAATCCATGATCCGGCATACCGGGGGCTTGGCCAGCGGGGCGATCTCCACCAGATCGAGTTCTGCCGCTTCCGCGCGCGCCATCGCATCCGCGACCGGCACGACGCCGATTTGCTCACCGTCTTCACCTACCAGGCGAACCTCGGGGGCGGTGATCTCCCCGTTGATCCGCTGCGCTCTTTCCTGGGCGATTGCGTTCTCCCGTGATCTGAAAAATCCGGCCGTGTCGCCCGTCCGGGCCCGTGCGCCGCCCCGAAGGGTCAGCGCCGAGTCTGTGCCTCGCGGTCAAGACGAGACACCAAGGCCTCAAGGGGCATCGCCCCGAGGTCTTCGCCGGTGCGGGTGCGCACGGCCACCTGTCGCGCCTGCACTTCCTTGTCGCCCAAGATCACCTGGTACGGCAGCTTTTGCAGGCTATGTTCTCGAATTTTATAAGTTATTTTCTCATTGCGCAAATCGGCCAGTACCCGGTACCCGGCAGCGCGCAGGCTCGCCGCGACCTCCCGGGCGTAGTCGGCCTGGCGGTCGGTGATAGTCAATACCGCCACCTGCAGCGGCGAGAGCCACAGCGGCAGCGCCCCGGCATGGTTTTCGATGAGGATGCCGATGAAGCGCTCGAGGGAGCCCACGATCGCCCGGTGCAGCATCACCGGCACTTTGCGCGTGTTGTCCTCGGCGACGTATTCGGCGCCCAGGCGCTCGGGCATCGAAAAGTCGACCTGCATGGTGCCGCACTGCCAAAAGCGGCCCAGGGAATCCTTCAGGCTGTAGTCGATCTTAGGCCCGTAGAAGGCCCCGTCTCCCGGGAGGTCGGTCCAGCCCACGCCGCAGGCCGTGAGCGCCGCGCGCAGCGCGCCCTCTGCGCGATCCCAGACAGAATCGGAGCCGATGCGCTTTTCCGGGCGCAGCGACAACCGGATGGCGATGTCCTCGAAGCCGAAGTCCCGGTAGACGGAAAGCGCCAGGCGATTGAAGGCGGTGACTTCGTGCTCGATCTGTTCGGGCGTGCAGAAGATATGGCCGTCGTCCTGGGTGAACGCGCGCACGCGCATGAGCCCGTGCAGCGCACCGGAGGCCTCGTTGCGGTGGCAGAAGCCGAACTCACCGTAACGCAGCGGCAGATCGCGATAGCTCCGCAGGTCGGAATTGAAGATGAGCACGTGCCCGGGGCAATTCATCGGCTTGACCGCGAAGTCGCGTTTTTCCGATTCGGTGAAGAACATGTTCTCCTTGTAGTTCTCCCAGTGCCCGGAGCGCTCCCACAGGCTGCGGTCAAGGATCATCGGCGCACGCACCTCCTGGTAGCCGTTGTCGCGGTAGACGCGGCGCATGTACTGCTCGACCTGCTGCCAGATCGTCCAGCCCTTGGGGTGCCAGAAAACCATCCCCGGCGCCTCGTCCTGGAGGTGGAACAGGTCGAGGGCTCGGCCGAGCCGGCGGTGGTCGCGCTTCTCGGCTTCCGCCAGCCGCTGCAGGTACAGCTCGAGGTCCTCCTTCTTCGCCCACGCCGTGCCGTAGATCCGCTGCAGCATCTCGTTGCGCGAATCGCCGCGCCAGTACGCGCCGGCGAGCTTGGTGAGCTTGAACACCTTGAGCTTGCCAGTCGAGGGCACGTGCGGACCGCGGCACAGGTCGGTGAAACTGCCCTCGCTGTAGAGCGAAATCGGCTCGTCGGCCGGGATCGAGGCGATGATCTCGGCCTTGTAGTGCTCGCCGATGGACTCGAAGTAGCGCACCGCCTCATCGCGCGCCATCACCTTGCGCACCACCGGCTCGTCGCGCCGCGCGAGCTCGGCCATCTTCGCCTCGATCGCGGCGAGGTCCTCGGGCGTGAACGGGCGCTTGAAGGAAAAATCGTAGTAGAACCCATCCTCGATGACCGGGCCGATGGTCACCTGCGCGTCGGGGAACAGCTCCTTCACCGCGTAGGCCAGAAGGTGGGCCGTGGAATGGCGCAGCACCGCGAGGCCTTCCGGGTCCTTGTCGGTCACGATCGCGACTTGTGCGTCGCGATCGATGACATAGGAGGTATCGACGAGCTCCCCGTTGACCTTGGCGGCGAGCGCGGCCTTGGCCAAGCCCGGGCCGATGGATTGGGCAACGGCAATGACCGGGACCGGCGCGTCGAAGTGCTTCACTGCACCGTCGGGCAGGCGGACGTCAGGCATGGCGGATCCTCAATAAAAAAGTGCGGACGAGCCGCACTTTTTCACCGTACATCGGCATGCGAACTCGCGCTTCGATCAATCGGGCTCCTGCCGCGTTCGCGGTGTCATAACGCTGCCTTTCCGTGCCTCGTGGCCGTGCACACTGGTAGGCGCGATTGGACTCGAACCAACGACCCCCACCATGTCAAGGTGGTGCTCTAACCAGCTGAGCTACGCGCCTGCAAGCCGCCGATTATACGGGAGCGGACCGCCGCAGGCCAAGGCGCGCCTCGGGGCGTGGAAACGACGGGGCCCATATGCACGGTCGCTCGCCCAAGGCGCGAAATCGGGGCCCGCCGCAGCAAATGTGACCGGCTCAATGTGAATAGTCATCATTGACACGCTGCCGGGACGAGGAACAGAATTTTTCAGCGTCAACCGGTTGGAGCGGCGCGGCCACGCCCGCGAAGGAATTCCGCCGTGTTGCGAACCTGCCCCCGGGCGGAGGAGGGTCGCCATGATCCCGAATCGTGTCTGGTCCACAGTCGCGACAGCAATTCTTGCCGCAAACCTGCTTGGCTCGGAAGCTTCTCTCGCGCAGGCGGAAGGTCACGCCTACAGGACGCCGCAGCTCATCATCAAGTTTCGCGACGACGTGCAACGAGCCGCGCTCAGCCCGCGTGAACACGTTGCGCTGGTTGCCGCCGAAACGGGTATACCCATGGTGCATCAGCGCTCGATGGCCTTTGGCTGGGAAGTCGTGAGCCTGTTCCGCGCGCTACCGGTCGGGGAGGCCGAAGCCACGGCGGCAATGGTCACGCGGCATCCCGATGTCGAGTTGGCCGAGCCCGATTACCTGCGCCACTACGGGGAGCCGCACGCCACCGTTCCGCGTGTGGCTCCGGCGCAAGGCCTTGCGCAGAAATTGATGCCGAACGATTCGCTGCTCCAGTACCAAACCTACCTTGATGACTCGCCGGGGGGCATCGACGCTTTCGCGGCTTGGGACATCACCACCGGTTCAGCATCGACCGTCGTTGCGGTGGTCGACGGGGGAATCACCCATCACGTCGACCTGGCCGGGCGAACCGTTCCCGGCTATTGCTTCGTTTCGAATCCACTCATCGCGAACAATGATGATTGTCGTGGTCCCGATCCGTACGACCCCGGCGACTGGGTCAGCCCAGCCGACCTCGCTAACCCGGCGTTCACTGCGCTCATCGCCGATTACAGTCTTACCTGCCATGTTCTTGCCAGCGTCTGGCATGGCACGGCGGTAGCCGGCATCATCGCCGCCACCGGTAACAATGGCGTCTTCCTGGCCGGCCTTAACTGGCAGACAAGGATTCTGCCCGTCCGGGTCTATGGAAAATGTCTTGATGGCTTCGATTCAGACGCCCTGGATGGCCTCGCGTGGGCGGCAGGGCTGAGCGTGCCCGGCGTGCCCGACAACGCCAACCCGGCCCAGGTGATCAACCTGAGCGCCGTGGCCGACTTGACGGCCGGCTGCAATCCCTTGTGGCAAGATGCGATCAATCAGATTTTTGCGCACGGCGTCACTCGGGCATTCGTTGCCGCAGCCGGCAATGACGACGAGGATGTTTCCTACAGAACGCCGGCGAGCTGCAACGGGGTCATTGCCGTGGCAGCAACAAACCGCGGCGGGGGCCCTTCGAGCTTCAGCAACTATGGCGCGGGCGTCACGCTCTCGGCCCCCGGGGGCGATGCGAATGATTCTGCATACCTTCCCATCGAGCAAGCCTTTATTGCCGTGCTTTGGGACGCCGGGGAAACGGTTCCGGAGGGCGATTCCTGGACCTATGGCGGGGGAACGTCCTTTGCGACACCCATGGTGTCGGGTGTCATCTCGCTCATGCTTGCCGTCGCGCCAAACCTGACCCCGGCGCAGATTCGCTCAATCCTAACTTCGACCGCGAAACCCTTTCCCCCGGCGCCGCCGTACTCAGGCGCGTGTACGACGGCGATTTGCGGGGCGGGAATTCTCGATGCGCATGCAGCGGTACTCGCGGCGCAAGCAGGTTCGAGTGCAGGTTTGAGCCCGGATCTGAATCAGCATGGACTAACAGGGTCGTGGTACGAAGCGGCGACCAGCGGACAGGGGCTCGAGGTCGAGGTGTATCCCGACCGGTCGCCGGGAACCGGTCTCGCCCAGGTCAGCTGGTTCACATTCGATACTGCCGCCGGCGGAGGGGATCACGGGCGCTGGTACACGCTGAGCGGCGCCGTGACGAGCGGGCAGTCTAGCGCGGCGCTGACGATCTACCAGAACACCGGCGGCAACTTCAACGCTGCGCCAACGACCATGGCGCAAGCGGTCGGGACCGCGACGCTGAGCTTCGCGACCTGCACCAGCGGGCAGCTTGCGTACAACTTCAGCGACGGTTCGGGGCGCACGGGGAACATCCCGTTGACGCGCCTGACGCAGAACGTCACCTGCGCGACGAGCACCCCGTTTCCCACCAATGCGGACTTTGCCCATTCGGGGAACTGGTACGACCCGGCGACGGCGGGCCAGGGCTTCACCGTCGAGGTCAACCCGACTTCCGGCGCGCTATTCGCAGCCTGGTACACCTATGCGCCCATGGGCGCAGCGGCCGGGGTGGCTGGCCAACGCTGGTACACGGCGCAAGCCACCTTTACGGCAGGGATGCGCTCGATACCGGTGACGATCTACCAGACCACCGGCGGGGCGTTCAACATGCCGGCGCCGGCTGCCCAAACCGTGGCCGTGGGGTCCGGCACGCTGGCATTCCAGAGCTGCACAGCCGCGACATTTAGCTATACCTTCACCGGCGGCAGCAGCAGCGGCTTGTCCGGGACCATCAACTTGAGCCGGGTTGGCCCCGTGCCTCCGGGCTGCACGACATGAAGATTGTCAGCGAGCGCCGGTCAATCCCTGTCGGTGCTCGGCCGCCCCGCCATGACGCTGGCGGCGTATCGGCGAGCCCCTGAAAGCAGATTCAAGACCGGCAGCTCAAAGGCTTCCCGCTTTCGGGTCGCCGTGGCCAAGTCCAGAAGTGCAGGCGTGCTTCACAGCGTCACACGCAGAATGCCGACGAATACCGGCTGGTGCAGGAGGTAGACGAGCAGGCTGTGGCGGCCCAGCCAGGCGAGCCAGGCCGGGGTAGAGCGACCCAGTGCCGCGACCGCACCGAGCTCGCGCGAAAACAGCCAGTGGCCCAGCGCGACCCCCAGCAGCACCACACCGGCCCACGGCAGCAGCGGCACGTAATCTTCGGTCAGCGGCTTGTGCGTCATCAGGCCGATCCAGTTGAGCCACGGCGTGTCGAACAGCGGCAGCTGCAGCGTGTTGCCGACGGCAACGACCGCGATCCCCAACAGCAGGGCGGCGCGCGGCGAGTCGACGAGCGGCCGCGCCAATACCGAACTTAGCGCGATGCAGTGCAGGACGCCGAAGGTGATGAAAGACTGCGGGAAGGTCACGTAGCTCGCCGCGGTGACCAGCGCCGCGCAGGCGGCGATGATTCCGACCCTTCGCCAGAACGCACCGCTCCCCTGGTGCGCGCGCCGCGCGAGCACGAGGCTCACCCCGACCAAGGAGAGGAACAGCGTCACGATGATCCCCCGAAAGCCCAGCCAGAACGCATCGTGGTTGAAATCGGCGCGAAGCACCCGGAACCAGGCCAGGTCGAACACGAAGTGGTAGACGAGCATCAGGCACAGCGCGAAGCCGCGCAGAGCGTCGATGAGCGCCAGGCGGGGCGCGCGAGCCGCGGCGGCGGCGCGGGGGCGTTCGCGGGTCGCCCGCCTGGGATGGCGACGGCGGCTCATCGCCAGGCGCCGGCCCAGCGTATCCGGTAGCCGCCCTGGCCATCGTCGGCGGCGATGGTCGACAGCGCGGCCGCAACCGCCTCGGCGCGCTCTCGATCGCCGGGTCGCGCCCGCAAGGCGACCTCGAGATTCGTCGCGCCGGTGGCGGTGAGCGTGAGCTGCCCGGTCATCTCCACATCTCCTCCGCCGTTGCGCACCGGTCCGGTCAGCTCGGCACCGCGGCCGCTTAGGTCGATGCGCACGTCGCCCAGGGCGATGCGCGCGTCGGGGCCCGGCCCGGGCACGCTGGCGTCCTTCCATTGCAGCGTCAACTGGCCGTCGAGTGCTCCGCCCTGCCAGGTCAGACGGGTTACCTGCAGCGAGACCGTGCCGCCAAGCGCGATCCTAGCCGACGTGGCGAGCGGCACGATGCTGTCGACCGGCAACGCGACGTCGAGCGCGCGCAGGTCGAAATGGTCGCGCCCGTACACCAGCGTCGCGCCGGTCGCGTTCGCGTCGCTGCCGAGGGTGGCGCGAACCTCGCCGCCGAGCAGCGGCCACGCCTCGAGGCGCCAGTGCAGCGGCTGGCGCGCTCTGGTCGGCAGCACGACGAGTTCGCCGGACCCGCTCCAGATCGTTCCCGACGCATTGGCCATGCGCAGGCGTCCGTCGGACAGTGCGGCCAGGCGCGTGTCGACCAGTGTCGCGGGGGCCATGGCGAGCAATGCGCCGGCAAGCATCACCGCGCCGAGTACCACGGCCAGCCAGAGGCGCATCAGCGTGCCAGGGTAAGGTCGGCGCGGACCTGCCCGGGCTCGACGCGGGCGGTGGCAATGACTTCGACCGCGCGCAGCTGCGCGCTGCGCTGCAGCGCGCCCAGAAAGGCCGTCAGCGCGTCGAAGCTGATGTGCTCGAACGTCAGGCGCAGCCGGTCGTTGTCGCTGCGCTCGACCGTGGTGGCCGCGGCCTTGAGGCCCTGCTGGGCAAGGACCGAGTCGAGGGCGGCGCGCGGTTCGCCCGCCGCCACCGCGGGCGCGCTGCGCGCAAGACCGGCAATCGCGTCGGCCTGGCGGCGCGCTTCGACCAGGGCGAGCCGATCGCCGGCAAGCTGTCGTGTCGCTCGCTCGCTGTCACTCTGCAGCGGCTGCCAGACCAACAGCCAGGCCAGCGCGAGGGTGAGCAAGCCAGCCCCGGCCGAGAGCAGGATTCGCTCGCCGCGACTGCGCAGTTGCCACCACTGGGCCATCGCGTCGCGCCGGTTGGAGGCCGTCGTTGTCATCAGTTGAGGCCTACCCGCAGCCGCGCCCCGGTGGCGGTGGGCGCGCTGATCGCAACCAGGCCGGCGCGCTGCAGTTCGCGTTGCAGGCCTGCCGCCTGTGCGGCGTCGACCTTCTGCAGATCGAGCAGCAGGTGGCCGTCGGCATAGGAGAGGGAGCGGGTGGCTGCCGCCGGCAATGCGGCGAGCGCGGGCGCAGCGCGCGCGAGCAACGGCAGAAAGTCGTCGGCGGCAACCAGGCCCGCGCGGTGCCTGAGGTCGCGCTCGCGCCGCGCCAGAGCCGCTGCCGGCGAGACCCCGGCCGCCGCAGCGGCATTGAACTCAGGCACTGCGGAAGCCGCCAGGGCAGTGAGCTCGCGTCCCGCGGTGGCGATCTCCCAGCGCAGCCAGAGCCACTCTCCGAGCGTCGCCGTGACGTGGATGGCGACGGCCAGGACGGCGATCCAGAGGGCCGGTCGCAGCAGCCGGGCGATATCGAGCGCCGGCCGGGCGGCCTTGGCGCCGAAGCGCCCGCTCAAAAGATCGATGGCTCCGGCAAACGCCGCCGGCGCGGCGTCCGCCCAGCGCCAGGGTGTCCCGGCCACGAACTCGACCCCCGTCGATGCCCTGGCGGCGGCGAGCAGCGCCGCCGAGGCCCCGTGCGCGTCGACGCGCACGGTTGGCGGCGCATCGGTACCGCCGCGGGCGAGCGCCAAGGCCAGCTCCGGCGGCGGCGCAGCGGCTTGCGCCGGGCCCACGGCGATGGTTGCACCGCGCTGTGTGCGCACGAATCCGGGCTCGGTGACCGAGTCGGCGCACCAGCGCCAGCCGCGCGCGGGGGCGGGCGCAAGATCGCTCTCGAGCACGGCACGATCCCAGTCGAGGTCGCAGCGTTGCGACGCGGCGACGAAGGTGGCCATCCAGCTGCCGGCCACGATCGCAACCCGCAGACTGCCGCCGCTGCGCTCGCTGCCAAAGGCCACGTGGCTCTCCTCCGGCGCGTCGGCAAGCTGGTCCTCGAGGGCGAACCGGGCCGCCGCTTCGATGCGTGCCGGCGGCAACGGCGGCAGGGTCAGCGCGACGATGCGCCCGTGGCGCGCGGCGACGACTGCTTCCCTACGCTCGGCGGCGGGCCACGCCCGCGGCGCACTGCGGCCGCTTTGCACCGCTCGGCCGGTCGCGTCGAACAGCGCCCAGGCTTCATCGCGTCCCGGCTCAGGCGGGTTGTCGACGAATACGCGCAGTGTGGTTGCCGTGAGTGCCATCGCGAGAGTCTTGCTGCCTGGGCTTACGGTCGCGCGAGGGCGCGACACGCATCGCGCGCGAAGGCGCTTCCCGGGCGACCGAGGTTGCCTCGATCGGCGCCGATTGTACTCGCCCCGATAGCCTGGACGTGGCCGGGCGCGGCAGCTTCGCTATTCCACGGTTTGCCATATGACGTCCGGCCATGCGCGCAGAACGGCGGAGCGTTTGAGCAGTGCCCGGCAGCGCGCCACGGTATCGCCTTGCCGCGCTTCGATGGTCACCACGAACCAGTTGCTGGTCACCGAAAGGGTGGTTTCATCGACGTTGAGGGCGGCGTGGGGCAGCCGTCCGCGGAAATCGCTGAGACTCGCGAACGGCGCCGCAGCCCGGCTCGCGACGAGCTCCGCGGCAGCGGCGGAATCGAGTCCGCCGATCGCCGCGACGAGCACCTCGGGCGGCGCGGTGTTGACGTTGATCGGGGTCGGGGGATCGAGCGCGGCGACGAACGGTGCGAGGCGAGCGATGAGCACCGGGTCGGCGCCGCGCACCGCCAAGAGCTCGGCGACGCGGCGCACCGGTGCGTTGGCGGCAAGCCCCGGCGGATCCTGGGCCAGGTAGTAGGCGTCTTCGGCCCCGCCGTTGGCGGTCGTCTGGTCGTCGGCATCGATCCAGTCGGCAATCGCATTGAGCAGGGCAGCCGGAACGCCGAACTCGGCCCCCAGGCGTTGCAGCTGGGCCTGCGCGGCCGTCGCCGCGGTGCCGCCGGTGGCGAGGTTATTGACGTTGAAGCCGCCCTGCGCGTCGGTGATGTAGCCGCTGATCGAGCCGTTCTCGATCGGCGTGGTCGGCAGATGAAAAGCCCAGGGCTGGCGCAGATTGACCAGAGTCGGGGGCGCATTCTCGTAGAGGATCTGCCGCGCCCATTGCACGCCGGCCATCGCCAGGGCCTGCGCCTGCACCTGATCGCGCCGACGTTCGTATTCGCCCGCCCAGCGCTGCTGCTGCCAGAGCAGCGTCGCGGCGATGGTCGCCGCCAGCGCGGCGAGCAGCATCGCCATGACGATCGCCGCGCCGCGCGCGGCTAGCGAAGCGCGAACCATCGCTCGATTACTTCGCCCGAGGCGAGCGTGAGGTCGACCTTGACCGCGCGCGGCAGCACGGCTTCGCCGGCCAGCGGCCAGCTGTCGGCCCAGGCCCCACCCTGCGTCAGGTAGGCGAGCTGGAAGCGCGTCACGCCGTCGAGCAGCGCATAGGGCGTGGGATCGACGCCGCGCGGCCGATCGTAGCTCGCCCAGTAGAGCACCTCCACGGCACCACCGCGCAGGCGATAGGCCAAGCGTTGCCCGGCGCTGCCAGGTTCGAGCGCGAACTCGGGGCCGGCGCGCGAGAATTCGAGCAGGCTGTTGCCGTCGGCGTCGGCGTCGCCGACCCAGGCCGGCTGCAGCACCTCCGACAATCGGGCGGGGCGCGGCATCGCCTGCCGCAAATCTCCTTCCAGCCGGGCGAAGAACAGGTCGAGGCTGCGCCAGCGCGTCGCCTCCGCGGCAAGCCTCGTTTCGCTGTCGCTCAAGGCAGACACGGCGCGGTAGCCAAGCAAGGCGATGAGCGCGACGATGCCGATCGCGATCAGCACCTCGAGCAGCGTGAAGCCACGATGCGACCCGGCGTGGCGCGGCGTCATGGTTGCGCGCTTTGCCCGACGTAGCCGACCAGGTGCGCGAGCACGTAGTCGGGACGCTCTGCTTCGGCGACGCTGATCTCGACGCGGCGAAACGCCGGGTTGGGCGTGCCGACCACGCTCGCACGCCAGGTGAAGGTCGCGCCGGCCTCGAGATCGTTGCCGCTCTGATCGCCGACCGCCGGCCCCGGTGACTCGAGTTGCGCGGCCGCCAGGCGATTCTCCGCCACCCAGAGCGCGAGCGTGCGCGCCTTGAGCGCGGTCGCGCTGTCCGCGCTTTGCGCGACGCTGCGGAACCCGGCGGCAAGCGCCACCGCGACGATTGCCAGCGCTACCAGGACCTCGATCAGCGTGAAGCCGCGCCGTCGCCGCAAGCGGGCGGGAGTCAACGCCGGGATGGGCCTATGAGCGCCACCCGGTTCAGCGGGTCGGCGGCGAGCAGCAGTTGCCATTCCGGCGTGGCCAGGGCGATGACGTAGGGCTCATTGCGGCCGCTGGGGACAAGCGGCAGGACCGCGTCGACAGGCACCGGCTGCCCGGCATAGAGGAGCGCCGTGGTGAGCAGTGGCGCGGGCAGGGCGCGCGGGGTGAGCAGGTCGTCGTCGGAAAGCGCGGTCCAGCGCTCGCCGTCGCCGTCCCGGTAGCGGCGCCAGAAGCGATAGGCGCCGCCGTTGGCCGACACGCCCAGGGTCTCGTTCTTCCACTGCGCCAGCAGTGCCGCGTGTTCCAGCGCGCCGGCGAAGCGCTCCCCCTCGCGCTGCAGCGCCTGGCGCGGATCGCTTTCCAGCTGCGCATACACGATCCCGGCGCCCAGGCCGATCACCAGCAGCGCCACCAGTATCTCGACGAGCGTGAAGCCGCGGCAACGGCTTCGCGTCACAAGTCCCACGAGCCGATATCGGCGTCATAGCCCGTTCCACCGGGCTGCCCGTCGGCACCGAAACTGAACACGTCGATCTCGCCGTGCAAGCCCGGGTTGAGATACTGATACGGATTGCCCCAGGGATCTTGCGGCAACCGCTCGAGGTAACCGTTCGGCTTCCAGTTCGGCGGCAGCGGCGGCAGGGCCGGCCGCACGACGAGCGCGCCGAGGCCCTGCTCGGTGGTCGGATAGCGCTGGTTGTCGAGCCGATAGAGCTTGAGCGCCTGCATGATGGTCGCGATGTCGGCCTTGGCGGCGGTGACGCGGGCCTGGTCGGGGCGCTCGATGATGCGCGGCACCACCAGCGCGGCAAGGATCCCGAGGATGACGATGACCACCAGGATCTCGACCAGCGTGAAGCCGGGCGCGCGTTGTTTCGGGCCGATGGGTCGAGCCATGGAGCCATTATAATCGCGCGCTTCTGCTTCCCGCCTGCAAGCCCGTGTCGCGCCGTCTTCTTGCCTTGCTCGTCTTCGTCCTGATCGCTGCCGCAGCCTCGTGGTGGTGGGTCACGCGCTGGCCGCTGCCGCTGCCGCAGCAGCCGTTCGCCTTAAGCGTTCGTCCCGGCGCGACGCTGCGTTCGGTCGCCCACGGACTGACCGGCGCCGGCGTGCTGCCCGCCGACTGGACGCTCGTCGTGCTCGGCCGCATCGCCGGCATCGACCGCACCATCAAGGCCGGCAATTACGAGCTGCCGGCGGGCACCACGCTCGCGAGCCTGCTCGGCAAGCTCTCGCAGGGCGACGCCACGCAGGCGAGCGTGACCATCGTCGAAGGCTGGACGGTGCGCGACCTGCGCGAGGCGCTGCGCGCCGATGCCGATATTGCCCACGCCACGGCCGATACGGCCGACCCGGACCTCATGCGCGCGCTCGGCGCGACGATGCTGCAGCCGGAAGGCTGGTTCTTTCCCGACACCTATTTCTTTGCCGCCGGCTCGACCGATGTGTCGATCCTCTCCCGCGCCTATCGCACCATGCAGCAGCGACTCGACGCCGCCTGGGTGGCGCGCGCATCCGGGCTGCCGCTGTCCTCGCCGTACGAGGCGCTGATCCTGGCGTCGATCGTGGAGAAGGAGACCGGCCGGGCGGCCGATCGCCCGCTGATCGCTTCGGTGCTCATCAACCGCCTGCAGCGGGGCATGCGGCTGCAGGCCGATCCGACGGTAATCTACGGCCTCGGGGCGCATTTCGACGGCAACCTGACCAAGCGCGACCTCGACGCGGACAGCGCATACAACACCTACACCCGCGACGGCCTGCCGCCCACGCCCATCGCGCTGCCGGGGCAGGCCTCGCTCGACGCGGTGCTGCACCCGCCGCTGACGCCCTACCTCTATTACGTCTCGCGCGGCGACGGCAGCAGCGAGTTCTCGGCCAGTCTCGCCGATCACAACCGGGCGGTGGCAAAATACCAGCAGAACGGGCGCTAGCGCGGCCGTCGCCTCGGGCATGCCCAACCCTCCCCACCGCGGCCGCTTCATCACCCTCGAAGGGATCGACGGAGCCGGCAAGAGCACGCATCTGCCCTGGCTCAAGTCTGCGCTCGAGCGCGAGGGCCGGCGGGTGTGGGTCAGCCGCGAGCCGGGCGGAACGACGGTCGGGGAACGGCTGCGCGAACTGCTGCTGCACGAGCCGATGTCGGCGCTCTGCGAAGCGCTGTTGATGTTCGCCGCGCGACGCGAGCATTGCGAACGCGAGATCTGGCCGCGGCTCGCGCAAGGCGAGTGGGTGGTCTGCGATCGCTTCGTCGACGCGACCTACGCCTATCAGGGTGCCGGGCACGGAGTGGCGCCGGAGACGATCGCGCAGCTCGAGCAGCTGACGCTGGGCGAGTTTCGTCCCGACCTGACGCTGGTGTTCGACGTGCCGGTCGAGGTCGGGCGCGAGCGGCGCGCCGGGTCCCGCGCGCCCGACCAGTTCGAGCGCCAGAACCGGGAGTTCTTCGCCCGGGTGCGCGAGTCCTATCTGGCGCGGGCGCGCGCGGAGCCTTCGCGCATGCGCGTGATCGACGCTACCCGCGCCCCCGAGGCGGTGCGCGCCGAGCTCGTCGCGCTGGTGCTCTCACTGTGAGCGAGGCGCCGGTGTCCGCGCCGCCGGCATGGCAGTCGTTGCCGCCATGGCAGCGTGCGGCCGCGGCCGAGGCCCTGCAGGCGCGCGCGCGCTGGCCTCAGGCGCTGCTCATCGGCGGCCGGCGCGGCATTGGCAAGCGCATCCTGGCGCTGCATTTTGCGCAAGCGCTGCTCTGCGAGCGTCCCAACCCGGACGGCAGCGCCTGCGGCTTGTGTCCGAGCTGCGGCTACGTTGCCGCCGGCGCGCATCCGGACCTGCGCATCATCGAGCCGATCGAGGTCGACGACGAGGGCAACCTCACCCCCGTCAACGAAATCATGGTGCCGCGCATCCGGGAGCTCATCGAGTTCACCCAGCTGTCGAGCCATCGCCAGCGCGCCAAGGTGGCGCTGATCGTGCCGGCCGAAAGCATGAACAAGGCGGCGACCAATGCGCTTCTCAAGACGCTCGAGGAACCGCCGCCGGCGACGTATCTGATCCTGGTAAGCCATCTGGGCCGCCTGCCGGCGACGATCGTCAGCCGCTGCCGGCGCTTTGCCGCGCCCGAGCCCGACGCGCCGGCCGCCGCCGCGTGGCTTGGCACCCAGGGCGCGGCCGACGCGCCGCAGCTGCTCGCGCAGGCCGGCGGGGCGCCACTGCTCGCCCTCAGCTTCGCCGACGCGCTCGTGCAGCGCGAGCGCGCGCTGCTGCTCGACCTGCTCGCGCGCCCCGAGCGACTCGACCCGGTCTTAGTCGGCGCGCGCGTCGAGGCCTACGACAAGGACACGCGCAAGGCGCGGCTCGCCGACATCGTGTACTGGCTGTCGACCTGGACGGCCGACCTGGCGGCCTGCAGCAGCGGCGGGCTCCCCCGCTTCAATCCGGACCGGCGCGAAGCACTGGGGCGGCTGGGGCGGAAGGTGGCGCGGGTCAGGCTGTTCCGCTACTATGGAGACGCTGCTGCGGGAGCGCTCGCTCATCGGCCATCCACTGCAACCGCGCCTGGTGGTCGAGGCGCTGCTCTTCGAGTACCTTGCCCTGTTCGGTTCGGGAGGTGGCCATTAGCAACGGCGATCGCTTCGGCAATGCTTCGACGGTGTCGCGGCCGGGGGTGCTGTCGCTCAACATCCGCGAGAAGGCGGCGCTGTACGCGGCCTACATGCCGTTTCTCAAGGGCGGCGGCATCTTCATCCCCACCAACCGGCCCTATCAGCTGGGCGAGGAAGTGTTCATGCTGCTGTCGCTGATGGATGACCCGCAGCGCATCGCGGTGCAGGGCAAGGTGGTCTGGATTACGCCCGAGGGCGTGCAGGGCAATCGCACCCAGGGCATCGGCGTGCAATTCACCAACGACGAGATCGGCGCCTCGGCGCGGGCGCAAATCGAGCAGGTTCTCGGCGAGACTCTGGCGTCGAACCGCCCGACGCACACGATGTAACGCTTGTTCGTCGATTCGCACTGCCACCTCGATTTTCCGGAGCTCGCCGCCGATTTGCCGGCGGTGCTCTCGGCCATGGCCGAGAACCGGGTCACGCATGCGCTGTGCATCAGCGTCAACCTGCCGGACATGCCCTCGGTGCTCAAGCTTGCCGCCGACCACGCGCAGCTCTACGCCTCCGTCGGGGTGCACCCGGACGCGCAGAACACCCCCGAGCCCAGCGCCGAGGAACTGGTGCGGCTCTCGGCGCAACCCAAGGTGGTGGCGATCGGCGAGACCGGACTCGACTATTACCGCCTAACCGGCGACCTGTCCTGGCAGCGCGAGCGCTTCCGCACCCACATCCGCGCCGCGCGCGACTGCGGCAAACCGCTGGTGATCCACACCCGCGCCGCGGCCGACGATACGCTGTCCATCATGCGCGAGGAACGCGCCGGCGAGGCCGGCGGGGTGATGCACTGCTTCACCGAAAGCTGGGAGGTCGCCGCGGGCGCGCTCGACCTCGGGTTCTATATTTCTTTCTCGGGCATCGTCACGTTCAAGAACGCGCAGGCGCTGAAGGACGTGGCGCGGCGCGTGCCGCTCGAGCGCATGCTCATCGAGACTGACGCCCCCTACCTGGCGCCGGTGCCGTACCGCGGCAAAACCAATCAACCGGCCTACGTCCGCCACGTGGCCGAAGAGATCGCGCGCCTGCGCGCAATCGCCGTCGACGAGGTGGCGGCGAGGACGTCGGCCAATTTCTTTCGCCTGTTCGGAGTGGCACGCGATGGGCACTAGGTCAAACCATACTCTGCGCGGCACGCTCCTCGCCGTTGCGCTGCTCTTCGCTGCGGCGCCGGTGGCGGCGGCCGACTCGGCCTACGACACCTTCGTGCAGGCGGTGGCGATCGATCGCAGCGACCAGGTGCGGGCAATGCTCGCCCGCGGCACCGATCCGAATACCGTCGATCCGAATGGCGACCCGGTGTTGCTCGTCGCGGCGCGTGCCGGGTGGCAGCCGACGGTCGATGCGCTGCTCGGCGCCGGCGCCAAGGTCGACGCGCGCAACTCCTTCGGTGACCGCCCGATCGGCGTGGCGGCGCTGAACGGTCACCTGGCGATCGTCAAGACGCTCCTCGCTCACGGCGCGGAACTCGACGCGCCCGGCTGGACGCCGTTGATCTATGCCTCGACCAACGGCCAGACCGAGGTCGTGCGCTATCTGCTCGACTCCGGCGCCCATATCGACGCCGCGTCTCCCAACGGCACGACCGCGCTGATGATGGCCGTGCGCGGCGGGCACGACGCGGCCGTCGAGCTGCTCCTCACCCGCGGCGCGGACGTCAACCACCACAACGAGACCGGCGCGACAGCGCTCAGCTGGGCGGTGCGGGGCGGCAACGATGCGATCGCCCGGGCGCTGCGCGCGCACGGTGCGAAGGGCTGAGTCCCGCGCCTGGCTCTGAACATAATCCGTATATTTTTTAGAATCTTAGGTAATAAATCTAGCGTCGTTTGTGAGCTGCGCGGCGGCTCCGGAGCTGCTTCGGGTCGGCCACCAGCGGGCGATAGACCTCGACCCGATCGCCGTCGGCGAGCAGCCTGTCGCGGCGCGAGCGCAGGCCGAAGATGCCGACCGGGCAGCGCGCGAGGTCGGCATGGCCGAGCGCGCCGCGCACGCTGACGTGATCGAGCGCGTCGGCGATCGTCGCGCCCTCGGGCAGGCGCAATGCGATCTCGGTCGCCGCCGATGGCAGTGCGCAGACGACCGTGACGCTGATCTCGCTCAGGCTGCCCGTCCCCGGCCAGCCGAAGACCGCCGGGGCGCGACTGTCCGCGGTTGGCGATTGCTACAATGGCGTTCGCGCGCCTGGCCTGTGTCGCTGCGGCGACTGCGCGGGAAGAAGCCGGCGATGAGCATAGTCGACAACAGAAAAGCCTATCACGACTATTTCGTCGAGGAAAAATTCGAGGCCGGGCTGGCCCTCGAAGGCTGGGAAGTCAAGGCGATCCGCGCCGGCCGGGCGCAGCTGAAGGAAGCCTACGTGGTGGTCAAGAACGGCGAGATTGTGCTGCTCGGCGCGCACGTGACGCCGCTGCCGACGGCGTCGACGCACATCCGGCCCGACCCGACGCGCACGCGCAAGCTCTTGCTGCACCGCGCCGAGATCAACCGCCTCATCGGCAAGGTCGAGCGCGCCGGTTACACGCTGACCCCGCTCAATCTGCATTTCAGCAAGGGCCGGATCAAGCTCGACGTGGGCTTGGCCCGCGGCAAGAAGCAGTACGACAAGCGTGCCGCGACCAAGGAACGCGAATGGAATCGCGAAAAACAGCGGCTGTTGCGCGACCGGCCGGGCAGCGGCCGGTCGGCGCGGGCGCGATGAGGCCGCGACCGGCCTCCGGCGATGGCATCCGACGCTCGCGGCCATCCGGCACACGCTGACGCACTGGGCAAGCGGCGCGCCAATTACGTCGCGCTCTCGCCGCTGCAATTCCTGGAGCGCAGCGCGCTCATCTGGCCGCGCAAGGTCGCGGTGCGCCACGGCCAGACCGCGTATACCTACGCCGAGTTCGAGCAGCGCTGTCGCCGCCTGGCCTCGGCCCTGGCGCGGCGCGGGATCGGCCGCGGCGACACCGTCGCCGTGATGGCGCCCAACATCCCGGCGCTGCTCGAAGCGCATTACGCGGTGCCGGCGCTCGGCGCGGTGCTCAACGCGCTCAACTACCGTCTCGACGCGCGCAGCATCGCCTTTTGCCTCGCGCACGGCGAGGCGAAGGCGCTGCTTGCCGACGCCGAGTTTGCCGACACGATCAAGGCTGCGCTCGCCGAGCTCGGCGGCAAGCTTCTGGTCGTCGACCTCGACGATCCCGAGGGGCCGCCGGGAACGCGCCTGGGCAGCGTGAGCTACCCGGCACTGCTCGCCGAGGGCGACCCGGGCTTCGCCTGGCCGGGGCCCGACGACGAATGGGATGCGCTGGCCCTGCTCTACACCTCGGGCACCACCGGCGACCCCAAGGGCGTGGTCTACCATCACCGCGGAGCCTATCTCAACGCGCTCGGCAACGCGCTCGCCTTCGGCCTTAAGCCGGATAGCGTCTACCTGTGGACCCTGCCGATGTTCCACTGCAGCGGCTGGACCTACACCTGGGCGGTGACCGCGGCCGGGGCCACGCACGTGTGCCTGCGCCGCGTCGAGCCGGCACGCATCTTTCCGGCGATTCGCGACTGGCGCGTCACCCACATGTGCGGCGCGCCGATCGTGCTCAACATGCTGGTGCACGCGCCAGCCGAAATCCGGCTGCGCTTCGAGCACCCGGTCGAGGTCGCGACCGGCGGCGCTGCGCCCCCCTCGGCGGTGATCGAGGCGATGGAGCAGATGGGCTTTCGCGTCACCCATCTGTACGGCCTGACCGAAAGCTACGGGCCGGCCACCCTGTGCGCGGCGCAGGAAGGCTGGAGCGAGCTGTCGCCCTCCGAACGGGCACGGCAGATGGCGCGCCAGGGGGTGCCGATGCCCACGCTCGCCGAGCTCACCGTCGCCGATCCGATCACGCATCGCCCGGTGCCGCGCGACGCGGCGAGCGTCGGCGAGGTCATGCTTCGCGGCAACACCGTCATGAAGGGCTACCTCAAGAACGAGGCGGCGACGGCGCAGGCGCTGCGCGAGGGCTGGTTTCACACCGGCGACCTCGCGGTGTGGCATCCGGACAACTACGTCGAGATCAAGGATCGCAGCAAGGACATCATCATCAGCGGCGGCGAGAACATCAGCTCGCTCGAAATCGAGGAGTGTCTGTATCGCCATCCGCAGGTGATGGAGGCTGCCGTCGTCGCCCGGCCCGACCCGACCTGGGGCGAGACGCCGTGCGCGTTCGTTACCCTGCGCGCCGAAGCGCAGGGCGTCAGCGCCGAGGAGCTCATCGCCTGGTGCCGGCAGCAGCTCGCGCGCTTCAAGGCGCCGCGCAGCGTGGTGTTCGGGCCGCTGCCCAAGACCTCGACCGGCAAGGTTCAGAAGTACGTGCTGCGCGAGCGGGCCAGAGCGCTCGGCAGCGATCAAGCCGATTGACCCTAGGCTTGAGGGCGCGCGGCGAGCAGCTGGCGCGCCGCGGCCACGCCGCTTCGCGTCGCCGCCTCCAGCGTCGCCGGCAAGTCCGGATCGGTGTAATCACCGGCCAGGTAGAGGCGCTTTTCGAGCGCTCCGGCCAAGGGGCGGGCGAGACCGGCTACGCAGGCGTAGGTCGCGCGGCGCTCGGCGATGGTCTGCGACCAGGTCGGCGGCGGAAGGGCCGGCAGCAGCTCTCGCAGCTGCCTGTCGATCGCCCGCTCGAGTTCCGCGCGCTCGACCCTGGCCGCCGCCAGGTCGGTGCTGACCACCACGGCGGCGAGCCCCGGCGTGCCGCCGAGCGCACCGCGGTCGAACAGCCATTGCCCGGGATTGCCGTCGAGCTTGAGCATCGGCAGCGGCAGGTCCAGCGGGCGCCCATAGTCGAGATAGGTCGTGCGTATCGGCTCGTAGGCAAAGGCGGCGACCCGGCCGAGCGGGGCGGCGGCGGCGCTGCGCTCGGCGAGTCCCGCGAGCGAGGCGAGCTGGTGCGGCCCGACGGCGAGTACCGCCGCGACAAAGCGCTCTTCGCCCGCGTCGGTGACCACGCCGATCGGCCCGTCCGACACGGCGAGCCGCACCACCGTCGAGCCGAGCCTGACCTCGCCGCCGCGCGCGGCGACATAGCTCGCCGCGGCTTCCGGAAACAGCGCCGACAGATCGATGCGCGGCACGAGCACGTCCGAGTCGCGCGCATGGGCGGCGAAGGCCTGGCGCAGGACGTTGAGGAAGATCTGCGCCGACGCGAACTCGATGGGCGTGTTCAAGGCGGCCACGCACAACGGCTCCCACAACAGCTTCACCGCCAGGGGCGACTGATCGACCAGCAGCGCGGCGACGGTCAGTTGCGAGGCGCAGCGGAAGCGCGCCCGTTGCAGCCGGCGCATGAAGGCAACCGTGGCCAGGCGATCGTGCCGTGGCAGGCCGCGCGCGCCGAGGAGCGCGACGGCGAGGTGCCACGGTGCCGGCAGGGGCGGCGTCTTGAGGCGAAACACGCCCGGCTGCTCGAGGTGCAGTCGCCGCCGGTCGAAGAGCTCGCGCTCGGCGCGAGCGCCATGCACCGTGCGCAGCAGGGAAAGGGTTTGCGCGTAGGCGCCGAGCAGGATGTGCTGGCCATTGTCGAGCCTGCGCGCTTCGACTTCGACCCGGCGGGCGCGTCCGCCGAGGACCTTCGCCGCCTCGAACACCGTCACCGGCCAGCCGGCCGTGCACAGGGTGACCGCGGCCGCCATCCCCGCCCAACCGCCGCCGACGATGGCCACCCGGCCGCCCGGCTCAGCCATCGCCGCGTCCTAGTACGACCACGACGTCCTCCAGGCGATCCAGGCCTTGGCGAGCGGGCTCAAGCCGATCCTGCGGTCGAGCACCTGGAAGCGCTCGCGCTCGATTGCGCGCAGCAGCGCCTGGTAGATCGCGGCCATGATGAGCCCCGAGCGCTGGGCGCGGCGGTCGGACTTGGGCAAGGCGCCGAGCGCCCGGGCGTAGTACGCCCGCGCCCGCGCCACCTGTGCGCTCATCAGGCCGACAAAGGCGGGCGTGTAGCGTCGCTCGAAGAGCTCGGCCGCCGTCACGCCGTGGGCATCGAGCTCGTCCTGCGGCAGGTAAATGCGACCCCGCGCCGCGTCCTCGCCCACGTCGCGGGTGATATTGGTGAGCTGGAAGGCGATGCCCAGGGTGCGCGCGTAGTCGCGCGTGGCGGCGTGCGCATAGCCGAAGATCTCGGCCGACATCAGCCCGACCACGCCGGCGACCCGATCGCAATAGCGTTCGAGGGTGGCGAAATCGAGGTAGCGATTCTGGTCGAGGTCCATCGTCATGCCGTCGATGACCGCCTGAAAATGCTCCGCCTCGAGCTTGAACGAGCGCACCGTCGGCACCAGCGCGAGGGCCACCGGATGCTGCGGCCGGCCGCCGAACACGGCCGCGATTTCGCTGCGCCACCAGGCGAGCTTCAGGCGCGCCACGCCCGGATCGGCGAGTTCGTCGACGACGTCGTCGACTTCGCGGCAGAACGCGTACAGGGCGATGATGGCGCGGCGGCGCTCCGGCGGCAGGAAGCGGAAGCTGTAGTAGAAGCTCGACCCGCTCTGCGCGGCCTTCGCTTCGCAATAGGCGTCCGGGCTCATCGCCGCAGCGCCGAGGCTGCCATGAGCAGCCAATCGCCCCGGCGCAGCTTCGGGCGGCGCCGGAACACGTCGCCGCGCACGGCATCGATGGCGCCGAGGATCCTCAGGCCGCCGGCTACGATGAAGCCGAGCTCGAGCCCGAGCCGCAGCGGCAGGGCACGGGCGAGCGGCCTGCCCGATTCGAGCAGCGCGCGCGTTCGCGCCACCTCGAATTCGAGCAGCTGCGACCAGCGCAGGTCGCAGTGGCCGGCGGCAATCTGCTGCTCGTTGACGCCGAAGCGCGTCAGGTCCTCGCCGGGCAGATAGACACGGCCCTTGGCCCAGTCGAGGGCGATGTCCTGCCAGAAATTGGTCAGCTGCAGGGCGCTGCAGATCGCATCGGCATGGGCCAGGTTCGCCGCATCGCTCAGCCGATAGAGGTTCAGCAGCAGGCGGCCGATCGGGTTGGCCGAGCGCGCGCAGTAGTCGAGGACCTCGGCGTAGCTCGCATAGCGGGTCTTGGTCACGTCCTGCCGGAACGCCGAGAGCAGGTCGTGGAAAGGGCGCGTCGGCAGCGCATGGCGGTCGATCGCCGCGGCCAGCTGCGGGAAGGGCGGCTCCGGGGGCACGTCGCCGCGCTCGAGGCGATCGAGCATCGCGGCGTAGGCATCGAGCCGGGCCAGGCGCAGCGCCGGCGGATCGCTGCCCTCGTCGGCGAAATCGTCGGCGGCGCGGGCGAAGGCGTAGATCGCCAGCACCGCCGGCCGCAGGGACGCAGGCATGAGGCGCGAGGCGACCGGAAAGTTCTCGTAATGCGAGACAGACACGGAATTCGCGGGTTTCAGCGCCAAAGCGTACGCCGGGCCGAACGCGCCAGACCTCTTGCTGCCGCGGCGCTGCATGGCGCGGGCCGGGAGGTTTTGCGCTATACTTATTTGTTTGGCGGAACCGGGCGCGAAAGTGGCGGAATTGGTAGACGCACCGGCCTTAGGAGCCGGAGCCGAAAGGCGTGAGAGTTCGAGTCTCTCCTTTCGCACCAGCGCCCTGCGGCAAGGCACCGCCGCACCATAGCAAGGAATCGTAGCGTATGCAAATGACACTGGAGACGCTGGGCCAGCTCGAGCGGCGACTGCACGTCGCCGTGCCGAAGGCGCAGATCGAGGGCGAGATTCAGAAGCGTCTGGCGGAGCTCGCCAAGACGGCGAAGATTCCCGGCTTCCGGCCGGGAAAGGTGCCGCTGAAGATGGTGGCGCAGCAATACGGGCCGCAGGTGCGCTCGGACGTGATCCAGGACACCGTGCAGGCGAGCCTCAACGACGCCATCCGGACGCAGAATCTGCGCGTGGCCGGATATCCGCGCATCGAGCCGAAGCAGGACGTGGCCGCGGACCAGTTCGAGTTCTCGGCGGTATTCGAGGTCTATCCCGAGATCAAGGTCGGCGACCTGTCGACGGTGACCATCACCCGGCCGGTGGCCGAAGTCACCCCGGCCGAGGTCGACCACACCATCGAGATCCTGCGCCGGCAGCGGGTGCGTTACGAGCCGGTGACGCGGCCGATGCGCGAGGGCGACCGGGCCATCGTCGACTTCACCGGCACCATGGACGGGGCCGAGTTCGCCGGCGGCCAGGCGCGGGAGTTTCCGATCGTCCTGGGCGAGGGCAAGATGCTGCCGGCCTTCGATGCCGCGCTCGAAGGCATGGAGCCGGGCCAGACGAAGCAGTTCACCATGACCTTTCCGGCCGACTATCACGGCAAGGACGTCGCCGGCAGGGAAGCGCAATTCAAGCTCAGCGTGAAGTCGCTGGGCGAGCCGCAGCTGCCGGCGGTGGACGCCGAATTCGCGCGCAATTTCGGCATCGCCAGCGGCAGCCTCGAGGAGCTGCGCAGCGAGATTGCGGCCAATCTTTCGGTCGAGTTGCAGCGCAAGGTCGAGGGCGTGCTCAAGGACCAGGTGATGAAGGCGCTGCAGTCCTGCTGCGAGCTGGTGGTGCCGAAGTCGCTGGTCGAGCTCGAGGCGGCGAGCATGCGCGATCGCGCCGTCGCCGAGCTCAAGAGCCGCGGCATGGAGACCGACAAGCTCGAGCTCACGCCCGAGATGTTCAGGGAAAGGGCCGCGGAGCGGGTCGCCTTCAGCCTCGTGCTCAACGAGATTGTGCGTCAGAACCAGCTGCAGGCGCGACCGGAGCAGATCCGCGCGCTGGTCGAGGAGGCGGCGCAGAGCTTCGAGCAGCCCGAGGCGGTGATCCGCTGGCATTACGAGCAGCCGGAGCGGCTGAACGAATACGAAGTGCGTGCGGTCGAACGCAACGTCATCGACTGGGTCCTGCAGCGCGCCCGGGTCGAGGACCAGCCGACTGCCTTCTCAACCCTGATGGAGCCGGCCGCCGCGGCGAGCTAGCGGCACGGCGCACAACGAAAGCGGACGGGCAGACCATGAACGAGAGCAGAAACAGCAGCGAGCAGCCCAGGGGACTCGGCTTGATCCCGATGGTGATCGAGCAGTCCGGCCGCGGCGAGCGGGCCTACGACATCTACTCGCGGCTGCTCAAGGAGCGGGTGGTGTTCCTGGTGGGGCCGATCGAGGAGGCGACCGCCAACCTGGTGGTGGCGCAGATGCTGTTCCTGGAATCGGAGAATCCCGACAAGGACATCAACTTCTACATCAACTCGCCCGGCGGCTCGATTGCCGCCGGCTTCGCCATCTACGACACCATGCAGTTCATCAAGCCCGACGTGTCGACGCTGTGCGTGGGCATGGCCGCGAGCATGGGCGCCTTCCTGCTCGCCGCGGGCAGCAAGGGCAAGCGCTTCGCCCTGCCCAACTCGACGGTCCTGATCCACCAGCCGCTTGGCGGCTTCCAGGGCCAGGCGTCGGACATCGCCATCCACGCCAAATTCATCCTCAGCTTGCGCGAGCGGTTAAACCGCCTTTTCGCCCAGCATACGGGCAAGCCCATCGAGCAGATCGAGCAGGACACCGACCGAGACAATTTCCTCAGCGCCGAGGAGGCGCGGGAATACGGGCTGATCGACAAAGTCTTGCAGAAGCGGGCTTAGGGCCTGTAAAGTGTGTTTGAGCCGGCCGGCGCCGGGCGCGGGAGGGGCGGGTAGGCAGCCAGTGCACGCGGCAACGGTACGGGGAAAGGGCCACCGAGGCGGAGTGAATGGCCGATAAGGCATCGGGCGACAAACTGCTTTACTGCTCCTTCTGCGGCAAGAGCCAGCACGAGGTGCGGAAGCTTATCGCCGGTCCGTCGGTGTTCATCTGCGACGAGTGCATCGAGCTCTGCAACGACATCATCCGCGAGGAGGGCGCCACCGCCGACCCGGCGCGCGCCGACAAGAGCAAGCTGCCCACGCCGCACGAGATCCGGCAGATCCTCGACCAGTACGTCATCGGCCAGGACCTGGCCAAGAAGATTCTCTCGGTTGCGGTCTACAACCACTACAAGCGGCTCGACAGCAGCGTCAAGGAAGACGACGTCGAGCTCGCCAAGAGCAACATCCTGCTGATCGGGCCGACCGGCTCGGGCAAGACGCTGCTGGCGCAGACGCTCGCGCGCCTGCTCGACGTGCCGTTCGTGATCGCCGACGCGACCACCCTGACCGAAGCCGGGTATGTCGGCGAGGATGTCGAGAACATCATCCAGAAGCTGCTGCAGAAGTGCGACTACGATATCGAGAAGGCGCAGCGCGGCATCGTCTATATCGACGAGATCGACAAGATCTCGCGCAAGAGCGATAACCCGTCGATCACCCGCGACGTCTCGGGCGAGGGGGTGCAGCAGGCGCTGCTCAAGCTCATCGAAGGCACCATCGCGTCGGTGCCGCCGCAGGGCGGGCGCAAGCATCCCAACCAGGAATTCGTTCAGGTCGACACCACCAACATCCTGTTCGTCTGCGGCGGGGCGTTCGACGGGCTGGAGAAGATCATCCGCCAGCGCACCGCCAAGACCGGCATCGGCTTCGGTGCCGAGGTGTCGAGCCCGGATGACCGCAAGGACATCAGCATCCTGCTGCGCGAGACCGAGCCGGAGGACCTGATCAAGTTTGGCCTGATTCCCGAGTTCGTCGGCCGGCTGCCGGTGGTGGCGACGCTCGAGGAGCTCGACGAGGCGGCGCTGATCCAGATTCTCGTCGAGCCGAAGAATGCGCTGATCAAGCAGTACCACAAGATCTTTCGCATGGAAGGCGTCGAGCTGGAGGTACGCGAGCCGGCGCTGCAGGCGATTGCCAGCCGGGCGTTGGCGCGCAGGACCGGCGCCCGCGGCCTGCGCTCGATTCTCGAGCAGGTATTGCTCGATGTGATGTACGACTTGCCGTCGCAGGCGAACTTGTCGCGCGTCGTCGTCGACGAGGCCACCATCGCCAACGAGGGCAAGCCGCTGCTGATGTTTGCCGAGCAGCCGAAGGTGGCTGCGGCGCATTCCTAAGCGCCCTTGGCGCGGACCGGGGCGGGAGGCGTCGGCTTGAACGGCCGGCTGCCGCCCCCATCTGCGCTGCTGCTACCGCCAACCCATTTTTCCGAGCCCGAACCCCATGGCCACTGAACCCGTGAACCGCCCCCTGGAGCTGACGAGCTTCCCCCTGCTTCCCCTGCGCGACGTCGTCGTCTTCCCGCACATGGTCATTCCGCTGTTCGTCGGGCGGCCGAAGTCGATCAAGGCGCTGGACGTGGCGATGGAGGCGGGCAAGCACATCCTCCTGGTGGCGCAGAGGTCGGCGGCCAAGGACGAGCCGGGCGTCGAGGACCTGTACGCGATCGGCAGCGTCGCCACCGTGCTGCAGATGCTGAAGCTTCCCGACGGCACGGTGAAGGTGCTCGTCGAGGGCACGCAACGCGCGCAGATCGTGCACGTCGACGAAGTCGGCGACTACCTCTCGGCGCAGGCATCGCTGCTCCTCGGCGGCGAGGCCGCCACGCACGAGATCGAGGCCATGCGCCGGGCACTGCTCGGGCAGTTCGACCAGTACGTGAAGCTCAACAAGAAGATCCCGCCGGAGATCCTCACCTCGATGTCGGGCATCGACGATGGAGGTCGCCTGGCCGACGCCATCGCCGCCCATCTGCCGCTCAAGCTCGAGCAGAAGCAGGAGATCCTGGAGATGCAGGAGGTCGGCAAGCGCCTCGAGCATCTGCTGGGGCTCCTCGAAGGCGAGGTCGACATTCTCCAGGTCGAAAAGCGCATCCGGGGCCGTGTCAAGCGGCAGATGGAGAAGAGCCAGCGCGAGTACTACCTCAACGAGCAGGTCAAGGCGATCCAGAAGGAGCTCGGCGAGGGCGACGACAACGCTGATCTGGACGAGACCGAAAAGAAGCTCAAGGCGGCCAAGATGTCGAAGGAAGCCGAGGGCAAGGCGATAGCCGAGCTGAAGAAACTGCGCATGATGTCGCCGATGTCGGCCGAGGCGACCGTGGTGCGCAACTACATCGACACGCTGCTCGGCCTGCCATGGAAGAAGAAGAGCAAGATCAACAAGGATCTCGGCAACGCGGTCAAGGTGCTCGATGCCGATCACTACGGCCTGGAGAAGGTCAAGGAGCGCATCGTCGAGTACCTGGCCGTGCAGCAGCGGGTCGACCGCCTGAAGGCGCCGATCCTGTGCCTGGTCGGCGCGCCGGGGGTGGGCAAGACCTCGCTCGGGCAGTCGATCGCGCGCGCGACCAACCGCAAGTTCGTGCGCATGTCGCTCGGCGGCGTGCGCGACGAGGCGGAGATCCGCGGCCACCGCCGCACCTACATCGGCTCGATGCCCGGCAAGATCCTGCAGAACATGACCAAGGTCGGGGTGCGCAACCCCCTGTTCCTGCTCGACGAGGTCGACAAGATGGGAATGGATTTCCGCGGCGACCCGTCCTCGGCGCTGCTCGAGGTGCTCGACCCCGAGCAGAACAATACCTTCGTCGACCATTACGTCGAGGTCGAATACGACCTGTCCGACGTCATGTTCGTGGCCACCGCCAACACGCTCAACATCCCGCCGGCGCTGCTCGACCGGATGGAGGTGATCCGTCTTTCCGGCTACACCGAGGACGAGAAGATCGCCATCGCCAAGCAGTACCTGGTCCCGAAGCAGATGAAGCACAACGGGCTCAAGGAGAACGAATTGCACATCGCCGAGTCGGCGCTGCGCGATATCACCCGCTACTACACGCGCGAGGCGGGCGTGCGTGCGCTCGAGCGCGACATCTCGAAGATCTGCCGCAAGGTGGTCAAGGGCCTGCTGCTCAAGGCCAGCGAAGGCAAGCCGCGGGCGGCGAAGCATCCGGTCGAGGTCAACGCCAAGAACCTCGACAAGTACCTCGGGGTGCGCAAGTTCACCTACGGCATCGCCGAGAAGAAGAACCAGATCGGCCAGGTGACCGGTCTCGCATGGACCGAGGTCGGCGGCGACCTGCTGTCCATCGAGGCGGTGTCGCTTCCGGGCAAGGGCAAGACGACGACCACCGGCAAGCTCGGCGACGTCATGAACGAATCGATCCAGGCCGCGCTGTCGGTGGTGCGCCACCGCTCCAAGCAGCTGGGGATCGCGCCGGACTTCTACCAGAAGACCGATCTGCACATCCACATGCCGGAGGGCGCGACGCCGAAGGACGGGCCGAGCGCGGGGACCGCGATCTGCACCTCGATGGTGTCGGTGCTCACCGGCATTCCGGTGCGCGCCGACGTGGCGATGACCGGCGAAATCACCTTGCGCGGGGAGGTGTTGCCGATCGGCGGCCTGAAGGAGAAGCTGCTGGCGGCCGGACGCGGCGGCATCAAGCAAGTGTTGATCCCGGAAGAGAACGTCAAGGATCTGACCGAGATTCCCGACGAGATCAAGAATCGACTCGACATCCACCCGGTGCGGTGGATCGAGGAAGTGTTGGAACGGGCGCTCGAAAGGCAGCCGGTGCCGGTGGTCGAAACGCCGGCTGCCGAGGCCGCTGCCGTCCCCGCGGCCCCGGTCGACGAACCCTCCGCAGTCATCAAGCACTAGCGGCGCATTGCTTTGCGCGGCCGGCGTCGCGCGCTTTTACGCGCTACGCCGCCGCGAGCGGCTGCACCGCCTTGACCAAGCGCAGATTCGCGTCGTGATGTCGCGCGCCGCTTGACATTGTGTTTTGGCGATTGCTATAAAGTACGCTCGCTGATTTGCAATCGCCGTGCCGCATGCGCCAGCGCATGCTGGATCGACATTCCCGCTCTTCACTCCGCAGCGAAAGGGGACATTCGTGAATAAGTCAGAACTGATCGACGCGATCGCCAAGCACGCTGACATCTCGAAGGCCGCTGCCGGCCGCGCCTTGGACGCGACGGTCAATTCGATCCGCGGCTCGCTCAAGAAGGGCGACATCGTGACCCTGGTCGGCTTCGGCTCGTTCTACGTCGGCAAGCGCACTGCGCGCCAGGGGCGCAATCCGCGCACCGGCGCGGCGATCAAGATCAAGGCAGCACGCGTGCCCAAGTTCCGGGCTGGCAAAGCGCTGAAGGATTCGGTAAACTAGCGCGTTTCCCAGTCGGCGAGGCCGCATGGGTATCGCGGTTCCCGGCATGGCCCGCGCGGGTGCTTAGCTCAGTTGGTAGAGCGTCGCCCTTACAAGGCGAATGTCGGGAGTTCGAGCCTCTCAGCACCCACCAACAGGCGCCTGGGAGAGCGGTACAGATCCGGGAGTGGTAGTTCAGTTGGTTAGAATACCGGCCTGTCACGCCGGGGGTCGCGGGTTCGAGTCCCGTCCACTCCGCCAGTTTCTCGCTACCAATGCAGGCGATACCGTTATCGAATGTTGCGTTCGAGCAGCGTGTTTCGGCAACGCTTGCCGGCCGCCTCCGGACCGGTGACGGCATCGGGTTGCAGGTTTCTCACCGCCGGCAGCACACTGTCACAAATGTGCACTTGACATGCCCGGCCCGGCAGGCAGAGACTTTGTCGGGTCGCAATCCAGAAGGGATCAGCCATGAGCAAGCTGTGGATTCCGTTGGCCGTGGCAGGACTGTTCGGCAGCGCCGGCATCGCCCTTTGCTGCGACCTCGACGAGAAGGACGCATCGGCCGCGACCGCGCCGATGGTGAGCAAGCCAGCAGTGCCCGTGGCTGCGGGCAAGCAGGCGCCCATCAAGACCGCTGCCAAGGCGAAGGCGGTTGCGCCCTCGGCGAGCGCGGCGAAGACCGACGTGGTCGCCAAGCGCGAACTCGGCGCTTGCGACGCGGCAGCGTGCAACTGACGCGGCGATCAACTTGATCGCGATGCGACCCGCATCGCAGGCAAAGGCCCGCAGCAATGCGGGCTTTTTACTTGGTGCGCCAGACATGGCGCGCAGCGCCGTGACTGGCGCTGTTCGACTCGCTGTGGTGGCGGGTCGGATGACTTGGAGGTGAAAGTCCTCTACACACCCGGCAAGGGGAAGTGTTAGCTGAACGGCAAAGGTGTCCGGGAGCGATTCGGATCTGAAGGAAGCTGTAGGCAAAGCGCTGGCCTGACGAACAGGAAGCGGATAGAGGCGGTGTAGCGGGGCGAGGCGGCCAATATCGTCAAAGCCCGAAACTTGCACGGAACGCTATGACGTAGATCCGACAGGCATAAGCGTGACGGTCGCGCGTCTTACTCTGGGAGGTCTGTCAGCCTGCCTTGTGCTACTAACATCGCAAGGTGTTGGGATGGGCTGGCAGAAGTCAGCAGAGGCCATAGTAGCTGCCTGGAACCGAGGCGACGAAGGGCTGAACTTGTCAGGAGTGGATAGTCGCGCGTGCTCTCTCGCGTACAGGGCAGAAGTCCCGTGGCGACACGGGAGCCTGCAACCACCCTGGAGGGGCCGGAAGTCCCGCCGGTGGTCGCGGTGCCTATTGGACGCCAGGCGACACGATGAACGGAACCAAGCTCGCTGGGGCAGTGCGCCCAGTAGACAAGAACCGCCGGATGCGGAACCGCACGTCCGGTGGTAATGGAATGGACGCCCCCACTCGAAACGGCATCGATGTGCCAAAGTGGCAATGTGGGTAGCCACTTAACCGAGAGGAGCGTCCGAGATGAAGGTTACGACGGTTGGCATCGATCTGGCAAAGAATGTGATCCAGATTCACGGCGTGGATGAGCGAGGCAAGACGGTGCTGAGAAAGCAGTTCAAGCGTGCCCAGGTGGCGTCGTTCTTCGCCACATTGGAACCTTGCCTGATCGGCATGGAGGCGTGCGGCGGCGCCCACCACTGGGCGAGAAAGCTGCAGGGGTTCGGGCATGAGGTGAGGCTCATGGCGCCACAGTTCGTGAAGCCCTACGTGAAGACGAACAAGAACGATGTGGCGGACGCGGAGGCGATTTGCGAGGCGGTGGATCGTCCAAATATGCGCTTCGTGCCGCTAAAGACGACCGAACAGCAAAGCGTGCTCGCCTTGCACCGAGCTCGGCAGGGATTCGTAAAGGCACGCACGGCTCAAGCCAACGCAATCCGCGGGCTGCTCGGCGAATTTGGGATGGTGATTCCGCAGGGGATGGCTCCTCTCGCTAAGCGGGTACCGGAGATTCTGGAGGATGGCGAGAACGGCTTGACCGGATCGTTCCGACAACTACTGCAGCGGCTCATGGAGCATCTGAAGGAATTGGACCGGCAAGTGGGCGAACTGGAGCGAGAGATCCAGGTCTGGCATCGGGAGAACGAGGCCAGTCGCAAGCTGGCCAAGGTTCCTGGGATTGGACCGATCACGGCGAGCGCGCTGGTGGCCTCGGTGGGAGACGCGAAGAACTTCGCGAACGGACGACAGATGGCGGCTTGGATGGGGTTGGTTCCCCGGCAGCACTCGAGCGGGGGCAAGCCGACGCTCCTGGGAATCAGCAAACGCGGCGATTCCTATCTGCGTACGCTGCTTGTGCACGGCGCCAGGTCAGTGGTCCGATATGCCGAAGGCAAGACGAACCCGGCCAGCGATTGGCTGCGGAGCTTATTGAGCCGACGCAACACCAATGTGGCGGTCGTCGCCCTGGCCAACAAGAATGCGCGCATCGCCTGGGCGTTGTTGGCCCACGACCGTGAATTCCGATCAGATTACGCGCCAGCGAGAGCCAAGGCGTGATCCGACCGGCCGAATAATGCAGGACTAAGTAAAGGAGACTTCCCGCCGATTGCACAGGCAATCATGACGTGATGGCAAAATAGGTGAGACCGTGGTCGGGTAAATCTGACCTCCCACAGGTGCTTCGAGCACGTGGTGGTGATAAGAGCCCGATCAGCAAATTCCATCAGGGACGGAGGCTGCGGCCTCGCTAAAGTCCGGATGTATGGCCGCAATCTCTACCCTACTCGCCGTCAGGAATTGAGAGCTTGGCAAACTGGGGGCGTCCATGTATGTGGGAGGGCGACCGGGGTGACCCGGTCCCCTACCCGATCCGCTGCGGCGACCGACTCTGCCGCTGCGGCGCCGCGCTCAACGCCAACCGACCGGCGGCCGCGGCCGATCGCTGCCAAGCGCCTGTGGCGAGGCCCTTTTTCTGCTATGCTGCTGTCATAAACAGAAAAGCGATCGGAGATCGCGAAGGCTATGCCGCACCGAGCGCGTGGCTGGATTGGCGGTTGGGCCCTGGCGGCTGCGCTGCTGTTCGCGCCGTCGTTCGCGGCCGGCTATGACTGGCTGCAGTTCAACGGCGATGCCGCGCACAGCGGCAACAACCAACTCGAAAGCCGCATCAACGTCAACAACGTCGCGCAGCTCACGTTCAGGTTCCAGGTATCACTCGGGGACGTGGAAGACGGAGCGCCGGTGTTTCTCGACAGCGTGAGCACGCCCGCAGGTGTGCAGAGCCTGCTATTCGTCACCACCCGCAGCGGCTACATCATCGCCCTCAACGCCAACACCGGGGCGCAGGTGTGGAGTCACCAGAACGGCCCCGGCGGCTGCAAGATCAACAACGGCGGCAGCGCCTGTTACACCACCTCCTCGCCGGTGATCGATCCCAACCGGCAGTACGTGTACAGCTATGGTCTCGACGGCAGGGTGCACAAATACGCCGTCGGCAATGGCACCGAGGTTCTTACCGGCGGCTGGCCCGAGCCCACGACGCTCAAGGCGTTCGACGAGAAGGCCTCCTCTCCGCTCGCCTTCGCAACCGTCAGCGGCACGACCTACCTCTACGTCGTCCATGGCGGCTATCCCGGTGACGCCGGCGATTACCAGGGACACCTGACGGCGATCAACCTGAGCAGCGGAGCGGAAAAGGTGTTCAACGTGATGTGCAGCGATCAGGCGGTGGCCTTTGTCGAGACCCCAGCCAGCCCGGATTGCGCGGGCACCGGCTCGGCGATCTGGGGGCGGCCGAGCGCAGTCTATGATGCGGGCACCGGCCGGCTGTTCGTCGCCACCGGCAATGCCACCCAGGGCAGCAAGTGGAATGGCACGACGCTGTGGAGCGAATCGATGCTCGCCGTAAACCCGGACGGCACGGGCACGGCCACCGGGCCGCTGGACAGCTACACGCCGGCCAACTACCAGAACCTCGACAATCGCGACGCCGACCTCGGCAGCACCTCGCCGGCCATCCTGCCGGTGCCGGCGAATTCCGCCGTCGCTCACCTCGCCGTCCAGGGCGGCAAGGACGCGCAGTTGCGCCTGGTCAACCTCGCCAACCTGAGCGGCAACGGCGGGCCGGGGCATACCGGCGGCGAAGTTGGCACAACCATCCCCATTCCCCAGGGTGGCGAGCTCCTCGCCCAGCCCGCGGTATGGGTCAATCCGGCCGACGGCACGACCTGGGTTTTTGTCGGCAACAGCGGCGGCCTTTCGGGCCTGAAGCTGACATTCGACAGCGGCGGCCACCCGTCGCTCGTCGCGCAGTGGCAGCTGTCCTCGCAGCAGGCGCAATCCTCGCCGCTTCTCGCCAACAACGTCCTGTTCTACTTCAGCGGTGGCCAGCTCAGCGCGTACTCCCCGACCACCGGCAGCATGCTGTGGAGCAGCAACTCGGTCGGCGGCACGCATTGGGAAAGCCCGATCGTCGCCAACGGCATGGTGTACGTTACCGATGAGAACGGAAAGCTCAGCGCGTTCGGCGTGAGCGGCGTCTCCCCGACCACCACCACGCTGCAGAGCTCGCAGAACCCGTCGACTGCCGGGGCCTCGGTTACCTTCACTGCCACCGTTGCCGGCAGCGCACCGACCGGCCACGTTGCCTTCAGCGCCGATGGCAGCACGATTGCCGGCTGCAATGCGGTCGCCTTGTCATCGGCAAGCGCCGCGTGCACGACCTCGGGCCTGGGGGTCGGCGTGCACAGCATTCTGGCCAGCTATGGCGGCGACGCGAACAATGCCGCTTCGACCAGCAGCGCGCTGCTGCAGACAATCAACGCCGCCTCGAGCGTCAACGTGGCGCTGGCGGCCAATGGCGGGGTGGCCTCGGCGTCGAGCACCATCGTCCTGGCCGGGTATTCGTTTCCGGTATCGGCGGTCAACGACGGCGACCGCAGCGGCGTGAACTGGGGTCACGGCGGGGGCTGGAACAGCGCCACGGCCAACGCCTTTCCGGACTGGGTGCAGATCAACTTCAGCGGCTCGCAGACCATCGACCAGGTCATCGTCTACACCCTGCAGGATAACTACCTGACCCCGGTCGACCCGCCGGCGACCATGACTTTCAGCCTCTACGGCATCAGCGCCTTCCAGGTCCAGGGATGGAATGGATCGGCATGGGTGAACCTCGGTGCGGCGGTGTCGGGCAACAACCTGGTCAAGCGCCCGGTCAGCTTCGCCGCCTACACGACCGATCGCATCCGGGTCAACATCACCGCCGCCCTGGACAGCTACGCGCGGGTGGTCGAGATCGAGGCGTGGACTTCGAGCGGCGGCGGCGGAGGCGGGGTAGCCACGACGACGACCCTGTCGAGCTCGCCCAACCCGTCGGTCAAGCGCAGGAACGTCACGTTCAGCGCCAACGTGACCGGCAACAACCCCACCGGTACGGTGAGTTTCAGCGACGGCGGAACCCCGATCGCGCCCTGCGCAGCGGTCGCGGTGTCCGGCGGTGCCGCGACCTGCACGACGGCGAGCTTGAGCATCGGCACGCACAGCATCGTGGCGAGCTACAGCGGCGACGCGGCCAATCAGGCGTCGTCGAGCGCCCCGCTGTCGCAGGTCGTGAACGCGGCGCGCTAGATCCGGCAGCCGACTGGCCCAGGGGCACGCAATCGTTTATCATGCGCCTATGCCGTCGGGCAGCAGCCGATCGGCACGATGCCTCTGCAAGACCAGCGCCCGGAACCGCGAACCCCTGCTGCCTGTGGCCGGGGTGTCTCGCGGCCATCCCGCACGAGCGGCGAACGAAACCCTCGCCTTCCTTTGACTGATCGACGCAGCGGAGTGCCATGTACGACTTTATCCACAAGCGCAAGCGCCTAGTCCAGCTGGTGCTGGCGCTGATCACGCTGCCGTTTGCCTTTTTCGGGGTCAACTACTACTTCAGCAATGCCGGCCACGCCAACGAGGTGGCCACGGTCGACGGCAGCAAGATCACCGACGTCGATTTTGACAACACGCTGCGCGAGCAGCAGCAGCGCATGCAGAGCTCGCTCGGAGCAAACTACGACCCGTCGATTTTCCAGGATCCCGAGCTGCGTTACGCGATCCTCGAACAGCTCATCGGCGAGCGGCTGATGGTGGACCTGGCGCGACGCGACCGCCTGGCCGTCTCCGACGACCAGCTGCGCCAGTTCATCTCCCAGATACCGGCGTTCCAGGACGACGGCAAGTTCTCTCAGGCGCGCTACGAGCAGCTGCTGTCGATGCAGAATCCGCCGCGCACGCCCGTCGAGTTCGCGCAGAGCGTGCGCCAGGGGCTGCTGCTGGCGCCGCTCGAGGAGCCGATCACCCTGGCCAACATCGTCGCCCGCAGCAGCGTCGAGCGCTACTTGAATCTGCTCCAGCAGCAGCGCGAGACCGCGCAGGCGACAATCGAGGCCGACGCCTTCCTCAAGGACGTCAAGATCGATGACGCCGCGGTGAAGGCTTTCTACGACGGCAACCCGGGCAGCTTCCAGGTGCCGGAGCAAGTCAAGCTCGAATACGTGACCTTGAGCCCGGACGCGGTGGCTGCGGGCATCACCGTCGACCCGGCCGAGGTGCGCAAGCAATACGACGACAACCCGCGCCGGTTTGGCAAGCCGGAGCAACGCGAAGCCGCGCATATCCTGATCGCGGTCAAGCCCGATGCATCAGCCGAGGACAAGGCGGCGGCGAAGAAGAAGGCGGACGAAATCGCCGAGCAGGCGAAGAAGAATCCGGCGCAGTTCGCCGAGCTCGCGAAGAAGTTCTCGCAGGACACGGGCTCGGCCGCCCAGGGCGGGGACCTGGGGTTCTTCGCCCGCGACGGCTCGATGATCAAGCCTTTCGAGGACGCGGTGTACGGGATGAAGGTAGGCGAGATCGCCGGCCCCGTGCAGAGCGACTTCGGCTGGCACATCATCAAGCTCCTTGCCGTCCAGCCGGCACAGCAGCAGCCCTTCGACCAGGTCAAGGCGCAGATCGAGCAGGACCTCAAACGCCAGCAGGCGGGGCGCAAGTTCGCCGATGTCGCCGACCAGCTGCAGAACCTGGTCTACGAGCAGGCCGATTCGCTGCAGCCGGTGGCCAAGACGCTCAACCTGACGGTGCAGACGACGCCGCTGCTCTCGCGCGCCCAGGTGCAGGCCCTCGGCCAGAACAGCGCCAAGTTCGTGCAGGCGGTGTTCAGCCCCGACTCGCTGCAGGCGAAGCGCAATACCGAAGCCATCGAGGTCGCGCCCAATACCCTGATGGCGGCGCGCGTGGTGGAGTACAAGCCGGCGGTCCCGCGCCCCTTCGACGAGGTCAAGGCCGCGATTCGCAAAGACCTCGAACACCGCGCCGCGAGCGAACTCGCGCAGCAGGCCGGCAGATCGAAGCTCGCGCTGTTGCAGGCGAGAAAGGATGCCGGGCTCGCCTTCGGCAAGCCGGTGGCGGTGAGCCGCAATCAGCCGCAACCGGGTTTCGCGCAGTCGGCGCTCACCGCGATCTTCCAGGCCGACGCGATGAAGCTACCGGCCTATGCAGGGGCGGTCAACGAGCGCGGCGGCTACTCGCTGTACAGGATCGATCGCATCATCGAGCCGCCGGCGCCGGACGCGGCGCACCTGAGCGCGTTGAACGACCGGGTTGGCCAGGAGGTCGGGCGCGAACTGGCGGCGGCCAATATCGCGAGCCTCCGGGCGAAGGCCGACGTGAAGATCAACCAGGCGAGTCTGGAGAAGGACGTCGAGCGCGCCGCGCCGACGGAAGGACCGGTCAACCAGCCACGTCGCTAGCGCACTGCTGATCGACCATCGCCTTTTCGGTTTCGGCGATCGCCTGCGCCCGCGCGTCCGCGTCGTAATATACCCTGTTGCCGCTTGCGTCGAACTTGTAGAGCTGCACGTTGCTCTGCAGCGTCTGCAGCCGCCCCCGGAGCTGCACGCAGCGATCGTTCTTGGCCTTGGCGTCGGCCTCGGCCTTCTGGGCCTTGGCCTGGTCTTCGACCCTTTCCTGTTGCCGCTTCTTGATCTGGGCGTCCTTCGACGCCATTTCCTGGACCGCGCCCGGATCCCCCGGCGCCACGTTGGCGCTCACGCGCTCGGCCTTGACACCGGGCGGCGGCGTGTCGCCGTAGACGGTGCCGCCGTGTTCGTCGGTCCACTTGTAGAGCGCGGCCGCGGCGGGCAGCGCCGCGAAGAGCAGCAAGCAGGCGGCGAGTCGAAGCGTTGGGCGGATGTTCATCGGGCGTCCTTGGAAGCGACGATGACGACACGGTAATGCAAATGGCATGCGGGCGTCAAACAGTAGGCACTTTGCCCGCTACAGCGTTTACCGACCGCGGCGACCCGCGTATAATCCCGTTTTGCGCATAGGAGAAATGCACCATGCGTGTCGTGCAGAAGGCGCTGACTTTCGACGACGTCCTGCTGCTCCCCGCTCATTCCACCGTCCTCCCCCGCGACGTAAGCCTGCAGACCCGCCTCACCCGCCGCATCACCCTCAACATTCCCCTGCTGTCGGCGGCGATGGACACCGTCACCGAAGCGCGGCTCGCCATTGCGATCGCGCAGGAGGGCGGCCTCGGTGTCGTGCACAAGAACATGTCGCCGAAGGCGCAGGCCGCCGAGGTGGCCAAGGTGAAGCGCTTCGAAAGCGGGGTGGTCAAGGATCCGATCACCATCCCGCCCACCATGTCGGTGCGCGAGGTGCTCTCGCTCACCCAGCAGCACAAGATCTCCGGGCTGCCCGTTGTCGACGGCCGGCAGGTGGTGGGCATTGTCACCAACCGCGACCTGCGCTTCGAGACCAACCTCGACCAGCCGGTTGCCGGCATCATGACCCAGCGCGACCGGCTGGTGACCGTGCCCGAGGGCGTGGAGCTCGAGGAGGCCAAGGCGCTGATGCATCAGCATCGCCTGGAGCGGGTGCTGGTCATCAACGACCGCTTCGAGCTCAAGGGGCTCATCACCGTCAAGGACATCCTCAAGTCGACCGAGCATCCGCTCGCCTGCAAGGACGAACTGGGTCGGCTGCGCGTGGGGGCGGCGGTCGGAACCGCCGGCGACACCGAGGAGCGCGTCGAGGCGCTGGTCGCCGCCGGTGCCGACGTGGTCGTCGTCGATACCTCGCACGGTCATTCGCAGGGCGTGCTCGAGCGCGTGCGCTGGGTCAAGCGCAGCTATCCGCAGGTGCAGGTGGTCGGCGGCAATGTGGCCACCGCAGCCGGTGCGCAGGCGCTCGCCGACCACGGGGCGGACGCGATCAAGGTCGGCATCGGTCCGGGGTCGATCTGCACCACGCGCATCGTCGCCGGCGTCGGCGTGCCGCAGATCACCGCGGTGCTGAACTGCCTCGAGGCGGCCGCCAAGCTCGACCTTCCGCTCATCGCCGACGGCGGCGTTCGCTATTCGGGCGACGTGGCCAAGGCCATCGCCGCGGGCGCGTCGTGCGCCATGCTCGGCAGCCTGTTCGCCGGCACCGAGGAAGCGCCCGGCGAGATCGAGCTCTATCAGGGGCGCTCCTACAAGATCTATCGCGGGATGGGATCGCTGGGGGCGATGCAGCAGGGCTCGAGCGACCGTTACTTCCAGGATGCCGAAGGCGACGACGCCGCCGAGAAGCTCGTGCCGGAGGGGATCGAGGGCAGGGTGCCGTACAAAGGTGCCTTGGCCGCGGTCATCCACCAGCTCATGGGCGGGGTGCGCGCGGCGATGGGCTACTGTGGCTGCCCCACCATCGAGGCGATGCGCAGCCGGGCCCAATTCGTCGAGATCACTGCCGCGGGCATGCGCGAATCGCACGTGCACGACGTACAGATCACCAAGGAAGCACCCAACTACAGGGTGGAATGAGAGCCGCAGGAAGCGCTCGTGCCTGAATCGCAGTCCGCCACCGGCCGTCGCGCCGCGCTGCCGTTCATCCTGGTGGTCGTCTTCATCGACGTCCTGGGCATCGGGCTGGCGATGCCGGTGCTGCCCATGCTGGTCGGCGACTACACGCCGGGCAAGGACGTGCAGTCGTACTGGTATGGCGCGCTGGTCATCGCCTACGGCCTGATGCAGTTTGCCTGCGCGCCGATGCTGGGCGCGCTGTCTGACCGTTTCGGCCGGCGGCCGGTGATCCTGGCCTCGATCTTTGGCCTCGGGCTGCACTACCTGCTGCTCGCGCTCGCGCCTTCGCTCTGGTTCATGCTGCTCGCGCGTGTCCTCGGCGGGATTACCGGCGCGAGCTTTTCGGTGGCCAGCGCCTATGCCTCCGACGTCACCCCGCCCGAAGGCCGCGCCAAGAGCTTTGGCCTGATCGGCGCGGCCTTCGGGCTGGGCTTCATCTGCGGCCCGATGCTGGGCGGGCTTTTGGGCAGCATCAACCTGCACCTGCCCTTCTACGCCGCTGCGGGACTCGCGCTGGTCAACGGCCTGTACGGCATGTTCGTGGTTCCCGAATCGCTGCCGCGCGAGCGTCGCGCCGCGTTCGCGATCAAGCGCGCCAATCCGTTTGCGGCGTTCTTGACCTTGTCGCGTCACCCCGAGATCGGCCGGCTGGTGCTCGTCTTCGCGCTCTCCGTGCTGGCGCAGCTGATCCTGCAGACGACGTGGGTGCTGTTCACCCACTTCCGCTTTGGCTGGGGGCCGCGCGAGAACGGTTATGCGCTGTTTTGCGTGGGCCTGGTCGCGACCGTCGTTCAGGGCGCGCTGCTCGGTCGCCTGTTGCGCTGGCTGGGCGAGGTGCGCCTCGCGCTGCTCGGCCTTGGCATCGGCACCATCGCCTATCTGCTCTACGGGCTGGCGTCGCAGGGCTGGATGATGTACGCGATCATCTTCGGCAACTTCGTCTCCTTCGCCGTCGGGCCGGCGCTGCAGGGCATCGTGTCCAAGGCCGTGGGGCCGCGCGAGCAGGGCATCACCATGGGCGCGCTGACCTCGATCAACAGCATCATGTTCGTGGTCGCGCCGGCGATCGGTACGCCGCTGCTCGCGCAGGTGAGCCACCTGCCGGCGTCCGATTGGCGAGTCGGCGTCACCTTCTACGTCAGCGCCGTGCTGCAGGCGATCGCCCTGATCGTCGCGCAACGGCACTTCGCCGTGCAGCGTGTCGCCCCCGCCGGCTGACCTTCCGGCAGCCATGCACTGCAAGATCCTGATCCTCGATTTCGGCGCGCAGTACACGCAGCTCATCGCCCGGCGGGTGCGCGAGCTGCGCGTCTACTGCGAGATTCACCCCTTCGACGTCAGCGACGCATTCGTCCGCGACTTCGCGCCGGCCGGGATCATTCTCTCCGGCGGTCCGGAGAGCGTCACCGCGGGCGATACGCCGCGAGCGCCCGGCGCGGTGTGGAGCGCAGCCGTGCCGGTGCTGGGCATCTGCTACGGCATGCAGACCATGGCCGCGCAGCTCGGCGGCGCCGTGGAAGGCGGCCGGGTGCGCGAGTTCGGCTACGCGCAAGTCCGCGCCCACGGGCACGGGCAGCTGCTCGAGGGCCTCCAGGACCGCAGCAATGCGCAGGGACACGGCCTGCTCGACGTGTGGATGAGCCACGGCGACAAGGTCACGGCACTTCCGCCCGGCTTCTCGGTCATGGCCAGCAATGCGGCGACTCCGATCGCGGCCATGATGGACGAATCGCGACGCTTCTACGCGGTGCAATTTCACCCCGAGGTCACGCACACCCGCCAGGGCAACGCGATTCTCTCCCGCTTCGTGCGTGACATCTGCGGTTGCCCCGGCGACTGGACCATGCCCGGCTACGTCGACGAGGCGGTTGCCGGGATCCGTTCCCGAGTCGGCAGCGACGAGGTGATCCTGGGCTTGTCCGGCGGTGTCGACTCGTCGGTCGCGGCGGCGCTCATCCATCGCGCGATCGGCGAGCAGCTCACCTGCGTCTTCGTCGACAACGGGCTGTTGCGCCTGAACGAGGCCGAGCAGGTCATGGCCACCTTCGCCCGGCACCTGGGGGTGCGGGTCGAGCTCTGTCGATGCCAGCGAGGCGTTTCTAAGCGCGCTTTCGGGCGTCACCGACCCGGAAGAGAAGCGCAAGATCATCGGCCGCGAGTTCGTCGACGTGTTCCAGGCCGAGGCGGCGCGCCTTGCCTCGGGCGGGGCCGGGGCGAAGTGGCTCGCCCAGGGAACGATCTATCCCGACGTGATCGAGTCGGCCGGGGCGAAGACCAAGAAGGCGCACACCATCAAATCGCACCACAACGTCGGCGGCCTGCCGGAGACGCTGCACCTGAAGCTGCTCGAGCCGCTGCGCGAGCTGTTCAAGGACGAGGTGCGCGAGCTCGGCCTCTCGCTGGGCCTGCCGCGCGAGATGGTGTTCCGGCACCCGTTTCCCGGCCCCGGGCCTGGGGGTGCGCATCCTCGGCGCGGTGACGCGCGAGACGGCCGACCTGCTGCGCCGCGCCGACGCGATCTTCATCGAGGAACTGCGCGCGCGCCGGCTGGTACGATCAGGTCGCGCAGGCCTTCGCCGTGTTCCTGCCGGTACGCTCGGTCGGCGTGATGGGCGACGGGCGCACCTACGAGCACGTGGTCGCCCTGCGCGCGGTGCAGACGACCGATTTCATGACCGCGCACTGGGCGCCAGCTGCCGCACGAGCTTCTGGCCAAGGTGTCCAACCGCATCATCAACGAAGTGCGCGGCATCAACCGCGTCGTCTACGACATATCCGGCAAGCCGCCGGCGACCATCGAGTGGGAGTGAAGGGGAATACTGTGGAATTGTTGCAGCGCCGGCTTCGAGCGCTCGGCGGCGGATGCAATGTATGAACAGTAAAGCTTGTCACGTGAGTCCCCCTTACTACCGTTCTCGATTCACGTCCTGACCCCACAAGGCCCGAAGAACTGCATAATCGGCCTATAGAACTTGCCACCGACGTTCGGTGACCTGTCGGCCGGAGGTGTTCGCCGCTGACGGACTGCCTGTCGGCGTGCTTGCTCATCGCGGATGAGCCGGGCCTCTCGGGGGCCTGGCAGCAGCCCATCGAGAAAGCCGTGCTGGCGCGAGCAACGTGGGAACTCGCGAACATGCGTGCCAGTCAGACCGAGGCGTACGGGGTATGCCTCGACATGCGCTGCCGGCGCTCACCAAACAGGAAACCCATGTCCGAGACTGTCACAGCGCCTGCGGCGAACAAAAAGCTGCGCTCCAGCAATGAATTGGACCGCATCGACGCCTGGTGGCGCGCCGCCAATTACCTCTCGGTCGGGCAAATCTATCTGCTCGACAACCCATTGTTGAGAGAGCCGCTCGACGCTCGAGCACATCAAGCCGCGGCTGCTCGGCCATTGGGGCACCACACCGGGCCTGAATTTTATCTATGTGCATCTCAATCGCGTCATCAAGGCGCGCGATCTCGACATGATCTACATCTGCGGGCCCGGCCATGGCGGCCCCGGCATGGTCGCCAACGCCTGGCTCGAAGGCACCTACAGCGAAATCTATCCGCATGTCCCGCAGAATGCGGTCGGTATGCAGCGCCTGTTCAAGCAGTTCAGCTTTCCCGGCGGCATCCCTAGCCATGCCGCGCCCGAGACGCCCGGCTCCATCCATGAGGGCGGCGAGCTCGGCTACGCGCTTTCGCACGCCTATGGCGCCGCCTTCGACAATCCGGATCTGATCGTCGCCTGCGTGGTAGGCGACGGCGAGGCCGAGACCGGGCCGATGGCGACGTCCTGGCACTCCAACAAATTCCTCAATCCGGTGACCGACGGCGCGGTGCTGCCGGTCCTGCATCTCAACGGCTACAAGATCGCCAATCCCGCCGATCCTGGCCCGCATTTCCCCGGAGGAACTGCACAGCCTGTTCGTCGGCTATGGCTATAAGCCGCTATCTGGTCGAGGGCGACGATCCCGACGACCATGCACCAGCTCATGGCCGCCACGCTGGACCAGGCGTTCGACGAGATCCGCGCGATTCAGGCGAACGCCCGCGAAGGGCCAGCACGGGACCGGCCGGCGTGGCCGATGATCATCCTGAAAACGCCCAAAGGCTGGACCGGCCCGAAAGAAGTCGATGGGCTGAAGACCGAGGGTTTCTGGCGCTCGCATCAGGTGCCGTTCGCCGAGATGGCGACAAAGCCCGAGCACGTGACGCTGCTCGAACGCTGGATGAAGAGCTACCGGCCCGAGGAGCTGTTCGATCGAGGATGGTGCGCTGAGGCCCGAGATCGCCGCGCTAGCGCCCGCGGGCGAACGGCGCATGAGCGCCAATCCGCATGCCAATGGCGGGCTTCGCTGCGAGCTCGATCTGCCCGACATCGCCGATTATGCGGTGAAGATCGAAGGGCCCGGCGAGACGATGCCGCGGAGGCCACGGCAATCGTGGGCGGAGTTTCTCCGAGACGTGATCAAGGCAAGCACTGGCAAGCGAAACTTTCGCCTCTTCGGTCCGGATGAGACGGCTTCGAACCGGCTGTCGCACGTGTTCGAGGCCACGGATCGGGCCTGGGACGCCAGAGACGTTACCCTACGACGATCATCTTGGCGCCGACCGGACGGGTCATGGAAATTCTCTCCGAGCACACCTGCCAGGGCTGGCTCGAAGGCTATCTGCTGACCGGCCGCCACGGGCTGTTCAATTGCTACGAGGCGTTCATCCACATCGTCGATTCGATGTTCAACCAGCACGCAAAATGGCTGAAAGCCTGCCGCGAGATACCTTGGCGGCGGCGCGATCCCATCGCTCAATTATCTGCTCACCTCGCACGTCTGGCGCCAGGACCATAACGGCTTCAGCCATCAGGATCCGGGCTTCATCGACTATGTCTGCAACAAGAAGGCCGACATCGTGCGCGTCTACCTGCCGCCCGACGCCAACTCGCTGCTGTTCGTCACCGACCATTGCCTGCAGGAGCTGGAACCGCATCAATGTGATCGTCGCCGGCAAGCAGCCTGCAGCCGCAATGGCTCAGCATGGACGAGGCGGTTAAGCATTGCACCGCGGGCATCGGCATCTGGGAATGGGCGAGCAACGACAACGGCAGCGAGCCGGACGTGGTCATGGCCTGCGCTGGCGATGTGCCGACATTGGAGACGCTGGCCGCCGTCGATCTGCTTCGGCGCCACCTTCCCGGATCTCAAGATCCGAGTGGTCAACGTCGTCGATTTGATGACACTGCAACCGCATGAGGAGCATCCCCATGGGCTCACCGACTACGACTTCGACGCGCTGTTCACCACCGACAAGCCGGTGATCTTTGCGCATCACGGCTATCCCTGGCTGATCCACCGCCTGACCTACCGTCGCGCCAACCACCGCAACATCCACGTGCGCGGCTACAAGGAAGAAGGCACCACGACGACGCCTTTCGACATGGTAGTGCGCAATGACCTCGATCGCTTCCATCTCGCATCCGATGTGATCGACCGGCTGCCGCAAGCTCGGTTATCTCGCCGCCTACGCCAAGCAGGCGCTGCGCGACAAGTTGATCGAGCACAAGGCCTATATCCGCGAGCGCGGCGAAGACATGCCCGAGGTCAAGGACTGGCGCTGGGGGGCGGTCGATTCGTCCCGAGCCGCCTGATGCACGCAGGCCGGTCGTGCCTGCGCTCCTGCGTCGCGGGCCCGAGCGCTCGATTTGACACCGAACCCTGGATGTACATATAGTGTACATATACATCGGAGGCCAGGAGCTCGTCATGGCAGCGGCAGTCGAAAGGATCGTCGTGCAGGCGACCGCACAGGAAAAGAAGGCGATTGCGGCCAAGGCGAAGAGGCTCGGCCTGCCCATCTCGGAATTGATGCGCCGTGGCGCGAGCGCCTACCGGTCGTCGGAAACCGACGAGGAGTTGGGCGGCCTCGCCGATGCGGCGCGGGCCGCTGCCGAGCGGGCGAGCGCGGCGATCGAGGGCGCGCTGCAGTTCATCGAGGCGAGCAACAGGCGCATTGCGGCCCTTGAGGCGGGGGCGAAACGCGGCGCGCGCAAGGCGGCCTGATGGGCGTGACGGAGCGGCTGTGGCGAGCCTTTACCTCGGTGATCAAGCTCGAGGACAGCGTGACCCGCCAGGCCGACGCGCTCAAGACCCAGCAGGTCAGGATCGAGGACCTGACCGCGCGGGTCATCCGCCTCGAGACGCAGCTTGAGCTGCTGCTTGGCGCGGCGATGATCAAGAAGCTCAAGGGACAATAGCGCCAGCGGCTGCCTGCAGCGCCACGCTGCAGCAGGCGTCGCGGCGCAACGCCGGCCAAGGATGAAGCGCCAACGATACTCGTCCGGAACGACCTGGGAGCCGGTCGTCGGCTACTCGCGCGCAGTGCGCGTCGGCAGCCATGTCTGGGTCTCCGGCACGACGGCGACCGACGACAAGGGGCGCATCGTCGGCAAGGGCGATCCTTACCTTCAGGCGAAACAGGCAATTGCCAACATCGAGCGTGCGCTGGCGCAAGCCGGCGGCACGCTCGCCGACGTGGTGCGCACGCGCATCTACGTGCTCGACATCGGCCAGTGGGAGGCCATTGGACGCGCCCATGGCGAGGCCTTCGGCGCCATCCGGCCGGCGACGGCCATGGTGCAGGTAAGCCGGCTCATCGATCCGGACATGCTGGTCGAAATCGAGGCCGACGCCTTCTTCGCCAGCGACCGGTCGCCGGCGTGACCGCGGCCGGTGACGCGGCGGGGCCGGGTGCGCATGCGGACGACGAGCGCTGGATGCGCGAGGCCATTGCCCTGGCGCGCGCGGCGCAGGGTCGCGGCGAGGTCCCTGTGGGCGCGCTGGTGGTGCACGCCGGCGCGATCATCGGCCGGGGTGGAAACGCGCCCATTGCCCGCAGCGATCCTACCGCGCACGCCGAGATCGGCGCCCTGCGCGGCGCCGGCGCGGCCCTCGGCAACTATCGTCTGCCCGAATGCGAGCTCTTTGTCACGCTCGAGCCGTGCGCGATGTGCGCCGGGGCCATCCTGCACGCGCGCATCGGCCGGGTGGTGTTTGGCACGCGCGATCCAAAGACCGGGGCCTGCGGCAGCGTGATCGATCTGTTCGCCGAGCCGCGGCTCAACCACCACAGCGCCGTGCGCGGAGGGGTGCTCGCGGACGAGTGCGGCCGGCTCCTGTCGGACTTTTTCGCGCAGCGCCGCTGATGCCCGCGAAGCTAACCGACCGCGTACCGGGCAGCGCCCGCAGCAGGCCGACCTATGGCATCGGCCTTCTACGCCCCGGCGGGTTTTGCAACCGCCCCGGACGCGGTGGCGCGTGCGGTAGCGCGGCTTGAAGCCGCGGGCCACCGGGTGGTGGTGGACCCGACGGCGAGCGCGCGCTGGCAGCGCTTCTCGGGAACCGACGAGGAGCGCCTGGCAGCGCTCTGGCGCATGGCCGAAGACCCGCGCGTCGAGCTCGTGCTCGCCGTGCGCGGCGGCTACGGCTGGTCGCGCCTGCTCGATCGGATCGACTTTGTGCGCCTCGCCGCGACGCGGCAAGCGCTGGCTCGGGCACAGCGACTGCACGGCCTTCCAGCTGGCGGCCCTGGCACGGGCCGGGATGGTGAGCTTCGCCGGTCCGATGGCCGCCTACGATTTCGGCGCCGAGGTAGTGTCGGACTACACCATGGAGCATTGCTGGGGCCTGCTCGGAAGCGATCGCTACACCGTCGAGCTGCCGCTGGAGGGGTCGGACTTCGCCGCCGCCGGCTCGCTCTGGGGCGGCAACCTGACGCTGCTCACGCATCTGGTCGGCACCGCCTACCTGCCATCGGTCGACGGCGGCATCCTCTTTGTCGAGGATGTGGGCGAGCACCCCTATCGCCTCGAGCGCATGCTCTACCAGCTGCACTATGCCGGCGTGCTCGGGCGACAAAAGGCGCTCTTGCTCGGCGCCTTCACAGGCTACGCCCCGAGTGCCAACGACAACGGCTACGACCTCGCGGCGATGGTCGCGCACGCGCGGGCACGCTTTGGCCTGCCGATCTTCACCGGGCTGCCGTTCGGCCATTGTCCGGACAAGCTGACGCTGCCCGTCGGCGGTCGCTGCGCGCTCACGGTGGACGACGGCCGCGCGCGCATCGAGCTCTCGCATTACGGACCCTGAGGCCGCCCTGCCGCGGCAAAGGAGAACCGTGCGCATCGAGCACCTGGATCATTTCGTGCTGACCGTCGCCGATGTCGCCACGACCTGCGACTTCTACCGTCGCGTCCTGGGCATGGAGGTGGTCAGCTTCGGCGCCGGGCGCAAGGCGCTCGCGTTCGGCCAGCAGAAGATAAACCTGCACGCGCAGGGGCGCGAGTTCGAGCCCAAGGCGGCGCGGCCGACGCCCGGGGCCGCCGATTTCTGTCTGCTCACCCGCGTGCCGCTCTCCGAGGTCGCCGCGCATGTGCGCGCGCAAGGTGTTGCCATCGTCGAGGGACCGGTGCCGCGTACCGGCGCCGGCGGGCCGATTGAATCGATCTACTTTCGCGACCCGGACGGCAACCTGGTCGAGGTGGCGAACCTCATTTCCCGCTAGCCGCAGCGCCGGGTCTATGCCGCGCCGAGGGCAAACTCGTGATCGGCCTCCCCGGTCTGGCGGCCCTGCGCGTCGAAGCTGCGCTCGACGAAGCGCGCGTTGCCATCGCGCGCGATGGTGAGCACCGTCGAGCAGCGCGTCCCGTAGCGTGCGTCGACGATGAACGCGCTCGAGAGCAGGCGCTCCCATTGCGGCGCGATGCCGGTCGCCGGCAGCGCCGCGCGCTCGGCCTGGGTGCGGTCGGCGAGGAGCGCGAAGAGCGATTCGAGGTCTACTGCGGCGGCAGCGAGGCACGCGGCAAGCCGTTGCTTGGCGCGCACGACCTTCGGCCAAGGCGTGTCGAGAAGATGGTTGGACAGGCCATGAATGCCGCGGCCGAGCGAGAGCGCACCGCTGGCGCGATTCGAGGTGTAGGCGGCGCTGGCGAACTCACCGAGGAGCAGGTTGTAGCCATGGTAACGCCCGCCATCGATGGCCATCGCCGCCGCGCAGGGGAGAGCCGGCGCGCGTCCGGCAAGGGCGAGCCTGACCAGGCTGCCGCGAGACGGTGCGCGCGCGTCGCGCGGGATGCCTTCGCGGTAGTTGGTGACCAGTGCCCAGCGACCTTGACCGGTCACGCCGAACCAGGTCCCGCCTGCCTCGAGATCGACTCCGGCGAGCGTGCCGTCGCGCCACCAGCGTGCCGGCGCCGCAGGCCGGGCGTGAAATTCGTCGCGGTTGGCCGCGATCACCAGCGAGACTCGGGGATGCGCGTCGAGCGCGATCAAGGCGAGGCACACGGCGGGCTGCGGCGCTAAGCCCGGTGCAGGCAGCCTTAGCGCGCCTGGGCCACGAAGCGTTCGACCCGGCGCTCGGAACCGGGGGCTAAGAACGCCTCGAAGCGGCTTGCCGCCAGCAGGTGGTCGAGCATCGTCTGCAAGCCGTCGATGTCGTGGACGCTGTCGTACACCTCCATCCACAGCAACGGTTCGTGCTCACCCTCGAACAGGCGCCCGATGATGCCGGAGCGCTCCTCGAGGCTATCAAGCGCAGCGAGGACGGCGGCCCGCGCAGCGACTGCATGCGCCGCCGCGACCCGGTAGTAGATGCAGCACAGGACGAGCCGCCGGGTCACGTGCTGCGTCCGCGCGGTTCGGCAGGCATCGGCACGGCGTAGGGCAAGGGCAGGAGCGCGAGCGCCGCGCCGTCGGCGGCGTCGGCGCGCAGCTCGCCCGCCGCGCTCGCCGCGAGTTGCGCCACGCACAGCAGGTCGGCGCCGCCCCCTGGCGCGGCCACCGCGTTGATGACGGTGCCACAGGCCTGATCGCCGAATGTCGTCGCGTAGAGGCGAGTCCCGGGTACCGGGGCGCTGGCCGCGTGGGCGAGCGAGAGCCGCTCCTTGAGCCGTCCCAGGTACTGCGTACGCGCCACGATTTCCTGCCCGACGTAGCAGCCCTTGTGGAAACTGATGCCGCCAAGCACATCGAGGTTGAGCATCTGCGGGATGAACTGGTCCTGCGTCGGCGGCAGGATGACCGGCACGCCGGCACGGATGGTGAGCCAGCGCCAGCATGGAAAGCCCGCCGGGCGCGGCGACGCCGGCGAGCCGATCCCACAGGCCCGGCGCAGCCGCCGGATCGACGCGGGCGATGAAGCGCGAGCCGGGCAGCGCCGCGACGCTTCCCCCTTCGATAGCCGTCCAGCGCAGCAGCGCCGGCGTCGCTCCGACGAGCTCGGCGATGCGTTCTGCGGCCGCGGGCCCTCCCACGCCGATGCCTATCGCCGCCTCGCTTGCATCGCCTAGCGTGACCTTGGCGCGAAGGACGAACATCGCCAGGCGCCGTTGCACCGAGTCGAGCAGGAGCCGGGGAAGCAGCAGCTCGAAATGGTCGCCGGCGATGCAGCGCAGGGTGAAGTTGGCCAGCACCCGGCCCTTGGGCGAGCACCACGCCGACAATTGCCCGCTTCCCGGGGCGAGCGCGGTCACGTCGTTGGTCAGCTGGCCCTGGAGAAAGCTTGCCGCATCGGGGCCGTTGACGGAGAGCGCACCGAGCGGCCCGAGCGGGCAGACGACGGCGGCATCGCGCGCCGCCACCCCTTCGCCGGGCCCGTCACCAAATGTGTTCACCGCGTCGGCGTCGAACGACGCGCCGCGGGCGAGCAGAAAAGCGGTCCAGTGACTCAAGGTGGCGGGCTTTCGAAAGGGGGGCGCCGTGCCTGGCGGATGGCCGTGAAAACTGTGCTAAAATCGAATGTTAGCTCGGTTCGGTGATGTCGGCAGTCAAGGCGCGGCGGACAGGATGCCCGGCTTGGCGGGGCGGCCTTACCACCGGGCAATTCGCAGATCCGCCCGTTCAGGGTGCCTCGGGCGCCGCAGCAGAAGCTAAGCGGCGCTCCAAGGCCCAGTGGCGGATCGAGGCTCAACCCTGACAAGGAGTTTAGTAATGTCGGTCACGATGCGTCAAATGCTGGAAGCCGGAGTGCACTTCGGCCACCAGACGCGGTACTGGAACCCGAAGATGGCGGACTACATCTTCGGCCAGCGCAACAAGATTCACATCGTCAATCTGGAAAAGACGATGGCCATGTACCAGGAGGCGACCAAGTACATCCGCCAACTGGCCATGAATCGCGGCACCATCCTCTTCGTCGGCACCAAGCGGCAGGCGCGCGACATCATCGCCGAGGAGGCCCAGCGCGCCGGCATGCCCTACGTCGATCACCGCTGGCTGGGCGGCATGCTCACCAACTTCAAGACCGTCAAGGCGTCGATCAAGCGCCTGAAGGACCTCGAGGCGATGGCGCAGGACGGCACCTTCGACAAGATGAGCAAGCGCGAGGCGCTGACGCTGCAGCGGGAGATGGACAAGCTCAATCGCAGCCTGGGCGGGATCAAGGACATGAACGCGCTGCCCGATGCGCTGTTCATCATCGACGTCGGCTACCAGAAGATCGCGGTGACCGAGGCGACCAAGCTCAACATCCCGATCGTCGGCGTGGTCGATACCAATCACTCGCCCGACGGCATCGCCTACGTCATTCCGGGCAACGACGATTCCAGCCGGGCGATCCGCCTGTATGCCCGCGGCGTCGCCGACGCGATTCTGGAAGGCCGCAGCCAGGTGATCCAGGAAATCATCCAGCCCGACGAGTTCGTCGAGGTCTCGGGGGACGAGGCAGCGGCGTAGGCGCGGGACGAAACGGGGCATTGGCCCCTTGGGTTGCCCGCCGGCGGCGATGAGCCATCGAAGGCGGGATGGACAAGCGACAGGGTCCGCTTTCCGGCGTCGAATCGACGCCGGCGCGACGACCCGAAGACCTGGAGAGATGCAGCATGGCGGATATATCCGCAAGCGTGGTGATGGATCTGCGCAGCCGCACCGGGCTGGGGATGATGGAATGCAAGAAGGCGCTCACCGAGGCCGGCGGCGACATGGACAAGGCCGAGCAGCTGCTGCGCATCCGCAGCGGCGCGAAGGCGTCGAAGGCAGCCGACCGCGTTGCCGCCGAGGGAGTCATCGGCGCCTTCATCGCCGAGGACGGCAAGGACGGGGCGATGGTCGAAGTCAACTGCGAGACCGATTTCGTCGCCCGCAACGCCGATTTCGTGGCGTTCGCGCAGCGCCTGGCGCGGCTGGTCGCCGAGAAGAATCCCGCCGACGTCGCGGCGCTCGCGGCGCTGCCGCTCGATGGCGGCACGGTCGAGGCCGCGCGCCAGGCGCTGGTGCAGAAGCTCGGCGAGAACATCTCGGTGCGCCGCTTCGTGCGCGCTCGCCACCCCGGCCGCCTGGCGCAATACCTGCACGGCGGCGCGCATCGGTGTGCTGGTGGCCTACGAGGGCGGGGACGAGGAAACCGGCAAGGACGTCGCGATGCACGTGGCAGCACGGCGCGGTCGGTGCGGGCGCTGTGCGTCAGGCGCGAAGAGGTGCCCGAGGACCTAGTCGAGCGGGAGCGCGCGATCTCCACGGCGCAGGCGGCCGAATCGGGCAAGCCCGCGGACATCGTCGCCAAGATGGTCGAGGGGCGGGTCAACAAGTTTCTGTCCGAGGTGACACTGCTCGGCCAGCCGTTCGTCAAGAATCCGGACGAATCGGTGGAGAAGTACCTCAAGGCCCGCGGAGCGACCGTCAACGGCTTCGAGCTCTACGTCGTGGGCGAGGGCATCGAAGAAGAAGGATGATTTCGCGGCCGAAGTGGCCGCGATGGCCAAGACGCTGAGCTTAGCAACCGGGAGCCGAAGGCCGCCATGACCGCACCGACCGTCGCGACGTTACCCACCGCCGCCGCACCGCGGGCGGAGCCCGCCTACAAGCGCGTGCTGCTCAAGCTGTCGGGCGAGGCGCTGATGGGCGACGACGCGTACGGCATCAATCGCGAGGTGATCGACCGCATCGTCGCCGAAATCGGCGAAGTCGTGCGGCTCGGCGTGCAGGTCGCGGTGGTGATCGGCGGCGGCAACATCTTTCGCGGCGTCGCCCCGGGCGCCGCGGGCATGGACCGCGCCACCGCCGACTACATGGGGATGCTCGCGACGCTGATGAACGCGCTGGCGCTGCAGGACGCGATGCGCCGCGCGGGACTGGACTCGCGCGTGCAGTCGGCGCTGTCGATCGAGCAGGTCGCCGAGCCGTACATTCGCGGCAAGGCGATGCGCTATCTGGAGGAGGACAAGGTGGTGATCTTCGCCGCCGGCACCGGCAACCCGTTCTTCACCACCGATACCGCGGCCGCCTTGCGCGGGCGGGAAATGGGCGCGGACATCGTGCTCAAGGCGACCAAGGTGGACGGCGTCTACACCGCCGACCCGAAGAAGGACCCCGCGGCCAAGCGCTACCCGAGCCTGACCTTCGACGAGGCGATCGTCAAGAATCTCAAGGTGATGGATGCGACCGCGCTGGCGCTGTGCCGCGACCAGAACATGCTGCTCAAGGTCTTCAGCATCTTCAATCCCGGCGCGCTCAAACGCGTGGTCATGGGCGAGGACGAGGGCACGCTGGTGCACTGCTAGGAGGAGCCGATGATCGCCGACCTCAAGAGATCCGCCGAGCAGAAGATGCAGAAGACCGTCGATGCGCTCAAGCACGACTACCAGAAGGTGCGCACCGGTCGCGCCCACACGGGGCTGCTCGACCATATCCAGGTCGACTACTATGGGGCGATGATGCCGATCAACCAGGTCGCCAACGTCACCCTGGCCGACCCGCGGACCATCGCCGTGCAGCCGTGGGAAAAGAAGATGATCACGGCCGTCGAGAAGGCCATCCGCGACTCGGATCTGGGCCTCAATCCGGCGACCTCCAGCGACGTGATCCGGGTGCCGATGCCGCCGCTGACCGAGGAACGGCGCAGGGACCTCATCAAGGTGGTGCGGCACGAGGCCGAGAATGCGCGGGTGGCCGTGCGCAACGTGCGTCGCGACGCCAACGAGCACCTGAAGAAACTGCTCAAGGACCATGCGATTTCGGAGGATGACGAGCGGCACGCCCAGACCGACGTGCAGAAGCTCACCGACCGCTATATCGCCGAGATCGACAAGGTCCTCCAGGCCAAGGAAGCGGATCTGCTGGTGGTCTGAGCGCCAGGCGGCAGTGACCCGCCGGCGGCACCGCGCCGTCCATTCGCCCCCGCTTGCGAACCGCCTACCACCCGCCGCTGCCGCCGCTTCCGGTGTTCGAGAGCTCCACGCGCGAAATTCCCGCGCCGCGCGAAGTGCCGCGGCATATCGCGATCATCATGGACGGCAACGGCCGCTGGGCGAAGCAGCGGCTGCTGCCGCGCGTTGCCGGGCACCGCAAGGGCGTCGAGGCGGTGCGCACGACCGTGCGCGCCTGCGTCGAAGCCGGGCGTCGAGTTCGTCACGCTGTTCGCCTTCTCGAGCGAAAACTGGCGCCGTCCCGCCGACGAGGTGTCGATCCTCATGCAGCTCTTCCTGCGCGCGCTCGAGCAGGAAGTGGCCAAGCTGCACGAGAACGGGATGCGCTTCCGGGTCATCGGCGACACGGCGCGCTTCGAGCCGCGCATCCGCGAGCTCATCGCCGCGGGGGAGGCGCTGACGGCGCGCAACACGCGCCTGACGGTCACCGTCGCCGCCAATTACGGCGGTCGCTGGGACATCGCGCAGGCCGCGCAACGGCTCATTGCCGCCCATCCGGAAGCTGCGCACGGCTTTCAGCCCGAAGCGCTCGAGCCCTACCTGTCGCTGGCCTACGCTCCGGAGCCGGACCTGTTCATCCGCACCGGCGGCGAACAGAGGATCTCCAATTTCCTGCTCTGGCAGCTCGCCTACACGGAGTTCTACTTCACCGACCTGCTCTGGCCGGATTTCGACGCCGCGGCGCTGGCGACGGCCATCGCGTCCTACCAGCAGCGCGAGCGCCGGTTCGGCCGCACCAGCGAGCAGCTCGTGGCCAACCGCTGATGCTCCGGACGCGCATCGTGACCGCGGCGGTGCTAATCCCCCTGACCCTCGCCGGGCTGTTCGGCCTCGACGCGCGCGGCTGGGGCGCGGCGACGCTCGTGGTGATGGCCGTGGCGGCGAGCGAATGGGCGGCGCTTGCCGGCTATCGCCGGCCGGCGCGGCTCGTGTTCGTGGCCGGCACCGTCGGCGCCGGCGCGGTGCTGCTGCTCTGGCCGGGCAGCCGCTTTGCCGCCGAGGGCGGCTGGCCGGAGACGATACCGCTCGATAGTCTGCGGCGCGGCGACCCTGTTCTGGGTGCTGGTGGCGCCGGCGTGGCTGGCGGCCGCCTGGCGCGTCGAGTCCAAGCTCGTGCTGGCGCTCACCGGCTGGCTGGTGCTCATCGCGGCCTGGGTGGCGCTGGTGCAGATCCAGGCCCGTTCGCCGGCGTTGCTGCTGGCGCTGATGGCGGTGGTGTGGATCGCCGATACGGCGGCCTATTTTGCCGGTCGCGCTTTCGGCCGGCGCCGGCTCGCGCCGGCGATCAGCCCGGGCAAGACCTGGGAGGGAGTCTACGGCGCGCTCGCCGCCACCACCGTGTACGCGCTGGCGTTGCTCGGGTTCGCCCCGGCGGGAGAGAAGCGGGCGACTTCGCTTGCCGCCGTCGCCCTGTGGGTGGTGTTGCTGCTCGCGCTCACCGCGGTATCGATCGTCGGCGACCTGTTCGAGTCGCTGCTCAAGCGCCAGCGCGGGGTCAAGGACAGCGGCCGCATCCTTCCCGGTCACGGCGGCGTGCTCGACCGCATCGACGCGCTGCTCGCGGCGATGCCGGCAGCGGCACTTATCGTACAGTACGTGCTGCGATGAATTCCGCCCACGCCTTGCGCCGCATCACCATCCTCGGAGCGACCGGTTCGATCGGGGCGTCGACGCTCGACGTCATCGCCCGCCATCCGCAGCGCTTCGCCGTGGCGGCGCTGTGCGCCAATCGCCAGTGGCAGCCGCTGCTCGAGCAGATCGCGCGCTTTCGGCCGGCGTACGCGGCGCTGCTCGATGCCCAGGCCGCCGGCGAGCTTGCCGCCGCGGTGCGGCGCGAAGGGCTGCCGACGGCGGTGCTCTGCGGCCCGCAGGGCCTGTGCGAGGTGGCGACGCTGCCGGAGGTCGATACGGTGGTGGCGGCGATCGTCGGCGCGGCAGGGCTCGCGCCGACGCTGGCCGCGGCGCGCGCGGGCAAGCGCATCCTGCTCGCCAACAAGGAGACGCTGGTGCTCTCCGGCAGCGTATTCATCGCCGCGGTGCGCGCGGGCGGCGCGACGCTGCTGCCCATCGACAGCGAGCACAATGCCATCTTCCAGTGCCTGCCGCCGGGTTACGCCGGGTCTCCCGAAGAGCGCGGCGTGCGTCGCATCCTGCTCACCGCCTCGGGCGGCCCGTTCCGCGACACGCCGCTCTCCGCCCTGGCGCGGGTCACGCCCGAGGAGGCGTGCGCGCATCCGCACTGGCGCATGGGGCGCAAGATTTCGGTCGATTCGGCGACCATGATGAACAAGGGCCTGGAAGTCATCGAAGCCCACTGGCTGTTCGGCGCGAGGCGCGAGCAGATCGAGGTGGTGATCCATCCGGAGAGCATCGTTCATTCGCTGGTCGAGTACGTCGACGGCTCGGTGCTCGCGCAGCTGGGCAACCCGGACATGCGCACGCCCATCGCGCAGGCGCTGGCGTGGCCCGCGCGCATCGCCGCCGGGGTGTCGCCGCTGGAACTCGCGCAGATCGGCGCCCTGCATTTCGCCGCGCCGGACCCGGCGCGCTTTCCCTGCCTGGGGCTCGCCTGCGCGGCGCTCGACGCGGGCGGCAGCGCGCCGGCCACGCTCAATGCGGCCAACGAAGTCGCGGTGGCGGCCTTTCTCGACCGCGGCATCGGCTTTCTCGATATCGCCGCCGTGTGCGCCGAGTCGCTCTCGCGGCTCCCGGCGCGGCCGGTGACCTCGCTCGACGACGCGCTGGAGGCCGATCGCGCCGGACGCGCCGTGGCCCGCGAGCTGCTCGGGCGTCAGGCGGTGTCGGCATGATCGACATCGCGCAGAAGGTGCTTGCCTTCGCCGTCACGCTGGGCGTGCTCATCACCTTTCACGAGCTCGGCCACTATCTAATCGCCCGCCTGGTCGGGGTCAAGGTGGTGCGCTTTTCGATCGGCTTCGGGCGCGTGATCTGGTCGCGGCGCGTCGGTCGTGACGGCACCGAGTGGGCGCTCTCTGCGCTGCCGCTCGGCGGTTACGTCAAGATGGTCGACGAACGCGAGGGCGAGGTCGCGCCTGCCGACCTGCCACGCGCCTTCAATCGGCAGAGCGTGTGGAAGCGCGCCGCCATCGTCGCCGCCGGGCCGCTGGCCAACCTGGTGCTGGCGGTGCTCCTGTTCACCGGCACGTACCTGGCCGGCATCCCGGGACAGCGCGCGGTGCTCGCGCCGCCGCCGGAGGCCTCGCCCGCGGCCGCGGCCGGGCTCTTCGAGGGCGAGATCGTGCGCGCCGTCGACGACACGCCGGTGCGGTCGTGGCAGGACCTGCGCTGGCGACTGTTGCGCGCCTCGGGCCACGATTCGGCCACCCTCGAGGTCGAGGCGCCCGACGGCACGCAAGAGGCGCCTCGAGCTCGCCCTGGACTCGCTCAAGGCCAGCGACTGGGATGCGGACTTCTCGGCCGCGCTCGGCCTGCGCATCGACCTGGGCCCGCCACGGGTCGTCGAAGCAGTGGCAGGCAAGCCGGCCGCCGCGGCAGGGCTCAAGCAGGGCGATACCATCGTCGCCGTCGACGGCGTGCCGATGCACTCGCCCTCCGACGTCGCCAAGGTGACCAACGCCCATCCCGGCGAAGCGCTGCGCTTCACGGTCCGTCGCGACGGCGCCACGCGCGAGGCCGAGATCGTGCCCGAAGCCACCGAGCAGAACGGTCAGCGCATCGGCATCGCGGGCATGCGCCTGAGCATCGATCCGGCGATGGTGGACGATCTCGCCGTGACGGTCCGCTACGGGCCGGTCGAAGCCCTCGTGCAGGGCGCGAGCAAGACCTGGGACCTGTCGGTGTTCACGCTGAAGATGCTCGGGCGCATCATGACCGGCGGGGCGTCGATCAAGAACATCAGCGGCCCGCTGACCATGGCCGAGTACGCGGGCCAATCGGCGCAGGCCGGGTTGCTGACTTTCATCGGCTATCTCGCGCTCATCAGCATCAGTCTGGGTGTGCTCAATCTGCTGCCGGTCCCCATACTCGATGGAGGGCACTTGTTGTATTATCTCGTCGAGATTTTCAAGGGCAGTCCCGTCTCCGACCGCGTTCTCGAGGTCGGCCAGCGCATCGGCATGGCCGTGCTGGCCCTGCTGATGGCTTTGGCGCTCTTCAATGACCTTACGCGTTTCCTTTGATCCCCGCGGGCAGGTGCGGGCCGCGAGTCCGCGCGTGTCCGCCAGGATCGGGGCGGCGCTCGCTTGCTCGCCGGCCTGGTGGCGATGCTGCTCGCGCCGGCGGCACTGGGCTTCGAGCCGTTCACGGTCAAGGACATTCGGGTCGAGGGCGTGCAGCGCACCGATGCCGGCACCGTGTTCAACTACCTGCCCGTCAAGGTCGGCGACAGGATCGACGACGAGAAGGCCTCGGCCGCGGTCAAGGCGCTCTACGCCACCGGCTTCTTCCGCGACGTGCGCCTGGAGGCGGAGAACGGCATCCTGGTGGTCATCGTCCAGGAGCGCCCGACCATCAGCCAGATCGACATCACCGGCGCCAAGGAGTTCGACAAGGACACGCTGCGCAAGGGCCTCAAGGACATCGGCGTGGCCGAATCGCGCATCTTCGACCGTTCCGCGCTCGACCGTGCCGAGCAGGAAATCAAGCGCCAGTACATCAACCGCGGCTATTACGCGCTGAAGGTCACCACCACGGTGACGCCGCAGGAACGCAACCGCGTCGCCGTGAGCTTCAATATCGACGAGGGCGATGTCGCCAAGATCGCCCACATCAACATCGTCGGTGCCCAGGCGTTTCCGGAGGCGACGCTGCTCAAGGAGCTGCAGCTGTCCACTTCCGGCTGGTTCTCCTGGTACACCAAGAACGACCAGTACTCGAAGCAGAAGCTGGGTGCCGACCTGGAGACGCTGCGCAGCTACTACACCAACCGGGGATATCTGCAGTTCCAGGTCGATTCGACCGAGGTGTCGATCACTCCCGACAAGGACCAGATCTACATCACGATCAACATCACCGAGGGCCCGAAGTACACCATCGGCGAGATCAAGCTGGCAGGCGAGCTGCTGCTGCCGGAAAGCGAGCTGATGCGGCTCATCCTGGTCAGGCAGGGCGACGTGTACTCGCGCGAGAAGCTCACTCAGTCGGCGAAGAACATCTCCGATCGCCTCGGCAGCGACGGTTACGCGTTCGCCAACGTCAACGCGGTGCCGGACATCGACCACGAGAAGTTCACCGCCGGGTTCACCTTCTTCATCGACCCCGGCCGCCGGATCTACGTGCGCAAGATCAACATCAGCGGCAACGCCAAGACGCGCGACGAGGTGATCCGGCGCGAATTCCGGCAGCTCGAGGACGCCTGGTACGACTCGACCCGCATCGAGCGTTCCAAGGTGCGCATCACCCGGCTCAATTTTTTCGACGACGTCAACCTCGAGACGCCGGCGGTCACCGGAAGCCCGGACGAGGTCGACGTCGACGTGACGGTGACCGAAAAATCGACCGGCAGCCTGCTCGCCGGCATCGGCTACTCCAGCGCCGACGGGGTCGTGCTCACCGGATCGATTTCGCAGAACAACGTGTTTGGCACCGGCAACGCGATCACCGCCTCGGTCAACACCAGCAAGATAGGCCGCAACATCTCGTTGGTGTACAGCGAGCCGTACTGGACCGACGATGGCATCTCGCGCACCAGCGAAGTCTACGACCGGTCGATCAATTCGTCGTCGCTCCCGATCGCCGCCTACTCCTCGAAGACCCTGGGGGCGGCGATGGGCTTCGGGGTGCCGGTGACCGAGACTGACAGCGTCAACTTCGGCGGGCGCTACGAGCACACGAGCCTGTCGCTTGGCGGCAACAGCCCCCCGATCTACGTGAGCTTCGTGGAGGACTTCGGGTCGACCACCAATGCCTTCATTCTCAACACCGGCTGGGCGCGCGACACGCGTGACAACGTGCTGTTCCCCAACAGCGGCCTGTTGCAGAGCGCGCTCGCGGAGTGGGGCACGCCGCTGGGCAACCTGGATTACTACAAGCTGAGCTACCTCATCCAGTGGTTTACGCCGCTGCCGGCAAGCGTGGTCTGGATGCTGCGCGGCGACTTCGGCTATGGTGGCGGGCTCGATGGCAAGCCGCTGCCGTTCTTCAAGGCGTATTATGGCGGTGGCGTGGGTTCGGTGCGCGCCTACGAGACGGCATCGCTCGGCCCGCAGGACAGCCAGGGCAATACGATCGGCGGCAGGCGCAAGATAATCGGCAATTCGGAGTGGTTCTTTCCCTTGCCCGGGCAGAAGGCCTACGACCAGTCGGTCCGCCTGTCGGTGTTCTTCGATGCCGGGCAGATTTGGGACAATGGGTCACAGCCGCAGTTCGAGGGTTTCCGGTTTTCGACGGGCTTCGGCGTCGCCTGGAACTCCCCGGTCGGCCCGCTCAAGTTCAGCTACGGCATTCCGATAGCCCCTAAGCCTGGCGACCGGATCCAGCATTTCCAGTTCCAGGTGGGGACGGTGTTCTAGGACAGGTGCAATGCAGAATATAAAGTTGAGGCACGGCATGAGATCATCGATGATGCGCGCCGCCGGCTTGCTGGCCCTTTCGCTTTTGACCACCCTGGCTTGCGCCCAGGCCAGCGACTACAAGATCGGCTTCGTCAATACCGAGCGGCTGTTCCGCGAGGCCGCGCCGGCGAAGCGCGCGCAGCAGAAGCTGGAGAAGGAATTCGCCGGCCGCGATGCCGACATCCAGAAGCTGTCCAAGGATTCGCGCGATCTCCAGGCGCAGCTCGACAAGGAGGGGGTGGCGATGGCCGAGGGCGAGCGACGCAACAAGGAACGCGACCTGGCGAACATGACACGCGACCTGCAGCGGCTGCAGCGCGAGTTCCGCGAGGACCTCAACCTGCGCCGCAACGAGGAGCTGGCCGCCGTGCAGGAGCGGGCCAACAAGGTCATCCAGCAGATTGCCGAACAGGAGAAATTCGACCTGATACTGCAGGATCCGGTGGTGTTTGCCAGCACGCGCATCGACATCACCGACAAGGTGATCAAGGCGCTCGCCGACAAGTAGCCGGCCTGCGTTGCGCGGCGCGGCGCGAAGGCGCATGGGCTCACCACACGCTGACGGGATTCCCCTGCGCGAGCTCGCTGCGCGTTGTGGTGCTGAGCTCGCCGGCAACGGCGAGGTCGTCATCGACCGGGTCGCGCCGCTCGACAACGCCGGTGACGGCGCCATCGCCTTCCTTTCCGACCCGAAGTACCGCAGCCACCTGGCGCGGACCGGCGCGAGCGCGGTCATCGTCGCGCCCGCCGATGTGCAGGGCACGGACCTGCCCAAGCTGGTGGCGGCCAATCCCTACGCGGCCTACGCCCAGGTTGCGGCGATACTTCATCCGCGCCGGCCGCCGCTGCCGGCAATCCACCCGACGGCGGTGGTCGCGCCGGGCGCCCGCGTCGCCGCGAGCGCGGCGGTCGCCGCCCACGCCGTCATCGGCGAGCGTGCCCGCATCGGCGAACGCGTCGAGGTCGGTGCCTGCGCGGTGGTCGGCGAGGACGCGACGGTCGGCGATGACTGCCTGCTGCACGCCCACGTGGTCGTTTACGCGCGCTCGGTCATCGGCGCGCGCACGATCGTACACAGCGGAGCGATCATCGGCGCCGATGGCTTCGGCATGGCCGAGGACGGCGGCCGCTGGATCAAGGTGCCGCAGCTCGGGCGGGTGCTGATCGGCAGCGACGTGGAAATTGGCGCCAACACGACCATCGATCGCGGCGCGATCGGTGACACGGTGATCGGCGACGATGTGAAGCTCGACAACCAGATCCAGATCGGCCACAACTGCAAGATCGGCGCCCACACCGCGATCGCCGGCTGCGTAGGCATTGCCGGCAGTACGACGATCGGCCGCAACTGCAAGATCGGTGGCGCGGCGATGATCAGCGGCCATCTCGAGATCGCCGATGGAACGATGATCTCGGCAGCCACCGGGGTGTTCGAATCGATCAGCGTGCCGGGAATCTACACCGGCGTGTTTCCCACGCTGCCGCATCGCGAATGGAAGCACGTGGCCGGGGCTATCCGCCGGCTGCGCTCGGTGCTCGGGCGGCTGCGCGCCCTCGAGCGTGGTCAAAACGACAGGGAGAGCTGACGTGCCGTCCATGGATATCCAGGAGGTCATGCGGCTTCTGCCGCACGCCTACCCGTTCCTTCTGGTCGACCGAGTGCTGGAATGCGAAAGCGGCAAGCACATCAGGGCGATCAAGAACGTCACCATCAACGAGCCTTATTTTCCGGGTCACTTCCCCGGCTATCCGGTGATGCCGGGGGTCCTGATCGTCGAGGCGATGGCGCAGGTGTCGGCCATCCTCGCCTACATGACGCGCGCCGAGCGTCACGACCACAAGTCGCTGCTGTTTTTCGCCGGCATCGACGACGCGCGCTTCAAGCGGCCGGTGTTTCCCGGCGACCAGCTGCTGCTCGAGGCCGAAGAGCTCACCGTGGTGCGCAGCGTGTACAAGTTCGCGGCCAAGGCAAGCGTCGACGGAGAGCTCGTCGCGCGGGCGGTGCTCATGGCTGCAGTCAGGGACATAGGGACCTGAAGTTGGAGCACGTCCACCCCACCGCCCTGGTGGCTGCCGGAGCCCGGCTCGCGCCAAACGTCCGGGTCGGCGCGTTCAGCGTCATCGGCCCGGAGGTCGAAGTCGACTCCGGGACGACCATCGCCAGCCATGTGGTCATTACCGGCCGCACCCGCATCGGCCCCGGCAACCGCATTTTCCAGTTCGCCTCGGTGGGCGAGATTCCGCAGGATCGCAAGTATGGCGGGGAGCCGACGGCGACGCTCATCGGCGCCAACAACGTCATCCGCGAATACGTGACCATACATGCCGGAACGGTGCAGGACCGCGGCACGACGACCATCGGCGATCGCAACCTGCTGCTCGCCTACACCCATATCGCCCACGACTGCGTCATCGGCAACGACACGACGTTTTCGAACAACGCGCAGCTCGCCGGCCACATCGTCGTCGGCGATTATGCCGTGCTTGGCGGCTTTGTCGGAATACACCAGTTCTGCCGCATCGGCGCGCACGCGATGATCGCCGCGGGATCGATCGTGCGCCAGGACGTCCCTCCCTTCATGACCGTGTCCGGGTACCCGGCGCGACCGCATGGAACCAACAGCGAGGGCTTGCGCCGGCGCGGCTTTGCCGCGAGCGACATCGCCGCCATCCGCCAGGCGTACAAGACGCTGTACCGGCAGCAGCTCTCGCTCGACGAGGCGCGCAAGGCGATCACCGCTGCGGCCGCGAAGGCGCCGGTGCTCACCGCGCTCTCGGAGTTCCTGGAGACGCCCGGACGCGGGATCATCCGTTGACCACGCGCTATCGCGATGCCTGAGGGGGGCGAAGGGGTCACGATCGGCATCGTCGCCGGGGAGGCGTCGGGGGACGCGCTCGGCGCGGAACTCATCGACGCGGTGCGGGCGCGGCTGCCCGCGGTGCGCTTCGCCGGCATCGCCGGACCGCGCCTCGAGGCCGCCGGGTGCGAGGCCTGGTATCCGATGTCGCAGTTATCGATCGGCGGCTATGCCGAAGTCGTCGCTGCCCTGCCGCGGCTTTTGCGCATGCGCCACGATCTGGGTCGGCGCCTGCTTGCCGCCAAGGCGAGCCTGTTTGTCGGCGTCGATGCTCCCGACTTCAACCTGGGGCTGGAGGCCGGGCTCAAGCGCCGCGGCGTACGCACGATCCACTATGTCAGCCCGTCGGTGTGGGCCTGGCGCAGCGAGCGCATTCACACCATCGCCCATTCGGCCGATCGCCTGCTGGCGCTGTTTCCCTTCGAGCCGCCGTTGTACGCCGGCGCCGCAATGCCGGTGACCTTCGTCGGCCATCCGCTGGCGGCCGAGGCCGCCACGGCGGCGAGCCGGCGCGAGACGCGCGACCTGCTTCGCCTCGACGCCAAGCAGCCGGTGTTCGCGCTCCTGCCGGGCAGCCGCATGGCGGAGCTGAAGACGCACAGCGAGTTGCTGCTCGATGCCGCCTGCGAGATCCTGGCGGCACAGCCGACCGCGCATTTCCTGGTGCCGCTGATCAGTCGCGAGACGCGGGAGTATTTCGATTCCATCCGCCATCGCCGCCAGCTCGAGGGCTTGCCCTTGACCGTGCTCTACGGCCACGCCGACCAGGCGCTGCGCGCGGCCGATGTCGGGCTGGTCGCCTCGGGGACGGCGACCCTGGAAGCAGCCATGTCGCGCTGCCCGCACGTGATCTTCTACCGGCTCAACGCGCTGACCGCCCGCCTGGTCGCGCGCAAGCTGCTGCTGCCCTACGTGGGCCTTCCCAATATCCTCGCCGGGCGGTTCGTGGCCCCGGAATTCCTGCAGGACGCGGCGACCGGGCCCAATGTCGCCCGCGCGGCGCTCAACCTGTTCGACGACATGCTCACCCGGTGCCGCCTCGAGGCGCTGTTTGCGACCATGGCCCGAACCCTTGCCGCCGATACGCCGACGCGGGTCGCCGACGCGGTCATCGCCGAGCTGCGGCTCGCCGGCGTCGCATGCTGATCGCCGGGGTCGACGAGGCGGGGCGCGGGCCGCTGGCCGGGCCGGTGGTCGCCGCGGCGGTTATCCTCGATCCGATGCGGCGCATCCGCGGCTTGCGTGATTCGAAGCTGCTCACCCCGGCGGCGCGCGAAGAGCTCGCCCTGGAAATCCGTGCGCACGCCGTCGCCTGGGCGGTGGCGGAGAGCGACGTGGGCGAAATCGATGCCCTCAACATCCTGCAGGCGACGCTGCTCGCGATGCGCCGTGCCATCGAGCGGCTGACGACCCGGCCGGAGGTGGCATGGATCGACGGCCTGCATTGTCCCCAGGTCGATTGCCCGACCCGGGCCATCGTCGACGGCGATCGCCTGATCGCCGCCATCGCCGCGGCGTCGATCCTCGCCAAGACCGCCCGCGACGCCATGCTAGTCGAGCTCGATCGCAGCTATCCGGCGTACGGCTTTGCCCGCCACAAGGGCTATGCGACCCCCGAGCACCTCGCGGCACTGCGCGCGCACGGTCCCTGTCCGGTGCATCGCCGCTACTTCGCGCCGGTTGCCCAAACCGAGTTCGATTTCTCCGGGCGCTAGCGCTTCGCTGCCGTGGTTGCCTCACCCCGAAGCGGCGCGCTACCATCGTCTGCTCGGGCGCAACGATCTTCCACGGTTCTTGTCCTTCGGAGGCAGCATATGAGCGGAGCGGTGATTCACTGCGTTCTTCACGACCCGAAGGATTCGGTCGGGGTGGTTGTCGTCGAGGGCGTCAAGGCGGGGCAAACCCTGACCGGGCTCATCCTCGACGAGGATCGCACGCTCACGCTGTCCTGCACCGAGGACATCCCGCTCGGCCACAAGGTCGCCCTGCGGGACATGGCCGCGGGCGATACGGTGATCAAGTATGGCGTCGACATTGGCAAGGTCGTCGCGCCGATCAAGGCCGGGCAGCACGCCCACGTGCACAACATCAAGACCAAGCGCTGGTGAGGGCCATGCAATCGAAGTTCTGGGGTTACCGGCGCGAGAACAACCGGGTCGGGGTGCGCAATCATGTGCTGGTGCTCCCGGTCGACGACCTGTCGAACGCCGCCGCAGAGGCGGTCGCGCACAACGTCAAGGGAGCGTTGGCCATACCGCATCCCTACGGACGGCTGCAGTTCGGCGCCGATCTGGAGCTGCATTTCAGGACCTTGATCGGCGCCGGCAGCAATCCGAACGTCGCGGCCGTGGTCGTCATCGGCATCGAGGAGGGGTGGACCAAGCGCGTGGTCGACGGCGTCGCCGCGACCGGCAAGCCGGTCAAGGGCTTCGGCATCGAGCTCCATGGCGACCACGATACGATCATGCGGGCGTCGAAAGCGGCCCGGGAATTGCTCCAGTGGGCGAGCGAGAAGCAGCGCGTCGAATGCGACCTGAAGGAGCTGTGGGTGTCCTGCAAATGCGGGGAATCGGACACCACCTCGGGCTGTGGCTCCAATCCGACGGTGGGCAATGCTTTCGACAAGCTCTACGCGGCGGGCAGCACCCTGGTCTTCGGCGAGACCACCGAGCTCACCGGAGGCGAGGACATCGTCCTCGCTCGCTGCCGCGACGAGCGCGTCCGCGCCGACTTCCGGCGCGTCTTCGACCGCTACCAGGAGGTCATCAACCGCCACAAGACCACCGACCTGTCCGACTCGCAACCGACCAAGGGCAATATCGCCGGCGGGCTGACCACGATCGAGGAGAAGGCGCTCGGCAATATCCAGAAGATCGGCAAGCGGTGCACGGTCGACGGCGTGCTCGACAAGGCGGAGGCGCCCACGCACCCCGGGCTGTGGTTCATGGACAGCTCGTCGGCCGCCGCGGAGATGGTCACGCTGTGCGCGGCCGCTGGCTTCGTGGTGCACTTCTTCCCTACCGGCCAGGGCAACGTGATCGGCAACCCGATCCTGCCGGTGATCAAGCTCTGCGCCAATCCCCGCACGGTGCGCACGATGAGCGAGCACATCGACGTCGATACCTCGGGCCTGCTGCAGCGCGACCTGACGATGGATCAGGCTGGCGACAAGCTGCTCGACATGATGTTTCGCACCGTCAACGGCCGGCTGACCGCCGCCGAGGCGCTGGGGCATCGGGAATTCGTCCTGACGCGGCTCTACGAGAGCGCCTGACGGGCGCGGGGCGGCTTGCGGCGCCTATAATCGCGGCATTCACGCCTACCGAGAGACCATGAGACTGACGCGCTGGCTTCGGGTCGCAGTACTGCTGTGCACGACGACCCTGCTCGTGGCCGGCGCGCCGGCGCGCGCCGAGATGGACGAGATCACGGTCGCCAAGCAATACGGCATCAGCTATCTGCCGCTCATGCTCATGGAAGAGGGGCAGCTCGTCGAGAAGCACGCCAGGGCGGCCGGGGTCGAGGTCAAGGTCAGCTGGGCGACCTTTGCCGGCGGCAACGTCATGAACGACGCGCTGCTGTCCAACAGCCTGCAGATCGCCTCCGGTGGGGTGGGGCCGCTGGTCACGCTCTGGTCGCGTACCCGCGGCAACCTCGACGTGCGCGGGGTTGCCGCGCTCAATTCCATGCCGCTGTACCTGGTCAGCCGCGATCCGCAAGTGAAAACGGTGCGCGACCTGTCGGACAAGGATCGGATCGGCCTGCCCGCGGCCAAGATCTCGGTCCAGGCGCTGGCGCTGCAGATGGCGGCCGAGCAGACCTTCGGGCCGGGGCAGCAGAATCGATTCGACGCCTTGACCGTGTCGATGGCGCATCCGGATGCGATGCAGGCGCTCCTGTCCGGGCAGTCGGAGGTGAACGCGCATTTCGGGTCGCCGCCCTATCAGTACCAGGAGCTCTCCAGGCCCGGGATGCACCTGGTGCTCAACAACTACGACGTGATGGGCGGCGCGGTGACCTTCAACGTCGTCTGGACGACGGCGAAGTTCCGCAACGACAACCCGAAGCTCTACGCCGCCTTCGTCGCCGCGCTCGACGAGGCGCAGGCGTTGATCAACAACGACAAGCACGCCGCGGCCCAGGCCTACCTGCGCATTTCCAAGGACAAGGACACGGTCGAGGAAATCGAGCGCATGTTGAGCGATCCGCAGGTCGTATTCACGACCACGCCGCAAAACGTCATGAAGTACGCCGACTTCATGTACCGGACCGGCGCGATCAAGGTCAAGCCCGATTCGTGGAAGGACCTGTTCTTTCCCAACGTGTACGCGTTGCCGGGCAGTTGATGCCAGACGCAAGACCGGCGGCGGACGCGCTCCTGCTCCCTGATGTCGCGGCGATCCGCGCGGCGGCCGCGCGCATCGCGCCGCACGTGCATCGCACGCCGCTGTTCACCTGCCGCTCGCTCGACGCCGAGGCCGGCGCGCAGCTTCTGTTCAAGGCGGAAAACCTGCAGCGGACGGGCGCCTTCAAGGCGCGCGGCGCGACCAACGCCGTGTTCTCGCTCTCCGAGGCCGAGGCGCGGCGCGGCGTGGTCACGCACTCGTCGGGCAATCACGCCGCGGCCCTGGCCTACGCGGCGGCGCGACGCGGCATCCCCGCCTTCGTGGTCATGCCCGACAACGCCGCGCGGGTGAAGCTTGACAACGTGCGCCGCCACGGTGCCACGATCCGCCTTTGCGCCCCGACCCCGGCCGCGCGCGAGGCGGCTTGCGCCGAAGTCCAGCGCGAGACCGGCGCGGTGCTGGTGCACCCGTTCGACGATCCGCGGGTGATCGCCGGGCAGGGCACCGCCGCGCTCGAGCTGCTCGAGCAGGCGCCCGATCTCGACGTCGTCGTGGCCCCGGTCGGCGGCGGCGGGCTGCTCTCCGGCACCGCCATCGCCGTGCGCGTCGAGCTCCCCCGCGACGAAGGTCTACGGGGCGGAGCCGGCCAACGCGGACGACGCGGCGCGAAGCTTCCGCTCCGGCCGCGTCGAGCCGCTGCCCGCCGCCGTCACCCTCGCCGATGGCCTGCGCACGACGCTGTCGCTGCGCACCCTCGGCGCGATCCGCGGCGGGGTCGAGGCCGTCGGCGTGGCCAGCGAGGCTGCGATCGTGCGCGCCATGCGCATGTTCTGGGAGCGGGCCAAGCTCCTGATCGAGCCCTCGGCCGCGGTGCCCCTGGCGTGCCTGCTGGAAGGCACGCTCGAGGTGCGCGGGGCGCGGGTCGGCATCATCCTCTCCGGCGGCAACGTCGACCTCGACCGCCTGCCGTGGCAGTCCTAGGCCGTCCGCGCTGTAGCGAGATCCATGGCTGAGGCCGCGGCACCGATCCTCGACGTGCGCGGCGTGACCCTGCAGTACAAGACGCACGACCGCCTGATCACGGCCACCTATCGGGTCGACTTCCAGGTCTTCGCGGCGGACCGCTTCATCCTGCTCGGCCCCTCGGGCTGCGGCAAGTCGACGCTGCTCAAGGCGGTCGGCGGCTACATGAACCCGGTCGAGGGCGAAATCCGCCTCAAGCAGCACGTCGTGACGCAGCCCGGCCCCGACCGGATGATGGTGTTCCAGGAATTCGACCAGCTCCTGCCGTGGAAGACGGTCAAGGAAAACGTCATGTTCCCGCTCACCGCCAGCGGCAGGCTCGCCGGCAAGGCGGCCGAGGACAAGGCGCTCGAGTACATCGCCAAGGTCAACCTGGCCAAGTTCGCCGACAGCTTCCCGCACATGCTCTCCGGCGGCATGAAGCAGCGGGTCGCCATCGCCCGCGGCATGGCGATGGAGCCGGACATCCTGCTCATGGACGAGCCCTTCGCCGCCCTCGACGCGCTGACCCGGCGCAAGATGCAGGACGAGCTCCTCGCGCTCTGGGACGACACCCGCTTCACGGTGCTGTTCGTGACTCACTCGATCGCCGAGGCGATCACCGTCGGCAGCCGCATCCTGCTCTTGTCGCCGGCGCCCGGGCAGGTCAAGGCGGAGGTCAACAGCCTCTGCCGCGGCCACGGCGACGTGGCGCAGGCGCAGGCGCTCGAGCGCAGGATCCACGACCTGCTGTTTGCCGACGCGGTCGAGGCCGCGGAGGCGGGCGGCCGTGTCTGATGCCGGCAGCCATGGCTGATCCGCCGATGCAATCGCGAAGACGTCTATCGCCAGCCGGTCGAGGCGGCGCGCTTCGGCGTGGTCGCGAAGCCGCTCTCGGCCTGGGAGCGGCTCTACAACCTCGGCGCGGTGCGCAAGCTCGTGCTGCTGTTCGCGCTCGCCGCCGCCTGGGAGATCTACGCGCGCTGGCTCGACAATCCGCTGCTCTTGCCCACCTTCGGGGCAACGGTCGGGGCCTTCGTCGACGGCATCGTGCACGGCGACGCTGCTCGTCCGCGCGTGGACATCGATCAAGATACTGCTGGTCGGCTACCTCTGCCGGCATCGCGCTTGCCGCGGTGCTCACCGTCGTCGCCATCGGCTCGCGCCCGGGCACCGATCTTCTCGAGACGCTGACCTCGATGTTCAATCCCCTGCCGGCGATCGCGCTGCTGCCGCTGGCGTTGATCTGGTTCGGGCTCGGCGCGGGCAGCATCGTGTTCGTGCTCATCCATTCGGTGCTGTGGGCGGTCGCGCTCAACACCCATTCCGGCTTTCTGTCGGTGTCGAACACGCTGCGCATGGTCGGCCGCAATTACGGCCTGCAAGGGCGTCTCCTACGTCGCCAGGATTCTCATCCCGGCGGCGTTTCCGAGCATCCTCACCGGGCTCAAGATCGGCTGGGCGTTTGCCTGGCGGACGCTGATCGCCGCCGAGCTCGTGTTCGGGGTCTCGTCGGGGTCGGGCGGCCTCGGCTGGTACATCTACGAGAACAAGAACGAGCTCGAGATCCCCAGCGTCTTCGCCGGGTTGCTGACGGTGATCCTCATCGGGCTCGTCGTCGAGAACCTCGTCTTCCGCAGCCTCGAGATGCGAACCGTGCGCCGCTGGGGCATGCAGAGCTAGGTTAAGCGCATGCGCGTGGTCATTGCCGAGTTCATGGACGAGGCGGCAGTCGCCTCCCTGCAGCGCCGCTTTGTGACGACCTACGACGCGGGGCTTGCGAGCGGCGCGATGCGCTGCTTCTCGCGCTGCCTGCGGCCGAGGCGTTGATCGTGCGCAACCGCATCCGCATCGACGCCGCAGCTCCTCGGCGCCGCCGCCCGGCTGCGCGTCGTCGGACGGCTCGGCGTGGGCCTGGACAACATCGACTTGGCGGCCTGTGCGGCGCGCGGCATCGAGGTCATTCCCGCGACCGGCGCCAATGCGCTCTCGGTCGCCGAATACGTGATCGGCGCGGCGATGGTGCTGCTGCGCGGCGCCTATTTGCAGCACCGCCGCGGTTGCCGGCGGAGGCTGGCCGCGCCCGGCGCTCGCATCCGGGCGCGAGCTCTGCGGGCAAGCTCTGGGGGTGGTCGGCTTCGGCAACATCGGGCAGCGCACCGGGCAACTGGCGCGCGCACTGGGCATGCGGGTCATCGGTTACGACAGCGCGATTGCCGGCGGCGGCGCCGCTGTGGGCCGAGCAGCAGGCCGAAGCCCGCGGCCTGGACGATGTTGCTGCGCGCCGCCGATGTGGTTTCGCTGCACGTGCCGTTGACGGCGGCGACGCGCGGGCTTCTGGGCGCGGCCGAACTCGCCCTCATGAAGCCCGACGCCATCCTGGTCAACACCGCGCGCGGCGGCATCGTCGACGAGGCGCGCTTGCGGAGGCATTGCGCGCAGGCCGGCTCGGCGGCGCGGCGCTCGACGTGTTCGCGACCGAGCCGCTGCCGGCCGGATCGGCGCTGGCCGACTGCCCCAGCCTGCTGCTCACTCCGCACGTCGCCGGCGTCACGCGCGAATCGAACCTGCGGGTGTCGATGCTCGTCGCCGATCAGGTGGCGGCCGCGCTCGAAGGCGGAGTGCGCAGCTTCTAGGGGGCGCGCCGATGGCGCAGATCAGCCTCGAGGCGCTGCACGAACTTGCCCGCCGCGCACTCTTGCGGCGCCGGGGCCCATGGCGAGATGGCCGAGGCCACCGCCGCGGCCCTGGTCTATGCCGACGCGCGCGGCCTGGCCGCGCATGGCGTCGCCCGGGTTCCGCAGTACGCCGCGCATCTGCGGAACGGGCGCGCCGATGGAGGGGCCCGGCCCCGGGTCGTTGCCGCCAAGGGCGGCGCGGCGCTGATCGACGCCGGGTCGGGCCTTGCCTACGCGGCTTGCGCGCTGGCGATCGCCGAGGCGACGCGGCGTGCCGCCGAGCTCGGGGTGGCCTTCGCGCGGTCACCAACAGCCATCACTTCGGCGTCGCCGGCTACCACCTCGAGGCGGTCGCCGCCGCCGGCTTCGTCGGGTTGGCGTTCGGCAACTCGCCTGCCGCGATGCCCGCGGCGGGGGGCAAGCGTGCGCTCTTCGGCACCAATCCGATGGCGGCGATTTTTCCGCGGCCACACGCCGCGCCTCTGCAAGATCGATCTTTCGCTCTCGGCGATCGCCCGCGGCAAGCTCATGCTGGCGGCGAACGAAGGCCGCAGCATTCCGCTCGGCTGGGCGCTGGACAAGGAGGGAAACCGACGACCGATCCGCGTGCCGGCCTCGAAGGCAGCATGCTCGGCCTCGGGGGCGCAAAGGGAGCGCTGCTCGCGCTGGTGGTCGAGCTCCTGGTCACCTCGCTTACCGGCGCGCAACTCGGCTTCGAAGCGACGTCGTTCTTCGTCGACGCCGGCAACCGGCCGCGGCTGGGGCAGGCGTTTCTGGTCATCGACCCGGCGGCGCTCGCCGGGCGCGCGGTCTACGACGAGCGCGTCGAGGCGCTGCTCGCGGCGATGACCGCCGAGCCCGAGGTTCGGCTGCCCGGAGCGCGGCGCGACGCGCTTGCGCTGCAGGCGGCGCGGGAGGGTGTGGCGATCCCGGACGCACTGCACCAGCGACTGATAGCGCTGGCCGCCTAGTTCAGGGTCGCGCCGATCGCCTCGCGCAGGGCGTTGAATACGCCGGGCGCGGCGGCAATCAGCTCGGCGCCGCGCAGGAATTCGGCTCCGCCGGCGAAGTCGCCGACGCGCCCGCCGGCCTCGCGCACCAAAAGCGCGCCGGCGGCAACCTCGCGCGCCTTGAGACTCATCTCCCAGAACGCGTCGAGCCTGCCCGCGGCGACGTAGGCAAGATCCAGGGTGCAGGCGCCGCCGCGACGAATGCCGGCGCAACACGGCAGCAGGGTGTTGAAGTCGCCAGGTAGATCGACAGCCTCGGGCTCTCCGCGGCGGGGAAAACCGTGCCGACGAGTGCGGCGTCGAGCGCGGTGCATCCGGACACGCGCAGCGCCACGCCGTTGAGCAATGCCCCGCGGCCCTTGATGGCGGTGAATAATTCGTCGCGGATCGGGTCGAGCACGACCGCGTGCGTCAATTCCGAGCCATGCGTCAAGGCAATCGAGATCGCGTAGTAGGGATAGCCGTGCAGGAAATTGGCTCGTCCCGTCCAAGGCGTCGACGATCCACCGCCAGGTCGAGCTTCCCGCGCGCTGCGGCCGTCCTTCGGCGCCCAGGATGGAATGCTCGGGAAAGGCCGCCGAGAGGGTGGTCATGATGGCATCGGCGGCGTCGGTGCCGGCGCCGACGGCGATCTCGCCGTGCTGCCGCGACGAGCTGGGCAATCGGACCAGGTCGCGGGCCGCGTCTTCGATGATGGCCGCCGCGGTGCGCGCCGCGCGCACCGCAACGGCCAGGGAAGGCATCGCTCATGGCCTATTGTAGGCCACAAAACGACCGCCATCCACCGCGCGCTAGGTCACCTTGACCCCGAGCATCATGCCGCCGTCCTCGTGCTCGAGGTTGTGGCAATGAAACACGTAAGTCTGCGGCCCGTCGAACGGGCAGCTGAAAGTCGATGCCGAGCCTTACGCTTTCGCCCGGCCAGACGAGCACGGTGTCCTTGCGCCCGAGGTCGGTGGCCAGCCGGCCGTGGTCGTCGATCTTAAGCGGGGCGAGCTGTTCGGGGCTCGTTTCGCGGGCCAGGACCTCGAAGGCGAAGCCATGCAGGTGCATGGCATGCGGCATGCTGTTGAAATAGTTGCGTATGAGCCAGCTTTCGACCGTGTTGCGCTTGACCTCGATGGGCGTTTCGCCCATCTCGAAGACGCGATCGTTGATACGCCAGCGGCCCTTGGCGAAGCCCAGGCGGAAAGGGCGTTGCGTAGCGCCTGCCATGACGATGGGCGGCGGGCGTGGACAGCTGCGCCGGGACCTTGGCGCTGTAGGCGCGTCTTCTCCCGCACCCGCAACTGCAGCAGCGTTCGCGCCGCGCCCTCCGCAAAGCTGCCGCCATGATGCATCGCGGCGTGATCGGTTGCGCCCGCTGGCGCTAGGGTCCATCATGCTATGGTCCATCGCCTCGTGGTCGGTGGCACCCGGCGTCATGTCGCCCATTTCCATGTGCATCGGGTCGAAGGTCGTGGTGTCGAGCAAAACCGTCTCGCCGACCGGCAGATCGCGCAGGTCGAGCAGCAGGTCAAGCCGCTCGGCGGTGGCCAGGAAAGCCGCGCTACAGGCCCGGGGTGCGGGCAGCAGACCGCCGTCGTTGCCGATGAGCGTGAACGGCAGCGGGCTCCCCGCCGCGGTGCGCCAGGCGAGCCGGTAGGTGCGCGCGTTAGACGCGTTGAGCACGCGGAAGCGGTACAGGCGCGTTGACACGTCGAGATAGGGGCAAGCGGTGCCGTTGACGTACACGGTGTCGCCCAGGAAGCCGTGGGTCTGGTCGGTCGGCGAAGGCGCGTACGCCGCGCCGCGGCGGTCCTGCAGCAGCAACGCGATCTCGCTCTTGCCAGGCACGAGGTCGAGCGCCGCGCGCAGCTTCGCCTCGTCGTCGTCGGTGATCTCGATTGCGCCGAACAGGCCCCGATAGGCCTGGCCGGCGGTCATGCCGTGCGGGTGCGGGTGATACCAGTACAACGCGCCCCGGTTGCGAACCTCGAAGTCATAGCGTAGCGCCCTCCGGGAGCGGCCAGCGTCAGCCCCGCGCCATCGTTACGGGTGTCGACGGCCAATCCGTGCCAGTGCACGATCGTCGCTGCGTCGAGCGCGTTGTCGAAGTCGATGCGCACCCGCTGTCCCGGGCGGAGCACGAGCGTCGGGTTGACGTAGTCCCGTCCGCCATGGCTGGCGAGGTATCCCAGGGTCAGGCTGCCGTCCCGCCGCCCGGGGAGCGGGGCCGCGCGCAGCGTGAGCGTGTCTGCCTCGGGCGCGAGGCGGCCGAGGAAGCCGCGATCTCCCGGGAATGAACAACGGGCCGGCGAACCGCCCGTGCCGCACCAGTCGGCAGGGCCCGGCGCTGGCGCCGCGGGCGAAGGGTCGCTGCGAGGCACGGGCCGGGAGCGAGCAGAGCGCGAGCGCTCCTGCGGTCTGCACGAAAGCGGCGGCGGGTGAAGGTCATGGGTCGAACGCGAGCGCGTCCGGCGACGACTGCCGGCCGCCATTATCGTTCAATCGGCTGCGCGGCTGTGCCGCCGAACGCAGTAATTGAGCCCGATCCAGAATCCGCGCGGGCTGCCCAGCCCGCGGAACTGTGCGTCTGACCGGGTCGATGCCCTGCGCGGGCCCGAACGTGCGCCCCGGGGCCGGTGAACGCGTTGGCGCCGAGCAGGCCAAAGTTCTGGTAGGCGCGGTTGAAAACGTTGGTGATGTTGGCGAACAGCTGCAGCTCCGGCACGAGCTTGCACTGGGCATCGAGATTGGCCACCACATAGCCGGGCACCGGACCGTGGATGTCCTGGTTGTTCTCGTCGCCGTGCGCGTATTGGCTCGACGCGTAGACCAGCGTCGCGCCTACGGCGCAGCGTTCATCGCCATGCCACTGCGCGCGCAGCTTTGCCGTGTTGGCCGGAATCCCGGGAATCCGGTCTCCGGGGCGCACCGTGATCGCGCCGCTGGCGTCGGCGCTGCAATTGTTGGCGCTCGCCGCAACGAAGGTCGAGCGGTACGTGGCGTCGATGTAGCTGTAGCGCAGCGTCAGGGTGAGTCTGCCCCAGTGCGCCGAGCCCATCAGCTCGACTCCCTGCCTCCGGGTCGGCCCGACGTTCTCAAAGTAGCCGACGTTGCCGGTGCTGCCGCCGCTGGCGATGAACTGGATGTCATTCTGCAGATCGGTGCGATAGATCGCGCCCGACCATTGCACTCCGGTTTCGATCCTGCCCCGCGCCCCGGCCTCGACGGTCTGCGAAACGACTTTCTGCAGCGGCGGGTCGGCGAGGTAGACGTAGGGTAGCCGGCAGGGGGCGGCGGCGTTCGAGCAGGTCAGCTCGATCGGCGTTGGCGCGCGCATGCCCTGGTTATACGCCGCATACGCAGTGAGCATTGGCGAGGGGTTGAAGCTGAGCCCGGCCGCGGGGTTGAAGCGGACAAAGGTGTACGCGCCGTCTAAGGCCGGATCGTTGCCGCTGCGATCGCCGATGTCGACGTGGGCGTAGTTGTAGCGGCCCGACAGCGTCAGCGCCAGGGGTTCGCCCAGCCCCAGCGTGTCGGCGAAATACAGGCCGAGGTAGCGGTTGGTGCTGCCGACGTCGGTCTCCGGCAGCAACGGTCCGGTGGCCAGCGTGCCGCGGTTGGCGCTGAAGGTGGCCGTCTGCGACTGCTGCGTGAATCCGCTGGCGCCAAAGTCGCCGCTGGCGCCGACGGCGAACTGGTTGCGGTGGCCGGCAAGATCGTCCGTGCTCGTCAGCTGCAGCCCGGTACCCCAGCTTTGCTGGTCGATGACCGACGCGACATTGGTGGCCTCGTTGGTCTGCGCGGCCCCGGTTTGCGGATCGATGCTGCCGTAGTCGGTGTTGACGTTGCTGCTGAAATTGTCGTTGTGGTAGTGGCGATAGTAGGCGACGCCGGACGAGCAGCAGCGTCTCGCCGAGGAAGTGGCTGCCTTTGGCGGTCCAGAAGGCGACCCGGTTCTGGTTGACGTCCGGGTACGTGTAGGGCTGGGTCGGCGTGTCGAGCCAGGCTTGCGGAAGCGTCTGCGTGCCCTGCAGCGTGTTGTCGGCGAGGGTCAGGCTGAGGTCGAAATCGGTGACGTCGTCCTGGTAGCCGAGCTTGCCGAAGAACTGCTTGACCTCGCTGCCGTTGTGCTCCGCCCAGCCGGTTTCGCTGCCGAAGTTGGCGGTGGCGAAGTAGTCGAGGTGGTGCATGCGCGCCGCCGTATTCGAGCTCGACGCCGCTGCGCCCGAAGGAGCCGGCGGTCAGTTCGGCCGCGGCCCCGGGATACTGCGCCCCGCTGCGGGTGTAGATCGCCAGCGCGCCGCCAAGGGTATTGAGTCCGAACACCGGGTTGGAGCCGGGAACGAGCTGGATGCTGGAGATGGCCGACTGCGGCAGCAGGTCCCAGTTGACCACGTCGCCCAAGGCTTCGTTGAGCCGCACCCCGTCCTGGAACACCGACAGGCCCTGAGGAGCGCCGAGCAGGGGCGAGGCGATGAAGCCGCGGAAGCTTATGTCCTGCTGGTAGGGGTTGCCCTGGGCTGCGGAGACGGCGACGCTGTTGGCGTTGGCGCCCAGGAAATCGGTGAGCTCGAGCGGGCGCTGGCGGTCGAAGTCGCTGCGGTTGAAGCTCTGCACGTTCGCCGGCACGTCGGCGAGCGGCGTGCCCAGCCCGGGAAGCGGCGTCGTGCCGACGACCTGCATCGACGGCAGCTCGAAGACCTCGGCCGGGTTGTCGGCCTGCGCGCCGGACCAGACGAGCGCAAGCAGGCAGGCAAGCGACCGCCAGCCGGGGTCCGCGTGTCCCCACAGGAAGGCGCGCGCGGGCAAGCGTCAGCGGATCGCGACGCCCCAGGGCAATTGGCCCACCGGGATCTCGGCGATCTTGGTGTTCGTCTCCGTGTCGATGACGGCAACGGCATTCGACCGCCCGCAGGCGACGTAGAGCTTCTTTCCGTCCGGCGTGATGGCCATGTTCCACGGCCGCTTGCCGACGGCGATCTTGGCGATGATGGTGTTGCTCGCCGGATCGATGACCTGTACCGTGCCTTCCCCGCCCGAGCTCACGTAGATGCGCTTGCCGTCCGGGCGCACGGTGACGCCGTTGGAGCGACTGGCGGCCTTGATCCGGGCGATGACCTCGCCGCGAGCCACGTCGAAGACGTTGACCACGTCGGCGTTCTCCACGGCAACGTAGGCGCGCGAGCTGTCCGGCAGGAAACCGATGCCGCGCGGCCGGTCGCCGACCTGCACCGACTTCACCACCTGATCCACGCCGAGGTCGACGAGGTCGACGCTATCGGCCTCTTCGCTGCTCACGTAGAGCCACTTGCCATCCGGGCTGAACACCGCGTGCTCGGGGTTCTTGCCGCGCATGGCGATACGGCGCGCCACCTGCCCGGTGGCGGTGTCGACGAGCAGCACCTGGTTGTTCTCCTCGATCGCCGCCGACAGCCACTTGCCGTCAGCGGACAGATAGATCCCTTCGGGCGAGTCGCCGAGCTTCGTGCGGGCGACGGTTTCGCCACTCGCCGTATCGACGATGAGCAGCGAATTACTCGTCTGGTCGCTGATGTAGAGGAGCTTGCCGTCCAGGGCCACGGCGACGCCGCGCGGCTTTGTGCCGACCTGGAAGGTGCGCACGACTCGATCGGTTGCGGTATCGACGACCGACACCGTGCCCGAGCCCTCGTTGGGAACGTAGGCGATCGGCGCGGCGCGGGCGGCGCCCGTGCCAAGGGCAAGCGCGGCGAGGGCGGCGAGGGCGGCGAGGGCGGCGAGGGCGAGGCGGGTTTGCATCGTCGGACCTTTCAGGCGTTGCTTGGGCGCGCGCCTCGCCAAAACCGGCCGGGCGCGAATGCGGCTATGCTACCCGAGTTCGGTGCCCGGCTCGTGGCGCGGCCGGCGATGCCGAGGCGACCAGGGGCTTGCGCCGGCGGCGGCGTGAAATATAATGGCGTCGCAGTGCCCGATCCTCCCTCGACCAACACTGGGGCATACCATGGCGTGGACGAAACCTGAATTCGAAGATATCCGGTTTGGCTTCGAAATCACGATGTACGTTGCAACGCGTTGATCCCGCGGCCGGCAGCGCGGGCCGTGACGCCTGTCGGTGATGCCTGAAACGAACTGAGGCACGGGCTCGCCGCTCACGGGACGGCGGGCGCCTGGTCAACTGCCGCTGCCCGTGATCGTCCACATTCTCGGGTCGGCCGCCGGCGGCGGTTTCCCGCAGTGGAACTGCAACTGTCGCAATTGTGACGGGGTGCGTCGCGGCTGCATCACCGCCCGGGCGCGCACGCAATCCTCGATCGCGCTTTCGGCCGACGGCGAGAACTGGGTCCTGGTCAATGCCTCGCCGGACATCCTCGCCCAGCTCAAGAGCTTCCCGCGCCTGCAGCCTGCGCGCGCGCTGCGCGACACGGCGATCGCCGCCATCGTCCTGGTCGACAGCCAGATCGATCATACGACGGGCCTGTTCATGCTGCGCGAAGGCGCTCCGCTGCACGTGTATGCGACCGAGTGCGTGCGCGAGGACTTGACCACGGGCAACCCGGTTTTCACGGTCCTCGGTCACTATTGCGGCATCGACTGGAAGCCGATGCAACCGGAAGCCGCCTTCCGCGTCGACGAGGTCCCGGGCCTGCAGTTCCGCGCGGTGGCGCTCTCGAGCAGGGCCCCGCCGTACTCCCCGCACCGGCAGCAGCCGCGCGCAGGCGATAATGTCGGCATCGTGGTCGAGGACGAGGCGAGCGGGAGGACACTCTTCTATGCTCCCGGGCTGGGCCGGATCGAACCGAGAGTGGAGAGAATCTTCGCGCGTGCGGACTGCCTGCTCGTCGACGGCACCTTCTGGACCGACGACGAGATGCTGCGCCTGAATATCTCGACCAAGCGGGCTGCCGACATGGGCCATCTCGCATTGTCGGGGCCGGGCGGCATGATCGAGCTGCTCGCCGCCTACCCGGGCAAGAGAAAAGTGCTCATCCACATCAACAACACCAATCCCATCCTCGACGAGGACTCGCGCGAGAGGGCGGAGCTTGCCGCCGCCGGCATCGAGGTGGCGCACGACGGCATGGAGATCCTCCTCTAGGCGGAGGCGCCGATGACCGCGCAGGCGCATCGCTGGGACAGGGAAGAGTTCGAGCAGCAGCTGCGCGCGCTCGGCGCTCGCTACCACATCCATCACCCGTTCCAGGTCGGCATGAACGCCGGCCGCTGCACGCGCGAGCAGGTTCGCGGCTGGATCTGCAACCGTTACTATTACCAGATCAGCATTCCACTCAAGGACGCGGCGATCCTCTCCAACTGCCCCGAGCGCGAGGTGCGCCGGGAGTGGATCAAGCGCATCGTCGATCACGACGGCTCGCAGGGCGCCGAGGGGGGCATCGAGGCGTGGCTCCGGCTGGGCGTGGCGGCAGGCGTGCCCCGGGAGGAGATCGCTTCGCTGCAGCGCGTGCTGCCTGGCGTGCGCTTCGCCGTCGATGCCTACGTCAATTTCGCGCGCACGCGCCCCTGGCAGGAGGCGGTGTGTTCGTCGCTCACCGAATTGTTTGCGCCCGAGATCCACAAGAACCGCCTCGCCGGCTGGCCGCAGCACTACCCGTGGATCGACCCGGCCGGGCTCGCCTATTTTCGCGACCGGCTCGCGCAGGCGCGGCGCGACGTGGCCCATGGCCTGGAGCTCACGCTGGTGCATTTCGACACCCGCGAGCGCCAGGAGCGCGCCCTCGAGATCCTGCGCTTCAAGCTTGACGTGCTCTGGTCGATGCTCGACGCGATGCAGGTGGCCTACGGGCGGCCGGGAGGAGGCGACGATGGCTGCTGACGCGCCCCTGCGGCTGGAGGACGCGCCGAGAATCTGCGCCCGCTTCCGCCTGCAGTACGAGCCGGCGCAGTCGGCCTGGGTACTGCTCTATCCGGAAGGCATGGTCAGGCTCTCGGCGAGCGCCGGCGAGATCATGAAGCGCATCGACGGCCGGCTCACCGTCGACGGACTCATCCGCGATCTCGAAGCCGCCTATCCGGGCGCGGCGTTGCGCAAGGACGTTCTTGATTTCATGGAGGCCGCCTATGGTCGCGGCTGGATCAGCGCCGGTCCCTAGCGCGGCGCGCATCGCCGGACCGCGGTGGCTGCTCGCGGAGCTTACCTACCGCTGCCCGCTGCACTGCGTGTTCTGCTACAACCCGCTTGACTTCGCCACCCAGGGCGCGGAGCTCGGCACCGACCAATGGCTGCGGGTGCTCCGCGAGGCGCGGGCCATCGGGGCGGTGCAGCTCGGGCTCTCCGGCGGCGAGCCGCTCGTCCGCGACGATCTGGAAGTGCTGGTCGCCGAGGCGCGCCGGCTCGGCTACTACTCGAACCTCATCACCTCCGGGGTCGGCCTCAACGAGGCGCGAATCCGCGCCTTCAAGGACGCCGGACTCGACCACATCCAGCTCTCCTTCCAGGATTCGACGCGCGAGTTGAACGATTTTCTGTCCAGCACCCGCACCTTCGAGCTCAAGTCGAGGGTTGCCAGGCTCATCAAGGCCTACGACTACCCGATGGTGCTCAACGTGGTCATCCATCGCCTCAACGTCGACCACGTCGGGCAGATCCTTGAAATGGCCGAAGCGCTTGGCGCCGAATACGTCGAGCTCGCCAACACGCAGTATTACGGCTGGGGCCACCTGAACCGCGACCGTCTGCTGCCGACGCGCGAGCAGCTGCAGCGGGCCGAGGAGGCCACCAACCGCTTTCGCGACCGGGTCGGATCGAGGATGCGCGTGTTCTTTGTCGTCCCGGACTATTTCGAGACCCGGCCCAAGGCGTGCATGAACGGCTGGGGCTCGGTGTTCCTGACCGTCACCCCCGACGGCACCGCGCTTCCCTGCCACGCCGCGCGCATGCTGCCGGGCCTCGAGTTTCCCAACGTCGCCGACGCGGACGTGGCGACGATCTGGTACCAATCCGAGGGCTTCAACCGCTACCGGGGTGATGCCTGGATGCGGGAACCCTGTCGCACCTGTCCGGAAAAGGACAAGGATTTCGGCGGCTGTCGCTGCCAGGCATACCTGCTCACCGGCGATCCGGCAAACGCCGATCCAGTGTGCGATCTCTCGCCGCACCATTCCCGCGTCACCGCGGCGGTGGAGCGTGCACGGGAGGCGGGCGCGGCGCAGCCGATCGTGTTTCGCGACCCGCGCAACTCGCGCCGGCTGTCGCCTAAGCCGGCGGCCTGATGGCGATTCCCGCGCCACCGAGGGCCCGCTACACGGCCACGGCGAGCGCCCTGCACTGGCTGATCGCGCTCCTGGTGCTGGTCATGATCGGCCTGGGGTGGTGGATGCAGCAGATTCCGAAACTCCCGGTCGGGCCGCGGGCTAATGCCTACAACCTGCACAAGTCGATCGGCATGGCGATCCTGCTGCTGATGGTCGGGCGCGTGCTCTGGCGCGGCACGCACCGGCCGCCGTCCCTGCCGCCGATGCCCCGCTGGCAGGCGCGCGCCGCGCGCGGCGTGCACCTCCTGCTCTACCTGTGCCTGTTCGTGCAGCCGCTGACCGGCTACCTCGGTTCGGTCTACAGCGGCTACCCGATCCGGTTTTTCGGCTTCACGCTACCGGCCTGGGGCTCGCCGGACACCGCGATCAAGGACCAGATGAGCCTGATCCACGAAACCTGCAGCTGGGTGCTGGTAGCGGCGGTGCTGCTGCATCTGGCCGGCAGCCTCAAGCACGCCCTGATCGACCGCGACGGGTCGTTCCGCCGCATCTGGCCGTGGTTCGTGCCGGCAGACGAAGAGCTGCTCGGCCCGGGGAGCAAATAGCGCGGTCAGTGCGCGGCTGCGGCTTCGAGCAGCTTGGCGGTGGCGGCGAAGTCGCCGTCGCGGGCGATGTCGAGCGCGGTCTTGCCGCGATCGTCCTTGAGCCCGGGCCGTGCGCCGGCCCCGAGCAGGACCCGTACCGTGTCGCTCTGCCCATAGCCGGCGGCCCACATCAGCGCCGTGAGATCATGGGCGTAGACCGCGTTCGGATCGATCCCCGCATGCAAGAGCAGCAGCACGACCTCGCTGCGGCCTTCGCCCGCGGCGTAGATCATCGCCGTCTTGCGCAACTGGTCGAGCGCGTTCACGTCCGCTCCTTTGGCGAGGAGCGCGCGCACGATGTCGGCGTCGCCGCCGTACGCGGCAGCCATCAGCGGCGTCACGCCATTGGCCGCGGCAAGGTTGACGTCGGTGCCGGCGGCGATCATTTGCAAGGCGAGCTCGAGGTGCGCGTCGTTCAGGGCGATCAGCAGTGCCGACTCACCGAGCCGGTTGCGGGCGTTGGGGGTGGCCCCGTCGGCGAGCGCGCGCCTGACAAGAGCCTGGTCGCCGGCGCGAGCCGCGGCCAGGAGCCGGGTGTTCGCACTCGCCTCCTGGGCCGCGCCGTGCGGGGCGGCGGCGCCGAGCGCGACGGCACAAAGACCGAGCAGGGCGAGCCGCCCCAGGCCGTGGCGAGAAGGTCGGCTCATGGCCGAATTGAACGTCGGTTACCGGTTTGCATCGGCGGGTATTTTCGACTATAACTCAGCCACGCGGGTAGGACCCGCGACCACCGGTGCCCGGCACGGGACGGATCGGGCGCTCGTCATACAAGAAAATAGCAGCGTCTGAGGAGGAACAACATGTCATCTCGCATTGTCCGCCTGGGCGGCGCCCTGCTCGCGCCCGCGCTGGCGCTCGGCTTCTCGACCCTGGCCTCCGCGCAGGAAATGGCGGGTGCCGCCACCACCACCGCCCGCCCGATGACCACGGCGCTCGCGCCGGTCACCCAGGCGATGCTCGATGCCGCCGGCAAGGATACCAAGGATTGGCTGCACTCCAACGGCAGCTACGAGCAGACGCGCTATTACCAGGGCAAGCAGATCAACACCCAGACCGTGGCCAAGCTCAAGCCCGCCTTCGTCTTCCAGACCGCAGTGCTGGAGTCGATGGAAACGGCGCCAATCGTCGACAACGGGGTGATGTTCCTCACCACCTCGTTTAACCACGTCTATGCCATCGATGCCGCGACCGGCGAGGAATACTGGCATTACAAGCACAAGCTCGGCCCGATTGTGACCGTGTGCTGCGGCAACAACAACCGCGGCGTCGCCATTGCCGAAGGCAAGCTGTACATGGGCACCATCGACGCGAAGCTGGTCGCGCTCGACGCCAAGACCGGCAAGCTGCTGTGGGAGGTGCAGATCGCCGATCCGGACAAGGGCTACTCGGAAACGATGGCGCCGACGGTCGTCGAAGGCAAGGTGCTGATCGGCACCAACGGCGGTGAGTACGGCATCCGCGGCTTCGTCAAGGCGTTCGACGCCAACGACGGCCATCTGCTGTGGACCTTCTACACCATCCCGGAAAAGGGCAGCGAAGGCGTGTGGGCGAGAAACGACGCCACCGGGCGCGACATGCATCGCGACATCGACGCGGAGAAGGCGGCCTTCGCCAAGGACAGCTCGTTCTACCAGCGCTTAGGCGGCGGGGTGTGGATGACCCCGGCAATCGACCGCAAGACCAGGACGGTGTTCTTCGTCGTCGGCAATCCCTCTCCCGACCTGTACGGCGCGATTCGCCCCGGCGACAACCTGTACACCGACTCGCTGGTCGCAATCGATCTCGACAAGGGCACCTACAAGTGGCATTTCCAGTACATCGCGCATGATGTATGGGACCTCGACGCGGTGAGCCCGACGATCCTGACGCAGGCAAAGGACAAGGATGGCAAGATGGTCGACGTGGTGATCCACGGCGGCAAGACCGGGCACATCTATGTCAACGACCGTGAGACCGGCAAGCTCATCCGCTTTTCCGAGGCGATGATCCCGCAGGAGAACATGTGGGCGCTGCCGACCAAGGAGGGCGCGCGCATGCTGCCCGGCGCCAACGGCGGCGTCGAATGGTCGCCGATGGCGGTCAATCCGATGCTGCACCTGGCCTATGCCGCCAACCTGCATCAACCGATGACCTACCAGGTCGAAGACGTGCCGTATCCGGGGGGCAAGCTGTGGCTGGGCGGCGCGTTCAAGACCATCGCGAGCGAAGAGCAGTGGGGCCAGCTGGTGGCCGTGGACCTCGATACCGGCAAGATCAAATGGAAGGCGAAGACGCCGCAACCGCTCATCGGCGGGGTGCTGGCGACCGCGGGCGACCTGGTTTTCAACGGCGAGGCCAACGGCTGGTTCAAGGCCTATGACGCGAAGACCGGGAAGGAGCTGTGGAAGTACAACTGCGGCGCGGGCGTGAACGCGCCTGCGGTCTCCTACATGGTGGGCGGCAAACAGTACGTCGCCGTCGCCGCCGGCGGCAACAATCAGATTGATGCCAAGCGCGGCAACAGCGTATTCGTGTTTGCGCTGCCCTAGCCGGCTGCCCGCATCCATACGCGGCTGCCTGGGTCATCCTGGGCAGCCGTTTTTTATGCCCAGGCCCGGATTGGAGAGACTCGTCGCAGTCGTGCTCGCCGCGTGGGCGCTCGCCGCGGGCGCGCAGATGGATCCGGCGCAGATGCCCGCGGCGCGGGCGAAAGCGCAGGCGTGCATGGCCTGCCACGGTCCGGACGGCAACTCGCAGAACCCGGCCTATCCGATTCTCGCCGGACAGAGCTGGCGCTACATCTACATCGAACTCAAGGATTTCAAGGCAGGGCGCCGCAGCGACCCGGTGATGTCGCCGCTCGCGCAGAACCTGTCGCAGGACGACATGATCGAGCTGGGAAATTTCTTCGCCGCCCAGAAGCCGCTGCCGATCGCCTTCCAGGCCGATGCCGCGAAGGTCGAAGCCGGGCGCAAGACTTCGGACGCCGTTCTCTGCCCGATGTGCCATCTGGGCGGATTCGTCGGCCAGAACGATATCCCGCGCGTCGCCGGGCAGTATCCGCAGTACATCAAGAAGCAGCTCGAGGATTTCCGGGCCAGGCGGCGCACCAACGATGCCGGCAATATGACCAGCGTGACCGCGACACTGTCCGACCAGGACATCGACAACCTGGCGCAGTACATCGCCAACCTCGACTGAAATTCCGGCGCCGGCCGCGCCTGCGCCGATCGCCGAGGGTGCGCGTGCCGGAGGGTCCAGGGGCACGTCACGGTCTTGCGACGTCGGCCGCGTTGCCGTGGGCCCGACCCGGGAGTATGCTAACCGCGCCGCCCTAAGCCGTGTCCAACGATCGTTTCACCCGGCGGCATCCCACCGAAGGAGAACGTCCGTGTCCGTCTCGTTGTCACTCACCGTCAACGGCAAGGCGGCGCGCGCGGAGGTCGATCCGCGCACGCTGCTCGTCGAATTCATCCGCAACCAGCTCGCGCTCACCGGCACGCACGTCGGCTGCGACACCGGGCAATGCGGCGCGTGCACCGTCTTGGTCGACGGCCACGCGGTCAAGGCATGCACCATCCTCGCCGTGCAGGCCGAAGGGTCCCAGGTGACCACCATCGAGGGCCTTGCAGCCGACGGCACGATGCATCCGATGCAGGCCGCGTTCAAGGACTGCCATGGCCTGCAATGCGGTTTCTGCACCCCCGGCATGGTCATGAGCGCGATCGACCTGGTGACCCGGCATCCAGGCGCCGACGAGCAGACGATCCGCGCCGAGCTCGAAGGCAACTTCTGCCGCTGCACGGGCTATCAGAACATCGTCAAGGCGGTGGCGCAGGGTGCCGCCGCGATGCGGAGATAGATCATGGGCGCAAACGATCTCAACACCATTGGCCAATCGATCCGGCGCAAGGAGGACTATCGCTTCCTGGTCGGCGCCGGCCAATACACCGACGACGTCAATCCGCCACATCACACGCATGTGTACTTCCTGCGCTCGCCGCATGCCCACGCGAAGCTGCGCAAGATCGACCTGACGAAGGCCAAGGCTGCGCCCGGGGTGGTCGCGATCTACACCGGCGAGGACCTGACCGGCGTCAACGGCCTGCCCTGCGGGTGGCTCATCACCGGCACCGACGGGCAGCCGATGAAGGAGCCGCCGCACCCGGTGCTCGCGCAAGGCAAGGTTCGCTACGTCGGCGACCCGGTGGCCATGGTGGTCGCCGAAAGCCCGACCCAGGCCAAGGACGCCGCGGAGCTGATCGAGGTCGACTACGATGCTCTGCCCTCGGTGGTCAGCGTCGTGGACGCGCTCAAGCCGGGCGCACCGCAGATTCACGACGTCGCACCGGGCAACAAGTGCTACACCTGGGCCCTGGGCGACAGGGCCGCCGTCGACAGCGGCTTCGCCAAGGCGGCGCACGTGACCAAGCTCGACCTGGTCAACAACCGCCTCATTCCCAACGCCATCGAGCCGCGCGCCGCGGTGGCGAGCTACAGCCGGGCCGATGACAGCTATACGCTCTACGTCACCAGCCAGAACCCGCACGTCGAACGCCTGCTGATGACCGCCTTCGTGCTCGGGCTTCCGGAAACGAAGGTGCGGGTGATCGCGCCGGATGTCGGTGGCGGCTTCGGGTCGAAGATCTACCTGTACCCGGAAGAGACGGCGATGGTGTGGGCTTCGAAGAAGATCAACCGGCCGCTCAAGTGGGCCGCCGAGCGCAGCGAATCGTTTCTTGCCGACGCGCACGGGCGCGATCACGTGACCCATGCCGAGCTCGCCCTGGACAAGGACGGCAAGTTCCTCGCCATGCGCGTGCATACCACCGCGGCGATGGGCGCCTACCTGTCGACCTTCGCCTCGTGCATCCCGACCATCCTGTACGCGACGCTGCTCGCCGGCCAGTACACGACGCCGGCGATCTATTGCGAGGTCACCGCGGCATTCACCAACACCGCGCCGGTGGACGCCTACCGAGGAGCGGGGCGGCCGGAGGCGACCTACGTCGTCGAGCGCCTGGTGCACACCGCGGCGGTCGAAACCGGAATCGCCCAGGACGAGTTGCGCCGGCGCAACTTCATCCGCAATTTTCCCTATCAGACACCGGTTGCGCTGCTCTACGACACCGGCGGCTACGATGCCTGCCTCGACGAAGCGATGAAGCTCGCCGACGTCAAGGGCTTCCCGGCGCGCAAGGCCGAAGCCGCGAAGCGCGGGAAACTGCGCGGACTGGGCTACTCGTCGTACATCGAAGCCTGCGGCCTGGCCCCGTCGAACATCGCCGGTGCCCTTGGCGCGCGCGCCGGCCTCTACGAGGCGGGCGAGGTGCGCGTCAATCCCACCGGGGGCGTCACCGTCTTCACCGGCTCGCACAGCCACGGCCAGGGCCACGAGACGACGTTCTCGCAAGTCGTCGCCAGCCGCCTCGGGATCCCCATCGAGAATGTCGAGATCGTCCACGGCGACACCGGGCGCGTTCCGTTCGGCATGGGAACCTACGGCTCGCGCTCGCTCGCGGTCGGCGGCACGGCCATCGTCAAGGCTCTGGACAAGGTCGTGGCCAAGGGCAAGAAGATCGCCGCGCACCTGCTCGAGGCGGCCGAGGCGGACATCGAGTTCAGGGACGGCAAGTTCAACGTCGCCGGCACCGACCGCAGCAAAGCCTTCGCCGAGGTCGCCCTGGCGGCGTACGTCCCGCACAACTATCCGCTGGACAAGCTCGAGCCCGGCCTCGACGAGATGGCATTCTACGATCCGACGAATTTCACCTTTCCCGCCGGCACGCACATCTGCGAGGTCGAGATCGACCCCGACACCGGCGCGGTTGCCGTCGTCGGTTTCGCCGCTTGCGACGACTTCGGCAACATCATCAACCCGATGATCGTCGAAGGACAGGTGCACGGCGGTCTGGCGCAGGGTATCGGCCAGGCGCTGCTCGAGCGCTGTGTCTATGACCTGGACAGCGGCCAGCTGCTGAGCGGCAGCTACATGGACTACGCCATGCCGCGGGCCGACGATCTGCCGGCGTTCAAGGTGGCGACCCGGGTCACGCCGTGCACGCACAACCCGCTCGGCGCCAAAGGCTGCGGCGAGGCCGGCGCGATCGGCTCGCCGGCGGCGCTGATGAACGCGGTGCACGATGCGCTGTCGGGCGCCCGTGTGAAGCATCTGGATATGCCGGCCACGCCGCATCGCGTCTGGGCCGCGCTGCAAGCCGCGCAAAGCTAACCTCAGGAGCCGTCCATGTACGCATTCGAATATCAGCGCGCGAAGAGCGTCGCCGACGCCGCAGCGGCACTGGCAAAATCCGGGGGCAGGGCGCTCGCCGGCGGGCAGAGCCTGGTCGGGGCGATGAAGCTCCGCCTGGCCAATCCCGGGACCCTGGTCGATCTGTCCGGCCTCTCCGAGCTCAAGGGCATCAAGAAGGAGGGCGACGCGCTTATCATCGGCGCGCTGACCACGCACGCCGAGGTTGCGGCTTCGAGCGCCGTCCGGCAGGCCATTCCCGCGCTCGCCGCGCTCGCCGAGGGCATCGGCGATCGCCAGGTGCGCAACCGCGGCACGCTGGGAGGCTCGCTCGCCAACAACGACCCGGCCGCCGACTATCCGGCCGCGGCGCTCGGCCTGGGCGCGACCATCCACACCAACCGGCGCAAGATTGCCGCCGACGATTTCTTCCGGGGCATGTACGAAACCGCGCTCGGCGAGGACGAGATCATCACCGCGGTGAGCTTCCCGCTGCCCAAGAAGGCGGCGTACGTGAAGTTTCCGCAGCCCGCGTCGCGCTTCGCGTTGGTGGGGGTGTTCGTCGCCCAGTCGGCGGGCGGAGTGCGGGTCGCGGTCACCGGCGCGGGCTCGCACGTGCACCGCGCCAAAGCGATCGAGGATGCACTGGCCAAGGCCTTTACCGCCGCAGCGGCCAAGGCGGTGAAAATTCCCGCCGGTCACCTCAACAACGACCTGCACGGCTCGGCCGAATACCGCGCGCACCTCGTTTCCGTGCTCGCGGCACGGGCTGTCGCGGCGGCCGGCTAGAGGCGCGGCGCGAAGCCGCCGTTCAGAAGCCAGGCTGCCTAAAGGGCCGGCTCCGGCCGCGCGCGATCGAGGGCCGGCCCGCGCAGCGCATCGCTGCGCTGCTGCAGGAAGCTGCGCACCGCCGGGTCGGGTTCGAGCCCGATCGCCCGCTGATAGGCGCTTTGCGCGGCCTCGGTCTCGCCGGCGCGGGCATGCAGCTCGGCGCGCGCGGCCCAGAAGGGCTGATAGTCGGCAAGCCTCGAATCGCCGGCGACGGCGGCGAGCGCGGCAAGCCCTGCCGCCGGACCGTCCACTTCGGCGCATGCGATGGCGCGATTGACGGCGACCACCGGCGAGGCGGTGATGGTGAAAAGCGCGTCGTAGATCTGCACGATGGCCGGCCAGTCGGTGCGGCCGGTCAGGCGGCGATTGGCGTGCGCCGACTGCGCGGCTGCCTCCAGCTGGTAGCGACCGATCGTGTTCATGCCCGCCGCATGCCTGAGCCGCGACTCGGCCTCGTCGATCAGGCGCGGGTCCCACAACGCAGGGTCCTGGTCGGCAAGCGGCACAAACTCGCCGCGCACGCCGCGCCGCGCGCCTCGCCGCGCCTCCGCATGAAGCATGAGCGCCAGCAGGCCGAGCGCCTCGGGCTCCTGCGGCAGCAGCGAGGCCACCAGCCTGCCGAGCCAAATGCCCTCTTCGGCGAAGTTGCGGCGGCGCGCCTCGGTGCCCGCCGGATCGGACCAGCCTTCGGCGAATACCGCATAAATGGCCTCGAGCACCGCATCGAGGCGGCCGCGCAGCTCGGCACGCCCCGGCACCTGGAACGGAATGGCTGCCTGCCTGATTTTGCCTTTGGCGCGCACCAGCCGCTGGGCCATCGTCGTCGGCGCCACCAGGAAAGCCGAGGCGATCGTGCCGGCATCGAAACCGAGGATGGTTTGCAACATCAGCGGCGCACGCACGCTCGGCTCGATGGCCGGGTGGGCACAGGCGAACATGAGGCGCAGGCGGTCGTCGGGGATCGGCGTATCGCTCGCCGCCGCGGCCGCCAGCTCATCGGCGATGAACTGCAGCTGGACCGAGCCGCCTTCGGCAGTGCGCCGCAGGCGGGCCGCATCGATCATCTTGCGTCGCGCCACGGTGAGCAGCCAGGCTTCCGGATTGCTGGGAACCCCGCTCGCCGGCCAGCCTGCCAAGGCGGCGGCGAAGGCGTCGGACAACGCGTCCTCGGCCCCCGCGACGTCGCGCGTGCGCGCGGAGAGGAAGGAGATCAGCTTGCCATAGCTGCGCCGTGCCACGGCCTCGGCCGTCGCCCGGGCTCGCTCACCTTCCTCTCGCGCCATGGCGCGCGCTTACACGCTCCAAAGCGGGCGGACCTCGATCGCCCCCTGCGCCGCCCCCGGGCAGCGTGCCGCCCAGCTGAGCGCGGAGTCGAGGTCCGGCGCCTCGATCATGTAATAGCCGCCGAGCTGCTCCTTGGTCTCGGCATACGGACCGTCGAGTACGCTGCTCTTGCCGTTGGCCGCGCGCACCGTCGTGGCCGACGCGGTCGGCTGCAGCCGGTTGCCCCCGAGATAGATGCCGGCCTTCTTCATCGCCTCGGTATAGGCGCCGTAGGCCGCCATCATCTGCCCGGCCGCCTCCTTGCTCGCGGAGAGCATCGCAGCCTCGTTTCCATAAATCAGCAACATGTATTGCATGGTCTGCTCCTTGGTCGTTGTAGCGGAAAATATACTCCGCCGTGACAATGACGTTCGACCGCGGCGCATTTCGACACGATCCTGCCCGGGCAGAACAACGTTTCGGGAAAAAAGGGCCCCTCGCGGGGCCCTTCGTGCGCCAACCTAGACTTGCGACTCTAGTGCGGGTTCACGCGTCCGGTCGGGTAGGGCGGTGTGTTGGGCTTCGCCTTCGTGCTGTTGACCGCCGACACTGCGTCGCCAGGAGTCGGTTGTCAGGGCCCCGCGCGACAACCCAGATCGGTTTGTAGTTTTTACATAACAATTCGTTGATGGGTTGAGCATGAATGGATGCCGCAAGCGCCCTCCGCTTTAGGCGTGCGGTGCGGCAATGGTTGAACGTGCGCATTGCGCGCGGTGGGATAGCCAGCTGTGTGCTCACCGGGATCGTCCCTCGCAGGCGCCACTTCGTCGGATGGGCTGACTTCCACCCAGGCATGCCGACCTTCAAAGCGCCTTTCGGTTGACTATCGAACGATCGTTCGATAGAGTATCCCTTCCTGTCTGACCGGAGCCCGTCCCGGCTCGTTTCCGAAGGCGGGCTCCGGTCGCCCGGTTCGCCATGAAGCCTGCGCTTGCCGCACTGCTGCTCCATCCGTTGCTCTGGCGCGGAGATCGGCTGGCGCACGCCGACGCCACGGTCGAGAGCGGGTTTGCCAGCCTCGACCGCGAGTTGCCAGGGGGCGGCTGGCCCAAGGCTGCGCTGACCGAACTGTTGACCGATGCGCAGGGCATCGGCGAGTTGCAGCTGCTCCTGCCGGCACTGAAGCGTCTTGCCCATGCCGGCCGGTGGGTTGCGCTGGTGGCGCCGCCGCACGTTCCTTACGCCCCGGCCTTCGCGGGCCGGGGCATTGATCCCGCCCGGGTCGTCGTGGTCGAGGCGGCCGAAGACCGGCAGCGCTGGTGGGCGGCGGAGCAGGTGCTGCGCTCGGACAGTGCTGGGGCGCTGCTGTTCTGGCCCCGAGCCGTGAGTGATCAGCGCATCAGGCGGCTGCAGCTCGCCGCGCAGGAGGGCAAGACGCTGGCGTTTCTCTTCGCGCCGACTGCGCGCGCCGCGCAGGCATCCCCATCGCCGCTGCGGCTCCGGCTCTCGTCCTCGGGACAGCGCTTGAGCGTCGATATCTTCAAGCGTCGCGGGGGAGTGGTGTCGGCGCCGTTGCTGCTCGAGGTGGCGACGCAACCATCGGCCAAGGCTACCGGTGACGGTGCCCCGGGCCCGGTCAGGGCATTGCCGCCACGCGACCGGCTGGCGGCGAACCGCCGGGCAAGCTTTCATCGCCACTATCCGGTCGGCGGCCCCCAGGCGCGGATCTGGAATCGGGCACTCGTGCGCGCCGACGAGGTCCGGCGCGTGCCGGGACCGGATCCCCGGGGCGAGCATGCTCTGGACCTGCCTTAACCTTCCCGATCTTCCGCTTGCGGTCTTTGCGCGCGGCGCGGCGAGCGAGACGCCGGCCGTGGTGGCGAGCGCGACCCACCGGCCCGACGTCGTCGTCGCCAACGCTGCGGCGGAGAAACGGGGCATCACCCCCGGCCTTTCCATTGCCGCCGCGCTCGCCCTCGATCCCGAGCTCACGATTCATCTGCGCGACGAGCGCGCGGAGGGTCACGCCTTGAAGGGCATCGCGCTCTGGGCCGGGCAGTGGACCTCGACGGTCAGCATCGAGCCGCCGCACTGCGTGCTGCTGGAAATCTCCGCCTGCCGCAACTACTTTGGCGGCCTCGACAAGCTCCTGGCCGGCATCGATGCCGGGCTTGCCGCGATCGGCTTTTCCGGGACCCTTGCGACCGCCCCGACCGCCGGCGCGGCGAGCCTGTTCGCCCGTGCGGGACAGGCGATCATCGCCGCCGAAGACTCCGACTGGACGCGCAGGCTCGGCGCGCTGCCGCTGGCCTTCCTCGCCAGCGCGCAGACCGCGCTGGACATCCTCTCGGGCATCGGCGTGCGCACCCTCGGCGAATTCACTGCCTTGCCGCGCGACGGCGCCGCCCGCCGCTTCGGCCAGGCTTTGCTCGACGAGATCGATCGGGCGCGCGGGCTGCTGCCCGACCCGCGGCTGCCGTTCGTGCCGCCGGAGCGTTATCACGGCCAGCTCGAGCTGCCCGCGCCGGTGGCCGAGGTCGAGGCGCTGCTGTTCGCGGTCAAGCGCCTGGTCACCGAGCTCGCCGGTTTTCTGCACGGCCGCGGCGCGGGCGTCACGCAGCTGCGCTGCGACCTGGTGCACGAAGACGCGGCCCCGACCTCGCTCGTGTTCGGGCTCAGCTGCACGCGGCAGGTCGAGCACATCCTCAACGTGTTGCGCGAACGGCTTGCGCGCACCGAGCTGCCCGACCGGGTCGAGGCAATCCGGATCGTGACCGAAGAGATCGCGCCGCTGGGAGCGAAGGCGGGCGATTTCTTCCCCATCGCCGGCGCTGACGGCGAAGCCGGCGCGCAACTGCTCGAGCGCCTGCGCGCGCGGCTGGGCGAGAATGCGGTGCGGGCCCTAGAGCTTCGCGCTGATCACCGTCCCGAGCGGGCCTCGGGGCAGACTGCGCCCACCGGCGCCGCGACGATGCCGGCGAAGGCTCCACCGAGCTTCGCGCTGCGCCCGCTGTGGCTGCTCGCCACGCCGCGCCCGCTCGGGACCGATCCGGCGCTCTCGGGGCTCAAGCTGATCTCCGGCCCCGAGCGCATCGAGACCGGCTGGTGGGACGGCGACGATATCGGCCGCGACTATTTTGTCGGCCGCAACCCGCGGGGCGAGGAGCTGTGGCTCTATCGCGAGCGCGCAGGCGGCTGGTTCATGCACGGCCTGTTCGCGTGATGCCATGCCTTACGCCGAGCTGCACTGTGTGTCCAACTTCACCTTTCTGCGTGGCGCATCGCATCCGGAAGAGCTCGTCGTGCGCGCGCAGGAGCTCGGCTACGCGGCGCTGGCGCTCACCGACGAGTGTTCGCTCGCCGGCGTGGTGCGCGCCCATGTCGAAGCCAAGCAACAGCGCCTGCCGCTCATCATCGGCAGCGAGTTTCGCCTCGACGACGGCCTGCGCTTGCTGCTGCTTGCGACCGATCGCGCCGGTTACGGCAACCTCGCGGCACTGATCACGCGCGGCCGCCGCAGCGCGGTCAAGGGCAGCTATCGCCTCACCCGTGCCGATCTCGCCGCCGGCGTCGCCGGCTGCGTCGCGCTGTGGCTGCCCGGGCGTTCGCCCGATGGCGACGAGGTGCGCTGGCTCGCCGCGCGTTTTCCCGGTGCGTTGTGGATCGCGGCCGAACGCCTGCTCGACGCCGATGACGCGGCACGCTGCGAAAAGCTCGTCGCCATCGCCGCCCGGACCGGGCTGCCCCTGGTGGCAGCTGGCGACGTGCACATGCATCGGCGCGAGCGCCGGGCGCTGCAGGACACGCTGACCGCGATCCGCCTCAAGACCTCGGTCGCGCAGGCCGGCTACGCCCTGTTCCCGAACGGCGAGCGCCACCTGCGGCCGCTAGAGACCTTGCAGCGCCTCTATCCGGCCGCCTGGCTTGCCGAGACGCTGGTCATCGCCCAACGCTGCCGCTTTTCACTCGACGAGCTGCGCTACGAATATCCCGAGGAAATCGTGCCGGCGGGACAGACGCCGACCTCCTACCTGCGGCAGCTCACCGAGGGCGGTTTCGCCCGCCGCTTCCCGGTGCAGACGACAAGCGTGGCGGCGCGAGCGAAGGTGCGCAAGCTCATCGAGCACGAACTGGCGCTCATCGCCGAGGCGCGCTACGAAGCGTTCTTCCTCACCGTCTACGACGTCGTCGAGTTCGCCCGCAGCCAGGGCATCCTCTGCCAGGGCCGCGGCTCGGCAGCGAACTCGGCGGTGTGCTACTGCCTCGGCATCACCGCGGTCGATCCCTCGCGCATGGAAATGCTCTTCGAGCGCTTCATCTCGCGCGAACGCAACGAGCCGCCGGACATCGACGTCGACTTCGAGCACCAGCGCCGCGAGGAAGTGATCCAGTATCTCTACCGCAAGTACACGCGCGAGCGCGCCGCGCTGACCGCCACCGTGATCTGCTATCGGCCGCGCTCGGCCCTGCGCGACGTGGGCAAGGCGCTGGGGCTCGATCTGGCGCAGGTCGATCGGCTGGCCAAGTCGATGGCGTGGTGGGATGGCAGCCGGGCGCTTTCGAAACGCGTGCAAGAGGCGGGTTTCGACACCGCGAGCCCGGTGCTGCAACGGCTTTTTTCGCTGGTCAACGCGCTGCTCGGATTTCCCCGCCACCTGTCGCAGCACACCGGCGGCTTCGTGATCTCGCGCGGGCCCCTGTCGCAGCTGGTGCCGGTCGAGAACGCGGCGATGCCGGAGCGCACGGTCATCGAATGGGACAAGGACGACCTCGACGCGCTGGGCCTGCTCAAGGTCGACGTGCTGGCGCTGGGCATGCTCTCGGCCATCCGCCGCGCGCTCGACCTGCTGTCGATCCGCTACGGCCGCCGGTTCGGGCTGACCGACGTGCCCGCGGAAGATCCCGGCGTGTACGACATGATCGGCCACGGCGACACCGTCGGCGTGTTCCAGATCGAGTCGCGGGCGCAGATGGCGATGCTGCCGCGGCTTAAGCCCGCGAACTATTACGACCTGGTGATCGAGGTGGCGATCGTGCGCCCCGGTCCGATCCAGGGCGGCATGGTGCACCCGTACCTGCGCCGGCGCCAGAAGCTCGAGCCGGTCACCTACCCGAGCGAGGCGGTGCGCGGCGTGCTGGAGCGCACGCTCGGCGTGCCGATCTTCCAGGAACAGGTGATGCAGCTCGCGGTTGTCGCCGCCGACTTCACGCCGGGCGAATCCGACCAGTTGCGCCGCTCGATGGCGGCGTGGAAGCGCAAGGGAGGTCTGGAGCCTTTCGAGCGACGGCTCATCGACGGCATGCGCAGGAACGGCTACGACGAACAATTCGCGCGCCAGATCTATCAGCAGATCCTCGGCTTCGGCGAGTACGGATTTCCCGAATGTGTCGTCGGCGAGACACGCGTCGTGGATGCCGATACCGGGCGGTGGGTGACTATCGACGAGATCCTTTCCGGCCGCGTCGCCTTCAAAAACACGCTTGCCTGCGATGGCGAGCTGCGATTGCAAAAGCAGAGAGTGATCGCGGTCAGAGCGAGCGGGACAAAGCCCGTATGGCGTTTGCACACGGCCTCGGGCCATGCGATAACCGCGACGGCCGAACATCCATTCATGACCCCGCAAGGGTGGCGCAAGCTTGGCGAGCTGCGGCCGGGCGATCATGTGGCTGCGGCCCGCTCATTGCCCCTAAAAGGCCGGCGTCGTTGGCCGGCCGCCAAGATGACGGATTCGGATGTGTATTGGGACCGGACCGTAAGGATTGAAGCCATGGGGTATCAGCCAACCTACGATCTTCAAATCGAAGGCAATCATAATTTTCTGGCCAACAATCTCGTCGTGCACAATTCGCATGCGGCGAGCTTCGCCCTGCTGGTCTACGTTTCGGCGTGGATCAAGCACCACGAGCCGGCGGTGTTCACCTGCGCGCTGCTCAATTCGCAGCCGATGGGCTTTTATTCGCCTTCGCAATTGACGCAGGATCTGCGCCGGCACGGCGTGCGCATCCTGCCGGCCGACGCGACGCTGAGCGAATGGGAATGCACGCTCGAGGCATTGACCACGGTGCCCGACTTGCGCCTGGGCCTGTGCCTGGTCAAGGGACTGTCACAGGCGGCCGGCGAGCGCCTGGTGGCGGCGCGCCGCGCGCAGCCGTTCGCCGATGTCGACGATCTCGCCCGCCGCGCCCGCCTCAACGCGCACGACCTGCAGGCGCTGGCCGCGGCCGGAGCGCTCTCCGGCTTGAGCGGGCATCGCCGCCACGCGCTGTGGGACGTTGCCGGCGTCGAGCGCATGCCGGCGCTGCTCGACCCCGCGCCCATCGTGGAAGGGAAGCCCTCGCTCGTCGCGCCGAGCGAAGGCGAGGACATCGTCGCCGATTACGCGAGCCTGGGACTCACCCTGGGGCGCCATCCGCTGGCGTTGCTGCGCGAACGCCTGCAGCGCCAGCGCATGGTCACCGCGGCCGAACTCAGGGCGCTGCCGCACGGTCGCCTGGCGCGCGTCACCGGGCTGGTCACCGGCCGGCAGCGACCCGGCACGGCGAGCGGCGTTACCTTCGTCACCCTCGAGGACGAAACCGGCATGGTTAACGTCATCGTCTGGCGCGATCTCGCCGAGCGCCAGCGCAAGGAGCTGCTGCGCTCGAATCTGCTCACGGTGTACGGCACGGTCGAGCGCGAGGGCGAGGTCGTGCACGTGATCGCCGGGCATCTGCGTGATCAGACGCTGCTGCTGGGCGGGCTGCTGACCCGATCGCGCGATTTTCATTAGCGCCGGCGCGCCGCGTCACCGCGCCTTGCGCGTGTCGGCACGCTTGCCGGCGAGCGCCTTCAATGCGATTGGATCGAGCAGCTTGACCGACCGCTCCTGCACTTGGATCAACGCCGCCTCCTGGAAGCGCGAGAACAGCCGGCTCACCGCCTCGACCTTGAGGCCGAGAAAGCTGCCGGTCTCCTCGCGCGTCATGCGCACTACGGCGGCCGGTGAGAAGCCGCGGCGGCGGAGCCGCTCGGCGAGGTTCGGCAGGAACACGGCGAGCCGCTCCTCGGAGTTCATGCTGCCGATGAGCAGCATCATGCCCTGGTCGCGCACGATCTCCCTGGACATTTCGTGACAGCTAAGACGCGGGTAAAGTAGACGCATGGCCGACGCCCTTGCACCCCCGCGAACTGCCCTACTCGCCGGCGCTACCGGCCTCGTCGGGCACGCGCTTCTAGCCAGATTGCTTGCCAGCGAGCGTTACCGCAGCGTACATGTCCTTCTCCGCCGCACGCCGCCGGACATCAAGGCCAGTGCAAAGCTGAAAATTCACGAAGTCGACTTCGCACGACTGCCCGCAGCGTTCCCAGCGGTGGATGACGTGTTCATCGCGCTCGGCACCACGATCAAGATCGCCCGGTCCGAATCTGGCTTTCGCCAGGTGGATTTTGACTTCGTGGTGAATATCGCGCGGGCCGCCAAGGCTGCGGGGGCGACGCGGTTGGCCGCCGTGTCGGCGTTGGGCGCTGACCCGACGTCGCGCATGTTCTACAGCCGCGTGAAAGGCGAGATGGAGATCGCCATCATGCAGCTCGGCTACGACTCGGTGGTCATTGCGCAGCCGTCCATGCTGCTGGGTGACCGGGCGGCCTTGGGGCAACCGCCGCGGAGTAGCGAAGTATGGGCGGCAAGGCTGCTCGCACCGCTCGGTTGGATCACGCCAAAGGGGCTGCGGCCGATCCCGGCGTCCTCGGTGGCGTCCGCGATGCTGGCGGCCATTTTTGACGCGAAGCCCGGGGTTCGCGTCCTGAAATCGGGAGCCATGCAAGGCGCATGAAAAACCGAGCAGTTCCACCGCCGGAAGGAAGCCACGAAACGCGTCGCTCAACGTGCACGGACTTCGCACGACGGCTAAGGATTCAGGACGCCGTGTCGGGTGCGAGGAAATTTGAGCTGGGACCCCATCGGACAAGTCAGTTCTGTCGGGTTCTTCTCGGCGACATTGCTCGCGCGACTGCGGTCGGTTGTGCACTGGTTAAGCGGACGGTCGTGAACTTCTCTGAACGGCCAAGAGCGGAAGTTCGCGAGGTTTCCGCAAGCGGACGGACGCGACTGAATTTCACGACCTTGGACGGAGTGCGCGCCCAGAGCCGCCACGTGAACTGTTGAGCGCTTCCCGCGACGCGTCCGACGCAGAAGCGGACAGTCTCCGTCTCATGCCTGATCCGTCCCAGACTTACGCCTTGGCGGTGTTCTGTGCAGCCTCGAATACATCGCGTGCGGACGTCATACCCGCTACGTGCTCCGTACCCTCGACTCCGAGGTCCATCCATCCTGCATTCACGGCCTCAAACATTTTTTCCGCAGGGCCGGTGTGGCCCTTCGGGATGCCGAATTGCTCGAACGCTTCCGCCCACCCGGCACGCGGGACTGCAAAGGCTTTCACGTCGAGATTCAGGACTTCACCCAATTGCTCCGCGACTTCATCCGCGCTGACCATCGAACCAAGCTCGACGACGCGCTGCCCTGACCACGCTGGCCCGGTCAAAAGCGTTGCGACCTCCGCGCCGATGTCGTTCGTCGCGACCATGGTCGATTTTCGGTTTGTCGGATTGTAGTAGACCGGTAGCGTTCCGCCCTGGGCGACCTGCAAGCCGTAAAGAAAATTTTCGAAGAATCCACCTGCGCGCACAAATGCGATTGGCGATACCAGGTCGCGAAAACCTTGCTCCATAAGCGACAAGGCCGTGATCATCCCGTGCCCGCTGGTTCTGTTCGCACCCATCGACGAAAGCGCAACCACTCGCGGCGGCGCTGCCTTGGTGATCGCCTCGACATAGTTTGCAATCACGCCCTTTGCTTCTTTGTAATCGGGCGAGGGTGCCCAGACAGGCGGCAACATGACGAACGCGCCCTCGACGCCTTTGAGCGCTTGCTCGATGGCTGCCGAATCATTCCAATCGCCGTCTACCAGTTCCACGCCCCGGTTCGTCCAGTTAGCCGCCTTCTCGCGATTGCGGACTAGCGCGCGTACTTCCTTGCCGTGCGCCAATAGATGTTCTGCCGTCGCGCCGCCCACTTTTCCCGTGATTCCCATTACTA
>CAWIOY010000004.1:0-2374688 GCA_963837845.1 uncultured beta proteobacterium
CGAAAGCAATGGTTCGTCCCCGGGTAGGTGTATGCCTCGTAGCTTATGCCGTTGGCCTTGAGTGCCGCCTCGAAGGCCGGCCAGCCGGCATTGGTGCCCTTGTCGAGGCCCGCGTAGTGAAGCTGCAAGGGTGCCTTGATCTTGGCCGTGTCTGCGACGCTCGGCTGGGCACCGTAAAACGACACCGCTGCCGCGAGGTCGGGCAGGCGCACGGCAAAGGTGTTGACTATGCCTCCACCAAAGCAGAAGCCCACGGCGCCGACTTTGCCTGTGCACTCGGGACGCGACTTGAGAAAGCCGTAAGCGGCGATCAGATCCTCGGTGCGCTTGGTCGGGTCGAGCTGGCTGAACAGCTGGGCCGCCTTTTCGTCGTCGCCCGGATAACCGCCGAGAGGCGTGAGCGCATCCGGCGCAAAGGCGAGGAAGCTCGCCACCGCCAAACGCCGGGCGACGTCCTCGATGTACGGATTAAGGCCCCGATTCTCGTGAATGACGACCACGCCCGGGAATTGGCCGCCCTCCTTCGCCGGCCGGGCGAAGTACCCGCGCATGGTTCCCGAGCCCAGTGGCGAGGGGTAGCTCAAGTACTCGGTCTTGATGCGATCGTCGTCCTTGGCCACCTGCTGGGCCAGCGCGTAGTTCGGCCTCAGGCTCTCCAGCATGGCCGCAGCGGTGAAGCCGCCGACCGCGAACTTTGCCGCGCCCTCCAGGAATTCGCGGCGGCTGATCCTGCCATGGACGTAGCCATCGAACAGCTTGAGAACTTCCGGGGGAAAATCGCTGGCCTTCTTGCGTTCCATTGCCATAATTCCTCGCGTGCACCGTTGCGCTTGCGGTAATTGTAGCGTGCCTGCGCGAACGGCCGGAAGCAGGTGCCGATCCGACCCGGAGCAAGGGCAGGACCGCGTATCATCGCCGCTGCGGCGTCGGTGGGCGCTGCGCATCGCCTGCCACGACGTGGCGCGACCTGTCGTTCGCCGTGGCGAGCGTTCACAGCCGGAGGATCACTCATGCTGGTTATCTGGGGAAGGAGCAATTCGGTCAACGTCCAGAAGGTGCTCTGGTGCTGCGAGGAAATGGCGCTTCCATACGAGCGGATCGACGCCGGCGGCGCGTTCGGCGTCGTGAACACACCCCAATACCGCAGTCTCAATCCGAACGGCCTCGTGCCGACGATCGATGACGACGGGTTTGTACTCTGGGAGTCAAATGCCATTGTCCGTTATCTCTCGGCCAAGCACGCAGCCGGAAGCCTCTGGCCGCACGATCTGAAGACGCGGGCCGAAGGCGATCGCTGGATGGACTGGATGCAAACGACGTTCTGGCCGGCGATCCGGACGCTGTTTCTGGGCTTGGTCCGCACGGCGCCTGAGCAACGCGACCTGCGGGCAATCGAGGAATCTCGGCTGAAGACTGCGGAGGTGCTGGCCGTCGTCGACGCCCACCTGAAGAGCGCCGCGTATCTGGCAGGGGAGACCTTCACCATGGGCGATATCGCGCTCGGCTGCGGGATCTGGCGCTGGATGGCCCTGCCCATCGAGCGGCCGGCCCTGCCCATGTGCAGCGGTGGTTCGACACGCTGGCGCGGCGGCCGGCGTATCAGAAAATCGTCATGCTGCCGCTGAGCTAAGCGGCGCAGCATAACGGCGAGCGCACGCCGCTGCTCCGGCCCGGCGTTCAGCGCTCAGGCAGAGGCCTGGCGCGTCGCTTTCCCTCAAGCTCGCCGACTTGAGCTTGCGCGTGAGCCGTGCGACAAGGATGCGCTCGCAGACCTTGAAGGCGAGGAAGAAAAGCATGCTTAGGTAGGCGGCGAAGAGCAGTTCGGCCAGCTGCTGCGCTGCGCCGTCGGCCAAGGGCCATCATGCCGTATTGGAGAATGAGCTCGACGTTGGCTTTGAGCAGCACGAACAGGTTGACCGAGTAGAAGCCGAAGAGCAGAAAGGACAGGCCCATGAGGACGAACGTAAGCCAGGCGTGCCGGTAGAGAAAATCGAGCCACCGCTGGCGAATGAACTTGATCACATGCGAGCCTCTCGCCGCTCGGCAGGCGCCTGCCGGGCGTCGGCTAGCGCTTCTGCCCCGGGATGACCGAAAACACCTCCACCGCGGCCGCCTTGCCCCGGAACGGCACCGGCCCAGCGGCTCGACCGCGATGCGCTCGCTCAGCGCCGAGCGCGTGGCCTGGTCGATCAGGATCGCGCGCTGCACGACCTTGGTGTGCGTTTCGAGCCGCGCCGCGAGGTTGACCGTGTCGCCGATGCAGGTGTAGGTGGCCCGCTCGTTGGTGCCGGCGTACCCGCCACCATCTCGCCGGAGGCGATGCCGATGCCGATGGTGATCGGCGGCTTCCCGGCCGCGTCCCGTTCGAGGTTGAACAGCACGATCATCTCGACCATTTCCTGCGCCGCGCGCACCGCCATCTCTTCGTGGTCCGGCAAGCGGCATCGGCGCGCCGAACACCGACATCAGCCCGTCGCCCATCATCAGCGTCACCACGCCGCCATGGCTGCTGATGGCGTCGAACATCAGCGCGTAGTAGGTATTGAGCAGCTCGATGGTCTCCTCGGGCGGCTGCGATTCGGCGAGCGTCGTGAAGCTGCGGATGTCGGAGAACATCACCGAGGCGTGCACCCGCTTGCCGCCCAGCGAGAAGCCGGAGTTCTGCAGGTCCTGCGCCACTTCCGGGGTGGCGAAGCGGCGCACCAGCTCCTTTTGCTGGTCGCGCAGGCGCTTCTTTTCCAGGCTCGCCCCGATGCGGGCTTTCAGCAGCACCGGATTGACCGGCTTGGCCAGGTAGTCCTCGGCGCCGAGCTCGATGCAGCGGACGACGTTGGCGATGCCTTCCAGCGACGAGGTGACGATGACCGGCAGGTCGCGCAGCTGCGTATCGCGCACCAGCTGTTCGAGCACCTGGAAGCCGTCCATCTCCGGCATTTCCATGTCCAGCAGGACCAGGTCGAAGGCCTCGCGCCGCAGCTGCTCCAGCGCCACCCGGCCGTTCTCGGCCGTGGCCACGTTGTGTCCCTGGATCTCCAGGCTGCGCGCCAGCAGCAGGCGGTTGACCTTGTTGTCGTCGACCACGAGCAGGCGCGCGGCGCCGTGCAGGTCACGCATGACGCAGCGCCGAAAGTGCCGCGGCAACGCGCGCGTATTCCTCCGCCAGCGCGTCGAGCGAGGGGGCGGCGCCCGCGGCCGCCTTGGCGGCGCCGGCGAGCTCCAGCTCCCGCGCCATCGCGCCCAAGGCGAGCGCGCCAAAGGTGTTGCTGTTCGACTTGAGCGAATGCGCGGCGCGGCGGAACCGGTCGGCATCCTGCGCCGCGAGCGCCCGCGCGCAAGGTGTCGAGCATCGCCGGCGCCTCCTGGAGAAACGTGTCGACGAGCTCCAGCGCAAATTCGCCGCCCGTCGTCTCCTTGAGCGCGTCGAATGTCGCCTGATCGATCGTCGGTGCGGTCATCATCGGTCCTTGCGGGCACTCGCCTGGCTCAGCGCCTCGACCAGCCGCTCCACGCGGATCGGCTTGGTCAGGTAGTCGTCCATGCCGGCGGCCATGCACATGTCGCGGTCGCCCTGCATGGCGTTGGCGGTCATCGCGATGATGCGCGGGCGCTCCTCGGGCCGCCAGCGCGCATTGATCTGGCGCGAGGCCTCGAGCCCGTCCATCTCCGGCATCTGCACGTCCATCAGCACCACGTCGTAGGTCTGGCGCTGCACCGACTCGACGGCCTCGATGCCGTTGGAGGCCAGGTCGGCGCGATAGCCCATCTGCTGCAGCAGCCGCAGCGCGAGTTTCTGGTTCACCACGTTGTCCTCGGCGAGCAGGATGCGCAGCGGGTGCCGCGCCGCCTGCCCAGGGTCGAGCTGCGGCTTGCCCGGCACCGCCTCGGCCTTGGCGCGCCGTCTCGCCCGCGAGCAGGCCCACCAGCGTATCGAACAGGTGCGACTGGCGGATCGGCTTGGCGAGGTAGGCGTCGAAGAGTCGCTCCTCGTCGCCGACCTCGCGCCGCCCCAGCGAGCTGAACAGCACCAGCGGCAAGCGCCGGATGCTGCTCGCGGATCTTCCGCGCCAGCGCGATGCCGTCCATCTCCGGCATATGCATGTCGAGGATCGCCAGGTCGAAGGCCTCGCCCTGCTCGAGCCAGCGCAAGGCTTCGAGGGGCGACTCGGTGGCGCGCGAGGCCATGCCCCACTTGGCCGTCTGCAGGCCGAGCACGCGCCGGTTGGTGGCGTTGTCGTCGACCACCAGCAGGCGCTTGCCCTGCAGTTCCGGCTGCACGCCCACGAAGTCGCGCTGCCGGGGCGGCGACAGCTGCGGCGATCGGGGCCTGGATGGTGAACAGGAACGTCGCGCCCCGACCCGGCCCCTCGCTCTCCGCCCACATGCGCCCGCCCATCAGCTCGCTTAGGCGCCTGCTGATGGCGAGCCCCAGCCCGGTGCCGCCGTACTTGCGCGTGGTCGACGAGTCGGCCTGGGAGAACGACTGGAACAGCCGGCTCATGACTTCGGCGGACAGGCCGATGCCCGTGTCGCGCACCGCGAAGCTCGAGCTCCACGCGCTCGGCGGCAATCGGCTTCGAGCTCACCGTCAGCACGACCTCGCCGGCCTCGGTGAACTTCACCGCGTTGCCGAGCAGGTTGAGCATGATCTGCCGCAGCCGGGTCACGTCGCCGACGATGGCCGCCGGCACGTCGCCTTCGAACACGTAGGCGGTGTCCAGGTGCTTCTGCGACCGCGCGCGCGGTGACCAGGTCCAGCGCCGACTCGACGCACTCGCGCAGGTCGAACGGCTGCGCCTCGATGTCCATGCGCCCGGCCTCGATCTTCGAGAAATCGAGGATGTCGTTGATGATGGTGAGCAGCGCATCGCCGGACTCGCGGATGGTCGCGACGTAGTCGCGCTGCTCGGTGTCGAGCCGGGTGTCGAGCAGCAGTCCGCTCATGCCGATCACCGCGTTCATCGGCGTGCGGATCTCGTGGCTCATCGTCGCCAGGAACGAGCTCTTGGCCTCGTTGGCGGCCTCGGCCGAGGCGCGCGCCTCCTGCGCCTCCTGGAACAGGCGCGCATTCTGCAGCGCGACGCCGACATTGGCGGCGATGGTCGACAGCAGGCGCTCGTCGTCGGCGTCATAGGCGCCTTCCGACTGCGTGCTCTGCACGCTGATGACGCCGAGGGACGTGCCGCCGACCAGGATCGGCACGCCCAGGTACGACAGCGCCTGGCGGCCGACGACCTGGGCGCCCAGCTCGAGGCTGCGCCGGTCGGTCTCGCGATTGATGATCAGCGCCTTGCCCGACTTGATGATCCGGCTCGTCAGGCCCTCGCCGTATTTGAGCGGCTTGATGTCGTCGCCGTACTGGTAGGGAAACTCGATCATGCCCGTCTTCGCGGTCGTAGAGCGCGACGTAGGCGATGTCGGCCTTGAACACGCTGCGAATCTGCTCGCCGACCAGGTCGAGCAGGTTGCCGAGGTCGAGCTTGCCCGCAAGCTCCTGCGACACGGTGTTGACCGTGGCCAGCTCGGCTGCGCGCTGCTGCGACTCGGCGAACAGGCGCGCATTCTCGATGGCGACGGTCGCCTGCAGCGACAGGCCGACAAGGAACTCGAGCTCGCTCTCGCCGTACGGCAGCGCCCCCGGTGCGCCACACGGCCATCACGCCCTTGACCGTCTGCCCGGCCATGCAGCGGCGCCACCATCATGCGCTCGTTGCGTCTCCCGTCCGGTGCCGGGGATCTGGATCGCCCGCGGGTCGGCCTGGGTATCGTTGATGAACTCGGCGCGGCCGCTCGCGACCAGGTCGCCGATGATGCCCTCGCCCACCTCGATCACCGTCGACTGGATGGCCTGCGCGATGTCGCCGACGGCGACGATCGCCCGGTAAGTCTGCCCGCCCGGGTCGGGCAGGAAGATCGCGCTGCTGCCGGCGTTGAGCAAGGTCCTTGGCGTGGCGGGCGATGCGATCCATCACCGTGGCCAGGTCCAGCGTCGAGGAGATGTCGCGCCCGACTTCGGCAAGCGCGGCGGTCTCGCGCGTGCGGCGCTGGGTCTCGTCGAACAGGCGGGCGTTCTCCAGTGCCACGCTCATGCTGTTGGCGAGCGTTTGCAGCAGGCGCACGTCGGAAGCGCTGAAGGCATGCTCGCGCTCCATGTCGATCAGGCTGATCGACCCGCGCGCCTGGTCGCCCGCCACCAGTGGCACCAGGACCGCCGACTTCTCCATCTGCGTCCCGGGCATGATCGTGCTGCCATGCTTTTCCACCTCGGCCGCCATGTTCTCGTTGATTACCAGAGGCTCACGGGCACGCATGACGTGAACGGTGAAGCCCTTGTCCCCGAGCGGCTCTGATTCAAGGTGGATCCGCCGCCCACTCTCGTAGGTAAAGGGGAAATGCAGCAGCCCCGTCTGCGGGTCATAGATGCGGATGCCGACGTCGGCATGATTGAAGATATCGCGAATCTTGTCGCCGACGGCGTCGTAGATGCCCTGCATGTTGAGCTCGGCGGCAAGCGCCTGCTGCACGCTGTTGATGATGGCCAGCTCCGCCGCGCGCTGCTCGCTCTCCTTGAACAGGCGCTGGGTCTCGTCGAACAGGCGGGCGTTCTCGAGCGCCACGCTCATGGCGTTGGCCAAGGTCTGCAGCAGGCGCACGTCCGACGGGCTGAAAGCGTGCTCGCGCTCCATGTCGATCAGGTTGATCAGTCCACGGGCCTGATCGCCCACCACCAGGGGTACGAACACCGCCGACTTCTCGTCCTTGGTTCCCGGCAAAGTGAAGCTGCCGTACTTGGCCGACTCCTGCTCGATGTTCTCGTTGATGACCAGTGTCTCGCGGGTGCGCAGGACGTGGACTGCGAAGCCGACCGAACCCAGCAGGCTGGACTCGATTGCGATGCGCTGGCCGCCTTCATACACGTACGGGTAGTGAATCAGATTGGTCTGTTGGTCGTAGATGCGAATGCCCACGTCGGCCTGGTGGAAGATCTCGCGAATCTTGTCGCCGACGGCATCGTAGATGCCCTGCATGTTGAGCTCGGCGGCAAGCGCCTGCTGCACGCTGTTGATGATGGCAAGCTCCGCCGCGCGCTGCTCGGTTTCCTTCAGCAGGCGCTCCGTTTCGTCGAACAGGCGGGCGTTCTCCAGCGCCACGCTCATGGCATTGGCAAGCGTGGTCAGCAGGCGCACGTCGGAGTCGGAAAAGGCGTGTGCGTCCTTCTTGCCCACGACAATCACGCCATTGGCCTCGCCGCCACGCAGTATGGGAACGTAGATGAACGAATTGTCGAGCGTGCTACCGCCGAGGTTGCTGGACTTCAATTCCGCCATCATTCGATTCAGTTCGTCCGCCGTATGAAACACGAGCTGCTGGCGGGTCTGCAGGATGTGCGCGGAGAAGCCACTGGGCGGCAGCGGTTCGGGATGAAAGCGCTCGCCGTGATCGACCAGAAAGACGTAATGAACCAGATTGGTGGCGGGTCGATACAAGCTGATGCCAACCACGTCCGCGGCGAAGATCTCGCGAATCTTGTTGCCAACCATGTCGTAGATGGCCTGCACCTCCAGCTTCGAGGCCAGTCCTTCCTGCACGCTGTTTATGATCGCGAGCTCCGCCGCCCGCTGTTCGCTCTCCTTGAAAAGGCGCTGCGTTTCGTCGAACAGGCGGGCGTTTTCCAGGGCGACGCCCATGCTGGCGGCGACGGTGCTGAGCAGCCGCACCTCGGCCTCGCCGAAGGCGTTCTTGCGCTCGAAGCTCTCGAGGATGATCGAGCCCAGGACGCGGTCGCCGCCCAGGATGGGCACGCGCACCGACGACAGGCTGGTGTCGGTCCCGGGAATGACGCTCACCCCCAAGGCGGCCTGTTCCTCCGGACTGTTGGTGACGAGCGGCTGCCGCGTCTGCACCAGCTTGAAAAAAACGCTGTCGGGGCTCGGGGTCATGGGCGCCAACGTCAGGCGCACGCCGTGCTCGTAGTCGTACGGGCAGTACAGCACGTTGGCCTTCGCGTCGTACCAGCGGATGCCGATATCCCCGGTCTTGAACACCTCGCGCAGCTTGTCGCCGACCAGGTCGACGATGGCCTGGAAGTCGAGCTCGGCCGCCATGCCCTCCTGGATGCGGTTGATCACCGCGAGTTCGGCCGCGCGCTGCTCGGTCTCCCGCAACAGGCGCTGCGTCTCGTCGAACAGCCGCGCGTTCTCGAAGGCGACGCTCAAGCTTCCCGCCAGGGTGATGAGCAGCCGGAAATCGGAATCGTTGAAGGCGTGCTCGCGATCGATATTCTGGATGGAGATCACACCGCGCGGGTCGCCCCCGATCAACAGCGGCACCCAGATGCCGGACTTGGGCTCCTCGCCCCCGCCGACGATAAAAGATCCCAGTTCGGCGGCGCGGGCGGCCAGGTCCTCGTTGATCATCAGCGGCTGGAGTGTGCGCATGACATACGGGCCGAAGCCCTTGTCTCCCGCCGGAATGGGGTCTTGGTATTGCCTCTGCCCCTTCTCCATGAGGTAGCGCCAGTGCATCAGTTTCGTCTTGCGCTCGTAGGTGACGATGCCGACCGACTGCGCGTTGAAGGTGTCGCGCACCTTGTCGCCGACCAGATCGAAGATCGCCTGAATATCCAGCTGTGAGGCCAGCCCGGACTGCACGCTGTTGATGATGGCGAGCTCGTTGGCGCGCTGCTCGAGCAGCGCGTTGGAGGCTTGCAGCTCTTCGGTGCGCTGCGCCACCTTCTTCTCGAGGCCCTGCGACCACTGGGCGTTGTCGAGCGCGACGGCTGCCTGGCTCGCCAGCATCCCCAGCAGGTCGCGGTCGGCCTCGCGCAGACGCCCGAATTCACCATCGAGGTCGGCGTAGAGGTACCCCAGCAATTCGCGGTGCGCAACCAGTGGAGCAATCACCCGCGAGCGTTGCTCGAGCCCGCTCGCTCCCTCGGGGCTGTGAGTCAGGCTGGCCACCCGGGCGTGGCGGACTTCCATCAGCGCCGGCGCGACCTCGTGCAACAGCGCCGTCGCATCCTCGCCCTGCGGAACCAGGGAACCCGCCAGCCGTAGCCCGGTCGGGGTCTCCAGTACAAGGAGCACCCGCTCGGCGCCGGAGAGCTCGGTGGTCTCTTCGATAAGAAAATCGTGCAGCTCCTCGCTGCTGCGCAATTCGTTCAGGCGCAGCCCGGTATCGACGAGCCGTTCAAACGGTTCGCGCAGATTCGCTTCGCCGACCAGATGCGCGGCCCGCCGCTCCGCGGACAGGCGGCGTGAGCGCGCGTCCCTGATCCAGGCACGGACGATCTCGCGGTTCGCTTCGATCTTGTTCAGGTAGTTGCGGCGCAGGCCCTCGTCGCTCAGGCTGGCGATACCCTTGCACATGATCTGGTAAGCGGTCTCGAGCGCCTTGCGCGCCGCCGCGGTCTGCCTGTTGGCCTTCAGCGCTCGCCAGTGTGTCCACCAGAGCAGGGTCGGTTGCATCGCGTCGAGCGCCGCCAGGTCATGGGCGCGATGCAGTTCGGTGGCGCGGCGGGTGGCGGCCAAAGCGGAGCGCGCCTTGCCGAGGGCCAGAAAAGACTGCCCGATACCGGCCAGAGCACTCATTTCTACTGCGGCGAGTTCACTGCCGCGCGTGAGCTGCTCGGCGTGCTCGAATTGCCGCAGCGCAGTCGCCGCATCGCCCTCGACGAGCGCGAGGCGTCCCCGGACGATCGGGACGCTGGCGGTAAGCAAGGGTTCGTCAAGAGACTCCGCCAGGGCCGCCATTTCTTCGCTGTAACGACGGGCGTTTTGGAAATGCCCCATGGCCGTTTCCGTCTCGGCGAGCGCGCCGAGACTGTTTCCGGAGGCGCCGCGCGAGCCGGTGCGGCGATAGTTCGCGTCGGCCTTGAGCATCAACCGCCGGGCACGGCGGTATAGGCCAAGATCCCTGTACGCAATACCCAGGTTGTGAGTGACGATCGCCTGCCGCTCCACATAGCCCGCCGCCTCGAAGTCGGCCAGCGCCTGGTGCAGGAGTTGCAACTGGGTGGCGAGGTCGGGCTCACTGAAAACGAGTATGTTCAGGGCGTTTCCCGCGCCGTAGAGGTCGCCGGCCTGGCGGCATAGGGCCAACGCCGCGTTCGCCGCCTGGGCAGCTTCGGTCGCGCGTCCCTGAGCGCTGCGCACGGCGGAGAGAACCCATAGCGCGCGCCCCTCGGCCGCCGGGCGTTGCAGGCCCCGGAAAAGCTTCGCTGCGCGCTGGGAATGGCGCGCCGCCAGCTCAAAATCCGTCCTGCTTCGGAAATGGGCTTCGGCAAGCCGCCACAGGCTAAGTGCCTCGAGCGCAAGGTGTTTGCTTTGGCGCGCCGCCTTCAATGCCGCATCGGCGACGGCGACAGCGGCCTTGAAGTCACCCTTGCGCAGCAGCACGGAGGCCTGCCGGTTGCGCGCCCGCGCTTTGAATGCCGGCGACCTGGCGCGTTCCGCCACGTCGAGCATCGCGTCCGCATCGGCGAGAGCGTGCTCGAGATCGCCCTGGGCAATGAAGCTCTCGGCGCGCAGATCCAACAAATCGAGCCGACTATCGACGCCCATGCTGGGCTCGGAGAGCGCCGCGTTGGCAAGTTTGATTGCCTCGCCATGGTGGCCCGCCCATACGAGCTCGCTCACACGCTCGGCATTCGGGCCGGGCCTGGCCGCACGCAGGCGCACCGCGCGTTGTTCCGGGGATGTCTTCTTCTTGCGCGCTTCGGCCATCAGCTGCTCAATGTGTCCATCCGGCGGCGGGTCCCGCCACGTCGCCGTGAGGGGCCGATTGAACCTACGAGTCCGGTGCGACGCAATCTCGCACCGCCAAACAGCGAACCGGATGATAATCTACCGGCGGTCGGCGTCAAATCTCCCATCGAAGGCAGCGGTCTCGCGCGCCGGTCCATGGCTGCAACCCGCCCCGAGCGTAACGGCCGCGCGGCCGCCTGTCGACCCTGGTGTGTCGCCTTCTGCCCGGCCGGCGCTTGGCTCAGAGGAGGGAGTCGGTAAGCCGCGCCAGATTTTCCAGGGCGCGACGGGGCAGCCGGAGCGCGCGGCGTTCTTCGACCGTCACCCGGTCGCTCTGCCGCAGGTAGGCTTCCTGGACACGCTTGAGATCCGCCACCACCGCGCGGTCGTAGATCAGCACGCTGATTTCGGCATTCAGGGCGAACGAGCGGATGTCAAAGTTCGAGGAGCCGATAAGCGCCACGTCGTCGTCGACACTCATGTGCTTGGCGTGCAGGAAGCTGCCGCTGTGGCGGTGGATGTTCACGCCCGCCGAGAGCATCGTGTCGTAGTAGGACTGCTGGGCGAGCTGGACCAGGGGCTTGTTGGATTCGGCATCAACGATCAGCTCCACGGCCACGCCGCGCCGTGCCGTGCTGCACATGGCGGTGAGAAACGCATCGCTCGGTATCACGTAGGGCGAGGTCAGGACGACGCGCGAGCGCGCGCCGTACATCAGGGCGATCATCACCGCTTCCGCGGTGCCGCCGTTGTAGCCAGGTCCGCTTGGCACCACCTGGGCGAGCCCGCCGTTGGTACCGGGTCCGGCGGGCGCCGGGATGCCGCGCTCCGGCGGCAGGCTGCCCACCTCGAGATAACGGTCGCCCAGCAACACCGCATCCAGATGGCGCACGATCGGGCCGGTCGCGCGCACGAGCATCTCTTCATTCACCATGCCGCGGTTCGCACGGGCGCTGACGATGTTCTGCGACCCGAAGAACGCAGCCATGCCGTCGACCACGACGATCTTGCGATGGTTGCGCAAGTCGAAGCGCCCCGCGTTGGGCCCAAACAGCCGCAAGGGCATCAGCGCGATCACCTCGACCCCGGCGGCGCGAAGGTCGGGACCGAGGCCCTCGAGCCCCGCGCGCGAGCCGATCGCATCCATCAGCACGCATACCGCAACCCCGCGCTCGGCCGCCCGCTGCAGAGCCCTGGAAACCAGCCGGCCGACCTCGTCATCCTCAAAGATGTAGAAAAGCATGTGCACATAGCGCTTCGCCCCGTCCACCTCGGCAACAATGCGCTCGATTGCGGCTTCGTAGTGCGGCAGGAGCTCAAAGGAATTGCCGCCGACGGCAGGAAACTCGGACAGTCGGTCGGCGAGCTGCAATGCAGGTAGGTGCTCGGGCGAGACGATCGCGCAGACTTCAGCCTCGAAAGACGCGGTACGCGGCACCAGGCGGCGTATCAGGTCATAGATCTGCTTCTGCACCCGGAAGCGCCGCCGCGAAAGGTATGCGCGCCCGATCAGGAGGTAGAGCAGCAGGCCGAGCCACGGCAGGAAGAAGATCAGCAGCAGCCAGGCGCGCGCCGCGCTCGGCGGCCGCCGCTGCGGCACGTACACCAGCGAGCCAACGCGAATGACCCATTCGCTGGCGATATAGATCCCACTCCAGTCGAGGTCGTGCAGGAGTGCCGAAGCGGCGGACATGGCGTGTAGGCTCGGATGCGCGGTGAATGGTACCGCAGCAGGGTCTACGGCTGGCGTTCAACGCGCAGCAGCGCCACCCGAGGCGCATCGCGTAACGCATTCGCGCCGCGCACCGGTGACACGCTGGGCTAGGCCGCAGGGCGATTCAACCCTGCGCGTAGCACGGTCAAGGCGTGGGCACTACGCGATAGTAAACCCCGTTGGCACCGTAGGCCGGCTGAAACCAGGTATCGCCGTTCAGGTAATAGGTGGTGCCGTTCTTGTTGACCGCCGCCGAGCCAGCAGGCAGCACCGCATAGACCCCGCCCATGGCGAACGCTCCACTCGGTACCGGAGCGACCACGGTCGTCGCGCCGCTACCGGCAACGACACCGGCGTTGTAGGCATTGGCGGTGGCAACTGTGGTGTTGGCGCTGCCGGCGGCTACGCCAGCGTTATAGGCATTCGCCGTGTTCGCCGATGCCACGGCGGCTCCGGCTACGGCCCCGACGGCCACGCCCGCGGCAGCGGCGCCCGCGGCGTTCCAGCCCCCGCAGTTATAGCAACCGGAACCGTAGTAGTTGACCGTGGTCGGTGGGTGGTACGCAGGGTACGCCGCACCGTAGTAGGGACTGTGGTAGGCGGTCGCACCGTTGGCGCCGGTGTAGGTCGTGTAGCCGGAACCTTCCGCGTGGTAGGCCGAACCGCCGTAGGCGCCGGTCGCCGACGTGCCCTGACCCGCGGTGTGGGTCGCGGTCCCGCCGTAAGCGCCGGTCGCGGTCGTCTGCCCCGATCCTTCCTGATGGGTTGCCGTTCCGCCATAGGCTGAGTGCGCCGTCGTCCCCTGTCCGTAGGTGTGTGTTTCGCTGCCGCCCGCGGCGTCGGTGCGAGTCGTAGACCCCGAACCGGGCGTGTGCGACGTGGAACCGCCGTGGTAGTTGGCGTGCGCCCAGGCCGCGGCTGGGCCCGACGCGAAGAGCGGGAGCAGCAGGCCGGCCAAGCCGACGATGATCGTCTTCATGATGAACTCCTCATTGGGTCTTGGCCGCCGGGGCCTTGGCGGGCTTCTTCTTCGGCGGTGGCTTCATGCCCGGCGCGTTCTGTGCGTCCGGGCGCGCAAAGGCCATGTGCTGCGCGGCGGCGGCCTTGGCCGATGTGAAACTGTCCGCGGGAATCTCGCCGTCCAACCTCCAGTTCGACAGCGCCAGCACGTGGCGCAGCCGGGCGCGATCGTTGAGATAGACCGCGTACACACGGCGGGGAAGCTTGTCCTCCGCGCCGATCCACGCCTGCACGAACACGTCGCCGGTGATGTAGGCCACCATGTCGGTCGTAACGCCATCGACCACGATCGACTGGCCGATGTAGAAGGCGACCTTCAGCCCGTCGGAAAGGTCCTTGTACGGATCGGCGACGACCAGGTCGGTGAACGGAAAGTAGATCGCGGCGGTGTCGTAGGCCGCCTGCAGCGCCGCGTCGATGGTCGGTGGCGCATCGGCGACGGCGACCAGGTTCTCGGTCGGCGCGAAGGCCATCATCGTCTTGCCGTCGTAGTAGAACTCCGAGGGTGGTCCGTCGCCCAGGGTGATGACCTTGAGCTTGTCGGGCCGCTGCAGCGTGACTTCCGACTTGGTCGAGTAAATGAGCGGAGGGCCGAGACGGCTCGGGCTTTCGTAGGAGACGATCGCGGTAAAGCTCATCGTCTTGGCTGCGGCCAGGCGCGCGCTCGCCGCCTTGAGGATGTCAATGGCCTTTGGCTCGAGCCCCATCTGGGCCGCGGGCGCGACCGGCTTTTTCGCCGCTTTCGCGACCTTTGGTGCCGGCTGCGCGGGCGAATCGCTGCCCGCGCCGAACGACGGTCCGGCGAAGAGCATCAGGGCGCAGGCGAGAACCCCGCAAGCCTTCATGTTGCTCCGCATTGCCGCGCCCCGGCGACGTTCCAGGTTTAGGCCGATCACGGAATCATCCCGCATTCGAACATCTTGTTGACGATCGGCCCGGCAACCCTGTTGATGAACTCGGTCCGGGCCTGCGGGTTGTTGCGCAGCACCTGCACGAACTTCTGCTCTTCGGCCGACTTGGGTTCACCTTTCTGTACCCACAGCTGCTCGCAGCTTGCGTTCTGGTACTTGGTGATCACCTTGTTGGTGACCATGTCCATGATCATGCCTTGCGCTGCAACGCCGCCGGCAACCACCAGCACTGCCACGAGCACGAACGGATAGACTCGCTTGTTCATCGTCTACTCCTCATCAAGTTGGACCACGATACGTCCTTGAATACGGCGGGTCGATGCCTGGCATGCGCGCCACGTCTTGTGCGTCTGCGCCGGCGATCGCGAACGGCAGACTCAGGGGAAACCGCGCCATTGTGCCGTGCCGGTGACCATTCCGCTACCAGCACAAGCTGCGGGCGGGCTCATTGGCGCGAAATCTCCGTGGCTCAAGCGAATCCAGGCAATTGGAAACCGTCACCGGCTTGTCCTCGCAGGTCGCATGAGTCCTATGTCGCGCCGCCCGAGGCTGCCCTGGCGACATCTTCAATGGCCGCCAACAGCGCACCGCCTTGGAATGGCTTGGCCAGGTAGGTGACGGCGCCGCGGCGTTGCGCCTCGCTGCGAACGCCCGGCTCGTCGTGAGCGGTTATGGCAATGACCGGTGTGCAGACGCCGCGGGTGCGCAATTCGGTCAGTAGGTCGAGCCCGGACATCGCCGGCAACCGAACATCGCTGATGACGCATAAGGCCCCGTCGAGCGCGCCATCGGCAAGCAACGCCTCCGCGGAGGCGTAGGCAGCCGACTGAAAGCCCGCAGCGTCGAGCAGGTTCGTGAGTGCCTCGCGCATGCCCTCGTCATCGTCCACGACGAGTATCCTCCCGCCTGAGCCCATCACCATCTCCCATCTCCGTGCAGCCTGATTACCGGCTGACTGACCGACGGATCGGGCTGATTTGCGACCCATCCTACACGGAGCTGGAAGGACGTAAATTGGCACAAGGTGCAGTGTTTTTGCACCAAAGGCCAAGGCAGGCGTGGCAATTCGGCGGCACCTTCGAGGTGTGACGGTGCGCACGCTCGCCTGGCGCGCGCGGACGTACCCTCGAGCGGGCAACCGCAAGCCCGCATCGCGAAGCGTCAACATCTGACCGACACTAGTCGATTGCGTCGGGTCGTTTGCCGGCGAACCGACCCAGCTCCGCCGGCGAGTCGACGCCGAGCTTGGCCATGAGTTGCGCTCGATACGCCTTGACGGTGCGCAAGCCAATTCCAAGCTCGGCGGCAATGTCCTTGTTGCGCTTGCCCGCCAAAAGGCGCTCGAGCACTTCACGCTCGCGGGGTGTCAGCGCAGCCAAACGGGTGCTCTGTTCGCTTGCCTCTTCGCGTGCTTCCCGCGCCGAGGCGTCGCGCGCAAGGGCGCGCCTCAACGCCTCGAGCAGCACGTCGCGCCCGACCGGCTTCTCCAGAAAATCCACTGCACCGCCCTTCATGGCGAGCACGCTGGTGGCCACATTCGCATGGCCGGTGAGAAAAACGATGGGGAGCGTCACGCCCTGCCGCCGCAGAGCGGCTTGCAGGTCCAGACCCGATGGCCCCGGCAGGCGTACGTCGAGCAAAAGGCATCCGACTCTATCCGGTGGGGGATGCAACAGGAACTCGCCGGTCGAAGCATAGCCACGCGCTTCAAAGCCGGCCGCCCCAAGCAGCTCGAGCATGGACGTGCGCATCGACTCGTCGTCATCGACAACGTGAATCAGAGGGGGCGTGCTCATGTCGGCTCCGCCGCCGCTTTGCCCGCTCGGCCCGCATCGGGCAGGTCAACATGGAATGCGGCGCCCTCGGCGAGCCTCTCGGCCCAGATGCGGCCGCCATGGGCTTCGACGATGGAGCGCGCGATCGACAACCCGAGTCCCATCCCGTTCGGCTTGGTGGTGAAGAACGAATCGAAGAGCTTCGCAAAGTGTTCCGGCACAATGCCGTTGCCATGATCGCGGACGACGACGCACCGGCCGCCTTCGGATGCCGCGACCGACAGCACGACCGCACGCCGATCTTCGGGAATGTCGGCCATCGCGTCCATCGCGTTGAGGACCAGGATGATGAGCACCTGCTCAATCTGGATCTGGTCGCCGATGACGTCGGCTGGCGTAGCCGTCGGCCGAACATCGAGCGTCACGCGCCGGCGCTGCGCCTCGACCCGCAACATCGCCGCCACATCGGCCGTCGCTGCATTGAGCTCGAATGGCTTTCGTTGCGGCTCGTGCTTGGCAAACAGCGCTCGCAGCTGGCGAATGACGTCGCTGGCGCGCAGGTCGTCGCGTCGAATGCGGGCGACAATCCGGCGCAGATCATCGCGTCGGTCAACGCCGGATTGAAGTAGCAGTTCCGCGGCATCGGCGCTGGTCAGGATCGCTCCCAGCGGCTGGTTGATCTCGTGCGCAATCGAGGCCGTCAGCTCTCCTGCGATCGCCAGTCGCGATGCATGCGCGAGCTCCGTGCGCTGTTTCTGCACTGCAAATTCGGCGCTGCGGCGGCGGCGGCGCTCAAGGAGCAGCGTAACGATCAGCCCGGCCTGAAACAGGATGATCGCGGCAACGGCGACGGAGGCGTTTCGGTAGGAATCCCAGAGCGTCGGCTCCCTGAAATACACCACCGCGTCGGCCGGGACTGCCTTTTCGTCGATCCGCCAGCGCCGGATCTGTCGCCAGTCGACGCGCAGGGCCATCGGCTCTGTCTCGGGCAGGCGCAGCGATGCCGGGGGAGCTCCGGCGAGCAGTCTGGCGACGATTTGTCCCGCCTGGCGCCCCATTTCCTCGAAGCTCGGCATGCGCCCGCCAACAACGCCGGTACCGAGAAAGGTATCAAACGGTCCGTAGACCGGCGCCGTGGACGCGCCGGCTATCAGTGCCGCTGCATCTCGCGGACTGAATAACCGCCCCTCGCCGTCAAGGAAGTAGCCGGGCGTGAACACCACGGAGTCGGGGCCAAGCCCACGCAACCGCTGCAACACCGACGCCGTTGGCAGCCCGGCGAGATACTCAACCGACACGGACCCCGCGACCGAAGGGATTTCCCGGTGCAGCTCCGCTTCCCACTCCCGGTCGTGTACTGACGCCCCCGTGACGACCACCAGCCGGCGGGCCGCCGGATGCCAGCGCAAGGCCTGGCCAATCGTCCCAGCAAAATCGTATTCTCTTGGGACCCCAACCATGCCGGCCGGCAGCGGGGGGATCGACCGCAAATGCGATTTGGAAACGGCCGCGTACACAACCACCGTTTGCGGAAAAAGCTGCGCCCGGTTGCCCAGCAGGAAGTCCAGCGCATCGTCGGCGACCGCGACGATCACGTCCGGCTGGCGCGCGGCATACTTTTCCCGCAAGTAGGTCGTCTCGGTTCTCTCGTAGCTCGCGCCGCCGAAATCGGGGCGGTCGAGAAATTCCGAGAAGATCTGCGCGGGGTGATCCGGCTCGTTAGTCAGCACGTCCCGCAGTCCGCGGTCGACTTCGATGTTTCCCGGCACCAGGCGGTTGTTGGAATACAGAACGAGCACATTCTTGGCCGGCGCCGCCAGCACCGGGGCGCCGAACGCGAAGCAAAGGGCGGCTACCCAAACACGATGCGATGCCCCGCTGCGGGCAATCGCGGTGCGAACCGCCGAAAGCGCGCCGCCTGACTCACCAAGCATGTGGCGATTGTGTGCGGCGCCGTGTCATTTCGCCGACGACCATTGGTCAAACTGAAGGATATCGGAACGCTTTGCGCGATTCATGCACCGTCGCTGTTTCTTGGCAGGGTCCTGGTCCAGTCGAATGGCCTTACGCGGGCTCGATGCACCGACGAAGCATCGCAGCGCCGACCATTGGCCCGGGCCGCCGGCCCGGCTTACCCCGCCCGCGGCAGCGCGCAAGGGCCGGCGTTCCGGCGCGAACAGCGTACCGTCGCGGCGCGTTCGTTGCAACCGGAAAGCGATCGTCATCCCTGACAGGGCGTCCGCTCCCCGATCGGTCCTGGAAGCTGCAAGCCGAAGATGCGAACGGGGGCAGCGCCCCGCCCGGCCGTCAGCGCGCGGCTGGGCACCACTACGGCCTCGCAAGGAGGCGTACGATGCATGAGATCAGGATCGAACTCGATAGTCGCAGTGCCCGACCCGGCAACGGAGGACAGCATGTCGCCACGAACGAAATTTCTGGGCAGGCTCATCGGGCTCTATTGCATTCTCGTTGCCTTGTCGATGATCAGCCACAAGCAGGCGACCGTCGATGCGGTGACGGCACTGGTTCACGCCCCGGCCCTGATGTTCGCCGTCGCCGTGATCGCGCTCGTCGCGGCGCTGGCGATGGTTCTCGGCCATAATGTCTGGTCGGGCGGCGCATTGCCCGTCGTCGTCACGCTCGTCGGCTGGCTGTTGCTTTTCAAGAGCCTGCTCATCCTGTTTCTGTCCCCTGAGGCCGCATCGGCGATCTTCATCGACCGGCTCGACTACGAGCATCTATTTTATCTCTATGCCGCCTTTTGCCTGCTTCTGGGCGTCTACCTGACTTACGCTGCAAGCAGGGTTGGCCCACGCGAAGGTCAAGAAAAGTAGGCCCCGGTCGACTCGTTGCAGATGCGTCCTGTTGCGCTGTTCCTGATATTGCTCTTCCTGCCTGTCGCGTCGGCTGCCGATTCGGCGCCGGCGGGTTGGCGTTTTCCGACCGCGAGTGACGGTAACGGCGCCTGGGAAGGCGACGATTCGCCGTTTCACATTTATGGCGATTTCACCGGCGACGGCCACATCGACGAGGCCTGGATTCTGTTCCGCAATGGCAGCCGCTCGTGGGCGGTCTTCGTGTTTCTGCACGCCGCCGAGGGTGCCTCGCGTTCGATAAGGCTGACCGGAGTACGCAGCGCCCCGGCGCAACGCTATGTACTCGAAACGATCAGGCCGTCGGCGATGGTGTTCCGCACCGCGTGCGGCAAGGGATACGTTCAATGCGCGAAGGGAGAACCCTTGACAATTCAGTTTCGTCTGCCGAGCATTAGCGTCTGTCTGCGGGAGAGTTCATGTTCGGTCTACGAGTGGCAGCCACATTCAGCTCAGTTTCAAAGGATTCGCATGCGCGATTGAAGCCTATGTTCCGCCCGACTCTAACCCGCCCGGGCCGTCCCCGTGCTGATCCCCTCCTCCGGCGCGCCCAGATCCGCCTGACCGGCCGCAATCCGGCGATGTGGATGCACACGAAGCAGGCCTTGGCGAGCCTGGCGCTCGGACTGGCGCTGTTTACTTGCGTCTGGGTGTCACGGGTGTTTTTCGCAGGCCAGGTCCTGGCACCGCTCATCCCCTTGACCGGCCTCGCCGCCATCGCCTGCATCGCAATCCTCGGGGGCGCCCTTCCGACACTGCCGCTCGGTTTCGGTTATGGCTTGATGCGGCAGAACAGGGTCCTCGCCGGCGCCCTCGTCGTGGCGGTGCTTGCCTGCGCGGTCGAACTCGCCACATCGGCTGCGGCGGTATCGTGGTGGAAATTCAAGACCTGGTGGGTATTGCCCCTCGAGTGCCTGACGGTATTGGTCGTCTTTCTCGTCGCGTCCCTGGCCGGCTCGCGGTCGCTACCAAGGGTCGTTCCGCCGGTCCGGACCCGCGTCGGCGCGGGTCTGTTCGTGCTGATGACCGTTGGCGCCCTCTGCTGGCCCTGGCTTTACAGCTGCATCCATCTGAACGTATGCCGCTTGGTACCGTAAACTTTGCGAACAAACCGAATAACCGGGCGCGGCACTGGCGCCTTCCGCTTCAGTCAAAGGGGGCAAGCGTATGAAAACCACTCTTTCGAACCTTACCGCCGCGCCTTGCAACCGGCTCGCGTCGTGCGCGCTGGTGCTCGCCTGGACCGCCCTGCTCGCGGCCTGCGCGCCCGACACGGTGCGCAGCGTCGACGCCACGGGGTTCAACGGCTTCATCCGCACCATCCGCACGGTATGCCAGCCGCTGGTGATCGGAGACAAGGATGTCGGCGAGATGCTTAGGCGGGAAGGCGCCGGTAATGACAACGGTTACGATTATTTTCTCGACGTCAGCTCGAAGCTCTATTACAACCGCATGTCGTTTGCCGCGTATCGTGAAAACCTGACCGGGTTCTTCGGGACCGGGACCAGGAACGACGCCGGGTTCGCGTGCATCGAGAAGAATCTTCCAGCGCAGCGCCCGAACGAGCCGCAATAGCCGGTTGAACACCGCCGACGATAGGCCACGTTGATGCTTGCGCTCACAGGCCTGCTCGACCGTGGCGCTCGGCGGCCGCCGGCAATTCCGATCGCCTGCCGGCGCTGCGCGACGCCCACCGCCGGGCAGATTCCTGCACGAAGTCTCGGTCGACCTTCACCCATGCCGGCGGCGCCGCAATGCCGCGGTCGGACTGCGCTGGAGTCGAGTTGAGGAGGACTTACCATGAACGCACGCAGCTTTGCGCTAATCCTCGTTCGCTGGCTGGGCCTGCTCTTTCTCGCTTTGGGCGCGCAGGGAGTCCTTGGCGTGATCCTCGCGCCACTGCTCCGGGCGTCGGCGTGGGCCGTATTACCGGACGCGTTGCGTGACAACTTTGATTACCTGTTCGCCGCGGATCTCTGGGGCACCCCATTCTATCTTCTCGGCGGCATCATCCTTCTTCTGGCGAGCAAGCGCCTGGCACGAGCGATCTGCCACGACATCGAGCCGTAGACACCAACGCAATCGCCGGGTCGGCAAATCTGTTCCTGGAGCCGGGCAAAGGGCAGCCAGCGAGCCGCTGCGTGCCTTCCGAACCGGGTTGATCGACTCCGGGGAGGTGTATTGAAAATTGAAACGCTTTACGACGATCGCCGTTGTTGTGTTTTCCATTGTGGCGCTGGTGCATCTGCTGCGCATCGCGTTTGCTTGGCAAGTCATGGTTGCCGGAATCGCCGTTCCCGTTTGGGTGAGCGTCGTCGCCGCCGCAGGTGCGGCGGTCCTGGCCTTCATGCTATGGCATGAAACGCGCGGGCCCCGGAACTAGCCGCCCGACAACGCCTGTTGGCAGACTGTACCCGGGCCCTGGAATACTTCGCGCGTGATGGTCTTGGATTGCGAGACGCCGAAGGCCGTATAGGCGAAGGTGGCGCTATTGCCGTTGGCGAAGGTGAACGTCGCCGAACCCACCGGCACCAGGGTGACCTTGACCGGATCGAACGGGACCGCGGAATATGCAGGGCCGGATGCCTGATACAGGGTTCCTGAGTAGGAGCCGTCCCGCGGTGTAGCAGTGACGCTCAGCCAGAGCGGATTGCCGTTCTGATTGTAGGTAAACCAGGTCCCGAAAATCGTGTTGCCCTGCTGCGTCAGGTTGATGCCCCAGCCGGATTCGGCGGGATTCCACCAGAGGTCCTGGTAGTTGGTCGCGGCTGCAAGGTTGCTCTGGGCTCCAAACACGCAGGTTGGCAGCGGGCCGAAGACCTCGCGAGTGAGCATCTTGGTTTGCGCAACGCCGTTGACGATGTAACTGAATTGCCCGTTGTTCGCATCGCTGAACGTAAGCGTTCCCGAGCCAACGGCCGTAGCCGTGACGCTGGTGGGGTTGAATGGAACCGCGCTGAACGCCGGGCCGTTGGTTTGGTAGATCGTCCCCGCGTAGTTCCCATCCGGCGTCTGGGCGGCGGTCATCGACAGCCACCAAGCGGTGCCTGTGGTGTCGTAGGTGAGCCAAGTGGCGAAGATTACATTGCCCTGGTGCGCAAAGTTGATTCCCCAGCCTGCTTCGGAGCCCGCGGGCGCATTCCACCACAAGCCACCGTAGTTGGTCGCGGGAGGCCCGTTGTAGGGGATGACAACCTGGTCGTCGCCGCCTCCCGCCACGCTCGCCATCTGCGCGAGCTGCGCGCTTGCTGCCGAGTCGCCTTTAACCTCCGCATTGAGAAAGGTAAGTGTCCACGTAAAGATGTCGTTGGTAAACGCTGGATCGAATTCGTGCGTTACGCCTGCCAGCGCGACCAGCTCCCGCGTGCCGGCGATTTGCTCCAGGCCCTGCGTGGTCGATTCGATCGGCGCAATAGGATCGGCGGTGCCGCTCAAGGCCAGGTACGGCAAGGTGACCTGATCCAGGCCGTTCTGGTCGCGGCCGAATGCCGGGAAGAAAGGCTGACCAAAGTAAGGCACGTAGCCCACGGCAGCCTTGAGCCGTGTGTCGTGATCGACCTGGGTCCAGGAGAAACCTAGGGAGGTCGTCAATCCCGCCCCCGCCATGAGCAGCAGGGCTTCGCCGCCAAGGCTGGCGCCGAAACCGCCGATGCGCGCCGGATCAACATGATCGCGCCATTGCGGACTGGCCAGCAGTACGTCGAGCGTCGCCGACAGGGACAATGGTCGCAGCGCTTGCAGCGCCACGACGTTGGACAGGTTTGACAGTAGGTAGACAACGTCGGCCAGGTCGTTGATCTGCAGCGGGGAAAAGCGCGCATCGCCGTGAAACGTCGCGGCAACGACGTAACCGTAGCTGGCCGGGACCATGACTGCCTCGAGATATTCGCCGTCGAGCGGGCTCCCGGACAAGCCGTGGGAAAACAGCACCGCTGGATAGTGCGCGGTCGGATCGGCCAGCAGCGGCGCGTCGGTGCCGAGATCCATGTGCGGAACGACGACCCCGTTGGGTAGCGAATAGTCCGGGCGCGGGTTGTCCGCGGTAGTGGGGTAGCAGACGATGATCACGTACGGAAAGCTTTGCCCGGCGAACGAGCCGTACAAGCTGCTGTCGGGAGGAACCGCGAGGGCAACCGCGAGCGTATTGGCGGGGTCCGCGAGCAGGTCGGTGATGTACCGGCCACTGCCGTCGTCGCGTGGATTGCCGTCCCAGTAGTCCTGGGCATTTTCTCCGGGTTGCAGGCGGCTGAAGTCCTGGGCAACGTTGCTGCACGCGACCGGATAGGGGCCCGGCAGTGGCAGCGGGGGCACAGCGAGTGTCGGAGCGGCCCATGCAGCGTGCGGGCCAAGAAGAGCGACCAGCACGCTCGCACACCAAAGCTGCTTCACCGCGTCTGCTGTCCGCATCGATGGCCCGGGTATTTGGGATCGCCGCAATCGTACCCGAGCGCACGGAGGCACAGTATCGGCGGAACGCTGATTGCAGTGTAAGCCCGTGTCTTAGGACTCCCGACCAACGTCTGACGCCCTATGGCCGGCATCTCCGGCACCCCGGGCTGCGCCGCCAGGCGCTTTTGTAGGAATTACCTACCTCGGGCGCCTCGCCACACCGTCGAAGCTAGCGTCGCGTCGGCATCGATCTTGCGTGGAAACCATATCTTCGGGAGAGATAATGGCCGAAGTTACAAAAGGGCTGCAGGTCTACGTTGTCGAAGACTCCCCGATCATTCTGCGACTTCTGGCCTCGACCATTGCGGCGGCCGGCGCGGACCTGGTCGGGCACAGCGCAACGGCACAGCGGGCGATCAACGAGATTTCCATCCTCCAGCCCGACCTTATTCTGATCGACATCGGTCTGGACTTTGGCAGCGGATTCGATGTGCTGCGCGTACTGCAGGATCGAGGCACCTCCCAGTCGGCTAAGAAGGTGGTGCTCACGAATCATGCCAACCCAGAGTATCGGAGCCTGTGCCTTCGTCTGGGAGCCGATCACTTCTTCGACAAGGCCTCGGACACTTGGCAAGTCATGGCCTTGATCAATGCGATGGCGGGCAGTCGCGGAGGCACGCCTGCTCGCCCGGATGGGCACTGACCCGAGGCTCCAGCGCGCGAGCAGATCAAGTACCCCTTCCGGCGCCAACTCGAGTGCAACGGTAGCGACTGCGTAGACGACGATCAGCAGCGGCCCATAGATCGGGCGGGGAATGTAGGGCACGAGAAAGAATCCGACAAACACCATCACCCCCAGCGTACGGCGAGAAACGCGAGCGGTCAGGCGGGTTACTGGCATACGGTGCCGGGCGCCTGGAACACCTCGCGGGTGATGTTCTTGCTCTGCGCGATGCTGTTGACGACGTAGGCGAAGACCCCGTCGTTGCCGTCGCTGAACGTGAACGTCGCCGTCCCAACCGGCGTCAACGTGACGTCGGCCGGGTTGAACGGCACCGCGTTGAAGGCCGGCCCGGTGGTCCGGTACAGCGTGCCCGAATACGTGCCCGATGCAGTTCTGGGCGCGGTGGCCGACAGCCACATCGGCGTGCCGTCCAGATCATAGGTGAACCAGGTGGCGAAGATCGTATTGCCTTCCTGGGTCAGGTTCACGCCCCAGCCGGACTCCGACCCAGCCGGCGAGGCCCACCACAGGTCGGTGTAATTGGTCGCGCCTGCCAGGCTCGCCGTGGCGGTCGCGCACGCCGGCAGCGGCCCGAATACTTGGCGTGTGATGTTCTTGGTCTGCGTCATGCCATTAAGCGTGTAGGCGAATGTGGCGTCATTGGCGTCGCTGAAACTCAGCGTCGCGCTGCCGACCAGAGTGCTCGTCACCCGGGCAGGGTCGAACGGCACCGCGTTAAAGGCCGGCCCGGTCGTCGCATAAAGCGCGCCCGAGTAGATCCCCGGCGCGACCTCCGGCGCGGTCATGCTCAACCACCAGCCTTTTCCGGCGGGATCGTAGGTAAACCAGGTGGCGAATATGATCTGCCCCTGGTGCGCGAAGTTGATTCCCCACCCCGCCTCGGACCCCGGCGGTGCCGCCCACCACAAGCCCTCGTAGTTGGCTGGTGAGCTAACGGACACCGATTGCCCTACGCCGGAAATCTGCATGATCGCCAACAACGCGAGCTGCGGCGAGTCTATGACTAAGTTGGCAAGCCGCAATCCAGGCGCCTGGGGCCGGAAATCTAGCGTCATGCTGCACGAATCTCCGGCCGCGATGATCGCCCCGGACACGCACCCATTATCGAAGCCGAAGAAGTCGTACACCTCGGGCCCGTTGAGAACGATAGCGCTCAGCGTCAGCGCCGCAGGTCCCTGGTTGTGCAATTCGATGGTGAGCGGAGCCGCGGTTGTGCCCACGGGCTGGGTCCCGAAGTCGGCACTCGCGGGAACGAATCCCAGGGAGGCACTGCCGCTCTCTGCGTTCGTGCCGCGACCATAGAACGTAACCAGCTGCTCGGGCGTGCTCGTGGTGTTATCCAGCCAGAGGCCTCCTGACGTCTGTCCGGTTGCAGTTGGCGCGAACAGAACGCTGACACCGCATGTCGCTCCGGGCATGAGCGTCAATCCGGTCGTGCAGGTCGTGTCTACATGGAACTCCGGACCCGTTGCCGGATCCACGTAGACATTGGTAAAACTCCATGCCGCATCCCCACAGTTGCTTACCGTCGCACTGGCCGTGGCGCTGCTGCCGACCGAGCGGTTGCCGAACCCGATCGTGTCTGCACTGGTGCAAATCTGGCCCGCCGCGGTTGCGTCCACGGCGGTGGCGGCAAGGAGCAGCGCGAAGCCAAACTCGCCAACGCGATGGCGGGCCTGGCTCATGGCTTGCGCAGTCAGCATGGGTAGAACTTAGATGCTTCGGGAAGCCATGGGTTTCCACAGGCCGGCCCGGTTTGGCCGGCCATGGGCCCACCCCCTTCCCGGCGCCGGAGCTAACAAACGTCGACCCACTGGCCATTGGTCACGGCGGCGAGCTGCGCAGGACTGATCCGCACCGCACTATTGACCGCCCCGGCAGCCGGCAGTACCTCGTCGAACTTTTGCAGGGACCTGTCCAGGTAGATCGGCAGCGGCTGCGCCAGCCCAAATGGGCAGACGCCGCCGACAGGGTGGCCGGTCCATTCGGCAACCTCTCCCGGCGAGAGCATCTTGCCTTTGCCGAAGGCTTCCTTGAATTTTCTGTTATCAACGCGGGCGTCACCGCTCGCCACCAGGATGATCACCCGGCCATCGCCCAAGCGGAACGACAAGGTCTTGGCAATGCGACCGGGCTCAACCCCATGCGCCTGGGCGGCCGTTGCAACCGTCGGCGTGTTCACCTCCAACTCGATGATGGGGAAGTCCAAGTGACAGCTTACAAAGAAATCACGTACGGATTGCAAGCTCATTGGCGATATCGTCTTGAAGGTGAACACTCAGCGATAGAGGTCCTCGCGCGACGGCGGCAAGCCGGATGGCCCGAGGGTGCGCTTCGATGCCAGCGTCTGAAAAACCCCGACGCTGTTCAAGGTGAAGCCGCTCGAGACGCCGGCCAGATAGGCGAGCCATAGCCGGGTCTTGACGGCGCCGACCTCTCGCTCGGCAGCCGCTCGATTGGCGCTAAGGCGATCGTGCCAGAGCCGGGTCGTGCGCGCATAGTGCTCGCGCCACCCCTCGACGTCGTGCACCTCGAAGCCGTAACGCTCCAGATTAGCGATCGACATGCCGAGATGATCGAGTTCGCCGCCGGGAAAGATGTAGCGAACCAGCGCGGAGCTCGTCTGGGGTTTCTTCTTCTGCAGCCGTTCGAATGCGGCCGAACGAAGCGCGATCGAGTGATGAAGGTAGAGGCCGCCTGGCTTGAGCAGCCGGTTGATGGCCTGGAAATATGCGGCGTACTTTGCGGCACCGACATGCTCAAACATGCCGACTGAGGCCACCTTGTCGAAATCGCCGTCGATGCGCGAATAGTCGAGCAACTCGATCGTTACCCGGTTGCCGAGTCCCAGGCGCGCGACCTTGTCCTTAGCATAGGCGAATTGCTCCTCGGCGAGCGTCACGCCGACCGCGCTGGCGCCAAAATGCCGGGCGGCATGGCAGACCAGCGCGCCCCAGCCACAGCCGATGTCGAGCAGGCGATCGCCAGGTCTCAGCCGCAGTTTGCGGCAGATCATGTCGAGCTTGTCGTGCTGCGCCACCGCCAGGTCGTTGTTCCAGTCGCGGAAATAGGCGCAACTGTAGACCATCTCGGGATCGAGGAAGAGCGCATAGAAAGCATTGGACAGGTCGTAGTGATATTGGACGTTCTCCTTGTTGCTTTCTTCGCTCCCGCCTTTGCGCGCCTCGTCGCCGCGGATGGCCTCGAGCGGCCATGGTCCGCCGCGCGGCACGAACAAGAACTGCAGTCCGGTCTTCATCGCGAGGCGCTTGTCGACACGTTTGCGGATTTCCCTGCTGCGCAGCTTGGGCTGGCGCGCGAGGATATCGAAAATGTCGCCGCCGCGGATGTCGATTCGCGAGGCGGCCCAGAGATTGAGGAACGTATCGGCGTTCGGACGCCGCAGCAGCGCCGCGACCACGTTCTCGTCGGCGACGACGATCGCCAGCGCATCCGGAGCAAGGTCGGCGGGGACGGTTGAGCCGTCCCAGAGCACGAAGCCGAGTTCCAGCGAAGTGAGTGCGCGGAAGTGGGCCAGCAGACGCTTGAAGGTTTCGAGCCGCCGCCCGGCGCTCGTGTTTACGGACGCGTCCATGTGCGCACTGTCCCCCAACTCGACGAGATTCCGTTTGAGTGAAATCTAGCACACGCTCCGCGCTCGCCCCTAACGGAACGCGTGCGCACATCCGATGTTGTTAGACAGACCAGCTCAGGGTAATCTGGCGGCAGACCAGCAAAGTTGGCTACATGCTTTCTGCATTAGTGCCGGTTGCTGGCCAGCTGCGCGCGGCTCATCACCGTCAGGCTGCATGAACCTCAGGCGGCATCACCTGCCGGGGCAGCTTAGACCGACCGTTCCCAGGGCGAGGATGGCAAGCGTCACGTGCGTTCCCCGCTGTCAGGCGTCTCCTGGTCGGGCCACGGCCGTTCGGTCTTGTTGTCGAAGATTGAGCTTGCCTGGGCGGGCGCGAGGGTCCAGTCGCCGCGCGCAATCTCGGCCTCGAGCTGACCGGGGGCCCAACCCGAGTAGCCAATGAAGATCCGCAGGCCTTCCATCGGTTTATCGCGGTCGAGCAGCTTGCGCAGCAATTCCCGATTGGTGCTGATGTAAACGCCGTCGACTACCTCCGTCGCATTCTCGGGCGCCGCATCGGTTCGAACGAGGAAAGACACCATCTCTAACCCGACCGGGCCACCGAAATACACCTTGTCGTCCAAGTGCGCCAGCTGTTCGACGTCGGGAAACAATTGCGACACAGCGATTTTCGTCGGCCTGTTGATGATGACGCCAATCGGGGCGGGAGCGATGTTGTTCATCGCTAGCACGACCGAGCCTTTGAAGTTAGGATCGCGTATCTCCTCCTTGGCGACCAGAAGGATCGTGGTCAGCGGCTTCGCATTATCCGCAGCCGTAGGCCACGAAAGCACGAGCAGGAAGACGGATACGCAGACGGCTCGGACCATTAGATTAGGTATGGTGGAATCGGTGCCCTCGGGGATAGATTTCGCTCACCCGCGCGGGATCAAAATGCGCATGGGTCGGCGCCGGCAACGACTCGGAAGTACTCTCGGCCGACGAAAGCATTGTGGTCAGCATCCCAGGTGCTGAGCTGATAGCTATCGGTCAGTGCCGCCGTTGTGACCGCCCACAGACCGGTCTGCAGCATCATCGCCCCGGAACCAAGGTTGACGGGCATCGTGGCTGAGGCGTACCCGGTGAACAACGCCGCATTGACACACGGGAGCGGCGCGATTGCATCCAGCATGGCGATACCCGTGTAGATGTGGTCCGGATGGTCGTTGGGGTTGATGAGCGGATCGGTCTCCGGGACATTGACCCAAACATCGGGCGATCCCTGCGCCTCGTATACCAGGATCCCGCGAAGCGTTGCGACGAAATCCGCCCAACCAAAATAGACCGCTGAGCCGTCGATCGCCGATATTTGCGGAATTGCGGCCTGGTCAAGCAGGAGCAGGCTCTGATTGCCGGTTGAGGGGTAGCCCCGACCGCCGTTTACATTCCCGTCCGGCAGACGCATGAAGTACGCCACCGTGTTCCTGTACGCAACGCGTTGCAGGCTCTTGCCGTTGATTGTAATGGTGCTGGCTGTGCCATTGGGCCCGGCACCGACGAGGCCAACGTTTGCAAGGAATCGAATGGCGCTCCGTGCCTCGTTCTCCCGGGCAAGGTAGAACGGCACCGGGGTCCCTCCAGTCCCAGTGCCCAGGCCCGCGTCCCCCGCAGTAGTGTGCACAAAGACTACCTTGCTATCCGCAGCGAGGACATCGAGGGCGGCGTTGATCCCCATGAACAGCTGCCAGTCATCTTCGTGCGCGACTACATAGAAGCTGGTAGAAGAAGCAGCGAGCGCCGGCGTGCCAATAATCGTAACGATCGCGGCGATCAATGCCGCTATGAGGGTCCTAACACTTCTCATCGGTTCACCCCTGCTCCGGTTGGTGTGGGGCAACGTTTCGAGGCCTCGCGCATCTCCGCAGGCTCGCGCCATGCTACACCTGCACGACACATGTACAACCGCCAGCGCGACCTCGGCCCGCCGGTGACTTGCGACCCGGTCAACGCGCTCCCAAAGCGGTGTTCAAGGCACTGGCGCCGGGCTTCAACGTACCACCTTTCTTGCCCCGTATACAATCGCTGCGTACGATAATACGTAAGGATCGCGCTGGCTTGCTTGCCTGTATCTGGCAGACCCCGCGCTTCCTTGCTGCAGCCGTAACGACAAATTCATATTCTTGGCGCCCGGCTTGGGCGAGACGGACGTGCCGCGGCATGTGCCAAGCGTGACCAACGTGGCCAAGGAAAAAGGAACGCCTCATGCACAAAGGATCATGTCTTTGCGGGGCGGTGACCTTTGAGGTTGCCGGTGATCTGCCCCCGCCCGATGCCTGCCATTGCTCGCAATGCCGAAAGCACTCGGGCCATTTCTTTGCGTCCACCGACGTTCCGCGCGCAGCTTTGAACGTCCGAGGCGGTGACAAAGTCACCTGGTTCCGCTCTTCCGAAAAAGTGCGGCGAGGGTTCTGTTCCGCGTGCGGCTCTTCCCCTTTTCTGGGACCCGATTCAGAGAGACTGGATTGGGATCGCCATGGGGGCATTCGATCTGCCGACGAGTACCAAGCTTAGGATCCACATCCACGTAGCGGACAAGGGCGACTACTACGAGATCGCGAACGGCTTACCCCAGAACGAGCACTGAAACGCCCCCCTTGCAATCCATGCCCGCCACGATGCGCCAACTGCTGCACGCCGAATTCGATGCTTCATTCGCGTGGATTGCAAAGTCGTGAGCGCGCAAGAGACGAAGATGGGGCTCGGCTGGCGTGTCTACGGGTTCGGCGTGATGGCGCTGGCCATGGTCTGCCTGGCGTGGGGCGATTTCGACTTGGGGCAGCCTGTGCCCAAGGACTTTGCCGGCCGCACGGCCCTCGCTTATGCCGCTGCCGTGTTCATGCTATTCGCCGGCGCGGCCGTCGAGTGGCGTCGAACCACGGCCCGGGCCGCCGCCGCGCTCACCGCCTACTACGTGCTCATTGTCGTCATCCTGATGAACGGCCGCGTGATTCTCGCCCACTACGCCGAGTTCGGTGCCTATAGTGGCGCCGCCGAGCCGCTCGCAATCGCGGCAGGCGGGTTGATCGTCTACGCCAGTAGCGCCAGGATCGATGCGGCCCTGGGTGCACGGCTGACGCGCCTGGGCCAAATGGCGTTGGGGGTTTGCGCGCTCCTATTCGGCGGAGCGCATTTTTCGTATATGAACCTTACCGCCCCCCTGGTCCCCAAATGGCTGCCGCCGACGCAAGAGTTCTGGGCGTATGCAACCGGGGTTGCCCATATCGCGGCGGGCGTTGCGATCCTGACCGGCGTTCAAGCCCGCCTCGCCGCAGTCCTGCTGACCGCGATGTTCGCGTCCTTCACCCCGCTCGTGCATGGGCCGATGCTTTTGGCCGATCCCTCGAGTCACGTGATCTGGTCCGAGAACGCCCTTAATCTTGCCCTTACCGGTGTCGCCTGGGTCGTGGCGGACTCGCTGGCACGGGCGAGGCACTAATGGAGCGACGCTTGTGGCAGCGTAGGCTAACCGCGCGCCCACGGCAATGAATTCGGACCATTCCCCCTCTCTCGTAGAAGACGGGGCCGCCGGAGCCGGCACGACGCTCCCGATTCGCGAACTATCTTCGGAGGCGTGCGAGATCAACCCGTGCGCAAGGCCATATCTCGATGGGATGGCGCGTGAGGGCCCAGGGGCCTTCATCGACAACGCCTCGGTCGAGATGCGTCTACTCTACGCGTGGGACACCGTCCTCCCCATGGTCGTCGTCGAACCTGCGCTGGGTCTGCCCGATGTCTGCTCGCCCGTCGCCCGCTTTGCAGGTTACCCAAGCATGGAGGTCGCAAAGCGGGGAGCATGCTGGGTCCGGCCATGGCTAACGCCCACCTTGCGCGGCTATGGTGGCTTGATGCGTGCCTGCCGGGCAGAGCGAAGTGTCTACGTAAACAACTGGATGCTGGCGACGAATCCGGAGACGGTTCTGTCGATCGCGCGGTATCGGCGGCTCAATACATTCCTGCAACAGCGATATCCCTCGCACGCCATCGTCTATCGCACGGTCAACCCACACCTCAACCGTGCCCATTTCGATGCGCTACAAGAGGCCGGTGGCCGGATGGTCTGCTGCCGCATGGTGTATATCGTCGACCCGGCACATCCACGCTTTCGTCGTAGATCCAATGTTTACACCGATCGGCGACATTTGCGTACGACACCGTACCGGACGATCGACGTCTCCGGGTCGGACGCCATCGACACCGGGCGCCTCGCCCACCTCTACCATTCACTCTACATAGAAAAACATTGCCGGCTGAATGCCGCCTACAATGCGCGCTTTTTCGACCTTGTCCTGCGCACGCCGTTCTTTCGCACACATGTCTTCATGCATGGTGAGCGCATCGACGGCTTCAGCGTGACCTACAGCACCAACGGATGCATCACATCCGCCATCGTGGGATACGACGTTGCGCTTCCTCAATCGCTCGGTCTGTACCGGCTCGTGATGATGCACACCATGTTGCTCGCCGAGAGGCGAGGCACGCTGCTAAACCTCAGCGGCGGCGCGGCAAAGTTCAAAATCCTGCGCGGTGCTTTCCCAGTGCGCGAGTACGACGCGGTCTTCGACTCGCACCTCCCTCCTTGGCGGCGCCTTCCCTGGCATCTCGCTTCGCTCGAAGGACTGCTGTGGCGTGTGCCGGCCTTGCCGCAAGACCGGTCCGCGCAGCACCAAGCGTGAGGCGGTAGCCGTCAGCCTTCGACAGTTTGCCGCGGGCGAATCACGCCGATTCGCTGCCACCTCTCACGCATAGAAATCCGGCAAAATTGAACCACTGAAAAAAAGTCTCTACCGACTTGAACCCGTTGCGGCCGAATAGGTCCCGATTCTCATCGAGGCGGTAGGGAATGAGCACATTCTCAAGTGCTTCCCTTTTTCGACTGATTTCGATATCCGAGTATCCCCGCTGCCGCTTGAAATCGTGGTACAAATCGACGAAAAAACGATTCATGTGCCCGTCATCCGTGAGAATCTTCTCGGTCACGATCAACGACCCGCCGTCGACGAGCCGATCGTGAATCCACCGGATCAGGTCATCCCTTTGAAGCGGGCGGATGAACTGAAGGGTCCAGCACATGAGAACTATGCCCGCGTTATCCACTCGCAGATCTGAAAGTTGCCCGTTGAGGTCGCCATGCCTCAGCGCGATGCGCTGCTGAAGGCCGTTTTTGTCGACGTTGCGCTTTGCGCGCTCGAGCATCGGCGCTGAATTGTCGTAGCCCACGAGAGTTGCGGAAGGCGGTAGCTCCTGGCTCAGTCCAATGAGCGTGGTAGCCGTTGAGCAGCCGAGGTCATATATGCTCGTCCCTGGAAGCCAGAGCTTCCTGCACAGGGCTCTGATCATTGCCTGCTGCTCCAGATAAAGGGGAATGCTCCGTTCGAGCATATCGTCAAAGACCTCGGCAACCTCAGCGTTGAACTCGAATTCGCCCGGCGGCGCCGCCGAGTTGAGAAAGATGGAATCTTTTTTCCCGCCGCTCATCTCAGAGTCCTCGCCCTCCGAAGTCCAATGGCACCCAGCCAGAACTTGCGTGGCCGCCAAGACCATCAGCCCTCGCGATTCGGCGCCGGCTGGCGTCGGAATAGGAAACCGCGACAGTGACCCTTTTCCGGGGCACCCCTTATGGTCCAAGGTCCCGTAAAGACGAATTCCCTAACCAGCGCCAACTCGCATTCCTCGGCACAACTGAGGAGCTCCTGCCGATTGATGCACCAACCCAGCAAGTCCGGATAGCCTTCGCGAATTGGCCTATGCATTACGACAAAGGAAGGTGACTTTATGACGACCTGCAGTCTTGAGACATACAGGAACTCGCCCGTGGCAGCAGCGAGCTTTCGAACTTCTTCACGCCACCTTTCAAAATAATGTAGGGAGCTGCTGCTGATAACGAGATCGTAGCTTCTTCCGGCTAAGCCTGTTTCGTCGTCGTGCATTTTCACTTGCGGCAAGAGCTTCGATCCCAGCCGGCAGAGGTTCGGGACGTCATAACAATGATATTCGATCCCGATCTCCGGAAGCAGCGCCTTGGTGTAAAGGTAGTAATGACCCACGCCGCCGCCCCAATCAAGAATCGACAGTTGATCCTTTCTTGCGGCCGCCACTGCGAGGACGTACCCGTACGACATCATAATATTGTGGTCCGCCAGATCTTCGCGAGTCGCGTGTGACGGCAAATGGGAAACACCCAAGGGTCCCGGGCCCCGCAAATTTTCCACCAGGCTCGGCCAATGCGCTTCCTGCGCGTCGGCAACGCTCTGATCGTTCCAACCCTTGATCGCGTGCCAGCCCTGCGGAACGTATTCCGTTTCCGCGAAAACGTACTCAATGACGTTGCCAGCGATGGTCGCCAAACGGCGCGCAGCGTTTCTGACGGATTTGCCGGGATACCAGGAACTTGACATTTAAGTCACAACTTCATCACACCCAATTTGGAACGCGTCACACTGATGTGTCGGCGCCCTCAGGGGATTCATCATTGCTCCGACCCGAGTTGCTCATTCACTGCCGCGCATTACGCGAAGCCCTTTCCGGAACATCAGATAGACGTGCATCGGCGGCGCCGTAAGCGGCAGTTGAGCAAACGTTCCGCGCAGGTAATGCGCGTCGACCCGCGGCAAGCTGCCTCGGCCGGAGTGCATTGATAGGAAACCGAGCCGATTGGTGAAGGCGGCCTCGTACCGTTTTGCGATCCACTCTGCAACGCGGCGGTTGGCGTGCCCGAATGGGTAGGCAAAATATCGTGGCCGGCGTCCGACATGCCGCTCGATAAGCCTGTCTGCGGTCGCGCATTCGCCGTCGATCTCGGCATCCGACAGTGTGCGCAAATCTCGGTGGCTGTGCGTGTGGGACTCGATTGCAACGCCGCCCTTGGCGAGGCGGGTGATCTGGTCCCAGGTCAGCATCGAATAGCCGCTCGCAGCCGTCGCGACGCCCTCGATCGCTCCGGTGCAGAGGAACAGATGGGCAGGGGCGCGATGCTGGCGCAAGATGGGAAATGCCACGTCGAGTACTGACCGCATCCCGTCGTCGAAAGTCAGTGCCACGCCGTGCGTCGTCCCCTCCGTAAGCAGCGTATCGAGGTCGATGATCGGCAAGCTCGCAGCGGCCAGCGCCGCGAGCAGGGCCTCGAAATCCGCTGGCGCGTACGACAAGGCTCCCGAGGCGTCGTCAACGCTATGGAAAGTGAGCACCGCGCGCATCATCCCGACGCCCGACGCTGTGCGTTGTTAGCGAGGAGCGCCTTCACGTGGCCGAGATACGCGGCGACGTGCGCCCGCTCGGTATATCGCTCCAGGTATGCCTTGCGTCCCATGGACCCGAGTCTGTGGCCGAACTCCGGGTCCAACGCCAGTCGATGAACGGCACTCTTCAGCTCCGCCATGTCGTGGCACAGAATCCCGGCGCCGGTTGCGCGCAGCACGTCACCAAAACCGCCGATGTCAAACGAGATGACCGGGGTTCCATGGGCGAACGACTCCAGCATAACGAGTGCCAGCACTTCCGGCACGAGTGATGGAATGATCGTTGCCGTTGCTGCGCCATAGAGCGCGGGCAACTGAGCTGCCTCGACTTGGCCAAGAAAGCGGATGTTCGCGACATTTCTGCAACGTCTCACCAGTGTGTCGAGCAGGTCGCCCTCGCCGGCCACCCACAGCTCGTATGCAGGAAGCTGCGTGAAAAGGTCGACCAAGGGCCCGATGCCCTTAGCCGCGATGATTCTCCCCACGAACAGGAAGCGCGGCCGGTCGGGATTTGCTCTCTTGAACGCCGGGGTGGGATCAAACCGTGAAAAATTGGCCAGCACCTCAATCGGGCGCGTTATCCCCGCCTCGCGATGTTTGCCCGCGGCGAATTCGCTCGGGGCGAGCAGAAGGTCCACATGCTCCAGTTCACGACTGATCAGGTTCGAGAGCCGCCACAGCTGCGGCGGGATGCCCGAGCGAATACAGCAGGTCCAGCACGTCGGGCGGTCGCAGGCCCGTTGCCGGTTCTTCCAGAAGATATGGGTCGGACAGATTAGCCAGTAGTCGTGCGCTGTATACAACCTGACCCGCGCCTGACCCATGCCGAGCACGCGCGGGCCGCCGACAAGCGAGATGTTGTGGAAGTGAATGACATCGAAGTCACGGTCGAGGATGACTCTCAGCGAGTGTCGCTTCAACCCCGGTCGTCCCGTCTGTTGCGTGTAGAGTGGCGACAGAAGACCCAGCGGATGCCTCAGCCGGTGTGCCACGATACCATCATGGTCGCCCGCCTTCGCAGCCGTTTCACGCTTACGCGAATCACGTACCCGGAACGCGTCTTCGCAGTGAACGACTTCGACGTCATGGCCCTCATGGCGCAACGCGTATGCCAGCGCCTGGACGTAAATCGCGTCGCCACCCGCATGGAAAGGCGGGTAGAACGTGGTTACCATGCAAAACCGCATTTTCTCCTCGATGCAGCACGAATTGGGCCCATCGGCCGGAGTTGATCTCGCCGCTTCAGCGGCGATAGTTGCATCTGCCGGCGGGGCGACGTCGGTCATCGCCGTGCCAACCACCCATCTTGGGTTGGACCTCAGCCGCGCCAAGTGTACTGCCGCCGCCGATCGACGGCTATTGCCGACCGAGCCCTTGCCGCTCACGGAGTGCATAGAACGGGAGGAACATTCAGCCTGAGAGTAGTCGTGCGGGCGCTTGTCGCTCGTAGGGATTGAACGGCTGTGTGCTTGTCTCCGTGACGTGACGAACCTCGGGCGCGCCAGTTATCTCCCAGTCGGAATAGTGGCGCTGTATCTCCGGCACCTGCATCCTGTGCCGGGCGCGCACCCACTTGCACGTGAGCGGGTCACGAAAGCGGAAGGGGTAGAGCTGAAGTGTCGCCATGGCCGCATTTTAAGTGGTAGGTGGAACGCCGCTTTCGGCCGAGAGCCGCCTGGCTGCCGGATGCGAAGATCGGAGGACGGGGACTCCGCACGTCGAAACCTGCTCCCGGCGGTTGGTCCCCGGTAATGCTACAAAGAAAAGCCGAAGAGGCCTCCGCGGGGCGAGGTCGAACGCGGATCGTAGTCTGTGAAATGGAGCATCGGGCCGATGTTGCTTTGGCCAAGATCACCGATGCCAAGCTGCGGACGAGGCTGGCTCAATTGGCCCACCTCCCACACTCGTCTAAGGTGCCGTTACGATTGTTGCGTTCCGTGGAGCTATGCGAGCTTTTCCCTCGTGCGCTCAAAGATCAGGCCAGCGGCGTTGGCAACCTGGGTCACTACCAGCAGCAGAACCACGATAAGCGCGTCGATAAGTGTGGCGTCGACGAGCGGATAGCAAAGCATATTGAAGTAAAAGGCCGGTGGTTCTACCTTGACCCGCCGCTTCCCGCGGCGGGCACACGCCTTATGGAAGTAGAACGCGCCCTGGCCGTAGCGGAAATGCTGACGCAAAAACGTCCGCATCGTAAGTTCATGCGCGTGATGCACGACTGCGTTCGAGGCGTAGATCATTCGGTGCCCACCATGCAGCCAGCGATCACACAGTTCGCGATCTTCAGCGGCAGCCCAGCGGTACGTTGCATCGAAGCCGCCGATAGCGAGAAACGACTTGGTTGGGAACGCGAGGTTGTTCGACGGGCAAAATCGCGCGGCGTGAGGCACGCCGTTGTAGTATGAGAATAGATACGCAATCAGGTGCTGGCTCGCCGTGGAGTAGAGATTGTCCGTAAGTGCGTTTAGCGTTTGCCCACCAACCGCACACTCTGGCAATGCGGCAAAATGTTCCGCCAACGCCCGGAGCCATTCGGGGGAAGGCGAGCAATCGTCATCGGTAAAAGCAACAAATTCTCCTTTAGCCGCGAGTACGCCTCGATTGCGTGCCGCCCCCGGACCGGCGTTCGCCTGCCGCAGGAGCTTAAGCGTCAGCAAACCGTGAAACTGAGCGACAACCGCACCCAACGCCGCGGCTCCGCCATCGTCCACGACGATCACCTCAAAGCAGTCACGCGGGTAATCAAGTCGTGCGCACGCGTGCAGGCAGGCTGACAGCTGCGCGGGTCGATTGTAGGTCGGAATCACAATCGAAAAAAATGGCGCATCGCGCATCTTCATGACGTTTCACAGCCGTGCGGCTTCGATTTAAGAAGCTCTGCACAGCGTCGGCCTGGATCGAACCACCGCTTTCTTGGCAGAGAGATCATGAGTACCGCTCTTCACATCCACACTAACGGGGCACCGTTCATTTCTCGGATTCTGCCAGGAATGCGCGGCGATTCAGTTCGCATGGAACGCGCTGCCAAGCCGCATCTCCGGCTCCAAAAGCGTATCCACAGATCTCTCCGAGACAATGCGCCACCAGAGCGATGAGGATGCCCGGCAAGATCTGAGGAAATAACTTGTCGAACTGACCGGCCCTCCGAACTTGCTGCAAGGCCCGTCGGAGACGCAGGATCGGGATCAATGGACTCCCAAGGATGTAGATAAGCCGTCGGGCGACTGACCACTTGTCGTGACGCACGCGGGCTGCCCCGAACAATCGGCCGCCGACAAACTCACATCGTATAAGGGAGAATACGCTTGATACATTCACGTGGTTCGATTTCGCCGCCGGCTCGCAATACAGTTGATAACCTCTATTTTGCAAGGCTTGGTGGAGAAAACCCTCAGTTTCCAATAAGTCTCGAAGCTGCTCTGTCTCGTAGCCGGCAAGGAGGGCCCGCTTGTAACTGACGTGGTGCCACGCCAATTGGGATGTTACCCCCGCCGACGCTGGTTCGACCGAAGGGCCAAAGTCGGCAAAGAGATTGGCCCAGCTGATGAGTGTCCCCGGATTCGCATTGACGATTGCGGGCCCAACCGCTGCCCACGGTTTTTGGTGAGCCAGCAAAAGCGCTTCGGCCCAAGTCGGGAACGGGTATGAGTGCTCCTCCGCATAGGCGACGACGGGAGCTCGCGCCTTTTGAAAGCCGGCAGCGATTGCTGCTCCGGTTGAACGAATCGGACCAACCTCGACTACTTGAAAGCTCAGAAATTCGCTAAGGCTTGCCTCATCAAGATTGAGCCCTTGACTCGAAGGAGCGACGATGACGATCTCTAATCGACGTTTTGCCGTCTGCGCGCTCAAAGCTGCTAGGGTAAGGCGAATACGTTCGTAGCTGTCGAGCGAGACCACTACTACTGACATTTCTGGCACATTGCCCTCGGTCACCGCTTCCTCCCTCACCGGCCGTCCTCGCTTTCCTCTATGAGTCGCTCACTGAAGGCTTCAAAGAGACGCATTGCCCTGTCTGCGCCGATTCTTCCGCCGCGCAGATTACTTCGAGGCTGCGGTAGCCGTCCGACAAGTCTGGCGAGACCGTGACGCCCTCGCGCGTGGCAGACACGAATCGGGACAACGATTCGCGATAGGATGGCTCATGCCACGGTGACTGCAGTTTCTTAACCAAGTACGGAACCCTACAGAACAGATCGCAAGCGCTTGTTCACGCGACGGAGGCGTGAGGTTGCCTTTCCAGCGCCAAGGAACTCCACATCCAACGAACGATATCGGTCTATCGTGAGTTTGCCTGCTTGGCCATAGATCTCGAATCGATCTTCTTCCACCCCACCGAGCGAGAAAAGTGACTGGACCCACGCCCCACCGGCGAGCCGGAGGAGCAGCATGGCGGTATCGTGTTCCGAGCAATACGACTCAATGACGGCATAGACCGTTCGCACTTCCTGCTGGAAGAGGAACCTCACGAGGTCGATATGGTGGGAGGCCAGGTCGAGTAATACGCCACCACCCATGGAGCGAGTTTGTTTCCAGGCTGGCATGGAACGCGTGGGGGTAGCAAATACCGTTCGCGCGCCGATGATGGATCCCAGTTTGCCGGCCTCGATCTGCATCCGCGCTGCTTGGTGAAGGGCATTGAAGCGATAGTTGAATCCAACCACCCCAACGACGCCCGATTGCTTCCAGACGCTAACGATCTTGTCGGCTTCCCCCAAGCTCACAGCGATCGGCTTCTCGAGGTACAAATGCTTCCCAAGTTGCATCGCTGCAATCGCCACTTCACCGTGGAGTGCAGTCGGCACACTCACGATGACTGCCTCAACGTCTCGCATTTTCAGGACATCACGATAATCCGCATAGGCGATGGCCGCAGGAAGACAATGCTTGGCCTCTTGTCGCCGGTCAGGATCAGGCTCGGCGATTGCAATAAGGTCCACGTCCGGCAAACGTCTTAGGATTGGGACGTGTACTGCCCGCGCAAGCCAGCCGCAGCCGATAAGGCCGATGGCAAGAGGCTTTCGCATATGTGCCTCTCCTTCCCTGTGCCAACTGCTCACCCATGACGAATCGGTGACGGTAATGCGCCCATCTTGGAGCCGTCCCGATGCTTCGAAGCTTCGAATGACCACACGAAGTCTATTGCTTAAGATCGTAGCCTAGAAGGGCTTCGAAGAAACCGTAGCCCCCATCCCAGGAATGACCGCCGTTGAGCAGGCAATAGGCGTAGTCGTAACCGTCTTGGCCGCGCACCAACGATGGGCAACTATCGCCCGTCTCCTTGCCCACGGCCGGTGGATCGATGCCCACGATGATCGCTCGCTCGATCTTCCACGTAAGTTCCAAGTCGGTGGTACACCGTTTCGTTGCGGAGCGGAGCCGCGGGCAGGCTTGCGTTGTCCGCTAGCAAGCAATTGCAAGCGCTAGGGCTATGGCCGAGCAGTGATTTGAAGAATCACGCGAGACAGTTCTTTGTCGATCATCCGGCGCATTTTCAGTCCAGGCGATCTTTCCAGTTAGGCAACCACGTTTCCACACGGCCTCGACCCATCCCGGCCACCCGGCTTTCTCGCAAGCGGGCGTTCATTCAAGCCCATGCAGCCACTTCATCGCCTCAGGCTGGGAAGTATAAATGTCTGCCGTCAAGCCAAATTCCATCGCCAGCTTCACACCAAACTTCTCGGGATGAATGTATTCGGCGCGGACGACCAGCACTACGACAACCATGCCTTGCGCTTTCTGTGCCCACTCTTCAACCATCAAAAAGCGGTCAACTAGCGTCGGGACCGGGACCCCCGCCACACCTGTGGCATCGATGAGCAGCTTATCCGCCCTCTGTTCCCGGCAATATGCGATTGCCCTCGAAATGTGGTCAACCGCTTCAACGAGAGAGCATTCACCGGAGAGATGAATCCGGTGGATGCCTTCTATGACTTCCACATGCTCTCGTAGCGGCATTACTCGTATCGGTGATGCTGCCTAACGGAGCGAACCGTTGCGAGTGGACGGCGCATCATCGGCTCGACAGCAGTATGGCGTGATAATTGCGCGAGTTGGCGTTGGAAGCAAAAGACCTCTCCCGCATCGCCGAACTGGAGTTCTGGGCTGCCGGCTGCGGCCCACTCACCCTTAAACATTACAGCGCTCGCTCCTGTGACGGCGCCAATTTATCGGCGCCAGGGTTCGGCGTTCCCAATCGCACGTGCCAATTATGGCCAATTGGAAACGCGAGGCAATGGTCAACGACCCACGACGCAGTTTACATCGTTGGTGGCGGCTCAACTCAAGAACCAAGCCACGCCTCGATCGGAAGCGCGATCGTCGAGCGATATCGCGTCTCCTGCGGCTCGAGGCCGGATGTCGAATGACTGCGATGCGCAAGATGAGGCGGTGGGATTGACAGTCCGGAATTGGGCCGGTCGGCGACCCTCGGCACTTAAGGCGTACGAGTAATGAAATTGGCAGAACAAGTTTCAGCCGAGCGTGCTTAGAACGTCACACTGATCAAACCCACGAAAACCTGCTCGTTCGAACCCGGGTTGAACCAGTAGCCGCCGATCGTAATACGGTCCCATGTTAGCTGCGCGAAGGGCCCGCGTTGGAACTCGCGGTCGCCGCCATAGACCCGGGTGCGTTGTCCGACGATCCCGACGCGAAGCCACTCGACCGGCCGATAACCCAATTCGCTCCAGGCGTAGGTGTAGCTGTTCGTTAGCTCTTTGCTGTCGCGCACGTATTCGGCCTCGACGTAAAAGTCCAGCTGGCGCCAGGCCAAGGTGGCCTCCAGCCCCGGCGCGAATGCCTGTGTCGTTCCCCACGCGCCGCCGAGCAGCGGTGTGAACTCCCATGCCACGCTCTCTTCGCCAGAAAACGTCCAGCCGACGAAGGCCGAGCGAGCGCCGACCGATTCGTAGTTGTACCTCGCCTCGAGGTGCAGCGGGCCGCGATCGGCAATCCCAATGGCCGACGTGTAGTTCTCACCGTCGCGAACCGCAGTGGGGTAGACGCTAATCGCGAATTCCCACGAGGGATTTGTGGGAGGGGAGCCTGTGCTCCCGTTATGTTCGTCTTCACCAGCGAACGCTGTCGCAGCCGCGACAACCGTAAGCGCGGCCAAGGCCCGCATTACAACCTTCATCCGCCGAGCGCGATGATCGCGGCCACGAGCGCCGTGCCGAGTCCTGCCATCATGAGCCCGACCTTCCAACTGCCGTACCCCGCGTATCGGCCAAGCGCTAGGCCTCCGGAGAACAGCATCGCCAGCGCAATGGCGCGCGATAATACCTTTGCCGTTCCGACATCCTCGAACATCGCGAATGGCAATACGACAGGAAACGTCGCCGCGACCACGATCAGGAATACCCCGAGGGCGGCGAACAGGTCGTTCTTCTTCAGGGTTGGTCGCTCCGACACGGACGGCAGCGCGACGATTCGCCCGCGAATTCTCTCGATTTCCGCCTCCGAGACGAGACCCGCCGCGACGTGCGTCAGGGACCTCTCGATGAGCCTGCGGCCTGTTTTCGCGTCCGCGGCCGCGCGAACGTCACGGATTAGCGTGAGCGAACGCCCGCGGTCCGTCACCGTGCGAACCAGGTACATAACGGCGTCAGCGAGGCCCCAAGCGAGGTTGCAGCCCAAGGCAGCGGCGAACATTGCCCGGATTTCTTGGCGGCCCGCCTCCGCGACCGACACTGCGCCGACAAAGGTGAGCGCCATAAACAGCCCGAAGAGCAGTTCCGATACTCGGTCCACGGGACTTAGCACCGGATCGCGGACTTCTCTCTCGACAACGTTCTCGGTGCTCATTGGAGCCCGCTCATCTTTAGTTCTCGGGAAATTTCAAACAATCCAAAAAAGAAGCCGTAACACCAGCGGCGAATAAGCAAAGCCCGATTGTCTCGTTGCCATGGACTGTTCCTAACAGTCAAGCCAAGCCTGAATTGCGCGGATGTGAGCGATCGTTCCGCCAGCGGCGCTGCGCGCAACGCGGATCCCCCGGGGGGGCGTGCTGCCTTCACCTGCCGAGGGTCATCATCGCCACGAGCACCGGTCCCCACGCGGTGAGGAGAATGTTGCCGACGGCGTAGGGGACCGTGTAACCCAGCACAGGAACGCTGCTGCGCGCCTCATCCTGGACGGCGCGAAGTGCGGCGGTGATCGTCCCAGCTCCTGCGCAGGCACCGAGAACGATGAGAGGGTTCATTTTCAGGACGTAGCGGCCGAAGAGGATGCCTATCGTGTGAGGCGCCAGCGCCGAAACGAGACCCACGCCGACCAGGCTGAGCCCGGTTTTCTGAAGCCCCGAGATGAAGCTTGGGCCTGCGCTCAGGCCGACGACACCGATGAAGATACACAGTCCGACGGTATCAAAGATCCAGATCGCCGGCTCGGGAATACGCCCGAAGAACGGATTTACCGAGCGCAGCCAACCGAACACCAGCCCCATGATCAGCGCACCCCCGCTGGCAGTCAGGGTCAGCGGAATGCCCGCGACGGTAACCGAGAGCAGGCCAACGAGCCCTCCAAGCACGATCCCGATGCCCACGAACATCATGTCCGTCGTCGTGGTGGAACGATCCGCATACCCCAGTTCGCTGGCCGCCCGCTCGACTTCGGGCTTTGGGCCGATCAGGTGCAAAACGTCTCCGCGGTCGATTCGGGTGATGCTGCCAATGGGGATTTCTATGCCGGACCGCGTGAGCTTTCGCAGGAATACCCCGCGCGCGGATTCAATCTGCGCCAGCGCCGTCAGGCTCTTTCCGACCATGGACCGATTCGTAATCACCACCTCCAGCGATTCGACCGGTATGTCGAGCAGGGCCTTGTCGTCGATCTCCGGGCCGATCCTGGACCCACGCTCAATGAGTATCTCTTGCCGGGCGATTACCGCGACGAGGTCGTCCTCGTGAATGACCGAGGCGGGCGTTGCTTCGACGATTTCGCCGCGGTGGCGGATTCGCACGATGAACACCCGCGCGGCCTCGGGCAATGCCTCGAGCTCCGCCACGGTCTTGTTCGCCAGAGCCGGGTTAGTCACTTGGTACACTCGGATATCGAAGTGGCGGGCCCCCGAGACGACGCCGTGCTCTGCCCCCGCGCTTCCCGCGATCTCAGCCTGCATCCGTGCACCTTCCTCGCGCAGGTTGATCCGCATCAGCTTGGGACCGATCGTGGGAATGAACCAGACCAGACTGGCGGTCCCGATGAGATAGGTCACGGCATAGGCAACCGGAATGTTGTTCAGCCATGCGATTTTCTCGGCATCCGGAGACGCCAGGCGCTGGATCGCTTGACCCGCGGTGCCGATGACGGTGGACTCCGAGAACGCTCCGGCCAATAAACCCGCCGCAGTCCCCGGGTCATAGCCGAGCAGCTTCGCGAACCCAAACGCGGTCAGCAGACACGCGACGCATAGAACGACGGTGAGCGCCACTTGCGGAATGGCGTCGCGCTTGAGCCCGCGAAAGAACTGCGGTCCGACCTTGTACCCGGTGGTGAAGAGGAACAGATCGAAGAAGACGACCTTCACGATGGCCGGAACCTTGATATCGAGCTGCCCGACCAGGACGCCGGCCAGGAGCGTCCCGACGACGATCCCGAGGCTGAAGCTCCCGATCTTGACGCGCCCGATCAGGAAGCCAATCGCGAGCGTGAGAAATATCGCCAGTTCTGGATTGTCGCGCAGTGCGTTTACGAAGTAGTCCATGGTCACCTGTGCGCTAACAGCCCCACGACGTCCTGCTAAGGGGTCATTGAAAAGCGGCCAAAAGCCCTCAACAGGCGGCGGGAAACCGCATCCTACCAGCCGGGAGCCTGGCCACAGCACCGAACCCTTGATCTCCTTCGCGTCCTGGTGCATGGATGGGCATCGGGGTGGACGCCGCGCACCGGAAGCGGCCAGCGCTAAAGTGATTCGTTGTGCGACGCAGCAATGATGACCTACGGTTGAGAGCCATCTGGCTGCTCATGGCCTTTGCCGCAGCCGGCTTGGCTTTCCTCGCCCCGCCCGCTCCGCCGGTTTTGCCCGTGGCAGCTATATAAGCCAGCCTATAACCACAAGCAATGGCCCGCACCGCCCGGCCGATGCCGTCGGATACCACGGACATCGCGAACCGCAATCCGTAAGCGTCGAAGAGCATGCCCGTGAGCAATGGCCCGGCGGCGAGTCCGAGTAGTTTCTGGCTCAACGCGAGAATCGACGCGGCCGTTGCCTAGTTCGCATGAGCGGTGCGCCGCCATCGGCCTGGGGTCGCGCCGCTCCATCGCCGGAAAGCGCGCAGGAAAGGGCTGACGCCGGCATACCCAAGCGCCGCCGCGACGTCGTCGATAGCCACATGAGTATCCGCAAGCAGCTGGCGCGCCACCTCGAAGCGGACCTGGTCGAGAACCCCCTGAAACGTCGCGCCCTGTGCCTCCAGGCGCCTGTTCAGGGTCCGGCGATGCATTGCCAGCATTCGTGCCACGTCGTTGCCCGAGCTCTTGCCGTGAAGAAGCAGGACGCGCAACGCCCGATAGACCTGCTGGAGCAGTTCGCCGCGCCCGGCGGCCTCCGCCTGTTTCTCCGCGATTCGAAGCAGCGCAGGATCCGCGTTCTGGACCGGCCGCTCCAGCCAATGAACAGAAATCCGTAGCGCGCAGAATTCGAAATCGAACCGCAACGGGGCCCGGAAGAATCGCCGATAGGGGTCGACGTCCGAAGGCTTCGAATGCGGAAAAAAAACCTCGGACGGCGTCCAGCCGGCGCCACACAGCTCATGCAGGAAATTGCAGTATCCCGCCATGATCGTGTCGTAGATCTGGCTCGCCCCGTCCACGCCGGGGTGATAAATGGCGTAACCGATGTCCACTGCGCTGTCACGTGGTAACAAGAATGTGAGCCCCCCGTCGCTGATGAGATGTTGATGGGTCGTGAGCGTGCGCAGCGCCCTGCCGACCGTAGGGGAATTCCGCACAACTTCGCCTACCAGGCCCAGGTCAGAAAGATGCCATGCGCGCCCGCAGAGCAGTCCGAAATGCGAGCAACCCGTCCTCCTCGCCGCTTCCTGGAACAACTCGCCCATCGCAGGGTACGGAATGCGTTGGTCGGGCCCATCGAGCGATTCCGGAGCGAGCCCGATGTCCGCAAGTATCGCGAGGGGATCCGCGCCAAGTTGGCGAATGAGGGCGGGCACGGCCGTGAATCCGCCGACTCGCTGACGCCATGCCCTGCCTTTGGGCAGAGGCACTCGACAAGCCTCTGCGGCAAATTCGCGGCGCATCAAAATGGCCCCACCACAGGGGGTGGCAAGGACCAATTTGTATTCTACGAACTTGGCGAGAATTGTCAATTTCCGGTGACTCCCGGCGAGCGGCCCCGGAACGTAGCCCGGAACGGGTGCGGCTGCGCTGACGGTTCGCTGACGGTTCCCTCTCATCAAGCAGATTTTGCGCAAGTCGAGAAATGAGAGGACGGTGCTGCTTCTGCGGGAGATCATTGATCGTCTGCTTCCAGGGAGGGCGCCGCCCTCCGGTTGATGAATCCGCGCGTTTCCACCGCACCGATGCAGGGTAACGCTCGCTATCTACGAAGAAACCAATGTCCGTGTTGATCGGGACCGCGCACTTGGATCGCCTAGCTCCAGGAAAAGGGGCTGCCCTCACAATCGGGAGCAACACGGTCGCGGTCTTCAAGGTCGATGGCGTCATCTATGCGACCGAGGCTTGGTGCCTTCGTTGCGGGACGAGCCTCGCGAAAGGATGCGTCGAGTCTCGGATCGTCACCTGCGGTGGCTGTGACTGGCGCTATGACATTACCACCGGCTCCGTCGCTGGGATCGCGGCACTCAGACTCCGTACCTTCGACGTTAGAGTTGTCGGCGGGCAAATTGTCGTCGCCGAAGCCTAGCCCGTGCCACATACGAACCTTCCATGCGCCGGACAGGCATCCAAAATTGGGGGATCGCCGTGAGTGCTGCTCCAGGACCCATTGCGCTGAAAGAGACGCCTCAAGTACCCGGACTGCCGTTGCTGGGCAGCTTTTTCGGCATGGTCAAAGGACCTGCGGACTTTTTCGTTCACTGCTACCGCACTTACGGTCCAGTATGTCGCCTCAGCATTCTCGGCGAGAAATACGTCCTGATCTCCGGCGTTGAAGCCGCCAACTTCATGGGCACGCGCGCTGCCAAGGATTGCCTGCGCTCAAGAGAATTCTGGGAAGGCCTGCTGAGCGAGTACGGCGCCAGGCGCATGCTCACCGGCGAAGACGGCGACAGCCACAAAGAACTGCGCGACATCATGCGCAGTGGCTATTCCAAGGAATCGATCAAGGGCCGCTACAACGAACTCGTCGCAATCACAGACGGCTCGCTCACGCGCGATTGGCCCGTAGGCAAGGAAGTGCCCGTTGTTGAAGCCATGCAGTACATGGTCGTCGATCAGCTCGGCACTATTCTCACCGGTGCGGCGCCGCTGGAATATGTGAAGGACATCCGGACCGCGATCATCTACATCCTCAACGTATTGGTCACGCGTCAACGCCCCAGGATTTTGCTCAAGCGTCCTCAATACAAGAAAGCCAAGGGCAAGCTCATGGAGCTGGGCTACCAGATGATCAAGGACGCCAAAGCGCGATATGCCACGACCAAGCCGGAAGATCGAAACCTGATCGACGACATCATGGCGGCGCACATTGAAACGCCGGAGAAGATGCCTGAGAGCGATCTGATCGTGTCCCTGACTGGCCCCTACGTCGCAGGCCTCGACACCGTCGCCAACACCACTTCCGCGGTGGTTTACTCCGTGCTCAAGCATCCGGAAGTCAAAGCGCGCGTGCTCAAGGAAGTGGATGAACTGTTCGCGGCTGGCGACCTGGATGAAGAAGGGCTCCTCAAGAAGCTGCCGGCGCTCAACGGCGCAATCATGGAAACGATGCGTCTCTACCCGATCGCCGTCGCACAGATGCGCACTGCCAACAAAGACTTCGTGTTCGAAGGCCATCAAATTTATGAAGGCGAGATGATCTACATCGGCACAAGCGTGCCGCACTTCATGGAGGAATACTGGCCCAGGGCCAAGACCTTCGACATCGACCGTTATCAGAAGCCACGCGCTGAGCATCTGCAACCCGGCGTGTACTCACCTTTCGGCCGCGGCCCGCACACCTGCCTGGGCAAGAGCCTGGCCGAGGTGCAGATGGCACTGTCGATGGCCCGTGTGTTCCACAAGCTCGATTTGGAATTGGAATCACCCGACTACGTGCTCAAGACCAAGACCGCGCCCACGCCTGGCCCGGCGATGGGCTTCAAGGTTCGTGTGAAAGGTTATCGCCACTAAGCGGGACGAAATCCTGTGCCACGATGATTTCGCCGCCTGGACCCAGTTTCGAGGCGTGCTTGATCGCCAGCAGCCGCCTCGCATCTCTGTCCAGCTTGTTTGCCAACTTCAGGTTGCCCGGTAATTCGGACAGTGTTGGATTTCGCGAACGAGACGTCGGTAAATTCACAATCGACCGAAGCAGTCAACCATTGGTGGCTGCTATCGACTCGTCGCGTCTTGAAAGAGTCGATTGCACAACTCATGGGCAGAGGGGGAACATGTGGAGATTGAAGTGAGGGTCTGGAGCCACATTAGGAAGCTTGCATAGTTCAACCACGACCATCCCTTCAGTTGGAGCACGCTGGTGGAGAAGCTGGGCGCATTTGCGGAGACCGGCCCGGCTCGCCGGCGAGCGGGTTCTGACGCCAACAGGAGCGCGACCCATGCAGGACGAATTTTTCATTCCGTTGTACTTTGAATATTTTGCGACGTTCGCTTGGGCACTCTCCGGCGCGCTCGTCGGCGTTCGCCGCCGCTACGACATCGTGGGGGTGTTCGTCATCGCACTGATATCGTCAACGGGGGGTGGACTGATACGGGACGCCCTCCTGCTACAAAGAACCCCGGTGCTCCTGACTAATAGCGTCTACTTGGTACTGATCACCCTCGCAACCGTCCTCGTCGGCCTCGCCGCGAAATGGCTCGTGTCGGTCCTCAACCGAGCCTGGCTGGACAAGTTCATCGAATTGATCGATGCCCTCGGCATGCCTGCGTTTGCGATCGTCGGAATGCAGCTGGCGCTGGCGCAGAAAATCTCAATTCCCGGTGTCGTGCTCGTGGGAGTGATCAACGGGGTCGGGGGCGGGCTGCTGCGCGACGTGCTTGTACGCGAGACCCCGCGTCTGTTGCTGCCGGGCCAGTATTCGGCGTTGGTCATTCTGACCGCCTGCCTGGCGTTCGTAGGGCTCAGGTTTGGACCGGGTGTGGGCGCGACGCAAGCCGCGTTCGTCACAATTGCGCTGTTTTTCCTCGTGCGTGCACTGACCGTCCGATTCAACTGGACGAGCAGTGCGCTGCTTCGCGAACCACCCGAATGAGGGTGGTGACCGCGGGTTTCGGGCCGCCACCGGCAACGAGCAACGCCCGTTCGCCTCGATCGACGAATGTGAAGGCCTTGATCCGCGTACCGAGTGCGCAGTTTGATCCTAAAGACTGCATCCTCGATTTCACGCAGGTCGTCGGCTGCCTGCACCACCAGAACCAAGCGGAAACCCTGGAGTCGTTAGCGGTTCACTGAGCTCGCGCCTAGCCTGAGGGGCGCTTGGGCAGCGCCACGTGTAACGGCGGGCTCCGCAGTCTCTTCCAATACTGCAGCTGGCCGATGGGCACCCATGTCGGCGCAGTCAGACTGTCGAGAAATGAGAAGACAAGAATTGTGCATTCTCGCAGCATGTACTACTAGGTAATTTCGTTGTATTCTGGGCAATTGCGGCGGCGCGCCGCAAACACCGCTCGAGTAGTGAAACTGAGGCTTGGTCCATGGACATCGGCCGTCAGCGGGCCCGCCGCTAGGGCATCCACGTCATGGTTTCGTATGGCACGCGGTCAGAGATGGCTTGCATCGCGACGAAGAAACTCCGCCGCCCGTAATGGCTTCTCAACCCGGGAGATACTGATGGTACGAAAGATTCTGGCCTTTAGCCTCCTCGCAGTGTCGTTCGCGGCACCGAATAGCTATGCGCAGACGCCGCCGCCCGGCACTGATAAACCGGCTGCGAGTGCCGTCGATCCCGCGTCAATCCAGGCCCTCAGGGACATGGGTGCGTTTTTGCAGAAGCTGAAGCGCTTTCAAGTGTCAACCGAACTCACCGGCGAGCGCGTTCTTGCTGACGGGCAAAAGCTGCAGCATACGGCGACGGCCGATATGGACGTGGAGCGCCCGAACAGGATCCGCGCCCTGATGCGTACCGCCCGCTCCGAGCGCGAGATCGTCTACGACGGCAAGACGGTCACCCTCTTCACACCGGCGCAAAAATATTACTCGACGGTCGAATTCACCGGGACGATCGGCAAATTGATCGACCGGCTGGAGGAAAAGTACGGTGTGGAAATTCCGTTGGCGGATCTCTTTCTCTGGGGTACGCCGGACGCACCGCTCGACAAGATCGAATCGGCGATGAATGCAGGCGAGGATTTCGTTGGGAACGATCTCTGTGACCACTACGCTTTTCGCCAAGCGGGGGCCGACTGGCAGATCTGGATTACTACCGGGAGCAAGCTACTGCCGCGCAAGGTCGTGATTACGAGTCGCACCGATGAGGCGCGTCCCCAGTCGGTTTCCTTGATCGACTGGAACCTGAAACCCAACTTCAAGGACACCGTATTCGAGTTCACGCCTCCCAAGGGCGCGACCAAGATTGAGATCGTTCCGGTGAAGACGAAGTAGAGGAGCACCAACATGAAGAGAGCATTGGGTAGATTGCTTCCGGCCTCGTTGGCTGCCCTCGTTTTGGTCAGCCTCGCCACGGGCCCCTACGCTTATGCTGCGGGTCGCGGGGGCGGTGGGGGTGGCGGTGGTGCTCGCGCCGCAGGCGCCGGTGGTGGCGCTCGCGCGTCGACCGGCGGCGGGGCTAGGCAGAATGCGCAGGTCAACAACAGCAGGGCTGATGCCCGTACCAACAATGTCCGAAGCAATAGCGTCAACAACGTCAATGTCGAGCGGAACGTCAACGTAAATGTCGATCAACATGGTTGCTGTGGCGGCGGCTGGGACAATGACTATCATCCGGTTGCAACTGCAGCAGCGGTTGGCGCCGCCGTCGCCGTAACGTCCGCAGTCGTAGGCTCGATGGTTCAAAGCGTGCCGCCAAGCTGCGTACCGGTGAACTACGGTGGCATGATCTATCAACAATGCGGAAGTACCTGGTATCAGCCCCAGGGATCGCAGTACGTCGTCGTCAATCCGCCGTATTGATTCGATATGACCTGCAGCGAAGGAAGGGGAACTACGCTCACGCCGGCCGCGTGAATCCCGACACGGTTACTGAAAGGGAGGAAGTATGAATCGTCGCATGATGGTCTTGGCAATGGGCCTTGCGGTGGCGGTGCCCGGCATCGCGCTCGGCGCAAGCAAGGCGGAACAGCAGGCGGAGGTGCGCAAGGCAGCGCAGCAGGTGCTTGCCGCGGTCTACAAGGCGCAACCGTCGGCGCGCAAGGCGGTCGAGTCTGCTGCCGGCTACGCCGCCTTCAGCAACTTCGGCATGAAGATCCTCGTCGCCGGTGGCGGTTCCGGTGAAGGCATCGCGGTCAACAACAAGACCAAGGCCATGACATACATGAAGATGGCCGAGGTCCAGGCTGGCCTGGGTTTCGGGGTCAAGAAATTCCAGGTGGTCTGGGTGTTCGAGACCGAGGCGGCGCTGAACAACTTCATCAATTCCGGCTGGGAGTTCGGCGCGCAGGCGACGGCTGCGGCCAAGGCCGGCGACAAGGGTTCCGCCTATCAGGGAGCGGTCGCCGTGGCGCCGGGGGTCTGGCTCTATCAGCTCACCGATAAGGGCTTGGCGCTCGAACTCACCGCCAAGGGGACCAAGTACTACAAGGACGGTGATCTAAACTGAGACACGCGCTTGGCGAACCGGAACCACTTGGTTGAGGTTCCGCGAGCGCGGCAGTGGCCGAAGACTCTTGATCGGACGCTGAGCGATGCGCAGCGGTGCACCGGACTCGTGCCGCCGCTAGTCAACGGAATCGATTTGAGTGCCGCATCGCGAACGATGGCCACGGTGAGACGGGCGAGGCGCCCTTGAAAAACGACGGACACGTCCCAAACACGCAGCGCGACCTGACGCGTACCGTGCTCGCGGTGCTGTTGATGGTGGTTCTCACCGGTGGCTCGTTCTGGATCTTGCGTCCCTTCCTGCTTGCGATCATCTGGGCCGCGATGATCGTGGTGGCGACATGGCCGATGATGCTCAAGCTGCAGCACGCGGTGCGCGGCCGTGCCTTAGCGGTGACGATCATTTCCATCGCGATGGTTCTCGTGTTCGTCGTGCCGCTGGTGCTGGCGATCCAGATATTGGTCGACAATGCGGATACGATCACGGCCTGGTTGGGCACGTTAGCGACCGCGACGATTCCCCAGCCCCCCGAGTGGCTCTCGCGCGTGCCGCTGGTCGGAGCGAGGATTGCCGAGCGCTGGACGAGCATTGCAGCGGCCGATAAGGAGGACCTCGTTGCGCGTCTTGCACCGCATGCATCCGCCGCCGCGCAGTGGGTGGCCAGCGCGGTCGGCAGCTTCGGCATGCTGGGCCTCCAGTTTCTCTTGACCGTGATCATCGCGGTGGTCTTGTATACCCAGGGTGAAGCGGCGAGAGCAGGTCTGATCCGCTTCGGCCGCCGGCTCGCGGGCGATCGGGGCGAGGGCGTCGTAGTGCTTGCCGGTCAGGCCATCCGGGCGGTCGCTCTCGGCGTGGTCGTCACCGCGTTGGCGCAGACCGTTCTGGCCGGCCTTGGTCTCGCCGTGGCCGGGGTCCCGTTCGCCGGGCTCTTGACCGGTGTGATCCTGCTCCTCTGCATCGCGCAAATCGGGCCCATCCTCGTGCTCGTTCCCGCCGTAATCTGGCTCTTCTGGAGCGACCAGACCGCGTGGGGCACTGCCTTGCTGGTTTGGACTGTCGGCGTCGGCACTATGGACAACATCCTGCGCCCGTTTCTCATCCGCAAGGGGGCCGACTTGCCGATGCTGCTCATATTCGCAGGCGTGATTGGGGGCCTGATCGCATTCGGCATCGTGGGCCTATTTGTAGGTCCGGTTGTGCTCGCCGTTACCTACACCCTGCTCAAAGATTGGGTGGGCGAGCGAAACGCACCCTTACCGTCCTAATTCGACGAATTGCACCTTCGTAAAGACCATGCCGAACTCGTCGTCATGACTTCGCGCCCAAATGTTCCGTATGGGGGGTCGTCCAGCAACTAATGCTGGCAGCGCCGCCTCGCGTACTCGTTTCGCGCAGCAGAATCTGCGGCTAAGCACCGCAGAGTTTGCTGGTTTAGCTGCTTCTGAAATTCTGCTGGGAGGGCAACATGGATTTCTCGGAGATAGGCAGTTCGCTGATAAGCGCACTAGGTGAAAACTTGCCTCGCATCCTTGCCGCGATTGCTATCCTCATTATCGGCTGGATCGTGGCAGTGGTCGTGCGGGGCGGAATCCGGCGGCTGCTCGCGATGGTGCGACTAAACACTCAGGTAGCCAAAAGCACCGAGCAGAAGCTCGATCTGGAGTCAGGGATTTCCGCCGGAGCCTTTTGGCTGGTGATTCTTATCACGCTAATCGCGGTGTTCAACGCGCTCAATCTGGCGCTCGCTTCTGGTCCGTTCGAGGTACTGGTCAAGGAGATCGCCGCCTATCTGCCGCGTCTGCTAGCGGGCACGCTGCTCGCCCTCGTCGTCTGGCTCGCCGCGGTCGCATTGCGCAGCATCGTCACCCGCGCGCTCGATGCAAGTGGCTTGGACGAAAAGCTCTCCGCCAGCGCCGGCATGCAGCCAATGCGCAAAAGCGTCGGAAACATGCTTTTCTGGCTCGTCGTTCTCCTGTTTGTGCCGGCGATCCTAAACGTCTTCGACCTGGGCGGTTTGCTCGACCCCGTGAAGGTGATGGTGACCAAGATCCTGGACATGCTGCCGAACATGGTCGCTGCACTCGTTATCGGCTTTGTCGGCTGGATGCTTGGAAAGGTGCTTGCAGGACTGGTGAGCAATATCCTTGCCGCTACCGGCGTCGATCAAGGCGCGCATCGCCTCGGAATCGATCCAACCCTGCGCATTTCGCGAATCGCCGGCACCATCGTGCTGATCCTCGTGTTCGTGCCGGCGCTGATCGCAGCGCTGGATGCGCTCAAGATCGAGGCGATATCGAGGCCCGCGACCGACATGCTTGGCCAAATGCTCGCGGCTGTTCCGAACATCGTTGCCGCAGCGCTTATTCTTCTCGTCACCTACTACGTCGCCAAATTTGCCGCCGAGTTGCTTGGGCGCCTGTTGAGCGGCATGGGTTTCGACACGCTCCCGGAAAAGCTTGGACTCGCGGGCATGTTCGCAGGGGGCATGCAGCCATCGCGGCTGGTATCGATGCTGGTGTTGTTCTTCGCCATGTTATTCGCAACCGTGGAGGCAGCGAACCGTCTCGACTTCAGCCAGGTTCGCGATGTCGTCACCTTATTCATCAGATTTGGCAGCAATGTAGTCCTCGGTGCCGCGATTCTTACCATTGGCTTTTGGCTGGCCAACGTCGCCTACAACGCAATTCGCCGCGCCGACACCACGCACTCGGAGAGCCTCGCCGGCATTGCCCGGGTTGCCATGCTGGGTCTGGTGATTGCGATGGGACTGCGCGCGATGGGCATTGCCGACGACATCGTGAACCTTGCGTTCCTGCTGACATTCGGAGCGGTCGCCGTGGCCTTGGCGCTGTCGTTCGGACTCGGTGGCCGAGAGGCGGCTGGCAAGCAAATGGAGTATTGGCTGGCGAAGTTCAGGAAGGATAGTTAATTGGTTCGGTAGCCGAGCAGAGGCGCAGCGTCCACTCTACCGCGCCTCTGCATCCCGCCCCGCCACTGGTAGTTTCTGGCCAAATGACATAGTGCATGGAGGAGCGGCCAAGCAGTTTCCCACCAGGCGGGGGCAAAGTGCGGGGCCCTGCGCCGCGAACAGCCGATGGGCGATGGGGCGCGCATCCCTCTCCGCCGCATTGGCAAAGGCTCTACCAGGCTGCGTGGCTCCGGCACGGAAGGATCCGGGGAGGCATTCAACGATGACAATATCCTGTTCCATACCGCGGTCCCCGCTCGTCGCGAGCGTCCTGTTCGCGCTTTCCATTTTTTACGGTGGCGCCCGTGCTGACGACGCCGAGGCTCCCCAGCCGCATTGGTCGGGACTGCCAATATGGGGCGTGGAGGCGGAGGCAAGGGGCTATCAAATTCCGTACCCGTTTGGAATCGGGATCACTGCCTACTCGGGGCGGCAGCCGGTGAACATCCAGGACCTGCAGTTGGGGCGAAATAAGCCTCCGGTGTCGGTCAAGAATTTCTTGCAGATCAATACGGTGGACACGACCCAGCAGAACGTCGCGGCGAAGTTCGACGTCCTGGTCTTTCCGTTCCTGGACGTCTACGCCCTCGGCGGATACACGAGGGGAACCACCAACGGACTCATCCTGGTACCCGGCGATCCTGTCCTGGGCATCATCCAGCCCAGGGAACTTCAGCTCAATGCCGCGTTCAGTGGCCCGACCTACGGCGCAGGGGTAACCCTCCAAGGGGGTGGCAAGGTCAGCGACTGGCACGACCTGACTGTCATCGGGGTGGCCGACTGGAACCGCACCCAGACCAAGCTGACGTTCGAAAACGAAGTGTTGATCGCCGACACGAAGCCGGTGGCGACGATCTTCTCGGCCAGGGTGGGCCTGCACGGCACCGTCGGCAACTCCATGGGCGCGGCGGCATGGGTCGGCGCGATGCATCAGCGCATCCAGGAGGAGGTCGCGGGCAGCGTTGCCAATACCGACCTCCAATTCGTCGTGATCCAGTCGCCGCAAAAACCCTGGAACGCGCTGCTCGGCGGCCTGTTCGAGTTCGGCAAGGACGGCTACGTTCTCCTCGAGGGTGGCCTCGGCACTCGCACGTCGATCCTCTTCGCAGCTGCGTACCGGTTCTGATCGGGTTGCGGGGGAGGCCAATGCGCTCCGCCGGCCGCTCAAGTATCCTTTCTGAGTTTCGCCAGCCGATGCAGGGATAGTCAATCCAACGCTTCGACGGCCGTCGAGAATAGCGTAGGACGGCTTGACTTGCGCGGGCCGATGGGAAGCTGGGGTGATCGGGCGTCGCCGCGACGCTGTGACTGACCGGCAGCGGGCGGGTTCCTTAGCGGCGGCCGTGGGCACGCGCGATCCGGGGTGGTGCCGTCGGCTCGCCCAGCGCGGACGAAAATGGGGCGCCCGAGGACGGTGCTATTCAGGATACGTGCGCCCGTCAAGGGGTGGCTCCATGCGGAAGCAATGTCGTTGTCGGGCAAGGAGTCGGGAAGCATGACTGGCGAATAAAGATACTCGGCGCCCGCGGACTGTCGAGAAATGCGAAGACAAGCATAGGCGCGGGGTCGCAGCATTGGCATGAACGAGTTCCGCTATACGAGCTCGCATTGCACTAACTTGCACGCAACTTTCCTCCGAATCAAACGCGAGCAGGCGCGCGCACGCGCTGCGGTGGCCATGGCAAGAGCCGAGACAGCGATGAAGGTTACGAAGCTTCCGATCGCCAAGCGAATCTGACGGGCCGACCCTCGTGGCGTCTGCTACGTGCGCGGGAGAACACAATGTTTTCTAAGATTGCAGCGGAGTTCATTGGGACGCTTTGGCTTGTACTTGGAGGTTGCGGCAGCGCAGTCCTCGCCGCTGCCTTTCCACAACTGGGAATAGGATTTCTCGGTGTTTCGCTTGCGTTCGGGCTCACCGTGCTTACCGGTGCCTATGCGCTTGGGCCGATTTCCGGAGGACACTTCAATCCCGCCGTGTCGGTTGGATTGTGGGTGGGCGGACGCTTCCCCGGCTCGCAGCTTGCCTCGTATGTCATTGCACAAGTAGCAGGCGCAATCGTAGGTGCTGCCATTCTTTACCTGATCGCGAGCGGCAATGCCGACTTCAGCCTTGCTGGGGGATTTGCTGCGAACGGTTATGGTGAACACTCGCCCGGCAAGTACACGCTGACCGCTTCGCTTGTTACCGAGGTGGTGATGACGTTCATGTTTCTGATCGTAATTCTTGGCGCGACGCACGAGCGAGCGCCCGTCGGCTTCGCCGGCGTGGCGATCGGTCTCGCGCTTACGTTGATTCATCTGATCAGCATTCCGGTCACGAACACGTCGGTGAATCCAGCGCGAAGCACAGCACCGGCCATCTTCGTCGGGGGCTGGGCGATCGAGCAGCTATGGCTGTTTTGGGTGGCACCTATCATCGGTGCAGTCCTCGCCGGACTCGCCTACAGGTTTGTCCTGGAAGGCGACGTGGCAGAACCGCCCGTCACCGGGCGGTGAAACTCGCCTGGTGTCGCCGGCAACCGGTACGAACGGTGGGCCGATCATGGCGGCAGCTTCGGCTAGTACAGTCAGGTCAATCGCGTGTCGATCAGCCGCCGCTGCTGAACCGTCCGAGCGTCCGCACGGCTCAGCTTGCGATCGACACCGTGAACCTGAAAGACGACCCCGACTCGAATAACCGCAAGCTATACGAGCAGGCCGTTGCGGCGATGGAAGCCCGGACCGAAGCGGCCGATTGGCTGGCCCCCGACGACCATCAAGCGTAGTGTCAGACGAACGCAACTGGCTGAGCGCCCTCACCCGTCTCTCATTGGGGGCCTTCCCGGGCCTGTCTAAGGGTTCCCCGAACCGGGGCTAGTTGCTACTTCAATTGCAAGCGGTCACCCGCTGTTACGTTAAAATCTTCTCCTTGCGGAGAGTGGAGAACGGCAACCCATGAAGCGGATAATGGTTCCTCTGTGGAAGGCGCTAGTTCGGGGTTTGCTGATCGTTGTTCCGGTTTACCTCGCCGGCTTGTTACTGCTTAAGGGAATGAGCTCAGTTGCCAAGCTGGTGCGCCCATTGGCTCAGCTTCTCCCCGACTGGGTCCCCGCCGACCAGTTCCTGTCGCTCCTCCTCGTTCTCGCGATCTGCGTCGCGATTGGCGCTTCCGTCGGCACTCGCATCGGGCAAGGAGCCCGAGACTGGATCGAGAAGAACCTCTTTGAAAGAATCCCCGGATATGGGCTCATCCGGAACCTCACGCAACAGGTGGCGGGGCAAAGCATTGAGAGCACTTGGAAGGCGGCGTTAATCGAGATCGAGGACGCCCTGGTTCCTGCTTTCATTATCGAGGAACTTGAGGATGGGCGCTACACGGTCTTCGTCCCCTCGATCCCCACGCCGTTCGCGGGCGCCGTGTACATTCTCGACCGGCGGCGGGTGCACCCCGTGCACGTCCCCTTCACTGACGCCGTCAGAGTCGTCTCCAAATGGGGCTCGGGTGCGAAGGATCTGGTTGCGGCCATGGATAGGGTGGACAGGGGCGGCGAACGAACACCGGAGCGCTAGCTGCTGCCGCAGCGTCGTTGCAGTCGTTCTCGTCGATTTCTATCACCGCTTTGTAGGACCGAGCTTCGGCGAAACACCAAAGGGGAAAATAATGAGCATTGGATACAACAGCATTTTGGGCCTCCTCGTACTCGTTGCAGATATCTGGGCGATCATCAATATTTTTAAAAGCTCGGTATCGAACGAGAAGAAGTTGATTTGGACAATCGCAGTGGTGCTGCTGCCGGTGCTGGGCTTAATCCTGTGGTTTTTCCTCGGGCCACGGGATCGCACCCCGTAACATGGCGATTTGTCCGTGGCGGTACCGCCCTGCCCTGCTGCCCGGTCCCCCGGAGTTGGAGGGCTTTCCTTAAAGCAGCGTGCGCATTCGAAATGAATGTCGATTCATTGACCCGCATCGAAAGCTGGCTCGTCGCGGCAGCCTCGCCGGGCGGCGGCTCGTACCGCTTTAGTGCGCGAACATGGGACTGTCGACGATCACACCGAAACCGACCCGAAGCGCAAGTTGGAGTCGTTTCCCGAAGGCTGACATTCAATCGGAAGTCGCGGACAACGGCGGCGAACCTCGAAGGCGCCCCGGCTGGCGGCTCGTTGACACGCCCAAGCGCGCCGCGACGCAGTGGGGAAGACGTACCTTTTCGATGCGCACCTCAATCGGTGCTGTGCTTCGGTGACCCACCGTCACTCGCCGCCGTCACTCGCGGCCGTCAACGCCTTGACGGCAATGGCAGCTAACAGCGCAGTAACCAGCACGCCACACACGCCAATGAAGATCGCGAGCACGCGCGCAAGCGGTGACTCGGGCGCCAAGTCACCGTAGCCGATCGTCAGACCAGACACGAAGGCAAAATAGATCGAATCCTGTACCGACCAGCCTTCTATTAGGCCGACAACCAAGCCGGCCGCGACGATTAGTCCGAGCAACCCAGACAGAATTGGCCATACCACGCGCAATCCGGTGAACAGTCCGGCAATGAACGTCCTTCTCAACTTGCGCGAATCCATAATGCCTCCGAAGTTGCGACATAGTACAACCGGGGATTGCTTAGCGGCGTAATTGGACTGTCGATCGTTGGGCCGAGTGCAGCCAACTGCGCCCATACCGCGAAGTCACCGACAGCGGACGCTCGACGGCATTGTCGGTCTGAACCGAGCATCGTGCCGAACGCCAGAACGAGGATCCGGCCTCAACTTTCAATCGTGTTGGTAGGCGGGAAGCGACTTGCCGCAGTGTTTGCAGAATCGCGCATCAGCGTCGTGGCCTTCGGTCAGGCAATCAGGGCACACGCGCGTGGCCACGGGGCGCCCAATGCGACGGGCGGTCATCTCGGCTGTGACGATACCAGTAGGTACGGCCAGGACGCCCCACCCCAACAGCATCATCAACGACGCGATGAAGCGGCCCAAATCGGTCTTTGGCGTGATATCGCCGAAGCCAACGGTAGTTATCGTGGTGATGCCCCAATACATCGCCACCGGAATGCTGGTGAAGCCGTTCTCCGGGCCCTCGACGACGTACATCACGGTCCCGAGGACCGCAACGGTGATCAGCACAAAGCCAATGAAGACGGCGATCTTGCGCCCGCTGGACCTCAGAGCCACACCGAGGAAGGCCAACTCCGAGACGTACTCGCTAAGCTTGAGGAGTCGAAAAATACGCAGCAGGCGCAACAGCCGCACGTTGATCAGCGAATTGACTTCCGGCACGAAGAACACCAAGTACGTCGGCAATACAGCCAGCAGGTCCACAATGCCAAAGAAGCTTGTCGCATAGCGCCACGGGTGCCGGACGCAGGCCAGCCGCAGCACGTATTCCACGGTAAACAGCAACGTGAATCCCCATTCGAGGACATTGAACAGCGCCTCATAGCGCTCCATCGATTGCACGCTGTCGAGGATCACCACCGCCACGCTGGTGAGGACCAGCAGGATCAACAGGAGATCGAACAGCAGGCCGGCGCGGGTGTCGGACTCGAAGATGATTGTATAGACTCGCAAGCGCCACGAGTCCTCAGGGCGGCCAAAGGGCGCTGCCCATTCCGATTGCGCGATTGAAGCGACAGATCGCGAGGCGGGAACCGATTCGGAGGTCGTCATGATTGATATGTGGAGACAGAAATCTTAACCGTACCATATAGTCCGGCAGGACGACGAGGAGTGGGGGCCGTAATGCGCCTATAGGGACGCGACAAGGAGACTCGACGAGTGCGCCAGTGCTCGCCCAGCGCCCAATCGGTGCTATCGAAGCAAGGATTTTGGTGCCTTAACTAGACCGTCGTGGCTTCGTCGTACTAAGCAAAGTCGGGCGCACGATTGGCGCGCTACGCCCACAGCTTGCCGGTAGACGGGCACCGTCGAGCGGCGTAGCTTTGTCAGAGGAGTGTTCCAGCCGGATGACGGTCCCGGAGAGTGGCCGCCCGCCCTAATAGGGGGCAATCATGAAAGCCTTTCGTCTGCGACCTGCGTCCTGCTCGCCGTCGTATCGCTTCTTGGATTGCCTGCCCATTCAACGCCGTTTACCACTGACCAAAGTGATCTTTGGTACATACCGGCCGAGTCGGGATGGGGCTTGCAGTTAGTCGATCGAGGGATGGTTATCTTCGGGACCATGTTTGTCTACGGCCCCTCCGGCCAACCGACCTGGTACACAGCAACAATGGACTACACGGGCAACTTCGTGTGGACTGGAACTCTCTACGTAACAACAGGCACCTACTTCGGGTCGCCATGGAACCCAGCGCGCTCACCCTCAATCCTGTTGGAACAATGACGTGGGCGCCGCAGGCAGTACAAACCGGCGCGCTTAGTTATACGGTGAACGGAGTTGCCGTCACGAAGGACGTGATCGGCAGACATCGTCCGACGGCGGCGCACTCATCGCCGAGTGGGTCTCGAGTAGCGTGTCGAGTGCCAGCGATACGCGGCGGTGCAACCCGTCCGCACAACGACCATGCACCGCCTCCTGATGCGCGCTGCCATAATACGACCCGCCAGCTTTCGCCACCGGCGTCGTCGCGCTGCTCATCTTCTGCATGAAGTCGCGCCGCAGGATTACCTAGTCGGCTTTGACGAGGCGCTCGGTACGAGCGATAACTTCAGCGGGGCTCGGTCTGCTCATGGCAAGAAATTGTACTCGGCCGCCGCAACCGTGGCGGCGGGGACGCCGATTACTGTGCAGAACAGTGACAGCGAGGATCTAGGCGGTACAATCGGTCGCCCGAAAGCCACCGATGCTTTACTATGAATTCCTTCAGCGATTCCTTTCGCGTTATCGGGTTTGCGAATGCGGAGTACTTCGCGGCGGAATTGTTTTACGAGAATTTCGCGATTGCGTTTCCTGTGCCACGCGACAACTGTGGACTCTCGATCCCAACGCCGCCCGACAAGTGGCACCAGTACGTAGCATTTTATAAATGGCCGGACGCCAAAATCGAGGCGGTTGGGTTCTGCAACTGGATCCGGTATGGCGACGTCTACCTCGAAGGTGGCATGTGCGTCAGACGCAACTTCTACCGCCGCTTGCCAAAAGAGCACTGGAAGGCGTGCCGGAGCGCGGGTGGCGTTGCACAACTCAGCCGACCGAAGTCGAGACACCGCTCCGGCTGAAATTCAAGCGGATGCCCGGACCGAACGAGAGACGGCGGCGAAAGCGGAGTCCCATGCGCCGGAGCATAGCGCCATCCTGGCGCCGGCGCCTTGATTCATCGCAAGCCGAGTGTTTCGCGGTAGAATGTGTGAGGCGTAGCGCGGCTGCGGTCTAGATAGAGTGCGTCCTAGTTGCGCGAGCGTATCTGGCAGTGTGCAAGAGCCGCGCTGCGCCGTTCCCCCTTCGCCCCATCCGAGGCGGTCCGCATAGCTCCTTGCGACAGTCAGTGTCCAAGTTGTGTGCGTTACAGGATCTTCTCGCGCGCCCGAATCGGCATCATCTGCTCGCGCACAAGCCCGCTAAGGAATTCAGCGAAGGGATCAATGTTGCCATGGGCCGACGCTTGGTCGAGTGCCCCTAGGTAGTCGTCGCGCCGTTCCACGGGGATTACGGTCCATGGGTATCCGCCGGAGGCGAGCATGGCATTCATTATGAAGCGCCCGAGGCGACCGTTGCCGTCCATATAAGGGTGAATGAAGACGAACACGAAGTGGCCAAGTACAGTTCGCGCAGCGGGCTGTGTCTCTTTCTCGAGGAGGTCGAAGAAATCTGGCATACAGTCGCGCACGGCCTCGCGCGGGGGGGGCACATGTTCCGCATTCTTGATGTAAACGGGGCCATTTCGATAACCGGCGAGCTCAGAAGGCTTCAGAATGCCGGCCTGCACCGAGGGCGCCCACAGTGCGCGATTCCAGTCAGCGAGGGAGTCGCGCAGGACCGTGCCGGCGTTCGCGCCGTTTAGGATCTTCTGGATGCTCTCTTTAACTGCGGCATGGGCCATCGAATAGCCCTTGACGGCCATTGCATCGCGGGATTTCTTGTCCTCACCATCTGGATTCCACCTTCCCGTGCGCACTCGCTCGATGAGTTCGGGCGTAACGCTGTAACCCTCGATCGAGAGCGAGTTATAGGCGTCGTTCGAATAGCGCGCATCGAGATCGGCCAGGTACGCATTGGTATTCGCCGGTGCACCCGGTGGTGCGTCGAAAGCCCTGATGGCGGGCTCACGCATGCTCGCCCACATCGTATGGATACGTATTACATAGGGAGATCGCTTGATCGCAGGCGCCACCACAATCGGTGGCGCCTCGAAAGGGTCGGTTTCGATAACACGGTATCCACCGGCGTGGAGGGCTTTCTTCAGCTGGTCTGCCTCTCTCCTGCGGCCTGCCGCGCGGAGCGCTCCCACTAGGCGGCCGCCCACGACGGGTTTGCCGGTGTCCAGGATTATGCGAGCGAGGTCGGAGGCGTCGGGCAGCAGGCTGAGGGCAATTTCCGCGGAGGCCTTCTGGGAACGGAAGAAGTTCTCGCTTACCTCTGTCAGCGCGTAGGGAATTGAGAGTAGGCGAAGTCCGGTCTGATCGACGATCTCAGTGTCGGGGGCAAGTGCGGGTGTTCTATAATCGATGACACTCCAGCCGTGAAGGAGCGGTGTCACGTTGTTGTGCCCGACGCGGGTGTAAATTATTACCTGTCGGGAGACTACGGGCATTGCGGTTTGTACAAGCAGCGAGATCTCCGGGGACAAGTGCCATTGGTCGCCGAATCGCTTGCGAGCGTAGCGGGCCACGAATTCCTTCCAGTTCGCGTGCCACGTCGTCGTCTCGCCGTCCTTGAGGTCCGGGAGGGAACTCAGGTACCAGCCCCGCACAATCGGCGCGAGCCAGCCGGCGTTCACTAGCCGGCTTCGGTCAGTATCCGGCAAGTCGCCTGCACGCACGACGTACTGCCCAGCGCTATGGAGCTTTGCGAGGCGCGCAAGGGAGTTGGCGAGAAGGTCTTGAGGCCCAGGCATGGGATGCTTTCTAGTTTAAGGGCCTCTATGGTATCTAGTTTTAACGCTAAACTCAAATATAGTTTAAACGCTAATACCGTTTATAGTTTTAACGTATAATAATAAATTAATTCAAATCGTTATAACTAAATATAGCTAATCATAGCTTAGTCCAACCGGGTACCAATTAATAATCGAATCTCGAGTCAGCGCTCGCCATTACTCCAATCACCGCTCTTCCCCCCGCTACTCGCCTCCTGCATCCATATCACCAGACCCCAAGAGCGTTCTTCGGGGATGAAGGCCTGCTGATGCTGAACATCGTCGTCAGCATGGTCACAACACACGCGGAGCTGTGGCCCCTACTAATTGACGATCATCGCCGTCGTCAGCACGTGATCGCGTATTGCGCGTAGGAGCCGTCCCGCCTCCGAGTGCGCACATGCTGGCCCTGCTCAACGCATTGGTCCAGCGGTTCTGCGAACGATTACTTACTAACTCACGCCCCGAGCCGCCATTAGTCTTTCTCGAAACCGGTCATCGCAGGGAATGACCGGTTTCTGGCGCAACATTCTGTGCACGTCCCGGGCCGCTCGCGCTTTGCTGGAGACATGGGCTGTGGCAACCGCGTTCCGTGACGCTTCGAGGGCGACCGCGTAGGTTCTCCGTGCGCTTCCACTGGGGAGGTGGAGATGCCGCAGAGAGTGGTGCTTGCGCTCAGCCTCGTCCTAGGCTTCGGCTCGATCACCTGGCCGATCGCCGCCTACGCGCAGGAGGCGGCGCCAGAAGCGCAGCCGCTCGAGAAGATCACCGTTACCGGGACTAACATCCCGCGCGTTGAACGCGAAGACGCGCTGCCGGTGACGGTATTTACCCGGTGCTAAGGAAGGTCGACGAGATCGAGCGCCAGCGGGGCGAGGTCGAGCAGCGGATCGTCGCTTGGGACAAGGAGGATGAGGCCGCCCATGCCCTGGCCAAGGTCACCGACGCCCAGGTGCGCACGATGCTCTCCCCCATGGCCGATGAGATGCGGCTCTATGAGCGCAGCGCCCTCAAGGACTTCCTGGTATCGATCCTTGCTCGGGTCGAGCTCGACCCCGAGCAAGCGACCCTCCAGCTCTGCTACCGCATCCCGCTGCGTGGTGGGAATAGTGTGGCGTCCCCAAGGGGATTCGAACCCCTGTTACCGCCGTGAAAGTGCGACAAATCATGCTTTCATGGTCGAACATAGACACTTCAACTAACTGATTTTCTTGTCTGCCACTCTAGCACTGTCTATGATTGTCGATGGACGAGTATCCCTGTATTCTAGACACAATCTAGACACGACCTAGACACGCAGTCAATCAAGAGGGAATGATGACGCGCACTGTTCGAGACAGCAAACTAGAAAAGTGGGAACAGCGATCCAAACTCAAACCGAGGCAGCGTTACTTCCGCGACATAGGTGATGGGATAGCATTGTGTTATCGGAGGGGGAGCTCGAATCGCGGCGGAACTTGGGCGGCGCGGATACGTGATGGCAGCGGGCGATATGCTTTGCGTACCATTGGCGTTGCGGACGACTTCTTGCCGGCAGATGGTGCGAGAGTCCTCACATACCGCCAAGCTAGTGCAAAGGCAATCGAAGAGGCACAGCGCGGACCGGCACCCTCCTACACCGTCGCCAAGGCCATCGACGAGTATCTCGCTTGGTTCAGGGAACATCGGAAGTCGGTCGACCAAACCGAGGCAACCATTGCCGCGCACATCCGGCCGGCGTTCGGCGACCGGTCCCTCGCGTCGGTCAGCGCCGAGGAATTGAAAACGTGGCGCGACAAGCTGGCGCGCCAAAAGCCGCGAAAACGTACCAAACGCGGCGTGGCTCAGGCCCACAGGGTCGGCACCGACGACCTTACAAACGTGCAAGTGGACGAAGCGAAACGGGCTAGGCGAGCGACCGCCAACCGGATACTTGCCGTATTGAAAGCAATCTTCAACAAGGCGTTTGAGGATGGGAAGGTCAAGGATGATTCTGAATGGCGGCGGGTCAAGCCATTCCCGAAGGTCGACGTGCCCCGTGTGCGGTTCCTGACCGAGGCAGAAGCGATCCGACTCATCAACGTCTGCTCCGTAGAGTTTCGGTCCCTGTTCCGTGCCGCGCTCCTTACCGGCGCCCGATATGGCGAGCTGGTACGCATGACCGTGGGTAGCTTCAATCCGACTACCAAACACGTGTTTGTAGCACCGAGCAAGTCAGGACGGGCGCGTCACATCCCGCTGAACGCGTCTGGTGTTGAACTGTTCAAGGCACTCACTGCCGGGCGCGCCGCAGATGCGCCAATGTTCGCCCGTGCAGACGGTGAGCCTTGGGGCAAGAATCACCAGCAACGCCCGCTATTACAGGCCTGCAAACGGGCGAAGATCACTCCTGCGCTGCGATTCCACGAGGCGCGCCATACCTACGCGAGCGCGTTAGCAGCGGAGGGAGCCGATCTATTGACCATCAGCAAACTCCTCGGTCACGCTGACACGCGGATCACGTCACGACACTATGCCCACCTATGCGACAAGACACTCGCGAACGCCGTTAGCACGCTATTGCCAGATTTTGGAACCACCGTGGCTAACGTCACTGCAATCCGCTGAAGCGTCCGAATCGCCGTGCGTTACGCGCCGGCAATGAGCAAGGCTTTCAAGCAGCGTAGACCAGCATCCCGCCCGTCACCTCGGAGCCCGCTCGGCGATTTCCGACCCCGCTCCACCCTTTTGTGCGGCGGGCATGGGAAGATTAGATAAGCAGCATCCCGCCCGTCACCTCGGAGCCCGCTCGGCGATTTCCGACCCCGCTCCACCCTTTTGTGCGGCGGGCATGGGAAGATTAGATAAGCAGCATCCCGCCCGTCACCTCGGAGCCCGCTCGGCGATTTCCGACCCCGCTCCACCCTTTTGTGCGGCGGGCATGGGAAGATTAGATAAGCAGCATCCCGCCCGTCACCTCGGAGCCCGCTCGGCGATTTCCGACCCCGCTCCACCCTTTTGTGCGGCGGGCATGGGAAGATTAGATAAGCAGCATCCCGCCCGTCACCTCGGAGCCCGCTCGGCGATTTCCGACCCCGCTCCACCCTTTTGTGCGGCGGGCATGGGAAGATTATGTTGACCAAGTAATGGAGGACAGGATGCATGACCGGCCTGCCACATCCGGCGCCATCGCCCGGATGGAAAGAGGCTTGAATGAGACGCGGCAAAGTTGCATCCCGCCAATCAAGCGGGAGGCGCTATCGGTTAACGAGTTCTGCGCCTCGCACGGCATCTGTAGGGCCAGCTTTTACAACCTGCTCAAAGCCGGTGTTGGGCCGCGCCTAATGAAGGTCGGACGGCGCACTCTGATTAGCGTCAATGCAGCTCGGGAGTGGCGCGAGCGACTGGAACGCATCGCTTCTGTCGCATCTGGGGAAGCGTAATGAGAGCCCAAATGGACAGAGAATTCCTCGGCAATCGGGCCTCTTAGCCGGGGACCAGCGGGCTGAGAGGTGCCTGAAGAGAGACCCGTTTAGCCCAAGTTGAGGTGGGCTGCTGTGTTGCCCCAATCGCCGATTACTGACTACTTTCAGGGCGATTCATAAATTCTGCTAAAGCGTCGCGGCTCCGATTCCCCCGGGAGACACGATTGCTCTCCTAGTACCGGGGACAGGGAGTAGACCATGATTGCTTCGCACACGAGCCTACGCTTGGCGCTTTGCCGCGCACTTCCGCGCGGATAGCGCCGGCGTTCAGTCATTGGAGACATTCGTGATCGAGCACTTGATTCAGAAAGCCCCGGCGAAGGCGCCGGATTTGCTTTCGACTGAGGACGCCGCAGCCTATCTGGGTGTGAAACCCGGCACGCTTGAGGTATGGCGTTCCACCAGGCGGTACTGTATTCCGTATCTCAAGGTCGGTCGGTGCGTTCGCTACCGCCAACGCGACCTCGATTCGTACCTTGAATCGTGCGTAGTCGGCGGAGATGCTGACTTAGCTGCCGAGCTCCCGACGACTAGAGGCAGCCGTGGCTAAGGCCAGTATCCGGTACGCAAAGGACAAGCGGCACCCGGGCGGCTTTGTGCCCCTTCCTCATGCAGTGATCAGGCATGAGCGTTTTGCGCACCTGTCCTCGAAAGCAGTCAAGCTGCTGTTGGACTTGCTCGCCCAATATCGAGGTGACAACAACGGCGACCTCTGTGCAACTTGGAGCATGATGGCCGAGCGTGGCTGGCGCTCTCGGGACACGCTCTCGAAGGCGTTGAACGAACTGGTCGAGTGGGGATGGATCGTGCAGACGCGGCAAGGCGGGATGAACTCCCCGAACCTATATGGCGTGACATTCTTCGCGCTCGATCCGTCGCCGAAGTTGGAGGTGTCCGCGAAGGCGTTCCCGCGCGGAGCGTGGTATCAGGCGACGCCAATCGACACAGGTCAAAAACGCGATCTCGAACACGCCGGGCGTGTTGATTTGGAGCGATTCAACACGGAGGGCGTGTCATCAGCGACGCCTGCGTCCTACAGTCAGCCCGGCGACCGTGTCGTTGAGGCGGGTATTGTATGAGTAACCCGACACGCCGGGCGTGTACCTCTATAGATTTACCATCTCTCTGTGGCTCGCTGGTGACCGCACTGAAGTTCCCGCAATCGGGAAAACCGTCGGGACACCCGACTTTGGGACCCGCTACAACGGCGGCCCAATGAGCATCGTGTCGATGAACCTCGTTTGGCAAGCGCCGCTCTCCCCTGGCGAGAAGCTAGTCGGGCTTGCGCTGGCTGATCACGCCGACGACAAAGGCCTCTGTTGGCCGTCCATCTCGACAATCGCCGGCAAGACGGGTCTGAGTTCGCGTACGGTATACCGGCATCTTCGCCAGCTTGAAAAACGTGGTCTGGTGCACAGAGAAAAGCGAGCGGGCCGATCAAGCCGTTACATATTTAGGCCCGGGCAGATCGCCGCCCCTGACAAAACTGACAGAACTACCCCTGACAAAAACGGCGCAGTACCCATGTCGGATTTGTCACCCAGAATCACCAAAGAAACATCAGGGGAAGCACCGCAAAGTGCGGCCCCTGCTCCATCGTTTCTGGCGAAACGACAACATCAAAGCAAGCTATACCCCCTGCCAGCCGACTTCTGTATCTCAGAGAGGGTTCGCGCTTGGGCGGCAAAGCATCGTTACGCAAGGGACTTGGAGGCCCACTTCGAGTTGTTTCTTGAACGCGCCAAGGCAAAGGGCTACCGCTATGCGGATTGGGACGAGGCGTTAATCTGCTCAATCAGGGAGGATTGGGGAAATGTGCGGAAGAACGCGCCCGCCCCGAGGACGGTCGCCCTATGACGTGGACTGATCCTCAATACGCGGCGCAGCAATGTCCAGCGAAAGATCGACCGCGCAGGAGATGCGACATCCCCAAGGAGTCGAAATGAATCCCACTGTCCCGATAGAACTCTTCAAGGACCCAGACTTCGAGGCATCGCTCCATCCGCCGCTGCCAGTGCGGACGCCTGAAGAGGAGGCCCGGCGGGACGCGGCTTTGCAACTGCGGGAGCAAATGGCTAAGTACTGGCTGGCGGCACCCGAGGCGCCCACCTGTGGCGCACTCACCAGCGCGGGGACCCCCTGCAAGCTGACGGTTCCGTATAGGGGAGCGCGTTGCGCGATCCATGGCCGGCCGGTGTCCCCAAGGCGGACGCCGGCACAGCACGCACGCGAGTATCAGCTTCTGTGGGAATCAACCACTGCTGACTGGTCGACGTTCACCTGCGCTGCTCGGACGCGCAAGGGGACACCCTGCAAGCTGACGACCCTTTACGACAACGGCCGCTGCAAATTCCACGGCGGCTTGAGTACCGGACCAAAGACCCCCCAGGGGCGCAGGCGGTCCGCACTCAACGGCCGGAAGGGTGGGCGGCCGCGCAAGCACGCCGGATAGCAAAACCAAACCCTATGGACATGCGACAAACATGGACAGATCACGCGCTCGCGCGCGCGTAGGGACCGCCCAGCAGGTTGGCCTGGCGCCTCTCATTCCCGAATCGTCGCTGAGGGACCCAGAAGGCTCTCAGAGCCCGGCTTGCCGCCGGTGGCTGGTCACGGGCCCGCGCCTACGTGGAACGCGTCTACGGGCTCGTTTCGTAGCCTACAAAGCACCTTAAAGTCGCTCCTGCGACGCCCCAGCCCAGCGGCAGCCTAGCGCCCGCTCCTGCCCGCCGCATCTGCTGTTGCCGCCACTGTGGCCCCGGCTGTGCCGCTGTGTACGGTGCCGACCGTGGCTGGCGTCCCTACCAGCCCGCGCCTGCCAGTGCTGGATATGCCGGAGCCCGCCATCTCTATCGAGATTGACCCGCCGGTTACCGGCAACACCCTGAGCGCGCCCAAGTCGGGTGAGGGCTTCCTCACCTACCAGCGCCGCGTGGCAGTCCGTGGGCAAGCCCACGCCGCTGGCGTGGTGGCGTTTCAGGCCGCCGCCCACGGCGGTCCTTTGTCGGGGTGGCCGCGCCTGCGGGTAGCCTTCGGGCCGCTCAGACCTCGGCCTCCGCCTCGCCTTTGACTTTGGCACACCCCTTGCGGTAGCTGCCTTGGGCGGCGGTTTACTACCGTGTGAGTTACCCGCACTGACGCTGCTCGTCATATAGCAACGACGGGGGCGCTCGCCGACCGCAATCGCCGAAGGCAAGGAGAATGCAATGGGCATCAACGAAATCGACCACACGATCTGCCCGTACACGGTCGGCCGTGAAGATTGCAAAGTCTTACCGCGGTCGTTCAAGACGCTGGCCGAAGCCGAAGCATATCTCGCTGAGCAGGACAAGGGTGCGCTGGAGCGCGACGAGTTCTATCTCGACGGACCGGAGCCATGACAGCATTGATGGACCGGGTCGCGGAAGTGGCCGTAATGGCGAACTTCAGCGACGCGGAGAAGTCCGCGATGATCGCGGCCCTGCTCGGTTTGTCTGCCTCTGCCCCGGCTGCTGCCCCGACGCCTGCCGCGCCGGTAGCTGAGCGCAGCGACTGTACCGGCCTCGACCGCGACGCCGGGTATCGGCGCGCTTGCGCCGACGCCGCCGTCCGCACCCGCGACCCCGGCAGCGCCATTCGCGCCAGCCATCTCAACTCCGAGCGTCCCGCCAGCCGCGTGGACTGAACTTCATGGGCGAGGCGCAGCCCCCGCCCGTCTCCATCGGGATGATTTGGGACGAGTGACACGCGCCGAGGGCCCCGTCGAGCATCGCGTCACCGACGCCGGCCGATCCACCGCGCCACGCTTCGTCGGTACGAAAGATACTGCTCCCCGAAGCGTCGACTGAGCGCCTGTTCCTCGGGAATGATCTGCACCACGGTGAGAACGATCACGAACAGCGGCGGAACGAGCCACGGGCTGGCGCTGCCGAGCCAGATCGCCCACCCGATCAGCAGGAGCACCAGCGCCAAATACATCGGATTGCGGCTGACGCGAAAGACACCGTCCGTTACAAGGTGCGAGGCCTTGCTCGGGTCCAGCGGATTGACCGTGGTTCCCACCCGACGAAAACGCATCCGCGCGGCTACGGCGATAGCGACTCCGACCGCAGCCGCCAGCCACCCGAGTCGGGTCCACGGCCACCTGATCCACTGGGCGAGTGGCATCCACCGATCCAACGCCCACATCAGCAGCGCCGCCAACAGCATCACAAGCGGTGGCGGAATACGTGAACGCATGGGCCGGACTCTAGGCTCGTGGTGAGCCTCCTGCAACAACCAGCGCGCTTCGGCTGAACGTGCGGGCAAACAGCACAGGGGCCACGGTAGTGTCCAGCCCAGCACGCGCTCCTGCCCTAACCGCCGATACTGCGCCTGCCGCCGCCTATGGCCCGGCCACTGCCGCTCACGCTACTGAGGCAGCCAAGCGGGCCTATTTCGACGCCACGATGCCGGGGGCTTCCACGTTCCTTCGCCCGGCGGCAGGATCGAAGGCGGCGTGTCCTTCGGCCAATACAGCCGCATCACCATGTAGATCGTGTCGTTCGGCGCGGGCAGCCAGTTGGATTCCTTCGCCTTGCCCGGCGAGTCCTTCTGGATGTAGAGCGTGAGCGACCCGTCCGCGATTCTTCTTCATGCCCGGCAGCATCGGCGAATTGATGAGGTAGCGATTGATCGGGTTCTTGATCAGCAGCTGGGTCTTGCCGTCGTACATCGTCACCGACCAGAACGCGTTGACCGGCGGGAACTGGCCCTTGGGGAAAGTCAGCGTGTAGTTGTGCTTGCTGCCGTCGAGCGTTTCGCCCGCGCTGTCCGTGCGGGTCAAGGGATACATTGCCTCGACGGCGATCGTTCGCCGTAAATGCCGGCCTTGGCCGCGGCGGCACGCATCAGCCAGTCGCCGTGGAAGAAGGCGCGGTCGCCAAAGGCAGCGCCGACCCGCCAGCCGTTGATGTTCTTTGCCGGCGCTGGCGATTGCCTTATCGACCTTGTCGTCGCCCTCCTTCATGCCGAGCAAGATGGCGGCCTTGTGCTCGACGCGACAGGTCCTTGAAGGCGAACGTCTTGCCCGGACCGATGCCGATGCTGGCGAGCTTGCGCGCGGATGTCCTTTTCCTCCGGCGCCGGCGGAGCGAACTGCAGGGCGAAGTCGAGATAGTCGTAGAAGTTCGTCTTGACCACTCCTTGTCGATCTTCGGGAAAGTCGATGGTCGGGGCGGCCGGTGGCGCGGGTTGCTTGAGAAACGCGGACAGCGGCTGCGCCTTGTAGCCGGCCTGGACCTTCCACGTTCGCCATGTCGCCGGGATTGAAGAGCTGGGTGCGGAAAGGCACGCAGCGAGAACTGCGTGGATCGACCGGAACACCTTCTTGATGCCGGCGGGCGTCTCGCCTTTCCAGTCCGGGCCGACCACCATGTAGTCGCCGGCTTCACTGCCCGTGGCGCGGCTGCCGATGTAGCCGTAGTTGTAGGTGTTGCCGTCGACAGAGCATGCACCGAGTAGTAGCGTGTCTTCTCCACGGCCGGAACGGAGATCACGATCGGCTCAGCGCGCAGGTCCATGCCACAGGCATCGAATACGGCGTGTCGCTGTTCGGCGTGATGACCGCCGTGTCCTTGTAGGTGAAGACGCGCGCCTCGTTGTTGATCTCGTTGAACGGGGCCTTGTACTGGCTCGAGTTGCGTGTCCACGGCAAACTCGTACATCACCGCGTAGTTCATCACGATTGGCAGGCCGTAGATGAAACCCTCCTCTGCAATCGCCTTGGTTTCCTCAATACTTGGTGCGGCAAGCCCCTTGGCCTGATCCTTCTTCTCGGCTTGGGAAATCGTGATCGTCTTTCTTTCCGCAGCCGACGATCAGCGTCGTCGCGGCGGCGAGGAGCACGGCCCACGTCAGGAATCTGGAGGCTGCCATTTCCATGTTTACGCTACTCCACTGGTCGTAAGCGATGCGGTAGCCGCGAGAGCGCGCGGCCGGTCAAAGCCGGCGAAGTATACCTGCTGCGAATGACAACTGATCGCCGGGGCCGACGCCTGCGCTAATGGCCGCCAGTCGGCGTGCCCGGTACACTTGGCGCGGGTCAAGCCCAACCCGCATTAGCCGAGGGTTGGCACCGAGATGACCGACTCCGCCCCACCGGAAGATGCATCTCCCCCTGAGCCGGCAGCGAGACCCGCTGCCAGTCGATGGGCGAAGCTATGGGGACAGCTCAAACGCTTTCGCGGGCCTATCGCTGCCATTGCCGCCTTCGGTGCCGTCCTTAGCGGCTTCCTCGGCTATTGGAGCGCCTACCAGACTGTCGAGAAGGTCGTTGTTCCGAAGTCAGCCCCGGCAGTGGTTACTGCGGACGCTGGCCCCCTCTCGATTGTGGTGCTGCCGTTCCAGAACCTAACTGGTGACCCGAACCAGGCCTACGTCGCCGATGGGCTGACCGCCAGTCTGACGGCTGACCTTTCCCGCATACGGGACGCCTTCATCGTCGATGCCAAGACCGCCTTCGCCTACAAGGACAAGCCGTTAACGGCGCAACAGGTCGGCAAAGAACTCGGCGTGCACTTCGTGTTGCAGGGCAGTGTCCAGCGCAACGGCACCAAGATTCGCATCAACGCCCAACTCGCGGACGCCAACTTCCAACGCGCAACTGTGGTCGGAGACTTTTGAGGGCGACCAGTCCGATCTGTTCGCGCTGCAAGACCGGGTCACCACGCTTGTTGGCAACAGCATCGGACGCGAGATGGTCATCGTGGCGGCCCGCGAGAGCGAGAGCCGCAAGAGCAGCCCGAAGGTAGCCGACCTGATGTTGCGTGCCAGGGCCTTGGACCTGAAGCCTCGAGTCGCTCAAGAACCTGCAGCAGATGGAGGACTTGTACCGTCAGGCACTGGCGCTGGAGCCGAACAACGCCAGCGCGATGGCCGGCTTGGCCGACTTGGCTGGCGATTCAAGCGAGAATTTCGGTACCAAATGGATGAAAGCGTCAAAGAGAGGAAATACGTCGAGGGGCGCGACCTCGCCCTGAGGGCCAAGGAACTCGATCCCGACAACCCCGACGTCTACGTGCGCCATTGCAATCTATGCCGATAATCATGGTGACTGGGAGGGCGCTCGACATGCGGCCGAGACCCGGCTTTCGCTTGAACCAAAGAACCCAACCGCGTACAACAACCTGGCGAGTTGCGTTTATCGTATGAAGGGGAACCCAAAAGGGCGATTGAGCTTCTGACCCAGGCCATCAATCTGAATCCAAAGCATCCACACGAAATACTTTCTCGAATATGGGTCTGCGTATTTCATGCTTGGTGACAACGATGCTGCGATAGAGTGGTTTCTGAAGTCGACGGAAAAAAATCCGGCGTCGGGCTTACACATACGCCTATCTGGCGATGGCATATGCCCTCAAAGGGGACGATGCCAAGGCGCAGGCCGCTGCGGCGGAGTTTCGCCGATTGGATCCGAACATGACGTTATCCGCGTACCGAAGAAACCAGATTCGCTCGTACCCTGCCGCATACAAGGAATGGTTTGAGAGCAAGCTTGTTCCGGCGTGGCGCAAGGCAGGGTTGCCGGAGTAGGTAAAAACCCGGCCGCGCCGTCGTGGTCGGCACCTACCATGGGCCGCCCCTATCCAGAGGGCGACCCGGAGCATAGCGCTTCAGGGATACGTCCCCGCTGAGTGACCGGCCGAGTTCGACCGAGGCCGTGTGAAAACGCCGAGGTTGCCTAAGCGAAATAATATCCTAGACTGAAGCATCGGGTTACTTCATGGCGGCGGCATGAAGCGATTCATCGAAGGCGAGGACCGAACCCAGGTTACGTTGTTTCCCGAGAGTCTCGACGACTATGTGGCCGAGGACAACCCGGTTCGGGTGATCGATGTGTTCATCAATGAACTGGATCTGACGGGCCTTGGTTTCGAGGGCGTAGCGCCAGCGGACACAGGACGTCCGGCGTACCACCCGGCGGTGTTGTTGAAGATCTACGTCTACGGGTATCTCAACCGCCTCCAGTCCAGTCGGCGCCTGGAGCGCGAGACCCAGCGCAATGTCGAGCTGATGTGGCTTACCGGGCGCTTGACGCCGGACTTCAAGACCATCGCCGACTTCCGCAAAGATAACGGCAAGGCGATCCGCAACGTCTGTCGCGAGTTCGTCGTGCTGTGCCGCCGGCTCAATCTGTTCTCTGAAGCGATGGTGGCGATCGATGGTAGCAAGTTCAAGGCGGTCAACAACCGCGACAAGAACTTCACCGACAACAAGCTCAAAAAGCGGATGGCGCAGCTGGAGGAAAGCATTGGCCGCTATCTAGCCGAGCTCGACCGTGCGGATCGGGAGCCGACCCTGGTCACGGAAGGCAGGGTTTCGCGGCTCAAGGAGAAGGTCGCTACGGTCAAGGCGCACATGGAGCATCTGAAGCAGATTGGGCAGCAACTACGGGCAGCCCCCGACGGGCAAGTCTCGCTGACCGATCCGGATGCGCGCTCGATGGCCACCAGTGGCAGGGGCACCGGCATGGTTGGCTACAACGTCCAGACCGCGGTCGATACCAAGCACCATCTGATCGTTGCCTACGAGGTCACCAACGTCGGCCATGATCGCAGCCACCTGTTCGCGATGGCCAAGCAGGCGCGCAGCGCTACAGGAATCGAAGAGCTGACCGTCGTTGCCGATCGCGGCTACTTCAACGCCCCGGAGATTCTGGATTGTGACCAGGCCGGCATGACTCCGCTGGTGCCCAAGCCGCTGACCTCCAACGCCAAGGCCGACGGTCGCTTCGACAAACGCGACTTTGTTTACATCGCCGAAGACGATGAATACCGCTGCCCGGCTGGCCAACGAGCCATCAAGCGCTTTACCACCATCGAGCACGGCTTGACCCTGCATAAGTACTGGTCCTCAGCTTGCCCCAAGTGTCCGCTCAAAGCGCAATGCACGACGAGCAATATCGGCGCATCGCGCGTTGGGAGCACGAGGCCGTCCTCGAGGCGATGCAGGAGCGTCTGGACCAGCAGCCCGACGCGACGAAGTTACGCCGGCAAACCGTCGAACACCCTTTCGGCACCCTCAAAGCCTGGATGGGCGCGACCCATTTCCTGACCAAGCGGCTGCCGCGGGTCAGTACCGAGATGAGTCTCCATGTGCTGGCCTACAACCTCAAACGCGTGATGCAGATCATGGGCATCAGACCGCTGATGCAAGCGATGAGGGCATAAGGCCATTTCTCGCGGCGTAATGCGCCCCACAGAACGATCTGCCACCATCTCAGGCAGCACTCGAAAGATCCCAACGAACTCGCGCATGCCCTCGGCATCGAGGCAATGACTCGCCCGAGTGCCCATCAGCGTGCCAACATTGCGCCGTCACACAGCCTTTACGTTTCTACACGGCCTCGACCCACAGCGGCCATCGAACCCTACGGAAAGCGGACGATCAAACGTCTAGCTCAAGTTGATGCGCGCCACGCTTTCTGAAGTCGGCTCGCCCAGGCCTTGTCGTTGGCAACGAGCGTAACGTAAAAAAAGAAATCACTGGCCTCTCTCTCCCTGTCATCCCACGTAAGGAGATCGATCCAATTTCGTAGGTCTGTTAAGAAAGGGTTGAGATAGGTGACCTGAAATTCGCGTGTCTTCCCTCGATCAACCGCGAACGTCTTAACGATCCCGAACGCGTGGTTGCTTAAGGAGATCGAAGTTGCCGAATCGTCCAGCCGGATACTTTTACTCACATAGAGGTTCAGATGCCCGTGGTTCCGGTAGAGGGCGAAAAACTTCTTGCGAAAAATACAGCCCAGACCGTTTATCGGCGAGTCTCTATCGTCAGGTTTTGGAACAACCGCGAATTCGCCACTTTCAGCATCGAATTCAAATGTCGCGTGCTCGTCGTAGTAGTCACGTATGCGGTATTTCATTACTCGACTCCAACCAGTACGAGGCGAGGTTCCATTGCCGTGAGGAATGTTATAAGCGACCGTTCGCGACCCTCTCCGGCCACTCGCCCTACTCGAAAGCAGCCAGTGGGTATATCTCTATTCAGAGTCGCTGGGGGCACCGATGCGCCACCTGCGCTCCCCCCGAGCTGCATGTAACTCGACGGTCTTGTCGTCGATCCAGCGGAAATTGCCTAACGCGTTATGCAGAGCTATCCATGTGGGCTCGATCTCACCAAGCACCAATCGGCCCTTCTTACGGCCTCTAGCATCGAAGAATTCAACGCCGAGCGTCGTAGCAAAAGTATCTACGCGATACCACACTTGCGCCCGCCGTTTTCGATCAGGGCTTGTGATCTTCGTACCAGTTGCACTTTCAAGCAAGTAGCCGTCATCGACAACCGCGCGATATGCTGCATCAAATGGCCGCTGATCCCATTTTTTTTCATGAACCCCACGGGCTATCGCGCGTCGAAGCAACTCCAAGAACGCTTGCTTGATTGCTACCGAATCGTTGGTCTCCAGCAATGAGAAATCGAACGGTTCGTTTATGTGGAGCACGTTGAGTAGCTCAGTTACAGACGGCGTTCCGTCTTCGATGGGTTGGACAACGATTTTTGAGGTATCCGCAGTTGCTGCATTTGGCAGCGACTTTAGGAAGTGCAGTGCGACAGCATAGGAACCCCACTTCAGTTTCCCTATGTATTTGGATGATGAAGGTAGGTAAAAAGCGATATCCCTTATCTTCTTCATTGCCCACCCGTAGGCAGTGGCAGAAGGTTTCCGGTCAGCGACCTTCGTCCGACCGTCGCAAACCGACCCGTTCCAGTCACTCGTGCCTAGCGAAAGCAGACCTTCGCCGAATGATTCTCGAAACTGTCGGGCAGACGGCGCGTCGTTCATCTGCGGCAATGACCGGGACTCGTTACGCGATCACTGAATCACCTCATCCGCGCGCAGCAGCAGTGACTGCGGAATCGTCATTCCAAGCGCCTTGGCCGTCTTGAGGTTGATCACCAGCTCGACATTGGTTGGTTGCAGGATCGGCAGGTCGGCCGGTTTGGCCCCGCTGAGTATCTTGCCAGTGTAGATGCCAGCCTGGCGATAGACTTCGGAAAGCCTGGGTCCGTAGCTCATCAGTCCACCCGCCGTGACGAATTCGCGGAATTCATAGATCGCCGGCACGGCGTGGCGTGCCGCCAGCTCGACGATTTGCTCGCGCCGGGTGTTAAAAAAGAAATCGGGTGCATCGATGAGCGCGCCGGCCCGTAGCTGCACAATGGTTGCAAAGGCTGCGTCAATATCGTGGTCAGTGCGCGCTCGCAAGACGTGTAGTTGCTGCCCGAACGAGCGTGCCGCCTCCTGCGCCTCTCTCACATAAGACTCGGAAGCCGGGTTGTCCGGATTGACGAGGATGGCGATCAGAGTGGCTTTGGGTGCCAGCTCATGCAGCAGCTCCATTCGCTTCGCAACGAGCTCATGGGCGAAGATGCTAACGCCCGTGACGTTTCCGCCCGGACGACCAAGGCTGGCGACTAGGCCGCTTGCAACTGCATCCGATCCCCCGGTGAACACGATTGGAATCGTCGAGGTCGCTGCCTTGGCCGCCTGCGCCCCCAGTTCGGCGCCTCCCGTGATTAGGACGGCGACGTGACGGCTGACCAAATCGGCCGCCAGCGCCGGCAGTCGATCGAAGTGGCTCCCCGCCCAACGATATTCAATCGCCACGTTCTTGCCTTCGACATAGCCGGCTTCATTCAAGCCCTGGCGGAACGCGGCAACATAAGGGGCCCACTGCGCGGGCGACGCGGCATAGAGAAACCCGATCACCGGGATAGCTGGCTCCTGTGCGCGAGCAGCAAGTGGCGTGACCAAGAGGCCGCTTGCGACGCCGCCAATGAACTTTCGCCGATCCATCACCGAATCACCGCGTCGACGCGTGAAAGTCCAGCGATTCTACGCCTCCCGACCGGGTGTTCACTCTACCCGTGAACCGGCCATATCTGGCAAACAAGAACCGGTCTATGACTGCTATGCGGCGCAACGTGCTAGGACTGCTGTTGGCCGAACTCGGCCAAATCGAGGGCCGCGACACCCGGCGGATGTCGGCTGAGTCACATAGCCCGCTGGCTCACATAGCCCGCTTGACGGGGACCTTGTTCGATGCGAAGATTTCACTTGTAACCCACGCCGGTTTCTTCAGCTTGCAGGGCGTGTAACAAGAGTCTGCTAAGCCGTGACGGACCTCGAACCCGCTTCGGCTTAGTCAGGCGGGTTTTTTATTGCCCGCGCGTTAACCGATGTCGCGGTACTCCAGCACTGGGTCCTCACATGGAGCCGAAGGCTGGATCGGTAGTACGTCGTGATTTCGCTTCCATTGCCGCGACGTGAAAGAAAGCGCTAAACGGAGGCGTTGACTAGGAGTCAACGATGAATCGCAAGCCTGAAGTACACGTACCCGAAGTTCCCGGTATTGATCTTGATTATCGTCCGCGCGACTACTTCTGGGCGCTCGATGCGAACGTTCGGCTGCCGTCCAGTATCTCTGGCGAGGCGCGGAGGAAACTTCATCGCGCACGCATCGAAGCAGGGGTCACGATCCAAGACGGGCTTGATGCAGAACTCCTCGACAAGCCGCTGCGCGAGGCGTGGGGACGCATGCACCCATGGAACATGGGCGGCGAGTACCTGCCGCCGCTTCGCAAGGGCGAGGTCGAGATCGCGCGCATCTCGCTGGAGTCCACTACCGCCGACCAGATCAGCATCCGCGCGCGGCGCTTGGTCGGACGGATCGGCTACCGCATCGTCGACGAGTATCCCGATTCCTCGACGTACGTTTGCCACCCTGCAAGTTCGGTCGCGCCGCTTTCTTTGCGAGAGTTGATCGCACTGATGGAGACCGCGAGTGAGGGCGGGAGCATCGTCTTCCCGATTCTGGCGATGAACGCGCAAGACGCAACGCGCGCCGAGCTGGCGTCGTTCATCACCGTCACCTCCGATTTTTACGCCGACCTTGGGCGCTATTACCGGGCGCTGATCGATGCTTGGCTCGAACAGCGGGCGCGGGAGAAATCCGATGAAAGCTGAACCCTCGAAGCTGGCCGCAGCTCGTCATCGCCTACTACCAGAAGTTCGGACGACATGTGCCGGAGGCGGCCCTGCGTCAACTCGATGCCGGATGGCCCGTGTGCAGGAATCGCTCGCCACTGGTGTTCCGATCTCGGAGGCCGAACCGGATTTGGCCCCGCTAATGGAGTGCGGCCTGTGGTGGTGCATTCGCCATGAGCGGAATCTTGAGAGCGCCGACCCGAGGAAGGGGCCTGATGGCGGATGGCTGCAATAGCGGGCGGCAGCGGGGGTACGGAAAACCCCACCAGAAAACGCCGACCGGAAGCCCCGAGCGCAGACGTGCCAAGGCGGGATACCGAATCCATGTGATTCCCGTATGGCCACGGATAGGATTGAGATGAACGAAGGAGCCTCTATGAAGACGAAGCAAGTTGCCCTCTACGCCCGCGTATCCACGGACACGCAGACTACCGAGAACCAGTTGCGGCAGCTTCGCGCCGTCGCCAAGCGTCACGGACTGGGCCATCGTCGCCGAGTTCGTTGACCAAGGCGTCAGCGGGGCAAAGGGGCGGCTGGAACGCCGACAGTTCGACGCGCTACTCAATGGCGTTGCCCGGCGCGAGTTCGACATGATCGCTGCGTGGTCGGTCGACCGCCTCGGGCGCAGCCTGCAAGACCTCGTCAGCTTCCTGCTGGAACTGCAATCGAAGCGGGTAGACCTGTACCTCCACCAGCAGGCGCTCGACACTTCGACGCCGATGGGGAAGGCAATGTTCCAGCTCTGCGGCGTCTTCGCCGAGCTGGAGCGGTCGATTATTCAGGAGCGGGTGAAGGCGGGCCTTGAGCGAGCGCGCGCGAACGGCAAGATTCTCGGAAGGCCGAGGACCGATCCGAGGGTGGAAGCCAAGATACGCAAGCTGGCGGGGCAAGGCATGGGCAAGGGAAGGATCGCCCGGACCCTTGGCATCGGTGTGAGCGTCGACGCAGCGCGTGCTGGCGTGAAGCAGGTAGCTTGAATCGCAGTCTCGTTCGGGTACTATAGCTGCGCAAGATCCCGAAGCCAAAAAAGTAGAAGATCGCTCTACCGCTATGCGCCTCGTCGTGCTTCTTGCGGTTCTGTCGACTGGCATTGTGTATGCGTCCGATTGGCATTACGCAGGCTCCACCCGGCAAGGGAACGTCGAAGCACTAACATTCTTCGATGCCGAGAGCATTAGCCATCCCTCCAAAGACGCAACACGCGTTTGGGTGAAGTCAATCCGAGCGCGCGATTTAGAACGCTACTTCAAGACCCACAAAAAGATAGTGATTGAAAAGAGCGCGGAAAGGATCGCCTTCGGAAACGCTCCGGTGTTCTTGTCGCTGCCGGCGATCAAAGCCACGTATGCCGATAAGGACGCGCTGGACAGCGCGGTGGCGGAACTTGCGTCCGACGAAATGATGGCGAACACTCCTGACATTCAGCCCGTTAGCAAGTTCTACTTTGAAATAGACTGCGCCGGCAAGCGAATCAAATTGGTGGACGGCGTTTTATTCAACAATGATGGCAGCATGTCGAGCAAGCCGGGACGGATTAGCGGAAACTTTGGATTCATCGCGCCAGATTCCAATGGGGAATGGTTGTCATTGCTAGTGTGTCCAACCAAGTAGGCTGGTCGTAGCGTGGACAACATACAACTCGAACACGAGCCGTGCGTCTGCCAACAATCGTTGTCGCCATACTGAGTGCGCTATGCGTAAGCACGCTTCCCGCCGCCACGATCCGAAGCAGTAGCGCCAAGGCCGAGTTCAAACGCGAGCACCCGTGCCCGGCCAACGGTCACCGCTCCGGGCCGTGCCCCGGTTACGTCATCGACCACGTCGTACCGCTGGCGTGCAACGGTGCCGACGCGCCGAGCAACATGCAGTGGCAGACAACGGCGGACGCGAAAGCCAAAGACAAATGGGAACTGAAGTCCTGCCGGAAATAGGGAGTCTTGGACAGGCTAAGTTAGTTGAGTACGCGCTGCGTGGGTTTGCACTGGTACTCCCCAACGAACGGTCCCCCTCGATCTGATCGGGTGAGGCGGAGGCTTCCGGCAACTTTGTTCAAGCGGCCGATGCGCGTTGCCCCATCGTTGCACTTATTCGATGTTGTATATTCAAAATCGACTGCGTTCTCGCTTTCGGAACAAATCCTGTAATGCTGCATACCCTCGAACGTGCTCGTCATTCCGGCCTCACCGCTCACTGCCACGTCATTGTTTGAAAACCGCAATACGATTTGATCCGAGAAGGTATTTTTGCCATAAGTAACAGTCCCGCTGCAAACCAACTCCTGCCATCTGAGAAGACCCGATTCCGCGCCCATCGCGCGTGGCGATAGCGTCGAAGTACTACCGATCAGTAGGAAGGCAAGCAGCATATAAGTTTTCATGTGAAAGCGGTCCCGCATCAGCTTACGCTTCGCATGCCGAAGAGTTCGCCGAAGGAGGGCGATTTAGTTCGTAAGCACCCTTCCCGGGAATTACGTGCCTGACTCCTCCTCTTGGTTGCTCGACGTCGTGGGGCCGCCTTGGAATTAGGTGTAGGTGCGCGTGCAGGACGGTCTGCCCGGCGGTTACTCCCGAGTTAACGCCGACGTTGAAGCCCGCCACCGTTGCGTCCACTGATCGTATTTCTTCCCGCATATGCCGCAGCAACGTATCGCAAGAGTTCAATTCAGGTCTGGTTAGATCGAAATAGTCCGCGGCATGGCGCTTCGGAATGACAAGCGTATGCAGTGCGGTCACAGGGATATGCGTCTCGGATCGCGTAAGCGAGCGCATTCTCGGCCAGTATCCGTTCTTGCTTCATCTCGCAGAAGACGCATCGAGATTCCCGATGTTCATAGGATGCACGAATGGGCCGAAAGTCAGTATCGTCCCTGTCGCGCTTCATCGCGTTGCAGCTATAGCAAAGTGCCTGAAGGTTTTCGAGGTCATCACCTCCGCCAAGGTTCCGAGGATTGATGTGGTCGACCTCTAGTGCTTTGAGGTCCGCCGATATGCCGCAAAGTTCGCATCGGTACGCAGCGCGCTTGAGGACTTCATACCGCAGCGTTCCCGAAACTGGGGCGGACGAGCGGCGGCGGTGCTCCCAAACCTGCTCCCCGCGCTCTTGTTGGTACTGATCAAGCCGGGACTGGCAAGCGGCTGATAACTCTGCGATTTGTTCCGGTGTCAATGCGTTGAAGTCAAGAAGGACAAAATTGTCGCTGTCACGGGCAACTACGTGATGGGAACGTAGTACCCGACCTACCATGTTTTTCGTAATCTCGCCGTAGTACTCAATCTGGCTCTCGTCCCTTTGGAGGATTTCCTGTGCAATCTGGCGGATCGAACACCGGCCGCCATTGCGAAGCAGAGTCTGCAACATCACTGGTTGATAGACGTGGGACATCCGCATTCGGGTGCGGATGAAGTCAAGCAATTCGGCGTAGGTCATAGGTGGGCCCGCAGGTAGGTAGTTACTCCCCCTCAAAGTAGTCCGAATCGACGCGTTTCAACTCGTAGAGGCCGATCGGCGTAACGCCGACGTTGTGGTCAACCATGAGGGTAGCGAGGCGTCCTCCGTCGATGAGAATGATCTTCGAGGTAATAGTGTTGGCGAATGCCTCCGCCTCACGGGAGAATTCCGACGTTGTGATGAACACGCCTTTGTTCGCGCGTTGCCCCTGAAGGGCGCCGGCGAACTTCTGAATCTCTGGACGTCCGACTGTTGCGTCCCACCGTTTCGCCTGAACGTAGATCACATCTAAACCGAGTTTATCTTCTTTGATTATTCCGTCGATACCTTCGTCTCCGCTCCGACCGATGGCGCGTCCGGCGTCTTGCCGCGAGCCGCCATATCCCATAGCCACGAGAAGGTCGATAACGAGGCGCTCAAAGAACGCAGGTGAGGCAGCCCTCACTTGATCCAATAGCTCGCTTTCGATGTTCCTCCGAAATTTTTGATACGCAGCACCCAACGCATCCTCCGGCGTTTGGTCAGCCGATGACTCTTGCTGGAATGGCTTGGCCTCGTGTTCCCCAGCGCTTTCGCCCTTTTCACGACGGCGTGACCTAAATTCGCGGAACCGCTCGTAACGATCCAGAAGGGAAAGGTCGATCTTGCGTGGGTTTTCAGCAAGTAGCGCACGCCCTGCTTCGGTTATCTGCAAAAGTCCACGCTTTGGAGAGTGGAGCAGGCCTGCTTGCTTGAGGTACGTACGGGCCCAGCCTACCCTATTGTCAAATAGTGGAGCGGTGCCGCTGGGCAGTAACTCAGCGCGCTCAGCATCCGAAATGCCGAATTCGGACGCCAACTGTTCTACGGCATCGCGGAACCGATGCTCGCGGCCATCGGACGCAAGCCTTAACACCGGCAGCATGATCGTCTGGAAGTCTGGGATTGCCATGCCAATGCTCTCACTTTGTATTTCCTGAAGCGGAATTAGCCGGCGGCCGGAGGGGCTGGCGCAGGCTCCTGCGCGCTCGGACCGGCCCCTCATTTGCTGCAACGCCGTCGTGATCATCCGGGCGCGATTCGCCCCGAACAATCCGGGCTACGAGTAGGTTCAATCGTTATCGCAGTCCTTCGCACCCATGAACTTCGGCCACCTGTTATATCCGATGGCAGGATCGTTCGATCTTAGCGACGTGATGAATTCTGCCTCTTTGATGTTCACTTCACTATCGACGCGGATTTCCGATTCCCACAAGATTTCCCGTCCGATGGTGAAGTTGCGTCTCTGCTCTCGGGTGAAATCATTTTCAATGATTTGGCTGTTACACTGCCAAAATAGTTTATTGAATCGGTCCGGTCCTGCCCAACGTAAATCTTGCCGTTAGGGTAGGTGATTTTGTAGACAATCTTCATCGACATGTCATGGGTTGTGGCACCACGCCCTCGGCGAGGCAGGTTGGTTCAGCGGTAGACAATATGCCGTCTTACTCAATGCGATCATGCTTCTCAAGGTTGTGTCGAGCACAAAGAAGCTGAACATTTTCTGCGGTGAGCGACGTACCACCTTTCGAGTACGGCACGTCATGGTCGAAATGCAGTTCGTCGTGAGCACCGCATCTCACGCACTTGCCATTATCTCTCTTCCAAACCTCTAATTTGACGGAAGTGGGAATGAGACGGCGGCGTTCCGCAGAAAGCCTGACGGGTTGCGTGAGGTCTTCCTCGCCTTCGACCGCTACAAGTCGAAATTTGAAGACACTGCGATGGACGTCGGGCTCTGTCCACGAATCGACCAAGTGAAAGATGCCGTTGTACGACCAGATTCCGGGTCGAATCTTTTCGTAAACCCGAACGCGCTCCGGCGGCCGCTCTCCTCGCTTGAAACCCTGTGCGGCTCTATGAAACCTGCCATTCTGGGTCTGCCCCCCGGACGGCAGTCGTTCTGGTTGATCGACAACCTTGGGATTTGGACACGAGGCAACCTTGGGGTGGTCGTGCCCCTCGTACACGAGCGTTGTTCCCCCATCTTCAAGGCGATCACGATACGGAGCATTGGGGCGGACCGACATCAGGATGACCGAGTGATTTCCACCAAGCCCGAAATTCATCCCTGCCTGAAGGCTGGCACCTTCTCGTTGACACATCTCAATATAAGAAATGACGTTGTCGCTCATGTGCCGCTTTCAGTGTAGTTCCCCGGCAACCGCGTTGATCTGAGAGGCAAGGGCGGCGTATTCATACGAGATAAGTTCGTATGGGTTGCTGTCCGGGTCTGTGAAATATAGCGACCACGCGACCTCGTGGTCGACGGCCTCCACTGGGCTACCAAGCGCCTTGGAAAGGTGCCGCTGCCATGCAATGAACTCCGGCGCGTCAACGGACAAGGCGACAACGGTCCGGCACGGCTGCGGTGGCCGCTCGAACAGCGCGAGGTGGATACTCCCTGACTGATTGTGAAGCGTGAGCGGGCCGGAGTCGGCGGCCCAGAACTCCAGCTCGGGGACACGACTCAGCCCCATTACTTCGGCATACCATCGCTCCGACGCCTCACGGTCGCGTACGAAGATGTGGACGTGATCGAAGCATTCGAGAGCGGGACCATTGGTCTTACCCGAGGTGGCTCACGAGACTATCCGCGCGCTGAGAGGACGGCGCCTGAGCACCGCCACCGAGGCGTCTGAGTCGAGCGAGAACTGCCGGATGTCGGTCGGCTCGATGGAGCGGTTAGGTGTCATCAGTGGCAGCAGCAACCCCGAAGGCGCGGAGGATATGTTGCACGATGCTGTGCCGCGAGGCGATACCGCCGTACCCATCCCTGTCAACGAACTGGTAGTTCATGCTCCCTGAGAGAGGGTCGATTCGCGCACAGCCCACATTTGTCGCCTTGACACCTTGGCCCGCTAGGTATCTCGTGCTTCGAAGCGTTACCCGCACACCCTCAAGCTCCCGAAATGCTGGCTCAGTAATTCCTTTGCACGGCGCATCTGGTCAAGGAACTCCGGTTCCTTCTCCGCTCGCGCCTGCGCGTGCAAGTACGCCACGTTTGTATTAACGTCCGGTTCGTCGGGCACGACGGTGGCAGGGACTTGACCTGCGGCGAAGCGCTCGAATGGGCGATAGGCTCCTGTACGCGCTGGCGCCACGTGCGAAGTAACTCGTACAGGCCGAATATCCACATCTGAGAGAGAGCAATATCTGAAGAGGGCTTCGAGAAGCGGGTGTTTGATCGCGCTCAATGTACTTGCGATACATCTCGCGCTCGACGTCAATGATGTGCGCATTGACCATAGCGATGTTCTGAGCCTGCATGCGCAAGAATAGGTCGTCCATTATCGGCAAAGAATCCATAACCTCGTACAGGGCCTCGGATCGTCGAACGCGTCCGGAGCAGCGTTACTCATTTGACATTTAATCAATCGACGTTGCCGGCGCCCCCGGCTCGGGTGAGGCTTCCGCGTGGAGGGAGCGGCAGGCGCCTATTTTCTTGCGATCAGCCAACGCGCTTCCGACGTTTGTGAGTCGGCGGGACATCATCGGCTCCAGAGCAGCATGGGCGCAAATGATAGCGCGCGCTGGCGCTGGTGGCTCTGGCACCCGCAGACGGCGCTGGTCGGCTACGACGCGGCGCAGTCGACCCCCCCCCCCCTGCATTCATACAGCGACCGAGCCCGCATTCGCTGGGCACGGGCCTTGCTGCATCCCTGAATGCATCTCTCCGGTGACGGAGTAGCTCGGTGATCTGCCGCGCTATGTCACTGGGTGACGTTGTAGGTCCGTACGCAACGAGCGCATGGCCGAAACATTTGCACCTGGACGACGGCCACGGGTGAGCGGGACGCCCGTAGGGAGTTATGACATGAAGATGCTCTCGGTTCTTCTCGTCGCGCTGCTGTGCGGCTGCGGGCCGACGATGTACGTCCGTGATGATGCGTCCGGCCATACGGCGGACCAGTTCAACATGGACGAGGGGCATGAGCTCGCCGCTTGAAGAAGTGGCCAGGACAAGCTGAACGAGTCGAAACGATGACTACGAAGGAATTGGTCTTGTGGGCGCTCTGAACGGGCTTTCGGTCGGAATTGCTCAACGTACTGCGTATCAGTCGTGCATGCAGAGCAAAGGTTGGGTGCGACAACTATGAGCGATCCACTGGGCCGCCGTTGCATGCCTCGGCGCCGTGCGCTCGGCGCACGAAACCTACGCACCTTGCGTCTGTCCCGGTTGCCTGTAATTGGCAGGCATTCCTTCGCCGTTCAGTGACGCTGCGCGGCTAGATGTGTCGCCACAAGGCCAGGAAAGCGCCTACAGCCGGATGATGACCCCGGGAGTGGCCGCCGATATTGAGAGGGAGACCCGAATGAGCGCACTTCTTTGGCTTGCGCGGCTCAAATTTGCCACCGATCGCTTTCGCGTGCCACACCGTTCGTATCTGCCGCGCTGCTCCTTGTCGCGTTTGTGTTTGGCGCGCTTGCGCCCGTCAGCGCAGAGGCGGCGAATGTCCAGTTTGTTGTAACGTCGGTGATACGTACGTCGGTGATGTTGCCGTGCTCACCGCAAACGAGGTTGCGAACTTCGATACGTCTGGTTATTCCGGCACATTGCGTCTGCAAGTTTCCGGGCGTCTGCTGCGCCATATTCTGGCGGTCCTTTCACCGGCGACAAACTAGCGGAGTACACGCTCGGCTCGTTAGTTGCTGGGTTCCATTTGTCGAACATCAATTCTGGCTCGGTCACTTTCACGCCTCCTGCGGACGGCACTTGGACGTTCGTTATGTTTGTGACGGAAGACACCGCCGGCCGAGTTTGATGACGGCTATAGCGTCGACGCTTGGGACAATTTTTGCTGCGGCGCTGATCGGGCCAGGCCCTCCTCCGGCGGCACTGACGCCGCAGATTGGCCTGTGGTGGAACCCAAATGAATCAGGGAGTGGATACGCCTTTGATTATATCAATGGCACGCTCGTCGTCACACCAGATTCTATCAACCCAACGGTTCACCTCAGTGGTATCTCTCCTCCGGGCCGTTGTCGGGGTATACGTTTACGTTAACTCTGGATAAGTATGTTGGGGTACAGTGATCTCTTGCGCATACTCAGGACGACCTACGTTGATAGGAAATGACGGCACAGTCGGTTATCATCTTCTCGTCGCCGACTTCTGCCAACTACGTACTACCGGGCGGCCGAGTTACTGCGATTCAGCCGGAGTTATAGGTTTAGGACAGGGCGTGGGCCTCTGCGGCTGACGAAACCATAAAAGAACGCGCCAACCGGAACCGCACGTTATCGGGTCGAGAGCAGCATCGGGCATACTCGCGTGCGCCGGGCGAGGCATCTGGTTTATTTGATGGATTAGGCGGCATCGTCGACGCCTGCGGGCGTTCGTGCTAACCACAAGGCTATGTGATAAAGGCAAAGTAACGAGCTGCATGACGTTCATAGGATTGCGGTGGCCTTTGTCCTGAATGAAGCTGCTGTTCAACGGCGCGAGAAGCGGGGCGCTTCCAGGGGGCGGCAAAGCGGTACTGAAGCACCGGGAATGAAGGTGACGAGGAGGAAGACCGACCTCGACCTCGAGCGCGATGTGCCGCTAATTCTTGGATTGCATCGAAGTGTATTCACCGAACAACGGCCCCACAAACCGATTCCATGAACCAAGCGCCGACCGCCAGCCAGTACCACCACGACGCCAACCCGAAGCCAGTGATGAGCACACAGGCGATAACTAGAATCAATATTTGATCCCCACTATTGGCCAGCATCTTTGTCTCCTCGGTTAGTGTGACATCAACTCGCCATCGCAGTTACCTTGGTGCCGGTGGAAAGTATAACGGTCGCGCTGGCGCAGGCGGCTCGAACGGGTTGAACGGCTGCACGCTCGATTCCGTGACGTGCCGAAACTCCGGCGCGCCGGTTATCTCCCAGTCGGGATAGTGCCGTTGCATCTCCGGCACCTGCATCTTGTGCCGGGCGCGGACCCACTTCCCTGAGAGAGGGTCGCGGAAGCGGAAGGGATACAGAGCGAGCGTGGGCACGCGGCGATTCTGGCGCGGTGGCGGTCGGTAGGCGTTGCCCCGGTCTAGCGCCGCGTCCGGCTGAACTCGGCGAACGCTGTCCGCGGGCAGCGCCGCAGAAATCCAGAACCCTTGGATACAGTGGCAGCCCCGCGCACGCGAGGAAATCGAACTGCTCGCGCGTCTCCACGCCCTCGGCAACCACCCGCAGCCCCAGGCCGCGCGCCAACGCGATGATCGCCTCGGTGATCGCGGCGTCGCCCGGATCGGTCTCGATGTCGGCGATGAATGAGATGTCGATCTTGAGCGTGTCGATCGGAAAATGCTTGAGGTACGACAGGCTCGAATAGCCGGTACCGAAGTTGTCGATCGCGATCGAGAAGCCCTCTTTGCCGCAGTTGCTGCAGCACCTTCTTGACCGAGTCGAAGTCGTGCAGCGGACTCGACTCGGTGACCTCCAGCTCGATCCACTCCGGCTTGCAGTCGGCCTCGCGCACGATTGCGGAGATACGCTGCGCCAAGTCCTCGCGATAGAACTGGCGGCCCGGAAAGGTTCACCGACACGGTAAGCGGCAAGCCCGCCCGGTGCCAAGCCGCGCACTGCGTCGCCGCGGTGCGCATGACCCAGTCCCCCAGGGCGTGAATCAGGCCCGATTCCTCGGCCAGCGGAATGAATACCTTGGGCGGCACGTCGCCGTGCTCCGGGTCATGCCAGCGCAGCAGCGCTTCGGCGCCGACGATCGCCTTGTCCTCGATGCGCACCACCGGCTGGTAGTGCAGCATCAGCGCCTCTTCCTTGACCGCGGTGCGCAGCGCGGTTTCCAGCGTGTGCTGTTCGAGGCGGCGTGCGGCCAGATCGGCGTCGAAGAATTGGTAGGTATTGCGCCCGAGCTCCTTGGAGCGGTACATCGCCACGTCGGCGTGCTTGAGCAGCTCTTCGGGCGCGTCCCCGTCGTCGGGATAGACCGAGATGCCGATCGACGAGGTGACGTAGATGTCGTGCTCCTCGATCTCGAACGGTTGCGACACCGCATCCTGCAGTTTCTGCGCGACACGATTGAGAACCTCGGGATCGTCGAAATCCTCGACGATGACCATGAACTCGTCGCCGCCGAGGCGCGCCAGCAGATCGGATTCGCGCAGGGCATGGGACAGCGTTGCCGTCACGCGCTTGAGCAGCTCATCGCCGATGCGGTGTCCGAGCGTGTCGTTGACGTTCTTGAATCGGTCAAGGTCGATAAACAGGACCCCGACGCACTGATGGCTGCGCCGCGCCTGCGCTATTGCCTGCGTGAGCCGCTCCTGCAGCAACACCCGGTTCGGCAGACCGGTCAGCGCGTCGGTGTTGCTGCTGGATAACGAAGCCATCCCTTACCTCCTAGCGCAATCGCGCCGCCGGCGAGGCGTCCGGGGCGAGTGAAAGGTCAGGCCAACAATTTGAGCAGCACATGTTTGGCAAACCCGGGAATGTAGTCCGGCACCTCCGCAAGCTGGCGATAGCCAACTGCCGAATACAGTCGCGCTGCCGATGCGCTGAGGGTTTCGAGCAATACGTCGTGACAACCATGATCACGCGCCACGCGCTCCATGGATTGGAGGAGCGATGATCCAAAGCCACGATTGCGCCGCGCCTCTTCAACCCAAAGCAAGTCGATGAACATGCGCCGCTGAATAATACGACTCACGATGCCTCCGACGATCAGCCCATTCTCTCGAATGAAGCACGCGACCGGCGCCGACTCGGCGCCATTGATCTGCGAAAGCGCATGGCGTCGCATGCCTTGCGCGACGAGGGAAATGTCGTCGGCGCTTGGCGATTCATCAACGGTAAGCGTAGGCTCATTCATCGTCAGCCTGACGAAGCTAATCGGTGCCGAGCAGACGGCGCGTCATTTGGTCCACAGCAGCATGGTGGCGATGATAGCGCGTGCTAGCGCTGGAGGCTCGAACGGGTTGAACGGCTGCGGGCGAACCCAGTGTGAGTGGCTCGACGTCCGCTGCGTTGTTCAATGGTGCGGGGAGTGCACACGATCAATCATAAGGGCCGACCACAAGGACCGTCGCGATCGCGGTTATCCCAAACCCATTGCGCATGGCGTTTCTCCCAATGTGATGGTTCCGCAGACCCTGCCGTCGGTCCCCATGGCTGTCATCGGGTCCACGTCGGCATGGGTGCAATAATAGCGTGCGCTGCGACTGGCGGCCTGAACGGACTGAACGGCTCCACGCTCGTTTCCGCGACGTGCCGAATCTCCGGCGCGCCAGTTATCTCCAAATCACCGTACTGGCGTTGCAGCTCCGGCACCTGCATCTTGTGCCGGGCGCGGACCTACTTCCCAGAGAGCGGGTCGCGGAAGCGGAAGCGGTAAAGCTCGAGTTTCGCCAAGGGCGACCGGGACCTACGCCCCGCCGGTCAGCCTTCCTCGATGCTGCGCGCGGCGATCATGGCGTCCGCGTACCTGTAGGCCGCCACGGCGACCTGCCCGTGCACATCCGCCGTGCCCGCTTGACGTTGGATACTAAGCAAACCGCCCATGGCGGCCGCCGCGAAGTAGTCGCGAATGGTAATGCCTTGGTGTACGCCAATTTGTTCCGAGGGGAACGCCGGCATGGTCTTCGGTGTGGTCATCTTGCCTCCGTTGTTGAACACGCCCACCAAAAGAAGCGGAAGGGGTAGAACACGAATGCGCGCGTCACCGCTCGCTATATCTGTACCCGACGACACCCGGACACGTCTGGGTCACCGAGACAGCGCCTGGCGCCAAACTGTTGCAGTACGTGCCTAGCCACAGCCGACGCTTGTGGAGAGAAAAAAAAGACGTGCGCGCCGTCAATTTCGTTGTGATAGACCTCCACCCCTTCCTGCACGCCAGCAGCGCGGTATGCCTTCTCGAAGTTGTCCATCAGGCCTCCAGTCCCGAGTTTCGCCACATCGCTCGCTGGGATCAGCACACGATGCCAGCATAGACGTTCGGATGGCGGCCTGAGCTTCATACGGCAATTCTGGCGCGGTGGGCGCGGCCCCGCCAGTACGACAGGTCGCGGTTCGGACTATGTGGCTAACACAGACGGCCGCGATGCCCGCGCCTACCTAAGACCACCAGCGTCTAGCGTTGTATTCTAGACACAATCTAGACATGGCGCGGCGACCATATCGTAACACATTGATTTTATTGGCGTCCCCAAGGGGATTCGAACCCCTGTTACCGCCGTGAAAGGGCGATGTCCTAGGCCTCTAGACGATGGGGACGAGGCGGAATACTCGGGGGGCGGTTGGTGGAGCTAAGCGGGATCGAACCGCTGACCTCTTGCATGCCATGCAAGCGCTCTCCCAGCTGAGCTATAGCCCCACAGCGAACCGCGAATTATAGGGCCCAGCCCCTTCTCTGGCAATCTGCCACGCCGCCAGCCGGCGTGCCGTGGATCCGCCCGCGGCGCTTCGGCTATCATCATTCGCCCCTGAACGTCTCACCGATGCCGCTACCCTCCTCGAACTCCACCCCGCACATTCGGCTCGAGACACGCGTCGTCGTGATTACCGGAGCCACGGGCGGCCTCGGCCGCGTCCTCGCCATCGCCTGCGCAGCGGCAGGCGCGACGGTCGTGCTGCATGGCCGAGTGATGCGCAAGCTCGAGGCGGTCTACGACGAGATCGTCGCCCGAGGCGACCCGGAGCCCTCGATTCTCCCGCTTGACCTGGCCGTGGCCAAGACAGAGGACTTCGCCAACGTCGCGAGCGCGTTGCAGAGCCAATACGGCCGCGTCGACGCGGTCGTTCACACGGCAGTCATGCTGGGCGCGCTGGGCCCGATCGAGTATCAGGACTTCGATCAATGGCTGGCAACACTGCGCGTCGACCTGCTCGCCCCTTTCGGACTGACGCGTGCCCTGTTGCCGCTGTTGCGCGCGGCACCTGATGCGAGCGTCGTCTTTACCCTCGATACGCGTGGCCAGGCGCCCAAGGCGTACTGGGGTGGTTATGCGGTGGCCAAGGCGGGATTGTCAGCGTTGCTTACAATCCTTGCCGACGAATGGGAAGGGGTGCCGAACGTGCGCGTGAATGGCGTCGTCCCAGGTCCGATGAGCTCGCCGTTGCGCGCCCAGACACATCCGGGCGCCGATGTCACCAAACTGCCGCCGCCGCAACGGTTCGTGCCGCTCTACCTCTATCTGCTCCACGGGCAGCCGAAGGCAGAGAGCGGACGTGTGATCGATGCCCAAGCATGGTTGAACGAATCATGACTTCAAGCATCAGCAGTTGACGTGCATCGAGGGCCAGCTGTTCGATCCGGTCAGGGCCTGACTTGGAGCGCCTGGGGTGCCTGCCCTGGCTCTGCCTCGCGCATGATGATGCGATGAGCGTCCCAGCCTTGCTCCAGCATCGGACAGTGCGCGCAATCGAGCGTACGCACGTTACAGAAGCGGATGTCGCAGCCTACACGACGCCCCTCGAGGATCAGACGCACGCGATCGAGCATTTGTGCGTTCCGCCCTTTGATGAGCACCACATCGCCCGGTTGCACAAGTTTGACAAGCGCCTCCGCCGCCTGCCGAGGGCTTCGTCCCCCATCGATAATGCAGGAACTGGGCATTCCGCCACGCCTCGCGCCCGAGCGATAGGCCTCGAAGCCGTTGCCGATGATGACGAAGTATGATCCGATCCTGGCAACCCGCTCCCCCAGTGCCTGATAAATGGGTCTCTGACGCCCAGGGGGGCTCGGATACATCCCCGAGCAGCACGATGCGCCGGGCGGGAATCTGGGCCAACAGGTCCAGTGCCGAATCCATTGTTTCCAACGTGGACTTGAAATCATCGCGCAGGACGAATACACCGCTAGGCAATTCGACCGGTTCCATCCGCCCAGGTGTTGGGGGCAGAGACTCCAAACGCGACAGGGTCTCGTCAATGGGAAAGCCTTCGAGCAGCGATACGGCAATCGCCGCCAGCGCAGGGTAGACCATATGGCGGCCGAGCAGTCGAATCCTGACTTCGCGTTCCTGCCCGAAAGCACGAAGGCGGAAGCGCGTGCCATGCGGCCAATCAAGGCGAAGCTCGCTCGCGCTTACGTCACAGGATTCGCCAAGCCCGAACGTGATCACGCGGGCTAGCGTCCGCCCCCGCATCCACATGACGTTCGGATCGTCGCCATTCAGGATCGCCGTTCCCGACGCGGGCAGCACGCGAACCATCCAGGCCTTCTCGGCACGCGTCACATCCAACGAGCCCGAGCGAGCGCTGATGCTCGCTCCCGACCGATGTCACGATGGTCACGTTCAGGACGGACCGTGCGCGCGTAGCCCTCCATCTGGCCCCGATCGGCAATTCCGACTTCGAGCGTGGCATGCTGCTGACGCGGGCGGATGCTCAGCATTGCGTTGGCCACCGAGCTCCACGCGTTACCAAGCGTTGACGGGTGTGCCGGCAACCCGAGCGCGGCGCAGACGGCCCGCAGCGTGGTCGATTTTCCGAAGGAGCCGACTACCGCAATCACCCGCGTGCGCCGCACGATCGTCATCCGGTACAGGCGTGCCGCAAGCGAAGTCAGCGGCCACGCCCGATAGTTGATGGCCTGCAAGAGCAGGAATCGCCCCACCGGCGTGCGGAACATTTCCGGAATGTCGGTTACTCGAAAGCGCATGCCACGCTCGCCATGCAGATCCTCGGATGCGCGTGCGCTGCCCCGCCTGGAGCCGGACGCCAGGGCAGGCTTGCTGACATCCTCATCGCCGTCCCCAGATCGCCCGGCGCCCGGCCCAGCCAGTCTCGAGCATCGGGCACTGCTCGCAGTCGATCGTGCGCAGGTCACAGTAGTGAAGATCGCACCGCACGCTTCGACCCTGGAGGATCATCCGCACGCGATCGAGCCGCTGCGAGCGATGCCCCTTGATCAGAACCACGTCCCCGGGTCTTAGGACCTTCCTCAACGCTTCGGCGGCCTCCTGCGGCGTGTAGCCTCCATGGGTCACCGCCTGCGCCTCCATACCGGCCCACAGCGCCCCTGCCTCGTAGCGCTGCAGGTTTTTGCCGACCACAACAAAGTGCGACGCGATGCGCGCGACCCTGGCGCCAAGGGCCTTGTAGATCGGGTCCTCGGGCCCCGGAGGCTCCGATACGTCGCCCAGCATCACGGTGCGACCGGGCGCCGGAATCTCCGCGAACTGGTCGAGCGCGGCATGAATGGTCTCCAGTGTCGACTTGTAGTCATCCCGCAGCGCGAACGAGCCGTCTGGCAACGCTACAGGCTCCATCCGGCCCGGTGTCGGTGGCACCGACTCGAGTCGCAGCAGCGTGTCGTCGAGCGATAGTCCATGGACGCGAGCCACGGCAATGGCGGCCAGCGCGGGATAGACCATGTGTCGCCCGATGAGCCGGATCCTCGCATCGCGCTCCTCACCGAATGCACGAACGTGGAAGCGCATTCCGTCCGGCCAGTCCATTGACACTCGCGTGGCCTGAACATCACAGGCCTCGTCGAAGCCAAAAGTTACAACGCGTGCCTGCGTCCGTTCTCTCATCGCCATGACACGGGCATCGTCGCCGTTGAGCACGGCGGTGCCGGAGCGCTGCAGTGCTTCGACCATGCGCGCCTTCTCGGCGCGTATCGCATCCAGGGAACCAATGGTCTGATTATGCTCGCTGCCAATCGACGTTACGACGACCGTATTTGGACGAAGCATTCGCGCGTAGCGCGCCATCTGACCCGGAGCGGCTATCCCGACTTCGATGACGGCGTGTTCCTGCGTCGGTCTGGTCCGCAACCACCGGAGCGCGACAGAACTCAGGGCGTTGGCGAGCACCGACTTGGGTAGCGGGGCTGCCAAGGCGGTCGCCACGGTGCGCATCGTGGTGGATTTGCCGAAAGATCCGACGACGACGGTTAGCCGCACCTTGCGCGCCGCTGTCACGCGGTAGAGTTGCGCCAATCGTGACAAGACCGGCCAGAGGCGATAGGCGATGCCGTTCTCCAGCTGGATTCGTCCAGCCGGAGTCCGGAGCATCGCCGGGACGTCTCTTAATCGATAGCGCACGTGGGCTCGTTTGCCATCCGCGGGTTACGTCGAAACAGGTCATGCCAGAGCTGCACCCCCAGCACGCCCGCCAGCGCGTGACCCAGATTGCCTTGGCGCTGCCGATGCCGCCGGAGAAACATCGCCACCTGCTCCGGATCGAAGTAGCCGGCCTCGCGCAGCGCAGCCTGGGAAAGCGCTTCGGCGGCGAATGGCGGAAGATCGCCGCGCAGCCAATCGTCCATCGGCAACTGGAACGCCCACTTCCGGCGCTTGACGATGTCCGCTGGCAGGACGTTTTCCATCGCCCGTCTCAGGACGTGTTTCTCGCGCAGCCATTTCATCTTGATCCGCGGCGGAATACGCGCGCAGAACTCCACCAGTTCGTGGTCCAGGAACGGCACGCGTGCCTCCACGGAAGCAGCCATCGACATTCGATCCAGGCTCGGCACCACGGCGTCCGCCAAGCGCTGAGTGAGGTCGAAATACTGCAGCTGCGCGAACGGATGCCAGGTGGCCAGGGCGGGCGGGGGCGGCGGCGCGTCCTGCACTTCCCCCTGGCGACGGAGCTCCTCCCGGATATCCGCCGACAGCAGTTCGCGGTCGGCCGCCTCGCTGCGCAGGTGGGTGATGCTGCGCGAGTAGCGTTCAAAATCGATGGCGCGCCCGCCGGCGATGAGACCGGCCGCGCCGGGCCAGCGGCCCCGGACTCCGGGCAGGCCCGCCAGCACCTGCCGCGCCGGCCGCGGCAGGGCAAAGACCGGGGCGAGGATACGCGATGTGGCGTACCAGGAATACCCGCCAAGCGCCTCGTCGGAGCCCTCCCCGGTGAGCACGACCTTGACATGCTCGGCAGTTGCCTGGGCCACCATCAGCTGACCGATGGCCACGCCACCAAGCTGCAGATCCTCGCCGTGCCAGATGACGTCGGGCAGCCGTTCCCAGTCCGCGCGCCGGCAGACGATGCGATGGCCCGCGAGCCGATATTGCGGGTAGTCGTCCAGGCCCTTTTGATCATGCAGCTCGTCGAACCGGGTGTCCTCGAAGCGCAACGTGAATGTGGACACAGGGTCGCTGACCAACTGCGACATCAGTGCCGCGACACTGCTGGAGTCGATTCCCGCGCTGAGCCAGGCGCCGACGGGCACGTCGCTGCGCAAGTGCAGGCGTACGGATTCGGTCAGTTTCTCGCGCAGGCCATCGGCCCATTGCCGTTCGCTTACGTTCGCTTCGTAGTCATGCCGCGCCGGAAACGTGGGTTCCCAATACTGCCTGACATCGACCTCGCCCGCGGACCAGGACAGGTAATGGCCTGCGGGCAGCTTTTGGATGCCGGTCACGAAAGTGCGTGGCGCGATAATCCTTCCGTAGGAGAGGAGCTGGCGCAGCGCCTGGGGGTCGGCCCGGGCGCTCACCGCGCCCGAGGCGAGGATCGCCTTCTGCTCCGATCCGAACAACAGGCCTTCGGGCGTGATCGCGTAATGCACCGGCTTGATGCCGAGCCGGTCGCGGGCGAGCAGCAGCCGCTGGCGCCGCGTGTCCCAGAGGGCGAACGCGAACATCCCCCGCAGGTGCCGCAGCAGATCCGTGCCATGGTCCTCGTAGAGATGAACAATCACTTCCGTATCCGACGCGGTACTGAAGCGATGTCCGGCCGCGACGAGGCGCTGGCGTAATTCCAGGTGGTTGTAGATTTCGCCGTTGCAGATGACGACGACGCTGCCATCCTCGTTCGCAATCGGTTGCCTGCCGGTATTCAGGTCGACAATGCTCAGTCGCCGGAAGCCCAGGCCGATGCCCGGAGCGACGTAGAAGCCGGAATCGTCGGGGCCGCGATGGCGAAGAATCTCCGTCATCCGCTGCAGCGTGCCGCTGGTTACCGGCCGCTGCGACTCGGTGTAGACGATCCCGCAGATCCCGCACACGCTCTAGCCGCCTCGGTGGCAAAGCGGGCTAACGGCCCACGTCAAAGGCACGCCGATGGAGGTACCCCCGTCTCTGGAGCGGGTGGTCAACGGCCCGCGCCTTTGCAAGGCCCGCTGAAGCGTCGCTGCCATGTGCCGATCCGCAACGTCCTGATCATCGCGTAGGGCCTGAATCCAGCCTTGGCATGGGCACGCCGGGCCGGGGCGTTTTCCGGTAGCACCGCCCGGGTCGCGCGGCGCAATCCGGCTTCGCCGTAGTGGATCAATTGCTGCGCGCACAGGGCAGGAGCGATACCCCGCCCACGATAGGCTGGATGGGTAAAGGCATCGAACATGAAAACCTCCCCCGCCTCCACGGGGATCTCGCAGGCAAGGTATTCGCTCCATGCCGGCTGGGTTGTAGCCCAGCACGCGGAGACGACGCTCCCCCCGTGGCGAGCCACAAAACACGCCTGCCCGGAGCGCAATCGATCCAGCACGCGCTCGCGCGCCGCCTCGGGACGAAACGCGAGGTAGTCATCCACATCGCGCGGCGCGAGCAATTCGATGCCGAGGGCAAGCCCGCAGGCAAGCTGCGGTGGCGGTCCCTCCAGGAAACGTTCGAGAAGCATGAGCCGCCGGTAGCCGAGCGCGCTCGCCACCTTGAACCCGAAGCTCGCGAGCCCTTCGTCGCGCAGCACGGCGAGCGCGCGCCGGGCAACGCTACCCTCCGCGTAGGCCATAGTCAGAGTCGATGTCCGCCATGGTCCGAGGACCCGGCATCGAAGCGAGCCCACGTCCGCAACCGCCATGGGTCGCGCGCCGTGGCAAGCCGGGAGGTTGCTTGAAGACGCATCAAAGTTTGCGCGCATGCACGCCGACGAAGCAACCGGTAACGTAGCGTGTGGGCAGCCGCGCCAGCCGTTCCCAGGCCAGCAGGCGGCGCAAGAAGCGCGCCCGGTCCGCCGCGGCGCCACGTCGCTGCACGCGACGCGCCATCGGCACCAGGAGCACGCGCGGGCAGTGGAGCACGGCCACGGTCTCGGTCACCTCGAAACCTGCCTGTTGCACCAGGCGTTTGAGCTGTTGCGGGCCGCACGTCGCACCGGCAGGGTAGGAGATCAGACCGAGCCTGCGCAACAGCCCGTAGGGCAGTACGCTGCGCAGCGCCACCAGCGGATTGGTGAGATTGTCCATGGTCAACAGCAGCAATCCACCAGGCTTCATCACGCGGTGCAGCTCGCGCAACGCGGCGCCGATATCCTGCCGCGATTCGAAATGATCCAAGGTTGAATTCGAAACCACGATTTCGAGCGACTCGCGGTCGAACGGCAGACGCCGGACATCGGCTTGCGCCGCCAGCAGCTGCGGGTAGCGTGCCAGAGCCGCCGCCACCACCGATCCGGCAAGATCGACGGCGATGACGTGTTGCGCATGCAGGCCGAGCAGCGGATAGAGCCCCTCCCCCATTGCCTCGTCGTAGAGGTCGGTCTTGAGCAGATGCCCGCAGGTTTCGCGCGGCAGCCAGCGGGCGATCAGTTCGGCATTGACGGCGTCGCAGTGCGCCCGCCACAGGGCCTCCGCCGGTTCCCTGAGCAGCGGCGCGACGAGCCCCTCCCAGGTGGCAACCGGCGATCCGTCTTTTACCGGGGGCAAGGCGGGCAATGGGAGGGCACTGCTGGATCAAGACGCCCGGCGCGATGCTAGGACGTCCCCAGCAGACGGTCGAAGTATGCAATCGTCCTGCCCAGGCCCTCCTCGAGGCGGATCGTCGGCCTCCAGTTCAGGACCTCGGCGGCGAGGCGGATGTCCGGTTGCCGCCGCGTCGGATCGTCCTCCGGCAAGGGGCCGAATTCGATCGCCGAGCGCGAACCGGTAAGCCGCTTGATCGTCTCCGCCAGCTGGAGCATCGATATTTCGTCGGGGCTGCCCAGGTTTACCGGACCGGTGAAGCCCGGAGCGCTTGCCATCATCTTGATACATCCTTCGATCAGATCGTCGACGTAGCAGAACGACCGCGTTTGGGTGCCCTTGCCGTACAGGGTTATCGGGTCGCCCCGCAACGCCCGGACGATGAAGGTCGAGACGACGCGTCCATCCCCCGGGTGCATGCGCGGCCCATAGGTATTGAAGATTCGTGCCACCTTGATTTCGAGCCGGTGCTGGCGCCGGTAATCGAAGAAGAGCGTTTCGGCACACCGCTTGCCCTCATCGTAGCAAGCGCGCACGCCGATCGGATTGACGCGACCGACATAGCTCTCCGGCTGGGGATGAACCTCCGGATCCCCGTACACTTCGCTCGTCGACGCCTGGAAGATCCTGGCCTGCAGCCGCTTCGCCAGTCCGAGCATGTTGATCGAGCCGTGGACGCAGGTCTTGGTCGTCTGCACCGGATCGAACTGGTAGTGGATCGGCGACGCCGGGCAGGCGAAGTTATAGATCTCATCGACCTCGACGTGCAGCGGAAAGGCAATGTCGTGCCGCGCCAGTTCGAAGAACGGGCTGTCCATCAGTTCGACTATGTTGTCTTTCACGCCGGTGAAGAAGTTGTCGGCACAGATCACGTCGTGGCCTTCGCGGACCAGGCGCTCGCATAGATGCGAGCCGAGAAAACCCGCGCCACCGGTGACAAGAACTCTCTTCCTCCCTGTTTTCATCATGCCTGTGGATCCATTCGATTTGATAGGTGCACACGGTCCGGGCCATGCCAGCGAGCGGCGCGCCGCGACCCCGCGGGAGCGTTGGTTGCGCCCGGTACCGTGACTGATTAGACTGGCTCAGCATGCGCATTAGACACTTTGATGACGATACCGTCCAATGATCCCATGCCGGGATCGCTCGACCAACGTAGCCGCCTCATTATAGTGTGGGCGTTCGCGAGATTGGACGTGCTCGCCTTTGCCATGGCCAGCGCCTGCGCCTTGGCGTTCGGGCTGTGCGCATTGACATTGCTCATCGTCATCAAGGGCGCGGCCCCGGGGATGCCGGTCGGCCCACACCTGGGCAGCCTGGCTGCGTATCTGCCGGGCTATTCGGTCAGCGTGTCCGGAGCATTCATCGGTGCCGGCTATGCTGCACTGGTCGGCGGCGCATTGGGATTGCTGCTCGCCTTGACCTGGAATCTGGCTCACGTGCTGTTGCTCGCGCTCATCCGCATGCGCGCAACGCTGGCCGCGTATTCAATGGATTGAGCGCATGCAGCCAGCTGGCGCGGGCGGGGTGATTGCGGGCAGGCGCGGCGGGGACGAGTCGTCCGCCCGCGCCCAGCTCGAGTTGCTGCACGCCACCGTGCGCGTCAACGCCATCATCTTCGGCGCGTTGCTCGGGCTCATGGCGGGCCTGCTGCTGCTCGCGCTAGCCGTCGTGGCGCGGCCCGGGCAGCCCAGCGGCTTGATCGTCACGCTGCTTGGAATCTTCCTCCCCGGCTACGCCACCGGCTGGTCCAGGGGGCTGCTCGGGCTCTTCTGGGGATTCCTCGTCGGGGCCATGCTGGGCGGCGGCATCTACTGGATCAATTACCGCAACCTGCTGCGCAATATCGACCACCTCGTCTCGCGGGTGCGGCCTGCCGGTGACCTTCCTGCAGCGGTGCTGTGGTTGCACGGCCCCTCGCTCGGGGTCGCGATTGGCGTGATCGGCGCGCTCGGACTTTTCGCCACCACCAGCTGGCTGGTTATTCGCGGCACGGCCGCCGCGAGCGTCCACGCCCGCCTGCTCGCCGAAGTCCTTCCAGGCTACAGCGTGAGCGTCGTGGGAGGCGTTGTGGGCGCGGTTGAATTCTTCCTGGTTCTGTACGTCGTGTGCATGGGCTTTGCCTTTGTCTACAACCGCATCGTTGCGCTGCGGCGCGACCGCGATTGACCGGGATTGTCGCAACCCCGACGGCAGCCCGCACCATCGCCGTCTGGTCGTGGCCGCCGCGGATAGGCTCGCATGAGATGACACAAACAACGATGGGCGACAAAACCCCATCCGCTGCTGCTCAGGATGCACCGAGCATCAGCGTGATCATCCCCGTCTACAACGGCGAGGCGACGCTGCGCTGCAGCCTCGAGCCTTTGCTCGGCATGCGCGAGAGAGCTGAGATTGCGGAGATCATCGTTGTCGACGACGGGTCCACTGATGCGAGCGCGGGCATTGCGGCTGCCATGGGGGTGCGCGTCATGGGCTCCGGTGGGCGGCTTGGTCCGGGACAGGCGCGCAACGTCGCGGCGGCCGTGGCGGCCGGCGGCGTGCTGTGGTTCGTGGATGCCGATGTGGTGGTTCATGCCGATGCCGCGCGCGTGCTTGCCGACGCCCTGCAGCGAACCGGTGCGGCGGCGGTATTCGGTGCCTACGACGACGACCCGCCGGGAGCCGGTTTCCTCTCGCAGTACAAGAACCTCGTCCACAGCTATTACCATCGTCGCGAAGCGGGCGCGGCAGACACGTTCTGGGCCGGCTGTGGTGCGATCCGCAAAGAGCCCTTCCTCGAAGCCGGGGGCTTTGACGGCAAGCGTTTTCCGCACCCATCCGTCGAGGACATCGAGCTCGGTTGGCGGCTGCGTCAACGCGGGCATTCGATCCAGATCGTTCCCGCGCTGCAGGCAAAGCACCTCAAGGTCTGGCGCCTGAAAACATTGCTGCACACCGAGATCTTCCGCCGCGCGATTCCCTGGTCGCGCCTGATTCATGCGCGCGACTCCGGGCCGGACGCGCTCAACGTCGGACGGGGGGAGCGACTGCGCGCCCTGCTTGTCGTCCTTTGCCTGGGCACGCTCGCCCTTGCCGTCGCGGGGTGGGCGCCGGTGTGGCTGGTGGCGGCGATGCTCGTTGGGGTGGCAATTGCCAATGCCGGCTTGTTCGAGTTCTTCCGCCGCCGCCGCGGCGCGGTGTTTGCCCTTGGCGCGGTCGCCTTCCACCAGGTTTACTATCTCTACAGCGCCAGTGTTTTTGCCGGGTGCTGGATCGAGCACCGCTGGTCAGTCGCACGCCTCGCGCTCAGGCGCGATGCCGACGCTCACTGACTCCCTACGGCGCCCGCGGCCAGCGCATCGTTCCCGCCGCCGGCCGTGCGGAGCGGCGCGGAATCGGCAGCGTCGGACGGGGCCCCTCGCAGCCGAACCCGCCAGAGCAAAACCAGGTAGAAGACCAACGCCGGCACAAGGTGCAGCGGCAAGCGGTTGACCAGGCTTTCATCTTCGACCCCGCCGGCCGCACTGGTGAAAAAGAACACCACAAACACGAACGCCAGGCCGCCCAGCAGGGTGATGGACATTGGCGCCAGCGCCGGGGACAGCAGGATGCGATAGTTCGCAGCGACCATCACGATCGTCAGGTACCAGAGCAGATGCCAGTTGTCCATCAGAAACAGGTGCTCGAGCAGCGGTTGTGACACGTTGCTGAACCGGGTGCGCAATATGTAGCCAAAGATCTCGACTTCGGGCGGGCCGAAGAAGACATAGAGCAGCGCTGCGCCGGCGACGAGGGCGACCGTCGACAGCCCTGCACGGCGATGGATCGAGACTAGCACCGGCGGGAGGAGGGTCAATGCCCACAGCATGCCCTCGATCTTCAGGCTGACAGCGACCACGGTCATGATCAGCGCCAGAACCGCATCGCTGCGATCGCGTCCCAGTGTCCACTGCCAGAGGGCCATTGCCGCGAGCCCGTAGGCGACCGCCATGAACAGGTCCGCGCATCCTGCCAGGGCGACTTGCACATCCAGAAACGGAAGCGACATGAGCAGATAGGTGCAGAGTGCCGCCACCGCAGGACCGACTCCCAGGCGCCGCACCTGGGCGTAGAAAGCCAGCCCGAGCGCGCAGGACAGCGCCGGCCAGGGCGCGTTGATCAGCGACTCGTCCCAACGGCCGAGGCAAAGCGCGGTCCAGACCTGCAGCAGCGGCACGGTCCCCGGGTACCCGGAATGGCTGTCCACGAAGCGCATCGGATCGCTCGTCGAGAGCCATTGCTCCGGGGAGACGAAGGCAACGATCCGCCCGTAGTGATACCAGACCAGCGCCTTGGTCGACCACTGCGTCCAGGCGTCGAATGGCAGGAGCGGTCGCAACGCAACTTCCGCCGCGAGTCCGGCCAAGCGCACCGCGATGAGCGCCACCCCGATACAGAACAGGGCGCGCAACGAAGCAGGCATCGCCCCAAAGGCAGCCCGGCTGCGCGTCCACGCCCGGTTCCACGCCTCGCCGGAGCGGCCAAGCAGGTAGGCGCCGATGGCGAGCAGCGCGAGTGGCACTGCGACGCCTGGCAGCCCCCAGGGGGGCGCAAGCAGGCTCAGCGCACGCATCACCAGCGTGGTCACGAAGGCGCCGATCGGATATCCGTACCCGGCGCACAGAAGCCAATCGCGCTCGCTCGCTCGGCTGCGCAGGGCGGCCACTGCCAGCGTCCCTGCGACCCAGGGCAGCACGACACTCAGCGCCACGCCCAGAAGGTCACGCATGGGATCCGCCCATGGACCGGCTGCCGACCGCAGCAGAGAGGCTCATCTTGCCCGCACCAGCACGATGCCGTCGCCCAGCGCCAGGATTTCGTCGGCTGCCTTGCTGCGGCCGTCGGGCCACAGCAGCCGCTGCTGCAGGCGCTCGTAGTCGAGACCCCGGTACAAGAACAAGAGCACGTAGTCGCCGCTGTGCACCTGCTCGGGATCCGGGGTGCGCCCCAGCACCCTCGGGTCGTGGTAGACGTTCTGAGGGTAGAGAAAGAACGCGCCGCGTGCGCGCAACACCGAGTTGTCGGAGAGAAAATGAATGCGCACCGGTGGCGCGGGCAAGGCGCCATTGACCTGCCGCATCAGTTCGAACAACTCGTGGTCGTAGGCAGCAAGGTGCTTCTCCTCGGTGGTCTTGCCGGCAAACTGCCGCGCCGTTTGCGCCAGCTGACGCCACAGATTGGCCTGCCAGCGCAGATCGAGCAGGAGCCAGCCGATCAGGACGATGGCCCAGAGCACGCGTGGATCGCGCGGCCACTGTCTGCGTCGGGCAAGAAAGTAATAGGCACCTATCGCCAGGCCTTGAGCGGCCGCGACCACGATCAGCGGCGAGGCATAGTCGCTTCGCTCGGCGTCGAACGGGAGAGTGATCGTCGTGCCCTTGAATGGGAATGGCATGCTCCACTGCCGCCCGATTTCGAGCACGGCGGACCCCGCCGACATCGATGGCGCGGTGAAGGACTGCACGACGAGCGGTGCGGACAGCCCGCCGCGAACCACGAGCCCGACGCCGGTAATGGTTCCGCTCCAGCCGTCCTGCGCACCGAGCTCCGCCCATGCCACGCTCCCGTCTCGCCATTCGAGATCGACGTGGAAATTGTGCTTCGGACGTTCGAGCGTTCGCCACAGGAACGACAACTGCACCCCGGCAGGGTCGGCGCCGCGAAGCGTCCACTCGATGCGCGGATAGTTGTCCGCCGCAAAAGGCTGCACCGCGGTGGACAGAATGCCCAGACCCGAGGAGTCGAGCGTCTCGAGTGAGTAGGACCCTGCAGAGGCGCGGCCCCGGCCCCGGACGAGGTTGAAATGCTCCCCGGTAACCGTGATCGCCGCAGGCCCCTGGAGCGCATTGCCTCCGGAATGGCTGGCGGCGAGAACGGCTATGACCAGCGCTGCCGCGGCGAAGAAGAGCAAGGCGGCAATGGCACCCCAGCCGTCGCGCGCCTCGAGGCGCGCCGTTTCAGTAGCCGCGCTCAAGCGCGAGTCCAGGTCGGACCGCAACGCGCGCGCGACATGTCGCGCCACTCCCGGCGGGTCGCCAAAGGCCCGGCCTGCCACCGCATCGGACCATGTCCGGCTCGCATCGCCCCTCCGCCCTGATCGCCCGTTGCAAGGCTAGCATCCGCCGTCGCGATGCGCGAATCGGCGCCGGCGAGTCCGCGGCGAAGCCGTGACCCCGCCGCCGGGCGAGGCTAAGCTTGGTGAGCCCGCCGCCGCCCGCTCCCATACAATGCCCAGCCATGACCGAATCGCGCAAGACCGCAGTCATCATCGGCGGCGGCCCGGCCGGCCTCACTGCGGCGCTGGAGCTCCTGCGCCGCACCGACGTCGCGCCGCTGATCCTCGAGGCCTCGGACAGCGTCGGCGGAATCTCGCGCACCGTCAACTTCCAGGGCTATCGCATGGACCTCGGAGGCCACCGTTTCTTCTCCAAGTCGGACTGGGTAATGAATTGGTGGCAGGAGATCCTGCCGCTGGAAGCTGTCGACCGAACCGATGGCGAGCCGATCACCATCAGCTACCACAACAAACGCCGGCCGCTGATGCGCCAGCAGCGCGGTCCCGCCCATGCCCCGTCGCGGGATGGCGTGATGCTCATCCGCGATCGGATGTCGCGCATCTATTTCCGGCGCCAATTCTTCGACTATCCGATCACGCTCAACCTTGCCACGATCCGCAAGCTCGGCCTCGGACGCTTTCTCCGGGCCGGCCTGAGCTACGCTCACGCATCGCTGTTTCCCCGGCATCCGGAACGCAGTCTCGAGGACTTCCTGATCAACCGCTTCGGTGCGGAGTTCTACCGGACTTTCTTCAAGTCGTATACCGAAAAAGTCTGGGGCGTACCATGCCATGAGATCAGCGCCGAATGGGGCGCGCAGCGCATCAAGGGCCTGTCGCTGGTACAGGCGGTGCGCCATGCCTTGACCACCCGCTGGCAAGCAACGTCGGCCAGCGCTGCCGGCAAGGCGCAGACGAGCCTCATCGAGCGCTTTCTCTACCCCGAGCTCGGCCCGGGGCAGTTGTGGGACAGGGTTGCGGCGCGGGTCAGCGGCAGCGGGGGGGCGATCCGCCTGTCGCACCGGGTCGAGCAGCTGCACCTCACCGGAGACCGCGTGACGGCGGTTACCGTCCGCGACCTCAGGTCGGCAGCCACGACGCGGATTGCCGCCGACTACGTGATCTCCAGCATGGCCGTCGCGGATCTTGTGGCCGGGTTTGACCCGCCGGCTCCAGCGGAGGTACGGCGCGTCGCCGCGCTGCTGCCGTACCGCAACTTCATTACCGTGGGGCTCATCCTGAACCGCATGAAAGCCCGTTCCTGGGTGGCCGGCGCCGGTGAGCAGACGATGCCGCCGGACAACTGGATCTATATCCAGGAGCCCGACGTCCGCCTCGGCCGGTTGCAGGTCTTCAACAATTGGAGTCCTGCGCTGGTCCCCGATCCGACCAAGGTCTTGCTCGGCGCCGAGTATTTCTGCGCCGAGGACGACCTGTGGCAGCGCTCCGACCATGAACTGCAAGACCTGGCGATCGGAGAATTGGAACAAATCGGCCTCATCGAGCGGAACGAAGTCGTCGCAGCCATCGTCACTCGGGTGCCCAGAGCCTACCCGGCATACTTCGGCGCCTACTCCGAGTTTGGAATCATCCGCTCCAGCATGGATGCGATCGAGAACCTGTTTCTCGTCGGCCGCAACGGCATGCATCGCTACAACAATCAGGACCACTCGATGCTCACCGCCCGGGCTGCGGTCGACAACATCGCCTCGGGTCGCACCGACAAGAAGGCGCTTTGGGATGTCAACGTTGACGATGAATATCATGAACAGAAGTCGGCGTGACGGCGCCCGACCGCCTTAGGCGGCAATCGGCCGCCCGCACTTTGGCCGCGCTATCGCGCCGCTGCCGACTTCGCCAGGGCCAGCCAGGTCTCGACGACGGTATCGGGATTGAGCGACATGCTCTCGATCTTCTGCTCGACGAGCCACTGCGCGAGGTCGGGATGATCGGAGGGGCCTTGGCCGCAGATGCCGGCATATTTGCCGGCCTTGCGGCAGGCCGCGATCGCCATCGAAAGCATCGCCTTGACCGCGTCGTCGCGCTCGTCGAAGGTGGTGGCGATCGCCCCACCGGCATCGCGATCCACCGCCAGGGTGAGCTGCGTCATGTCGTTCGAGCCGATCGAGAAGCCGTCGAAGTGCTCGAGGAAGCGGTCGGCCAGCAAGGCGTTGGAAGGGATTTCGCACATCATGATCAACCTGAGCCCGTTGTCGCCGCGCTTGAGCCCGTTCCTGGCGAGCAGCGCCACGACGCCCTCAGCCTCGCCAAGCGTGCGCACGAATGGAATCATGACCTCGACATTGGTCAGCGCCATGTCGTCGCGAACGCGCTTGAGCGCGCGACACTCGAGCTCGAAGCAGTCGTAGAACTCCGGCGCGACGTAGCGCGAGGCGCCGCGAAAGCCGAGCATCGGATTTTCCTCGTGCGGCTCATAACGCTCGCCGCCAAGGAGGTTCGAGTATTCGTTGGACTTGAAGTCCGACAGGCGCACGATCACCTTCTTGGGCCAGAATGCCGCGGCGATCGTCGCCACGCCCTCGGCGACCTTGGACACATAGAACTCGACCGGACTCGGATAGCCCGCGATGCGAGCCGCGATCTCCGCCTTGAGCGCCGCCGGCTGGGCGTCGAATTCGAGCAGCGCCCTGGGGTGCACGCCGACATTGCGGGCGATGATGAACTCGAGCCGGGCCAGGCCGACACCTTCGTTGGGCAGGCGGCTGAACGCGAACGCGAGCTCCGGATTGCCAACATTCATCATGATCTTGGTCGGTGCCGCCGGCATCCGTTCGAGCGCGACGTCGATCACCTCGATTTCCAGCAGACCCTGGTAGACGTGGCCGGTGTCCCCGTCGGCGCAGGAAACGGTGACCGCCTGGCCGTCGGCCAAGACCTGGGTTGCGTCGCCGCAGCCGACCACGGCAGGGATGCCGAGCTCGCGCGCGATGATCGCCGCGTGGCAAGTCCGCCCGCCGCGGTTGGTGACGATGGCCGCGGCGCGCTTCATGATCGGCTCCCAATCCGGGTCGGTCATGTCGGTTACCAGCACATCACCCGCGCCCACCCGCTCCATTTCCTGCGCCGAGCCGATCAATCGCACCGTGCCCTGGCCTATCTTCTGCCCGATCGCGCGCCCGCTCGCCAGCACCTCCGAGCGCTTGCCGAGCCGGTAGCGGCGCAGGTGCTCGGCGTTGGCTTGCCGTGATTTCACCGTCTCCGGACGCGCCTGCAGGATGTAGAGCTTGCCGTCGACGCCATCACGGCCCCACTCGATATCCATCGGCCGGTTGTAATGGCGCTCGATTGCAACCGCGTAACGCGCCAGTTCCTCGGCCTCCGCGTTGCTGAGGGCAAAGCGCTGTCGCTCTCCGGTCGGCACCTCGACGGTCTGCACCGAGCGGCCCGCGGCCGATTCGCCGGTGTAGACCATCTTGGTCGCCTTGGTCCCCAGCGTCCGGGACAGGATTGCCGGTCGACCGGCAAGGAGATTGGGCTTATAGACGTAGAACTCGTCGGGATTCACCGCGCCCTGGACGACGGACTCGCCCAGGCCATAGGCTGCGGTGATGAACACGACCTGGTCGAAGCCGGATTCGGTGTCGATGGAGAACATCACGCCGGCGGCTCCGGTGTCGCTGCGAACCATCCGCTGTACTCCGGCCGACAGCGCCACATCGGCGTGCACGTAGCCTTGGTGGACGCGATAGGCGATGGCGCGATCGTTGTAGAGCGAGGCAAAGACCTCCTTTACTGCGTGAAGTACGTTGTCTAAGCCGCTGATATTGAGAAAAGTGTCCTGTTGTCCCGCGAACGAAGCCGCGGGCAGGTCCTCGGCGGTTGCCGAGGAGCGCACGGCAACGCTGGTCGCAGCCGATGGCTTGGAGAGCTCGGCATAGGCAGCGCCGATCTCCGCCTCGAGCGCGCGCGACAGCGGTGCTGCCGCGATCCAGCCGCGGATCGTCGCCCCGGTACGGGCCAGCGACGCCACGTCATCGACGTCGAGCAGGTCGAGGGCACGGTCGATGCGCTCCTTGAGCCCGTTGTCGCGCAGGAATTCGCGGAACGCGAACGCGGTGGTGGCGAAGCCGCCCGGGACGCGGATGCCGCTGCTGGCGAGCTGGCTGATCATTTCGCCCAGCGACGCGTTCTTTCCCCCCACCCGATCGATATCGGAATGACGCAGGTGATCGAACCAGATCACCCGTTGCTGCTCATCCATGGCAATTTCCCCGCTGGCGGTGCGACGCCGCGCATGCGTCATCGCAGTGCACCCTTGGCGCGGCGAATTTTAGCCGGTCGAACCTTCAGTCAGGGAAAAAAAGCATGCCGCAGGCCTGCTTGCGGCGCGGCGGCCTTTGCCGCCCGAGGGTCACTCGCTGTCGTCGATGGTTTCCGGGTGCGGTTCGCCGCCGTCATCGGCGCCAATGCCGTCGCCATCGGGATGCTTGCTCTTGCTGCGGGCGGCGCGGCGCAGGTTGCGGTAGAGATCCGGATGCGACTCCTTGAGATAGCTGATGATCTCGAAGTCGACCCGCTTCACCTGCGACAAATCGACCTGCTCGACGTGGACGAGCCGGAGCAGCTCGCGCACCGGCTTGGGCATTTCGCGTCCGCTCTCGTAGCGCGAACCACCGCTCTGGGTGACCCCGATCTGGGTCCAGAACTGTTCCTGGTTGAGGCCGAGCCGGCGCCGGATCTCGCGCGGATTGAGGACGCGTTCGAAAAGTTTCAAGGTGCGCTCGAGTTCGTATTGGCTCTTGGCTGGGCGGGGCACCAGGCCGGGCGGGCGCTAAGCAAACCGCGCCGCCCAATACCATTGGCATAATTGTTGACCAAAGCGCCGATTCGCGCAAGAGCAGCGCCCGGGCTGTGACGCCGTCCGGCGCCGGGAAACCCGCGACCGTCGGGACGCGAGGCCGCATGGGCCGAAATCGACGTTTGCTAAAATGCCCTCGCGCCAATCTCGGCGCGGCGGGTCGCGAGTGGATTGGGCAGCAATTTTCGTGCACCTCTATGCTTCGCTACGATCTTCATTCCCATTCGACCCACTCCGATGGCTTGCTCACGCCGCGGGAGCTGGTGCGCCGCTCGGCCGAGCGAGGCGTCGACGTGCTCGCCCTCACCGACCACGACGAGCTCTCCGGCCTGTCCGAGGCGAGGGAGGAGGCCTCCGCCGCGGGCGTGCGCCTGGTCGCAGGCGCCGAGTTGTCGGCGAGCTGGCACCAGACCACCCTGCATGTACTGGGCCTGGGCGTCGATCCGGACTGCCCTGCCCTGTGCAACGGTCTCGCGGCGACGCGCACCGGGCGCTCGGCGCGGGCCCGGCGGATCGGCGAGTCGCTCGCGGCAGCCGGCATCGACGGCGCCTACGAGGGAGCGTTGCGTTTCGTCGCCAGCGAGCGCCTGATCAGCCGCACCCACTTCGCCCGCTACCTGGTCGAGGCGGGGCACGTACGCAGCACCAGGGAGGTGTTCCAGCGCTACCTGACACCGGGGAAACCCGGCCATGTCGAGCATGCGTGGGCGACGCTGCCGCAAGCGATCGCCTGGATCAAGGCCGCGGGTGGACAGGCGGTGCTGGCGCATCCGGGACGCTACCCGCTGGGCCCGGCCGAGCTGCACGCGCTGCTCTGCGAATTCCGCGCCACCGGCGGTGACGGCATCGAGGTGCTCTCGCCCAGCCATAGCGCGGCGCAGGCGGCCGAGTTTGCGCGCCAGGCCCGGGTGTTCGGGCTGCGCGCATCGTCGGGTTCCGATTATCACGGTCCGGGCGAGAGCAGCGTGGATCTGGGTGCCATGCCGCCGCTGCCCCCGGGTTTGGTTCCGGTCTGGCAGGACTGGTGAGCGGCCATGAGTGATGCCCTGCGCGGCTCGAATCGGCGCACGGTCTTTTTTGTCTCCGACCGCACCGGCATCACCGCCGAGGTGCTCGGCAACAGTCTGCTCTCGCAGTTCGAGGCCATCGACTTTGAGCGCCGCACCATCCCCTTCGTCGATAGCCCGGAAAAGATCGCCCAGGCGGTGCAGACGATCGATCGCGCCGGAGCAGAAACCGGTGCGCGTCCGCTGGTGTTCAGCTCCATCGTCGACGAGGCGATGAGCGCGCAGCTCGCCCGGGCCAGCGCGCTGTTCCTCGACCTGTTCCAGGTCTTCATCGCCCCGCTCGAGGCCGAGCTTGCGGCCAAGTCCTCGCACGCCGCGGGTCGTTCGCACGGCATCGCCAACGCCTCGGATTACTTCGCGCGCATGGAAGCGATCAATTTCGCCCAGACGCACGACGACGGCGCGGCGACACGAGACCTGGCCAGGGCGCAGGTGATCCTGGTGGGGGTTTCGCGCTGCGGCAAGACGCCGACATCGCTGTATCTGGCCCTGCAGTTCGGCGTGCTGGCCGCCAATTTCCCGCTGACGCCCGACGATTTCGTCGACCACAAGCTGCCCGCGTCGATCCTGCCGTTTCGCGACCGCCTGTTCGGACTGAGCATCGATCCGGAACGGCTGCGGCACATCCGCGAGGCGCGGCGGCCGGGCAGCCGTTACGCGACGCTCGACAATTGCCGCTATGAGGTCCGCGAGGCCGAGCAACTTATGCGACGCGAGCGCATCTCGACCATCGACACGACCAACCGCTCGATCGAGGAGATCGCGACGACCATCGTGCACAACGCCGGATTGCGGCGGCATATCTTCTGACGCCGCTGCACGGCCGCGCGAACAAGCCGTTACGTTCGGTTACAGCGACCTCCCGCGGCGGCTGCTAGACTGAAATTCCTGAACCCGGAGTGATCAACATGCTCAAGCGACTGCCCGCCGCCGCCCTCATCCTCGCCTTGCTCGTGCCCCTTCGGGCCGCGGCAATCGACACTAGCGCCGACTATACCGACATCTGGTACGTGCCGAGCGAATCTGGCTGGGGCGTCAATCTGGTCCAGTCGGAAAACTTTATCTTTGCGACATTCTTCGTCTACGGCCCCGGCAACGTGCCCACCTGGTACACCGCGCAGATGTTGAGCGACAGCAATGGCAACTTTGCCGGCAATCTGTACTCGTTTGTCGGCACCTACTTCGGCAATCCCTGGAAGTCGGGAAACCTGGTCACAACATTGGCCGGCACGGCCTCTTTCGCTCCTGCCAGCGCCTACCAGGGCACGCTCACCTACACCCTTTCGCCCTCGGGTCCGACGGTGACCAAGCTGATCGAGCGCCAGAGCCTGACGGCGATCATCATTGGCGGCAACTACATCGGCGGTCAATCGGGGGCTTACTCCGGAAACGGCTGCAGCTTTCAGGGCGCCTACTCGGACACCTTCAACCTCACGGTCACGCAGCCCAGCGACGGGAGCCCCGCAACCTTCGCCTTTACCTACCTGCAAAGCAACATCAGCTGCACCTGGTCGGGGACGCTCATTCAGAACGGAGGTCTCTACTCGATGCCCAACGCATCGTATCAATGTTCCGATGGCACCAAGTCGACCGCGAGCATGGATGAGATCAAAGCCACCGCGCACGGCATAGAGGCAATCTTTGCCGCGCCCTCCGGCAGCCAGGGCAGCTCCAGCTGCGGCGAGGCCGCGAGCTTCTCGGGCGCCCTGCTCTGACGCGTGTGGTTCAATCGCGCCGCCGCTGGCGCACGCACTCGAACAGACAAATCGCCGCGGCCGCGGCGGCGTTGAGCGACTCGAAGCCTCCGGGCATCGGTATGCTCACCGCGTCGCTTGCCGCCTGCCGCAACGCCAGCGACAGTCCGCTGCCTTCGTTGCCGATGGCCAAGCCAAGCGGCCCGGTCAGATCGGTCGCGTAGAGCGCGGCGGCCCCTGCGGGGACGGTGGCGATGGTGCGGCCGCGGTAGGTCCGGGCCCATTGCGGCAGATCGACGTCCTCGTAGATCTCGAGGTGAAAGTGCGCACCCTGGCCGGCGCGCAGCACTTTGGGCGACCATGCGAACGCGCATTGCGGCGACAGGAACACCTGGGCCACGCCCGCGGCGGCGGCGCTGCGCAGTATCGACCCGACGTTGCCCGGATCCTGGACGTCTTCGAGCAGCAGGCAGAAGTCGGCCGCCCATTCGAGGCGCGGCTTCGGCGTCGCCACCACCGCGAGCGCCCCGACGGCTGCCGGGAGCTGCGCGAACTCGGGCCAGGCCGCGTCGGTGACCACGAGCGTCCGTGCCGCGGGCACGCCAGCCCGCAGGGCGGCCACCGCCGGACGGTCCAGTGCGGTTTCGGCGATGAGCAGCGTTTCCGGGGCGCCGTGGCGGCGACAGAAAGCAGCGACGATATGCTCGCCTTCGAGCACGCAGCGCGCCGCCTTGCGCCGCGCCCGCGACGAGGCGATCAGCTGCGCGGCCGCCTTGAGGCGCGGGTTGTCGCGCGAGGTGATGCGCGGCATGGCGCGGGCGAGACCTCGCTTTGGCTAGTGGCCGCTTTGCGTCTGCGGCGTGGCGCCCGGCGCCGCATCCGCCGGCAGCTGAAAGAAGATTTCGTCCTGGCGAATCATGCCAAGCTCCGAGCGGGCGCGCTCCTCGATGGCCTCGTAGCCCTGCTTGAGGTCGCGCACTTCGGCGTCGAGCGCCTGGTTGCGCGCCTTGAGCTCGGCATTGGTGCGGCGCTGTGCCGCCACCTGGGCGTTGAGTTCGCGCAGCTGCAGCCAGCCTCCCTTGCCGAACCACATCGGGTACTGCAGCGCGAGGATCAACAGCGCAAAGATGATCGCGACGGTGCGCAAGGTCGGACGCCTCTGCGGGTCACCTGAGCTGGTGAAAGGCGCCGCGACCGGGGTAGCTCGCCACGTCACCCAGATCTTCCTCGATGCGCAGCAGCTGGTTGTACTTAGCGATCCGGTCCGAACGCGACAGCGAACCGGTCTTGATCTGTCCGGTGTTGGCGCCGACGGCGATATCGGCGATGAGGCTGTCCTCGGTTTCGCCGGAACGATGCGAGATGATCGCGGTGTAGCCGGCACGGATGGCCATGCTGATGGCGGCGAAGGTTTCGGTCAGCGTCCCGATCTGGTTGACCTTGATGAGGATCGAGTTGGCCACTCCCTTGGCGATACCCTGCCCCAGCAGCTTCGTGCTGGTCACGAAGATGTCGTCGCCGACGATCTGCACCTTCCTGCCCAGGCGATCGGTCAACAGCTTCCACCCTTCCCAGTCGTGCTCCGACATGCCGTCCTCGATGGAGATGATCGGATACTTGTCGGCCCAGGTGGCGAGGTAATCGACCATCTGCGAGCGGGTTAGCTTGGCGCCTTCGCCGTCGAGCTCGTACATGCCGTCCTTGTAGTACTCGGACGCGGCGCAATCGACTGCCAGCGCAATGTCGCTGCCCGCCGTGTATCCCGCCTTGTCGATCGCCTCGAGCAACAGCTGCAGCGCCGCCTCGTTGGACGCCAGGTTGGGCGCGAAACCGCCCTCGTCGCCGACGGTGGTCGCCATGCCCTTCGCGTCGATCAGCCGCTTGAGGGTCTGGAAGACCTCGGCGCCGTAGCGCAGCGCCTCGCGAAAGGTCGGCGCGCCGATGGGCACCAGCATGAATTCCTGCATGTCGATGCTGTTGTTGGCGTGCACGCCGCCGTTGATGACGTTCATCAGCGGCACCGGCAGCGCCATCTCGCCGGCGCCGCCGAGGTAGCGATACAGCGGCAAGGTCGACTCTTCGGCCGCCGCCTTGGCGACCGCGCACGACACTGCGAGGATGGCATTGGCGCCGAGGCGCTCCTTGTTCGCGCTGCCGTCGAGCTCGATCATCGTCCGGTCGATGAACGCCTGCTCGGTGGCGTCCAGGCCGATGATCGCCTCGCAGATTTCGGTGTTGACGTGCTCGACCGCTTTCTGCATGCCCTTGCCGCCGTAGCGCGCAGGGTCGCCATCGCGGAGCTCGACGGCCTCCTTCGACCCCGTCGACGCGCCCGAGGGAACCGCGGCGCGGCCGCTGATGCCCGACTCGAGCACGACATCGGCTTCGATGGTGGGATTGCCGCGCGAATCGAGGATCTCGCGGGCGATGACGTCGACGATGGCGCTCATGGGTCCCCCTGCAGAGTCGTTGCCGTGCCGGTGCGGCTCACCCCGCAACCTCGTAGTCGCAGATGATCCAGTCGGAAAATTCGCGCAGGCTTGCCACCACCTGCTGGTGCTTCGGATTCGGCCCGTAGGCGTCCAGATCGGCGCGCGTGGCAAAGGCCATGTTGACGCCGTAGTCGTAGGCGATCGGGCGGTCAGTGGTATTCCAGCCGTGCTCGAAACGGACGATGCCGCTGCAATGCGGCGGCAGTGCCTCGAACGCCGCCTCCCATGCCGCCACCCGCGGATCGTCACGGGCGATGCCCGGCTTGAGCTTGATGAGCACCAGGTGCACGAACATGGCAAGCTCCTTTTTTCGGCGCCTCTAGCGCGCAGACAGCAGGCCGGCTTCTGGAAAGCCCGCGCGCTTGACCGTCGCGTCGACTGCGGCGAGGGTCTCCAGCAGCTCGCGCATGCGGTCGAGCGGCCAGGCATTCGGGCCGTCGGAGAGCGCCTGGGTCGGGTTGGGATGGGTTTCCATGAACACCCCCGCCACGCCGGCCGCGACGGCCGCCCGGGCCAGCACGGGCACGAATTCGCGCTGCCCGCCGCTGGAGGTCCCCTGCCCGCCCGGCAGCTGCACCGAATGGGTCGCGTCGAACACCACCGGGCAGCCGGTCGCCCGCATGATGGCCAGCGAGCGCATGTCGGAGACCAGGTTGTGGTAGCCGAAGCTCACCCCGCGCTCGCACACCAGGATGTTGTCGCGGCCGCTTGCCTCGCGCGCCTTGGCCACGACGTTGGCCATGTCTTCCGGGGCCAGAAACTGGCCCTTCTTGATGTTCACCGGTTTCCCGGCCGCGGCCACGGCCCGGATGAAATCGGTCTGGCGGCAGAGAAAAGCCGGCGTCTGCAGCACGTCCACCGCCGCCGCCGCGGCGGCGATTTCCTCTTCGGTGTGCACGTCGGTCAGGACCGGCACGCCGACCTGACGCCTGACCTGGGCGAGGATGCGCAGACCCTCCTCCATGCCGAGGCCGCGAAACGATTTCGACGAGCTGCGATTGGCCTTGTCGTACGACGACTTGAAGATGAACGGCACATGCAGCGCGGCGCAGATCTCCTTTAATTGCCCGGCAACGTCGACCTGCAGTTGCTCGGACTCGACCACGCAGGGCCCGGCGATGAGAAACAGCGGCTGATCGAGGCCGACCTCGAAGTCACACAGCCTCATGCCGGTGTCCCGCCCGGAGCACGCTTCCTGGGCGCGTTCGCGCCGGCTCCTGCGCCGCGTCGGCGCGGCGAGAGCTCGATGCAGCGCCCCGGCCGGTGATGGCCGGCCTTGAATCCGCAGCGAGTCATACCGAGGCTAGGCGACGAGCTGCGGCCGCGCGCGCGCCGGCTCGCCGCGAGTCTCGCGCGCCCGCGCGAGAGCGGCCTGGATGTAGGCGATGAAAAGCGGATGGCCGCGGCGCGGGTTGGACGTGAACTCGGGGTGAAACTGGCAGCCGAAGAACCACGGGTGATCGGCGAGCTCGACCATCTCGCACAGATCGCCCGAGAGCGCGCTCTTCGCCCACGCGCCGACGACCAGGCCCGCCGCCTGCAGCCGCGGCAGGTAATGGTTGTTGACCTCGTAGCGATGACGGTGGCGCTCGGCAACGGTCGGCGCGCCGTAGATGCGCTGCGCGAGCGTTCCGGGGACGACCTCGCAGGCCTGCCCGCCCAGACGCATCGTGCCGCCGAGATCGGACTGCGCGCTGCGCTTCTCGACGCTGCCGTCGCGGTTCTGCCACTCGGTGACCAGGGCGACCACGGGATGCGGCGTGTGGGGATCGAATTCGGTGCTGTTGGCCTCGGCGAGCCCGGCCTTGTGGCGCGCGTATTCGATGACCGCGAGCTGCATTCCCAGGCAGATGCCCAGATACGGGATCCGGTTCTCGCGCGCGTAGCGCACGGCCTGGATCTTGCCCTCGACCCCGCGCTGGCCGAAGCCCCCCGGCACGAGGATGGCGTCCATGTCCTTGAGCGCGTCGAGGCCGTCGCGCTCGATGGCCTCCGAGTCGACGTAGTGGATATGCACCTTGCTCCGGGTGTGGATCCCGGCATGCGCCAGCGCCTCGGAGAGCGACTTGTACGACTCGGTGAGGTCGACGTACTTGCCGACCATCGCGACATGGACCTCGTGCTCCGGGTGCATGAGCGCATCGACGAGTCGGTTCCATATCGACAGGTCGGCAGGCTTCGGGCTCAAGTTGAGCTTGCGGCAGACGATCTCGTCGAGACCTTCCGCGTGCAGCGCGGCCGGGATCTTGTAGATCGAATCGGTGTCGAGCGCCGGGATCACGGCCTCGGGCGCGACGTTGGTGAACAGGGCGATCTTGCGCCGGTCGCCGTCGGGCAGCGGGCGGTCGGCGCGGCACATGACGATGTCGGGCTGGATCCCGATCTCGCGCAGCTCCTTGACCGAGTGCTGCGTCGGCTTGGTCTTCATCTCGCCGGCGGTGGCGATGAACGGCACGAGCGTCAGGTGGATGTAGCAGACGTTGTCGCGACCGAGGGTGATGCCCATCTGGCGGATGGCTTCGAGGAACGGCAGCGACTCGATGTCGCCAACCGTGCCGCCGACCTCGACCACCGCCACCTCGGCTTCGCTGCCGTCGGCCACCGTGCCGTTCATGATCCAGCTCTTGATCTCGTCGGTGATGTGCGGGATGACCTGCACCGTCCCGCCCAGGTAGTCGCCGCGTCGCTCCTTGCGGATCACGCTCTCGTAGATCTGGCCGGTGGTGAAGTTGTTGCGCTTGGCCATTTTGCCGTCGACGAAGCGCTCGTAGTGGCCCAGGTCGAGGTCGGTCTCCGCCCCGTCCTCGGTCACGAACACCTCGCCGTGCTGGAACGGGCTCATCGTGCCCGGATCGACGTTGATGTACGGATCGAGCTTGAGATTGGTGACGCGGATGCCGCGGGAAGCGAGAATTGCGGCCAGAGACGCGGCGGCGATGCCCTTCCCCAGCGAAGAGACCACGCCACCCGTTACAAACACGAACTTGGTCATGGGCGACAAGTTCAGGAAATTCCTAGTCTACCCGAACCGCCCTCCGGGCACAATCGCCGGCGCGCTACGCCGCCAATCCCCGCGCCAGGCGCTGCAACGTGCGCTCGCGCCCGACGAGCGCGAGCACCGCGTCGATGGCGGGCGTGCTCTTGGTGCCGGCGATGAGCACCCGCAGCGGCATCATCACCTGCGGCGGCTTGAGTTGGTGGGCCGCGGCGGCGGACTTGATCGCCGCGGCAAGGCTCTCGCGCTCCCACGGCACGGTCGCGAGCTCGCTCTGCAGGGCGACGAGCGCCTCGCGGCTGCGGGCATCCAGATGCGCCGCCTTGAGCTCGTCGGGCACGCTCACCTCGGCATAGAAGTAGCGCGCCATCTCGGCCATCTCGGAGAGCGTCGTCGCCCGATCCCGCAACAGGTCGGCGACCGCAGACGGTGACGGACCGTGCTCGATATCGCTGCCGTCGCGGAAGAGAAACGGCTGCAGCGCGGCGCCGAGCGCCTGAGTCGGCGCGCGCTTGATGTGCTCGTGATTGACCCAGCGCAGCTTGGCGGCGTCAAAGCGCGCCGGCGCCGGATGAATGTGGCGCAGGTCGAACCACGCGACGAGCTGCTCGCGCGTGAATACCTCCTCGTCGCCGTGGGCCCAGCCCAGCCGGGCGAGGAAGTTGAGCATCGCCTCGGGAAGGAAGCCTTGGTCGGCATATTGCATGACGCTGACCGCGCCGTGGCGCTTGGACAGCTTGTGGCCGTCGTCGCCGAGCACGGTGGGCAGATGGGCGTAGACGGGCACCTCGGCGCCGAGCGCCCGGATAAGGTTGATCTGGCGCGGGGTGTTGTTGACGTGATCGTCGCCGCGGATCACGTGCGTGATGCGCATGTCGATGTCGTCGACCACGACCCCGAAGTTGTAGGTCGGCGTGCCATCGCCGCGCGCGAGCACCAGGTCGTCGAGTTCGGCGTTGCTGATCTCGATGCGGCCCTTGACAGAATCGTCCCAGGCGACGCTGCCCGTGGGCGGATTCTTGAACCGAAACACCGGCGCGACGCCAGCAGGCGGGGTCTGCCCGGGGCGCAGATTCTCCGGCCGCCAGCGGCCGTCGTAACGGGGCTTTTCGCCGCGCGCCATCTGCTCCACGCGCAGCGCCTCGAGCTCCTGCGGCGTCGTGTAGCACGGGTAGACCAGGCCGCGCTCGAGCATCTCGTCGAGCACCGCGCGATAGCGCGCGAGGCGTTGCATCTGAAAATAGGGGCCCTCGTCGTAGTCGAGGGCGAGCCATTTCATGGCATCGAAGATGGCCCGGATCGCCGCCACGGTCGAGCGCTCCACGTCGGTGTCCTCGACCCGCAGGATGAACTGCCCGCCGTGATGCCGGGCGAACGCCCACGCGAACAGGGCCGTGCGGGCACTGCCCAGATGCAGGAAGCCGGTGGGGCTCGGCGCGAAGCGGGTGCGCACGCGGGTCATCGCAGGCTAAGCCCTAGCGTCGCGAGCGCAGCGGCTGCCAGCGCAGATCGAGTGTGGTCGGCAGCGCCGGATTGGGCGCCTCGGGGCGCACCGGCATCGGCCCGGGGTGTGCCCGTGCGTCCAGAAGCGGGCGACGCGGCGCGCCTCGGCCTCGTTGGCGTTGACCGGAAAGGTCGCGTAGTTGCGCCCCCCCGGGTGCGCGACGTGGTAGGTGCAGCCCCCGAGGGCGCGGCTTGCCCAGGTATCGACCAGGTCGAAGGTCAGTGGCGCCTGCACTTCGATGGTCGGGTGCAGCGCGCTCGGCTGGTTCCAGGCGCGGAAGCGAACGCCGGCGACGAATTCTCCGGGCACGCCGGTCGCCACCAGCGGCAGGGCGCGCCGGTTGCAGGTCACCGCGTGGCGCCCGGGGACCATGCCGTTGACCTTGACCTGCAGGCGCTCGACCGACGAATCGACGAAGCGCGACGTCCCCGCCGTGCTGACCTGCTCGCCGAGCACGTGCCACGGCTCGATGGCCTGCCGCAACTCGATGGTCACGCCGTCGTAGCTCACGGTGCCGAAACGCGGAAAGCGGAACTCGAGGAACGGATCGAACCAGGCCCCGTCGAAGGGGTAGCCGAAGGCGTCGAGATCGGCGACCACGTCGCGCATGTCGGCGGCGACGAAATGCGGCAGCAGCCAGCGATCGTGCAGGGCGGTGCCCCAGCGAACCAGCTTGCCGCGATACGGCTGCTTCCAGAAGCGCGCCACCAGCGAGCGCAACAGCAGCATCTGCACCGCGCTCATGCGCGCGTGCGGGGGCATTTCGAAGGCGCGGAATTCGAGCAGGCCCAGGCGGCCGGTCGGGCCGTCGGGCGAATAGAGCTTGTCGATCGAGAACTCGGCGCGATGGGTATTGCCGGTCAGGTCGGTGAGCAGATGCCGCAGCGACCGGTCGATGAGCCACGGCTGCGCCGATTCGTCGCCGGCGCGAGCTCTGCGCTCGAGCTGCTGGAAGGCGATCTCGAGCTCGTAGAGCCGGTCGTCGCGCGCCTCGTCGACGCGCGGCGCCTGGCTGGTCGGGCCGATGAACATCCCCGAAAACAGGTACGACAGCGCCGGATGGTTCTGCCAGTAGGCGATGAGGCTTTGCAGCAGGTCGGGACGGCGCAGCAGCGGGCTGTCCGCCGGCGTGGCGCCGCCGAGGGTGACGTGGTTGCCGCCCCCGGTGCCGGTGTGGCGGCCGTCGAGCATGAATTTCTCGGTGCCCAGGCGCGCCTGCCGGGCTTCCTCGTACAGGATCGTGGTCGTGTCGACCAACTCGCGCCACGACGCCGCCGGATGGATGTTGACCTCGATGACGCCCGGATCGGGGGTGACGTTGAGCACCTGCACCCGCGCATCGCGCGGCGGCGCATAACCCTCGATCACCACCGCAAGGCCCGTCGCCCGCGCGGTGTCCTCGATGGCTAAGAGCAGCGCGGCGTAGTCCTCCAGGCGCGTGAGCGGGGGCATGAAGACGTGCAGGTGGCCCTGGCGCGCCTGCACGGTGAGCGCGGTCTTCACCACTTCGCGGGGCTTCGCGCCGCGGGCGCGTGCGCTGCGCGTGCGCCGCAGGTCATCGCGCCGCGGCAGCGCCTCCCTGGGCGCGAACGGGTCGACCGGCGGGTCGTGCTCGACCTCTTCGGGCAGCACGTCGGGGAGCGAGGCGAGCGGCAGGCGCAAGCCGAGCGACGAATCGCCGCCGATGGCATAGAGCCGCTCCCGGCGCAACGGCCATGGGCTCGACTCCCAGACGGTTCCGGGCCGGCCGTCGCGCACGGCGGCAGCCTTGAGCGGCAGGACACAGCCGCAGGGCTCACCGAGGCCTGCGAGCAGCAGGCGCGCGAGGCGCGCGCGCTCGCCGGCGTCGGCCAGGTTGGCGCGCAGCGGGTCGGCGTTCACCGGCAAGGCGGCTTCGTCCTTGAGCAGTTTCGGCACGTCCTCGTAGGCGGTGATGACCAGCGTCTCGGGCAGCCCGAGCGCCGCGGCGAGCCCGATGGCCAGCGTGCGCGCTTCGGGCAGCCCATGGCGTCCGGGCGCGGCGGTGTCGGCGAGCAGCGCGCCGTCGCGCCACAACGCCTCGCCGTCGCCGCGCCAGTACACGCCGAGCGCCCAGCGCGGCAGCGGCTCGCCCGGATACCACTTGCCCTGGCCGTAGTGCAGCAACCCGCCGCGCGCAAAACGCGCCCCGAGGCGCTTGAGCAGCGCTTCGGCCAGCTGGCGTTTTTTCTCGCCCATGGCGGCGTAGTTCCATTCCGGCCCGTCCATGTCATCGACCGACACGAAGGTCGGCTCGCCGCCCTGCGTCATGCGCACGTCGTGGGCGGCGAGATCGACGTCGACCGCCTCGCCCAGGGCATCGATGGCCGCCCATTGCGCGTCGCTGTACGGCTTGGTCACCCGCGGGTCCTCGTGCACGCGCGTGACCTGCATGGCAAAGTCGAAATCGACGTTGCAGGGGTCGGTGTAGCCGATGACCGGGGCGGCGTTGCCCGGATCGGCGCTGCAGGCGAGCGGAATATGCCCTTCGCCGGCGAGCAGCCCGGAGGTGGCGTCGAGCCCGATCCAGCCCGCGCCGGGAAGATAGACCTCGGCCCAGGCGTGCAGATCGGTGAAGTCGCGCTCCGGGCCGGGCGGGCCCTCGAGCGGTTTCTGATCGGCCGCGAGCTGGATGAGATAGCCCGAGGCAAAGCGCGCGGCCAGCCCGAGGTTGCGCAGCACCTGCACCATGAGCCAGCCGGTGTCGCGGCAGGAGCCGCAGGCCTGCTCGAGCGTCTGCTCCGGGTCCTGCACGCCGGGCTCCATCCGCACCAGGTAGCGGATCTCTCTCTGCAACTGATGGTTTAGCCGCACCAGCATGGTGACGGTGTTATCGCCAGGCCGGATCGTGGCCCGGAACGCGTCCAGCCAGGCGCCCAGGCGCGCCCCGACCGGCGCGGTCTCGAGGAAGGGAATGAGCTCCTTCGCCAGCGAAGGCGCGTAGACGAACGGAAAGGTCTCGGCGTAGGGCTCGACGAAGAAATCGAAGGGGTTGATCACCGTCATGTCGGCGGTCAGGGCGACGGTGATCTCGAGGCGGCTGGTGCGCTCGCTGAACACCAGGCGCGCCACCCAGTTGCCATACGGGTCCTGCTGCCAGTTCAGAAAGTGCTCGGGCGGCGAGACCGAGAACGAGTAGCCGAGGATCGGCGTGCGGCAATGCGGAGCCGGCCGCAACCGGATCTCGTGCGGACCCACATTGACGAGACGGTCGAACTGGTAGGTCGTGCGGTGCTGCAGCGCGACGCGGGTGGCCATGCCTGGGCTAAGGGTTACCAGTCGGGGTTCGGCAGCTGCGCGAACACGCGCCGCAGCCCCTCGCCCCACTGCGTGTGAATCATCTGGAAGTACGGATCGGACTCCTCGATGCGCCGCTGCAGGCGTATCCTCAGGGTGTCGGTCTCGTACACCAGCAGGTCGATCGGCAGGCCCACCGAGATGTTCGAGCGCATGGTCGAATCGAACGACACGATCGTGCACTTGGTCGCCTCGAGCAGCGGCGTCGAGCGCTTGACCACCCGGTCGATGACCGGCTTGCCGTACTTGCTCTCGCCGATCTGGAAGTAGCAGGTATCCGGCGTAGCCTCGATGAAGTTGCCCTCGCTGTAGACCTCGAACAGGCGCGGCGCTTCGCCCTTGACCTGGCCGCCGACGATGAAATTGGCGTGGGAATCGATGTTGTTCTGCTGCAGGTAGGGGCCGTCGCGCGTCTTGACCTCGCGCAGCGCGTCGCCGGTCAGGCGCGCGATGTCGAACAGCGAGGTGGCGTTCCACAGCGTGACCTCGCCTTCTTCGGCATTGCGCGCCCGCTGCTCGAGCACCGAAAGCGCGTTCTGGGTGATCGACAGGTTGCCCGAAGAAAGGCTGACGATGACGCGGTCCCCGTCGCGCACGAAGACCCGCATCTTGGAGAAGCGGGCGATCTGGTCGACACCGGCGTTGGTGCGCGAGTCTGACGCGAAGATCATCCCGGCGTCGAGCGACATGGCGACGCAATAGGTCATGGATAGCAGCCGCGGCGCAAGCGAATGGGCGATTCTACTGGATCGGAGCTCAATACGTCGGCACGAGGAAATAGCGGTTGATCTCCACCCCGAGCGCCGAGATCCGGTCGAGGAACTCCATCAGGTACTCGTGCAGGCCGAATTTGATGATGTCGTCGGTCTTGCCGTAGTGCAGGCGCGCGTACAGCTCGCCCGATGCGCGCTCGATCTCGCGGCTGCTGTCGTCGCACAGGACTTCGAGGGTCTGGTGGATGAAATTCATGCACGAGTGCAGGGACCGCGGCATGTCCCGGCGCAGGATGAGCAGTTCGGCGACCCGGCGCGGCGTGATCACGTCGCTGTAGATCTTGCGGTACGACTCGAAGCCCGACACCGAGCGCAGCAGCGCGCTCCACTGATAATAGTCGACCGCGCCGCCCACCTCGGCCGCCGAGGGCAACAGCGTATGGTACTTGACGTCGAGGATGCGCGCGGTGTTGTCGGCGCGCTCGATATGGGTGCCGAGGCGGTTGAAGTGATAAGCCTCGTCGCGCAGCATGGTGCCGAAGGTCACGCCGCGGAACAGGTGCGAGCGCATCTTGACCCAGTCGAGGAACTCGGAGACTCCCCTGACGCGGATTCGGTCGTAGTCGTAGCCGCGCATATCGAGCCAGGCCGAGTTCAGGTCCTCGTACATCTCGGAGGTGATCGCGCCGCGTACCGAGCGCGCAGATTCGCGCGCGCTGCGCAGGCAGCAATAGATCGACGACGGATTGCTCGCATCGAGGATCATGAAGCGGAGCACGTTCTCCGCCGAGAGCTCGTGAAAGCGCCCGTAGAAGGCCTTCGCCAGGCCGGAGGTGATCAGCGGCACCGCCCAGGGCTCGGCCCATGCCAGCCCGGGCGCGATCGCCTCGTAGGGCAAGAGCGACATGCGATAGGTCACGTCGAGCAGGCGCGCCGTATTCTCCGCGCGCTCGATGTGGCGGGCCATCCAGTAGAGCTCGTTGGCGGTGCGGCAGAGCATCAGTGCGCCATGACCCAGGTGTCCTTGGTGCCGCCGCCCTGCGACGAGTTCACCACCAGCGAGCCTTCGCGCAGCGCTACGCGGGTAAGACCGCCGGGAACCAGGTTCACCGCCTTGCCCGACAGCACGTACGGGCGCAGGTCGATATGCCGGGGCGCGAGTCCGGCCGCGGTGAAGGTCGGGCAGGTCGACAGCGCCAGGGTCGGCTGGGCGATGTACTTGTCGGGCTGGGCGACGATGCGGCCGCGGAACGACTCGCGCTCGGCGCGGCTGGCCGCCGGCCCGACGAGCATGCCGTAACCCCCCGCCCCGTGAACCTCCTTGACCACCAGCTCGGCCAGGTGCTCCAGGCAGTAGCGCAGGTCGTCCTCGCGTCGCAGCTGCCAGGTCGGCACGTTGTTGAGGATCGGCTCCTCGGTCAAGTAGAAGCGGATCATCTCCGGCACGAACGGATAGATCGATTTGTCGTCGGCGACTCCGGTGCCGATGGCGTTGGCGAGCGTCACCCGCCCGGCGCGGTAGGCGGCGAAGAGCCCCGGGACGCCGAGCATCGAGTCGGCGCGGAAGGCCCGCGGATCGAGAAAATCGTCGTCGACCCGCCGGTAGAGCACGTGCACGCGGCGCGGGCCGCGCGTGGTGCGCATGTACAGCGTGTCGTTCTGCACGAACAGGTCCTGGCCCTCGACGAGCTCCACGCCCATCTGCTGGGCGAGAAAGGCATGCTCGAAATAGGCCGAGTTGTAGGCGCCGGGAGTGAGCACGGCGACTTCCGGCTCCTCCTCCCCCGCCGGCGCAACGCCGCGCAGGTTCTCCAGCAACAGGTCCGGATAGTGCTCGACCGGCTTGACCGACTGGGTGGCAAACAGCTCCGGGAACAGGCGCATCATCATGCGCCGGTTCTCGAGCATGTACGATACGCCCGAGGGCACGCGCAGGTTGTCCTCGAGCACGTAGTAGGCGCCTTCGTCGGCGCGCACGATGTCCACGCCGGCGACGTGAGCGTAAATCCCGCCGGGCACATCCATCCCCTGCATCTCGTGCCGGTACTGCGTATTGCCCAGCACGCGCTCGGCCGGCATGGCCCCTGACTTGACGATCTCCTGCCCGTGGTAGATGTCGTGCAGGAACATGTTGAGCGCCTGCACGCGCTGCTTGAGCCCGCGCTCGAGCATCCGCCACTCGTCGGCAGGAATGATCCGCGGCACGATGTCGAACGGGATCAGCCGCTCGGTGCCCGCGTCCTCGCCGTAGACCGCGAAGGTGATGCCGATGCGGTGGAAGGCGCGTTCGGCCTCCTCGCGCTTCTGGGCGATCTGCTCGACCGGGGTGCGCTTGAGCCAGTCGGAGAAACCCTGGTAGTGAGGCCGCAGGGCACCGTCGGCGGCGCACATTTCATCGTAAATGGGACGGGACACAGTGGCCTAAATGAACATTCCATGCACTTTTAGCAAGACTCGAGCCAAAAACTTTTTTGCTTTTTAGCCTATAAGCTTACCGAAATGAAGCCTCTTCCAAACGCCCCGAAAACCGCGCCGGACCCCGGCCATGCACCCGTTTGGTGCTTTTCTTGTCCAGGACATCCATGGACATGTTTCCCGCCCGGTTTGACCCTGGTTTTGGCGCTATGGTTAAATAGCCACTCCTGTCTGGGTTCGCGCGGGCGGTTAGCTCAGCGGTAGAGCATTGCCTTCACACGGCAGGGGCCACTGGTTCGATCCCAGTATCGCCCACCATGGAACCAAGGGGTTGCACGCAAGTGTAACCCCTATTTTTTTGGCCGCGTTCGCCGCAACCCGCGACATCCGCGCAATTTTTGCATACGATGACAGAAAAATTCGGTCGCCGGACGCCATGATGATTGCCAACTCCTCGACGCCGATTCCGGTCGACGCGCTGGTCTTCGACGCCTACGGCACCCTGTTCGACGTGCAGTCGGTGATCACCCTCGCCGAGCGGCTCTTCCCCGGCCACGGCGCGGCGCTGTCGCAGCTGTGGCGAGCCAAGCAGCTCGAGTACAGCTGGCTGCAAAGCCTGATGCTGAGCCCGACGCAGCGGCGCGAGGATTTCGCCGCGCTTACCGCGCATGCGCTCGATTACGCCGCCGATGCCCTCGCGCTCCACCTGCAGGGCCCGGTGCGGCATCGGCTGCTCGACGCCTACCTCGACCTGTCTCCATTCCCCGACGTCGCGCCGGCATTAGCCGCCCTGGCCCCGATGCCGCGCCTGATCCTGTCCAACGGCACCCGGCAGATGCTCGAGCTCCTGGTGGCCTCGAGCGGCATCGCGCCGCACCTCGACGGCATTCTCTCGGTCGATGCCGCCGGCATCTACAAGCCCAGTCCGCGGGTCTATCAGCTCGCGGTCGACCACTTGAAGCTCGAGCCCGCACGCATCGGCTTCGTCTCGTCCAACGGTTGGGACGCGGTCGGCGCCAAGGCCTTCGGTCTGACGGCGTTCTGGGTGAGCCGCGCCGGCGCGCCGCTCGAGCGCCACGGTCCGGGCCCCGACGCGATCCTCGCCTCGCTCGCCGAGCTGCCCGCGCGCATCGGCCGGTAGACCGGCCCTCAGGGCATGTACTGCCCGCCGTTGACCTCGATCACCTGCCCGGTGACGTAGCCGGACAGTTCATCGGAGGCAAGGTAGAGAAACGTGCCGGCGCACTCGTCCGGCTCCCCGATCCGGTTCATCGGAATGGTGGCCTGCATGGCCTTGAGCTGCTCGGGCGTGCTGTAGCGCTGGTGAAACGGCGTGGCGATGACGCCCGGCGAGACCGCGTTGACGCGGATTCCATCGCCGACGACCTCCTTGGCCCAGCCGTGGGTCGCCGTCGAGATGAAGCCCTTGGCAGCGGCGTAGATGACCGCGCCCGCTCCGCCACCGTGGCGCGCCGCGATCGAGCTGACGTTGATCACGTTGCCCCTCTCCTGCTGCCGCATGAGGGGAATGGTTTCGCGCATGAACAGGGCGACCTGGATGGCATTGAGCGCGAGCACGCGCTGCAGGAACGCTTCGCTGTACTCCTCGATGCGCGTGCGCGCCACCAACCCGCCGGCATTGTTGATGAGCACGTCGATGCGGCCGAGCGCGGCGGCGGTCTCGGCGACGATGCGCCTGACGTTGACGCTCTCGGTCACGTCGCCGGCGATGAGCACCGCCTCGCCGCCACGGGCGCGCACGTCGGCGGCGACCTGCTCGGCGGCCTCCCGGCTGGCGTTGTAGTGGATCGCCAGGCGCGCGCCGTGCGCCGCAAAGGCGCGCGCGGCCGCCGCGCCGATGCCCGTCGATGCGCCGGTGATGAGTATCGCCTTGCCCCTGAGGTCGGAGGTCATGTGCTTGCCTTCACTGTCGGTTCCTTGGTCCGCTCGCGCCCGTCGCGGCGCCACACCATGGCAGCAAGTATACTGGTGCGCGCGCCTTGGATCTGGTGCGGCCGGGCTCGATGGCGAGCCGTTCGGCCTGCATGCAACGCAGGCGCTTCGCCCCACGACCTCCCGACGTTAAGCCATGCCCCGACCAGAGCTTCGTGCGCCCCCGGGCGCCTGCGACTGCCACATGCACGTCTACGAGGATCGCTTCCCGCTGGTGCCGCAGGCGATGTTCAAGCCGCCCCACGCACCGCTGGCCGATTACCTGCCGGTGCAGCGCACGCTCGGACTTTCGCGCGCCGTCGTCGTGCAGCCCAATGGCTACGGCTTCGACAACCGTTGCACGCTCGAGGCGCTGTCCGCCCTCGGCGCGAACGGGCGCGGCATCGCCACCGTGCCGGCCGACTGTGGCCGAGGACGAACTCGAGCGCCTCACCCGTGCCGGCGTGCGCGGGGCGCGCCTGCACGTGCTGCCCGGCGGCATGCTCGGCTGGGATGCGCTCGTCCCGCTCGCCGCGCGCATCGCTGCCTTCGGCTGGCACGTCCAGCTGCAACTCGACGGCCGGGAGCTGCCGCAGCACGAAACCGCCCTCGCCCGCCTGCCGGTGCCGCTGGTCATCGATCACAACGGCAAGTTCCTCGAACCGGTGAGCCTCGATCATCCGGGGTTCAAGGCGCTGCTGCGCCTGCTCGCAGCCGGCAACACCTGGGTCAAGTTGAGCGCGCCCTACGAGACCTCGCGCCAGGGGCCGCCCGACTACGCCGATGTCGGTGCGCTGGCGACGGCTCTGGTACGCGCCCATGCCGAGCGCTGCGTGTGGGCGAGCAACTGGCCGCATCCCGGGCGCGACCCGCGTCCCGACACCGTGGCGCTTTTCGACCTGCTGCTCGACTGGGCCGCCGACGAGGCGACGCGGCGCCGCATCCTGGTCGACAACCCGGCCGCGCTCTACGGCTTCTAGGAGCCGGTCAGGCCGCCTTCCGGCACGCCGCGACCGCATCGCGCAGCGCGGCGATGGCGAGCGGCCGCGGAAAACTCTTGCGATACGCGAGCGCGATGCGCCGCGCCGGCGCCGGCCTGGCAAACGGGATCGCCACCACCAGCCGGCTGTGATACTTGGGCGTCAGCGCGTCGCGGGGAAGCACCGAGATGCCCAGCCCCGAGGCGACCATGTTGCGCACCGTCTCCAGCGAATTGCTGCGCGTGGTCGGCGCGTCGCTGCGGTTGAGCTCCGGGCAGGAGTCGAGCACCTGGTCGCGAAAGCAGTGCCCGACGTTGAGCAGGATGGTGTGCTCGGTGGCAAGCTCGGAGGGCCGGATCGACTTGCGTCGCGCCCAGCGGTGCTGCCGCGGCACGACCACCTGGAAGGGCTCCTCGTAGAGGAAATCGCTCGCCACGCCGGGCGGTTGAAACGGCAGAGCGACGATCGCCGCGTCGATGCGCCCGCTGCGCAACGCCGCCTCGAGATGCTCGGTGAGGTTTTCCTCGATCTCCAGCGGCATTTGCGGCGCGCGCTCGTTGAGCGCGGGAACCAGATCCGGCAGCAGATAGGGCGCCACCGTGTAGATGACGCCAAGCCGGAACACGCCCAGGAGCTGGTTGCGCCCGGCCTGGGCGATATCGCGGATCCGCGCCACCTCCTCGAGTACCTTGTGCGCCTGCTCGACGACGCGCTCGCCCACCGGCGTGACGCTGATCTCCGACTTGCCGCGCTCGAAGAGCTGCGTCCCGAGCTCTTCCTCGAGCTTCTGGATGGCAACCGACAGCGCCGGCTGGCTTACGAAGCAACGCTGTGCGGCGCGGCCGAAGCTCTTCTCCTGGGCGATGGCCACCAGATAGCGGAGCTCGTTGAACGTCATCGGCCCTTGCCGGCGAGAAAGCGCGCAAACCCGGCCCCGGTCTCCGGGTGCTTGAGCCCGTAGTCGACCATCGCCTCGAGGTAGCCCAGCTTGGCGCCGCAGTCGTAGCGGCGGCCCTCGAACTGGTAGGCCATGACTTTCTCGTCCGCCAGCAGGCGCGCGATGCCGTCGGTGAGCTGCACCTCCCCGCCCGTCCCGGCGGGCATCGTGCGCAGATGATAAAAGATGCGCGGCGTCAGGATGTAACGGCCGACCACGCCGAGCGTCGAGTGCGTGGTCCCTGGCTTTGGTTTCTCCACGATGCGCGTGATGCGCCCCAGGCGCCCCTGCAGGGCCTCGGTCTCGACGATGCCGTAGCTGCCCACGTCCTCCTGCGCCACCGTCATCACCCCGATCACCGAGTAGCGCTCGCGCTCGGCGACCTCGGCCATCTGCCGCATCACCGGCACGGCCGCGTCGATGAGGTCGTCGGCGAGGAGGACCGCGAACGGGTCGTTGCCGACGACCGGTTCGGCGCACAGCACCGCGTGCCCAAGGCCGAGCGCCTCGGCCTGGCGGATGTAGATGCAATTGATGCCGCGCGGCAACACGCTGTGCACGACGTCGAGCAGCGTGGTCTTGTTGCGCGAGGCCAGCTCGGTCTCCAGCTCGTAGGCCTTGTCAAAATGATCCTCGATCGCCCGCTTGTTGCGGCCGTTGATGAAGATCATGTCGGTGATGCCGGCCGCTGCCGCCTCCTCGACGGCGAACTGGATCAGCGGCTTGTCGACGATGGGCAGCATTTCCTTCGGGCTTGCCTTGGTCGCTGGAAGAAAACGACTGCCGAGCCCGGCCACGGGAAAGACAGCCTTGGTGAGCCTACCGAGCGCCATGGAGGAGTTCCTTTAGTTGGTCTTCGTCGATCACCGGCACGCCGAGTTCGCCGGCGCGGTCGAGCTTGCTTCCCGGCTCGGCGCCGGCGACGACGTAGTGGGTCTTCTTCGACACGCTGCCGGCGACCTTGCCGCCATGCCGTTCGATGAGTTCCTTCGCTTCGTCGCGCGACAGCGTGGGCAGTGTCCCGGTGAGCACGAAGCTCATGCCGGCGACGCGGCCCTTCGTCGCGCGCTGCGGCGTGCTTTCCGGCCACTCTACCCCGGCGGCGCGCAGCTGGGCAATGACCTCGCGATTGTGCGCTTCGGCGAAGAACTGGCGGATGCTCTGCGCCAGCACCGGCCCGACGTCGGCCGCCTCGAGCAGCGCCGCCTCGTCGGCGGCCATGAGCGCATCGAACCTCCCGAAGTGCCGCGCGAGCTCCTTGGCGGTCGCCTCGCCGACGTGGCGGATGCCCAGCGCGAAGATGAACCGCGCAAGCGTGGTCTTGCGGCTCTTGCCGATCGCGCCGACGACGTTGGCCGCCGATTTTTCGGCCATGCGCTCGAGCTCGGCGAGCGCGGCGACGCCGAGCTTGTACAGGTCGGCCGGCGTGCGCACGATGCGCGCATCGACGAGCTGGTCAACGAGCTTTTCGCCCAAGCCCTCGATGTCCATGGCGCGGCGGCTGGCGAAATGCAGCAGCGCCTGTTTCACCTGGGCCGGGCAGACCAAGCCCCCGGAGCAGCGCGCTACCGCCTCGTCGGGCAGGCGCACCACCGCCGAGCCGCATTCGGGGCATTTCCTCGGCATGACGAACTCGCGCGCGCCCCGCGGTCGCCGTTCCTTGAGCACGCGCACGACCTCGGGGATCACGTCGCCCGCGCGCCGCACCAGCACCGTGTCGCCGACGCGCACGTCCTTGCGTCGCACCTCGTCCTCGTTGTGCAGCGTGGCGTTGGTGACCGTAACGCCGCCGACGAAGACCGGCTTCAGGCGGGCGACCGGGGTGAGGGCCCCGGTCCGCCCGACCTGGACGTCGATGCCCAGGACCTCGGTGGCCATCTCCTCGGCCGGGAACTTGTGCGCCAGGGCGAAGCGCGGCGCCCGGGAGACATAGCCGAGCGCCGCCTGCTGCTCGAGGTCGTCGACCTTGTACACCACCCCGTCGATCTGGAACGGCAGCGCCTCGCGCGCCGCGCCGATCTGCCGGTAGTAGGCGAGCAAGCCCTCCACGCCACGCACCACGCTGCGCTGTCGCGCAACCGGCAGGCGCAGCGCGGCGAGATAATCGAGCAGCGCCGACTGGGTCCGCGGCGCGCGTCCGGACGCCCATTGGACCTCGCCCACGCCGTAAGCAAAGAAGGTGAGGCGGCGCGCCGCAGTCATCTTCGGGTCGAGCTGGCGCAGGGCTCCGGCGGCGGCATTGCGCGGGTTGACGAAGGTCTTCTCGCCGCGCGCGGCCTGCGCGGCGTTGAGGCGGGCGAAATCGCGCTTGAGCATCAGCACCTCGCCGCGCACCTCGAGATAGCGCGGTGGCGCCTGCTTGGCCGCAGGCAGCTTGAGCGGGATGACCTTCACCGTTTTCACGTTGGCGGTAACGTTTTCGCCGACATAACCGTCGCCGCGCGTCGCGCCGAGCGTGAAGACTCCGTCCTCATAGACGAGGTTGACCGCGAGGCCGTCGAATTTGGGCTCGACCTCGTAGACCACCTCGTCGACCCCCAGCGCTTCGCGCACGCGGCGGTCGAACGCGCCTGCCTCCTCGGGCGTGAAGGCATTGCCAAGCGAGAGCATCGGTACCCGGTGGGTGACGGCGTCGAATTCGGCCGCCGGCTCGGCGCCGACGCGCTGGGTGGGAGAGTCCGCGCTGGCAAGCTCAGGGTAGTCGCGCTCAAGGGCTTGCAGCTCGCGGAACAGCGCGTCGTACTCAGCGTCCTCGATCGTCGGCGCGTCGAGCACGTAATAGCGGTAGTTGTGCTCGTCGAGCGCGGCGCGCAGTTCCGCGGCCCGCACAGACGCCTTGCGCGGCGCAGCGTCGGCATTCATGGGCGCAAAGGCTTCCCTTCCGGCTATCCGAACAGCCGCAAGGCCCGTGTCCCGCCCGGCTCGATGTGCGCAGCGCGCAGTGCCGCAGCCGTCGCCTGGACCTGGTCGCGGATGGAGAGCAGCGCGGCGTCGTCGAGAGGCCGGCGGTTGTCGTCGACCAGCACGCCTTCGAGGGTCTGCGCCAGGCGCTTTGCGACCAGCCGCATCTGGTCGAAGACCCGGACCGGATCGGCAACGCGCGGCACGTCAATCACCAGCACGATGCCGGGCGTGGTCAACAGGCGCAGGGTCTCGACGGTCAGCGGCTCCTGCCTGTAGTTCTGCAGCCGCCACAGCAGTTTGCCGGCCTCATCGAGGTATTCGAATTGGCCGCCGGAGTCGAGGCGGAATCCGGCTGCCTCGGCCACTCCCCGCAGCCGCGTGCCCGCGATCTGGCCGAGGTCCGCTTTGAGGATGGTAAGTCCGATCTGCACGTCGAGGTCGGCGCAGAAGCGATCGAGTTCTTCGGCGCGCGCGGCTTCGTCGCCAGCGTCGGGCAGCGCGCAGCCGCTCGCCAGCTTCGCGGCGACTCCGGCCACCATGTGCAGGAAGGCCTCGATGTCGCTGCGGCTCGCCGCGCCCGAGCGGTCGGCAAGAAGCAGGCACGCCGCGATTTCCTGCCACGGTCCGGGGGCCGCCTCGAGCGCCTGCCAAGGCAGGCCCGCGCCGAGCCGCCCCAGCCAGCGCACCGGCTTGGGGCTGCGCTGCGCCGCGGTGCCTTCGAGCGTCGCCGTTGCCGCGGCAACGGCAGGACGCAGCAGCACCACGCACTCGATATCCGCATCGGGCGCGGTCGCGTCGCGACCGCCGTGAGCCGCCGCGAGCGGCCGCGGCAACGCCTCGTCCCGGGTGCGAAGTTCACCGGCGAGCTCCTCGTCCTCCACCGCCGGCGCCTCCTCGACGGCCACGCTCTGCGCCGCCTCGAGCGCAGCATCGCCGCGCAGGCTCGGCTCCGCGCCCACCCGGCCACCGCTCGGATGGGTGAATGCCGCGGCGACGCGCCGCCGCGCCCTGCGTTCCTGCATCCAGTTGTAGACGAGCACCGCGGCGACGAGGGCTACGCCGGCGATGATCAACCCCAGGAATAGCGGGTTCATCCCGCCGCGGCCGCCGCCTGCCGGGGCAGGCTCTCGGCGAGCTCAAGCGCTTCGGCGATGTCGACCGCGACCACGCGCGAAACGCCGGGGTCTGGCATGGTGATGCCGATCAGTTGCGCGGCCATCTCCATGGTGATCTTGTTGTGGCTGATGAAAATGAACTGCGTCACGTCGGCCATGGTGCGCACCATGGCGCAAAAGCGATCGGTGTTCGGGTCGTCAAGCGGCGCATCGACCTCGTCGAGCAGGCAGAACGGCGCCGGGTTGAGCTGGAACAGCGCGAACACCAGGCCGATCGCGGTCATGGCCTTCTCGCCACCGGACAGAAGATGGATCGACGTGTTGCGCTTGCCCGGCGGCTGGGCGATGACTTGCACGCCGGAGTCGAGGATTTCCTCTCCGGTCAACACCAGCCGCGCCTGGCCGCCCCCGAAAAGGGTCGGGAACAGCTTGCCGAAATTGGCGTTGACGCTGTCGAAGGTCTGTTGCAGCAGCTCGCGCGATTCACGGTCGATCTGGCGGATCGCCGATTCGAGCGTGGCCATCGCCTCGGTGAGGTCCTGCGCCTGGGCGTCGAGATATTGCTTGCGTTCCGAGGCCTGCTTGAGTTCGTCGAGCGCGGCCAGGTTGACCGCGCCAAAGTCGGCGATGGCCTGGGTGAGGCGCTCGATCTCGCCCGGTAGCGTGCTGGCACGTCCCCAGGCCTTGAGCGCCGCCGGCAGCGCCTCCAGGTCGGCGCGGGCATCGGCGAGCTGCTCGACGTACTGCTGCTCGGCCAGTGCGGCGGCCTGCTGCTTGAGGCGCATTTCCTCGATCTTCGCCCGCGCGGGCTCGAGCTTCTGCTCGATCTGCAGGCGGGCCTCCTCGCCGGCGCGGAGCTCGCTGCCGACAGCTTCCTGGCCATCGCGCGCGGCCGCGAGAGCCTGCTCCGCGGCGGCGCGCTGGGCAAGCTGGGCCTGCAACGCGGCCTCGACGGGAGACCAGTCGATCTGCGCCCGTTGCGCAGAGAGCTGCCCGGAGAGTTCCTGCTGCTGCACGACCTGCGCTTCGAGGCCTTCGCGGCGGCGGGCGAACTCGGCGATGCGCTCGCGGCAGGAACGCTCGCTGAAACCGGCCTCCTGCGTGGCGCGCTCCGCGCCGTGCAGGCGTTCGCGGGCGCGCGCCAGGGCAGCTTCGGCCTGGTCGCGCGACAGCTCGGCCGCGGCGCGTTCGCGAACGGCGGCGGCAAGGCGCTCGCGCGCGAGCGCGATTTGCGCGTCGATGGAAGAGGCCGCCTCGCGCTCGGCCGCCTCCTCGGCGGCGAGTCCCGCGAGCTCGTCGGCTATGCCGGCGCGTCGCTTCTCGGCAGCCTCGGCGGTCTGCTGCAGCTGCAGGAGCTCGAGTTCGAGCTCGTGACAGCGGCGCTGCTGCGACGCCAGGGCCAGGCTCTCGCCGTGGTAGGCCTGCTGCTGGGTGTTGAGTTCGGCTTCGACCTGGTCGCGCGCGGCGGCTGCGGCGCCGGTTTCCTTGCGCGCCGCGGCAATGGCGGTCTGCAGCGCGGCGAGTTCGCGCTGCCGCGCCAGCACGCCGTGCAGCTCGCTGTCCGGGGCGAAGAAGGCGACGCCCTGGGCGCTCACCACGTGACCCTCCGGCGTGACGAATGCTTCGCCCGGGCCGAGCGTGGCGCGCGCGGCCAGCGCGGTGGTGACGTCGGCGCGGCAGCGCACGCCGGCGAGCCAGTCGCCGAGCAGCCGCGTGAGCCCCGATCGCGCCGGCTTGACCTTGGCCAGAAGCCAGTCGCCCTGGTCACTAGCCGTCTTGGCCGATTCGTCGGCAGCATAGGCGGCGATGCGCCCCGGCAGAGGACTTCCGTCGGCCCAGTTCAGCGTCGCCTCGAGCGAGGGAAGCTCGAGAGCATTGAGGCGCTCTCGCAGCAGCGCCTCGAGCGCGTCTTCCCATCCGCGTTCGATATCGAGCTGCTGCCACAGGCGGCGCGCGTGTTCGAGGCGGCGCGCCTCGAGCCAGGCGTCGGCGTCCTTGCTGCGACCGATCTTCGCCTGCAGCGCGGCGAGCGCCTCCGAGCGCGCCTCGTGCTCGGCCAGGGTGCGGCTCGCCTGTTGCCAGGTGTCGCTGGCAGCGCGCTGGCGCTCCTGCAGGCTCTGCACCGCGTCGCGCAAGCCGTTGAGAGCTTCTTCGCGGCCGGCGAGGTCCGCGCTTTCCTGTTCGAGTTGCTCGGCCACGAGGCCGATCTGCGCTGCGAGCGGCGCTCCGAGCGCGCCTGCCTCGGCGTCGAGGCGGTCGCGCCGAGCTGCGAACGCGCCCAGGGTCTTGCCGGCATGGGCGCGTTGCGTTTCGGCCACGCGCAGTGCCTGTTCGGTCTCGCCGCTTGCCTGCTGCGCGGCGGCCAGGGCAGCTGCCGCGGCGGCGAGATCGGCCTCAAACCGGGGCAGCGCCGCCTGCGCCGCCTGCTCTTCGGCTGCGGCCGCTTCGCGCCGCGTCGTCGCCGTGGCGAGCTCCTGCTCGCCCTGGCGCGACTCGTCGGCCAGCGTGGCGAGCTGCGCCGCGAGGCCGGCGAGCTGCGCCGCGAGCTGTTCTGCCTGCTGCAGCAGGCGCCCCTCGCTGTCGCGCGCGAACTGCAGCTGTTGCTCCAGGCGCGTGACTTCCGCATTGGCGGCGTAGAACGCGCCCTGTTTCTCGTGCAGATCGTCGCTGCTCCGATACTGCTCGGCGCGCAGTGTTTCGACCCGGTTCTCGGCCGCGCGCAGTTCCGAAAGCAGAGCCTCCAGCCCGGCGGCAAGGCTCGCCGTTTCGCCGGCATGTCGCTCGCGCTGGCGCGCGGCATCCTGCTGCTTGGCGAACCACAGCAGATGCTGGGCCTGCTTGAGCTGGGTCTCGTGCTCGCGATATCGGGTCGCGATCTCGGCCTGCGCGCTGAGCTTCTCGATCTGCGCGGCAAGCTCGCCGCGGATATCCTCAACGCGCGCCAGATTGGCGCGCGTGTCGGCGATGCGACCCTCGGTCTCCTTGCGCCGCTCCCGGTACTTCGACACGCCGGCGGCCTCCTCGAGGAACACCCGCAGCTCTTCGGGCTTGGCTTCGATGACCCGGCTGATCATGCCCTGCTCGATGATGGCATAGGCGCGGGGGCCGAGGCCGGTGCCCAGGAACAGATCGTGGATGTCGCGGCGGCGGACCGGGATGTTGTTGATGTAGTAAGTCGAGTCGCCGTCGCGCGTCAGCACGCGCTTGATCGACAGCTCGGTATAGCTGCCCCACTGCCCGCCGATGCGGCCCTTGCTGTTGTCGAAGAACAGTTCGACCGAGGCCCGGCCTACCGGCGCGCGCTCGCCGGCGCCGTTGAAAATGACGTCCTGCATCGACTCGCCGCGCAGCGCGGAAGCCTTCGACTCGCCGAGCACCCAGCGCACCGCGTCGATGACGTTCGACTTGCCGCAACCGTTCGGGCCGACAATGCCGACGAGCTGTCCGGGAGTGGCGATGGTCGTCGGATCGACGAACGACTTGAAACCGGCCAGCTTGATCTGTGTGAGGCGCAATTCGAATTCTTCGGGGGGAAGCGCGGATCGGCGCCGGTACGGACCTCGCCGCAGCGAGGCGCGCCACTCAAAGGCGCGATTATAGCCGATCCGCCGCCGCGGCCGAGGCGAAGGCGCCCCCCCGCCGGCCCGCCCTGCCGCCTCACTGCCTCTCCGGCGGCAGCCGCCCCTCCGCGACGGCATGGCAGGCAACGAGCGCCCTCCCCGAGGCGGACTCCGGCGCCGCTAGGAGCAACGGCACCTCCCGCCGGCACCGCGCATTGGCAAACGGGCAACGCGGATGAAAAGCGCAGCCCGACGGCGGTTCAAGCGGGTTGGGTACCTCGCCGGCGACCGCAGTGCGCGGCTTGCCGGTGAGCTCCAGGTCGGGCACGGCCTCGAGCAGCATGCGCGTATACGGGTGCAGCGGCTCTGCGAACAGCCGCCGCGTGGGCGAGAGCTCGACGATGCGCCCGAGGTACATCACGCCGACGCGATCGGCGATGTGGTGCACGACGGCAAGGTTGTGCGAAATGAACAGGAACGTGAGCCCCAGGTCCTGCTGCAGGCGGCGCATCAGGTTTAGCACCTGCGCCTGCACCGACACGTCGAGCGCCGAGGTCGGCTCGTCGCAGACTAAGAAGGCCGGCTTGCCGGCCAGCGCCCGGGCGATCGAGACGCGCTGCCGTTGTCCCCCGGAAAACTGGTGCGGGAACTTCACGCCGTCGGCGCGGGCGAGGCCGACCTGCTCGAGCAGGCCCGCCACGCGCGCCTCGATGGCCGGCGCGTCGAGGCGCTCGCCGTCCTGTCGCGCGCGCAGCGGCTCGGCGACGATGTCGGCGACGCGCCAGCGCGGATTGAGGCTCGCGTACGGATCCTGAAAGATCATCTGCATGTTGCGCCGCTCGGCGGGATTGGCGCCTTGCACATCGATGCGCCGCCCCGCGTAGCGGATTTCCCCCCGCGTCGGCCGGTACAGTCCGACGATGAGCCGCGCCACGGTCGATTTGCCGCAGCCCGACTCGCCGACCAGCCCGAACGTCTCGCCCCGGGCGATGGCGAAGCTCACGCCGTCGACTGCCCTGAGGCGTGCGCGCCGCTGGTGTCCGAGCACCCGGTTGAGCCAGGGCGGCGATACGTCGAAATGGCGCGCCACGTCGATGAGTTCGACCAAAGGCGGCGGCGGAGGCGCTCATGGATTGACGAGCCAGCAGGCCGCGCTCGTGGCGCCGGCCGGCATGAGCTCCGGCCGCTCGCGGCGACAGCGGTCGAAGACCCGCGGGCAGCGCGGATGAAATGCGCAGCCGGCGGGAATGGCGTTGAGCCTCGGCATCGCCCCGTCGATCTGCGAGAGCTCCTCCCGCTCCGCGACGATCGAAGGAATCGAGCCCATGAGGCCACGCGTATACGGGTGCTGGGGGCGGTGGATGACCTCGGCCACCGGACCGATTTCGACGATGCGCCCGGCGTACATCACCGCCACCCGATCGGCTGTTTCCGCGATCACGCCCATGTCGTGGGTGATGAGCATCACCGCAGTACCGTGATCGCGGCAGAGGCGCTTGAGCAAGGCGATGATCTGCGCCTGGATCGACACGTCGAGCGCGGTGGTCGGCTCGTCGGCGATGATGAGCCTGGGCTTCGCCGAGAGCGCCAGGGCGATCACCACGCGCTGGCGCATGCCCCCCGAGAACTGGTGCGGGTAATGCTCGATGCGCTGCTCGGGCGCGGGTATTCCCACCTCGGCGAGCAAGGAGAGCGCCCGTGCCCGCGCCTCGGCCGCGGTCAGGTCCAGATGCGTCGTAATGGTCTCGACGAGCTGCCGGCCCACGGTATACAGCGGGTTGAGCGAAGTCAGCGGATCCTGGAACACGGCGCCGATCTGGCGACCGCGGATGCGCCGCAGCGCGTCGGCCGGCAGGTTGTCGATACGGCGCCCGGCGAGCCGGACTTCGCCCGCACCGATGCGCCCCGGCGGGTCGATGAGCCCGATCACCGCCGCGCCGGTAAGGGACTTGCCCGCGCCGGATTCGCCGACCACCCCGAGCACCTCGCCGGGTGCGATGGTCAGCGATACGCCGTCGACGGCGACCAGGGTTCCGTGCCGGGTCGGGAACTCGACCCGCAGCCCTTCCACCTCGAGCAGCGCCTCGGCGGTCACCAGGCCACCCGCCGCGTCCGGCAGGTGCCGCCGCGCAACTGTTGCGTCGTCGCGGCGACCGCGCTCATTGCAGCCTGGGATTGAGCGCGTCGCGCAGCCAGTCGCCAAGCAGATTGATCGCCAGCACCAGGATCACCAGCGCCGCGCCGGGAAAGATCGTGATCCACCATTCCCCGGAGAACAGAAAATCGTTGCCGACCCGGATCAGGGTGCCGAGCGACGGCCGCGTCGGCGGCACGCCGACCCCCAGGAAAGACAGGGTCGCCTCGAGCACGATGGCCGTGGCGATGTTGATGGTGGCGAGCACCAGCACCGGCCCGAGGACGTTGGGCAAGAGGTGCCGGAACACGATCGCCGCCGGCGTGACGCCGATGACGCGGGCCGCCTGCACGTATTCCTTGCTTTTCTCCACCAGGGTCGAGCCGCGCACGGTGCGCGCATACTGCGGCCAGTTGGACACGCCGATGGCGACGATGAGCACCAGCAGCGCGACTTCGCCACGGGCCTCGCGCGGCAGCACCGCACGGGCAATGCCGTCGATCAGCAGGGCGATGAGGATCGCCGGGAAGGACAGCTGCACGTCGGCGGCGCGCATGATGAAGGCGTCGAGGCGCCCGCCGGCATAGCCGGAAACGAGCCCCAGGCTGACGCCGACGGCTACCGCCAGCGCGACGGCCGCCACACCCACCAGCAGCGAGATCCGGGTGCCGAACATGATCGCCGAGAGCACGTCGCGGCCCTGGTCGTCGGTGCCGAGCAGGTAGCCCGGCTTGGCACCGGCCAGGCCGCGCGGAGGGCTCAGCGCGTCGCTCAGGTTGAGCGTGGCGAGCTCGAACGGGTTGTGCGGCGCGACCCAGGGCGCGAAGAGCGCCGCGGCGACGCAGGCCAAGAGCAGCAGCGCCGAGACCAGCGCCACCGGCGAATGGCGAAACCCGTACGCCAGGTCGCCGTCCCACCAGCGGCCGAGGCGACCCGGCATGGCCGCGCTGGTCACGGTCGGCGCAGCCACCGGCGCGACGCAGGCCGCGGCGATCTCACCGCACCACGACCCACTTCAGGAAGTTGAAGTTGTCGGGCAGCTGCACCAGGTCGACATTCTTCTTCATCGCCCACGCCAGGGCCTGCTGATGCAGCGGTATGTGGCCGATGTCGTCAGAGTGAATCTTGTAGAGCTCGTGGATCATCGCCTCGCGCTTCTGCTGATCGAGCTCGCTCGCGATCTGCGGCCCCAGCTCGTCCACGCGCTTGTTCGAGTAGCTGCCAAGGTTGAACTGCCCCTGACCGGAAGGGCCGGGCGACATGAGAATGGCGAAGATCTGGTTGTGGGCGTCGTACGAGGCCGGCGTCCACCCGAGCATGTAGAACGACGTGTCGCGCGACAGGATCTTGGGAAAATAGGTGACCTTGGTCTCCACCATCAGGTTGACCTTGACGTCGACCTTGGCCAGCATCGCCGCCACCGCCTGGCAGATCGCGGCGTCGTTCACGTAGCGATCGTTGGGGCAATTGAGACCCACCTCGAAGCCGTTCGGATAGCCCGCCTCGGTCAACAGCTTCTTGGCCGCGGCCGGATCGTACGGCAGGCGGGTGTTGAGGTCCTTGGGAAAGCCGCGGATGCCCGGCGCGATCATGGAATTGGACGGCGTGGCCGCACCGCGCATCACCGTGCGCGCGATGGCGTTCTCGTCGATTGCCTGGTAGAACGCCTGGCGCACGCGATGATCCTTGAACGGATTCTTGCCCTTCACGTTGGAGTACAACAGCTCGTCACGCGCCTGATCCATGCCCAGAAAGATGGTGCGCAGCTCCGGCCCCTGCAGGACCTTGAGCGCCGGGTTTGCCGACAGCCGCTCGAGGTCCTGCAGCGGAGCGGGCTCCATCATGTCGATGTCACCCGAGATCAGCGCCGCGACGCGAGTCGCGGCGTTGCCGATGGGCGTGAACACCGCTTCGGTAACGTTGCTCTCGACCTTCGTCCAGTAGCCCGGGTTGGCAACGAACACGGTGCGCACGCCGGGCTCGCGCGACTTGACCATGAACGGCCCGGTGCCATTGGCCTTCAGCGTCGCCGCGTTCTCCTTGCCCTTGCGCACGTCGACCGGCGCGGTGGCGTTGTTCTTCTCGCACCACGCCTTGCTCATCATGTACCACACGTTGATCGTGTCCGGAAGGATCGGAAACGGTTCGGAGGTGATGATGTCGACGGTCAGATCGTCGATCTTCCTGATCTCCTTGATCGGTCCGACGTAGGTCTTCATGTCCGAGCCGTCGCTGCGGGCCCGCTCGTAGCTGAAGATCACGTCGTCGGCGGTAAACGGTGTCCCGTCGTGAAACTTGACCCCCTTGCGCAAGTTGAAGCGCCAGACCGTCGGCGAGGTCTGCTTCCAGGAGGTCGCCAGTATCGGGATGAGCTCGAGCTGCTTGCCGCGCCCGACCAGCGGCTCGTACACGTTGCCCATGAGAGTCAGCTGCAGCGACTCGTTGAGCGCATACGGATCCATCGAAATGGCGTCGCCCTGGTCGGCGTAGCGAAAAGTCACGGCCTGCGCGCAGGGCGCAGCCAACGCCCCGGCGACGATTGCCGCGGCCAAAAGGGTCTTCATACGGTTCATGGTCATTAGTCTCCTCCGGTTAACCGCCAAGTTAGCTGCCCGGCGCCGCCGCCAGCGGCGCGATCGCCTGCAGGCATGCGGCTAGCGCCTGGGCGTAGACCATCGCCTTCCAGTCGTCGGCATCGATGTAGAACGCCTCGCGCAGGCCGCGCTTGATTGCGGCGTGCTGCGCCGGGGGCGCCTGCGGATGCTGCTGCAGCCAGTGCTCGGCACGCAGTGCCTGCAACGTGTGCTCGAGCGAATAGGTTCCGAACTCGAGCACCATCGGCGTGAGTTCGGCGCGCGGGCATTCGCTGTACGCGGCGCCGCAGACGAGCCCGGTGACGCGCGCCGCGCTCGAGGATCCCTCGAAGGCCGACGTGACTTCGCCTCCCCACCAGGTTCTCGCCCGGGCGATGTCGCCCGGATCGTCACGGCCGGCCCAGATCTTCTCGCCATGGCCGCGGGGTCCCAACCCGGTGTGCAGATCGATCCAGCCCAGGCGTCGCTTCGCCGCCGCCCGGCCGCGCAGCGCCGTGCGCACGCAGGCATTGCTCCACGACGCCCGGCTGCCCCCATAGAACAGGCCGTCGGCGAAGGCGTACTGGCCGCCGGTCACCGCCGCCTGGAACGCTTGCACGCCGCGCTGCGCGATCCATGCCCGCACCTTCGCTTCGTGGTCCTCCGGCGGCGGCCAAGTCGGCGGAAGCAGCAGGGCGTGAACCTCCGCGTAGGCGTCGCTGCTCGGCAGGGGGGCCGAGAAATCGACGAAGTTGCGATTCAGATCGGCGTTGTCCTCGTTGGCGCGGCGCAGATGCGAGAAACCGTACGGATTGAGCGCGTGCAGCATCAGCACGCTCACCCCGGCGCGCGCGACCGCCGCCAGAAACGCCTCGTCGTGCAGCAGCGCGACCTGGCAACCGGAGCCGCAGAAGCCCTCGACGCCGTGGGTGCCCGAGGAGATGAGCAGAAGGCCGGGGGCGGTCGGCGCGCCGATTTCCGCACAGTCGATCGACAGCTCCTCGCCTTGCGCGCCGCGCTCGCTCGGGTGCACGTCGCGGCATATCCGCGCCCCGCGCGAGCGCGCGGCGGCGAGGAACCTGTCGCGGGCCTCGTCGTAGGTCGGCGCAAAATGCAGCACGGCGCTCATCGGGACCGCGCCTCAAGGGCCGAGCGGCAGCGCATGCTCGGCCAGCGCTGCCAGGTAGCCCGCCCCGAGCGGGATGACGTCGTCGTTGAAGTCGTAGCGGCTGTTGTGCAGGAAGCAGCCCCCTTCGGCGCCCCCCTGACCGAGACGGGCGTAGGCTCCCGGGCAGCGCTGCAGCATGAACGAAAAATCTTCAGAGCCCATGCTGGGCTCGAGGTCGCGGACGACGTTTGGTTCGCCGACCAGGGCGGCGGCGACGTCGGCGGCGAATTCGGCCTCGCGGCGGCTGTTGACGGTCGCCGGATACAGCCGCTCGTAGCGAAGCGTCGCCGTCGCGCCGAAGGCGGCGGCTACGCAATGCACCAGCTCATTCAAGCGCCGCTCGACCGTGTCGGCCGTCTGCGGGCGGAAGGTGCGCACCGTGCCGACCAGCCGCGCCTCGCGCGGGATCACGCTCATCGCCGCGAGATTGCCGGCATGCATCGCGCACAGGCTCACCACCGCGGAGTCGAGCGGGCTCACATTGCGGGCGACGATGGACTGCGCGGCGGTGATGATGTGGCCGGCGACGAGTACCGGGTCGACGGCGAGGTGCGGATGCGCGCCGTGGCCGCCACGCCCATCGATGTGGATCTCGATGCGGTCGGCGGCCGCCATCATCGGTCCCGGGCGTATGCCGATCTTGCCCGGCGGCAGCGCCGGCCAGTTGTGCAGCGCGTAGATGGCGTCGGCCGGAAAGCGCTCGAACAGGCCGTCGTCGATCATCGCCTTGCCGCCGCCGAAGCCCTCCTCGCCCGGCTGGAAGATGAGATGCACGGTGCCGTCGAAGCGGCGGGTTGCGGCGAGATAGCGCGCCGCGCCGAGCAGCATCGTGGTGTGTCCGTCGTGGCCGCAGCCGTGCATGCGGCCTTTGAAGCGCGAGGCGTGGGCAAAATCGTTTTCCTCGTGCATCGGCAGGGCGTCCATGTCGGCGCGCAGGCCGATCGCGCGGCCGCTGTCCTGACGGGCGCCGCGAACGACCGCGACCACGCCGGTCCGGCCCACGCCGGTATGGTATTCGAGACCGAGCCGGTCGAGCTCCGCGGTGACCACCTGGGCCGTGCGATGCTCCTCGAAGCCTAGCTCCGGATGGGCGTGCAGGTCGCGGCGCAGTGCAGTGAGCTCCGAGTGCTGATGGCGCAGAAAGTCGACCGGTCCCATGCGCGCTCGCTGTTCAGTGCGCCGGCACCAGTCGCTCGACGCGCAGGCGCGGGTCGACGGCATAGTAGAGCAGGTCGACGACCAGATTGATGAGCACGAAGACTAGCGCGATGAAGCACAGGTACGCGGCCATGACCGGCACGTCGGCGAAGCTCACCGCCTGGATGAAGAGCAGCCCCATACCCGGCCACTGGAACACGGTCTCGGTGATGATGGCGAAGGCGATGATCGAGCCGAGCTGCAGGCCGGTAATCGTGATCACTGGCACCAGCGTGTTCTTGAGGGCGTGCCCGAAGTGAATGGCACGGTCGGTAAGCCCGCGCGCCCGCGCGAACTTGATGTAGTCGGTGCGCAGCACCTCGAGCATCTCGGCGCGCACCAGGCGCATGATCAAGGTCATCTGGAACAGCGACAGCGTGATCGCCGGCAGTATCAGCGCCTTGAGCCCGCTCCAGGTCAGAAGTCCGGTGGTCCACCAGCCCAGGGCCACCGTTTCGCCGCGGCCGAACGAGGGCAGCCATCCCAGGATCACGGCGAAGACGAGGATCAACAGGATGCCGATCAGGAACGTCGGCAGCGAAACTCCGATGAGCGATACGGTGAGCAGCACCTGCGCCAGCCACGAATCGCGCTTCAACGCCGTATAGACGCCTGCCGGAATGCCCAGCGCCAGCGCCAGCAGCGCCGCGACGGTCGCCAGCTCCAGCGTCGCCGGCAGCCGCTCCTTGAGCAGCGTCGCCACCGGCCGGCCCTGGCGCAGCGAGAGGCCGAATTCGCCCCGCACCGAGCGCGCGACAAAGCGAGCGAACTGCAGATAGAAAGGCTGGTCGAGGCCCAGATCGGCGCGCAGCTGCGCGCGCTGCTCCGGCGTTGCATCCTGACCGACCATGAACGTCACCGGATCGCCGGTAAAGGTGAACATCCCGAAGGCGATCAGCGCGACGACCGTCATGACAACGACCGACTGCAGGACGCGGCGAATGATGAACGCGAGCAAGGGATGGAGCCAGCTTCGATCCGAAGCGCGATGACGATTTCGTGACGCGCTGCGATGATGCCCAAAGCGCTCCGGAGCGTCAAATGCGCCGCGGCTGTGGCCGGCCCCGCGCGCCGCAATCCGCCGCGGGCCGGGGCCATGGGGGGACTACTCGCGCGCGGCGAGCGGCGGCCGCGGCTTGGTCACTGCGTCGGGCTCCAGGATCGCGTCGAGTTCTTCCTTCGACAGCAGCTTCTTCGCCAGCACCAGGCCGTAGACGCTCTGCCCGGTCGCCAGCGCCTCCTGCGCGACCTCGGTGGCGTTGGCGTAGCCGATGTAGGGATTGAGCGCGGTGACGATTCCGATCGAATGCTCGACCGACGCGCGCAGCCGCTCGCGGTTGGCCGTGATGCCCTTGACGCAGCGCTCGGCGAGCGTCAGGCAGCCATTGCGCAGGTGGGTGATGCTCTTGAACAGGCTGTGGGCGATGATCGGTTCGAAGGCATTGAGCTGCAGCTGGCCCGCTTCGGCCGCGAAGCTCACCGTGACGTCGTTTCCGATCACTTCGAACGCGATCTGGTTGACCACCTCCGGAATCACCGGATTGACCTTGCCCGGCATGATGGAGGAGCCGGCCTGCATCGGCGGCAGGTTGATCTCGCCCAGCCCGGCGCGCGGGCCGCTGGAGAGCAGGCGCAGGTCATTGCAGGTCTTGGACAGCTTGACCGCCACGCGCTTGAGCACGCCCGAAAGCTGGACGAAGCCGCCGCAATCCTGCGTCGCCTCGACCAGATTGGGCGCGGTGATGAGCGGGATCCCGGTTATCTCGCTCAGCTTCAGGCATACCAGAGTCGCGTACTCCGGGTGGGCGTTGATGCCGGTGCCGATTGCGGTAGCCCCCAGGTTTATCTCCCGGATAAGAAGCGCCGCCTCCTTGAGCCGCTCCTCGTCCTCGCCCAGCATCACCGCATAGGTCGAGAACTCCTGGCCCAGCGTCATCGGAACCGCGTCCTGCAATTGCGTGCGCCCCATCTTGAGCACGTCGCTGAACTCTTCGGCTTTGTGCTCGAACGCGCGGCGAAGCAGCTCCATCGCGTCGACCAGGCGGAAGATGCCGAACCAGCCAGCGACCTTGAGCGCGGTCGGATAGACGTCGTTGGTGCTCTGGCTCATGTTGACGTGCTCGTTCGGGTGCAGGTGTGCGTATTGACCGCGCTGGTGGCCGAGCAGCTCCAGCGCGCGGTTGGCGATCACCTCGTTGGCATTCATGTTGGTCGACGTACCCGCGCCGCCCTGGATCACGTCGACGATGAAGTGCTCATGCAAATCGCCGGCACGGATTTCCTCGCACGCCTTGACAATGGCATCGGAGCGTTCCTGGTCGAGCAGGCCCAGCTCGTGATTGGCGAGTGCAGCTGCCTGCTTGATGCAGGCCAGCGCCCGGATCAGGTCTGGATAGATCGAGATCGGGTTGCCGGTGATGGGAAAGTTCTCGAACGCGCGCAGCGTGTGCACGCCGAAATACGCGCCCGCGGGCACCTGGCGGTCTCCGAGCAGATCGTGCTCGACGCGGTGTTTGTCTGTCGGCATGACGCTCTTCCTTGGTGGCTCCGCGGCGCTTTCCAGTGCAGAGCGGAATGGAATCCGGGTCGGGCCGCCTTGCGGCAGGGGTGCACCGTCGGCACTTGCTTCAGGACGCGACAATCCTTCCCGGCCAGTTTAGTACACTCGCCCCAGCACACCAACTACGGTCGCTTCGCAACCTCCCGTTGCCGCCGCGTGGCAAACAGGCACACGCCCGCGGTGACCGAGACATTGAGCGATTCGACGTTCCCCGAGAGCGGGATGCGCACGATGCGATCGCACAGTTCACGGCTGAGGCGGCGCATCCCCGTTCCCTCCGCTCCCAGCACCCACGCGATCGGCCCGGAGAGATCGGCGTCAAACAGGCTCTCGTCGCCATCGGCGTCGGTGCCCAGCAGCCAAACGTCGTGGCTCTTGAGATCGCGCAAGGTCCGTGCCAGGTTGGTCACCGTGATCACCGGCACCGTATCGGCGGCACCGGACGCCGCCTTGGCGACGGTCGCGTTGACCCCGACCGCGCGATCCTTGGGCACGATGACCGCTTGCGCGCCAAATGCGTCTGCGCTGCGCAGGCACGCGCCCAGGTTATGCGGATCGGTGACACCGTCCAACACCAGGAGCAATGCAGGCTCGCGCAGGTCGTCGAGCACTTCGTCGAGCGTTCGATACGGTGGGTCCGCAGCGACGATGGCAACGACTCCCTGGTGCTTGGTGGTGCCCGCCAGCGCGGAAAGGCGCCGTTCGTCGATCGCGTGCACCGCCACGCCCGCGACGGCGGCCCGGTCGATCAGGTCGCGGGCGCGTCGGTCATGCCGCGCGTCGGCCACGTAGAGGGTGCTGATGCTCTCCGGGCGCATGCGCAAGCGCGCGGTAACGGAGTGGAACCCGAACAACTGGCGCGTTTCGGTCATGGCAGCGAAGCGTCGCGATCGCGATACCGCGCAGTATGCGCCTAGCGCGCGCAGACGCCCTTCGGTATAATTTTATGCTCGCCGCGCCGATCGGCGGGGGTTTCCTGCGGATAGTCAATCAGGGCTGTTGTAGCTCAGCTGGTAGAGCAACTGATTCGTAATCAGTAGGTCGGTGGTTCGAATCCACTCAACAGCACCAATATAATCAGCAATTTATCGAATATAGCCGAACCGGTGGCTGGAAAGCCCGGTAAAAGCCCGTCGATCCTCTTGAGGGCGCTCATCCCTGGACGATGAGCGCACATCCGGGGACCGCACCAGCGCCACCGCGCCAATAAAGACAAACGCGGCGCGTATCATGGGGACGAAAAGCGCCGATCCGCCAGTCGAACTGCCGGCATCCGAGCGCAACCTTCAAGAGTTGTATGACAAAGAGACGCAACTCTGCCGAGATGAAGCGCTCCGCGCCAGCTCGAAAGAAGTTGATCAAATCTGCCAGAACGGCGGGCACTAGACTGTCCCAGGACAAGCCCCGGGGATCCGTCGTCGTCCCTGACGAGAACGGCGTGGCGAACAAACAAACGGGGTACCAAGTCTTCGTGCACGAGGTGTTCGCGCCGATGACGCTGCGCGTGGCCTCGGCGCTCCTTACTGGCTCGGGACCGGCGGGCTGGTCGGGCCCCGCGAGGGCGCGGGTACGGCATTCCCCGGCGCCAGCATTCCTGGCAGCACGCCCTGTGGCAACAGCGAGCCGCCCTGCTTCTGCTTGGGCTGGCTCGTGGCGCTCGCGTCCGACTTTACATTCTTTACCTTCGGCGCTCGCGCGATACCGCTGCTGTCTACTATGGCGCCGTTGTCCATGATCACCTGACCGGGGCTCTGGCCCGCCGCACATGGTCCGGTCCATTTGGCCACGAGCACGGCGTGGCCTTCGGCCTTTCCAGCGAGCGGAGGTTCGTAGGTCGACTTGCTCCGGATGGTGTACTCAGAATCAAATTTCCCAGTGATTACCGCGTGCGTCCGGGACGTGCTGGCGCGCAACTTGCATGTCGCGTCGACGATGAGGCTGTCGCCGTCACGGCTAAGCTTGTCGGTCGTGCAGGACTCGCCACGCATCCCTTCAGCAAGCTGCCGCAGGGCATTGTCGCTCGCTTCATCGACACATAACTGAGCGTGGCCCGGCCGGTCCTCGGTGTATGTCGAGGTGCGGGTGATATCCCATAGACCTGACTTGCGCTTGGGGGCTTCCTGCGCGAACGCGACGTCGGCCGTGAGAAGCAGAGCAAGGATGAGCAACGAAGTTTGACGCATGGCCATTTGGCTTCCCAGTGGTTGAGTGACGCGAATCGCGAGCAGGAGTTAATTTTGCCTTCGCGACGCCCCCAAAATCAAGGGAAACGGATCGAGGGCGTCGAATTTCGCGCAGGTGGGTTTCAGTGATCTCTTGATGATCGACTAGAACCGGCGTTTTGTTGCAATCGAACCCGAACCACCATCGCACAACTATCACCTTACCTCAATTGTGCCTTCACCAGCCGCTGCAGCATTCGCAGCCTCAGAGCCACCTCGACGTCCCGGTAGACTCGCATTCCCGCAAGATTCCGCACCTCTTGGGGGTCATTCTCAAGATCGAACAGCAGGTACGCCTTGCCTGCCGTGTTCACCGCCAGCTTCCATTGCGCGTTCCGGAGCATGATCTCTCCAGCTAACTCGCAGAGCGAATCCCTCCGGACTTGAGTCTGAGGGTCCTCTAGGCACCGCAGCAGCGATTTGGCGAACTGACGATGCCCGATTTCGCCGCCAGCCAGGTCCACCAGCGTCGGCCCCAGATCGAACCACTCGATTGGGCTCGCACAGATTTTCCTCTGCGGCCTACCGCTCCGCACCTCTGCAGCGGTCACAGGCGTTCTGATGAGAAACGGTATTCGAGCCGCGCTGTCGAGAAAGTTATCCTTGTAGATCAGTCCATGGTCGCCGTTCATCTCACCATGGTCACTAACCAACGCGATTACCGTGTTGCTCATCTCGCCGCGCGCTTCGATGACCTCGACGATGCCGCCGATCATGTCGTCGATCAGCGTCACGCTGCCGGCGTAGTTGGCGCGCATGGCAGCGACCTCCTGGGGCGTAACACCGGGAAGAGATTCGATTTGCCTGTCAAGCGCACCCCGCGCCCGCTGGGCGCCACCCGTCATGTCACCCGCCAGCGGCGTCGGCATCGTATCGGGCGCGTACGCGCTCGCATATGGTTCGGGCGCATCCCACGGCTCGTGAGGGCCCGCAAAGCTCACCCACGAGAACCATGGCTGGCTCAGATCGTACGCTTCCAGGTAGTCCTTGGCCTTCCGGCCCACGTAGGTGTCGTAATAGTGCTCGAATCCCAGCGTAGACGGACGCACAAGGTGCGGCTTGTTCGCGTACCGCTCCTCGAGGTCCTCCTTGTAGGTCTTCCAGATCCCCAACTTTTCCCATTCCGCCGTCATGTGCGACAGCGTCTTCCCGCAAGCACGGGGTCCGGCCGTCTCATTCACGTCGTCTATTCCCTGGGACTGCAGCAGGTGCTCCACCTCCCGCAGGTCGCCCCAGTGCGCATTCAGGTGCGTCTTTCCGAACAAGCTCGTCCGGTAGCCAGCATCCCGGATGCAATTCATCCAGGTCGGCGTATCCAGAGACGTTGCACAATTTGCCCACACGTCCGTAATATGCGCGTAGAGTCCCGAAGCCATCGCCCGCCGCGCCGGGATGCACGCCGGCGAATTGGTGATGCAATTCGTGAACTGCACGCCCTCCTGCGCGATGCGATCCATGTTCGGCGTCTTTATCCACGGGCTAATAACCCCCAGCGCGTCCCACCGCTGCTGGTCGGTCATGATCAGAAGAATGTTTGGATTGCTCATCGCCCCTCCTCGTCACCCTCGGGGGCATGCGAACCTCGGCGACAGGCAATCCTGTTCGCAGCCCCCGTTTGTCATGGGCGAGGATACTGCCGAAAAGGGAGCAGTGAGAAGGGATTCGATTGACGGCCCCTGCGCCGTGCAATGCTGCGTCAGGTTTTCAACCCTGAGTTGAACCGAGTTCTTGCCGGGGTCAGCTTCCAGCGTCGGACTTTGCTAACATATCTTCGGCAATTGCTATTGAGGATACTGGTCACCAAAAAAAGTTAACAGATGGAAACTATTAAAGTCATCGGCATCGGCTTAAATAAGACTGGCACAACAACCCTGGCGGAGTGCCTCCGTATATTGGGGTATAAGAAGCATGTTTCCTTTCGACGCGATTTGTTGGCTGAGTATAGACAAGGCCATCTTGAGAACGTTTTTAGAGTCATCGAAGAAAACGAGTCTTTTGTCGATTGGCCCTTCCCTCTAATGTACAGGGAGATCTTTTTTCGATTCGGAAACAAGGCCCGCTACATATTGACGAAGCGCGTCAGTGCGTCAAAATGGTTAGAAAGCTTGAAAAGACACAGTCTGCGAGGGCATCCAGACAAGCACTCTAGGCTGCTTGCATATGGATATAATTATCCACATGGAGTAGAGAAATATCATTTGGATTTCTATGAAAAGCATTGTTGCGAAGTAGCCAAGTTTTTTGAACATCACAGTTCTAGGCGTCTTTTGCTTGAGGTAAGTTGGGATGCTGGTGATGAGTGGGCAAGGCTTTGTGAATTTCTAGATAAGCCCATACCCGAGTCACCTTTCCCGCATGAAAAAAGAGGTTCCGCGCCGATACCCTCGGAATTCGAATCTGAGAATAGAATTCGTATCGCTCAGCAACTCAGTCTGCTCTGTGTGGAGCTTGGAGGCGCCCCCCGGCTCAACGACGACGGGAGCTTCAGCTCCAAGCCGTCTACTTGACGGTGAAGCCTGCGGCCGGTTCCCTCATTATTGCCTGTTAGTTGCGGGATCCCAGCTATTTTCCCAAGCTTGTCGTAACGACGTGGCTATGACGAGCGATGCGTAGACCTCGCGTTCGTCATTCACAAACGCCTTATCTGGGTCGAGGTGATAACCCTAGTCCATTTCATAGCGTTAGCGCCTGCGGCTCGTTCGGCCCGCTACAAGCTCCGCTCGCGTGCCTAGGGAACGCTTCCGGCTATCATTTTCGCTATCGTGCATTACACCTTGTCGACAGACGGAACATGGGCAGCACTTGCTCTGGCTAGACTCTCGGCATACAGGCGAGCCTTCTCCCAGTCAATCAACAAATCAGGAAAATCGCCCGGTCCAGTAACAATCGTACGATCTGGCTTACGTTCAAAGAGCCTTTGGTCTTCGCCGTTCCAAAGATGGTTAGTCATGAGGACGGCACCTAAATCGTTGCTGATATCGTAATGCAGATCCACCTGGTGCAACCTTTTTAAATCGATCTGATTTGCTGCGCAGGCATCAGCGACCGCACGTCGGAACCAGGCCATATTCCGATGTGCGGGAGGAACTAGAAAGTTGAGGTAGAGGCTGGCCGCCGCATGTCTGATCCCAAGCACGCAAAGACTAAACATAGGGAATTGGCACATCAGTGTGCATCCGGCGCTCGCTGTCGTTGCCATTGGCTCTTGCTCACCTATTCGCACGCGCCGGTGCCATGCCGCCTTCCAGCCGAGAGGTGCCTCACTCGACATCACCAATTCCCACTGGACAATTTGCCTCGCGCCAATAAACCCGACCGGAGGCAGCTTATTCAACTTCTTGGCAGTGCGAACATGATCGTGCAGGGCGGCTACAAAACGGTCCGGGAGGGCGTCATCGTTGTCGAGATTGGTCGTTATCACGTAATCTGCATCATCTATCCCGTAGGGCATTAGCCAATCGAGCGTGGCCAAGTCATTCTCCGGATCGAAGTCGTGGATGAACGTCTCCTTCTTTCCCGCCGTAAGCGCTCGAAGGCGATCGCGTTCCCGAACCGGCGTGCGGTTATCAACGAGGATTATCCAGGCGAAGTTCTGCTCGCCTTGGCCCACAACGCTGGGTAAACACGTGAACTCGAAGACCCTAAACCGGATGTCCAGCCAATCGGGGTCCAATGGATCAACTGGTTTCCGAACCGTAGGACCACTAACGTTTTGTAATGCGTCGTTAATACGAATGTTGAACCGCGTGATAACGAAGTGGACAAATTTCATGATGGGCCTCAATCGCGGAATCGGTAGCGGCTTATGTAGCCACTTATATAGCCGCGCACGCGCCACGTGTCGCACGCGGCACATCGTCTAGACCCGGATTTCATGCCGATGCTCATTGATAAAGCGTTACTTTACTCTCACATCCCTTGCAAAGTGCCGCGCAGTAGCACGTCGTCGCTTGGCAGGGCGATGGTCATTGGACTCGAAGGTTAATCACTAACTGGGCGTATGTCCTATATTTGCCTTCGGAAATCTCCTGTCTTGCAGCAAGCGAGTGATCTGATTGGCAGAAATAGGATTGGCACGCTGCCTTATAGATTCCACCGATTTCAATTCATATTCGCCTGATAGAATCGCTTTCTCAATTGCATCATAGCTCTCTGAAAGTTTTGTCGAGGCGGAATTTAACCTAGTCACACAGGCCAAGCCTTTCACGTCCACGTCGAGGACCCCCACCTCCAAGTCTGGCCGATACTGCCTGAGAATGGTAATTACCTTGTATACGTCGCCAGTCCAGACTGCTGCACCCATTCGCTCGCGCGTCGTCAACTCGATTCTATCGGGCAACACGTCATCCATCATTATCACTGTGCCTGCATGGCTATTCTTTTCGATGTTGATAAAATCTCTCAGCACAAATTCGGCATGGTGCATCCCGTCGATAAAGGCCAGATCGACCGGGCCATGCAAGAGGCTCTTCAGATCGTACTGACTGAAGAACCGGTCGCTGGTCATCTTGAAGATTCTCGTCGGAGCCTCGAGCTGAAACGTGATTGCAAAATCGGGGTCGATGCCGATACATTGACATCTCGCCAAGCTTAAGCTTTTGCCGTGCCTGCATCCGATCTCGACATAGTTGTTCGGCAACAACTCGCGATGGCTGATTGCCAGCGCTGTTAAGTAGTTCATTGAGAAAGTGCTCCACTCGACTTAGTCGGGTCATGGACCTGCGCCTGCGCGCGCAACTGGCCGATCGACCATTCTGCCCAATCGGGGTCGTCCTCGAGCACGTCCACCAAGACGTTGGTGTCGACGATCAGCACGTCTCGTCACGCAGCAGCTTCATCAGGTCGTGCGTTCGCCATTGCACTTCGGCGCGACCGCGTACGGCCGCAAACCGGTCGCCTGCACCCTTGCGCGCCACACCTCGTTTGGCGCGTTGCAAGACAACTTCTCCATCGCGATTGACGGAGAAATCTACGGCGTTGCCAGGCTCAAGTTTCAGTGCGTCGCGGATATGTTTTGGAATCGTCACCTGGCCTTTGCTGGTGATAGTCGTAGCCATGTCATTCTCCGGAGGTATTACAACCGGTGGTCGTGAGGCCTACCCGTTCGGTGTAAAAACTCGAATCGCTACAGACGGCGGTTTTGCGCCAGACCAGAGGTAGAATTTTGACACTACGTATATGCTAACTCAATGAAACTGCGATGCTTTCTGGGAGTTAGAGCAACCGATTCGTAATCAGTAGGTCGGTGGTTCGAATCCACTCAACAGCACCATCTAGTTTTGGTCCACAGGGGGATCGGAGACTCAGATCTCAATTCTTTTCGGGCATGGCTGACGAGTGGTGGCTAGTGATTAGCCATTGCTTACCATTCCACTTGTATGTGAAGGTGTAGCGAGCCTTCACCACTGAGCCGTCGGCGAACTTGAACGTGTACAAACCCGAGTCGAAGGCACTGTTGCAGTCGATCTCGATTACGCGGCTGTCGATGCTGCCCACGGGTTTATTCTGAAGGAAGTGTTCGAAGTAGTCTTCTTTCTCCTCAGCAGTAAGGCGCGGTTTGTTTGAGACGGTGGGCAGCAAGATTGATTTCGATGCGTAGTTGGCAACGACCTTCTTGGGGTCTCCGGTCTGCAACGAGGCATTCCAGCGCTCGAACAAGGAGGCGATTTGCTTCTCCGAGGTGGGATGACATACCTCGGACCTGGCGTAGGCATTCACGGCGGTGAAGGTTAGAGCAAGTGCAATCAGGGATACCAAACGCGAGAGACGCATGATTTCCTCTAGTGATAACCGGCATCGATCTTGGGGGATTAAGCTAACCTGCCCGACTTTTGCCGTCGCGACTGGTCGCCTGACGTAGCGAGTTTAACATCGTAAAACCCGCGCCGTGCCGTGCACATTCTACGCCTTCCTTTCGTGGCGACGGACTAGGAAGCTAGGTGCTCACGCGTGCCGTCGTAGATTTGGCAACGATCGACTGTTATGACCGCTTACAGCGACTCGCGCGCATGACCGCTGTTGGCCGAGGTTGTGTGTAAACACCATTGCCAGCTTGGTTATGGACGATCGTGTTTCTTGTTTTTGGTGCTGGGTGACGCTGGGTGGGACGCGAGATGGCCCTCAGGCCGCAAGCAGTCTCATCGCGCTGAGTCTTCTCTTCATGCCAAGCAGCTAATCACTCGCTTGAGGCTATAGGTCGCATCAAATGATGCTATAATAGATGCTAGACATGAAGAGGATCTTTATGCGTACCACGATCAACTTGGATGATGCATTGCTAGACCGCGCCCGAGAGCTAAGTGGCTTGAAGGAACGCAGCACGCTTCTGCGCGAGGCCCTGGAGGCCTTGATTCAGCGAGAGAGTGCGCGTCGCCTTGCGCGACTGGGAGGCTCGCAATCCCAATTGCGTGCGCCACCGCGGCGGCGGCGCAAGGCGTCATGATTCTGGTGGACACCTCCGTCTGGGTGGACCACCTGCGGCACGGCGACGCTGCCCTCGCGGCAGCGCTTGACGCCAATGTAGTGGCTATACATCCGTTCGTGATCGGCGAATTGGCCTGCGGTTTGCTGAAGTCGAGGCGACCTCTATTGGACCTCCTGAGATCGTTGGCGCGCCTGGCGGCGGCCACAGACGAAGAGGTCTTGGAATTCATCGAGCGCCATCGGTTGATGGGCCGTGGTCTCGGGTACATCGACGTGCACCTCCTCGCCGCGACGGTGCTGGAGGCCGACGTGCGACTATGGACGCGCGACAAGCGACTCAAGCTGGTCGCCGTTGAGATGGCTTTGGCTCACCGCGAGCCCGGCCACTGAACCCAGGGTAGCAACTCCTATATCGTTCAATTGAAAGAGGCAATGACCTGTAACGCCGGCTCCGCGCGTTCGATTTCCAACTTCTCTCCAGCAAATTGATTCACCGAAGCCGCTGTCCATGGTGGGGCCGGAGCGGGGGCGAAGGCGAAAGGCCTGGTCAGCGCCAAGCCGTACTTCTGCGCCGAACGGCCCTCCTAGTGAAGGACCTCGAGCTGCTAAAGAACCCAAGTTGATATACATCGCATCGTTTCGGGTAACATGCTAGCCGATCCGTTCGGTGTCAAAACTCGAATCGCTACAGACAGCGGTTTTGCGCCAAAACAGGGGTAGAATTTTGACACCACGCATGTGCTAACTCGGCGAAACCGCGATGATTTTTGCGAGTTAGGGGCAACCGATTCGTAATCAGTAGGTCGGTGGTTCGAATCCACTCAACAGCACCATTAGCCTCTGGGTGTTTACCGGACACATGGTAAACACTTTATACCGGCCGGAGACATGGTTAACACCTTCGGTCCGAAAGGATCCTTCAGGGGCTCCACGCGGGGCGGACAAAGCGCAGTGGACGGTCGGTGCCGCAGCAAGTGTCGGCGCTGACCGTGTCTGCAGGTGCTAGAGCGACCTCGGCCAAGTGGCCGCTTTCGCGGATGGTGGATGACCGCTTTCAGGTGGCCGCTACTTCTACTGTGGGTCGGTTTGCGACGGTCGGGTGAAGGTCGCGGACCGGCCCAGAAGCGGTCGTCTACGAGACTGCTCCTGAGCAGACGTTGGCCACACTGTTAGACTGTCGCTCTTTCCGAGGAAATGACCTGTGAGCGAAACCCTGCAGTGCCTGAAGAAATACGGTCAGCGGCTCGATCTGGAACTTGCCAAAGAGATGGGTGCTCCGCTTGAAACGGTACGGCAGCGGCTTACCTGCCTGGCCGCCACCGGGGCAATCACCATGTGCAATTTGACCCGCTTTGAACATGGCAAGAGGATTGACGCGTGGCAATGCCGCGTATCGGGTTATGTCCCGCCTCGAGCCCCCGGTCGAAAGGGTAAGCCGACCGCGTAGCCCTGCGGTTCTCAGTCCGCGGCGTTGGGGTGCGAGTCCAATGCCAATAAGCGCACGCGGCCGGTGCTTACCGGAGACATGGTTAACACCTTCGGTCTGAAAGGATTTTCAGGGGCTCACGCGGCAAGCCTCGAGATCGAAGTAGCCGATGTCGTATTGCATGGAGCTGACCAGCCAGATGTCGTCTTCCTCCTCCCTGATGCCGACATTCTGGTCGGGCAAATACCTGGCTGGATGAAGCTCGACGCCTGACATAATGTTTCGTGGTCACATAGGAACCTGCCGGCCGACCTTAGATCACGGATGCTTGATGACCAGCCTGCTCGATGCCTTCGACTTGAAATCCCGGCTAGAAGGAACAGAACAGTCATCACCGTTGCAGTTGGCACGCGCAAACGCTCGCGTGGGCATCAAGTTATTACCTGCCGGCGATTCTCGCCACACCAATCGCCCGTGATCTTAGACTGGATAGTTCCTGGGTGTTTGGTGCATTCTCCTGCGCGCTTCTGGTTTCCGCCTTGCTCGGACCCATCGCCGGCCGTGCCATCGATTCCCGAGGCGGCCGCAATGTGCTCATGCTGTCCAACGTGGTATTCGCGATTGGGCTTGCGGGATTGGGCCTAGCGAACGGACCCGTCGGCCTTATCCTAGCTTGGCTCGTGATCGGCGCTGGCATGGCAACGGGACTCTACGATGCTGCGTTCGGTACGCTCGCGGGGCTATTCGGCAGGGACGCGCGCGGCCCGATTACGGGCATAACGTTGATGGCAGGTTTTGCCAGCACGATTGGCTGGCCGCTTACCAGCCTGTTGAATACGCAGCTGGGTTGGCGGGAGGCTTGTTTTGTATGGGCTGGCGCGCATCTGCTGCTGGGTATTCCGCTGCATCGCTGGCTCGTGCCATTGGCGGCAGGGCATCGACCTGTAAAGGCGAGCGCGCCTGAAGGCGAAGGGCAATGTCTCTCCGTTGATGCTCGGGCTTCTCGGTTACGTCTTTGCTGCTGGATGGTTTGTGTCCACTGCTATGGCAGCGCACCTTCCACGGCTGCTGCAGGAGGGCGGCGCATCGCTTAGGACAGCGATCATTGCCGGCGCTCTCATCGGGCCGGCGCAAGTCGCGGCCAGACTGATCGAGTTTAGCTTTCTGCAGCGCACGCATCCGCTGACTTCGGCTCGATTCGCCGTCGTTCTGCATCCACTTGGCGCTTTGCTGTTTGGCGTATTTGGAGCGCCTGCTGCCGTGTTCGCGGTGCTACACGGTGCCGGCAACGGTCTGTTGACCATCGCCGTCGGCACGTTGCCTCTCGCCTTGTTCGGCCCCAAGGGTTACGGGCTGCGGCAGGGGCTTCTCGGCGCGCCCTCGCGCGTCGCGCAGGCTGCTTCGCCGCTGGTGTTCGGGCTACTTATGGACCGTCTTGGAGTTGCATCGCTCGCAGTGACATCAGGAATACTGGCCGTCGCGTTGGTGTCGCTGATTATCATTGGCCGCTTAGCGCGCAAGACCACAGAAAAGTAGTGTCGCCCAATGTCCTTCGGTACCGCCTTCTGTGCGACTCGCTGCACGGCGTCTTTGGAGTGCGCCGATAGCCGACCCAGTCGTGTTGCCGCACCTACCCGTCGACCACGGCGTGGAATGATCGGCTAGCCATCAATCGCGCCATTCTCTAGACGCCGCGAACCATGTCCATTGCGCTTCATCGTCGCCGACTGGATTCGGTAGAGTCGAGATGTGGCGCGGTGGCAGTAGGTTGGGCATAGCCGCTTCCCTTTCGAATGCCGGTGCCTCAAGAACGGTGGATAGCTCCCGCCCCTGCATCGCCTGATCTTATGCTTCGTGCGCGACCAACGGCGCAACCGGGCAGCAGTATAGATGGCACGCTTTACCCGTTATCCAGGTCTGCCATCATTGAACCCGCGAACGCACATTCGCCGCATGCCGCAGCCGCGCGCTGCGCGCCAACGCCTCCAGCGTCGCCGCGTTGTCCAGGCTCGCCCTGGCAGCGTCAGCGACTGCAGCGACATCTCGTTTGGCGACCAGCCGCGCGAACGCTTCGGCGGCAAAATAGAAGCCGCTTCCAGCCTCCGAGCGGACTTCCTCGAACGGGATGGAAGTGGCGATACCACGGCGCACGCGCAGCCGGCTTGGAAGATAACCCGATGGGTGGGAGCCAGCTTGCTCGCTGGTGTGGTTCGGATAATCGGTCTCGATCGCGCCGTTCGCCAATTCGATGGCTGCGTGGCGATGGTAGGCAGAATTCATGGCGCACGACAACTGCGCGCGCCGCCCGTCAGCGTAGTACAGCGTCGCCATCAAGGCAACATCGACCCCGGTATCGGCCCAGGTCGCATCGGCGCGCACGCGCCGCGGCGCGTTCCCCATAACGAGGCGGATTAGACTTAGCGGATAGCTGCCCGCGTCGAGCACTGCACCGCCACCCAATTCGGGCTTCATCCGGATGTTGTCCTGCGGATTGGATAGGGTGAAGCTGAAATGTGCCTGCACCGACCGCACCTCGCCGATCGTGCCCTCTTCCAGCAGCGCCAGCATGGCGGCAGTCTGGGGTTGAAATTGGTACGGAATGGATTCGAGCAGGATGACGCGGTGACGCTCCGCCGCCTCGAACATCGCGCGCGCGTCGTCGAGCCCAAGGGCCAGTGGCTTTTCGCAAAGGACGTGTTTGCCGCGCTCCGCTGCCTTGATCACCCATTCGGCGTGCATGCTGTTGGGCAACGGCACATAGACGGCGTCCACTTCGCCGTCTGCCAGCAGCGCTTCATAGCTGCCGTGGTGACGGCCGATGCCGCAGGCAATGGCAAAGGCCGAGGCTGTTCCCCGTTGCGACTGCCCACAGCCACGACGCGTACCGACTTGCTCGGCGCCACATCGCGCGCGAATTGTCTGGCGATGTTGGCGCAACCCAAGATGCCGATGCGCAGCGATTCGGTTGGAAGCACGCTCTCGTTCATGAGATCACGCGTACACGGAGTTCATCACACCCAGGGTGGCACGAAGGCTTTGCCGATCTTGGCGCATGCTGAACGAATGCCACGAGAGTGGAATGATTGGCGCGACCGAGAGGCAACATGCCCCGCAATCGGTCTGGCGAGGACCTCGCGACGGTGACTCTACTTCTTGGCCTCGGCGTCCTTGGCGGCTGCCACTATTTCGTCGATCCACTTCTGGTCAACCTTGGTCTTCAGCCAGTCAATGACGGGCTCCTGGGTCGCGGCCCTGAACTGGGCGATCTCGGCCGGCGTCGGCGTGTAGACGGTGACTCCCTTTTCCTTCAGGGTCTTGATACCGTCGGACTCGAAGACGCGGTTGACGCGGCGCTCCTCGGCGCAAGCGAGCTTGGCTGCTCCTTGGACGACATTCTGCAGGTCAGGCGGCAGGCTCTTGAAGAACTTGTCATTCATGACAAACCAGTCGACGCCGTAGTTGTGCCCGTCCAGGGTCACGTGCTTCTGCACCTCGTAGAGCTTCGCGAAGATGATCGTGGGGATGGGATTCTCCTGCCCGTCGACGACGCCGGTCTGCAGAGCCGTATAGAGCTCCGTAAAGGCGATGGGGGTAGGTTGCGCGCCCAGGGCCTTCATCTCGGTAATGTAGAGGGGCGTCTCCTGCACACGGATCTTCATGCCCCCCAGGTCCTTCGGGGAATGGATGGCGGTCTTACCGCTCGTAAAATCTCGGAAGCCGACTTCGCCGAAGCACAGGTTGCGCATACCCGTGCTGGTGAGGAAGTCCTCTGAGAGCTTCTGGCCGTAGGGGCCGTCCATGACGCGATCAGCGATCGTCCCGGACGCGAACAGGTAGGGAATGTCCGTCACCATGGAGTTTGGGTAGAAGTTCGCCATGACACCGGATGCGAACCCGGCTTGGATGAAGCCGTTCTTTACTCCCTCGACAAAATCCCGTTCACCACCTAGGGTGCCGGCGCCGAAGACTTGCACGTCGATTCGTCCATTGCTCTTCGCCTTGACCTCCTTCGCGAAGACATCCGCCATGACGGCCTTGCGGGAAACGGTCATGTCGACCGAGTCCCCGTGAGCGAGCTTGAGAACGATCTTCTTCTCGGCGGTCTGCGCCAAGGCGCCGACTGAGACCAAGATTGCGGACAGAACCATCGTGGAAATCACCTTTACCGTCTGCTTCATACCGTAGCCTCCTGGGTTTAGCTGGCAGTTGCGGAAACAGAATTCATGAAGGTTTCGTACCATACGCCTCGTGGGCTCGACTTGATTTAGGACATAAACCGGCGAAATTCCTACTTGAGATTGAACGCGTGCGGCAGCACCAGACTGATCGGCGGGAAGATGGCGATGAGGATGAGGCCGATGCCCAGGACGGCGAGATAGGGTAGGAAGCGGGGCGTCACCTTCTCCACGGACGTGTCCATCACTGCGCAGGTCACGAAGTAGCAGATGCCGAAGGGAGGGATGAAGGTCCCAATGCCCATGGCGATGATCATGACGATGCCGAAATGCATCGGATTGATCCCGTATTGCGGCGTTATCTGGAGCAGCATCGGGCCGAAGATGAGGAGCGAGGGCAACCCCTCCAGGACCGAGCCCATGATGACCATGAGCACAATTGAGAAGGCCATGAAGGCGGCCGCCGACCCGCCGAGCGTGTCGAGGAAGCCGGAGACCACGCCCTGCAGGCCGCTCACCGCCAGCGTCCAGGAGAAGGCGCTCCCGGCGCTCACCATGAAAAGAACCATGCCCGCCATGGTTCCCGAGTCAGCCATGGTGGTAAGGAAGGTCCGGAAGTTCATTCCCCTGTAGAAGAAGACCGAGACGAGGATGGCGTAGACCACCGCCAGGGAGGAGACCTCGGTGGTGGTGGCGATGCCGCCCACGATCCCGACAATGAGGATGACGGGGACGAGAAGCGCCGGGAAGGCCCGGTAGGTGATCTTTATCCGTTCCCGCCAGGCGGTCCTGGCGCACCGCGGCCAATTCAGGTTGCGCGCGCGGTAAAAGACCATGGCCATGAGGCAGCCGCCAAGCAGCGCGGCAGGTACCACTCCGGCGACGAAGAAGGAGGCCACCGAGAGCGTCGTGATCGAGGCGAGCACCATCATGACGAGGCTGGGCGGAATTGTCTCGCCCATGATCCCGGCCGCCGAGAGGACCGCTGCGCTCTCGGCCGGCTCGTAGCCCTGTTTCCTGAGCATGCCCTTGAGTGTCGTGCCGACCGCGGCGACATCGGCGATCTTCGACCCCGAGATACCCGAGAAGATGTACATGGCGACGACGAGGGCCTGCAGGAGCCCGCCCTGAAGCCGCCCCACTACAGACGTGACCCAGTCCGCCAACGGCTTGGTGAGCCCGCCATCGGTCATGATCTTCCCGGCCAGGATGAAGAACGGGACCGCCAGGAGGATGAAGCTGCTGATACCGTTGGTCAGCGCGAACGAAACCGCCATGGGGTCCGCTTCCCGCGAGCCGTAGATGTAGACGTAGGCGGTGACCGAGAGCACGAAGGCAATGGGAACGCCGGCGAATACCAGGAGGAGGAGCAGCAGAAGGGCGAAACCGATGCCGGCGGGCCCGTCCCAAGGGCCGGTGAAGTATTGACCGACGAACCAGACCATGCCCAGCGCCAGGACCACCGCGCCCGCGACGCCGTTGATCCGCCGAGTGTGTCGCGAGAGTTCGGTCAGGGCGAAGAACGCCATGAGCGCCATGCCGATGATGAAGGGCAGCAAAGTCCACGACTTCGATACCTGGAGGACCGTGGTCAGGTTGTTCCGGGAGCTTATCCACATCGGCACGGCGTAGCCGAAGCCGATCCCGGCCACGATGAGCACGAAGTAATGCCGCGCGCACTCCGCATACTCCCAGAGGTGGCGCGGCAGTCGGTCGATGGCGAACCGGACCACCATGTGCAACCCGCGGTGGTAGGCGATCGCCCCGCCGATGAACGCCAGAGCCGTCAGCGCATACTCAGAGGCTTCGTTGGCCCAAACCAGGGAGTTGTTGGAGAGGCTCCGCAGCGCCGTGTTCCCGAAGAGGAGCACGAGTTCGACCAATAGTACGGTGGCAAGCGCGGCGTCGAAAGTGTGCTCCAGCCACGGCGCGAAGCGCTGGTAGTGGCCTCCGTATGCGCCTGCATCCGAAGCATTGATCCCACGAGTGTGCGAACGTGCGGGCCCGGGCACACGGTCGGAATGGCCGTGCCCGTCAGCACTGGGCATCTGCGCGGGCGCCTTTGGCACGCCCTTCGGCTCCCCCATCTCCAACTCCCGTCTATTCCCGGTGAGCCAGTCGCCGTCGGCGACCGGAATTTCCGGCATTCTCGTCGCGGAACTGCCAGCCGGGAAGGTGCCGTTGGTAATCGCCTCGATTCAAATGGATAGTCGGCGGACGATAAGACGTTTCCATTCCGATCGCAAGTTGGCGAATCTATTATATGTGCGACAGGCGCACACATTACCGCTGGTCGATCCATACCCATAAAACCGACTTCGATCCTGGGCGCCTCACGAACCCTTGACCTGAACCATACAATCTTGGAAGCCGAGGCGCTACGGCTGGTTTTGGGCCGCACTGAGACCCATGACCGGCAGAAATCGACTCTTCAGCGAGACTCGCACCGCCCCATTGCTCCCCTAGCTTTACTCCGCGACGCCGCTTACAAACATGTGTACCGCTCCTGGCCAATCGCGGTAGGGATGGACTTTATCGGCACCGCCCGGAAATGGCGAGCAGCGCCCTCGCCCGGTCACGACGACATCAAGCCGCGTGTAAAGCTCGCAAGGCCGTCTCCGGCTCGCGCTCGACAATAGTTAGCAAGACCACCGCGGGTCCGGTCGCCTGCTGGCGATGTCGTTCCCAATTCGGAATTGTTTTCAACTTCACACCGAGTAACTGGGCGAATTCCGTCCGCGACAATCCGGTCCGCTCGCGAATCCATGCTCACGCTCGTATCGAATTAGCGTTGCCACAGGATTTGAGCCGCCTCAAGCGGAACGGCCGCGCCGGGGCAGTGTGGTATCACTCGCGCCGTATAGTCTGCCGGCGGGCGCGCCGCAGAGACAGTCGCCCTGTAAACGTAGCCGCCGGACGCGCCGTCCAGTTGGCGAATGCGCTTCATCTCCTGGCGCACCGCGGCACCGCCCATGACGCCGTCGGCATAGAGCTCCACCCGCACCGCCTCGGGGTCGAGGTCATGGAGATAGACCTGCACTTCAAATGCGTGTTGCTCGCCGCCCGTCTCGATCTTCACTTCGCCGAAGCGGAGCTCGGTCCACTCCCGATCCAGCGCGTGCCGCCAATTGACCATGCCCACGCCGACCTCGCCGTTATCGGCGCAACGTTCGAGGTAGGCCAAGGTTGCCGGGAGGTAGTGTTGTTCGGTGTATTCGCGCACCGCGCGGTTGGTGGAGAAGCGCGGCGTCAATCGCGCCATGCTTTCCCGCAGCCGGGTTACCCAAGCGCCGGGGACGCCCTGTTTATCACGCGCATAGAACTCGGGGATCACCTCGCGTTCGAGTAGGTCATAGAGGGCTTCAGCTTCGATAGCGTCCCAGGCGGGGTCATCGCCATGCTCGCGGCCGTCCCCCAACGCCCACCCCACTTCCGGCGTGTAGGCTTCCGCCCACCAACCGTCCAATTCGGATAGATTGATGCCGCCATTGACCAGCACTTTCATGCCGCTCGTTCCACACGCTTCCCAAGGACGTCGCGGTGTGTTGAGCCAGACATCCACTCCCTGCACCAGATGCTCGGTCAGGAGCATGTCGTAGTCGGCGAGGAAGATGACATGGCCGCGGGTTTCGGGCCGGCGAATGAAGCGGATCCATTCCTGAATCAATGCCTGGCCCGCCTGGTCCGCCGGATGCGCCTTGCCCGCAATGATGAGCTGCACAGGTCGTTGGGCATTGTCCAACAAGCGCAGCAGTCGTTCCCGGTCGTGCAGCAACAGGTTCGGTCTCTTGTAGGTCGCGAAGCGCCGAGCGAAGCCCAACGTCAACGTGTCGGGATCGAACAGATGCTTCGCATCGTCGATCTCCTCGGGCGACGCGCCGGAACCGGCCAGTTGCATGGACAATCGTTCGCGAGCGTATTCAACCAGAGACTGGCGGGCGGCGGCGCGAAATCGCCAGAGACTCGCATCGGATATGCAGCGAAGGTCCTTCTCAAGGGTCTGGGCCATCCCCAGCCAGCGGTCCTTTCCGCAGCTTTCCGTCCAAAGATCGTCAGCTTTCGCCGAGTCCCAGGTCGGCACGTGGACGCCGTTGGTCACATGTCCGACTGGGATGTCGTCCTGCGGCCAGCGCGCAAAGATTGGCTCGAACAGCTGCCGGCTCACCTTTCCATGCAGGCGGCTCACGCCGTTCACCGCGCCGCTACCCCGGATCGCCAGATAGGCCATGTTGAAAGGCTCTGACGAATCGTTCGGGTTGCTGCGCCCCAGGGCCAGCAAATCGTGGAGTGATATACGGAGCTTCTGCTCGGCATAACCACCGAGATATTGCTCGATGAGCGCCGGAGCGAATCGATCGAAGCCGGCGCCCACCGCCGTGTGGGTGGTGAAAAGATTGCCTGCCCTGGTGACCGCCAGCGCGACCTCGAAAGTCCGTCCGGTTTCCTCCATGAAGCTCAGGGCACGCTCCAATACCGCGAGGGCCGCGTGCCCTTCGTTCAGGTGGCAGACCTCGGGCCGGATGCCGAGCGCCGCGAGCAGTCGCCATCCACCGATCCCGAGCAGCATTTCCTGCTTGAGGCGCAACTCCGGGCCGCCGCCGTATAGCTCGCTGGTAATGCCCCGATGCGCGGGGTAATTCGCCGCATCGTTGCTGTCCAGCAGGTACAGCTTCACGCGACCAACCTGAACCTGCCAGGCGCGCAGCCAGACGGAGTAGCCCGGTAAGGTGATCTCCAACCGCAACCATTCGCCGTTCGCCTGGCGCAAAGGCGTGATCGGCAACTGTCCGGGATCGTTGTACGGGAACAGGGCCTGTTGCGCTCCGTCCTTGCCAATCGCCTGGCGAAAGTAGCCTTGCTGGTAAAGTAAACCTACGCCGATGACCGGGACGCCCAAATCGCTGGCAGCCTTGAGCTGATCGCCCGCCACGTTGCCCAGCCCGCCCGAGTAAATGGGCAAGGCCTCGCTTAGCATGAATTCCATGCAGAAATACGCAACACAGCGTAGCGCCGATTGCGGATAGGCTTGCTGAAACCATGCGGGCGCCTGCGCCGCATTCCGCCGGGCTTGCACCAGATCGTCGACGTTCTTGCGGAAAGCTGGCTCGGCCAAAGCGCGCTGGAGTTTCTCCCGCGAGACCGTCTGCAGGACGACCCAAGGGTTATGCGTGAGCTCCCACAGTGCCGGATCCAGCTGCCGCCACACCTGGTCGGTGGCATGATTCCACGACCAGCGCATGTCCAGGGCAAGCTCGGCCAATGAATCGAATCCCTTTGCGTCGGTGGACAAAAGACGCTTCTTGGGGCGGCTGGCCCGGCTTTGCTGGCTCATGGTTGCTCATTCAGCGCAGCAGCGACGATGACCTGTGCTTCCGCCAGGACGCGACGCAGATGATCCGCTCCGCGGAAGCTCTCCGCATAGATCTTGTAGATGTCCTCGGTGCCCGAGGGTCGTGCAGCAAACCACCCGCTTTCGGCCACCACCTTCAAGCCGCCAATCGGCGCATCGTTGGCAGGCGCGCGGGTGAGGATGGTCCGGATCTTCTCGCCAGCTAGCTCTGCGGATCGCACCTGTCGGGACGAGAGCCGCGCCAGCACCCGCTTTTGCTCCGTAGTCGCCGGCGCCTCGATGCGGTCGTAAAAAGACTCGCCGAACTCGCGCGTGAGATCGCGGTAGATTTCGCCGGGATCGCGGCCCACGCGCGCTGTGATCTCCGCCGCCAGCAAAGCCGGCACGATGCCGTCCTTGTCCGTCGTCCAGGCGCTCCCATTCAACCGCAAGAAACTCGCGCCCGCACTCTCTTCCCCGCCGAACCCGAGCGAACCGTCGAACAAGCCGGCCACGAACCACTTGAAGCCGACCGGCACCTCGTAGAGCTTACGGCCGAGCTTCGCCGTGACGCGATCGATCATCTGGCTGCTGACCACCGTCTTGCCGACCGCCGCCGACGTGCTCCACTGCGACCGGTGCTGGAAAAGGTAGAAGATGACGACCGAAAGGTAATGGTTGGGCGGCAGCAACCCCGCGCTCCGGGTGACGATCCCATGCCTGTCGTGGTCGGTGTCGCAGGCGAAGGCGATGTCGAAGCGGTCCTTGAGCTCAATCAGGCTCCGCATGGCGTAGGGCGACGACGGATCCATGCGGATGCGGCCGTCCCAATCGACCGTCATGAAGCGGAAGGTCGGATCGACCACTTCGTTCACCATCGTCAGGTTCAAGCCATAGCGCGCGGCAATCGGACCCCAGTAGTGAACTCCGGCGCCACCGAGTGGATCCACGCCCATGCGGATGTTCGCGCCGCGGATCGCATCCATATCGAGCACGCTGCCGAGGTCATCCACGTAGGCGTTCAGAAAGTTGTAGCGGTGCGTCGTGGAAGCACGCAGGGCCTTCTCGTGCGCAATTCTCTTCACGTCCGCAACGCCGCCGTCCAGCAACGCATTGGCCCTGGCTTCGATCCATTCGGTCACATCGTTGTCCGCGGGCCCGCCATTGGGTGGGTTGTACTTGAACCCGCCGGCGTCGGGCGGATTGTGCGAAGGCGTGATAACGATGCCGTCGGCCAGCCCCGAGGTGCGGCCGCGGTTGTAGGTCAATATGGCGTGGGAAACCGCGGGGGTTGGTGTGTATTCGTCGCCCTCTGAGAGCATGATCTCCACGCCGTTGGCTGCCAGCACTTCGAGCGCGTCGGCACAGGCCGGCACGGATAGCGCGTGCGTGTCGATACCGAGAAACAGCGGGCCGCGTATGCCCCGCCGCTTGCGGTAATCGCAAATGGCCTGGCTGATGGCCAGGACGTGCCATTCGTTGAACGTGCGCTCGAAGGAGGAACCACGATGCCCGGAGGTGCCGAACGCGACCCGCTGCGCCTGCACCGAGACATCGGGCACGTCGGTATAGTAGGCCGTGACAAGCCTGGGTACGTCGACCAGCATGTCCGGCGTGGCCGGCTTGCCCGCGAGCGGACTGACCTTCATAGGCGCCCGCTCTGGAAGCGGCGGAAGCGACGGATCAGGGCGTTGGTCGAGCTGTCGTGGGCGAGGCCGGCCTCGTTCTTGCACTCGAGTTCGGGGGCGATGCGCTGTGCCAGAACCTTGCCCAGTTCGACGCCCCACTGGTCGAACGAGTCGATATTCCAGATCGTTCCCTGGGTGAAGACGCTGTGCTCGTACAGCGCGACGAGAAGCCCGAGGGCCTCGGGAGTCAGGCGCTCGGCGAGAATAGTGTTGCTCGGGCGATTGCCTTCGAAGGTACGATGCGGCGCCAGCCACGCTGGCGTGCCTTCGGCTTCGACTTGTGCCTCCGTCTTGCCGAACGCCAGCGCCTCGGTCTGTGCGAGAAGATTCGCCATCAGCAGGTCATGCTGCTGGCCTAGCGGATTCGATGCCTGGCAGAAGCCGATGAAGTCGCAGGGGATGAGCCGGGTACCCTGGTGGATGAGCTGGTAGAACGAATGCTGACCATTGGTACCCGGTTCACCCCAGTAGATCGGTCCCGTCTGATAAGCGACCCGCGCGCCATCGAGCGAGATGTGCTTGCCGTTGCTCTCCATCGTCAACTGCTGGAGATACGCTGGAAAGCGCTTCAGGTATTGCTCGTACGGTAGTACCGCGACTGTCTGCGCGTCGAAGAAATTGCTGTGCCAGACCGCAAGCAATCCCATCAGCACCGGCAGATTGCGCTCGAACGGCGCCGTCCGGAAATGCCGATCCATCGCGTGGAAACCGGCAAGCATGGCGCGAAAGTTTTCCGGTCCAACGGCGAGCATCGTCGACAAGCCGATCGCGGAATCCATCGAGTAGCGACCGCCAACCCAATCCCAGAAGCCAAACATGTTGGCGGTGTCGATGCCGAACTTCCCGACGCCCTCGGCGTTGGTCGATACGGCGACAAAATGCCGGCGCACGGCACGCTCGTCACCGAGCTTGGCAAGGGTCCACGCGCGCGCCGCGTGGGCATTGGTCAGTGTCTCCTGCGTGGTGAACGTCTTCGAGCAAATGACGAACAAGGTTTCCTCGGGATCGAGATCGCGCGTGGCTTCCACGAAGTCGGTACCATCCACGTTGGAGACGAAGCGGAACGTCATGTCGCGTCGGCTATAATGACGCAGGGCTTCGTAGGCCATCACCGGACCGAGATCGGAGCCGCCGATACCGATGTTGACGACGTTGCGAATCGGCCGACCTGTGTGTCCGAGCCATTGGCCGCTCCGGATCTGGTCCGCAAAGACCGCCATGCGTTCGAGGACCCTGTGCACGCCGGGTACGACATCGACACCATCGACTCGAATCCGTTCGCCTTCCGGCGCACGCAGGGCGACGTGCAGCACCGCGCGTTGCTCGGTTACGTTGATCTTCGCGCCGCTGAACATGGCGTCGATGCGTGTCGCGAGATTGCATTCGTCGGCCAGCCGCAGCAGCAGCCCGATCGTCTCGTCGGTCACCCGATTCTTCGAGTAATCGAGGTAGAGACCGGCGGCTTCGGCGGCCAGCCGTTCGCCGCGCATCGGATCGCTGGCGAAGAGCTCGCGCAGATGTAGATTGCGCACCGCCTGGTGATGCGCCACCAGCGCCTTCCACGCCGGCCTTTCAATCAGCGGTTGGATCTGCGCTGCCCCGCTCGTGGTCATCGTTGCTCCGCACGGTCTGATCGTCTCTCTTCACCAAGGTGCTCCTTTGCGGCGACGCGGCCGATGAGATCCTGCCGCGACTGATCGAATGATTCGGCTCCTTCGCGCCGAAGCAGAGCGGCAAGCACCGCGTGTCGACACCGACCCACGTGAGTTCCGCGAGCGCCTCTCCAGCGTCGCCTTCGTCAACGGCTATTATGCCCTTCAGTTCAGCGTGATCGGCGAAGGCGGGCAAGCGCAGCGATTCGAACCATCAATCCTTGTCACGCCGTTCCTCCAGGGCCGCAAGTACTTCTTCAGGCTTCGTCGGCTCCTGCAATGCCGCTGCCTCCGGATCATGGCGATCCTTGACCATGGGCAAGTCCCGTCTCAACTCTTCGAGCAGACGGATAAGTTTTGTGGTTTTCTGCTCAGTTAGAAGATTCACCTGCAGCTCCAGTTCCAATCGTCGCTCCTCGAGCTGCGCTTCTCGATTCTGAGTAATTAGAACTACGGTCGTGGTTAGGAGCGCACCCAGGCTAACAATGCCCTGCAGCCAAGAAAATGGCGGCGGATCCAGTGCTCGGAATCCGAGAAGCTCGCATAGCGCATTCGCCAGAAGCCACAATATGACGAAGCACAGCACGGATGCGAGATAAAACGGTCGGCCCATGAATCCTCCGACTGTTTCCAAGAGCCGTCGCGAGTTGCTGATCTTTTGCTCTTCGCGACGATAAAAAGCAAGGATGCTGTCGATATTTTGGCTGATGTGCTCCGGCACAGGGTCGACAGCAGACTCCGCAGGTAGCGTAGTCCCCGTTCGGGCGCGATCGAACAGGATCGAGCTTGTCATCGGTGTCGAACGATGCCGTCGCGCAGGCGACCGGGGTTACCCAGACAGGCCTCCGTCGTTATCAACGCGACTGAGAAACTTCACATCTTATGTTGCACATCCTTCGCCGAATCGTGGATCGCTTCGCCGCCGCGTTCGATGTCCTTGCCGGCGCCGGCTACCGTGTTACAACCCGTTATGGTGCCAACCGCGCCGAACGTGCCCAGGACTATCAATATCGCAAGGATCTTACTTATCATGATCTATTTCCTTGTGTGATGACGCGCCTACCGCGATGGCGGCTTCCCTGTTCCAGTCGCAGAACGGCGCAGCCCCGGGGCGCCGCGGTAGCTCGAGATTCCGTCGCGTCAGCGCCAGGTTCGTTCGCCAGTCTTAAGGGCCGCCACGGCGAATGAGACCCAAGATGAGGGATCCAAGAAACAGGATTAGGAAAAGGAAGAAGAGCACCTGCGCGATCGAGGCGGCTCCCGCGGCGATTCCGCCAAAGCCAAACAGCGCCGCAACGAGCGCGATGATGAAAAACACGAGCGCGTAATAGAGCATTTATGACCTCTCGTATCTTGATCGGCGACTAATCCTCCCGCATCGACGCAGCGAACGCTATCAGCGAGTATCTGGTGTTCCTGTAGGGCACCTGGAGGGGCCTGTAAGACAAATGCCTTCACCGCGCGGATGCCAGGCAGCTTTCAATCCCAGCGGCCCGAGCATGTGCCCTGGCGTGCTGGGTCGGCTGGCTTCGCGCCGGCGCTTAGAGCTCCTTGTCCAGCGGCAGCAGGGAGAGCCATTCAACCTCCATTCGCTGCCAGGCGCTGCGCGCGGGTTCGGAATCGTACTCGATGTCGTTTCCGTCTTCCCGGGTGCGCCAGATCAATTGCGGCGGTCCGCCCGCCGGATCTCCACGCAACGTCGGCACGTAACAGTTTGCAGGAACTGCAATGGCTTCGAAGCGCGCTGCGGTTTGGCGCGCCAGCTCGGGGCTGTCGATGATCAGTCCGACCTCGGTGTTGAGACGGTGCGAACGTTGGTCGAAGTTCATCGACCCGATATACAACCTTTGGCGATCGAACACGAACAGCTTCGCGTGCAGCGTGTAATTTCCGGCGCGCGCCGCCGCAGGCGACTCGCCACTGCCCCTGGCATTGCCTAGTCGCGAACGCACTTCATAGAGCTCCACGCCGTCCTCGAGCAAAGGGATGCGATAGTGCATGTAGCCGGAGTGAGCCGCCGGCTCCGGCGTCGACTCGAGCGAATTGGTAAGGATCCGAACGCGCACACCGTGCCGGCGCAGATCCTCGAACAGCCGCATTCCGTCGTTCCCCGGTACGAGGAAGGGCGTGACCATCAACAGTTCCGATTGCACTGCCCCCGCGGCGTCAGCCACAGCCCGGTGCATCAGCTCGCCGACCATCTCGCCTTTTTCGACGCGTCTCTTGTCGGGACTGTCATAGACTACTTGCGCACGCGCCCATACCAGCGGCAGCGTGCCGGACAGCATCCCGGCGAGCGGCTCACCGCTCGCAATCCGGCTCGCATAGTCGGTCCCGTCCGCCTTCAACTCGCGGCGATGTTCGTCCAGGGTCTTGCGGTATGCCTCCAGAGCCGCATCCGAGTGCTCTTCATTGCCAAGCCCGGCGACCGGGATCGCGAGATCGCTGTTCCAGAAATCGTCGAATGTCCTGGACAGGTCCACTACGATCGGGCCCGCAACAAAGGAGTCGTCATCACCAAACTGCGACTCGGGGTCGACCTGAAAGTATTGATCGCCGATATTGCGTCCACCAACGAGGGCGATCGCGTTGTCGACAACCAAAAGCTTGTTGTGCATCCGGTAATCGAGCCGCGGGGCGTTGAACATGAATTCGATGGCGCGAAACAATTCGGTATGGCCGCGATAGGTAAACGGATTGAAGATCCGAATCTCAATCTTGGGGTGTGCGCTTAACGCCGCGAGGTGTTCATCGCCCGTGAGCGTGTCCCCGTCATCGACCAGGACACGCACTCGCACCCCCCGATCGGCCGCTCGCAGCAGGGCGTCGGTCAACAACTGGCCAGTCTCGTCCTGACGAAAGATGAAATACTCGAGATCGAGGGTGCGTTCAGCCGCATTGATCATCTGCGCACGAGCCAGGAACCCGTCGACTCCCACCGTAAGCAGGCGAAACGCGGAATTCCCGCCATGGTCTCGCGCCGCGCCATCGAACTGTCGGCCGAGCCGCGTCTCCTCGGGATGAATCAGCGCGATCGACCTCACTTTCGGGAAATCGGCCCCGGGCGGGGCCGTTGCGCATCCCACCAAGAGCGCAGCCACAAGACTGAACGTTGCGAAGCGCATCGCTCCGCCGATCACGGCCATGTTTTGGGTTCCGCCGCTACAATACACGGAGGCCAAGATACTACACGTGCGATATAGTCTATCGCGCCCGCGCGCCGCGGGGATCCCCGGAGTTGGATCCTTTGATATTGCGCATCTGCTAACTCCACGAGATTGTTACGATATTTTTGCCGGGGTTCCGATGCTGCATCCGCCAGCTACGTCGTCGCGCCGGAGCCTTTCTTCCAGCATGACAACTACGGGGAGTTGCGTTTTCGCCATCGGGGAGGTACTTGGATGCGCTCGTGCGGGTAGGCGGGCGGGGGTGCCCTGCGGCTATCGAACGCGCGCGAGGCAACATATGCGAATGCACCATCGCTAAACGGTCCACCATGGAGTAGAGGGATCTCTTGCGTTCATGGGGGGGTTGCAGTTTTGAGGTCTTTTGTAAGTCCTATGCAGGGGTCGGCTCGCTGGGCGCGTTCGGTGATTACATAAGCATCAAAATCGTCCACGGAGTCGGACACCGAGCCGTCGTCGCGCTCGAGCATGCCGATGCTAATCGCGCTGCGCGCGGCATCAGCAGGCATCCAGAATCGAACGCCAATATCACGGCGCACATGGCCGTTTCCGGCCAGGAGCACGACGCCCCGGTCGAGGTAAGGCCGGATCGACTCTGCCATGACGATATCGCGCGCCATTTGGGCGCGCGCCAGCGCCGGCAGGTCCTCTGCCGGGAGCAGGTTGCAGTGGCCTTCCGCAATCGCCGCCTCATGCTTGCGCCATAAGTCGGCGGGGAGGGCGTCGAGCGCGAGGGCACTGCGTGTCGCTGGATCGAACAGATCAGCCCAGCCTTCCTTCGCCACTCGCATCGCCTCGCCTCGAGACAGATTCGCGGCGACGATCGGGAGATCATATTCGAGCGCGAGCGCAACGAACGGGCGGTAGGATTCCCAGTGCCAGTCGGGGTTGCCTTTGGCTTGCGCGATGAGATAATTGACGTCCGCCGGCCGTTCGTGCCGCGCGCGGTCGATGTCCGCCTGATGTTCCCGGTCGAACTGCTCGAACGCGATCGCCGGGCGAGCCCCTTGAACGAGCCATTGCCGCAACGCGGCGGCCCGCAGCGCATGCTGCGTGGCATTGTCGTGTACCTCGCCAAGCAGCACGACCCGGTGACCATCGATCGCCTGCACCAGTGCGCCCGGCGTCGGGCTGATCTCGACCGGTGTCGCCAAGGCAACGACGGCCGGGACTAGCCACAGCAGACCCGTGGCAATTCGCAATTCGAGGGAGGCTTGGCGCATGCGCTACGTTGCCCCAATGGCACTGGATAGGCATGGCCAAGGGGCCCTACAACGCATCATGGCCGAGGCGATCATTAATCATGTGGGCCGAGGCACGCAGTGGCTAGTAGGCCAGCGACCCTCAGGCCATGAAAGCGTAACGGCCGCCTTCGGGCAGTAAGTCGCGACGCCTTCAGACCTTCATCCGATTGGCTATGATGTCTCCGGTGCGGCAAGCAGCGACCGTGGCAGAACCTACGACTTGCTGTTGCGGAAAATGTGATAGAGAACCAGCAGGACGATCGCACCGAGTGTCGCGGCGATGAATCCCGCGGTCTCGCCTTCCTCGTACCAGCCGACGGACTGGCCCAGGAACGTCGCCGCCAACGCTCCCGCGATGCCAAGCGCCGCGGTCAGGAAAAACCCCGACGGACCGGTTCCCGGCGCGAGCATCTTGGCGACTAACCCTGCCACAAACCCTATGAGAATGGTCCAGATAAGGTGCATCGCATGCCTCAAGGCGCTGCCCGCTCCCGCGTCGTCGCAGCCGATCCTGGCGTCGTGCCGATGACGCACGTCCGCCATCCCTACAGTTGTAGAGGCAGCCGGATCAATCGCGCAACTTCGCTCCGCAATTGCCGCCCCGATCATCACTACTATGGAATTCTTAACATTTGCCCCGGATAAATCAAGTCCGGGCTCTTCAACATCGGGTTATTCGCCTCGAAGATCGCATCGTACTTGTTCGGGTCCCCATAATACTGCTTGGAGATCCTCGACAGCGTCAGGCCGGCGGCCCTGAGTCCCTGGGCGTCCGATGCGGGCCGCCGCGGCCGCATCGTCGGAGGATCAGCTCAAGGCTGCCAACAACCAGGCCGCCGCAGCGGTCACGAACTACATGGCAGGACGACTACGCAACCACGAAACCTCGCACCGAAACGCCGCGCAAGGCGTGGCGGTCCTAGGCCGTACGCACCCGCCGCCAGAGCCCCTAGGGTGGGACTTGGCGATGCCACCGCGCGTCGGGGGCGATGGTGGCGGGCGAGGATCCTCCACGCCGACTCAAACCCGGCTGTCGATCCTAAAAGGTCGTTACGCGCGCAAGGCCAATCCAGCCGTCGTTTTGGCACCCGGCCGGAGTGGAGTAGCTGTCAAGGCGGTGTGCGCTCAGACCCCACATGGTCACCTGCACCTCGATCGACGACCCGGTTCCCGTGGAACCGTCGGCGCAAGCGAAGGAGCCATCGAATTCTCCCATTTGACCAAGCTCCGACACCGTCCCGCTGAAGACACAGGAGTTGCCGGTCGTCAGGGTTGTGTTCACAGTAGTAATCGCGCTGCCATTTTGCGTGATCTTGAGGCTGATCGGATCCTCGGATATGCCGTTTAATGCCGGATTGTTGCACCCCGTGAGTTCCCGGTGCGCGTAGCCGGCATAGGTTCCACTGTAGTTGTCGAGCACCAGGGACTGCCGGACCAGCGCGACGAGCGTGCCTGGGACACCGTTCACGTTCCAGGTAAGCGTGCCGGTTGTCACCGTCTGCGCCGACCACGTCATGGTTCCCACGGGAGCGATCGTGTACGCCCCAGGGTTCCATGGGTTGCCGAAATAGGTACCGGTCGTAGCGTAGAGTGCTCCAGTCCACGTGTAATTGTCCGTATAGTCCATTGTTGCGGTGTACCAGGTTGGCATGCCCCCGGGACCATAGACGAACAGCGTCGCAAAGATTACCGATCCTCGCTGCACAAGTTGAACACCTTCTCCGCTTTGATCCAGGTTGAACCAAAGGTCGCTCTGGTCCGTCGTGAACGACGTGGCATAAGACGGCGACGAGAGCAATGATGCAGCGGCAACCAGCGCGCATACCGCGTGACGAAGCGCCTTCATAGCCTCTCCTTCTTGATACCCGCGACCGCTCACCCGGGGCCGCTCTGCGGCTGGAACACTCCAACAATAACGCTAATCCGTGCGTCCGGCGGCGTCAATGCAGAAAATTACCGGCATGCGTGACCCCGCAATTGCTGCCAGCCGCAAATTACCCCGCGGCGCGGGCGACTAAAGCCCAGATGAAGTAGGCCAGGAGCAGTAAGGCGAATGGCAGGGCGACAAAAACCAGGATCCGCGCGCCAGCGACCAGCTTTGCACTCTTGGCCAGCACCCCTTCTGCCCGCTCTCCGATTCTTTGCGCCTCACCGGCCCGCTTGGACAAGTCGGCCAGCCGCTCGCGTTGCTGCGACACAATCTCCGCCTGCCGCTCGAGTGCCTGCGCCTGGCGTTCGAGCTGCAGCCGCTGGCCGTCCCGAATCTCTTCGAGAAGGCGGATGATCTGCTCCGCGTGCTGGTCGTTCAAGGGCAAGGCCGGCTGAGGGGTAGTAACGCAGGATCAGCCGACTGGCATGGGGATAACACGATCGATCTGACCGCAACGAGCCAAGATCGATTCAGTCGGGCCGGGATGCCCGGGCGCCGCCGCACTCTTGCTTGTCCGCGGTTCACTGACTGAGATTGAATCCTATGCACGCGTAGACATACGGGACGCCATGCAGGGCGAAGGACAGTAACCTGTACTCGTCGAGCACGGTCGTCAACGCGGCATTCTCCGCCTTGTCAGTGGCCCCCACGAACGAAATCATGTCGGCGACCGACGGACATTGTTCGCTGTAGAACGTCTTGCTCGGAGTGTTGCTGAAGACCGGGTTCAACGGATACAGGTTCCAGCGCGGTTCGTTCATAAATCCCTTCCCTGAAAAAACAGCCCGGCACCAGCCCGAAGGCAGGGCCGCGTCCGCAGTCTGCGCGAGGCTTGCCGTCTTGCGCCAAGTCCTGATTATCCGGCAAAAAGCTCGCTCTACCAGACGGGATGGCTCACCCAGGCTTGCACAACCCCATTGGCGCCTTTGCCGTGTCACCTGCCCTGCCCAATGGCGCCAGATGCGGGATGGCTAGTCGAGGAACCGGACCAAGCCGGTTTCGAGTTCATAGACGGCGCCGACAAGTCTCACCCTACCGTCCCTGGAGCGCGCTTTTGCCTCCGGCGAGTCGAGCAGCAGGCGCATGGTCCGACGCACGTTCGATTCCACCGCCGCCTGCAGCAACCGCGCCACGGGCAGCGTGGCATCCAAGTCATCGAGCGCCGGGAGAATGTTGGCGAGCAACGCTCTGCTTCGCCCCGGCTGGCATACGCCATGAAACTTTGCCGCGATGGCAGCCTCCACCGCCCCGCATCCGTGGTGGCCCATGACGACAAAAAGGGGCGGGCGCAGATATGCGCTCGCGTACTGCAGCGTTCCGGCGATCGACGCCCCGGGAACGTTACTCGCGACCCTGACGATGAACAGGTCGTCCAGGCCTGCGCCGAAGACGAGCTCGGGCGGCACTGTGCTGTTGCAACTTTAGTCGCGCAAGCGCCTCGGCGGCGGTGCAGGTCGGTATGGAAGGGGCCGCCAACGGTCGGATTTCTCATGCCAGCCCGGCGCGGCGATCTGGGTCCAGTCCGGCGCTAGAAATCGATGATGAACGGCGCGGCAAGAAGTGCGGTGCCTATGATCCCGAGCCAGAGCCAGCCCTCGACAAAATACGGATAGATGCAGAGCAGCACGCCAGCAATCACCGGCACGAACTTCGTTTGTCGCCTTCCATAGACGATATACGCCACGCCAAACGCGCCGGCGAAGACACCGAATACGAGATTACCCAAGCCTTGAGCTGCCTTGCATGCGGCCGACGAAACCGAGTCAGGCCCTGGCGCCGGATGGCGGCCCGAAGAACATTTCCCGCATCTTGCCCGGCCCGAGGACGCGGGCGACTTCATGCAGGGTGCAATAGTTGAAAATGAGTATGACCAGGATGATCTGGATAGCCCAGAAATGGGGCCACACCGTTTCCGCGAGCAATTTCTCGTTGCCGGCAATGAAACTACCGGCTTCCTTCCAGAAGTCGATCAGGCGCTCCACATAATGGATCAGCATCCCCATCAGCGCATAGATCGCCGTCTTCCACGCGATGTTGTAGGCAAGGGGGTGATTGGGGAAGCGGTTGATGAGCGGCAGCAGATCCGCGATCACCACCGCCTTCCCCAGGATCAGCGCGGCCACGGCGATTTGAGCCACCGACGTGCCCTGGAGGCCGGTCCCCCTTACCATCAGGACGCGAACCACCGCGATCACGGAAAGGGTGACGAAGAAGAAGATTGTCGGCGGGATCAGTTCCCGCACCTCCTCCTTGATTTTGTCGGATGTCTTGCTCATGGCCACCCCGTGCGCGACGGCAATCGATACGCAGAATCGCGGCATCTATGAACCTAGTATCCCGATCCACTCGCCGCCAGTCAACGCGCTCTGCGCATCGGTTACATCGGCCGGGTCAGCCCATCCTTGCCGAAGTTCACCCGCCCAGCCTGCAGCGCCCCGTCCGCCTGCCTGGTGCCGCCAGCAATGAAAATCTCCGTTCCCGGCGTGAGCTCGCTCTTGTTGCCCAGCACGTACCTGCCGATGGGTGTGGACGGCGGAACCATGAACTTCTTCCCGCCCAAGCGATAAACGAAGAAGGCGAAAAGGCTCACCGCAGGTCCGGCCCGGCGGGAGCGATCCACGCCCCTTGCCCCGCCCGTACGCCCCGCTGGAGTGGCCGATCCTCGGGGGCGAATTTGCCGTGCATTATAATGGCCGCTCGCCCGCACGCGCCGCGCCATGAGAAGACTCATCGCCCTCTACGGAGCCACCCTGATGCTCGTCGCGTCATCGGCGGTCGCGGCGAGCCCGAAAGCAGACGAGCCGCGCGGTGCGTTGCTCTACTCAACCTATTGCGTCGGCTGCCACACCACGCAGGTTCATTGGCGCGAGAAGAGGCTGGCGACCGATTGGGCCAGTCTCCTGGCCCAGTGTCGCCGCTGGCAAAAGAACAGCGGGCTTGGTCTGAGCGAGGACGACGTCGCCGCCACGGCCCGCTACTTGAACGGCCTCTACTACCATTACCCCGTGACCGACGGTAAGCAGTCGGGCAAGGCCGACATGACGCGACCGCTCGGGGTTCGGCCTCAGGGCTGACGCGCCGCCGGCGCGCGCAGGCAGTCGCAAGGCAGGTAGCGCGCGGCACGCCTCGTAACGAGGACGATGGCGTCGTCCCCAGCGTGGGTTAACTCGAGTTTGACGCACGTCAAGGGCCGATGTACCGGCGCGCTTTATCGTTTGCCTGACTGCCTTAGCCTCACGTCTCGCCTTGCGCCCGGAGGCACGATGAAGCGCACGATCCGATTTGATCTGAACGACAAGCCCGTCTCTCTCCACATCGACGACGACCGCAGCGTGCTGTGGCTGCTGCGCGGGGAGCTCGGTCTCACCGGCGCGAAGTACGGGTGCGGGGAAGGCTACTGCGGCGCCTGTACCGTGGTTGTCGGCGGCAAAGCCGTGCGCTCGTGCACCACCGCGATCAAGGATGTCGAGGGCGCACAGGTACTCACGATAGAAGGGCTTGCCCGTGCGGGCACGCTCCATCCGCTGCAACAGGCATTTATCGACCATGGCGCATTGCAGTGCGGCTACTGCACCCCGGGAATGCTGCTCACGGCCTATGCGCTGCTGCACGACAACCCGGCCCCGTCGCGGGAGTCGATCATCGCCGCCATGGAGGGCAACCTGTGCCGCTGCGGGGCCCAGCAAAGAATCATTGACGCGGTCCAAGCCGCGGCCCGGCAATCGGGAGTACGGCCATGAGCGCGGGGAGCGCAATGAGCCGGCGTGCCTTCTTCAAGCTCGCTGGCGGCGGCGTGGTCGTGTTGGCCGGCCTCGGCCCGCTCTGCGTCCTCGCGCAGGACGCCAGGCGCGTCAACGTCGAGGATTTCAACGCCTATCTGGTGGTAGGCGAGGACGGCCGCATCACGGTCTTTTCCGGCAAGATCGAAATGGGCCAGGGCGTGCTGACCTCGCAGGCACAAATGGTGGCGGAGGAACTGGGCGTAGAGCTCAGGGCCATCGACATGGTCCTGGGCGACACCGATCGCTGCCCGTTCGACTCGGGGACGTTCGGGTCCCTGACGACGCGCATGTTTGGCCCGGTGCTGCGCGCGGCGGCGGCTCAAGCGCGCTCCGCGCTGCTGGCGCTCGCCGCGCAGAGATTCGGTGTGCCCACGCAAAAGCTCCAGGTCGCCGACGGCGTCGTCTCGGTCATCGGCGAGCCGGACCGAAGCGTCCGCTACGGCGAACTTTCCAAGGGGGCGCGCATCCTGCAGAGCGTGGGTCCGGAAGCCGTCTTGCGAGCTGCCTCGGAATTCCGGGTCATGGGCGGCTCGCCAAAACGCCTCGATGGCCTGGAGAAAGTCACGGGCGCCGCTCGATACGCAGCCGACATCCGCGTACCGGGCATGCTCTACGCTCGCATCTTGCGTCCACCGATGCATGGCGCGACTCTGTCGCAGCTCGATACCCAGGGCATCGCCATTGTGCCCGGTACCACGCTCGTCAATCTCCCCGACCTGGTCGCGGTGCTGCACGCCGATCCCGAGCTGGTCGGGCTCGCATTCGAGCATATCCGCGCCAGCTGGCATCGGCCGGAGACGAAGATCGACCAGGAGAACATTTACGACCACATCCTCGCCGAGCAACCCGAGTCGCCCCAGCGAACCGAGCGTGGCAACCTGACCGTCGCGCGCGAGAGTGCGGCGCGGCGCTTCGAGGCGACATTCCGCAAAGGATACGTCGCCCACGCGGCCATCGAGCCACACGCGGCTCTGGCCGAAATCAGGGACGGCAAACTCACCGTGTGGGCGTCGACGCAGACCCCGTTCCCCACCCGCGACCGCATTGCCTCGAAGCTGGGACTCGACACCCGTCGCGTGCGCGTGATGACGCCCTATGTCGGGGGCGGATTCGGCGGCAAGAGCGCGGATGCCCAAGCCGTTGAAGCGGCACGGCTGGCACAGATAACCGGCCGGCCGGTGCAGGTCGCCTGGACCCGCGCCGAAGAGTTCTTCAACGACACCTTTGACCCCGCGGCGGTGGTGAAGATCGAATCCGGAGTCGACCGTGACGGGCGCATCTCGTTCTGGGACTATTTCGTCTACGGCACGAGCGAACGGGGCGCAAATCCCAGCTACGACATTGCCAATGCCAGGATCCGCTCGAGCGCGGGAGCCTCGTACGGTCCCGCAACGGCGCACGCGAGCCCGCATCCGATTGCCATCGGGGCGTGGCGGGCGCCCGGCGCAAACATGAACGTGTTTGCCATCGAATCGCAAATCGACCTCATGGCATCGGCAGCAGGAGACGATGCGCTCGCGTTCCGTCTGCGCAATCTGACCGATCCAAGGATGCGCCGAGTCCTGCAGGCAGCGGCCGACCGCTTCGGCTGGAAGCCGGCTGTCGCACCGAGCAGAAGGGGCTACGGGCTTGCGTGCAGCATCGATGCCGGGACCTACGTGGCGACGATGGCCGAGGTCAAGGTGGACCCGGCGCGCGGAACCGTGAAGGTGATGCGGGTTGTCTGCGCGCAGGACATGGGTATCGTGGTCAATCCCGAAGGTGCGAAGATGCAGATCGAGGGCGGGATCACCATGGGCCTTGGTTACACGCTGGCCGAGGAGCTGCGGTTTTCCGGAGGCGAGATCCTAGACCGGAATTTCGATACCTACGAAATCCCGCGCTTTTCCTGGGTTCCGGCAATCGAGGTAGTGCTGGTCAAGAACGACCAGTTGGCCCCGCAGGGCGGCGGTGAACCGCCCATCACGACGACCGGGGCGGTGATTGCCAACGCGGTTTTTGACGCCACCGGCGCGCGCCTGTTCCGTCTGCCCATGACGCCCGATCGCATCCGTCAGGCCATCGCCGCCCGCGCCCGTTGATCGGCGAACCGAAGCTGCCCGCGGCGCCCAGGAGGCCTTCGCGCGCGGGGCGAGGTCAAGCACCGCGGTGCGCCCTTTGCAACGCCGCAATATCGAGCTTCGTCATCGTCAGCATTGCCGAGAAAACGCGCTGCGACGCCGCCTTTTCGCCAGTGTCCAGCAGACTGAGCAGCACTCGCGGCACAACCTGCCACGAGACTCCGTACCTGTCCGTCAGCCAGCCGCACTGTACCTCCTGTCCACCTTCGCAGAGCTTGCGCCACAGGACATCGACTTCCTCCTGGGTGTCGCAGTAGGCAATAAGCGAGATGGCGGGCGAGAATTTGTAGCTCGGGCCGCCGTTCAATGCCAAGTGCTCCACGCCATCGAGCGTGAACAGAACGGTCATGACGCTCCCCGCCGGACGCGGCGCTCCCTCGAGATAGTGCTTGACCTCGACGATGCCAGAGTTCGGGAACAGACCCACGTAGAACCTGGCTGCTTCCTCGGCCTGGGTGTCGAACCACAGGCAGGTGCTGATCCTTTGCATGCTGGGCTCCTTGCTGGCGAGCGTCGTCGATTCCGTGCAGCCTTGCGGCGCCGGGATTCATTGAGCAATCGTAATGCGATCCGGTTGCGTTTGCACACGGCGACAAGCCGTTTGCGAGGGAAGCGCGGCCGCGTCAGTCCCACTCCCACGCCCGGTTCCGGTCGTTCCGACAGGCGAATCGGAAGCGCGCCGATTGCCCTCGGCAAGAAACGCAGCCAGACTGCGCATCAGGTAGGGCAGATCCATGGTCCGATGCGGCATGCCGACCAGCTATCCCGATCGGCCATCGGATCTGATCCCTGCCCAGTCCGATTCGATCCCTGGGTGGCACAAAACGGCGTTGCCGGCCGGTTCGCCTGCGGCATGACTTCCCGCGCCGCAGCGAATTCAGTAGCATGGGGTTTCTTACCCGACCACACAGTGAGGTCCAAGCGCATGGCCAAAAATAAAGGCGGCACATTTCGCGGCCGCGACGCGAAGGCAGCGCCCGCGAATCCCCTACCCCAAACCGCCCGCCGCCCGACAACGCCGTCGCTGCCGCGGGTTGCACCGAGAACCCGCGCCAGCCCCAAGGGGCGCTGAAGCCCCAAGGTGCCTGCCGCTAGGCGTAGTGGCGGCCGAAACGGCTGGCGAGAAAGCGCGTCAGGTCGGCATCTTCCTGGCGCACGAAGCCGCGGTTCGGAAGCGCCCCTTCGCGCACCATGTCGACCATCGCGCATACTCCGGCGGCAGTGGTGATCTGAATCGCCGAATACTCGCGATCACCCAGCGTCTTGCTGTAGATCTTCTTGGCGAACGACTCCTGCGTGAGGCGCCCGTCGCGCATGCCGCTGACGGTGACGAACACGAGCACGACGTCCTGACGGGTCATAGGCACCGATGCCTCGAGCACGTCCTTGAGGATCTCCCGCCGCTGCCCGAGGCGAAGATCGCGAATGAGCATCTTGACCAGATCGCGATGACCCGGATAGCGCACCGTCTTGTAATTGAGGTTTTCGACCCGGCCCGAAAGCGTGTCGCACAGGGTGCCCAGGCCGCCCGAGGTATTGAACGCCTCGTAGGCGACGCCGTCGAGGGAGAATGCCTCGATCTCCTCGAGCGCAAGCGTCTCGCGCGGGCTGCCGTCGATGATCGCTTCGCAGGGGTTGCAGTACTCGTTGATCAGCCCGTCGGTGCTCCAGGTCAGGTTGTACTTGAGTGCATTGGTCGGATAGACGGGCAAGGCGCCGACGCGCATCTGCACATCGCGCAACTGGTCGAACTTGCGCGTCATCGCGTGAGCGAGGATGGAAATGAATCCGGGCGCGAGACCGCACTGCGGCACCAGCGCGGTGCCGGCGTCCCGGGCCAGCGCCTTCACCTGGCGCATGCTCGCGACGTCCTCGGTCAGGTCAAAGTAGTGCGCCCCGGCATCGACGGCGGCCCGGGCAATGATCGGGGTGAGGTAGAACGGACAGGCGCTGATGACGATTGCCTGACCGCGGAGCAACTCCGAGAGCGCGGGCGCGGCGTTGAAGTCGGCGTGCCGGGTCGTCACCCCGAGGGCGGCAATCGGATCCAGCCGCGAGGGATCCTGGTCGGCGACGGTCAGCGCGTAGTCGCCGCAGTCGCGCAGCAGGTGGGTGATGGTTTCGCCGATTTTTCCGGCGCCGAGCAGGATCAGCGGGGTCATGGTTTGGCCGTTGCGGCCGACGTGAGCGCGACCGTATCGAAGCCAGTCTAGCGCCCTCGCCGGTCGAAATATAGGCTGTATTTTGACGTTACGCAGGTATAATTCCGGCACAATGCCGGATTTTTCGACCAATCGACGCCTCACGGTCGAGCAGCAGAAGCTGCTTGCCCTCCTCCGCCGCAACGCCCGTGAGTCCACCGCATCGCTCGCCCGGAGGCTCGGCGTTGCCCGGACCACGGTGCAGGAACGCATCCGCCGCCTCGAACGCGACGGGGTGATCGCCGGCTACACGGTGCGTGTCGGTGACGACTTCGCGCGGCAGCGTATCACCGCACAAGTGCTCGTCAACGTCGATCCCAAGGCCGGGGAGCGGGTGGTGCGAGAGCTCGAAGCCCGCCCCTGGGTGCGGGCGGTCTACGCTCTCTCGGGCGTATTCGACTACGAGGTTCGCATCGAAGCCGGGAGCACCGAGGAACTCGACCGTGGGCTCGACGCGATCGGTCGCATCGAGGGCATTCAACGCACCCAGACCTCGATCGTGCTGTCGATCAAGTTCGAGCGCTAGCGCGACCTCGCCGGGTAAGGGTCATCGCGCCGCCTCGCTACTGGCCTTCCTTGTGCTCCTTGTCCTTGGCCTTGTTCTCCTCCGGGCTGGGCTTGGGCGGGGCCTTCTGCGCCTTCTGCGGCGGCGGGGGAGGGGGTGGCGGAGGCTTCTGCGCCCGTTCCTGCGGCGGAGCCGGGGCCTTGGGCGCCGGCGGCGGTCCTCCCTTGTGTTCGTGCTCCACTTGCTCCTGGGGCGCCCCAGTCGCAGGCTGCCTCACCGCCCGTTCCTTGGGCGGCGGCTGCGGCACGGGAACGGTGGGCGGCGAGCCTTTGGCCTCCTGCTTCGGGTGCTGGCCGGTCGGCTGTGGCGCAGCGACATTCGCCGCCGGTCCCTTGCTTTCCTGCTTGAATCGTTCATTGGGCGGCTGGGGTGCAGCGGCCCCAGGCGCAGCCTTGTTCTCCTTGAGCAGGCGCTCGGGAGCCGTGGGTGGCTGCGGCGCGACGGCGCCTGAAAGCGGCGCCTTGTGTTCCTGCACGGCACGCTCCCGTGGGGGTTGCGGGACGGCGGAGGCAGCGCCCGGGGCCGGCGTGACGGCGTGTTCGAGCCGTGCACCCTGGCCGCCGCCGCTCTTGCTGAGCGGCTGCGGTGCGACGCTGGGCGCGACCAGCTTGATCTTCGTGGTCTCGACCGCATGCGCCGCTTGCACGCTCTTCAACTGTTCCGCCTGAAGCGGCATGCCGGGGTGGGCAGCGAGCAAGCTCGCCTGGGCCGCGAACGACGGTGGTCGCGGCGGCGGCGCCGTCTTGGCAACCACCGGTCGCGCCAGTACGGCAGCGGGCGGATGCCGGGCGACTGCGACCGCACCGGCCCCCGCTGCCACGGCAGCGACGGCAAGAACGCTCGCCCGCGACGGCGCGAGCGCCGCGACCGGCGAAACCGGCTCGCGCGCGAGTTGGGCCGGCGACACCGCCACGACGTGTCCCGCGACCGGCTGGGCGCCGGTGAATGCAGCCGTGGGCACCGCGGTAACCGCTCCGGGCAATTCGCGATTGCGATAGGCGATGTTGGTGACGTTGACGTTGTTGTAGACGTTGTTCACCACCGTGGTGTTGATCACCGTGTTGCTGACGTTGATGCTGGTGAAGTAGTTGCGACTGACCGCGTAGGAAGGCCGATACACGTCCCCCGGCCCGAGGGGAAACCAGGCGATGCCTGCGACCGGTCCGGTCGCAAGCGACAGGCTGAAACCGCCGCCGCCGACAAAGGCTACCAGAGCCGGGGCGTAGATCGGTCGCACGGCGATCGGTCCGGGCACCCAACCCCAGCGGCTCGACACGTACGCCCAGCGCCCGTAATGGAACGGCGCGAAGCCCCAGGGGGCCTGGTCGATCCAGGTCCAGCCCCACGGATCGACCCACGCCCAGTACCCGCTGCGATACGGCACCCAGTCGCCGGGCACGGCGCTCGGGAACCAGACATTGCCGTAACCTTCGACCGGACGCCACGTTCCATACTCATCGAGGTCCGAATAGCCGACGACGTCCGGCGACACATAGCGGGCCGCGACCGCGCTCTCCTCGCGCCGGTTGCGCTCGAGGCACCAGTCGTCGAACTGGTCGGGCGCCGACATCGCGTCGAAGGAATAGTCGCGCAGACCCTCGCCGACGAAGGTGGCCTGCTGGCCGGCGCTGACCGTGTAGGCCGCCCCTTCGCCCCATGCCTCGCCCTCCCCGCCGCGTACGCGGATGAGCGTCGAGTTGCCTGCCGGATCGACGTCGACACGGTAGTCGCCGCTGCGCCGGATGGAGAAGGCGAGATTCGGCGTGTCGATCTCGTACACCTGCTCGGGGTAGACCCGGCGCACGTGCACATTGAGCGTCCCTTGCGCGAGGTCGATCTGGGCGATGCGGTCGTCGAGATTGAGCAGCGCCACGCTCGTGGCGCTGCCCAGCCGCAGCGACGCGGTCCCGATCTGCAGCTCGGCGCGCGCGCCGTTGTCGGCCCAGACCCGGTCGCCGGTGATCAGCGGCCGATTCGGTTGGGCGAACACCCAGTCGTCCTCGCCCGCGGGCGAGATGCTCACCGCGCCGCTGATTTGCGACAGGCGCGCGGCGCGCCCCGGCGGGTCAGCGAGCACCGTGGCGCAGGCAAGCGAAGCCGCGATAGCGGCCAGCGCGGTGAACCAGGCTCCAAGGAACGTTCGGGATCGGGTCATGGTCGTCCTCGTTATCTTGTTGGTCGTCGTTGGGTCGGGAACGCATTACGGGCACGCGCAAGCGTTACATAGCTTATCGCATCGCCTGCCATGGCAGCGGCGAGCGCATCGGCGCGCCGTCCTCATGCCTGCTTAGGCAGCAGAAACCCTGTCGCCCCGTTCCCGCGCATGGTCACGGGAGGGCTTGGCCGGCGGCTCGGATCGCCCGGCGGTTTCGTGCCCGTCGGGTTCGTCGCGCTCCCACTAACGCAGCCAGGGCCCGCGGCGATGACAGCCGGTCGCGGCCTTAGCGCCTCAGCGCGTTCCCGAGGCGGTCGAGTCGAGGGTATCGCCGAAAGAAGGCGGCGCGCGCGGCGCGCGGTCGCGCAGCAGGAAGAAGGCGAGCTTGTTGCGCCAGGTTGTGCCGCCATAGAGTGCCTCGACGGACCGTCGCGCCGCGCGCCCGACGCGCTCGCGCAGCGCAGGGTCGTCGCGCAGCTTGAGGATCAGGGCGATCGCCTGTTCGCTGGTGTCGAAGAGGAATCCGTTTACGCCGTGCACGATGTAGTCGGCGTAGCCACCGCGCCTGGCGCAGACCACCGGCAAGCCGCAGGCCATCGCTTCGAAGACGACGCGGCCGAAGGCCTCGAGCCAGTGGTCGCTGGTGCGGTAATAGAAGCAGTCGAGGGCATGCAGGAATTCGACCGACGACGTGGCGCCCGCCGGCAACAGCTCGGCCATGCCGGTGCCGGGGAAGCGGTCGCGCAAGCAGGTGCCGCCCATCACCCGCGACGCCACGCCCGCGCCGGCCAGCGCCGCATACACGCTGGCATCTTCGGCGTGATGCTTGGTCGTATCGTCGCGCGACATGCGGCCGACGACGAATTGCCCCGGGCGGCTTCCGCCACGCACCGGAGGCGTGAACCTCGCCAGATCGATCGGACTCTCGATGACCGGTCCGGGGTGGCGCGAGAGGCGCCGCAGCAGCGGCGAGGCGTACACGACCTCGACCGGTGTACGGTGCCAGGCCCTCAGCCGCAGCAGCACCTTGGCCAGGCGATCGGGCTGGTGGGTGTTGTAGACGAGTATCGTCCGCCGCGGGAAACCACCCTTGAACCAGTGCCCGATGCGGAAATAAGCCCCCACGAAAACGAACGTCCCGCCGACCGGCCAGCGACCAAGCCACGGGCGGATGAGCTCAACCGGGTAGCGCTCGCGAAAGGCCGGCGCGGGCTGGAAGGGGCTCCACAGGCGCACCGAGTAGACCGCGGCAAGCGCCTTGTACATCTCGATTGCCCGCCAGTCGCTCCCGCCGTTGGCGTCCCAGAGCGGATTGATGAGGTGAATGCTGTCCGCCGCCGCCTGACCGATGGCCGCCTCTTGCGGCGGGCACTCGAACGGCGCTGTCACGAGGCGTCGAACTGCCATCGGCAAAAGGCTAGCACCCCGTCGACGGGTGCGTGTCAGGAGATTGTAAGCGAAGTTTACAGAGCGCCGTCCCGCGACGCAACGCCACCGAGACCGGACTCGATGCGCCGCTGCCCTACGCCGCGGCGCCGGCCCGATCGCGGCAGCGCAGGACCCACTGCGCGGTCAGTTTCTCCTGCACCCCGTTCTGCGCCAGGCGGGCCTCGAGCGCCTCGAACACAACCGAGTCAAGGGCCTGATCCTGGTTGTAGCAGGAAAAGACATAGCGGAGGGCTCCGCTCGCCGGATCGCGGTGCGGCTGCAGGCACTGGGCGCAGATCTCTTTCATCATGCATTGCATCGGCGAGTTGATCGAGCCGATACCCCGTTGCGACGCCTTGACGAACGCCTTGAGCTCGCCGCGGCGCGCCGCCGCCACCGCGGCCATCATCCGGTCGGAACCGATGGCGATGAGCCGATCGCTCGCCGCGAACGCGATCGGCTGTTCCCCGAGGGCGCCGCTCGCATAGGCGACCATCGCCTGCACGATATTGCCGACGAAGCTCTTGTCCTGCGCCCGGCCGGGCGTGAAGCCCGGCCCTTCGTCGCAGCACCAGACCACGACGTCGGCAGCCGCTTCGATCGCCGCGACCTTGTAGCGGTCGATCATCTTGCGATAGCCGGCAAAGTAGAGCACCTTGGAACCGGCGGCGCGAAATGCCTGGCCGATGGAGAGCAGGACCGCATTGCCCAGACCGCCGCCGACCAGGACAACCGTTTCGCCGGCGGCGATTTCGGTGGGCGTCCCGGTCGGCCCCATCAGCACCACGGGCTCGCCGGGACGGAGCAATGCGCAAAGATCGGTCGACCCCCCCATCTCCAGGACGATCACCGAAATGAGGCCCTGCCGGGGCTCGACCCAAGCCCCGGTGAGCGCGATGCCTTCCATCGCCAGCCGGGTGCCGTCGACGTTGGCGGCCAGAGTCTCGAAGTTCTGCAGGCGATAGAACTGCCCCGGAGCGAAGCGGCGGGCCGCTGCCGGCGCGTGCACGACGACTTCGACGATGGTGGGCGTCAGCCGCACCACCTGCTGCACCGTCGCCCGCAGATCGGCGTTGACTGCGGCCAGGAAGTCGGAGTCGGCGAGCGGTGAGGCCGGTGCGCGCTGTGCGAGCATGCGACTGACGATCGGATAGCCCACCGTTGCGCTCGCCATCGCCTTTACCACATTGCCAAAGAACGACGGGTGCAGATCGCCGAAGAAGCTGATGGCGCGGCCATCGGGCTCGAGTGCGGTAAGCACCTGCGCGGTCGCGGGCTTGGCCAGCCCCTTCTCCGGGCGCACCGGATTGCCGCCCTCGTCGATCGCCTGAAAATAGCGGCCATCGAGGCGGAAATGAGCCGGGTCTTCGCGCGCGGCGATGGTGTTCGGCTGCGTACCTGCGGCAATCAGGATCGTGCGCGCCGGCAATTCGACCTGGCCCGCCTCGTGCCAGACACCGTCATCGGTGTGGCGTTGCCGGGCCACCGTGAGGGCCCGCACCCGGCGCTGGGCGTCGATCTCGACGGCGACCGGCGCCAGGCACTCGGCGAAGCGAATCCCCTCCTCCAGCGCTTTGGCCACCTCCTCGTGGTTGAGCGTATAGGCCGGGCTGTCGACGAGCCGCTTGCGGTAGGCGATGGTCACCCCGCCCCAGGCGTCGAGCAGCTCCAGCAGGCGCGCCGGCCGCCCCTCGCGCGCCGCCGCAGCGCGTTCGCTGCGCATGGCGCGGGCGTGGCCGAGGAACTCGTGGGCGATGTCGCGCTCGTCATCCGACCACGCGGCCTCCACGCTGGCTGGTCCGTGCTCGGCTGCAAGCACCTCGTACCGGGCAAGGAACTTCTCGACCTGTACCGGGTAATAGGCCAGCGACTCGGTTGCCGTGTCGATTGCGGTGAGCCCTCCACCGACGACGATCACCGGCAGGCGCAGCTGGTTGTTGGCAACCGAGTCGCGCCGGGCGGCGCCGGTGAGTTGCAGGGCCATGAGAAAGTCCGACGCGGTGCGCACGCCATTGGCCAGGCCGTTGGGCAGATCGAGCACGGTCGGCCGGCCGGCGCCGGCGGCAAGCGCGATATGGTCGAAGCCGAGCCCGAAGGCATCCTCGGTGCAGAGCGTGCCGCCGAAGCGAACCCCGCCATGCAGCGCGAAGCGCTCCCGGCGCTCGAGGAGCAGGCGGACCAGCTTGAGGAAGTTCTTGTCCCAGCGCACGGTGATGCCGTACTCGGCGACACCGCCGAAGCCGGCCATTACCCGCTGCTCGAGCGGCTCCTGCAGGCTTGCGCTGTCTCGAATCGGCACAAACGGCGTGCGCGTTCCGGCCCCGGCAACCCCGGAGAGCGTCGCCTCCAGCGGCTCGATCTTGAGGCCGTCGATGGCGACGACGGTATGGCCGTCGTTGAGCAGGTGGTGCGCCAGCGTGAAGCCGGCCGGGCCCATGCCGACGATCAGTACCCGCCTGCCGCTCGCCTGGCGCGGCAGCGGCCGGCGCAGGTGCAACGGATTCCAGCGCGTGAGCAGCGAATAGATCTCGAATCCCCATGGCAGCTCGAGCACATCCTTGAGCACGCGCGTCTCCGCCTGGGGAATGTCGACCGGCTCCTGTTTCTGGTAGATGCAGGCCTTCATGCAGTCATTGCAGATGCGATGGCCGGTCGCGGCGACGAGGGGATTGTCGACGCAGATCATCGCCAGCGCGCCGAGGGCGCAGCCCTCGGCGCGCAGCTTGTTGAACTCGGAGATCTTCTCCTCCAGCGGGCAGCCCGCCAGCGTCACGCCCAGGGGCGACTTCCTGAACTGCGGCGGCCCGCCGACCGCCTGCGGCTTGTCGCGCAAACCCGAGGCGCAGGAATCCTTCTGCTGCTCGTGGCACCAGATGCAGTAATGCGCCTGATCGAGCCCGCCGGCCAGGTTGGTACCAGGGTCGGTCAGGGCGAAGCCGTCGCGGCGGCGCAGGTGATCGTCGGGCAGGCGCCACATCTCCACCCCGTGCCGCGTCTCGCTTGCGACGGGAATGAGCCGCAGATAATCGAGCTTGCGCGGCACCTTGAACAGCACGCCGCCGCGGTGGCTCGCCCTGCCCTGCGCAGTTTGCACCGCCCACGCCGCGTAGCGCAGCGCCAGATCGATGTCGTCGGCGTGCGCCGCCTCGTCGCGGCCCCAGGCCCCGACGTGGCGCGCGAAGGCCAGCTCGCCCGTCAGCCCCGCCAGCGGTTCGCCGAACTTTGCCTCGAGCAGCGCGCGCAGTGCCGGCCCGTCAAAGCCCTCCGCGTCCTCGGGCTTGTAGCGGTTCAACGCCTTGCGCTGGACGACCTGGCGCTTGCAGGCGAACAGGGGAGCGAGTTCGTGCTGCGCCGCCTGCAGCGTCGCGACCTCGGCCTGGATGCCGAACAGTTGCGCCAGGAAATCCTCGAGGTGCGGCGCGAGCGCGAGCAGCAGTTCCGATTGCTGCTTGCGCCCGAGTGCATCGGGCTCGGCGCGCGCCGCCGCGAGGCGCGCGCCGAGCCCCGGGTCGGCGCCGGCAAGCAGGGTGCAGAAGGCCGCGTCGACGCGCGTGAGCCCATCGGTCGCATAGAGATCGGCAAACGACAGTCCGAATTGAAGCTTCAGCATCCCGCCAGTCCGGTTTTTTAGCGCGCGCCAGCCACCGCCTGCAGCGCAAGCGCCCGTTCGCAACTCGCATGAGCGCGCGGGGGCGAAGACGTCCCGGGCCACGCCCGAGCTGCCGCACTGCAGATCCGCGCCACATAGGAACGCGGCGCATTGCCGGGGACGCCGCGTGAGAAAACGAGCTATTTTACCTGCCCCGCGCGCGCCGCGGCATCCCGGCGGCGGCATAAACATAGAACCGGCCAGCCGAAGCGGGCGTCGGCTTCCCGGTCGCCTGGGCTGCGGCTATGATGCGGGGCGCACCGAAGCGAGCGCTCCCGGCTCGCAGCGTGGTCGCGCTTGGGAGAGCACATGAAAGGGTTTCTGGCGGCGGTCTCGGGCGTCGTTGCGCTGGTGGCGGCAAGTGCCGCGGCCCAGCCCATCCGGCTGGGCGAACTCAACAGCTACAAGACCTTCCCCGCGTTTCTCGAGCCCTACAAGAAGGGCATGGAGCTCGCCATCGCCGAGATCAACGCCGGCGGCGGGGTGCTCGGCCGCCCGCTCGAGCTCATCAGTCGCGACGACAACGGCAACGCCGGCGACGCGGTCCGGGTCGCCGAAGAGCTGCTGGCGCGAGAGAAAGTCGACGTGCTCATGGGCACCTTTTCTTCTGCTGTCGGACTCGCGGTCGCCGATTTCGCCCGGCAGCGGCGGATCTTCTTCCTCGCCGCCGAGCCGCTGACCGACAAGATCGTCTGGGAGTCGGGCAACCGCTACACCTTCCGCCTTCGGCCATCGACCTACATGCAAACGGCGATGCTCGTCCCCGACGCGGTGCGCCTGCACAAGAGGCGCTGGGCGATCGTGTACCCGAACTACGAATACGGCACGTCGGCTACGGCCGCCTTCAAACAGCTGATGATTGCGCGCCAGGCGTCGGGCATCGAATTCGTCGAGATCGCGGTGCCGCTGGGCAAGATCGATGCCGGACCCGTCGTCGAGGCGCTGCTTGAGGCGAAGCCCGACGCGATCTTCTCCTCCCTGTTTGCCACCGATCTGGCCAAGTTCGTGCGCGAGGGCGAGCTGCGCGGGCTGTTCCGCGATCGACCCGTGTTCAATCTGCTCGCCGGCGAACCGGAGTATCTCGATCCGTTGAAGGACGAGGCGCCGGTGGGCTGGTACGTCACCGGCTATCCCTGGTCTGACATCGCCACGCCCGAGCACCGGCGCTTCCTCGACGCGTATCAGGCGCGCTATCACGACTATCCGCGCCAAGGCTCGGTCGTCGGCTACAGCGCGGTGATGACGATCGCAGCGGTGATGCGCAAGGCCAAGTCCACCGACAGCGAAAAGCTGGTCGATGCGATGCGGGGCCTCACCGTCGATACGCCTTTCGGCAAGGTGACCTATCGCGCGCTCGACCACCAGTCGACGATGGGAGCCTTCGTGGGCCGCCTCGCGGTCAAGGATGGCAAGGGCGTGATGGTCGACTGGACCTACGCCGACGGCGCCGCTTACCTTCCGGCCGACGACTGGGTGCGCGCGCACCGGCCGGCCGACTAGCCTCGAAACCCGTCGCAGGACGGCCCGTCAGGGGTCGCCTCCGGTGACTGTCTCCGCACTGCTCATCCAGCTGCTCAACGGCCTGGCCAGCGCGTCGTCGCTGTTCCTGGTCGCCGCGGGGCTGTCGTTGATCTTCGGCGTCACGCGCATTGTCAATTTCGCCCACGGATCGTTCATGATGCTGGGGGCCTATCTCGCCTACAGCCTGGTCGGCCATCTGCCCCATGGCGGCGCGGGTTACTGGAGCGCAGTGCTGCTCGCCGCTTTCGGCGTCGGCGGGCTCGGCATGCTCATCGAAGCGACCCTGTTAAGGCGCCTCTACCGTGCGCCGGAAATGCTGCAGCTGGTTGCGACCTTCGGCATCGTGCTCATCGTCCGGGACGTGGTGCTGCACATCTGGGGGCCGGAGGATCTGCTCGGCCCGCGCGCGCCCGGCTTGAGCGGCACGGTCACGATCCTGGGTCGCGCGGTGCCGCAATACGACCTGTTCCTCATCGCCCTCGGACCGCTGGTGTTGCTGCTGCTGGTCACCGTGCTCAGGCGAACCCGCTGGGGGCTGCTGGTGCGGGCAGCGACCCAGGACCGGTCCATGACCGCTGCGCTCGGCGTCGACCAGGCGCGATTGTTCTCCGGTGTGTTCTTCGCCGGCACGCTGCTTGCCGGCCTTGCCGGCGCGCTGCAACTGCCACGCGAGCCGGCCAATCTCAACCTCGACCTCGCGGTCATCGTCGACGCCTTTGTCGTTACCGTCGCCGGCGGCCTGGGCAGCATCGCCGGCGCATTCATCGCCGCGCTGATCATCGGCGTGGTCAAGGCGCTGTGCATCGGCATGGGCGACGTGGCGCTGTTCGGAACGACGGTGGCATTCGCCAAGCTGACCCTGGTTGCCGAGTTCATGGTCATGGCGATCGTGCTCATCGCTCGCCCCTGGGGGCTGCTCGGCCGGCCACCCGGTCCGACGCCCGCCGTGGAACTGCGCGAGCTGCAGCGCCCGCCGGGGCGCCGTTTCGCGCTCGCCGCAGCGGCCGGCTTGCTGCTGCTCGTGGCGGCGCGCTTTGTCGCCGACGAGTACACGCTGGTGCTGTTGACCGAGATCGCGGTGTTCGCCCTGTTCGCCTTCAGCCTGCAATTGCTGATGGGTAGCGCGGGCATGGCCTCGTTCGGTCACGCCGCCTTCCTCGGCATGGGCGCCTACGCCGCGGCCCTGCTCGCGCGGGTCGTGCCCATGGGGGTGGCCATGGTCGCCGCGCCGCTCGCCGCCGGCGTGCTGGCACTGCTCTGCGGCTGGTTCTGCGTGCGCCTGTCGGGGGTCTATCTGGCGATGCTTACGCTCGCCTTCGCGCAGATAGTCTGGTCGATCGTCTGGCAGTGGGACGCGCTCACCGGCGGCAGCAACGGCCTGGTGGGCATATGGCCGGCGCAATGGCTGTCGCGCCCGGCGGCGTATTACGTATTTACTCTGGCGCTTGCCGCCGCGGCCATCCTCTGGCTCTGGCGCGCGAGCTTCTCGCCCTTCGGCTATGCCCTGCGCGCGGCGCGCGATTCGGCGCTGCGCGCCGAGGCGAGCGGCATCGACGTGCGGCGCCTGCGCTGGTCGGCCTTTGTCCTCGCCGGCGCCTTCGCCGGCCTGGCCGGCGCGCTGTACGCGTTTTCCAAAGGCAGCATCGCGCCGGATCTGCTCTCCATTCCCCGCTCCGTCGACGGCCTGGTGATCGTGCTCCTCGGGGGGCTGCACACGCTCACCGGCCCGTTGCTCGGTGCGGCCCTGTTCATCGGCCTGCAGGACACGCTCGCCCGCGACACCGAGTACTGGCGCGCCTGCATCGGGGTGATCATTCTGGCCGTTACGCTGGCCTTCCCGGCGGGCATCGTCGGCACGGTGACGCGTTGGCGGCGAGGCAAGGCGCAATGAGCGAACCGCTGCTCCGCGTCGAACGGCTGTGGAAGTCGTTCGGCGCCGTGGCTGCCCTGTCCGGGCTCACGTGCAGCGTCAGCGCCGGTGAGCGCGTGGCCATCATCGGTCCGAACGGCGCCGGCAAGACGACCCTGTTCAACGTGCTCGGCGGCCAGCTCCCGGCTGATGCCGGTACCGCGACCTTCGCCGGCCAGCGCATCACCGGCCTGCCGCCACACGCCATCGCCCGCCTGGGCGTCGGCCGCACGTTCCAGGTCGCGGCGACATTCGCCTCGATGTCCGTACGCGAGAACGTCCAGGTTGCCCTCCTGTCGTGTTACGGCGAGCAGCGCTCGCCCTGGCGGGCCCGGCTGCGCCATGCCGCGGCCGCGCAGGCCTTGCTCGAGCGCGTCGGCATCGGCGCTCTGGGCGACCGGAGCTGCGCGAGGCTCGCCTATGCCGACCTGAAACGGGTGGAGCTCGCCATCGCGCTGGCCCTCTCGCCGCGGCTCCTGCTCATGGACGAGCCGACCGCGGGAATGGCGGCGCTGGAGCGCGCGCGACTGATGGCGCTGGTATCGAATCTGGCCCTCGGCGACGGCCTGGCCGTGCTCTTCACCGAGCACGACATGGACATCGTTTTCGCGCATGCCGACCGCATCCTGGTGCTCCACCGCGGCCGGCTCATCGCCGACGGCCCGCCGGCCGCGGTACGCGCGAACCCCGAAGTCCGCGCCGTCTACCTCGGCGCGGCCGCGTGAAGCCGGCCCATGCTTGAGGTCCGCGCCCTGTGCGCATGGTATGGCCGGGCGCAGGCGCTGCACGAAGTCTCGCTCAGCGTCGCGAGCGCCGAATCGGTCGTGCTGCTCGGGCGCAACGGCGCGGGCAAGTCGACCACGCTCAAGGCCATTTGCGGCATGCTGCGCCCGGTGCAGGGCGAGGTGTACTTCGCCGGTCAGCGCATCGACGCCCTCGCCTCGTGGCGCATCGCCCGCCTGGGACTCGGTTACGTGCCCGAAGAACGTCGTATCTTCACCGACCTGACGGTGATCGAGAATCTGCAGGTGGGCCGGCAGCCGGGGCGAGCGGGCCTGCCGCAGTGGACCTTCGAGCGCGTCGTCGCGCTGTTTCCCAACCTGGGCGAGCTCGCGCATCGGCGCGGCGGGGAGATCTCCGGAGGGGAGCAGCAGATGCTCTCGATCGCGCGCACGCTGATGGGCAACCCGACCACGATCCTGCTTGACGAGCCGACCGAAGGGCTGGCACCGGTCATCGTCGACCAGGTCGCCGAGGCGCTGCGCGAGCTCAAGCGCGACGGCGTATCGGTGCTGCTGTCGGAGCAGAATTTCCGCTTCGCCGAACAGATCGCCGATCGGGCGTACGTCATCGAGGGCGGGCAGCTACGCTACGCCGGAACCATGGTCGCGCTCGCCCGCGACGCCACGGCGCGGGCCCAGTACCTCGGCCTCGACTAGGCGCCGCCGCAGCCGCCCTTGGCGGGACGACAGTCCCCGCGGCGAGGAGGTCAGGTGCGCAGGCGGGCCAATCCGTCGGCCAGATCGGCAATGAGGTCCTGCGCATCCTCGAGTCCGACGTGCAGCCGCAGGTACGGTCCGCCAGCCTGCCAGCGCGTGGCGCTGCGGGTGCGTTCCGGATGCGCGGGGATGACGAGGCTTTCGAACCCGCCCCAGCTCCAGCCCATGCGGAACAGCCGCAGCCCGTCGAGCATCGCGTCGACGCGCGCCTTGGCGACCGGCTTGAGGATCACCCCGAAAAGCCCGCAGGCGCCGGTGAAATCGCGGCGCCAGAGTTCGTGCCCGCGCGAGCCTTCCAGGGGCGGAAAGATGACCTCGTCGACCTCGGGCCTCTGGCGCAGCCAGCGCGCGATTTCGAGCGCGTTACGCGTGTGGCGCTCGAGGCGCAGCGCAAGCGTGCGCAGGCCGCGCAGCGCCAGAAAGCAATCGTCGCTGCTCACCGCGACACCCATGTCGGTCCACAGACGGTGCAGCTCCGGGAAGCTTTGCGCGGTGCCGGTCAGCACGCCGACCAGTACGTCGGAGTGGCCGCCCAGATACTTGGTGCCGGCGTGCAGCGAGATGTCGACACCGTGCGCGAACGCGGGAAATCCCAACGGCGTGGCCCAGGTGTTGTCGAGCATGACCAGCGCGCCACGACGATGCGCAACGGCGGCGATCGCCGGCACGTCCTGCACCTCGAAGGAGAGCGAACCCGGGGATTCGGTGAACACGATACGCGTGCGTGGCCTGAATTCGCGCTCGACGGCGCCGCCGGCGAGCGGGTCGTAGTAGCTGACCTCGACTCCGAGGCGCTTCAGATGATGCTCGCAGAACCGCCGCGTCGGGCCGTACACGGAGTCGGTGACCAGCACGTGATCGCCGGGCCGCGTCGTCGCCAGCAGCGCGAGCGTGATCGCGGCCAGCCCGGATGGAACGGCCAGCGAGGCATGCCCGCCTTCGAGCGCCGCCATGGCGAGCTGCAGATCGCGTACCGTGGGCAGGCCATGCAGGCCATAGGTTATGCCCGGATATTCGCCGCGTTCGGCCGCCTCCAGGTCGGCGACCGAGTCGAACAGCATGGTCGAGGCACGGTAGACCGGGGTGTTGACCGCGCCCAAGTGCTGCTTCGGATCGCGGCCGAGATGCCCGACGGCGGTGGCGGGCCTCATCTTCGAGCCGGGTCCGGGCTCGTCGTTCATGCGGGCAACCGCTGCTGCAGCGCGCTCGCGATCACACCGACCTGGATCGCAACGGGCTGCGCGACATCGACGGTGATCGCCTCCGCGGGCTCCTCCAGCGTCGCAAACTGGCTTGCCAGCAACGACGCCGGCATGAAGTGGCCGCTGCGCCCGGCGATGCGCGGTTCGATGCTCGCCGCGTCGCCTTTAAGGTATGCGAAGCGGACTTCGCCGGCCTGCGCCAGGCGATCGCGGTAGGCCTGCCTGAGCGCTGAGCATGCCACCACGACGTGCCGGCCGGCGCGCTGGTCGACCTTGAGCTCGGCGACAATGCGGTCCAGCCAGGGCCAGCGATCGGCATCGGCCAGCGGCACGCCCTGCGCCATCTTGGCGACGTTGGCCGGAGGATGGAAGTCGTCGGCATCGACAAACCGCCAGTGCAGCATCGCGGCGAGCGCCCGGCCAACCGTCGTCTTGCCGCTGCCGCATACACCCATGACGACCACAATCATGTGCCGCCGCCGCGCTGCGCGCTGCCAACCGGGTGGCCGCCGAAGCCCTTGCGCATCATGGCCAGCAGGCGGTCGGAGTATGCAGCCCTCCCCTGGCTTGCGAAGCGGGTCATCAAGGCCAGCGACAGCACCGGAGCCGGGATGCCGAGCTCGACGGCTTCGGCGACGGTCCAGCGCCCTTCCCCCGAATCGGCGACCAGCGGAGCGATGCCGGAGAGCTCCGCGTCGTCGTGCAGCAGCTCGGCGGTGAGTTCGAGCAGGTACGAGCGCACGACGCTGCCGTGTCCCCACAGGTCGGCGATCGCCGCCACGTCGAGGCCGAACTCGGCCTTCCCCTTGAGCAGCGCAATCCCCTCGGCGATGGCCTGCATCATGCCGTACTCGATGCCGTTGTGGATCATCTTCACGAAATGACCCGAGCCGCTCGGGCCACAGTGCAGCCACCCGCGATCCGGCGCCGGGGCGAGCAGCCTCATCAGCGGCTCGACCGCGCGTGCGGCGGCAGGTGACCCGCCGAACATGAGCGCATAACCATGCTCGAGTCCCCACACGCCGCCCGACACGCCGCAGTCGACGAAACGCACTCCGTAGCTTGCCAGTTCGATCGCGCGGCGCACCGAGTCCTTGTAGAACGCGTTGCCGCCATCGACGATGACGTCCTCGGCGAGCAGCCGGGGCGCGAGCGCGGCGATGGTCTCCTCGGTCTGTTCGCCGGCCGGCACCATGAGCCATACGATTCGCGGCGGTGGCAGCGCGTGCATGAGCGCTTCCAGGGTATCGACGGCGCGGCAACGCTCGGCTGCGGCGAAGTCCGCGCGCGCATCGGGATTGGGATCGAAGCCGACCGGCTCGACGCCGCCGCGTGCGAGCCGGCGCGCCATGTTGGCGCCCATGCGACCCAATCCGACCATGCCAATCTGCATGTCGTACGCCTAAAGACCAGGAACAGGCCAATCGTACCGAAACGCGACGCCCGAGCCAACTCGACGGCGTTGCCGCCGCTCACCGCGTGGCCGACCGGGTCGCGAAGATTGCCGCGCCGATGATCAATACCGCTCCGGCGAGCGTTCGCGCCGACGGCGTCTCGCCTAGCAGCAGCAGCGAAAGGACGATGCCGTACACCGGCTCCAGCGCCGTGACGATGCTCGCGGTGTGGGCGGAGAGCGTGCGCAGGCTGCGGATGAACAGCGTATGCGCGAGCGCGGTGCACAGCACGCCGAGCAGCAACAGAAGGACCAGATCGCGGGCGTCGACGACCGCCGGGGTCAGTGCCACGAGTGGCGCCAGGCAGGCCGCGGCGCAGGCGTTTTGCCACAAGGCAATCGAACCGGCGGCGTGCCGCGTGGCCAGCGCGCGGTTGACGAGGGCCAGCAGCGCGAAGGTCAAGCCTGACAAAAGGCCCCACGCCAGGCCCTGGACGACACGGTTCTCCCAGCGCCATTGCGGCACGACCAGCAGCAGTCCGACGCTGACCAGCGCCGCGGTCGCGCATTCGCGGCCACGCAGCCGGCGCTGCCGCAACAGCGCCTCGAGCAGCAGCACGAACAGGGGAAAGCTCGCGAAGCCGAGCAGCCCGACGGCGACGCTGGCCGTCTGGATCGCCCGGAAGAAGGCCACCCAGTGCAGCGCGAGCAGCGCCCCGGAGGCGGCGAGCTTCCACTCCAAGCGGCCGGGCGGCATGCGGCGCTCGCCGGAAAGCGGCAGCAACAGGGCGAGAGCCACGCTCGCCACCGCGGCCCGGCCGAAGACGATCGTCACCGGCGGCAGGGCCAACCACTTGCCGAACAGGCCAGCGAAGCCGAAAAGGAGGACCGCGCCGTGCAACGCGACCAGGGCGCTCGCGCGCAGCGGCGCAGCAGAGGCGGGGCGATCGCTCATCGAGCGCCATTGTGCCATCGGCCCTGCGAAGGGCCGGGTTACAATCGCCGCTGAGCCGCGGGGGCGGAGGTCAGATGGGCAAGGCCCGTGGCAGGAAAAAGGGACTCCATGCCGAAAGACTGGCCGGCCAAGAAGGTGCTCGACGCGGTCCGCAATGCCGCCGGCAATCGGGTCAAGGTCGCGGTGTCGGACATCGACGGGGTGCTGCGCGGCAAGTACATCCACAAGGACAAGTTCTTCTCGGCGGTGGATGGCGGCTTCGGCTTTTGCGATGTCGTGTTCGGCTGGGACATGAACGATCAGTGTTACGACAACACCACACTCACCGGCTGGCACAAGGGCTTTCCCGACGCAGTAGCGAAGATCGACCTCGGTACCCATCGCGCCGTGCCCTGGGACGGAGGCGTGCCGTTCTTCCTCGGCGAGTTCGTCGTCCAGCGCGGCGCCAAGGAGTTCCCGCACCCGATCTGCCCGCGGCAGCTGCTCAAGCGCGTGCTCAAGCGCGCCGAAAAACTCGGCGTCCAGGTGATGTGCGGCATGGAATTCGAGTGGTTCAACTTCGCCGAGACGCCGCAATCGTGGGCCGCCAAGGGCTACGTGCGCCCGGAACCGATTACCCCGGGCATGTTCGGTTACTCCCTGCTGCGGGCGGGCGAAAAGCGCGAGTTCTTCAAGGCGCTGATGACCGAGATGGGCGATTTCGGCGTGCCCATCGAGGGCCTGCACACCGAGACCGGCCCGGGCGTCTACGAGGCCGCGATCCTTTTTTCCGAAGCGCTCGAGGCCGCCGACCGGGCAATCCTGTTCAAGACCGGGGCCAAGGAAATCGGCGCGCGCTTCGGCATCATGCCGAGCTTCATGGCCAAGTGGAGCCCGCTCTACCCCGGCTGCTCGGGCCACATCCACCAGAGCCTCTCCGACGGGAAGAACAACCTGTTTCACGATGCCAAGCACAAGCTTGGCATGAGCAGGCTCTTCGAGAGTTATCTCGCCGGGCAGCTCGCCGCGCTTGCTCGAGTTCGCGCCCATGCTGTGGCCGACGATCAACAGCTACAAGCGCCTGGTCGACGGCTTCTGGGCTCCGGTCAAGCCGACCTGGGGGCTGGACAATCGCACCGCGAGCTTCCGCGTCATCACCGCGAGTCCCAAGTCGACGCGGCTGGAGACGCGCTGTCCGGGCGCCGACGTGAACCCATACCTAGCCGCCGCGGCCTGCGTGGCCGCGGGTCTGCACGGCGTCGAACGGCAGCTCAAGCTCTCCACCAAGCCGATCCAGGGCACCAACGTGGGCGCGGAGAACGTGCCGCGCGCGCCGCGCACGCTCATCGAAACCGCGCGCAATTTCCGCGCCTCGGCGCTTGCCCGCGACTGGTTCGGCGATGATTTCGTCGATCACTTCGCGGCGACGCGGGAATGGGAGTGGCGGCAGTGGCTCGATGCGGTGACGGATTGGGAATTGAAGCGCTACTTCGAGATCATATGAGGCGAACATTCTTTGCCGCCGCGCATCGCCGCGGCGCGCCCGGTGGAGGGCTGTGCGCCGTGGCCCGGAGGATGCGGCGCAGATGACCCTGTCGCGGTTCGCCTTTCCGACCACCATCCACTTCGGGCCCGGCTCGCGCAAGCTCGTCGCCGAGCATCTGCGCGTGCAGGGCCTGCAGCGACCGCTCATCGTCACCGATCGCGGCATCGAGCGGCTGCCGCTGCTGGAAAGATTCCGCGCCGGCATGAAGGGCCTTGACGTCGCGGTGTATGCCGAGGTCGGGGGCAACCCGACCAGCGGCCAAGTCGTCCACGGGGTGAGCGCCTACCGTGCGCACGGCGCCGACTCGGTCGTCGGCCTCGGAGGGGGGGCCGCGCTCGACGTCGCCAAGGCGGTGGCGCTGATGGCGGTGCATCCGGGCGACATACTCGAGTACGCCTGGGACCACCCCGAGGTGCGCCCCATCAGCCACGAGCTGCCCTACTTCGTCGCCTTGCCGACAACCGCCGGCACCGGCTCGGAAGTGGGGCGTTCGAGCGTGATCAGCGACGCCGCGACGCACCTCAAGAAAATCATCTTCTCGCCGCGCCTGCTGGCCAAGGCGGTGTTCGCCGACCCCGAACTCACCCTCGACCTGCCGCCGCATCTCACCGCGGCGACCGGCATGGACGCGCTCACGCATAACGTCGAATCGTACCTGTCGCCGGCCTACCATCCGCTTTGCGACGGCATCGCCCTGGAGGGAGTGCGCATCGCCGCCAGGGCCCTGCGCATCGCCGTGCACGAGCCCCAGCAGCTGCAGGCGCGCTCGGACATGCTGATGAGCTCGCTGATGGGCGCGGTGGCGTTCCAGAAGGACCTGGGCGCGGTGCATTCCTGCGCGCATGCGCTGTCCACGGTTGCCGATCTGCATCACGGCCTTGCCAACGGCATCATGATCGACCACGTCATGCGCTTCAACGCGCCCATGGCGGCGGCCAAGATGGCGGAGCTCGCGCACGTGGTCGGCGTCGCCAGGCCGAGTGCCGAGGCCTCGGCGCAGGCGTTCATCGACTGGCTCGCCGCGCTCAAGCGCGACCTGGCCATTCCGGCCACGCTCAGCGGCTACGCGGCAGATCGGCCCGTGACCCGGGGGACATTCCGGCGCTCGCCGACGTGGCGATCAACGACATCTGCCACCAGACCAATCCGCGCCCCTGCACGCGAGAGGATTTCGAGCGCATCTTCGCCGTGGCGATGTGATGACATGCTGAAGATTGGCCTGTCCGCCTGCTTCTTCCACGCCGACCCGCAACGGCTGGTCTTCAAGGGCAAGACATTGCAATACGTCGAGCAGGAGATGGCGCATTGGGTGATGCAGGAAGACGCGATGGCGCTGATGATCCCGTCCCCCGACGGGGACTCGCGCCGCGCCGGCAGTCGCGTCAGCGTCGGCGACTACGCCCGCGAGCTCGACGGCCTGGTGCTGATGGGCGGATCCGACGTGAGCCCCGAAAGCTACGGCGAGCAGCCGCTCAGGGCCGAGTGGGCGGGCGACAGCATTCGCGATGCCTACGAGATTGCGCTGCTGCGGGCCTTTGTCGCAGCGGGGAAGCCGGTGCTCGGTGTCTGCCGCGGCGTGCAGGTGATCAACGTCGCCTTCGACGGAACGCTCTACCAGGACCTCGCGTTGCAGCGGCCGGGCTCGCTCAAGCATCGCGACTGGGAGATCTACGACAAGAACTGCCACGCCACCTCGATCGTGCCCGGCTCCGGCCTGGCGCGACTCTACCCGGAAGTCACCCTGGCCAAGACCAACTCGGTGCACCACCAGGCAATCAAGGACCTCGGCCGCGACCTCTTCGTCGAGGCCTGGTCGGAGCCGGATCGGGTTGTCGAGGCGGTGCGCTGGCGCGGACCATCCTACGTCTTCGGCGTGCAGTGGCATCCGGAGTTTCACGACCGGGGCGATGGCTCGTTCTTCGACGACACCGCCGTGCTCGATGACTTCCTCGCGGCGGCGAAGCCGCTTTCGACCCAGGCCGGATGAAGATCTTCAACCCCGCCACAGGCGCCCTGCTCGCCGACCTGCCGGCCGATGGCGCGTTCGTGGTGCGCCGGAAATACGACCGGGCCCGTGCCGCGCAGCCTGGCTGGGCGGCGACGCCGATCGAGAAGCGCGTGGCGGCGATGCGCGCGTTTCGCGACCGCCTCGCCGCCAAGCACGAGTTGCTCGCCCGCACGCTGACGCAGGAGGTGGGCAAGCCGATCCGCCAGTCGAGGAACGAGCTCAACGGCCTGACCAAGCGGCTGGATTTCTTCATCTCCGAGGCCGCGCGCGTGCTGCGCGAGGAGACGGTGTACGCTTCCGCCGAGGAAAAGCTCGAAGAGCACATCACCCACGAGCCGCTGGGCGTGGTCGCCAACATCTCGGCCTGGAATTATCCCTACTTCGTCGGCAGCAACGTGTTCGTCCCGGCGCTGCTCGCCGGCAACGCGGTGCTCTACAAGCCCTCCGAGTTCGCGACACTGACCGGACGGCTATTGCCGAGACGCTGCACGAGGCGGGGGTCCCCGCCGACGTTTTCGTGGCGCTCATCGGCGCGAAGGCGACCGGCGCATCGCTGCTGCGCCAGCCGATCGACGGGGTGTTCTTCACCGGCTCGTACGCAACCGGCGCGCGCATCGGCGCGATCGCCGGCAGCAAGATGATCAAGGTCCAGCTCGAGCTCGGCGGCAAGGACCCCGCCTACGTCTGCGACGACGTCGACATCAAGTCGGCGGCGGCGAGCCTCGCCGACGGGGCCTTCTACAACACCGGTCAGTCGTGCTGCTCGGTCGAGCGCATCTACGTGCACCAGGCCATCCACGACGCCTTCGTCGCCGCGTTTGTCGCCGAGGTCACCGGCTACCCGATCGGCGACCCGATGGACGAGGCGACCTACATCGGCCCGATCACCCGCCGCTCGCAGCTCGAACTGCTGCAGCGCCAGGTCGCCGATGCCAGGCGCAAGGGGGCGCGAATCCTCACCGGGGGCCAGGTCATCAAGCGCAAGGGCAACTGGTTCGCGCCAACCGTGTGCACCGGCGTCGACCACCGCATGATGCTCATGCGCGACGAGAGCTTCGGCCCGATCATCGGCATCCAGAAGGTGCGCGACGATGCCGAGGCGGTGCGGCTGATGAACGACACCCTGTACGGATTGACCGCGGCGGTGTACACGCCCGACGCGGGCCGGGCGCGACGCCTATTGGTCCAGGTCCACGCCGGGTCGGCATACTGGAACTGCTGCGACCGGGTGAGCCCGCGCCTGCCCTGGTCCGGCGTCGGCCACTCGGGCATCGGACTTACGCTGTCGACCTACGGCATCCAGACCTTCACCCGGCCCAAGGCGTGGCATCTGCGCGGTGTATAGTTTGCCGCGGCGCCTTGCGCCGGACGAGATTGTCCGGTGCGAGCTTAACCACCCAGGAGGATCGACATGCGCGTGCGGGCAACGGTCAAGCTGCTGTTCCTCGCCGGCGCGGCGGGGCTGCCGCTGCCGGTATTCGCCACCGACGTGTGGATGCACGCGGCCGATGCCCCGCCGTCGGTGAGCGCCAAGGACCTCGCCCGGGGCAAGTACCTGGTCATCCTCGGCGGCTGCAACGACTGCCATACGCCCGGCTATGCGCCCAGCAACGGCATGGTCGCGGAGAAGGATTGGCTCACCGGAGACCGCCTCGGCTGGCGCGGTCCCTGGGGCACGACCTACGCGGCGAACCTGCGCACCTACATGCAGGGGCTCACCGAGGCGCAATGGGTCGCCAAGGCCAAGACCCTGCAAACCCGGCCGCCCATGCCGTGGTACGCCGTGCGCGCCATGACCGCGCAGGACCTGCGCGCACTGTACCGCTACATCCGCCACCTGGGTCCGGCTGGCGACCCGGTGCCGGAATACCTGCCTCCGGACAAGGAGCCGCCGCCTCCGTTCGTGGCTTTTCCCGGGCCGCCGAAATAGCCTGCCTGCGTCCCGGCCTCGCGCGGGCCGCGCGCGCCGGGCTAGGCGCTGCCGTCGCGCAATTGCGCGGCGCGCAGCGTGTTCGAGAGCAGGGTCGCGATGGTCATCGGTCCGACTCCGCCGGGCACGGGCGTGATCCAGCTGGCCCGCTCCCTGGCGGCCGCGTAGTCGACGTCGCCGCACAGCTTGCCCGCGGCGTCCCGATTCATGCCGACGTCGATGACGATGGCTCCCTGCTTGATCCAGCTGCCCTGCACGAATTGCGGCTTGCCGACGGCGGCGACCAGGATATCCGCCAGGCGCGCAATGCCGGGCAGGTCGCGCGTTGCAGAGTGGCATACGGTCACGGTGCAGCGCGCCATCAACAGCTCGAGTGCCATCGGCCGGCCGACGATGTTCGACTGGCCGATGATCACCGCGTGCTTGCCGAGGAGCTCCTCGCCGGTGTCACGCAGCAAGGTCATGCAGCCGTAAGGCGTGCAGGGCCGCAACAGCGGGCGCTTGAGCACCAGGCGTCCGACGTTGTAGGGGTGCAGGCCGTCGACGTCCTTGCCCGGATCGATGCGTTCGGTCACCGTCTCGGGGTCGATATGCGCGGGCAGCGGCAATTGCACCAGGATGCCGTGCACGGCAGGATCGGCATTGAGTCGATCGATCAGGCGGAGCAACTCGTCCTGCGCGATCGTTGCCGGCAGATCGTGCGCCACCGACACCATGCCGACGGCGTCGGTCGTGCGCCGCTTGTTGCGCACGTAGACCTGCGAGGCCGGGTTGTCGCCGACCAGCACCACGGCGAGCCCCGGCCGGACGCCGCCTGCGGCAACCCGCGCGGCGACCCTCTCGCCGATCTCGGAGGCCAGCAGCTCGGCACGGGCCTTGCCGTCCAGAATGCGCGCGCTCACGCTCTATTCACTCGGGTCACAGGCGCGCAGTTTACTTGATGTCGATCTGCGGCCAGCCTTTCTCGCGCGCCAGGCGCGCGAGGTGCGGATCGGCGTTGACCGCGACCGGATCGGTGACGCGCGACAACAAGGGAAGGTCGTTGATCGAATCGCTGTAGAAATAGCTCTGGCGGAAGGCTTCGAAGGCGAGACCCCGCGCGCCGAGCCAGGCCTCGAGGCGCGTCACTTTGCCTTCGCGCAAGTTGGGGATCCCCTCGATCCTGCCGGTGTAATGCCCGGAGTGCATTTCCGCCTCGGTGGCGATCAGGTTTTCAAGCTCCAGCTCCTGCGCGATCGGGGCGGTGATGAAGCGGCTCGTCGCCGTGGTCAGGATCAGCAGGTGCCCGTCGGCACGGTGCCGGGCGAGCAGCGCGCGCGCCGCGTCGGGAATCGCCGGCCGAATCTTGCGCCGCAGGTACGCCGCATGCCATCGGGCGAGCATTGCCGGGTCGTGGCCGACGAGCGTCGCCAGATAGAAATGCGTGAACTCGACCGAGGACGCCTCTCCGGCCCGGTAGCGCGACAACATGTCGTGGTTGGCACGCTCGTAGGTTGCCCGGTCGAGCCTGCCTTCCTCGATGAGAAACTCGACCCACGCCTCGTCACTGTCGACGGTCAGAAGCGTATGGTCAAGGTCGAACAGCGCCAGCGTGTCGGTGCTCATGTCCGGTCGGCTAGAATAACCCCATGCGCGCGCAGTGGATCGCCTCGGCGGAAGCAGTGGCGCGGATAGGGCGGCGCCTCGCCCGCGAGCTCGCTGCACCGGCTGCGGCCTACCTGCCATGGCGCGTCGAGGATCGAATCGTCGGCTGGGTGACACCTGAGCGCGCGCAACGGCTGCGGCGCTGGCCGGAGCTCTTCGAGTGCGCCGCGGACGCGGTCGCTTGCGCGCCACGCCTGCGCAGCGCGCAGGCGCGCACCGCGGCGCTGGCCGAAGTCGCCCGGACGCTCGCCGCCGAGGGCGCGCTGACGGCGTGGCGCGGCGAGCGCTATACGGTCGCGGCGGACCCCGGCTCGCCGCCGCTCTTCGAGCTGGAACGCGCCGCGGCGCGCTACTTCGGCATCCATACCTTCGCCGCGCACGCCAACGGCCTGGTCGGCGCCAACGGCGGCTGGCGCATGTGGCTCGCCCGCCGCAGCCCGACCAAGGCGATCGATCCGGGACTGCTCGACAATCTGGTCGGCGGAGGAATCCCCGCCGGCTCGACGGTCGCCGAGACGATCATCAGGGAAGCATGGGAGGAGGCGGGGATCGACTCCGGCCTGGCGCGGCGTGCGCCTTGCCTGGGATCGGTGGAGGTCTGCCGCGACCGGCCCGACGGACTGCAGCGCGAAACGGTCTATGTGCACGATCTCTGGCTGCCTGCCGACTTCGTGCCGGCCAATCAGGATGGCGAGGCGGTCGGGCACCGTCTGTGCGCGCCCGACGACGTGCTTGCAGTGCTCGCGGGCGACGACATGACCGGTGACGCGAGCCTGGTGGTTGTGGATTTCCTGTTGCGACACGGTCACATCCGGGCGGACGATCCGGGTTGCGGCACGCTGCAGGCCCTGCGCCATCCCCCGCTATCGGCCTGGCACCCGGCGTAGAGAGCGCCCGGCGTCGCGTCGCGGCCGTGCCGCTCGCGAAAGCGCAGGCTGCTGCGCGGCCGGGCTCACTCAACGACCTCGTCGGCGCGCAGCAGCAGCGACTGCGGAAAGGTGAGGTCAAGCCCCTTGGCCGTCTTGAGGTTGACAAGCAGGTAGTATCTCGTGGGCAACTCCACCGGCAGCTCGCCCGGTTTTGCACCGGCGAGGATCCGGGCGACGAAGTCGGCTGCCCGCCGGTACATGTCCTCCATGTTCGGACCGTACGACATCAGTCCTCCGTCCCGAACCAGAAAGCCGAACTCGTACATGGCAGGAATGCGATGCGTCGCGGCGAAGTCGAGGATGCGCTGGCGATTGAGGACGGTGAGCGAGTCGGTCACCAGAAAAAACGCGTCGGGATGCGCCCGGTTCATCGCCGCCAGGGCGCCGTCGATGTCGTCCGGTTCGCGCACGCCGAGGGGCTGCACCGTCACATGCAAAGCGCGCGCGGCTTTCTCGACTTCGGCGTAGCGCAGGGTCATGGCCCGATCATTGGCGTTCCACATCACCGCAACGCGCGTCGCGCCCGGCACGGCCTCCTTCAACAGCTCGAGTCTCTTGGCGCTTAACTCGGTGGCCGGATCGGAGATGCCGGTGATGTTTCCGCCCGGCCGCGCCAGGCTCGTGACCAGGCCGGTGGCCACCACGTCGCCTGGCACGACGACGACGATCGGGATGGTCGAGGTCGCCGCCTTGGCGGCTGCGGCAGCCGGCGCGCCGGCGGTGAGCAGCACGTCGACATCGAGCCCGACGAGCTCGGTGGCGAGCCCCGGCAGGCGCTCGGATTTTGCCTCGCCCCACCGACCCACATAGGTCACGTTCCGGCCCTCGACGTAGCCGAGGGACCCCAGCGCCTGCCGAAACGCAGCCGGCACGGCACCATCCGGCGGGCGGGCGGTGTTGCTCAGATAACCGATACGCCTGACCCTCGCCGGATTCTGCGCGTTGCTCGCGAATGGCGGCGCAAGTAAGCTGCCCGCCATGCCAAGTATGACTGCTCGCCTCTCCATCGTTTGCCTACAGCGTCATCGAATGAAGCCCGACCGGTATTTTTGCGCGCTCCGCAGGCCGTAGTCGGTGTGAACGGCGCCGATGCCATTATAGGGCCTCGCTGCGCTGGCCCCAACGGACTGCCAGCATCGGGTAAAGTGTTGCCGCATGTCCGAACGCGAAATCGAGTCCGCCACCCTTGGCAGTCGATCCATTCGACCGACCGCCGAGGCTACGACCGTAACCCGGCCTGCGGGCAGTGTGCCGACAAGGCTGCGGCGCATGTACCGCGGGCGGCTCTTCCGCAAATACCTTTTTCTCATCCTGTCGCTTGTCACCGGCGCCCTGCTCGCATCGGGCGCCATCAGCGTGTACTTTTCCTACCAGGAGAATAAGGAAGCTCTGGCGAGCCTGCAGCACGAGAAAGCGCTCGCCGCCGCGGCGCGGATCGAGCAATACATCGGTCAGGTCGAGCGCCAGCTTGCCTACGCCGCGCTTCCCCAGCTCGACGCCAGCGATGTCGAAGTTCGTCGCATCGAGTTTCTCAAGCTGCTGCGGCAGGCGCCTGAAGTAACCGATATCGCGCTGCTGGACGGCACCGGTCGCGAGCAGATCGTGGTATCGCGACTCGGCATGGATACGGTCGGCTCGGGCAAGGACCGGGCGCAGGATCCGGCATTTCTCGGCGCCAAGCGCGGCCAGCCCTGGTTCGGCCCGGTGTACTTCCGCAAGGAAACCGAGCCCTACATGACGGTCGCGCTGCGTTCCAGCAACAACGGACCGGTGACCGTTGCCGAGGTCAACCTCAAGTTCATCTGGGAAGTGGTCTCGCGCATCAAGATCGGCGACAAGGGCAAGGCGTACGTCGTCGACGACAACGGCTTTCTGGTCGCCGATCCGGATATTGGCCTCGTACTGCGCAAGACCAACTTGTCGAATCTGGCGCACGTGAAGGCAGCCATGGCCGGGCAGAGCGGTGACCAGCCGACACTCGTCTCGACCGATCTCGCCGGAACGCCGGTGCTGACCTCGGTGGCTCCGATCGAATCGCTGCACTGGAACGTGTTCGTCGAGCAGCCGGTAACCGAGGTCTACAAGAAACTGAATGCCTCGATCGTGCGCACCGGGCTCCTGCTGCTCGCCGGGCTGATCATCTCGGCACTGGGGGCCCTGGCACTCGCCCGCGGCATGGTGCGTCCGATCCGCACCCTTGAAGAGGGCGCGCAGCGCATCGGTGCCGGCGAACTGGATCAGCAAATTGAGGTGCACACGGGGGACGAGCTGGAGGCGCTTGCCAACCGCTTCAACCGCATGTCGGCGCAGCTGCGCGAGTCGTACGCGGGCCTCGAACGCAAGGTCGAACAACGAACCTCCGAACTCAAGAGCGCGCTCGACCAGCAGACGGCGATCAGCGAGATCCTGCGCGTGATCTCCAGTTCGCCGACCGACGTGGTGCCGGTACTCGACGCGATCGCAGAGCGGGCGGCGCGCCTGTGCGACGCCGCGTCGGCATCGATGTACCTCATCGAAGGCGACACCCTTCGTCATCTCGCTTCGAAGGGACCATCGCCGGAATCGGTTATGACGATCAACACGCTTCCGATCAACCGCGATTCGGTCTCGGGACGCGCCCTGCTTGACCGCCGCACGATCCAGGTGCCGGACATGCTGGCCGAAGGCACCGAATACCCGCTCAGCCAGGAGATCGCACTGCGCTACGGCCATCGCACCGTGGTGGTATCACCGCTCTATCGTGAAGGACAGCCTTTCGGGACGATACTGCTGCGACGCAACGAAATCCGCGCGTTCACCGATCGCGACCTCTCACTGTTGCAGACTTTCGCCGACCAGGCGGCGATCGCTCTCGAGAACGTGCGCCTTTTTAACGAAACGAAGGAGGCGCTCGACCAGCAACGGGCCGCAGGAGAGGTTCTCGCCGTGATCAGCAGCTCGATCGCCGACACCAAGCCGGTGTTCGACACCATCGTGCGCAGCGCGGTGACGCTTTGCAGCGGCCTGTTCGCCAGCGTGTTCCGCTTCGACGGCGAGCTACTGCACTGGGTGGCAAGCCATAACTACGCGCCGGAGGCGGTGGAGCTGAGCCGGCGCACCTACCCGATGCGGCCCGCTGTTTCAACGGTGCCCGGGCGGGTCATATTGACCAAGTCCGTGGTGCGCATAGCCGATGTGCTCGCCGATCCCGACTACGATCGCCGCCTCGCGCTGGCCGGAGGCTGGCGGCGCATGCTGGGTGTGCCGATGCTGCGGGACGGAGCGCCAGTCGGTGCGATCGTCGTGGGCTGGCGAGAGCCTGGCGCGACCCCGAAAAACCAGGAGGCCCTTCTGCGCACCTTCGCCGACCAGGCGGTGATCGCGATCGAGAACGTGCGGCTGTTCAACGAGATCCAGGACAAGAGCCGCCAGCTCGAGATCGCCAACAAGCACAAGTCCGAGTTCCTGGCCAACATGTCGCACGAGCTGCGCACGCCGCTCAACGCCATCATCGGCTTTTCCGAGGTGCTGCTGGAGCAGCTGTTCGGCGAGCTCAACGCCAAGCAGGACGATTACCTCAAGGACATCCATTCGTCCGGGCAAGCATCTGCTCTCGCTCATCAACGACATTCTCGACCTGTCCAAGATCGAGGCCGGGCGGATGGAGCTCGAGCCGTCGCCGTTCGACCTGCCGCCGCGCTGTCCAACGCGATGACGCTGGTGCGCGAGCGCGCGCAGCGGCACGGCGATCGCGCTCGATCTGCAGGTCGACCCGACGCTCGGCGAAATTACCGCCGACGAGCGCAAGTTCAAGCAGATCGTGGTCAACCTGCTGTCCAACGCGGTCAAGTTCACGCCCGACGGCGGGCGGATCGACGTACGCGCGCGCCAGCGATGACGGGTCATGTCATCATCGCGGTCCACGATACGGGCATCGGCATCGCGGAGCAGGACCAGGCCGCGGTGTTCGAGGAATTCCGCCAGGTGGGCCGGGACTACACCAACAAGCAGGAGGGCACGGGCCTCGGCCTCGCGCTGACCGAGAGGTTCGTCGAGCTCCACGGCGGCCGGATCTGGCTCGACAGCGAGCTGGGCAAGGGCTCGACTTTCACCTTCACCATTCCCGACTGACGCAATGAGCTTGATCCTGATCGTCGAGGACAACGAGAAGAACCTGAAGCTCGTGCGCGACGTGCTGCAGGTCAAGGGCTATGCGACGCTCGAGGCGGGCACGGCGCGAAGACGGCATTCGCGCTGGCGCGCGAGCGCAAGCCCGACCTGATCCTGATGGATATCCAGCTGCCCGGGATGAGCGGCATCGAGGCGCTCGAAGATCCTGCGCGCGGACCCGGCGACGGCGGCGATGCCGGTGATCGCCGTCACCGCGTCGGTCATGCAGCACGATCGCAAGCAGATCACCGCCGCCGGTTTCGACGCCTACGTCGGCAAGCCGATCAACATCAAGGAATTCCTCGACTACGGTGCGAAGCGCCCTCGAGTCCAGGAAAGGCGCGTGATGAGCGCCCCGGCCAAGGTGCTCGTCGTCGACGACACGCCCAACAACGTCAAGCTGCTCGCCGACCTGCTTGCGGTGAAGGGCTATGCCGTGGCGACGGCCGGCAACGGCGAGGAGGCGCTCGCCAAGATCGCCTCCGAACGGCCGGACCTGGTGCTGCTCGACGTGATGATGCCGGGACTGTCGGGCTATGACGTGTGCCGGCGCATCCGCGCCGAACCGGCGACCGCGCTGCTGCCCGTCGTGCTCGTCACGTCGCTCGACCCGATGCAGGAGCGCGTCCAGCGGCATCGACGCCGGCGCCGACGACTTCCTGTCCAAGCCGATCAACCAGCCCGAGCTGTTCGCACGCGTGCGCTCGCTGCTGCGGGTCAAATCGCTGCAGGACGAGGTTGGGCGCCAGGCCGACGCGCTCAAGGAGTGGAATCTCTAAGCTCGAGCAGCGCGTCAACGAGCAGGTGGCGCAGCTGCAGCGGCTCGGGCAGCTCAAGCGCTTCTTTTCGCCGCATGTCGCCGACGCGATCGTCTCGGCCGGCGAGCAGTCGATCCTCGCCGCGCATCGACGCGAGATCTCGTACGTATTCGTCGACCTGCGCGGGTTCACGGCCTTTACCGATGCCGCCGAGCCCGAGGAGGTCGAGGCGGTGCTGCGCGAATACCACGCGGCGATGGGGCGGGATTGCGAGCGAATATGACGCGACGGTCGATCGCTTTGCCGGCGACGGGATTCTGATCTTCTTCAACGATCCGCTGCCGATCTCCGAGCCGGGCAAGCGTGCGGCGACCATGGCGCTGGCGATGCAGGCTCGCTTCGCTCCGCTGCGCGAGCGGTGGTCCACGCTCGGCTACAACCTCGATCTGGGCATCGGCATCGCCCAGGGTTTTGCGACGCTCGGCGCATTCGGCTATGAAGGCCGCTGGGACTACTCGGCCATCGGCGGAGTGGTCAATCTCGCGTCGCGCCTGTCCGACGAAGCGCACAGCGGACAGATCCTCATCGACCGGCGCACGCGGGCGGCGCTGGGCGAGGCCGCCGAGGTCGAGCCCGTCGGCCCGCTGGCGCTCAAGGGCTACGCGCAGCCGGTGAGCGCCTACATCCTCAAGCGCATCGCCGCCTAGCCGCGCCGGCGGGCGGGCGGCCCCGGATCATCAGGCCGCCCGCGCCGTTGCCGCAGTGCTCGGCGCGACCGCCCGGATACCCATCTCGCGCAGCGTGTCACGCACGGCATTGACCGCATGGCGCATCTGCTCGGCACCGATGGCGCCGATGCAGCCGACGCGAAACGTTTCGAGCTCGGTGAGCTTACCCGGATAGAGGATGAATCCCTTGTCGCGCACGCGCCCGTAGAACGCCTTGAAATCGTAGTTCGGGTCCGCCGGCGCGTGAAAGGTGACGATGATCGGCGCCTGCACGAAGGGATCGAGAAAAGGCACGAAGCCCAACTCGGTCATCCCTTCGACCAGCGTCTGGCAATTGCGGGCGTAGCGCGCGAGGCGCGCCGGCTGGCCGCCTTCGGCGATGAACTGATCGAGCGCCGCGTGGAATGACACGACGATGTGCGTCGGCGGCGTATATCGCCACTGGGTCGTCTTCTCCATGTACATGAACTGATCGTGCAGATCGAGCGACAGCGAGCTGCAGTTGCCCTGCGCGCGCTCGAGCGCATCCCTGCGCACGATGACGAAGCCCATGCCCGGCGGACCCTCGATGCATTTCCCGGAGGCGGCGATCACGGCATCGAACGGCGTCGTCCTGGCGTCAATCGGCAGCGCGCCGAAGGAGCTCATCGCATCGACCAAGAGCCGCCTCCCGTGCTTCGCGACCACCGCGGCGATCTCGCGCAGCGGATTGAGAATGCCGGTCGACGTTTCGCAATGGATCAATCCGACGTGCGTGATCGAGGCATCGGCGGCGAGCAGCTTCTCGACCTCCCGTGGCGCCGCGGGCGTGTTCTCCGCCGTCTGCAGCGTCGACAGCCGGCGGCCCATCATCTGCGTCATGCGCGCCATCCGCGTTCCATAGGCCCCGTTGGCCAGTACCAGCAGGTGGCCGTCGCGCGGCACGAGCGTGTTGATCGCCGCCTCCACCGAGAACGTCCCGCTGCCCTGCATCGGCACGCAGACGTGGGCTGGGTCCGCGCCAACGATGTCGAGTACCTTGCGCCGCACCCCGGCGGTCACCGCGTTGAAGGCGGCGTCCCAGGAGCCCCAGTCGCGCAGCATCGCCACCTTGGTCGCGAGCGAGGTCGTCAGCGGGCCCGGGGTGAGCAGTATCGGGTCGATCGTTTCGCTCATGTTCCACTCCTAAACGGGTTGCGGTCGAAATCCGGCAAGTTCTTGCGATCACTCCGCTCGACGTCGGGGCCCCTATGCTGCGATGCAGCATGAATGGTTCGGTGACCTTGCTTCGCGATACGGGCTTGCGGGCGCTCCTCTAGGCTGCCCGGTCCTGCGCCCCCTCACGGGAGGTCACGGTCGCGCGCAGTGCCATGCGCGAGAGCCGGCGCCCGAGGTCCGGCTTCCCGGCCGGGCGCCAGCGCGACAGCAGGGCGTCGGTGGCGTCCGGGTCGTTGCACACGAGCACCATGTCGCAGCCGGCCGCTTGCGCAGCCTCGGCGCGCGCAACGATGTCGCCGCCGACCCGCGCGCCGGCCATGGACAGATCGTCGCTGAATATCAGGCCATCGAACTCGAGCCGCCCCCGCAACACCTCCTGCAGCCAGCGGGGCGAAAATCCGGCGGGCAGGGAGTCGAGCACCGGATAGGCCACGTGGGCCGGCATGATGCCCTCGATGCCGAGGCGCACCAGCGCTCCGAACGGGATGAGGTCGTCCTTTTCGAGCGCGGCGAGGGGCCGTTCGTCTACGGGCAGCTCCGCATGCGAGTCGGCGCGCACGAAACCGTGTCCCGGGAAATGCTTGCCGACCGCGGCCATCCCGCCGTCGCGCAGCCCGTGGCAGAGCGCAGATGCCAGGTGAGCGACCGCGTTCGGATTGCGATGCAAGGCGCGGTCGCCGATGACCGTGCTGTGGCCATAGTCGAGATCGAGCACCGGCGTGAAGCTGAAGTCGACGCCGTGCGCGGAGAGCTCCGCGGCGATGCACCTGCCGGTGTCCTCGGCCGCCGCCGCGGCCGCGGCCGGGTCGCGATCCCACTGCTCGCCGAGCAGGCGCATCGGCGGCAAGGCGCTGAATCCGTCACGAAACCTCTGCACCCGGCCGCCTTCGTGATCGACCGCGATGAGCGGCGCCGGCTCGCGCAGCGCCCGGATCGACGCGGTCAGCCCGCGCAGCTGGGCGGAGCCGGCGTAGTTGCGGGTAAACAGGATCACCCCCCCGACCAGCGGATGCGCGATGCGCTCGCGCTCGGCGCCGGTCAACTCGAAGCCCGCGACGTCGAGCATCAGCGGCCCCCGAGGCAGGGCGGTCATGGCGCGGGGGACGCGGCTTCGCGCAGCAACGCCTTCATCTGCCGCACCGCCTCGCGCAGCCCGACGAAGACGGCGCGGCTGACGATGGCGTGGCCAATGTGCAGCTCGCGCACGCCCGGCAACGCGGCGATCGGCTGCACATTGAAATAATTGAGCGCGTGGCCGGCGTTGAAGCGCATGCCCAGGGCGCGTATCGCCTCGCCCGCCTCGCGAATCTTGCTCAGTTCGGCGACCACGGCGGGACTCTGCGGGTCGCGTCCCTTGGCGTGAAACGCGTGCGCATAAGGACCGGTGTGAATCTCGCACACGCTGGCGCCGATCTGCGCTGCGGCGTGCACCTGGCGCGGCTCGGCGTCGATGAACACGCTGGTGACGATGCCTGCGCCAGCCAGGGTGGCGACCACACCGGCGAGCCGCGCCTGCTGGGCGGCGACGTTGAGGCCGCCTTCGGTGGTCACCTCCTGCCTGCCCTCCGGAACCAGCATGGCCATTTCCGGCTTCAGCGTGCAGGCGATGCCGACCATCTCCTCGGTGGCAGCCATCTCGAGGTTGAGCTTGATGTGCACGAGCTCGCGCAAGCGGCGCACGTCCTGATCCTGGATGTGGCGCCGGTCCTCGCGCAGGTGCACCGTGATGCCGTCGGCGCCGCCCAAATGGGCTTCGACGGCCGCCCAGACCGGGTCCGGCTCGTGCGTCCGGCGCGCCTGGCGCAGTGTCGCGACGTGGTCGATGTTGACGCCGAGTTCGATCATCGCTCAGTGCCGGTCATTGTCGGGCGCCTCGGCCGCCTCTTCGAGTGCCTGCAGATCCCGCACCACGCGGCGGCTGACGATGGTGCGCTGTTCCAGGTAATGGTCGAGTACCTCGCGCATCAGGCGCTTCGCTTCCACACGCGCCTCCGGCGCCGTGAAGTCCTGCTGCGCGAGCGCGAGCAGCGTCGCCCCGCGCACCTGCGGGTAGCGTCGTCCCGGCTCGGCGATGGTGCTGCGCGGGCCGCGATCGAATGCGTAATAGTAGCTTGCGGCGGGATCGACCGGCAGGCCGGTGTCGGCTTCGTGGGTAAGCGGCAGCGCGTAGCCGAGTTCGGCCAGCAGCTTCAGTTCGAACTGGCGCAGGACCGTGGCCTGCTCCGCGCCACCGGCTAGCCGCGCCAACGCCGCGTCGTAGGCTTGGTAGAGCTGCGGATGCGGATCCTCGCGCGGCAGCAGCTTGAGCAGCAGCTCGTTTAGGTAAAAGCCGCACAACAGCGCCGACCCGCCCACCAGGGGCAGGCCGCCCTGCCAGTCGGCCTTGAGCAGCGTCTTTAGTTCGCCCGCTCCGGCCCACGACAGGGTGAGCGGCTGGAACGCCTGGAGCACGCCGCGCAGCTCGGATCGCGGCCGGCGCACGCCGCGGGCGACGAGCGCCACGCGGCCGTAGGCGGCGGTGAGCGTCTCGACGATGACGCTCGTTTCCCGATAGGCGTAGGTGTGCAGGACGAACGCCGGTTGGTGGTCGCGTCTTTCCCGGGGTGCAGGCATCGCTTCAGTACCCGAGCCGGTTCAACGTGCGCTCGTCTTCGGCCCAGCCCGAGCTTACGCGCACCCGCACCTCGAGAAAGACCTTGCCGCCAAACAGCCGCTCCATGTCGTGGCGGGCGGCGGTCGCGATGGCTTTCATGCGCGCGCCGTCCTTGCCGAGCAGGATCGCCCGCTGGCCGGCCTTCTCCACCAGCACCGTGGCACCGATGCGGCGCAATGCGCCGTCGTGCGCGAAGTGGTCGATGCCCACCGCGGTGGCGTACGGCAGTTCCTCGCCCAGCTGGCGGAAGATCTTCTCCCGCACGTACTCCGCGGCAAGAAAGCGTTCGTCCCGGTCGGTCAGGTCATCGGCCGGGTACAGCGGCGGCCCCGGGGGAAGGCACGCCGCGACCTCGCCGAGCAGTTCGTCGAGCTGCCATTGCTTCTCGGCGCTGATCGGAACGATGGCCGCGAAGTCGTGCGCCGCGGCGATCGAGGCGAGAAGCGGTAACAGACGCCCCCGGTCGCCGAGCCGGTCGACCTTGTTCACCGCAGCGATCGCCGGGGCTCCCGGCGGCAGCAGGCCGAGCACCTCCCGATCGGCCTCGGTGAGCCCTTTCGCCTCGAATACCACCACGATGGCATCGACGTCGCCGACGCTGTCGCGCACCGTGCGGTTCATGCGCTCGTTGAGCCGCGAGCGGTGCCGCGTCTGGAATCCCGGCGTGTCGACAAAGATGAACTGCGCCGCCGGCGTGGTCAGCACGCCGCGCAGGCGATGCCGCGTCGTCTGCGGCCGTCTGGAGGTGATGGCGATGTGCGCGCCGACGAGCGCGTTGAGCAGCGTCGACTTGCCCACGCTCGGCTTGCCCACGATGGCGACATGACCGCAGCGGAACGGCGCGCGGGCCGCGAGATCAGGTGCGCCTGGCTTGATCATAGGCCTGCGCGGCGGCAGCCTGCTCTGCGGCGCGACGGCTCGTGCCGCTGCCGGTGGCCGCGATGTCGAGCGCCGCGATGCGGCAGGCGACCTCGAAGGTCTGCAGGTGGGCCTCGCCGCGCACCGCGACGATGGTGTACTCCGGCACGGGGAGCCGCCGGCTCTGCAGCCATTCCTGCAGGCGCGTCTTCGGATCCTTGGCGATCGAGTCGGTCGCGGCGGCGGCGACGTCGGTCGCGTAGAGGCGCTCGATGGCGGCATGGGCGGCGGGATAGCCGCCGTCGAGAAAGATGGCGCCGAGCACGGCCTCGAGCGCATCGGCAAGGATCGACGGCCGCGCCGCGCCGCCACTCTTGACCTCGCCCTCGCCGAGCAGGATCGCTGCGCCGAGGCCGAGCGCGACGGCGTGCCGGTGCAGCGTATCGCGGTTGACCAGGCTCGCGCGCATCCGCGACAGGTCTCCCTCGGGCAGCTGCGGAAAGCGCTCATAGAGCATGCGCGCCATGGCGCAGTTGAGCACCCCGTCGCCGATGAACTCGAGCCGCTCGTTGTGATCGGCGGCGAAGCTGCGATGGGTGAGCGCCTGGCGCAGCAGCTCCGGGCGGCGAAAGGCGTGACCAAGCGCTGTGCCGGGCGCGTCCGGGAGCATCGGCTCCTACTTGCTGACCGTGGCCTGAAAGTCGAGCAGCAGGCTCACGTTGCCGACCAGGGGCAGGGTCTTGGTCCAGGCGGCGCTGGCGACCCACGCGTTGTCCTGCTTGGTGAAATCGACATCGGCGCCGGACACCGACTCGATGTAATCGGTGCCGGCCCTGAGATCGAAGGCATTGCGGAACTGGGTCTGCGTCTCTCCGTCGGGGGCGGTGTCGAGGGTCTGCTTGAGGGTCTTGACCACCGCAAAGTATTCGATATACGAGGGCAGGACGCGAAAGCCGATCATGACCACGCACAGCGCCACGGTGGCGACGAAGATGAAGCCGAGAATGGTGATGCCGGACTGAGCGCTCCGAGTGCGCATGATGCCTCCCGTCAGCGGATGATGCTGCCGACCCGCTTGAATGCCAGACTGCTGATGTCGTCCCAGTTGAACCAGATGAAAAATGCCCTGCCGCGGATGTGGTCATCGGGCACGAAGCCCCAATAGCGGCTGTCGTCGCTGTTGTCGCGATTGTCGCCCATCATCAGATACTGGCCCGGGGGCACTTTGCAGCTGAATCCGCGGTCATTGTAAACGCAGTTTTCCTTGCCGGGGAACGAGCGCACGTTGAGCGGATAGACCGGCTGGGCCGCCGGATTGACGGCAATGTTGTACCGCCGGTCGCCGGAGCGCTCGGTGCGCTCCTCGAGGGTCACGTACGTCAGCCCCTCCAGGTAGCTGTAGGTCCCGTCGGGCACCTGCGGCAGCGGCATGCCGTTGACCGTCAGCTTCTTGTCCTGGTAGTCGACCCGATCGCCGGGCAGGCCGATCACGCGCTTGATGAAGTCCTGCGACGGATTGACCGGGTAGCGGAACACGATCACGTCGCCGCGCTGCGGATCGTCGGTGGGAATGATCTTCTTCTCGATGATCGGCAGGCGAATGCCGTAGGCGAACTTGTTGACCAGGATGAAATCGCCCACTTCGAGCGTCGGCCGCATGGACGAACTCGGGATCTTGAACGGCTCGGCGACGAACGAGCGCAGCAGGAACACGATCAGCAGTACCGGAAAGAAGCTCTTCCCATACTCGATCCACCAGGGCTCGGCTGCCTCGGGTGCACGCCGCCGGGCGAAGAACCAGCGGTCGGCGAGCGCGATGGCGCCGGTGAGTACGGTAAGCAGGAACAGGATGAGTGCGAAGTTCATGGCATCATTTCTCGCCGATTTGGAGGATGGCAAGGAACGCTTCCTGCGGTATTTCCACGCTGCCCACCGCTTTCATGCGCTTCTTGCCGGCTTTCTGTTTCTCCAGCAGCTTGCGCTTGCGCGTCACGTCGCCGCCGTAGCACTTCGCCAGTACGTTCTTGCGCAATGCCTTGACCGTCTCGCGGGCGATGATCTGCGCGCCGATCGCGGCCTGGATCGCGACGTCGAACATCTGCCGCGGGATCAGGGAGCGCATCTTGGTGACCACTTCCCGCCCGCGATATTGGGCCGCCGCGCGATGGACCATGACCGAAAGCGCATCGACGCGCTCGTTGTTGATAAGGATGTCAAGCTTGACGACGTCAGCACTGCGAAACTCCTTGAATTCGTAATCGAGCGAGGCATAGCCGCGGGACACCGACTTCAGGCGATCGAAGAAATCCATCACCACTTCGGCCAGAGGCAGTTCGTAGCTGAGCACGACCTGGCGGCCGACATACTGCATGTTCTTCTGCACCCCCCGGCGTTCGGTGCACAGGGTCAGCACGGGGCCTACGTAGTCCTGCGGCACGAGGATCGTGGCAGTGATGATCGGCTCGCGTATTTCCTCGACCCGGGACAGATCGGGCAGCTTGGCCGGATTCTCGATCTCGGCGAGCGTCCCGTCGCGCAGGAGGACCTGGTAGACGACCGTCGGCGCGGTGGTGATCAGGTCCATGTCGTATTCGCGTTCGAGCCGCTCCTGCACGATGTCCATGTGCAGCAGGCCGAGGAAGCCGCAGCGGAAGCCGAAGCCGAGGGCCTGCGAGACCTCGGGCTCGTAGTGCAGGGACGCGTCGTTCAGATGCAGCTTCTCGAGCGCGTCGCGCAGCGCTTCGTACTGGTTGGCCTCCACCGGGTAGAGGCCGGCGAATACCTGGGGCTTGACCTCCTTGAAGCCGGGCAGCGCCGCCGCCGCCGGGTGGGCGGCGTGGGTCAGCGTGTCGCCGACCCGGGCCGACTTGAGCTCCTTGATGCCGGCGGTCACGAATCCGACGTCGCCCGCGGCGAGCTCGCCGCGGGCGAGCGCCTTCGGGGTGAACACGCCGACCTGCTCGCAGTTGTACACGGCGCCGGTCGCCATGAGCAGGAAGCGCTCCCTGGGCTTGAGGGTTCCCTCCATGACCCGCACCAGCATGACCACGCCCACGTAGTTGTCGAACCAGGAGTCGATGACCAGCGCCTGCAGGAGCCCGGCCGGATCGCCGCGCGGCGGCGGAATGCGCGCGATCACCGCCTCCAGGATGTCGTCCACGCCTTCGCCGGTCTTGGCACTGGCGCGCACCGCATCCTGCGCCGGAATGCCGATGATGTCCTCGATCTCCTCGATGACGCGTTCCGGGTCGGCCGACGGCAAGTCGATCTTGTTCAGCACGGGGACCACCTCGACCCCCTGCTCGAGCGCGGTGTAGCAATTGGCGACCGTCTGCGCCTCGACGCCCTGCGACGCGTCGACGACGAGCAGCGCGCCCTCGCAGGCGGCGAGCGAGCGCGAGACCTCGTAGGCAAAGTCGACGTGGCCCGGGGTGTCGATAAGATGCAGGCTGTAGTTGCGGCCGTCGCGCGCCGTATACGACAGCGTCGCGGTCTGGGCCTTGATCGTGATGCCGCGCTCGCGCTCCAGATCCATCGAATCGAGCACCTGCTCGCCCATCTCCCGGTCGGACAGCCCGCCGCAGCGCTGGATGAAGCGGTCGGCCAGCGTCGACTTGCCGTGGTCGATATGCGCGATGATCGAGAAATTGCGGACGTTGTCCATGAAACGCGAAGGGCACCGCACCCGGTGCCCTTGGTCTTGCGCTTGCGTTGTCCCCGGCTACGCGGCACGGCCGCAGCGGAAAATGTTGAATGGTAGCGGAAAAGCCGCCTGCCGTGCGTGCGTCGCAGCCGCTTTCCGTCGCCGCCGGCGTCCGCTTCGTCGCCTACCGGCGCCCCGCGCCCGCGCCGCCGCGCTCTTTACTGGGCGGCGCCGGCTGCGAAGGCGCCTAGCGCCGCGTGGTCGAAACGATAATGACAGAGCTCGCGCTCGCCGGCGAGCAGCACCGGCACGAGGCTGCCCCAGCGCGCCTCGAGCGCCGGGTCGGCATCGACGTCGAACTCTTCGACCTCGCAGCCTGCCGCCGCGGCCCAGGGCGCCACGGCCTCGCGCATCTCGTCGCAAAGGTGGCAGTAGGCGCGCACCAGCAGGGTGAGCCGCAGCCGATTACTCTCCGCCATTGATCTTCACGCTGGAGTAGAACTGCTGGTCGCCGCGGCGCAGCAGGAAGGTCACCGCCGAGCCCTTTTCCAGCTTGGCGATCAGCGCGTTGACCTGATCGGCGCTCCTGGCATCGATGGTCGCCCCCTTGTTGATCACTGCCAGGATCACGTCCCCGGGCTGGATGTTGCCGCGCGCGCTGCCGCTGATGTCCTCGATGAGCACGCCATTCTTGATGTCGAGCTCCTTCTTCTGCTCGTCGTTCAGATCGGCGAGCACCAGGCCCATGCGATTGGGCTTCGCCTTCTCCTTGTTCGGCGCGGCGTTGCGGCCCGACGGCGCCTCCTCGTCCTTGAGCTCGGCCACGGTGACCGTCAGGTCCTTCGTGGCGCCCTTGCGCCATACCTGCAGCACGATCTTCGCCCCCGGCTTGACCTGGGTGATGATCCGCGGCAACTCGGTGGACGAATTGACCGTCTTGCCGTCGGCCTTGAGGATGATGTCGCCCGACTCGACGCCCGCCTTCTCGGCGGGGCCGCCCTTTTCGACCGAGTTGACCAGCGCCCCGGTCGGCTTGGGCAGCCCGAAGGCATCGGCGGTCTCCTTGCTCACTTCCTGGATCTGCACGCCGATGCGCCCCCGGGTCACCCGGCCCTTTTCCTGGATCTGCTTGACCGCACTCATGGCCACGTCGATCGGGATCGCGAAGGCCAGTCCCATGTAGCCGCCGGTGCGGCTGTAGATGAGCGAGTTGATGCCGATGACCTCGCCGCGCAGGTTGAACAGCGGCCCCCCGGAGTTGCCGGGGTTGATCGGCGACGTCGGTCTGGATGAACGGCACCAGATTCTCGTTGGGCAGCTCGCGCCCCTTGGCGCTGACGATCCCGGCGGTGATGGTGTTTTCCAGGCCGAAGGGCTTGCCGATCGCGGCGACCCACTCGCCGACCTTGAGCTTGTCCGGATCGCCGATGGTCACCTTGGGCAGGCCGGCGGCGTCGATCTTGAGCACGGCGACATCGGTGCGCTTGTCGCTGCCAATGACCTTGGCCTTGAATTCGCGCTTGTCGCTGAGCTTGACCAGGACTTCAGTCGCGTCGTCGACCACGTGCGCGTTGGTCAGCACGTAGCCGTCGGAGGAGAGGATGAACCCCGAGCCGACCGATTGCTGCTCGAGGTCGCGCGGCCGCTCGTGGCCGCGCGGGATCTGCCCGAAGCGGCGGAAGAACTCGTAGAACGGATCGTCCTCCGACAGATCCGGCAATTGCGATCGCTGCACCGTCTGCGTGACGTCGATGCTGACCACGGCAGGACCCTGTTGCTCGTAGAGCTCCGTGAAATCGGGCAATCCCCGGCCCGGCTGGGCTGTCGTCGCCGAGGTGAAGAGTACGGCGCCCGACAGCGCGCCCACGAGCGTCCATATGCGAATTTTCATGCTGCCTTCCCTGGTTGAGGCTGCGGCGAATGCACAACGCGGCCCGTCGCTAGCGATGTGAGACCGAATCCGCGATCTGGCGCACCGTCGCGCCGGGCGTCTCGCCCAGCACGGTCACCAGGTGTTCGTCGAGTTGGCGACTGTACACGTTGATGCCCCCTTGCTGCGAGGAGCCGATCGGCTGCGGCGCCTGCGGCATCTGCTCGACGAATACCGACACCGCGACCAAGCCGTCGGAAAAGACGAGGTGCGCGACCGGGCCGACCTTGCCCCGCAGCGTGCGGTATCCCTCGACGATCTTGGAAAACCCGGGCGGCAACTCCTTCACCTGCCAGCCGGTATCCTGCTGCACGACGTCGCCGGGCAGGGACATACGGGTCTCCCAATCCGGAGGCGGCGGCCGGTAGGTCGGGCGCACGCTGTCGCGGTCGATCTTGCCGCCGATCTCGATATCGGTGAATACGAATTGCTCGATGGGCACGTTGTGCTCGTTTAGCAACTGCGCCTTGAGCAGCAGGCCCGAATTCAGGTCGGCCCACAATTTGTGTCCGTAGCGCATGCCGTCCTTGGGCTCGAACACGAAGGCCTGCGTCTCGACGCCGGCGATTCGCGCCGTCTCGGCCTTGCGGAAGACATAGTACTCGGCCAGCGTATCGAGCTGCTGGGGCAGCAGCGACGGAAAGGCATTGCGGTAGGTGCGCGGCTCGATGCGGATGATCTTCGCGTCGGGGTAGTAGCAGCGAACCTCGTCGTTGTTGCGAATCACCTCGCGCGCCGGACCGTCGAGGTTGAACAGTTTCTCATGCTCGCCGCGGGCGTCGACCATGTGCATGACGCGCGAGGTCTCGACCCGGCCGTCGTGCTGGTAGAGCAGTGTGCCGACGTAGTTGAGCTGGCGCGCAGCGACGGCGGCATGCTGCAGCCACTCGGCGGCGTCGTCGGCGAGCGCCGTCGGCAGCCACGCCAGCGCGGCCATGCCCAGGGCGAGGCACGCGCTGCGCCGGGCAAGGCGGCCGGAGCCTGCCGCGGCGACGCGGTTACTCCGGCGCATCCGGGGTGTCGGTCGCGACTGCGCGCAGATACGGCCGCACGCCCTGGATCGCCGTGGTCGGCGAGTATTCCTGATGCGCGAGGAGGTACTCATTGACAACCGGGCGCCGCACGTCGGCGGGGCGAACCACCGCGGCCTGCTGGGCGGTGGTCACCGCCGCCGGCGGCACCGACATGGTGGTCAGCGCCACCCAGCCCACAACCCCGACGGCGGCGACGCTTGCCGCCAGTGCCCACGCCACCGCCACCGGCGTCGGGCGAGCCCGCGGCGCCAGAACCGTCGGCTCGGCGTCGAGCCGCGCCGAAAAGCGCGCCCCGAAGCCGCGGATCGAGCCGCCGCAGCCGCGCAGCTGGTCTCCGATCTCGTGGTAGCACGCCCACGTCGCCTTGGTTGTCGCATCGTCGCCGCAGTCGCAGGCGCGCGCGCTGCGCTCGACATCGAGCTCGCCGTCCATCCACAGCGAGATTTCCTCCGCTGTCAGGGGCGGGGCCCCGTCCAACGGACCCTGGAATTTGCCCATTACCATCTCCGGTCCTTGTCAGTCCCCAGCAGCGGCCGCAACTCCGCGGCAATCGCTTCGCGCGCCCGAAAAATCCGGGAGCGCACCGTGCCAATCGGACAATTCATCACGTTGGCAATCTCTTCGTAGCTCAAACCCTCGATCTCGCGCAGCGTGATCGCCGTGCGCAGATCGTCGGGCAGCGCGTCCATCGCCTTGTTGACCGTGTCCGCGATTTCTCTGCCCAGCAGCTCATTCTCCGGCGTATTCGAGTCACGCAGCTGCTCGGCGTCCTCGAAGTTTTCCGCCTCCTCGTGGTCGAAACCAGTCGAGGTCGGCGCCCGCCGCCCTATCGCGACCAGGTAGTTCTTGGCGGTATTGATCGCGATACGGTACAGCCAAGTGTAAAACGCACTTTCTCCGCGAAAGCTCGGCAGTGCGCGGTAGGCCTTGATGAACGCCTCCTGCGTCACGTCCTCAACTTCCCCGGCATCGCGAACCAGCCGCGACAGCAGCCGCGCCAGTTTGCGCTGGTACTTCAGTACCAGCAACTCGAAAGCACGCTTGTCGCCTCGTTGCGCACGCTCCACGAGTTGCTGATCAACTTCGCGGTCACCCATCCGCGGGCCGCCCCTGAGTCATCTATTGTTCTCGCCACACCCGGTCAGGTGGGCGCGGCACCCGCCGGGAGTATAGCCGACCCCCCTGCGGGGCACTCGTGGCAGCCACGCGGCACGATTGCCTGCTCCTCTGGACCACCCGCGGCGCGGGAAGTTCACTCGCCGACAGGGTTTTGGACCACCTCAATTAGCCGCAGCGCTCCAGACGCACCGCCGGTTGCACGCGGCCGGTCACCAGGCCTCGGTAATTGCGGATGACCGGTTCGCGCCACGTGGCGAGCATCGCCTGCTGCTCGGCATCGAGCAGCCCGAGCAGGTCGAGCACGGCGACAGTCGCCGGATGCAAGCCCCGGGCGTTGCCGTCTACAACCTTGAGGGCGATCCCCCAGCCCTTGCTGCGCACGCCGATGGCCTGGACGCCTTCGGCGCCGACCTTGGTCACCCAGTCGCCTCGACCGGCGCGCATGAGCATGAGGTCGTTGCGGCCCTCGCCGGACACCATCTCCGGGTGCGCGCTCATCGCCGCGGCCAGCCGTGCCGGCGCGGCGCCGTAGCGCGCATCGTCGCCGCCGGTGGCCAGGCGGGCGAAGGCGTAGGCGAGCCGATCCAGCGGCACGGCGTAGTTCGGCGCCGAGCAACCGTCGATGCCGGCCACCAGCGCCCCCTCGGCGAGCCCGGTCATGGCCGCCACCGCGCTACGGATCGCCTGCTGCAGCGGGTGGTCGAAAGCGAGATAGGTTTCGAGCGGCAGGCCGTGCTGGCGACAGTAGGCGAGCATGCCGCTGTGCTTGCCCGAGCAGTTGTGCTGCAGCGGGCTGAACTTCGCTCCTGGCGGCGGCAGTTCTTCGCGCGCGGCGTAGAACAGCGGCGGGTGCACGCCGCATTGCAGCTGCTCTGGGACACATCCGGCGCGCTCGAGCATGTCGGCGACCGCCGCGACCTGTCGCGGCTCGCCGGAATGACTGGCGCACAGCAACGCCACCTGCTCCGGCGAAAAGCCGAAGTGCTCGATTCCGCCACCTGCGACCAGCGGCAAGGCCTGCAGCGGCTTGAGCGCGCTGCGGGTCGTGGTCAGGTATTGCGGGTCGCCGGCGGCGAAGAGCAGTCTTCCCTCGCGGTCGACCACCGCGACCGAGCCGTAGTGGACACTGTCGACGGCGTCGCCGCGGGTGACGCGCGCGAACGGAACGTGCGGCGGGGCGGCCGGAGTCGCGGACACGGCTGGGGATGGTGCGGAAAAGGCATAGTTTAGCGCGGTTGCGCGCCCAGCGCGCCCCGGATCTGATCGAGGGCGCCGAGGTCTTCGATGGTGGTCAGATCGCCCGGGTCGCGGCCCTCGGCGAGCGCCTGGATCGAGCGCCGCAAGAGCTTGCCCGAGCGCGTCTTCGGCAGCATGGTCACGAAATGCACCGCGCCCGGACGGGCGATCGCACCGAGCTCGCGGTCGACCGTGTCCATCACCTCGCGCCGCAGGTCGGCGATACCGGCCGCGGTGGCGACGCGCGCCGGATCGCGGACCACGGCGAAGGCCACCGGAATCTGCCCCTTGAGCTTGTCGTGCACACCGACTACCGCGACCTCGGCGATTCCGGCGTGGGCCTGCACCGCCTCCTCGATCTCGCGCGTCCCGAGGCGGTGGCCGGCGACATTGATCACGTCGTCGGTGCGGCCGAGCACGAAGTAGTAGCCGTCCGCATCGCGCCTCGCCCAGTCGAACGTCGAATACACCTGGCGTCCCGGCACGGTGGAGAAATAGGTCTGCACGAAGCGCTCATCGTCACCCCAGATGGTGGTCATGCACCCCGGCGGCAGCGGCGGCACGATCGCCAGCACGCCCTTCTCGTCGACGCCGACCTCCTCCCCGGTCGTCTCGTGCAGAAGCCTGACGTCGTAGCCGCACACCGGGAAGGACGGACTGCCGAACTTGCGCGGCGTATCCTCGATGCCCGGCTGGGCAGACAGGATCGGCCAGCCGCTTTCGGTCTGCCAGTAGTGATCGACGATGGGCACGCCGAGCGATTCGCTGGCCCAGCGCGCGGTCGGCTCGTCGAGCGGCTCGCCGGCGAGGAACAGATAGCGCAGGCAGGACAGGTCGTACTTCTTCATGTACGCCGGATCCTGCTTCTTGAGCACGCGGATTGCGGTGGGCGAGCTGAACATCGTGCGCACCTTGCAGTCGGCGACGATTTTCCACCAGATGCCGGGGTCGGGACGGATCGGCAGCCCCTCGTAGAGTGATCGTCGTCGAGCCGTTGATCAACGGCGCGTAGACGATGTAGGAGTGGCCGACGACCCAGCCGATGTCGCTGGTGGTGAGCATCGTCTCCCCCGGCGCCAGGCAGAAGATGTCGCGCATCGAAGCGGCGAGGGCCACCGCGTAGCCTCCGGTATCGCGCTGCACGCCCTTCGGCTTGCCCGTCGTCCCGGAGGTGTAGAGGATGTACGAGGGCTCGGAGGCTTCCAGCCACGCGCAGGGCACGCGCGCGCCGGCGTGCTCGGCGGCGAGGGTCGCGTAGTCGAGGTCGCGGCCTGCCACGCGCGGCGGCCCGGGATCGAGCCTGCGGTCGACGATGATGACCTTGCCCGGCGGGTGCCTGGCCAGCCGCAAAGCTTCGTCGACCAGATGCTTGTAGGGAACGGTCTTGCCTCCGCGCATGCCCGCGTCGGCGGTCACCATGACCTTCGGTCGCGCATCGTCGATCCGCGTGGCGAGGCTCGCCGCCGCGAAGCCGCCGAACACCACCGAGTGGATTGCGCCGATGCGCACCGTCGCCAGCATCGCGAACACGGCCTCGGCGACCATCGGCATGTAGATGAGCACGCGATCGCCACGACCGACGCCCTGCGCGTTGAGCATGGCGGCGCAGCTGTTCACGGCCGACGCAGATTCCGGTAGGTGTAGGCGCGCCGGTCCCCGGTCTCGGTCGAGATATAGATCAGCGCGGGTTGATCGCCGCGCGCTGCGAGGTGACGATCGAGCGCGTTGTGGCACAGGTTGGTGCGTCCGCCCACGAACCAGCGTGCGAACGGCGGCCGGCTGTAGTCGAGCACCTGTTCGAACGGGGCCTGCCAGTCGATGAGCGCCGCCTTCTCGCGCCAGAAGGCGTCGCGATCGTCCAGGGAGCGGCGGTGGTACTCGCGGTAGGTGGCCATGCCGGAATCTCCTCCGCGCGCGGCGCCGGATCAGCGCCGGTGCCGTTCACGCCGGCGTATTCTAGCCGCCCGCGTGCACGGGAGCGTTGACCCAGATCAACGCCAGCCGCTCGCCCGCGCCTGGCAGAGCGTTCGAGGACAGTGCCAGCCAGGCGCCGGCGCGCGCCAACGCCCTGCTCGACCTCGCGCCGCAAGGCCGGTGCGCGGCGGCCTTCCGCTACGGGTGCGTGTCGGCGGCGATGCGCACTACCGTGCGGCCCCGCACCAGGCCCTTCAGGTAGGCATCGAAATGACGTCGGCAGATCCTCGAATTCGATGGTCCGGACCGAATCGTGCACACAGTCGGGCCGCCATTCGACGGCGAGCTTGTTCCAGATCGCCTGGCGCAGTTGCATCGGGCAATTGGCGCTGTCGACGCCGAGCAGCTGCACGCCGCGCAGGATGAACGGCATCACCGTCGTGTTGAGCTTAGGGCTGGTCGCGAGCCCCACGGCAGCCACGGTGCCTCCGATCTTCATGGTCGAGCAGCAGCCACGCCAGCATGTCGCCGCCCAGGTTGTCGATGGCGCCCGCCCAGATCGCCTTGTCGAGCGGCCGGATGTTGGCCAGATCGATGGACTGGCGCAACCTGACCTCCTTCGCGCCGAGGCCGCGCAGGTACGCGGTTTCCTCCTCCTTGCCGGTGATCGCGACCACGTGATAACCGCGCTTGGCCAGGATCTCGATGGCGACGCTGCCCACGCCGCCGGTGGCACCGGTTACCGCCACCGGACCGTTGCCCGGTTTGAGGCCGCTGTGTTCCATGAGCATGATGGCCTGCGCGGCTGTGAATCCCGCCGTGCCGAGCGTCATGGCGTCGAACGCGGTCATGGCCTCGGGGCGACGCACGACCCAGTCGGCCGGGACGCGGACGTATTCGGAGTAGCCGCCGTCGTGCGCGACACCGAAGTCGTAGGCGTGCACGATCACCTTGTCGCCGCGCTTGAAGCGCGGGTCGGCGGAGTTCTCCACCGTTCCGGCCATGTCGATGCCACCGACGGTCGGGAACTTGCGCATGATCCTGCCGGTGCCGTTGTACGACAGCGCATCCTTGTAGTTGATGGTCGAGTACTTGGTGCGGACGATGACGTCGCCCGGATCGAGATCCTCTTCGGTCATCTCGACGAAGCGGCTCGACACCACCTTGTCGTCTTCGAACGTGCGGTAAGCCTTGAACCGGTGCATGGGTAGGGTCCTCCTTCAGGGCGCCGTGGGTATGCGCGGGCGCGCCCGCCTGGTGCGGCAATGCCATGTATTCTCGGGTGCGCATTTCGATCAGGCGGCTTGCGGTGCGCGCAAAATCCTGGCTGTTGGGCCCCTCCCGGTAGAGCTCCCCGGGCGGGACCGCCGCCGACAGCAGTAACTTTACCCGATGATCGTAGAGCACGTCGACGAGCCAGGTAAAGCGCCGCGCGGCGTTGCCCATGTCCGCGCTCAGCCGGGGCACCCCGGAGACGATTACGACGGCGAAGCGGCGCGCGAGCTCGAGGTAGTCGAGCTGGGAGCGCGGGCCCTCGCACAAGGTCTCGAAATCGAACCACACGACGCTCCCGGAGCGCCTTTTCGCCCGCACGGTGCGTGCCTCGACGGTCAGCCGCGCATCCTCCTCCGCGCCCGCGCGCATACGCTCGAAGCGGGTCGCCAGGGATGCCTCGACCGCGTCGGACAGCGGCGTGTAGTAGCACTGCTCGTGCTCGAGCTCGCGCAGGCGGTAGTCGGCGCCGCCGTCGACCTCGAGCACGTCGAGCCACTGCCTTAGCAGGGCGATGGTCGGCAGCAGGTTCTGCCGCTGCAGGCCGTTCGGATAGAGGTCGTCGGGCCGATAGTTCGAGGTCATGACGAACACCACGCCGCGGTCGAACAGCGCCGTGAGCAGCCGGCCGAGGATCATCGCGTCGGCGACGTCCGAGACGTGGAATTCGTCGAAGCAGACCAGGCGATGGCGGCGGGCGAGGCGCGCGGCGACGGCCAAGAGCGGGTCCTCCTCGCGCTTGAGCGTCTGCAGCTCCTGCGTGCACGTCGCGCATGAAGGCGTGGAAATGCACGCGCGTCTTGCGCCGGATCGGTACCGCGCGGTAGAAGGCGTCCATGAGGAAGCTCTTGCCGCGCCCGACCCCGCCCCAAAGGTAGACCCCGCGCGGGGGCGTGGGCGGATTGAGCCAGCGCTGCAGCAACGACCGCCGGGCCTTCTTGAAAACCACGAGCTCGTCGGAGAGCCTCTGCAGGCGTTCCAGCGCCGCGCGCTGCGCGGCGTCGAGGACAATGTTGCGCCCGGCGAGCTCGGCGCCAAGCTGCCGCAACAGCTCGCCGCGATCGCCCTCCAACGGTGGCGTGGCGTCGTTCACGTGGCGTCGCGCCCCGCGCTCGGCGGGAGCCTCAGAGGTTGAGAGTACGCCGGTCAACCGCAAGCGCGGCTTCCTTCACCGCTTCGGACAGCGACGGGTGGGCGTGGCAGATGCGCGCGATGTCCTCGCTGGCGGCGCCGAATTCCATGGCCACGACGCCTTCGGCGATCAGTTCCGAGACCAACGGTCCGATGGCGTGCATGCCGAGAATGCGGTCGGTCTTGGCGTCGGCGAGGAGCTTCACGAATCCCCGCGTCTCGCCCATGGCCCGGGCGCGGCCGTTGGCCGAAAAGGGAAACACTCCGCTGCGATAGTCGACGCCGGCGGCCTTGAGCTGCTGCTCGGTCTGGCCGACCCAGGCGATTTCCGGCGCGGTGTAGATCACCCAGGGCACGGTGTTGAAGTCGACGTGCCCGTGCTGGCCGGCGATGCGCTCGGCCACCGCCACGCCTTCCTCCTCGGCCTTGTGGGCGAGCATCGGACCGCGTACCACGTCGCCGATCGCCCACACGCCGGCGAGATTGGTCTTGCAGTCGCCGTCGACGGCGACGAAGCCGCGCTCGTCCAGCGCGAGCCCGACCTCCTTCGCGCCGAGGCCGGCGGTGTGCGGAACGCGCCCGATGGAGACGATCAGCCGGTCGAAGCGCGCGCTCTGCTTGCGCCCCTGGGCATCGTCGTACTCGACGGTCACCGCGTCGTTCGCGGTGACGTCGGTGATCTTCACGCCCGAGCTCGATCGTTAGGCCCTGCTTGGTGAACGCCTTCCACGCCTCCTTTGCCACCTGCTCGTCGGCGGCGCCGAGAAACACCGGCAGCGCTTCGAGCAGCGTGACCTCGGCACCGAGGCGGCGCCAGACGCTGCCCATCTCGAGGCCGATGACGCCGGCGCCGACGACGCCCAGCTTCTTCGGCACGGCGGGGAGCGCGAGCGCACCGTCGTTGTCGAGAATCAGGCGCTTGTCGAACGGCAGCGCATTGCCGCCGATCACCAGGGCACGCGGCTTCGACCCGGTCGCGACGATGACCTGCTTGGCGGTGAGCGAGGCGGGATCCGATCCGGCGACCTTGATCTGCCATGCCCCTGGAGCGCCGCCGGCAAAGCTGCCGACCCCGGTGAAGAGCGCCACCTTGTTCTTCTTGAACAGGTAGACGATGCCGTCGTTGTTCTGGCGGACCACTTTTTCCTTGCGCGCGAGCATGCGCCCGAGGTCGACGGCGAGGCCCTTGATCTCGATGCCGTGCTCGGCGAAGCCGTGCCCGGCATGCTCGTAATTCTCCGACGATTGCAGCAGGGCCTTCGACGGGATGCAGCCGACGTTGGTGCAGGTTCCGCCGGGCGCCGGCTTGCCGTCGGCGGTGGTCCAGTCGTCGATGCAGGCCGTCCTGAAGCCGAGCTGGGCGGCGCGTATGGCGGCGATGTAGCCGCCCGGTCCGGCGCCGATGACGATGACATCGAATGGATCGGCCACGGGGCTGCCTGGGCTTTGCGCGATCACAGGTCGAGCAGCATGCGAGCCGGGTCTTCCAGCGCATCCTTGATGGCCACCAGGGACAATACCGCCTCGCGGCCGTCAATGATGCGATGGTCGTAGGACTGCGCCAGATAGTTCATCGGCCGCACCACCACCTGCCCGTTCTCCACCACCGGCCGGTCGCGCGTCGCGTGCACGCCGAGGATCGCCGACTGGGGCGGATTGATGATCGGTGTGGAGAGCAGCGAACCGAACACGCCGCCGTTGGAAATCGTGTAGGTGCCGCCGGTCAGCTCGCCGACGCTGAGCTTCCCCTCCTGGGCGCGCTTGCCGAAGTCGGCGATCTGCTGCTCGATCTCGGCGATGGTGAGCTGATCGGCGTCGCGAAGGATCGGCACCACCAGGCCGCGCGGGCTGCCGACCGCGATGCCGATGTCGAAATAGCCGTGATAGACGATATCGGTACCGTCGATCGAGGCGTTGACCAGCGGAAATTTCTTCAGCGCATGCACCGCCGCCTTGACGAAGAAGCCCATGAATCCGAGCTTGACCCCGTGCTCCTTTTCGAAGCGATCCTTGTAGCGATTGCGCAGCTCGATCACCGCCGCCATGTTGACTTCATTGAAGGTGGTCAGGATCGCGGCGGTCGCCTGCGATTGCACCAGGCGCTCGGCGACGCGCTGCCGCAGCCGCGACATCGGAACGCGTTGTTCCGGCCGGGCGCTCTGGCCGGCGGGCAGCGCCACTTGCGGCGGCGCAGGCGGTGGCGCAGGCGGTGGCGCCGCGGCGCCAGTGGCCGCCGGCGCAGGGCCCTCGCCTCGCGCCTGCGCCGCGGCGAGCACGTCGGCCTTGGTGATGCGCCCGCCGCGTCCGCTGCCGGCAACCTCGGAGGGACTCAGTTGCTGCTCGGCCATGAGCTTGCGTGCCGCCGGCAGGGCGCTCACTGTTGCGCTGGCCGGCGCGCTCGCCGACGGCGCGGCAGCGGGCGCGGCGGCGGGCGCCGACGGCGCGGCAGTCGCCGTGGGCGGCGCGGCAGCCGCACCAGCCGCCGCCGGGTCGATGACGGCGATGACCTCCTGCGCCACGACCGTCGCCCCATCGGGCCTGCGGATTTCGGTCAACACGCCAGCCGCGGGGGCGGGCAGTTCGAGCACCACCTTGTCGGTCTCGACGTCGACCAGGTTCTCGTCCCGACTGACCGCGTCGCCGACCTTCTTATGCCAGTTGACCAGCGTTGCTTCGGCGACCGACTCCGGCAATACCGGTACCTTCACTTCGATCGACATGATGAACGCTTCTTGTCTGCCTGCTTTGCGGGTTGGCGAATCAGTGCGCGGTGACCATCTCGCCCGACGCGAGCCTCGTGGCGAACGCATCGGCGACCAACTGCTGCTGCTGCGCGAGGTGCTTCGAGGCGTAGCCCACGGCGGGCGAAGCCGAGATCGGCCGCCCGGCGTAGGCCAGCAGCTGCTTTTCATCGATGTCACTGCGCAGATAGGCACGCAGGCGGTACCACGCGCCCTGATTCTGCGGTTCTTCCTGGCACCACACGACTTCCTTCGCCGCCGCATACTTGGCGATCTGCGCCTTGAAGTCGGCGTGGGGGAAGGGATACTGCTGCTCGAGGCGGATCACGGCCATGTCGGCGATCTTGTTGGCACGCCGAAAATCGATCAGGTCGTAGTACACCTTGCCGCTGCAAACGATCACCCGGCGCACGTTCTTGGCCACGAGCTTCTCGGCGTCGCCGATGACCGTATTGAAGCGTCCGTCCGCGAGCTCGGAGAACGCCGACACCGCGGCCTTGTGCCGCAGCAGACTCTTCGGGCTCATGACGATGAGCGGCTTGCGGAAGTCGCGCACCATCTGCCGGCGCAGCAGGTGGAAAATCTGCGCCGGGTTGGTCGGCACGCACACCTGCATGTTGTGCTCGGCGCACAGCTGCAGAAAGCGCTCCGGCCGTGCTGACGAATGCTCGGGGCCCTGCCCTTCGTAGCCGTGGGGAAGGAGCAGCGTCAGGCCGCAGATCCGACCCCACTTGACCTCGCCGGCGGCGATGAACTGGTCGATGACGACCTGCGCCCCGTTGGCGAAATCGCCGAATTGCGCCTCCCAGATCACCATTCGCATCGGCTCCGAGGTCGCGTAGCCGTACTCGAAGCCGAGCACAGCCTCCTCGGAGAGTACCGAGTCGATGACCTCGAAGTCGGGCTGGCCGTCCTTGATGTGCTGCAGGGGAATCCAGATGCCGGCATCCCATTTCTCCCGGTTCTGGTCGTGCAGCACGGCGTGGCGGTGGGAGAAGGTGCCGCGCGCCGAATCCTGGCCGGAAAGACGCACCCCGTAGCCCTGGTCGAGCAGGCTCGCGTAGGCGAGCGTCTCGCCCATGCCCCAGTCGAGCGGCAGCTCGCCCTCGCCCATGGCCCGGCGGTCGGCGATGACCTTCTCCACCCGCGGGTGGAGCTTGAAGTTCGCCGGCACGTCGGTAACCCGGCGCGCGAGCAACTTGAGCGTCTTCATCGCCACCGCCGTGTCGGCGGCGTCGGTCCAGTGCTTGCCCAGGTAGGGCGTCCAGTCGACGGCAAACGGCGGCTTGTAATTGGAGAGGATGGTGGTGTTGGTGTGCAGGCCCTTGTCCATTGCCGTGCGATAGGTGGCGATCATCGCCTCGGCCGCGTCGGCCGTGATCACCCCTTCGCCGACCAGGCGCCTCGCATACAGCGCGCGCGTGCCCGGATGCTCGTGGATCGATTTGTACATCAGCGGTTGGGTGATCATCGGCTCGTCGGCCTCGTTGTGGCCCTGGCGACGAAAGCAGACCAGGTCGATGAACACGTCGCGGTCGAATTTCTGTCGATACTCGATGGCAATCTCGATGGCCAACAGCGCCGCTTCCGGATCGTCGCCGTTGACGTGGAAGATCGGCGCCTCGACCATCTTGGCCACGTCGGTGCAGTAGAGGGTGCCGCGGGTATCGCGCGGGTCGGAGGTGGTGAACCCGATCTGGTTGTTGACGACGATGTGGATCGTGCCGCCGGTGCGATAGCCGCGCGTCTGCGACAGGTTGAGCGTTTCCTGCACCACGCCCTGACCGGCAATCGCCGCGTCGCCGTGGATGAGCACCGGCATCACCTGGTCGAAGGTCTCATCCTTGCGCCGGTGCTGGCGGGCGCGCACCGAGCCCTCGACCACCGGGTTGACGATCTCGAGGTGCGAGGGGTTGAAGGCGAGCGTCACGTGCATCGGTCCGCCGGGCGTGGCCACGTCGGAGGAGAACCCCTGGTGATACTTCACGTCGCCGGCGGACAGATCGCTCGCGAGCTTGCCCTCGAACTCCGCGAACAGGTTGGCCGGCATCTTGCCCAGGGTATTGACCAGCACGTTGAGCCGGCCGCGATGGGCCATGCCGATGACCATCTCCTGCACGCCGGCCGCGCCCGACTTCTGGATCAGGTGGTCGAGCATGGGAATCATCGTGTCCCCGCCCTCGCCCGAGAAGCGCTTCTGCCCGACATACTTGGTTCCGAGGTAGCGCTCCAGCGTCTCGGCCGCGGTCAGCCGCTCGAGGATGTGCTGGCGGAACTCGGGCGAATAGTGGGGACGCGAGCGCAGCGGCTCGATTCGCTCCTGGATGAACCGCTTCTGCGCCGTGTCGGACATGTACATGTACTCGGTCGCGAAGGTGCGGCAGTACGTATCCTGCAGGGCCGCGATCAGGTCGCGCAGGCGCATCTGGCTCCCGCCGCCGGGCGCACCCTTGTAGGAGCCGACGTTGAACTCGGACTCCAGGTCGGCTTCGGAAAAGCCGTAGCTCGCCAGGTCCAGATCCGCGATATACGGCTTTTCCTGGCGCTTGAGCGGATCGAGGTCGGCCTGGAAGACGCCCAGCGTACGGAACTTGCTTATCAGCCGCAGCACGAGCACCTGCTTGTGCATCGCCTGCGCATCGACCATGGGCGCCGCCAGGCGGCGGCTCTTCGCGAGCTGGATGAAGGAGTCGATGACCGGCGCGTGCGCCACGTCCTGCGCGCCGTCGCGCAGCTCGTCGAAGTAGGCCCGCCAGTCGGCGCCGACCGCGCCGGGATCGGCGAGGTAGATCTCGTACTGCTGCTCGATGAACGGGGCGTTGCTCCCGAACAGGGTCGATGTAGCGCGTAGTTCGTCCATCATGGCGGTCCGCCTCGTCGTTCGGTGGTCCAAAAGGTCAGCGCTGCGCCATCGGCTTGACGTCTCTGCGGGCAGCCCCGGTATAGAGCTGGCGCGGGCGGCCGATCTTCTGCTCCGGATCGGAGATCATCTCGTTCCATTGCGCGATCCAGCCGACGGTCCGCGCCAGGGCGAAGATGGCCGTGAACAGCCCCACCGGTATGCCGATCGCGCGCTGCACGATGCCGGAGTAGAAATCGACGTTCGGATAGAGCTTGCGCTGCACGAAATAGTCGTCCTCGAGCGCGATCTTCTCCAGCGCCATGGCCAGCTTGAACAAGCGGTCGTCGTGCAGCCCCAGGTCCTCGAGCACCTCGTAACAGGTCTCGCGCATGAGCTTCGCGCGCGGGTCGTAGTTCTTGTACACGCGGTGCCCGAAGCCCATGAGCTTGACCCCGGAATTCTTGTCCTTGACCCGCTTGATGAACTCGCCGATCTTGGACACGTCGCCGATCTCCTCGAGCATGTTGAGCGCCGCCTCGTTGGCGCCGCCGTGCGCGGGGCCCCAGAGACAGGCGATGCCGGCGGCGATGCAGGCGAAGGGGTTGGCGCCGGACGACCCGGCCAGACGCACCGTCGAGGTCGACGCGTTCTGCTCATGATCGGCATGCAGGATGAAGAAGCGGTCGAGCGCGCGCACCAGCACGTCGTTGACCTTGTATTCCTCGCACGGCACGGAGAACATCATGCGCATGAAGTTCGCCGTGTAATAGAGCTCGTTGCGCGGGTAGACGAACGGCTGGCCAAGGGTGTACTTGTAGCACGTCGCCACCAGCGTGGGCAGCTTGGCGATCAGGCGGATCGCCGACACTTCGCGGTGCCACGGATCGGTGATGTCGAGCGAGTCGTGGTAGAAGGCCGACAGCGAGCCGACTACGCCGACCAGCATCGCCATCGGGTGCGAGTCGCGGCGGAAGCCGCGGAAAAACTGGTTCATCTGCTCGTGCACCATCGTATGCAGGGTGACGGTATGCACGAACTCGGTGTTCTGCTCCGCTGTAGGCAGCTCGCCGCGCAACAGCAGGTAGCAGACTTCGAGAAAGTTGCAGTGCACCGCGAGCTGCTCGATCGGATAGCCGCGGTACAGGAGCTCGCCCTTGTCGCCGTCGATATAGGTGATCTTCGAGGCGCAGGACGCGGTCGACAGGAAGCCCGGATCGTAGGTGAACTTGCCGGTCTTGCCATAGAGCGCCCTGATGTCGGCCACCTCCGGACCGATCGTGCCCGGCAGGATCGGGAAGGAGACGGACGGTGAGCCGTCGCTGAAATTCAGGGTTGCGGTGCGGTCGGTCATGACGTATTACTCCCAGGCGGGGTCAGAAACGGACGCACCCGACGGCGGTGCATCCTCGCATGCGCGTACGGCCCTGAGCGCTCTCAGCAGCGGCGCTACCGCGCTGTCCGCGGTCTCCTGCCGACCCGATAGCAGATCCCAAAGCTCGTTGTCGTTCAGTTCCAGCAGCCGGTCCAGGGCGGCGATCTCCTGCTCCGAGACGCCGTCACCGCGCCCGTCAAGGAAGCGCGCCAGGACCAGATCGTTCTCCAGCATCCCGCGCCGGCAGCGCCAGCGCAGGCGGTTGAGTTCGACGCGAGAAGCCATGCCCGGCGTCAATGCGGCTCGATCCGAGCGGTCCGCGGACAGGGGCGAAGGGCGCCGATCACACGGCCCGCTTGATCATGAGCTCCTTGATCTTGCCGATCGCTTTTGTCGGATTCAGGTTCTTCGGACAGACGTCGACGCAATTCATGATCGTATGGCATCGGAACAGGCGGTACGGATCGTTCAGGTTGTCGAGGCGCTCGCCGGTCGCCAGGTCGCGCGAATCGGCGATGAAGCGGTACGCCGCAAGCAGCCCGGCGGGGCCGACGAACTTGTCCGGGTTCCACCAGAATGACGGGCAGGCGGTCGAGCAGCACGCGCAAAGGATGCACTCGTAGAGGCCGTCGAGCTCATCGCGGTCCTGCGGCGACTGCAGGCGCTCCTTCTCCGGCGGCGCGGTGTCGTTGATCAGGTACGGCTTGATCGAGTGATACTGCTTGAAGAACTGGCTCATGTCGACGATCAGGTCGCGGATCACCGGCAACCCCGGGATCGGCCGCAGCTCGACGGGTTCCTTCAACTCCCGCAGATTGGTGATGCAGGCAAGCCCGTTCTTGCCGTTGATGTTCATCGCGTCGGAGCCGCAGACGCCTTCGCGGCAGGAGCGGCGGAAGGAGAGCGTGTCGTCGTACGCCTTGACCCTGATCAACGCGTCGAGAAGCATGCGGTCGTGCGGATCGAGCGGCACGTCGTAGTCCTGCAGCCGCGGCGCGGCATCCTGGTCGGGATCGTAGCGGTAGATGCGGAATCTCATGCCGGGCAATCCTAATAGGTACGCGATTTCGGCGGAAACGCCTCGACGGAGAGCGGTTTCATGTTCACCGGCTTGTAGGCGAGGCGGTTGCCGTCGCGGTACCAGAGCGAGTGCTTGAGCCAGTTGACATCGTCGCGGGCGGGGAAATCGCTGCGCGCCTGGGCGCCCCGTGACTCCTGCCGCGCCAGGGCCGATGCGATCGACGCCTTGGCCACCTCGATCAGGTTGTCGAGTTCGAGCGCCTCGACGCGCGCGGTGTTGAATGTCTTGCTCTTGTCCTTGATCGCCACCCGCCGCACGCGCTCTTCGACTTCCATGATCTTGGTCAGGCCTTCGCGCAGCAGCTGTTCGTTGCGGAATACACCGCAGTGGCCCTGCACGGTCCGGCGCAGGGTCTGGGCGACCTCGGAGACCTGCTCGCCCGCTGTCGCGCCGTCCAGGCGCGCCAGACGCGAGAGCGCGCCGCCGGCTGCGTCCGCCGGCAGCGGCTTGTGCGCTCGCCGCTGCAGCTCGCGGCCCACGATGTGGTTCCCCGCCGCGCGGCCGAACACCAGCAGATCGAGCAGCGAGTTGGTGCCCAGGCGATTGGCTCCGTGCACCGACACGCAGGCGCACTCGCCCACCGCGTACGCTCCCTCGATGACGGCAGCCGGATCGCCGCCGGCAGGCGCCACGACCTGACCGTGGATGTTGGTGGGGATGCCGCCCATCATGTAATGGATGGTCGGCACCACCGGGATCGGCTCGCGGATCGGGTCGACGTTGGCAAACTTGATCGCGATCTCGCGGATCGACGGCAGCCGCTTCATGATCACCTCCGGCCCGAGGTGATCGAGTTTGAGCAGCACGTGATCCTTGTGCGGCCCGCAGCCGCGTCCCTCCTTGATCTCCTGGTCCATCGAGCGCGACACGACGTCGCGCGACGCGAGATCCTTGAGGTTGGGCGCGTAGCGCTCCATGAAGCGCTCGCCGTTGCTGTTGAGCAGGATGCCGCCCTCGCCACGCACCCCCTCGGTGATCAGCACCCCGGCGCCGGCAACTCCGGTGGGGTGGAACTGCCAGAACTCCATGTCCTCGAGCGGTATGCCGGCGCGCGCCGCCATGCCCAAGCCGTCGCCGGTGCAGATGAAGGCGTTGGTGCTGGCGGCGAAGATGCGTCCGGCGCCGCCCGTGGCAAGCAGGGTCGCCTTCGCCTGCAGGATCATGACCTCGCCGCTTTCCATCTCCAGCGCGCTCACCCCCAGCACATCCCCGTCGGCATCGCGGATGAGGTCGAGCGCCATCCATTCAACAAAGAAATGGGTGCGGGCGCGGACGTTGCGCTGATACAGCGTATGCAGCATGGCGTGGCCGGTGCGATCGGCCGCCGCGCAGGCGCGCTGCACCGGTTTCTCGCCGAAGTTCGCCGAATGCCCGCCGAACGGCCGCTGATAGATCGTCCCGTCGGCGTTGCGGTCAAACGGCATGCCGAAATGCTCGAGCTCGTAGACGACTTCCGGCGCCGCGCGGCACATGTACTCGATCGCGTCCTGGTCGCCGAGCCAGTCGGAGCCCTTGATCGTGTCGTACATGTGCCAGAGCCAGTGATCCTCGTTCATGTTGCCCAGCGATGCCCCGATGCCGCCCTGCGCCGCCACGGTATGGGAACGGGTGGGAAACACCTTCGACAGCACCGCCACCGACAACCCGGCCTGCGCAAGTTGCAACGAGGCACGCATGCCCGAGCCTCCCGCGCCGACGACGATGGCATCGAACTTGCGCACCGGCGGGCTCACCGGCGCCCCCAGAGCAGGTCGATGAGCCAGACGGCGTAGGCGAACAGGGTCAGCGCGGTCAGCGTTTCGAAGGTCAGCCGCAGCGCGGTCGGCTTCAGATAATCCATCCAGATGTCGCGCATGCCCACCCAGGCATGCCACAGCAGCGCAAGCCAGAACAGCAGCGTGGCGACGCGGAAGGCGCTGTTCGCGAACAGCGCCTGCCACAGCGCGTAATCCATGCCACCCCGGTACCAGGCGATCGCCAGCCAGAGCAGCGTGTAGAGCACCATGACCACCGCCGTGATGCGCTGTACGAGCCAGTCCTTGAGCCCGTAGTGCGCACCGACGACGATGCGCCTCACCACAGCCGCACTCCGACTAGAACGGCGAGCGCCAGGCTCACGACGAGCACCACGACGCTCGATTGGCGCGCCGGCTTGAGTTCGATGCCCTGGTGGATATCGAGCAGCAGAAAGCGAATTCCTGCGCAGAAATGGTGCAGGTAGGCCCACGCCAGCCCGATCAGGACGATCTTCGCAAGCGGGTTCGACAGCGCTGAGCGGAAGCCCTCGAATGCCTCCGGCGAGGCTAAGCTGCGCTCGACGCCGACGAGCAGCAGCGGCAGGCCGAGCAGAAACAGCGCCAGGCCGCTCAGCCGGTGCAGGATCGACACGATGCCGGGCAGCGGTAGACGGATGCGCACCAGGTTCAGGTAGACCGGACGCTGCTTGGTCACGGGTCGCTCGAGGGCAGGCATGGCGAATCTCGGCGCGAGGAGGCAAAAGCGCCCGGTGGTCGGTGCACGGTAAAAATTATACAGCCAATCGTGCCTTTGCGGCCACCGCGAGGCGTGTTTTGAAGCGGCGCGAGGTGCGCCGCGCCCATTCCGGACTCGACACCCCGCGGCGAGCGCCGTAACATTCGCATCGCGACGTTCTTCGGCGCAACTCGACTAGGGGTGCGCAGCGCCGGCGCATGCGTCGCAGCCCCCCACCGGTTGGATCGCCCGGATTGTCCCGATCGCCCGACCCATGCTCGCCAGGAGTCATTCGTCATGAACAAGCCCGTCCGCGTAGCGGTCACCGGCGCCGCCGGCCAGATCGGCTACAGCCTGCTGTTCCGAATCGCCAGCGGCCAGATGCTCGGCCCCGATCAGCCGGTGATCCTGCAGTTGCTGGAGTTGCCCATCGACAAGGTGCAGGCGGCGCTCAAGGGCGTGATGATGGAGATCGAGGATTGTGCCTTTCCGCTGCTGGCCGGAATGACGGGCAGCGGCGACCCGAACCTCGCCTTCAAGGACGCCGAAGTCGCGCTTTTGGTCGGCGCCCGGCCGCGCGGGCCTGGCATGGAGCGCAAGGATCTGCTGCTCGAAAACGCCAAGATCTTCACCGCCCAGGGCAAGGCCCTCGATGCGGTTGCCAGCCGCGGCGTCAAGGTGCTGGTGGTCGGCAATCCGGCCAACACCAACGCCTACATCGCCATGCGCTCGGCGCCGTCGTTGCCGCGGCAGAACTTTACCGCCATGCTGCGGCTCGACCACAATCGCGCGCTTTCGCAGCTCGCCGCGAAGGCCGGCGTCGCCGTCGCCTCGATCGAGCGCCTGGTCGTATGGGGCAACCACTCGCCGACGATGTATCCCGATTATCGCTTCGCCACCACCGATGGCGCCTCGCTCAAGGCGCGCATCAACGACGAGAACTGGAACCGCAGCGTGTTCATTCCCACGGTTGGCAAGCGCGGCGCGGCGATCATCGAGGCGCGCGGGCTGTCCTCGGCCGCGTCGGCCGCCAACGCCGCCATCGACCATGTTCGCGACTGGCTGCGGGGCAGCAACGGCAAATGGGTGACGATGGGCGTTGCCTCCGACGGCAGCTATGGCATTCCGCGCGACCTCATGTACGGCTTCCCGGTCACCACCTCCGGCGGCGAGCACGCGCTGGTGCAGGGACTGGAGATCGACGCGTTTTCGCGCGAGCGGATGGACGCGACGCTCAAGGAACTCGAAGAGGAGCGCGCCGGCGTCGCGTCGCTCCTCGGGTGAGAACCGGAGTCATGGCCGAAGCCGAAATGCTGCGCCCGGAGCGCTCGAGCGAAGCCGCGCCGCGCCCGCTGCATCCTGCCGCGGCGCTGTACGGCGGCGGGCGCGCGCTGCCGCGGCTGCCGCCGTGCGTCCACTACGCGGGCAACGAGCGCCACCTGCAAAAGGCGCTCGGGCTGCAGCGTGAGATGGGACCGGTGTTCGACGTCGCCTGCGACTGCGAAGACGGCGCTCCCGTCGGCCAGGAACGCGCCCACGCCAGGGCCATGGCAGCCCTGATCGCCGGCGCGGGCAACGCCTTCGACCGGGTCGGCGCGCGCATCCACGACCTGACCCACCCGGCGTGGCGCGCCGAGCTCGACATCCTGGTCGGCGAGGCCGGTGCGCGGATCGCCTTCCTGACCCTGCCCAAAGTCAACGCCGCCGCCGACGTCGAGCGCTTCCTGCACGCGCTGCGCGAGGAGTCGCTGCGCTCGGGCGTGCACCGGACCATACCGGTTTGCGTCATGATCGAGACTCCGGGAGCGGTGCACGATGCCTGGGCCATCGCCGCCTTGCCCGGCGTGGCGAGCCTCGACTTCGGCACGCTCGATTTCGTCAGCGCGCACCACGGGGCAATTCCCGAGGCGGCCATGCAGAGCCCCGGGCAATTCGACCATCCCCTGGTGCGGCGCGCCAAGTGCGAGGTCGCCGCGGCGGCGCTGGCACACGCGGTCGTGCCCGCCCACGGCGTGACCCTCGCCCTCGATGACCCGCAGGCGGTGCATGCCGACGCCACGCGGGCGAGAACCGAGTTCGGCTTCCTGCGCATGTGGAGCATCCACCCGGCGCAGATCGAGCCGATCGTGCGCGCCTTCAATCCCGACCCGGACGCGGTGCAGATCGCCGCGGCGGTGCTCGCCGCGGCGCAGGCGGCCGACTGGGGGCCGATCCGCCACCACGGCAAGCTCTACGATCGGGCCTCCTATCGCTACTTCTGGGACCTGCTGCAGCAAGCCCACGCAGCGGGGGCGAGACTGCCCGCCGCAGCCGAGGCCTTTTTTGCCCCCGACGCTGAGGGCGGCGCGACCGCGGCCGGGGCGTGAAGCGATCATGACCCCATCCTCCCCCGGCGGAAGATTCCGCGCCGCGCTGGCCGCCGAAGCCCCGCTGCAGGTGCCCGGCGCGATCTGCGCCTATCACGCGATGCTCGCCGAGAAGTCGGGCTTCCGCGCCATCTACTTATCGGGAGGCGGAGTCGCCGCCGGCTCCCTCGGCGTGCCGGACCTGGGCATAAGCGGCCTGGACGACGTGTTGACCGACGTGCGCCGCATCACCGACGCCTGCGCCCTCCCGCTCTTGGTCGATGTCGACACCGGGTTCGGCGCCTCGGCCTTCAACATCGGCCGCACGGTCAAGTCGCTTATCAAGTTCGGCGCCGCGGCGATGCACATCGAGGACCAGGTCGGCGCCAAGCGCTGCGGTCACCGCCCCGGCAAGGAACTGGTGTCGAAAGCCGAAATGGTCGATCGCATCAAGGCCGCCGTCGATGCCCGGACCGACCCCGACTTCGTGCTTATGGCGCGCACCGACGCCCTCGCCGTCGAAGGCCTCGAGGCGGCGATCGACCGGGCGCGCGCCTGTGTCGAGGCCGGCGCCGACATGATCTTCCCGGAGGCGATCACCGAGCTCGCGATGTACCGGCGCTTCGCCGACGCGGTCAAGGTGCCTGTGCTCGCCAACATCACCGAATTCGGCCAGACGCCGCTCTACACGGTCGACGAACTTGCTCTGGCCGGCGTCGCCATCGCCCTCTACCCGTTGTCGGCGTTCCGGGCCATGAACAAGGCCGCGCTCGCGGTCTACCGGACCCTGCGCCAGGATGGCACCCAGAAGGCGGTCGTCGACAGCATGCAGACACGTGCCGAGCTCTACGAGTTTCTCGGCTATCACGCCTACGAGGCGAAGCTCGACGCGCTGTTCGCGCGCGGCGCCTCGTGAGCCCGGAGCCGATCATGCCCGAAGCGGAAGCCGGTGCTCTCGCCGGTGCCAAACCGAAGAAGTCAGTCGCCCTGTCAGGAGTGATCGCCGGCAACACCGCGCTGTGCTCGGTCGGCCGCACCGGCAATGACCTGCACTATCGCGGCTACGACATCCTCGATATCGCCGATACCTGCGAATTCGAAGAAATAGCCTACCTGCTCGTGCACGGCAAGCTGCCCAACCGGGCCGAGCTCTCCGCATACAAGGCGCAGCTCGCCACGATGCGCGGCATACCCGAGGCGGTGCGGGAAACCCTGGAGCGCATTCCCGCGGCGGCGCACCCCATGGACGTCATGCGCACCGGCGTATCGGCGCTCGGCACCGTGCTGCCCGAACCCGACGCGCACGATGAGCGCGGCGCGCGCGACATCGCCGACCGCCTCATGGCGTCGCTGGGCTCGATGCTTCTCTACTGGCACCATTGGACCCGCAACGGCAAGCGCATCGAGGTCGAGACCGACGACGACTCGATCGGCGGCCATTTCCTGCGCCTCTTGCATGGCCGGGCGCCGCCCGCCTCGTCGGTGCGCGCCATGCATACCTCGCTCAACCTCTACGCCGAGCACGAGTTCAACGCTTCCACCTTCGCCGCGCGCGTGATAGCCGGGACCGGCTCCGACCTGTACTCCGCGCTAACCGGCGCGATCGGCGCCCTGCGCGGCCCCAAGCACGGCGGCGCGAACGAGGTTTCATTCGAAATCCAGCAGCGCTACGCCACGCCCGACGAGGCCGAGGCGGACATCCGCCGGCGGGTCGAGGCAAAGCAGGTGGTGATCGGTTTCGGGCATCCGGTGTACACGGTGAGCGACCCGCGCAATCGGGTGATCAAGGAGGTGGCGCGCCGGCTTTCGGCCGAGGCCGGCGACATGAAGACCTTCCTCATCGCGGAGCGCATCGAGCAGACCATGTGGGAGGCGAAGAAGATGTTTGCCAACCTCGACTGGTTCTCCGCGGTCAGCTACCACATGATGGGCGTGCCCACGCCCATGTTCACGCCGCTGTTCGTCATCTCGCGCACCGCCGGATGGTCCGCGCACGTGATCGAGCAGCGCGCCGACGGCAAGATCATCCGCCCCTCCGGCAACTACCTCGGCCCGGAGGACCAGCCGTTCGTGCCGCTCGCGCAACGCCAATGAAGCAGCCTAAGCGCAGGTGGGCGGCGCTCGCGCTTGGCATCGGTCTGGGCGCGCTGCTCTGCTCGGGGCCGCTGTGGGCCGAGGAGCCCTCCGGGCATGCGGCGGAGGTGAGCGCGGCCACCGAGCAGGCGGCCGCCTGGCTCGGGGCGCTTGATGCCGAGCATTACGACCAGGTCTGGATGGGCCTGGCGAGGGTGATGAAGCTAGGCAGCAGCCAGGACGACTGGAGCAAAGACGTCAGCAGTCCACGCAAGCGCTTCGGCAAGCCGGTGATGCGCGATTTGCGGCAGGCCGAATTCGCCACCGTGGTGCGCGGTGCGCCGACCGGCCGCTACGTCGTGGCGGTCTATCTGACCCAGTTTGCCAATGCGCCGCCGATTCTCGAGACGGTGCTGCTCACGAACGAGGATGGGCGCTGGCTCGTCGCGGGCTACAGCGTGGGTCGGGCGCCCGAGGCAACGGCCCCGGCCCCTGCGGCGCCGGACAGCGCCGTCGGCGCCAAACCCGGGACATGACCATGGCCGGCGCGATCGCCAATGCCCGCCCGCAGCCCGACGAGGTATTAGTCGCGATCGCCGACTATGTCACCGGCTACACGGTGACGAGCACGGAGGCCTACGCGACGGCGCGACATTGCCTGCTCGACACGCTCGGCTGCGGCCTCGAGGCGCTGTCCTATCCTGCCTGCACCAAGCTCCTGGGGCCGATCGTTCCGGGCACGGTGGTGCCCCACGGGGCGAAGGTCCCGGGAACGTCGTTTCAGCTCGACCCGGTGCAGGCGGCTTTCAACATCGGCGCGATGATCCGCTGGCTCGACTTCAACGACACCTGGCTTGCCGCCGAATGGGGTCATCCGTCCGACAACTTGGGCGGCATCCTGGCCACGGCGGACTGGCTGTCGCGCACCGCCCTCGCCGCCGGCAAGGCGCCGCTGACGATGCACGCGGTCCTGACCGCGATGATCAAGGCCCACGAGATCCAGGGGGTGATCGCGCTGGAGAACAGCTTCAACCGGGTCGGACTCGACCACGTGGTCCTGGTCAAGGTCGCCTCCACGGCGGTGGTGGCGCAGATGCTGGGACTCACCCACGCCGAGATCATCGACGCGGTGTCGCAGGCATGGGTCGACGGCCAGTCGTTGCGCACCTACCGGCACGCGCCCAACACCGGCTCGCGCAAGAGCTGGGCGGCCGGAGACGCGACCGCGCGCGCGGTGCGCCTCGCGCTCATGGTCGCCAAGGGCGAGATGGGCTATCCGTCGGTGCTCACAGCCAAGACCTGGGGCTTCTACGACGCGCTGTTCAGGGGCAAGCCGCTGACGCTGCCGCGGCCCTACGGCAGCTACGTCATGGAGAACGTCCTGTTCAAGATTTCCTACCCGGCGGAATTCCACGCCCAGACCGCGGTCGAATGCGCGATGGCGCTGCATCCGAAGCTCTCCGGCCGGCTCGACGCGATCCGCCGCATCAGCATCCGCACGCACGAGTCGGCGCTGCGCATCATCGACAAGAAGGGGCCGCTCGCCAACCCCGCGGATCGCGACCACTGCATCCAGTACATGGTCGCCGTGCCGCTTATCTTCGGCCGCCTGACTGCCGCCGATTACGAGGACCGCGTCGCCGCCGACCCGCGCATCGATGCCCTGCGCTCGCGGATGGAATGCGTCGAAGACCTGCAGTTCACCAAGGACTACCTCGACCCGGACAAGCGCTCGATCGCCAACGCCATCGGCATCGAGTTCGAAGACGGAACCCGCCTCGACGAAGTCGTGGTGGAGTATCCGATCGGGCACCGCCGCCGGCGCAGCGAGGGAATTCCCCTGCTGCTGGAGAAATTCAAGATCAACCTGGCGCGCCGTTTTCCGGCCAAGCAGCAAAAGGCCATCCTCGATCTCGCGCTCGACCCCGAACGGCTTGCCGCGACCGGGGTGCAGGCCTTCGTCGACCTTTTCGTCATCTGATTGCGACCACTCCCAATGCGTAAAACCATTGTTCTCGTTCTTGCCCTGCATCCGGGCGACACCGTCTTCGACACCGGGGCGACGATGGGCAGCGATGGCGAGGTCGAGCCGCCGCCGATTCAGAAGGGCCACCCCGCCGCCACCGACGAGAGCAAGGACGGCAAGGGCGTGCCGGGACTGGGGTCGCTTCTGCGGCAACCGCCGCCCGGCCAGCCAGGCGCGTTTGCCGCGCCGGCGCACACGCCGGTCAACCCGCCCTCCCCGAGCCAATAAGGACTGCCCATGGCACACAACCTGCACCAAAGCCTGCAGCCGTTTCGCACCGCCAGCGGCACGAGCGGCCGTTACTACTCGCTCCCGGCGCTCGAACGGGCCGGCGTGGGCCGGATCTCGCGGCTGCCGGTGTCGATCCGCATCGTGCTCGAATCGGTGCTGCGCAACTGCGACGGCAAGAAGATCACCGAGGAGCACGTCCGCCAGCTGGCCAACTGGGGGCCCAAGGCCGCGCGCAGCGACGAGATTCCATTCGTCGTCGCGCGGGTGGTGTTACAGGATTTCACCGGCGTCCCTCTGCTGTGCGACCTGGCCGCGATGCGCGGTGTTGCCCAGCGCATGGGCAAGAATCCGAAGGTCGTCGAGCCGCTGGTACCGGTGGATCTGGTCGTCGATCATTCGGTGCAGGTCGACTACTACGGCAGCAAGAATGCGCTCGATCTGAACATGAAGGTCGAGTTCCAGCGCAATGCGGAGCGCTACAAGTTCATGAAGTGGGGGATGCAGGCGTTCGACACCTTCAAGGTCGTGCCGCCGGGGATCGGCATCGTGCACCAGGTCAACCTCGAGTACCTGGCGCGCGGCGTGCACCAGAAAGACGGGATCTATTACCCGGATACGCTGGTCGGGACCGATTCGCACACCACGATGATCAACGGCATCGGCGTGGTCGGATGGGGCGTAGGCGGCATCGAGGCGGAAGCCGGAATGCTCGGCCAGCCGGTCTATTTCCTGACGCCCGACGTCGTCGGCGTGCATCTTGCGGGACGGCTCAATCCGGGCGTGACGGCCACCGACCTGGTGCTCGCAGTCACCGAAATGCTGCGCAAGGCCAAGGTCGTCGGCAAGTTCGTCGAGTTCTTCGGCGAAGGCGCGGCATCCCTGCCGGTTCCGGATCGGGCGACGATCGGCAACATGGCCCCCGAGTACGGCGCGACCATGGGGTTCTTCGCCGTCGACGACAAGACCGTCGAGTATCTGGTCAATACCGGCCGCACGCAGCCGGAAATCGAAGCCTTCGAGGCGTACTTCCGCGCCCAGGAGCTGTTCGGGATTCCGGCTGCCGGCGCGATCGACTACTCGCAGACCGTCGAGCTCGACCTTGCCACGGTCGTGCCCAGCCTCGCCGGACCGAAACGGCCGCAGGATCGCATCCCCCTGCCGCAGATGAAGGACTTGTTCAACACGCTGTTCTCCAAGCCGGTGGCGGAGAACGGCTTCAATCAGCCCGCCGACAAGCTCTCCCGCCGTTACACGACGAAGCTTTTCAGCGTCGCGGCGCGACCGGCCAGCGACAATTCGCAGCAGCTGCCCAACAACGGCCACCCTCTCGACGTGGTGGAGATGGTCGACAACCGGCCGACACCCGATCGCGTGCCGGCGGTGGCCGCCAAGCCGGTCGACATCGGCAACGGCGACGTGCTCATCGCGGCGATCACCTCGTGCACCAACACCTCCAATCCGGGGGTGCTGCTCGCCGCGGGGCTGCTGGCGAAAAAAGCCGCGGCCAAGGGACTCACGGTGGCGCCGCACATCAAGACCTCGCTTGCGCCGGGCTCGCGCGTGGTCACCGATTACCTGGACAAGGCTGGGCTGATGCCCGAGCTCGAAAAGCTCAACTTCTATCTTGCCGGCTACGGCTGCACCACCTGCATCGGCAACTCCGGACCGCTCGACCCGGCGATCGAGGAGACGATCACCCAGAACGACCTGGTGTGCGCGGCCGTGCTGTCGGGCAACCGCAATTTCGAGGCGCGCATCCATCCCAACATCAAGGCCAATTTTCTCGCCTCGCCGCCGCTGGTGGTCGCATTCGCCATCGCCGGCCGCGCCAACATCGACCTGACCTCCGAGCCGCTTGGCACCGGCCGCGACGGCAAGCCGGTGTTCCTGCGCGAGATCTGGCCCACGGCGCAGGAAGTCGGCGCAGTGATGCAGTACGCCACCGACCCGGCGACCTATCGCCGCCTGTACAGCGATTTCACCAAGGACAATCCGCTGTGGAACAGCGTCCCGACCTCGAAGGGCCAGGTCTACGTATGGGATCGCTCGACCTATATCGCCGAGCCGCCGTTCTTCAAGGACTTCACCATGCAGGCCGGCACCGCGCACGATATCCGCGGCGCGCGGGCGCTCGGAATCTTCGGCGATTCGGTGACCACCGATCACATCAGCCCGGCCGGTTCGATCAAGCCGACCTCGCCGGCGGGCATCTACCTGCTCGAGCACGACGTCGCGGTGCCCGATTTCAACAGCTACGGCTCGCGCCGCGGCAATCACGAGGTGATGATGCGCGGCACCTTCGCCAACGTCCGCATCAAGAACCTGATGCTCTCGCCGAAGCCCGACGGCTCGCGCATCGAGGGCGGGGTGACCACCCTGCAGCCCGAGGGCAAGCAGACCTCGATCTACGAGGCGGCGATGACCTACATCGCGCGCGGCACACCGACGATGGTGTTCGCCGGCGAGGAGTACGGCACCGGCAGCTCTCGCGATTGGGCGGCCAAGGGCACGCAGCTGCTCGGGGTCAAGGTGGTCGTGGCGCGCAGCTTCGAGCGCATCCACCGCTCCAACCTGGTCGGCATGGGCGTGCTGCCCTGCCAGTTCAAGGGCGCAGACAGCGTCGCCTCGCTCAAGATCGTCGGCGACGAGCAATTCGACTTGACCGGCGTGGAGAGCGGAATCCGTCCGCAGATGGACGTGACGCTGACGATTCATCGCCGCGACGGCTCGACCCAGACCGTGCCAGTCCTGCTGCGCATCGACACGCCCATCGAGGTTGACTACTACCTGCATGGCGGCATTCTGCCGTTCGTATTGCGCGAACTGCTGGCGGCGTGAGCCGCCGGCGGCAAGCCGCGTACATTCCCGCGCCCGACTAGCGGGCGCGGGAAAGAAGAAAGGTAGCGGGTTTCCGACGCATGCCCGAGACCAACCCTTTGCGCCGGGCGCTGCCACTGTTCCTGTTGGCCGGCCTGTGCCTGTCTTCGCTCGACGCAACGGCAAAATACCTGGTGCGCGATCACGCCCTGTTCCTGGTCGTGTGGGCGCGCTACGCCGGGCAGATGCTGGTGGTGACGCCGTTTGCCTGGCAACGCGGCGGGAGCGCATTCTGGCGCACGCGTCAGCCGGCGCTGCAGTTCCTGCGCTCGACGTTCCTGCTCCTGGCGACGCTCTGCTTCTTCGGGGCGCTGCGTTACCTGCCGCTGGCCGAAGGCTCGGCCATCACCTTTCTGATGCCGATCTTTGTCATCGTCCTCTCCGGGCCCCTGCTCGGCGAGCGGCCCACCCGGACGCGCTGGATCGCGTCGGTAGCCGGATTGGTCGGCATCCTGGTGCTCTCCCGGCCCGGATCGGCGATCTTTCATCCGGCGGCGCTGCTGCTCGTCCTCGCCGCGCTGTTCAACGCTTTCTACTACCTCATGACCCGCATGCTGGCGGGGGAAAACGCCTACACCACACTTGTCTACAGCGCGCTCGTGGGCACGGTCGGGCTGTCGGTCGCGCTACCATGGCAACTCCACGGCGGCGCGCCGAGCTTGCCCGAGGCGGCGCCATTCGTGCTGCTGGGCCTGTTGGCGGGGCTTGGCCACTGGTTCGTGATCAGGGCCTACCTGCTCGCGCCGGCCTCGCTGCTCACGCCGTTCGCGTACCTGCAGATGATCTGGGCGACCCTGTATGGCTTCGTGCTCTTCGGCCAGCTGCCCGACCGGGCCTCGGCACTGGGCATGGTGATCATCGTCGCCAGCGGCCTGTGGCTCGCCTTGCAGGAGCACCGGCCGGCGCGGCGCAGCTGACGACCTCGGTCGCCCTAGCCGCTCTGTGAGGCCTGGCGGGCGATCCAACGCGTCAGCGGGCGCCACTGCTCCCAGTCCTGCTCGGCACGCGAGCGCGGCAGATCGAACACCGTCAGGCCATCGCGGGCGCAATACACGTACACCTGCGTCTGCCGCAGGTGCGCGACCAGGGGGTAGGCGCAGGCGCCGAGGAACTCGTCGAGCTCGCCGGCGCTGTTGGTGCGCGAATCGACCCGCATGGCCACCAGCCCGATGGCGATCTGGCCCTTCTTCACCGCCTTGTAGTCGCCGATCTGCTCGAGAAAGTGACGCGTCGCCCCCACGTCGAAGGCGCTTGGCGACACCGGAACGAGCAGGATATCGGCGCGGCGCATCGCGTCGCGCAAGCCATCTCCGTGCAGCTCGGCAGGGGTGTCGATGACCAGCCAGTGCGGGGCATCGCCCTTGAGCTCCTTCTTGCCCTCGCCCGGCGTCCAGCCGCCGATGGCCGGGAATAGCGGCGGCCGCCGAGCCAGCCACTCCGTCGCCGCCCGCAGCGGGTCGAAATCGGCCAGGACCACGCGCTGCTTGCGCCCTGCGAGCCAGCCGGCGACGTTGGTCGCGAGCGTCGTCTTTCCGCTGCCACCCTTGGGGTTGGCGACGACCAGTGTCTGCATTGCGGTTCCCCCTTCGCCGCAATGTTAACGCTAAATGACAAAACCGGGCGCTGTCACAGGTCCGGCAGGACAGCGAGCAGCGGCTCGACCGCGGCCGCGCCGAGGCGGCGGCTGCGCTCGCCGCTCCAGCCGACCGCCTCGTCGGGCAGGTCGGCGTTGTCCTTGAACGGCATCTCCAGGGTGAGCGCAAGGCAGCCGAAGGCATGTCCGACGTACTTGGAGGCGAGGCTGAGATTGACCTTGGTGTCCTTGTCATCGGGATAGCCGTGCACATCCTGGAAGTCCGGGCTCGCGCGCTTGAACGCGGTGCTGAAGGCGCGCTGCAGCGCGTCCTGCTTGGCGGTGAAGCCCGGCAGGCGCTCGCAGCCATCGACGAAGACGTATGGCAGGCTCTCGTCACCATGCACGTCGAGAAAGGCGTCGATGCCGGTCTGGTGCATGGCCGCGCGCACGTGCAGGACCTCGGGACTGCGCTCGGCGGTCGGCGCGGCCCACTCGCGATTGAGGTTGGCGCCGGCGGCATTGGTGCGCAGGTTGCCGCGCACCGAGCCGTCCGGATTCATGTTCGGCACGATGTGCACCACCGCGCCGGCGAGCAGCGTCCGGGCCACCGGGTCGCTGCGGTCGAGCAGGCGCTCGAGCATGCCCTCGACGAACCATTCGGCCATCGTCTCTCCCGGGTGCTGACGCGCGATCACCCACAGCGAGCGCTTGCGCGGCCCGGGCGTGCCAACCACGACCAAGTTGATGTCGCGCCCTTCGACCGTGCTGCCCAAATCGCGCACACGGCCAAGCGGCGAGTCTTCCACCCGCCCGAGCAGGTCGAGGTGCCGGTCCCACGAATAGGGCTCGAAGTACGCGTACCACACCGAATCGCGATGCGGGGTGTGCATGATCTCGAGGGTGGTGCCGTCGAACGAGGTCGGCACCCTGAACCATTGTTGCCGGTCGTACGAGGCCACCGCGCGGTAGCCGGGCCAGCCGTCGACATAGGTGCACTGCCCGGCGTTCTCGAAACGCACCCGGCATGGCTGGTCGCGCACGCCCTGCACGCGAAAGTAGAACCACTGCCGGAACTCGGCGTGCGAATCGGCGCGAACGTGCACGCGCAGGTCGCTCGCGTGGCGCGCGGCAATCGTCTCGATGGCGCCGGCGTCGAAGCCGTGGCTGATCTTGAGCATGGCAGTGTGACGAAGAGATTACCGGCGGAGAGCCGCGACATGCGCGCCGGCGGTGCCTGGCGAACGCCCGCTATGCTACCATCGCCTCCACCGCAGCGGGCGCAGTGCCGCGCAGTGCCGCCCTCGCCTACCGCGGCAACCCCACGGAGGTGCCATGAGCACGGTCGCCCAAACCCCGCCCTCGCCTGCGCACGGCCTGTCCTCGGGCTGGTCGCTCGCGTTGGGCATATTGCTGCTGATCGCCGGCGTGGCGGCGCTGATCTTTCCGGTCGTCGCCGCGGTCGCCGCCACGCTCTACGTCGGCTGGTTCGCGCTCATCGCCGGCGTGATCGCCGTCGCCATCGCCATCAAGACCCGTGCCGAAGCCGAGTTCGGATGGCGCCTGCTGGTCGGCGTGGTCTATCTCGTGCTGGGCTTTCTGCTGGTCGCCAATCCGCTCGCCGGAGCGGTGTCGCTGGCGCTGTTCGTCGGCGCGCTGCTGGCCGTCGCCGGAGTCGTCGAGATCGCGCTGGCGTTTCGCCTCAAGCCGCACCGCGGCTGGGGCTGGCTGCTCGCCAACGGCATCGTCTCGTTCGTGCTGGCGATCTGCATTGCCATCGGCTGGCCGCTCGACTCGCTGCTGCTCATCGGCTACCTGGTCGGCTTCCAGATCATCGCCTGCGGCGTGGCGCGTATCGCCCTCGGAATGAGTGCGCGCGAGGCGGCGCCGGCGCCCGCAGCGGGCCGCTGATCGGTTGCTGTCGCGTGGACGTCTCCGCGCCGATCCGCGGCGCGCGCGCAGCGCAGCGCGCCGACTTCGAGGCGAACAAGCTCAACAAGCGCCTGCGGCGCCTGGTGGGCCAGGCCATCGCCGACTTCGCGCTCATCGAGGCCGGCGATCGGGTGATGGTCTGCCTGTCGGGTGGCAAGGACAGCTACGGCCTGCTCGACGTCCTGCTCTCGCTCAAGGACCGCTCGGCCCTGGCCTTCGAGCTCATCGCGGTCAACCTGGATCAAAAGCAGCCGGGCTTTCCCGCCGACGTGCTGCCGCGATACCTGGAGTCGCGAGGCGTGCCGTTTCGGATCGAGGAGCAGGACACCTACCGGGTCGTCAAGCGCCTGATCCCGGAAGGCAAGACCATGTGTTCGCTGTGCTCGCGCCTGCGCCGCGGCGCGCTCTATCGCGTGGCCACCGAGATCGGCGCGACCAAGATCGCGCTCGGCCACCACCGCGACGACATCGTGGCCACGTTCTTTCTGAACCTGTTCTTCGGCGGCAAGCTCAAGACCATGCCGCCGAAGCTCGTTTCCGACGACGGCAGGCACGTCGTCATACGGCCGCTTGCCTATGTGCGCGAACGCGACCTGGTTCGCTACGCCGAGGCGATGGACTTTCCGATCATCCCCTGCAATCTCTGCGGCTCCCAGGAAAACCTGCAGCGCGCGCAGGTCAGCGCGATGCTGCGCGAGTGGGAGCGCAAATACCCCGGTCGCTGCGAGAGCATCTTCAACGCGCTGGGCAACGTCGTGTCCACCCATCTGCTCGACCGCACGCTGCGCGACTTCGGCGCCATCCGCGCCACAGGCTCCCCGCTGCCCGATGGCGACCTTGCCTGCGACGAAGACCCGGCGGCGACGGCCGGCGCCGCAGTGCTGAAGATCGCAGCGCGCGCGGCCGACTAGACAGCGGCGATGGCCCATTCGTCGCGGTGGCCCCTGGCGGCGCGGAGCGCGCCGCGCCCCCTCGCGTGGGGTCTTGTCGCGCTTGCGGCCCTTGCCCTGTTGCAGCTCTCGCCCCTCGGCGCCGCCACCGCGGCAGGCGACACCGAGACGCTCGCCGGCCGCCCCCTGCTCGTCGCGCTCCGGGCCGGCGGCCTGATCCTCTACTTTCGCCACGCCTCGACCGATTTCGGCCAGAACGACGAGCAGATGACCGGCTACGAGGATTGCAGCCGGCAACGCAATCTGACCGAGCGTGGACGCGACGAGGCGCGGGCGATTGGTGCGGCGATCAAGCGTCTGGCGCTGCCCATCGGCGCGGTCCTGGCAAGCCCGTTCTGCCGCACGATGGAGACGGCGCGACTCATCTTCGGTCAGGCAACGGCAACCCCGGCCGTGCGTGGCGGCGCGGCGAGCAGCGGCGCGTCCGATCGTTATGCGCCGTTAGCCCGGTTGCTGTCGACCGTTCCGCCCGCGGGGACCGACATCGCCATCGTCAGCCACGGCAACCCCTTCCATGCCGTCGCCGGCGATGCTTATCTTGCGGAGGGCGAAGCGGCGGTGATCCGGCCGCTGGGCGCGGCCGGCTTCGTCATCGTCGCGCGCATTGCCAAGGATGGCTGGGAGGCGCTTGGAAAACCCTGATTGAGCGCGCGCCCGTCGCCCTCGCCGCTCCTGCCGCCTGCAACACGACGCACTATTTGACGCTGGCCTTGCTTTGTCCGAACAGAATACTCCTCGCCTGCGCATCGGCGGCGGCGGGCTGGACGTTGATCGTCTTGGCGAGCGCGTAGGCGCGAATGACCGCCGGCCGTGCGCCGATGGCTTCCTTCCAGCGCTTCAGATGAGGAAAGTCGTCAAGATTCTGCTGCTGGCGCTCTGGCAGAACCCAGGGGTAGCTCGCCATGTCGGCAATCGAGTATTCGCCGGCTATGAACTCGCGCTCGGCGAGATGCTTGTTGAGCACCGCGTAGAGCCTGCCGGTCTCGCGCACGTAGCGGTCGATGGCGTAGGGCAGCTTCTCGGGCGCGTAGCGGCTGAAATGGTGGTTCTGTCCGGCCATCGGGCCGAGGTTTGCCATCTGCCAGAACAGCCACTGGATACAGTCGAGGCGATCTCTCCAGGGCGCGGGAATGAAGCGCCCGGTCTTGTCGGCCAGGTAGAGCAGGATCGCGCCGGATTCGAACATCGGCAGCGGCGCTCCGCCGTCCGCGGGCGAGCGATCGACGATGCCCGGTATGCGGTTGTTGGGAGAGATCTGCAGAAACGCGGGGTCGAATTGCTCGCCCTTGCCGATGTCGACCGGGTGAATGGTGTACGGCAGGCCCGCCTCCTCGAGGAAGATGGTGAGCTTGTGGCCGTTGGGAGTCGTCCAGTAGTACAGATCGATCATGTCAGAACGTTCCCGGATAGGCGCCGCCGTCGAGCAGCAGGTTCTGGCCGGTGAGATAGCCGGCCTGGATGCTGCATACGTAGGCACACAGCGCGCCGAACTCGGCAGGCGTGCCGAAGCGTCCGCTCGGATTGGTTTCCTGCATGACACGGGCCATTTCCTCGACCGTTCGCCCGGCGGCCTTGGCCCGGAGCGCGACGTTGCTGCGCAGCCGGTCGGTGTCGAAAGATCCCGGCAGCAGGTTGTTGATCGTCACCCCGTGCCGCGCCACCTTGCGCGCCAGCCCGGCGATGAATCCGGTGAGCCCGCTGCGCGCGCCGTTGGACAGCCCAAGCACGTCGATCGGCGCCTTGACCGCGGAGGAAGTGATGTTGACGATGCGCCCGAACTTGCGCTCGATCATGCCATCGAGGGTCGCCCTGATGAGTTCGATGGGCGTGAGCATGTTGGCGTCGAGCGCGCCCAGCCACGCCTCGCGATCCCAGTCCCGGAAGTCGCCGGGCGGCGGGCCGCCGGCGTTGTTGATCAGGATGTCGGGTTGCGGACATGCGGCGAGCGCCGCGGCGCGCCCGGCGGGCGTGGTGATGTCGCAGGCGACCCATTGCACGGCGCGACCGGTGAGGGCGCCGATGGCGGCCGCGGCTTCGCGCACCGTATCGGCGCTTCGGGCGCAGATCGTCACCGCGACGCCCTCGCGCGCGAGCGCCTCGGCGCAACCGCGCCCGAGGCCCTTGCTGGCGGCACAGACCAGCGCGCACTTGCTTTCCAGGCCGAGATCCACGGCGCGCCCGCGAACGGCTATTCGGCCGCGGCCACGGCGGCGCGTGGCGCAACCTTGCGGCGCCGCACCTGCAGCACCGTGCCGATGGCGAGCAGCATGCACAGGGCGATGGCGACGAAGACTGCCCGCGGCATGCCGTGGTCGAGGAGGGTGCCAATGGCGAGCGGTGCGACCGTCGCGCCCATGTCGAAGCCGGAATAGACGAAGCCGTAGACGCGACCCGACGCGCCAGGGGGCGTCGCGTTGCGCACGATCATGTCGCGCGACGGAGCGGTGGCCCCGAGCACGAAGCCGGTCAGGGTGAACAGCGGCACGGCCAGAGAAGCCGCCGCGGGCGCCGCGGCGACAAGAAACATCAGTGTCGCGCCGATGGCGAGCCCGGCCGCCGCCACCCGATCGTGATGGCGGGTGCGCGCGGCGAGGAACCCTCCAGCCAAGATGCCGGCCATGTTGCCAAGCAGATAGGCCGCCAGAGCGGAGGTCGCCACGCCGATGGGAATGGCGTAGGCGGCGTTGAGCACGGTGCCGGCGAAGGTCTGGATGCCGGTGGTGGCGAGCGTCAGCACGCAGAAGTAGGCGAAGCAAAGGAGGATGGGCGTTTGCGTGAACAGCGCGATGCTCGGCGGGCGCGCGGCAGGCGCGCCGCTGCCATGGGGACGGCTCCGGAAGGCGCCCTTCTGCATGGCGAGCGCGGCGAGCGCCGCAAGGCCCACCGCTCCTATCGTCAGCACCGCCGCGCGCCAGCCGAAGGCGCTGCCGATGCCGTAGCTTAAGATCGGGGCGGCCGCATAACCCAGGCTCCCGCCGATGCCATGCGTGCTGTACGCGTGTCCAAGGCGGCGTGGGTCGACGTTGGCGTTGAGCACCGCGAAGTCGGCCGGATGGAACACGCCATTGCCGAGACCCATGAGCGCCACCAGCGGAAACAGCCAGTAGACGCCAGGCACGAAGCCGGCTAAGAGCATGCCGCCAGCCATGAGCCCGATACCGGCCAGGAGCACGGGCCTCGCGCCGATGCGGTCGACCGCGAATCCGGCGGCAAACTGGCAGGCGCCGCTGGCCAGATAGAACACGCTGAGGAGCGCGCCGAGGGTCGCATAGCCAACATGGAATTCCGCGTTGATGAGTGGAAACAGCGGCGGCAGCGTGAGCTGGAACAGGTGCGACAGGCAGTGCGCCGAGCCGACCAGGCCGATGACCCGGACATCGTGGCGGAGCGTCGCGCGGTCGGCGACGGAGGAAGCGGCGGTCAAGGGAAGCTAGAGGGAAAGAGGTTAATTATAACTTGCCGCCGCGTTGGGGCGTGGAACGCCGCGGCCGCGCTTTGGCTCCAAGGCCTGGGTGCCCCAATATAGGGTGCACGGTGCAGGCCGACGCGCGCCGGGTGCGCCGCCCGACGTGCACCGAAGCCGGTAGGCAAACGCGCAATTCCAAGGAGAAATCGATGAGCGCCAAGGTCAAGAAGGAAGATGCCGAATGGAGGGCGAAGCTAAGCCCGGAGCAGTACCGGGTGACGCGGCGGAAGGGAACCGAGGCGCCGTTCACGGGCAAGTACTGGCAGACGCAGGCCGAGGGCGTCTACCGATGCGTGTGCTGCGGCGCGCCGCTGTTCGAGTCGGGCACGAAGTTCGACGCCGGCTGCGGCTGGCCGAGCTTCTACGCTCCCGTAGTCGGCGAGAATCTGCGTACCGAGGTGGACACGAGCCATTTCATGCGCCGCACCGAGGTCATGTGCGCGGCCTGCGACGCGCACCTGGGCCATGTCTTCGACGACGGTCCGCAGCCGACCGGACTGCGCTACTGCATGAACTCCGCCTCGCTCGACTTCGAGCCGAAGGACAAGGGCTAAGGCGCGCCATGCGCGTGCTTCTCGCCGAAGACGATCCGATGATCGGCGCCAGCGTCCGCCAGGGGCTGCGCCAGGACGGCTTCGTCGTCGACTGGGTCGAGGACGGCCGGGCTGCGGAGCTGGCACTCGCCGAGCGCGTGCACGAGGCGATCGTGCTCGACCTCGGGTTGCCCAAGCGTATGGGACTCGACGTGCTGGGCACGATGCGCCGCGGCGGCGATACCCGGCCGGTGCTCATTCTCACCGCGCGCGACGCGGTGGCCGATCGCGTCGCCGGCCTAAACGCCGGCGCCGACGACTATGTGGTCAAGCCCTTCGACCTCGACGAACTGGCGGCGCGCCTGCGGGCGCTGCTGCGGCGCAGTTCCGGCCGCGCCGCGCCGATGCTCGCGCATGGGGGGCTCGAGCTCAATCCGGCCACCCATGAAGCATCGTTCCAGGGCGCGCCGCTGGCGCTGTCGCCACGCGAGTTCGCCGTGCTCGAGGCGCTGCTGGCCCGCCCGGGCGCGATCCTGTCGCGCGCCCAGCTCGAGGACAAGCTCTACGGCTGGAGCGACCCGGTGGAGAGCAATGCAGTGGAAGTGCACATCCACGCCTTGCGCCGCAAGCTCGGCGCCGAGTTCATCCGCAACGTCCGTGGCGTGGGCTGGATGGTCGCCCGGGCGACGGCCAGCCGATGATGTCGATCCGCCGACAGCTCTTAGCCTGGCTTCTGGGCGGCCTGCTCGCCGGCGTCGCCGTGGCCGCGGTCGGCACGTACTGGCGCGCCCGCGACGAGGCCAATGCGCTGTTCGACCACCAGCTGCAGGAGATGGTCGCCTCGCTGACCGACGCGCCGTTCGCCGCGGCGCCGACCGGCCCGGGCGGTTCGGCCGGTGCCGACGCCCTGGTGGTGCAGATCTGGGATCGCAACGGCGTGCAGCTCTACCTGTCGCAGCCGCAGCGCGAGCTGCCGCAGCACGCCCAGCTTGGCTTCACCAACCTGCGCACCGACTCGGGCGAATGGCGGGTGTTCAGCGCGCTCTCCGGCAGCCAGGTCATTCAGGTTGCGCAGCCGATGCGTGCGCGGCAGGCGCTGGCGGCGAGCATGGCGCTGCGCACCATCGTGCCGCTGCTCGCGGTCATGCCCGTACTGGGGCTTTTGATCTGGCTCATCATCGCCCGCGGACTGCAACCCCTGGAGCGCGTCGCGGCAGCGGTGTCGCGCCGTTCCCCGACCCAGCTCGAGCCGCTCGCCGAGCGCAATCTGCCGCGCGAGGTGCAGCCCCTGGTGGAAGCGTTGAACGGCCTGTTACAGCGCCTGGGCGCGACCCTTGCGGCGCAACGCACCTTCATCGCCGACGCCGCGCATGAGCTGCGCACGCCGCTCACCGCGGTCCATCTGCAGGCGCAACTCGCCGAGCGCGCCACGACCGACGGCGAGCGGCGCAAGGCGCTCGCCGATCTCAAGTCCGGCCTCGAGCGTGCCACCCGGCTCTCCGAGCAGCTGCTCACGCTCGCCCGCGCCGAGCCGGGTGTCGATGGCGGTGGGCAACCGTCGCAGCCGGTCGATCTCTCCGTGCTCGCGCGCGAGGTGGTCGAGGAGCTCGCGCCGTTGGCGGCGCAGAAACGTATCGACCTTGGCTTAAGCGAGGCGCAGGCGGCGACGGTGCGCGGGGATCGGGAAGCCATCCGCACCCTGCTCTCCAACCTGGTCGACAACGCGCTGCGTTACACCGGGTCCGGCGGCCGGGTCGACGTGGCCACCGGGCCCGACGGCGAGCGCAGCGCGCTGTGGGTGCGCGACAACGGCCCTGGTATCGCGCCCTCCGAGCGAGACCGGGTGTTCGACCGCTTCTATCGCGGGCAGCCCGTCGGCGGCGGCGACGCGGGCACCGTGGTGCGCGGCAGCGGACTCGGATTGGCGATCGTCAAGCGCATCGCCGAGCGCTACGGGGCCACCATCGAGCTCGGACCGGGCATCGACGGCGCCGGCCTCGGCGTGGGCGTGCACTTCCCTGCCGGGACGGCTTTAAGTCTGCCTTAAGTCTCGGCCGTTAACTTGCCAGCACGTGGGGCTGAAGTTCTGTCCCGAACACTCTCTAAGGAGCAAGCGATGCAAGCGAATAACCTCAAGCGCAGCGCGGTCGCGCTGGCACTGGCCGCGGCGTTTGCCGTCGGTGTCGGCGTCGCCGACCACGTGGCGCCGCCCACGGCGAACGCGGCCACGGCGGCGGCGCCGGCGGTGGCTCCAACGCCGGTGGCGTCGTCTGCCACCGCCGTTCCAGCCGCGGCTTTGCCGGACTTCAGCGGCCTGGTGGAGAAGTACGGGCCGGCAGTGGTCAACATCAGCGTCGTGGAGGGGACCAAGACGACGGCGCGCATGCAGCATCCGCAGCTGCCCGATGAAGAGGATCTGCCGCCGATCTTCCGCAACCTGCCCTTCCAGTTCCAGTTTCCCGAACCGCAGGAGCGCGGTCCGACGCGTGGAGTCGGTTCCGGCTTCATCGTCAACGCCGACGGCATCATCCTCACCAACGCGCACGTGGTCGACGACGCCGATGAGGTGACGGTCAAGCTCACCGACAAGCGCGAGTTCACGGCCAAGGTTCTCGGCGCCGACAAGACCACCGACATCGCAGTGCTGAAGATTCCCGCGCACAACCTGCCCTACGTGCGCATCGGTGATCCGAAGGCGACCAAGGTCGGCGAGTGGGTGGTGGCGATCGGCCAGCCGTTCGGCTTCGAGAATACCGTGACTGCAGGCATCGTCAGCGCCAAGTCGCGCTCGCTGCCCGGTGATTCGTACGTGCCCTTCATCCAGACCGATGCCGCGGTCAACCCGGGCAACTCGGGTGGCCCGCTGTTCAATCTGAAGGGCGAGGTCATCGGCGTCAACTCGCAGATCTTCAGCCGCAGCGGGGGCTTTCAGGGCCTGGCGTTCGCGGTTCCGATCGATGTGGCGATGCAGGTCACGGACCAGATCGAGCATTACGGCAAGGTAAGCCACGGCCGGCTCGGCATCGCCATCCAGGAAGTCAATCAGGCACTGGCAGAGAACTTCGGCCTGAAGTCGCCCACCGGCGCCCTGGTTTCCTCGGTGGAGAAAGACAGCCCCGCGGACAAGGCCGGGATCAAGGTCGGCGACGTCATTCTCAAGCTGGACGGCAAGGAAATCTCGCGTTCATCCGACCTGCCACCGATGGTGTCCGCGCTCAAGCCGGGTTCCAAGATCAGGCTCGACGTATGGCGCAACGGTTCGCCCCTGGAGCTAAGCGGCAGCGTCGGCGAACTCAAGGACACGGCCGTCGCGATGAACGGTGACAAGCAGTCGCTGGGCAAGGCCAAGCTCGGCATCGCCGTGCGGCCGCTGACCGCCGACGAAAGGCGTGAAACCGATCTCTCCGGCGGCCTGGTCGTCCAGGACGTCGCCGGCTCGGCCGAGCGCGCCGGCGTGCGTCCCGGGGATGTCATCGTCGCGGTCAACAACACCCCGGTGAAGAGCGTCGAGGAGCTCAAGAGCCTGGTCGACAAGGCGGGCAAGACGATCGCCTTGCTGGTGCAACGCGATCAGGCGCAAATCTTCATTCCGATAACGCTGGGCTAAAGCCGGGCTTATTCCTTCCCCCTGGCGCCGCTCCGGTTCGCGGCGCTCCCTGAAGCGGACGGCGATGCCGTCCGCTTTTTTTGGGCGGAGGTCCGCGCGCTTGACAGCTGCCAATATTGAAATGATATCATAGAGCTATCGTTACCGGCCGCCTTCGCGTCCGGGCGCACGCGGAGGCGATCATGCAACGCGCAGCGGACATGAGCCCGGGCAAGAACGCCCATGAGGAACGCCCGATCCACACCTGGAGCGGGTTCATCTGGCTTGTCGCCGGCATCGCCCTGATCGGCGGCGGCTTCTGGGAGCTCATCCACGGCCTGGCCGTGGAGCGGCCGCTCTCGGTGGCCGGGGTCACCGTCGCGGTGCTGCTCTTCCTCGCCCTCGAAACACTCGGTGCCCTGGCTCTGGCCGGGTTGTACACGGTGCAGCCGAACGAAGCGGCAATCCTGCAGCTTTTCGGCAGCTACCGCGGCACCACGCGCGTGAGCGGCTTGCGCGGCACCAATCCGTTCTACTCCCGTCGCAAGATTTCGCTGCGGGCGCGCAACCTCAATGGCGAGCGGCTCAAGGTCAACGACAAGCAGGGCAACCCCATCGAGATCGCCGCGGTCGTCGTCTGGCGCGTCGACGATACCGCCAAGGCGAGCTTCGACGTCGACAGCTACGAGAATTACGTCAAGCTGCAGAGCGAGGCGGCGGTACGGCATCTTGCCTCGGCCTTCGCCTACGACGAAGGCAATGGAGTTGCCGCCCCCGGGACGCATCCGCCGACACTGCTCGCCAGCGCCGACATCGTGACCCGGGCGCTGGTGCTCGAGCTGCAGCAGCGCCTGGACAAGGCCGGGGTCGTGGTCGAGGAGGCGCGGCTCACGCACCTCGCCTACGCGCCCGAAATCGCCCAGGTGATGCTGCGCCGGCAGCAGGCCGAGGCGGTCATCGCCGCGCGGCGAAAGATCGTCACCGGCGCAGTTTCGATGGTCGAGATGGCACTGAACGAACTGTCGGCCAAGCAGGTCGTCGACCTCGACGACGAGCGCAAGGCGGCGATGGTGAGCAACCTCATGGTCGTGCTGTGTGCGGAGTCAGAAGTGCAGCCGGTCATCAACACCGGCACGCTGTACAACTAGGGCGCCTGCTGGCGCGAAGGAGAAGCTGATGCTCATCGTACGCGGCAAGCATACCGGGACCCTGACTGCAATCGGCGCGGCGCTCGGTACCGCGCTCGGGACGGCCCTGGGCAACGCCCCGCTCGGGCTCGCTGCCGGCGCGGGCGTGGGGCTCGCGGTGGCGCTGCTGGCGGGAGCGCCCGGCAAGCGCGCGGGCTAGGACCGGCCATGCCATGCCGCGGCGACGCCAGCGCGATCGTTGCGCGGGCGCCCTCGCGCGCCCGCGCGCTGAGCTAGGGACCGCATCCGGCGCAGCCGGTCGCACCGACCATGGCCGAGCGCAAGGCGTTCCTGCTGCGCGTCGATCCGGGCGTGTGGGCGGAGCTCGAGCGTCTGGCGCAGGCGGAGCTGCGCAGCGTGAACGCGCAGATCGAGTTCCTGCTGCGTGACGCACTCTCCCGGCGCGGCATCAAGCCAAAACGACTTCCGGCGCGGGAGGAGCCACCGCATGGCAAGGTGGATTGAAGCGCTGGCGACGGCGCTCGCCACGGCTGCGGCGTTCCGCGGCTGCGCGCTGCGCGCCGCGCGCCGCGAAGACGAGGCGCTGCTGTTCGCCTTGCACCGGTCGGCGATGCGCGACTACGTCGAGGCGGTTTGGGGCTGGGACGAGCGCTGGCAGCGGGAGCATTTCGCCGCGATCTACGCGCCGGAGCAGCAGGCCGTGATCGTGCGCACCGACGGGGAACCGCGCGACATCGGTCGGATCAGCCTTACGCGTCACTGGCGCAAGTTCTTCCTGCGCGACATCGAGCTCATCGCCGCCGAGCGCAATCACGGCATCGGCACGGCGATCCTCGGCGCGCTGCTGGCGCTGGCGCAGGCAGAGGGGCGTAGCGTTGAGCTGCTCGTGCTCAAGCACAATCCCGCACAGCGCCTCTATGGGCGACTGGGCTTTCGCATCATCGCCGACGACGGCGCGCGCTTCACCATGCGTGCCGAAGCGGCTTAGGCGAGCACGTGCCGCAGCCACGCCCCGATTGCCTCGACCTCCTCCAGGCATACCGAGTGCGGCATCGGATAGGTATGCCACTCGACGGAGTAGCCGGCGGCCTCGAGCAGGTCGCGCGAGGCCTCTCCCCACTGCAGGCGCACCACCGGGTCGGCGGTGCCGTGCGCCATGAAGATCGGCACGGCGCGCTGGGCGCCGCTCGCCTCGGCGGCCAGCCGATCCGGAGCAACCAGATAGGTCGACAGCGCCATGATCCCGGCCAGGCGCTGCGCATGCCGCAACCCGCTATAAAGGGCAATCGCGCCGCCCTGCGAAAATCCGGCCACTACGATGCGCTCCGGGCGCATGCCGCGCGCGCATTCGCGGTCGATGAGGGCCTCGAGCTGCGCCTGCGACTCGCGCACCCCGACTAAGTCCGCCCGGGTGCTGAGATCGGCCGCGGCGATGTCGTACCAGGCACGCATGCGCATGCCGTTGTTGATCGTCACCGCGCGAACCGGCGCGTGCGGGAACACGAATCGGGTCGGCATGCCGGCGGGCAGCCGCAGCTCCGGCACGATGGGTACGAAATCATTGCCGTCGGCGCCCAGGCCGTGCAGCCAGATGATGCTGGCGGTTGGGCCAGGCGCGGTTTCGATCTCGATGCCGGGGAGCAAGTCGGTGGTCATGATTCAGGCGGCGTGCGCGGGGGTGGCAAATCGTACCTTGCCGCGAACGGCTGCGCCATGCGGGTTGCGCGTTGACGCCGGCGCGAGCCAGCGAAGCAGCCAAAGGCTGCCGCCAAGCCCCGGCCAGCGGTTTTTGAAGCGATGCCTGTGTCGCCCGGCCGCTTGAAAAAAAAGCGGCCGATCGGCTTCGATCGGCCACCGAGTCGCGATCACCTTAGAAGCGCCCGCGCCTTCCCGGATATTCCCGGCCTCCCCACCCACTCACGCTGCGTCCGGCCCCAATCATGGGATGACCAGGACATTGTTCTCGACCCGGGTCGCGCCCGGAGCGGCCCACGCCGCCTGCTCGGCGCGGTCCGGTTTTGGCGAACCGGTGCCCCCGTCGACGCGGCGAGCAGCTCCGCCATCACCTTGCCGGCGGGCACGCCCCGTACCAGTGCGTGGGCATGTTCGCGGTAGGTGCTGACGACGTAATCGGAGGGCCCCGCGGCGTTGATCACCCCGGCAGCCACTGCTTCCTCGCCCGATGGAGGTGGAGGAAGCCGACGACATTGCCCTTGGTGTACCCCTCGGCCGCGCGTTCCTCGAATACCCGAGCCAGCAGCATGTCGCGCAGGAGGCAATGGAGCGTCTCTCGTTCCATATCGATCTCTCCTGGCCGCGCTTCCCGGCGCGACGCCGTCCCACCCTCAGCAGCAGCCCTTGAATCGCCCCTTCTCCACCGCGTAACGCGCGTTCTGACGTTCGCGGAAGAATTCGACGTAGGTCATGATCGGCTCTCCCGGGTGGTGCGCCTTGCGATGCGCCACATAGGTGTCGTAGTCGGGAACGCCGACCATGAGGCGGCACGTCTGCACCGCCAGGCTCCACGCGATCCTGGCCTTAGTCATCGGCGCCACCGGCAGCCGCTGCCGCCGCGCCGATCTCGATCGCCGTGCTCGACGGCGTGCCCACGGCTTTACGGATGCTGATGATCGCGAAGATCACCATCGTCACCACGATCGCGACCGACAGTCCGGCCAGCGTCGCATCCAGGTAATCGTTGAAGATGACCCGGCTCATTTCGGACAGGGTCTTGGCGGGCGCAAGCACTTGGTTCGCCGCCAGCGCGCTGCTGAACTTGAGCGCGTGGCTCACGAACCCGATCGCTGGATTCGAATGGAAGACCTTTTCCAGGCCGGCCGTCACCGTGCAGATCACCAGCCAGGTCGTCGGCACGATGGTCACCCAGGCGAAGCGTTGGCGCTTCATCTTGAACAGCACGACCGTGCACAGTGTGAGCGCGATTGCCGCGAGCATCTGGTTGGTCGCTCCGAAGAGCGGCCACATGGTCCAGATTCCGCCCAGCGGGTCGATCACGCCGGCGTAGAGAAGGTATCCCCACAACGCGCAGGCGAGAGCCGAGCCGGTGACATTGTTCGTCCACGACTTCGTTTCTTTGAATGCGGGCAGCGCGTTGCCGACGAGATCCTGGATCATGAACCGGCAGACGCGCGTTCCGGCATCGACGGTGGTCAGGATGAAAAGCGCCTCGAACAGGATGGCGAAGTGGTACCAGATCCCCATCAACGCCTTGCCCCCCAGGAAGCCTGAGAGGATCGAGGCCATGCCGACAGCGAGCGTCGGCGCCCCGCCGGTGCGCGACAGGATGCTCGTCTCCCCGACGTCGTGTGCTATCTGCGTCAACATGTCGGGCGTCACCGCGAAGCCCCACGACGAGACCACCTGCGCGGCCTGAACCGTGGTGGTGCCGATCAGGCCGGCCGAGCTGTTCATCGCAAAGTAGACGCCGGGATGGATGACCGTCGCGCCGATCATGGCCATGATCGCCACGAACGATTCCATCAGCATGGCGCCATATCCTATAAATGCAAGTTGGCTCTCGTTCTCGATCATCTTGGGCGTCGTGCCGGACGCAATCAGCGAATGCCAGCCCGACACCGCGCCGCAGGCAATGGTGATGAACAGAAACGGAAACAGGCTACCCGCCCAGACCGGTCCGCTGCCGTCGATGAACTTGGTCACGGCCGGCATCTGCAAGTCCGGACGGACGATGAGAATGCCGACCGCCAGCAGGCCAACGGCACCGATCTTCAGAAAGGTCGATAGGTAATCGCGCGGTGCAAGCAGGAGCCACACCGGCAGCACGGAGGCGACGAAGCCATAGCCGATGATGATTAATGCCAGGCTCGTGCCAGGGAGGTTGAAGTAAGCAGCCAGATCGGGGGTCTCGGAAACCGTGCGCCCGTAGATCAGCGCCGCCAGCAGGAGCAGGCCGCCGATGATCGACATCTCGGCGATGCGTCCCGGTCGCAGGAAGCGGCTATACACGCCCATGATGAGCGCGATGGGCACCGTGCAGAATACCGTGAACGTGCCCCACGGGCTTCCCTTCAGCGCATTCACGACGACCAGCGCAAGGACGGACAGGATGATGACGCAGATGAGCAGCACGCCGATTCCGGCAATGGTTCCTGCGACCGGCCCGATTTCGGCACGAATCATGTCGCCCAGCGAACGCCCATCGCGCCGAGTGGACATAAACAGCACAATCATGTCCTGGACCGCGCCAGCGAACACCACACCGGCGAGAATCCAGAGAGTACCGGGCAGATAACCCATCTGCGCCGCCAGGACGGGACCTACCAGCGGACCTGCGCCGGCGATGGCCGCGAAGTGATGTCCAAACAGCACGTAGCGGTTGGTCGGCACGTAATCGAGCCCGTCGTTGCGCCGATAGGCCGGCGTCTGCCGCGTGGCATCGACGCCAAGAACCTTCTTGGCGATGAACAGGCCGTAGAAGCGATACGAAATGAAATAGATGCACACCGCGGCGATGACCAGCCACGCGGCGTTGATCGGCTCGCCGCGAGTCAAGGCGACGATACCGAATGAAACGGCGCCGAGCACCACGACGGCCGCCCAAATCAATTTGCTCTGGATCGACATGGCCCGCTCCCTTTGATCTGCGAAGGCAGCGCGCAGGCGCCGCCACCATAGCGAGCAGCTTATAGCGTGGCGTTGAAGGCCGTCTTGATACAAGTCAAACATGGGCCCTGAAGTGCTCGGCCACGTGAGTCGCAGTTTGACCGGAACGCCGACCCCAAGGATACTTCGCGCTGCGCAGCTTGGGTTTGGCCCTGCGACGCAGGGCGATCGGTGCTGCCGTTGCGCGCGAGCTGCGCGCGACGGTCGCTCGCCGCCACCGCCCATCGAACAACGATGGGTCCACATTGAAAGATCGATTGCCTTGACCACGTCATTGCCGCCAGTCTGGTTGATTCGCGGCGCCATAGCGGCCGTGTGGTTGTATGAGGGGCTGTGGTGCAAGCTCCTGCGCGGCCAACCGCACGAATTCGAAGTCGTCGCCGCGGTTCCCTATTTTGGGCCGCGCATCGGAACGCTGGTCCTGCAGTCGCTCGGGGCGGCGGAGGTGGCTCTGGCGATCTGGACGCTGAGCGCCATTGCGCCGCTGCTGTGCGCGGTGACGCAGACGCTGGTGCTGGTCACGCTCAACGCCAACGGCCTGCTCTGGGCCCGCCACCTCATTCACGATCCGGCCGGTATGGTGGTCAAGAACTTGGCTTTCCTTGTGCTGGTGTGGGTTTCGGCCGGCTTGACCGGTTGGGCGTGACGACGATCCAGGCCGAAACCACTTGGAGCCGCGGCCGGTTCGACGCGCGCAGCGGCCCGCGCGCGCTGCTGTTCGGTCGCATGTACGAGGACGCGGAGATCGAATGCAATGCGTTCGCGCCGGGCGGACGCATCTTCTGTATTGCCTCGGCCGGTTGCACGGCGATGAAACTCGCGCCGCGGCATGAGATCGTCGCCTGCGACATCAACCCGGCCCAGCTCGCTTATGCCGAGGGACGCTTCGCCGGTGCGCACTGTGTCCGCGGGACCGCCGAGCGTGTCATGGCGTTCGCTCGCGCCCTTGCGCCTGCGGTTGGCTGGTCGTCGTCGTCCTTGCACCGGTTTCTCGAACTTGACGATCCGGCCGCGCAAACCGAGTACTGGCGCCGGCATCTGGACACTCGGCGCTTTCAGGTGGGATTCGACGGCCTGCTGTCGATCACGGCGCTGCGCACGGTCTACGCCTCTCCGCTGCTCGACTTCCTGCCGCGACGCTTCGGGCAGGTCATGCGCGCGCGCATGGCGCGCTGTTTCGCGCGGCACCCCAACCGTACCAATCCTTACGCCCGCGCGCTGCTCCTGGGCGAGCTGCCCGCCGAGCCTCCGCCTCCGGAAGCAAAGGCGATCCGTCTCGTACACGCCGACGCCGCCGCCTACCTGGAGCGCACGCCGGCCGCGAGTTTCGACGGTTTTGCCCTCTCCAACATCCTTGATGGGGCCACCGCTGGTTACCGGCGGCGACTTATCGCCGCAGTGCAGCGAGCCGCGGCCCCGAACGCGATCGCGGTGCTGCGCAGCTTTAGCGAACCGCAGGGCGTGACCGCAACCAACCGCGCGGGTGATGACCGCGCGATGCTGTGGGGGATTGTCGACGTGACAGTGGCGGCACGCCTGTGAAGAGCCCACGGTACGAATCGGGCACGAAACCGTGTGCCGCGCCGCACGCCGGCGCGCCCGGAGGAAAGGATGCGCCGGCGCACCCGCCGCGATCGGTGGTAACCCGGATCAGGTTCGCCGCTGCGGCGGAACAGGTGTGGGATGTGCTGCTTTATTACGAGCAAATTGAGGAGCGCCCGCCGCTGCTCCTGCGCCTGCTGTTGCCAGTGCCGATCCGGACCGAAGGCTCGAAGGCGAAGGTGGGTGACGAGGCGCGATGCTCGTACGAGGGCGGACACCTGCTCAAACGAGTGACCCATGTCGACAGGGGCCACCATTACGGCTTCGAGGTGGTCGAGCAGAACCTTGTGCTCGGCGGTGGGTTAGCGCTTACCGGCGGTTGCTATACGCTGCGCGAGCTCCCGGAAGGCAGCACCGAGGTTGCCGTCACGACCCGCTACACCAGCAACAGGCGCCCGCGCTGGCTGTTCCTGCCGATCGAGACGGCCGTCTGCCACCTCTTCCACCGCCATCTCCTGACGGCGATGCGACGCAGGGTCAAGCCCGCCTGACCGGTCCGCGGCCAGGAAGAGGCGGCGTGCCATCAATCGCGGGTGCGCGCCCACCGAGTGCCGCCGTGCTCTGCGGCTGGAACAGTTGCGGACGGTACAGGGTCAGATGTCTATCTGACATCGCCGCTGCATCCCCTCCTGGACGTATGGACTTGGCGCGGGGGGTGATGGCGGTCCGGGCCCGGCGCCCCAAAGTGGAGTAACATGCGCCCCAAATGTTGAAGCTCCATGCAAATGGCCATAAGCCATTGATTGGTGATTCCATTCCAAAGACACGATTTTTGGAGTAGCACGATGCCCCCTCCCCCCGACACGGCTGCATTGCGCAACGTCAGCCTCGACGACAAGTACGAACTCGAAACCGGCCGCGTCTTCCTGACCGGCGTGCAGGCGCTGGTGCGCGTGCTCATTCTGCAGCGGCAGCGCGACCGGGCCGCCGGGCTCAACACCGCCGGCTTCGTCTCCGGCTATCGCGGTTCGCCGCTCGGCGGTCTCGACCAGGCGCTGTGGGGGGCGGAGCGGTTCCTCTCCCGCGCCCACATCAAGTTCCAGCCCGGGTTGAACGAGGACCTCGCGGCGACGTCGATCTGGGGCAGCCAGCAGGTCAACATGTACCCCGGCGCGACCTATGACGGCGTGTTCGCCATGTGGTACGGCAAGGGCCCCGGAGTCGATCGCTGCGGCGACGTGTTCAAGCACGCCAACTTCGCCGGCACGTCGAAATACGGCGGCGTGCTGGTGCTGGCCGGCGATGACCACGCCGCCAAATCCTCGACTCTGCCGCACCAGTCGGACCATCAGTTTTCCGCGGCGATGATGCCGGTGCTCTATCCGTCGTCGGTGCAGGAGATCATCGATCTCGGACTGCATGGCTGGGCGATGAGCCGCTATTCGGGTCTCTGGGTCGGCTTCAAGTGCGTTTCCGACACGGTGGAGAGTTCGGCGTCGGTGAACATCGACCCCGACCGCGTGCAGACCTTGATGCCCGACGATTTCCCGTTTCCGGCCGACGGCGTGCACATCCGCTGGCCCGACCCGTTTCTCGCCACCGAGACGCGGATGCAGGACTACAAGATCTATGCCGCGCTGCACTATTGCCGCGTCAACAAGCTCAATCGCATCATCATCGATTCGCCCACGCCGCGGCTGGGCATCATCACCAGCGGCAAGAGCTACCTCGACGTGCGCCAGGCGCTCGACGACCTTGGGATCACCGAGGCCGACGCCGCGGAAATGGGCATCCGCGTGTTCAAGGTCGCCATGCCATGGCCGCTCGAGCCGGAGTCGGTACGGCAGTTCGCGGAGGGTCTCGAGGAGATCCTGGTCGTCGAGGAAAAGCGGCAGATCGTCGAATACCAGTTGAAGGAGCAGCTCTACAACTGGCGCACCGACGTTCGCCCGCGGGTGGTGGGCAAGTTTGACGAGAAGGGCGAATGGGTGCGCCCGCACGGCGATTGGCTGCTGCCCGCCGCTTCCGAGCTGACGCCGGCGATGATCGCGCGCGTCATCGCGCAGCGCATCGAGCGGCTCAATCTGCATCCGCGCACGATGGAGAAGCTCCGCGCACGCGTGGACTGGATCAACGCCAAGGAAGCGGCGCTGTCCAAGCCCAAGATCACGCTCAACCGCATCCCCTACTTCTGTTCGGGTTGTCCGCACAACACCTCCACCCGGGTGCCCGAGGGAAGCCGCTCGATGGCCGGCATCGGCTGCCACGTGATGGCGATCTGGATGGACCGCTCGACGTCGACCTTCACCCACATGGGAGGCGAGGGCGTGCCGTGGATCGGCCAGGCGCCGTTCACCACCACCCAGCACATGTTCGCCAACTTGGGCGACGGCACCTACTACCATTCGGGAATCCTGGCCATCCGCGCCGCGGTAGCCGCCAAGGTCAACATCACCTACAAGATCCTCTACAACGACGCCGTGGCCATGACCGGCGGCCAGCCTGTCGACGGGCCGATCTCGCCGGCGCTCATTGCCCGGCAAGTGGCCGCCGAGGGAGTCGGGAAGGTCGTCGTGGTCAGCGACCAGCCGGACAAGTATCCGGCGGGCTACTTCGCCGCCGGGATCGAGATCCACCACCGCGACGAGCTCGATCGGGTGCAGCGGCAGCTGCGCGACACGCCCGGCTGCACGGTGCTGCTCTATGACCAGACCTGCGCGGCGGAGAAGCGCCGGCGCCGCAAGCGTGGCAAATACCCGGATCCGGCCAAGCGCGTGGTGATCAACGAGCTGGTGTGCGAGGGCTGCGGCGACTGCGGCGTGAAGTCGAACTGCGTGTCGGTGGCGCCGGTCGAGACCGAGTTCGGCCGCAAGCGCACCATCGACCAGTCCTCGTGCAACAAGGACTATTCCTGCGTGAACGGGTTCTGCCCGAGCTTTGTCACCGTCGAGGGCGGCGCCTTGCGCAAGCCCAGAAAGGCCGAGGCCGCCGATTTCTCCCGCCTGCCCGCGCCTGCCCAGGCGGCGAGCTCGGAGGAACCCTACGGGATTCTGGTGACCGGCATCGGCGGCACGGGCGTGGTCACCATCGGCGCCCTGCTGGGCATGGCCGCGCACCTGGAAGGCAAAGGCGTGTCGGTGCTCGACATGACCGGCCTCGCCCAGAAGAACGGCTCGGTGGTGTCGCATGTGCGCATCGCCAATCACCCCGAGCAGCTCCACGCGACCCGCATCGCGGCGGGCGAGGCAAAGCTGGTGCTCGCCTGCGACATCCTGACCGGCGTGGGCTATGAAGCGGTGGCGAAGATGCAGCGCGGAGTCACCAAGGCGCTGGTCAACACCGCCCTGGTGATGCCGGCCGACTTCACGCGCAATGCCGACCTCAATTTCCCGCTCGGTTCGATGGAGCAGGAAATTCGCGATGCGGTCGGCCCGGGCGACGCCGAGTTCATCGACGCGACCAAGCTCGCAACCGGCCTGATGGGCGATTCGATCGCGACCAATCTGTTCATGGTCGGCTATGCCTACCAGCGCGGGCTGCTACCGCTGTCGGAAGCAGCGATATTGCGCGCCATCGAATTGAACGCGGCGGCGGTCGAAGCCAACAAGCAGAGCTTCCGCTGGGGCCGGCTCGCCGCGGTCGACGCCCAGCACGTGGTCGATGCCGCGATTCCCGAGGCGAAACCCGACTCGCAGCGGTTGTCGACCTCGCTCGACGAGATCATCTCCCGCCGCGCCGCGTTTCTGACCGGCTACCAGAACGCCGCTTATGCCAAGCGCTACACCGATTTTGTGGCCAAGGTGCGCGCCGCCGAGGCGCAGAGAACGCCCCGAACCGATCTCACCGAGGCGGTCGCGCGCTATTACTTCAAGCTGTTGGCGATCAAGGACGAATACGAAGTCGCCCGGCTTTATGCCGACGGCGAATTCAGCAGGCGGGTCGCGGCGCAATTCGAGGGTGACTACCGGCTTCGCTTCCATCTCGCCCCTCCGCTCAGCAACCTGCCGGACCCGGTGACCGGCGAGCCGAAGAAGAGCAGTTACGGCCCATGGATGATGAGCGCGTTCCGCGTCCTGGCGCGGCTCAAGGGACTGCGCGGCACCGCCCTCGACGTATTCGGCAAGACCGCCGAGCGCAGGGCCGAACGCCAGCTGATCATCGACTACGAGGCGCTCATCGACGAGCTCCTGCCGCAGCTCGCCGCGCACAACCACGCGTTGGCGGTCGAACTCGCGCGCGTCCCCGAGCACATCCGTGGCTACGGCCATGTCAAGCAGCGGCACCTTGAGCTCGCCAAGGTCAAGCAGGCCGAATTGATTGCCGCCTTCCGCTCGGCCCGTACCGAAAGCGCGGCCGCCATCGACCGCGTCGCTGCCTAGCCGAGTGCTCACGACAGGGGGCCGGGCTCCTCGTGGCCAGGCCGCGGCGGCGATGGCCAGTCGGCCGCAGGCGGTGGCCTCGCGGCCCTTACAATAGGGCGTGCCCGACGACCATCTTGCCTCAGCCCTCGCGCCCGCACGCGCGTGGTTCGCAGACCAGGGCTGGACCGCGTTCCCGTTTCAGGAAGAAGTCTGGTCCGCCTACCTTGCCGGTGACAGCGGCCTCGTCCACGCCCCGACCGGCATGGGCAAGACCTACGCGGCGTGGCTTGGACCCCTGCTGCGCGGCCCCGAGGGCGCCGCCGGCGCGCCGCCCCCGCTTTCCGTCATCTGGCTCACCCCGCTGCGCGCGCTTGCCGGCGACACCGGCCTTGCCCTGAGGCGTGCCGCCGACGCGCTGCAGCCGCACTGGACGATCGAGGTGCGCACCGGTGACACGTCGAGCGCGGCGCGCGCGCGGCAGGCGAAACGCCTGCCCACCGCGCTCATCACCACGCCGGAGTCGCTGACCCTGCTCCTGTCGCGCGCCGACTGGGAGGAGCGCTTCGCCCATCTCGCCCTGGTGGTGGTCGACGAGTGGCATGAGCTGTTGTCGACCAAGCGCGGGGTGCAGGTCGAACTCGCCCTGGCGCGGCTGCGCGAACTGCGCCGGCGCCAGGATGAAGCGCTGCCAATCTGGGCCCTGTCGGCGACGCTGGCGAACCTCGAAGAGGCGCTCGAATGCCTGGTCGGCTGCGGTGGCAGGGGCCGCATCGTGCGCGGCCTCGACCGCAAGGAAATCATCATCGACAGCCTGATCCCCGCGCAGATCCAGCGCTTCCCCTGGGCGGGGCATCTCGGCTTGAAGCAGCTCCCCCAAGTCATCGCCGCGATCGAGCGCTCGCCGAGCACCCTGGTGTTTACCAACGTCCGGTCGCAGGCCGAGCTTTGGTATCAGGCGCTGCTCGAGGCCCGGCCGCACTGGGCCGGCCAGATCGCGCTGCACCACGGTTCGCTCGAGCGCGACGTTCGTGATTGGGTCGAGGACGGGCTGCGCGCGAATCGTCTGCGCGCAGTCGTCTGCACCTCGAGCCTCGACCTCGGCGTGGATTATCAGCCGGTCGAGCAGGTGTTGCAGATCGGCAGCCCGAAGGGGGTCGCCCGCCTCCTGCAACGCGCCGGTCGCAGCGGGCATGCTCCGGGCGCAACCTCGCGCGTCACCGTGGTACCCACGCACGCCCTGGAGCTGGTCGAGGCCGCCGCGGCGCGCCGGGCGGCAGCGGTTCGCAACATCGAAGCGCGCACGCCCATCAGCTGCGCCAACATGGCTCCGCTCGACGTGCTGACCCAGCATCTGGTCAGCTGCGCGCTCGGAGGCGGCTTCCGGCCCGCAGCATTGCTATCCGAGGTGCGTACGACGCACGCCTACGCCGGCCTCACCGATGCGCAATGGCAGTGGGCGCTCAACTTTGTAGTCCATGGCGGCGCGAGCCTCAAAGCGTATCCGGAGTACCAACGCGTCGTAGCCGATGACAACGGGGTGTTTCGGGTCCCCGACCGCGCGATCGCCCGCCGCCATCGGCTCAACATCGGCACCATCGTCAGCGATGCATCGATCACCGTGCAGCTCAAGCGCGGGCGACGACTGGGCCACGTCGAGGAATCCTTCATCTCGCGGCTCACGCCCGGCGACTGCTTCGTCTTCGCCGGACGCGTGCTCGAGTTCATCCGCGTGCGCGAGATGACGGCGTGGGTGAAGCCGGCACCGGCACGCTCGGCCGTCGTGCCGCGATGGATGGGCTACAAGATGTCGTTCTCGACCCAGCTTGCCGCGGAAACGCGCAGGCTCATCGCCGAGGCACGCAGCGGTAGCTATGCCTCGCCGGAGCTGCAGTGCTGCGGGCCGCTCCTGCGGCTGCAGGCACGCTGGTCGGCGCTGCCCGGCGAGCGGGAGTGGCTCATCGAACAGATCGCCACGCGCGACGGCCACTACTTATTGTTCTATCCCTTCGAGGGCCGCCTGGTCCATCTCGGCCTGGCGACGCTGTTCTCGTATCGCATCTCGCGCGGGATCGGGCGCAGCTTTTCGATCACCTGCAACGACTACGGCTTTGCACTGCTCTCGCCGCAGGCGGTGCCTCTGTCGCTCTCGGAGCTGGGAAGGCTGCTCGCCGAGCCCGACATCGAGCGCGACATGCTCTCCGGGCTCAACGCCTCGGAACTGACCCGTCGCCAGTTCCGCGAGATCGCACGCGTCGCCGGCCTGATCTTCCAGGGCTACCCGGGCCAGGGCAAGTCGGCGCGCCAGCTGCAGGCGTCGAGCGGCCTCATCTACGACGTGTTTTGCGAGTACGACCCGGAAAACCTGCTGCTCAAGCAGGCGCTGCAGGAGGTCCTCGAGCGCCAGCTCGAAGCGTCGCGGCTGCGGCTTGCCCTCGCGCGCATGCGCGGCGCGCGGGCGCTCTTCACGCGTCCGCACAAGCCGACGCCGTTCGCGTTTCCGCTGCTGGTCGAAGTGTTCCGCGACCGGCTGTCGACCGAGGCGCTGGCGGCGCGGGTCGAGCGCATGGTGGCGCGGCTGGAGGCCGACGCGGGTACCTAGCCCGCGCTTTCGAGCCGGCGCAGCGTCGCATGCCATAATGCGCCCGACTCGAACGTACGCCTCGCGCATGGACCAGCCATTCGACCTATCCGGCCAAGTCGCGCTGGTCACCGGTGCATACCGCGGGCTGGGCTTCGCCATCGCCCAGGGCCTCGCCCGCGCCGGCGCCAGCGTCGTGCTCAGCGGGCGCAATCGGGAGCGGCTCGGCGAGGCGGCCGCTTTGCTCGCCGCGCAGGGACTTGCGGCGCGCACCGCAGTATTCGACGTCACCAACCGCGAGGCGGCGCGCGAGGCAGTCGCGTCGATCGAGCGCGAGCAAGGGCATCTCGACATCCTGTTCAACAACGCCGGCATCCAGCGCCGGCATCCGTTTGCCGAGTTTCCGCAAGCTGACTGGGACGAGCTCATCGCCACCAACCTGACCGCGCCGTTCATCGTCTCGCAGGCGGCCGTCCCGGGCATGATGGCGCGCCACCGCGGCAAGATCGTTCATATCGCCTCCCTGCTCAGTGAGCTGGCGCGGCCGAGCGTGGTGCCGTACGCCGCGGCGAAGGGCGGCCTGCGGCAGCTGACCCGCGGCATGGCGGTGGAGCTCGCCGCGCACAACATCCAGGTCAACGCGATTGCGCCGGGCTATTTCGCCACCGAAATGAACCGGGCGCTGATCGACGATGCCGAGTTCAACGCCTGGGTGTGCAAGCGCACGCCGGCCGGTCGCTGGGGTCAGCCCGATGAACTCTCCGGGCTGGCGGTGTTTCTCGCGTCGAGCGCGTCGGATTACGTCAGCGGGCAGATGATCGTCATCGACGGCGCGATGAGCGTGGCGCTGTGAGCGCCCGGCCAACGATCTAGCGCAGCGCCTTCATCCAGCCGAGTCCTGCCGACGTGCCGGCGCGGGGATGGTATTCGCAGCCGACCCAGCCGGCGTAGCCCAGTTCGTCGAGCAGCGCCAGAAGATACCGGTAGTTGATTTCCCCGTCGTCCGGCTCGTTGCGCCCGGGCACGCCGGCGATCTGAATGTGGCCGATCTGCGGCAGCCATTGGCGCAGTTTGCTGGCCAGGTCACCCTCGACGATCTGCGCGTGATAGAGGTCCATCTGTACCTTGATATTCGGCGCGCCGACCTCCTCGCGGATCGCGTGCGCATCGGCCTGGGTGTTCAGGAAGTAGCCCGGGATGTCGCGGGTATTGATCGGCTCGATGGTGAGCATGACGCCCTGGTCGGCGGCTTCGCGCGCGGCGAAGCGCAGATTGCGCACGAAGGTCGAGCGTTGCCGCGCACGCTGCTCGCCGAGGGCGTCGGTTGACCGACCGGCCATGACGTGCACCCGCGAGCAGGCGAGCGTCTGCGCGTAGGCGAGCGCGGTGACGAGGCTGGCTGCGAACTCGTGCTCGCGTCCGGGAAGCGCAGCCAGGCCGCGATCGCCCGCGGCAAGATTGCCCGGAGGGGCATTGATGAGCACCGCCTGGAGACCGTGCGCGGAGAGCCGGGCGGCGATCTCCCTGGCCGCGACGTCGTAGCCAAATCCGAATTCGACCGCGGCAAAGCCGTCATGCGCGGCTGCGGCGAAGCGGTCGAGGAACGGCACCTCGGTATACAGAAACGACAGATTTGCAGCGAAGCGCGGCATGGATCGGAAGGTTACAATCCTCGGGGCCCATGTTGCCGCGGGAGCAGATATTGCGCAACGAATTCGAGTCGGCAGTGATCGCCGGCGAGCAGGTTACTCTGTTAGCCGAGCGGGCACTGCACTGGCCGCGCGGGGACACCCTGTTCGTCGCCGACGTGCATTTGGGCAAGGCTGCGGCGTTTCGCGCCGGAGGCGTGCCCTTGCCCGGCGGCACGACTGCCGGCGATCTTGCGCGCCTTGGGCGCCTGGTCGCGGCCACCGGCAGCAAGCGGCTGATCGTGCTCGGCGATTTTCTGCATGCCGCGGCCGGGCGGACGCCCGCGCTCGAGCGCGCCTTCACGGCCTGGCGCGAGCGGCACCGCGCCCTGGGCATCACGCTGGTGCGCGGCAATCACGATCAAAAGGCGGGCGATCCGCCGCCCGGCTGGCGCATCGAAGTCCTCGCCGAGCCGCACGTCCACCCGCCATTCCTGCTTTGCCACCAGCCGCCCGACGACGCCGACTGCGGCAGCGGCAGCCTGTTCGGCTATGCCCTCGCCGGGCACGCGCACCCGGGCGTGCACATCGCCGGCGCAGGCCTGCAGAGCGAGCGCCTACCGTGTTTCGTGCTCGGCAGAAGCCGGGCGATCCTGCCCGCGTTCGGGCGCTTCACCGGGCTCGCCACCCAGCCCTGGCGCAGGAACGATCGCATCATCGCCATCGCCGGAGGGCGCCTGTTCGCCCTGCCGCATCACGGCTCGAAAACGTAAGTCCCCGGGGCGTCGGCAAGCGGCGCGTAACCCGCCTCTGGCGCCCCCATGGCCGGCGACGCCACCGCCGGACCCGAGCGCGCGCCAAGCCAGGCAATCCATTCCGGCCACCAGGAGCCCTCCTTCGCCGCCGCGGTGGTGAGCCAGTGATCCGGATCGAGATAGCGCTCGTCGTGGCGTCGGGTCGCCACGTGATAGCGCCGGTGCGGATGCCCTGGCTCGGAGACGATGCCGGCATTGTGGCCACCGCTGGTGAGCAGAAACGTGATTTCGGCATCGGTGAGCAGGTGCAGCTTGTAGACCGAACGCCACGGTGCGACGTGGTCGGTCTCGGTGCCGACGGCGAAGCTCGGCGTGCGGATGTCGGAGAGCGCGACCGGCGTGCCGCCGGCAGGAAACCGCCCCTCGGCCAGCTCGTTGTCCAGGAACAGCCGGCGCAGGTACTCGCTATGCTCGCAATACGGCATGCGCGTCGCGTCGGCGTTCCAGGCGTTCAGATCGGTCATCACCTCGCGCTCGCCCAGCAGGTAGGTTCGCACCATCCGCGACCAGATCAGGTCGTTCGAGCGTAGCAGCTGGAAGGTGCCCGCCATCTGGCGGCTGTCGAGGAAGCCCTGCGACCACATGACGTCATCCAGGAAGGCGAGCTGGCTTTCGTTGATGAACAGCTTAAGCTCTCCGGCCTCGGTGAAGTCGGTCTGCGCGGCGAAGAACGTCGTGCTGGCAAGCCGGGTGTCGCCGTCGCGCCCCATGGCGGCGGCAGCGATCGCGAGCAGGGTGCCACCGATGCAGTAGCCTGCCGCGTGCACCTTGCGTTCGGGGACGATCGCGCTGACCGCGTCGAGCGCGGCCATGACGCCCAGCTGCCGATAATCCTCCATCGTCAGATCGCGATCGGTCGGCCCCGGGTTCTTCCAGGAGATCATGAACACGGTGAACCCCTGGTCGACAAGGTAGCGGACGAGCGAGTTGTGCGGGCTCAGATCGAGGATGTAGTAGCGCATGATCCACGCCGGAACGATGAGCACCGGCTCGGGCCGCACCTTGCCCGTCGCGGGTTCGTACTGGATCAATTCGATCAACCGGTTGCGGTAGATCACCTTCCCGGGCGTGACGGCGAGCTCCTGCCCGACCCGGAACGCCTCGGTGCCGACGCGTTTGCGTCCGGCCCAGGAACGCTCGAGGTCTTCGGCGAAATACCGCGCCCCGCGCAGCAGGTTCATGCCCGACTCGGCCCAAGTGCGCTCGAGCACTTCCGGGTTGGTGAGCACGTAATTGGACGGCGAGAAGACATCGAGCCACTGCCGGGTCCCGAAACTGACCATCGTCTCGTGTTCCGGCAAGACTCCCCGCACGTCGGTCATGGCGTTATGCCACCACTGCTGCATGAGCAGGAACGACTGGTAGGCAAGATCGTAGGGTGGCGCTCGCCAGGCGTCGGCGGTGAAGCGATGGTCCTGGGCCAGGGGCTCGATGCACGGATCGCACCCTTCCTTGTCCAGCGCCCGGCGCACCGCGTAGTTGGCCAGCCGCAATGCCTTGCGTGCAGCCTTCTCGGCGAGCAGCAGCTGCTTGCCGGGCGAGGTCGCCAGATGCGCCGACCAGTCGGCGTAGGCACCGATGAGCGTCATCGGCGCGAGCCCCGCGGTAAAGCGGCCTATCGCTGCGTGCAGCGAACGATCCATCACGTCGGCGAGCGCGCCCGGACCGTAGACATCACGCAGAAATTCCGGCTCGACGCGGCCCGGACGGGGAACCTCGGCAACGCTCTTGTCCGGGCGCGTACCCGACTTCGGGCGCAACCGGGTCACGGTCGCCCGCCGCGGAGCGACGCCCGGCCCGCTCGGTGCAAGATTCTTCTTGCTCATCGCTCCCGCCTCTTGAAACCGATCGCCGCGACCATGATTGCACGGGCGGCCGGTCGGGACTTGATCCAGATCACAGGCTCGGACCGCGGCCTCGTCTTTCTATTGGAGTGGCGGCCGGCGCATTGGTTTCGCCGTCGCCTGCGGCTGTGCCGGCGATGACGCGATTGGAAGCGCGATCAATTACTTGCGGCTGAAAGCCTCGAACTCGCGCTCTCGCCCGCTAAGTCCCGCCAGCGCAGCGAGCGGCGCGGCGAGCTGCCAGAGCATATCGTCGAAAGTGATGATCCCCACCAGCGAGCCGTCGGCGGCAACGACCGGGATGCGGCGCACGCCCTGGGCGGACATCCTGGACACCGTCTGGGCGTAGCTCGCCGCTTCGTCGACCGTCACCAGGGAGGCGAGGCGCAGGTCACCGAGCTTGAGCTCGCTCGGGTCGATGCCGGCAGCGACAACCTCGACGACGATGTCGCGATCGGTCACGATGCCGACAGGCATCCGCTTGCCGTCGCGGTTCTCGACGATGACCAGGTCGCCAACGTGATGCTGGCGCATCAGACTCGCGGCTTCGGTGACGGTTGTACCGCGCGTCGCGCATACGACCTCGCGGTGGCAGAATTCGCTTATAGGCATCTCATTCCCCGGTTTCGAGTCAGCAACCCAAAGCCCCTGCCGGCGATAGGGTAGGAGTCATCATAGAGCACGGCCGCGCGGCATCGTTGATCCTGATCAAGGCTGCAATGCCGTGCCGCTCTAACCTTTGCCATGCGGGCGGCCGTAACCGCTCCGCTCGAAAGCGAGACGACTGATGCAGTTCCAAAACCGCGCGGAGGCGGGTGAGCTTCTGGCCCGGGAATTGGCGAAGTGGCGAGGCAGTCACCCGCTGGTCGTCGCGATTCCCCGGGGTGCCGTGCCGATGGCGAGGATCATCGCCGAGCGGCTCGACGGCGATCTGGACGTGGTGCTGAGCCGCAAGCTCGGGGCACCGGGCAATCCCGAATTCGCGATCGGCGCGGTCGACGAGACGGGGTGGACCTACCTCAGCGACTATGCGCAAGCCTCCGGGGCATCGGCGAGCTACCTCGAACGGGAAGTCGCCGCCCAGCTCGAAACAATGCGCCAGCGGCGCGCGCTGTACACCCCGGCACGGGCTGCGTTCGATCCCACCGGGCGCGTGGTCATCGTCGTTGACGATGGGCTGGCCACCGGCGCGACCATGTTCACCGCCCTGCACGCGATGCGCGACAAGGGCGCGCGGCACCTCGTCTGCGCAGTGCCGGTGGCCTCGCCAGACGCTATCGAGACGGTGCGGCCGCTTGCCGACGAGGTGGTGTGCCTGCACGCGCCGATGGGATTCTTTGCCATCAGCGAGTTCTATCGCAGCTTTTCCCAGGTCAACGATGACGAAGTGGTGGCGATCCTGCGCGGCGCTCCAAGGCCGGGCCCCGCCGCTTCGTTCCCGCCAACCTAGGGGTCGCGGGCGGGCGCACAGGCCGCTCGTCGATCAGTTCCTTTTCTCGGCGTCGCTCGAAGCACGCGACAGGATGTATCGGGCAATGGTATTCGCATCGCCGGCCGATATCTCCGGATGCGGCGGCATATGCCAGGGCCCGCTGCCACGGGCGCCGTTTCTCAAGAAATCGGAAACGATCGCAATCGCCTGGGGATTGCCGGCATACCGGGCGGCGACATCGACGAAGGCCGGGCCGGCCTTCGCCTCGGTATCGGCGTGGCAGCTGCCGCACCTGTAGCGGTCCAGCAGCTCTTGCGCCGTCTGGGCCTGGGCAGCGCCAGCGGCGGACATCGTGAGCGTGAAAAGCGCCAGGACAAGTCTCATCTCCGCACCCCGTCTCGAGTCAGCTCGCAGCCGCGATTCATCGCCTCAGCCCTGGACCGCCGAGCGTTCCATGGCCACCACTTCCTTGAGCTTGCCGCTGCGCCGGTCGGCAACCGGGCCCTGCTTGTCGAGTTCCACATGGACGTTGGAAAGCGATTGACTGGCCAGGTAGTCGCGCAAGGCGCTCGCCGCCGCATGCCAGACCATCCGCCGGTCCTCGCCCGGGTCGAGCCGCAACAGCAGCCGGTCGGCCGCCGTCTGGACAATCTGGAAGCGGTGAACATGCGCCGCCTCTTCGACGATCGTGGTGAGCGCGAGCGGCAGCAGCCGGATGAACCTGCCATCCGGCGCGCGCAGCGAGAGCACGTCATCGCGTCGTCCCTCCACCTGAATTGCAGGCAGTGGACTGCCGCAGCCACACCGCTCGGGCTTGACGGTGACGCTGTCGCCCAGGTCGTAGCGAATGATGGGCTGAACACGGTTGGCAAGGTTGCTGAGCAACACGGTGTGCGACGCCTCGCCAGGCGGCGTCGGACGGTAGTCGCGATCGACCGGCTCGAGAAGCACCCAATCGGCATTGACGTGAAGCCAGCCCGCTGGACAGCCGAAGGCGATGCTCATGCATTCCGAGGCGCCATATTCGTTGCTCAGTGGGCATCCGAATGCGCCCTCGATGGCCACTCCTGCTTCCGGCGCCAGACGCTCCCCTCCCGACCAAAGGCGCAGCGGCTCGATCTTGAGCCGTCCTGCCGTCTTTTCGTCGGCCAGAAGCGAGAGCATGGTCGGGTAGCTCGCGAGAAACACCGGTTGGTAATCGTTTAGCTCGGCCACGAGTTGTGGCAGCGGTTCCATAATCGAGAAACCGCGGGCGGAAATCCACGGGCTGCTTTGGCATACCCGCTGCCATGACGCGATGCTGGCAAAATGCTCGCCGGTCGCCGCAACCAGTGCTGCGCGCCCGCCGCGGGTTAGCAGGTCCAGCGGGAAACGGGTTGCGAGCCGCAGCCGATCAAGGTGCGCGACCATGAGTGCGTCGAAGGTTGCCAGCGCGTCTTCGTCCTGCACAAAGACGCCCGGTTCACCGGTGCTTCCCGAGCTCTTCCACACGACATAGCGATCCAGATAATGCTGGCCGATGTGCTGCCGATCGGCCAGGAAGGCGGTAACGCCGGCCAGGGTTACCTTCGGATCGGTAACCCAGTCGTCGAAACGCGCCATCAAGGCCGGCTTGGTCACGATCGGCAGCTCGCGCGCGGCGAGCGGCCGCTCCGGGAGCGCCCGGTAGGCATGGCGATAGAAGGCCGAGCGGCTGCGCGCAAAACCGACCAGGGCATCGAAGCGGATGCGGCGCGCCGCAGCGATGGCTTGCTCGCCCCCGCTTCGCGTCCAGGAGATTTCCCACAACCGCGAGACCGACTTCCAATAGCCGATCGTCGCGCCGATCGGCTGCCACGGCGCGGTACGCGCGGTCTGCACCGGGTTACCGGTTCGGGTGTCGTTTTCGGCCAATGTCAAGCGTCGCCCCCGCCCAGGATGATACAGCCTACGGCAGCGGCCGCCTTGGCCTTGGCCCTCGTCAGCCGCCTTCGCCATAGGCGACAGGCGCGGCGAGCGCCAATGATCAGCGTATCATCAGCCCGGAATCTAGCCGCTCTCCCGGTGCCGTTCTGCCCACTGCTTCGCCTTGGCGATGGCGATGCGAATCGCCTTGCCCTCGTCCATCCCCTCCTCGAGCAGCGCATTGGCGATCTCGATTGCCTTGTCGCGCACCAGCGGTGGAAGATGCTTCATTGAGCTCGGAATGTAGTCGGAACCCCACGGCATGGTTCGCCTCGTTTGCCGCCCGTCAATCCGTCCGCACCGCGGCCAGGTCGTGGCGCGCAGTGCGGGAGCCGTCGCGCCTCAGCAGGGGCAGCAGCTCGCCCAGCGAGCGCGTATTGAGAACATCGGCGCGGGCCAGCCAGCCACGTCGCGCCTGGCCGATGCCATAACGGAGGTTGGCGAAGGCGCCCGTATCGTGCGCGTCGGAATTTACCGCAACGAGCACGTCTTCGTCCTTAGCCATGCGGCAGTTCGTGTCGCTCAGATCGAGGCGATCGGCCTGGGCGTTCAACTCGAGGTAGACCTGCTTTTGCTTCGCCTTGCGCAAGATCTTGAGCATTGTCGACATCGTAGGGGTCTCGCGCACCGATGATTCGTCCGCTCGGATGCGCGAGGAGCGTTACCAGGGGGTTGTCGAGCGCGCTCAGGACGCGCTCGGTCTGCTGCGCGGCAACCGCCAAGTTCTGAACCGACATCAGGTGCTCCGCAACCGCGCGCCAGAGTCTAAGCCCCGCCGCGGGCAACGTAGCCGGCCACCTTGGCGGCGGGGCACACCCCGGTCGCCGCCTCGGCCAGCAGCCGAACGGCACTAATCCGGCTTCGCGCCGATGACGATGTGATCGAGCTCGGCTTCGGCTTCGAGCCAGTCGTCGCGCTCGTAGCCTTCGTCATACCCGCGCTGCTCCAGGCGGTGAAAGGCCGCCTCGCTGATTGCCCGGTAGCGCAGTTCGGGATCGAGCTCGTCCTTGGCGCCTTCAGCGAACGGTTGCTCGGGAAACTGCTCGGTTTCGGCATCCATCGCGATCGCCACGCTCCGGGGATGTCGGACCGCGGGTGGGGATGCGTGCCTTTCCTGCGCCGACTTGATGCGGATTCTGTGCGTCATTATTCGCCTCCGCTGTCGTGGCCCGTTGGTTGCGCGTCTTGCGCCGCAGCGGCCTCGATCATTCTGCGCGGGCGGAGCGCTCAGAGCTTGATCCCGATCAACATCGCTGCGCGCCGCCGCCTGGCGCTTCGCCACCGGTCACATTACCCTGCGCCAGTACCCAAGCCCCGGCGACGCCGGACGCAGTGGGCCGCCTTCAGGCCGAGGGCTGCGGCAAGCGCACGTCCTGGCCCGCTTGTCATCGCGCAGGCCCAGAAATACCGGCTGCCGGAGCTTCCCGTCCGCAGTCCATTCCTGGAACGCGACCTGGGCGATGAGCCGGGGAGCGAGAAAAACCACCCCAGCCTCCCGAGGGGGGTCGACCAGGACCGGTCGCGACCTGACCAGCGGCTGGAATTTCTGGTGCAGGGCGGCGAGAGTTTTCTGATCGAAGCCGGTTCCCACTTTGCCGACGTAGCGGAGCCCGCCCTGGTCATAGGCACCGAGCAGCAGGGCACCAAAATACTGTCGCGAGCCGGACGGACGGGTATATCCGGCGATCACGAACTCCTCCTCCTGGTGAACCTTCACCTTGAGCCACTCGGTGGAGCGCGCCTCGACATACCTGCTGCCAAGGTCCTTCGCGACCAGCCCCTCGTATCCCCGGCGCTTCGCGATCCGAAATGCCTCCAAGCCACCGCTTGCGAGTCTGCGCGATGGCAAAAGCGTCTTGCTCGAGCCGATCGCGCTCTCCATCGCAGCGCGGCGCGTGGACAGCGGTTCACGCCGCAGATCTTTGCCCTCTTGAAAAAGGCAATCAAAGACGACGTACACCGGATCGCCCTTGTCTTGTTGAAGGAGTTGAAAGCGGGAGACTCCTTTGCTGTCGAACACCACCACCTCGCCGTCGAGAAGAAGCGTTTCCGAAGCCAGTGCCCGAATAGCTGCGGCGATCCGCGGGAAGCGGTCAGTGCGGTCTTTTGCGTTCCTGGACAGCAGAGTTACCCGGTTCCCCTCCTTGTACGCGAGCACCCTGTCGCCGTCGTATTTCTCCTCGTAGACCCACCCGGGCCTGTCGAAAGGCTCGGAAACGAGCGTGGCGAGCATCGGCTCGACGCGAAAGGGAATTCGGTTTGTCACGACGTCCGCCGCAAGCGGCCCCGGTCGCGACCGAGCCACGACGCGGTTACAAAAATGAGGTAGGCTCCGAACTGCGGCATTGTCGATCGCCAGCAACGCCCGGTCACCCCGCTGGCGCCTGGTAGGTCGTCGCCAGACGCCAAGGGCGAGCAGCACGACGTTGCCGCCAGCAGGAGGTTTCTTGTGCGTTCAATTCAGCGTCGCGTGACCGGTGGGAGAAGGCGTGCGCACCGCGATCATCATACTTGGCGGGCTGACTCTCCTCGCTATTGTCTCACTCCTCGGGACCCGGCTTGGAGGTAGCATGTCGATGGTCACGGCGGCGCGGGTCTTCATCCCGTTCTGGCTGGTCGCGGTGCTCATCAACCTCTGGGCGAGAGTTTCAAGAGCAGGACATTCAGTCGCCGACGAATTGCCGGTGTTGCTTGTCGCATTCGCCATTCCCGCCGCTGCAGCCGCGTTCGTCTGGTGGTATTTCTCATGAGGCGGTCTGTGGGCATGAAGAGCTGCTTGAAACCCTTGCCTTTCCGCCTCGGGCTTTCAGGACTGGCAGCAGTCGGCGGATGTAGCCTCACGGCGCATCACGCGATACCCGCATGCCGGACGGCCCGGACACCGCTTAGGACGTGTATATTGATCTCGAGCAAGGAAGACCGGCCGCGCCTCGCCTATCCTTTCCAGAACGAATCGTCGGCGAAGCGTGCGTGCAGCGCGCCCCTCACATCATGATGCCTTACCGCAGCATACTCGTTCACCTTGACCAAAGCCCCCAGTCCGCGGGGCGACTCGGCGTCGCCATCGGTCTTTGCCGCGACTTCGCCGCGCAGCTCGTCGGCGCATACCTCGACGATATCCCGACCATAAGCCCGTCGCTTGCCGCCGTGCTGCCCAACGAGATCGTCGCGCGGCGTCTGAACGAAATCGCCCGCACGCAGAGCACCGCCGAGGATGCGTTCCGGCAGACCGCGGCGGCGGCCGGGTTGGGTGATCTGGAGTGGCGCGCGCCGGCGGGGCCACCGATCGAGGCTGCGGTGGCGCATGGCCGCTGCGCCGACCTGATCGTCCTCGGCCAGCCCGATTTCGCCACCTCCGGCTGGTCCTTCGCCGCCCGGATCGTGGCAGCGGTGCTGCTTGAGAGCGGCCGGCCCACGCTCGTGGTGCCCTACATCGGAGCGCCGGCGACGGTGGGCACCAATATCCTGGTCGCCTGGGACGGCGGCCGTGAGGCATCGCGCGCGGTAGCCGATGCGATGCCACTGCTGGCGCGCGCGAAGCGGGTGACGGTTGCCTGCCTCGACCCCGGCGCCGCGGCACGGGGCGCCGACGAGCCGGCTCGCGAGCGGCTCGCCGTCTATCTTCAGCATCATGGCATCGCCGCCCGCATCGATCATGACAATCTCGGCGAAGGCGACGTCGCGGTCGGAGATTGGCTTCTGTCGCGGGCCGCCGACCTCGGCGCCGACCTGATCGTCATGGGCGGCTACGGCCAGCCGCGCTGGCGCGAGGAAGTCCTGGGCGGGGCGACGCGTGCCCTGCTCTCGGCAATGACGGTTCCCGTGCTCATGGCGCACTGAGCGTGCCGACTCAAAGGCGCGCAAAGCGCATGGCTCAACTCCAGTGAAGGGGCATCCATGTTTCGCAGGATTCTCGTTCCCATCGATGGCAGCTCGACTTCGAACCGCGGCCTGGACGAGGCAATCGGACTGGCCGCCGATCAGAAAGCAAAAATCTGCCTGCTGCATGTGGTCGACGAGCTCGTGGTGAGCGCCGGGGTCGACGGCACCGTGTACATCCCGCCGGGTTATGTCGACGATTTCGTCGGGGCGCTGCGCGCCGGAGGCAGTAAGCTGCTCGCCCGCGCCGAAGCGAAGGTGCGCAAGCGCGGCATCGAGGTCGAATCGGTGCTGGTGGAAACGGTCGGCCACCGCGTTGCCGATCTGATCATCAAGCAGGCCAAGAAGTGGCGCGCCGACCTTATCGTGCTTGGGACCCACGGTCGTCGCGGCCTGACGCGGGTGGTCATGGGCAGCGACGCCGAGATGGTGCTGCGCGAGACGCCGCTACCGGTGCTTCTGGTGCGCTCGCCTCTGCGACCGCGCAAACGGCGCGCTGGGCACGGCTGACGCGAAGCGTCGGCATGGCTGCCGAGCTCGCCGAGCTGCCGGACCGCTCAGGGATGCTTGCGCGCAGCGGCGGGACAGTGGCGCGTGCGACAGGCCATCGATGCCGATGATGCTCTTCGCGCTCGACGCGAGCCGGGCCTACGGAGAGGTCGTGGCGCGCGAACTGGGCGTCGCGCTCTCGCGCGCACGAGGAGCGGGAGTTCGAGGACGGCGAGCACAAGTCGCGCCCGCTGGCGAGCGTGCGCGACCGCGACGTATACGTAATCCATTCGCTCTATTCCGACGCCAGCCAGAGCGTCAATGACAAGCTTGCGCGCCTGCTGTTCTTTATCGGCGCGCTCAAGGACGCCGCGGCGGCCCGCGTAACGGCCGTCGTGCCTTACCTTGCCTACGCCCGCAAGGACCGCAGGACCAAGAGCCGCGATCCGGTCACGACTCGCTACGTCGCACGACTGTTCGAGGCCGTTGGCACCGATTGTGTCGTCACCCTCGAGGTGCACAACCTCGCGGCGATGCAGAATGCGTTCCGCTGCCGCACCGAGCATCTTGAGTCCGCGCCGCTGCTCGTGGCCCATCTCGCCCCAACGATCGGCTCGGTCGACATCGCCGTCGTCTCGCCCGATGCGGGCGGGATCAAGCGCGCCGAGGCGTTCCGGACGCTGCTTGCGGCCGCGCTCGGGCGGCCGGTCGCGGCCGCATTCGCCGAGAAGTATCGCAGCGGGGGCGTCGTCACGGGCGAGGCCCTGGTCGGCGACGTCGAGGGCAAGGTCGCGATCATCGTCGACGATTTGATTGCCGCCGGCAATACGGTCGCGCGAGCCGCTCAGGCCTGCCGCCGGCACGGCGCGACGCGGATCATCGCCGCCGCCGCGCACGGCGTTTTTGCGCCTCGCTGCCAATGCCGTGCTCGGCGCGAGCGAGGTCGAGCGCGTCATCGTCACGGACACGGTCCCGCCCCTGCGGGTTAACGATCCGCGACTGCTGTCGCGACTCGAGCAGGTAAGCACCGCCGCCCTCTTCGCCGAGACGATCCGCCGGCTTCACAGCGGCGGCTCCATCGTCGAAATGCAGGGCGGCTAATCGCGGCAACCGATTCGGCCGCCTCGCAATGCCGAAGGTGCTGGTCGGCGAGTTCGAGGTAGGCGTGAGCCCGCGCCGCCCACTTGGCGGGCTCGCGAGGCGCGGCGTCGGCGAGGTGGCGGATCGCAATGCGTGCGCGCACGCAGGCGCGGAAGCTCTGGTAGAAATGCACCAGCAGCGCCGGTGGCGCATCGCCAGTGACCGCGGTGTAGATGCCGAAGATCGTTGCGCCGAGCCCGGGACCGCCGAGCCGCTCGCACTCCAGCGCAAGGAATCCCAATTCATCGGCCGGATCGAGCAGCCGCAGGTCGCGCGAGAATTCCAGGCAGTCGATGATCTGCGGCCTTCCCTCGAGGCAAATATGCTCCGGCCGCAGGTCGCCGTGTGCCTCGACGATGCGGCCCTCGCCGACACGCGCGTCAAGAAGCGGCCGCGTGGCGGCCGAGCAGCGCAAGTTGATGGCTGCAGATCGACGCGGCGAGCCCGGCCGGCAAGGCGTATGCCGGGGCGGTCAGCTCGCGCCGGTTCTCGGCGATCTCAGTGGCAAACCGGGCGCGATATTGCTCAGGCGTGAGCGCGACCGGAGCAGCATCGCGATAGAACCGGGCCAGCCGCTCGATCGCGGGCGCAAGATCCTCGAACTCGTAGCGTGTGCTCGTGGAGCATGCGGTCGAGCATGCGCTCGCCGGGCAGGCGCCGCATCTTGAGCAGCCAGTCGACGACCTTGTCGGCCTTGCCCAGATGCAGGCTCCCCGCGGCGTCGAGCGCGAGCGGGACCGTGTCGAGATAGACGTCGTCCGAAAAGCGCCGATTGAGCCGCAGCTCGTCGTCGCAGTTGCGCCGTCTTGCCGCCTGGGTACTGAAGTCGAGATACGGCAAGCGCACGGGCTTCTTGAGCTTCCAGGCATTGCCATCGGTAAGAAACACCCACGACAGGTGGGTCTCGATCGCCTCGACGGCCGCGGTCGGCTCGGGGTAGCTTTCCGGGCGCGACAGAAACGCCACCTTTGCACCGAGGCCGGGATCCTCCGGTCGGCGCGACGCTGGCGACGGTCGATGCGCTCGCGCGACCGCCCGCCACGCCTCCGGCTGGCGAGCCCGCCCGAGCGGCGCCTCGGCATCGTAGGCAACCGCGCGCGACTGCTCCTCCCCCGCCAGGGGCTCGTGCGTGCGAGCTGATGCTCCGAGTACCGCCAGGTCGGCGTCCGAAGCGTCGCCTCCTGCGGCAACGCGTCGTGCGACGCGCTCGCGCAGCGTCGACGCGCCTGGCCACAAAATCGACGATCACGAAGGCGACGCCGAGCTCACGCAAGGTCATCGAAACAGCTCCCGCTGCCAACGCCTGAGAAAGGCCGCATCGACGAGCGCAATCCAGCCGGCCTCGATGACCTCCCGGGCCAGCGTGGCGAGGCGCTGGTAGGTTGCCTGCGTCGCGGCCGGCGTGTACAGACCGCGCGTCGATGCCCGCGCCACGCGCGCTCGCCGTCCGGCGCCGGCAGGCGCTTGCGCTCGACGTCGCTGCGGATGCGCACCGCGCCGATCGCCTCCAGCAGAGCGCTGCGACAGCGTCGTCTTGCCGCAACCCGAGACGCCATGGGTGATGACGAGCGCCGGCCGCGGCGGCGCAGCGTATTCGTGGGCCAGGCTCACGTAGCCGCGATACTCGACCTGCAGGGCGTTCGCGGCGCCGCGTCGAGCTGCTGCGCGCGCATGCGCGCGATCTTGGCGCGCACCAGCGCGCGGTAGACGAGGTAGAAGCGCAGCACGGCGAGGCCGGCGTAGTCGCCGGTTCGCTCGAGGTAGGCGTTGAGGAAGCGCCGCGCCGAGATCGGCGTGGCCGCGATCCTCGAGGTCCATGACCGTGAACGCGATCTCGCTCATGACGTCGATCCAGCGCATCGTCTCGTTGAACTCGATGCAGTCGAAAATGACCAGCTTGCCGTCGATGCGCGCGATGTTTCCCAGATGCAGATCGCCGTGGCACTCGCGCACGAAGCCTTCCTTGCGCCGGCGCAGGAATGCCTCGCGGCGCGCGGCGTACTCGCGCTCGGTCCAGGCGGACAGCGCCTCGATCTCGTCGTGCTCGCCGGCGCTGACAGCAGCGGCCGCAACTGCGCGAAGTTCTGCCGCGCCTGGCGCAGCACCTCGTCGGGCGCGCCGAAGGCCGACTGCGCGCCGGCAACGGCGATCGCGCCGTGAAAGGCGGCGACCGTCGCCGCCAGCGCGTCGATGTCGGCGGGCGCGAGTTCGCCTCGGGCGAGGAGCGCGGCGGCGAGGGCGTCCTGAGGAAACTCGCGCATCTTCACCGCGTACTCGAGCGCGGGGCCGTCGCCGCCGAGGACCGGGGCGTCGACGCTGCCGGTGATCGGCACGACGTCCAGGTAGAGCGCCGGCGCGAGGCGGCGGTTGAGCCGCAGTTCTTCTTCGCAGAAGAAGCGCCGCGCCGCGAGGGTCGTGAAATCGAGGAAGCCGAAGTTGACCGCCTTCTTGATCTTGTAGGCGTGCCGCCCGTCAGCAGCACGTAGGAGATGTGCGTTTCCAGCCGCTCGACGTGCTCGCAGCCCGGCCCGAAGATGTCCGGGCGCGAGAGCGCCGAGAGCAGCCGCGCCTGCTTCGCTCGCGTTTGCGCCGATCGGGGTCGCCGGCTCGGCCTGCGTCGAATGGAAGCCGCGAGGCGGCATGCGTCGGCCCGGATCGGCTCAGCCCGTGGCGTCGTGCTTCTTGACCTGGCCGTGCTGGCGTCGGGCGATGTCTTCCAGCCGCCGGGTGAGGCTTGCGAAAGCGTCGCGCAATGCCACGTACACATCCTCGTCGTGATCGCGGTTGACGATGAACTCGTGGCCCGGAACGTGCAGGCTGATGCGGACGTTGAACGAGCGGCCCTGCTGATGGTGCCGGCCCTGCTCGTCGACCACGACCTGGCAGGTGATGATGCCGCGGTAGAATTCCTCCAGCTTGGCCGCGTGCTCCCGAATGCGCGCGTCGAGCGCCGCCGAGTGCTCCATGTGCCGAACCGTGATCTGCAGCGGCACTCGCACGCTAGCGCTTCCAGTTGACGCGCGCCGAATATTCGCCTTTTCCGAAGCGCATGTCGAGATGGCCGTCGAAGGCGCTCTAGCAGAGCCTCGCCGATGCGCCGCGCGGAATGCACGTCGCTGGTGGTGATCACCGCCTCGGTTGCCGTCTCGGCGACGTTCATGATGCGATGCAGCGGGTGACGGGAACGCTCCCGCTCGGCCGTATTGTGGGCGAGTTGCAACAGTTCCACGCGGTGGGCGTTGAAGAACGCCCCGGAAAGGGTGACCACGCCTGCGGGCAGACGGTCGCGGACGCGGGCACAGGCCGGACAGATCGCATCATGGGCCTTCTCCGGCGCGCTCGCCCCAGGCCCAGCGCCCGCGGTGATAGATCGCGCGGCAGGTCGAGCAGACCGTCGGTTCCCGGTACTTGCCTTTGGCCTGGTACGGGTCATGCCGCGCGTCGTCGAAAAATACGCGCTCGCGATCCCGCGTGACGCTCCGCGGCGGACTATCGGGTGTTGGAGTCACATGCCGTCGGGCCATGGTTGCGCCTGAAAGGCAGGCGTCGAACCGGCGCGCCGGTTCCGATAGGATAATGATAGGGCACCCGGAAAGACCGGGGTTGATCCGCGTCAACCTTGCCATGCTTCCATTGTTCCTGTCGCCAACCCTGCATCGGAGAGCCTGCCCAGCGCCAAGGGCGTGCGCATCGCGCGGCTTGTGCTCGCCGCGCACCTCGTCGTGCTGCCCGCAGTCAACGCGCCGGCGCAACCGGTAACCTCGCCGGACGGCGATGACATCCGCGCGCTGATCGCCCGCGGCACCCTGCCGCAACTTCGGCACCCGGATTTCTCCGATCTGCGCCCCGCGCTCGACGATTTCTATGCCGACGCGCATTACGCCCCGCAGTGGCTCGCCGGGAGCGAGCGCTCCCGCGCCGGCCTGGCGGAACTCTCGGCGACGCCCGAGCACGGCCTCGAGGCCCAGGATTACGGGGTTGACTGGCTTGACGGTGAGGTGCGCGCGATAACCGGTGGTGACCGCACTCCGGCGCGCGTTGCGCGCGCGGACGTCGCGCTCACCGTTTCGTTCTTCCGCCTGCTCTCCGACCTGCACCGCGGACGCGTGGCGCCTGCGCGCGCCGGCTTCAAGTTCAGCCCCGGCGACAAGCCGCTGGATCAAGCCGCACTGTTGCGCAACGCCCTGGTGGCCGGTCGCCTGCACGATGCCGTCATCGCGGCCGAGCCTTCCTTCTTCCTCTACCACCGCCTCGAAGTCGCCCTGGTGCGCTACCGTGCGCTCGCGAATACGCCGGTCCCGCCGCTGCCGGCGCTGCCCCCCGGCACGCGCAAGGTCGAACCCGGCGGGGTCTATGCCGGCGCCGCCGCGCTCGGCGAAAGGCTGCGCCTGGTCGGCGACCTGCCCGCCAGCGCGGAGCTGCCTGGCGGGGACCGCTACGACGGCGCGCTCGTCGCCGCCGTGCGCGCCTTCCAGGAGCGACACGGCCTGAAGCCCGACGGTGTCCTGGGGCGCGACACCCTCGCCGAGCTTGCGACCGGTTTCGACGCGCGTGTGCGGCAGATCGAATTGTCCCTGGAACGCCTGCGCTGGCTGCCCGAGTTCCCCGCCGGGCCGCTGATCGCAGTCAACATCCCGTCGTTCCGGCTGTGGGCATTCGCCGACGCGCGCAACGACAATCAGGCACAGCTGACCATGCCGGTAATCGTCGGCCGCGCGGTCAAGGCAAGGGAGACTCCGGTGTTCATCGGCGAGATGCGCTACGTCGAGTTCAGCCCATACTGGAACGTGCCCCCGACCATCCAGCGCGGCGAGATCGTCCCGAGACTCGCGCGCGATCCCGGCTACTGGGAGCGCGAGGACCTGGAGGCGGTTTCGGCCGGCGCTAATAGCCCGGCGATCACCACGCTCGACGCCGCGACGCTGCAAGGATTGCAGTCGGGCGCGTTGCGCGTCCGCCAGCGGCCCGGCGCCAAGAACGCGCTGGGCGGCGTGAAGTTCGTGCTCCCCAACACCCTGGATATCTACCTGCACAGCACCCCGGCCCAGCAACTCTTCGAGCAGTCGCGACGCGATTTCAGCCACGGCTGCATCCGCGTCGCCGATCCGCCGGCGTTGGCGGCGTTCGTGTTGCGCGATCAACCGGAGTGGACCGACGAGCGCATACGCGCGGCGATGGTCGCCGGCAAGACGAGCACGGTAAACCTCTCGCAACCGATACCGGTGGTGATCTTCTACACCACGGCGATCGTCGACTCCGCCGGGCGCGTTCTGTTTCACGTCGGACATCTACGGCTACGATCGCAGCCTGGAGCAGGCACTGCGCGCCCGCTAGCGTTGCGTGGGAGCTGCCGGCCGCCTGTGGGCGTCACCAGCGGCGGACGCGGCCGGTGTCGATGTGCACGAAATCCGACCCGGGAGAGGGATAGAAGCCCACCCCGCCGGCACGCAGCGATAACGCCGCATCGCGCAGGTCGGAGAGCGCGATGTCGGCCAGGCGGATGTCGATCGCCTGCCCCCGCAGGTGCAGGCTCTGCGCCGCGACCCCGTGCCCCTCCCGGCGCAGCATGGCGTTGGTCGCCGGCGAGCGGTACCCGGAGATGACCTGGAACGGCGCCTGCGTCGCCGTGGTGGCGGACAGCAGGTGCAACTGATCGAGCAGACCCGGATCGATGGCGTGCAGCGCGCCGTTGCGGAAATCGCGCAGGAAGTAGGCGATGCGATCGAGCGCGTCGGCGACGTATTGGTCGCCGACGGCGTAGGTGAGCGCAAGCTTCTCGCCGGTATGGGTATGCTCGAAACGAAGCGACCGTGGCGCCGTGCTGGCACGGGCACGCGGTGCCAGGCACACCATGGGCGCCGCGAGGGTAATGGACATGGCGGCGAAAACCCGCCGCCGCCCCTGGCTGGGCAAAGGGTGCGGGGGCCCCGGCACGGCACCCGATCGGCTGCGCGACATAACCAATTGTAGCGCGAAGTGGTAGTGTTGGTGCAGGGAGGGTCCATGGAAAGGCAGACGTGGTTCAACCTCTGGTACGTCGTCTTCGCGATTCTGGGAGTGCTATGGCTGCGCGATCTCTACGTCAACGCAACCCAGGTCGAGCCCATACCCTACAGCCAGTTCGAGCAGGACCTCAAGGCGGAGAAGATCAAGGACATCGCCATCTCGAACAACCTCATCCAGGGAACGTACAGGGCTCCGAGCCCGGACAAGCGCACGCGTTTCGTCACCACGCGGGTGGACCCGGAGCTGGCCAAGGAGCTGTCGCAATACAACGTCGAGTATTCCGGTGTCGTCGAGAACACGTTCTTGCGCGACATCCTGTCGTTTGTCGCGCCGGCCCTGATCTTCTTCGCGATCTGGTTCTTTCTCGCCCGGCGCCTGGCCGGCCAGGGCGGACTCGGTGGCGGGTTTCTGGCCATCGGCAAGAGCAAGGCCAAGGTCTACGTGGAGACCGACACCAAGGTGACTTTCGACGACGTCGCCGGCGTCGAGGAGGCGAAGGAGGAGTTGCAGGAAGTCGTCGGCTTTCTCAAGGATCCGAAGCGCTACACGCGGCTCGGCGGTCACATCCCGAAGGGTGTCATGCTGGTCGGGCCGCCCGGGACCGGCAAGACTCTGCTCGCGCGCGCGGTCGCAGGGGAAGCCGGAGTGCCGTTCTTCTCGATCAATGGCTCCGAATTCGTCGAGATGTTCGTCGGTGTCGGTGCGGCCCGCGTGCGCGACCTGTTCGAGCAGGCGCGCAAGCGCGAGCCGGCCATTATATTCATCGACGAACTTGACGCTCTCGGCCGCGCCCGTGGTGCGTACGGGCTGGGCGGCCACGACGAGAAGGAACAGACGCTCAACCAGCTGCTCGTGGAGATGGACGGCTTCGATCCGAGCGAGGGGCTGATCCTGCTTGCGGCGACCAACCGCCCGGAGATCCTCGATCCCGCCTTGTTGCGCGCCGGGCGCTTCGACCGCCAGGTCCTCGTCGACCGGCCCGACAGGACCGGCCGGGTGCAGATTCTCAAGGTGCACGTGCGCAAGGTGCGCCTGGCGCCGGACGCGGATCTGGCGCAGGTCGCCGCCCTGACCCCCGGCTTCACCGGCGCCGATCTCGCCAATCTGGTCAACGAGGCGACGCTCGTGGCAACGCGCCGCGGCGCCGATGCCGTCGGGCTTGCCGATTTCACGGCCGCGGTCGAACGCATCGTCGCCGGGCTGGAGAAGAAGAGCCGCATCCTGAACCTGAAGGAGCGCGAGACCGTCGCCCACCACGAGATGGGTCACGCCCTGGTCGCGCTGGCCCTGCCGGGGAGCGACCCGGTGCACAAGGTATCGATCATTCCGCGCGGAATCGGCGCACTGGGCTACACGATCCAGCGCCCGACGGAGGATCGCTTCCTCATGACCCGCGAAGAGCTGGAGAACAAGATGGCGGTTCTGCTCGGCGGCCGCGCCGCCGAGCACGTCGTCTTCGGGCGGCTGTCGACCGGCGCCGCGGACGACCTGGCCAAGGTTACCGACATCGCGCGCAGCATGGTCATGCGCTACGGCATGGACGAAAAGCTCGGCAGCCTGTCGTACCAGGACGAAGCCATGCCCCTGATGCCGACGCTGGCGGGCCCCCCTGTGCGCCACTACAGCGAGGAAACCGCACGGGAGATCGATCGCGCCGTGCGCGCGATTGCCGAGACCGCGTTCGCCCGTGCCGTGGGCGTGCTCGAGGCCAATCGCCCGGTGCTCGAAGAGGGCGCGCGGCAGCTACTACAGAAGGAAACCCTCAACGAGGCGGAGATCGCAGCGATCGCCGCGACACTCAAGCCCGCGACCCGAAGCACGTAGCCAGCGGCGCCGGCCCAGGTCCTGGTCCAATTGCAGAAAACGCGGCAACCGGCGCCGCCAGCGCATTGCGCGCCACCTCGGCGTCGGTAGCCGCGGCGATGTGCGGTCACGCGCTGGGAGTCAGACACGTGCCGAACGTCGCCCGCCGCACGCGGCGCGAGCCGCGTGCGGCGTGAACCGCGGTCAGTGCACTGCGATTTGCTTCACTGCCGCACCGCCCTTCTTGGGCAGCGTCAGCGTCAGGACGCCGTCGGTGTACTTGGCCTCGGCCCTGGCATCATCGATTGCATAGCCCAGGCTGAAGTTCCGGTTCCAGCGCCCGTAGTAGCGTTCGCTGCGCAGGACGGTTTCCCCCTTCTTCTCCTCCACTTCCTTCTTGGTTTCGACGCTGATCGAGACGTCGCTGCCGTCGATGGCGATATGGATGTCCTCTTTCTTGACCCCGGGGATTTCCACCTTGAGATAGAAGGCGTTGTCATCCTCGGTCAGGTCGGTCGTCATTTTCGGTTCCGCCAAAGGGCGAAACATCGGCATGCGCGGCATGTAGAAGAGGTCTTCAAGGTTCCACGGCGCCTCTAAGTCTACAAGCGAGCGGAACGGCCGGAACGGTTCGAAGCGGGTGAGGTTGCTCATAGCGGTCTCCAAGCAAAGGATTGAAGCCGACTCCGGACTTGACGAATTCGTTGCCACCAAGGCCAGGTCCCCGCATTGCAACGGCAGCGATGCTCGTGAGGCGCCCGGAAGGAGCCTCCCGTTCGCACGCTGCATCGCAACTCAATAGAAGTATAGGTTACCGGCAGGGTGGCGCGCTTGATCCCGATCAAGGTTCATTCGCGCGGACGCGCGTGGGCTAGTTGCGCAGGACGCACTTGTCGTACAGGTCGCCCAGCGTGCCGGTGGGGTCGTACTTCGCCTTGAGCGCGGCATACGCGTCCGGATCGAAGATCGTCCAGAACTCCGGCCGCGGGTAATAGGAGTCCGAGTAGAGCGACTTGATGCCGCCGAGCGCCTCGACCTTGCGCTCGATCTTGCGGTTGACATAGCCGCGCGGCCGCGGCTCGCGGTCGCGCACGACGTCCCAGAAACCGAAATTGACGTAGGTCGTGCCCGGCCGCAGCGGATAGAGCGGAAAACGGGCGGAAACCGACGGCGCCCTGATGGGACAGATCCATACCGGCAGGATGCCGACCTCGGCGTGGAAGAAATCGAGAAACCTTGCCGCGTGCTCGAGCGGGATGTCCACGTCCTGGATCACCGATTCGCTGCGCGTGCCGCGCAACCGGCTCAAGGCGCGGGTGAGTCCCCAGCGGCTGTTCCAGCGCATGATCTTCTGGTAGGTAATCGAATTCAGGCGGGCGCGGCCGTAGAGCCGGCGCAGCAGCGGATGTTGCGCGCCAACGTTCTTCGAGCACCAGAACCAGTCGGTGTCCCAGCGCCACAGGTAATCGTGCACGGTCAGCCAATCGCCGGCGCGCTCGCGAATCGATCGATAGTAGATGTGCTCGTAGGTGTAGTCGCTGGTGCAGGGAGCCGTGGCGGCGAACGATCCGCGCGTGAGGTAGAGCTCGCCTGGCGCGAACACCACCCCGTCGAGAAAGTCGGTCTCCTTTTGCGCCGCCAGCCGCTCCAGGTCGGCGAAGCAGGTCGCCGGGTCGGTGTAGCGGTAGTGGGTGAGCTCGACGTAGGGCTTGACCGGCGCCGTCCGCTGCACGACCTTGAGCGCGTAGCCCAGCGTCCCGTAGGAGTTGGCAAAGCCATAGAACAGGTCGCGGTGCTCGTTTTCCGGGGTGCAGATGACGATCTGGCCGTCGCCGGTAAGGACCTCGAGGGAGGCGATCGTGTCGTGCACCAGGCCGTGCTTGAACGAGGTCGCCTCGATCCCGACGCCGGCGACCGCGCCGCCGACGGTGATCGATTTCAATTGCGGCACGACTCGCGGCATCGCGCCCGCCTGCAGCGTCGCCGCGACGACATCGGCGTAGGTCGTCATGCCTTCCGCCTCGACCGTCCCTGCCTCGGCGTCGACGCTGACGACGCGATTGAAATGCTTGAGGCCGATCCGCGGTCGCGCGCGCCGCGCGCGGTCGCGGAACAGGTTCGAAGTCGACTTGCCGAGGCCGAACTGCGCTCCGCGTCCGCGGTGCGCGCCCAACTCGGCCTGCAGCTGCGCGATCTTGTCGGTGTATGCGCTCAAGCGCCCGGCCGATACAGGAACTCCCTGCTCATCGGATAGTTCGAGCCGATGTTGCCCTTGCTCACCAGGACTTGAAACAGGTGCGTGCGGCCGCCCCGGGCGCGGAACATTTCCGCGCATGCCCACAGGTAGGCGCGCCAGGTGCGGCGGAAAGTCTCGTCGAAGCGCTGCGGATCGAGCTCCCGGATCGCCTCCCAGTTGGCATCGAAGCGCTCGGCCCAGGCGTCGAGCGTCAACGCGTAGTGGCGCCGCAGGTTCTCGACGTCGAGAACCTCCAGCCCGCTCTCCTCCATCGCCTCGATTGCCGCGGCGAGGCTCGGAATCCAGCCTCCGGGAAAGATGTGCTTGCGGATATAGAGCTCGGTATCGAAGCGGCCGACGTGGCCGATGAAGTGGATCACCCCGAGCGCGCCCGGCTTCATCGCATCGGCGTGAGCCTTGACCACCGCCGGCAGCTGATCGCGGCCGGCATGCTCGAGCGTGCCGATCGACAGCAGCTTGTCGTACTGGCCGGGTATCTCGCGAAAGTCGCATTCGACCACCGAGATGCGGTCGCCCAGGCCACGGGCGGCGACCTCCGCCCGCAGCTCGGCGACCTGCTCGGTCGTGGTGTTGATGCCGGTGCCCAGGGCGCCGTAGTGCTCCAGGGCGTGGAACAGCAGCCCGCCCCAGCCGCAGCCGACGTCGACAAAGGTCTCGCCGGGCTTGAGGTCCACCTTGCGGCAGACGTGATGCATCTTGTTGAACTGGGCCTCTTCGATGGTCCGCGTTCCTTCCTTCCAGTAGGCGCAGGTGTACATCATCCCGACGCGATCGAGCCACGGCTGGTAGAAGCCCTTGCCGAGGCCATAGTGGAAGCGCGCGTTGCGCTTCGCCTGCGCCAGCGAGGCATTGGAAAAGCGCAGTTCGTGCCAGCGGTTGCGCAGCCCGATCAGGGCGTTCTCGTCGTGGTCGAAGCCCGCGTCGAAAGCCGCCCGGGCGGCGAGCGCGAGACTGCCGTCGATGTCGAGGCTACCGTCGAAGTACGATTCCAGCAGGCCGACATGGCCGAAGGCGATGACGCGCATCTCGGCACGGGCCTGCCGGAAGGTGACCGTGAAGGCCGGCGGCGCCTGCCGCGCATCGCAGTTGCTGTACTCCGAACCGTCGCTGAACACGGCACGGAAGGGAATGGCAGTCGCCTCGCCGATCGCGGCCAGACGCCGCCCGACGAACCCGCCCGGGCGCGCCGGCGCCCGGGCGGCGCCGCCGTCGGGCGCGCGGCCGGGGCCGGCGAGCAGGCCGGCCATGCGGCCGGGGACCGCTTCATCCCCGCGCCGCACCGCTCGATGCTCTGGCCTGTCGTTGGGGGTAGGAGCTGCGTGGGCTTGGTCGCCGGCCGATCGGCCCGACGACGACCCGGGCGGCGGATCGGTTTCGTTCACTGACATGGTGTTCTTAGGTGCAGCCAAGTTAAGCGACGAATGCGTAAGCTTGTTTCGTTTCGCGCTTTCGCGCAATAGCCTTCACCGGCGATGGAATCCGCCGCCGCACCCGGCGCCTGGCGCTTCCGTCTCGCATAAACCTTGCCGGCTGTGGACAACATCGTGAATTTCCGGTGGACAGGCGGTGCAGTAATGGTGCGGGCGCGGATAGGGCGCTGATTCTCTGACCCTTTTGGGAATGGCTTTATGTGCATTAAAAAGGGCTTGCGTCCGCCCAACCAACCTACTATGATTAGTGCTAATCAGGCACTTGAACACAAGATATAGTAGATTCTGATTCTTAAGGGAAATCCGGAAACGTAGAAAAACCGCCGCGGCGCGCCAACCGCGCCGCCGGGGTAGGAGCGAGCGCTATTCCGGGACCCTGCTGCGACGCCGGAAGTGCCATGAACTGGCCCTTCCGGCGTCGCAGCAGGGCTTGCAATGACAACGAATAAGACTTCGCCAGGAGACGTACCATGCAAGTCGCCAGCTCTGCCGCCGCGCCGTCCCTTGCCCCAACGCTCAACCCGACGGCCGCCGAGGCGAGTTCGCCGCTTGGCGTGAGTACCGACCCTCGACTCGCACAGTACAAGATCATCCGCCGCAACGGCGCGGTGGTCGCGTTCGAGCCTTCGAAGATCGCGATCGCCGTCACCAAGGCGTTTCTCGCCGTCAACGGCGGCCAGAGCGCCGCCTCGGCCCGGGTGCGCGAGCTCACCGCGCAGCTTACCGACGCCGTCGTGGCCGCGCTGATGCGCCGCAAGCCCGACGGCGGCGCGATCCACATCGAGGAGATCCAGGACCAGGTCGAGCTCGCGCTGATGCGCGGCGGCGAGCACGAGGTCGCGCGTGCCTACGTCCTGTATCGCGAGAAGCGCGCCCAGGAGCGGGCGCACGAGAAGCAGAAGAACGCCAAGGGCGATGCCGCGACGACCGCCATCAACGTCGTCGAGCATGGGCGTGGCCCGGCCGCTCGATCTCGACCGCCTGACGCAGCTCGTGCAGAGCTCGTGTGCGGGGCTTGCCGACGTCGACCCCGAGCGCATCATGAAGGCGACCCTCAAGGACCTCTACGAGGGCGTGCCGATGGACGAGGTGCGCAAATGCGTCGTCCTCGCCGCGCGCACGCTCATCGAGAAGGACCCGGCATACAGCTTCGTCACGGCGCGCCTGCTGCTCGACGCGATCCGCTACGAGGCGCTGGGCGAGGAAGCGACGCACGCCGACATGACCACCAAGTACGCCGAATACTTCCCGCGCTTCGTCAAGCACGGCATCAAGATCGGCTTGTTGAACGAGGCGCTGGCGCAGTACGACCTGAAGACGCTGGGCGCGGCGCTGGTGCCGGAGCGCGACCTGCAGTTCGGCTATCTCGGCCTGCAGACTCTCTACGACCGCTATTTTCTCGTTGACCAGTATGTCGGCGGCCGGCGTTTCGAGCTGCCGCAGTGCTTCTTCATGCGCGTGGCGATGGGATTGGCGCTCAACGAGGTCGACCGCGAAGCGCGCGCCATCGAGTTCTACAACGCGCTTTCGACCTTCGACTTCATGTCGTCGACGCCGACGCTGTTCAACTCCGGCACGCACCGCTCGCAGCTGTCTTCCTGCTATCTCACGACGGTCGCCGACGACCTCGACGGCATCTACGAGGCGATCAAGGAAAACGCGCTTCTGTCCAAGTTCGCCGGCGGGCTGGGCAACGACTGGACCAACGTGCGCGCGCTGGGGTCGCACATCAAGGGCACCAACGGCAAGTCGCAGGGCGTGGTGCCGTTCCTCAAAGTCGTGAACGACACCGCGGTCGCGGTCAATCAGTGCTTTGCCCCGGAAACGCCGGTCTACACCGGGCGCGGCGTGCAGCCGATCCGCGAGGTGCGGGTCGGCGATCTGGTGCTGGGAAACAGCGGGCTCTACCGAGAGGTGCTCGGCAAGCTCGTCTACAACCAGCGCGGACCGATGGTCGAGATCGACGTCAAGCACGCGCTGAAGACGCTCGAGGTCACCACCGCCCACCCGTTCTGGGCGATTTGCGGCGTGCCACTGGAGCAGTCGATCGGTCGGACGCTCGCGTGGCTGCGCAAAGGCAAGGTCGAGGCGCGATGGGTCGATGCGGGTGAGCTCGCGGTCGGCGATTACGTGGGCTTTACGATGCCCACCGAAGTCGTCAACGTGGCGGGCCTGACCGAGGACGATGCGCGCCTGTACGGAATCCTGCTCGGCGACGGCCACCTGTCGAAGGACGGCATGCAGTGGGGTGTTTCGGGCAACCCTGCGCGCGACGCCCATCTCGCTTTCGTGCGCGACTACTTGCGCGCGCGTGGCGTCCACTTCTGGGAATCGTCTCGTGGCGAGACCTGCGCCCAGATCCATTGGGCTTCGGGACGCGGCGTGGTGCGGGATGCAACGACCGGCCGCATCGCCGGCGCGGGTCCCGCGACGCTGCCCTTCGGCTACGACGACCTGTACGACGACAAACACCGCAAGCAAATCGCCCCGCGTCTGGCGCATCTGCCGCGGCCGTTGACCCTGGCGCTGATCCGCGGCCTGCTCGAAACCGACGGTTGTGTGGCGCGCGGCAAGGAAATCGCCTTTACGTCGGCCTCGCTCCCGCTCGCCGAAGGTTTGCGTTATCAGCTGTTGCGTTTGGGCGTGCCGACAAGCGGACAATACCGCGTCCGCAACAACGGCCATCGCGCCCGCCGCTCCGATGGCTCCACGACCGCGTTCCCCGGCAAGAGCGCTGCATACAACCTGCGCATTCCGGCGGTGCCGGAACTTGCCGCACTGGTCGGCTGCCAAGCCGATCGGCAAGCGCAACTGGATTACGCACGGCGGAACGATCTTTTCGCGCGTGCGATTCGTGGAGCCGATGGTCCCGCGTCCGATCGTGGTCGATCTGCAGGTCGCCGACGACGAATCGTACATGACCGCCTCCGGCCTGGCGCACAACGGCGGCAAGCGCAAGGGCGCGGTGTGCAGCTATCTCGAGACCTGGCACCTCGACATCGAGGAGTTCCTCGAGCTGCGCAAGAACACCGGCGACGACCGCCGCCGCACGCACGACATGAACACGGCCAACTGGATCCCGGATCTGTTCATGAAACGGGTCATGGAAGGCGGCGAGTGGACGCTGTTCTCCCCCTCCGACGTGCCCGACCTGCACGACAAGTGGGGCCGCAAGTTCGAGGAGGCGTACACGCGCTACGAGGAGAAGGCGGCGCGGGGGGAACTGAAGCTGCACAAGAAGATTCCCGCGGTGCAGCTCTGGCGCAAGATGCTCTCCATGCTCTTCGAGACCGGGCATCCATGGATCACCTTCAAGGATGCGTGCAATGTGCGCTCGCCGCAGTCGCACGTCGGCGCGGTGCACAGCTCGAACCTCTGCACCGAGATCACGCTCAACACCAGCGATCGGGAAATCGCGGTATGCAATCTCGGCTCGGTAAACCTGCTCAACCACATGAAGCAGGCTGACGGCAGGTACGAGCTCGACCACGACAAGCTCAGGATCACGATCAAGACCGGCATGCGCATGCTCGACAACGTGATCGACATCAACTACTACGCGGTGGCCAAGGCGCGCAATTCCAATCTGCGGCATCGTCCGGTCGGCCTGGGCATCATGGGCTTCCAGGACTGCCTGCACCTGCTCGGCGTGCCCTACGCGAGCGAGGAAGCGATGATCTTCGCCGACCGGTCGATGGAGGCGGTGTGCTACTACGCCTACCTCGCCTCGACCGAGATGGCCGAGGAGCGTGGCCGCTACAGCAGCTACGGCGGCAGCCTGTGGGACCGCGGCATCATGCCGCAGGATTCGTTGCGGCTGCTGGCCGAGGAGCGTGGGGGCTACGTCGAAATCGACCAATCCGTGGCCATGGACTGGGATGCGCTGCGCGCGCGCATCAAGCAGCACGGCATGCGCAACTCGAACTGCGTTGCCATCGCGCCGACCGCGACCATCTCCAACATCGTGGGCGTGGGCGCGTCGATCGAGCCCGAGTACCAGAACATCTACGTCAAGTCGAACCTGTCGGGCGAGTTTACGGTGGTCAACGAGCACCTGGTCGCCGAGCTGAAGAAGCAGAACCTCTGGGACGAGGTGATGGTGTCGGACCTGAAGTATTTCGACGGCTCGCTCGCCAAGATCGACCGCGTGCCGGTCGAATTTGCGGCAGCTCTACGCGACTGCCTTCGAAGTCGACGCCAAATGGATCGTCGAAGCGGGCGCGCGGCGGCAAAAATGGATCGACCAGGCGCAGAGTCTGAACATCTACATGGCGGGCGCGTCGGGGAAGAAGCTCGACGAGACCTACAAGCTTGCCTGGGTCCGCGGCCTGAAGACGACGTACTACCTGCGCACGCTGGCGGCGACGTCGGCCGAGAAGTCGACCGGCCAGGGCGGGGAGCTGAACGCCGTGCCGGCTTCGGGAGGAGTCGCCGGCGCCGCCACGGCGGGAGCCGGCATCAGGGCCTCTGCGCCGAGGATGCAGGCGCCGGAGCCCGAGGTGAAATTCTGCAAGATCGATGACCCCAATTGCGAGTCATGCCAATAGGCATGCGCGCTTGCCCGCAGCAGCACACCGATAACCGGCGCGACCCAGACAGGAACTGGTTGCTTGTAAACCGCCGGACGTCGTGACGCGCAGAGCGTCATTGGAGGTGTAGGCAGAGAAGTTGTTCGAGCAACCAACCCGGAGGACCCGGTAGATGGCCCAGTACGAGCATGTGCCCTGTCATGTGGTGGATGCGCGGTATCTCGGTGACTACAAGGTTTGGCTGGAGTTCAACGATGGTAGAAAAGGTGTGGTCGACCTCGCCGACGAGCTCTACGGCGAGCAGTTCGAGGGTCTGCGCGACCGGGAGCGTTTCGCGCAGTTCTACCTCGACTACGGGCTAGCCACGATCGCCTGGCACGACGGCCAGGATTTCGCTCCGGACTATCTGTACGCGAGGCTAAGCGCGGTGCATTAGGGACCCAATCCTCACCCCGGCGGCCGGCTCGCGGTCAGGGCGGCGGGGGCTGTCCACCGCAACACCTTGAAACGACAGGAAGTAGACGGCTAACAAGAGAACCCCGCACCGGAGGAGGAAGGCCGGCGCGGGGCAAAGGGCACAGCACCAGGACAGGAAACCGGAGACAGTATGCTTACCTTCGAAGACGATTTCGTGACGCCCGCGCAGCCGCGCCCGCTGCCAGAATCGCCCGACTCGATCGGCGGCAAGACGTCAGCTGAGGTCTACGGGGGCATCCTGTCGCGCGAACCGGTGCACGATCTGGACGCCGAAGCGCATGCCATGGCCAATGGCTTCCGCCGCGTGCGCGTCGAGGACAAGCGCGTCATCAACGCACAGTCCGACGTCAACCAACTCGTTCCCTTCAAGTACAAGTGGGCCTGGGACAAGTATCTGTCTGCCTGCGCCAATCACTGGATGCCGCAGGAGATCAACATGCAGCGCGACATCGAGCTGTGGAAGAACCCCCATGGGCTGACCGAGGACGAGCGGCTGATCGTCAAGCGCAACCTGGGCTTCTTCGTCACCGCCGACAGCCTCGCCGCCAACAACATCGTGCTCGGCACCTACCGCCACATCACGGCACCCGAGTGCCGGCAGTACCTGCTGCGCCAGGCATTCGAGGAGGCGATCCACACCCACGCCTACCAGTACATCGTCGAAAGCCTCGGCCTGAATGAAGCGGAGATCTTCAACGCCTATCACGAGATCAAATCGATCCGGGACAAGGACGAATTCCTCATTCCGTTCATCGACACCCTGACCAACCCGATGTTCAAGACCGGCTCGATGCAGGCCGACCAGGACCTGTTGAAGAGCCTGATCGTGTTCTCGTGCATCATGGAGGGGCTGTTCTTCTACGTAGGCTTCGTGCAGATCCTGGCGATGGGGCGGCAGAACAAGATGACCGGCTCGTCGGAGCAGTATCAGTACATCCTGCGCGACGAGAGCATGCACTGCAACTTCGGCATCGACCTCGTCAACACGATCAAGATGGAGAATCCCGCACCTCTGGACGCCGGAATTCCGCGAGGAAATCCGTTCCCTGATGAAGCGCGGCGTCGAGTTGGAATACGCCTACGCCGAGGACACGATGCCGCGCGGCGTGCTGGGCCTGAACGCGACCATGTTCAAGGAATACCTGCGCTTCATCGCCAACCGCCGCTGCCAGCAGATCGGCGTTGACCCGCTGTACGAGAAGGCTGACAATCCGTTCCCGTGGATGGCGGAGATGATCGACCTGAAGAAGGAAAAGAACTTCTTCGAGACGCGGGTGATCGAGTACCAGACGGGTGGCGCGCTGAGCTGGGATTAAAGAACCCGATCCGACCTGGTCCTCCCTTAAGGGCGCTTGGGCGCCCTTGGTTTTTTCCACGCCCGCCTGCCTTTGACCGCGCGGAGTAGCCATGCGCACGATGCTCAAGTTGCTCGCCGCTCTCGCAGCCACTCGCCGCCGCCCTCCCCGCCTCCGCCGCCGATTCGCTCTGCCCGGATTCGGTCAGCGTGAGGCAAACCGGCGCGGCGCCGACACCGGAATGGTCGGTTTCGTACAGCGCCTTGCCCAACCGGCTGCAAATGGTGACCTTCTACAGCGGTCCACCCAAGGACGAGGCATCGCTGGTCTACGACGATTTTGTCAATGCCAAGGATTCTTCGACCGCGACCTGGAAGTTCCCGAAGGATGCTCGCGGGTACTGGGTGGTTTGCTCGTATGCCGGCACGACGCTGGAACTCGCGAAGGCATTGCCGGCGATGCTATCGTCCTGCCAGGTGGTCTACGATCGGACGACGGCCTCGCCTTCGGGGCTGCCGGCGATCAAACGCATCGCCTGCCGGTAGCCGCTGCGCCGCGCGCGCCGGCTGCTGCTCAACCCATGCTCTGCGCGGGCACGCGCCCGATTCCCGGCAGCTTCAGCGCCGGGCGGCGCAGATCGAGACCGAACACCAGGCCCAACAGGTTGAGCTCGATGCCTTCGGCGCGACCGACGCTCGCGCCGAAGACCCCCGCCAGGGAAAACTGGTAGCCGGTGCCGCTCGGCGTGCGGGCGAAGATCTCGCCCCCAGGCAGGTAATCCTTGCCGATCGCCGTCGACGGCATGGCGAGCTGCAGCTCGGGTATCTCGCGCCCGAGATAGGCGATGAAGGTGTTGCTGTTCGGACCCGGCCACAGATTGTAGACGCTCGCGTAAGGGTAGGAGGCGATGACCCGGGGCAGCTTGGCGATGACCGCTTCGGCATCCGCACCGCGAAGTTCATCGATCAGTCGCGGCGCGGAGCCAAACCATTCGGCGTCCGCCGCGCGCGCGCTCGAGACCGAGATCAGCGACTGACCCCTGCCGGCATTCCAGCCGATCACCTCGTAGCGGGTGTAGGCGTCGGCGGCTTTCGGCTTGGCGGCGAGCCAGGTGTGAACCGCGAACGCGCCGCGCCAGCTGAACGCGCGACTGGCGTAGACCTGCACGATGGCCTCCGGATGGGTTGCCGGGTCCGGAGCCAGGCCGACCGGGCGATTGCTGGCGGCGCGCCAGTCGCCGTGGAGCGACGCGCCGCCGGAGGCGAGCGTCCACAGCGGGCCGGCGACGAGCAGCAGCACGAACAGCAGCAGCCACAGAATCATGCGCGAAAATCTCCTGGCGGATGGGACCATAATGGCTGATGTTACTCGCATCGAAAGGATTGCCGTGAAGCCGACTGCCGCCCTGCTCCTCTTTGCCCTGGTCGCGCTTGCCCCGGCCGCCCGCGGCGACGAAGTCGGCTGCACCTCGACCACCTTCCGCGTCTTCGGCGCGAACGACAAGATCTGTGTCTACGCCTTCGACGACCCGCGCATCCCGGGCGTTGCCTGCCACATCAGCCAGGCGCGCACCGGCGGGATCAAGGGGTCGTTTGGTCTGGCCGAGGACCCGTCGCGCTTTTCGATCGCCTGCCGTCAGGTCGGCCCCGTCACGCTTCCGGACAAGATGCCGAAGGAAGAGAGCGTGTTCAGCGAGAGCACGTCGGTCTTCTTCAAGAATACCAAGGTGGTTCGCATGTATGACAGCAAGCGCAACACGCTCGTCTATGTCGCGATCAGCCGCAAGGTTATCGAGGGTTCGCCGATGAATGCGATTTCCACCGTGCCGATCCAGCGCTGGGACGCGCGCTAACTGACGGGACGATCACCACAGGGGCGCCGATTCAGCGTTGCCAGCGCCGGCGTCAACCCCGGGGCGCGCGAGCGCGCCCCGGGGTCGGTCGGCCAGCCCGCGGCTAGCCGCGCGGCTCGCCGTTGCCGTTGACGGTAATCGTCGGACCCGGCGGCGCGCTCAGCTGCACGCGGTGCTCGACGCCCTGGAAGTTGTAGGTGACGTCCCAGAATGCCGGCGGCTGATTCTGCGCCGTCTCGCAGTGTCGAACGTCCTGGCTGGATACCGTCGGTCCGCTGCTGCCCACGTTGGCGCCAACCGCCGCGCCGGCGACTGCGCCGCCAGCGGTGGCGACGTCCCTGCCGACGCCACCACCGATCTGGTGACCCAGCACGCCGCCGAGGATCCCGCCGATGATCGCGCCAGGGACGTTGGGGCCGCCGTTGTTGACGACCTGCTCGCGCTCAACCCAGCAGCGCTGCTCCGGCGGACCCATCACCGCGTGCACCGAGGTCACCGGCGCATCATAGAGCGGCTCGTCCGGACGCTGCCGATACGGGTAGGGCGGCTCGGCGGACGGAGGAGGCGCCTGGTTCTCGTAGCTCGCATTCCAATCGACCGGTCGCACCGAGGAGATATTCCGGCTCATGCCCATCGCGGCCAGCGACGGATAACTGCCCGGTCGCAGCACCACGCACCGGCCTTCGAAGCGCGCGTCCACGCACACCTGCCAGGATCCGTTTTCGACCACCGCCGACTGGGCACGGTCATTGAACCCGGTCGGCTGGAAATCCCACACCGTCTGCGACGTGCCAAACGTGCGTCCGCGGAAATTTTCGCCTTCGTAGAAAGTAATCTGGGCGGCGGCGTGCGCGGCAAACACAAGCCCGATGACACCGGGTATCCATTTCCACTTCGCATTCATAGCACCCTCCTTGTTTTTCCACCGCATGGTGGCGTCAACCTGTGACATGTCCATCATAACGCGCCGCACCGGGCGCTGCTGTCGGCCCGTTGCGACAATTTGCGTAGGACATCGTCCGATATGCATTTTGAATCGATGTGCGCTTCCAGTAGACTTGGCGCACCATGAATCAAGCCACGCTACTCGCCACCATATCCGCGCACTGGGACGCGCAAATCGTCCCGCAGTTGACCGATTACGTGCGCATCCCGGCCCGGTCGCCCCAATTCGACCCGCAGTGGGAGCGCAACGGGCATATCGAGCGCGTCGTCCGCCTGGCGGAGGCCTGGGTGAAGACTCAGCCGGTGCGCGGACTCAAGACGGAAATCGTGCGCCTGGCCGGGCGCACGCCTCTGCTCCATTTCGATGTTCCGGCAAGCGGCGGCGGAGCCGGGCACACGGTATTGCTCTACGGCCACCTCGACAAGCAGCCGGAGATGAGCGGCTGGCGCGATGGCTACGGCCCGTGGGAGCCGCTGTTCGAAGACGGCAAGCTCTACGGCCGGGGCAGCGCCGACGACGGCTATGCCGTGTTTGCCGCACTGTCGGCGATCGGCGCGCTGCAGGCGCAAGGCATCGCCCATTCGCGTTGCGTGGGCATGATCGAGACCTGCGAGGAGTCGGGCAGCTACGATCTGCCCGCATACCTCGAGGCGCTGGCACCGCGCATGGGACGCGTCGACTTCGTCATCGGGCTCGATTCCGGCTGCGGCGACTATGACCGCATGTGGGACACGACTTCGTTGCGCGGGCTCGCCGGCGGATGCCTGAAGGTCGCCGTGCTGACCGAAGGCGTGCATTCAGGCGACGCCAGCGGCGTGGTTCCCTCGTCGTTCCGCATCGCGCGCCGACTGCTCGATCGGGTCGAGGACGCGGCGACCGGACGCGTTTTGCCGACCGAGTTTCACGCGCCGATTCCGCAAGAGCGCGTCGAGCAGGCCCGGCGCGCCGCGGAAATCCTCGGCGACACCGTGGTTGGTCGCTTTCCGTTCACCGGATCGACGCAGCCGATGGTCAGCGACCGCACCGAGGCGGTGCTCAACCGCACCTGGCGCCCCGCGCTGTCGATCACCGGCGCCGACGGGCTCTTGCCGATCGCCAGCGCCGGCAACGTGCTGCGCCCGCAGACGGTGCTCAAGCTCTCGCTGCGCCTTCCTCCGACTGTCGATGGGACGCAGGCAACCGAGGCCCTGAAGCGCCTGCTCGAGGCCGATCCGCCGTACGGTGCGACCGTGCGCTTCGACAGCGAGCACGGCGCCACCGGCTGGAATGCGCCGCCGACGGTGGCGTGGCTCAAGCAAGCGGTGAACGATGCGTCGCTGCAGTTCTACGGCAAGCCCTCGGCCGCCGTGGGCGAGGGCGGCACGATTCCGTTCATGGCGATGCTCGGCAAGCATTTCCCCGACGCGCAGTTTCTGATCACCGGTGTCCTCGGCCCGCATTCGAACGCGCACGGACCGAACGAATTCCTGCACGTGCCGTATGCCAAGAGACTCACCGCCTGTGTGGCAGCGGTGCTCGCGGCGCACGCCGGCGAGGCGTAGGTCGTCGTCGCGAAGCGCGCGTTTGGCCCGGGTCGAGGCCCTCGCGCAGCGTCGTCCTCGGCGGCGGGCTAGATGCGCCTGAACCATAGCAGCGACAGCGTCAGCGACGCGGTCAGCAGGATCGCCGAGAGTGCCGCGAACAGGAACGTGATCTCGGTGTCCTTTTTCTCCAGCACCAGCTGGGTGGTCAGCCGCCGGTAGACCTTTTTCAGATCCTCCGACGTGCCGGCATAGAAGTACTCGCCGCCGGTGATGTCGGCCACGGTCTTGAGCGTCGCCTCGTCGAGGCGGACATACACCGACCAGCCATCGAAGCCGATGGGCCCGCCCTGCTCGGTGCCGAAGCCGACGGTGAAGATTCGCACCCCGTGGTCGGCGGCCATCCGGGCGGCGTCGAGCGGATCGGGACCGGTCGTCCTGCGGCCGTCGCTCAGCAGCACGATCACGCCCGACTTGTACGAACCGGGCGCCACGGGCTTGAACGGCTTGCTCTCGGGCTTCGACGCGCCGTCAAGCGACCTGCCACGCGCGCCGTTCGGCGAGAGCCCGCCGTGGAACACCAGCGACTCGAGGTCGATGCCCGCATCCGGAAACAGCGTCTGCAGCGCAACGTAGAGAGCGCTCCCGGTTGCGGTTCCGCGCTGCAACTGGAAGCGGTCGATGGCGGCGAGCAGTTCCTCCCGGTTCCGGGTCGGTGGCTGGACCAGCGCCGCGGTCGCGCCGAAGGCCACGATGCCGATGCTCACATCGGGCGGGCGTTCCTCGACGAATGACTTCGCCGCCGTCTGCGCGGCGGTGATTCGATTCGGATCGACGTCGCGGGCGCTCATGCTGAGCGACACGTCCATGGCCAGGATGATGGTCTTGCGCTCGTAGGGGAGCGTCACGACCGCGGTCGGGCTCGCGCAGGCGACGATGAGGCAGATCAGGGACAACAGGAACAGCAGCGGCGGGATATGGCGCCGAAGGCGCCGGGCGGACCCCATCGCCTCCTTGATCACCCCGAAGCTCGCGTAGCGGATGGCGTGCTTGCGCTTGCGCCGCAGGAGCGCGATGTAGGCGGCGACGAGGGCGGGTACGACGCCCAGCAGCCAGAGGAGTTGCGGATGCAGAAAATTCATCTGTCAGCCAGGCCCTCGAGGCCGGAGTGTCGGTGGCACCCTCGGACGTGAACGGGGAGCGATGCTTCTCGTGGGGCCCTTGCATTGACCCGGCGGCACGGCGTCACGGAAGCGGCGACCGGATGCGCAGGCGAGGGGCAGCGCGGTGGCGCCGAGATCCCGACTGTTCGACGACCATGCAAACCGCATTATAGTATTCGTCCCATCCGGGCTGCATGCGGCGCGAACCCGACCATTTTGGAAACGATGAATAGCGGTGCATTACTCCTGACCGGCCTCGCGCTGGTGTTCGCGCTGGTCATCGCCGTAGCGACGCTTCGAACCAAGGCCCGGCATCGCCGGATACGCAGGGCGCTTGGCCTGCCGGCGCGAATGCAAACGTCGACCGCGGAGGCCCAGGCCAGGCAGGCGGTGCGGGTGTTCGAGCAGACCGACCTGCGCCTGACCACCACCGCGCCGCGGCTCTCCCGGGAAGAGCGGCGCAACATGGCCAGCGCGATCGTCAAGGAAAAGGGCTTGCTGCCCAAGGCCTAGGCAAGGCGCAAGCTCGGCTCGGAGAACTAGCGCGCAGGAACGGGGCGCGGGTTCAAGCGCGCCGGCCGGCTGCGACGAGCCGCTGCCGGGGAGCGCGCAGCGCGTCGCTGCGCCTTCAGGACGGACCGGCTCCGGCCACCGGCGCCTGGTCGCCCCGCGGGTGGGGCATCGGCAACAGCGAGCGTTGCGCGTCTTCGTCCGCCGAGTCGAGCCGCTTCACGTCGCCGCTGAGCTCGCCCCCTTCGGCAATGATCAGCTTGCCGTAACGGATCGTGCCCGAGACCCGGCCCGTGCCATGCACCACGAGCCGCGTACGCGCGGTCAGCTCGCCGACAAATTCGCCGTGTATCTCGGCCACATCGATGAGCGCGGTGCCATGCAGCGTCCCGGGCCTGGCGATTTGCATGAGCTTGCTGTGAACGGTTGCGTCGACCTGGCCCTCGATGACCAGAACATCGCAATCGGAGATTTCCACGCCCTTGAGCTTGATGTTGACGCCGATGAACAGTTTGCTTCCCGGCGCATCGCTCGCGACCGGCCTGGCCGCCTCGGTCGCGCCGGCCGCGGCGACGGGCTGGGCGGCGGCCTCAATCGGCGTTGCATTCGCGCCGCCCCGAGCCTCGCGTGGCGGTGCCGCCGCGAAGGGCGCCGGCCGTGGCCCCGCCACGGCTTTGCCAGGCGATGGCGGCGGCTCGTAGAGAGCCGGCTTGAGCGCCGACTTCGCGCCCTCCTTCGAGTCGGTGGAGCGATGAAAACCGAGCATGGCGATTCCTCTCGGGCGGCGGGCAGCTATGACATTGTCATTATCATCCCGGCGCATGCTTTGTGCAATACGGTTGCGCGATAATGGCCAAGCCCTTAAGCGGATAGCGATGGCCAAACGCATCCTGATCATCCTCGGCCACCCGGACTCGCGGCCGGAGCGCCTCTGCCGCGCGCTTGCCGAGACCTACCATCAGGGCGCAAGCGAAGCCGGCCACGAGGTGAAGGTAGTCGACGTGACGCGCCTGGACTTCACGGCGCTCAAGAGCCGGCTGGAGTGGGAGGGGACGGTGCCCGAAACGTTGCGCGAGGCGCAGGATGCGATCCGCTGGGCCGAGCACCTGGTCGTCATCTTTCCGATCTGGCTGGGCACGATGCCGGCTCTGCTGAAGGCATTCTTCGAGCAGGTGCTGCGCCCCGGATTCGCGATCGAGCAGACCGGCCCCGGGCGCTGGCAGAAGCTGCTCTCCGGGCGGTCGGCGCGTCTGGTCGTGACCATGGGCATGCCCTCGTTCCTCTATCGCTGGTACTTTCGCGCCCACGGCATCCGCAGCTTCGAGCGCAACGTGCTCGATTTTGTGGGCATAGGACCGATCCACGAGACGCTCATCGGCATGGTCGAAGGTCGCGACGCGGCCACGCGCGAGCGCTGGTTGGCCAAGCTCGCCGAACTCGGGAAGCGGGGCGATTGAACGCGGCGCCGCGCGCAGCGAAATGGCGCGGGTGCTGGCCCTGCGCGTTGGCGACGGTGGTCATGCTCCACGGCTGCGCGACGGCGGTCGTTCCCACGCAGGTTCGATTTGCGTCGCTCAAGCCCGGGCCGGACTCGGTAGCGATGGTCGACGCGCGCCCGAGCCAGGCACACGAATACCGTGAACAGGGCCCGCGGCAGACGTTTCGGTTCTTCGGCGACGACGCCATGCAGCCCAGCCCTGCCGACCTGGTCGCCTCGCGCATCGCCGCCGCGCTGGCGGAGCCGGCGCGCGGTCGCCCGATCGAGCTGCGGCGCCTCGACATCGGATTCATTGTCCCGCCGCACTCGCTGCCGGGCCCGTCCGATGTCACCCTGGCGATGCCGTCCGGAACGCCCGCCGCCGCGATCGCCGCCGGCCTGGTGATCGCTTATGGCATGATTAGCGCATTCAACGGCGGGCGCAGCGACGAGCGCGGCGTGGCCTACATCGAGGTGGACATCGGAGGCGTCTTGCTGCGCACGGCGCAAACGGTCAGCGTGGCCCGCGATGTCGGCGCCGCGCAGGCGGTCGAGACCGCGCTGGCGACGGCCCTCGATGACCTGGCCGACCAGGCCCGCGGTCTTAACGCTCGCGGGCAATCGGCACCCTGAAGCGGCCCGCGGGCGTCGCCAGGATCCAGGGGCTTGCGTTTCGGCAAAGTCTTCACGGGAGGCAGGCGTGTTCGATCGATTCGAGAGAAGCTGGCGACTGGCCGGTGAATGCATGCGCCTGCTGCTGCAGGACAAGCGCCTGCTGGTGCTGCCGCTTTTCTCGTCGCTGGCCATCATGGTGCTCGTCGCCAGTTTCGCCGTGCCTCTGGCGCCCACGCTCCGAGCCCACCTCGGCCCCGGCGGTTCGCGAGGGCTGACCACGCTGACCTACCTGGCGCTGTTCCTGTTCTACTGGCTGCAATACACGATCGTCATTTTTTTCAATACCGCGCTGGTCGAGGTGGCGATGCGGCGCTTCGACGGCCAGGACGCGGGTATTGCCGATGGCCTGCGCCGCGCGGTGTCGATGCTGCCGGTGATCCTGATCTACGCGGCCATCGCCGCCACCGTCGGCACGCTGCTGCGCGTGATTGCCGAGCGGGTCGGCATCATCGGCAGGATCGTGGTCGGCTTGATCGGCCTGGCGTGGAGCGTCGCCACGGCACTGGTGGTGCCGGTGCTCGCGGCCGAGAACGTGGGCCCGGTCGAGGCCATCGGCCGAAGCGTCGAGCTGATCAAGAAGGCATGGGGTGAGGACATCATCGGCAGCGCCGGCATCGGCGTCGTGTTCGTGCTGGTGACGGTCGTCACCATTCTTGCCGGCGGTCTGCTGGCCCTGGCGGCGTTCGGTGCTCATCGCCTCGCCCTGGGCGTGCTGCTGCTCGTGCTTCTGATCCTGGCGGTGTGCCTGCTCGGGCTCGCCCAGGCGACGCTGCAGGGAATCTACTCGGCGGCACTGTACCGCTACGCCAGCGGCGACACGAAAAGCGGCGGCATCGACCCGGAGCTGCTCGAAGGAGCCTTCCGGGCGCGCGCCTAACTCGCCGGGTTCGGATAGCGGGCCTGGACGGCGGCGATGTCGGACAGCGTCGCGGCGTCGAGTTCGACCTGCGCGGCGGCGATATCTTCGGCGAGCTGCGCCGGTGTGGTCGCGCCGAGGATTGGCGCGCTGACAAACCAGCGGCTTCTGACGTAGCCAAGCGCGAGCTCGACCAGCGACATCCCGCGCCGCCTGGCGAGCGCCGCATAGGACTCGATCGCCTCCCCCACCATCGGCTTGCGGAAACGCACCCCCATGGTGTCGAATCGGGTAAAGCGCGAGTCCGGGGGCCGCGCGTCGTTGCGGTACTTGCCGGACAGCAGGCCTCCGGCCAGCGGGCTGTAGGCGAGCAGCGACATGCCTTCGCGGAACAGCACTTCGGCCAGGTCGTTGTCGACGTTGCGCGACACCAGGCTATAGCTGTTCTGAATCGTCACCGGACCCGGCAGCCCGAGCTCCCTGGCCACGTGCCGGAATTCGCACACGCCCCATGCCGTCTCGTTGCAAAGGCCGTAGTAGCGAATCTTGCCGGCGGCGATCATCGCCGCCATGGCCTCGACCTGCTCGCCAATGGAAGGGCCTGGTTTCTCCTTCGCCGGTTCGAACTCGGTCGCGCCGAACAGCGGCACGTTGCGCTGCGGCCAGTGGATCTGGTAGAGGTCGATGTGTTCGATCTGCAGCCGGGACAGGCTGGTGTCGACGGCCTCGGCGATCACCTCGCGTGTGAGGTCGGTGCGCCCGTTTCGTATCCAGGCGCGTCGACCCGGACCGGCAACCTTGGTGGCGATGACCAGCTCGTCGCGAGGTCGTCGTGCCAGCCAGCGTCCCAGAACGGCCTCGGTGCGGCCCTGCGTGGTGGCGTTGGGCGGCACCGGGTACATCTCCGCGGTATCGATGAAATTGATCCCCTGGCCGAGCGCGTAGTCGAGCTGTGCATGGGCCTCGGCTTCGCTGTTCTGCTCGCCCCAGGTCATGGTGCCGAGGCAGAGGTCGGATATGTTGAGTTCGGTGCCTGGAAGCGTGCGGTATCGCATGCGGTGCTCGGTTTCGGTGGGTCGGGTAGATTAACCGAATGGCTTGCATGACCGCTAGAATGCATCCTTGGCGATGATGCGCGGAGGAGAGGGCTGATGGCTTCGCATACCCACCGGGAGCAGCTGCCGTAATGCGCGCCATCGGCGTGTTCTCGTCGTCGCGACATTGGTTGCCTGCTCGAAGCCGACCGTGAGGCCGTCGCCCGCCGTGCTCGCCGCCCTCGCCCCGACGGGGAAGCTGCGCGCGGCAATCAATCTGGGTAATCCGGTGCTCGCGCGCAGAGACCCGTCGAGCGGCGAGGTGCAAGGGGTATCGGTTGACCTGTCGCGTGAGCTCGCGCGCCGGCTCGGCGTGCCGTTGGCGCTGGTGACCGTTCCGGCGGCCGCGAAGTCGGTCGAGGCGCTCAAATCCGGCGCTTGCGACATCGCCTACGTCGCCATCGACCCGGCACGGGCGGTCGACCTGGACTACACCGCGCCCTACGTGCTCATCGAAGGCGCCTACCTCGTGCCGCAAGCCTCGCCGATCCACGACAACGCCGATGTCGACCGCCCAGGGGTGCGTGTCGTCGTCGGCGCGGCGAGTGCCTACGACCTCTACCTGTCGCGCGAGCTGCGGCAGGCGCAGATCGTACGCGTGCAGAGGTCCGATGAGGTGGTCGCTGCGATGCTCACGCAACACCTGGAGGTCGCCGCGGGCGTCCGGCAGCAGCTCCAGGCCGATGCCAAGCGCATCGCCGGTGTGCGCCTGCTCGAGGGCCGCTTCATGGTCATCAACCAGGCGCTGGCCAGCTCCCGCGAAGGCGCGGCAGGCGCGGCTTATCTCGACCAATTCGTCGAGCAGATGAAGGCATCTGGGTTCGTCGCCCGCGCGTTGGAGCGTAACGGCATCCAGGGCGCCATCGTGGCCCCGGCGTCTGGGAAGTAGCCCGGCTTCGGGAGCGCCTGCCGGGCGATGGGCAGCCTGCAACCGATCCTGCGCCACAGCGGCCTGCTACCGAGCGCGGTGCTGGTGGCCGTCTTCTACGTGCTGCTGCGCGCTGCGCGCGCGTCGATGTGGCGCATCGCCCTGCTCTCGCTGCCCGGCACCGCAGCCCACGAATGCGCTCACTTCCTGGTCGGCCTGCTGCTATGGGCCCGGCCGACGCGCCTTTCGCTCTGGCCGCAAGCCGATGGCCACGGCTTTCGACTCGGATCGGTGTCGTTTCGCCGCATCGACCTGGTCAACGGCGCGTGGGTCGCGCTGGCGCCGCTCCTGCTCCTGCCGCTGTCCTGGCTGGGGCTCGTGCACGTGCTGCTGCCGTTGTGGGCCGGACGGCAATGGGGATGGTGGCTGCTTGCCGGCTACCTCACGGCCACCGCGCTCTTCGCCGCGCTGCCGTCGTGGCAGGATCTGAAACTCGGCGCGCGCTCGCTTTTCTTCTACGCCCTGGGCGGCGCCGTGGCGTGGCTCGTCTATGCCCACCGCTGATTATCAACGCCCGGGATTCTCTAATCGGTCCGTGCAACGCGCCTCGCGCATCGGCTGCTTGCTGCTCATCGTCTGGCTCGGCATCGGCAGCTGCGGTGCGCAGGCGCCGATGGGGCGCGATTTCCCGCCCGGCCTGCAGGTCCCGGCCGACGCGCAACCGGGCCCCGGCTTCGACGTCGACCGCGCCACCGAGGCCTGGCTCGCCCTGCTCTCCCCGGAAAAGCGGGCCCAGTCCGACGCCTATTTCGAGGGCGGCTACTGGCTCGACGCCGCGGCGCTGCTCTATGGGCTGGGAGCGCTCGCACTGCTGCTTGCGAGCGGCTTCAGCCGGCGGCTGCGTGACCTGGCCGAGCGCGCAAGCCGCAACCCCTGGCTCAGCGTTTCGGTCTACGCCGCGGTTTTCCTCGCTGCCAACTTCATTCTCAACCTGCCGCTGTCGATCTACCAGGGATTCGTGCGCGAGCACCAATACGGGTTGTCGAACCTCTCCTTTCCGGGCTGGCTGCGCGAGCAGCTGATCGGACTTGCGCTAACGGTGCTGCTCGGTTCGCTCGTGATAGCGATCGCCTACGCGTTCCTGCGCCGCGCCGCTGCCCGCTGGTGGTTGTGGGCGACCGGCCTGGCCTTCGTCTTTTCGCTGTTCCTGGATCTTATCGAGCCGGTCTTCATCGCTCCGTTGTTCAACGACTACAAGCCGCTGTCGGAGGGCCCGGTGCGCGAGGCGGTGTTGTCGCTGGCGCGGGCCAACGAGATCCCGACCGATCACGTGGCATGGTTCGACGCGTCGAAGCAGACCACGCGGATCAGCGCCAACGTCGCCGGCTTGGGTGGCGTGGCGCGCATCAACCTCAACGATAACCTGCTCTACAAGACCTCCCTGCCCGAGATCCGCGCCGTCCTCGGGCACGAGATGGGCCATTACGTGCTCAACCACCCGCTGAAGCTTGCCGTGTATTTCTCGCTGCTCTTCGGCATCGCCCTTGCCGTCGTCGCGCGGACGCTCGACACCCTGCTTGCCCGGTGGGGCGCCGCCTTGGGCCTGCGCGACCGGGCCGATCCGGCAGCTTTGCCGCTGCTCCTGGCGCTGTTTTCGATCGTCTGGTTCCTGCTGACGCCGATTACCAACACGGTCACGCGCAGCGTCGAAGCCGAAGCCGACGCGTTCGGGCTCAATGCGGCGCGCGAGCCGCAGGGCTTCGCCATGGCGGCGCTGCGCCTGTCGACCTATCGCAAGCTCCGGCCGGGCGCGATCGAGGAATTTCTCTTCTACGACCATCCCAGCGGCTACGAGCGCGTGCGGCGGGCGATGATCTGGCAGAAGGAGAACCAGACCGTGGCGCCGTCGGCGGCGGCAAGAAGTCCCTAGAGCTGCGCCGTCAGGCCTGCCCGGGCAGGAGCTCGGCCACCAGGCGGTCGGTTACCGCATCCCAGGTGAAATGCTCTCCGGCATGCGCGGCCGCCAGGGCGCCCGCCACGCGTGTGCGGTCGCGGTCGCGCGCGGCCTCGCGCATCAGTTCAATCAACTGCTCGCAGTCGGGTTCCAGCGCATCGCCGCTCTCCTTCTCGGACAGCTGCCTGCGCAACGGCCGGCTGCGGATCGGCCGTGCAAACGCCGGCGTGGTGAACTCGTCGGTCGGGCCGCCGGCGGTGCAAAGCACCGCGACACCGCAGGCCATCGCCTCGAGCACCGGCATATTGAAGCCTTCAGCGCGATACGGAGAGACATAGCAGTCGGCGGCGCGAAACAGCCGGGCCATCGCTTGCGCGGAGAGCGTGCGGCCGTCGTAGATGAGCCGCTCGGCCACCGCCCGCCGCGCGCCGGCCTCGAGGTCGCCGACGACTTCGCGCACCAATTGCCTGGACGGATAGAGCGCATCCGAACCCTTGAGCAGCAGCCGCACATCCGGCTCGGTTTCGACCACGCGCGCGAACGCCGCGAGCAGGACGTCGAGGCCCTTGTTCCAGGTCATCGCGCCGACCGACAGAAAGCAGAAATGCCCGTCCAGCCCCAGCTCGTTCCTGGTCGCCGCGCGGCTTGCGTCGTCCGGATGCAGGACGGCAGGATCGATGCCGTGCGGCACGACGTGAATGCGCCCTGCCGGGAAGCCGAAGCGCTCGAAGGCGAGCGCGGCCCACCGTGATGGCGTGACCACGTGCACCGTATCGGAGAGTTCGGCGGCCGAGCGCAGTCCAGGCCGGTTTTCCTCGGCGAGGATGCGATACTCCGCGGTGCCGAAGGCGAACCTGCGGCCCGAAGAGGGGGCGCTGAAATCGGGTGCCTCCGGACGCAGGGTGAAGGTCGCCTCGGGCGCGAATCCCGGTTCCGGCGCGGGCAGCGTGGCGAGCGCGCGCTCCTGAGCCGGCGTGAAGATGCCCGGCGGTCGTCTTCCAGGCGGCGTTCGGAAAGGGCAGGTCGCGGAAGCGCAGATCGAGCCCACCGCGCCGCATCAGGGACAAGCAGTGGTACTGCGCCACCAGCGCGTACGAATGGTGGATGAAACGCCAGCCCTCGACGAGCACCGGCCGGCGCGCGCTGCTCACCGTGGTCGCCCTCGCCGCACGTCGGTCGGCCGCGGCGCAAGTGAGCTTAACCCGCGGGCGTGACCGGGCCCCCTTGACGATCCGCGCGCCGACCACCTAATGTCGCCACCGTTGCGCCATGACGGGGTGCAGGCATGAAACGCGCGGCTGCGGCTCGCATCGGCATTGCTTTCGTGGCGTGGCTCGGTGTTTCGGCGGCGGTCGATGCGGCCGCCGACAGCCCCTGCCAGTATCCCTACCGGGTCGGGTTTCGAGTCGCGACCATAGCCGGGCTTCGCGTCGCGCTCTGGTATCCGACCCAGGCGATGCCTTCGCGACACAGCCTACAGCGGCCGCTTCGCCGGCTTGGTCGCTGCCGATGCGCCGCCCGCGTGCGGCAGGCTGCCTCTGGTCATCTTCTCGCACGGGCTCGGTGGCTGCGGCACCCAGTCCTTGTACTTCACCGAGGAACTGGCTCGCCACGGTTACGTCGTTGCTGCACCGGATCACCGCGACGCGGTCATTCTGCACCGTCGACGGCAAGACCGGCGACCTGCGCCGCATCGCCCCGAGGCGCCATTGCTCAAGCCGGACCGGTGGACCGATGCCGCGTATGTCGACCGCCGGGACAACCTCGAGGCGCTCATCGACGCGTTGGTCGTCGATGCGGTGTTCGGCGAATTCGATCGACGGCCGGCGCGATCGGTGCGGCCGGCCACTCGCTGGGTGGCTATACCGTGGTCGGGCTTGGCGGCGGGTGGCCGCGCTGGAAGGATGGCCGCATCCGGGCGGTGCTTGCGCTTTCGCCCTATGTGCAGCCGTTCATGGCCCAGCACAGCCTCGGCATCGCTGCAGGTACCGGTCATGTATCAAGGGGCGGCGCTCGATGTGGGCGTGACACCCTGGCTTGAAGCCGCCTACGCGCAGACCAGCGCCCCGAAATATTTCGTCAAGCTGCGCGCGCGGCTCGCACTTCGCGTGGACCAATCCGCCTGCGGCAAAGCCGGCAAACGTGCAGGCATGCCTGGAACGGACCGAGCCGCGGTTGATCGCGGCCTACGGCATCGCGTTTTTTGATCACTATCTCAAGGCCATGCCCGCGGAAATTCTCTCCGGCGATGGCGCGGGCCTCGGCACTTTCCGTCGCAGCCCATGAGCACGCGCTCGCCGCATGCGCGGCGCGTGCGCAGAGTTTCGGGGAAACGGCAGCCGCGCGGCCGCCTTCTTCAGCGGCCTCGGGCAACGCCGGCGCGCAGCGCCTGCAGTTCCGCCTCCAGCTCTTCGATGCGCGCGAGAAAGCGCATCACCACTGCCAGGCCGTGGGCGTCGAGATCAAACTCGCGGCGCAGGCGGCCGGCGGTTCGCGCCACGACGACGGGCGCGGCCATGAAAACTCCAGGGCGCGCCTCCGGCCGCAACGGAACCAGCGCGCCATCGTCGACTAGCTCGCTGCAGCTCGGCCTCGGCCAGGCCCGAGAGCTCGATCAGCTGGGTCCAGCTGATCTCGCCATGCTCGTCGATACGCAGCGCTTCGCAGGTCTCAATGTTCATGCACGCTCTCCCGTTCGAAGTGGGCCCGCGGATTGAAGGTCGAGGTCTCCGCGAGCTGCTGAACAGCGCCCGCTCACGCTCGTCGACGACCGAGGGCACGACGATCTGCACGATGGCGTGCAGGTTGCCCGCCGAGGCGCCGGAACGCGCCAGCCCTCGGCCGGCGAGCCGCAGCTGCTGGCCCGCCCGCGTTGCCGGGCGGAACCTTGAGCGAGACCGCGCCCGCGGGAGTGGGCAGGCGCACGGTCGTTCCGAGCACCGCTTCCCAGGGCGCGAGCGGCAGGTCCAGATAGATGTCCTGGCCGCTTACCCGATACCACGGGTGCGATTCGACGACGATGTCGAGATAAAGATCGCCGTCGCGGCCGCCTTCGACCCCTTTGCCGCCTTTGCCCGGAATGCGCAGCTGCTGGCCGTCGCTGACGCCCTTGGGAATGCGCACGTGGATGCGCCGCGGCACCCGGCGCAGGACGCCCTGCGCGTCGGATTCGAGGACGCTGAGGTCGAGCTCGACCTCGGTGCCGTGAAAGGCCTGCTCGAAGGTCAGGCGCACCGCGGCTTCGTAATCGCGGCCGGAGGTGAAGGCGCCCGGGCCTCGCCGCCTCGCCCGCCCGTGCGGTGGCGTCCGGCGAGGCCGGCGAACAGGTCGGCCAAATCGATGTCGTCGAACGCGGTGCGCGCGCCGGCGAACTGCTGCCCCCAGTCCGGCGGCGGCTCAAAATCCTGTCCTGCCGCATGCCGGCCGAGTTGGTCGTAGGCGGCGCGCTTCTCGGGGTCCTTGAGCGTCTCGTAGGCCTCGGCCATCTCCTTGAATTTCTCTTCCGCGTCGGGCTCCTTCGACACGTCGGGATGGTACTTGCGCGCCAGCTTGCGATAGGCCTTCTTGATGTCGTCTGCGCCCGCCCCGCGATCGACACCCAGGATGGCGTAATAATCCTTGTACTTCATCGTCAGACTCCGCTTCGAGGTTAGCCTTACTCCGCCAGCAGATAGCCGCGGCTGTCCTCGAGAAAATGCGGGCCGCTGTCGGAGCGCACCGCCGTGCCCACGCCCTCGGCGGTCAGCACTTCGAGCAGCAGCGCGCTGGGCACGCCGCCGTCGATGATGTGCACCGAGCGCACGCCCTCGCGCACGGCCTGCAGCGCGGCCATCACCCGCGGCCTCATGCCGCCCTCGACCACGCCCTCCTGCAACAGCGTCTCCGCATCGCTCGCCGTCAGGATGTACGCCAGACTGCCGCTGCGATCGCGAACCCCCGGCACATTGGTCATCAGAATGAGCTTCTCCGCCTCCAGCGTCCGCGCCAGGCGGCCGGCCAGCAGATCCGAGTTGATGTGATAGGCCGCGCCGTCGGCGCCCACGCCGATGGGCATGATCACCGGTATGAAGTTCTGCGACAGCAGCAGATAGATGAGATCGGTATCGATGCTTTCAATGTCGCCGACGAATCCCAGATCCGGCGCCTCGGCACCCGGACTTCGTCCGGCGGCAGCGCTCATCGGCCGGGCGTGGATGAAACGGCCATCCTGTCCGTTGAGCCCGACCGCCCGGCCGCCGTGCGTGTTGATGAGCCCGGTGAGCTCCTGATTGAGTTCGTCGAGCGCCATCTCGATGACCGTCAGCGTGCGCTCGTCGGTCACGCGCACGCCGCGGTGCCTCCGGCTCTGCATGCCCATCTGGCTGCATCAGCTCGTCGATGCGCCAGCCGCCGCCGTGCACGACGATCGGCTTCATCCCCACCGAGTGCAGCAGCGCGACGTCGCGCGCAAATCCGGCCTTGAGCGCCGCATCGGCCATCGCATGACCGCCGAAGCGGATGACCAGCGCCTTGCCGTGATAGGCGCGGATGTAGGGCAGCGCTTCGGCCAGGATGCGGGCTTTGGGATTGGCGGCCATGGCGGCAGTCTCTGGCGGATGTTAACCCGCCACGCGCCCGACCGGAAGCGGCCGGGCCGCCACCGGGCCAGCTGGGCGGCCGGCCCGGCAGGCGCGCAGTTCCACGGCTTCCGTCCGTCCGGCTTATGCTATTGTCATAGAAGTCCGGGGACCCGCCGAATCCATGAGAGTACGCACCCTCATTACCCAGCGCCTGTACTTCGGCGTCGATGCGCTGCACCTGCGCGCAGCGACCGGACGGGTTGTCGCGCGCGTGGTCGGACTGCCGCCGGAGCGCGCGCGGGTCAGCGCGCGTAACCTCTGCCAGGATTTCGGCTTCGATGCGCTGCGCGGCCAGGCGCTCATCGACGAACTGCTCGCCGAGGGCCTGCTCGAGGCGCCCGACGAGCTGCAGGCCGATTACGGTCTGACCGAGCGCTTCCTCGAGTTTGCCGCCGCGCGGGTGGTCGAGCCTTTGCCGCGGGAGCGTGCCAAGCAGCTGCTGCTGCGGGCCTGTGCGCTGGCGGCCCAGGTCAACGCGGAGTGGACGCAACAATCCGCTCGAAGTCGAGGCGATTGCGCCGTTCGGCAGCTACATGACCCGCGACACGCGGCTCGCCGAGCTGTCCATCGGCATCGTGGTGCGGCCGCGCGCCGCGCAACGGCGGCGCGCGCTGGGGCCGGATGAAGGCGAAGAGCGATGGTGGGCGGGAGATACGGGTCGCATTCCGGGAGCTGTCCTCGTTCGTCCACGTGCGCATGGTCAACGAGACGCAGCTGCTGCCGCGCCCGTTCGCGATCGCCTTCCACGCCGATTCGCCGGTCATGCTGCTCAGCGCCTGAAGCGCTGTTTCGCGCGTGCCTCGGCGCGGAGCGCTAGCGATCGGCGCCGGTGGCGGGTCGGTCGCTGCCGACCCGGCGAGCTCGTGCAGCGCGCTGCGGATGGCGGCGATGCGCTCGAGTTCGCTCTGCCTCTGGTCGCGCAACGTCTGACGCATCGCCGGCAAGTCAACGCTGCTGCCGCCGTCGGAGAGCCGGCGCGGATCGGCGCCCTGGGCTTCGACTGCGGCGATATCCTCGGTCCAGAGCGCCGATGCCTTCGTCGATCGCGCTTCATGGCGGCGGCCTGCTGGGCATCGAGCGCCGCCTGCGCCTGCTCGGTGTTCTTCGGGCCGAAGATCGGCACGCTCACCGTCAGCGTGCTCGCCTTCCAGCTCCAGTGCGGCACGTCGATGCGCATGGTCTGCTCTTCCCACGCCCACTCGGACTCGTCGTAGTCGAGATGGTCGCGCTGCATCGCCAGCACGGGCAGATCGGCATAGACGCTGTGCCATTCGGTGCGGCATTCCTGGGGCAGTCCCCAGTCGGAGTATTTGCAATTGAATTCGGCAACCTCCCCGAGCTTGAAGCGCTGGCTTTTAAGTCCGGGGTACTCGTAGTCCCAGCGCCGCCCGATCACGTGCTCCTTGGGCACCCGAACAACCACGGCGATGCGCTCGGTCGTGAGCACGGGCACATAGAGCGTCCAGACGTATTCCTTTGTGCCGGGGTAGAGGGTCATCGGGGCCCCGACCGCCGGCACGGGGGCCGGCGCGTCGCTCGCGGGCGCGGTCTGCGCCGGGGCGACGCTGCCGCCCAAGGCAAGCGGCAAGCCGCAGGCCGCCAGCAACCAGGAGCTCAGCTTCGCGCATGCGCTTCTCCCTCGCGCCGGGCTGCCGCCCGGCGTCGAGCTACTGCAGCTTGATCTGCCCGTCGAAGGTGACATGGACATGCAAGCCAGGGATCTCCAGCGTCACCTGCGCCGGAAAGGCTTCCGTTCCGGCGATCTGCTTGTCGCCGATCGCCTTGGCGACGGCCTGTTCGATCTCACGCTGCGAGTTGATGCCCACCATCTTGAGAAACTTGCGGATGCTCAGATTGAAGGTTTCCTGATCCATAATGTCTCCTCGTCAGTACGTTGTGCGCATTCGCCGCGCCGTGCGTCAATGCCATCCCGCGATCGCGCCTCGCGCCGCGGCGTTCATAGGCCGCGCCAGCAAACCAGTCGGCGAGACCGAGACTTCGTAGTCGGCCCCGTCGGCCATCGGCAGATAGATCGCGCTGCCGTACAGGGCGTCGACCCAGGGAATGTATTGTTGCCAGGCGCGCAGCAATTGCCACACGTCGACGCGTTCGGGCGCATGCAGTGCGTAGACCGTGGGCGGTGTGGCACGCTCGCGATCGATCGCGCCATAGCGGCCGCCGATGCGTTCGAGCCGATACGCGGTGTCAAAGCCGAGCAGGTTGCCGAAGGCATGCCACTTGATCACCCGCGCATCGATCTGCCATTCGTCGCCGCCGAGGACGTAACCCTGGATCTGCCCCGACGGATAGACAAGCGTGGCGTTGTAACGTTGCGGCGTGGTTTGCGCGAAGCTCGCCCGCAGCACCGGCTGCTCCCGGGTGAGCCGGTCGTAGGTCAGCAAATTGAGCCCCAACAGCGCGACGACCGCCGCGCCGAGGAAGAATGCCAGCGATGCCAACCCGTGCACGGCGCAGGCAGCGTAGCGGCGGCGCCCAGCCGGCGCGCGGAGGCGACCAGGAACAGCAAGCCGACCAGGGCGCATGCCGCGATGACCGGCGGCGAGGATCATTGCTGCCGAGCCGAAGACCATGGTTGCGCAATTATCCCATGCCGCCGGGGCCTTCTCCGGCGCGGGCACGCGCGTCGTCGCGGCGAAGCCGCCGGCGCCTGGTCGCACTGCAATCGAGCGATGAGCCTAACTTCGCCGGCGCGCGGGGTGGCCCCGCCACAGCCGCAGCAGGATGAATCCGCCAACCAGGCCACCAAGATGCGCGAAGTGCGCGACTCCTTCTTGCGTGCCGGTGACCCCGAGGAAGAGCTCGATCGCCGCATAGACGATGACGAAGACGCGGGCGGGCATCGGAATCGGCGGAAAGATCAGCATCACGCGGTTGTGCGGAAAGTAGATCGCGTAGGCGAGTAGCAGGCCGAACACCCCGCCGGAAGCGCCCACGGTCGGATACACGACGCCGGTCAGCGCCGCGGTCAGCAACTGCGCGATCCCCGCCGAGAGCACGCAGACCAGGTAGTAGATAAGGTAGCGGCGGGCACCGAAGACCCGCTCGACCGGACCGCCGAACATGTACAGCGCAAACATGTTGAAGGCGATATGCACCAGGCTGCCGTGCAGGAAGGCGTAGGTCAACAGCTGCCAGGGCTCGAATCCGGCGCCCAGCGGCCAGAGCGCGAGCGCCGGCACCAGGCCCGGCGCGGCCTGCTGCAGCAGGAATACGGCTGCGTTGATGCCGATGAGAAGGGTTGTGAGTGAAGTCATTTTTTTTAATTTGGGGGCGACCCCGCCATCATCCAAGAGCAGCGCGCGAGGCCCCTGGCAGCGCCCTTCCGCGCCTGCTCCGAACCCGTTCGACACCCGTGCGCCGGGCCCCTGCCGCAGCGGACTTGCAACGCGCTCGTCGTCTTAATGCGGCGCCGGTGCTGGCGGCGCGGGCTCGGGCGCGTTGGCGCAGGTGAGCGTGTTGCGCCAGTATTCGCTGCCGCGGCCATAAAAGGCCCCCAGCCGCGTCTCGACGGCGAAGCCGGCGCGACCCGCGGCGCGCATCGTTTTCAGGCCGACGCAGTTGGCAAGGAGCTCATCCTGGGTCGGAACGCTGGCGTGCGCGCATTCGTGAAAGAACAGAAAATCGTGCACCTCGGGCGGCAGGCTGGCGAGCACGGCCGCGTTCCAGGCGATCCGATACCCCGACCCGTCGCGCTCGACAAGACCGGCGTGGCTATTGACCACCAGCGGATGTCCCGGCGGGGCGTCGTACTCCGCAACGGGCACTCCGGCGACCACGCAGCGCATCGTCGTGCCGTCGGAGAAGGTGAATGCAAGACCCGGGCGCGCCGCCGCCATGGCCGCGGCGCAAAGGAGCGCGCGGCCGAGCGCGCGCAGCAGCGCCGAACTCGGCCCGCTTGGCGCCGCCGCCCGACCACGCACATACGCCGCCGCGCAGGCCCGGGGCGAGCCTACGCCGGATCGCTGTTGCAGTGCACGAAGCCGCCCTCGCCACATCGTCGCCGATTATAGGCGATGTGCAACGCCGTCCGGGGTCCGGTCTTCCAGCGCCTGCAGTATCATTCGCGTGACCGCGCCTCACCTGCCCGCAACATGCCGCGCCTCATCGTCTGCCTGTTCGCCCTGCTGCCACTGTGCGCCCGCGCCCAGGTTGCGGCCCAGGCGCTCGTGTTCGGGGTCAATGAAGGGGTGACCTACCATATCTCGAGCGCTGAAGTGCGCGAGCGCTATCGGGAAATCGCCGACGACCTCACGCGCCTGCTGCACCGTCCGGTGCGGGTCGAATACATGGACGACTACGTGCAGATGGGCAAGGATCTTTTGGCCCAGCGCTATGACGTCGCCTATGTGCATCCCGCGCATTACGCGATCCGGGCCATCGACCAGGCCCACTACCGTCTGCTCGCGGTGACCAAGGGCTACACCGATTACCGGGCGAGCTTCCTCGTACGCCGCGAAGCCAAGTTCGAATCGCTCGCCGACCCGGCGATCCACCAAGTCGGCATGCCCGACGCCGATTCGATCACCGCATGGATCGTGCGCGCCACGCTGCGCGATGCGCTCGGCCCGGCCGCCAAGAACCTGCGTCTGCGCTACACCCGTTATCAGGACGCGGTGCCGTTCATGGTCGACTATGGCTTTGTCGAAGTCGGTGCCACCGCGGCCGCGCAGGTGATCAAGGCATTTACCGGCAAGGGCGGGAGGGTTCTGGTGCAGAGCAAGCCCGTCCCGATCAAGCAGTTGATCGCGAGCCCGAGTCTTTCGCCCAGGAGTTCGCCCACATTCAGCAGTACTTTCTGAGCCTCGACTCGACCGAGGAGGGTCAGCGCCGGCTTTCCAAGCTCGGTTACCAGGGATTTGCGACCTACGACGAGCAGGAGTTGATCGCCATCGGCCACTGGCTCGACGCCGGCCTCTGACGCGAGCTGCCGGCACTGCGTGCCGTGTCGCGGCGGCGAGCGGCTAGAGAGCCGCGACGCGGTGCAAAGCCGCGCCGCGCGACGCCAGCGGGGGAAACATCGCTTCCATTTCGCGCCGCAGTCTGACCGCCGGCAGGCTCTCGTCGACCGCGGCGTCGGCCCAGCACAAGGTCTGCCCTGCCTTCACCGCGCGCAAGAGCCTCGCACCACCGGCCAGGGCGAGCGGCAGCGCGCCCAGTTCGACCGAACGCCATGCCGGCAGCAGCTTGCCCCAGACCGTGTAGCCGCCCTCTCCGTCGAGCGTCTCGCCGGGCTGCAGATCGCGCTTGGCCGTGGCGGCGACGTCGGCGTTGAACCCGATCGCCGCGCCGGTCGCCTCGCCGCGCAGTCCGACCGAGGCCACCGAAATGCCGACCTCCAGGCCGATCAAGTGCCAGCGCTTGTACAGGCAGGCGTAACGCCCCGACGGATCGGTGTGCACCATGTACTCCTTGAAGCAATTGCGCAGGTACTCGGTTTCGCCCTCGAAGACGACGAATACGCCGAAGCGGATATCGTAGGCGATCTCGCGCCCGTCCCGCTCGAGCGAGGAGATCACCTCGACCTGACCCTTCTGGTGCAGAACGCCACCCTCGGCCACGGGACGGCAGACGCGCGGGATATCGTCGATCGCCGCCGGCGGATAGCAAAGCCCGTCGGGTGGCGCGACCAGGCCGGTGGCATTGCACACGGCGGTGCTCTCGATGGCCGGTTTCGAGCCATCGAGAAACGAGTTGAACATCTTCGGATTGAGCCCGCCCACTCGCGCCTGCTCCGGCGTCAGGCCGTAGTAGCCCCACACGGTTTCCGGCGTCGACTGGGCAAAATGCGGCAGCCACTTGTGCCCGCGTCCGGCGGCGACAACGGCGAATCCGGCCGCCCGCGCCCAGTCGACCAGATCGCAGATCAGCGCCGGCTGATCGCCGTAGGCCAGGCTGTAGACGACGCCGGCCTCGGCGGCCTTCCGCGCGAGCAGAGGCCCGCAAAGCGCGTCGGCCTCGACGGTGACGTTGACGACATGCTTGCGCTGTTCGAAGGCGCGCAGGCAGTGCACGACGGCGGCGATCGGGTTGCCGGTGCATTCGACGACAATGTCGATGCGCGGGTGGCACAGCAGCGCCTCCCAGTCGTCGGAAACATGCGTCGTGCCGGCCGCCAGCGCGGCATCGATCGAGCTTGCGCCGTAGCGCTCGGGCTTCCAGCCGACGCGGGCGAGATTGGCCATCGCGGCGGCCGGCGCGAGGTCGGCCACGGCAGCCACGTGCACGCCGGGCGTTTTCGGCACCTGGGCCAGATACATCGCGCCGAACTTGCCGGCGCCGATCAAGCCGATGCGCAGCGGTCCGCTCCGCGCCGCGCGCTCGCAGAGCTTGGCGTACAGGCCCACGCTCGCCGCCTCAGGCGGCCCGTTGCGATCGCTGCGCGAGGGCCGGCGTGTGCTCGCGCCCGGGCGGCGGCACGTCGTAATCACGCAGCAGGCAATCGTCGGGCAAGCACTCGAGCGGTGCCAAGTCGCGATGGGCGATGTATTCCGGCCGCTGCAAGAGCCGGGTGGGGTTCGACACCGCGCACAGGCTCAGATATACGCTGACCCGGTTCCACAGCGAGAGGTTTGAAGCCGACGCGTGCACCAGGCAGGAATGGAACAGAATCATCGGCATGCCGCCCTCCTGCACCTATTATAGGGCGGCGGGCGGAAGGCGTCGCGCACCGCTCCGGCGATCGTCAGCGGGCGACGTACAGGGCGGGGAATTGCTGCTGGAGCGCGGCAAGCTTCGGCAGGTCGTAGAGCACGATGTACGGCTGCGTGCTGTGCAGCGCCAGATAATTCTGATGATAGCCTTCGGCGGGGTAGAACGCCGGCAGGGGCACCACCTGCGTGACGATGGGCTCGGCGAAGACCTTGGCCTTGGTCAGCTGGTCGATGTAGGCCTGCGCGACGCGTTTCTGCTCGTCGTCGCGGTAGAAGATCACCGACCGATACTGCGTGCCATGATCGGGGCCCTGGTGGTTGAGCTGCGTCGGATCATGGGCGACGGAGAAGAACACGCGCAGCAGTTCGCCATATGAAACCTGCGCCGGATCGTAGGTGACCTGGACCGATTCGGCGTGGCCGGTCTCGCCGCTGCTCACCTCTTCGTAATCGGCCGGCTTGGCGCCTCCGGCATAGCCCGATACCGCGCGGGTCACGCCCTTGACGTGGCGAAAGACCGCCTCGACCCCCCAAAAGCAGCCGCCGGCGAATACCGCCGCCTGCGGCCCCTTGGCCGAGGCCGCCGGGATGTCCACCGCCGGCGGGGGCAGCTGCGTTGCGGCCACGGCCGTGTCCGCTCCCTGGGCAATGGCGAGCACGAACAGCGCGGCGCAGAAGCTTCGCAATGAAGGCAACATGGTCAATCTCCAGGTTTCACCTGCTTGTTTAGTCGTCCGCAGCGGCTAATCCTTGCAGGGGCACGGCTCCGCCACTCGCGCGCGGTCGTTGGAGTATATTGCGCCGACGCGAGTTCCGACGCAGCGCCGATGACCATCCTTATCGCCGGCTTGATCGTCTTTCTTGCCCTGCATCTCGTACCAGCCCTGCCGAGAGTCCGCGCAGCGCTTGCCGCGCGCCTCGGCGAGGGGCGCTACAAAGCTGCCTTCTCGCTGCTGTCGCTGCTAGGGCTAGCGATGATCATCGGCGGCTACGCGCTCGGCGCGCCCGGCCCGCGCCTGTTCGAACCGTCGCGCGCAGCGATCGCCGCCGCACCGTACGCGGTGTCACTCGCATTCATCCTGCTCGCCGCGGCGCAAATGCGCGGCAACATCCGGCACACGCTCAAGCACCCCATGCTGCTTGGCATCGTGATCTGGGCCTCGGTGCACCTGCTCGCCAACGGCGACACCCGGGGAACGGTGCTGTTTGGGAGCTTTCTCGGTTATGCGCTGCTCGATCTCGTCTCGGCGCTGCAGCGTCACGCGACCAAACGCTTCGAGCCCAGCACGCGCTACGACCTGATTGCCGCCGTCGCCGGCGTGGTGGCGGCGACGGCGGTCATGACGCTGCATCGACTCCTGTTCGGGGTCGCGGCGGTGCCCTGGGGTGTCTGAGGACGACCGCGCGTCAACTTGGTATGATGCCCTCACGCGCCCATTGCACCGCGGTGGGGTGTATGAGGGTTCGAGCCCGCAGGTAAGCCGGCATGACCGGCGGGAAAATTGACAAGAGGAGAGCAGACCATGGCCAAGAAAGGTTCGAGCGACGGCGTGTACCGCGTCATCGACGTGATCGGGACGAGCTCCGTTTCATGGGAGGATGCCGCGAAATCGGCAGTGCAGACTGCGAGCAAGTCGCTGCGCGATCTGCGCATCGCCGAAGTCTCCAAGCTCGACATGAAGGTCGAGGGCGGCAAGGTCGTTGCCTACCGGGCGCGCGTCCAGCTGTCGTTCAAGTACGAGGCCTAGTCAAGCACCCAGGATCGCGAGCGGGATCCCGGCGCGCCCCGCGCCTGCGGCAGCTTTTCGCCGCCCGCCGTGGCAGCGCGGAAGGGCCGGCGCGCTGCTGGCTTCGCCTGGCGCGATAAGCCTGCCGGGCGGGCGGCAGCGCGACCGTCGCGCTCGAGCGCGGCAGTCGGCCTGCGCGCTGCGCGACGCGGCTTGGGCGTTCTCGTCCGGCGTGATTGCCAAGCGCGTCGGCCATCACCTGTACCGGTAGGACTTACAAAGGTTCGGAACCGGTTGCAGGTCACCGCCGCGGTCTGCCGCCACGGCCTGTCCGGCCGCGTGCTCTGCCGCGCGCCAGCCGCACACCGCGCACGCCCCTGCCGGCGTCAACGAGCCCTGGTCGTGGCACGTCGCTTGCGTCACTCGCGCAAGCCAGAGCCCTGGCAGCCGCCCTGGCTCGCTTCGACCTGAGGTTGCGCACTTGAACACTTCGATAGGCACGCGCTGCTGCATCGCCGGCGGCGGCCCCGCCGGCATGATGCTCGGGCTGCTCCTGGCGCGCGCGGGGATCGACGTGATCGTGCTCGAGAAGCACCGCGACTTCCTGCGCGACTTTCGCGGCGACACGATCCATCCCTCGACTCTGGAGATCATGCACGAACTCGGCCTGCTCGAGGCGTTCCTGGACCTGCCTCACGACGAAGTGCGGGAGATTGATGCCTACGTCGAAGGCACGCGCGTGCCGTTTGCGGACTTCACCCATCTGCCGACGCGGTGCCGGTTCCTGGCGCTCATGCCGCAATGGAACTTTCTCGATTTTCTTGCGGCCGAAGCGCGTCGCCATCGGGGTTTCGCGCTGCGCATGCAGGCGGAGGTGAATGACCTCATCGTGCGCTCGGGCGAGGTTCACGGTCTCGATCGCGACCACGCCCGAAGGGCGTCTGGAAGTGGCCGCAGATCTGGTCATCGGCGCCGATGGGCGCCACTCGACCGTGCGCGAGCGGGCGGGGCTGTCGGTCGACGAGTTTGGCGCCCCGATCGACGTGCTGTGGTTCCGGCTGTCGCGGGGCGAGGATGAGAGGGCCGCGACGGCGGGCTATGTCAGCGACGGTCACATCCTGGTCATGCTCAACCGCGGCAGCTACTGGCAGTGCGGTTTAGTCATCGCCAAGGGGACGTTCGGTCGCATGCGGGCCGCGGGCCTCCCGGCGCTGCGCGAACGCATCGCGCGCCTTGCTCCGGCCTGCGGCCGGAAGCGTGCACGAACTGGCCGACTGGGATGCGGTCAAATTGCTAACCGTACAGGTCGACCGCCTGCGGCAGTGGTATCGGCCCGGTCTGTTGTGCATCGGCGACGCGGCGCACGCGATGTCGCCGGTTGGCGGAGTCGGCATCAACCTGGCCATTCAGGATGCCGTCGCGACGAGCAACCTGCTCGCGCCAGCGCTGCGTTCGGGGCGCCCAGCGACTCGCCGCGCTGCAACGACCTGCAGCGTCGCCGCGAACTGCCGACCCGCATGACCCAGCGCTTCCAGATCGAGATTCACAAGCGGGTGATCGCGCGGGTGCTTGCCAGCGCCGGGGATGGTGGAACGCTGCCCTGGCCGCTGCGCCAGTTGCGGCGTTATCCGCCGCTGCGGCGCATTCCCGCACGCCTGCTCGGGGTTGGCTTTCGACCCGAACATGTGGCCCGTCAGCCACCCTGACTGCCAGCCGCGCCACAACCCTGCTCTCTGACGGGCGGGCGGATCGGCTTGTTAGCGTGACGAGGGTGCAAGAGGCGGCGTGGCGAAGCGCTCCCGCAGGCGCCTTAACACGCCGGTGATCAGGCCGATTAGGTAGGCGCGCCGAACGGCGCGCGCCTCGCGCTCAAGCATGAAATAGTCGTATGTCGTCCAGTATTGAGGATCGGCCGCCTGGGCATCGATAAGGCTTTGTGTGCGTTGCAGCAAATAGACCCGATCATGGGCTGCCCCGCAGGCGCCGGATGCAAGGCCTGCTGCGTCAGCGGCCGTGGCCAGGGTCGCAGGCCTGCACGGGCTTGGGCGGGTTCCTTAACGGCATGGCTGATGCCTCTCTAACCTATTAAAAAATGACACTTTTGTTTGCCATGTGCTAAAGGTAGCCCAATCGGCATGAGCCGTCCAATCGCTTCTTGTGATCCCCTGGATCGTCCCTGGCGATGGCCACGGCAGTCATTGGCGCGTTGCAGCATAATTGCCCGGGAAATGTCCGGGACGGCGCCGGCACCCGCTCGATTGGAAAGTGCGCACGGGCGCTGCCCTGCCCTCCACCCGGGGCCATAGCGCGGGGGCTTGCGCCAGCGCAGGCTTTGCAGGAGGAGCCGGCGAGGGCGTGAGCCGATGCGCGACTCCCGGCACAAGCCCGCCTATTGCGTCGGCACCCTGACCAGGCGATCGGTGCCCGATTCCGCGCCCCACACTTCACCGCTGCGGCCGAGCATCTGGCGCACGTTGGCCCGGTCGCGGTTGGACGGGAAGCTGTCGAACTTCTCGGTAACCGGGTCGAACCTGACGATGGCGTTGCGCGACCAGTCGGACAGCCAAACCTTGTCCTGCGCGATCGACCCACACCGCGTAGGCGTGCGCGTTGCCGGGCAGCTTCCATTCGCGCCAGGTCCCGGCTGCCGGGTCGTACATGCCCACCTGCCCGGTGTTCCAGTAGCTCACCCAGATTCGCCCGCGCGAGTCAGGCCACAGGCGGCGCGCGCCCTGGCCCTTGGTGGGTGGGTCGATGACCGTTGCCACGCCGCTGTCGACGTCGACGCGGGCGATGTAATTGCCGGCCAGGGAGGCGAAGTACACATCGCCCGAAGGGGTGGTGGCGATGCCGTAAGGTCCGCCGCCACGCGGCGCGGGCCAGACCTTGACCTGTGCGGTGGCCGGATCGAGCCGGCCGTAATAGCCGCTCTGGCCGGTGAACCACACCCGACCGCTGCGATCGAACGTCAAGGAGTTCAGATTGAGGTCGCCGCTGTCGGCGGGCAGCGGCCATGCCTTGACTGACGTGCGTGCGGGCGTCGACGCGCACGATCGCGTTCTGGCCGCCGTCGGTGATCCAGGCGGCGCCGTCGGGGCCGACGATCACCCCGTGCGGGGCGGATCGGGGACCGAGCGCGATCTCCTCGTATTTGCCGCTCCCCGGATCGAGAATGCCGAGCTTGCCGGTCATTTGCGCGGTGTAGTAGACGGGCGCACCCTTGCCCGGGCGCAGCGGCGACATCGTGCGGGTGCGAGCCGCGCGCGACGTCGAAATATGCCGGCGCTGCGGCAAGCGCGACCGTGGCGAGCGCGGCGCCAAGGGCAACCGCCGCGGCTGGTGCCGATCGGGGTATCGCCATCGAAAACCTCCCGAGGCCACGTTCCGGCAAATAGTTTACGGCGAAAAGCCGCCGCGCGGCCGGGCCGCCGCGGCATGTCCGACTCGAAGCGCGGGGCGCGCAGCGCTTTGGCCCCCGCCGCGGCGATGCGATACGGTACGATGCCGGCTTTCGTGGCGGCGAAACGGCGAGGCCAGCGGTGAGTCGATTGCAAGCACTGAACGGCGCCGCTCGGTATTTCGACTCCGGGGGATTTCGCGCCGACCTTGCCCGGCGCATTGCGTTCCGCACCGAGAGCCAGGCTCCCGAGCAGCAGGCCGTGCTCGCGCAATACTTGAGCGCGGAGCTGCTGCCGTGTGTGGAGCGCCTGGGCTTCACCGCCCGCCTGGTCGAGAATCCGGTCGTCGGATGTGGACCGTTCCTCGTTGCCCGGCGCGTGGAAGGCCGCGACCTGCCGACCGTTCTCAGCTACGGCCACGGCGACGTCATTCGCGGCTACGCAGCGCAATGGCGCGCACCTCTCGAACCATGGTCGCTGGTCGTCGAAGGCGATCGCTGGTATGGCCGCGGTACCGCCGACAACAAGGGCCAGCATTCGATCAATCTCGGCGCGCTCGCGAGCACGCTCGCGGCGCGTGACGGGAAGCTCGGCTTCAACGTCACGCTGCTCTTCGAGACTGGCGAGGAAGTGGGCTCGCCGGGGTTGCATGCGCTGTGCCGGACATTGCGCGACGAGCTGCGCGCCGATGTGCTGATCGCCTCGGATGGCCCGCGGGTCTGCGCCGACCGGCCGACCGTATTCCTGGGTTCGCGCGGTTCGGTGAACTTCACGCTGCGTTTGCGCCTGCGCGGCGGCGCTCATCACTCGGGCAACTGGGGCGGCGCACTGGCCAACCCCGCGGTGATCCTGGCGCACGCGATCGCCAGCATGGTGAGTCAACGCGGCGTGATGCAGGTCGCCGGCTTGCGCCCGCCGCCGATTCCCGATCCGGTGCGGCGCGCGCTCTCGGAGATTTCCATCGGCGACGACGCGGGCGACCCGGCGCTCGATGCCCTCTGGGGCGAGCCGGGTCTTACGCCCGCCGAACGCGTCCTCGGCTGGAATACGCTCGAAGTGCTCGCTTTCACCGCGGGCAATCCGGAGCATCCGGTCAACGCGATTCCGCCCGTGGCGATCGCCCATTGCCAGTTGCGTTTCGTCGTCGGCACCGATTGGACCCACCTCGGCGATCATCTGCGCCGCCATCTCCAGGGCGCAAGGCCTGTCGATGATCGAGGTCGAGGTTGCGCAGGGCAACGCGGCGACACGCCTGGCTCCCGATGACCCATGGGTTGCGTGGGCGCTCGATTCGCTCGAGCGCACCAGCGGCAAGAAGCCGGCGCTGCTGCCCAACCTCGGCGGCACGCTGCCCAACGACGCCTTCGCCGAGGTACTGGGGCTGCCGACGATCTGGATTCCGCATTCCTATCCGGCCTGCTCGCAGCACGCGCCCGACGAGCACCTACTGGGTGCGGTCGCGCGCGAGGGATTGCAGTTGATGGCGGGGCTGTTCTGGGATCTCGGCGAGCGCGCGCCGCGACCCGAGCGCAGACGGCGATGAGGCGCAAGGTCGCGGCAGCCGTCGCCTGCCTTCTCGTCTATTGCGGCGGTGACTGGCTCTGGCTCGGCGTCGTGGCCCGGGATTTCTATGCCACGCGCCTCGGAGACGCTGCTGCGGCTCCGAGCCGAGCTGGCTCCCGGCCGCGCTCTTTTATCCGCTCTACGTATGCGGGCTGCTTGTATTCTGCGTGGCACCGGCGCACGCCGCGGGAAGCGGCGCAAGGCGTCGGCATGGGCGCGCTCTTCGGCCTGGTCGCGTACGCGACCTACGATTTGAGCAACCTCGCCACGCTCCGGGCTGGCCGGTCGCGGTCACGGTGGCGGACATCGCCTGGGGCATGTGTCATCAGCGCCATGGCGGCGCTGTCCGGTTACCCGGCGGCTGCGGCGGTGCGCCGAGCGCGCGCTCGGGCGATCGATGCCAGGTCGCGGCCAGCGCGGCTTTCTGCGCGGGGCGCGCGGTGAAGCTTCTGCTCGCCCTCGCCGCTGGGCTATGCGGGCGTGCTCGGCCTGCTCTACCTGCTGCAGGAGCGGCTGATCTTTCGCGGCACGCGCCTGCCAGCCGACCACCGTTTTGACTTCCAGCAGCGCTTCGAGGAAATCCGCGTTTCGGTTCCGGGCGGATCGCTCGACGCGCTGCATTTCACCCAGCCGCACCCGCGCGGGCTGGTGTTCTTCGTGCATGGCAACGCCGGCAACCTGGCGACCTGGACCGCCGGGGTCGATTTCTACCGCGAGCTCAACTACGACCTGTTCATCTTCGATTTTCGCGGCTACGGCAAGAGCACCGGCCGCATCGTCAGCGAGGAGCAGCTGTTTGCCGACGTGCGTGCGGCCTGGGATGCTGATCGCCCCGAGCTACCGCGACAGGCCGGTCGTCATCTACGGGCGCTCTCTCGGCACGCCGCTGGCTGCACGGCTGGCACGCGACGTCAATCCGCGCCTGCTGGTGCTGGTGACGCCCTTCACGAGCCTGGCCGCGGTCAGCAAGCGCGCGTACCCGTTCGCGCCCGGATGGCTGCTCAAATACCCGCTGCGAACCGACGCGCTGATCGCCGACGTTCGAAGCCCGATCCTGCTCGTGCATGGCACCCACGACGAGCTGTTGCCGCTCTCCGAGAGCCAACGCCTTAGGACGCTCGCGCGTGCGCCGACGGAGCTGCTCGTGGTCGCCGGCGCAGGGCACAACGACATCCACGACCATCCGACGCTACCTCGAAGCGCTTGACCGCGCGGCTGATCGCGGCCGCCGGGCACTAAGGGACCTCGGCGCAGCCCGGCAAACGGCTTGGTCGCGTTTCGCAATGCCGCGCGCGGCGGCTAAACGTGGCGCGATGGAACAGTCCGCTGAAGCCGGTCGCAACCGGCGCCCCTTGCCGGCGATGAATTGCGCGCGGCGTTCCGGCGTGTATTTCCCGGGGTCATGTTCGCGATGTTCCTGGCCGCGGTCGACCAGACGATCCTGGCAAGCGCGTTGCCCGCGATCGTCGCATCGCTCGGTGGGTTTGCCGACCTCTCCTGGGTGGTCGTGGCCTATCTGCTGGCGGCGACGGTGGCCGCGCCGCTGTACGGCAGCATCGGCGACCGCTTCGGCCGGCGGCCGACTCTGCTCGCCGCGTTGACCGTGTTCACGCTCGCGTCGCTCGGCTGCGCCCTCGCGCCGACGCTGTTGGCGCTCATCGTCGCGCGCGCCGTGCAAGGACATGGGCGGCGGCGGCTTGATGACCTTGTCGCAGGCGCTGATCAGCGAAAACGTGCCGCCGCGGCAACGCGCGCAGTTCCAGGGCTACTTCGCCGGCGTGTTTGCCGCCTCGAGCACGCTGGGGCCGCTGCTCGGCGCGCTGTTGACCGAGCATCTGAGCTGGCGGGCGGTTTTCTTCATCAATCTGCCGCTGGGCGTGGTCGCCGCGGCTGCTCGCGCTGCGCATTCCGTCGCAGCCGCCGCCGCCGCCGCGCGCCGCTTCCGCCCCGACGTCCTCGGAACCGTCCTCTTCGGCACCGGGACCTTGGCGCTGCTGTTTGCGCTGTCCTCGGCCGGCAATCGCTTCGGCTGGCTCGATTGGCGGCTGTATCTGGTCATCGCGCTGGCGCTCGTGCTGCCTGTCAGCGCTCGTGGTCTGGGAAATGCGCACGCCCGACCCGGTGATCCCGGTGCGGTTGCTCGCCTCGCCGGTGATCTGGCGCTCCAACCTGGTGGTCGTATGTTTCGCCGCCGCCCTGTTCGGCTCGGTGCTCTATCTTCCGCTCTATCTGCAGCTCGGGCGTGGCTTCGGTATCGGGGCGTCCGGGCTGCTGTTGCTGCCGATCACGCTTGTCGCTCGCCGCATCGTCGACGCTGACCGGCCGGAGCATCGCCCGCACCGGGCCGGCTGACGGCGTATCCGAAGCGCGGGCTGGCAGTCTCCACCCTGGCATTCGCCGCGCTGGCAGCGACGGTCACCTTCGCGCCGACCTCGGTGGTGCTGGTGTTGACACTGCTCGCCGGTGCGGGGCTGGGCACGACCATGCCGCCGACGCAGATCATCGTGCAGAGCGCGGGCGGCAGCGCATCGCTCGCCTCGGCGGTCGCTTCGGTGTCGGTGTCGCGCTCGATAGGCGGCGCGCTGGGCGTGGCGATCGTCGGCGCCGTGCTGTTCATCCTGATCGGCGCGAGGACACGCTGCTGGCGTCGGTCCTGCCGCAGATCGCCGAATCACGCGGCGCAATTCTCGCCGGCCTGCCGGATGCACAACGGCAGGCGATCACCAGCCATCTCGGCGGGGCGTTCCGCGTCGTCTTTCTGGTTCTCGCGGCGTTCACCTGCATCGGCGCCTATGCCGCGTCGAAGGTGCCGCCGCAAAGGCTCTGACCGCGTCGCAGGACGGCGCGGCGCAGGCCTCAGTAGACGAAAATCCAGTACACCAGCGCGGCGATCAAGGCATATTTCACGGTCCGGAACAGCGTCCGGTTCTTGCGCTTGAGGCGGGTCAGGAAATCGCTGCCCGGAACCGAGCATGGCGTAGATGCGGTTGAATGCGCCGACCTCCTCGGTGTCGACGTTCTGGGTCGACGAGCCACGAATGATGTGCCGCGCCACCCAGCGGTTGAACGCTCTCATCGAGCGTGTGCGCAGCGGCCGCTCCACATCGCAGAACAGGATGATGCGGGTCACGTCGGTCTTGTTTTCCGCGGAATGGATGAAGGTCTCGTCGAAGAGCACGTCCTGGCCATCGCGCCAGGAGTACGGTTCGCCGTCGATGAAGATGCGGCAGGCGTCCGAATTCGGCGTGCTCAGGCCGAGGTGATAACGCAAGGAGCCGGCGAACGGGTCGCGGTGACGGTTGAGCTTGCCGCCCGGCGGCAGCAAGGCAAACATGGCGGCGTTGACCGACGGCAACGACTCGAGCAGCGCCACCGTCTTTGGACAGAGCGCCTGTGCCGACGGCAGCGGCGCGCCGTACCACTTGAGATAGAAACGCTTCCAGCCTTCCTTGAAGAAGGAATTGAAGCCCAGATCGTTGTGACCGGTTGCGGCGCGGATCTGCCCCTCGCCGGTAAGCGCCAGCGCCTCGTCGCGCATGACCTGCCAGTTGTCGCGCAGCCGCGACAGCTCGGGCACCTTGCCCACGTCGACGAACGGCCCGGCCGGTACCGCGGAGAACAGGTACATGAGCGCGTTGTACGGCGCCATGAGCGTCGAATGGTCCTTGAGCTGGCGGATGAGGGTGTGCCGGTCGCGGCCGCGAAAATGCACGTACAGCGCCGACGCGGCAACCACGTACACGACGATGAACTTGGGCGCGAGCAGCGCCCACCACCACGCGCTCAAAATCGGCTCCCTTTGGCGCTTTTGCCGGCCGTCGCGGCCGCGGGAGGCCGCGGGCAGGCGCCGAAGGGCTCATTATACTTGCGCCGGAGCAGCCGAGCCTTCGCAGACGCTGCCGGGTGCGCCCGGTACAATGGCAGCGCGTAACCCGCGATGGCCATGACGGTTGCCGAGCCAATCCTTGCCGAGCTCAAGCAGCGCGCCCGCGCGGCGGCGCAACACGCCTATGCCCCCTACAGCGGCTTCCGGGTCGGCGCCGCGGTGCTTGCCGCCAGCGGCGAGATTCATGCCGGCGCCAACGTCGAGAACGCGTCCTTCGGGCTAGCCATTTGCGCCGAGCGCAATGCGGTATTTCAGGCCGTCGCGCGGGGAGTCCGCCGCATCGACGCCGTTGCCATCTACACCCCGACGCGGCATGCCACCACTCCCTGCGGTGCCTGCCGCCAGGTCCTGCACGAATTCGGTCCTGAGGCATTGGTCGTCTGCTGCACCGACGACACCGCGGCGGAACGCCGCTATGCGCTCGGCGAACTGCTGCCGGGCGCTTTCGGCCCTACCGACCTCGAAGGCGGTCAGTAGGTGATGGGCGATGGTTTGCCAGGACCCAAACCCGCTTGCGCTATCGGGGTGCCGAGCGGACGACAGCGACGCCCGCGAGGGCGCGGCGCGGTTTAGCTTTGATCGTTCAAGGAGTCATCAGGCATGGTCACGCAAGCTAGAGTCGCCATCGTTACCGGGGCCGGGACCGGCATCGGCAAGGCCGTTGCGCTCGCGTTGATGCGCGAAGGCTATCGGGTCGTGCTCGCCGGACGGCGCAAGGAGCTGCTCGACAAGGCGGTCCTCGAGGGTGCGGCGCCGGGCGGCGCTGCTCTGGCCGTGGCAACCGACGTCAGCGATCCTTCGTCGGTGCGCGCGCTGTTCGCCCGAACCAAGGAAACGTTCGGCCGCCTCGACCTGCTGTTCAACAACGCCGGCGTCGGCGCGCCAGGAGTCAACCTCGAGGATCTGTCAGTTGAGCAATGGAAGAGTGTCGTCGACATCAACCTGACCGGTGCCTTCCTCTGCCTGCAGCAAGCCTTTCAGTTGATGAAGGCCCAGGATCCGCGCGGCGGACGCATCATCAATAACGGCTCGATCTCGGCGCATGCGCCGCGACCGAATTCGGCTCCCTACACGGCGACCAAGCACGCCATCACCGGGCTGACCAAGTCGGCGTCGCTCGACGGCCGCAAATACGACATCGCCTGCGGCCAGATCGACATCGGTAACGCCGCCACGGACCTGGCGGCACGGATGGCCAAGGGCGTGCCCCAGGCAAACGGCAGCATTGCGGTGGAGCCGCTGATGGATGTCGAGCACGTCGCCAATGCCGTTTGCTACATGGCGAGCTTGCCGCTCGAAGCCAACGTGCAGTTTCTGACCGTGATGGCGACCAAGATGCCCTTCGTCGGTCGCGGCTAGGAGCGGCAGCACTGCCTGCCGCCCGACAACGGTTATGGGCCGTGGTCGGCCGTCGGCCCGATGGGGCACTGCCAGACCACGCCCCAATGGTCGGGACAGTATCGCAGGCGCAGCCGATTCTCGCAGTCGCTGCGCTTGAACGAATCGACTTTCGCGCAGCGCGACAGGCCCTCGTTCATCTCCTGCCAGGGGTCGCGCGGCGCCTCGGCAACCGGCGCCGGGGAACTGCGCGGTGCCGGTGCCGGCTGGGGTGGGGCTGGCGCCGGCGTTTGCGGGACCACCGCGACCGGGGCCTCGACCTTGGTCGCCGCCTTGCGGCGTGCCGCCTTGGGGCTGGCTTCCTTGAGCACCGGGGCCGCGCTTGGTGTGCTCTCGGTCGCGCCCGGACTGGCGGCGGCAGGCAGCTCGGCAGGCGCCCGCGCAGGCGCGACGTCGGCCGCCGGCGGCGCTGCAACCGTGCCGCCAGGCGCGACCGCCTCGTCGCCCGACGGGACGTGGGGTACGAAAACAACGCGAATGAGCAGATAGACGACGGCGCAGGCGACGGCCAGGGCGAGCAGCAGCCACTGCACGCCGATCGTCTTAGCCGGCGCCCGCGTGCTTTCGGCGGCCGACGCGGCCATAACCGCCTCGGAGCGCCCGGCCGGGTTTGCAGCGGGCCTGTCTGCGGCGCGCGGCTTGGCGGGCCGCGGCGCGAATCGCGGCCGGCCCACGCTCGGCACGCCGGCGGCCGCCAGCAGCGGCTGGGTAACCGTGGCTGCGAACGCCCGCTTGCGCGCGGCGGCACAATCGCGGCAGAGTTTTGCCCCTGGTGGGCAGTCACGGGCGCAAATGCGGCACTTCATCGGGCCCTTCTCCTCCCGGATCGAAAGCGGACCGCCAACCCGGCAGCCCTGGGTGCGTCATGGTAACGGCATAGGGGAACAGGCAACCAGTAGGCCATTTTCATCGCCGCGCCGGACCGGTTCTTGCGGATCCCCACCGACTCGCTTTGCCACGGCGCAAGCAAGCCACGTACCGGCCCCGCACGCCTCAGCGGCCGCGAGGCAAACCGCCGCGGCGGGACTTTCGCCGTGGCTGACCGCGCCAAGGACGCTGTTACGGCCCGCGACCGGGGTTCGCGCCACTGCTAAGCGGGCACTGCGGAACCTGTCCCCAGTAGCCCTCGCAGTAATGCCAACGCTCCTTCTGCTGGCAACCGAAGCGGGAGAAGAAATCCAGTTTCTCGCATTCCGCCAGCGCCTGGGCGTACATCTCCCAGCGATCCGGCGCCGGCGCCGCCGCGGGCGCCCTGGCGAGCTTGGTCGAAGCGCTCGCGCCGGCCCCTGGGGCCGCCGCTTTCGGAGTCGTTTCGCTGCCGGCTGGCGCAGCCTTGGCTGTCTTGGGCCGAGTTGCCTTCGGTGCCGACGCCGCACCCTTGCCCGCCTGGGCGGAAGGCTGGCCCGCCGGCGACTCCGCACTGGACGGGGCTGCCGCCGCGCTGGTGTCCTCGCCCGGTGACGGTGACTCGGTCCCGGTTCCGGATGACGCAGTCGCCGCGGCGTCCTGGGGGGATGCTGCGCTCGCCGCATCGGGGGTTGGGGCGCTCGCCGGCGCAGTGGCAGTTTCATCAGCCTTGGGCGGCTCAACCGCCGCGACCGTTTCCTTGTTCTCTCCGCCGAGCATCCGATAGCCGAAATAACCGCCGGCACCGAGCACCACCAGGACCGCGATAGCTGCAGCGATCAGCCCCACCTTGGAGCCAGCCGCCGGCGCCGCGGACGTTGCAGCAACGGGCGCGGCGGCGGCGGGCGCGCTAGCCGCCGCCGGCGCGGCTGCGGAAGGCGCGACAGGCGCGACAGGCGCGGCGGCAACTGGCCGCGACACGCTCGCAGCCGGCGCGGGCTGGGCCGGCGTAGGCGGACGTGGTGCGGGCGGCGGCGCCGGAGGTTGCGCGCTTGCCGCTGGCGCAGCGGGCGGCGGCGCTGCGCTCAGAACCACGCCGCAATGCACGCAGAACTTCGCTCCCGGCTGGTTCTCATTCCCACAAGCGGTGCACTTCATCGGCGGTTCCTCCTCGGGAATCGGTCAGGGACCTGACGCAGGCAGTGCTGCGGAATTCGTCGCTCAAGCTGCCGGCAGTCGGGGGTCCGCACAGCGATCCGGTGTGCAAAGTGGCGGCTATTATCGCCCGATCGCTGCGCGGCTGTCACTCACGCGCCGGCTCGTTGTAGCCCACCGACGCAGCCCTCGATCCCCTTCACGTCGACCCCATTGGATGCCACCATAACGTCCGCTCATCAGGCGGCCCTCGACCGGGTGTACCGGGCGGGCTCGTTTGCAACTTTCCAGTCGCCATGTCCGATCCGGTTTCGCCGCCAACCCTGCCGCCCGCCACCGATGCCGACGGCAAGCTGCTGCTCACGCGTGACGAGGCGCGGGCGCTGCTGCGCGAGTGCTGCGCGCAATTCCTGTCGAGCCTCATTGAGGTCGTTGAGGCATCCATCGAGGGCACCAACGACCTGTTCGAGCAGAACAAGTTCGTCTCCGATGTCGAGGTCCTGGATTTCCGCACCAAGCGCCCCGAGTGGATCAAGCGCTTCGAGCAAACGCTCAAGGAGTTGTTCGAGAATCGGCTCAAGGGTCCGCGCCGGCGGGGCAGGCGCCCGGACGCGGACAGCTCTGCTGCTTCCTTGCGCGTGCTCAATGCCTTCGATCACGAAAAGCAGGCGGCGCTGACGACCGCAACCGCTTTTCTGCGGCGATTGACCCGGCGCGAGGTCGACGCGCTCGATCTGCGTGTCGGACTGCTGCTGAGCGAGGCGCGGGCGCGGGAGATCGACAACCCGTTTGCTCCGGACTACATCCTTGATGCCATCGGAGTGACCTCGCGCGGGCTGTTCCCCAACCCGCGCGTGTGGCGACCGTTGATGGAGCGCGTGCTCGGCGACGTCACGCCGGCGGCGACCAAGACCTACATCCGCCTCAACCGCACGCTCGCCGATCGCCACGTGCTGCCGGAGATCAAGGCCGAGCTGCGCGCGCGCAGCGAGTTGCGTCCTGCCGACGATGGCGAGCTCTTGCCGGTGTTCGAGCGACTGATCAAGGAGGTTGCTCCACCGGCGCTGGAAATCGACGTTGCCGTGCCGGACGCCTCCGCGGCAGCCGGCCAGGCCCAAGGTTCGGCGCCGGGCCCCTCTGCGGCGGTCGGGCAGTCCGCCGCACCGAGCGCGAGCGGCGCAGCCGCAACCCCATCTCCGGCTCCCGACTCGGCCGCAGGCGCAGCCGCGGTGGCGCCAGCCGTCGCCTGCGCCCCGGGCCCGGGGCCGACCCCGGTACCGGCGCCTGCTGCCGGCGCCCTCGCGGCGGTCCTGGCGCCCCCCGCCGGGGCGAGCAATCCGTACGTCGAAGAGCTGGCGCGGGCGGCGCCGCTGCTTGCCGCGGGCGCGTCGGCCGCGGCAGCGAGCGATGCCTCTGGCTTTCCGCAGCTCGATCCGATGCTGGCGTTAGGGTCGCTCTCCGCTGTGGTGGCGGCGCTCGACCGCTGGCAGGTTCTCGACCCCGGGGCCATCGCCGCCGCCCAGGCAGCCGCGACCGCGGCGGCACCGGGCGCCGGCGAGGCCACGATCGTGCCGCTCAATCGCATACCGTGGATTCGCGCTGCCGTCGCCAACCAGGTCGTCAACCCGACCGACAAGATCACCATCGACGTGATCGCGCTGCTGTTCGACTACATCTTCCGCGATCCGTCGATCCCGGAGTCGCTGCGCGAGCTGTTCGGGCGCCTGCAGGTGCCGATTCTCAAGGCGGCGCTCCTCGATCGGACCTTCTTTTCCGACAAGAAGCATCCGGCTCGGCGCTTGCTCGATCATCTTGCCGCCGCGGCGATCGGCGCGACGAGCGATGAAGGCTATCGCGTCGGGTTTGAGCTGGTCGCCGCCGGCGTCATCGAGGAAGTCTGCCGCGACTTCAAGGTCGACCTGGCGGTCTTCGAGGCCGCCGACGCCAGGCTGCAGGAATTCATTGACGCCGAGCAGGGCAAGGCCGCCTCGCTGCTCGACGACGACGTCGCGGCCGCTCTCGTAGCCGAGCAGAGCAACGCCGGTCGATCGGAGGTACGGGCGTTGATCCGCGACAGGCTGACCGGGATCGAGGTGCCCTTCGAGGTGCGCGGCTTTGCCGAGACCATCTGGGTCGACTACCTCACCCTGGTCCGCGAACGCGACGGCGCCGACAGCGAGGCGTGGAACCACGGGGTCAAGACGCTCGACGACCTGCTGTGGAGCATCGCGGCCAAGGAGCGCAATGCGCAGAAGGCGCGCCTGACCAAGATGGTCCCCGACCTGGTGCGCCGGTTGCGCTCGGCAGGCGCCGAGGTGCAGGTGCGCGACGAGCGCATGCAGCCGTTCCTTGAGGCCGTGTATCGACTGCACATTGCCGCCATCCGGCCCAAGGCCGAGCGCGCCGCCGTGGAGGCGACCGAGGCGCAGTCCGTCCGTCCGCCTACGCTGACCAAGGCGGTCAATGTCCATGACTTCGTCGGCGAGATGGTGGTCGGCACCTGGCTTGCCTTCGACGAAGGTGGCAGGACCATCAATGCCCGGCTGTCGTGGATAAGCCCGATGCACACCAAGTACATCTTCACCACGCGCTCGCGCGGACGCGCCCTGGCCGTTTCGCCCGAAGAGCTCGCCTGGCAGCTTCGCGACGGCAGCGCGCGCTTGATCGTCGAGCCGGTGCCGCTGTTCGATCGCGCGGTGAGCTCGGCATTGGACGAGCTCGCGGCCAGCAAGCCCGGCCAGGCCGCTGCGGACTAGCCGCCCCGGAGAGGGGCGGCGCCCCGGCGCTGGCGACCGCAGGGCGCTGCCCCTGTGCCGGGATTGCTAGAGCAAGAGCTCCCAGGTTTCCGCGACCAGGGACTTGCCGAAGCTCTCGTGGGTCTGTCGCCCCACGCGCCGAAATCCCGCCTCGGCGTAGAGGTGGCGAGCGGCATCGAGGTCACTCTGGGTCCACAGCGTGATCTTGCGGTAGCCCGCTTCGCGCGCGAAGCGCACGGTCGAGGCGATCAGTTGCCGTCCGAGCCCGAGCCCGCGCGCGTGCGGCTCGACCAGAAACAGTCGCAGCTTCGCCACCCGCGTCGTCTGGCGCACCAGAAACACCGAGCCGACATTCTCCCCGCCCCGCTCCGCGATCCAGCAGCGCTCACGCTCCGGGTCCAGGTGCTTTACAAAATGCGCGACGATCTCCGCCACCAGCGCCTCGAAGCGCTCGTCGTAGCCGTACTCCTGCGCGTACAGCGCGCCGTGACGGTGGACCACCCAGCCCAGATCGCCAGGGCGGGGCTCTCGCAGGAGGAAGTGCGGCCGCGGGTCGACGCCAGGTGGCGCGCCGAGCAACCGACCCAGCGTTTGCATCGCCTCGATGAGCCTCGCCTGCTGCGCCGGCGACAACTGCGCCAGCAGCGCCGCCGCTTCCTGCTGCGATCGTGCGTCAAGCCGCGCCAATTCGCGCCCGCCGCGCGGCGTTAGCGAGAGCGCCTTTTGCCTCGCGTCGACTGCCGAGCGCCGCTTGCGCACCAGCCCGCGCTGCTCGAAGCCGCGCAGGATACGACTCAGATAGCCTTCGTCGAGGGCGAGCCGCGCCGCCAGCGCCGTGGCGGTCGGCGCCTCGCCGCGCACCGGCCAATGCGCCAGCTCGTAGAGCACGCGACCGTGGGTCAACGGGTACGGGCTGTCGAGCAGACGTTCCCGCAGCACGCCGATGCGCTGCGTGTAGAAGCGGTTGAACCGGCGCACCGCGTCGATGCGCTGCGCACCCCCTGCCGTCCGCGTGCTCATGATGCCGCGCTTAGATGAAGCTTTCGTTGCTAAGGTCAACCTTTTAGTTGCCTTTGTCAACTGATTGCGGTTGGCGCCATGCCGATTCAGCCGACGTGGCTGCGCAGCCAGGCCAGCGTGCGTTCGCGCGCCAGCCGCGCCGAGGCGGGGTCGTAGCTTGGCCGCTGATCGCAGTTGAAACCGTGCTCGGCCGGATAGAGAAAGACCTGCACCCCGGGGTGGGCGGCGATAAACTGCTTTACCCCGGGAAGCGGAATGGCTGCGTCGCGCTCCCCGAAATGGGCGCACACGGGGCATCGCGGTTGCTCGGCGACGGCGTCGGTCATGCCCCCGCCGTAGTAGGTGATGGCGCAGGCGAGGCCCTCAATCTGGGCGGCACTCAACCAGCTGAGGTAGCCGCCCCAGCAGTAGCCGACGATGCCGACGCGGCCGGCGGCCGCGGCGAGCTCGCGCGCCGCCGTGAGGTCGCGCAGGGCGGCATCGGTCCTGGCGCGCGACTTGAGCTCGCGCCCGCGGGCGATGTCCGCCGGCGCATAGCCGATGTCGACGTTGCGCTCGTAGCGGTCGAACAGGGCCGGTGCGATGGTCGTATAGCCGTCGGCCGCAAAGCCGTCGCAGACGGACCGGATGTGGCCGTTTACGCCAAAGATCTCCTGCACCACGATCAGGCCCCCGCGCGGCGGGGTTACCGGATCGGCGCGATACGCCGCGAGCCGGAAGCCGTCGTTTGCCGTCAGGTTCAGCCATTGACCCATAAATGCCTCCTCTTCGCTTCCGCCACGTCGCAGCGTGACATGGTACTTCAGCCGCCATCGGCTGCGACGGGCATGGGATAATTTGCCGCGCTGGCGCTGGTCCCCCGCCCCCAGGAGAATGCATGAACACGCACAAGGTCGAAGCACTGGTCCGCGATCTGCTGCTCGAGATCGGCGAGGACCCGCAGCGCGAGGGCCTGGTCAAGACGCCACAGCGCGTTGCGGCCGCGCTGCAGTTTCTCACTTCCGGCTACCGGACCGATGCCGCCAGGTTGATCAACGGCGCGATCTTCACGCAGCAGACCAACAGCATGGTAATCGTGAAGAATATCGAGGTCTATAGCCTCTGCGAACATCACATGCTGCCGTTTTATGGCCGCTGCCATATAGGCTATATTCCCAACGGCCACGTGTTCGGCGTGTCGAAGCTGGCGAGGGTCGTCGACATGTACGCCCGCCGCCTGCAGCTCCAGGAACGACTCACCGAGCAGATCTCGCAGGAGGTCATGGAATCGGTCGGCGCGATCGGCGTCGGCGTCATGATCGAGGCGCGACACCTGTGCATGATGATGCGCGGCGTCGAAAAGCAGAACTCGGTGATGGTCACCTCGTCGGTGCTGGGAGCGTTTCGCGAATCGGTGGCGACGCGGGAGGAGTTCCTGACGCTGATCGGCGGCCAGCACATCTAGGCCGCCGCTTCGCCGCCGCTGGCCATGCCGACGAGGGCGCGGATCTGCAGGGCGGGACGAGCCGGGCGCGGCCGCGCGCGCTGACGCGGCGGACTCGGATGCAGGGACTCGCGCGCATTGTCGGCCTCACCGCGCCGCTGTTCCTGCTGGTACTGCTCGGCTACGTCCTGTCGCGCTGGGGACGCTGGCCGAAGGCGGCTGCCGACGCGCTGACCCACTTCGTCTTCTCGGTGGCGATTCCCGCCATGCTGTTCCGGCTGATGAGCGATTTCTCCACCCTGCCGGCGGTCGACGCGCGGTTGCTGATCGCCTATTTTGGCGCGTGCCTGGCGGTCTTTCTGTGCGGGCGCTTCATCGCGGCGCGGGTCTTCCGTCTCGATGGCGTCGCGCAGTCGGTGTTCGCCCTGGGCGGCATCTTCGCCAACACGGTCCTGCTCGGCATTCCGCTGGCCAAGGTCACGCTGGGCGACTCGTCCCTGCCGGTGATCTCGCTGGTGCTGGTATTCAACTCGCTGTTGCTCTGGACGCTGGTCACGGTATCGGTCGAATGGGCGCGCAGCCGCGCGGTGTCGTGGTCGGGTTACCTGCAAGCCGCCAAGGCCGTACTTCGCAACCCGATTGTGATGAGCATCCTCGGCGGCACGGCCTGGGGTCTCGCCGCGCTGCCGTTGCCTGGACTGATCGACCGCACCCTCGTCCTGGTCGGCGAGGCGGCGGTACCGCTGTCGTTGATCGCCCTTGGCATGGGGCTCGCCGAATACGGCCTGCGCGCAGGCTGGCGCATCAGTGCAACCATTACGCTGCTCAAGCTCGCGCTCCAGCCTGCTGTGGTGTGGCTGCTGGCGTGGGCACTCGCGCTGCCGGCGCGGGAGACGCAGGCGATCGTGCTGCTCGCCTCGCTGCCGGTCGGCGCGAACGTCTACCTGATGTCGCGCCAGTTCGACACACTCGGCGGGCCGGTCGCGGCAAGCCTGGTGCTGTCGACTGCGCTCGCCGCGGTCACCACGCCGCTGATCCTGGTCCTGATCGGCTCGGCACCCGGTTAGCCCGGCATCGAAGGCCGCCGATCGGGCTTACGGCGCGCTACGAGCGTTGGCTGCCGTGGCGGCACGCTGCGCTTTCATCCTGCCAGGCCCACGATACCGGCATAGACGCCGAAACCGGCGCTGATCAGGATCACCGCCGCCACGAGCACGGCATAGACGCCGCGCAGACGGTAGGGTCCCGGCAGACCGCGCGCGAGGAGGTAGAGGAACCCCAGCACGATGGGCAGCAGCAGCGCATTCATCACCTGCACGCCCACGCTGAGGCTGACCAGGTTGACGCCGGAGGCAACCAGCAGCGCGCCCGCCACCAGGGATGCCGTGTAGATGCCGTAGAACCATGGCGCCTCGCGCGGCGCGTGCTCGAGCGAGTGCTTCACGCCCAACACCTCGCCCAGCGTGCGCGCCGCGGTGAGGGTGACCACGATGGTTGCCACCAATGCCGACCCGGTCATGCCCAGGGCAAACAGGAGCCTTCCCGTCCCTTCGCCGAGAAACGGCGTAATCGCCTGGGCGATCTGCTGTACGGTGTCGAGTGGCGCATTCGCGTTCGTGGTGCCGAGGGTGGCCGCCGTCGCGACCAGCACGCAGGCCATGATCACCTGCGTCACCAGCGCCCCCAGCGCGGTATCCCACCGCGCTGCCGGCAGGTCGGCAATCGTCAGTTTCTTCTCCACCACCGCGGACTGCTGATAAAACACCATCCACGGCATGATCACCGCGCCGATATTGGCGGCGACCAGATACAGGTACTTCGGCTCTCGCCACGGGATGCTGAACGCGCCGGCGGTCACCGCCGCCAGATCCGGCTGGGCCTTCCAGGCGACCAGGAGGAACACCAGCTCGAATATGCCGATGGCGATGGCGATGCGCTCGACCGACAGGTACGAACCGGTGTAGGCCATGAGCGTCAAGCCGCCGACGACGACGGCCATGGTGATCCACGCCGGCACGCCGAACAGCAGCCCCACGCCAGCCAAGCCGCTTAGCTCGCTCAACAGCGCGCCGATGCAGGAGAGCACCAGCGTGCCGACCGAGAGCCAGGCCCACCCTGACCCGTAGCGCTCCCGGATCAGCTCTCCATGCCCCTTCCCCGAGATGATCCCGAGGCGCACCGTCAGCTCCTGCACGAAGTACAGGATCGGCACCAGCAGCAACTGCAGCAGCAACAGCCGATAGCCCCACTGCGCTCCGCTCTGCGCCGCAGTGATGATGCTGCCGGCGTCGGTGTCGGCGAGCATGACGACGATGCCGGGCCCGGCAACTGCAGCAAAGCGCAGCCAGCGCGAGCGGAGGTAGGACGGCGTGGCGAAGTCGCTTTGGGACATTGATCTAGCGATCGGCAGCAAATGGAATGCGAATTATTCTCATTCTAGCATGGCCCCGCGTCCCCGGGAAACTCCCACGAGGAGCTCTCGCCCGCCACCAGGCGCGCGCAGTCAGCCGCCATCGGCGCCGATGGGGGGCCAAGCGAGTCGGGGGTCGTTGCGAGCCACTGATCGGGCAAATTGAGCGCGAGTATCGCCTGTGAATGACCGCGGGTGTCAAGCGATTCGGACCGCGGTTGCTTGACTCCGGCTTGCGAGGCCCGCAGCCGCGCAACGCGTGGCTCGGGACACACGCCGCGCCGGCCGCTTCGGCGAACAGCGCGTTGAACGTCATGTAACTCTCCTCGCTGATGAGGACTACCAGTCTGCGGGCAGCGCGCCTTGCTTCGGGCGCTGCAATGGCAACGCTAGCGCCGGCGTACCGCGGGACATAAGACCTGAACCGACGTCTGGCTTCTCGGTCATAATGCACTGCGGCACGATCGTTGCATGCCCGGGTAGCGGAAGGCGCCGTTTGGCAAGGGGTGACCGCTCCTAAGAGCGCCAGCGGTGCAGGTCTGGCTTCACTTGTAATTCTTACCGGCCGTCCGGGTAAGGCCGGTCGGCAGCCCGGGAGGGGGAACCGGAATACTGATGAGCGCCCAGGACCGCATCCGCTCCATCCGTCTATCGCTGCGCTTCATCGCCCCGCTGGTAATCACGCTGGCGCTGCTCGGCTATGCCCTGGTTCCGCTCGTCGACCGACTGACGCTGCGCTGGTGGGTCAGCGACCTCGACACCCGCTCGCAGCTGATCGCCAACACCATGGAAGACCAGCTCGCCGACCTGGTCGAGCAAGGCGCCTCATCGAAGGTCAACGCCCTTTTCACGCGAGCGCTGCAGGACGAGCGCCTGTACGCGCTGGCCTTCTGCGACGAATCGGGCAAGCTGCGCTATCAGACCGCGACCTATCCGCCGTCGCTGGGCTGCAAGCCGGCGCTCGGCACCGATCAGGAACGCTCGATCGTGCACTTGCGCCAGGGGCCGCTGCACGTCGTGCAGCGCCCGGTATACAAGGGAAGCGATCGCATCGGCTCGCTGATCCTGGTCCATGACATGAGCTTCGTCGAGCGGCGCAGCGCCGACACGCGCCGCTATCTGATCGGCCTGTTCGTTGTGCTGGGCGTTGTCATCTCGCTGGTCACCGTGTTCATCGCACATCTGTCCTGGCGCGGCTGGGTGGCTGGCGTACGCGCGCTGCTGCGCGGCGAGGGCATCGTGCAGCCGTTTGCGCAGCCGGCCTCGGACGATCTGCATCCGCTGGCCAGCGATCTGCGCGCGATGCTGCGCGACCTCGACCTCTCCCGACGCAGCCCGGACCGCAACGCGATGTGGAGCCCGGAGATGCTGCGCGGGGTGCTGCGCGACAAGCTCCTGGGCGACGAGATCCTGGTCGTGTCCAATCGCGAACCTTTCCTGCATGTGCATACCGACCAGGGCATCAAGCTGCAACGGCCGGCAAGCGGCCTGGTCACCGCGCTCGAGCCGGTCATGCGGGCATGCTCTGGGACCTGGATCGCGCATGGCAGCGGCAGTGCCGACCGCGACACGGTCGATCGCCACGATCGGCTGCGCGTGCCGCCGGAAAAGCCGAGCTACACGCTGCGCCGAGTCTGGCTGACCCGCGAAGAGGAACAGGGCTACTACTACGGCTTCGCCAACGAAGGACTGTGGCCGCTGTGCCACATCGCTCACGTGCGGCCGATCTTTCGCACTCCCGACTGGGCGCAATACGTGCGCGTGAACCGGCGTTTCGCCGACACCGTCCGCGCCGAGGCGCGCACCGACGATCCGGTGGTGCTCATCCAGGACTATCATTTCGCGCTTCTGCCGCGACTCATTCGCGAACGGTTGCCGAAGGCGACTATCATCACGTTCTGGCACATCCCGTGGCCCAACCCGGAGTCATTCGGCATCTGCCCCTGGCGCGAGGAACTGCTCGACGGCATGCTCGGCAGTACCATACTCGGCTTCCACACCGGCTTTCATTGCCAGAACTTCGTCGAGACGGTCGACCGCTACCTGGAAGCGCGCATCGAGCGCGAGTCGTCGACGATCAGTCACGGCGGCCACTTGACGCAGGTCGAGCACTACCCGATCTCGATTCAGTGGCCGCCGGAGTGGGTCGAATCGCAGCTTTCGGTGCCGCTGTGCCGTGCCAAGGTGCAACGCATCGAGCAGTTGCGCGACGACGTGCTGATCGGCGTAGGCGTCGACCGCATGGATTACACCAAGGGCATCCTCGAGCGTTTCATTGCCGTCGAGCGCATGCTCGAGCTGCATCCGGAGTTCATAGACCGCTTGGTGTTCATCCAGATTGCCGCACCCTCGCGCTCGTCGCTCGACGAGTATCAGCACTTCGAGTCGCGCGTGCGTGCGCTCGCGGGGCGCGTCAACGCCCGATTCGGTCGCGGCGGCTGGGAGCCGATTCGGCTCAAGGTCGAGCACCACGAGCCGCAGATCGTCAACGAATACTACCGCGCCGCCGAAATGTGCGTGGTCACGAGCCTGCACGACGGCATGAACCTGGTCGCCAAGGAATTCATCGCCTCGCGCGACGACGAACAGGGAGTGCTCGTCCTGTCGCAGTTCACCGGTGCCGCACGGGAGCTGCACGACGCGCTGCAGGTCAACCCCTACCACAGCGAGCAGTGCGCCCACGCGCTGTACCGGGCGCTGACCATGCCGTCCGACGAACAACGCGTGCGCATGCGCAGCATGCGGCGCCTGGTGCAGGAATTCAATGTCTACCGCTGGGCCGGCGCGATGCTGCTCGACGCCGCGCGACTGCGCCAGCGGCAACGCGTGTCCGAGCGCATCTACGCCCATCAGCGCACCGAAGGCGCGGAACTGAAGTGAAATACGCGCTGGCAGCGGAGGGATTGGCGCGCATCGCCGCGTTCCTGACCCCGAGGACGCTGCTTGCGTTCGACATCGACGGCACGCTTGCGCCCATCGTCGAGCGGCCGTGGGATGCGCGCGTTCCGGCGGCCGTGCAAAGGGGGCTCGCTGCGCTCGCGCAGCGCGCGACGGTGGCTATCATTACCGGGCGCGCGGTGGCGGACGCTCGCCCGATGCTCGCCTTCGTGCCCCACTACCTGGTGGGCAATCACGGCGCCGAGGGCGTGCCCGGAGTCGAAGAGGAGGCTGGGCACGGTGTGCGCGTGTGCCAGGCGTGGCTCGACGAGCTCAGCGCGTCGACCGAGTCATGGCGCGCTGTCCCGGGCATCGTGCTCGAGGACAAGACCTACTCGCTGACTTTCCACTTCCGTCATGCGCCCGACCATCGCGCCGCCGAGGGGCTGCTCGTTGCCCGCGCCAAGCGGCTTCTGCCGGAGCCGACCCTGCTCGACGGCAAATGCGTCCTCAACCTGCTGCCCCCGGGCGCGCCGCACAAGGGCCTGGCGCTCGCCGCCCTGCTGGCACGATCGGACTGCAATCGCGCGCTCTATGTCGGCGACGACGCCTCCGACGAGGCGGTATTCCAGATGCGCTCGCCGAAGGTGCTCTCGGTGCGTGTCGAACGCGACCAGGCAAGCGCCGCCAACCTTTACCTGCGCGGACAGAAGGACGTCGTCCGGCTGCTGCGCGAGCTCATGCGCATCATCGCCCGCCGCGGGGTGCCTTCGCCCCAGGGACCCAGGCCGGGCGCAGCGGCATGAGCGCCGCCGCGGAGCACAATCTTGCGCTCGGAGTCATCGGCAACTGCGCCTTCAACGCGCTCGTCGACCCGCGGGGGCGTATCGTCTGGTGTTGCCTGCCGCGACCGGACGGCGATCCGGTATTCAACGCCCTGCTGGCCGGCGACGAGCGCTCCGCGGCCGGCTCGTTCACGATCGAACTCGAGGGCCTTGCCTTGTCGCGGCAGGCCTACGTTGCCAACACGGCCATCCTCCGCACCGAGCTGGTCGATGTCCAGGGCAACGCCTTGCGCATCACCGACTTCGCTCCGCGTTTCGAGGACCGGGGCCGGACGTTCCGGCCGCTATTGCTCGTGCGGCGAATCGAGCCTATCGCCGGGCGCCCGCACATCCGCATCATGCTCTCGCCGACCTTTGGATATGGGGGAACGCGGCCGGCGGTCACCCGCGGCAGCAATCACGTCCGCTACGTGCACTCGACCCAGGCGCTGCGGCTGACCAGCGACGCGCCGCTGACCTACGTCCTGGACACGACCTCGTATCTGCTCGATCGGCCCGTCAACCTCCTCCTTGGCGTCGACGAGACGCTCGGTAGCGGCATCGCCGCAACAGCCCGCGACTTCGAGGAGCGCACCGCGCACTACTGGCAGCACTGGGTGCGGGCGCTGGCGGTGCCCCTGGAATGGCAGGAGGCGGTGATCCGCGCCGCGATCACGCTCAAGCTGTGCACGTACGAAGAGACCGGCGCCATCATGGCGGCCATGACCACTAGCGTCCCCGAGGCGCCGGGAACCGAGCGTACCTGGGATTACCGCTACTGCTGGCTGCGCGACGCGTTTTTCGTCATCCGCGCGCTGAACGGTATTTCCGAAGTGGCGACGATGGAAAGCTACCTGCGCTACCTGTTCAACGTCGTCCACACCGCGACCGCGCGCGGACACCTGCAGCCGGTGTACGGGATCGGCCTGGAATCCGACCTCGGCGAGCGCCGCATCGATACCCTCCCCGGCTTTCGCGGCATCGGTCCGGTGCGGATCGGCAACCAGGCCTACCAGCACAGCCAGCACGACGTCTACGGTCATGCCGTGCTCGCCTCAACGCAGGCATTTTTCGACCATAGGCTGCTGCGCCCCGCCGGACCCGACGACTTCACCCGCCTGGAGTGGCTCGGCGAGCGGGCCTTCGCGCTGTTCGATCAACCTGACGCGGGCATCTGGGAACTGCGCACGCGACTCGACGTGCATACCTCTTCGGCCATCATGTGCTGGGCCGCTTGCGACCGCCTGGCGAAGATCGCCGCGCATCTCGGCCTTACCCAGCGCGCGAGCGCATGGTCGGCCCGAGGCGACGCGCTGCGTGCGGCCATTCTCGATCGCGGCTGGAGCGACAAGCGGCGGGCCTTTGCGGCCACCTTCGGGGGCGACACGCTCGACGCCAGCGTGCTGCTGATGAGCGAGGTCAACCTGCTTGCCCCCGACGATCCTCGCTGGCGGCAAACGCTCGACGCGATCCGCCGCGAACTCAAGCGCGGCAACCATCTATATCGATATACCAGCGCCGACGATTTCGGCACGCCCAAGACGGCCTTCACGGCCTGCACCTTCTGGTACATCGACGCTCTGGTGCGCACGGGGGCGGTCGACGAGGCGCGCGAGCTCTTCGATTGCCTGATCGAATCGCGCAACCCACTCGGCCTGCTCTCCGAAGATGTCGACCCGGTGACCGGGGAGCTTTGGGGAAACTTCCCCCAGACCTATTCGATGGTCGGGATCATCAATGGCGCGACGCGCTTATCGCGCCGCTGGGACAGCGTGCTCTAAGCGTTACATACGGTCAACGCACTGCTCAAGGAAGCGCTGCTGGTGGCTTTCCGGCGAGGCCGGGTGGTCGAAGACCTCGCGGGCGGCGGCGAGCAGGAAGGCCTCGTCGTCGGCATCGTGCACGAACCAGCGCAGCTCGCTGGGGAAGGTCTGGATGGCCGCGAAGTCCTCCTGCATCCGGCCCAGGAACGATTCCTCGGACATGCCGGCGTCTCGCGATCGGGCGGCGTTGGCGATGAAATCGGAGCCCTCGAAGCACTCGGTCAGCGACGGCCGGCTCGCGGCGGCATCCTCAGCGCCGAGCAGGGCGCAGAACGCTACAGCGGCCGCGAGGCAACGCGGTGTCATGCGCGTACGCCCAATGTTCATCATCGGTCTCGAGCCTCAAGCTGTGCAGCTCATCCTAGCGCCTGTCCCGCGCCGCTTCAAGCCTCCCGACGCCGTCGCGCTACAATGCCGGGGCACTACACTTGGGAGAGTCAATGACCATCAAGCGCTTCGTCGGCAAAGACGGCACACTGGTCGTTCTGCAGCATGAGTCGAAGGTGCTCAAAGACAATCTGCTCGGTGATGCGCACATTCGCAAGCTCGGCGTCTGGCTGCCGCCGCAATACGACGAGCGTGCACGCGCCGGGCGCGGCCCGGGGCGGCGCTTCCCGGTGCTGTTCGATCTGGTCGGGTTCACCGGCTCGGGGCTCGCCCATACCAGCTGGCGTCCGTTCTCCGACAGCGTGCCGGAACGCGTGGCACGGCTGATCCACGACCGCCGCATGGGCCCGGCGATCCTCGTTTTTCCTGATTGCTTCACTGCGCTCGGCGGCAATCAGTACATCAACTCCTCGGCGATCGGCAACTACGCGGATTATCTGACCCGTGAGCTTATTCCGTTCATCGATCGCGAGTTTCGCACCCTCGCCTCTCGCGATCACCGCGGCTGCTTCGGCAAGTCATCAGGCGGCTATGGTGCCATCATCCACGGCATGAAGTACGCGCAGCACTGGGGCGCGATCGCGGATCATTCGGGAGACTCCTACTTCGACTTCGTGTACTGGCACGACTGGCCAAACACGCTCGACGAGCTGACCCGCTTCCGGCTCCCGAAGCGGCGGCCGGGGCGCTACGATGCGCTCGCCGCCGGCGCGCGCAAGGGCCTTGCCGAAGGCCTCGACGACGGCCGAGTCAAGCGCTTCCTCGACAACGTCTGGGGCAAAGAAAAGCTCTCGCACGCGGAAGGGCACTGCATAATGAACCTGTGTATGGCGGCGAGCTACGACCCCGACCCGAAGGCGCCGCTGGGGTTCCGCCTGCCATTCAATCTCGAGACCGGCGAGGTGATCGAAAAACGCTGGCAGCGCTGGCTTGAGAACGACCCGGTGCTGCTGGTCGACAAATACCGGACGGGCCTCAAGTCGCTCAAAGGAATCTACATCGACTGCGGCTGGCGCGATCAGTACCATATCCACTTCGGCACGCGCCTGCTCTCCAAGCGGCTGGCGCAAGCCGGTGTCGCCCATACCTATGAAGAGTTCGACGACAACCATTCCGATATCGACTACCGGATGGACGTGAGCCTGCCCTTCCTGTACCGGGCCCTCAAGCCCTGATCCACGTGGCCGACGACACCAACGTCCTGGGCGGCCGCCTCCTGCCCTGCTCGGTCGCGCCGCGTACCGGCTTCTATCGCGACGGCTGCTGCAACACCGGCCCCGAGGACTTGGGACTGCACGTCATCTGTGCGCGCATGACCGCGGAATTCCTGGCCTTTTCCGCCGCGCGCGGCAACGACCTGACCACGGCGCAGCCCGAGGCTGGTTTCCCGGGCTTGAAGCCCGGTGATCGCTGGTGCCTGTGCGCGGGGCGCTGGCGGGAGGCGCTCGATGCCGGCGTCGCGCCGCCGGTCGTGCTCTCCGCCACGCACGAGGAAGCGGTGGCGGTCGTGGCGCTCGATGACCTGAAGCGCCATGCGCTCGACTTGAACTAGGCCTGGCTGCAGGGCGCTTCGGGCGATGCATTCATCGCTTGCGGTGGCAGGCAACCTCGCGTCTTGAGTTGCGTCGGGCGAGTTCCGGCCCGGGTTTGACGAAGCGCCGCGACCCTCGCAGAATTGGGCCCGGCGTACACCAGGGGAGCAACATGGTCGCACTGCAGGCGCTATGGCTGCCGATTTTGTTGTCGTCGATAATCGTCTTCGTCGTCAGTTCGATCATCCACATGCTGCTGCCGTGGCACAAGAGCGATTACGCGCGGGTGGCGGACGAAGACAAGCTGATGGATGCGCTGCGCCCGTTCGCCATTCCGCCGGGCGACTACATGGTTCCCAAACCCTCCAGCATGCAGGACATGCGCTCGCCGGAGTTTGTGGCCAAGAGGCAGAAGGGTCCGGTGCTTATCCTCACGGTGATGCCGAGCGGCCCGCTGTCGATGCGCAACAGCCTGGTGCTATGGTTCATCTATTCGCTGCTGATCGGGATTTTCTCGGCCTACGTCGCGGGCCGGGCGCTGCCTGCCGGTGCCGAGTACCTGCGCGTTTTTCAGTACATCGGCACCACCGCTTTCATTGCCTACTGTGTTGCGCTCTGGCAGATGTCGATCTGGTATCGCCGCGGCTGGGGCATAACCTTCAAGATCACGGTGGATGGTCTGATCTACGCGCTGCTCACCGCCGGTACGTTTGGCTGGCTTTGGCCGCATTGATCCGGGCCTACCCGGCCGCTGTTTCACCGTCCCCGTGGCCGGGATGCCGGCGGCCGCTCGGCGGGCCGGCAGGCGCGGACTGAAACCGTCGAGCGCGCGATGAGCGCACACGCGCATGGGGTCCCGGTGGCGGAACGCTACTTCGAGGATTACGTCGACGGCGCGGTTTTTGACTGCGGGCAGATCCATGTCGAGCAGTCTGAGATCATCGCCTTTGCCAAGCGTTACGACCCGCAAGCTTTTCACACGGACCCCGAGGCCGCAGCGCACAGCATCTACAGGGGCTTGATCGCCAGCGGCTGGCATACCGCGGCGCTGATGATGCGCCTGCTGGTGGCGAAATATCTGTCTGGCGTTGCGAGCCTCGGCTCGCCCGGGATCGACGAGTTGCGGTGGATCGCGCCGGTTCGCCCGGCCGATACGCTCAGCGTCCGCGTCACCGTCCTCGAGGCAAGGCGCTCGCGCAGCAAGCCCGACCGGGGAGTGGTCCGCTCGCTTGTCGAAGTGAGCAATCAGCGCGGCGAGCCGGTCATGAGCCTGAAGGCAATTAACCTGCTGCTCTGTCGCGAGCGCCCGGCGGCCACTACAGGAGCGCGCGGCCCGTAGGCCGATCGCACGGTCCCGATGAGCCGCCTTCCCTGGCCATGCAGCGCTTGCTGATCACCCTCGGCATCATCCTCGTGCTCGGCGGGCTGGCGTGGCCGTGGCTTGCGAGGCTGGGCCTCGGGCGCCTGCCGGGGGACATCCGCATCGAGCGCGACGGATTCACGTTCTTCTTCCCGCTGACGTCCGGATTGGTCGTGTCGGCAGTAATTAGCCTGCTTCTGTGGCTGCTGCGCAAGTGACGCACTGAACCGGCGTGTAGCCGGGCTCCAACACATGCCGGAATTGCCCGATGTCACGGTGTACGTTGAGAGTCTCGAACGGCGTGTCGCCGGGCAAGTACTCGAGGGCGTGCGCCTGGTCAGCCCCTTCGTGCTGCGCACCGCGCTACCGCCGCTGGCGAGCGCCCACGGTCGACGCGTCGCCGCCGTGCGCCGTCTCGGCAAACGCATCGTGCTGGAGCTCGAGGACGAGTACTTTCTGGTCTTGCACCTGATGATCGCCGGGCGCCTGCGCTGGCTCGACCGCGGGGACAAAGCCCCCGCGCGCATCACCCTCGCGTTGTTCGATTTTGCCGCCGGCACGCTCGCCTTCACGGAAGCCGGCACTAAGAAGCGCGCCTCGCTGCATCTTGTGCACGGGAAGGAGGCGCTCGCCACATTCGATCTGGGCGGGATCGAGGTTTCTGCTGCGGTTCTGTCCGTTTTCAGCGAACGCCTGAGGCGGGAGAACCACACGCTCAAGCGCGCGCTGACCGACCCGCGCTTGTTCAGTGGCATCGGCAACGCCTACTCGGACGAAATTCTTCACCGCGCCCGTTTGTCGCCAATCGCCCTCACCAACAAGCTTACGGACGAGGAGATCGCGCGGCTTCATGACGCGGCGCGCGAAGTGCTTGCGGAGTGGACGGTGCGGCTTCGCGCCGAAACAGGCGGGGGTTTTCCAACCCGCGTCACGGCCTTCCGGCCGGAGATGGCCGTGCACGGCCGTTTCGGCGAGCCCTGCCCTGTCTGCGGTGCACCGGTGCAGCGAATTGTCTATGCCGAAAACGAGACGAATTACTGCGCCTGCTGCCAGACCGGTGGTGTCATCCTCGCCGATCGCGCCTTGTCGCGACTGTTGAAGGCGAGTTGGCCGAGGTCGATCGACAAGCTTGGCTGACCGTACTGGGGCGCAAGCCGCGCCAGAGACAGGAGCAGGCCTCCTCGCGCCCCCGCGCCATGGCGCAGCGCCGGCTAGGCCGCTCCTGCTGCTCTAATTCCCTTTTGGCAGTCTGCCCAGGAGGTAGAACTCGTCGTTGGGTCGCATCGCAATCAGGTCGGCCATGCGGTTGGAGAGGGCGAAGAACGCGGCGATCGCGCCAATGTCCCAGATGTCCTCGTCGTTGAATCCATGCGCGCGCAGATCCTGGTAGTCGACATCGTCGATGTCGACGGACTGTCGCGCAACCTTGAGTGCAAACTTCAACATCGCCTTCTGCCGGTCGCTGATGTCCGCCTTGCGATAGTTGACCGCAACCTGGTCGGCGACTCGCGGGTCCTTGGCGTACACGCGCAGGATTGCCCCGTGCGCGATGATGCAGTAGAGACAATCGTTCGCCCCGGACGTCGCAACGACGATCATTTCCTTCTCCGCCTTGGTCAACCCCGATTCGCGCAGCATCAACGCATCGTGGTAGGCGAAGAATGCGCGCCACTCGTCTGGGCGGTGGGCGAGCGTCAGAAAAACGTTCGGAATGAATCCCGCTTTCTCCTGCACTTCAAGCATTCTTGCCCGGATGTCCTCGGGCAAGTCTTCGAGTTTCGGTATCGGATAGCGGCTGATCGAAGGTGCGGTCATGTTAGTGAGTCTAGCAGGCGCGAACAGACCGATCCAGGACAAGGTCGGCGCATGGTTGCCCTCGACCGTCCAAGATCGGCCGTGGCGCCTCGTGCTCGAAAGCGGCTGCTTACGTGGCGCCAATGGACCATCATTTGGTAGCGTAGTCTGTGGTTGTAGGCCTCCGTCATTCCAGCTGTCGTGTTGCTTGGTCCGGGCACGCACACCAGGGGATTGACAGCGCGTAACAAAGCGCCACGTCGGGTCCTGTTCACATCCTTCTGACAATCAGGATCGAATCTTCGCGCTCGAGAAGTATTTGCTCACCGCGTCGGCGCTCTCGTCCAACCATGTGTATGCCTCTTCAAGAGCCTGCTCGTTCGACAGTGCAAAGCCCGAGTCGAACCCCGCACTGTACGCCGTCTCTCCCAGCGCCTCGCGTATGCGCTGGGTCCAAGGGGCGAGAAACGCTTCGTCGGGCCGGTCACGCGCATACTTCGAGGTCTTGACCCGAGCCTCTGCAGCGCCGCGCATTCGCGCCGCAAAAGTCCAATCTGTTGCCACCGCGGCAAGTCCTACGGTCACGTCGAGCGCACAGATCGCTCTCCATTTCGACCCCGTCGCTCGCGAGAGCTGAAGGACTTCCACCACCAGAGGCAGCGCACGTTCCGGCTCTCCGCGGGGAATCAATACCCGTGCAAGGTTGTCACAGACCGCCGTCACCAGATCCAAATTGTCCGCAGCCCGTGCCAACGCCAGTGATTCCTCGTAGACTGGCCGAGCCGCCTCCATTTTGTCCATTGCGCGATAGATCTCAGCCTTGGCATTGAGCGTACGCGCGAGGAGCTCTTGGTCTTGCAGGTCGCGTGCAATCGCAAGCGCTTCCTCGATCAGCGCTAGCGCTGCCGCGCTGTCCCCGCGCTCGCCAGCCAAGTAGCCGAGCGCCCGAAGCGAAACGGCAACGAGCGCGCGATCGCCGATCTTGCGGGCGATGGTCAGCGCCTCCAGAAATTGCTCGTTCGCCTCAGCAAGCTTATGGAGGCTTCTGCTCAAGTAGCCCGCGCCCACCAGTACCTGGGCCCGGCTTGGCCCCGCTGGACCCTCACGCTTCAACGCCGCCAGAGCTTGCCGGTGCCCAAGCTCCGCAAGCCCCGCATTAGGCCAGAAATCTTGCAACGCTTGAGCGAGCCGCATGCCCAATTCCGGCCCGTTTTTGGCATGGTCGCTCCACCCCATTGCCTGAAGCAGGTTTTCCAACTCCACCTTGAGCCGGGCAAGCGAAGCTCGCTGCCTGGGGCCTGATATCTCTGGCCCCACTTCCTCGGCGAGCGCCACGAAGAACTCGGCGTGCCGTGTGCGCGCCGCGTCGCCCTCCCGCGATTCGTTCAACCGCTCCTGCGCGTACTGGCGCACTGTCTCCAGCATCGCGTACCGGGTCGTGCCGTCCGCGATCTGCGCCATGGTCACGAGCGACCGGTCTACCAGGCCGGTGAGGAGGTCGAGCACCCGGTATTCGTCCCCTCGATCACCGATCACACGCACCGCGGCAGCCAGCGTCCAGCCGCCGACAAACACAGAAAGCAGGCGCAGCAGCCACTGCTCATCCGGGGAAAGATGATCGTAGCTCCATTGGATTGCAGCCAGCAGGGTCTGCTGGCGACCCAGCGCGGCTCCGCCGCCACGGGTCAACAGCCGGAAACGATCGTCAAGGCGCGTGCGGATCTCCTCCACGGACAGCACCTTCACGCGCGCTGCCGCCAATTCGATGGCGAGCGGAATGCCATCCAGCCGATGGCAGATTTCCGATACGATAGGCGCCGTCGCCGCGTTGAGCGCGAACTTCGCTGCGGCCAATCGCGCACGCTCGACAAAGAGCCGAACGGCCTCACACGATCCCAATCCGGCGAGGTCGTGCTCCGAGCCGACGGCTGGAAGTCCGAGCGAGCGCACGGTGACGCTTCGCTCACCGGGCACGCTCAACCCTTCACGGCTCGTGACCAATACGTGTAGATCGGGGGCGGCACCGAGCAGCCGCTGCGTCAATTCCGCGCACGCCGCGTTCAGGTGCTCGCAGTTATCGAGCACGATCAGCGCGCGCCGTCTTGCCAGGTGCTCGCATAACGTCTCGATAGGCGCCCTGTCGATTTGCTGCCGAACACCGAGGGCGGATGCAACGGTCAGCGGCACGCGTTCCGCGTCTGCCAATGGCGCCAAATCTACGAACCACACGCCGTCCGGAAACGATGGCAGAACGCGCTCCGCAAGCTTCAGAGCGAGGCGAGTCTTGCCGCAGCCGCCGATGCCGGTCAGTGTGAGCAGCCGCGTTTGCTCGAGCAGTGCCTCATACTCTTCGAGATCATCGTCGTGTCCAATGAAACTGGTCAGCTGAGACGGCAGGTTGTGCCGCGGCGTTACCGGCAGCGATGACGACTCACTGCCGGGTGTGAGCTCAAGCGTAAAACAATAACCGCGGCCCGCAGTGGTCGAAATGGCTGTCGGCCCCAGAATCTTGCGCAGCGTGGAGACCTGCACCTGCAGGTTGTTCTCCTCCACGACCACGCCTGGCCAGACCAGGCCGAGCAATTGGTCCTTGGTCACCAGTTGACCGGCGCGCTCGACCAGCACCAACAGTACATCGAATGCCCGATGGCCGAGCTCCACAGGGTGGCCGTCGTTCAGCAATCGGCGTTGCTCGGGTTGCAGCTCAAAGGGGCCAAAACGGTGAACGGTGGTCACGGCGGATAGGGCGAGGGCGGTTGACACTGCAATGGTCGCGAATTTACTCCCGCTTGGTCGCCTTAAGCGCAGCTTTCAGAACGTTTAAGCAGGGCTAAAGGACTGAAGTGCCTCGCGGGTTGGAAAGTACGTCCCAGTAACACCGGATCTTTCCCGACTGAAACACGGCTACAAGGAGACTACCATGAACGCCAAGCCCACCGTCGCCCGCCCGCACGTTGTCACGACCGCCGCCGCCGCGTTATCGTCCTTCATCGCAATCGGGCTTCTTACCGCCGTCGTCGGCCTGTTCGAGCGCGACGGCACCCCGTTTGAGCAAGTTGTCATCGCAGAGCACGCCTGCGCGAATTATGCGTTCGTATCTGAGCGCGACGCCTGCGTGCGATTGTTCCTCGCCGCATCGCGCATCCGGCAGGTCGCGAACCGCTGAGGATCCAGGCGCCAATCCATCGACGCGTCCTTGCAGCCGAACGGATGCCCTCCAGGGTGGGCACACCCATTGGCTTAGCAGACACGCGTCGGTAATCGCCTTGGCGCCATTGCGCGCCTCCACCCTTTCGCCGTTCAGCTGTTACCGCCAAACGATCGAGCTAGCACAACAGGTCTAACCGCAGCTTTCCAGTTGTCAGAACGGGCGGCGCAGCGATTCCGACATTCATATCATCATATTAAGAATGCGCGCCACTCGTCGGGGCGGTGCGCGAGCGTCAGGAAAACGTTGGGAATGAACCCCGCCTTTTCCTGCACTTCAAGCATTCTCGCCCGGATGTCCTCGGGCAAGTCTTCGAGTTTTGGAACGGGATAGCGGCTGATTGAAGGCTTTGTCATGCAAATGAGTCTACCAGCCATGAACGGGCCAATCTACAGTAGGACAAAGGTCGGCACCATGGTTAGCCTCGACCGTCCGAGTACGGTAGAGTCGACGACTGGCGCGGTGACGATAGGTGTGGCATCTCTGTTGCCGCGCCTTTCGGTTCGCGGTGCCCCACTAGACAATATGGTCGCGTCGTAGATGTTGGACGGCCGGTCTCCGGCGACGTAGGTTGCGCGGTAAGCTGCGCCGAGCTACATGCTGAGAACGAGTCGTCAGCAGGCAACGAGGAGACCGGCCATGGATGAGCTTATCAAGTTTTTTGTCGGACTGGATGTGCACAAGGAAAGCATCGCGGTAGCGGTGGCGGATGCGAGTCGAGCGCCGGCGCGATTGATTGGCAGCATCGCGCACGACGTGGGGAAGCTCATCAAGCTGCTGGCGCGTTATGGGGAGTTGGGAGCGGTGCAAGTGGTCTACGAGGCCGGACCGACCGGGTACGGCTTGCAGCGCGCGTTGGCGCGGCGCGGCTACCGCTGCCAAGTCATTGCCCCGTCGTTGATCCCGAAGCGTGCGGGCGATCGCGTCAAGACCGACCCGGGCCGAGGCTGGAGGATCTCTACCAGCAGGCCGCGACTTATGTCGACAAGATTCTGCGTGGAGCCAGGCCAGCCGACCTGCCGGTCGAGCAGCCCACGAAATTCGAGTTAACCATCAATCTGAAGACCGCAAAGGCACTCGGGGTGACAATTCCGCAGTCGCTGCTAGTTCGGGCTGAAGACGTGATTCAATGACGGTTCGTTCCCACGCCATTTGTGACACACGCGAATTGCCTTGATCGCCAGACAAGTTGATTCGGCGAGCGTCTGCTTCCGAAAGAAGCATCTGGCTGCTCCGGGTCGACAAGCGACCGTCGCTGACCGGCCAACAGCAGCCGTACAACAAAGTTGCCGAGACCGGTCGTTCGATAGTGTTAGTCAAGACCCTCGTGCCCTTGGTCTTGCGTACGCCGTGGTAACAGGTGGAACGGCAAGTTTGCCCACCAGTAACTCTCTCCTGTTGACGAGCTTTCGAAGTCGGCCCACGATTGTCCCGCGGACCACAGCTGCGCGGACGGCCAGGCGACGGAGCCTCGTCCGCTCGACTGACCGACGCCGGACCGGTAGCGTATGGCCAAAGATTCAAGCCCTCGCCAACGTTGTCGCCGCATGGTGAATGCGGGTCTTTACCGCGCGTGGCTTTTCGTAATCTGGGCCGCAGTGTGTTGGCCGTCGGGCTACGCTGAGGCCGGTGTCTTCAAGTGCGTCGGCGCTGAAGGCAAAGTGACGTACCAGGATTCACCCTGCGACCAGGGTTCGAGCGAGACCACGATCCGCGCGCCCAACGCGGCGGCTCCTGCTGGGGTCAGGTCGCAGCCGGCAGTCCAGGGTTCTACCCCGGCGCAGGGAGCCGGCAGCCCCGCGACAAGCCAGCCTGCTCCCGCGAGCGCCGGCGTTGAGAACCGGGCGCTGAGCCGGGATCCTTGTAATAACGCGCGTGACGCCTACAAGCCGCTTCCCGCATCTGCAGCGGCACTGGCTGCCAAAGATCGCGTCTTGCTGGAGAACCGCTGCGGAGTCGCCAGTTGGGCGACCGAAGCGGCGATCGCCGCTGCGACCCCTCTCGGTGCGGCGGCCGATGCCAATGCCCTCAAGGTCATCGTCGACCTGGTCTCGGTGCCCTTGCTTCATGGCTACAGCGTTGGCTTCGACAGGCGCACAGACCTCGTGCCTCCGGCAATCGAGCAGATCATCCTTGCCAACCTTGACTACAAGTATTCGGGGCTGCGCGAAGGTCTTGTCCGTCTGCTTTGGGCACCACGAGGATGCGCCCACCGATACGCGAGTCGCGAACTATTCGATGGTTTGCGCTCTCGCTACATCCAGAACCCCACGGACTACTTCGCCAAGGCTTTGACGTGCTCCGCATTGCCCGATATCGACGAAAAGCTCGCCGCACTGCTTGCAGTCACACCGTTGCGCTATGCGTATGAGGACATCTCGCCACTCGTGCGGTACTTCTCGGAACATCCCACGTCCAGCGCGGTCCCGGCGTTGGTCGCGATCCAGGCAGCGCTCCCGCTTTTTCCCTGCGCCGGCCCTGGGGGGCCGCTCCATGCGGGCTGCGCTACGCCGGGAGGGCTGGCCGTCGGTTTCGTCCGCTCAATCGACGTGGCTCTCCTGGCAATAGGCAACGACGAGGCAATCCAAGCGGTGGACCAACGCATCCAGTGGCTGGCTCAAGACCCCACGAACCGTTATCTTGGGGCGCAGCCGCTGATGAGCGCGATCAGCTTTTCGCCCCCCAACAGCCGCCTGCGCTACGAAAGCGTCAGGGTTTTGTGGAAGGCCTTTCCCGAGCCCACCCTCCAGCGCAGCTTTGTTGCCTGGGTCAAGAAGCGGGACATCCGCGAGGCGATTCCGGATCTGTACGACGCGATCGACACGGAGAGTGCTCCCGTTATCGTGGCTGCGATCCTCGAATTCGGCACGCCGGCCGACTGGAGGCAACTCGATCATTGGATCGGCGCCAACGTGCACGGCGCCTTCTGGGCTAGCGCCCAGAGCAAACAGCTGCGCGAGCAGGTTCATCTCGCCGCGCAAGCACCCGATACGGTGATCGCGCAGCGCGCCGAACGCGACCGCCAGCAAGCCTTTGCGGACGCGCGTAGTCTTGTGGCAACCGACCGAAAGGCACTTGGCGATCTCAGAAAAACCGATCCAAAACGCTACCTGGCGCGCGAGGAAGAGTTGCTCAAACGCAGCGCGGGTCTCGCCGAGGAGTACCACGAGCAGTGGCCTGCCGCCCGAAATTGGGCGCGCGAGACCATCCAAGGGTATCGTCGACTCGCCGGCTATCGCCGCTTCTGGCAGCGTGACCCGCGCGGTGCGGTGGAGACTTACCAGCGTGGGATCGCATTGCCGTTCGACGCCGCCGACCCTGGAGGGGATCCGCGAATTGCCCTTCACATCGAGATGGCGGATACGCTTCGCTTCGACCTCCACGATCGCTCGGGGGCATTGCGCGAGTATCGGCAAGCGCTGACGGCGGTCACCGGTGCAAAGCTTTCCACCAACGACTTCGAGGCTGCGCTGCATTTGCTCTCCGTCGCATGGCTGAACGCCGAGATCGCATTTCTGGACAATGGTGCGCGCCCGGCGCGGGCCGATGAGGGGGCATGCGAAGGCATCGTGCTGGCCATTGGGTACGGGAGGTCATTCGCCGCAGATGATCCCGAGCTCGAGGCGATAGTCGGCAAAGCGTCGCCTGGCAAGGCAGATATGGATCGGGCGGAGCTCGCGCGCCGGCTAAACATCCTCACACCGACGCCCATTCATATGCTCGCCACCGTCGAGCAGTGGCCAGCCATTGGGACGGCCGATGGCGTAGCGGCGTTTCTGCGGAAACATGACCCTTCAGGCTTCTTAACGGCTTGCCTGCTGCGCAATGTGGAATCGATGGCGATCGCTGTGTCGGGGCTCAAGTCGCTGGCAGGCGAGAGTCAGAACGCCAATGGGCCGTGGGCACCAGCCGATGTGCGCCTCATGCAGGAGGTGTCGCGTCTTGTCCTGGGCGCTCCGTCGGCGCGCGAGCTCGAAGCCCGCAAGCAACTCGCGGATCCGGAGGCGACGTGGCGCACCTTCTTGGCGGCACTGCGCGCCGCCGATCTTCCCGCCGCGTGGCGTTGCATGACCCCCGGCCTGCGCAGCAAGTTTGAACCGGGCTTCGCGCAAATGACCCCTGCCCAATTGCGGGCCATGGCCGACTCGTTCACCGATTTTAAGCTGACCGGAGCGGTCGAGCCCTACCGTGAGGCAGCCGTCACCGCGAACGGACGGGCGGGCTTCATCTATTTCGTTAACACTGGCGGCGAGTGGCGAATCCAGGAGATGTGACATCAGGTCCGCCTTTAATCAAGGCGAACGTCCGCTTCGCATTAGCTCAAAGGTCCGCTTCGGGTCGACTTGAGCCGGTCGAGCGACCGGCTCAGTTCGCCAGGAGCGGTCCTCAATGACGACTCGGGAACTGCGCTTCTGGTCGTCTGTGCGCAACAACGCCGACATCAGCTCGGAGCGACCTGCGGCGTAATGTTCTTATTGATTCGGAACACATTGCCCGGGTCCCACCGCGTCTTGATCTCGACCAAACGCCGGTAGTTGTCACGATATGCGGCGTGAGTCCGCTCGTCCCCTTCTTCCTCGGTGAGGAAGTTGACATAGGTGCCGCCGGTCGAGAATTGGCGGATGTCTCGCCAAGCAGCCCGCGCCCACTCGATATTTGCCTTGTCATCGTCGGCCTTTTCCCAGGCCGCGGTGATGTTGATCACGGCGCCGGCGTCGCGGTTTCCGACCGCGGAGTGGCTTTCCGGCAGGCGGTTGAGCGCGCCGTCGATCGGAAAAAGAATGATCCCGGAATGCGGTGAAACGATGCGTCCCGCGTGCTCGGCCGCTTTCGCGAGCAGCTCCTGCTCGAATCGCGGAAGGAACTCGGATTTCCAGTAGTAGCGCCGTCCCTTCGGCTGCGTGGCATCGAGCAAGCTCTGCAGCGAAACGTAGGAGCGACGCTGCAGCACGTCGCCCACCGGAGAGCCCAGGGCCTTGAGCGGGGCGGCGAGCTTTTCGCCTTCTTCGATCCGCCCCGAGTGGCAAAATAGAACTACAATGATCGGCTTGCCGTGGGCCTCCTTTGCGAGCCATGGCGCAGGCGGCGCAAGCCGTAAGACCACCGGGCATGTCAACTCCGGCGGCGCCTCGCTGACGAGCCTCCGCCACATTTCGAGGACGCGGCTCGCCTCGGTCGCGTGCCAGGCGACTGCTCCCGCCGCGATCTCCGGCCCCACAGGATCTAGGCGGTACTCGAAGCTCGTCGCGATGCCGAAATTACCGCCGCCGCCACGCAGGCCCCAGAACAGATCGCTGTTCTCCTCCTCGCTCGCGCGCAGCGCGCGCCCATCGGCAGTGACCACATCGACCGACAGCAGGTTGTCACTCGTCCAGCCGGACCTGCGCGTGAGGTAGCCGAAGCCGCCGCCCAGCGTTAGGCCCGCGATCCCCGTATTCGAGACGAAGCCCAGCGCGCTCGCGAGGCCATGTACCTGTGTCTCCCGGTCGACATCACCGAGCAGGCATCCCGCCTGCGCGCGCGCAGTGCGCGCCCCAGGATCGACCCAGACGCCGCGCATGAGCGACATATCCAGCATCAAGCCTTCGTCGCACGTCGCCAGCCCGGCCACGTTGTGACCCCCGCCCTTGATAGAGAGCGGCAGCCCGCATTCACGCGCAAACTTGAGACCAGTGGCAACGTCGGCAATGCCGAGGCAGCGCGCAATGAGCGCTGGCCGGCGATCGATCATGGCGTTCCAGACCGTGCGCGAAGCGTCGTATTCCGAGTCGCCGGGAACGAGGAGCGGGCCGCGCAGACGAGCTCTCAGCTCGTCGATTAACTTCTGGTTCACACCCGCCATCTAGCCGTCCCCGGAAGACATATGAGTCTGCCTTCTCAATTTAGGCTCAGCCGCGATTCGGGTCAAGAACGAGTGCCGTCGAAATGCCCGCCCGACCCTCCGCATCGCGCACCGAGGAAAATATGTAGCGGCGTCCTATTGTGAGTTTTTCTCCAATTGACTCGCCGATCAGCGGATTAAGAGCTTGCCTTGCGTCGGATTGAACATATCCGAGTTGTACCGACTGCAGGGCGTCTGCCTGTTCCGCGCCGATGCCCCCAACGAGATCGAGCAATGCGCGTGCTCCGCACGGCCGTCGACATCGCCAAGCAGCAGGGCGCGACGCTGCTTGAGCTGCGCTGGGCCGTGGGGTTCGCGCGCGCTGCCGATGCGATTGGCCGCGACGAGGAGGGACTCAAACCGTTGCGAGATCTCAGCGCCTCGCTTCCGGCTGAGTTCGACATGGCAAATCTCGCGGAGGCGAGACAACTTCTCCCAGGCTGATGCCGCTTAGCAGAGGTTCGTGCGTTTTTGGTTGTGGCCGACGCAAGGATCGCCACCCGTCGCGAGCGGCGGCACGGCGGTTCTGACATTCATATCATCACATTAAGAATGCGCGCCACTCTTCGGGGCGATGCGCGAGCGTCAGAAAGACGTTCGGAATGAATCCCGCTTTCTCCTGCATCTCAAGCATTCTCGCCCGGATGTCGTCGGGCAAGTCTTCGAGTTTCGGCACCGGGTGGCGGCTGATCGAAGGCACGGTAATGGAAATGAGTTTACCACCAGGAGACCGATCCAGAGCGAGAGCGGCGAGGTCCTCCCCGACGGGCAGAGATCCAGCAGTGGACCATCGAGGATTTCCCACCGTTGTGGGTCGATGGTGGTCATTGGACAGCGACAAGATTCGAGCAAGGCAAGCTTTCGTAAAGGCGGGTGAATTCCAGCCCGGGCTTGGCGTGTGCGTCCCGCTTCACGCCGATTCGCTCTCCTTCAGCGCCGCTTGCGCGGCCGCGAGCCGCGCGATGGGCACGCGCGGCGCCGAGCACGAGACGTAATCGAGCCCGGCGTTGTGGCAGAAACGGATTGCCTCCGGTTGCCCGCCGTGCTCGCCACAGATGCCGATGACGAGGCCAGGCCGCGCCTCGCGACCCCATTCGACCGCGAGTTGCATCAGACGTCCCACGCCGTCGACGTCCAGCATCTCGAATGGATTGTCTGGGAGGACGCCCGATTCGATGTAATGCGGCAGAAACTTGTTCTCCGCATCCTCGCGTGAGAACGAGAACGTAGCCTGCGTGAGGTCGTTGGTGCCGAAGGAGAAGAACTCTGCGATTTGGGCAAGATCGGCCGCGCGCATGCAGGCGCGGACGACCTCGACCATGGTACCGAACTTGCATGGGACGGACACGCCGTAGCGTGCTTCAATCTCCAGTCGCAGCGCATCGACCATCGCTTTGACGCGCGTCAGTTCTTCGGCCGTGCAAACCTGCGGCACCATGATCTCGGGGTGCACGTCGATGCCCTCCTTGCTGCACTGCGCGGCGGCCTCGAGAATCGCGCGAATCTGCATTTCGTAGATCTCGGGAAAGGTGAGGCCTAGGCGCACGCCGCGGTGCCCGAGCATCGGATTCACTTCGGAGAGCAGGTGTACCTTCTTGAGCATCGCCTCGCGGCGCTCAAGTGCCGCGTCGCCGCGCTTCGTCTCGCGGTAGTGTGCGAGGCTACGCTGCAGTTTTCCGAGGCTGTCGACGTAATCGCGCGGCAGTTCTGGATCGAGGAGCTTCAGCGTATCCGGCAATTCGGCGACCGACCGCGCCGCCCGTCGCAGGTTGCGCAAATGGCCGATCTCGAATTCAAGCTGCGATACCGTCGGTAGAAACTCGTGCATCGGCGGATCGAGGAGGCGCACGGTAACTGGCAATCCCGCCATCGCCGCGAAGATGCCCTTGAAGTCGGCGCGTTGGATCGGTAGCAGCTTGGTGAGCGCGGCGCGCCGCTCGGCAAGCGTATCGGCCAAAATCATTTCCTGCACAGTCGGCAGGCGCTGCGGGTCATTGAACATGCGCTCGCTCCGGCACAGTCCGATGCCCTTGGCGCCGTATGCGCGGGCACGAGCCGCGTCGCGGGGCGTGTCGGCGTTGGCCATGACCTCGAGCCGCGCGACCTCGTCGGCCCATGTCAGCAGCGTCGCTAATTCGTCGAAGAATTGGGACTCGACCGTCGGAATGCTTCCGGGATAGACGTTTCCCGTGGTGCCATCGATCGTGATGACGTCGCCTTCGTGCAGGACGGCGTCTCCGATCGTTGCCGTGCGCTTGCGCACGTCGATCGTTATCGCGTCGCAGCCGGAGACGCATGGTTTGCCCATGCCGCGCGCCACGACCGCCGCGTGTGAGGTCTTTCCGCCACGGCTCGTCAGGATGCCCCGCGCGGCGAAGAAGCCGTGGATGTCCTCCGGCTTGGTCTCCTCGCGCACGAGAATCACACTCTCGCCGGCGCGGCCGCGCTGTTCGGCGGTATCCGCGTCAAAAACGATACTACCCGAGGCGGCCCCGGGTGACGCCGGCAGACCCTGAGCTAGCGAACGGGCTTCATGGGTCGGATCGAGCGCGGGCACGAGAAGTTGCTCTAGCAGGAGCGCGTTGATGCGATTGAGTGCCCGGCCCTTCGAAATCAGACCTTCCTTAAACATGCCCACCGAGGTCGTCACCATGGCCCGCGCGTTCATCTTACCGTTGCGGGTCTGCAGGCAATAGAGCCGGCCACGTTCGATCGTGAACTCGAAGTCCTGCACCTCCTTGTAGTGGGCCTCGAGCTTGTCACGTAACTCGAGGAGTTGTCGGTAGAGTCCGGGCATCTCCTGCGCCATCGCCGCGATCGCCTTCGGTGTGCGGATGCCCGCGACGACGTCCTCGCCCTGCGCGTTCACGAGGTACTCGCCATACATGACGTTCTCGCCAGTGGCCGGATTGCGCGTGAAACCGACACCGGTGGCCGAGTCATCGCCCATGTTGCCGAAGACCATCGCACAGACGTTGACCGCCGTGCCGTTAGCCATCGCGGGCGTGATTCTGAACTGTCGCCGATAATCGACGGCACGCTTGCCGTTCCACGATTGGAACACCGCCCGGATCGAGAGCTCGAGCTGCTCGTAGGGATCGGCCACGAGAGGCTGCCCCGTATGCTTTCGGTAGACAGCGAGGAATGCCTGGGCGAGTTCCAGGAGCGCGTCGGCGGTGAACTCGACATCGTGCACGACGCCATGTTTGTGCTTGATCGCCGTCATCACGGCGTCGAAGGCTTCGTCGGGAACGCCCATCGCGATCTTGCCGAACAGCTGGATGAAGCGCCGGTATGCGTCCCAGGTGAAGCGTTGATTGCCGGTCCGGACGGCGAGGCCCTTCAGCGTTGCCGGGTTGAGGCCGAGGTTCAGGATGGTGTCCATCATACCCGGCATCGACATTGCCGATCCCGACCGCACCGACACGAGCAAAGGGTTGGCCTCTTCGCCGAAGCGCTTGCCGGTCTTGAGTTCGAGTTCGCCGATGTGCGCGCGCACATCATCAACCAACCCTGCGGGAAGGCGCCCGCCATCCAGATAGGCAAGGCATGCCTCGGTGGTGATCACGAACCCCGGAGGCACGTCAAGGCCGATCTGTGTCATCGCGCACAGATTGGCCCCCTTCCCGCCAAGCAGCATTTTGTTGTGCGAGTCGCCCTTCTCGAAGCTGTAAACGAATTGCGGCCGGTCCACGTCGCCCCCTCATCGTTCGGATATGTGGGTATTGACGCACAACGAGCGCAATGTAAGCTTGCGCTGCGTCATGAAACCCGGAGAAAAGAGGGTGTCCGAAGTGCCGGCTTCGGGCTAAGTTGCGACGCACCGGGGGGCTCCAAATTGCGCCTGCGGAAAGGACTGCAATGCCAATCGCTGAATTCTGCAACCGCGACGTCGTCTGCGCGACCCGCGACACTACGATTCTGGAGGCGGCGAAACTCATGCGCCGACATCATGTAGGGGATATCATCATCGTGGACGAGGATGCTGATCGCCGCTGGCCGATCGGCATCGTCACCGATCGCGACATCGTGGTCGAGGTCGTCGCGGCGGGCCTCGATCCGCGCCTCGTCAAGCTTGCCGACCTGATGCTCGAGCCGCTGACAATCTTGGAGCAGCACGTAAGCGTTGCGCAGACCGTCAGCACCATGGCGCAAAAGGGCGTCCGGCGCGTGCCGGTAGTGGATGCCCAAGGCGCACTGCTCGGGATCGTGACCCTAGACGACCTCCTTGCCCACCTCGCGCCGCCGTTGGCAAACTTGGGCGAGCTCGTGGGACATACCCGACAGAGGGAGATGGAAAAGCGCAAGTGAGCTTTAGCGTGGCGTCTCCCAATCAATGCAAGGATGAGTGGTCGCCTAAGCAACCTTGCCAGGCAGATTCACCATCGATCACGTCGGGAATTGGGCTAGCTTTGCCTCGTTGCACAGCGGCGGCTCGTCGCCTATGCCATTAGGTGGCTTCCCCAGGCGCTCGAACTGTCCGTCCTATCATCATATTAAGAATGCGCGCCACTCTTCGGGGCGGTGGCGAGCGTCAGAAAGACGTTGGGAATGAAACCCGCTTTCTCCTGCACTTCAAGCATTCTCGCCCGGATATCCTCGCGCAAGTCGTCGAGTTTCGGTACCGGAAAGCGGCTGATCGAAGGCGCGGTCATGCAAATGAGTCTACCAGCCAATATCCGACCAATCTAGGACAAGGTCGGTATATGGCGCCGTCGAGCGTCCGAGATAACGGACACGCGTCGGTAATCGCCTTGGCGTCATTGCGCGCCGCCACCCTTTCGCCGTTCGGCTAATACCGCTGAACCGTCGAGCTATCACAACAGGCTCTAACTGCAGTCTTCCGGCTGTCAGAATGGGCGGCGCAGCGATTCCGACATTCATATCATCATATTAAGAATGCTCTGAATTCTTCCGGCCGATGCGCCAACGTCAGGAACACGTTGGGGATAAATCCCGCTTTCTCCTGAACCTCGAGGATGCGTGCGCGGATGTCCTCGGGCAAGTCCTCGAGTTTCGGTACCGGATAGCGGCTGATCGAAGGTGCGGTCATGCAAATGAGTCTACCAGCCGCGAACAGACCGATCCAGGACCAGGTCGGCGCGTGGCTGCCCCGGACGTCCGAGGGCCATACCCCGAAGTAGCTGACAGCGGCCGTTCGGCAGCGCGTTCGACTGACCATGTGATCGACGCAGTCCCGAACATGCGCCGTCCGCGTCTTTTGGGCGATCGACCAATCGCGCGCAAGGGCCCTTTCCGGCAACGTGCGGCGCATCACCGGATGCGGCCCATGCTGGAGTAGACAGCGGCGATCATCCCTCGTATCCTGCCGAGCCTAGCCCGCAGCTGGTGCCATAACCTACAATCGGTAATTGCGCCATGAGCTCGCGCTCACGGCCATGGCCGAGCGCCTGAATTCTGCACCGTAAGCGCGTGACAGCGTGGAATTCAACTTCGGCAGCGGTCTTCGCGTGATGTCGGAAACGGACAACGAAAGCAAGACATGAACACAATACGAGGAGAGATCATGCGCAAACTTCGGTGGTTGGTTCCGGCTATTATTGCCGGCATTTCATTGGCCACGATGGCGCAGCAGAGTCCGGTACTGTTCTTCGGAATAATGGAGCTGTCGGGAACCGGGGCAACGCCGGGTACCAACTTCGATAACGGCGTCAAGCTCGCGGTCAAGGAAATCAATGCTGCCGGGGGTATCCTCGGGCGCAAGATCAACTACGTTTCAACGGATACGCAAACCAATCCGGCGGTCGCCAAAGCGGTGGCTCAAAAGGCTATCGACGACGGGGCGTACGTCGTGCTCGGACCGGTCCATTCAGGATCAATGATCGTGAGCATGGGCGAGACGGGCCGTGCGGAGATTACGAATTTCACCGGTGGAGAAGCGGCGGTCATTACGCAGCAAGGTAATCCCTACGTATTCCGCACGTCCTTCACCCAGTCGACATCGATGCCTAAGCTGGCGCGCTACATCAAGACCCAATTGAACGTCAAATCGATCGCCATCGCATTTACCAACAATGATTTTGGCAAGGGCGGCCGCGACGAGATGGTGAAAGCTTTGGCGGCGCAGGACATCAAGGTTGCCGCCGATATCTCGACCGACCCGGGTCAGCTCGATTTCTCCGGGGTCACCCTGAAGATCAAACAAAGCGGCGCGGACGCACTGTTTGCCTACCTGACCGAAGAGGAGGGCGCTCGTTTGCTTCGAGAATTGAAGAAACAGGGATTCGACAAGCCCATCATCGGCGAAACCACCATCATCGGACAGAAAGTCATCGAACTGGCAGGCCCTGCCGCCGAAGGAATCCTGGGCCACGTCGGACTGACGCCCGACGCGCCGCAAGCAGCGGTCAAGGCCTTTGACGAGAAGTATCTGGCGGAATACAAGCAGCGGACCGATCACAATGGCATGAAAGGCTACAGTGCCGTTTACATCATCAAAGCGATGACCGAGAAGATCGGCAAGTTTGATTCCAAGGCGCTGGCTGCCGCGCTGCATGGCGCGAAAATATCCGCCAAGGACTACCCCGGCGTGCTGCTCGACGTCAGCTTTGATCAGAAGGGCGACCTCGACCGCGAAAGCTTCATCGTCAAAGTCGTTGGGGGCAAGCAGCAGGTCATAGCGATCGTGCCGCCTATCGGTGCCAAGTAAGCGCGGCCTGACGTCCTTAACGCGAGCGTAGCAACGGCGGCTCCTGGCCGATCAGCGAAGTCCTCTCCTGCCACACGGGCCTGCTCGATGGCGATCTCTGGATCGTCGCCATCGAAGCACTCGACGGCTAGCATCTCCAGGCTTGGCGCAATGGCCGCTTCAAGCGCCTCGATATGTTCATTACCGATCCCCTCTTCTACGCCGTTGCCATTCCCGTCGTCCTGCTGAGCGGAATTTCCAAGACCGGAATTCCGGGCCTTTTTGGCGGAATGGCGGTGCCTTTACTCTCACTGGTTATTCCGCCGCTTCAGGCCGCCGCGCTGATGCTGCCGATCCTGTGCTTCATCGATCTCTTCGGGTTGCGCGCGTTCCGAGGCATCTACGACCGGCGCAACATGCCGATCATCCTCACGGGCCTGGCCATTGGGGTCGTGGCAGGAATGCTCGTTTTCACGCTGGTGCCGCGCGATATCATGCGCATTGCAATTGGCACGATTGCCATCACCTTTGCACTGAACAACATTCTTGGCTGGGCGCGCAATCGCCCGCGTGCAACAGCGTCGTGGCCGCGCGGCATTTTCTGGTCGGGTCTCTCCGGACTTACGAGCTTCGTGGCGCATGCAGGCTCTGCGCCGATCATGGCGTATCTGCTGCCACAGAGACTCGATAGAAAGCTATACGTTGGTACGACGGTATGGTTCTTCTTCGCCTCGAACTACGCGAAGATCATCCCGTATGCTCTTCTGGGGCAACTCGACCTTACCAATTTGGTTACTGCGTTCATGCTACTGCCGCTGGTACCCATCGGCGTTAGGCTCGGCGTCATCATCCAGGGCAAGTTGGATGAAAAGATTTTCTACCAGATCAGCTATTGGGCCCTGCTCGGCATCGGAGTGAAGTTGGTGTATGACGGCACGACGGGCTTCTTGCGATAGGGGGTACGTCGATTCACCAGTCACCGCCTGTGGCCGATTTGGGTTGCGGTCGCTGCCGACAGCCGCTAAGCATCTGCAAGGCAGTTGCCCCGACAAGATGTCCGGAGCACCACTCGAGCATCAAGCAGATGGCTATTCCCCTCTTTTTTGTCCCTTCGCGCCCCTAGCCATTTGGATGCCGACGGCAGCTTTCAGGTTGTCAGGGTAGGCGGCGCAGCGATCCTGACATTCATATCATCATATTAAGAATGCGCGCCACTCGTCTGGGCGGTGCGCGAGCGTCAGAAAAACATTGGGGATAAATCCCGCTTTCTCCTGCACTTCAAGCATTCTCGCTCGGATGTCCTCGGGCAGGTCTTCGAGTTTCGGTACCGGGTAGCGGCTGATCGCTCCTGACCTTGTACTTTGTGGCGCAACCACCGACGCAACCGCGTCGCCGTGTAGCTGTCGAGCGTACGATAGGCGCGGCTGACGGTAGCTACTTGGAAGTAGTTCGCCCAGCCGCGCAACGTGCGGTTCAACTCACCCACCAGCTCCGTGGTCTCTTGCCACGTCGTCGCAAGGGTGGGAGCTATCCACTCTCACACCTCTACGGGCACTTCGGTCTCGTACGGCTGACCCGGCTTGGGCACGACGTGTCGTGGGTGAAGGCGTGAAGTCTTGTCCGAGAGCCGGATGCGGGCGATCTGCACGTCCGGTTCGGATCGCACCGAACCGCGATGCCGCGGCCGCCGAGCCTCGTGATCTCCTCGGCCGCCGAGGTCACGGAACCTGGCCGATCGCTGTCGCCATCGCGGGCCGTCCGCGCCGTGACATAAACCGTCCATCCGTACTCCCCGAGCCCCAAGGCGATGCCCCTCCCTACGCCGCGGCTGGCTCCGGTGACAAGTGCGACGGACCCCGATGGCTGAGCATTCATCGCTGACTTCTGGGGGCGAATCGTGAATGATCGGATTCTATACCGATTACGAATAAGGGGCGGACAGGCCGTATCATTGAAGGCACGCAGAGGGCGGTCTTATAGCCAGTGCGTCTCCTTGCCCGTTGTTGCAAGAACCGGCAAGGATGCGCAGAATGGGTGCTCTAGCTTGTGGCTGAGCTTGCACTATCCTCCATGCCGCAACCGTATCGCGCTGATACCCCCCTGGCAACCGGCGCGGTGACGTTCCTGTTCACCGACATCGAGGGCAGCACCGCGCTGTGGGAGCAAGATGGCGCGCGCATGTCGCAAGCGCTGGCTGCGCACGACGCGCTCGCGCGCCGCGCTGTGGAATCGCGCCACGGCACGGTGGTGAAGATGACCGGCGACGGCGTCCATGCAGTCTTCGAGGCTGCGCGGGACGCGCTCGCGGCAACGGTGGACATGCAACAGGCGCTCGCCGACCCGGCTGCTACTCACGGCGTGCCTCTGCGCGTGCGTTGCGGACTGCATGCCGGGGTCGTTGAACGCCGCGATAACGATTACTTCGGCAGTCCGGTCAACCGTGCCGCACGGATCATGAGCGCCGCGCACGGCGGCCAGGTGCTGCTGTCCCAGTCCGTGGTCGACTGCGTGCGGGAGATGCTGCCAGCCGCGGTGTCATTGCGTGACCTCGGTCGGGTTCGGCTCAAGGACCTGTCGACCCCCGAGCACGTCTATCAAGTCGTGCACCCCGATCTGCGGCAGGAATTTCCAGCACTGCGTTCGCTCGAGGCCACCCCGAACAACCTGCCGCAGCAGGCAACAAGCTTCATTGGGCGGGAGAAAGAGCTGGAGGCGCTCAAGCGCCTGCTCGCCGGAACGCGCCTACTGACCCTCACCGGGGCGGGGGGGTGCGGCAAGACGCGCCTCTGCCTGCAGGTTGCCGCCGACCGTCTCGACCATTACCCTGACGGCGCTTGGTTGGTGGAACTCGCGTCGCTCTCGGACCCGGGCCTGGTGCCACAGACTGTGGCAACGGTTCTCGGCCTGAAGGAGGATTCGGGTAATTCAATCAGTCAGTCGCTCGCCATGCACCTCAAGGACAAGCGGCTCCTTCTTCTGCTCGACAATTGCGAGCACCTCCTCGACGGCTGCGCCAGGCTGGCCGATATGCTCCTGCGCCAATGCCCACCTCTGAAGATTCTCACGAGCAGCCGGGAGGCGCTCTGCATTGGGGGTGAGCAGACGTACCGAGTGCCTTCGCTGTCGCTACCCGATCTGAAGCAGGCGCATACGCCCGCCTCCGTCGCTCCTTTCGAGGCGGTGCAGCTGTTCACCGATCGCGCCTTGCTCGCACGCCCGGATTTTCAAGTGACCAACCAGAACGCTTCCCCGCTCGCTTCCGTTTGTTGTCGGCTGGACGGGATTCCGCTGGCCATTGAATTGGCGGCGGCGCGGGTGCGGTCCCTTTCCATCGAGGAGATCAATCGTAAGCTGGACGAGCGCTTCCTCTTGCTTGCGCGGGGCTCGCGCACAGCACTACCGCGCCAGCAGACGCTGCGTTCGCTCATCGACTGGAGCTACGATCTGCTGAACGACCGGGAGAAGCTAACGTTGCAGCGACTGTCGGTATTTGCCGGGGGGTGGACGTTGGCCGCGGCGGAGCAGGTGTGCGCCGGCGCGGGTGTGGAGGATCGGGAAGTGCTCGATTTGCTGACTTCGCTTTGCGACAAGAGCCTGGTGGTGGTAGAGCAGAACGACGGACCTTCGCGCTACCGGCTGCTGGAGACAGTGCGGCAATATGTTCGTGAGCGGCTCCTGGAGAGCCCTGGCGGCGAGGCGTTTCGGGACCGGCATCGCGACTATTTCGTGGCGCTCGCGGAGGCGGCAGCGCCAAGGTTGCTCGGCGCCGATCAGGCCGAATGGCTCCGTCGTCTGGAAGAAGAGCACGACAACTTGCGCTCTGCTCTGGAACGGAGCCTGGTCGGGGCGGGATCGCAGGAGGATCTTCGCCTTTGCGGGGCATTGGACCGCTTCTGGTCAACGCGAGGACATCTAGCGGAGGGCCGGGAGTGGTGCGCGCGAGTGCTCGCAAAGGAAAGAGCCATCCAGCGAACACCGGAGTTTGCGAGAACGCTCGGTACCGCCGGGAACCTCGCATGGCATCAGACCGACTATCGTGACGCCCAAGCGCTGCTCGAGGCGAGCCTTGCGATTTCGCGGGAACTCGGCGACCGCGGGGGCACCGCCTCGTCCCTGAACAACCTCGGTAATGTGGCCATCGAGCAAGGGGACTATACGGCCGCCCGCGAGCTGTATGAGGAGAGTCTCTCGATCCGCCGGGAGCTGGGAGACCGCCGTAGCATAGGCGGCGTGCTGGGCAACCTGGGGATTGTCGCCTACGAGCAGGGCGATTTGACTGCTGCACGGGAACTGTCCGAAGAGGCCCTAGCGATCTCGCGGGAAGTGGGAGATCAGGGGCGCGTCGCGGACGCATTGAACATTCTGGGGACCGTGGCCTTCGACCTAGGCAATATCCCTGCCGCTCGCGCGCTGATTGAACAAGGCCTAACTATCGGGCGGGATTTGGGCGACCGGGATGCGATCGCAAGCAGCTTGCAAAACCTCGGGACCGTGGCTTATTTAGAGGGGGATCTTGCTTCCGCACTGGCGCTATACATAGAGGGCCTGTCGAATAGGAGCGAACTCGGCGACCGGCTGGGAGCTGCTCGAGCGTTAGAGGGGCTGGCGGCAGTGGTCGCCGCTCGCGGCAGCCCACTTCGCGCCGCGCGCATCTGGGGCACGGCTGAGCAACAGCGGGAGGCGATTGGATCGCCGCTGTCGCCAGCGGAACGGTCGCGATACGACCAGCGCGTAACCACCAGCCGCGCCGCAGCCGGAGATAACGCAGCCTTTGATCGCGCCTGGCGGGAAGGTCGTGCTTTGTCGCTCAAGCAAGCGACAGAGCTCACGTTGCAGGATCCTACGAGCGATCCGGTGGACGGTACTTCTGACGCTAACTGAGGTGATTGATGATCGGGGTACACCCAGCTAAATAAGCCCTTCGTGCCGTCGTACACCAACTTCAACCCGACTCCGAGCAGAGCCCAATAGCTGATCCGGTAGAAAACCTTTTCATCCAACTTGCCTTGGATGACGACGCCGAGTCTAACGCCGATGGCTACCAGCGGCAGGAGCACGAACGCTGTTGCCAGATTGCTAAGATCAAGTTGCCCTAGCAGAGCATATGGGATGATTTTCGCGTAGTTCGAGGCGAAGAAGAACCATACCGTCGTACCAACGTATAGGTTTCGATCGAGTCTCTGTGGCAGCAGATATGCCATGATCGGCGCGGATCCCGCATGCGCCACGAAGCTGGCGAGGGCATAGAAAAGAGGGTCAGTAATGAGCATTGCGCTGCGAGGCAGGGGACGGGGTTCGTGCGGGCATGACCGACAGGCATGCCGGTGGTTGCACGATGACGCACTACAGTGAGGAATCATAGGCGCACCTGGCAACACGATTGAATTTTACAACGCAGCTTAGGATCATTGCTTGATGACCCGGATCCGCAAAAAGATCGAGGATCCTCGACGGGGGTCTCCAACTTCCAGGATGGCAAAGCACAGGTAACGCGCTTCTCGCGTACTGGCGTCGCAGGTCATTGTTGCGCAAACTGGTAGCGAGCCGCAGAATGGGCATCCCGTTTGGCCTCAGCCTCGACGCCTTCTTCCATGTCGGAGCCGTATCGCGCTAACACCTCGATGGCGACGGGCACGGTGACGTTGCTGTTCACCGACATCGAGGGCAGCACCCGCCTATGGGAACGGGAGCCCGAGCGAATGAAGCCCGCGCTGGCAGCACACGACGCGCTTGTGCGCCAGGCGATCGAAGGCCGTCACGGCACGGTGGTGAAGATGACTGGCGACGGTGTCCACGCCGTCTTCGACGATGCGCGGGACGCATTAGCTGCGACGGTCGATCTGCAACAGGCACTCGCCGATCCGGCCGCCACCAACGGCGTTTCCCTGCGGGTGCGTTGCGGACTGCACGCGGGGGCGGTCGAGCGGCGCAATAACGATTACTTCGGCAGCCCCGTAAATCGTGCGGCGCGGATCATGAGCGCGGCGCACGGCGGCCAGGTGCTTCTTTCTCAGGCGGTGGCCGATGGGGTTCGGGAGATCCTTCCGGCAGCGGTCTCGTTGCGCGATCTCGGCCGGGTTCGGCTCAAGGACCTGTCGACCCCCGAACACGTCTATCAGGTCGTGCACCCGAAACTGCGACAGGACTTTCCGGCGCTGCGCTCGCTCGAGGCCGCGCCGAACAACCTGCCTCAGCAGGCGACGAGCTTCATTGGCCGTGAGAAGGAGTTGGTGGACTTGAAGCGGCTGCTCCCCACCGCCCGCCTCCTGACTCTTACGGGCTCGGGCGGCTGTGGCAAGACCCGGCTCAGCCTTCAAGTTGCCGCGGACCTCCTCGAGCGGTTTCCGGACGGAGTCTGGTTGGTGGAACTCGCGCCGCTTTCGGACTCCGATCTCGTGCCACCGACCGTGGCGAGCGTGCTTGGTTTGAAGGAAGAGCCAAGCAAGCCAATCATCGAAACGCTAACCGAATATCTGAAGGACAAGCGGCTTCTGCTTCTGCTCGATAATTGCGAACACCTGCTTGAAGCGTGCGCGACTTTTGTCGACGCGCTGCTGCGGCAGTGCGCCAATGTACAGATCGTGGCGAGCAGCCGGGAAGGGCTTGGCATCAATGGCGAACAGGCATATCGAGTGCCCTCGCTAGCCCTTCCCGACCCGAAGAAGGCGCATACACCGGTATCGGTCGTGCAATTTGAGGCGGTGCAACTCTTCGTCGACCGCGCCTTGCTTGCTCGTCCGGATTTCCAGCTTACCGCCCAGAATGCTTCCCAGCTCGCGTCCGTCTGTTTTCGGCTGGATGGAATTCCGCTCGCCATCGAGCTGGCGGCGGCACGGGTGCGTTCGCTCTCAGTCGAAGAGATCAATCGCAGGCTCGATCATCGCTTCCGTCTATTGACCGGAGGATCGCGCGCGGCGCTCCCTCGCCAGCAGACGCTGCGCTCGCTTATCGACTGGAGTTATGACCTGTTGCAGGATTCGGAGAAGCTCCTGTTGCGCCGACTGTCTGTATTTGCGGGCGGATGGACCCTCGGCGCCGCAGACCGTATTTGCGCCGGCGACGACGTCGAGGATGGCGAGGTGCTCGATCTCTTAACCTCGCTCATCGACAAGAGCCTGGTGGCAGCCGATGAGAGCGAAGCAGGCTTTCGCTACAGACTGCTCGAAACCGTGCGGCAGTATGCCAGAGAACGGTTCGTGGAAAGCGGTGGCACCGAGGCGATTCGAGCGCGCCACCGCGACTACTTCCTTGCATTGGCGGACGAGGCGGACAAGAAATTGCTCGGCGCGGAGCAAGCCGATTGGCTGCGACGCCTCGAAAAGGAGCACGACAATCTGCGCTCGGCGCTGGAGTGGAGCGATGTAGAGGCGCAGGAGCAGGAAGATCTCCGCCTGTGCGCGGCGATGCACCGCTTCTGGATCACCCGAGGATATCTCGCCGAGGGGAGGCAATGGTGTGCACGGATCTTTGCCAAAGGCGTACCGGCTCAACCCACCTTGGAGCACGCGAGAGCGCTGAATGTCGCGGGCAGCCTCGCTTTTCATCAGACTGACTATCCCGCCGCGCGCACGCTGCTCGAGCAAAGCGTTGCGCTTTCGAAGGTGCTCGATCACCGCATGGGCATCGCACTTGCGCTCAACAACCTGGGGGCAGTGGCGATCGAGCAAGGCGATCATCCGACAGCGCGAGCGCTCTATGAAGAGAGTCTCGCCTTGTTGCGCGAGTTAGGGGATCGGCACGTCGCAGCCGGCGTGCTTGGCAATCTGGCAATGCTTGCTCACGAGTGCGGCGATCTCGACGCTGCGCGAACGTTGTCGCAAGAGTCTCTGGCGCTGTCGCGCGAATTGGGGGATCAAGGGCGGATCGCGGACGCATTGAACACTCTGGGGGATGTCGCCTGCGATCTGGGCGATCTCACGACCGCCTGGTCGCTCAGTCAAGAGAGTCTTGCCATCGGCCGGGAGCTCGGAGACCGCGACTGCATCGCAATGAGCTCGAAGAACCTCGGGACCGTCGCCTTCATGCGTGGTCAATTTGGCGAAGCACGTTCGCTCTACCGCGACGCCATGGCGATCCGGCTCGAGCTCGGCGATCGGCTCGGAATTGCGCGCGCGCTGGAAGGCGCAGCGGCGATCGCCACCGCTGAGGGTAATTCGACCGCCGCGGCACGTACTTGGGGCGCCGCGGAGCGGTTGCGAGAGGAGATCGGGTCGCCCATGTTACCCAACGAGCGATCGCGAAATCATAAGTACGCGACGATGGCCCGCCAAACCATTGCCGATCAAGGAGCGTTCGATCGAGCTTGGGGACAAGGCCGCAACATGCCGCTCAACGAGGCCGTCGAGCTGGCATTCGGCGCGACGACCACGTAAAGCACGACAGCTACCTTAGCGGGAATCGCCATTTTGAATTCTCAATCACCTGATCTACCAACCCACCGATTGCCGTCTGGAACTTCCCGCACGGATTCCCGATAGCCGTCTCAGGCCACATTGCACCCGAAATCGCTCTTTTTCAAGCGATTGCGGTGACAGTATCACCCCTTTAGGCTTAACATCGCAATGCGGCCCACTGATTCCCACGGACGGCAGGGGGGACATGATTGCGCTATATTGCGCGGTTCGGCTCCCGCCTCCCCTGTCCCTTGGTGCAATCGCGCTGCACTTTGTGCCAATCGCCACCCCAGGGTCGTTCGTTCATTATTTCGACGCTTCGGTGCGCAAACCGGAGAATGGTCTTGAACGGCGCCGGAAACTACAAGCTGACGGGGAATCCTCAGCCCCCCATCGGGCGACCCTTTCGGGCCGCCCGATTGGCCGATCGCGCTCTCATTCTGCTCCGGATATTCGCTAATAGGCGTCCTCATCGCTATGTGAGCAGATGAAAGAAATTTTCCATTTGTTTCTGATCAAGCCGTCTCACTATGATGACGATGGCTACGTAATCCAGTGGGCGCGCTCGTCCATCCCCGCTAACACATTGGCGACGCTGTACGGCCTCGCGCAAGATTGCGCCCAGCGCCGCGTGCTGGGTGAAGACGTTGAGTTCCGGATCACCGCCTGGGATGAAACCAACACCCGCATCAAGCCAAACAAAATCATCGCGCAAATACGCGAGAGCGGAGGCCACGGACTAGTCGGCCTTGTGGGCGTTCAAAGCAATCAGTTTCCCCGCGCCGTGGATATCGCGCGGCCCATCCGCGCCGCGGGCATTCCCGTCTGCATCGGCGGTTTCCACGTCAGCGGATGCATCGCAATGCTGCCGCACATGCCCTCCGAATTGCAGGCAGCGATGGATCTTGGCATCGCCCTTTTTGCTGGCGAGGCGGAGGGAAGGCTAGACGAAATACTGCGCGCCGCGTATCGCAATGAACTGCCTCCACTCAGCAACTTCATGAAGGATCTCCCTGGCCTGGAGGGCGCGCCGGCCCCTTATCTTCCCATTGCTGTCGTGCGCCGCACCGGCGGGATGCGGACGAGCTTCGATGCGGGGCGCGGTTGCCCGTTTCTGTGTAGCTTCTGCACGATCATCAACGTTCAAGGACGCAGGTCGCGTTCGCGCAGCGCGGACGACGTAGAACAGCTCGTCCGTGCCAATCTCACTCAGGGCGTGCATAACTTCTTCATCACCGACGACAACCTCGCGCGGAATCGGAACTGGGAAGCGATCTTCGATAGGTTGATCAAGATGCGGGAAGAGGAGGGTCTGCGCATTCAGATCGTTGCACAGGTGGATACGATGGCGCACAAGGTTCGCGGATTCATCGCGAAGGCGGGCCGGGCCGGGGTCAATCGGGTGTTCATCGGCTTGGAGAGCATCAATCCCGATGCGCTGAAAGAGGCGAGGAAGGGTCAAAACCAGATCACCGAGTACCGTGCGATGCTACAGGCGTGGCATCGTGTTGGCACGCTGATATACGCCGGCTACATTCTGGGGTTCCCGTGTGACACTCCGGCTTCAATCGAGCGCGACATCCGCATTATCCAGCGTGAACTCGCGATCGATTTACTCGAATTCTTCATTCTTACGCCGCTGCCAGGTTCCGCCGATCACCAGAAGCTGCACTTGGCGGGCGTGGAGATGGAGCGCGACATGAACAGGTACGATCTTGTACATGTTAATACCCGCCATTCCACCATGCCTGACGAAGACCTGCTCGCGATGTACCGTAAAGCCTGGGATATTTACTACTCGCTGGAGCACGTCGAAAGGGTAATCCGCCGGGCAAAAGCGTGGGGTTACGATCCGCGAAACATGATGCTAAAGCTGCTGTCGTACTACGCCGTCCCGAGCATCGAGAAGGTGCATCCCTTGGAAGGAGGGATTTTTCGACGAAAGTATCGCCGAGACCGTCGCCCAGGGATGCCGCTTGAAGGTCCGTTCGCGTTCTACGCTCGCTACGCGAGGGAATTCTTGTCAAAGCACGTTCGATTCGCCTGGATGTACTGGCAACATTGGCGCGTTCTTCGCCGCGTCGCGCGCGCCTCGACGCCTTACACCGATGCCGCCATGACGCCGGTCCAGGACAGTGAGTTCAAGGAGATGCAAATCTACACCGCAACTCCAGCCGCAACATTTGCCGTGGACAAGCTGCGTCGGCGCAAGATTCCTCAATCCGCGCAATCAAGCCAAGGTGCGGCGTTAGACGCAGCTAGCCGCTGACTGCCCCGGCGGATTACCTTTTACGCGGTGCGCTGCGTTGAATTTCCCTGCGCGGTTGCGTCTCACCACGGGATCCTCAGTCATCGTGTTGGTTGCCCCAAAGCGACTGATCACGCCGAACCAAGCATCGAAATCCGGGGCCGGAACCGCGCAGGTGGGAGCGTTTCGTGGATACCGCGGATTCCGGGCTGGCGCTCCTGTTATCAACGCTACTTGCGCGGGTCGGCACTGCTTCCCGTCGGGGCGAATCGAGGCGTGCTAGGCTACCCACGTAGGCGCGTCGGCGGCGTTGGATCCGGCACCCTGAAACTACGACCAGACAGTCAGCAAATCTCTCCGCCAGATTGTGACCCGAGGTCCCGGACCGCGAGGGAAGATTGATGGGTGAGGACAAGGTAACCGTCGTGTCGGCCTGTACCGGCAGCAAGTCCGTACTGCGCGCCGTCTCCAGCGTGAGAGCTCAGACCTGCAGACAGATCGTGCATCTGTTGTGTGTCGATGGCCCCGAGTTCAAGCGTGAGTTCGACAGGGATGTCGCTCCGTGTCTGGCTGGAACCGGAGGCAAACCGCAAATTCTCCAGCTGCCCTGGAACACGGGCCATGACGAATTCTACGGTTATCGCATCTATGCCATGAGCGCGATGATCGTCGATACGCCGTGGATCGCGTTCCTGGACCAGGACGCCTACTACGAGCCCGATCACATCGAGCAATTGTTGAGCTTATGTGAAAGCCACAACCTTCAATGGGCGTTCTCCCAGCGCCGGGTGGTGGACCTGACGAGCGGCGAGTCGGTTGAAGACAATTGCGAAAGCATTGGTCCGGAAGTTTCCTGGATGTATCAAAGGGATGCCCTGCGCGGCGGGGTGCAGCCTCCTCGACCGTGGTCCAATCTTGTCGATACCAATTCCTACCTGATATCGCGTGAACTGGCGCCGCTCGTCGGCGGGCAGCTGGTCCAGCATCGCCTCGAGCCGAGGATGCGCAAGGCAAGCGACAGGGTGCTGCTCGAAGCCTTGCGCAGATCGAACGCGCCCTATATGTGCTCCGGCCACGCGACCGTCGTCTGGCCCGTCAACGATCCAGCAGAGAAAGCCGGCGCGCATCGGGAGGGCGACCATGGCTGGCGCGGCAATCGCGACATGTCTATCGGGTTTTTCAAGGAAGGCAATGCCTTCATGAATGCCAAGTACGGCTCGGAATTTCCGTGGAAGGCAAGGGGCGTGCTCCAGGGTTGAGACCAACGCGGGCGACCGGCCGGGATATACCGAAGCTCGCCCCATGTGCTCCACCGACCTCTGCGGTGACCCGCAAGTGTCCGGTAATGCCCGCGTGCCGCCTCCGGATAGCTCAACCGCGATGCGGCCCTTGTCTTCGCTTCGGCCCTCACGACTGGTCACGGGTGCGCTCGCCTGCGCTGTCGCCGCGGGCGCACTGTCGGCGCGCGCGCAGGACATCGAACCGCGCGCCTATTCCAAGGCCCCGGTCGGCGTCAACTTTCTCATCGCGGGCTACGCCTACACACGGGGCGGGGTGGCTTTCGGGCCGACCTTGCCCATCACCAATCCGAACCTAGATACTCGAGCACCGTCGTCGCCGACGTGAGAACTCTCGACCTATGGGGCATGTCCGCCAAGTTCGACGCGACGGTGCCGTATACCTGGCTCTCGGGAACGGCCGACTGCATGGGACAGATCGGGCCATGGACGCTGGAAGGCACGGCAGCGGTGACGTTCTATACCGAGAACAGCGATTTCCTTGGCGACACCGATGCCACCTACTTCAGCGGTCGAACAACCGTCAACGGCGTACGAGCGAAGCCCAGACCCCCGAGCTGAATGCATAGATCACATTAGATCACATGCCCCTGCAGCGAATAGATGGGGTGCCTCCGAAAGCGTCCACCGGTAGCGCCAGGGTAACTCCGATGCGCCAGTTTTGCTGCAGGTCAACGTTGAGGGACCGCGAGAATTCCATCAAACTCTACGCCAGCAACGGTGTGTCGGCACGAACCGGCGACAACTACGACCTGATCGGCCTAGCCTGGCAGTACCGCTGGGCCGGAGGCTTGTGACACCCTCGCGGTTCATCGTGCCGACGCTGCGGCGCCGTCATGCGGCAGACGTGTCGCGGATCGGGAAGTGTCATACACTCGTTACCATGCGACTATGTCCGATCCAGCGAGAGCAAATCAAGGAGAGAGCATGAACAGCCGGACCCGGTATCGCTCGCCGCTGGTGCTGCTCGGCGCCGTGGCGCTCGCGCTCGCCGCGCCGTTGGCGTCAGGACAAGGGCGCGGTGCACTCGAAGCGGATGCCCAGAGGGTCTACAGCCGCCTGCTGGCGAGCGTCCCGGCCGCGAACGCCGTCAGCAAGGCGGCGGTCGCCGTCCTCGTGTTCCCGAAAATCACCAAGGCTGGATTCATGATCGGCGGGCAGTACGGCGAGGGCGCGCTGCTGAAGGGACGCAAGGCAGTGGGCTACTACAGCACTGCCGGCGCGTCCTATGGGCTTCAGGCCGGCGCGCAGCAATACGGCTATGCCCTGTTCTTCATGAACGAGCGCGCGCTCGGTTCCCTGACCGCAAGCGGCGGACTGGAGGTTGGCGTCGGGCCCAGCGTGGTCGTGGTCGACGCAGGGATGGGCAAATCGGTCACGTCGATCACGATGAAGGACGACGTGTACGCCTTCATCTTCGGCCAAAAAGGTTTGATGGCCGGCGTGGGCCTGCAGGGCAACAAGATCTCCCGCCTCAGCAAGTAGCGCTGTCGCCAAGCGGCCTTCGCCATGAACGATGTCCGCGAGCAGCGCGCGTCGGCCAGACGGCCCATGCCACTTCACGTTCGCATCGTCTCCTGCGGCGTGACGATCATGCTCGCCGGCCTGCTGGCCGCGGCACTGATCTACGCGACCACCTCCGACGACCGGCCGCCCGACCCTGCGGCGGAAATTGCAAGCTCCAGGGTCTATGAATACAACGTCGAGCGTATCGGTGGAATGGCGGCCGTCTACGCGGCGCGATTCAATCGCTGGCTGGCCGCGTTGTGGCATGGCAGACCGCTCGCCTATACGATAGCCGTGCTCGCGGTGGCCATCGGCCTGGCGTGTTTCTGGCTGGCGCACATGGTGTACGTTAGGCTGCCGAGCGCCGGTCGCGTCGACACAGAGCCATGAAGCAATCTTGCTTCCGCGAGCCTGGTCTCATGAGGTGGCTCTGCAGGCTCATCGCGCTCGTCGCCTGCCCGCTCTCGCAGCGGTCGCGGAGGTTTATCGCTGCGTCGATCGGGCGGTTCTTCCGTCACCCCGCGGCGAAGCATAGAATGTGCGCTTTAATCGTTCCTTTGAGGTTGCCCATGCTTCTGCGCCTATTGTTCATTGCTGCGCTCGCGGCGCTCTCGCTGGCCACCGCGCCGGCGCTGGCACAATACCCCAACCGCATGCCGCCGCAGGCACCGTCGCCGACGCAAATCCCGCAACCGCAAGCGAACCCTTCGGCGACACCTGCCCCGGAGCAGGCCCCGGCAGCGCAGGCACCCGCCCCCACGACGGGCACGACGTCGCGTCCGGTCCCAGAGCCCAGTTGCGTCGCTCCTGAGTATCCTGGCGAACTCGCGTCCAATACCAGGATCACGGCCTTCAACCGCGACTACAAGGCCTATGGCGAGTGCATCAAGAAGTATGTTGAAGACAACCGCGCCTGGATCAACGCCGTGGTCGAGGCCAACAACAAGGCGGTCGAGGATTACAACAAGTACAACACGGAGTTGAAAAAGCAAATCGACGCGGCCAAGCAGTAGTCGCACTGACGCCGCGCGGTCGCGGCAACGCGGGGCGCGAATTCAGCGGCTGATCGCGCGGTCGACGCCTTCGACTCTGCCGTTGACGCAGACGACGCGCGTGCGCTCGCCCGCGCCGCCGGAGGGCCCATAGAAGTATTCGGTCATCGGATCGCTGGCGTTGTCAAACGCGGGCACGTCGCGCTGGCGATCCGGCGGCCCGAGCTCGGCGAGCGCCTGCTTGCAATCCTCCCCGCGGACGACGCCATGCCTGGACGGCGTTATCTTCGGGGCTGCCTGTGCCATGGAGGGGCCTTCGGGTAACGGCCGGGAAGGATCCGACTCCGCGCGCCCTGCCTGCCCTGTGCCGGGGACCGTCGGCTCCGGCGCGGCATGCAGGACCTGGGCGGGGGTCGGAGCCGCGGCTTGCAGCCTTGCAGGCGGTGCCTGGCTTGCCGATGCGTCCGGCGCGACCGCGGCCCGCGCCACCGGGGCGGTCGCCGGCGCTTCGCGAAACCAGAGAACCTGATCGGCGAGCACCCCGACCTGCGCGTTGCGGTCGGGAAGGTTGTAGAGCCATACCTCGTCGGCTCCTGCCGTTTCGGTCCGGCGCACCTCGGTGGGTTCGCCGAGCGCTTCCCGGACCCAGCGCAGCGGCATTCCGGCGACGATGCGGTGCTCGGCTGCCTGGCGCTGCCACGCCGCGTCCTTCTCCGCCCGATCCGCCGTCCAGCTGTTGTCGAAGATTTCGACCCGGCCGGCCTTGGTGTTCTTCGGACACGCCACGTCATTCTGGTACAGGACGTTGCCTGCGGTGTCGGTGCACTTGTAAATCTGCGCTCCGGCCGGGGCGGCGACGAGCAGCACCGCCAGCGCCGCTACGCGGGGTAGCGGGCCGGAGCGACTGCCCGGGCGCGGACGCGGGTCGGCGGCCATGATGCTGCCACTCTACCCCGCCGCGGCCGCAGCGTCACGCCTCGTCGCCTTGGCACCGAGGGTCGGGTAAACTCGCCTCAGCCCCCGACCCTCCCCATGGCCACCCCGAGCCTGCTCAACCCGCTCCCGCGCCCGCGGCCGGTCGACGTGTCCGCCGTTCCCGAGCCGGCCGCGATCGCCCAGGCGACGCTCGAGGGCTTCAACCGCCACTACGCGCTGTTCCGCGACTGCGCCCGTGTCGCCAAGGCCCATTTCGAGGCCGGCAACTGGCTCGCCATCGCGCACACCTCCCAGGATCGCATCGACTTCTACGACCGGCGGGTCATGGAAACCGTTGCGCGGCTGGAGCGGGAGTTCGGCTGCGAGCGCATCGATGAGTCGCGCTGGGAGGCCGTCAAGCGGCACTACATCGGGCTGTTGATCGACCACCAGCAGCCGGAGTGCGCAGAGACGTTCTTCAATTCCGTCTCGTGCAAGATCCTGCACCGGACTTATTTTCACAACCGCTGCCTGTTCGTCCGCCCCGCGGTGTCGACCGAGCATATCGACGCCGATCCGCCGTCGTACCGGTCGTACTATCCGCGTCAGCACGGCTTGCGCCAGGCGCTGATCGACATCGTGCTCGACTTCCGCCTCGAGCGCCGGTTCACCGATTTCCGCCGCGACTTGCGCCTCGTGCTTCGGGCATTCCGGTCCCGCTTCCCGCGCCCGTTCGTGCTCGAGGCCAACCACCAGCTGCAGGTGCTCTCGTCGCTGTTCTTCCGCAATCGCACCGCCTACATCGTCGGCCGCATCGTCAACGGCTTCCAGGTCTATCCGTTCGTGGTGCCGATCAAGCACGATGCGCTCGGCCGGCTGCACGTCGACGCCCTGATCATGGAGCCCGAGCAGATCGCGCTCCTGTTCTCGGCCAACCGGGCGTATTTCCTGGTCGACATGGAGGTGCCGTCGGCCTACGTGACCTTCCTGCACGGCATGGTGCCGATGCGTACCGAGGCCGAGCTCTACACCATGGTCGGCCTGCAGAAACAGGGCAAGACGCTCTTCTTCCGCGATTTCCTCCATCACCTCAAGCATTCGACCGATGCGTTCACCGTCGCGCCGGGCATCAAGGGAATGGTGATGACGGTCTTCACGCTGCCCTCGTATCCCTACGTGTTCAAGGTGATCCGCGACCGGATCGCGCCGTCGAAGGAGACCACGCCCGAGAAGGTCAAGGAAAAGTATCTGCTGGTCAAGCATCACGACCGCGTCGGGCGGATGGCGGACACGCTCGAGTACTCCGACGTCGCGTTTCCGCGCGCGCGCTTCACGCCCGAGCTCGTCGCCGAGCTGCAGTCGGTGGCGCCTTCCGCCATCGAGGAAGACGGCGACATGATCATCGTCAAGCACCTCTACATCGAGCGCCGGATGACGCCGCTCGATCTGTTCCTCGAGGCGGCGACGCCGGCGCAGCGCGAGGCGGCCATACGCGACTACGGCGATGCGCTCAAGCAGCTCGCCGCGGTGAACATCTTCGCCGGCGATCTGCTGTTCAAGAATTTCGGCGTGACGCGCTTCGGTCGCATCGTCTTCTACGACTACGACGAGATCGAATACATCACCGGCTGCAACTTCCGGCGCATTCCTCCGCCGCCCGCCGGCTACGACGAGATGGACAACGACGTGTGGTATCCGGTCGCGCCCAACGACGTATTTCCGGAGGAATTCGCGACCTTCCTGCTCACCGACCCGGCAGTGCGTACCGCCTTTCTCGCCCACCATGCCGATCTGCTCGATGCCCAGTGGTGGCAGGCAACGCAGCGGCGGCTGTCCGGCGGGGCGCTGCCCGAAGTCTTGTCCTATCCGGACCGCTTGCGATTCGCGCCCCCGGCCCCCGCGCACTGACCTGCCGGCCGGCTTCAGCGCGGCGCTTCGCCCTTGGCGACCAGCCGGCGCGCCACATCCTTCGCCTGCACCGCGGCGCCGATATCGCCCTGGCGCGCGGCCTGCACGTACCAGTTGAGCGCCCGGTGCAAATCCTGGGGCACGCCGTCTCCGTGCTCGTAGAAGCTGGCGATGATGTACTGCGCCCCGGGGTCGCCGTTCTCGGCCGCGGCCTCGTACCACTTGGCGGCAAGCTGCCAGTCTTTGGGCGCGCCGCGACCGAGAAAGTACTGGGTTGCCAGCTCAACCTGGGCCTCGGTATGACCCTGCTCGGCGGCCTTCTGCCACCAGGCGGTCGCCGCGGTGAGCGAGCGCTCCATGCCGATGCCGCTTTCGGCCATCAGCCCCAGGCTGTATTGCGCCTGCGCCATGCCCGCGTTGGCGGCCTTGGTAAGCCAGGCGACCGCTGCATCGACGTCGACCTTGCTCCCCTCGCCGCGCAATAGAAGCATGGCCAGGTTGTATTGCGCCAGCCGGTCACCGCTGCGGGCACCGGCGGCATACGAAGCGAACGCGGTGGCATAGTCGCCGCGCTGATAGGCCTGCCACGCCGCGTCCGAGGCTCCGCCGGGGAGCGGTGCAGCGTACGCCGCCGCCGCAAGCACCGCCGCCGACACCGGCACGAGCAGCCAACGCAGCCACGCTTTCAAGGGCGCCACCAGAGTATCATCGACGATTTAGTCTACCATCTCCCGGCAGTCCTCAACCCAGGGGGTGGAACCCGCTAAAGGGCCGGGCAATGTTCATCAGCGTCTTCGATCTTTTCAAGATCGGGCTCGGGCCGTCCAGCTCGCATACCGTCGGGCCGATGCGCGCGGCGCAGCGCTTCGCGCACGAACTCGCCGCCGACGGCCAGCTCGAAGAAGTGTCGCAGGTGGTCGTCGATCTGTTCGGCTCGCTGGCGCTCACCGGCCGCGGCCATGGCACCGACCGGGCGATCTTGCTCGGGCTGTCCGGCGAAGCGCCGGACCGCATCGACCCGGACCAGGTCGAGCCCAAGATGCGGCGGATGCGCGAAGAGCGCGCCCTGCTGCTCGACGGACGGCACCCCATTGCCTTCGTGGAGCAGGATCACCTGCGTTTCCGGATCGACAAGACCCTCGCCTTTCACAGCAACGGCATGCGCTTCACGGCCCGTGGTGCGACCGGAGCGATCGTCTCGCGCAAGGTCTTCTACTCAGTCGGCGGCGGATTTGTCGTCACCGAGGCGGAGGCGCAGAAGCTCGCCGAAGCGACCGAGGGGCCGCGGGTGCCGTACCCGTTCGCCAGCGCCGCGGAATTGCTGGCCCACGGCACCGCGGCCAAGAAGCGGATTCCGGAAATGATGCGCGTCAACGAGCTGACGCTGCGCAGCCCGACCGAGCTGCGCTCGGGGTTGCTCGAGCGCTGGGCGGTGATGAACGACAGCATCGACCGCGGGCTGCGGCACGAGGGGGTATTGCCGGGCGGATTGAATGTGCGGCGGCGGGCGAAGGGCCTGCGCGATTCGCTGCTCGCCCGCCGGCAGAGGAACGAGCAGAGCCCGAGCGAGGCCTTCGACTGGGTGAGCGCCTACGCCATCGCGGTGAACGAGGAGAATGCCGCCGGCGGCCGAGTCGTCACCGCCCCGACCAACGGCGCGGCAGGCATCATCCCGGCGGTCATCCGCTACTACCGCGAGTTCTATCCGGAGAGCAATGACGAGGGCGTCATCGCCTTCTTCCTGACCGCGGCGGCGATCGGCGGCCTGTGCAAGCGCAACGCCTCGCTTTCCGGCGCCGAGGTCGGCTGCCAGGGTGAAGTCGGTGTCGCCTGCTCGATGGCCGCCGGCGGGCTAGCCGCCGCCCTGGGCGGCAGCAACGCGCAAGTCGAGAATGCCGCCGAGATCGGCATCGAGCACCACCTGGGCATGAGCTGCGATCCGGTCGCCGGGCTGGTACAGATCCCGTGCATCGAGCGCAACGCCATGGGCGCGGTCAAGGCGATCAATGCCGCGTCGCTGGCGCTGCGCGGCGACGGAACGCACCGGGTCGCGCTCGATACCGTGATCAAGACCATGTACGACACCGGCCGCGACATGATGGCGAAGTACAAGGAGACTTCTCTCGGCGGGCTCGCCGTCAACGTCGTCGATTGCTAGCCGCCGGGCGTCCGCACGCCCGCGCGTGTTTTCTGCGCAGCGGCGCACTCGCCGGCTAGTCGACCAGCAGGCGATATCCGACGCCGGCCTCGGTGCGCAGAAAGCGCGGGTTCGTCGGGTCGCTTTCCAATTTGTGCCGCAGCTGCGCCATGTAGATGCGCAGGTAATGCCCATGCTCGACATGGGATGGGCCCCACACCTCGGCAAGCAGCTGGCGGTGGGTACAGACTTTTCCCGCGTGCCGAACCAGGGCGGCAAGCAGCCGGTACTCGTTGGGGGTGAGGTGCACGTCGCTGCCCGCGCGCTGCACCCGCCGCGCCGCCAGATCGACACGCACGTCGCCGAATTCGATGCCGTTCTCCGCCGCGACGCCGGCGTCGCGCGCGGCGCGTCGCAGCGCGGCGCGAATCCGCGCCAACAGCTCGCCGATGCCGAAGGGCTTGGTCAGGTAGTCGTCGGCACCGGCGTCGAGCGCCTTGATCTTCTCCTGCTCGTTGCTGCGCGCGGACAGGATTATGATCGGCCGCGTGTACCACTGGCGCAGCTCGGACACGACCTCCACCCCGTCGACGTCGGGCAAGCCGAGATCGAGGATGACCAGGTCGGGCTTGCGCGTAGCGGCCTCGACCAGGCCGGCCCGGCCGGTCTCGGCCTCGAAGATGCGGATTGGCTCTGCCGACAGGCCGGTGCGCAGGAAGCGGCGAATCTGCGGGTCGTCCTCGATCACCACCAGCGTGGCGCTGCCGGCGCTCATGGCGTGGTTCCGGGGGCCACCCGCACCTCCGCCTCCGGCTCGACGCGAGGCGGCTCCCCCGCCGGCAATTCGAAGCGGAACACCGCGCCCCCGCCGGAGCGGTTGGCGGCGCGTATCGTGCCGCCATGCGCGGCCACAATCGCCTTGCAGATCGCCAGGCCCAGGCCCACGCCGCTCTGCGCAGCCTCGCGTTGCAGGCGATAGAACTTGTCGAAGAGCTTCTCCTCCTCGCCTTCGGGGATGCCCGGGCCGCGGTCGGCGACTTCGACCGCGACGCGCCCCGGCAATATCTGCGCCGCGATCTCGATCGGCGCCCCGCTCGGCGTGTACTTTGCGGCGTTCTCGAGCAGATTGGCCAGCAACTGCCCGACCAGCACCGAGTCGACGTTCAACAGCGGCAGCTCCGGTGGCAGCGCGACCGTGACCGGATGCGCTGCCAGCGGCTCGCGCAGCCGGACCAGAACGCTGCCGACTATTTCCTCCAGCGGCGTCCATTCCCGGGCGAGCGCAATGGCCCCCGATTCGAGGCGGGCCATGTCCAGCAGGTTGTTGACCAGCGCGGTCATGCGCGTGGCCTCGTCGTGCACCGTCGCCGCCAGTTCTCGGCGCGCGCCGTCCGAGAGCCGATCGGCATCGGCAAGCAGGCTCGATGACGCGCCGACCAGGACCGCCAGAGGCGTGCGCAGATCGTGCGATATCGCGTTGAGGAGCGAATTGCGCAGGCTCTCGGTTTCAGCCTGGCGGGCGAGTTTCGCGGCGTCCGCTGCCAGCTGCACGCGTTCCGCCGCCGCCGCAATCTGCGCGGCGAAAGTCTCCAGCAGATGCCGCTGCTCGGGAATGAGCAGCCGTTCACGTCGCGACGGCAGGACTGCCAGCACGCCCACGAGTTTGTGCGCGGCGGCCAGCGGCAGGTAGAGCGCCTCGGCGCCGGGAAGCGTGTTCGTGCCCAGCCCGGCCGCGACCCGGTTGGCGTAGACCCAGCGCGCGATTCCCAGATCCGCCCCGTGGTACGAGCCGTAGATGCCCGGGGCCTGCGGATAGGCGATCGTCCCCGCGGCGTTGGGTATCAGCACCACCGCCTGGGCCTCGAACACCCGCGCCACGTGCTGCACGGCGATGGTCACCACGTCCTCCAGGCCGCCGGCGCGTGACAGCTCGCGAGTCATCGTATACAGGAACTCGGTGCGCGCCTGGCGGTGCTGAGCGACGCGCGCCTGGAGGCGAATGCTGGCGGTGAGGTTGCTGATCGTAAGCCCGACGAGCAGCATCACCGCGAAGGTAAGCAGATACTGGGTATCGCTGATGGCGAAGCTGTAGAGCGGTGCCACGAAGAGAAAATCGAACAGCGCAACCGACAGCACCGAGGCCGCGATCGCCGGGCCGCGGCCGAAGCGATAGGCGACCACCAGCACACCGACGAGGTAGACCATGACCAGATTGGTCGCCTCGAAGCGCCCGAACAGCAGCCATGCCAGCGCCGTCGTCACGGCGCAGATGCCGGCCGCCGCCGCGTACGCGGGCCAGCGCATCTTGCGCGAAACCGGCTTGCTCTCGTCGATCCCCAGGTAGGCTTTGGTGCGCGCCAGCTGATCGGCGAATCCGGTCGTGCCGACGCGGCCGCGATCGGTATCGCCGACCAGCTGCAGGTCGAGCCCGCTAAGCGAGGCGGTCACCGTGTCGACCACCGATCCGAAGAGCACGCGCCGCCAGCCGGTCCGGGTCGGCCGTCCCATGATGAGCCGGGTCGCGTTCTGCTCATGCGCGAACGCGACCAGCTCCTCGGCAACAGTGGTCGCCGAGAGCACCACCGTCTTCGCCCCGAGCTGCTCGGCCAGCCGCAGGTAGCCCAGGATGCGGGTGCGCTCGGCCTGTGGCAGCCGCAACAGCGGCGGCGTCTCGACGTACACGGCGTGCCATTCGGCGTCGATCGAATCTGCCAGGCGCTTCGCCGCGCGCACCAGCTGTTCGCCGCGTCGGTCGGGCCCGATCGCGACCACGATGCGTTCCCCCGCCGCCCACACCGGCGCGATCGCCTTCTCGTCGCGATACTCGCGCATCTGCGCATCGACGCGGTCGGCCGTCTGACGCAGCGCCATTTCGCGCAACGCGATCAGGTTGCCCTTCTTGAAGAAATTGGCCAGCGCCCGTTCGGCCTGTTGCGGGACGTACACCTTGCCCTCGCGCATGCGCTTGAGCAGTTCGTCGGGCGACAGGTCGATCAGCTCGACTTCGTCCGCGGTCTCAAAGAAGGTGTCAGGGAGCGTCTCGTTGACGCGGATGCCGGTGATCTGGCCGACCACGTCGTTGAGGCTCTCGATGTGCTGCACGTTGAGCGTCGTGTACACATCGATGCCGGCGGCGAGCAGCTCGTCGACGTCCTGCCAGCGCTTCGGATGGCGCGCGCCCGGAACGTTGGTGTGCGCCAGCTCGTCGACCAGGAGCAACGCCGGGCGGCGTTTCAGCGCCGCGTCCAGGTCGAATTCCTTGACCATCGTGCCGCGCACGTCGAGCAGCAGCGGGGGCAGCAGTTCGAGGCCTTCGAGCATGGCTGCGGTCTCCGCCCGACCATGCGTTTCAAGCAGGCCGACGACGACGTCGGTGCCGGCGCGGCGCAGCGCCTGCGCCGCGGCAAGCATGGAAAAGGTCTTGCCGACGCCGGCGGATGCGCCGAAAAAGATCTTCAGCCGCCCGCGCTGCTCGCGGGCCGCGGCCGCCTTCACCTCGGCGAGCAGTTGGTCCGGGTCAGGACGTTCGCTTTCCATCGCGCGCCGTTGAGCATGGCAACGGCGCGTAGTGTACCGCGGGCGGCCGCGGCCCGCCGTTTAGCGCGCGCGGTCGAGATCGAGGTTCAATTCCAGCACGTTGACCCGCGGCTCGCCGATGACCGTGAACGTGCGCCCTTCGGTATGCGCATCGACGAGCGTCATGACCTGGTCGGCGGACATGCCGCGCGCCCTGGCGACGCGAGGCGCCTGGTACGCCGCGGCCGCGACACTGATATGCGGGTCGAGCCCGCTCGCCGAGGCGGTCACCAGGTCAACCGGCACTGGCATGGTGTTGCCCGGATCGGCATCGCGCAGCGCCTTGATGCGCGCCGTGACCGCGTCGGAGAGTGCCGGGTTGCGCGCACCCTGGTTTGAGCCGTTCGACGCCATCCCGTTGTATGGCTGCGGCGAGGTTGCCGACGGCCGGCTCCAGAAATACTTCGGGTCATCGAAGGGCTGCCCGACCAGCGTCGAGCCGACGATTTTGCCCTTGTCGGTAATGAGGCTCCCGTTCGCGGGGCCCGGGAACGCGACCTGCGCGATCCCCGTCACCAGCAGCGGGTAGACGATGCCGGTGAGCAGCGAAACCACCAGCAGCATGCGCAGCGCGGGCAAGATTTGAGCGAAGGCGAACATCGACGATTCCTTCAGGTAAGGTTGACCGCGGCGAGCAGCATGTCGATCAGCTTGATGCCGACGAACGGCAGGATGATCCCGCCGACGCCATAGATCAGCATGTTCCGGCGCAGGATCGGCCCGGCGCCGACCGGGCGGTACTTGACACCTTTGAGCGCCAGCGGAATCAGCGCCGGGATGATCAGGGCGTTGAAGATGACCGCGGAGAGAATCGCGCTGTTCGGTGTCGCCAGGTGCATGACGTTGAGCGCACCGAGCACCGGATAGGTGCTGGCGAACGCCGCCGGAATGATGGCGAAATACTTGGCCACGTCGTTGGCGATGGAGAAGGTGGTCAGTGCCCCGCGGGTCATCAGCAGCTGCTTGCCGATCTCGACGATCTCGATGAGCTTGGTCGGGTTCGAATCGAGGTCGACCATGTTGCCGGCTTCCTTCGCTGCCTGGGTGCCGCTGTTCATCACCACCGCGACGTCGGCCTGGGCGAGCGCCGGCGCATCGTTGGTTCCGTCCCCGGTCATGGCGACAAGCTTGCCCTCCTTCTGGATGTCGCGAATGAGCTTGAGCTTCGCCTCGGGGTTGATTTCAGCCACGAAATCGTCCACCCCGGCTTCGGCGGCAATCGATGCCGCGGTGAGCTTGTTGTCGCCGGTGATCATGATGGTGCGGATGCCCATCTTGCGCAGCTCGGCAAAGCGCTCCTTGATCTGCGTCTTGACGATGTCCTTGAGTTCGACGACGCCGAGCACGCGCCCGCCCTCGGCGACGACCAGCGGAGTCGAGCCGCGCCGCGCCACCTCTTCGACGCGGGTGGTGACCTCGGCGTCGATGAGCCCGCCCTGGGGCAGTATCCAGTTGCGAACCGCGTCGAGCGCGCCCTTACGCAGCTCGCGCCCCTCGTAGGTGACTCCGCTCATCCGCGTCTGCGCGGAAAATGCGACCAGAACAAACCGGCCCGGCTGCAGGGGCGGAGGGGAGATGCCGTAGGCGCGCTTGACGTGCACCACGATGCTCTTGCCCTCCGGCGTCTCGTCGCCCAGGGAGGCAAGCAGCGTCGCCTCGGCAAGCTGCTGCGCGGTCACGCCGGCGACCGGATAGAGCGCCGAAGCCTGGCGATTGCCGTGCGTGATGGTGCCCGTCTTGTCGAGCAGGAGCACGTCGCAGTCGCCGGCCGCCTCGACGGCGCGGCCCGACGTGGCGACGACGTTGGCGCGCATCATGCGGCCCATGCCGGCCACGCCGATCGCCGAGAGCAGACCGCCAATGGTCGTCGGAATCAGGCACACCAGCAGCGCCACCAGCACGGTGATGGTCACCGGCGTGCCCGCCTTGGCGATGTCGACGCTGTAGAGCGAGTAGGGCAGCAGCGTCACGGTGGCGAACAGGAACACCAGCGTCATCGCCACCAGCAGGATGGTGAGGGCAATTTCGTTGGGCGTTTTCTGCCGCTTGGCACCCTCGACCATGCTGATCATGCGGTCGAGGAATGCTTCGCCGGGATTGACGTTGATGCGCACGACGATCCAGTCGGAGAGCACCCGCGTCCCGCCGGTCACCGAGTCGAAGTCGCTGCCGGCGGCACGGATGACCGGCGCGCTCTCGCCGGTGATGGCCGACTCGTCGATTGACGCCACGCCCTCGATCACCTCGCCGTCGCCCGGCACCAGATCGCCCTGCTCGACTAACACGATGTCGCCCTTGCGCAGGTTCGACGAGGGCGTCGGCGTCTGCGCGGCATCCCTTTCGGGCCGCGCCAGGCGCTTCGCCGTGGTGTCCTTGCGCGCGCTCTTGAGCGACGCCGCCTGCGCTTTGCTCCGCCCCTCCGCGATTGCCTCGGCAAAGTTGGCGAAGAGCAGCGTTACCCATAGCCAGAGCGCCACCGCGAGGATGAAACCGGCGGGGGCCTCGCCTTTGCCGGCAAGCGCCTGGAACCAGAGAATCGTGGTCAGAATGCTGCCGATGTAGACGACGAACATGACCGGATTGCGCCACTGATAGCGCGGCGTCAGGCGGCGGAAGCTGTCGATGAGCGCGGTCTTGAGCAGCCCGCGGCTCAGAAACCAGGAAATGGCGCTCGGTTGCGCGCTGGCGGTGGTCATGTCGAACCCTTTGCGAATCCTGTGCTGGGAGATGCGGCCGATGCGCCTCAGCTGCCGGCGAAGAGCAGAAAGTGCTCGACGATCGGCCCGAGTGCGAGCGCCGGAACGAAGGTCAGCGCACCGACGGTGATGACGGTGCCGATCAGCACCACCACGAACAGCGGGCTGTGCGTGGGCAAGGTGCCCGCTGACGGCGGCACGTGCTTGGCGGCGGCGAAGGCGCCGGCAAGGGCCAGCACCGGGATCGCCAGCCAGTAGCGGGCGAACAGCATGGTGATTCCCAGCGCGGTGTTGTAGAACGGCGTGTTGGCGTTGAGGCCTGCGAACGCGCTGCCGTTGTTGTTGCTCGCGGAGGAGAAGCCATAGAGGATTTCGCTGAATCCCTGCGCGCCGGGATTCGAGGCCCCCGCCCTCCCGGCGTCGAGCAGCACCGCGAGCGCGGTGCCGAAGAGCACCAGAAACGGCGGGACCAGGATGGCGATCGACGCCATCTTGACCTCGAAGGAGCCGATCTTCTTGCCCAGGTACTCCGGCGTGCGCCCGATCATCAGGCCGGCGATGAACACCGCCACCACGGCGTAGACGATGAGCCCGTACAGGCCCGAGCCCACGCCGCCGAAGATGACTTCGGAGAGCTGGATGAGCCACAGCGGGATCATGCCGCCCAGGGGCATGAACGAATCGTGCATGGAATTGACGCTGCCGTTGGAGGCCGCCGTCGTCGCGGTCGCCCACAAGGCCGATTCGGCGACGCCGATGCGGACTTCCTTGCCTTCCATGTTGCCGCCGATATTAGTCGCGGTGGCGACCTGGTCGGCGCCCAGCTTGGTGAGGATCGGGTTGCCGTTCTGCTCGGCCAGATAGGTGCAGGGCAGCAGGGCGGCGAAGACGAGGGTCATCGCCGCAAGCAGCGCCCAGCCCTGCCGGGTGTCGCCGATCATCCGCCCGAAGGTGTAGCAGAGCGAAGCCGGGATGAGCAGGATTGCCAGCAGCTCGAGGAAATTGGTGAGCGGCGTCGGATTTTCGAGCGGATGCGCCGAATTGACGTTGTAGTAGCCGCCACCATTGGTGCCGAGCTGCTTGATGGCGATCTGCGAGGCAACCGGCCCCAGCGGAATCGTCTGCTCGGTCGCGGTCGCCTTCTCCGTGATCGGGTTGCCCTTGTCGTCCTTGAGCGGCTGTCCGTCGGGGCCGTTCTTCGGGTTGTCGTAGGTTACCGGCTGCAGCAGCGTCACGGTCGCCGCCTTGTCGAAGGTCTGCGGAATTCCCCGCCCGACGAGGAACAGCGCGAAGACGATCGACAACGGCAGCAGGATGTACACCGTGGTGCGGGTGAGGTCGACCCAGAAGTTGCCGATGCCCTTCGCTTCCCTGCGCACGAAACCGCGCGTGAGCGCCACGAGCATGGCCATGCCGGTCGCGGCCGAGGCGAAGTTCTGCACCGCCAGCGCCAGCATTTGCGTCAGGTAGCTCATCGTGTTCTCGCCGCCGTACCCCTGCCAGTTGGTGTTGGTGATGAAGCTCGTCGCGGTGTTGAACGAGGAATCCGGGCTGACCGCTCCGAGCGTTTGCGGATTGAGCGGCAGCCACACCTGCAGGCGCTGTATCGCGTATACCGCCAGCGCGCCGAGCAGGTTGAACCACAGCATGGCCATGGCGTACTCGACCCAGTCCATTTCTTTTGCCGCGTCGATGCCGGCACCGCGGTAGACGAGCCGCTCCAGCCAGCCGCCGGCACGCTGCGCCCACGCGGCCCGGCCGTCGTACACGGCCGCCATGTAGGCGCCGAGCGGCTTGGCCAAGAGCAGCAGCACGACCAGATACAGGCCGAGTTGCAGCCAGCCCTGCGTCTGCAATAGCGTTGTCATTCGAAGAGCTCCGGCTTGAACAAGGCGATGACCAGATAGACGAAGATGCCCAGTGCGGCAAGGCCGCTCAGCCAATAGGCCCAGTTCATCAATGCCCCCGCTGGTCCATGAGCCTGGCGCAGAAGCGGATCAAGCCGCTGCTCAGGGCGAAGAACGCGACCATGATGGCCACGAATACAAGGTCCTGCAGGAGGTCTGTCATAGCGACTCCGGGGGTCGTGTGAGCTGCCAACCGCTAACGATATCTGGCGCGGCGTTAAGAAGCTGTAAAGAACGCCGCCGGTCCGGCACGATCGCCGCCCTAGGCGGCGTGCCGATCGGACCACCGATCGCCGCGCCACTCGCTCGGGGTCGATTCGACGCGAGGTTCGCATCCCGGGCGGGGAGGAGCGCCCGGCGCGGCGTTGTCCGGCGCCCGGTCTTCGGAGCGCGGCCGGTCGGTCCGGCGAAACAGGAGCGCCAGCACGATTAGCGGTCCTGCGAGCACGAAAACGAGCAGCGCCCGCAGTAGCAGATAGTGATGCCAAAGTTCGGTGGACACGGCTTTTCCTGTTGCCTGAAAGTGTTGCGCAGTCTATTCGGCGGCAAGGAAAAAGCGTGTCAATTCGGCTGCCCTTGGCGTAAGGAACGCGTAAGCGGCGGCGCGCCATTACACGCTGTTTACGGCCGGTGCAACGAAACTGACGTCGGGGTTACGGCCGGCGCATTACCCTCGCCAATATCGAAACCCGCACTGCTCCCTGGTGCACATCACGATGTTCGATACCCCGCCCATTACAGCGAAGGACCCGCCGACGCGCGGCAGGCAGTCGTGCGCGGGTCGCAGCCGAACTGCCTTGCCGGCATGATCGCCGTCGAGGATATCCTGCTCGACGTCGAGGCCGCCACGCGCGACGGCGCTTTCAACGCCATCGCGAGATCGATCGGGCCGCGACACGGCCTGAGCGCGCAGGAGGTCCTCGCCGGACTCGCCGGGCGCGAGGAGCTCGGTTCGACAGCGCTCGGCCAGGGTGTGGCTATCCCGCACGCAAGACTGACCGGCCTTGCACGGGCGCTTGTCGGCTTCGTCCGCCTGCGCGCGGCGATACCGTTCGCGGCGCCGGACGGAAAGCCGGTGTCGTTGCTCCTCGTCCTGCTAGTTCCCGAACAGGCAACCGATGCGCACCTGGAGCTGCTCGCCCAGGCTGCCAACATGTTCTGCGCGAAGCCTTTCCGCGACCGGCTGAACGCCTGCGTTACCGCCCCCGAGGTGCTGGCGACGCTGACCGGCTGGCCGACGGGCTGACAGTCGCCGCGAGGCATGAGCCCGTACGGTGCTTTGCTCGTCCCGCAGGCGGTTGCACTCGACGTCGATGTCCAGGGCAAGATTGCGCTGCTCCGCGCGGCCGCGCAGATGCTCGGGCAATCCTGCCGCATCGACGTCGCGTTGATCTTCCGCGCGCTGCATCGGCGCGAGCAGGCCGGCTTGACGGGCATCGGCGAGGGCCTGGCCATTCCCCATGCGCGCGTGCCCGGCATCGACCGACCGGTGACCCTGTTCGTGCGCCCCAGGGTGCCGATCCGATTCGACGCGCCTGGCGCCAAGCCGGTGTCGGAGTTACTGGTCATGCTCGTTCCGCTCGGGGGCGCGCCCGAAGCCCAGCTGCAGCTGCTGCGGACGGTGGCCGAACCCTTCTCCGACCCCGCCTTTCGCGCGGCATTGGCCGCGGCCGCAGATGCGGCAGCCGTCACGGCGGTGTTCGAGTGCTGGGGCGGTCAACCCGACCGCGAGATTGAGGCGCTGCCGCGCGCCGGCTGACAGCAGTGGCGATACGGTTCGGTCACAAATAGTCTCGCGCCCTGCCGGCGATGGCATTGCCGGCGCTCACGCAAGCCTCGTCGGGCGCTCTTCGCCGACCCGGGCAGCGATGAATGGCGATACAATCGCTGCGACATCGCCCGGATGTTGCCCAACCTCGCGCCCACGGGCCGTTCTTGTGGCGCGCCGGTGGCCGGATCAGAGCCGGCCGGCGCGGCCGGTGCAGTGCTCGGATTCGCGTCCAATCGCGCTTGAGGGGAAACCGATGCCCGCGTTGCTTCAGATTGGCAGGATCGGCGCGGCGCGCTGGTGGCGGCTGGGCCTGCTGCTCGGCGCATTGACCGCCAGCGCCCCGGCCGCCGCGCTCTCGCCGGTCGCCGATTTCGACCTCAATCGCTATTTCGGAACCTGGTACGAGATTGCCGCGATCCCAGGCTTTCTGCAAAGCCGCTGCGCGCGCGATACCGTTCTGGAATACACGCCCGCGGACCACGGTGCGATGATGACTCGGGCGCGCTGCCTGCGCGCAGACGGCGGCGTCGAAATCAGCGAAGGCCAGGCGCGCCCCCTCGATCCGGCGCTGCCGTCAGTGCTCAAAGTCACGAGCGTGCATTTCCTGGGTATCTGGTGGTATCCGTTCGGGCGAGAATCGATCATCATTGCGCGGGACCCGGACTACCGGTGGCTGGTGACCGGACACCCGTCGCTGCGCTTCGGCCGGGTGGTGGCGCGCGAGCCGGCCCTGACCGACGCGGCGCTGCACGACATCGTGGCCGCGCTGGTCAAGGAAGGGTTCGACCCCTGCACGTTCGTGTTCACGCCGCAGACGGGCGGCCGCACGCGCAATGCCCGACTCTGCGACGCGGTGCATTAATCCACGGCGTTGATGCTATGCTCCGCGGTCTGGGCGGGGTGTTCGACTGGAGGTCGGTCCATGCGCGCTTGGTCGATGCATTTTTTCCTAGTGCTGCTCATTCTGGCGACACAGGCCGGTTGTGTCGGCAATCCGAGCAAGGAAGAGGAGGAGGCGGCCAAGAACACCTTCGTCTGCCTGCTCGAGGGTGAGCGGCTGGTGATCCGCTTCGACGCCGGCACGGCGCGGCTGCTGCTGCCTACCGGCGACACGGTGTCGCTGTATCAGATACCGGCGACCACGGGGCTGCGCTTTTCGAACGGCAACCTGGAATTGCGCGGCAAGGGAACCGACCTGACCCTGGTCGATTACAACAGCTCGACCGCGGTTGCCCTCACCCAGTGCGGGCCCTATACGCCGCCGCCGCATTAGAGCGCGCGAAGAGCCGCTTACCGCGCGCGCCTGCTCTCATCGATGTCGAGGTATTTCCAGATATCGGAGCGGATCGGGTGCGGCTTGTAGCCGATCACCCAGGGCTGGATGACGTGGTCCTCGAGCAGGTGGTCGGTTAGCTTCCACGGCGCGTAGGCGACCACGAGTTCGGTCATGCGGTCGAAGATTCGCGTGCGCTCGGCCGAGTCGGGCAACATCCGCGCTTGTTCGTAGAGGCGGTCGAATTCCGGCAGCCTGAAGCGCGAATCGTTGGCCTGGCCGACGTTGGGGCCGTAGAGCAGTTGCATGAAATTCTCGGCATCCGGGTAATCGGCGTTCCATCCGTCAACGCGCATTTGCAGCTTGCCGGCCCGTGCCATCTTGCGCAGCTCCGGGAGCCTGTCCTTCTTGAACACCATGCGGATTCCGATCGCGTCCATGTTCTTCTTCCACAGCTCGTCCTGCTGCCGCGCCCTGGAGACCGGGGTCGACCATTGCTCGATGACCAGCGGCGTCCCGGCGGGCAGCTTGCGGTAGCCGTCGCTGTCGCGATCCTTGTAACCGAAACGGTCGAGCAGCGCGCGCGCCGCCCCCGGATCGTAGACCTGCGCCTGCGTGCGCTGCGTCGGGTCGTAGCCGGCGATATCGGGCGGAACGGGACCTTGGGCCGGAATCGCACGGCCGTGGTTGAGCACGCGAATGAACTCGTCGGTATTGAAGCCCATGCTGATCGCGCGTCGCAGGGCGATCTTCTCCGGCGTGTAGCCGCCGACGACCGGATCGTCCATGTTGAAGTACGCCCACCAGGTATTCGGCCGCAACAGCAGCTTGTGCTGGATGCCTTTGGCGGCCAGCGCCGGCTTGAGCTTGCCATCGTCGAGCAGCTGGTCGACGAAATCGATCGGAAACGGTTGCAGGTAATCGAGCTCGCCCCCGAGGAACGCGAGCCAGCGCGGCTGGCCCTCCTCGATGACCGAGATTTCGATGCGCCCGATCGCCGGCAGCCGCTTGCCGCGCAGTGCGCGCGCGAGCGTGGCGTCGTCCGGATTCGGCGGAATGGCCTCGTCGAACACCACCTTGCGGTAACCCGCATTGGCCTCGAGCACGATGCGGTTGCTGCGTTGGTACTCCTTGAGAACATAGGGCCCGGTGCCGACCGGGTGGGCGCCGAGGTCATTGCCGTACGCCTCGACGACCTCGCGCGCCACCGCCGCGGTTTCCGGCATCGCCAGCACGTACGCAAACCGGTAATCGGCTTGCTTCAGGCGGATGCGCAGGGTGTAGCGGTCGACGACCTCGAGCCCCGGCAGCGGCGCGTCGTAGTCGAACTTGCCATGCGCCTTCGCCGCCGCCTCGAGTTCGTCGCCACCAACGAGCTTGCCCTCGACGATCCAGCTCCATGGCGAACGCAGCGCCGGATCGAGCAACCGCTTCAGGGAGTACGCGTAGTCGGCCGCGACGAGTTCACGCGGCTTGCCCTTGAACGCCTGATCGGGCGTGAAAAAGATACCCTTGCGCAGGTGGCACAGGTAGGTTGCGCCCCGATCCGATACTTCGGGCAGGCGCTCGAGCGTCAGCGGCGCGAGCTTGACCGGCCGCGCCAGGTATTCGTATTCGAGCATCGATTCGGAAATTTCTTCGACCACCGAATTGGAAGCCGCGTCGTAGGCGAGAGCGGGATCGAAGCTCGACTCGGCAATGCTGAGCGCGGTGCGCAGCACCTTGCCGGAATCGGCGCCAAGCGCGGCGAAGCTCAGCGCAAACAGCGCGGCGGCGAAGGCGCGGGCGGGCAACACGCAGAGGCTCTTCTCGGGCGGCAGTTGACGCCGTGGCGATCGGGTATGGCGCTATAATCGTAGCATCCTCGCACTTGCAGGCGGAGGCGATTCGTGGGCAAAGGCGACGTTCGTACACGCCGCGGCAAGATCTCCAACGGCAGCTACGGCAAGAAGCGCGCGCACAAGCCGAAGCAGCGCAAGAAGCGCTGAGCGGAGCAGTTCGGGTGGAAATGAAGCGGCTGTCCGGCGGCAACCTGCGCGCCGCCGGCTACGACGAACGTAACCGCCTGCTCAGGGTCGAACTGACCGCGGGCACGTTCGAATACTCGGGCGTGACGGCCGATACGTGGCGACGGTTCATCGGCGCGAGCTCGCCCTGGAGCTTCTTCCGTGACAACATCGAGGAAGATTATCCCGCGAAGCGCGTGCGCTAGACTTAGGTCCGCTTCGCGGGAAACGGGCTTCGGAGCCCCGGGTGGGGCACGATCGGCGCCGCTTCGGGTCCCCGCAGCGGCTGAAATCGTGCGATCCTTGACCGGGATGCAAGCCGCTCCGGCGGCCGTAGCCCGTGCGCCTTGGGAATGAACCGATGAACGACCTCACCGCCACCGAGCGCGAGGCACTCGCCCAGCGGCTGGCAAGCCGCCGGCAGACGCTGCGCGCCCAAGTGCAGCGCGAACTCGAGAACAGCGATGACCCGAGGGTCATCGGCTTCAAGAACGAGCTGGCGGCAACTGCCGATTGGGTGCTGGCCGATATCCTCGCCGACATGGATATCGCCATGGTCAGCCGCGATATGGCGGAGCTCGCCGAGGTCGAGGCTGCGCTTGCCCGGGTCGAGGACGGCCGCTACGGCATCTGCAGCGACTGCGGGGAGCCGATCGGCTGGCCGCGCCTGAACGTGCAGCCGGCCGCGGCGCGTTGCATCGCCTGCCAGGAAAAGCTCGAGGTGCGCACGGGTCGCCCGGGCCACCCGACGCTCTAGGCCTTCCCCGACCGTTCGCCCCGGCTGAAACGACCCGCCGCCTTCGGGCAATCCGGCCTAGCTGCGGCGTCCTCCGCCGGGTGCGTAGCGGCGGATCCAGGCAAAGAACTCGCGGTACCACAGGCGCGAGTTCTGCGGCTTGAGTATCCAGTGGTTCTCATCCGGGAAATACACCAGCCGGGCGGCAATGCCACGCGTCTTGAGCGTGTTGTAGTACTGCAGTGCCTGCGTCGCCGGCACCCGGTAGTCGAGCTCGCCGTGGACGACCAGCGTCGGAGTCTTCATGCGTCGGACGTAGTGGTGCGGCGACTGCTGCATCACCCGCTTTGGATTGTCCCAGTGGAACGCGCCGAGCTCCCTGGAGAAGAACAGGTACGCGTCGGTGGCCATCATGCTCACCCAGTCGTAGCAGCCGGCGTGGCACACGAAGGTGCGGTAGCGGTCGGTGTGCCCGTTCATGTAGGCCACCATGTATCCGCCATAACTGCCGCCGGTGGCAACCAGGCGCTGGCGGTCAATATACCGTTGCCGGAGCATGAAATCGGTTGCCGCCTCGATGTCGGCAAACTCGCGCACGCCATAGTCGCCGGTGATCGTTTCCACCCACCGCTGGCCGAACCCCGACGAGCCGTGGTAGTTGACGCCGATAACGACGTAGCCTTGGCCGGCGAACACCTGCGAGTTCCAGCGGAAGTGCCAGCCGTCGACATGGGCCGCATGCGGCCCGCCATGGATCGAGTGCAGCAACGGCCACTTGCTGCGCGGCGTGAAGTTGGGCGGGTAGGTGACCCAGACCTGGATCGGGTCGCCACCGTGGCCTCGGACCGTGAACTCGCGCGTCTGTCCCATGCGCACGCGGGAGAGCAGCGCCCGATTGAGCTGCTCAATGGGCCGTTCCCAGCGCCCGTCGCTGCCGCAGGCGAACAGCGCCGGAGGATGCGAGAGCGTGGCTCGAGCGAAGGCGATGCGCGTCCCGTCGCGCGACAGGGCGTAACCGGTGATCGTGCCGCCGGGGGCGACCTGAGTGGGCAGCGGATCGCCGAGGCCGAAGCGGTAGATGCCGTGCCGGCCGCGGTCTTCGACGAGCGTGAACAGCATCGCGCTGTCGGGTCCCCACTGGTGCCGCATCGTCGCCCGGTCGAGCTTGGGCAGCAGTCGCCGGCTTTCGCCGCGGCGGCGATCGAACAGCGTCAGCCGGCCCTGGTCGTTGAAGGCGCGCTTGAGGTTGTACGAATTCCAGGCGATATACCGGCCGTCGGGTGAGTAGCGCGGCGAGGCATCGCTCAGTTTGCTCTGCGCGGTGAGCGTGCGGTGGCGACCGGTCGCCACGCTCACGACGACGATGTCGGTCTCGTTGCTCAATCCGGGCTCGGCGGCGAGATCGACCGTGAGCGCCAATTCGCGCCCGTCCGGGCTTATGTCGTAGAGATCGGCCGACGGCTCCCACGGTTGCAGGGCAAGGCCGGTGCCGGAGAGCAGGTCGCGGGCGCGGCCGGCTGCCACCTCGGCCGCGAAGACGTGCGGCTCGCGCCCGTCGGCTAGCCAATGGTCCCAGAAGCGGTACTCGCGACGTTCCGAGAGGTGGGCCTTGACCTTGGAGTCCTTGCGCTCCTTGCGCCGCCTGGCCTGCTCCTTGTCGGTTTTGAGATCCGGCCAGACCCAGGAGATGAACGCGATGCGCTTGCTGTCGGGAAACCAGCGCAGCCCCGACGCGCCGCCCGCGACGGAGGTGAGCCGGCGCGCCTCGCCGCCGTCCGGGGCGATGAGGTAGACCTGCGCCTCTTCATCGTCCTTGCGCTTGGCCGCAAAGGCGATCCATTTGCCGTCAGGCGACCAGCACGGCTCGCTGTCCTTGTCGCCGGCGGTCAACCGGCGCGGCTTGCCGCCGTCGGTCGAGAACAGCCACAGCTCGGTGCGGCCCTCGTTTTGCTCCATGTCGTAGGCGGTAACCGCGGCGCAGGCGCTGCTGCCATCGGCTGCAAGGGTCGGCGCGCCAATACGCTTGATCGACCACAGATCCTCGACGCTCAACGGGCGGCTTGTCTTCGGCATGGAAGGCTTCCGGGGGCGGGCCGGGTGCGTCTGTCCCGCCCCCGGCGGGCAAAGGCGCGATTGTACGTGCTCGGGCGCCGGATGGCGCGCTGCGATGCGGTAGAATCCCTTCGCGCCGTACTCGCGGCGCCCCTTTTCACATCCGAGAACAACGATGAACTATCGGCGCCTGGGCGCTGCCGGGCTCAAATTGAGCGAGCTTTCGTTCGGCTCCTGGGTCACCTACGGCAACCAGATGGGAGACGAACTGGCGCGCGACTGCATGGCCGCGGCGTACGCCGCCGGGGTGAACTTCTTCGACAACGCCGAAGTGTACGCCAAGGGTGCCTCCGAGCAGATCATGGGCAATGCGCTCAAGAAGCTCGGCTGGCGGCGCGCTTCGTATGTCGTCTCCACCAAGTTCTTCTGGGGCCTCAACGACGGCCCGAACGAGAAGAACACGCTCAATCGCAAGTACCTCATGGCCGCGATCGATGGTTCGCTCGAGCGCCTGCAGCTCGACTACGTCGACCTCGTCTTCTGCCATCGCGCCGATCCCGATACCCCGGTCGAGGAGACCGTGTGGGCGATGCACGACATCATCCGCGCCGGCAAGGCGCGCTACTGGGGTACCTCGGAGTGGAGCGCGGCGGAGATCATGGCCGCGTGGCAGATCGCCGAGCGCCATCACTTGGCCAAGCCGGTCATGGAGCAGCCGCAATACAACCTGTTGCACCGCGAGCGGGTGGAGAGCGAATATGCGCGGCTCTACCAGGACATCGGGCTGGGCACCACGACTTGGAGCCCGCTCGCCTCGGGGCTGTTGACCGGCAAGTATAACGACGGCGTGCCCTCGGGCTCGCGGGCCGCGCTCAAGGGTTTCGAGTGGCTCGCCGAGAAGATCGTCGACGCGCAAAAGATCGCCAAGGTGCGTCGCCTCGGACCGGTGGCCAAGGAGCTCGGCTGCACGCTCGCCCAGCTGTCGCTCGCGTGGTGCGTGAAGAATCCGCACGTCAGCAGCGTGATCACCGGGGCGAGCCGACCGCAGCAGGTGGTCGAGAACATGAAATCGCTCGACGTGGTGCCGAAGCTCACCCCGGACGTGCTCGCGCACATCGACGCGATCGTCGGCAGCGCGGACTAAAGGCGCGCGCTCCGACATGAGCAATCCGCTCGAATCCTGGGCCGAGGAACAGCGTTCCGCGTTCCTCTACCGCGCCTGCGCCGATGCCGAGGCCGGCACCGACCGGGCCGACCTGTTCACCCGCCTTGCCGGCGAGGCCGAAGCCCAGGCTGCCATCTGGCGCGCGCAGCTCACCGCCAGCGGCAAGCCTGCACCACAGCCCTACGCGCCGGACTTGCGCACGCGCCTGGTTGCCCGGCTAGTCGAGCTGCTCGGCCCGCGCCGCCTGCGCGCGGTGCTGGCGGCGATGAAAGTCCGCGGCATGGCCATCTACAGCCGGGGCGAGCCGGGCGGCCACAGCGCGCCGGTCGCCGGCGGTGTCGAGCATCGGCATCGTGGCCTGGGCGGCGGAGGCAACCTGCGCGCCGCCGTGTTCGGGATCAACGACGGCCTGGTCTCCAACGCCAGCCTCATTTTCGGCGTCGCCGGCGCGAGTTCCGACCCCGCGTTCGTGCTCCTGACCGGGGTCGCCGGCCTGACCGCGGGCGCCTTCGCCATGGCGACCGGCGAGTTCGTTTCGGTGCGCTCGCAGCGCGAGCTCTTCGAATACCAGATCGGGCTCGAACGCGACGAGCTCGCGGAGTATCCCGACGCGGAGGCGCAGGAACTGGCGCTCATCTACAAGGCGAAGGGACTTTCCGGCGGCGAGGCCGAGCGCATCGCCAAGCAGCTCGTCGCCGACCCGCAACATGCCCTGGACACGCTCGCGCGCGAGGAACTCGGGCTCAATCCGGACGAACTGGGCTCGCCGTGGGGTGCGGCAATCGCGTCCTTGCTTTCTTTCGCCCTGGGCGCGGCGGTGCCGCTGCTGCCCTTCGCCTTCGGCGCCGGCGCGCAGGCGCTGCCCATTGCCGGGGGCCTGACCGCGGTCGCCCTGTTCGCCGTTGGCGCCACGCTGTCGCTGTTCACCGGCCGCGCGGCGCTAGCTTCCGGGGTGCGGATGCTCCTGCTCGGCAGCCTGGCCGCGACAGTCACCTTCCTGGTCGGCAAGCTCTTCGGCGTCGTGGCCTGACCGGCGCACCGAGCGCGCACCACGAGGCCGCGGCTCGACGGCCGCAGATCACCCCGCCGCAGGAGCCCGTTGCCGAGTAGGGCCCCGGCCTAGCTCTGCTTCATGCACTCCGAGCGCGCCTTGTCCGCGTCGGCCTTGCTCATGCCCTTGGTCTTGGCATTGCACTCGGCCATCTTGTTGTGCGGCTGCGCCGGCGGCTGCGCCGACAGGCAGGTCTTCATGAACGCCTTGCGCTCGTCGCCCTTCATGTCGCCCGCCTTGGCATTGCATTGCTTCATCTTGTCCTGCTGCGAATTGGTCGCAGCCGGTTTGGTGGTATCGGCCGCGGTGTCGGCGGCCGCCGCGGCGCCGCAGGCAAACAAGCCGGCGAGCGTGAGCACGAGCAGTGACTTCATCGGGATCTCCCTGGTTGGTCCAACGTGCTTGCGAGCAAGCAGCGGCGAGTCTACGGCATTGGCGCGGCGGCCGGCAATGGCCGCCTGCCGGGCAGCGACGCGGCCTGCACACCCTTGCCACTCTTCGCCGTGCAGTGCAGCATGGGTTGTGTCAAAATGCTCCTCCGCACTTCGCCTGGCCGGTAAAATGATGTTTTTGCAATAAAAATTTTTGCCTGAGGAACTCGACTTGTCCACCCCCATCCGGCAAGGCAGCAAGGTGGCCGCAGCGCCCGCTGCGGCCGCGCGCCTGCCCATCGACGATACCCGCATCCGCGACATCATGGAGCTCGCGCCGCCGGCACACCTGCTGCGCGAGTCGCCGGCCTCGGAGGTCGCGGCGAGAACAACCTACGAGGCCCGAGCCGCCATTCATCGCCTGCTGCACGGCGCCGACGACCGCCTGCTCGTCGTCGTCGGGCCCTGTTCGATCCACGACTACGACGCGGCGATCGACTACGCCACACGGCTCTCCGCGCTCGGGCGCGAATTGTCCGGCGAACTGATCACCGTCATGCGCGTCTATTTCGAGAAGCCGCGCACCACCGTGGGCTGGAAAGGCCTCATCAATGACCCGCGGCTCGACGGCAGTTTCCGCATCAACGAGGGCCTGCGGCTGGCGCGGCGGATTCTGCTCGAGATCAACGAGCTGGAGCTGCCTGCAGGAACCGAGTACCTGGACATGATCACTCCGCAGTACATCGCCGACCTGATCGCCTGGGGTGCGATCGGTGCGCGCACGACCGAGAGCCAGGTGCATCGCCAGCTCGCTTCCGGTCTGTCGTGCCCGGTTGGCTTCAAGAACGGCACCGACGGCGGGGTGAAGATCGCCGTCGATGCAGTCAAGGCGGCCTCGGCGCCGCATCATTTCCTGTCGGTCACCAAGGGCGGCCACTCGGCGATCGTCAGCACCGCCGGCAACGAGGACTGCCACATCATTCTTCGCGGCGGCAGCGCGCCCAACTATGACGCGGCCAGCGTTGAGCGGGTTTGCGCCGAGCTGGGGCGCGCCGGACTCGCGGCGCGGATCATGATCGATTGCTCCCACGCCAACAGCCAGAAGCATTACGAGCGCCAGGTCGAGGTGGCGCGCGACGTGGCCGGGCAGATTGCGGGCGGCGACGATCGCATTGTGGGAGTGATGCTGGAAAGCCATATCCATCCCGGGCGGCAGGACCTCGTTCCCGGGCAGGCGCTCGAGTATGGCGTGAGCGTCACCGACGCGTGCATCGGCTGGGATGCGAGCGTGGGCGTGCTGCGCGAGCTTGCCGATGCGGTGCGCCGCAGGCGGCTGCTGTTGACCGAGGCGTCTTAGAGCCGCGCGGCGCCGACGGCCGCATCCACCGGGCCATGGCCGAAGAGATCGAACTCAAGCTGACCGCACCGGAGGGCGCCCTGGCGTCGGTACGGGCCCACCCGGCGGTCGCCGCCATCGCCAGCGGCCGGCTGCGCAGCCACCAGCTTTTCAGCGAGTACTACGACACACCCGAACGCGACCTCGCCGGCGCCGGTGTCGCGCTGCGCCTGCGCCAGGTCGGAACGCGCTGGCTGCAGACCGTCAAAGGCGACGGCGCGGCTGCCGGCGGAGTGCATCGCCGTGCCGAGTTCGAGTGGTGGCTGCCCGCGCCGCGACTCGACCTCGGGAAGCTCGCCGAGACGCCGTGGCGCAAGCTCTTCGCGCGCGAAGGCGGCCGCTGCCGGCGCGTGTTCGTCACCGCGATCCGCCGCCGCGAGCTTCCGCTGACCTTCGCCGACGGCACGCGGGCAACGCTCTGCTTCGACAGCGGCGAGATCCGTTCCGGCCGCCGCCGCGCGCCGGTGAGCGAGATCGAGGTGGAGATCGACCACGGCGACGCGTTGCGCCTGTTCGAACTCGCCGACGCGCTCGCCACCGACCTGCCTCTGCGCGTCGTCCACGCGAGCAAGGCCGAGCGTGGCTTCGCCCTGGCCAACGGCAGCACGGTGCCGAAGCCGCGCCGGGCGCGGCCGGTGGAGGTGCCCGCCGACGCCACTGCGCCGATAGCCCTGTCGATGATCGCCATGGATTGCGTCGCGCAGCTTGAGGTCAACTCCGAGGCGATGCTCGCGCACGACGATCCTGAGTACCTGCATCAGCTGCGCGTGGGCTGGCGCCGGCTGCGCTCGCTGCTCCAGCTCGCGCCATTGGTCGCCCCGGCCGAGCCTATCGAGCCGCTCGTGCAGGAGCTTCGCTGGCTCGGCTCGATTCTCGGCCCGGCGCGCGACTTAGACGTGTTCGCAGTCGAGACGCTGCCCGAAATAGCGACCGAATTCGGCACCCGGCCGGGCATCGTCCGCCTGCGCCGGCGCGCCGCCCTGCGGCGACGACAGTTGTCCGGGATGGCGCGCGAAACCATCGCCGCGCCTCGCTTCCAGCGCCTCCTGCTCGCCCTCGGCGGCTACTTCACGCGACTCGCTCGCGCCACCGCCCCGCCGTCCGTGCCGGCGCGGGCGCGGGACTGGATCGCACCGGTGCTGCAGCAGCGCCACGAGAAGCTCACCCGCCGCGCCCGGCACGTGCATCGCCTCAATGCCGCGGACCGGCACCGGGCGCGCGTGGCGGCGAAAAAGCTCCGCTATGCCGCCGAGTTCTTCGCGCCGCTGTTCTCGGACCGGCGCAGCAAGGCCTACATCCAGGCCCTGTCCCGGCTGCAATCGATCCTCGGACACTTGAACGATCTGGAGATCGCCGGCAAGCTCATCGACCAACTCGCACCGGCGGATGACCGCAGGCCCGACGCAGCCCATGCCGCCGGCATCGTGCGCGGCTGGCTTGCCGCGAGCGTGGCGCCCGAACTCAAGCGCTTGCGGCAGGCGCAGCAGGCGTTCGCCAAGTGCGCGCCTTTCTGGGATCGGGTAGAAGGACGCACCGCGCCGTGATGAAGGGTGTCAATGGCAGCTACCGAGCCCCTGCCTGGCTTCCCGGAGGGCACGCGCAGACGATCTACCCGGTCTTCGTTCGCCGGCCACAGGTCGGCTACCGGCGCCAGCGCTTCGCTACGCCGGACGGGGATTTCGTCGATTTCGACTGGGTCGATGTTCCGGGCGCGAGCGCACACACGCCCGTGGTGGTTCTCTTTCACGGCCTGGAAAGCAGTTCGGCGGCGCACTATGCCCTGGCACTGATGGCGCACCTCGCGGCCATTGGCTGGCGCGGCGTAGTGCCCCATTTCCGCGGTTGCAGCGGCGAGCCGAACCGGCTGCCGCGGGCCTATCACTCGGGCGATTACACCGAGGTCGGGTGGATGCTGTCGACGATCCGGGTGCAGGCGCCCGCCGCACCGCTGTTTGCCGCCGGCGTGTCGCTCGGCGGCAGCACGCTGCTCAACTGGCTCGGTCGCGAGGAGTCTCGCGCGGTCGCGGTGCTGCGCGCCGCGGCCGCGGTGTCGACCCCGCTTGACCTCACCGCCGCCGGCATCGCCATCGATCAGGGCGTCAACCGCATCTACGCCCGGTACTTTCTGCGCACGCTGGTGCCCAAGGCGTTGTCGATGGCGCGGCGCTTTCCCGGCGCGCTCGATGCTGCCGCCATCGGTCGCGTCGACTCGATGTACGGCTTCGACGCTGCCGTCACCGCGCCGCTCCATGGTTTCGCCGGCACCGAGGATTACTGGTCGCGGGCGAGCAGCAAGCCATGGCTCAAGTCGGTCGCCTTGCCCACGCTCGTCCTCAACGCCCGCAACGATCCGTTCATCCCGGCAACGTCTTTGCCCCGCGGCCCAGAGGTGAGCCGCGCGATCGCGCTCGAGCAGCCCGGAACAGGCGGCCATGCCGGTTTCCTGGACCTGCCTTTCCCCGGCCGCTTCGGCTGGCTGCCGCAGCGGCTGGTGGCATTCTTTTCCGCCGCCAAGGCGGCCGCCTAGAGCCCATGTACCTGCCACCGGAAATCTTCAAGGCCTACGACATCCGCGGCATCGTCGGCAAGACGCTTGACCGCGCCCATCGTGCAGCGCATCGGGCAGGCGCTGGGCACGCTCGCGCGGGAGCGTGGCCGCGACACGGTCATCGTGGCCGCGACGGCCGGCCCTCGGGCCCCGAGCTGGTGCGCGCCCTCGCCACCGGCATCCGGGAGAGCGGCTGCGAACGTGATCGACATCGGCATGGTGGCCACGCCGATGAGCTATTTCGCCGCCTACGAGCTCAAGACGCAATGCAGCGTCATGGTCACCGGCAGCCACAATCCGCCCGATTACAACGGCCTGAAGATGGTGATCGCCGGCGACACGCTGGCCGGCGACGACATCCAGGCGCTCAAGGCCCGCATCGAATCCGGGCGCCTCGCACAGCGGCGCCGGCGAGCTGCGCCAGGCCGACGTCGCGCGGGCGTATTTTGACCGCATCGTCGGCGACGTCAAGCTGGCGCGGCCGATGAAGATCGCCGTCGACTGCGGCAACGGCGTGGCCGGCGCCTTCGCCCCGGAGCTCTTCCGCCGCCTCGGCTGCGACCGTGACCGAGCTCTTCTGCGAGGTCGACGGCACCTTTCCCAACCACCATCCCGACCCGTCGCAGCCGAAGAACCTGCGCGACCTGATCGACTGCCTGGCAGCGACCGACAACGAACTCGGGCTTGCCTTCGACGGCGACGGCGACCGCCTCGGCGTGGTGACCAGGGACGGGCAGATCATCTATCCGGACCGGCAGCTGATGCTGTTCGCCGCCGACGTGCTGGCGCGCAATCCGCGCGCGCACGGTGATCTACGACGTCAAGTCGAGCGCGCAACCTGAAGGCCTGGATCGTCGGCCATGGCGGCAAGCCGCTGTTGTGGAAGACCGGGCATTCGCTGATCAAGGCGAAGATGAAGCAGACCGGCGCGCTGCTGGCCGGCGAGATGAGCGGCCACACCTTCTTCAAGGAGCGCTGGTACGGCTTCGACGACGCGCATGTATGCGGGCGCGCGCCTGCTCGAGATCCTGTCGCGCCAGGCCGACCCGTCGGCGGCGCTCAACGCCCTGCCCGACAGCCTCTCGACCCCGGAGCTCAACTTCGCCTGCGCGGGCGAAGCCGCATGCGCTGATCGCCCGGCTCGCCGCGGGCGCGCGAATTCCCGGGTGCGGCGGAGATAATCCGCATCGACGGCCTGCGCGTCGAATACGCCGACGGCTTCGGCCTCGCCCGCGCATCGAACACCACGCCTGTCATCGTGCTGCGCTTCGAAGCCGACAACGAACCGGCGCTCCGGCGCATCCAGGCCGACTTTCGCCGCGTGTTCGGCGCCGCGGCTCCGGGCCTCGAGCTGCCGTTCTGACGGCGCGCGCCGGATCTACGCCCGCCACGCCGAGCAGTCCCAGCCCAGCAGCCGCTCGAGCGCGCCGATTTCGGTCTCGTACAGGCTGGCGAGGTAGCGCTTCTCCTCGGCGCCCATCGCCGCGTTGTATTCGCGCACCTCGGCCCTCTTCTGCGCCAGGGGCGGAAAAGGCGCGATGCCGAGAAAGTCGGCCACCCTGGCGAGCACCTCGGCGTGCCCGCCGAGCAGATCCTCGCTCTTGAACACGATCGTCTGCTCGCGGGGCAAGTAGCGCCACAGGCGCTCGAGCTGGCCGGTGTAGTAGCCGCGATCGAGGTAGGTGAATGACTTGGCGAGCTCCAGCGGCAGCGCGCGCAGCCGTTCCGGTTCGGCCTCCAGGGCCTGGCGGAATGGCAGCGGCTCGCGTCCGGTACGGCGTGACATGTTCCAGTGCGAAAAGGCGCGGGTGATCGGGTTGCGAAGCACCACGATCAGTCGCATCGCCGGGTTGTAGCGGGCGATGCGTTGCGCGGCGGTCGGCCAGTAGAGATACGCCGGCGTCACCTCGCCTAGCAGGCGCTGCCCGGGTCCGGGGCTGAAGCAGGCGTGGTACGGGGCGTAGTCGACCGGCTCGACGGCGAAGCAGTGGTCGGTATCGAAGAAGTGCAGTTCCTTCTCCTTCGGCAGGCACAGCTCGGGGTGTTCGCGCAGGTACAGGTCGAGCGCCGAGGTGCCTGCCTTCTGCACCCCGGCGACGATGAAGCCGACCTTGTCTGTCGCCGCCGGCGGCATCAGACGCCGATGCCAAGGCGGCGATAGACCGCGCCCAGCAGCCAGGCAGGACCGACGAGAAAGGAGCGCAGGTCCTCGACAAACGACGGCCGGCTGCGCTCGATGGCGTGGCCGGTGAACTGCCCTGCCCAGGCGACGACGAAGACCACCGCCGCGACGCTCAACGTATGCTCCCCGAAAAAGCGCAGCGAATAGAGCATGGCCGCGAACACGGCAGCCATGCCCAGCGCGATGGGCGCCGACAGCCACAGATAGAAGGCCAGCGCCGCGCCGACCGCCGCGTACGCCGCGATCGGTGCAGCCGACCACAAAAGCCCCATCACGCTCCAGACGATCAGCGGCACGCAGATCCAGTGGATCGCCTTGTTAGCCGGGTGGCGGTGGTAACCGCCGTAGCGGTCGAAGAGCACATCAACAGGACGCATCGCAATCCGCAGCCCAGCTAGCCCGCACCGGTCAGCTCCGGCTTGAGCGGCGCGCGCCGGTCGAGCGCGCTCACGTGCACCGGGAAGGCGCCCAACTTGCGGTCGAGGAAGAAGTTGCGCAAGGTGCGGGCGATGGTCCGGAACGCGAGCTCGCCCCACGGAATGGCCGCCTCGTCGAACAGCCGCACGTCGAGGCTTTCCGCTCCGGGACCGAAGTCGAGATCGACCAGCCGAGCCCGAAACATCACGTAGAGCTGGTTGATGTGCGGCAGGCTGATCATGGTGTAGAGCGCGCCGATGGCGACATGCGCCCTGGCCTCTTCCACGGTTTCGCGCTCGGCGCCGGCTTCGATCGTCTCGCCGTTCTCGAGGAATCCCGCCGGCAGCGTCCACAGCCCTCGCCGCGGCTCGATCGCGCGCTGGCACAGCAGCACCTGCTCGTCCCACACCGGCAGGCAGCCGACGACGACTTTCGGATTCTGATAGTGGACCGTGTTGCAGGCGCCGCACACGTACCGCGGCAGCGTGTCGCCGGCGGGGACGCGAAACTCGAGCGCGGGCGAGCCGCAGTGGCTGCAGAACTTCACGGCCGCAGGAAGTTGTCGCGATAGTAGCGGAGCTCGTCGATCGACTCGTAGATATCGGCCAGCGCCTCGTGCTTGCCCTGCTTCACCCAGCCCTTGGCGACATCGGGTTTCCAGCGTCGGCACAGCTCCTTGAGCGTGGACACGTCGAGGTTGCGGTAATGGAAGTAATCCTCGAGCGCGGGCATCCACCGCGCGAGGAAGCGCCGATCCTGGCAGATGGAGCTGCCGCACATCGGCGAGGCGCGCGCCGGCACGTGCTCGCGCAGGAACGCGAGCATGCGCAGCTCGACCTCGGCCTCGTCGAGCCTCGAGGTCTTCACGCGCTCGATCAGTCCGGAGCGTCCATGCGTAGCCTGGTTCCACGAATCCATGCCGGCGAGGGTCACGTCGCCCTGGTGCACCACGAGCACCGGCGCTTCGGCGACCGCGGCGAGCGCGGCGTCGGTGACGACCAGCGCGACCTCGATGATGCGATCGGACTCGGGCTTCAGGCCGGTCATTTCCATGTCGATCCAGATCAGGCGATTGGCGTCTTGCGGCATGTCAGACGGCGTGGCGTAGAATAGCGGCGTGGTGACGAACTCGTATTCTCGCACACCCCTCCGCTCGCCTGCATTGATCCTGACCGGTTCGCGCCTGCCTCGCCATCTGTCCGCGTTGCGCTCATGACTGCCGGCCTGTTCACGTCGCTGTTTCTGCTCGCGCTGGCGCGTCTCGCTGGCGCTGCAGCTGTGGCTGGCGCGGCGACAGGTGCGGCATGTCCTGGCGAATCGGGGAGGTGTTCCGGCGCATTTCGCCGACCGGATCGGCCTCGCGGCGCACCAGAAGGCAGCCGATTACACCGCGGCGCGCACCCGCGTGGCGGTCATCGACCTGCTGCTCGATACGGCGGTGTTGCTGGGGCTCACGCTCGGCGGCGGGCTCTCGGCCATCGCCGCCTGGACCGCCACCCTGCCCGTCGTGCCACTGCTGCAGGACGTGGTCCTGATCATCGCCGTGGTGCTCATCTCCGGCGCGCTCGCATTGCCGCTGGCGTGGTACCGCACCTTCGTCATCGAGGAGCGCTTCGGCTTCAACCGCATGACCCCGGGCATGTGGGTCGCCGACATCGTCAAGGGCGTGCTGGTGGCAGCCGCGCTGGGCATGCCGCTGCTCGGCCTCGTGCTCTGGCTCATGGAGCGCGCCGGGTCGCTGTGGTGGCTCTACGCTTGGCTGGCGTGGGTTGCCTTCCAGTTCCTCATGCTCGCCCTCTACCCCACGCTCATCGCGCCCTTGTTCAACAGCTTCAAGCCGTTGACCGACCTTGGCGTGAAGGAGCGGGTGGAACGACTGCTGCAACGCTGCGGTTTTGCGGTTCGCGGTCTGTACGTGATGGACGGGTCGAAGCGCTCGGCCCACGGCAACGCATACTTCACCGGGTTTGGCGCCGCACGCCGCATCGTCTTCTTCGACACGCTGCTTAACCGACTGGCGCCCGACGAGGTCGAGGCGGTTCTGGCCCATGAACTCGGGCATTTCAAGCTCAGGCACGTGTTCAAGCGGGCCGCCTGGTCGGCGGCCGCAAGCCTCGCGCTGCTCGCGCTCCTCGGCTGGCTGGTGGGAGAGCCCTGGTTCTACGCCGGCCTGGGCGTGCCCGGACCGGCGCCGCGCTACGGCGTGGCGCTGGTGCTGTTCATCCTCGCCTTGCCGGCGTTTACATTCCTGGCCTCGCCGCTCGCCGCGATGTACTCGCGACGGCACGAGTTCGAGGCCGACCGCTACGCCGCGCGCAACGCCTCCGGCGCGGCGCTCGTCACCGCGCTGGTCAAGCTCTACGAGGACAACGCCAGCACCCTGACGCCGGATCCGCTGCATTCGTTGTTCTTCGATTCGCATCCGCCGGCGCCGGCGCGCATCGCCCGCCTGGAGCCCGCGCCGCGCTAGCGGCGCGCCGTGGCCGCCTCGCCATGACCCCGGAGCTAGCCGCCCTGTCGGCACTGAACTGCCACCCCCGCGCTCCCCTGCTGTCGGTGTCCGCGCTCACCCAGCGCCTCTTGGCGCTGCCGGGGTGGGAGTACGAGAACAACCGGCTTACCAAGACCTACCGCTTCGCGAACTATTACGAGACGCTCTCGTTCGTCAATGCCGTGGCGCATGTCGCGCACCGTCAGGATCACCATCCTGATCTGGGCGTTCACTACGGCCGCGTCGTCGTCTCCTACTCGACGCACGACGCCGGCGGCGTGACGCTCAACGATTGCATCTGCGCGGCCAAGGTCGAAGCGCTCAACGCGTGAGCGCCGCGACGGCCGGGCTGGTCACCGCTGCCTGGAGGCGGCACTTCGCCGTGCGCCTCGAGGACGGCTCCACCATCAACTGCGTGTTGCGCGGCCGCAGCCTCGCGGTGGCTTGTGGCGACCGGGTGCGGGTGGCGCCTGCGGCGGGCGGCGAGGGCGCGATCGAAGCGCTCGAGCCGCGCGGCACGCTGCTGTTTCGCTCCGATGCGCATCGCCAGAAGCTGCTCGCCGCCAACGTCACGCAGGTGCTGGGCATCGTCGCCCCGATGCCGCCGTATGACGACGAGCTGGTGCAGCGCTGGATCGTTGCGGCGGAGAGTAACGGCTGCCGCTTCGCCTTGCTTGCCAACAAGCGCGACCTGCCCGGATTCGCCGCGCTGGGCCCACGGCTCGACGCCTGCCGCGCACTCGGCTATGCGGTGGTACCGCTGTGCGCGAAGGGCGATGCGGCCGACCTCGCCGCGGTGCAGGCACTCGTCGCCGGCCAGCGAAGCGTTCTGGTCGGGCAGTCGGGGATGGGCAAGTCGACGCTCGTCAACGCGCTCCTGCCCGGCAGCCGGGCGCGGGTCGGCGAGATCTCCGGCGCCCTGCGCGCCGGGCGCCACACGACCTCGGAGACGACGCTGTACGCGCTCGGCCCGGAGAGCTGGATCGTCGACTCGCCGGGCATGAAGGAATTCGGATTGGCCCACCTTTCCGGCACCGCGATCGCGCAGGGATTCGTCGATCTGCGAGCGTTCATCGGCCAGTGTCGGTTCCGCGATTGCCGCCACGGGTCGGAGCCGGGCTGCGCGGTGCAGGCGGCGGTCGCCCGCGGCGAGGTCAGGCCCTGGCGCGTTGCCCTGCTGCAGCGCCTGCTCGCGGAGAGCGAGCGGCGCGAGCGAACCTGGTCGCGCCAGGCTAGGGAGCCCAGTAGGCGAGCGTGAGCAGCAGGACTAGCACCAGCCACACCAAGAGGGCGCGCCAGACAAGGCCGATCGCGCTCGGCATGAGGTCGGCGTCGGCCGGGTCGCCCAAGCCCAGTTCCGGACGGAACTCGGGCTCGCCGGCCGGTCCGTTCAGCGTGCCGCCGATCTGCGCGCCGAGCGCGCCGGCCGCGCTGGCGAGCAGGATGCCGGCCTGCGGCGAGGGCCAGGCCTTCGCCTGAGTGCGCCAGCAATAGATCGCGTCCTCGAAGTCGCCCACGATGGCGAAGGTCAGCGCCGTCAGGCGCACCGGCGCCCAATCGAGCCAGTCCAGCAGCCGTTGCGCCGGGCGCCCGAACTCGGAGAGTTCGTGGCCCAGGGGAGCGGCCGCGTCGGCCGACCAGCACTCCGCGAGCAGCACGCAAAGACGGTACAGCACCGCCCCCGCGGGCCCGGGGAGAACGAAGAACCAGAACAGCGTACCGAAGACGTGCCGGTATGAATCCTCGATCCCCCGCTCGATGGCGAGCTTGGGGATCTGTTCCGCCGTAGCCCCGCTGGCGTCGACGCCGCGCCAGGCGACGAGCGTCCTGCGCGCAAGCATGGCGTCGCCGGCCTTCAGCGCCTCGCTGATCGCGCTGAAGGCGTGGCTGAAGTGCCGGAATCCGACCAGCACGAACAGCAGCGCGACGTTCCATAACAGCGCAAGCAGTGGCTGCAGCGCGTCGAGCACGCCGTAGACGACTGCCGCGATCGCCACCGGGGGCAGCAGGGCCAGCATGGCGGCGATCGCTCCCTGGCGCATGGTGCCGGCGTTGAAGCGCTGCTCGAGCGCGCGCGCATAGCCGACGAACGCGCGCTGCAAGCCGCCGCGCCAGCGGAAGGTGCGCCATTGCTCCAGCGCCAGCGCCATTACCACAGCCAGGAAATTCATCGCCGGTCCGGCGCCCGCGTCAGGACTTCAATTCGTCGCGCTCCCGGAACTGCTCCAACGCCTCGGGATTGGCCAGCGCCTCGACGTTCTTGACCGGCTCGCCATGAACCACGTTGCGCACCGCCAGCTCGACGATCTTCCCGCTCTTGGTGCGCGGGATGTCGCTCACCTGGACGATCTTCGCCGGCACATGGCGCGGCGTGGTGTTGGCGCGGATCTGCGTGCGGATGCGGTCGGCGAGCGGCGCATCGAGGCTAAGGCCCTCGCGCAGGCGCACGAACAGCACGACGCGCACGTCTCCGATCGCTCCCGGGGGCCAGTTCTGGCCGATGACGATGCTCTCCACCACTTCATCGAGCTGCTCCACCTGGCGGTAGATTTCCGCCGTGCCGATGCGCACGCCGCCGGGATTGAGCGTCGCGTCGGAGCGGCCGTAGATGATCATGCCGTCGTGCGCGGTGAGCTCGACCCAGTCGCCATGGCACCAGATGCCCGGAAAGCGCTCGAAGTACGCCGCACGGTACTTCGCTCCGTCCGGGTCGTTCCAGAAGCCCAGCGGCATCGACGGGAAAGGCGCGGTGCAAACGAGCTCGCCTTTCTGCTCGCGCACCGCGTGGCCGGTCTCGTCGTACACCTCGACCTTCATGCCCAGGCCCCGGCATTGCAGCTCGCCGCGATAGACCGGGCGGGTGGGGCAACCCAGGGCAAAGCAGGAGATGATGTCGGTGCCGCCGGAAATCGACGACAGGCACAGGTCGTCCTTCACGCTCTGATAGACGTAGTCGAAGCCCTCGGGTGCGAGCGGGCTGCCGGTCGACAGCAGCGCGCGCAGCGTCGACAGGGTGTGCTGCTCTCGCGGCACCAGCCCGGTCTTCTTCAACGCGTCGATGTACTTAGCCGAGGTGCCCAGGTGGGTCATGCGTTGCGCCTCGGCCAGGTCCCAGAGGATCCTGCCGTCGGAGACGAACGGCGAGCCGTCGTAGAGCAGCAACGTGGCCCCGCTTGCCAGGCCCGATGCCAGCCAGTTCCACATCATCCAGCCGCAGGTGGTGAAGAAGAACAGCCGGTCGCCCTCGCGGACGTCGCTGTGCAGCCGCTGCTCCTTGACGTGCTGCAGCAGCGTGCCGCCGGCGCCGTGGACGATGCACTTCGGCACGCCGGTGGTGCCCGACGAATAGAGGATGTAGAGCGGGTGGTCGAACGGCAGGCGCTCGTAGGCAAGCGCTGCCGGCGCGAAAGGCGCGACGAAGTCGTCCCAGGAGCTCGCCCGGGCGACGGCGGAGAGCTCGGCCGCCCCGAGGCGCTCCTGCAGGTACGGGGTCACGACCACCCGCCGCAGCGTGGGCAGCCGCGCCACGATCGCGGAGAGCTTCTCCAGCAGCGGCTGGGGCTTGGAGTTGTACCAGTAGCCGTCGACGGTGAACAGCAGCGTCGGCTCGATCTGGCCGAAGCGGTCAAGCACGCCCTGCACGCCGAAATCCGGAGAGGCCGAGGTCCAGATGGCGCCGAGGCTCGTCGCGGCAAGCATGGCGATGATCGCCTCGGGCATGTTGGGCGTGTAGGCGGCGATGCGGTCGCCGCGCTTGACTCCTTCTGCCCGCATGCCCTGGGCGACACGCGACACGACTGCGCGGAGCTCGGCATGGGAGATCCGGCGCTTGACCTTGTCCTCGCCCCAGAACACCAGCGCGTCGGCAGATGCGTCGGCACTGCGACGGGCGAGCAGATTTTCCGCATAGTTGAGCCGCGCGTCGGGGAACCAGCGCGCGCCCGGCATGCGTTGCGCGTCGACGAGCGTGCGCGCGCCGGGATCGCCGACGATGCCGGCGTCATCCCAAACCTCGCGCCAGAAAGCCTCGGGCTCGGCGATTGACCAGCGGTAGAGCGCGCTGAAGTCCGGCAGCTCGACGCCGTGCTTCGCGCCGGCACGGTCGGCAAAGGCCGTCAGATTGGCGCGGGCGATGCGATCCGGCGAGGGCTGCCACAAGGGCGCGGTCATGGTCGGCGTGAGCGGCTTGGGCGTGCGCGCAACTGGCGCGCACTGCAGTGCTGATGCATGGAAGTTGCCGAAGAAGAAAGCTAATTATAATGGCTACCCTGCCAGAGCGCCCGGGGGACGGATGTTGCAGCGCGAAGCCATGGCCTACGATGTGGTCATCGTCGGCGCCGGTCCTGCCGGGCTCTCTGCGGCGATACGGCTCAAGCAGCTCGCGGCCCAGGCCGGGCGCGAGATCGGCGTGTGCGTACTGGAAAAAGGCTCGGAGGTCGGTGCGCACATCCTGTCCGGCGCGGTGATCGACCCGCGCGCGCTTGGCGAACTGCTCCCGGACTGGCAGGCGCGCGGCGCCCCGCTCAATACCCCGGTGCGCGCCGACCGCCTGCTCCTGCTCTCGGCGCGAAAGGCCCACCGCATCCCCAACTGGATGCTGCCGCCGCTGATGAACAACCACGGCAACTACATCGTGAGCCTCGGCAATGTCTGCCGCTGGCTCGCCGCGCAGGCCGAGGCGCTCGGCGTCGAGATCTACGCCGGATTTCCCGCGACCGAGGTGCTCTACGACCAGGCCGGCGCGGTGCGCGGCGTCGCCACCGGCGACCTGGGCGTGGCCAGGGACGGCACGCACAAGCCGGAGTACCAGCCGGGCATGGAGTTGCACGCCAAGTACACCTTGGTCGCCGAGGGATGCCGGGGCTCGCTGTCGCAGGAGCTGATGCATCGGTTCAAGCTGCGCGACGGCGTCTCGCCGCAGAAATACGGCATCGGCATCAAGGAGCTCTGGCAGGTCGCGCCGGCGAAGCACGACCCGGGCCTGGTCGTGCACACCCAGGGCTGGCCGCTCGAAGGGCGCACCGGCGGCGGATCGTTCCTGTATCACCTCGAGGATGGTCTGGTCGCCGTCGGCTTCGTCGTCCACCTCGACTATGAGAACCCGCACCTGTCGCCGTACGACGAGTTCCAGCGCTTCAAGACCCATCCGGCGATCCGCGGCACGTTCGAAGGCGGCAAGCGCCTCGGCTACGGCGCGCGGGCCATCAGCGAGGGCGGCTTGCAGTCGATCCCGCAGCTCGCCTTTCCCGGCGGGGGGTTGATCGGCGACGCCGCGGGCTTTCTCAACGTCCCGCGCATCAAGGGCAGCCACAACGCCATGAAGACCGGCATGCTCGGCGCGGATGCGGCCTTCGCCGCGTTGGCCGAAGGGCGTGCCGGTGACCTGCTCACCGCCTATCCGGAGGCTTTCCGCCGCTCATGGTCCTTCACCGACCTCTACAAGGTGCGCAACGTCAAGCCGGGCCTGCAGTGGGGCCTCTGGCGGGGCATGCTGCATGCCGGCGTGCACATGTGGCTCAACGATCTCGGTCTGGGCGCACTGGTCGGCTGGACCCTGCGCCACCGCAAGGCCGATCACGAAACGCTCAAGCCGGCGTCGGCCATGCCGACCATCGCCTACCCGAAATACGACGGCGTGCTCACCTTTGACAAGCTCTCGTCGGTCTTCCTCTCCAACACCAACCACGAGGAAGACCAGCCGGTGCATCTGCGCTTGCGCGACGCCGCCGTTCCGGTCGGCGTCAATCTCAAGATCTACGACGGACCGGAGCAGCGCTACTGTCCGGCCGCGGTTTATGAATTCGTCGCCGACGAGGCTTCGGGCGGTTCGGCACAACGGCTGCAGATCAATGCCGCGAACTGCGTTCACTGCAAGACCTGCGACATCAAGGATCCGCGGCAGAACATCGTCTGGGTCCCGCCGGAAGGCGGGGGCGGACCGAACTATTCGGGCATGTGACGGCGGCTCACCGCGCGGCGCCCAGCCAGGCCGCGCCCCGGACCCCGCTCGAATCGCCGTGATGGTGACGCAAAAGCCGGGTGTCGACCCGGTCGGAAAATATCCAGGGCGCCCAGAGCCCCGGAACGCTGGCGTAGAGGCGCTCCACATTGGACATGCCGCCGCCGAGCACGATCACGTCGGGATCGACGATGTTGACCACGTGCGCAAGCGCGCGGGCGAGCCGCTCCTCGTAGCGGCGCAGCGTCGCGTCGCAGGCCGACTCGCCGATCGCAGCGCGGGCGGCAATTTGCTGCGCGGTCAGCGCCTCCCCGTGCGCGTGCAGGTGGTCGCGCTCGATGCCCGGTCCGGACAGAAAGGTCTCGATGCAGCCGCGATGGCCACCGAAACAGGGGAAGCCGGGGCGCTCGTCGTCCCTGGGCCATGGCAACGGATTGTGTCCCCATTCGCCGGCGATCGCATTCGGGCCGGTGAGCAGCGCGCCGCGCACCACCATGCCTCCGCCTACACCGGTCCCGAGGATGACGCCGAACACGACTTCGGCGCCCGCCCCGGCGCCGTCGCTGGCTTCGGACAGGGCGAAACAGTTGGCGTCGTTGGCCATGCGCACCGGGCGGCCGAGCAACGCTTCCAGGTCGGCCTTGATCGGCATGCCGTTGAGGCAGGCCGAATTGGAGCCGCGCAGCATCCCGGTGGCGCGCGAAATCGAGCCCGGCGTGCCGATTCCGACCGTGCCCTGGGTGCCGAGCTCGCCCTCGGCATCGCGCACCAGCGTGGCGACTGCGGCGAGCGTGCCGTGGTAATCCGCCTTGGGCGTGGCGCTGCGGCGGCGCAGCAGTACGCTCCCGTCCGGCGCCAGGGCGATGATCTCGATCTTGGTGCCGCCGAGGTCGATGCCTATGCTAACCATGTTGTCGGCCCGAGCAGACTGTGATCAATTGTAATGGAGGCCGCGCGCCGGCGTGCCTGGCGAGCGTTGACGCGGCGCGGGCGATGGGCCGATGATGGCAACGACAGGCGAAGACTGTTGGCGAAGGAGCACTTCGATGGCAAGCCGCACCGCCCCTGCCCTTCTCGCCCGTGGCGGCGCGGCCGGGGCGGCGTTGCCAAGGGTCGGCGCGCACGGCATCCCCTTCGCGACACGCCGCGACGGCGCGCGCGGCACGTTGCGCGCCGCGACCGGATGAATGCCGCCAACCTCGAGAGACGGGCGGGCTTCGCGCGCCAGATAGCGCGCGAAGCCGGGGCGCTGGCCGGGCGCTACTTTCGCCGCGAGATCGACTGGATCGCACAGACCAAGGGCCCGCAGGATTTCGTCAGCGCGGCCGATCACGCGGTCGAGGCCCTGCTGCGGGAACGGCTGCAGCGCGAATTCGGCGGCGATGCGATCCTGGGCGAGGAAGGGGGCGGCGAGCCGGGCCGCAACCTGTGGGTGATCGACCCGATCGACGGCACGCTCAACTTCGTTCACGGCGTGCGCTACTGGTGCATTTCGATCGCCTTCATCGCCACCGGCGAGCGGCGCCTGGGCGTCGTTTTTGACCCATCGCAAAACGAGCTGTTCTGGGCGACGCGCGGCGGCGGCGCGTGGTCCGACGACACCCGCCTGCACGTCACCCCGCGCGACCGGCTCGACCATGCGCTCCTTGGCGCCGGCTACGTGCCGCGGCATTCGCTCGACGAGCACCTGGCGCTGAAGCGCCGGCTGCACGAGGCCGGAGCGGCGGTCAAGGACATGGGTGCAGGCGCGCTGATGCTCGCCCATGTGGCGGCCGGTCGCTTCGATGCCTTTGTCGAACCGCACATGCATCCCTGGGATGCATCCGCGGGCCTGCTGCTCGTCGAAGAGGCCGGAGGGCGTATCCATCCCTATCCCGGGCCCGGGGGGCTGCTCGCGGGCGGCATGGTGATCGCCGCCGCGCCGGGCATTTTCGAGGCCCTGCAGCACTTGGCCCTCGCCCGCTAGCGCTTCGCGGCGTCGAATTGACCCATGGGCCGCTGGCTGCTGATCGGAATCGTCCTCGCCACGCTCGGCGGCTGGCACTGGTGGACGAGCGAGCGCCCAGTGCAACGACCGCCGGGGATCATCGCGCCGGAGGAACCGGTTCAGGTCAACCTCGATCCGCCGCCGCGCTTCGAGGCCAGGGGATACACCTTCATCGAGCGCGCGACCTACACCATCACCGCACGCGTGTTGCGCAAGGAGATCTATCGCCTCGACGGCGGCGCTGGACTGGCCCCGGTCGATCTCGGTGTCGGTTGGGGTCCGCTGTCGGACAGCGCGATGCTCGACCAACTCGAGTTCTCGCAGATGGGCCGCTTCTTCTACTGGAGCCCGCGCAGCGCCGAGTTTCCGCTGCCCAAGATGGTCCTCATCAGCCACCTCGCGCAGATGCACATGATCCCGGCTACCGGGGCCATCGACGCGAAGCTGAGGCGGCTGCGTCCCGGGCAGCTCGTGACGGCGAGCGGATACCTGGTCGACGTTCGCGGCGCGAACGGCTTCAGCTGGAACACCTCGCTCTCGCGCACCGATACCGGCGAGGGCGCGTGCGAGCTGTTCTGGGTCGAGCGCATCGAGGCCGACTGAGCGCTTTTGCGCTCGGCGCGCCGCCTTCAGTGCGCGACGAGCGGCATCACCAGCGGCGCGATCAGGGGCACGACCAGCGTGAGCCAGGTTACCGCCGCGAGCAGGCTCGCCACGAATACCGCCGCGCTGCCGAGGTCCTTGGCGGCCTTGGACAGCGGGTGGCGATCGTAGGAGATGCGGTCGATCGCCGCCTCGATGGCGGAATTGACGATCTCGATGACCAGGATCGAGGTCACCGAGCCGATGAGCAGCAGCTTGCGCACCGCATCGACCGGCAACCACAGCGCCAGCGGCACCGCGAGGACGAGGATCCATACCTCGAGTCGCACCGCGGGCTCCTGCCAGGCCGCGTGCAGCCCGGCCAGCGAGTAGAGAAAGGCCTTCCAGAGGCGGGTCACGTCGCGAAGGCCCTAGCGCCGCATGCAAATGCCGCAAGCCTAGCGGCCGGACATGGAAGAATTGTTACGGCGGCCCGGCAGCGCCCGCGGACCCCTCCCGCGCCGCGCGCCACACGCCGGGGCATCAGAACTGTTCGTCAGCGAGCGCGAGTACGCTCTCGCCGGCGGTTACCACCGCGTGCCTGAGGGCGAGCGTCTGCGGCAGGCAATAGTCGGCATAGAAGCGCGCGGTCGCGATCTTGCCCCGATAGAAGTCGGCGTCGCCCTTGGCTTCGGAGAGTCGCCGGCTTGCCGCGAGCGCCGCGCGCGCCAACTGCCAGCCGCCCGCGGTAAGCCCCCAGAGCCTGAGGTAGGGCACCGAGGCGGCATGTGCTGCCCTGCTGTCGTTGGCGTAAGTGCGCACCACCCATTCTATTGCGGTCGCGAGCGCGGCCACCGCCGCCCCGAACTGGTCGCGGATGGCAGCGAACTGCGCACCCGGGTGCTGTCCAAGCTCGGCCTCGAGCGCCCGCATCTGGGCTATGACCGTAAGCGCGATCCGCCCGCCGTCGCGCGCGGTCTTGCGCCCAATGAGGTCGTTGGCCTGGATGCCGGTGGTGCCCTCGTAGATGGTGATGATGCGCGCGTCGCGATAGTGCTGCGCGGCGCCGGTCTCTTCGATGAACCCCATGCCCCCGTGCACCTGCACGCCGGTCGAGGTGATCTCCTGCGCGGTCTCGGTGCACCAGCCCTTGACGACCGGGATCATCAACTCGGCAAATGCCTGGTGTCGCGCCCGTGCCTCGGCGTCGGGATGCCTCCGGGCATTGTCGAGCGCGGCCGCCGTCACATAAGCGAGCGCGCGCATCGCCTCGGTCTGCGCCTTCATCGACATCAGCATGCGTCGCACGTCGGGGTGCTGGATGATCGTCGCCGTGCCGCGTTCCTGCTCCGCACCGACGGCGCGCCCCTGCACGCGCTCCTTGGCATAGGCGGCTGCGCGCTGGTAAGCGCGCTCGGCGATTCCCACGCCTTCCAGACCCACCGAAAAGCGGGCGAGGTTCATCATGATGAACATGTACTCGAGGCCGCGGTTTTCGTCGCCGACCAGGTATCCGACCGCACCGCCCCGGTCGCCGTAGGCGAGCACCGCCGTCGGGCTCGCGTGGATGCCGAGCTTGTGTTCGAGCGACACGCACTGCACGTCGTTGCGCGCGCCCAGCGAGCCATCGGCATTGACCAGGAACTTGGGCACGATGAACAGCGAGATGCCCTTCACGCCTTCCGGCGCCGTCGGGCGTGCGGGCGAGCACGAGGTGGATGATGTTCTCGGTGTAGTCGTGCTCGCCGTAGGTGATGAAGATCTTCTGCCCGTAGAGCTTGAAGCTGCCGTCGGGCTGCGGCACGGCGCGGGTGCGCACCGCGGCCAGATCGGAGCCGGCCTGCGGCTCGGTCAGGTTCATGGTGCCGGTCCAGACGCCTTCGACCATCTTCGGCAGGAAGCGCTGTTTCTGTTCGGCCGTGCCGCAGAGCTCGATGGCCTCGATCGCACCCTGGGTAAGCAGCGGGCAGAGGTCGAAGGCCATGTTCGCCGCGTGCCACATTTCCTCGACCGCCGTTGCCACCAGCTGCGGCAGGCCCTGGCCGCCGAACTCCGGATTCTTGGTCAACCCGTTCCAGCCGTTGGCGCAATACTGCAGGTACGCCGCCTTGAACCCGGTCGGCGTCCTGACCGAACCGTCCTCGAGGCGATGCGCGCCCTCGCGGTCGCCGACCGCGTTCAGCGGGTCGAGCACTTCGGTCGCGAACTTCGCCGCCTCGTCGAGGATCGCGGCCACGGTGTCGGGGGTCGCGTCCTCGAAACCGGGCAGCGTGCCGACCTGGTCGAGGCCCGCCAGCTCGTTCAGGACGAAGTGCATTTCCTTCAGCGGGGCGTGATATTGACTCATGGCCTATCCAAGTTCAGCGGTAAGCTGGGGAACGATCTCGAACAGGTCTCCAACCAGGCCGTAGTCGGCGATCTGGAAGATCGGCGCCTCGGGGTCCTTGTTGATGGCGACGATCACCTTGCTGTCTTTCATGCCGGCCAGATGCTGGATGGCGCCAGAAATGCCGACCGCGATGTACAGGTCGGGCGCGACGATCTTGCCCGTCTGCCCGACTTGGTAGTCGTTGGGCACGTAGCCCGCGTCGACCGCGGCGCGCGAGGCGCCGATCGCGGCGTGCAGCTTGTCGGCCAGCGCTTCGAGCAACTTGAAATTGGCGCCATTCTGCAGGCCGCGCCCGCCGGAGACGACCACGCGCGCGCTCGCGAGCTCGGGACGATCCGACACGGTGAGCTCCTGGCCGAGCACCCGGACCTTGCCGCCGTCGGCGGCGGCGGCGACCGGCTCGACCGTACCGCTACCGCCCGTCGCCGGCGCCGCATCGAAACCGGTCGCGCGCACGGTGACCACCTTCTTCGCATCCTTCGACTGCACCGTGGCAAAGGCACTTCCGGCATAGATGGGACGCACGAACGTGTCTGCCGACTCGACGGCGATGATGTCGGAGATCTGGGCGACATCGAGCAGCGCGGCGATGCGCGGGCCAAGATTCTTGCCGAATCCGGTAGCGGGCAGCAGGATGTGCGTGTAGGCCGCGGCGAGCCCGACGACGAGCATGGCGAGGTTCTCCGCCGTGGGGGTCGCGTACTGCGGCGCATCGGCGTGCAGCGCCCGGGCCACGCCGGCAACCTGCGCCGCGGCCTGCGCCGCGCCGCCGGCGTCGTGGCCGGCCACCAGGACGTCGATCGGGCCGCCGATCTGGCTTGCCGCGGCGATGACGTGGCGCGTGGCGCTCTTCAGTGCGGTGCCGTCGTGTTCGGCGATGACGAGGATCATGGGCGGGCCGCTAGGGGATCACTCTTGCCTCGTTGCGCAGCTTGGCAACGAGCTCCTTGGCGTCGGCGACCCGGCCGCCGCCCTTGCGTTTCGGCGGTTCGACCACCTTGAGCGTGGTCAGACGCGGCGCGACATCGACGCCCAGCGCATCGGGGCGCAGGACCTCGAGCGGCTTCTTCTTCGCCTTCATGATGTTGGGCAGCGTGGCGTAGCGCGGCTCGTTGAGGCGCAGATCGGCGGTGATCACGGCTGGCAGCGGCATCGACAACGTCTCCAGGCCGCCGTCGATCTCGCGCTTGACGGTGGCCCTGCCATCGGCGATGTCGATCTTCGAGGCGAAGGTCGCCTGGGGCCAGTCGAGCAGCGCGGCGAGCATCTGCCCGGTCTGATTGGCGTCATCGTCGATTGCCTGCTTGCCCATGATCACCAGCTGCGGCGACTCGCGCTCGGCGATCGCCCGCAGCAGCTTGGCCACGGCGAGCGGTTGCAGTTCGACCTCGGTTTCGACCAAGAGCGCGCGGTCGGCGCCGATGGCAAGCGCCGTGCGCAGCGTCTCCTGGCAGGCCGCGGGGCCGCAGGAGACGGCGACGACCTCGGTCGCCACGCCCTTCTCCTTCAGCCGCACCGCTTCCTCGACGGCGATCTCGTCGAAGGGGTTCATCGACATCTTGACGTTGGCCGTGTCCACGCCGGACCCGTCCGGCTTGACGCGCACCTTGACGTTGAAATCGACGACGCGCTTGATGGGAACCAGAACCTTCATGGGATAGTCCGCACGCTGCGACCGGCCGGGGCGGCGTCGCAAAACGAGCGATTATAGCGGCAACGGCCCCGGCCCAAGGCATCCGGCCGGCACGACGCCGCGCCCGATCTGCCGCTTCTAGGCTAGCGCACGACCACGCACTGCGGGTTCGACTCCTGCAGCGTGCCCCGCCAGTAGAGCCAATTGTTGTCGCGCAGCGGATCGGGCACCACCCGGTCGGGGTCGGCGACGACGTCGATGGCCACGATTTGATCGATCCGAGCGCGTGTCGGTCCCAGCGTGAGGTCGGTGGTGTCCGGTACCGTCAACGCCAGCCGCTGCACGGCGTCGACTACTTCCTGGCCGCCGTCGGCGGTGGTCACCACCGCCGCGACGCGGAAGGCACCCAGGTAGCCGGTCAGCAGGGGAGTCACAGGCACCACGTCGGATCCCTGGTTGCGCACGTGGGCATTGATGAGCAGCGAACCGTTACGGGGTTCGCAATCGATTGCGGCGAGGTTGAGATCGGAATGCGGGGGGTTGTCGGATCCGGGCCACATCGGAAGGAAATAGTCCGTCTCGTCCGGATACTTCAGCACGTACGGGAAATAGATCTTGTGCGGCGTCGGGCTGTCGCTCCAGGGCGAGGTCACCGTCCTGCCGCCGGCCTCGTAGAAGCCGGTGTTGACGCAGCCGGCCAGAGCCCCTGCCATCCCGGCGAGGATCAAGCAGATCAGTGAGCGCATACATCCTCCTTCCGCAACCTCGGCCATGGCCCGAAGGGCGGGATTGACCCGCGCGACGCGCCTACCCGGGCGACAATGATGCGGTGTCAGGGCGCAGGGGTCAACTGCTGCCGGGCTGGCGGATCCCGATCGCAGGGCGGCAGGTGGGCGCGGACGAAGGCAAGCAACGTGGCATAAACCCGCTCGCTGGCCTCGGCTTCGGCGGCCGCCTGGCTTCGGGCGGCCGCGTCGGATAAGGCCTCGCCGGCCTCGGTCCAGCCGCGCGCCGAGACCAGGACGCCGTGCTCATAGCGGTATTCGCCCTTTGGGGCGCCGCCGGGGTGCCAGGAACGCTCGATGCCGTGCGGCAGGTCCGCGACATAGGGCGCCTCGAGGCTGCGCCCGGCCTCCACCGCCGCATCGGGCGCGGCGTACCACAAGGCCAGGGTGCCGTTTCTGAGGTCGCTGTCGAACGGCAGCACGGCAAGGCGCGCGCCGGCGGCGGTCCAGAATATGAATGTCCCCGTCATGCGCCCCTGGGCGAAGGCGCCGACGGCGCGCAGACGGCCGTCGGCCGATCGCAATTCGTAGGCGCCGTTGGGCACGCCGGCCCGGCACGCGCCGAGCGCGACATAGACCTGGCCAGGCGCCACCGCCGGCCAGAGCGCGAGCCCGAGCCCAAAAAGCCCCGCCCAGCAGGCCCTCAGCGGCTCCTTTTCGACCACCACGCCGAGAGCTCGCCGACGATTCCGCGGCGGAAGGCGAGCACGCAAACGACGAAAATGGCGCCGGTGATGACGGTGACCCATTGCCCGAAGGGCGCGAGGTAGTTTTCCAGGCTGACGATGACGAAGGCCCCGACCACCGGCCCGAAAATGGTTCCCATGCCGCCCAGCAGGGTCATGAGCACCACCTCGCCGGACATCGTCCAGTGCACGTCGGTGAGCGATGCGAGCTGGAAGACGATGGCCTTGGTCGCTCCGGCCAGCCCGGCCAGGACCGCGGAGAGAATGAAGGCGAGCAGCTTGTAGCGGTCGGTATCGTAGCCCAGCGAGATTGCGCGCGGCTCGTTTTCGCGTATCGCCTTGAGCACCTGGCCGAACGGCGAATGGATGACCCGGTAGATGAGCAGGAACGCGGCCAGGAAGATCAGCAGCACGAGGTAATACATCGGCAGCGTGCCGGAGAGGTCCAGCAGGCCGAAGAGCTTGCCGCGCGGCACCGACTGGATGCCGTCCTCGCCGTGGGTAAACGGCGTCTGCAGATAGAAAAAGAAGATCATCTGCGCCATCGCCAGGGTGATCATCGCGAAGTAGATGCCCTGGCGGCGGATCGCCAGCGCGCCGACGATCACGCCGAGCAGGGCCGACGCCGCAGTCCCGGCGAGGATCGCGAGCTCGGGCGTGAAGCCCCATTGCTTGGCCGCGTACGCGCACACATAGCCCGCGGTGCCGAGAAACATCGCGTGCCCGAACGACAACAGGCCGCCAAATCCGATCAGCAGATTGAACGCACAGGCAAACAGCGCGAAGCACAACGCCTTCATCAGGAACACCGGGTAGATGCCCACGAACGGAGCGATCGCCAGCATCGCCGCGAACACCGCCAGGACCACGAGCAGGCGCGGCGGCGGTGCGGCGACGGCAGCAGCCGGTTCGGCCATCGCTACCTTTCCCTGCCGAACAGGCCCGCGGGCTTGAGCAGCAGCACGATGACCATGATGACGAAGATCACGGTGTTGGATGCCTCGGCGTAGAAGACCTTGGTCAGGCCCTCGATGACGCCCAGGCCGAAGCCGGTGATCACCGCACCGAGTATCGATCCCATGCCGCCGATGACCACCACGGCAAATACCACGATGATGAGGTTCGCGCCCATCAACGGGCTCACCTGGTAGATCGGCGCCGCCATCACCCCGGCGAAGGCCGCCAGCGCCACCCCGAAGCCGTAAGTCAGCGTGATCATCCGCGGCACGTTGATGCCGAAGGCCTGAACCATCGCCGGATTCTCGGTCGCGGCCCGGAGGTAGGACCCGAGCTTGGTCCGCTCGATGACGAACCACGTCGTGCCGCACACGATGACCGAGGCGAGTATCACCCAGGCGCGGTATTTCGGCAGGAACATGAAGCCGAGATTGAAGGCGCCGGCGAACTCGTCGGGCAGACGGTACGGCTGGCCGGAGCTGCCGTAGTAATTGGTGAACACGCCCTGGAAGATAAGGGCGAGGCCAAAGGTGAGCAACAGGCCGTAGAGGTGATCGAGCTTGTAGAGCCTGGAGAGCATCGTTCGCTCGATGATGACTCCGGTCAGGCCCACGACGATCGGCGCGATGAGCAGCGCCCACCAGTAGCCGACACCGGCCCACTCGAGCAGGAAGCAGGCGCAGAAGGCGCCAAGCATGTACTGCGCGCCGTGCGAGAAGTTGATGATGTTGAGCAAGCCGAAAATCACCGCCAGGCCAAGCGACAGCATGGCGTAGAACGCGCCGTTGATCAGGCCGATGAGCAGCTGCCCGAACAGCGCCTGCACCGGAATGCCGAAGATTTCGGTCATCGCGAGGACAATGCCTGTCTTGGCCGGCGCGGCCTAAAGCGCTGCCGAAGCGCCTTTAGGCCGCGCCCTGCCTGCCTATTTCTTGACCAGCGGGCAGTCGCCATCGGACAGCGGCCGGAATGCCTGGTCCGCGGGTATCGTCGCCAGGATCTTGTAATAGTCCCACGGCGCCTTCGATTCGGCCGGGGACTTGACCTGGACCAGATACGCCGGATGGATCTTGCGGCCGTCGGCGCGGATCGAGCCCTTGCCGAACAGCGGGTCGTCGGTCGGCATCTGCTTCATCTTGGCGATGACCTTGGTGCCATCGTCGCTCTTGAGCGCCTCGATCGCCTTGAGGTAATCGAGAACGGCCGCGTACACGCCGGCGTGGACCATCGTCGGATAGATACCCTTGTCGGCGGCCGCGAAGCGCTTGGCGAACGCGCGCGTCTGGTCGTTCATGTCCCAGTAGAAAGTCGTGGTGAAGGTCAGGCCCTGCGCGGTCTGCAGGCCGAGGGCGTGGATGTCGGTGATGAAGACCAGCAATCCGGCCAGCTTCTGGCCGCCCTTGACGATGCCGAATTCGGCCGCCTGCTTGATCGAGTTGGTGGTGTCGCCGCCGGCGTTGGCCAGGCCGATGATCTTCGCCTTCGAGGCCTGCGCCTGCAACAGGAACGACGAGAAGTCCTGGGTGTTCAGCGGCACCTTCACGTCGCCGAGCACCTTGCCGCCGTTACGAATGACCGCCGCCGTGGTGTCGCGCTCGAGCGCGGCGCCGAAAGCGTAGTCGGCGGTGATGAAGAACCAGCTGTCGCCACCCTGCTTGGTGATCGCGGTGCCGGTGCCGTTGGCCAGCATCCACGTGTCGTACGACCAGTGCACGGTATTAGGCGAGCATGCCTTGCCGGTCAGGTCCGAGGTGCCCGGCCCCACCGCCAGGAACGCCTTGCCCTTGTCCCGGGTGATCTGGTTGATCGCCAGCGCAACCCCGGAATTCGGCACGTCGACGATCGCATCCACATGGTCGACGTCGTACCACTGCCGAGCGATGTTCGAGCCGACGTCCGGCTTGTTCTGGTGGTCGGCGGAGAGGATCTCCACCTTGTAGCCGCGCTTCTCGATGCCCGAATCCTCGACCGCCATCTTGGCGGCCACCACCGAGCCGGCGCCGGCTAAGTCGGTATACAGACTCGACATGTCGGAAAGCACGCCGATCTTGATCACTCCGTCCGAGACCTGCGCCTGCGCCGCGCCGGCGCCCAGCGCCGCCGCGACTGCCAGAGAGAATATGCTGCCTTTGAAGCCGTTCATGGTTCCTCCTCGGTTATCAGCGCGTGCCCTGCGGCACGCCGATGCAAAAAGCCTCTCCCCGCGCCGTCATGTCAGACGCCGAGATATTCGTGCAGCTTGGCGACGTTGGCGTCGAGCTGACTGTTCAGGATCATGTCCACGACGCGCCCGTTCTCCATCACGTAATGGCGGTCGGCAACCGTCGCGGCGAAGTGGAAATTCTGTTCAACCAGCAGAATCGTGAAGCCCTCGGTCTTGAGCCGGGTGATCGTGCGGCCGATGTGCTGCACGATGACGGGGGCGAGTCCCTCCGTCGGCTCGTCGAGCAGCAGAAGGCGCGCGCCGGTGCGCAGCATGCGCCCGATCGCCAGCATCTGCTGCTCGCCACCGGAAAGCTTCGTGCCCTGGCTCCTCAGGCGCTCCTTGAGGTTCGGAAACAGCTCGAAGATCTGCGCCAGCGTGAGCCCGCCTTCCCTCACCTTCGGCGGCAGCAGCAGGTTTTCCTCGACGTTGAGGCTGGCGAAGATGGCACGCTCCTCGGGGCACAGCGCCATGCCGAGATGGGCGATCCGGTTGGACGGCAGGCGAATCGTCTCGGTGCCGTTGAGCTGCACCGATCCTTCGCGCCGCCCGACGATGCCCATGATCGACTTCATGGTCGTCGTCTTCCCGGCGCCGTTGCGACCGAGCAGGGTCACCACTTCGCCGGCCGCGACTTCGAACTGCACGCCGTGCAGGATGTGCGACTCGCCGTACCACGCGTTGAGGTCGCGGACCGCCAGCAAGGGCTTGGCGGAGGCGGCTTCAGGCATGCCCGGCCCCGAGATAGGCTTGCACCACGTCGGGATTCTTCGACACCGCGGCGTAGTCGCCCTGGGCCAGGATCTCGCCGCGCGCGAGCACCGTGATATGGTCGGAGAGCGTCGACACCACCGACAGGTTGTGCTCGACCATCAGCACGGTGCGCTTGACCGCGACCTTGGCTATGAGCGCGGTGATGCGCTCGACGTCCTCGTGCGTCATGCCCGCGGTCGGCTCGTCGAGCAGCATCATCTCCGGGTCGAGGGCGAGCGTGGTCGCGATCTCCAGCGCGCGCTTGCGCCCGTAGGGCAGCTCCGCGGCGAGCGCGCCGGCAAAGCCCGACAGTCCGACCGCGTCGAGGAGCTCCTCGGCGCGGCCGTTGAGTGCAGACAGGCTGCTCGCCGGGCGCCAGAACTCGAACGAACCGCCGCGCTTGCTCTGCAGCGCGATGCGCACGTTCTCGAGCACGCTCAAGTGGGGGAAGACCGCCGAAATCTGGAACGAGCGAACGAGCCCCATGCGGGCGATGGCCGCCGGCTTCGTGCCGGTGATGTCGCGGCCGTTGAACAGGATCTGGCCGGAGGTCGGCGTGAGGAAATGCGTAAGCAGATTGAAGCAGGTCGTCTTGCCCGCGCCGTTGGGGCCGATCAGGGCGTGAATCGTGCCGCGGCGTACCTCGAGATCGACCCCGTTGACGGCGACAAAACCCTTGAACTCCTTGATGAGCCTGCGCGTCTGCAGGATGATGTCGTCGGCCATGCCTGCCGGGCGGCGCCGCCGCCTGGAGTCTCCATTGGATCGTCGCGCGATTATCCGGAAGCGGCCCGGTGTTGGCAATGGACGGCGGCAGGTTTTCGCGCCGCTGTCAGGCTTTCCATTGCGGCTCGCGCTTGCCGATGAACGCCGCGATGCCCTCGTCGGCGTCGGCCTCGAGCAGGCTGCAGGCCATGACGCCGCCGCTATATTCGTAGGCCGCGGCCAAGCCGAGGTCGAGCTGGTGATAGAACGCCTGCTTGCCCTGCGCGATAACCCGGGCGCTGCGCGCGCCGATCAGGCGCGCGAATCCCGCAATCGTCGCATCGAGCTCGGTCGCCGGAACGACCCGGTTGACCAGGCCCCAGGCAAGCGCCGTGGCGGCATCGACCGGCTCGCCGGTGAGCAGCATCTCCATCGCCCGCTTGCGCGCCACGTTGCGGGCGACGCCGACCGCAGGCGTGGTGCAGAACACGCCGACGTTGACGCCGGGCAGCGCAAAGCGCGCCGTGTCGACGGCCACCGCCAGGTCGCACATCGACACCAGCTGGCAGCCGGCTGCCGCGGCCATGCCGTGCACGCGGGCGATCACCGGCTGCGGCAGGGTCGTGAGCGCCAGCATGAGCGCATTGCAGGCCGAAAACAGCTCCTGCTGCCAGGCAAGATCGGGATGGGCGCGCAGCTCCTTCAGATCGTGACCGGCACAAAAGCCCTTGCCTTCGGCGGCGAGCACGACGCAGCGGATCGAGCGCTCGGCGGCGATTCGCGTCAGTTCGTCCTGCAGCGCCGCGATCATGGCGCGCGACAAGGGGTTGTAGCGCTCGCCGCGATTGAGCGTCAGGCGGCAGACTCCGTGCTCGGCATGGGTCAAGACATACGGTGTCGCGGCAGCGTCGAGCGGTGCATTCATTGCCTGACCTCGAAGACGATAGGGTCGAAACGCCATTCTAGGCCCGACGGCGCGGCAAAAGGCGCGGCCGCAACAGCCATTTCGCCCCGGCCCAGAAGCGACTCTTCCGACCGGCGCCGCCAACGCGTCTGTGCAGGCATTAACGCTGTATTTTTTGGTAACGGTGGTATTATTCACTGTTAAAGTACAAATTCTATGGATTTTCCTAGCCCCACCGACCCGGCCCATGTCCCCCGCCTACAGCTTGGCCGCGCCCACTAAAGCCGCATCGCCGCTGCGCCATACCATCCGCGCCGCGTACCGCGCCGACGAAGCTGCGACGGTGCGCTCGCTGCTCGCGCAGGCCGAGATCCCGGCGCCCTCGCTCGCCGCCACGCAGCAACTCGCCGCAAGGCTGGCGCAAGGCGTACGCGCGGCGCGCACCACCGCCGGCGGCGTCGACGCGCTGATGCTCGAATTCTCGCTCGACTCGCGCGAAGGCGTGGCGTTGATGTGCCTGGCCGAGGCGCTGCTGCGCGTGCCCGACCCGGCCACGCGCGACCGCCTCATCCGCGACAAGATCGGCCCGGGCGATTGGCGCGCCCACGTCGGTCGCAGCCCGTCGCTGTTCGTCAACGCCGCCGCCTGGGGTCTGCTGGTCACCGGCCAACTGGTCGAATCGCGTCGCGAAGGGGCGCTCGAAGCCGCGCTCGGCTCGCTGCTGCGCAAGGGCGGAGAACCGCTGATCCGCAAGGGCGTCGACCTGGCCATGCGCCTGCTCGGCAAGCAGTTCGTGACCGGGCGCACGATCGACGAGGCGATCGCCAACGCGCGCGAGCGCGAGGCGCGTGGCTACCGCTATTCGTACGACATGCTCGGCGAGGCTGCGCTCACCTCCGAGGATGCGCAGCGCTATGTCGCCGCCTACGAGCAGGCGATCGACGCCATCGGTGCCGCGTCAGGGGGCGCGGGCGTCTATGCGGGCCCTGGGGTGTCGATCAAGCTCTCGGCGCTGCACCCGCGCTATACGCGGCTGCAGCGCGGGCGGGTGCTCGACGAGCTTCTGCCGCGCGTCGCCGCGCTGGCGCTGCGCGCACGCCGGCACGACATCGGCTTTAGCATCGATGCCGAAGAAGCCGATCGCCTGGAGCTGTCGCTCGATCTGTTCGAATGCCTGGCCGCCGATCCGGCGCTCGCCGGCTGGAACGGGCTCGGCTTCGTCGTGCAGGCGTACCAGAAGCGCGCCCCGCCGGTGATCGACTGGCTCATCGAGGTGGCGCGGCGGGAACGACGGCGATTGATGCTGCGCCTGGTCAAGGGTGCCTACTGGGACAGCGAGATCAAGCGCGCGCAGGTCGACGGCCTCGACGGCTATCCGGTGTTCACCCGCAAGGCGCACACCGACGTGGCCTACCTCGCCTGCGTCCGGGCGATGCTCTCGGCGCCGGATGCCGTCTACGGCCAGTTCGCCAGCCACAATGCGCTGACCATTGCTGCGGTCTACACGCTCGCCGGCTCGACCGATTACGAGTTTCAGTGCCTGCACGGCATGGGCGAGAGCGTCTACGACCAGATCGTCGGGGCCGACAAGCTTGACCGCGCCTGCCGGATCTATGCGCCGGTCGGTTCGCACGAGACACTGCTCGCCTACCTCGTTCGTCGCCTGCTCGAGAACGGCTCGAATTCATCGTTCGTCAACCGCATCGTCGATCCGCGGGTCGCCATCGCCGAGCTCGTGGCCGATCCGGTGAGCCAGGTGCGGCGGAGCGGCGCGAGCCCGCATCCGCGCATTCCGCTGCCGGCGGCGCTCTATGGGGAGCGCAAGAATTCGCGTGGCATCGATTTCTCCGCCGAAGCTGCGCTGGCCGAACTGGAGGCCGAGCTCGCCGCGCTTCCTCCCCGCCGACGCCGTGCCGCTGCTCGCCCGCGCCTCGGCGGCGGCGCGCGGCGAGCGCGCCGCCGTGGTCAGTCCTGCAGACCGCGGCGAGGTCGTCGGCTACGTCGTCGAGGCGGCGCTCGCCGACGTCGAGCCCGCCGTCGCCGCCGCCGCCGGCGAGGGCATGGCCTGGGCGCGAACCCCGGCCGCCGCGCGCGCGGCCTGCCTCGAGCGCGCCGCCGACCTGCTCGAGCAGGAACGCTCCGCGCTGATCGCCCTGGCGGTGCGCGAAGCCGGCAAGACGCTTCCCAACGCCTTGGGCGAAGTCCGCGAAGCCGCCGATTTCTGCCGCTATTACGCCGCGCAGGCCCGGCGCGAGCTTGCCGCGGCCACGCCGCGCGGACCGATCGTCGCCATCGCCCCCTGGAATTTTCCGCTCGCGATCTTCGTCGGCCAGGTCGCCGCCGCACTTGCCGCGGGCAACCCGGTCCTGGCCAAGCCGGCCGAGCAAACGCCGCTGATCGCGGCCGCCGCGGTGGCGCTGCTGCATCGCGCCGGCATCCCGGTCGCGGCGCTGCAGCTGCTCCCCGGCCGCGGCGAGACCGTCGGTGCGGCGCTGGTCGCCGATGCGCGCATCGCCGGCGTGCTCTTCACCGGCTCGACCGCGGTCGCGCAGGCCATCAACCGCGCGCTCGCCTCGCGCCAGGACGACCCGGTGCTGATCGCCGAAACCGGCGGCCAGAACGCGATGATCGTCGACAGCTCCGCGCTGCCCGAGCAGGTCGTAACCGACGCTCTCTCGTCCGCGTTCGACAGCGCCGGCCAGCGCTGCTCGGCGCTGCGCGTGCTCTGCCTGCAAAGCGACATTGCGCGAGCGGGTGCTGATCATGCTCAAGGGCGCGATGGCCGAGCAGGTCGTCGGCGATCCGCGTCGCCTGGACACCGACATCGGGCCGGTGATCGACGCCGACGCGCGCGCCGCGCTGGATGCCCACGTCGCCCGGATGCGCGCCGCGGGCGCGCGGGTCTATCAGCTGCCGCTTCCAGCCGCGGCGGCAAGGGGCACCTTCTTTCCGCCGACGCTCATCGAGATCGAGCGCCTGAAGCAACTCCAGGGCGAGGTGTTCGGACCCGTGCTGCACGTCCTGCGCTACCGCGAAGACGAACTCGCGTCGGTCATCGCGGCCATCAACGCCACCGGATACGGCCTGACCCACGGCATCCAGACGCGCATCGACGAGACCGTCGAGGCGGTGTGCGCGCAGATCCGCGCCGGCAACGTCTACGTCAACCGCAACATGATCGGCGCGGTGGTCGGCGTGCAGCCCTTCGGCGGCGAGGGGCTGTCGGGCACCGGCCCGAAGGCCGGCGGCCCGCACTACCTGCCGCGCCTGGTGCGCGCCGCAGGCACAGACGCGCCCTTGGCGCTCCCGGCAACGGTGGCGCTGCCCGGACCGACCGGCGAATCCAATACCCTCACCCTGCACCCCTGCGGCAGCGTCGCCTGCATCGCCGACGACGAACCGGCGCTGCGAGCGCAGGTGCGGCTCGCTCTCGACAGCGGCAATACGGTGCTCCTGTCGCGCTCCGCGATGGCCGAACGCGTCGCCGCCGCGATGGGCGGCCGCTGCCTGATCGTCGACGACGCGCTCTCGGCAGCCCCGGACGCGGTGCTGTTCGCCGGCGCCGAACAGCGCGCGCTCGCGATCCGACAGGCGCTCGCCGACAGCGACGGGCCCATCGTGCCGCTGTTGCGGGTCGACGCCGACCGACCCGGCGAGACGATGCGTCTGGTACGCGAATGCACCCTGACGGTCAACACCACCGCCTCGGGCGGCAACGCGACGTTGCTTTCTCTTTCCGATTCGGAATGAGCAGTCCATCGCGGCGCGAAGGCGGCATGCAGGTGTTCGGCCCGGCGAAGGGCGCCAAGGAGCCGGCGATGAAGACGCTGGACACGATCGATCTTGCCATCCTCGATGCGTTGCAACGTGACGGGCGCGTACCGATCGTCGCCCTGGCCAAGGCGGTAGGTCTGAGCCCGACTCCGTGCGCCGAGCGCGTGCGAGCGCTCGAGGCCGCCGGCGTGATCGGCGGCTATGCCGCTTGTCTCGACGCGACGCGGCTGGGCCTGGGGCTGCTGGTGTTCATCGAAATCACCATCGATCGCACGACCCAGGACGCCTTTGAGCAGTTTCGCCAGGCCATCGCCACCATCACGCAGGTCCAGGAGTGTCACATGGTGGCCGGTGGCTTTGACTACCTGGTCAAGGTGCGGGTTGCCGACATGAGCGCCTACCGCGTCTTCCTCGGCGAGGTCCTGTCTCGGGTTCCGGGCATCCGCGAGACCCACAGCTACGCGGTGATGGAGCGGGTGAAGGAGTCGCCGGCGGTGGATCTGTCGCACCTGCGCGGGCCGGAAACGGGCTCGAGCCTGCCGCCGGCGGGCTAGTCGATGGCGCTCTTCGAGCGCGCCCGCTCGCGCAGGATGAATTTCTGGATCTTGCCGGTCGAAGTCTTGGGCAGTTCGCCGAAGACGACCTTTTTCGGCGCCTTGAAGCGGGCCAGGTGCGGCCCGGCAGTGTTCGATCAGCTCTGCCTCGGTGACGGTCGCACCGGGTTTGATCTCGACGAACGCGCACGGCGTCTCGCCCCATTTGGGATCGGGCTGCGCGACCACTGCCGCCGCGAGCACCGCGGGATGGCGATAGAGCGCCTCCTCGACCTCGAGCGAGCTGATGTTCTCGCCGCCGGAGATGATGACGTCCTTGGAGCGGTCCTTGATCTTGACGTAGCCGTCCGGCTGCATCACCGCCAGGTCGCCGGAGTGGAACCAGCCGCCGGCGAACGCCTCGGCGGTCGCCTTGGCGTTCTTGAGATAGCCCTTCATCGTGATGTTGCCGCGGAACATGATCTCGCCCATCGTCTCGCCGTCCCATGGCACCCTGGTCATCGTCTGCGGATCCATCACCGTCATGTCCTCCGCGCAGGTATAGCGCACGCCCTGCCGGCCGTTGCGCTCGGTGCGCGCGCCGATGTCGAGCGCGTCCCACTCCCGGTGCTTGGCGCACACCGCTGCCGGTCCGTAGGTCTCGGTCAGGCCGTAGACGTGCGTGATGTCGAAGCCCATCCGCTGCATGCCTTCGATGACCGACGCCGGCGGCGCCGCCGCGGCGACCAGGCAGCTCACGCGTTGGGTGATCCCCTGCTTGCATTCGTCCGGCGCATTGATGAGCATGGCGTGCACGATCGGCGCGCCGCAGTAATGCGTCACGCCGTGCGTCGCGGATCGCGTCGAGGATGCGCCTTGGCCTCGACCTGGCGCAGGCAGACGTTGGTGCCGGCGTTGGCGGCCATCGTCCACGCAAAGCACCAGCCGTTGCAGTGGAACATCGGCAGCGTCCACAGGTAGACCGCGTGCCGCGGCATGCCCCAGTCGATGATGTTCGACAGCGCGTTGAGATACGCGCCGCGATGGTGGTAGACGACGCCCTTGGGATTGCCGGTCGTTCCGGACGTGTAGTTGAGCGAGATCGCCTGCCATTCGTCATCCGGATGCTTCCAGTCGAACTGCCGGGTCGCCGGCGGCGATGAACTGCTCGTAGTCGGACGTCGCCGAGTCGCTCGCCGCCGGGGCCGAGCGGATCGACGATGTCGATGACCGTGCATGGCCGTGCCGAGCTGCGACAGCGCGGCCTGCGACCGTGGCCGAGAATTCGGTGTCGGTGATCAGCACCTTCGCCTCGCCGTGCTTGAGCATGAAGGCGATCGCCTCGGCGTCGAGCCGGGTGTTGAGCGTGTTGAGCATGCCGCCGGTCATCGGCACGCCGAAATGCGCCTCGACCATCTCCGGCGTGTTCGCCGCCATCACCGCGACCGTGTCGCCGCGTGCCGATGCCGGCCTGCGCGAGCGCGGAGGCCAGCCGCCGCGACCGCGCATAGGTTTCCGCCCAAGTATAGCGGCGCTCGCCGTGCACGACCGCAGGCTGCGTGCGGATAGACGTAGGCGGTGCGCGCGATCAGCGACAGCGGCGTGAGCGGCGTGTAGTTGGCGGCGTTGCGGTCGAGATCGGTGAGATACGGGTTGCTCATGGCGCAGCTTCCATTGGAACGGATCGCACGTGGCAGGCTGCCATGGTACCAAACCACCCGCACAGACAAGCGCGAATTTGCTTCTCGCCGCACGCGCAGCGCGGCGGCTTCGACTTGCCGCTGCTCGCCGAATTCACTATGCTGGCCGCACCGCCCGCAGCGCAAACCCCCGCCCCGACAACAGGCACCATGGGCCATCGACTGTCCAAGATCGTTACCCGCACCGGCGACGCCGGGACGACCGGCTTGGGCGACGGATCGCGCGTGGCCAAGGATTCGGCCCGCATCGAGGCGATCGGCGCGGTCGACGAGCTCAATTCCAGCCTCGGCGCCGTGCTTGCCGAGCAGCTGCCCGCCGCCGTGGCCGACTGCCTGCGCGAAGTGCAGCACGAGCTTTTCGATCTCGGTGGCGAACTGTCGATTCCCGGCTCCAGCGCGGTCAGCGAAGCGCAGGTCACGCGCCTGGAGCAGGCCGTGGCTCGCTTCAACGCCGACCTGCCGCCGCTCAAGGAGTTCATTCTGCCCGGCGGGACGCGCGCAGCCAGCCAGGCCCACGTTGCGCGCACCGTCTGCCGGCGGGCCGAGCGATCGCTCGTGCGCCTGGGTGCGATCGAGACGGTGGGCGGTCCGGCACGCAAGTACGTGAACCGGCTCTCCGATCTGCTGTTCGTGCTCGCGCGCGTGCTCAATCGCGACCGCGGGCCGCTCCGACGTGCTGTGGCAGAAGGACCGTCGGCGCGCCTAGCTGCCGCAACGATGGCGCGCGATCCGGTAAAGCAACTCGAACGCAACGCGCGGCTGATGCAGCTCTTGGCGCGCACGGCACTCAAGGATCGACAGGCGTTCGCAGAACTCTACCGCGCCGCCTCCCCGCATCTGTTCGCCGTGGCGCTGCGTATATTGCGGGAAGCGGCCGCTGCAGAGGAGGCTCTGCAGGAGAGCTTCGTCAATGTCTGGCACCATGCCGCGTCGTACGTCGCCGCCAAGAGCCAACCTCTGACGTGGTTGACCAGCATCGTCCGCAATCGCTGCCTGGATCAATTGCGCCGGCGCGAGATCGACACCGTGACATTGGACGATGAGGAGGAAGGCGTGACCCTCGCCGCCCCCGGACCGACACCGCAGGAGCTGCTGCTCGCCGGAGCAGACGCGCTGGCGCTTAAGGCCTGCATCGAGGCGCTCGAGCCGGGCCAGAGGCAGGCCATCGCGCTGGCGTTCTTCCAGGGGCTGTCGCACTCGGAGCTCGCGCAGCATCTGCGCGAACCGCTCGGCACGATCAAGTCGTGGGTCCGCCGCGGCCTCGAGCGCCTGCGCGCCTGCCTCGATCGTGCGGGGGTCACGCGGTGAACCCGGGCGAGCGCGAAAGCGCCGAGGCGCTGGCCGGCCAATACGTGCTCGGCACGCTGCGGGGGCTGGCGCGGGCGCGATTCGAGCGCCTCATGCGCAGCGACCGAAGGCTCGCCGAGGCGGTACGCGGCTGGGAGGAGCACCTGCTGCCGCTGTCCGAGGCGCTGCCCCCGGTCACGCCCCCGGAGCGGGTGTGGAAGGGTATCGTCGCGCGCATTGGTGGCACCACGTCCGCTTCGGGATGGCTCTCGCGGCGCGGTGTCGGATGGTGGCGCGGTCTGGCGCTGTCCTGCTTGGCGCTGGCGGTTGTGCTCGCCGTGGCGCTGCTCAAGCCCGCGCCGGAGTTGCCGGAGGGCTCGCTGGTGGTGGTCCTCGCCGGCCCGGACGCCAAGCCCGCGCTGCTCGCATCGACCTCTCGCGGCAGCCGCTACCTCACCGTCGCGGCGATCGCTCCGCTTAACCTCGCCGCGGATCGCGCCCTCGAGCTGTGGATGCTGCCCGAGCGCGGCAACCCGCACTCGCTGGGGCTGGTGTCGGCTGTGGCCCCGGGTGGCATGGTGCGCATCGCCCTGCCCGCCGCCGCCGAGCAGGCACTGCAGGACATTCCGGCGCTGGCGGTGAGCCTGGAACCCAAGGGCGGGTCGCCGACCGGGTTGCCGACCGGGCCGGTGCTCTATAGCGGCCCGGTCAAGCGGCTCTATTAGCCGGGTTCATTGCCGCGCCGGGGTTCGCGGCGGCCGAGAGGCGGATCGGAGCGCCCGGCGTCAGCGCCGCTTGAGCACGAATCCGTCGGGGCGGTCTTCCATCTCCCAGCCGGCCGCGTGCAACTCGCCGCGCAGCCGATCCGCCGCCTCCCATTGTCTTGCCGCGCGCGCCGCCGCACGGGCCTCGGCCAAGCGCGCGCACCGCGTCGGGGACCACTTCCCGCTTCGGCTGCCACGAGGCAAGCCCGAGACCGAAGACGCGATCGAAGGCGAGCAGGGTGGCCCTGCGCGTCGCCGGCGGCAACTCGCCGCGCAGCACGTCCCAGGCGAGCGCAACAGCCCGCGGCAGGTTGAGGTCGTCGTTGATCTCGGCGCTGAAGCGCTCGAGGTAGCCGGCATCGGCGGCGCCTGCCCCGGGCGAGGCGTGGACGCCGGTGCGCAAGCGCTCCAGCGCCGTCGCCGCGGCATCGAGCGCGTCCCAGGTGAAGTTGAGCTGGCTGCGGTAGTGCGCGGTGAGGCAGAGATAACGGAACGCGAGCGGGTCGTAGCCGCGATCGGTGAGTGCCTTCAGGCGCAGGAACTCGCCGGCAGACTTCGCCATCTTGGCGTCGTTGACGAGCAGGAAATAGCCGTGCATCCAGAAGTTGGCCAGGCGCGTGCCGACCCTGGCCTCGGTTTGCGCGATCTCGTTGGTGTGGTGCACCGGAATGTGGTCTTCGCCGCCGCAGTGGATGTCAAAAAAGTCCCCGAGGTACTTCTGCGCCATGGCCGAGCACTCGATGTGCCAGCCGGGAAATCCGGTGCCCCAGGGACTCGGCCATTCCATCTGCCGCTTCTCGCCCGGGGGCGAGAATTTCCACAGCGCGAAGTCGGTGCTGTGCCGCTTCTCCCCAAGCTCGACCCGCTTGCCGGCCTCGAGACCCGCCTTGTCCAGGCGCGCCAGATAGCCGTAGTCCGGCTGCTTGCTGGTATCAAAATAGATGCCGTCCGACGTGCGATAGGTGTAGCCGTTCCTCTCGATATCGGCGATGAACTCGATCTGCTCGGCGATGTGGTCGGTGGCGCGACAGTACAGCGTCGGCTGTTCGATATTGAGCGCCCGCATGTCCTCGAGGAACGCCTCGGTGTACAGCGCCGCGATCTCCCACGCGCTCTTGCCGGTGCGCCGCGCGCCGGCGTCCATCTTGTCCTCGCCGGTGTCGGCGTCGGAAGTAAGGTGGCCGACATCGGTGATGTTCATGACGTGCCGCACCGCGTAACCGTTCCACTCCAGCACGCGTTTGAGCAGGTCCTCGAACAGGAAGGTGCGGAAATTGCCGATGTGCTGGTAGTCGTAGACGGTGGGGCCGCAGGTGTAAAGACCGACGGCCCCGCTGCCGAGTGCTTCGAAGCGGCGAAAGCTGCGCGTGTAGTTGTCGTAGACCGTGAGCGCGGGCGCCATCGTCGCTTCCAGGAAGTGCGCCGCCGGAAGCGATCGCGGCGGCTGCGGCAGGCTGATTCGGTTGAGCAGGGTCCGGGCATGGTAGCGAATCGACCCGCTGCGGGCAAGGCGACGCTACGAGCGCAGGTGCTTGGCCATGATGTAGTCGTCCATCACGAAGCCGCCACCGATGTCGACGACCACGGCCTCGCGGATGACGAAGCCGCTGCGGGCGTAAGCGCGGATCGCCTGGGCGTTGTTCTTGTTCACGTTGAGGATGATCGTCGCGCGCCGCTGTGCCTGCGCGGCGGTCGCGGTCGCATCGATGAGCCGCTGGCCGACGCCCTGGCGATGGAAATCCTGATGCACATAGAGCTTGTCGAGCTTGATCTCGTCGGGGTCATCGGCGCGATACCAGGCCGCGAACCCGGCAATGCGCTCGTCGAGGCGGGCCAGCACCAGTCCGGCGCCTTGCTCGGTGACGAAGCGCAGCAGCGCGGCGCGCGAATATCCGCGCTCGAGCATGTATTCGATCTGGTCGGCGCTGATGATGCCCGGATAGTGCCTGCGCCAGATGACCCGGGCGAGCTCGGCTACCGCGGCAAGCTCGCCTTCGGTGGCGGCGACGATGCGAATGCGATCCGGGTCGGACATGGCGCACACAATCGACGACGACGCGAAGTCCGAAGTCGATCGGCCGCGGCAGCTTAGCACGGACGCTCCGGCCGCGAACGCGGTAGAATCGCCGCCTTCGCGATGTCTGCACCTTCCGTCCCCACCCCGAACCGGCCCCCTGCCCCGCTGACGCCGCGCGGAGCATGGCTGCTGCTGGCGGCGTTCACGCTGATCTGGTTCGCGAACCTCGACTACCGCAGGCTCGTGCATCCCGACGAAGGTCGGTACGCGGAGATTCCGCGCGAAATGACCGTCACCGGCGACTGGGTGACGCCGCGGCTGGACGGCATCAAGTATTTCGAAAAGCCACCGCTGCAATACTGGCTCACCGCCGCCGCCTACGAAGCGTTCGGAATCCATCACTGGACGGCGCGACTCTGGCCGGCGCTTTCGGGTTATCTCGGCGTGCTGTTCATCGGCTACGTCGGATGGCGCCTGGGAGGACCGCTGCTGGGGCTCTACAGCGCGGCCGCGCTCGGGGCATGCCTGTGGTACGTGCTCATGGCGCACATTCTCACCCTCGACGCCGGCCTGACGCTGTGCATGAGCACGGGCCTCGGCTGCCTGTTCATCGCCCAATGCGCCGCCCCCTCCCCGCGCGTAGCGCGATGGTGGATGTGGGCGGCGTGGGCCGCACTGGCGCTGGCGACCCTGTCGAAGGGCCTGATCGGCATCGTCCTTCCCGCAACGGCGCTATTCGTCTACACGCTGCTCGAGCGCGACCTGTCGCTTTGGCGACGCCTGAACCTGCTCTCCGGCGCCATCCTCTTCGCCGTCCTCGCCGTGCCCTGGTTCGCCGTGGTGTCGGCGCGCAATCCCGAATTCTTCGATTTCTTCTTCATTCACGAGCACTTCACGCGCTTTCTCACCACCGAGCACCGACGCGCCGGCGCGTGGTGGTATTTTGTGCCGATCTTGATCGGCGGCATCCTGCCCTGGCTCAGCGTGTTCGCATTCGCCGCGCCCCGCGCCTGGCGCGATGCACCGGCTTGCGCCAACCGCTTCAACTGGCAGCGCTTCGCGCTGGTCTGGGCGCTGGTCATCTTCGTGTTCTTCAGCGCCTCGGGATCGAAGCTGCCGTCGTACATTCTGCCGATCTTTCCGGCACTCGCGCTTGTCGTCGGCTGGCAGCTCGGCAGCCTGTCGGACCGGACGCTGGCGCGGCTGACCCTGCCGCTGGTCGTCGCCGCCGGTCTGCTCACGCTGTTCGCAATTTTCGGCTATGCATCGCTCGCCGAGCGTCTTGCCGGCCCGCAGCAACCTCTTGGCCCGCTTCTCGACTACGGGCCGTGGATCACGGCCGGCTGCGCCAGCGGTTTCCTGGGCGGCCTGTTCGGCTGGTGGTGCCTGCGCCGCGGCAGGCGCACCGCAGGCGTGCTCTGCGTGGCGCTGACCTCGCTCCTCGGCGCACAGCTCGTGCTCACCGGCCATGACGAGCTCGCGCAGTCGCGCTCGACCGCGCCCATCCTCTCGCGCCTGGTTGCCGAGCACGGGGCGCTGCGCCGCGACGTGCCGTTCTATTCGATCCGGATGTACGATCAGACCTTGCCGTACTATCTCGGGCGAACGGTGGTGCCCGTCGAGTTCGTCGACGAGCTGGCGTTGGGGCTCGACAGCGAGCCGGACAAGGCCATCGCCACCGTTGCCGAGTGGCGCCGTCGCTGGGAGGCGAGCGACCAGGCGTATGCGATCATGGAGCCGGATGAATACGAGGAACTGAAACGCGACGGCGTGGCGATGGTCGAGCTGGAACGCGACCCGCGCCGCGTCATCGTCGCCCGGCGTTGATGACCTGGGTCGCATTTTCGTTTCTTCTTGCCGGCGTGCTGCTCAACGCCGGCGCGCAGCTGCTCCTCAAGGCAGGCACGAACGTGCTGGGCGTGATCACGCTCAGCGCCGACAACTGGCTGGCCCAGTTCGGCCGCATGGCGCTGGAGCCGCATATCGGCGGCGGCCTCGCCTGTTATGTGGTGAGCGTGGTGGTCTGGATCATGGGCCTGTCCCGGGTCCCGGTATCGATTGCCTACCCGATGCTTTCGCTCGGCTATATCGTCAACGCCGTGGCCGCGCATTACCTTTTCGGCGAATCGGTGACGCTGTCGCGCTGGCTGGGCATCGGCTTTATCGTCGCCGGCGTGTGGCTGGTGGCGCGCTCGTGATGTCCGGCTATCTCAAGTTCGCCGGACCGCTGCTCGACGAGGCGACGATCGCCGGGGTCGGCGACGTGCTGCGCTCGGGCCACATCGCCAGCGGCCCCTGGGTCCACACGTTCGAGGCTCGCCTGTCGGCGTTCTGCGGCGGGCGCCCGGTGCGGGTGCTGACGTCGGCCACCGCCGCGGTCGAGGTCGCGCTGCAGCTCTGCGGCATCGGGCCCGGCGCCGAGGTGATCACCTCGGCGCAGAGCTTCTTCACCGTGCTCAACATGATCGTCAAGGTCGGCGCCACGCCGGTATTCGTCGACTGCGAGCTCGTCACCCGCAATATCGACCTGCGCCAGGTCGAGGCGGCGATCACGCCGCGCACCCGGGCGATCATGCCCACGCACTACCCCGGCTCCCTGGTCGACATGGACGCGCTGCTGGCGCTGGCGCAGCGGCACGGCGTGCGCGTTATCGAGGACGCGGCGCTGGTGCTGGGCTCGCGCTGGCAAGGGCGCAATGTCGGCGCCTTTGGCGACCTCACCAGCTTCAGTTTCCATCCCAACAAGAACGTCACCAGCATCGAGGGCGGCGCGCTGGTCGTCAACGACGACGCCGAGGCGAAGCGCATCGAGGCGCTTCGCTTCCACGGCATCACCTACCTGCCGGACCGCACGCGCGACGTCGACTTCCCCGGCGGCAAGTTCAACCTGCCCGACGTCAATGCGCGCATCGGCTGCGCCCAGCTGGAACGACTTCCGGAGTTCCTCGCGCGGCGCCGGGCGCTGGCCGCGCGCTATTTCGCCCGGCTCGCCGGCCAGGCGGTCGGAGTGCTGCCTCCCCAGCCTGCCGGCAGTGGCGATGACGGCCATTCCTGGAACATGTTCTGCGTCCTGCTGCCGCTCGAAGAGCTCACGATCTCGCGCCAGGAATTCCGTGCTGCCCTGGAAGCGCGCGGCATCGCCACCGGGGTGTCTTACGAGGCTCTGCACCTTTGCACGCTGGGACGGCGCTATGGCGGGCACGAGGGCCAGTTTCCCAACGCCGAACGCATCGCCCGCCAGACGGTGTCGCTGCCCATGCACGCCGCGATGACCGAGGCCGACGTCGATCGCGTCTGCGCGGCAGTCGGTGCGGTGATCGACGCGGGTCGCAGATGACGGTGGCGCCACCTCGGGTGTCGGTGGTGATCCCCGTCTTCAACGAGGAGGCGGGACTCGCCGCGCTGTTCGATCGGCTGTATCCGGCGCTCGACCGCCTCGGCGTGCCCTACGAGGTGCTGTTCGTCGACGACGGCAGCAGCGATCGCTCGGCGGCGATCCTCAAGGATCAGTTCCTGCGGCGGCCCGACGTCACGCGGGTGATCCTGTTCCATGCCAACCATGGGCAGCACATGGCCATCGTCGCCGGCTTCGAGCATTGCCGCGGCGAACGCATCGTCACGCTCGACGCCGACCTGCAGAATCCGCCGGAGGAGATCGCCAAGCTCCTGTCGGCGATGGACGCCGGCCACGATTACGTGGGCAGCATCCGCCGCACGCGCGAGGATTCCTGGTGGCGGCGCGCCGCCTCGCGGTTGATGAACCGCCTGCGCGAGCGGATCACCCGCATCAAGATGACCGATCAGGGTTGCATGTTGCGCGCCTACAGCCGCGACATCGTGCGCGCCGTCGCCGCCTCGCGCGAGGTCAGCACCTACATACCGGCGCTCGCTTACACCTACGCGCGCCATCCGACCGAAGTCGAGGTCGAGCATGCCGGGCGCGTCGCCGGGGTTTCGAAATATTCGTTCTACCGGCTGATCCGTCTCAACTTCGACCTCATCACCGGCTTTTCGCTGGTACCGCTGCAGCTGTTCTCGATGTTCGGCATGCTCGTCTCGGTGGGCGCAGTCGCTACCTACCTCATCGTCATCGTCGAGCGACTGCTGCGGGCCGGATGGCGCGAGGGTTTCTCCACCCTGTGGGACCGCGACATTCTTGCCTTCTTCCTGCTCGGCATGGTGCTCTTCGGTCTGGGCCTGGTCGGCGAGTACGTCGGCCGCATCTACCTGCAGGTACGGGAACGGCCCCGGTACACCATCCGGGCGGTGCTGGAGCGCAACGCGGGCGATTCCCCGCCGCCGTGACCCGCGCCGTCGTCTTCGCCTATCACAACGTGGGTGTGCGTTGCCTCAAGACGCTGCTCGCCCATTCGGTCGACGTAGCGCTGGTGGTCACCCATCAGGACCAGCCCGAGGAGCAGATCTGGTTCGACAGCGTGGCGGCGACGGCCGCGGACTATGGCATCGCCGCGCTGACACCCGCCGATCCGAACGCCGCCGACGTGGTCGCACGCATCGCGGCCTGCCGGCCCGATTTTCTGTTCTCGTTCTATTACCGCCTGCTGCTCAAGGCACCGCTGCTGGCGCTGCCCGCGGGCGGCGCGCTCAACATGCACGGTTCGCTGCTGCCGAGGTATCGTGGCCGCGCGCCGGTGAACTGGGCGCTCATCCACGGCGAGACCCGGACCGGGGCGACGCTGCACTACATGACCGAAAGGCCCGATGCGGGCGACATCGTGGCCCAGAGCCCGGTGCCGGTTCTGCCCGACGACACCGCCAGGGAGGTCTTCGACAAGGTGACCCTCGCGGCCGAAATCGTCCTCGATGGCGCGCTGCCCGCGCTCATCGCCGGCACCGCCCCGCGGTGGCCCCAGGATCCGGGCCAGGCCACCTACTTCGGCGGCCGCAAGCCCGAGGACGGCAACATCGACTGGTCGCGGCCGGCCGGCGACATCCACAATCTCGTGCGCGCGGTCGCGCCGCCGTATCCGGGAGCGCGGACGCGCTTGCGCGGCCGGCCCGCGCGGCTCTTGCGCAGCCGCGTGCGCGACGCCCTCGCGCCGGCAACGCGCACGCCGTCGCTGACCGTCGAGCGCGGCGAGATGGTCGCGCACTGCGGCGGCGGCGGCATGCTGGCCATCCGCGGGCTCGAAGTCGACGGCGCGGCGGTCACCGCCGCCGAACTCGCCGCAGTCTGCGGCGAGGTGCCCATTCCCCTGTTCGACTGAACCTCGCCCCGGCGTTTGGCCGGGCCGGGCCGCGCGGGTAGAATCCCGGTTCGCCGGGCCCGCCGCAGCCGGCGTGCATCCTATGCGCAGAATCCTCATCCTCGGTGTCAACGGCTTTATCGGCCATCATCTCTCGCAGCGGATCATCGCCTCGACCGATTGGGAGGTCTACGGCATGGACATGCAGACCGACCGCATCGCCGATCTGCTCTCCGAGAAGCGCTTCCATTTTTTTGAGGGCGATATCACGATCAACCGGGAGTGGATCGAATATCACATCAAGAAGTGCGATACCGTCCTGCCCCTGGTGGCAATCGCTACTCCGGCGACCTACGTGCGCGAACCCTTGCGCGTGTTCGAGCTCGATTTCGAGGCGAACCTGCCCATCGTGCGGGCCTGCGTCCGGTATCGCAAGCGGGTCGTCTTTCCATCGACTTCCGAAGTCTACGGCATGTGCCATGATGACGAATTCGATCCCGAGGCCTCGAATCTGGTGTTGGGACCGATCGCCAAGCCGCGCTGGATCTACGCCTGCGCCAAGCAGCTGATGGACCGGGTGATCCATGCCTACGGCATGCAGGAAAGTCTCGATTACACCCTGTTCCGGCCGTTCAACTGGATCGGTGCCGGGCTCGACTCGATCAACACCGCCAAGGAAGGCAGCTCGCGCGTGATCACCCAATTCCTCGGCCACATCGTGCGCGGCGAGGCGATCAAGCTGGTCGACGGCGGCACCCAGAAGCGCACCTTCACCTACATCGACGACGGCATCGACGCGCTGTTGAAGATCATCGCCAACCCCGGCGGGGTTGCCAGCGGCAAGATCTACAACATCGGCAATCCGCGCAACAACTACTCGGTGCGCGCACTGGCGCAAATGATGCTCGACCTGGCCCTGACCTATCCGGAGTACCGCGACAGCGCGACGAAGGTCGATCTCGTCGAGACCACGTCGGACGCATACTACGGCAAGGGGTATCAGGACGTGCAGCACCGGGTACCCAAGATCGACAACACCTGCGCCGACCTCGACTGGCACCCCACGGTCAGCATGGACGACTCCTTGCGGCGCATCTTCGATGCCTATCGCGGCCAGGTCGCGGAGGCGCGCGCGCTGGTGGAATGACGCTGCTCGCGCTCAAGATCGACGTCGATACGCTGCGCGGCACGCGCGAAGGCGTGCCGCCCCTGCTCGAAGCCCTCCGCCGCCACGATGCGGGGGCGACGTTCCTGTTCAGCATCGGCCCGGATCACACCGGGCGCGCGATCCGGCGCGCCTTCCGCCCGGGGTTCATGCGCAAGGTGCAGCGCACTTCGGTGCTGCGGCACTACGGGTTGCGGACGCTTCTCTATGGCACCATGCTGCCGGGCCCGGACATCGGACGACGGGCCGGCGAGGTCATGCGGCGCACCCGCGACGAGGGCTTCGAGGTCGGCATTCACGCCTGGGACCACGTCAAGTGGCAGGATGGGCTCTCTGCTGCAGACGCAGAATGGACAGGCCGCCAGATGCAGCTTGCCTGCGAGCGCTTCGTCGACATCTTCAAGGACACGCCGCGCGTGCATGGCGCCGCGGGCTGGCAGATGAACGTGCATGCCATGCGCCTGACGCAGACGCTCGGCTTCGAATATTGCTCGGACGGGCGCGGCACGCATCCGCACCTGCCGGTATGGAACGCCGAGCTGATCCGCTGCCCGCAGCTGCCGACGACCCTGCCGACGTTCGACGAGTTGATCGGCACCGACGGAATCGATGACAATACGGTCGTCGACAGGCTGCTCGCGCTGACCGCGACGGCGCCCGCCGGCGGCCACGTCTTCACCCTGCACGCGGAATTGGAGGGTATGCGCCTGGCCCCCGCGTTCGAACGCCTGCTCGACGGGTGGAAGGCGCAGGGGTACCGGTTGGTGCCGCTGCGCTCGATCTACGAGACGCTGCAGGCGCTGGCGCTGCCGCGCTGCGAAGTCGGCCCCGGTAGCGTACCCGGCCGCAGCGGGACCCTGCTCTGCCAGGGGCGGGAATTCCTGGGCGACATCGATCTGGCCGAAGCAGCTTAGAGGCACCCATGGCGACCAAGAAAATCGACGATTTCACCGTTGCGTCAACCGCCGGCACGTTCACGCTGTCGGAGCACAAGGCTCACCCCGTCGTGCTTTACTTCTACCCCAAGGACAGCACCCCCGGGTGCACGCTGGAGGGGGCGCAGTTCCGCGACTTGTACAAGCAGTTCACCAAGCTTGGCGCAGTCGTGGTGGGCGTCTCGCGCGACAGCCTGAAATCACACCAGAACTTCAAGGCCAAGATGAGCTTTCCCTTCGAGCTCCTTGCCGACGTCGATGAGAAGCTCTGCACCCAATTCGGCGTCATGAAGATGAAAAACATGTACGGCAAGCAAGTCCGAGGTATAGAGCGTTCGACCTTCCTGATCGGCCCGGATGGAAAGCTCGTTGCAGAATGGAGAAAGGTCAAGGTTGACGGTCACGCACAGGCAGTGCTGGATGCCGTCAAGGGGCTCTGACGTCCAAGGTCTCGCCGCTTGGCGCGGCGCCTTCACGACCCTAGGCGATGGTGGCGCAACCGTTCCTGCCGCCGCGCACCCCGACCGGCGAGCAACGTGGCTTCCTCCTGCACGCTTGTTCCCCGCGAGCGATATTGCAGCGCGCTGTTGTAGGCGCATGACCCGGCCGGCAGGCTCCCGTGGTGATCGGGGGGCCCGCGCCATCGCGGCCCGGCGCCCGTCCTGCCAGCCGCCCGCGGGCCGCCTGCCCGTCCGGCGCGCCCTGGCGGCAACCTGGTATGGCCCCCGAGGCGTCAAGACGCTGTAACACAGGCAGGGTTCCGTGTGCCGTCCACGCCACAACCAGTAGGCCAGCAGCGCGCGCCCGGACACAATGTCTTGTGTTCTTGCCGACGGGTGGTCTAGGATGCGGGAAATCGTCGTTCACCGCCACTGCCCCCAAGGAGGCCCATGGTCGAGCGCAAACTACGTCTCGCCCCGCAGACCGCCAAGACCAGCAAGACCTCACTTCCCAAGCTGTTCGTGCTCGACACCAACGTGTTGATGCACGACCCCACCAGCCTGTACCGCTTCGAAGAGCACGATCTCTATCTGCCGATTCTCACCCTTGAGGAACTCGACAACAACAAGAAGGGCGTGACCGAGGTCGCGCGCAATGCCCGGCAGGCGTCGCGCTATATCGACGAACTGGTGACCGCGGCCGTGGCGATCAGCGGTGGGGACATCGCGGCGGGGATACCTCTCAAGCCCGCCAGCGGCGGCGCCGCCAGCGGCCGGCTGTTCCTCCAGACCGAGGCGATCTCGACCGCGCTGCCGCCGTCGCTCGCCGGCGGCAAGGCTGACAACCAGATCATTGCGGTGGTGATGCACCTGCAGCGCGTGCACGCCAAGCGCAGCGTCATCCTGGTGTCGAAGGACATCAACATGCGCATCAAGGCGCATGCGGTCGGAATCGCGGCGGAGGATTACTTCAACGACAAGGTCCTCGAGGATACCGACCTTCTCTACAGCGGCATGCGCGAGCTGCCGGTCGATTTCTGGGACCGCCATGGCAAAGGCATGGAGTCCTGGCAGCAGGGCGGCCACACCTTCTACCGCGTCACCGGTCCGCTCTGCCACAGCCTGCTCATCAACGAGTTCGTCTATCAGGAAGCCAAGGGCCCGGGCGAGACGCCGATGTTCGCCATCGTCAAGGAAGTCACGGGCCGGACGGCGCTGCTGCAGACGCTGCGCGACTACACGCACCACAAGAACAACGTCTGGGGAATCACCGCCCGCAACCGCGAGCAGAATTTCGCCCTCAACCTGCTCATGAATCCGGAAATCGACTTCGTGACCCTTCTCGGCCAGGCCGGCACCGGCAAGACCCTGCTCACGCTCGCCGCAGGGCTGATGACGACCCTGGAGTTCAAGGTCTATTCGGAGATCATCATGACGCGGGTCACGGTGCCCGTCGGCGAGGACATCGGTTTTCTGCCAGGGACCGAGGAAGAGAAGATGAACCCGTGGATGGGAGCGCTGGAGGACAACCTCGACGTGCTCAACAAGACCGACGACGAGGCAGGTGAATGGGGCCGCGCCGCGACCCGCGACCTGATCCGCTCGCGCATCAAGGTGAAGTCGCTCAACTTCATGCGCGGCCGCACCTTCATCAACAAGTTCCTGATCATCGACGAGGCGCAAAACCTCACCCCGAAACAGATGAAGACGCTGATCACGCGCGCCGGGCCCGGGACCAAGGTGGTGTGCCTGGGCAACATCGCGCAGATCGATACTCCGTATCTCACCGAGGGCAGCTCGGGGCTCACCTACGTCGTCGACCGCTTCAAGGGCTGGTCGCACAGCGGCCATATCACGCTGCTTCGCGGCGAACGCTCGCGCCTGGCCGACCGGGCGGCGGAGATCCTCTAGCCGTCGGCTCGCGCAGTACAATGCGCGGGTGAGCATGTCGCCGCGACTGGCTCGCTGCCTCGCGCTGGCTGCGCTGGCGCTCGCCGCGTGCGGCAAATCGCCCGCCGGCCCGGATCTCGGACGCCTCTACCGCGCGGGTACGCAGTTTCCCGACCCCACGCCGGTCATCCTCATTCCGGGACTGTTCGGCTCCAAGCTGCGCGATCGCAGCACCGGCGTCGAGGTCTGGCCTGGAACGGCGCGGATGATCCTGTTTGGCGACTACCGCCAGCTCGCCCTCGATTTCGACCGCACGACGCTGGCCGTGCGCCCCGACAACCTCGAAGCGTTCGACATCGCCGACGCGGCGCTCGGACAGGATTTCTACGGCAGGATCATCGCCACGCTGCGCGATTTCGGCGGCTACGTCCCCGGCGTCGTCGGCACGCCCCCGAAGCCAGGCGAGAAGCGCTATTACATCTTCCCGTACGACTGGCGCCAGGACAACGTCGAGACCGCGCGCGGCCTCGATCGCCTGATCGAGGCGATCCGCCGCGACTACGGCGATCCGTCGCTGCGCGTCGACATCGTCGCCCACAGCATGGGCGGGCTCGTCGCGCGTTATTACCAGCGCTACGGCACCGAAGACGTGCTCGACGGAAGAACATCGCAGCTCACGCTCTACGGCACCTCACGCGTGCGCAAGCTCATTCTACTGGGCACGCCCAACATGGGCTCGGCATCGTCCCTCGCCGCCTTCGTAAGCGGCGAGACGATCGGCTTCGGTCGCATCCCGCAGGAGGCGCTGGCCACCCTGCCCTCGGGCTACGAGCTATTCCCGCACCCGCTCGTGACCTGGCTGCTCGATGTCTCGGGTCGGGTGCTCCACGACGACCTGTTCGACGGCGGAACCTGGCGTCGCTACCGCTGGTCGATCTTCGACCCGGTGGTGCAGGCGCGCATCCGCGCCGCGCGCGGCGCCGACGCGGATGCGTATCTTGCCGCGCTCGCCCGCTTCTTCGACTACCGGCTGGAACGGGCGCGGCGCTTCCTCTGGGCGCTTTCGACGCCCGAGCCCCCCACCCAGATCCGCTACGTGCTCTTCGGCGGCGATTGCGACCCGACGCCGGCCCGGCTCGTGCTCGAAGACGTCGACGGCACTGCGCTCGCCCGGCTCCGCCCCGAGGAGATCCGTCGCCCCGTCCCGGGCGTCTCCTACCGGGAACTGATGCTCGAGCCGGGCGACGGCAGCGTGACCAAGCCGTCGCTGCTCGCCCGCGAGACGCTCGATCCGACCGCACCGCAAAACGAGGACAGCTTGATCCCGATCGCCTACTGGTTCTTTCTCTGCGAACACCACGACAAGCTCACCGGCAACATCAATTTTCAGGACAATCTGCTCAACGTTCTGCTCACGCGCAGCCTGCCATGGGAGATGGAGCCAAAGGCTGCGCCCGGCCGTGCCGGTCGCTAAAGACCCGACTGCCGCCTGCGTCGCACCGGCTCACGGGCCGCGAGGCGGCAGGCGCCCGAACGCCATCTCGAAGACGACCTTGGAAGGGGAGGGTCCTGCGCGCGCTCGTGCGCGCGCCCCACGCTCGCGCAGGCGCTCCCCGCGAGTCGGATGCGCAGCGAACTTCTCGCCCAGACGCATCACCGCCTGGAGGGCCGCGCTGCCCTGGGCGCCGCCGCCCGCCTCGAGCGCAGCGCGCGCCCCCTCGAACCATACCGGGTAGAGCGGATCGAGCGGCATCGCGGCCTGCGACCCGCCCAGCGCGGCCTCGATCCCCACGGCATCGAGCATCGCCTCACCGTAGCGTCGGGCGACGTAGCCGCGATATGCGTCGTTGACTCTCACCGCCTCGCGGACTGCGCCAGCGGCCAGGCAGGCATCGGCCACCTTCAGCGGGAACGATTCGATGAGCTGCGTCGGCGCGATCGCAAAGGCGTTGGCGGAGATGCAGTCGTCGCCCGTTGCAGCCAGTCGCTCGGCCGTTTCGGCTGCCGCCGCAAAGCGCCCCTGCTTGAGATCGAGGCGTGCAAGTTCGACGCGTGAGGGCCAGTACGCCGATATCGCTTCGAGATAGAAGATGCTGCCTATCCGCGCGCAGGCTTCGATCGCCCCCAGTGCCCCCGCGTAGAAGGTCCGTGCCGCCTCGGCGTGGCGGTTTTGCGTCCAAGCGAGTCTGCCCAGCAGGTAATACAGGCTCGGCAGAAAGAAAGGCCCGATCCTGCCGTTATCGACGAGCGCCGTGGCGACTGCAAAGCGTGGACCGGTCTTGGCCGGATCGAGCGCTTCCGCGCCGTGGCTGCGCGCCACCGATGCGCACAGGAGTTTGGCGACGCGCAGAGCGTCGGCACCCTCGCCGGTGTTGACCAGATCGCGCAAGTAGCGATAGGCATACCCCTGCCAAACCGAGATGTCGGCGTCGGTCGCCTCCAGTCGCGACTGGAGAAACTGGAAGTACGGGACGCGCAGCGCCGGAAAATCGAGCTTGACGTCGAGCTTGCGTCGCGATGCCCACAGGAACAGGCGTTCGTTCAAGGCCAGAACACGCACATGGGCAAACCCCGCGGCCCGGGCCACATCCTCGAACGCCTGCGGCGAGAGCAGGAAGCCGTGGAAACCGGGGGCGAGCGCGGCGAGCAGGCTCGTCGAGCGGTTTTCCGGCGTGATGAACGCCGCGTTGGGAGTCGTCAGGATCAACACGCCGTCGTCGGCCAACCAGCGCGCGAGGAGCTCCGCGAACGCCCTGGGTTCGGGGACATGCTCGATGACCTCCGAGGCGTAGACGACGTCAAAGCGGCGACCGGCGAGCGGCGCGCATTGCTCGAGGCGCTCCGAGTAGATCGTTACCCCGAGCTTTTGCCTGCCGATCGCGCCGTAATCGGCCAACTCGACACCGCAGGCCTCGCCGCGACCGGTGCGGGTCCAGAAATCGAGCGCAAATCCGAATCCGCATCCGACGTCGAGGAGCGAACCGCTCTCGGCGGCGGCGAGGATCGGCCAGATCGTTTCCCACACCCCGCCGCCCGCTTCGACGTAGAAGCGCCAGAAATCCTCGCGCTGCTGGCCGAGGTCGCTGAAATCGCAAATGCCCGGAGGATCGTAGAACACGCTGCCGCAGGCGCCGCAGCGTAGCAGCGTGAGTTGCAACCCGGCGGCGGCGAGAGACGGAACCTCGAGAACGGCGGGGTGCTTTGCCTCGCAGCCGCAAACGCTGCAGCGCAGTTGCAGGCGGACCTCGCCGGACAGGAAGCGAAGCCGATCGACATCGATCGCGCCAGGGGAGGGGGCCGTCGGCATACTGGCCATGGTATCAGCCGGGCCGGTTCTCCCGATCCGCCGCCCGAGGAGCGGCCCGGCTGCGCGATCTGCCGTCGAAATCCTCACCGACCAGGTTCTCAACCATCGTTCGCAACTGCTCCGCAGCCAGCGCCCGTGCCATGCCCGCGCCGAGCACCGTAATCGCGAACATTTCACCCCAGTTGGCCACGCATGGCGCCCACGGCGAGTCGGCCGGTTCGGTCGTCGTCGCCCACTGCAGATAGTCGTGCAGCACCGCGTCGGCTTCGCTGCGCGGCTGGTCAACGCTTTCGGCGATCGTGTTCGCAGCATGCAGTCGATAGCGATAGGTCCGCTCGCGGACGTAGCGCGGCTCGGCGAGGCGCAGCGCACGCAGGCTGAAGTCCCAGTCGTGGTTGTAGCGGAAGTCGCGGAACCCGCCTATCTGATCGAAGAGCGCGCGCGAAAAGAACAGGTTGCCGCTCGATATCGCGACATTGGACTCCAGCAGGGCGAAGCCGACGGTCTGCTTGAGCGGGATGCAGCCCTGCATGACGAGCGTGTCCAGGGCGCGCTCGACGCGCAGCGGATCGACCTCCCGGTCGTCCTCGCCGATGACCTCGACCTCGGCAAAGCCCCAGGCCAGCCCCTGGCCCGCGACCTGGTCGACCATCGCCTGCAGCCGATCCGCAGTGAACGCGTCATCCGAGTTGAGCACGTTCACGTACTCGGCAGCGCATTGCCTCACGCCCTCGTTGATGGTCGCCGCGGCTCCCCGGTTCGGACACGACACGAAGCGCGACGGGAAGGGCGATTTCTTGAGCGCGCGTCGCAGCGCATCGGCCGATCCGTCGGTCGATCCGTCGTCGATGACGACGAGCTCGACCTGGCGATAGGTCTGGGCGAACACCGAGGCCAGGGCGCGCTCAACGTAGCGGGCATGGTTGTAGCAGGGGACCACCACCGCAACCTTCGGCGAGGACGGGTTGCCCGGCCCTTCGCGCAGTTCGCGCCATGCGCTGTAGCGGGCCTGGGTGTCGGCGGCGCGCTGCCGGGCGCGGCCACTGACCAGGCGGGAGACGACGAGCCCCAGGTTGTGCCGATAGGTCCAAAACCCCCATCCGGTGAGCTCCAGCGCGCGCCGGATTAGCTGCAGCGCCTCGATTTCGTTGCCGAGCTCGTAGCAGACGACCCCCAGCATGTGCAGCGCGTCGGGCTCGTCGGGCGAGAGCGCTAGGACCTCGCGGTAGAGACCGGCGGCGCGGCGCAGATCGCGCGCCCGCTGCGCAGCCATCGCCGCCTCCATCAGCGGCTTGACCGCGGCACGCGAGTCGCCGCTGCGCAACCGGCCACAGCAGTCCTTGTAACGCCGGCCGCTACCGCAAGGGCAAGGCTCGTTGCGCCCGGGGCTGGGTCGGTTGGCGGAAGGCTGCATCAGCGATTGGGGCCGGGAGGAAGAATTGGCGCGACCCACTTCATGGCGCTCAGGCGGGCGCCGGGGCAACCTCGAGCAGCAGGCGGCGGACCTGCTGGGCGCAATCCCGCTGCTGGTAGTGCCGTCGCACATCCTCGGCCGCATGCGCGACGATCGAGGCGCGCAGCTCCGGGAGCCGGATCAGGCGATCGAGCGCACCGACCCAGGCGTCGACCGTGTTTTCGACCAGCAGGCCGGTGACACCGTCATCGATGTAGTCGGTGTACGGGGCGACCGCGCTGTACGCGCCCGCCACCCCGAACGCGCCGTACTCGCGGTACTTGACCTGGGTCTTGAAGCCCTCGAACAGGCTGCCGACCAGCGGCGCGATGCCGATGTCCCATCGCCGGCCGAGCGCGTATTCGATGTACGCATCGTAGCTCTCGATATGCGGTTGCACGCGCACGTTCTTGGCGGCGGCCACTTCGTTCGGAACCCAGCCGACGAATTCGAAGACCACCCGATCGGGATAGAGTCCGCGCATCGCCTCGATCACCCGCACCAGCAACTCGGTGACGCTCGCGCGACGCGACGTCGGGTAGCCGACGCGCAGCTCGGCGCCCGGGCGCTCTTCACGCTCGAGCCTGGCGGCGCACGCGGTAATCTTGTCGAGATCGACGCCTGGAACAACGTACTCGACGCGCGCCGACGGATGGCGGCGGGCGACGTAGTCGCGCAGCCGCTTCGACATCACCATTACCACCGCCGCGCCGGCGATGAAATCGTCCAGCGTCTGCATCACCGCCGGGTTGTTGAAGTACGGCGCGATGTGGCGGTCGACCGACGCGTCGATCTCCCAGAGGTTGTCGTCAAGGAAGTAGGCGTAGCGCAACCCCCGCGCGCGCAGGTATCGGGGCAACCAGCTGAAACCGGGGTGACACAGGCGCGAGATCACGATCGCCTCGCGATCGATGTCCGTCCCAAAAAGCTTGTCTGCCACCCGGACCTCGACGTCGCCGAACGCCTGGGTCAGGATGCGCGCCAGGATCCACGTTGTGGGGATGTCGCCGTCGGCGATCAGCAGAGGGGCAATCAGAAACTCCTCGGCGAGGCCATGCTTTCGAAACGTGTGTATTCGCCAAGAAAGGTCAAGCGCACGGTGCCAATCGGCCCGTTGCGCTGCTTGCCGATGATGATCTCGGCCACGCCCTTGTCCTGCGTGTCCTCGTTGTACACCTCGTCGCGATAGATGAAGAGGATCACGTCTGCGTCCTGTTCGATCGCGCCCGAGTTGTGACTGACGACGCCGTCGGCGAGCCACGATGCAGGTCCCGGAACCGTCAGGTCGAACACTTCCGCCTCGCCGTCGGACTCGACTCCGACCACGCGATCCCAGCACAGGTCCGACCGGGCCGGGTCAACAAGCTCCGGGGCATCCGGTAGCGCCGCATACTCGGAGAGCAGCGCGCGGGCTGGAGCAAAGCTGAAATGCGAGGAGCCCCCGCAGGCGCTACTGCGCCGAGCCGCCATCGCCGTCTGACTGACGCCCTTCGCGCGCATGATGGACACCACCTGTTGCAACGCCTCGATCGGAATCGTATCGACGTCGGTGCCGGGCGTCGTTGTTTCCAGTACCGCGCGCAGCCCCAGCGCGGGAGCCAGGCGCGGCCCGAACGCTCCCACGGAGTCGAGGAAGCGAAGCTGTTGCGTCGCACCTGAAACGTCGACCGTGTATGCCGGACGATGGCCATTTTGCACCACCGTACGAATGCGCGCGACGATCCCAAGACGCAGGAGCAGCACGCAGACATCAGAGGCGAGACCGGGGCTTGAAGTACTGAAATAGATCCGACCGCTGCCCTTGCTTCCGGCGCGGCGCGGCGCAATCGCGCCGTCCGTCGCCCATAAGTGTCTCAGCACTAGCGCGAGTTGTTGGTTGGAAAGCCGGAAGACGTCGCCGGGCAAGCGCTTTTCGTGCGCGCGCTGGTTAAAGATACCCAGCTCACGAAGCCATCGCTTGACACCTCTCGGCGCCCAGCGGTTGCCATTGCCGCTGAGCAGCAACTGGTGCCACATCCCGCGTCCGCGGTAGCGCGCGACCTTTGCGCCGAACGCCTCTGCTGCCTCGCGCACGGCGCAGCTGTTGTCTTCCGACGCGGTCGTATAGCGCAGCGGCTGGTTGCTCAGATAGCTGCCGCCGCCGACAAGCTGCCCCAACAGCACGAGTTGATGCTCAGGCCAGCGCAATGGCACGGGCGGCGGCGGCAACTGCCGAGCCAGCGCGATCCGATCGCCGATGCCTAGCGCCTCTGCTCTCGTCCAGCCGTCGCCGGCATAAAGACGATGGCCTCCGGTAACGCGCAGCGTGCGCCCGCTCGCGAGCTCGATGCGTAATACTGGCCGTGCTCCCACCGGCCACACGCGCTCGCTTCTCGCGGCGACGATCTTCTGCTCCGCGGACATGGCCCACACCTCAGGCGTCGTTCCCACGAGCTCCCGTATCGGCACACGTTGTCCGTCGACAAGGAGCACCGGCGTATCGCCAGTCACGCATTCGCGCAGATCCGACATGATCGGGCGCTTGTTCGGCCGCTGCTCGAGGCTGCGGTTGAGCTGCGAAAGCGCCATGACGGGAACCTTGAGCTCCTTCGCCAATGCCTTGAGCGAGCGCGAGATTTCCGAGATCTCGGTCGCGCGATTCTCGCCCTGGCCGACCGCCTGCATGAGCTGCAGATAGTCGACGACGATCGCGCCGAGCTTGCCGCCGTACTGGCGCGCCAGCCGGCGCGCCCGCGCGCGGAGCTCCAGCGCGTTGAGCGCGGGCGTCTCGTCGACGTGGATCGCCGCCTCGGAAAGCCGGCCGAGCGCGTCGGACAGCCGCCCCCAGTCGTCGGTCCCGAGCTGGCCGGTGCGAACCTTGTGCTGATCGACCCGGCCGACCGATCCGATCAGCCGCATCGCCAGCTGCATCGCGCCCATTTCCATGCTGAAGATCGCCACCGGCAGCTTCGACGCGAGCGCGATGTGCTCGCCGATGTTGAGCGCCAGCGAGGTTTTGCCCATGCTCGGCCTGCCCGCGATGACGATGAGGTCGCCCTCCTGCAGGCCCGAGGTCATGCGATCGAGGTCGGCGTATCCGGTCGGCACGCCGGTGACATCGGACGGATTGTCGCGGTGGAACAGCAGTTCGATGCGCTCGACCGCTTGCGTGAGCAGCGGCCGCAGCTCCTGGAAGCCCTGTTGCCCGCGCGCGCCGTGCTCGGCGATCTCGAATACCTTGGTCTCCGCCTGGTCGAGGATCTCGCGCACGCTGCGACCCAGCGGGTTGTAGGCGGCGTCGGCGATCTCCCCGCCGGCGGCGGCAAGCCGGCGCAGGATCGCCCGCTCGCGCACGATCTCGGCGTAGCGGCGGATGTTGGCCGCGGTCGGGACGTTGTCCACCAGCGCGCCCAGGTACGCCATGCCGCCGATGTAATCGAGCTTCTTGAGCGAGGCGAGGATCTCGCCCACCGTGACGACGTCGGCCGGCTTGTTGTCGTCGATGAGCTGCATGATCGCGTCGAAGACGGCGCGGTGCGCGTCGCTGTAGAAATCGTCGGCGGCGAGAATGTCGCCGACCCGGTCAGCCGCGGAATTTTCGAGCAGCAGGCCGCCAAGCACCGACTGCTCCGCCTCCGGCGAGTGGGGAGGCAGCTTCAGCGCTTCGAGCTGGGTGTCGTTGGGCATCGGCGGCAGCGTGCGAGCGGTTACAATTTTATCAGGTCGCTGCCGCGACCGGGCCGGCGTGCGACCGACTTAAGCCCTGCTGGCGGTCGTGATCCGGGCGTTATTTGCCCGCTGCGGCATCGCCTTTCGTCAGAAGGTGCGCGCGGCGACTGTCGAACGGGTCGGGGGCTGACCCGAGCCGGCAATTCAAGGCCCTTGTCAGGCCCTTGTCAGGCGGGAGCGCTGGTCGTGTCCCCGAGCACCGAGACGGTGATATTGGCCACGACGTCAGTCTGCAGCGCGATGGTCAATGGAAACTCGCCCACGTGCTTCAGCGGCCCGGCCGGCATGCGGATCATCGCCTTCTCGACCGTATGCCCCTTGGCCTGCAGCGCCTCGACGATGTCGACGTTGGTCACCGAACCGAACAGTCGGCCGTCGACGCCTGCCTTCTGGGTGATCTGGATGGCCACGCCATCGAGGTTCGCGGCCGCAGCCTGCGCCCGCTCGAGCTTCTCGGCGGCAATCTTCTCCAGTTCGGCGCGCTTCTCCTCGAGCATGAGCAGATTCTCGGGCGTGGCACGCTTGGCCTTGCCCTGAGGGATCAGGAAATTGCGCGCAAAGCCGGGCTTGACCTTGACGACTTCGCCCAGGTCGCCCACGTTGAGCACCTTTTCGAGCAGGATGACTTGCATATCGGCTTCCCCGGTCAGTGCAGATCGGTATAGGGCAACAGCGCCAGAAAGCGCGCGCGCTTGATCGCCGTCGACAGCTGGCGCTGGTAGCGCGCCTTGGTGCCGGTGATCCGGGCAGGCATGATCTTGCCGTTCTCCTGAACGAAGTCCTTCAGGACATCGACGTCCTTGAAATCGATCTGCTTGACGCCTTCGGCGGTGAAGCGGCAGAACTTCTTGCGCTTGAACAGGTTGTTGCCGCGTTCGCGGCGCTTGCCGTCCTTGCCTTTGCCTTTGGCGTTCCTTGAGTTCCTTCCCATCGGGCGGGGCATGTCAATTTCCTTCCAGTCGTTCGAATGCGTTAACGTGCAGCGTCACACTGGCGCCGGTGCGGTAGCGGCGCGCCAAAAAACCGCGGCAGCGAAGCTTCTCGCCGACCGCCACCGAGGCAAGCTCCTTGGCAATCGGCCCGAGGGCAACGCCGGAGAGCTCGCAGCAGACGCTTCGTTCGCCGTTGGCTTCGCTCTGCACCGATTCATGCGCCAGCTCAAAGTCGAGCGCGGCCACACCGGCCGGGGTGAAGCGCAGGTCGTCGCGGGCAGACAGCCGCGCGTCGAGCGTGACTTCATTGACCGGCACCGTGGCGCGGCGATCAGTCGGCCGAGGCCGCGGCAGCCGGGGGCGGCGCGGCTGCGCCTGCCGCCGGCGGCGGCGCCGCGGCCGCACCCTGTGGCGGGAGCGTCCGCGCCTTCTCTTCCTTCATCATGGGCGACGGCGTGACCACGGCTTCGCGCATGGCGACAATGAGATGGCGCAACACGGCGTCGTTGAACTTGAACGCGTGCTCGAGCTCGGAGAGCGTTTCGTTGTCGCACTCGATGTTCATGAGCACGTAGTGGGCCTTGTGCACCTTGGCGATCGGGTAGGCGAGCTGGCGCCGGCCCCAGTCCTCGAGGCGGTGGATGCGGCCGCCCTGGCCGGTAACCATGGTGCGGTAGCGCTCGACCATCGCCGGCACCTGTTCGCTCTGGTCCGGATGGACGATAAAGACGACTTCGTAGTGACGCATGCAGATTGCTCCTTATGGACGTGGATTGCGCAACCTCGCCAAGGCGAGCGTTGCCGCGGCCTCCCCGTCTGCGCAGGTGAGGCAAGGGAACTCGTTATTATGCAGCAAATCCCGCGTCGGATCAATGGGCTGCGCGACCTCGACCTGCCTTCGCGGGCGATTGCCGCCGGGCCATGCCCGCAGGGGCTGTCCGGATGATCATTGCAGCCGCCCCTTTTCGGCTGCCGGCGCTACCGGGTCGAGCTGATTCTTGCGCAGGAAATCGTAGAGGCCGACGAGCAGACGCTGGGCGCCTGGAACCGGCATCGCGAGTCGAGCGATGACGACCCGCGACGGGGTATCCGGGTTGTCCTTGTGGCTCGCGCGAATGCTCTCAAGGGTGAAGCGCACGACGCCCTCGCTTAAGAAGAAGCCGCTTGCATCGGAGGCAAAGATCTCGATCGATTGCAAGTCATCGACGAATGCCGGTCTGGGTGGCTGGTCGGCCATGGCGGGATTCCTTTCGGTGGATGAAAACTTTGAACGGCGGGTGGCGCAATCAGGGCTCAGTGCCGATTCTGATCGCGCGAGCCCGCCAGCGAGGCCTGTGTCGCCGCGGCGGCTGAGAGCGCCGCTTCGCGCTCCGCCTTGGGCAGTGCCGCGAGCACCTTGACGCGGGCGTAGAAGCGCGGCAGGTCGCCGCCGTCGGCGACGAGCAGCGCCTGGAACTGCGGCACCTTCTGGGTATAGAGGCCGACCGCGGCCACGCTGGCGTTGTTGGGCCCCTGCGCGAACCAGGAATCATACGCGGCCAACCCGCCCCAGGCCTGCTTGATGAGCGCGTATTGGGCGCGCATCGCATCGAACGCGGCAGCCTTGGCCTTGAGCTTGGCCGCGTCATCGCTGGCGCTGCTGTAGATGGCGGAGAGTTTTGCCCGCGTGCGTTCGACGAGCGCCGTGAAGTCCTCGCGATAGCGCTCGCTCTGGTCGAACTGACGCTCGAGTTGCGGATCGTGCTGCGTGGAAAGCCAGCGCCTGACACCCTCCTCCTCGACCGTGACGGCGAACGATTCGTTGAACACCGTGTCGTCCTTGGCATAGGCAACCTGGTGCGCAAGCTCGTGGAAAATGAGGCGCGCGATCTCGAAGTCGGGATAGCGCAGGAAGGTCGACGGCATGGGATCGTCGAAGTAACCGAGCGTCGAGTACGCCGGGACCCCGCCGACGTACACGTCGTCGCCGGCCGCCGCGAGACCGGTGGCTTCGGCGTGCGCGTCGGCTTCGGCGAAGTAGCCGCGATAGTTCACGCAGCCCGCGATCGGAAAGCACCATTGCCGCGGCATGAGCGACAGCGCCGGTGTCGCGAACACGTTCCACAGCACGTAGCGCCGGCCCAGATCGCTGTAGCGCCGGTAGCTGTCGTTGTCGGGCAGCCCGAGCTCGCGGCTCGCATAGTCGCGGATTGCCAGCACGCGCTCGAGCTTGTACTTGACGGTCGGATCCTGCGTCGTATCGAGCACCTCGGGAATCGGCCGGGCGCGGCTTAGCAGGTCGATCTGCCCGGAGATGCCCTGCAAGTAGAATTCGACGCCGGTGCAGCCGCAAAGCAGAAGCGCGGCGAGTGCCGGCAAGATGGCGCGGATCATGAGCGATGCAGTGTCGGCAGCCAGGCGGCCAGCCGGCGCACGGCTTCCTCCAAAAGCGGCCTGCCAACCGTGTAGGCGATGCGCACGTGCCGCTCCGGGCGATGGCGGCCGAAGTCGATGCCCGGCGTGAAGGCGACGCCGGTCGCGTGCAGGGCCTCCAGCGCGAAGCGTTCGCTGTCCATGCCAAAGCGCGTGCAATCCGCATAGACGAAGAATCCGCCGCTCGGCGTAACCGGGATGCCGAAGCCCAGCTCGCGCAGCGCCGGGACGAGGAAATCGCGTCGGGCCATGAATTCGCCTCGCCGCGTCTCGAGCACGGACAGGGTCTGCGGCGTGAAGCAGGCGAGCGCGGCGCGCTGCGCCGGCGTCGAGGGCGAGATGTAGAGATTCTGGGCGAGCTTTTCGATGTCGCGCACATGGCGCTCGGGCGCCACCAGCCAGCCCAGGCGCCAACCGGTCATGTTGAAGTACTTGGAGAAGCTGCTGATAACGAAGATCTCATCGGACAGCCCGAGCGCGGTCTTGGCCTCTCCGGCGTAGGACAGCCCGAGATAGATCTCGTCGACGATAAGCGCTCCGCCCCGGGCCGCGACGGTGCGCGCGATGCGGCCCATCTCCTCCCACGCCACGGTGGTGCCGGTCGGGTTCGACGGCGAGGCAATCAACGCCCCGCGCGTGCGCTCCGTCCAGTGCGCCTCGATCAGGCTGGCGCTCAACTGGTAGCTCGTTTCCGGTCCGACCGGGATGCCGACCGGCTCCCCCTCCAGGGTACGCACGAAGTGCCGGTTGCACGGATAGCCGGGGTCCGAAAGCAGGATCTGCTGGTCGCGATCGACGAGCAAGGCCATGGTCAGCAGCAGCGCGGCCGACGACCCGGCGGTGACCACGATGCGCTCGGGCGTGATGGGCACGCGGTAGCGTTCGGCGTAATACGCCGCGATCGCCCGCCGCAATTCCGGCAGCCCGAGGGCGGAGGTGTAATAGATGGCGCCGCCGGCGATGGCCGCCTGTGCCGCGGCGAGTACCGGTTCCGGGGTCGGAAAGTCCGGCTCGCCGATCTCGAGGTGGACGATGCTCCTGCCGGCAGCTTCCAGCGCACGCGCCGCGGTCTGCACTTCCATGACGTGAAACGGTGCAACCTCGTGCACGCGCGCGGCGGTCTCACTGCGGGCGTCCATCAAAATCTCTGACTGTGCAAGCGGCGAAAAGTGCTATGTTAACCGCAACAGGTCACGGATTGCCGCTCATGCCATTGCTTCTATCCCTGGTTTGGTTCGCGCTGGCCGCGCCGGCGCATGCTGCGGTCTACAAGTGCACGAACGACAAGGGCGGCATCGTCTACCAGGACACCGCGTGCGCGCCCGGCACGGCGTTGGGCAATCTCGCGCCGCCGCCGGCGGGAAAGCCTGCCGCCGCCGCGGCGCCCGCCCGGGTCGGCAACGCGACTGAGCGTCGCGCTCTGCAGGTCGGCATGAGCCAGGCCGAGGTGATCCAGAAGGTGGGTCGCCCCGACGTGGAGGACAAGGGCGCTTCCCAGGCGCGCTGGACCTACATGCCGAGCGCAGGCGATCCCGACACGCTCACCACGCTGACCTTCGGCGCTGGCAAGGTGACCAACATCGAACGCAAGCCGGTGCGCTAGAAACCGCGTTGCAGATGCGGGCGGTCGTGCAGCGGGTGCGTCGGGCCGGCGTCGATGTCGAGGCTTCGACCGTTGCCGCGATCGGGCCGGGTTTGCTGGTGCTCGGCGCGATCGGCCCCGGCGATACCGACGCGGACCGCGACTGGCTGGCGCACAAGATCGTGCACCTGCGCATCTTCAACGATGCCGCCGGGCTGATGAATCGTTCGCTCATCGACGTTGGCGGCGAGCTGCTCGCGGTGAGCCAGTTCACGCTCTTTGCGTCGACGCGCAAAGGGGCGCGTCCCTCGTACAGCGCGGCGGCGCCCCCCGAGGTCGCCGCACCGCGCTTCGCCGCCTTCGTGCTGGCGCTGGAGCTTGCGCTCGGCCGGCCGGTCGCGAGGGGTCGGTTCGGCGCCGACATGCAGCTGACCCTGGTCAACGACGGTCCGGTGACGATCTGGCTCGATACCGCGGCGCGCGAGTGAGCCGGGCGCAACCCAGCGCGAGACGCGCCGGGGCCGCGCCCGCCGCACGGGTCAGACCCTGTCCAGGCTGTAGCGCCCCGGGCCGAACCCGAGCAGCAGCAGAAAGCCGCCGAGCATCGACAGGTTCTTCATGAAGTTGATCTGCTGGGCCAGCATCTGCTCCTGCGGCGCCGCCCAGTAGTTATGAAAGATCGGCGTGATCACGATCAGGAAGACGATGAACGCCAGCGCTGCCCAGCGCGTTTTCCAGCCGACGATGACGGCCAGGCCACCGCCCAGCTCGATGAGTATGGAGACCGCGGCAAGCAGCTGCGGCATCGGCAGCCCCTTGCTGGCGATATAGCCCACCGTTCCGGCGAACCCGGTCAGCTTGCCGAATCCGGATACCACAAAAATGACGGCGAGCGCGATGCGGCCGAGCAGCGCCGCCCAGTCTTTCTGCACGTTCATTGCGATTCTCCTCGTGAGTGACTCGGTCAGGGCAGGTCGAAGAGCAGTATTTCGGCGCCTTGCGCGCCACCGGGCGTAACGGCGGGCTCGTCGGCAATCTTCACCGCGTCGCCCGCTTGCAGCGTCCTGCCGTTGATCGCCACGCGCCCCCGCGCCACCTGCACGTAGGCGCGTCGCCCGGGCGGGAGCGCATGGGTGAGCGCATCGCCGCCGTCGAGTACGGCGGCGTAGACTGCCACATCCTGATGGATCGTCACCGAGCCGTCCCGGCCATCGGCCGACGCGATCAGCCGCAGGCGGCCGCGCTTCTCAGCCGCCGGAATGGAGCGCTGCTCGTAGCCGGGAGCAACGCCCCTGACGTTCGGCTCGATCCAGATCTGCAGCAGATGCACCGGCTGTTTGGACGACGGGTTGAATTCGCTGTGGCGCACGCCGGTGCCGGCGCTCATGCGCTGCACGTCACCGGCGAGGATGATCGAGCCGTTGCCCATGCTGTCCTTGTGCTCGAGCTCGCCGTCCAGCAGATAGGTGATGATCTCCATGTCGTGATGGCCGCGCATGCCAAAGCCGGTCCCCGGCTGCACCCGATCCTCGTTGATCACGCGCAGCACGCCGTACCCAGAGTGCTCGGGGTCATAGTAGTCGGCGAAGGAGAAACTGTGGAAGCTGTCGAGCCAGCCGTGGTTGGCATGCCCGCGCTCGGCGCCAGGCCGCAGTGCAATCATTCAGGCCCCCTCGAAGCGATGCCGGCCTGACCGGCGTCGGTCAGCGCACATCATAGCCTCGCCGCTACGCGCTCACCAGCGGCGGGCGGTCGCCAAGGGGGAGTCGGACCCGCCGCGCGGGATCACAGCCTGTAGGCCTGCTTGGCCAGGTGATAGGCGAGTTGCGGCGCCAGATCGAAGGCCTCGTCCTCGTCGATCCGATGCTCGGCGACGAGCTGCGCCAGGAAGCGGCAGTCGATGCGGCGCGCAACGTCGTGCCGTGCCGGAATCGACAGGAAGGCGCGGGTGTCGTCGTTGAAGCCGACGCTGTTGTAGAACCCCGCCGTTTCGGTGGCCTGGGCGCGGAAGCGCAGCATGCCTTCGGGGCTGTCGTGGAACCACCAGGGCGGACCGAGTCTGAGCACCGGGTAGTGTCCGGCCAGTGGCGCGAGCTCGCGCGCGTAGGCCGATTCGTCGAGGGTGAACAGGATCACGGTCAGGTCGCGCTCGTTGCCGAAGCGATCGAGCATCGGTTTGAGTGCGCGCACGTAATCGGTGCGGGTCGGGATGTCGGCGCCGTGGTCGCGCCCGAAGCGCTCGAATAGCTGCGGGTTGTGATTGCGGTAGGCCCCCGGATGGATTTGCATCACCAGTCCGTCGTCGAGGCTCATGCGCGCCATCTCGGTCAGCATCTGGCCGCGGAAGGTTTCCGCCTCGGCGGGGGTCGTGACGCCGTCGAGGGCGCGGGCGTAGAGCGCCGCGCACTGCGCCTCGCCGAGATCGCAGGTCAGTGCGGTCGGATGCCCGTGGTCGGTCGCGGTCGCGCCCATGGTCTTGAAGAATGCGCGGCGCTCTCGGTGCGCGGCCAGGTAGCCGCGCCAGGTGTTCGTGTCTTCGTGGGCGAGCTCGCCCAAGGTTGCCACGCGAGCGGCGAAGCCGTCGAACTCGGGGTCGACGACCGGGTCGGGACGATAGGTGGTCACCACGCGGCCCTTCCAGCCCGAGGCGCGGATCTTGGCGTGCTGCGCCAGGGGATCGAGCGGCGACTCCGTGGTCGCGATGACTTCGATCCGGAACCGCTCAAAGAGCGCGCGCGGGCGGAACTCGGGCTGTGTCAGCGCGGCGTTGATGCGCTCGAAGATGCGATCGGCGGACTGCGCGCAGAGCCGCTCGCGGATGCCGAACACCTCGTGGAACGCATGGTCGAGCCAGATGCGGGTGGGGGTGCCGCGGAACAGGTGGTAGCGGGCGGCGAAGCGCTGCCAGATCTTGCGCGCGTCGCGCTCGACCGGGGCGCCGTCGCGGCGCGGGATGCCGAGTTCCTCGAGGGCGACGCCCTGGCTGTAGAGCATGCGGAAGACGTAATGATCCGGGGTGATGAACAGCGCCGCCGCGTTCGTGAACGGCTCGTCGTCGGCGTACCACTGCGCATCGGTGTGCCCGTGCGGGCTGACGATGGGCAGATCCTTCACCGTGGCGTAGAGCGCGCGGGACAGGGCGCGCTGGCCCGGCTCCGGGGAGAACAGGCGGTCGGGGTTGAGCTGCAGAGGAATCATTGCAATCCTTGCGTGACAGGCGGGTTTAACGCGCGCTGCCGGCGGCGCGGGCGACGGTGCGAGCCGCGCCGTCGGCGAACAGCGCCGCGAGCCAGCTCGCGACCTTTGCGGCGAAGCGCGGGTCGGCCGGCAGGTCAGCACCGAAGATCGCCCGCAGGCCGAGAAACGCGCGCGAGAGCGCCGGCGGGTTGCCGCGCTCTCCCGCGGCGAGGCGGGCGAACTCGCCGGCCATCGGGTCGGAGACGGTGATCTCGGCTCCGGCCTCGTCGAGTCCGCTGGCGTAGCGCATCCACCCGGCGACGGCCAGCGCGAGCAGGTCGATGCTTCGGCCGGCGGCCAGGTTGTCGCGCACCGTGGCCAGCAGGCGCTGCGGCAGTTTCTGCGAGCCGTCCATGGCGATCTGCTGCGTGCGGTGCGGCAGCGCCGGGTTGCTGAAGCGCTCTACCAGGATGTCCTGGTAGGCAGCGAGATCGACGCCGGGCGGCGGCTTGAGGGTCGGGGCGACTTCGTCGCGCATCAGCCGCCGCATGAGGGCGACAAAATCCCTCTGCGCGGCAACCTGGTAGATGAATTCGTAGCCGGCCAGATAACCCAGGTAGGCGAGCGCCGAATGGCTGCCATTGAGCAGCCGCAGCTTCATCGCTTCGAAGGGCGCGACGTCTGCGACGAGCTCGGCGCCGGCACGCTCCCACGCCGGCCGGCCGGCGGCAAAGCTGTCCTCGATGGCCCACTGCCGGAACGGCTCGTGCACCACCGGGGCCGCGTCGTGCAGCCCGAGCACGGCATCGTTGTCGGCGATGTCGGCGGCGGTCGTCGCCGGTACGATGCGGTCGACCATGGTCGACGGAAAGCGCGCCTGGTCCTCGATCCAGCGCGCGAGCGCGGCGTCGCGCGCGGCGGCGAAAGCCAGGACCAGGCCGCGCACGAGCGCGCCGTTGTGCGGCAGGTTGTCGCAACAGAGCACCGTGAACGCGGCCGCCCCGGCGCGCCTGCGCTCGTCGAGCGCCGCGACGATGAGTCCGATCGCGCTCCGCGGTCGCCCGAGAGCGACGAGGTCGTGCGCGATATCGGGATGGTCGAAGTTGAGCGTGCCGGTCGCCGGATCGTGACCGTAGCCCTTTTCGGTGATGGTGAGGCTCACGATGCGGGTCGATGGCGCGCCGAGCCGGGCCCGCACGCGGTCGCGCTCGTCGCCCAGAAACAGCACTTCGCGCACGCTGCCGACCACGCGCCGGCGCACGCCTGCCGGGCTTTTTTCCACCGTCGTGTACAGGCCATCCTGCGGCGCGAGCCGGTCGCGCACCTCCGCCGAGCGCAGGCTCACCCCGCAGATGCCCCAGGCGCCGCCCTCCTGCGCGAGCGCGTCGTCGCTGTAGACGGCCGTTTGCGCGCGGTGGAAGGCGCCGATGCCCAGATGGACGATACCGATGTCGATCCGGCGCGGGTCGTACGCGGGGCTGGCGACCGCGGCCGGCAGCGCATCGACTGTGGCCAGAGACAGCCTGCTCATAGCACCGGTTGCGGTTGCTCTTTGACGCGCGACACCAGCTGGGTCGGGTTGACGAAGCGCAGAGCGATGAGCAGCCACACCAGGGTGACCAGCATGTAGACCATCGCCATGGCGTCGACCGACTGCGGGGCGCGCACCCCGGCCGCGAACACGGCGTAATAGAGCGCCACGACCAGGGTCTGCGAATCCGGGCCCGCGGTCAGGAAAGTGAGTTCGAAGAGCGCGATCGTCCGCACCAGGACCAACAGCGACGCAGCCAGGATGCCCGGCCCCAGCAGCGGCACCAGAACGTGCCGGAACATGCGGCCGGTGCCGGCGCCGAAGACGCGGGCCGCGGATTCGAGGTTCGGATCGATCTGCTCGATGAACGGTGTCATCACCAGGATGACGAATGGCGCCGCGGGAATGAGATTGGCGAGGATCACCCCGTAGACCGTTCCGGCGAGTCGCCATTCATAGAGCACCGTGGCCAGCGGGATGCCATAGGTGATCGGCGGCACCATCAGCGGCAGCAGGAAGAGCAGCATCAGCGCGCGCTTGCCGGGAAAGTTGCGCCGCGCCAGCGTGTACGCGGCCGGCACCCCGAGCAACAGCGCCAGGAAGACGACGGCTAGGACGATCTGCACCGTGACCCAGAGCACCGAGCCGAGCTGGAATTCCTTCCAGGCCGCGGTGTACCAGGTCGTCGTCCAGCCCTCGGGCAGCCAGGTGCCCAGCCAGCGTCTGGCGAACGAGCTCGTCGCGACCGCGGCGATCATCAGGCCGATGTTGACCACGAACAGCGTCATCAGGCCCAGCAGCAATGCCCGCCAGGCGCGGTCGAACCATGCCTGCAGCGCGCGACTCAACCCTTTCCCCCGGACACCGGCCCGCGGTAGAACACGCCGCGCAGGCCGAGCACCGCGGCGACGATGATGAGCTGCACGAAGCCCATGATCATGGCGATCGCCGATGCCAGCGAGTAGTCGTATTGCTCGAAGGCAGCCTCGTACGCGGCGATGGAGATGACGCGCGTCGGGCCGGCCGGCGAGCCCAGCAGGACCGCCGAGGGGAAGACCGAGAAGGCCTGCACGAACGCCAGGCAGAAACACATCGCGAGCCCGGGCGCGAGCAGCGGCAGGTAGATGTGGCGGAACTGCGCCTTGGGTCCGGCGCCGAGCGTTGCCGCGGCGCGCGCGAGCACCGGGTCGATGCCGGTGACGTAGGACAGGATGAGCAGGAAGGCGAACGGGAAGCCCGAAATGATCAGCGAGATCAGCACGCCCCAGTAATTGTGCGTCAGGCGGATCGGGCCGCTGTAGAGATGCAACAGCTGCAGGAACTGCGACAGCCAGCCCTTCGGGCCGAAGTAGGTCAGCATGCCCTCGGCGATCAGCACCGTGCCGAGCGTGATCGGCACGACGAGGATCGTGGTCACCCAGCGCTGGTATCGCGACTTCACGCGCATCTTGTAGGCGATGGGCAGCGCCAGGCCGACGTTGATGAGCGTTGCCGGCAGGGCGAGCCTGAGCGTGGTCCAGATCGTCGGCCACTCGTTGTCGGTGGTGAAGAAGAAGCGGTAGTTGGCGAGCCACGCCGCCTTCTTTGGGGTTGAACGAAAGCACCAGGCCGTAGAGGAACGGATAGACGAACAGCAGCAGCATGAAGGCCGCCGCCGGCAGCACCAGCAGCAGGGTGCGGTCGAAGCCCGCGCCTCGCGCCGCGGTGCTGGATCTGGTCATCGCAGCCGGTTCCGCGCTTCAGGCCAGCGGATAGACCAGCGCGCGCTCGACGGGCACGTGCACGCGCACGGTATCGTCGCGCGCCGCGCCGACCGGGCCGCGCACCTGCAGCACGATGCCGGCGGGCGTGATCACGTCGAGCAGCGAGTCGCGGCCGCAGTACTCGACGTTGCTCGACCCGGCCGGCGAGCGTGTTGACACCGCCTGGCCCCTCGCCGACCTCGATCTCCTCGGGCCGGATCGCCACCATCGCGCGCGCGCCATGGAGCGGCTGCTTGCGCACGCCGGTAAGCGCGACGTCCGGGCCTGTGACCTCGACCCGGTCCCCGTCCTCGCGCTCGACGTCGAGCTCGAGCACGTTGCGATAGCCCATGAAGCGCGCGACGTGCAGATTGGCGGGCTGGGCATAGACCTCCGTCGGGGTGCCGATCTGTTGCACCAGGCCGTCCTTCATCACCACGATCCGATCGGCCAGCGACAGCGCCTCGTCCTGGTCGTGCGTCACGTAGATGGTGGCGCGGTCGAGCTCGCGATGGATGCGGCGGATCTCCGCCCGCGTCTCGATGCGCAGCTTGGCGTCGAGATTCGACAGCGGCTCGTCCATGAGGATCAGCGGCGGCTCGATGACGATGGCGCGGGCGATGGCCACGCGCTGCTGCTGGCCGCCGGAGAGTTGTCCGGGCAGCTTGTGCTCCTGGCCGGTGAGCTGCACGAGCCTGAGCGCATGCGCCACGCGCGGCGCGCTGTCGGCGGCCGAGACGCCGCGCATCCTCAGGCCGAAGCCGATGTTCTTGGCGACGGTCATGTGCGGAAACAGCGCGTAGTTCTGGAACACCATGCCGAAGCCGCGCTTTTCGGGGGCAGCGTATCGATGCGCTGCTCGTCGAGCCAGATGCTCCCGCTCGACAGCTGCATGAGGCCGGCGATGCAATTGAGCGCGGTCGACTTGCCGCAGCCCGACGGCCCGAGCAGGCGATGAATTCGCCGCGCCGGATGGTCAGCGTCAGGTCGTCGAGCGCGTTGAACGCCTTGCCGCCGGCGCCGGCGAAACGGCGCGTCACGCGGTCGAGCTTGAGTTCGTTGAAATCGCGTCTCATCGCCCGCTCGCGACGTGGTTCCGGCGCGGCGGAGGACCGCTTGTCAGCCCCCGCCGGCCGGCGTTCCCGCGCCGGAATACCTCGATCACTTGGTCTTCTGCGCGCCGACCTGCTGATCCCAGATGCGGAACGCCTCGACCTGCGCTTTGGGCGGCAGCGACTGGGTGTGCGGGAACTCAGCCAGCCAGGCGTCGTATTCCGGGCGGCCGAATTCCTTGATCGCGTCCTGGCTCTCCTTCGGCGCCATCGACAGGGTCACGCCCTTGACCGCCGGGCCCGGATAGAAATAGCCCTTGTCATAGGTATACGCCTGGGCCTCAGGCGTGAGCAGGTAGGCCATCAGATCGAGGACGACGGCGACCTTTTCCGGCGGGACGCCTTTCGGGATCACCATGTAGTGCGCGTCGTTGACCCAGGTCATGCCCTTGAACGGCGCCACCTTGTAGCTCTTGGGCACGATGCCGAGCACGCGCGGGTTGATGTCCCAGCCGGTCATGGTGACGGTCATGTCGCGCGAGCCCTCGCCCAGCTCCTTCATCACCGCGCCGGTGCCGGTCGGGTAGTACTCGATGCAGGAGTTGAGCTCCTTGAGATAGGCCCAGGTCTTGTCCCAGCCCTTGACCGGGTCCTTCGGGTCCTTGTCGCCGAGGATATAGGGCAGGCCCATGATGAACGTGCGGCCGGGGCCGGAGTTGGCGGGCCGCGCGTAGATCAGCCGGTTCGGGTTCGCCTTGCACCACGCGAGCAGCTCCGGCGGCGTGGTCGGGACCTGCTTGACCTTGTCGGGGTTGTACTCGAGCAGCGGGCCGGCCGGCATGAACGTCACCGCGATGCCGTAATCTTCGGCGAGCTCCTGCATCTTCGCCGCCGCGGGCAGGTAGTTGCCGATCAGGTTCGGAAACTTGGCCGCGTATTCCGGCAGCAGCTTCAGCAGCACGCCCTGCTCGATGCCCGCGGCGAGAAAGTCGGTGCCGGTGAGCACCAGGTCGATGTCGCTGCGCCCCGCGCCCTGCATCGCCTTGAGCTTGCCGGGCAGCTCGGGAGCCGGCGCCTTGGTGAAGTTGAACTTGGAGACGAGTTGCGGATGCTTGGCCCGGTAGGCCTCGATGGCGTCCTGGGTCAGCGCCAGGTTGCCGGCGACGTCGACGATATTGATCGTCACCGGACTCTTCGGCAGCGCCGGTACCTGGGCGGCTGCGGGCCCGCAGGCCAAGGCAAGGAGCGCGGCGCCCAGCGCCGCGGCTGCGACCTTGGTCGACACGCGGCAGGCCGCGCTGGGGGTGCGATGGTGAAGGTTGCCTGAGCTCATGCTCTTCCTCCTCGATGACTGCCGGCCCGAGCGGGCGCCGACCCGCTGCGGTACAGGTTGCTGCGACGCCGTCGGCGCGGCGCTGACCTCAAGGCGAACCGTTTCAACTCCGGCCGCGTCGCCCGGCCGCGGCCGAATCTCTGGTATGGCCTCGCGACGCCCGGTCAGAGCCTTCCAGGCCGCGCTGGAACTCGCGCACGACCCGGGCGATATGGCGGTGCATCGCCGCGCGAGCCGCTTCGGGATCGCGCGCTTCGATCGCGCCCAGTATGGCCATGTGGTCGCGTATGGTCTTGCGCGCCAGGTCGGGGGTGTGGAAGTGCTGCTGCAGGCGTCCCCACAACTCGGCGCGCTGCTCCCACAGCCCGTCGACGGCGAGCTCGAGCGAGCCGTTGCCGGTCGCCTTGGCGATGCCGAGGTGGAATTCGCGGTCGCTCGACTCGCGTATGGCGAAATCCTCGACGTGGGCCTGCATTCGCTCCACGCACCGGCGCAGGTAATCGAGGTCCTGCGCCGCGGCCTGCCTCGCCGCCACCGCCGCAATTTCGCCCTCGATGAGCTTGCGCGCCTGCAGCAGCTCGAAAGGCCCCGGGCCGGCGTCTCCCGCAGCGGCTGGCTCGGCAGCCGGCGTGGTGACGAAGATGCCGCTGCCCACGCGCACCTCGACCAGGCCGCCGATCTCCAGCGAAATGATCGCCTCCCGCACCGAGGCTCGACTCACGCCGAGCGATGTGGCGAGCTCGCGCTCCGCCGGCAGGCGCGCTCCCGGCCGATATTCGCCGCTGGCGATCAGCTGCGCGATCTGATCGGCGATCTGTCGGTAGAGCCGTCGCGGCTCGACCGCCTGCAAGGGCAAGGTGGATTCCTCCGTTCCCGGGAAAAGGCTGTCCGCGGCCGCCGCTTGTGCTCGCCGGGGCGGTTCCGTGGCTGCGGCATCTTACCATCCTGCGGCAGGTGGTCAAGTGGCCTGGCCATCCAGCCAATACCCGTCACTTGGCCTGGTAGTGCCCCGACTGGCCGCCGGATTTCTCCAGCAGCCGCAGGTTGTCGATGCGCATGCCGCGGTCGACGGCCTTGCACATGTCGTAGATCGTGAGCAGCCCGACCGCCGCCGCGGTCAGCGCCTCCATCTCGACGCCGGTGCGATCGAGCGTCTCGGCGAGAACCTCGATGGCGACTGCGCAGTCCTGCTCGTCGAGCGCGAACTCGACCGCGACCCGGGTCAGCGGCAGCGGATGCGCCAGCGGAATGAGCTCGGCGGTGCGTTTCGAGGCCTGGATGGCGGCGATGCGCGCAGCCCCCAGCACGTCGCCTTTGCGGCTCGATCCGGCGCGGATCAGCGCCAGCGTCTCCGGCCGCATGGCAATCCGCCCGCCCGCCCGAGCCACGCGACGGGTGACCGGCTTGGCGGCGACGTCGACCATGTGCGCCTGCCCTGCCTCGTCAAAATGGGTAAAATGGGGATGCTGCCGGGCCATCGCCCGCGGTCGCCTTGTCGTCGTGTGTCAGAAACTTTACGCCAGCCTCGGCAATCATAGCACCATGCTTTGGCCGTCCCCCATGCGCCGCATTCGGCGGCGCGCCCTTGTCGTGCTGGTGAGCTGGATCGCCGCGATGCTGGCGGTGACTCCGATATCTTCCGCGCAGCAGACGCTGCCGGTGTTTGGGCAGCAGAAGCCACCCGATCTTCCGCAGCCCATGGCGCCCGATGCGCAGCAATCGTTGCCGGAGCTGGGCGATCCGTCGCAGGCGTACCTGTCCGCGGCGCAGGAGCGCAAGCTCGGCGAGAGCATCGTGCGCGAGATTCGCGGCAGCGGCGAATACCTCGACGACCCCGAGGTCAACGGCTACTTGAACGAGCTCGGCAATCGGCTGGTGACGGCGATTCCCGGAGCCCCGTTCGACTTCGAGTTTCTGGCTATCGCCGACCCGTCGATCAATGCCTTCGCGCTTCCGGGGGGCTTCGTCTGCGTCAACAGCGGCTTGATCCTGCTCACCCAGACCGAATCCGAGCTCGCCTCGGTGCTCGGCCACGAAATCTCCCACGTCACCCAGCATCATATCGCGCGCAGCATCGGCAACCAGCGCGATTCGATGCTGATGTCGCTGGCCGCTCTTGCCGCGGCCGTTCTCGCCGCCCGCTCGCACTCTTCATCCGGCGGCGAGATGACGCAGGCGGCCTTGGCCTCGTCCCAGGGCCTGGCCATTCAGAACCAGATCAATTTCACGCGCCAGAACGAAGAGGAAGCAGACCGTCTGGGCTTCGAGCGCGCCTACGCGGCCGGTTTCGATCCCAATGCGATGGCCACCTTCTTCGAGCGCCTGCAGCGCTCCGCGATGTGGTTTGAAGGCAGCTCGCCGTCGTACTTCCACGACCACCCGGAGACCTATCAGCGGATCGCCGAAGCGCAGGCCCGGGCCTACAGCAAGCCGTTCCGGCAGGTTCCCGATTCGCTCGACTTCCAGCTGGTACGGGCACTGCTCAAGAGCTACGAGGGAAGCCCGGACGACGCAGTGTATTTCTTCCGCGATGCGATCGCCGAGCGCAAGTTCAACAACGAGGTTGCGGTGCATTACGGCCTGGTGGCGTCGCTGCTGCGCAAAGAGGACTTCAAGACCGCGCTGAAGGAGCTCTCCGAGCTCGAAAAAATGGCGCCGCCGCATCCGATGATCGAGGCGATGGCCGGTCAGGTGCTCATGCAGTCGGGTCAGCTCAAGGCCGCGATCAGCCGCTACCAGGCGGCGCTGATCCGCTACCCGCGCAAGCTGCAGCTCGTCTACGACTACCCCGAAGCGCTGCTCCGGGACCACCAGCCGGCCAAGGCCGCCGCGTTCATTACCGAGCAGCTGCAGCGCTTCCCGAACGACGGCACGCTGCACCAGATCGCGGCCCGCTCGTACGCCGCGCTCGGCAAGCAACTGCTGGAGCATGAGCACCAGGCGGAGTTCTATGCCTGGCAGGGCAACCTGAAAGGCGCCATCATGCAGCTCGAGTTGGCGCTCAAGGCCGGCGACGGCGACTTCTACCAGATCTCCGAGGCGGAAAGCCGCCTGCGCGCCGTGCGCCAGGAACTCGCCGACCAGGACAAGAAGCTCGCCAGTGCAGATCCCACCGGCTAGAGGGAAGTCGCGCCTAAGCCTTCTTCAGCGGGATGAACCTGAGCGCAACGCCGTTATTGCAGTAGCGCAACCCGGTCGGGGCCGGACCGTCGTCGAAGACGTGACCCTGATGGCCGCCGCAGCGCACGCAATGGTATTCGGTGCGCGGAACGATGAGCAGGAAGTCTTGCTTGGTGGCCAGCCGGCCTGGGATCAGGGTGAAAAAGCTCGGCCATCCGGTGCCGCTGTCGTATTTCATCTGCGAGCTGAAAAGTGGCAGGGCGCAGCCGGCGCAAGCGAATACGCCCGCCCTCTTTTCGTCGTTGAGCGGGCTGGTGAACGGGCGCTCGGTGCCTTCCTGGCGCAGGACGTTGAACTGCGCCGGGGTCAGCAGCTGCTTCCACTCGGCATCGCTCTTGGCAAGCGCTGCCGTGCTCGTCGCCACGTCGGCGCCGGGGGCAAGAAGACGCATCCAGTTCTGCTGGATCTCGCTCACCGTGCCACCGGCCGCGCTGCCGGCGCGGGCGCGCGGCGACAGCGCCCAAGCCAGGGCTATAGCCGGCAAGGCCCCCAGGAAACCGCGTCGTCGCATGGCACTCTCCTTCGAAATTGACACCGCAGTCCGCGGCGGGTTCTGGTTGCATTGTCGCCCGGGCGCGGCAGTTGCTTACGCTTCGCCTGGAAGCCGCGCAACGCCTCACATTGTGCGCCGCCGCTGCGACGCGCCGCTCGCTGCCGTTGCTAAAAAAAGCGCCCATGGAACGGGCGCTGGAGGACAGACCGAGTTCGGGATGACCGGTTAGGGTCGTCGGGGGGTAAACCCGGTCCGTAGCCAGTAATGCCGCGGCTGCGCGGGATCGGTGCAAGACCGCGATGCCGGCGGCATGGAAGGATTCGCCGCGCGAGGACGTCTCATCGGCGCTCGACGGCAAGGGTCGCGGGCGGGGGCGTGGCGTCGAAGCCGCGGCCGGGCGAAGCGGCCGCGCCGGCGACGGTGACCAGCGCCAGCCAAAGCACGAAGCCGACTAGCAGCGCCGCCGGCCAGCGCCAGACCGACCACCACAGGCGCAGCGATCCGACGCCCCGGTCGCTAAGTACGCCGACGTTCGCCGCGCCGCCTTCGCGGCGCTTGTCGCTCAGAGTGCTGTCTGACATGTCCCGGCCCTGGTTTGCCGCCGGCGACCTCGTGCCCGGCGGCTCGCTCGTCACTATCCTACCAGAGTCCATGCCATTGTCATAGTGCGACGACGGGCTGGGGCCCGCAGCTTGGTCGTTCTTGTCCAAGCGACTGTTTTCACGCCGCTTTTGGCCAACCGGGGCCGGCAAAAAAAAACGCCCGGCCGCGTGGCAGGCCGGGCGCGGGGACCGGCACGCAGGGCCGGGAGACTGTGCACGACGGCGGCTTCAGCGCCGCCCTCTGCTACTGGGCCGGAGCCGGCGCGTTGTGCATGGCGCGCCGCGCGGCCATGCGGTCGAGTCCGGCTTTGATCGCGTCGCGGGCTACCGCTTTCTGCTCGGGGGTGAAGGTTGCATACAGGGCAAGCCACGAGTCGCGTGTCTGTTTGCGCAATTGCTCGTTCTGTTGCCGCACGCCGTCGCCGATCGCAGCCACTGCGGCGAAGTCCGGCTCGCTCTTGGCGAGCTCGGTTTGCAGCGCCGACTCGACCTGGGCGAAGTTCTGCCGCGCCGCCGCACGCGCGGCCTTCGACTGCGCCACCACGGCGTCCCATTGCTGCTGCTGCGACGTGTTGAGGTTGAGTTGCGACTGGACCCTCTGCAGCATTGCCAGTGGCGTGCCCGGGTGCGCCAGCGCGGGCATCGCGACGGCGGCAAGGCTGATGGAAAAAACTGTGCTGAGCAGGTTGCGTTTCATCGCTTGAACCTTTGCTGTGACGTTTCGGATCGGGTCATTATCCGGCAAGGCGCGGCGACGCGGGGCCGCGGTTGTGTAACCAATCATTGCCTGCAGCGGCGGAGGTTACAATCCGAGACAAGCCGGCCCAGCCGTCGCCGCGCCAGCCGCCTACGATGCGATGCGATGAAGACCATCAGCCCGAAAATTCTCGTTATCGACGACGATGCGCGCCTGCGCGAGCTGCTGGTGCGTTATCTCACCGAGCAGGGTTTTCAGGTCCAGGCGCTCTGCGACTCGCGCGAGCTCGACAAGAAACTGCAGCGCGACCCGCCGCACCTGCTCGTCCTCGATCTCATGCTGCCCGGCGAGGACGGTCTGGCGGTATGTCGCCGTCTGCGCGCATCGGGCGAGACGGTCCCGATCATCATGCTGACGGCCAAGGGGGAGGACGTCGACCGCATTATCGGGCTGGAGCTGGGCGCCGACGATTATCTTCCCAAGCCGTTCAACCCGCGCGAGCTCGTCGCGCGCATCCAGGCGGTGCTGCGCCGGCGAACCGAGTTGCTCGCACCCGGCGGGCCGGCTGCCGACGGAAAGATCGCATTCGGCCCGTACCTGCTTGACCTGAGCACGCGCACGCTGCTGCGCGACGAGATGCCGATTCCGCTCACCACCGGCGAGTTCAGCTTGCTCAAGGTGCTGGTGACGCATCCCCGGCAGCCGCTGGCGCGCGAGCAGCTGATGCTGCTCGCGCGGGGGCGCGATCACGACGTGTTCGACCGCGCGATCGACGTGCAGATTTCACGGCTGCGCAAGCTCGTCGAGCCCGATCCGTCGACCCCGCGGTTCATCCAGACGGTATGGGGCTTTGGCTACGTGTTCGTGCCCGACGAGACGAGGGCAACCGACGGGGCCGGTGCTTGAGCGTAACCCTGTGGCCGCGCTCGCTGTTCGGGCGCCTGGCGCTGCTGCTGTTGCTGGTCATTCTCGTCAGCGAGGCAGCGGCGATCTATCTGTTCCGTCAGGATCGTGCCGCGCTGCTTGCGCGTCAATTCAGCGATACCAAGCTGGTGCAGCTGCGGGCCTTGCGCGCCGCGCTGGCGGCATCCGATCCGCGCAAGGCCGACGGGACGCTGGCAAGATTCGGCGAAGCCTATGGGGTGCGCATCGTGCCCGAGGCGGATCGACAGTTCATCGGCGGGCCGCCGCAGAATCGGTTGCTCATCGATCTGGAGCGACGCCTGAAATCGGAGCTTGGGCCGGAAACGGAGTTGCGCATCCAGCCGAGGCTGCAGCTGCTCTGGATCAAGCTGGTGGCTGGCGATAGCGCTTATTGGACCGGCTTCCCGCTGCCGCCGCGGCCCATCGACGAGGCGCCGTCGCTGGCCCTCGAATGGAGCCTGGTGATTCTGGTCGTCTTGCTCGTGGCTGCCTATCTGTTCGCCCGTTACCTGGCCCGTCCGCTGCGCCAGCTCAACGACGCGGTCGCCCGTGTCGGCGAGGGCAAGTCACCGCCGCCGCTGCCGGAAAGCGGCCCCTCGGAAATCGTCAATCTCAGCCGCGGATTCAATCGCATGCTTTCGAACCTGCGCCAGATCGAGCAGGACCGCGCTCTCCTGCTCGCCGGCGTGTCGCACGATCTGCGCACGCCACTGTCGCGGCTGCGCCTCGGCATCGAGGTCGAGACGCGCGACGAGCGGGCGCGCCAGGGAATGGTCGACGATATCGAGGAGATGGATCGCATCATCAGCCAGTTTCTCGACTTTGCGCGCGACGGACGCGACAGCCCGCTGGAGCTGCACGATCCCAACGACATCGTCGCGTCGGTCGTGGAACGGCACCGGCGCGCCGGGCAAGTTATCGGTTTCGCACCCGGCGAGTTGCCGCGGTTGCCGCTGCGCACGACGGCTTTCCTGCGGATGGTGAGCAACCTCGTCGACAACGCGCTGCGCCACGGCGCCCCCCCGGTCGAGATCGCCACCCGCGTGGCCAATGGGGCGGTGGTGCTCGAAGTCACCGATCGGGGTCCGGGCGTTGCGCCCTCGCAGGTCGAGCACCTGAAGCGACCCTTCACCCGGGGCGAGGCGGCGCGCAGCGGTGTCGCAGGCTCCGGACTCGGGCTGGCGATCGTGGAGCGCATCGCCCGTCTGCACGGCGGGACGCTGGATCTGCTGCCGCGCGAGGGCGGCGGGACGCTGGCGCGGCTTTCGATCCCGATCGGCGCCCTGCGTTCCCCCGCCTGAGGCGTCGCCGGCGTCAACGCGGCGGGTCGTCGCCTCGCATCAGCAGCACCGTGGCGAGCGCGGCGATGCCTTCGGCGCGACCGATGCAGCCCATGCGGTCGGTGGTGGTGGCCTTGACGTTGACGCGTTCGCGCGCCACGCCGCAATCGGCGGCGATATGGCCGGCCATCTGCGCGGTGTGCGGGGCAATCCTGGGCGCCTGGGCGATCACGGTCGCGTCGAGGTTGCCGACGGTGTAGCCGGCGGCGCGTGCGCGCTCGCACACCCGCCGCAGCAGGTCGCGGCTGTCGGCATCCTGGTACGCCGCGTCGGTGTCGGCAAAATGTCTGCCGATGTCGCCCTCGCCGAGGGCGCCGAGGATGGCGTCGCAGATCGCGTGCAGCAGCGCGTCGGCGTCGGAATGGCCGGCAAGGCCGCGCGGGTGCGGTATGGTCACCCCTCCGAGCACGAGCCGTCGTCCGGCGACGAGGGCGTGGGCGTCGAAGCCGTGGCCGATGCGCAGCGGGAGCGCGCTCATGCGCCCTTCCGCCGCTGGCCGAGGATCGCCTCGGCCAGGGCGATGTCCTCGGCGTAGGTCACCTTGATGTTCGACGGGCTGCCCTGCACCAGCCGTGGCTTGACGCCCAGGGCCTCGACGGCTTGCGCTTCGTCGGTAATCTTGGTCAGGTCGGCGTGGCGGAATGCATGCTGCAGAATGGCGTAGCGAAACATCTGCGGGGTCTGCGCGCACCACAATCCTTCGCGCGCTTCGGTCGACATCGCGCGCAGGCCGGTGCCCGTTTCCGCCCGTTTGAGCGTGTCGGCCAGCGGCACGGCCAACAGGCCGCCCACCGGCTCGGCCTCGAGCTCATGCAGCAGGCGGTTGAGCGTCGCCACGTCGATGCACGGCCGGGCCGCGTCGTGCACCAGCACCCAATCCTCGGCCACGACGCGGCCGCCGATCGCGGCGAGCCCTTTGCGCACCGATTCGGCGCGGCTGCTGCCGCCGCAGTACAGCGCCTCGACGCCGCGCACGCTGCCGATGCGCTCGGCGTAGAGCCGGTCCTCGGGCGCGAGCACGACGAATATGGCCTCGAGCACGATCGCATCGTTGAGCGCGTCGATGGTTCGCTTGAGCAGGGGCGCGCCGGCGAGCGCCGTGTATTGCTTGGGGATATCGCTGCCGAAGCGCATCCCCGTCCCTGCCGCCGGAATCAGCGCGAATCGGCGCGGCGCGGTCATCTCAACACGGACCTGGATGTTGCGCCGACGAGGCCGGGAGTTTCGGCTCGCCCGCGCCTCGCGCCGCGCGACCAGGTCTGGCGCGTGCGGCCGCGGCGTGCTGGGCGACGCAGGCGATGCGGGTCGGCATGTTGGCTTCCCGGGGAATGCGCGGAACGCATGCTGTGAATCCGGCCGGGATTGTACGCCCGATCGGCTGCCGGCTGCGGGGCGCATCGGGCGCTTCGCGGCGCGCCCGGGGCTCCTCGCGGATCACCCCGCCACCTGCAGCGCCTCCAGCGCGGTGCGCACGCGAGCGGGCAGCGGCGTCGGGCGCCGCGCGGCGCGGTCGACCCAGACGTGGACGAAGTGGCCGGTTGCCGCCGGCTCCTGGTCGCCGCGCCGGAACAGCGCGATCTCGTAGCGCACCGACGAGTTGCCCAGCGTGGCCACGCGCAGGCCGGCGTCGATCACGTCCGGGAAACTCAGCGGCTTGTGGAACCGGCACGAGGTTTCGACGACGAGCCCGATCGCCGGACCTTCGTGGATGTCCAGGCCGCCGGCGCGGATCAGGTGTTCGTTGACCGCGGTGTCGAAATAGGAGAGGTAGACGACGTTGTTGACGTGACCGTAGATGTCGTTGTCCATCCAGCGCGTCGGGATGGACAGAAAGTAGGGATAGGCGGCGCGGTCCTGCACCGCCTCGCGTGCCGCGTCAGACATCGGTCCGCAACCTGCCTTCCAGTACCTCGACCCAGTGCCGCACCGGCCGCGGCGTGCCGGCGCTAAGATGCACCAGGCAGCCGATATTCGCGGTGGCGATCAGGTCGGGGCTGCCTGCCTCGAGCGCCGAGAGCCTGTTGGCGCGTAGCTGCTCGGAGAGCGCCGGTTGCAGCACCGAGTAGGTGCCTGCGGACCCGCAGCAGAGGTGCGAATCGGCCACCGGGGTCAGTTCCAGGCCCAGGGCCTCCAGGATCTCATCGACCCGCCCCCCCAGGCGCAAGCCGTGCTGCAGCGTGCACGGCGTGTGCAGGGCAACCCGCTGGCTGCCGCGGTCCATCGCCACCCACGGCGCCAGGCGCTTCCATTCCGCGGCCACGATCTCCACGGGGTCGCGCGAGAGCGAGGCGATGCGTTGCGCGCGCTCGGCGTATGCCGGGTCGTCGCGCAGCAGCTCACCGTAGGCCTTGACCTGCACCCCGCAGCCGCTGGCGGTGACGACGATGGCTTCCGCGCCGCGCTCGACGTGCGGCCACCAGGCGTCGATATTGGCGCGCATGTAGGCTTTCGCCTCGTCGCCGGCGCCGAGGTGCTGGCTGATCGCGCCGCAACAGCCGGAAGTGGCGACTCGAATCAGCGACACGCCGATGCGGTCGAGCAGGCGCGCCATGGCCGCGTCGATCGACGGCGCGAGCGCCGGCTGCACGCAGCCATTCAGGACGAGCATGGTGCGCGGATGACGCGGCGGCGGCCAGGTCCCGGCCCTGCGCGGCCGGTGCAGCTTCTGCGCCAATGCCTGCGGCAACAGCGGCCGCGCGGCGCGGCCGGCGGCGAGCGCGAAACCGAGCAGCCGGCGCGACAGCAACGCACGCCGCAAAAGCCAGCGGCGGGCGCGCTCGCCAGCCGGCCGCGGGGCAAGGTCCTCGACAAGCTCTCGGCCGATATCGGCCAGGCGGACATAACGCACCCCGGACGGGCAGGTGGTTTCGCAGGCGGCGCAGGTCAGGCAGCGGTCGAGGTGCAGCCGCGTCTTGCTGCTGACCGCCGCGCCCTCGAGCATCTGCTTGACGAGGTAGATCCGCCCGCGCGGACTGTCGAGCTCGTCGCCGAGCAACTGGTAAGTCGGACAGGTCGCGGTGCAGAAGCCGCAATGCACGCAGCGGCGCAGGATTGCCTCGGCCTCTCGACCCTGCGCGGTATCACGGATGAAATCGGCGAGGTGGGTTTCCACGGCTAGAAATCGGGATACATGCGCTGCGGATTGAATATGCCGTGCGGATCGAAGCTGCGCTTGAGCTCGCGCTGGATTCGCAGCAGGGGCTCGGCGGGCCGCTGGAACACGCCGGCGGACTTGTCGGCGGCGCGGTAGATCGTGGCGTGGCCGGCGTGCTGGCTTGCCCAGAGCCGCAACCGGGCCGGATCGGTCTGCGGATTCGCCTTGAGCCAGCGCAGGCCACCGCCCCATTCGACCAGTTGCGGGCCGCCGAGGTCGGTAAACGGTGCGGTCGTGCGCACCGACAGCCGCCACAACGGCGCTTGCGGATCGACGCCGAAGAACGCGTGCTCCTGCTCGCGCAGCGAGTACCAGAAAGCATCCGCATCGGGCAGTGGCGTGCCGCCGGCGTCGCGCACGGCGGCGGCCACAGCGCTGTGCGCGCCGCCGAAGCGGACGTAGAGGCGTCCGTCGTAATAGCAGGTAGCGCTGACCGGCATCGGCCGCGCGCCCCATTCGTTCATGCGCTGGATCGCCCGGTCGGCGGTGAGTTCGAGCACACGCGAGTCCTCGACTCGGGGCAACGGCTGGCACTTGAGCGAGACCTCGAGCACGACCCCGAGCGTGCCGAGCGATCCGGCGATAAGCCGCGACACGTCGAAGCCGGCGACGTTCTTCATGACCCGTCCGCCAAAGCTCAGGTCCTCGCCGCGGCCGTCGAGCAGGCGCACGCCGAGCACCAGATCGCGCACGGCCCCCGCATACGGACGCCGCGGCCCTGAAAGCCCGGCGGCGACGCATCCGCCGAGGGTCGCGGCATGACCGAATCGCGGTGGCTCGAAACCGAGCATCTGCCCGGCGTCGCGGAGGGCATGCTCGATCTCGAAAAGCGGCGTGCCGCAGCGTGCAGTGACGACGAGTTCGGTCGGATCGTAGTCGACGATGCCTGCATGCGCGAGGGTCTCAAACGGCTCGCCGCGCAGGTCCTGTCCGTAGAAATCCTTCGTTCCCTTGCCCACGATGCGCAGCGCGGTGCCGGCCGCGGCTGCCTGCCGTATGCGTTCCTGCCAGAGGCTGGGCAGGTCGTTCACGTCGAGCCCGCGCCCATCATTGCTGCTGCGCCCCGAGGCCGGGAGGATCGAAACCGGGCGCCCTTTCGGACTCGCGCTCGGCGGCCGCCGCCCAGTCCTGCATCGCCGGCAGCGCCAGCAGGGCGCCGGCGTAGGCTGCGGCCGCAGCGTCGAGCGCGACGCGGTAGGTCTGGAAGCGGAACGCGACCGGGCAGAAGAACGCGTCGACCGCCGAGAACGCGCCGCAGAGAAAATCGCCGTCCCGGCCGAAGCGCTGCCGGCCTTCGCTCCAGAGGCCGACTAAGCGCGCGATATCCGCCGCAGCCGCCGCCGAGGGCGTCCGCGCCCGCCGCAGGCGGACGTCCATGCCCAGCTCGTCGCGCAGGCGGGCGAAGCCGGAGTGCATTTCGGCTGCGGCGCAGCGCGCCCACGCCCGGCCCTGGGCAGCGGCGGGCCACACGCCGGGATGGCGTTCGGCGAGGTACTCGGCAATGGCCAGCGAGTCCCAGACGACGGTGCGACCGTCGTGCAGGCAGGGCAGCCTGCTGCTGGGCGAGACCTGGCGGATGCGGGCGGCGGACTCGGGCAGGTAGAGCGCCAGGCGCTGCTCCTGGAACGGGATGCCGAGAACCTGCATCAGCACCCATGCCCGCAGCGACCACGTCGAGTAGTTCTTGTCGCCGATGTAGAGCGTATAGCTCACAAGGGCACGGTCTTCCCGGGATTCATGATGTTGAGCGGATCGAGCGCCCGCTTGACCGCGCGCATGAGGTCGACGGCCTCGCCGTGCTCGTCTGCCAGCACGTCGAGCTTGTGCCAGCCGATGCCATGCTCTCCGGTGCAGGTGCCGCCCATGGCGATTGCCCGCAGGCTCACCCGGCGCGCGAGCGCCTCGGCGCGCTGGCGCTCCGCCTGGTCGTTGGGATCGAAGAGCACGACCAGATGAAAGTTGCCGTCGCCGACGTGGCCGACGATCGGCGCGATCAGGCCGCTCTCTTCGATGTCCGCCTTGGTTTCAAGAATGCAGTCGGCCAGACGCGATATCGGTACGCAGGCATCGGTCGCCAGCCCCATCGAGCCCGGCCTGAGCGCGAGCGCGGCATAGTATGCCGCGTGGCGCGCCCGCCACAGGCGCAGGCGATCTTCCGGCTGCGACGCCCACTGGTAGGCACTGCCGCCGAACTCGTCGCTGATCGCCTGCATCGCCTCGGTCTGCTCGCGCACGCCGGCAGCCGAGCCGTGAAATTCGAAGAACAGGGTCGGTCGCCTGGCGAACCCTTCGAGCTTGGAGTAGCGGATGCACGCGTCCATCTGCACCTCGTCGAGGAGCTCGATGCGCGCCACCGGGATTGCGTGCTGCATGGCCGCGATCACGGTGTTGACCGCGCGGGCGAGATCCGGGAACTGGCAGACTGCCGCGGCGATGGCCTCCGGCACGCCGTAGAGGCGCAGCTGGATCTCGGTAATGACGCCGAGCGTGCCTTCGGCGCCGACGAACAGCCGGGTCAGATCGTAGCCCGCACTCGACTTGCGGGCGCGGCCCCCGGTGCGAACGATCCTTCCGTCGGCGGTCACCACCGTGAGGCCCAGAACGTTCTCGCGCATCGTGCCGTAGCGCACGGCGTTGGTGCCCGATGCGCGCGTCGCCGCCATCCCGCCGAGGGTGGCGTTGGCGCCCGGATCGATGGGAAAGAACACACCGCTGCCCTTGAGCTCGGCGTCGAGCTGCTCGCGCGTCACGCCGGCCTGGACCCGGCAATCGAGATCCTCGACGCTGATTTCGAGCACGCGGTTCAGCTGCGAAAGATCGACGCAGACCCCGCCGTAGAGTGCCGCGACGTGGCCCTCGAGCGACGTGCCGACGCCGAAGGCGATCAGCGGCACCCGCGCCAGATGACAGAGGCGCACGATGGCGGCGACCTCGTCATTGGAATGCGGAAACACGACGATGTCGGGCAGCGCCGGGTCGGAGAGGCCCTCGCCGTGGCTGTGATGCTCCCGCACCGCCCGCGAGGTGACTGCGCGTTCGCCGTAGGCGCCGCACAGCCGCCGTACCAGGTCGGCCACGGCGCCGGGGTCGGGTCTGGCGGCTGCGTCAAGGATCATCGTTGCTCCAGGCCTTAGCGTGCCTAGAAGCGCGGCAGATCCGGGTGCGGGAGCGCTCCGCGGTGCACGTGCATGCGGCCCATTTCGGCGCAGCGATGCAGGGTCGGAACCGCCTTGCCGGGGTTTAGCAGCGCGTCGGGATCGAACGCGCGCTTGACGCCGAGGAAGCGTTCGAGCTCGGCGGGCGCGAACTGCATGCACATGTCGCCGATTTTCTCCACGCCGACGCCATGCTCGCCAGTGATCGTTCCACCGACCGCGACACAGAGCTCGAGGATCTTCGCGCCGAACGCCTGGGTCTTCTCGGCGTCGCCGGGGCGATTGGCATCGTAGAGGATCAGCGGGTGCAGGTTGCCGTCACCGGCGTGAAAGACGTTCATGCACTGCAGCCCGAACTCGAGCGACAGTTCGCCGATGCGCTGCAGCACCGGACCGAGCATCCGCCGCGGGATCGTGCCGTCGATGCAGTAGTAGTCCGGCGAGATGCGCCCCGCCGCGCCGAAGGCCGCCTTGCGGCCCGACCAGAATTTCCGCCGCTGCGCTTCGCCGCGCGAGACCTCGATGCGGGTGGCACCGCTCTGCTTCATCAGCCGTTCCACGGCGGCGATCTCCTCGCTGACCTCCTCGGGCGCGCCGTCGGACTCGCAGAGCAGGATCGCCTCGGCATCGTCCGGATAGCCGGCATGGACGAACGGCTCGACGGCGCTGATGGTGAGCCGATCCATCATTTCCAGGCCCGCCGGGACGATGCCTGCGCCGATGATGGCGGCGACCGCTGCGCCGAGACTGGCCACGTCATCGAACGCCGCCAGCACGCACCGCGCATCGCGCGGCAGCGGCGTGAGCTTGACGGTCACTTCGGTGGTGATCGCGAGCAGCCCCTCGGAGCCGGTGATCAGGGCCAGCAGGTCATAGCCCGAGGCGTCGAGCGCTTCGCTGCCGAACTCGACCACCTCGCCGCTGATGAGCACCGCGCGCACCCGGCGCAGGTTGTGCAGCGTCAGGCCGTACTTGAGGCAGTGCACGCCACCGGAATTCTCCGCGACGTTGCCGCCGATGGTGCAGGCGATCTGCGACGACGGGTCGGGGGCGTAGTGCAGACCGAACGCGGCGGCGGCTTCGGAGATGGCCAGATTGCGCACGCCCGGCTCCACCGTGGCGGTTCGCGCCAGCGCGTCGATGGCGAGGATGCGCTTGAACTTGGTCAGCGAGAGGATCACCCCGTCTCGGTCCGGGAGCGCGCCGCCGGACAAACCGGTGCCCGCGCCGCGGGCAACGACCGGCACGCGCGCGGCGTGGCAGAGCTTCAGGATGGCAACGACCTGCGCTTCATCGTCGGGCAGCAGCACCGCATTGGGCAACTCGCGGAACAGCGTCAAGCCATCGCATTCATAGGGGCGCGTGTCCTCGGCGGCGGTGAGGATCGACGTCGTGGGGAGGATGGTGCCGAGAGCTGCGAGCAGGGCCGGATTGAGCATGGGCGACCACGGGCATTGCCGGGTGATTATTCCACAAAGGCCCCCGTCCCACCACGCGCGCCCGGCCGCCAGTGGCGCGGGCTCCGGCCGACGGGCGCCGCCTGCGGTCCGCGACGCCGCGGCGGCCGGTCGCGAGGCCGCAACCGCGGCGTCGCCTTGGCCGGGGTCGTCTATAATGTTTCACAAAAATGTCGGTGCGCAGCCCGCTGCGCGGGAGATGGAGTCCGCCGATGAACCCTGGTGAAATCTACGCCAAGACCGATGAAGGCCTGCGCGAACTCAAGGAGCGCAAGCTCAACCTGCCGATCGCGTTGCGCAGCGTGCTTATCATGGTCGACGGCAATCGCACCGTGGGCGAGGTGCTCGAGAGGGCGCGGGCCTTGCGCGTCGATGCGAGCACGCTCTCGTCGCTCGAGCGCGCCGGGCTGATCGTCAAGCGCTTCAGCGCGCCCTCCGGCGCGGAACGCAAGGAGGCAGCGGCACCCCGCTCGGCAGACGAAGTCGAGCGTTTCATTGCCGCCCAGACCCGGCTTTCGGACCTGATCAACGAACACCTGGGCTTCCGCGGTTACCTCATGATGATGCGCCTGCAGCGCGCGGAGAACCTGCGCGACCTGCACGACTTCCTGCCTGATTTCGCCCAGGCGCTCGTCAAGCGCATCGGCATGGAATCGGCCACGCCGATCGTATCCGAGCTCGAGCGGCTGATCGTCGTGCGCGGTGCCTAGCGGCGCAGGCGGCTCCGCCGCTTCATCCCTCGCCTTTCGTAACCGATTGTAACGGCTTGGCGGATAACGGAAACTCGCCGTCAACGCGAGTTGTCTATCAGGCGTTGCTGGACGTATGGACAGCCTGCATAAGGAGAGCGCAATGAAACGTCGTCTGGGCATGCTTGCAGCCGTGCTCGTCATCGGCGCTGTCGCGAGCAACGCGGCTTTGGCGAATTCTTTCGCCGTCTCGATCGGCGGGCCGGGGTTCGGCGTGGGTTACTCGACGGGCGGCTATGGCTTCGCGTACGCTGCGCCACCGGTCGCGGTCGCGCCGGCTCCGTACTACGCGCCGCCATACCCGTACTATGTGCGGCCGCGGGTCGTATACGCACCCTACGGGCGCTACTACCACGGCCCGTATTGGCGCGGCTACTGGCGCCGTTAGCCGCGGTAGCGAATGCGGTAGATGGCGCCGGCGTAATCGTCGGAAACCAGCAGTGACCCGTCCGGCGCGACGAGCACGTCGGCCGGACGGCCCCATGCTGTCTCACCCTGCAGCCAGCCGGTGGCGAACGGCTCGTAGCTCACCGCGCGATTGTTCTCGAGGCGGACGATCGTGATGCGGTAACCGATCTTCCTGCTTCGGTTCCACGAGCCGTGCTCGGCGATGAAGATCTGGTTGCGGTACGCCGCCGGAAACTGCGTGCCGGTGTAGAAGCGCATGCCCAGGGGCGCGACATGCGGCCCCAGGAGCTGTGCCGGCCGGGCAAACTCGCTGCAGTCGCGCTGGCGGCCGAATTCCGGGTCGGGCAGCGTGCCGGCGTGGCAGTAGGGAAAGCCGAAATCGAGTCCCGGTCCCGGAGCGTGATGCAGGGTATCGGGCGGCAGATCGTCGCCCAGCCAGTCACGACCGTTATTGGTGAACCACAGCTGCCTGGTGCGCGGGTCCCAGTCGAAGCCAACCGAATTGCGTATGCCGCGGGCGAACACCTCCACTCCGGAACCGTCGCGATTCATGCGCGTGATGACCGCGTAACGATCGCGGTCCTTGTCGCAGATATTGCAGGGCGCGCCGACCGGCACGTAGAGTTTGCCGTCGGGGCCGAAGGCGATGAATTTCCGGCCGTGCATCGTATCGGAGGGAAAGCGGTCGCTGACCCGGACCGGTGCCGGGGGATGATCGAGGCGACTCTCGATGTCATCGAAGCGCAAGATGCGCGAAACGGCCGAAACGTAGAGCGCCTGGTCGTGAAAAGCGACTCCGACCGGCTGCTCCAGGCCGCTCGCGATGGCCGCTACCGTTGCCGCCGCGCCCGGATGCAGCGTGACGGCGTAAACCTTGCCGGCGGCCATCGAGCCGACGAACAGCGTGCCCTGGGCGCCCAGGGTCATCTCGCGCGCGTTGGGCACGCGGGCGACGAGCTCGATCGCAAATCCCTGCGGCAGCTTGATCCGCTCGAGCGGCAGCTCCGCGCCGCCCGCCGGCACCGCCACGAGCAAAGCGAGCGCGAACAGACAGTTAGCCATACGCATGAGGAGCCTCCGAGGCTTAGACTGCAAATGAGTCGTGCGTCGCCTGCGAGCAACTAACGGACGCTTGGCGATTGACAGCGCTCGGGACGGTTTCTATCCTTGGCTTCCGCACCAGAGCGAATTGCACCATGAACGGCCCCGCCGCCGCCACCGCCCTCGCCCCGCAGCTGCTCGGCTTCGACCTGATCCGCACGCTCGTCTCCTACGACACGACCAGCCGCGAATCGAACCTCGCGCTCATCCACTGGGTTCGTGATTACCTGGCCGGCCACGGCATCGGCTCGCAGCTTACCTTCGACGACGAGCGGCGCAAGGCGAACCTGTTTGCAACCTTGCCGGCGCAGGACGGCAACGTCACGGTCGGCGGCATCGTGCTGTCCGGGCACACCGACGTGGTGCCGGTCGACGGCCAGCCCTGGGACACGCCGCCGTTCGACGCGACGCTGGTGGGCGACCGCCTGCACGGCCGCGGCGTTACCGACATGAAAAGCTTCTCGGCCATCGGCCTTGCCATGGTGCCCGAGCTGCTGCGCCGGGGCCTGGCACGACCGCTGCATTTCGCGCTGTCCTACGACGAGGAGGTCGGCTGCATCGGCGTGCGCCGCCTGCTCGCCGATGTCGCCGCGCGCGCATCAAGCCTGCGGGCTGCATCGTCGGCGAGCCGACCGGCATGCAGGTGGTGGTCGCGCACAAGGGCAAGCGCAGCTTATCGCTGTCGGGTCCGCGGCCACGAGGCGCATTCGTCGCTCACGCCGCTGGGCGTCAACGCGGTGCAGGTGGCGTGCGAGATCGTGAACTTTCTCACCCAGATGGCGCGCCGCTTCCGCGAACGGGGCGGCTTCGACGCCGCCTACGACGTGCCCTACACCACGGTGCATGTCGGCGTGATCCGCGGCGGCACGGCGCTCAACATCGTGCCGCGCGACTGCCGTTTCGACTTCGAGTTTCGGCACCTGCCGTTCGACGACCCGGACGCGCTGTTCGCCGAGGTCAGGCGCTTCGCGGCGACGCTGCAGCCGGAAATGCACGCGGTCGACGCCCACACCCACATCGAATTCGATCACCTGTCGGCGCTCCCCGGTTTCGACACCCACGGCGGCAGCGAGATCGCCTCGCTCGGCCGGGCCTGCAGCTTGTCGCAGGAGCGCGGCAAGGTTTCCTTTGGCAGCGAGGCCGCGCATTTCCATACACAGCGGCATCCCGGCGATCATCTGCGGCCCGGGACACATCGCCCAGGCGCACCAGCCCAACGAGTGGGTCACGCTCGAACAGCTCTCGCGCTGCGAGGCGTTCATGCGTCGCCTCGCCGACTGCGTCTGCGTCGCCTGACGCCTCGCCGCCCTTCGGCCGCGGCGCAGACGCTTCCACCCATGGCGCTCGCCGCCCCGCCCTCGCCGCCCGCGATCGAGATCGCGTTCCCCGGCCTCGCCCGCTGCGCCGATGGCAACGCCGGCATTCCCTATGCGTGGACCTTCGCCGCCCGTCGTCCCGGCCCGCACGTGCTGGTGCAGGCGCTGACCCACGGCAACGAAGTCTGCGGCGCGATTGCGCTCGACTGGCTGCTTCGCCAGAACGTCCGCCCGCGCTGCGGAACGCTGTCGCTCGTCTTCGCCAACGTCGCGGCCTACGAGCGCTTCGATGCCAGCGACCCGTTCGCCTCGCGTTGCGTCGACGAGGATTTCAACCGCCTCTGGTCTGCCGCCGTGCTCGACGGGCCGCGCGACAGTGCCGAGCTGCGGCGGGCGCGGGAACTGCGAGCCGCTCTATGAGCAGGTCGACTACCTGCTCGATCTGCATTCGATGTCCGAGGCCTGTCCGCCGCTGGCGATGGCCGGCAGCCAGCGCAAGGGGCTCGCGCTGGCGCAGGCGCTCGGCGTGCCGCGACACGTGGTCATCGACGCCGGGCACAGCGCCGGCCGGCGCCTGCGCGATTACGCATTCTTCGACGACCCGGCCGATGCCCGCGCCGCGCTGCTCGTCGAATGTGGCCAGCATTGGGAGGCGGCCTCGCCGGTGTTCGCGCGCCAGGCGGTGTTGCGCTGGTTGCGCCATTTCGGCATGGCCGACGACGCGCTTCTCGACGCCTGGCTCGATGCGGTCCCGGCGGCGCCGCAGCTTTTAATCGAGGTCACGACCACGGTCACGATCCGGAGCGATGCCTTTGCCTTCACCTTGCCGGTGCGCGGGCTGCAGACGATCGCCCATGCCGGAACGACCTACGCGATCGATGGCGGCGTCGAAATCCGCACCCCCCACAACGGCTGCGTCCTGATCATGCCCACGCGGCGCCCGAGGAAGGGCGAGACGGCGGTGCGGCTCGGGCGCTACCTGGCCTGAAGCGCGGCGTGGCTCAGCGCGGCGCGGCGAGGAGCGCCTCGGCGGCGCGCACGAGCCCGGCGCCGATCAATGGAGTCCAGCGGTCGTAGACCGGTTGCGACGCTTCGCGAAAGGGCAGCTTTCCGAGCGCGGTCAGCCGGGTGACCAGAGCGCCCTCGCGCGCGAGCTCGGCGAGCGCCTGCGTATCAGCCTGTCGGCGCGAGAGCGCCCCCGCCTGCGCGGCGGCCTCGCGTGCCGCCTGGGCGACGAGTTCGCGGTCGGCCTCGCTCAAGCCGTCCCAAACGGCGCGATTGACCGCGAAGAGCAGCGCATCGGCATGGGCGCCCCAGAGCAGCAGGTGTGGCATGCCGAGGGCATAGGTGCGGGAGATGCGGTAGGCCGAGACCGTGCTGAGCTCGCCGTCGAGGGTCCCGTTGCGCTGCTCCGCGAGCGCGGTTTCGGTGCTCATCGCCGCCGGCCTCGCGGCCAGGCAGAGCAGCGTGTCGAGCATGAGCGGCGAGCCGGCGACGCGCAGGGTGAGCCCGCGCAGGTCCTGCGGCACGTGCACGGCGCGCCGGGTCGCCAGTTCAATGAAGCCTGCGTTCGCCCAAGCGACCGGCACGACGCCCGCGCCCTCAACCGCGGCTGCAAGGCGCGAGGCGACGTCGCTTGCGAGCAGCGCATCGAGCGCGTCGGCATCGGGCACCAGCCACGGCAGCGCAAGCAGGTTGAGTTCCTTGACCTGCATCGCCCAGGCCGCCGCCGAGCCGACCGCAAGGTCGATTCCACCGTCACGCAGGGCCGGGAACTCCCGCGCCGGGTCGCGCTGGGCGAGCGTTGCGCCGGGAAACAACTTGGCCCGCAGGCGGCCGCCGGAACGCTCGCCGATGAGCCCGGCCCAGATCTCCGCCGCCTTGCCCTCGGGATACGCGGGCCCTAGCGCGGTGGAGAGCTTCCATTCGACCGTTGATGCCGGCGGCGCAGGCTGCCCTGACGCGCTGAGGCTCAAGGCAAGCGCCAACGCGGCAGCAAACGACGGTGCGACCCTGGCGCGCACGATCGCAGCGAGGCCGCGCGGAGCTTAAGCGCTACCGGCCGCGTGGCAATCCGCGGCCGGAGCGGCAGAGCCAGTGGCAACGGCCCGGCTTATTGCTTGCCGGTCTTCCCCAGCATCTCCTGGATCTTGCTGTCGAACTGCTCATAGGGCATCGCCCCGACCAGGCGCACGCCCTCGAGCTTGTCGTTGTCGAGGCGGCCGATGACAAACGACGGCGTGCCCTGCACGCCGGCGACTCCGCCTTCGGCAATATCCTTGTCGATCTGCGCCTTGTACTTGTCCGAGTCCAGGCAGGTCTTGAACTTGGGAACGTCGATCTTGATGTTGCCGGCGTAGGTGGTCAGGTTGTCTTCCTTGAGCGCCGCGGCATTGACGATCATGACGTGGCGCATTTCCCAGAACTTGCCCTGCTCGGCGGCGCAGCGCCCGGCCGTTGCCGCGCGGCGTGCGTTCTCGTGAAAGTCGAGCGGAAAGTCGCGGCTGACGAAGCGCACCTTGCCGGTATCGATGTAGTTGGCCTTGATCTGGGCGAACGCGGTGTTATGGAATTGCTGGCAGAAGGGACACTGGAAATCGGTGTACTCGACCATCACCAGCGGCGCCTTGGCGTCGCCCATCGAGAACCCGCCCGGGGCGAGCTTGTAGCTCACCTTGTCGTCGGGCGCGGCGGCCTGCTGCTGCCCCGGCGCCTGCTGCAGCTTGTCGACGCCCTGGTGGATCGCCTTGAGCTCGTTGATTATTTCCTGCGCCTGCTCGGTGGTCATTCCATCGGCATGGGCGAGCGAGGTGCCCGCCAGCAGCGCCGTCGACACGGCCAGTGTCATCCAGGTCCGCAGATAACCGGTTGCGTTCATCGCCTTGCCTTCCTTTCCATTCGTGGCCCTATTGGGGCCGACAGTTTAATTGCGCGCGAAGCCACTGCACTGACTGCCTCGCCGCCGATTCGTTCCCCGGCCCGTAGCACCGTGAGCAAGGGCCGATCATAGGGCCCAACCGCCTCCGCGCGAGCGCCGCCCGATTGGAGGTTATGAAGAAGGAACAAACGGTTAGCGCGCCCCCGCGCGGGCCGTTCAGCCGTCCCGGCCGGCGCGCGGCCAGAGGACTAGTTGCGTGCAGCGGAAAACCGCCAGCCTACGCCCCGTGCCGCGCTGGGTAACCAGCGCGTCCCAGACTTGCGTGGTGTTGCCAAGGTGCAGCGGCGTGGCGATGCATCCGATCATTCCCTCGCGCGCCGTGCCCAGAAAATTGGTCTTGAGCTCGATCGTGGTGAAGTTGTCGGCCCCGACGGGCAGATGCGCAAGACAGCCGTAGCCGCAGGCGGTGTCGGCGAGGGCGATGATCGTGGCGGCATGCAGATAGCCGTTCGGCGCCAGCAGCTCCGGGCGTATGGCGAGCTCGGCCTCGAGGCGGTTCTCGGCCACCGCGGTGAAAAGCACGCCGATCAACCCCGGCAGCCGCCCGTCGCCGCGGTGGACGAAGCGCTCCAGGGTGGCGTCGGCCCGTAACGGCATCGCTGCTTCAGCGCGAGACGGCGCGCCGCGCCTAGAGCCTTTCGGCGACCCATCCGGGCACCGACAGCAGCGCCGCGGGGAGCGCCGCCGGGTCGGTCCCGCCCGCCTGGGCCATGTCCGGCCGTCCGCCGCCCTTGCCGCCGACCTGCGTGGCGACGTGGTTGACCAGGTCGCCGGCCTTGATCCTGGCCGGTGAGATCCGAGGTCACCCCGGCGATCAGGGTCACCTTGCCTCCCTCCGTCGAGCCCAGGACGATGGCCGCCGATGCGCAGCCTGTCCTTGAGCTTGTCGAGCGTGTCGCGCAGCGCTTTCGCGTCGGCGCCTTCGATGGTGGCGGCCAGCACCTTGGCGCCGTTGACCGTCACTGCCCGGGACGCAAGGTCGTCGCCCTGGCTCGAGGCGAGCTTGCCCTTGAGCCGGGCGAGCTCCTTCTCGAGCGCGCGCAGGTTTTCGAGCAGCTGGGCGATCTTCGAGGGCACTTCCGCTGCGGGGCCTTGAGCGTGCGCGCCGCGGCGTTGAGCCGCGCCTCGGTTTCGTGGGTGTAGGCGAGCGCGCCCTCCGCGGTCACCGCCTCGATGCGGCGAACGCCGGCGGCCACGCCGGACTCGGAGACGATCTTGAACAGGCCGATGTCGCCGGTGCGCTCGACGTGCGTGCCACCGCACAGCTCGGTGGAGAAATCGCCCATGGTCGAGTACCCGCACCTCGTCGCCGTATTTCTCGCCGAACAGCGCCATGGCGCCCGACTTGATGGCCGCGTCGTAGGGCATCAGTCGCGCCTCGACCGGGTAATTGGCCCGGATGTCGCGGTTGACCAGCGCTTCGACGCTGTGGATCTCCTGCGTCGGTCAGCGGCTGGGGATGCGAGAAGTCGAAGCGCGTTCGTTGCGGATCGACCAGCGAGCCCTTCTGCTGCACGTGCGCGCCGAGCACCTCGCGCAGCGCCGCGTGCATCAGGTGCGTGGCCGAGTGGTTCCACGCCGCGCGGGCGCGCGCGTGGCCGTCCACCCGGGCCGTGACGACGTCGCCGAGCGCGAGCTCGCCCGTCTTCACCTCGCCGTGGTGGCCGAACACTTCCGCCTGGATCTTCTGCGTGTCGTGCACGGCAAACAACGTCAGGCAGGCCCCGCTCTTTGACAGCTCGCCGCGGTCGCCCACCTGGCCGCCCGACTCGGCGTAGAACGGCGTGCGGTCGAGCACCACGATGCCCGCTTGTCCGCTCGACAGGGTGTCGACGGCGCTGCCGTCGCGGTAGAGCGCGACCACGCGCGCCTCCTCGCAGAGCGTGTCGTAGCCGTCGAACACGGTCTTCGCGCCGTGATACTCGAGGCCCTCGGCCATCTTGAAGTTGGAGGCGGCGCGCGCCCTGCTGCCGCTGCTTGCCCATCGCCGCGTCGAACCCTGCCTGGTCGACGTCAACGCCGCGCTCGCGGCAGATGTCGGCCGTCAGGTCGAGGGGGAAGCCGTAGGTGTCGTAGAGCGTGAAGGCGGTCTCGCCGGAGAGCGTGTGGCTGTCCATGGCCTTCGCTTCGGCGAGCGCGGCGTCGAGGATCTTCATGCCGTGCTCGAGCGTTTCGGCGAAGCGCTCCTCCTCGGCATGCAGCACCGCTATGACCTCGTCCTGCTTGAGCGGCAGCTCCGGGTAGGCCTCGCCCATCAGTCGCGCGAGCTCCGGTACCAGCCCGGCGAAGAAGGGCCGGGTCTGCCCGAGCTTGTAGCCGTGGCGGATCGCGCGCCGGATGATCCGCCGCAGGACATAGCCGCGGCCCTCGTTGCTCGGGATCACGCCGTCGACGACCAGGAAGGCGCAGGCGCGGATGTGGTCGGCGATCACCTTGAGCGAAGGCGCGCCGAGGTCGGTCGCGCCGGTCAGCTTCGCCGCCGCGGCGATCAGGTCGCGGAACAGGTCGATGTCGTAGTTGCTGTGCACGCCCTGCAGCACCGCGGCGAGGCGCTCGAGCCCCATGCCGGTGTCCACGCAGGGCTTCGGCAGGGGGTGAGCACGCCGTGCCTCGTCGCGGTTGAACTGCATGAACACCAGGTTCCAGATCTCGATGTAGCGGTCGCCCTCGCTCGGCCGAGCCGGGCGGCCCCCCGGCGACGGCGGGGCCGTGGTCGTAGAAGATCTCGCTGCACGGGCCGCAGGGGCCGGTGTCGCCCATCTGCCAGAAATTGTCCGAGGCGTAGTGCGCGCCCTTGTTGTCGCCGATGCGCACGATGCGCTCGCGCGGCACGCCGATGTCGCCGGTCCGATGTCGTAGGCCTCGTCGTCGGTTTGGTAGACGGTGATCCAGAGCTTCTCCGCCGGCAGGCGGTAGACCTCGGTCAGCAGCTCCCAGGCGTAGTCGATCGCGTCGCGCTTGAAGTAGTCGCCGAACGAAGTTGCCGAGCATCTCGAAGAAGGTGTGGTGGCGCGCGGTGTAGCCGACGTTTTCCAGGTCGTTGTGCTTGCCGCCGGCGCGCACGCAGCGCTGCGACGTCGGCGGCGCGGACGTAGGGCGCTTGTCGGTGCCGAGGAACACGTCCTTGAACTGGACCATGCCGCTGTTGGTGAACAGCAGCGTCGGATCGTTGCCCGGCACGAGCGGCGCGGACGGGACGATGGTGTGGCCCCTGGCGGCGAAGTAGTCGAGAAACTGTTGGCGGATTGCGGCGACTTGCATGACCGATTCGACCCGTAATCGCTCCGGGCCGGCTGTGCCCCCGCCCATAAGTGAGGGTTCAAAATCAATATCTTAGCACATTGCCGGCGTCAGCTTTCAGCGCCGCCATCGTGCTCGCGAAGCAGGCGCAGGATCGCCGACACGGCAAAGCCGCGGCCATGCAGAAAGCGCACCTGGCGCGCCCGCTCGCGCTCGTCGACCGGCGGCCGGCCGAAGCGGCGCTGCCACACCGCCTGCAGCGTGGCCTCGTCGTCGATCTCGGCCGCCGCCAGCGCTGTCTCGATATCGGCGCGGGCGATGCCTTTCGCCCGCAACGCGTCGGCTATCCGACGGCCGGCGAAGTCTGCGCTCTTCCTGGCAACCGTCTCGCGCGCACAGCGGGCGTCGGACAGATACCCGTCGCCTACGAGCTCCTCGAGCAGCGATTCGACAGCGCCCGCCGCGGCGCCTCCGGCAAGCAGTTTCTGGCGCAGCTCGGAGCGCGCGTATTCGCGGCGCGCAAGCAGCCGGATCGCCTTTGCCCGAAGCGAATCGGCCGCCAACTCACCTCGCGCTATTGGGGTTCGGCCGCCGCACCACGCGCGGATCCTGGAAGCGGGATGCCTACCGCGGCGCGGATCTTCGCCTCGATCTCGGCGGCGAGCTCGGGGTGCTCCTTGAGATAGTCGCGGGTGTTGTCCTTGCCCTGGCCGATCTTCTCGCCGCGGTAGGCATACCAGGCCCCGGACTTCTCGATGATGTCGTGCGCCACGCCGAGCTCGATCATCTCGCCCTCGCGCGAAATGCCCTCGCCGTAGAGGATGTCGAACAGGGCCTCGCGGAACGGCGGCGCGATCTTGTTCTTCACCACCTTGACCCGGGTTTCGTTGCCGACCACTTCCTCGCCGTGCTTGATCGATCCGATGCGCCGGATATCGAGCCGCACCGAGGCATAGAACTTGAGCGCGTTGCCGCCGGTGGTCGTCTCCGGATTGCCGAACATGACGCCGATCTTCATGCGGATCTGGTTGATGAAGATCACCAGCACGTTGGCGCGTTTGATGTTCGAGGTGAGCTTGCGCAGCGCCTGGCTCATCAGGCGCGCCTGCAGGCCGGGCAGCTGATCGCCCATCTCGCCTTCGATTTCCGCCTTGGGCACCAGCGCCGCGACCGAGTCGATCACAATCACGTCCACGCCGCCGGAGCGCACCAGCATGTCGGCGATCTCGAGCGCCTGCTCGCCGGTGTCGGGCTGGGAGATCAGCATCTCGCCGACCTTGACGCCGAGCTTGCCCGCGTACACCGGGTCGAGCGCGTTCTCCGCGTCGATGTAGGCCGCGGTCCCGCCGGCTTTCTGCACCTGCGCGACCACCTGCAGCGCAAGCGTGGTCTTGCCCGACGACTCCGGTCCGTAGACCTCGACCACGCGGCCCCGCGGCAGGCCGCCGACCCCGAGCGCGATATCGAGCCCGAGCGACCCGGTCGAGACGACCGACAGGTCGGATTGCACCTGCGCCTCGCCCATTTTCATGATCGAGCCCTTGCCGAATTGCTTCTCGATCTGCGCCAGAGCGGCGGCAAGCGCCTTGCTCTTGTTGTCGTCCATTGCGTTCATCCCATTGGCCTTGGCGTTGAGTCCGGTGCCGATTGCGCTGCTCATGGTGGGTCCGATCGTCGGGTTGGTAAACCCATTATGGCATAGAACGATCGTTCGATACAGGGGTTTTCCGGGCCCCGGTGAGGCGGTCGAGCAACCCCTGGAGGGCGATGCGCACCGACGCGTCACGGACCCCCGCACGGTCTCCCTCCAGGCGCGTTCGCAGCGCCTCGGCCCCGGCCGGGCCGGCCCACGCGAAGCATACCGTGCCCACCGGTTTGCCGGGGCTTCCTCCGCCCGGTCCGGCGATGCCGGTGACCGAGACCGACCACTGCGCCTCGCTCTGCCGCAGCGCGCCCTGTGCCATGGCCAGAGCGGTCTCGGTGCTGACCGCGCCGAAGCGCTCGAGGGTGGCGGTGCTCACGCCGAGGGCGTCGACCTTGGCGGCGTTGGAGTAGACCACGAAGCCGCGATCGAACCAGTCGGAACTGCCGGCGACAGAGGTGATGGCCGCGGCGACCAGGCCGCCGGTACACGACTCGGCGGTGGCGATGCGCACCCGGCGGCGAAGCGCGGCGTGGCCTACCGCTGCGGCCAGGGCGTCGATTTCGTCGGCGTTGCGCACGGCGGGGGTCCGGCCTAGCGCTGCTCGCCGGAGCGGGCACGATACCAGTATTCGTGCGCCGCGCAAAAGCCGAAGCCGCGGTAGAGCGCCCGTGCCGGCGAGTTGTCGGCGCTCACCTGCAGGTAGGCAACGGCGGCGCCGCGCCGGCGCGCCTCGGCGAGCAGCGCCGCGACCACCGCGCGACCGAGACCCTGGCCGCGCCAGGCGGGTGCGGTGACGATGGCGAACAGTCCCGCGTGGTCGCCTTCGAGCTTGAGCAGGCCGCAGGCGACCGCCTCGCCACCGCGCTCGATGATCGCCCCGGCTTGCGGCAACGGATAGCTTGCCGCGCGCTCGAGCATTCGCGGCAGTGTCTCGAGGTCGACGTCGAGCAATCCCGCCACCCGCCGCGGCCACGCCGTGGCGTCGACGATGGCGACCGGAGTGTCGGTGGCCGGTCGCGGCGAATCGGCCAGGACCGATTGCAGCACCAGCGTGGGCTCGAATGCCTGCCAGCCGTGGCGGTCGAGCCAGCGGTCGAGCCTGGCCGGCTTCGAAAATGGCAGCATCCGGAACAGCGCCGGCAAGCCTGCGGCGGCGTAGAAAGCGCTGCAGAAGGCGACCTTCTCTTCCAGCGCCAGGGTCGAGGCATAAAACGCGTTCACGCAACGCAGGCGCTTGGTCGGGCCTGGACGGTAGCCGAGCAGCCACCCATCGTAGACGAAAGTGTGCGCTGCGCCCGACGCGTTGAGCGCTCGCTCCTCGAGGCGGCGAGCGGCGAAGCGCGCCGCGGCGCCGGCGTGAGCCTTCATCCGAACAGCCGTTGCCACAGCGCAAAGACCAGCAGCGTGTAGAACGCGGCGACGATGTCGTCGGCCATCACGCCGAAGCCGGTGTGCCACTCGCGGTCGATGAACCGTGCCGGCGGCGGCTTGACGATGTCGAAGAACCGAAACAGCAGGAACGCCAATCCCTGGCGCCACGGATCGGCGCCGACGAAGAACAGGACGAGCAGAAACGCGGCGACCTCGTCCCAGACGATCGCGCTGTGATCGGCGACACCCAGGTCGCGGCCGGATCGATCCGCCGCCCAAACGCCGATTGCGAACGCCGCGGCGACGGCCAGCAAATACCCGAGGTCATCAGTGAACGCGCGCAACAAGGCTGCGAGCGGCCACGCGAGCAAGGTGCCCACGGTTCCAGGCGCGATGGGCGACAACCCGGTGCCGAAGCCCAGGGCGATGAAATGCGCCGGGTGCGAGAACAGGAAGCGCAGCGAGGGAGGGCGCCGCATCGGTTCAGCTGCGGAAATGGTCAAAGGCCTGCGGCAGCGCGTGCAGCGCCTGGCCGGCTTCGTCGCGCACGATCAGTCCCGTCCCGGCCTCGATGCGGCCAATGCGCGTCAGGGGCAGTCGCAGTTGCGCCGCCAACGCATCGAGCCGCGCCGCCGCGGACGGCGGCGCGCTGAAACAGAGTTCGTAGTCGTCGCCTCCGGCGAGCAGGCAGGCGAGCGCTCGCTCCCGGTTGCTGCCGGCGAGAATCCGATCGAGCGCCGGCGAGCGCGGCAAAGAGGCGAGGTCGACGGTCGCACCGGCGCCGGAGGCGGCGAGCACATGGCCCAGGTCGCCGACGAGCCCGTCGGAGAGGTCGATCGCGGCGCTCGCAAGCCCGCGCAAATGCTCCCCGAGCGCGACCCGCGGCGTGGGCCAGTGCAAGGCCCGGTCGCAGGTCGCGAGCTCGGTCGCGGTGAGCTCGACTTCGCCGCGGCGGTGGGCAAGCGCGAGCGCGGCATCGCCGAGCCTGCCGGAAACGAACAGCGCATCGCCCGGGCGGGCGCCGCTGCGCCGCAGGGCCTTGCCGGCCGGCGCTTCGCCCAGCATAGTCAGGCACAGGTTGAGCGGCCCGCGGGTCGTATCGCCGCCGATCAACTCGACCTCGAATTGGTCGGCCAGGGCGAAGAAGCCCCGGGCGAAGGCGGCAAGCCAGGCGGGGTCGGGTTCGGGCAGGGCGCAGGCCAAAAGCGCCCAGCGCGGGGAGGCGCCCATCGCCGCCATGTCGGACAGGTTCACCGCCAGCGTCTTGTGACCGAGCGACTCGGGAGCGACGTCGGCAAAAAAATGCCTGCCGGCAACGAGCATGTCGACCGAGGCGGCCAGCTCACAGCCCGGCGCCGCTGCGAGCAGCGCGGCGTCGTCACCGACTCCGAGCACCGTGCGCCGGGTCGGGCGGCGAAAGAATCGGTCGATGAGTTCGAATTCGGTAAGCGCCGCCACGACGGCCAGACGATCGTTATCTGCGGGGGCTCGCAGCAGGCGCGAGCGGGCCGGTCACGTCGCGACGCGCGTCGCCCCGACCTCGGCTGCGCGGATGGCCGCGGCGAGCTTGTCGAGCACGCCGTTGACGTACTTGTGACCGTCGGTGCCACCGAAGGTCTTGGCGAGCTCGACCGCCTCGTTGATCACGACGCGGTAGGGAACGTCCGGGGCGCGCATCAACTCCCAGGCGCCGATTGCGAGCACCCCTTTCTCGATCGGCGAGAGCTGCGCCGGCGGACGGTCGAGATAGGGCGCAAAAGCGTCGAGCAGGGTGTCGAATTCGCCGGTGACGCCAAGCCAAAGGTGGTCGAAGAAGCGCCGGTCGCACTTCGCGTAGCCGCCGGACTCGGCGAGCTGCGCGCGTATCAGCGCCGGCGAGGCTCCGGCCAAGAGCCATTGATAGACACCCTGCAAGGCCAGCTCGCGGGCGCGGCGACGGCTGTTCTTCATTGCATGTCGTCGATCGCCGCGAGCACGTTGGCCATCTCCAGGGCCGCGAGCGCCGCCTCGTGTCCCTTGCTGTCGGCGCGCGAAGCCGCCTGCTCGTCGCTGTCCGTGGTGAGGATGCCGTTGCCGACCGGGATGCCGAAATCGAGCTGCACGCTCGCCAGGCCCGCGGCCGACTCGTTGGCCACGATCTCGAAGTGATAGGTCTCGCCGCGGATGACCGCGCCGAGGGCGATCAGCGCGTCGTAGTCGCCGCTCTGCGCCATGCGCTGCAGCGCCAGTGGGGCTTCGAGCGCGCCCGGCACGGTGGCCAGGACGACCGCCTCCTTGGCCACCCCCGCCTCGTCGAGTGCGCGTAGCGCGCCTTGCAGCAACAACTCGCCGACCGCGCTATTGAACCGCGACAGCACGATGCCCACGCGCAGCCGCGCGGCGCCTTTGGCGGGAATGATCTTGCGCATGTCCCGATTGATCGCAGGAGGCGAAGGTGACCGGCTGGCGCGGCTTCAGCGCAGCTGTGCAGCCGCCTCGGCCGCGACGTCATCGTGACCGGTAACCTCCAGACCGAATCCGGCCATGCTCGGCATCTTGCGCGGCCTGGCGAGCAAGCGCATCCGGCCCACGTTCAGATCGCGCAGGATCTGCGCGCCGATGCCGTAGTTGCGCAGGTCCATCCGGGTCTCGGCCGGCGGCTGGTCGCAGATCGCGCGCTGTCGCAGATCCAGGCCCGATTCGGGGCGGTGCAGCAGCACCAGCACGCCGCGTCCGGCGCGGGCGATCGCCGCCAGGGCGGCCGGGATCGTCCAGGAGTGGGAACGGCTGCCGTAGTCGAGCAAGTCGATCACCGATAGGGGCTCGTGAACGCGCACCAGGGTCTCCAGCTCGGGCTCGATGTCGCCGCGGGTGAGCGCGAGGTGCGTCGCGTCGGTGAGCTTGTCGCGAAAGGTGACCAGGCGAAAGTCGCCTTCGGCGGTGCGGATGGGCCGCTCGCCGACCCGCTCGACGAGGCGCTCGGTCTGGCTGCGATAATGGATCAGGTCGGCGATGGCGCCGATGCGCAGCTCGTGCAGGCGGGCGAACTCGATGAGGTCCGGGAGCCGCGCCATGGTGCCGTCGTCGTTCATGATCTCGCACAGCACCGCGGCGGGCGAGTGACCGGCGAGCCGCGCCAGATCGCAACAGGCCTCGGTATGTCCGGCTCGCACCAGGACGCCGCCTTCCTGCGCGACCAGCGGGAACACGTGCCCCGGCTGGACGATGTCCTCGGGCTTCGCGTCCGGCGCACAGGCCACGCGCACGGTACGGGCGCGGTCGGCGGCGGAGATGCCCGTGGTCACGCCTTGCGCAGCCTCGATCGAGACGGTGAAATTGGTGCCGTGCAGGGAGCGGTTGACCGAGGTCATCGGCGTGAGGTGCAGCTGCCGCGCCCGGGCCTCGGTGATCGGCATGCAGATCAGGCCGCGGCCATGCTTGGCCATGAAGTTGATCGCCTCGGGCGTGACGCAATCGGCGGCAACGATGAGGTCGCCTTCGTTCTCGCGCTCCTCCTCGTCGACCAGGATCGCCATGCGGCCGGACTGCAGCTCGGCGATGAGCGCGGGTATCGGACAGAGCGCGCTCGGGACCGCGGGCGGCGGGTCGCGGTTTTCGACGGCATGCAGGTGCGGGGTCACGGATTTCCCGGCGCGGGCGTATGGAACTGCGCATTATACTGCGCCGGGCTGCCCGCCCCGCGCCGCGCCGTGCCTTGAGGGCCGCGTGACGCCCGAGGCGGCTAGAACAGGGAGCGCACGGCGCCGGCCAGGACGCTGCGCGGGTCGCCCAGATCGCAGAGCACGCTGAAATGGTGGCGGGCGGGGATGAACAGCGGAGCGTCGCGTCCCGCGGGCCGGCACTCGGGCCATCGCTCCCAGAGCAGCCACGACTGGGCGATGAACGCGCGCGTTTCTTCCGCGCCGGCGGCGATCAGCAGCGGCGCGGCGCGCGGCGGCCGCAGGTGGACCGGGCTTAAGGCGCGCGCTGCGGCGGCATCGAGCTTGAGGTCGGCGTTAAACGAGACCTGCAGCAACGGCTCCAGATCGAAGATGCCGCTCACCGCCACCGCCCCGGCGACGGCTCCCGGCAGCCCGAGCCCCGCCCAATCGGTCGACAGCAGCATCGCCGCAAGGTGCCCGCCCGCGGAGTGGCCGGCGACGACCAGGCGCGCTGCCGGCACGCCGTAGCGCGGGCCTTCGCGCAGCAGCCAGGCGACGGCTTCGCGACATTGGGCAACGATGCGCTCGATGCCGACCTGCGGGCAGAGGTCGTAATTGATGACGGCGACCCCGATGCCGTCGGCCACCAGCGGTGGCGCGACAAAGGAGTGGTCGCCCTTGTCGAGCGCGCGCCAGTAACCGCCGTGGATGAACAGCAGCGCCCCGCGGGAGCGCGGGCTGGGAAACAGATCGATCGTCTGCTTAGGCCCGCTGCCGTAGCGCAGATTCAGGCTCGCCGCGAGGCTCTGCCGCGCGGCTGCACTGTCCGCAGCCCAGCGGGCGAACCATTGCGGATGGTCTGGAAATGCGGCCCGCAGGTTGTACTCACGCTCGACCTGTTCGGCCGGCGGGGGTTTCATCGCGGCGCGATACGCACGCTCAGCTCTCCCAGGCCCTCGATGCGTCCGACGAGCAGATCGCCGGCGACGACCGCTCCCACTCCGGCTGGCGTTCCGGTGAACACCAGGTCGCCGGGAAGCAGCTCGTAGTACTGCGACAGAAAGTGCAGGATGTGCGGCACGTCCCAGATCATGTCGGCCAGATCGCCGCGTTGCCGCGTCTCGCCATTGACGTCGAGGCTAATCCGGCCACGCTGCGGATGACCGACCTGGCTCACCGCGTGCACCGGCCCGATGGGTGCTGCCGCGGCAAAGGACTTGCCCAGATCCCAGGGCCGCTTCTTTTCCCGCATGTCGATCTGCAGGTCGCGCCGCGTCATGTCCAGGCCGATCGCATAGCCATAGATGAGCTCCGCGGCGCGCTCGGGAGCCACCCTGACGCCGGCCGCGCCGATGGCGGCGACGAGTTCGAGCTCGTGCTGGTAGTTCTTCGTGGCCAGCGGGTAGGGCACGCTGCCCCCCTCCGGTGCCACGATCGCCACCACCGCGTCGGCGGGCTTGGTGAAGAAGAACGGCGGTTCTCGCGCCACGTCGCCGCCCATCTCCTTGGCATGCTCGGCGTAGTTGCGGCCGACGCAGTAGATGTGACGCACCGGGAAGCGCTCGGCGCGATCGGCGACCGGAAGCGAGGGGATGTCCCAGGCGGGGATAACGTAGCTCATGATGGGTCTCGCGTCGAAACCGGTTCGTGTCTATCACGCCGCGTCAGGCTGACGCTGTGGCGCGGCGGCGGCGAAGGCGGGCAAGGCCATGCAGGCGGCCTCGATGCCCAACAGCGTCGGGTAGGCGTCGAGCGGCATGGCCACGCGGCGGGCATTGGCAAGCTGTGGCACCAGACAGACCTCGGCGAGCGTCGGCTGCTGACCGTGGCAGAACGGTCCGGTCGCCGGGTCGCGGGCGAGTTGCGCCTCGAGCGCCGCGAATCCGAGCTCGATCCAGTGCCGATACCAGCCGTCCTTCGCCTCTTCGCTCACCCCGAGCGTGCGCGTCAGGTACTGCAGCACGCGCGTGTTGTCGAGTGGATGGATGTCGCAGGCGATCGAGAGCGCGATGGCGCGCACCCGGGCGCGCGCTTCCGGCGAGCGCGGCAGCAGCGCCGGCTCGGGATAGCGCTCATCTAAGTATTCGATGATCGAGAGCGATTGCGTGAACGCGCCGCGATCGTCGCAAAGCACCGGCACGAGCTGCTGGGCGTTGATCGCCCGGTAAGGCGCGGCGAGTTGCTCGCCTGCGCGCAGGTTGACCGGCAGGTATTCGTAGGACAGGCCCTTGAGGTTGAGCGCGATGCGCACGCGATAGGCGGCCGACGAGCGGAAGTAGCTGTAGAGCTTCATGCCGAGCTTGCGCGAGGCCGGTGAGGCATCGGCCATGCGGCGCAACGCCCGAATCGGGGTCGGGCGGGCAGCGAGTGCGTGCGGCGCGGGAGCACGAGAATGCGCAGCCGCGCTGCCTCTAAAAGGCCGCGATGCCGGTCTGGGCACGGCCCAGGATCAGGGCGTGCACATCGTGCGTTCCCTCGTAGGTGTTGACCGTCTCGAGGTTGAGCAGGTGCCGGATGATGTGGAATTCGTCGACGATGCCGTTGCCGCCGTGCATGTCACGCGCCGCGCGCGCGATGTCGAGCGCCTTGCCGCAGGAGTTGCGCTTCATGATCGAGGTGATCTCCGGCGCGGCTTTGCCCTCGTCGCGCAGCCGGCCCAGGCGCAGGCAACCCTGCAGGCCGAGCGCGATCTCGGTCTGCATGTCGGCAAGCTTCTTCTGGATGAGCTGATTGGCGGCGAGCGGGCGGCCGAACTGGCTGCGGTCGAGCGTGTATTGCCGCGCCGCATGCCAGCAGAACTCCGCCGCGCCCAGCGCTCCCCAGGCGATGCCGTAGCGGGCATTGTTCAAGCATCCGAACGGCCCCTTGAGTCCCTCGACGCCCGGCAGCAGGTTGTCTTCGGGCACGAACACGGCATCGAGCACGATCTCCCCGGTGATCGATGTGCGCAGGCTGAACTTGCCCTCGATCGCGGGCGCGGACAGGCCCTTGGCGCCTTTTTCGAGGAGGAAGCCGCGGATCACGCCATCGTCGGTCTTGGCCCAGACCACGAACAGGTCGGCAATCGGCGAGTTCGAGATCCACATCTTCGCGCCGGAAAGCTGGTAGCCGCCGGGCACCGAGCGGGCCCGCGTGACCATGGAGCCGGGGTCTGAGCCGTGATCGGGCTCGGTCAGCCCGAAGCAGCCGATCGACTCGCCGGTGGCCAGCTTGGGCAGGTACTTGCGCCGCTGCGCCTCGGATCCGTAGGCGTGGATCGGATACATGACGAGCGAGCTCTGCACGCTCATCATGGAACGATAGCCGGAATCGACGCGCTCGATCTCGCGCGCGATCAGGCCGTAGCACACGTAGTTGAGCCCCGCCCCGCCGTACTCCGGCGGCAGCGTGGCGCCAAGCAGGCCAAGCGCGCCCATCTCGCGAAAGATCGCCGGATCGCTCTTTTCGTGCCGGAAGGCCAAAGTCACCCGCGGCATGAGCTTGTCCTGCGCGTAGGCAGCCGCCGCGTCGCGCACCATCCGCTCCTCTTCGCTCAACTGCAGATCGAGCAGCAGCGGGTCGGACCAGCTGAACGCGGCCTTCGTCGACGGCTTGAGCTTTTCCGGGGCGTTCATGCGCCCGATTATCGCGTGGGTGCGCAGGGCCGTCCATCGCTTCCACGGGCGAGGCCTCCGCGCCGCTTGAGGCTTGCCGACCAAGCCGGCGCGCGCCCCGCGCGCCGACCTATATTCAATATGATACGGATGCCGCGGTGCAACCGGCCGGGCGTGTCCTAACCGTCTGTTCCGCCAGCCATACCTCATATCGGGCGGTTTTGCCCATCCCATGCCGGCGACATATCATGCCCCCGTCAGCAAGGGGAAATTCGGCCATGAAGCGAACCGCAGTGTGCTCATTCCCGGCCCCGCGGCAGCGGCGCGAGACCGGCTTCACCCTGATCGAGGTGATGATCGTCGTCGCCATCGTGGCGGTCCTGGCAGCCATCGCCCTGCCTAACTACTCCGATTACGTGACCCGGGGCAGGATAAACGAAGCAACCACCGCCCTGGAAAACTTCCGCCAGCTCTACGAGCAGTGGTTCCTCGACAACCGTACCTATGTCGGGGCCTGCGCCCAATACAAGGCCGGCATCCAGGGCCAGGTCCTGTCGACGAATGGGACCCCGGACTTCAATATAGACTGCCCCACCGAGAACACATCCAACTATCAGCTGACGGCGACCGGCCAGGGAGTCATGGCCAACTTCAACTACTCGATCGACAACACCGGGGCGAAGACCAGCAGCGGTCCCGGCGCATGGGGTAGTTCGGGCAGCTGCTGGCTGATCCGCAAGGGCGGCTCGTGTAACTGAGCCAGGCGATGAACACCTGCGCGCGACATCGCGGTTTCACCCTTATCGAACTGCTGATCGGGTTAGCGCTGTTCGGGCTGCTGCTGGTGCTGGCGATGCCGATGTACTCCAATCTCATCTCCAGCTCACAGGTGCGCAACGCAGCCGAGGGGATGCTCAACGGCGTCTATGCCGCCCAGAGCGCGGCGGTCGGCTCCAACAACCAGGCGCAGCTGATCGTGGCACCGGGCAACGGCACAACAGCGGGCACCGGCTGGCAGATCCAGTTCGTCAATCCGGACAACTCGATTGCGGGCCAGGGGCCGGTGCCGCCTGCGCCTTACGTGATGGCTGACTCGGCGCCCCAGGCGACGGTCACGCCCACGCCGGCCGGTGCGACCGAGCTCACCTTCGACGCCTTCGGCCACATCATCCCTAACGCGGATACGAGTGCATCGATCAGCTGCCTCAAGGTCACCAACGCCAGCGACGCCGGTGCCCGGGCGCTGACGGTGGTGGTGAGCAATACAATCCAGGCGACCGCCACCAAGCTCTGCGACCCCGCGGCCGCCCCCACCGAGCCGCAGGCTTGCCCGGCGGCTGCTTGCCAGTAAGACCATGACCACCTATATCCAATCGCGATCGCGGCAGTCCGGCGCCTACCTGCTCGAGGCGCTGGTCGGAATTCTTATCTTCGCCTTGGGCGTGCTCGGCATCGTGGGCCTGCAGGCGGCCTCGCTGCGCACGACGAGCAATAACAGCCTTCGCGCCGAGGCGGTGTTCGCTGCCACCCAGCTCGTCGGCCAGATGTGGGCCGACGTGCAGGGCAGTCTCGTCGCCAACTACTCCAGCGCGGGCGCCGGCCCGACTTACACCAACTGGGCGGCCGAGCTCAAGTCCTCTCAGGCAGGCGCCTGGGTACAGGATCCGACGGTCGATTTCAACAATGCCGCGCTCTGCGACGCCCCCCCGTCGCCGACCAGCAACAGCGTGTTCATTCAGATCTTCTGGCAGTCTACCGACGGTATCCAGCATAACTACGCCACCTGCGCCCTGATCGGGCAGAACCTGTCATGAGAACCAACATGCGCCGTCGCCGCAGTGCGCCGGCACAAGCCGGCTTCGGCCTCGTGGAGATCATGGTCGGAGTGGTCATCGGGATGATCGCCGTGCTGGTGATCTTCCAGGTCTATAACGTGGCCGAGGGCTTCAAGCGCAACACGACCGCGTACGGGGAGGCCGAGCAGGCGGGCTTGTTCTCGACCTTCGTCATGGGGATGGAGATCGGCGATGCCGGCACCGGCCTCAACACGGCGGCAACCGACCTGCAGTGGTGCGCCGATACCGGCAATATCGCCACGTCGTTTCGGCCGATTCCGGTGCTGATCACCGATGGCGGCGGCGCGGCGAACTCGGATACGATCGTCGTCAACTACAGCGTCGCATCGACCCTGGTGACCACGGCGCCGTTCACCTCGCCCGCGGGCCTCGCCCAGAGCTACCAGGTGCAGAGCCCCGGGGGATTTCACGCCGGGGACCTCATCGTCGGCATCCAGTCGCTCGGCGCCCCCACCAATTGCGCGGCTTCGACGGCCACCGCCGTTTCGGCACCCAACGGCCTGGGAGAAGTTACGATCACGCAGACCGGCACGGCGCTGAACTTCACCGCCTCGTCGTGGCTGTTCAACATGGGACCGTGCAACCGCGTGCAGAAGCTCCAGTACAGCGTCGCCAACGGCGTGCTGTCGAGCACCCCGTTGCTCAACACCAGCACCGCGAACCTGGCGAACTGCGGACAGCCCGCCGCTCAGCCGGCCAACCCGCTGGCATCCAACGTCGTGGTCATGAAAGCCGAATACGGCATCAATACCAGTCTCAGTCCGGAGCGCGAGCTCGACACCTGGGTCCAGGCAACCGCGGGTGGGGGCTGGGATCCGGCGACGCTGCTGCCGGCGCCGATAACGACTATCAACCAGATCAAGGCGGTGCGCATCGGGGTCATCGTGCAGAGCGAGCAGTTCGACAAGACCCTCGGCGATTACAACTGGGTGCTGTTCGACTGCAACAACGCGAACAAGGCCCTATGTCCCGGTCGGCTGACCGGAACCGTAGCGGCGAGCGCCAACCCTGCCGGCAACTGGCGCTTCCGCAAGTACGAAACCATTATCCCGCTCCGCAACGCGATCTGGAACCCGACGTGATGCCCGAAAAATTCTGCCGCCTTAACACCGCGTCGCTGCGCTCGCGCCAGCACGGGGTGGTGCTGTTCATCGCCCTGATCGTCATGGTCGTCATGAGCCTGGCGGCGCTTGGGCTCATCCGCTCGGTCGATACCACGACCGCGGTGCTCGGCAATCTGGCGCTGCGCCAGGCGGCGATAGTACCGGCCAGCTATGCCATTGAAGACGCGGCGTCCGGGATATTTGTCGACGCTGGCGGGCCGCGGGTCCCAGACATCCGCGCCGATACCGCGGCACAGAATTATTACGCCGAGCACGCCGCCTGGGACGATCAGTATGGCGTGCCGCAGCCGTTGCAGACCCGGGCGGCCGCGCGGGCACGCGCGCGCCAGTTCCAGCTCAACTGCGGCAGCGCCGATCCATTGTCCTGCGATCAAGTCACCTACGTCACCGAGCGCATGTGCTACACCAACGCGCCGGTGATTCCGGCCGATAACAGCGCCGCCGGCAGCTGGTGCGACATGGGACAGCCGAAAGAGGCCCCGGGCACGACGGTCAACTATGGCGCGCCGCTGACCCTGCCGCAGCAGGTGTTCTATCGCGTGACCGTGCGCGTCGACGGTCCCCAGGGTACCGTTTCATTCCTGCAGGCCATGCTGCGTTGATGAGTCCGACCTGGACCGCGTCTGCGCCCTGCCCGTTGTCGCTGCGGTCCTATCGGCGTTGGCTCGCGGCGCTGCTCTCGGTGCTGATGGCCTGCGGCCCGTTGCTCACGCCGGCGTATGCCGCAGGCTTGATCCCGCTCGCCAACGAGCCGATCGGCATCCAGAACAACGCCCCGCCGGCGATCGTGCTCACCATCGACGACTCGTCGTCGATGCTGTCCGACTGGCTGCCCGAGGCGGTGGCCGCCGACGACTACACGCCCAACCCGCATTGCCGGAACGGGGTTGGCGCAATGGGATCGCTCTGCGGCAGCATCGGTGCCGCCAACGACTACAGCAGCTTTGCCGGGGCGACCAACAAGTACTTCTCGCCGGGTTGGACTGCGCAGCAGTTCAATTACCCGTATCCGCAATACACCGGCAACTACGATGCCAGCGGTCCGGGTGCGGGCTGCTATGCCGGCAGCCCGCCGACCTGTTATCACGGCGTCGACCCGGTCAACCTGCCGGGCGGGGGAACGCAGCCCAACGGCATCGGCAACTTTCCGATTGCCGATCCCAACGATCCGACCAGCCCGCCGGTTGGCTGGGCGCTGGCCGGGCAGCCGTATCCGTACTGGCAGCTGTGGCCGGCGGTGGTGCACAACGCCGCGGTCAATACCCTCTACTACAACCCGGAGCTGACCTACGCGCCGCCGGTCGACTCCACCGGCGCGAGCTACCCGCAGATGAACGCCGCCAACACGGCGACGTGGACGAAGGTTCCAGGCGACCCGTGGGCGGCGACGCAGGTCTATGTCGACCTGACCGCGCTGATCACCGTCGGCCTGTGGTGCAACTCCGACTGGTCGATGGGTGCGGTGCAAGTGGTCAACGGCCAGCTCACGATCGACACCACGCAGTGCCGGCGCAACGGCACCGCCGCCGCGGCGGCAGGCAGCGGCAACGCCACCGATGGGCAGGATTACACCTATCCGTGGGCGCCCCCGGGCTTCACCGCCAGCGCCTCGACCGGCGACACGTTCATTGCCAACGGCACCAATCCGTACGCGCGCGTGGCGTCGACCACGCTCTCCTATGCGGCGCAAAAGGTCAATCTCGATCCGGCGACCCTCGACGCGACCTCGATCAACACCACCAACTGGACCAACGCAAAAGACCAGAAGTATTTCTACGAGAACGAGAACATCCTCTGGTGCGACCCGACGAACGCGGCCTGGCCGTCGCAGAGCCAGCATGAAGCGTGCCTGAACATCACCAACCAGAGCACCTGCAACGGGGTGCAACCGCAGGTCTGCAACCTGCAGACGCAGACCTGCAACGCCCAGACCCAGGTGTGCAACGGCGCCCAGACCCAGGTGTGCAACCTGCAGGCGCAGACCTGCAACGGCGTGCAGACCCAGGTGTGCAACGGCGCCCAGACCCAGGTCTGTAACGGCTTCCAGACCCAGGTCTGCAACGGCTTCCAGACCCAGACCTGCGTCGGGGCACAGACGCAGACCTGCCTGAACGTCACCGCCGGCGTGTGCAATGGCGCCCAGACCCAGGTGTGCAATGGCGCGATAACCCAGACCTGCAACGCCCAGACCCAGACCTGCAACGGCGTTCAAGTCCAGACCTGTAGCGCGCAATCGCAGGTCTGCAACCTGCAGGCGCAGACCTGCAACAACGTGCAGACCCAGACCTGCAACCTGCAGACTCAGACCTGCGTGGGCAACACGCAGGTGTGCAACCTCGCTTCGCAGACCTGCCAGGGCGTGCAGCCGCAGGTGTGCAATCTGCCGGGCACGCAGACCTGCCAGCCGCCGGTGTGCACGACGACCTACAGCCCGCCGGGCTGCAACCTCCTGCCGCCCGATCCGGAGAATCCGTGCACCGGCAGCACCAGCTGCGCCCCGCCGGTATGCACACCCAACCCGGGGACCTGCAGCATCTCGGGGGCGACGTGCACGAGCGGCGCCAATTGCCCGAACATCTCCGGTCATTGCAGCATCCAGACCGGCAACGCCTGCCTGCTCAACAGCGATTGCTCGCAGGTCGGCACCTGCAGCATCACCGGGTCGAGCTGCCAGACGAATGCCAACTGCCTGCTCGCCGGCGGCCATTGCAGCATCCAGACCGGCACCGCCTGCCAGCAGAACAGCGACTGCGTCCAGGCCGGCTTCTGCAGCGTCCAGACGGGCAGCGTCTGCACCTCCAACGGCAACTGCCCGACGATCTCCGGCAACTGCAGCATCCAGACTGGCACCGCCTGCCTGCAGAACAGCGACTGCGTCCAGGCCGGTCATTGCAGCATCCAGTCCGGCACCGTCTGCGTCTCCAACGCCAACTGCCCGATCGTCGCCGGCAATTGCAGCATCCAGACCGGCACCTCGTGCACGTCGGCGGCCAACTGTCCGAACGTCGCCGGCCACTGCAACATCCAGACCGGCACCTCCTGCCAGGTCAACACCGACTGCCCGATCGTCGCCGGCAATTGCAACATCCAGACCGGCACCTCGTGCACGTCCGCGGCCAACTGTCCGGTCGTCCCGGGCCATTGCAGCGTTCAGACCGGCACCAGCTGCACGACCAACGCCAACTGTCCGACGGTTGCCGGCCTGTGCAACAACGGCACCACCTCGTGCACGACCAACGCCAACTGTCCGGCCTTCGGCGGCCACTGCAGCGTCCAGACCGGCACGGCTTGCACGACCAACGCCAACTGCTCGACCGTGCCCGGTCATTGCAGCGTAGTCACCACCACGTCGTGCACGGCCAACGGCAACTGCGCCACCGTGCCCGGTCACTGCAGCGTAGTCACCACCACGTCCTGCACGAGCAACGCCAATTGTGCCACCGTGGCTGGTCACTGCAGCGTGCAGACGGGAACGAGCTGCACCAGCAATGCCAATTGCGCCACCGTGGCTGGTCACTGCAGCGTGCAGACCGGGACCTCCTGCACGACCAATGCCAACTGCCCCAACGTCTCGGGCCACTGCAGCATCCAGACCGGCACGACCTGCCTGCTCAATACCGACTGCGCCCAGGCCGGCTACTGCAGCGTCCAGACCGGCACGGTGTGCACATCCAACGGCAACTGTCCGACCATCGCCGGGACCTGCAGCGTCCAGACTTCCACGAGCTGCACCTCCAACGGCAACTGTCCGACCATCCCGGGCGTGTGCAACATCACCGGCAACTCCTGCACCACCGCCGGCAATTGCCTGCAGGCAGGTTACTGCAGCGTCCAGACCGGTACCGTCTGCACGTCCAACGCCGGCTGTCCGACCGTGGCTGGTACCTGCCAGGTCGGCGGCGCATCCTGCACGAGCAACGCCAGCTGCCCGCTGACCGGGTTGTGCCAAATCCACCCCACGGTGGTATGCCAGTCCAACAACGACTGTCCGTTGTTCGCCCTGCCGGCGAGCGCGGTGACCTGCAGCACCGGCGGTGTGGGCGGGGTGGCGACGGCGACCCTGCGCCAGGATGCGGAGAACAACGGCGTGGTATGCCGGCGCAACAACAAGACTTACGGCGGCGCCAACCCCATCGCCGCCGGCCCGTACAACTATCCGTCCGGGAACTACACCACGCCGGTCACCGGCGGCAGCGGCGCGGATGCCTGCACCGCGACGCCGCACTTCGTGAGCGTTCCGCGCCACTACTGGAACACCTCGGTGCAGTGGTGCGATACGCAGATCGGGACCGCCGGCGACAAGTGGCTGGGCTACGGCACCGACGTCAACGGCTCGTGCCAGGCCGGCTACGACTCGACCCACCTCTACCCGCGCTTCTACCAGTTCGGCGCCTCCAGCTACGTCAACAACTACACCAGTGCCGCGTTCCAGCGCGTCGATCTGGACATCACCCAGCGCGCCACCGCGAGCTACATCACCACCTGGCTCGATTCCTCCGGGCAGACGCAGACGATCACCCGCACCTTCGACCAGGAGATGACCAACTACGCCAACTGGTTCGCCTACTACCGCACCCGCGTGCAGGCGGTGAAATCGGTCACCTCGCTCGTGTTCAACCAGCTCGACAACACCTACAGCGTCGGCTTCGAAACGCTGTCGAACGGGCTGACGACGTCGACCGCGCAATCCGATCCGGCGACCTTCGTCAACCCGGCCCCGTTCACTGCGGCGCAGAAGGCGGCGTGGTTCCAGCAGCTGTTCGCCATCACCATCCCGCTGCGGCTGGAGACGCCGACCCTCAACGCGATGGCGCGGGTCGGCGACTACTTCCTCAACGGCGCGAGCTCCGATCTTTCCGGCGCGACCGATCCGATCGTCCTGTCGTGCCAGAAGAACTGGCACATGCTGTTCACCGACGGCTTCGTCAACCAGCCCAGCCTGCCGTCGACCACGGTGGGCGACCAGGATCTCACCGTCCCGACCTATCCGGACCTCGCCACCAATCCGATTCCGGGTCTCGTGCCCGGCCAGGCGTGGCCGCACCCGTACCAGGAGGATCCCAACGCAGGCGCGTCGGACTCCCAGTCCGACTACGCGATGCACTACTGGGTGACCGATATGCGCACCGGCGCCGGCCCGACCGCGCCCAACAACGTGCCGGTCTCGAGCACCGATCCGGCGGACTGGCAGCACCTGAACTTCGCCGCGCTCTCGCTCGGCACCCAGGGCCAGCTGCCGGCCTCCAACCCGTCGCTCACCATGAGCCTGCTCTCCTCGGGCACGCTGCAATGGCCGCAGCCGTACCCGACGGTCAACCACCCCAACAACTCCGGCGTCGACGACCTGTGGCACGCCGCAGTCAACGGCCGGGGGCAATTCGTGAACGCGTCGTCGGCGGCGCAGCTGCAGCTGGGCATGGGACAGATCCTGCAGGACATCACCAACCAGGCAGGCTCGCGCTCTGCGGCCGGGTTCTCGACTAATTCCCTTACGTTGACCAACAACAGCGTCTACGAGGTGAGCTTCCAGCCCGGCTGGGGCGGCGACGTGGTCAAGGTTCCGGTCGACACGACCACTGGTCTACCCGGCGCGCCGGTGTGGGATGCGGCCACGCAGCTCGGACAGCAGCTGCTCATCGCGGCGCCGGGTGACACGCCATGGTTCAGCAACCGCAAGGTCTTCACCGTCAACGATGCCAACCAGTCGGTGCCGTTCCTGTGGGCGAACCTGTCGGCCGCGGAGCAGGACTCGCTCGCGCCCGGACTGCCGGCGACCGGGCAGGCGGTCCTGGCCTTCCTGCGCGGGGACCCGAGCAACGAAGGCATCTCGCTCGGGCAATTCCGGGTGCGCGCCACGGTCGCCTCGGGCGAGGACTTCTTGGGTGACATCGTCGACTCCTCCCCGGCCTATGTCGGGCCGCCGAACGGCTCCTACCTCGACGGCAACGACCCCGGCTACTCGAGCTTCGTCGCCAACCATGCCGGGCGCACGGCGATGGTGTACGTCGGCGCCAACGACGGCATGATCCACGCCATCGACGACACCACCGGCAACGAAGCCTGGGCCTTCATGCCGCACGACCTGTACCGCGCGAGCGCCACCGGGGTGGGCGCCCTGTCCTACCAGAACGGCGCGCTGCCGCCGTTCCGGCACCACTACTACGTCGACTCGACGCCGCGGGTGATCGACGTCGACTTTGGCAACCAGAACTGGCACAGCCTGCTCGTCGGCGGCCTGGGCAAGGGCGGCAACTCGTACTACGCGCTCGACGTCACCAACCCGGCGTCGGTCACCAGCGAGACCACGGCGGCCGCCCAGTACCTGTGGACGTTCACCGATGCGGACATGGGCTACAGCTACATGCAGCCGATCGTGGCGAAGACGCGGGCGTTCAACGGCGCGTGGCTGGTCATCGTCTCGGCCGGGTACAACAACCCGAGCGGGGTGGGCAAGCTCTTCTTCATCAACGCCGCCGACGGGACCTTGCTCTACACCATGAGCACGGGCTTCGGCAACGCCGCCAATCCATCCGGGCTGGCCCAGGTCGCCGGCTACACCAAGGACTACCATAACCAGCTCGTCGAGCAGATCTACGGCGGCGACCTGTACGGCAACTTCTGGCGCTTCGACGTCTCGGATCCGAATCCGGCCAACTGGAGCGTGGTGCAGATCGCCTACCTGACCGACCCGGCGGGCAACCCGCAGCCGGTGACCACGACCCCGAATGTCGAGGTCGATGCCGTCAACGGTATCGACCGCTGGGTGTTCGTCGGCACCGGGCGGCTGCTCGATCCGACCGACCTGACCACGCCGTCGATCGCCAACCAGACCCAGACCATGTATGCGATCCGCGACGGCACCGGGCTCACGCCGTCGGTGATCAGCGCCACGATCCAGCCGCGCGTCTCCATGGTGCCGGTGGTCGACAAGATCAATGGCCTGACCACCGAGCCGACCGTCGGCTGGTACGACGACCTGCCGGCCGGGCAACGGATCGTCACCCCGCCGCAGGCGGCGATCTCGATCGTCGCCTATGCCGGGACTTCGGCCCAGACCGACCCCTGCCTAACCGGCCAGCCGGCGACGCTCTACGTTCGCGGTTTCTCCTACGGCCAGTCGCTGCTTCAGGACAGCGGCGGCAACGCTGTGGCGGGCGTTGCCGAGGCCAACGGTGCGGTGGGAATGGACATCTTCTCCTTCCCGACCAACGGCGCCTCCGCCTCGGCCGGGGCCCTCGACATCCGCATCGGCATCACCGCCGGCACCAGCGGTGCCGTGACCTTCATCAAGGTAAACGTGAACTTCCCGTTCGACGCGCACCGCATGTCGTGGCGTCTGCAGGGGCAATAGACCGCGGCGGCGTCGACGATCGACTTGCCAGTCCCCCGTGGCCGCTCCACAATCCTGGAGCGGCCATTTTTCATGGTTGCGTTGGCCGATCCAAACCCATCCCGTGACCCGCGCCGCGCTCGTTGCCCCTGATAGCGACGACGGGCGCGCCGCCGAGCGCCGGTTCACGGTCGCCGTCGGCGCCTCGCTCGTCATCCACGCGCTGGTGGTCGCCTCGCTGCGCGGGCTCATCCCGCCGCTTCCGGCGCAGGACCTCGGAGCCTACAACAACTTTGCCACGCTCCAGGCCGTCCTCGCCGGACCGCGCATCGTGGTCGAGCCCGCCGAACTTCCGCTCCTCGAGCCGCCCGCGCCGCCGGCGCTGCTGTTGCCGCCGCTCGAGTTGCCACTGGAAACGCTGAACCGGCGCAGCCGCCTCCCGCCTCTCGCCCCGCCACCGGGGCCTTTGCAGCGGCAAGGCACCGACCACCCGCCGATCAGCATCTCGGTCAAGCTCATCGACGACCCGTCGCAGCTCGGCGCCGAGTACGCGCTGCTGCTGGCGCAAAAGTATTCGCGGCGGGCATCCAGAGGCGCCGGCGCTGCTCGGTTCACTGGCGGTGGTCTATCCGCGCGCGGCCCTGGACGCGGGCACCGAAGGCAGCGTCGCGGCCCTGCTCACCTTAGACGCGCAAGGGCACGTGGTCGACGCGACGCTGCTGCCCGAAGACGGGCTGTTCGCTCCGGCGGTCGCTCAAGCGATCAAGAGCGCAGAATTCGCGCCGGCGGAAACCGACGGCAAGCCGGTTCCCTACTGGGCGATCGTGCAGTTCTTCTTTACCATCGCCCACCCGACGGCGACGCATGCGCGTCACCCCAGCGTCGGAAGGTGAAACCCCGGCGCTGCGCTGCCGTCGTCCGGCCAGCGCGCGCTGACCGCCTTGCCGCGGGTGTAGAAGCGCACGCCGTCCATGCCGTGCACGTGCAGGTCCCCGAAAAGCGAGTTGCGCCAGCCGCCGAAGGAATAGAACGCCATCGGCACCGGGATCGGGACGTTGATGCCTATCATTCCCACTTCGGCCTGTTGCTGGAAGTGCCGGGCGGCGTGACCCGAGCGGGTAAACAGCGCCGCGCCGTTGGCATAGGGATTGGCGTTGATCAGGGCGATCGCCTCCTGCAGCGAGTCGCTGCGCACGATGATGAGCACCGGCCCGAAGATCTCCTCGCGATAGATCGCCATCTCCGGCGTGGCCCGATCGAACAGCGTCGGGCCGACGAAGAAGCCGCGTTCCTGGCCGGTGATGCGCAGGTGGCGCCCGTCGACGACCAGCGTCGCCCCCTCGGCTACGCCGCGATCGATCAGGCCGACAATGCGGTCGCGCGCCGCAGCGGTGATCACCGGCCCCATTTCCGACTCGGCTCGATCGCCCGGCCCGACGACGACCCGGCGTGCGCGGGCGGCGAGGCGGTCGCGCAACGGGTCACCGGCCGCGCCGACCGCGACGGCCACCGACACCGCCATGCAGCGCTCGCCAGCCGAACCGTACGCCGCCCCGATCAAGGCATCCGCCGCAAAGTCGAGGTCGGCATCGGGCAGCACCACGGCGTGGTTTTTCGCGCCGCCGAGCGCCTGCACCCGTTTGCCGCGCGCCGTACCGGTCTGGTAGATGTAGCGCGCGACCGGGGTCGAGCCGACAAAGGACACCGCCTTGATGTCCGGATGGTCGAGGATCGCGTCGACCGCTTCCTTGTCGCCGTGCACGACGTTGAACACGCCATCGGGCAGTCCGGCATCCTGCAGGAGTTCGGCCATGCGCAGGCTCAAGCTCGGGTCGCGCTCCGAGGGCTTGAGCACGAAGGTGTTGCCGCAGGCGACGGCGATGGGGAACATCCACAGCGGCACCATCGCCGGGAAGTTGAACGGCGTGATCCCGGCGCAGGCGCCCAGCGGTTGGCGTAGCGAAAAACTGTCGACGTCGCTGCCTACGTTGTCGCTGAATTCGCCCTTCAGCAAATGCGGGATGCCGGTAGCGAACTCGACGACCTCGATGCCGCGCGTGATCGAGCCTTCGGCGTCGACGGCCGTCTTGCCGTGCTCCTCGCTGACCAGGCGCGCCAGATCCTTCTTGTGCCCGTCGAGCAGGTCGCGAAAACGCATCAGTACCCGCGCCCGGCGCAGGGCGGGTGCGGCGCGCCAGCCCGGCCAGGCCTCGACGGCGGCGGCGACGCCGTCCGCGACATCGTCGGCGGTGGCAAAAGGCACATGGCGTAGCACTTCGCCAGTGGCAGGGTTGGTGACCTCGCCATAGCGCTTGGTGCGCGCCGGGGTGGCGCGACCGCCGATCCAGAGCGGCAGCCGGTCAAGCGTCGTAAGATCCATCCTCGCCTCCTGCGCCAGGCGCCGCTGTCCGCTCATCCGGCCTTAAGGCAGCTTCGTGCAGGCGCCGCGCACCGCCGCCGGGGCGCCTTGCCAAACTACAGCGCCAAACTCGCATCGGTAGCACGGGCCTGGGTGCCACCGGTCGACCAACTCAAGCATTCTAGCCCAATGCTTCTGCACCGGGCGGCAGGTCGCGTCTGCAAAGGCCAATCGCGACTGCACCTGCCGTGGCACCGCCTCTGCGCCGCGCTGTGGCGCAAGCCGGCGCTGCAAGACGCCGACACCCTTATTCGGGCATTCCGGCCAGGCGCAGGCATTCAGCCAGATGGAGGCTATCGCCGGCATCCTTGAACGGCACCTTGGCGACCAGCTTGGCGATGGTGGCACCAGGCTGAAGCGCCAAGCACTGCGCCACGATTTCACGCGCGCGTTGCGAAAGTCCAAGCTTCGCGCAGCACCCCGCCAGCATCGCGAGCGCCCACAGTGCGTTGTTCGCCCTTCCTCGCTCGAAATCCGGCAGGGCATCCGCGTAGCGACGCAATACGAAATGGGCAACGCCGAGCCCACGCCAGTACCAGCGAGGCCCGAAATACGGGTCCGCGCGCCGGGCGCCCCGCAACATCTCAAGGCCCTCTTCCGCGCGGCCCATGTAGCGGAGAACGGCGCCAAGATCGGAGATCGCAGGACCGGACTGTCGCGGATCTTCCCCAATGCAGTCGCCTAGAAGACCCCCTTAGAATTGCCGCGAACAGCCTGTGCAGGTTTCATCCAAGAGGCAAGGAGGAAGAAACATGGAACTGAAGCGCGCCGGGTCGCAGCCTTCCCAGAAGGGGCCCGCTGAGTACTTCACCGGAACCGTCCGCATCGATCCCCTTAACGCCCCGCCGGCGCCCGCCCGCGCCACGACGGCCTATGTCACCTTCGAACCGGGTGCACGCTCGGCCTGGCACACCCATCCGCTCGGCCAGACCCTGATCGTCACTGGCGGCTGCGGCTGGACCCAATGCGAGGGTGAGCCGATCGTCGAGATCTGCGCCGGCGATGTTGTCTGGTGCCCTCCGGGTCATAAGCACCGGCATGGCGCGACCCCGACTACGGCCATGACCCACATCGCTGTCACCGAGGCCCTTGATGGGAAGGCAGTCGAGTGGATGGAGATGGTGACGGACGAGGAATACCTCGCTGGCACGTTGGGGGAGACCGCGCGATGAGCGACAAGCCCACCCCTGTGCGGAGCCCCTTCGGTGACATCGCCCCGGCGCTGGGCGCCTACACTGATGACGTGCTATTCGGCGACGTTTGGAAGCGGCCCGGTCTCTCGGCCCGCGACCGCAGCGTGATCACTGTTGCGACCCTTATTGCCCTTTACCGCACGAACGAGCTACCGTTCCACCTGAAGTTCGCGCTGCAGAACGGCGTCACCCGCGACGAACTCGTCGAGATGATCACCCACCTCGCCTTCTACGCCGGCTGGCCCTGCGCCAGTACCGCGGTAGGAATCGCTCGCAAGGTCTTCGAGGAAACCGGCGCAGGAGAATGAGATGCGGACGTCTGCTACGGGTCGAACTGGACCCGTTGAGGTAAGACCGAGTTCGGCCCATGAGCGGACATACCGCGAAATCGCCGAAAGCATCCGCTTCAAATGCGACAAGGGTCATGTGAATTTTCATGGTTGACGCGCTCCAGCTCTCGGCATCAAAATCTTCGTACGCAGATTAGTCCCAGTGGTGGGGACCATGAAACCGCCGGTACTTGCCCCCAAGACCGAGAAAGGGCTCCGCTGCGTTGCGAAGATGGCCGACGAATGGGAGGCGATATGCGGTCGGGAATATTGATGCACAAAGTCGGGACGACCATTTTCGCTGCAGTAGGGATCGTGGTCCACGCAATAATGCTTGCCTGGCGGGGAGCCGTGAAGCGGGGCCGTGCTGCGGCTCTGACGGTGGCCCTGCTCGGACTGCTCACTGTCCCCCTTACGAATACCGCTCTGGCGCAGACCTATGTCTTACAAACCCAGTTCGGCTCGTTCGGTAGTGGGATTGGACAGTTCAGCGCGCCCCTAGGCTTGGCGATCGACCCAACCACGCACAACATCCTCGTAGCCGACCAAACAGATAACCGGGTGCAGATTTTTGATTCGACCGGTGTCTTCATGAGCACATTCGGCTCATTCGGCAGCGGCAATGGACAGTTCAGTGGGGCCACCGGTGTGGCGATCGACCCGACCACGCACAACATCGTCGTTACCGACATAAACAACGCTCGGGTGGAGATCTTTGATTCGAGCGGGAACTATCTGAGCCAGTTCGGCCACGTCACCATACCCGATGGGGTGGCGATCGACCCGGCCACGCACAACATTGTCGTGGTCGACAATACTCGGGTGGTAATTTTTGATTCGACCGGAGTCCTCATGAGCACATTCGGCTCATTTGGCAGCGGCAATGGACAGTTCAACACGCCCGTCGGTGTGGCAATCGACCCGACCACTCACAACATCGTTGTGGTCGATGCGGTCAACAACAACGCGCAGATCTTCAGTTCCACGGGAACCTATCTGAACCGGTTCGGCTCGTCGGGCGGCGGGAACGGACAGTTCAATGACCCCAATTTCGTGGCGATCGACCCGACCACGCACAACATCGTCGTGGCCGACGGATTCAACGACCGGTTGCAGATTTTTGATTCGACCGGGGTCTACGTGAGCCAGTTCGCTCTGTCGGGCGAGCCCGAGGGTGTGGCGATCGACCCGACCACACACAACATCGTCGTAGTGAATTTTACAAACAGACAGATCGAGATTTTTGCGCCAACTACCATGCCCACGGCACTCGATCTCGATCAGCACGGGTTGACCGGATCCTGGTACGAGGCGACGACCAGCGGACAAGGGATCGAGGTCGAGGTCTATCCCGACCTGTCGGCGCCTGGAACGGGTCTCGCCCAAGTCAGCTGGTTCACCTACGATACCGCTGGCGGAGCGGACCCGGACCACCAGCGCTGGTACACGCTCAGCGGGCCAGTGATAGCCGGACAGCCCAACGCGGCGCTGACGATCTACCAGAACACCGGCGGCAACTTCAGCGCTCCGCCGATCACCACGGCGCAGGCGGTTGGCACCGCGGCGTTGAGCTTCAGCACCTGCACCAGCGGTCAACTGAACTACAGCTTCACTGACGGGTCGGGTCGCATGGGGAGCATCCCCTTGACGCGCCTGACGCAGAACGTGACCTGCTCGATGACAACCCCGTTTCCCACCAACGCGGACTTCGCTCTTTCCGGGAACTGGTACGACCCGGCCACGTCGGGTCAGGGCATCACGGTCGAGGTCAATCCGAATTCCGCCACGGTGTTCGCGGCCTGGTACACGTATGCGCCCATGGGTGCCGCGGCCGGGGACGCAGGGCTACGCTGGTATACCGCGCAAGCCACGACCACCTTTATGGCCGGCGAGCGTTCGATCCCGGTGACGATCTACGAGACCACCGGTGGGATATTCAATACGCCCACACCTGCTGGCCAGCAGACCGTGGCCGTCGGAACCGGAACACTTGCGTTCCAGAGCTGCACCGCCGCGACGTTCAGCTACACCTTCACCGGGGGCAGCAGCAGCGGCCTGTCCGGGACCATCACCTTGAGCCGGGTTGGCCCGGTGCCCCCAGGCTGCACGACATGAAACCTGCGCCAGAGCCCACGCGCTAGCCATGCATTAACGTTCTGGATCGCGGCGCAATCGCAGACGTGCTATCCCGTTTGACGCCGCCAACGTTCGTTGTAGATGTCTGCTTTGTGGGAGGGTCACTTAGCGTGGGCGTTTTGTGGTGTATTGTCTTGGCGTCGGTGCATTGGTCGCCCCCCTATTGGTTCGCGTGGTCAAAGCAAAGGGCCATGCTGCTCGATAGGCACAGGCAACTAAACTAGACTGCTTGCGCCTTTCGTCAGCCTTGTTCTTTGCGGCTCAGAGGCTTAGCAATTCCTGGCCGTTCCTTAGCATGCGAGGTGCCGGCCAGGGCGCGAGCAGTGTTCCGGGCCGTTCCGCGCGCCGGCGAAAACTGCATTTCCGCTGCAATTCAATCCGGCACCGGAAACCTAGCGTCCACCATTGACCAGCCGTTCAACGTAACGCGCCACCAGATCGATTTCGAGATTGACCCGCGTGCCACGAGCGAGTTCACCGAGCGTGGTGGCCGCCAGCGTATGCGGGATCAGATTGACGGCAAAGCGGCTTCCGCGCACTTCGTTGACCGTCAAGCTCACGCCGTCGACGGCAATCGATCCTTTTGCGGCGATGTAGCGCGCGAGCTCTGCCGGCGCGTCGACTTCGAGCAGGCTGCTCGCATCGCTGCTGCCGAGCACTTCGAATCGAGCTACCGTGCCAACGCCGTCGATGTGACCGCTCAGCAAGTGGCCGCCCAGGCGATCGGAAAGACGCAGCGCCTTCTCCAGATTGACCCGCGCGCCTGACTCCAGGCCTGCCGTGCAGCGCAGCGTCTCCGCCGAAACGTCGAAACAGAGCGTCTGGTCGTCCGCGGCCACGACGGTCAGGCAGCAACCCGCGACCGCGATGCTGTCGCCGGTCCTGACATCGTCCACCTCCAGGTCGCCCGCGGCGACGGCCAGACGCAGGCCGTCGCCGTGCGGCACGGTCCGGGCGACCCGCCCGACGGCCTGCACGATACCGGTGAACATCAACCCGCCTTCGGCGCCGGGCGCGCCAGGATGCGCCAGTCGTCGCCGATGCGGGCGCTGTCGCGAATGCTGAGCTGCACGCGTTGCGCGAGCTCTGACAGCGGCGCTGGCAGGGCGAACATGCCGCGCGCCGGGTCGCCCAGCAGGCAGGGCGCCAGGTAGAGCAGCAACTCGTCGATCAGTCCGGCGCCGAGCAGCGCCCCGTTGAGCTTGGCGCCGGCCTCCACTTGCAGCTCGTTGATACCCTGTTCGGCAAGCAGCGAGAGCATCGCCTCGAGGTCGACCCGGCCGTCGGGTCCGGGCAGCCGGACGTGGCGCACGTGCTCGGGCCAGGCAACCCGTGGCGGAGCCGCGGACACGACCAGCACGGCGCCGCCGTCGAGCAGCCGCGCCGTGGTCGGCAACTCGCCGTGGCGATCGACGACGACGCGTAGCGGCTGTCTGGAGGTTTGCACCTCTCGCACCGTTAAGCGCGGATCGTCCTGCAGCACCGTGCCGATGCCAGTCAGGATGGCGCAGGAGCGCGCCCGCCAGCGATGCGCATCGGCCCGCGCTGCGGCACCGGTGATCCATTGGCTGACGCCGTTGTCGAGCGCCGTTTTTCCGTCCAGGCTGGCAGCAACTTTCACCCGCACCCAGGGTCTCCCTGCGGCGAGCCGGTGTATCCAGCCGATGTTGAGCTCGCGCGCGTCGCCCTCGCAAAGGCCGAAATCGACCGCGACACCCGCCTCGCGCAGGCGCTCGCCTCCCTGCGCCGCGGCCCGGTTGGGATCGCGCATGGCAGCGACGACGCGGGCGATGCCCGCGGCGAGCAGCGCCCCGGTACACGGCGGCGTTCGGCCATGATGGTTGCAGGGCTCCAGGGTCACGTAGGCCGTGGCCCCGCGGGTCGTCTCGCCGCGGGCGCGCGCGGCCTCGAGGGCAACCACTTCGGCGTGCGCCTCGCCGGCCCGCTCGTGCCAGCCCTCGCCGATAATGCGCCCGTCGCGCACGATGACGCAGCCTACGCGCGGATTGGGAGTGGTGGTAAACAGCCCTCGCGTGGCGAGATCGAGCGCGCGCAGCATGTGCTCGCGATCGCGGTCGTTGAAGGCGGTCATGCCTGCCTGGCTCGAGCTCCGTTCAGCGCGGCTTGCGCCGCGGCGGGGCCGGCTCGACTTCCTTCAGCGCGTCACGGAAATCGGCCGCATCCTGGAAGCTTCGATACACTGACGCAAAACGGATGTAGCCGACCTTGTCGAGCTTGTAGAGCTCCTGCATGACCATCTCGCCTATCTGTCGCGAGGGTATCTCGCGTTCGCCCAGACCGAGGATCTGCTGCACGATGCGCTCGACGGCCTGATCGACATACTCGGTCGGGACCGGCCGCTTGTGCAGCGCGCGCTGAAAGCCGTTGCGAATCCGGTGCACGTCGAAGTCCGAGCGCGTCCCGTTCTGCTTGACGACCTGGGGCAGGCGCAGCTCGGCGTTCTCGTAGGTGGTGAAGCGCTTGTGGCAGGCAACGCAGCGGCGGCGGCGGCGGATCGAGTCACCCCCTTCGGACTCGCGCGAATCGACCACCTGGGTGTCGGGGCTGCCGCAGAAGGGACACTTCATCGCTAGGGACGAGGCGCATAAACCGGGAACTTCGAGGTCAGCTCCTTGGCTGCGCGCGACGCGCTGGCGATCGACGCGGGGTCCGTCGGCGCCTCGAGCACGTCGGCGATGATATGTCCGAGCACTTCGCATTCGATTTCGGTGAAACCGCGGGTGGTGATCGCCGGGCTGCCGATGCGAATGCCGCTGGTCACAGTCGGTTTTTCCGGGTCGTTGGGAATGGCGTTCTTGTTGACCGTGATCTGCGCCCGCCCGAGCGCCGCCTCGGCGTCCTTGCCGGTGATCTTCTTCGGGCGCAAATCGACCAGGAACAGGTGCGAGTCGGTGCCCCCGGAGACAATGCGCAGGCCGCGGTCCTGCAGCACGGTGGCCAGCACCCGCGCATTCTCGACCACCCGCTCCTGGTAGACCCTGAACTCGTGGCTGAGCGCTTCCTTGAAGGCGACCGCCTTGGCGGCGATCACGTGCATGAGCGGACCGCCCTGGATGCCCGGGAAGACCGCCGAATTGATCAGCTTGGCGTGCTCGGCGCCGGCGAGGATCAGCCCGCCGCGCGGGCCGCGCAGCGTCTTGTGCGTGGTGCTGGTGACAAAATGCGCCACCCCCACCGGGCTCGGATAGATTCCGGCCGCAATCAGACCCGCGTAGTGCGCCATGTCCGCCATCAGGTAGGCGCCGACGGCGTCGGCGATGGCGCGAAAGCGCGCCCAGTCGATGACCCGCGAATACGCCGAAGCGCCGGCGACGATGAGCTTCGGTTTGTGCTCATGCGCCAGCCGCTCGGCGGCGTCGTAGTCGATATGCTCGGTCGCCGGATCGACGCCGTAGGCGACCACGTGGAACCACTTGCCCGACACGTTGACCGGCGAGCCATGCGTCAGGTGGCCGCCATGCGGCAGCGACAGCCCCAGAATCGTGTCGCCCGGCTTGAGCACGGCGAAGAACACCGCCTGGTTCGCCTGCGCGCCCGAATGCGGCTGGACGTTGGCGAATTCGGCATCGAAGAGCTTCTTGGCGCGGTCGATGGCGAGCTGCTCGGCGACGTCGACGAACTCGCACCCGCCGTAGTAGCGCTTGTGCGGATACCCCTCGGCGTACTTGTTGGTGAGCTGCGAACCCTGCGCCTGCATCACCGCGATGCTGGCGTAATTTTCCGAGGCAATGAGCTCGATATGCTGTTCCTGGCGCAGGTTCTCGCCGGCAATCGCCGCCGCGACTTCAGGGTCGGATTGGGCAAGGGTCAGAAGACGAAAAGGCATGGCGCGGCGCGGAGTAAAACAATCATTTTACCATCGCCGTCACGGCAGGCCGGCTCCGACTGGCGGCAAAGGCGGCTTGGCTGCCGGCTACTTCTTCGCCGCCGCCGCGGCGGCCTGCACGCTGGCGATGGCCATGAACTGGTCGAAGTTCTGCTCGGCGACGCGAAACCAGAGGATTTCATCGTCGCGGAACTTCTTCCACGGCTCGTAGACCTTGTTGAACTTGGCGTTCGTGGCCGCGATCTCGTCGTAGACCTCGACCGCGGTCTTGTACGACGCCTGCATGATCTCGCGCGGGAAAGGCCGCAGCTGGACCCCGGCGGCAACCAGCCGGCGCAGAGCCGCGGGATTGCGCGCATCGTACTTAGCCAGCATGTCGACGTTCGCCTCGGCGCAGGCCGCCTCGAGAATCGACTGGTAATCCCTGGGCAGGTCGGCCCAGGCCTTGCGGTTGATGAGCAGGTCGACCTCCGGGCCGCCCTCCCACCACCCGGGGTAGTAATAGTACTTGGCGACCTTGAACAGCCCGAGCCTCTCGTCGTCGTAAGGTCCGACCCACTCCGCCGCGTCGATGCTGCCCGTTTCCAGCGCCGGGTAGATATCGCCGCCGGCAAGCTGCACCGGCACCGCGCCGAGCCGCTGCATCACCACGCCGGCGGAACCGCCGATGCGCATCCTGAGGCCTTTGAGGTCGGCGAGCGTCCTGATTTCCTTGCGGAAGAACCCCCCCATTTGCGCGCCGGTATTGCCTGCCGGAATGTTGTAGACGTTGTAATCGCGCATGAATTCGCGCATCAGCTCGAGACCGCCGCCGTGGTACATCCATGCGTTCTGCTGCCGCGCATTCATGCCGAACGGGACCGCGCAGGCGAAGGCGAAGGTCGGATCCTTGCCGAAGTAGTAGTACGGCGCGGTGTATGCGCATTGCACCGTCGCGTTCTGCACCGCGTCGAGCACCTCGAGACCTGGCACGATCTCGCCGGCGGCGAACACCTGGATGCGGAACCTGCCGCCGGTCGCCGACGCGCAGCGCTTGGCGATGAGATCGGCGGCGCCGAAGAGCGTGTCGAGGCTGCGCGGGAAGCTCGACGCGAGCCGCCATCTCACTTCGGGCTCAGTGCCCTGGCCGATTGCCGGCGCGGCGACGACGCCCCCGGCAAGTCCGACGCTGGCGTGCTGCAGGAACGAGCGACGTTCCATTGGCTGTCATCCTCCTGGTTATCGTGGTGCCGCATTCGGGTGCGGCTCGGTCCGGCTCGCGCTCATCGGCACAAAGCCGGCCGGCGCGCGATTCTAGCGCAGCTTGGTCGCCGGTGAGCGCCTACCCCGAGAGCTTGCGTACGGCGTTGAAGAGCGCCCAGGCCCAGCCGGCCTGGCGCTCAAGTGTCTGGGTGAAGCGAATCAGGTAGCGCGCGTTGCCGGTATCGAGCTCGACCATGCCGCCGGGAAGAAAGCGATCGTCGGGCCCGATGAGGCTGCGTTGCGCCGACTGGCGATTGTCGGGGTGCGCGGGCAGGTAGATGCCGAAGAACGGCCGGTCGACGCCGGCTCGCTGGGCGTCGAGCGGCGCCACCCAGCTGCGCAACAGGACGCGCACCATGCGCCCGGCAATGATCTCGACGCCGCAGACGACCTCCTCGACCTGTTCGCGCTGCATCCGTCGCACTACCGCGAGCTCCCAGCGGTCCGCCTCCTTGATGGCGATGATCTCGCCGAGCTTGGAAGGCGCGTCCTTGGCCGGCGCGATCATGCGGCAGCCGCTTTCGCTGCGGTTGACCATCTTCCACTGCGAACCTCGGATGCGCCGCGCGATGGACTCCGGGTTGGCGTTGGGGCTTACAAGTTGCGTGATCTCGTCGTAACTGTGCATCGCGCCGGTGGTCTTGGCCTCGGGCGCGAGGTGCTCGACTTCGGCAACGGCGCGCGTGAGCGCCTGCAGGCCGACCACGACGCGCACGTCGATGTCGCTGGCCTTGCGCGGGGCGCGCGGCGAAAACGCCAGCGCGTCCGGACCGTACAATGCGGCCAGGCGCATCAAGAGCAGCTTCTGCTCGCGCGGTGGCAGGGCCCCGGGCAGGCGAGGATCGGTGTCCTGTTCGGGCAGCAGGCGCATGCGTTCGACGACGCGGGCATAGACCGGGGTGGCGTCGAGGAACATCAGACGGCCGCCGGCGCGCGTCTTGTCCTGGCGCTTGAGGCCCTGCGTGCCCGACAGGTCGACGTAGAAATTCGCCCCGGTGCCCGGTGGCGGCGCCAGCGCGAGCGACGGGGTCCACTCCTCGAGCGAGTGCGCCACCCACTCGACCTGATCCGGCGTGAAGTTACCGCTGTCCAGGCGCATGAGCAGCAGCGATTGGATGTACTCCTGCTCGAGCGAGCGCCCTGGCTGGCTGAACGCGCCGGCGCCGAAGGCCAGCGGCTCGCGCTGCCAGCCGCGCATGCGCGCGAATTCGTAGAGTTCGTGCAGCTCGCGCCACTGCGCCGGAATCCAGTGGGCGTAGCGGAACAGCCGGAACTTGCCGTCGATGGCCTTGAAGTGCGCAAGCCTGACGAGCACCCGCGGCAGCACCGTCTTCCACCGTTTCTGCTCGCCGGCTGCGTATCCCGCCTTGAGCGTCGCCTGATACGCGGCGGAGAATGCCTTGACCAGGTCGAATACCCCGTGCCAGAGGCGCGTCTCGACGCTGCTCGAGCGCTGGTAATTTGCCGTGTACTGTGCGGTGAGCTGGGCGACGATCGGCTCGCACCGGGCATCGATACGCAGCAATGCCTCCGCCTGCGCCGGGCCGATGCGCCGCCGGCCGCCGGGAAACGACGCGATGAGGTCCAGCACCTCGTGCTGCAGCTGCAGCGGGTCGCCGGTCGGCAGCGATGCGACCCAGCTTGCCGCCGCGCCGCCGCCGCGCAATGGATCCTGCAGCGAGCGTCGCCAAGCCCGGATTCGTTCCCGCAGTGGACGCGCAGTGGCCATGGCGCCGCCGCGACGCCTAGTTTCCGGCCACCGTCATGGCCCCGATGAGGATCGAGCCGCAATGGCGTGAGCCGCGGCGATCCACGTCGTTGCCGACGGCGACGATGTCGCGATACATGCGGCGCAGGTTGCCCGCAATCGTTATTTCCTCGACCGGATGGGCAATGACACCATCCTCCACCCAGTACCCGGCGGCGCCGCGCGAGTAATCGCCGGTCACCGGATTGACGCCCTGGCCGAGGAGCTCCGTGACGAGCACGCCGCGTCCCATCCGACGCAGCAGCGCCGGCAGGTCGTCATCGCCGTGGGTGAGAACGAGGTTGTGGTTTCCTCCCGCGTTGCCAGTGGACACGAGCCCGAGCTTGCGCGCCGAGTAGCTGCCCAGAAAGTAGCCCTGCACGACGCCCTCGCGGACGACGTCGCGCGACCGGGTCGCCACACCCTCGTCGTCGAACGGCGCCGATGCCTGGCCACGGGCGAGATGCGGCTCTTCGCGAATGCTCACATGCGGCGCGAACACCGGGGTGCCGAGGCTGTCGAGCAGAAAGGAGGACTTGCGGTAGAGGCTGCCGCCGCTGGTCGCATTGACGTAATGGCCGATCAGACCCGGTCGCGACCGGCGCCTCGAACACGATCGGGCACTCGCGGGTCGTAAGCTGGCGCGCGCCCAGCCGTCGTAGCGTCCGCTCGCCGGCGAGGCGGCCAACCCGCGCCGCCGGCTCGAGATCGCGTGGCGAGCGTGCCGCGGAATACCAGTCGTCGCGCTGCATGGTGTCGCCATCGTCCCCGATCACCGCGCAATAGATGCCGTGACGCGAGTTTGCATAGCCGGCGCAGAAGCCGTGCGTATTGGCGTAGGCGAAGTCTCCTTCGTGCGCCGAAACCGTCGCGCCCTCCGAATTGGTAAGGCGGCGGATCGACGCCCAGGGCCGCCGCCTCGCATTCCCGACCCAGGGCGATGGCTTCCTCGACAGACAGATCCCACGGGTGATAGAGGTCGAGATCGGGCCACTGGCGGGCGAGCAATGCCGGATCGGCGAGCCCGGCGCAGGGATCCTCGGCGGTGTAGCGAGCGATCGCAGACTGCCTTGGCGACGGTGTCGTCGAGCGCGGCGGCGGAAAAATCGGCGGTGCTGGCGTGCCCGCGGCGCGTGCCGACGTAGACGGTGACGCTGATGCCCTTGTCGCGGTTGTAGGCGATGGTCTCGACCTCGCCTTTGCGTACCGTGACCGAGAGGCCAAACGCCTGCGAGACCTCGGTCTCCGCGCTGGTGGCGCCGCGCGCCTTCGCCGCGCTGACCACCTGCGCCGGCGAGCGTCGGCCAGCGCGTCGGCGGCGAGCGGAAAGCGCGTGGCAGGTGCGGCGTGCAGCATGGCGGCGGTAGCGGTCATCGACGGACTCTGGGCGGGTCGCCGCGAGGGCGATCGGCTATCATAGCAAACGCCCCCTGCCCCCGACCGTCTGCCAATGCGTCGACCCGACGAAACACCCCTGCCGGCCGTACAGGTGGCCGAGCGCCAATCCAAAACCCGGCGCAAGGAGGAGATGACCGCCCTGCAGGCGCTTGGGCGAGGCGCTCTTGGTGTCGGGCCCGCGCGGCGCGCCGAACTCGCCCTGCCGGAACGCCTGCAGGAGGCGCTCGATGCCGCGCAGCGAATCACGCCAGCGCGAGGCGACGGCGGCGGCAGCTGCAGTTCATAGGCCGGCTGATGCGCGAGGTCGATGCCGCGCCGATTCGGGCCCGTCTGGCGCAGTGGGCGGACGCCCCGAACGCCGAAAAGGCACGCCTGCACGCGGTCGAGCGCTGGCGCGAGCGGCTGCTGTCCGAGCCGGCCGCGCTCGAGGAACTCTGCGCCGAGCAGCCGCGGCGCCGATCGGGCGCGGCTTGCCGAGCTGGTCGAAGCGTGCGCGCGGAACGGCCCATGCGCGGCCGCCGCGTGCCTACCGCGAGCTGTTCCGGGCCCTCGACGCGCTGTTGCGGAGCGCAACTGATGCCTTGCTGCGGCAGCATTGCGGCGGGCTATCCCGAACGGCCATGAACGCTCCGCAATCACTGCTCATCGGCCTGGTCTCGATCAGCGACCGCGCCTCGGCTGGGGTATACGAAGACAAGGGCATCCCGGGCCTCGTGGAGTGGTTCACCGCCGCCCTGCGCACGCCGTGGCGCATGGAGACGCGGCTCATCCCCGACGAGCGGGCCGCAGATCGAGCGCACGCTTGATCGACCTGGTCGACACGGTCGGCTGCAATCTGGTGCTCACCACCGGCGGCACGGGTCCGGCGCCGCGCGACGTGACGCCCGAAGCGACGCTCGCGGTCGCGCGACAAGGTGCTGCCCGGATTCGGCGAGCAGATGCGCCAGGTGAGCCTGCGCTACGTGCCCACGGCGATCCTGTCGCGCCAGGTCGGCGTCGTTCGCGGCCGGGCACTGATGCTCAATCTTCCCGGCCAGCCCAAGGCGATCAAGGAAACGCTCGACGGCATGTTTGCCGCCGTTCCCTATTGCCTCGATCTGATCGGCGGGCCCGTACGTCGAGACGCACGACAGCGGTGTGCAAGGTGTTCCGCCCGAAATCCGCCCTCAGGACTTGAGCCAGCGCCCTGGCGCGTGCGCCGTCCAGCGAGCTAGTAGAATCGTCGCGTGAGCACCGCTGACGCCAATCAGCCGCCGCCGTTCGAGGGCCGCGAACCTCTTCGCCACCGACGCGGCGCTGCAGGAGGCGGTGGCGCGCGAGGGCGCGGCCTGGGCGCGCGAGCGACTGCTCGCCTGGGGCGAGCGACTCGGGCGGGGCGACACCTTCGCGCTGGCCGCGCGCGCCAACCGCTACCCGCCCGAACTGCGCACCCACGACCGCTTCGGCAACCGCCTCGACGAGGTCGCATTCGACCCGGCATGGCACGAGCTCATGACGCTCGCCATGCGCGAGGGCGAGCACTGCGCGCCGTGGCTCGAGCCGCGCCCGGGAGCCCAGGTCGCGCGCGCGGCGGCCTACCTGCTGCACGCGCAGGTCGAGAACGGGACGCAGTGCCCGCTGACGATGACTTTCGCCGCGGTGCCGTTGCTGCGCCGCCACGCCGGCGCATTCGCCGCCCTGTCCGAGACCTGGCTGCCGCGATGCTCGGCCGCGACTACGATCCGCGGCCGCTGCCGGTCGCCGCCAAGACGTCGGCGCTGTTCGGCATGGGCATGACCGAGCGCCAGGGCGGCTCCGACGTGCGCGCGAACCTGACGCGCGCCGAACGCGCCGGCGACGGCACGTACCGATTGACCGGGCACAAGTGGTTCTTTTCGGCGCCGATGTGCGACGCGCATCTGGTGCTCGCGCAGGCCGCAGGCGGACTGTCGTGCTTCTTTCTGCCGCGGCTGCTGCCCGACGGGGCAGGCAACGCGGTGCGCATCCAGCGCCTCAAGGACAAGCTCGGCAACCGCTCCAACGCCTCGGCCGAAGTCGAGTTCGAGGGCGCCTTCGCGTGGCTGCTCGGCGAAGAAGGCCGCGGCGTGCCGATCATCATCGAGATGGTCCAGCACACGCGACTCGACTGCGCGATCGGCAGCGCGGGCATCATCCGCGGCGCCGTGGCGCAGGCGCTCCATCACGCGGCCTACCGCCGCGCCTTCGGCAAGCCGCTCGTCGAGCAGCCGCTGATGCAGAACGTGCTCGCCGACCTGGTGCTCGAATCGGAGGCGGCGACCGCGCTGGCGTTGCGCCTCGCGCGCGCCTTTGAGGCCGACGCGCCGGAACGTGAAGCGGCGTTCGCACGCCTCGCCACGCCGGCGGTGAAGTATTGGCTGTGCAAGCGCGCGCCGGCGGTCGTCGCCGAAGCGATGGAGGTGCTCGGCGGCAACGGCTACGTCGAGGAGTCCGTGCCTGCCGCGGATCTACCGCGAGACGCCGCTCAATTCGATCTGGGAAGGCTCGGGCAACGTGATGTGCCTCGACGTGCTGCGCGCGGCGCGGCGCGAGACGACGGCAGTCGAGGCGCGTGTTGTCCGAGCTCGCGCGTCGCGCGCGGCGCGGAACGTCCGGCTGGATCGTCACGCGGCGGCGCTCGCCACAACGCTGCGCGACCCCGGCCTCGCCGAGCGCGACGGCGCGGCGCATCGCGGCAGCATCGCCACGGCGCTCGCGGCGGCGATGCTGTTACGACACGCCCCGGCGCCGATCGGCGACGCCTACTGCGCCTCGCGGCTCGACGCCGCTTACGCCGGCGCGTTCGGCGCGTTGCCGGCCGGCGTGGACTTGGCGACGCTCATCGCCGCGCGACGCGCAGCAGATGAAGCCGGCCCGACCCGGGCGCCGCAGCCCGACGCCGTGTATCGCGCCGCCAGCGCGGACGCGCGTCAGTTGGTCGGGATGCCGAGGATCTTTTCGGCCTTCGCCAGCGTGTCGAGCGATTCCTGGTGCTTGCCGGCCTTGTGCAGCGTTTCGCCCTCGGCGCGATATTTCTTCACCTCGGCCAATTGCGCTGCGCGTGAGCGGCGGGTTCTTGGCCAGCGCGTCGTCGATCTTCTTCATCTCCATCGGACAGTGAAACGCGAACGCGCTGCCGGCGAACAGCAACGCGGCCGCAAACAGTGCGCTACGAATCTTCATGGTTTTCCCTTCTCCTTCGGGCGTGGCCTCGAGCCGGCGGCCGAAGCGGCCGGCGGCGGTTAGGATATCGCAGTCCGCTCCTTTTGCAAGCCCTAAGCGCACCGGCTTTGCCTCAGGGCTCGAGCAAGCAGCTCGGTGCGACTGGCCGGGATCCTGGCGATAGAACTGGGTAAACAGCCGGTACACGGCCGGGTATTCCGCCTGCAGCAGCGTCGGATCGGCGAAAAAGACCTCCGACAGCACGGCGAAGAACTCCGCCGGGCTCTCCGCCGCATAGGGATCGATCTCCGGTGTCCTCGCCCTTTTCCACGCGCCGCCGGAAATGCTCGTAGGCCGCGCTCATCGTCTTCTGCCACGTTGCGGCGGGGCATGTCCGGGTGCAGCGGCGGGCAGCCGTTGGCCTCGCCGTTCCTCATGTCGATCTTGTGCGCAAACTCGTGGATGACCAGATTCATGCCCGCGCTCGACCAGTCGGCGCTCGCCTCGACGTCAGGCCACGACAGGATGACCGGGCCTCCGGGAAGGGCTTCGCCGGCGAGCGGCTCGTCGCGCCGGTGCACCACGCCCGCCTCGTCCTCGTATTCGAGTCCGGTGACGAATTCATCCGGGTAGACGATGACGTTCTCCCAGCCATCGTAATAATGCGGGCCGAGGTTGAGCGTCAGCACGCAGGCCTGGATCGCGATCATGGTGCGCATCAGCGGCGTGACCTCGAAGCCGCGGGCGGCGACGATGCTCTTCGCCGACAGGAACAGCACGACGTGCTGGCGCAGGCGGGCGAGCTCCGCTTCGGTGTAGATGGCCAGAAACGGCAGCGCCTCCAGCGCCTCGCGCCACAGCGGCTCGGGAATCGCCGCCGTCGCGAGGATCCGTTTCTGCCTCCACCTGCGGATGGCTTCGAACACGAAGGCGACAGCCCGTCAAGCCGCGGGAATCGGCTCGTCAGCGCGGCCCGCCGTCGGCCGAGCGGCGGCTCGATTTCGACCTCCGAGTCGTAGACCATGCCCTCGCCGCCGGTCAGCAGGCGATCGGCCTCCGCTTCCGGCAGCGCCTCGACGTCGCGCAGCTTGCGCGCGATGGTCGAGCTCTTCCGCCCTGCCTCGTCGAGCGTCTTGCCCACCGCGTCGAGCCGGTCCTTGGTCCTGGCGAGCAGTTCGCCGAACTTGCCGAACTCGGTCTTGACCGCGCCGAGCACGCGCCACACCTCGGTCGATCGCTGCTCGATCGCCAGCGTGCGGAAACCCAGCTGCAGGCTGTTGAGAAACGCATGCAGGTTCGATCGGCCCGGCGAGCATGACCCGGAAATCCCGCTGCAGCGTGTCGGCGAGGCCCGGCCGGCGCGAGCGACTTCGGCGTAGAGGCCCTCGGTCGGCACGAACAGGATCGCGAAGTCGGTCGTGTGCGGCGGCTCGACGTACTTGTCGCGGATCTTCCGTCGCTTCGGTCTTGAAGAAATCCTCCAGCGCCTTGCGGCTGAGCTCGACGGCTGCCACGTCGGCGCGCTCGATCGCGTCCTGCAGCCGCTGATAGTCCTCGAGCGGAAACTTGGCGTCGATCGGCAGCCAGCACGGCGTCCCGTCCTCGCCGCGGCCCGGAAAGCTTGATCGCGTACTCGACGCGCTCCGACGAGCCGGGTCGCGTCGCGACGTTCTCGCGTACTGGCCCGGCGCGAGCACCTCGGCGAGCAGGGCGCCGAGCTGCACTTCGCCCCAGCCGCCGCGCGTCTTGACGTTGGTCAGCACCCTCTTGAGGTCGCCGACGCCGGTGGCAAGCGTCTGCATCTCGCCCAGCCCCTTGTGCACCTGCTCGAGCCGGTCGGAGACCAGCTTGAACGATTCGCCGAGTCGATGCTCGAGCGCCGCGTGCAGCTTTTCATCGACGGTCGCGCGCATCTGCTCGAGCTTCTGCGCGTTGTCGCTGCGCAGAAGCTCGAGGCGCTGCTCGACGGTGGCGCGAACCGCCTCCAGCCGCTGTTCGTTGCTCTGCGTGAGCGTCGAGAGCTGCTGATGCAGCGTGCGCGCGAACTCGCCCAGGCTGCTCGCGAGCTCCTCGCGCGCGGTCTTGGCGCGTCTGGGCCGATTCGCTTCGGGCCTGGGCAAGTTCGGCGCGAAGCTCGCGCTCGAGGCGCTCGATCTGGCATGCCAATCGTCTCCAGCCTCGACCGGAGCGCGTCCTGTTGGTCGCCGCCGCGCGGCAAGCGCCGCGACCTTGGCCAGCAAGATGGCAAGCAGTGCGCCGAGCAGCGCGAGCCCGATGCCAAGAACGGCGACCAGCCAGGGGGATTCCACGCGGCCGAGTTTACGTCGTCAGTGCGAGGACGGCAAAGGTCGCGAGCCAATGCGTGCCGACGTAGTCGTCGCTGCCGAGCGCGGGCAGCCCCGCGCGCAGATGCGCCGTGGCCGCGTCGCGAGCGATCGCCCGCCGCGGGTCGCCGGCGCCGAGCGCCGCCGCGATCTCGCGCCAGCACCAGGCGCGCGCCAGATTGAGACCGTCGAGATGCACCAGGTACGGATCGCTGCGGTCGCTGACGGTGAGCGGGGATGAACAGCGCGGCCGGCTCTCCGCGCTCGATATGCGGCAGAAAGCGCGCAAGCCAGGCGCCAAATTCGACCGGCTCGAGAATCCGCCGCATCAGCGCCGCTTCGGTAAGCGACGGGCGAGAGGAAATCGGCGCCCGAGGGCTCCCACGCCGCCGGCGCGTCGCGATCCGCGAGGTACCACTCGCGCGCCTTGGCCACAACCGCCTCGCGCAGTGCCACCGCCTCGCAACGGCAGGCGTAATCGAATGCGAACGCCAGGGCAAAGGCCGTGTTCGCATGCACGCCATGACGGATCGGATAGGTCGCCACGCGCAGCCAGCCGAGATAGCGCTCGACGATGCGCCGCGACAAGCGGCGCGACAGCGCGCGCCCAGCGCCGCGCGTGCGGATCGTTCGAGCAGGCGAGCTCCTGCGCGAGCTTCAGCAGCCATGCCCAGCCGTAGCTGCGTTCGAAGGCGCGGCTTGCCGGTCGCTGCAGGTAGGCAACCTCGGCGCCGATGCGTTCCGGCGGCAAGATGCGCGTCGAGCGTGGTCCGGATCTGCTCCGCCTCCGGAAGATCCTCGCGCGATCGCGAGCAGGCGCACGAGCAACCAATGGGCGTGCACGCACGAGTGCCAGTCAAAGCTGCCGAAGAATGCCGGATGGAGCGCGCGCGGGCTGGCAACGTCTTCCGGGCCGGCCATGACGTGGTCGAGCTTGTTCGGGTATTCACGCTCGGTGTTGGCGAGCGCCATGCGGGCGAACGCCGATGCCTGGGCTTGCGTCAGAGAGATTTCGTTCGGCATGGCGATCGGCAAACGATGATGCGCGCCGACGAGAGCCGCGGTTCCCGGACGCCGCCAGTCGCGTTCAGGCCGCTTCGCGGCTCGCCTTCTTGCGTTCGTGCGCCAGGAGATGGCGCTTGCGGATGCGGATCGATGCGGGGGTGATTTCGGCCAGCTCGTCATCGGCGATGAATTCGACCGCGTATTCGAGCGTGAGCGGGATCGGCGGCGTGAGCAGGATCGCTTCGTCCTTGCCCGAGGCGCGGATATTGGTGAGCTGCTTGGCCTTGATCGGATTGACGACCAGGTCGTTGTCGCGGCTGTGGATGCCGATCACCATGCCTTCGTACACGCGTTCGCCGGGACTGACGAACATGCGCCCGCGCTCCTGCAGCTTCCACAGCGCGTAGGCGACCGCCTCGCCGTCGGCGGCCGACACCAGCACGCCGTTGCGGCGCTCCGGGATGTCGCCCTTGACCGGCGCGTAACCGTCGAACACGTGCGAGAACAGGCCCGTGCCGCGCGTCAGGTTCATGAACTCGCCCTGGAAGCCGATCAGGCCGCGCGCCGGAATGCGGTAGTCGAGCCGGGTACGGCCGCGGCTGTCGGAGGCCATGTCGATGAGCTCGCCGCGGCGCGTCCCGAGCGCTTCCATCACCGCGCCCTGATGCCCATCCTCGACATCGACGGTGAGCTGCTCGAAGGGCTCGCAGCGCTCGCCGTCGTTGTCGCGGTACACCACGCGCGGCCGCGACACGGCCATCTCATAGCCCTCGCGGCGCATGTTCTCGAGCAGGATGGTCAGATGCAGCTCGCCGCGACCGTAAACCGTGAACACGTCGGTGTCGGCCGTGTCTTCGACTCGCAGCGCGACGTTGGTCATCAGTTCGCGCGCCAGGCGCTCGCGCAGGTTGCGGCTGGTCACGTACTTGCCTTCGCGACCCGCAAGGGGCGAGGTGTTGACCTGGAACTGCATCGACAGCGTCGGCTCGTCGACGTGGATCATCGGCAGCGCCTCCGGCACCTCGACCGAGGACAGCGTCGTGCCGATGTGCAGGTCGTCGACGCCCGTGACGAGCACGATATCGCCCGCCGCCGCCGATGCGACCGGCACGCGCTCGAGCCCCGCGAATCCAAGCACCTGGCCGATCTTGCCGCGCACGCCCTCGCCGGGACCCTGCAGGACCATCACCTCCTGGCCGGGGGCGAGGCGGCCGCGGCGAATGCGGCCGATGCCCAGGCGGCCGACGTAGCTCGAGTAGTCGAGCGCGCTGATCTGGAACTGCAGCGGCGCCTCGGCGTCGCCGACGGGCGCAGGCACGCGCGCGACGATCGCGTCGAACAGCGGGCGCATGTCGGTGCCGGGCGTCTTCGGGTCGGTCGAGGCGTAGCCGTGCAGCGCCGAGGCGTAGATGACCGGGAAGTCGAGCTGCTCTTCGGTCGCGCCGAGCTTGTCGAACAGCTCGAAGGTCTGGTTGACGACCCAGTCCGGCGCGCGCACCGGGGCGGTCGACCTTGTTGACCACGACGATCGGCAGCAGTCCCAGCGCCAGCGCCTTGCGCGTGACGAAGCGCGTCTGCGGCATCGGGCCCTCGACCGCATCGACCAGCAGCAGCACGCCGTCGACCATCGACAGCACGCGCTCGACCTCGCCGCCGAAGTCGGCGTGGCCGGGCGTGTCGACGATGTTGATGTGCGTGCCGTGGTATTCGACGGCGCAGTTCTTGGCGAAGATGGTGATGCCGCGCTCGCGCTCGAGCTCGTTGCTGTCCATCATGCGCTCGGCGATGTGCTGGTGGGCGGCAAATGTCCCCGCCTGGACGAGCAGCTTGTCGACCAGCGTGGTCTTGCCGTGGTCGACGTGGGCGATGATGGCGATGTTGCGCAGAGCGCCGGGGGGTGGCCATGGAGCGCGATGTTGCGTCGCGAAAGTAAACGTACAATTTTACCAGTCGGGCGTGGGCCGAAGCAAAAAAATTTGCAAAATCCGATATTTACGTTACAATGACAGCATTCGGCGGCCGTTCCGGTCACCGCCGAACCGGTGGGTGGCAATGCTTTTTCGGCCGCCCCTTCTTTGATCTTGTCGTGTCGCCGCCTGGACCGGAGCTCGCGAAAGCGAGCGGGCCGCGTCCAGGAGTGTTTGTCCGATGGGTAGTACCCCGAGCTTTGCCGAGCTCGGTCTGCGGCCGGAGTTGTTGCGCGCCGTGGCCGAAGCCGGTTACACCACGCCCACGCCGATCCAGGCGCAGGCGATTCCCCTGATTCTCGCTGGCAAGGACGTGATGGGCGGTGCGCAGACCGGCACCGGCAAGACGGCCGGCTTCGCGCTGCCGATCCTGCACAAGCTCGCGCCGACCGCCAATACCAGCCCGTCGCCGGCGCGGCATCCGGTGCGCGCGCTGATCCTCACGCCGACGCGCGAACTCGCGATCCAGGTCGAGGAGTCGATTCGCACCTACGGCAAGTACACCGGGCTGCGCTCGACGGTCGTCTACGGCGGTGTCGACATCAAGCAGCAACTGCCGATCGTGCGCGGCGGGGTCGAGATCCTGGTCGCGACGCCGGGACGCCTGCTCGATCACATCGAGCAGAAGACGGTGTACCTGGGCCAGGTCGAGATCTTCGTCCTGGACGAGGCCGACCGGATGCTCGACATGGGCTTCATCCCCGACATCAAGCGCATCATGGCGCTGCTGCCGGCGACGGCGCGACGCCAGAACCTGCTCTTCTCGGCGACGTTCTCGAACGAGATCAAGAAGCTCGCCGACGAGCTGTTGAACGCGCCGCAGCTGATCGAGGTCGCGCAGCGCAACACCACCGCCGATACCGTGACGCAGACGCGTCTACAAGGTGCCGGCCGACCAGAAGCGCGCGCTGCTCGGGCACCTCGTCACCTCGCGCAATCTCTGGCAGGTGCTCTGTTTCGTGCGCACCAAGCACGGAGCCTCGCGGCTCGCGCGCCAGCTCGAGAAGGACGGCCTCAAGACCACGGCGATCCACGGCGACAAGAGCCAGATCGCGCGCCTGGAGGCGCTCGACGAGTTCAAGGCAGCCAAGGTGCAGGTGATGGTCGCCACCGACGTCGCGGCGCGGGGTCTGGACATCGACGACTTGCCGCTGGTCGTCAACTACGAGATGCCGCACGTGCCCGAGGATTACATCCATCGCATAGGCCGCACCGGCCGCGCGGGGGCCGAAGGCGAGGCGATTTCGTTCTGTGCCCCGGACGAGGAGCGGTTGCTCATCGAGATCGAACGATTGCTCAAGCGCAGCATCCCGGTCGCAGCGCCCGTGGCGGTTGCCGGTCCTCGCCGCAGCCCACGCGAGGCGCACGCGGCGCCGCGGCACACCCCGGAGCGCTCAGCACCGCGCGCCGCGCGCATCCCTCAGCAGGAAGCCGTCGATCGCAATCCGGACCAGGCGCCACGTCCGCGCGCCGCGCCGCGCCCGCCGCCACCTGCCGCGCTCACCGCAAATGCAGGCGCCTCCGGGCGGCCGTGGAATAAGAAGCCCGCGCCCGTTCCGGCGCTGTTGATGAAGCGTCGGGCGGCCGAGCCCGAAAGCGCCTAAAGCGCGGCGACCCCGAGCTTCGCCGTGCAGCGAAGCATCGTCGCCCACTGTCGTCCCGGCTTTGAGGTGGAGTGCGCGCGCGACCTGGTGCGCATCGGCGCCCACGCCGGCATGGACGTCGCCTGCGCCGCCCTTCCCGGTAGCGCGTTTGTCACCGGCTCAGGCGAGCCGTTCGATTCGACCCGGTGGCAGCGGGCGCTGCACGCGCTCCCGCCGTGGTTCACGCGATCGATCTTCGTCGGCGACGGACCGCACCGGCTGCCTGAGCGCGACCGCATAATGCCCCTGCTCGCGCTCGTCCGGGACCACCAGCCGCCGTTTTCGACGCTCTGGCTTGAAACCCCCGACAGCAACCACGGCAAGAGACAATCGGGGCTGTGCCGGCGGCTGGCGCCGTTGCTGGGGCAAGAAGCCCGCGCCGCGGGCTTGCTCGAAGACGGTGCCGAGCGCAGGTTCCACGCCCTCTTCGTCGCCGCCGACGAGATCTGGGTCGGCACGAGTCACCGCGCAAGCGGCAGTCCATGGCCGATGGGCATACCCCGGCTTGGAATGCCGGGCTCCGCCCCGTCGCGATCGGTGCTCAAGCTCGCCGAGGCGCTTCTGACATTCCTCACCGTCGAGGAGCGGCTCAAGCTGCTGCGGCCCGGTATGCGCGCGGTCGACTTGGGCGCCGCACCCGGTGGCTGGACCTGGGAGCTTGCCCGGCGCGGGTTGCGGGTCACGGCGATCGACAACGGTCCGCTCAAGGGCCCGATCGCCCGGGATCCGCACGTCGAGCATTTGCGCGTCGACGGGCTGAGCTGGCGTCCGCGTCGTCCCGTCGACTGGATGGTCTGCGACATCGTCCTGCAGCCGTCGCGCATCGCCGCGCTCGTCGCCGCGTGGATGGCCGATGGCGCCTGCGGGCGCACGATCTTCAACCTTAAGCTGCCGATGAAAAAGCGTTACGCGGAGGTCGAACGTTGCGCCGGGCTCATCGGCGATGCGCTGCGGCAGCGAGGCATACGCTACAGCCTTGCCTTCCGGCAGCTCTACCACGACCGCGAGGAAATCACCGGCTATTGCGCGGCCAGGCTGAAACCTAGGCTGCCAGGCGCTTGAGCTGCTCTTCGAGCTTCTGCAGCGTGGCGTCCAAATCGGCGAGCTGCGCGCGCCTTTGCTCCACGATGCGCGCCGGCGCGCGGGCGACAAAGGCTTCGTTGGCAAGCTGGGATCGCACCTGGGCCGCCTCTGCCTGGTGGCGCGCGATGTCCTTGGCCAGGCGCTCCCGCTCCGCCGCGCGATCGACTTCGACGTGCAGCATCAGCTTTGACGCGCCGGCGACCACCACCGGCGCATCGGTCTGGGGCAGCGTGTCGATGATCCGGACCTCGGAGAGCTTCGCCAGCGGCAGCATGTAGGGCGTGGTCGCCGCCAGGCTCGCACGCTCCTCTTCGCTTCCCGGCTCAGCCCACAGCGCGACGCGCGCGGCCGGGGAAAGGTTCATCGCGCCGCGCAGCGCGCGCACCGCCAGCACCCGCGCCTGCAGCCGCGCCATCTCGGCCTCGGCAGCCGCATCCCGCCTCCCGGCTTGCGGCCGGGGGTAGGGCTGGGTCGATATCGAAATGCCCTCCTTCCCCGCCAGCGGGCCGATGCTCTGCCACAGCTCCTCGGTAATGAACGGAATGAACGGATGCGCCAGTCGGAGCACGACTTCGAGCACGCGCACCAGCGTCCGGCGCGTTGCGCCCTGCTGCTCCGGGCTACCCTCGGCGAGTTCTACCTTGGCAAACTCGAGGTACCAGTCGCAATACTCGTCCCACACGAATTTGTACACCGCCCGGGCCGCCAGGTCGAAGCGATACGCCTCGAGGTGGGTGGCGACGAGCGCTTCGGCTTCCTGCAGCCGGCTTACGATCCACCGGTCGGCGAGAGCCAGGCCAGAGCCGTCACCGCGGTCTTGACCGAGTCCCTGCGCCTGCCACGTTCAGGAGCACGAAGCGGGCGGCGTTCCACAGCTTGTTGCAGAAGTTGCGATAACCCTCGCAACGCTTGAGGTCGAAGTCGAGCGTACGGCCCAGGGTCGCGAGGCTCGCAAAGGTGAAGCGCACCGCGTCGGCGCCGAAGGCGGGAATGCCCTGCGCAAACTGCCTGCGCGTGCGCTTCTCGATCGCCTCGCGCTGTTTCTCGAGCATCAGTCCCGAGGTCTGCTTGGCAACCAGCGCCTCGAGGCCGGCGCCATCGATCAAGTCGAGCGGGTCGATGATGTTGCCCTTGGACTTCGACATCTTCTGCCCGTCCTCGTCGCGCACCAGTGCGTTGATGTAGACGTCGCGGAACGGCAGCCGCCCGGTGAAGTAGGTCGTCATCATGATCATGCGCACGACCCAGAAGAAGATGATGTCGAAGCCGGTGACGAGCACCGATGAAGGCAGGAACATCCGCAGCTCCCGGGTTTCTGCCGGCCAGCCGAGGGTCGAATGACACCAGAGCGCCGACGAGAACCAGGTGTCGAGCACGTCCTCGTCCTGCCTCAACGTGCCCACGGGCTTGTTCAGTCTCGCCGCCGCTTCGGCGGCGTTGCGGGCGACGACGACGTTGCCGGCGTCGTCGTACCACGCCGGAATGCGATGGCCCCACCACAGCTGGCGCGAGATGCACCAGTCGTGCACGTTGCTGAGCCAGTTGTTGTAGGTCGAACTCCAGTGCTCCGGCACGAAGCGCACGCGCACCTCGCCTTGCGGGCGGTCGAGATCGGGCAGGCTCGAATTGACCGCGGCGAGGCAGAGCTCCTGCAGCGATCTGTTCGGGAAGTACGGATGATTCGCCGGCGCCCGCCTGGTCATCGCGACAAACCACTGGTCGGTGAGCATCGGCTCGACCACCTCGCCGGTGCGCTCGCAGCGTGGCACGACCATGCGGTGCGGCTTCTCGGCGGCGACGAGCCCCGCGTCCCGCAAGTCGGCCAGCACGGCCTTGCGCGCCGCATAACGGTCCAGGCCGCGATAGGGCTCCGGGGCGTTGGCGTTGAGCTTCGCATCCAGGGTGAAGATCTCCAGGGGTACCAGGCCATGCCGCTGCGCCAGTTCAAAATCGTTGAAATCGTGCGCCGGAGTGATCTTGACCGCGCCGGTGCCGAACTGCTTGTCGACGGCGGCATCGGCAATGATCGGAATCCTGCGCCCGGCAAGCGGCAGCTCTGCCTGCTTTCCCACCAGCGACGCGTAACGCTCGTCGTCAGGATTGACCGCGACCGCGACGTCGCCCAACATGGTTTCGGGTCGCGTTGTCGCAACGGTGATGAATCCGGTCTTGTCGACGAGCGGGTAGCGGAGTTCCCACAGCCTGCCGTTCTCCTCCTCGCTCTCGACTTCGAGATCGGACACGGCGGTGCCCAGCACCGGATCCCAGTTGACCAGTCGCTTGCCGCGATAGATGAGGCCATCCTCGTAGAGGCGCACGAAGGTCTCGAGCACCGCGTCGGACAGGCCCTCGTCCATGGTGAAGCGCTCGCGTGCCCAGTCGGCCGAGGCACCGAGTCGTCGCATCTGGTTGGTGATCGTCGACCCCGATGCCTGCTTCCACGCCCAGACGCGCTCGACGAACCGATCCCGACCGAGCTCGCGGCGCGATCTGCCCTCTGCCCTGAGCTGGTTCTCGACCACGATCTGGGTAGCGATGCCGGCGTGGTCGGTGCCTACCTGCCACAGCGTGTTGTCACCACGCATGCGGTGCCAGCGAACGAGAACGTCCATCAGGGTCTGCTGGAACGCGTGTCCCATATGCAGCGTGCCGGTGACATTCGGCGGCGGAAGCTGAATGCAGTACGCCGGTACGTCGTCGCGCAGCGAAGGCTTGAACAGCCCGTGCGCCTCCCAGAAGGGGTACCACTTGGCTTCGATTGCGCGAGGTTCGAAGCTCTTCGCGAGTTCCATCGGACTCCCGTTCACGGCAAACGGCAAATTATAGCGGGATCGACGCGGCGCGCCCGGGCGCGAGCCTCTACAGCGCCCGCCCGATCGCTTGCGCGACAGCGCCGAGCTGGCCCATGAGGGTGGCGAACTCGGCCGGGGTCAGCGCCTGATCGGCGTCGCACCACGCCTCGCATGGGTTCGGATGCACCTCGATGAGCAGGCCATCCGCACCGGCGGCCACCGCCGCGCACGACAGGGCCGGCACCATCCACGCCTTGCCGCCGGCGTGGGACGGGTCGACGATGACCGGCAGATGCGTCTCGCGCTTGAGCACCGGCACCGCCGTAACGTCGAGCACGTTGCGGTAAGCGGTCTCGAAGGTCCGGATGCCACGCTCGCAGAAGATGATGTTGTGATTGCCGCCGGCAGCGATGTATTCGGCCGCCATCAGCCACTCGCTGATCGTCGCCGACATGCCACGCTTGAGAATCACCGGCTTGCTGGTCCGTCCGACTTCCTTCAACAGGTCGAAATTCTGCATATTGCGGGTGCCGATCTGAATCACATCGACGTCGTACTGCAGAAACGAATCGAGCAGCCGCGGGTCCATCAATTCGGTGACGATCGGCAGGCCGTTGGCGTCGGCGGCGGCGCGCAGCAGCTCGAGGCCCTCCAGCCCCTTTCCCTGAAACGCGTATGGGCTGGTGCGCGGCTTGAAGGCTCCGCCGCGCATCAGACGCGCGCCGGCGGCCTTGACGCCGGAGGCGGCTGCTTCCATCTGCGCGGGCGTCTCCACCGAGCACGGGCCGGCGATGACCTGGACGGTGGGGCCGCCGATCGGCACGCCGGCGACGTCGATGACGGTGTTGGCGCGGTGCCATTCGCGGGCAACGATCTTGTACTGTTTGACGATGTGCATCGATTTCTCGACGCCGGGCATGGGGTCGAACATCTCGGGATCGAGCTTGCGCTCGTCGCCCACCGCGCCTATGAGCGTGCGCTCGGTGCCACGCGAGACGTGGACCTGAAGGCCATGGGCCCGTATCTTCGCCTCGACCGCTTCGATCGCCGCTTCGTCGGCGTCCGGCTGCATGACGATAATCATGGTCGAATCTCCAAAAAGATCGGGCGGCCCCTGGGCCGCCCGACAGTGCTAGAAACGCGATGGTGTGTTGCTAGCGCTAAGCGCGGCCCGGGGCGGCAGCTGCCGCATAAAAGTAACCACCCACCGCCACAGCGCGTACGCTGCGAGAGGTTGCAAGCAATCGGGCCGTCGGGGTGATGCGCGAGCTCATGCTTGCAGTCTAGCACGCTCCGCGGGGGGCTGCGCTCAAGCGGCCCTCCAAGTCGACGCCCGGATTTGCGCCCGCCCGAAAGGTTGCCTGCGGCGCTACTTGTTCTGCTGTCGCCACTGCGCAATCTCGCGCTCGATGGCTTCGGCGACGTAGGTGCGAACCAGCTGCCCCACATGGTCGTTGATCGTCGCCACCAGCTCTGCGCTGGCGCGCGCCACGATCGGCTGCAGGTGGGTGGCGAGCTGGGCCTTGAGCCCGGTATCGACGAACAGGTCCAGGCGCTGCAACACCTGCATCGAAATCTGCTCGGAGAGCGCGAGCCAGCGCTCGTCGTCCCCGGATGTGGCGGCCACGCTCGCGCGTGCGGCGGTGGCGCCCGCCGGTGGCGACGGCGGCATGGAGCCCGCCGGTGGGGGCATCGGCGCCGAGCCCGCGGCGCGCAACGTTCTGGTCACCGTCGGGTCGCGATCCTCGCTCGGCGCGGGCTCGACTTTCGGCTCCGGGGCGCGCAGGGTCACCGGCGGGACGACCGCGACGGTGTCCGGGGCAGGACCGGTGATACTGTGCAGCGCCGGGTCGATCGTGTCCGGGCCGAGCCACAGCGACGGGTCGGTTTCGACAGGCGGCAGCGGCAGGTCCCCGATCGCCTGCGCCACGTCCGCGACGGCGTCAGTGAGAAGCGGCGGCTCGGGCTGGGTTTCCGGCGGCTCCGTCTTGGCCAGCGCCTCCTGGCGACGCGGCGGCGGCTCGACCGGGGGCGGCACTGCCCTCGAGGCCCCGCCGCTGGAACCGGTCGCGCGCGCGGCCTCTGGCCCACGCGGGTAGTCGTCCTCGCGTGGGGCGGGCTCCCGGGGCAGGCGTGCCTCGACGCCCTGGGCCCGCGGCTTCGCCGCCCGTTCGCGCAGGTCGGCCTCGCCACGCGCGCCAGACGCGATTTCCGGAACGCTGTCGGTCAAGACCGGGATGCCGCTGTCGCCGCGATTGCGTCGCATCAGGGCATCGGCCTGCTCGAGCAGTTCGCGGGCGGTCGGCATGGCCTCTACCGTTCCCCGAGATTGTGCGTGCGCAGCTCGTAGCCACGCTCGCGGTAGAAGCGATAGCGGTCGCGGCCTGCGGCCGTGTCGGCCGCATCCACGCCGACGACCTCGGCCAAGCGCTCGAAGCGGGAGAAAAACGGCGGCGGTGCGAGGCCGAGATTGATAAGAACGGCGGCCGGACCAGGATGCTCTTCGACGTGATCGACCCAGATGGGCGTCTCACTCGCCAGCGCGCTGGCGACGCGGCAATGGGGCAGGAAGGCGAGCGGCGGACTGAGCCACAGGCGGCGGTCGAGCTGCTCGGTCGTCGCCGGGTCGGGGGTCAGCACGCGCACACTGCCGTGCTGCGCGAAAGCCTTGGCGACCAGCTTCGCGGCCACCTCGAGGCGGTCGGCAACGTGCGTGTAAAAATCGATGGACGTCATCGGCTCGATGTTACGCCACCGCCTCCTGCGCCAACAACCAGGTTGCAAGCAGCGGCACCGGACGCCCGGTCGCACCCTTCTCCTTGCCCTCTTTCCAGGCGATGCCGGCGATGTCGAGGTGCGCCCAGTCGTACTTGCGGGTGAATTTCGCCAGGAAACAGGCGGCGGTAATGCTGCCACCGGCGCGCGTGCCAATGTTGGCGAAGTCGGCGAAGTTGCTGTTCAGGCCTTCGTGGTATTCCTCCCACACCGGCATTTGCCAGCAGCGGTCAAAAGCCTCCTCACCGGCGTTGATGAGCGCCCGCGCCAGGCTGTCGTTGTTGCTGAACACGCCGCAGGCAACGTGGCCCAGGGCGATGACCATCGCCCCGGTGAGGGTCGCTATGTCTACCACCGCCGCCGGTTCGTAGCGCTCGGCATAGGTCAGGGCATCGCACAGGATGAGCCGGCCCTCGGCGTCGGTATTGAGGATCTCGACCGTCTGCCCGGACATGCTGCGCACGATGTCGCCCGGCTTGGTCGCGCGTCCGCTGGGCATGTTCTCGCAGGCGGCGATAAGCCCGACCAGGTTTATCTTGGCCTTGAGCTCGGCCACCGCGCGCAACGCACCGAGCACGCTCGCCGCGCCGCACATGTCGAACTTCATGTGGTCCATGTCGAGACCCGGCTTGAGCGAGATGCCGCCGCTGTCGAAGGTGATGCCCTTGCCGATCAGCACCATGGGCTTCTGCTTCTTACCTGCCCCGTTGTACTCGAGCACGATGAACTTCGGGGGCTGCTCACTGCCGTTGGTGACCGACAGGAACGAGCCCATCTTGAGCTCCTCGAGCTGCGGCCGGTCGAGGACCTGGCAGTTGAATTCCAGTTCCTTGGCCAGGGCCTGCGCGCGCTCGGCGATATAGGTCGGGGTACAGATGTTGCCCGGCAGGTTGCCCAGGTCGCGGGCGAGGTCCATGCCGTGGGCGATCGCCAGCCCTCGCGCCGCCGCCGCCTCGCCGGCGGTGAGATCGCTGCGCTGGGGAACCGAAAGGGTGAGCTTGCGCAGCGGCCGGCGCACCTCGGCGGGCTGGCTTTTCATTTCGTCGAAACGGTAGACCGCCTCCATGGCCACCACCACCGCGTGCTCGACGCGCCAGGCGACTTCGCGTCGCTTGACCTTCTCCTCGGTTAGATAGACCACCGCCTCATAAGAGCCGGTTTCGTTGAGCAGCCGCACCGCGGCGCGCATGGCGCTGCGGAACTCGCGCTCGCGAAAGTCGCGCTCCTTGCCCAGGCCGACCAGCAGCACGCGGTCGGCGAGCGTACCGCGAACGTTGTGCAGCAGCAGCGTGCTGCCCAGTTTCCCCTCCATGTCGCCGCGGCGGATGATCTCGCTCACGTATCCTCCGGAAGCGCGGTCGATGAGCTCCGCCGACAGGCTCGGCTTGCGGTTGTCGAACACGCCGACCACCACGCAGGCGCTGCGCTGCTTCTCCGGGCTACCGCTTTTTATGGTAAATTCCATCGTCGCTCCCACGAACGATTAGTTGCCTTTAGCATGGCGTTTAGGGGATATCAGCGGCATTATCGGCAAATCGAGCCGAAAAAGTCAAAATATTTCCGTCGTCATGGTCTTCCGCCGCAGCCTGGTGCGAGAACTGACCGCGACCGCGGTCGGCCTTTTCCTCATTCTTCTCGGCATCCTCTTCACCAACCTGATGCTGCGTCTGCTGGCCCGCGCCGCCGGCGGAACGATCGCTCCAGAGGCCATTCTGGCGCTTCTCGGGTTCAACGCAGTCTTCTACTTCAACATTCTGTTTTCGGTGGCGCTGTTCGTGACCGTCCTGCTTACCCTGTCGCGCTGGTACCGCGACAGCGAGATGGTCGTCTGGTTCACCTCCGGCCAGGGACTGACGGCGTGGCTGCGGCCCATCCTGCTGTTTGCCACACCGTTCCTGCTGGCCATTTTCGTGCTCTCGTTGTGGCTCTCGCCGTGGGCGGAGCGGCGGCGGCTGGAGTACGAGCACCAGGTTGAGTCGCGGGAAGAGGTTGCCCTGCTCACGCCAGGCCTGTTCAAGGAGTTCCGCCAGGCGCACCTGGTGGTGTTCATCGAAAGCATCAACAGCTTCGACAACACCATCCACAACATCTTTCTGCACTCCACCGAAAACGGCAAGGACGTCACCACGGTCGCCAAGTCCGGCCATCTGGAGGAGGCACCCAACGGCGATCAGTTCATCGTGCTCGAAGACGGCCGGCGTTACGAGGGACAGCCCGGAACGGCGGAATTCCGCAGCATCGGATTCGAACGCCTGGGCCGGCGCATCGAGCCCGCCGAAGTGCGCGCCGGCCCGCTCTCGGTCAAGGCCCTGCCGACGGATGTCCTGATCGCCAGCGGCGGGGCGGTGGAGCGCGCCGAGTTGTTCTGGCGCCTGTCGGTGCCGATCAGTGCCGTGGTGCTGGTCCTGCTGGCCATTCCCCTGTCCTACGTCAATCCGCGCATGGGCCGTTCGTTCAATCTCATCTCGGCGGCATTCATGTACATGGTCTACAACAACTGCATCAACTTCGCGCAGAGCCTCATTGCGCAGGGCAAGCTGTCGCTGACCGGAGGGCTCATCCTCACCCACAGCATCGCCATTGCCGTGGTGATCGTGATGTTCTGGAACCGCCTCTCGATTGCCGGCCTCATGCACCGGCGGCGGGTCCCGGCGTGAAGACGCTAACCCGCTACATCGGCAACGAGGTGCTGTTCGCGACCGTGCTGATCTTTGTCGGGTTGCTGATGCTGTTCGCGTTCTTCGACCTGATTCACGAGCTGTCCAACGTCGGCAAGGACGGCTACCCGCTCGGCCGGGCGCTGCTCTTCGTCGGCCTGTCGATCCCGGGGCACATCTACGAGCTCGTTCCAACGGCGGCGCTGATCGGAACCTTGTCGGCGATCGCCGGGCTGGTGGCCAATTCCGAGTACACGGTCATGCGCGCCTCGGGCGCGTCGCTCACCCAGATCACCCTGGCCATCGTCCGTGTGGGGGTGCCGCTGGCGATCGCCACGTTCCTCGCCGGCGAGTTCCTCGCCCCCCCGGCCGAGCGTCTTGCACAGCAGATCCGCGTTCAGGCGCAAGGCCAGGGAAGGCGCATCATCGCGCAGCAGTTCGAGTCGGGATTCTGGTTCAAGCAGGACCTGACCTTTGTCAACATAACCAACGTGTTGCCGGACTCGACCTTGCTCGGGGTGCACATCTACGAGTTCGACCGCAACCTGCAGCTCAAATCCCTGCGGGTCGCCGATTCGGGAACTTTCGTCGACGAAGGACTGTGGCGGCTCTACAACGCCAAGACCACGGTGTTCGGGAGCGAAGGCGCGACGCTCGTGCGCGCCGATGAGGTCGACTGGGAGACGGTGCTCAAGCCGTCGATCCTGACCGTCTACCAGGTCGAACCGGAAAAACTGGAGCTGCCGACGCTCTACGACAACATTCGCGTGCTCGGCAGCAACCAGCAGAAAACGTCGCGCTTCGAGATCGCGCTATGGAACAAGCTCTTCTACCCTGCCGCGGTCATCGTGATGATGGTGCTGGCGCTGCCGTTCGCCTATTTCCAGCGGCGCGCAGGGGGAGCGGGCTTTCGCATCTTCGCCGGCACGATCATCGGCCTGCTGTTCTTCCTGCTCGGCCGCCTGTTCTCGTACCTGGGTGTCATCAACGACTGGCCGCCGCTGTTCTCCGCGGCCTTCCCGGTGTTCGCCTTCATCGGCGTCGCGGTGACGATGCTGTGGTGGCTGGAGCGCCGCTAGGCCACCGCGATCGGATGGGCACGGCCAAAAAAAATCCCCGCTGTGGCGGGGATTTTCGGTGCAGGCCGGCTGGCGCTCAGGTCAGGCGACCGGCACCACGCTGACGACGGTCTTCTGCCCGGCGCCCTTGACCTTGAACTCGACCCGGCCGGCGACCAGCGCGAACAGGGTGTGATCCTTGCCCATGCCGACGTTGACGCCCGGGTGCACTTTCGTGCCGCGCTGGCGGATGATGATCGCCCCGGCGCTGATCGGCTCGCCGCCAAATGCTTTGACGCCCAGGCGCTTGGCCTGCGAGTCGCGGCCGTTGCGTGAACTGCCGCCTGCCTTCTTGTGTGCCATGTTTGCTTACCCTTTCGTCACCACCGAGCGCTCTAGACGACGATGTCGTCGATCTTGAGCTCGGTATAGCCCTGGCGATGCCCCTGATGCTTCTGGTAATGCTTGCGCCGGCGCATCTTGAAGATCTGCAGCCGTTCGCCGCGGCCGTGGCCGAGGACCGTCGCTTTCACCGTGGCGCCGGCAACCGTGGGTCGGCCCAGCTGCACCGACGTGCCGTCGCCCACCAGCAGCACCGTGCCGAGATCGATCTGCGCCCCGACCTCGGCCGGCAGCAGCTCCACCCGGAGTTTTTCGCCGGGGGCAACCTTGTACTGCTTGCCGCCGGTCTTGATGACCGCATACATAGAAACTCCCTGGGAAGTGGTGCAAAAAAAGGTAAGTATTTTAAGCTGTTAGGCTGGCAATGTCAAAACACCGGCCGCGGCCGCGGCGCGGCAGCGCGACGGGCATCGGGTAGAATACGCGGCCGCGGCAGACACGGCGCGCCGGCGCGAGCTTGGGCAGCGCCAGCGACGCTCGCCGGACCGTCGCCATCGCTGCGTATCCTCAACCCGTGACCATCCCGCTGCTCCAGCGTGCCCTGCACGACGACATGCAGGCAGTCGATCGCGTCTTGCGCGAGAGCCTTGCCTCGAACGTGGTCCTGATCCGGCAGGTCGCCGAACACATCATCGGCGGCGGCGGCAAGCGCCTCCGGCCGGCGTTGCTCGTTCTCGCCGCGCGGGCCTGCGGTCACCGCGGCACGCAGCATCATACCTTGGCCGCGGTCATCGAAATGATCCACACCGCGACCCTGCTCCACGATGACGTGGTCGACGAGTCGTCGCTGCGCCGGGGCCATGCGACCGCGAACGCGATGTTCGGCGACGCCGCCAGCGTCCTGGTCGGAGATTTTCTCTATTCGCGCGCGTTCCAGCTGCTAGTCGCCGTCGATAGCATGCGTGCCCTGCGCATCCTCTCCGACGCCACCAACATCATCGCCGAAGGCGAGGTGCTGCAGCTGCTCAACGCCGGCAACCCGGACATCGAGGAGGCGGTTTACTTGGACGTGATCCGGCGCAAGACTGCGAAGCTGTTCGAGGCGGCGGCGCAGCTCGGTGCCGTTCTCGGTCCGGCCGAGCCGGCCATCGAAGAAGCGCTGGCCCGGTACGGCATGCATCTGGGGACCGCGTTCCAGCTCATCGACGACGTGCTCGACTACTCCGGCGACCACGATGCGATCGGTAAGAACCTCGGCGACGATCTCGCCGAGGGGAAGCCTACGCTGCCGCTGATCCGCGCGATGCGCGTCGGATCCGAGGCCGATGCGGCGCTGATCCGCGACGCGCTCGAGCGCGGGCGCCTCGACGATTTCAAGCCGGTGCTCGAGGTCCTGTCGCGCACGCGCGCGCTCGACTATGCACGCCGTTGCGCCGAAGAAGAAACCGTGCAGGCAGCAGCCTGTCTTACCGTACTGTCCAATTCTCCGGACCGTGAAACTCTGCTAGAATTGTCGAGTTTCGCAGTGAAAAGAGCATATTAGCCGAGCCGCGGCTCGGTTCCTTGCGCTGCGGCAGTCGGGGTGTAGCTTAGCCTGGTAGAGCGCTACGTTCGGGACGTAGAGGTCGGAGGTTCAAATCCTCTCACCCCGACCAAATAAAACAAGCACTTAGCACACTTCGCACTCCCGTAGAAATAGGTTCCCCGACTTGGTTGGATAGCCGTAAGTACCTGGTACGTGCCTCCCGCCCCTACGGGCGGCTTACTCAACGCCCCGAAGTATGGCCCGGCGAACCCCGGCACTTATGATAGACGCGCAGGGGGCTGATGTCGGCGCCCCCGGTCGTTAGCGGATGCAGCGGTCAGACACGCGGTGAAATTTCTCCGAGGCGGCGAGTGTTGGCCGCGCAGAGACTGCGAAATGCCTCACTGATGCGAGCGTCGATACTTGCCTGCCGCCAAAACTCAAGGGCGGCTTTGCCAGCGACTTGCCAAATCTCTCGCTGTTGCGGCAGCGGTAACGGCGGGGTGAAATCATAGGGCGGTACTTCCCCGCCCGCCAGCGGCGCATACGCCATAGGTAGCATGTCGTATGTGGGGGCCAGATGTAGTGACGAAGAAAACACATGGAAGCTCAAGTTACCCAAATGCATGTCCGTATTTCCAACCAGGCGGCCGAACCAGGAGAGGTGCTCGACCGCACGAACAGTGTCGTCGGCAATGAGCCCTATTTCGTTTAGTTGTGTCGCTAAATGGGCCCAATCCGTCGACTTTTCTCCCAGGAAAGCCGGGTTAAGCGCATCGAGTGTGCACACCGCCCGCCGGCCATGAAGATCGACGCGGTCGAAGCGCTCTGTCTCCAGAAAGACTCGGCCATCGTGTTGTAAGATGCGTGTGCGTGCGCTCCCAAGCCCAGGTAGGCCTGCTGCGCACTCGAGCGCGAGATGCTCGCAAATAAGCAAATCCGCCCAGCGACGCTCTGCGGCTGATTGACTCGCCCCTGAGAACTTGACCAGCACGTGCGGTGTCGAGTGTCCGTTCTGGCGTAGTGCCGCGAATTTTGGAAACTCACCTGCGACACTGGAGCCCGCAACACCCGCACCCAAAGCTCGTTGAGCGAGGCGGCTGTAGTGTTCTCCGAGCTCGGCCTCGGATGCCGGCTCCGGAGGCGAGAGCTTATTTTGCAACCAACGTTGATAGGCTTGATCCCCGAGTAGCAGATTGCCGCTGGCATCCGTGCCGACACGGCTTAGGACGAAGATAACGTCGTCGTCGCTCCATTCCTCTGGATGTTCCGACACGTCGAGCAGTCGGTGTTCGGCGCGCGCGATTTGGCGCCCAAGATATCCTTGGGGGCGCATGTCATGGATTGGATAAGGGAGTCCATCCCACCACCCGTCACGCGACTCCGGCGGGACGGGCCATCCTGACTCGGCCAGTGCGAGCAGGGTACCTTGCGGATAGGTTAGAGCGAGCTTGGAAACCAGCGTCGCATTGCCTGCGGTGTCGATGCCATATAGCGGTATATCGGATAGGTCGCCACGCAAGGGGCGCCTTAGAGCATAGCGAGTGCGGCGCGTACGGCCAGCGAAAACCATTTGGTTGGAGGGAAGCTCGGCGAGCATTCTGTGCATCGATGCAGCGCTAACGCCCAGCGCGTCGGCGAGCTCGAGGGGGCTGGCGCGACGCATTCGGCGTAGTAGGGGGACTAACTGCTCGCGAGCAGCTTGGTTACGTGGTCGCACTAGTTATGATATTAACTCAGATATGTATATATCTCTTGTATTATATACAATACAATGAGTTAAAGTAAATAACAAACAAATTAATGCTGTTAGTTATGATATTAATTGAAAGGTATCGCTATGAGCATCGAATACCTTTTCCAGGTGCGGAGGTCCCTAAGAGAGGACTCTCCCTGAGCGTGCAATGACCTTTATCAGTCATGCCCCTAGTCGTCGTCAGCATAACCACGCTTAAACGCCCGCACTCAGATTCCTATTCTCGAGCACCCGCCTCAACCTCGAGGCTGTCTTGGAACATGCGGACGATCTTCATTGCGGCTGAGCGCCTGCGGCGCGATCCGCCGGATTGCCATGAACTTTTGTAAGTCAATGTTTTAAATGCGTATTTCTTCCTTCTTTGGTCTGCCACCCGCAAACTCGTTTGTACAGGCCTATGCGGACCGCCGCCGCGGCCAACCGTGGCGATCGCTCTCCGTGCATTGCTGATTTGCAAAAGTTACACCCACCGAACGACGCACCGGCATGTCATTGCGCGGCGGCGCGCGCACGCGCGATGCGCGACGCGATGTCCGGATGCGTCGACAGGTAACTAGGCGGTGGCCGGACGCGGTCTCTGCCTGTCCGTTTGCATTTCTCCGCCCCACCGTCCCCGGCCATCTCGGACTTCGAACATTGGGGTGAGGAGATTGCCTCGAGCGCGTCGGCGAGGAGCGCGGGAGGCAGTCCGGCTTGAGGCAGGAGCGCAAGCGCGTAGTCGTCGGCCTCCTGCTCGTCCCCACGCGAATAGCTCAGCTTGATGAGTGCCACAGGGGCCGCTGACACAAGCGAGCCGATGCCGCTCACGTCTCCGAGCATCGCACCGAGAATCATCCCGCTCGAGGATTGCTCGAGCAGCTGACGCATGCTGTGGCGATGGGCGATGTGACCCAACTCGTGCGCAAACACGGCCGCGACCTGCTCCGGCGAATCGACATGTGCAACGAGCTGGTCCGTCACGACAACCGTTCCTCCGGGCAATGCCAGCGCATTCTCCCCGATAAAACGCTGGCCGTTGCGGAACACGAGTTGCGGCTTGTAGGTCAACTGCGCACGCTCGGTGAGTCGGTCGAAGTACGCTTGAAGGGTCGCACGCTGCTCGGCAGGAAGCTGGGTCGGACCGAATACGAACCCGTCGAGGTTCGCCAGCACGGCCTCTCCAAGCTTTGCCTCGGAGGCGATGGGCACACGATCGGCAATCTCGCCCGCGAGCCACGGAATCCCGAGTCGGTAGGCGAGTACACACAAGACCGCCACGACGATGACGGCGAACACGACGGCCACCGGATTGCGTTCGAGTCCGTGAACAAAACCCTGTTGAGCAGGAAGTCCGAGCGCCTCGGGCTTGATAGCGGCATCTGCGAGCACGAATTCGCCGCCATCGGGAAGGCGAAGGCGCAGCGGCACGCCGGCGACGGCGGCGGAGGCGCGCAAGTCAGCCAGCGGAGTCGCGAATTGGTGCTCGCCGGCTCGCCCGCGCAGCACCCCATCGGCGATGGAAAACTCACTGTCGACAGCGGCGGCGCTGTGGCCATCGAACCATCGCGCGGGGTAGATCGATTGGGGGGTCGAATTCATAGCGCAAGATCGAAGCCGAACATCTCGCCCAACTCCTCCCCGGTTGCGCGCGGGTTCTGTACGACCGCCGCGGTGACCGCTGTCAGCGGCGCCTCGATTTCGACCGTGATGGCCTGAAGCCGGTACCGGGCAAGCCGCACCACCGCCCAGGGAATCAGCAAGCCGCAGCTGGCAATGATCGCGAGCAGATTGACGGTATACAGTTTGGCAAGCGCTCTGGCCGAAATCGCACCGCGCAACCTGGCGATATTCGAGAGCCTCGCAGTATTGACGACAAGATTTGTCATTCTGGATCGGTTGTAGGCGGTCCAAACGATCAGAACGCTCGCCCACCCCAATAGGCCGAACATCCCCGAGATCATTATGGCCCAGGATGGATGGTTTCTCGTCAGCGCCACCGTGCCGAACGCCGCGAAGGAGAGCACGACGATCGCAACCAGCAAGGGTATGCAACAAAGGGCGGCACCGATGGCGTAAATGCCATAGACGTTGCGCACTCGCATCGTTGTGCTGAAGGGTTGATTACCCCACGCCGTCTTGCCGACCGTGAGTCGGCGGATCTGGGCAATTGCGTACGGATAGATTGCAATGAACGCGGCGGTTACGGTGCCCATTCGCGCGAAATACCGGCCGGGATGCTCCATGATCTCGAGCGCGTTTCTGCCAATTGCCACGAAGGCGACGAGCGCCAGCGCCAGGGGCCAGATCGCCAGCGCGACATCGCGCTGCGTCCCTGAAAAACCGAACCGGATACCCCGGTGACTCGAGTTGGCGGCATTAAAGGTAAGCGACCGCGCGATGATCCAAGGTGCGCCACAGAGGAGCGCCGCGAGCAGCCACGGTCCGGTGCTCGGCAGCAGATTCTCGAACAGCCAATAGACGCCGATCGCCGCAGCGGCAATCAGGCGTCCGCGGAGGATCGCGATCGGGTTGGCGTGGTATTCGAAGTTCGCTCCCGCGAGCCACGTGTGGCCGTAGAGGTAACGGTGCTTGCGAACCTTCGCCCATGCCGACCACACGCCCAGCGTAAGCAGGGTCAGCAACAAATTGACGATCCATATTCGAAAATAGTCTGCCGCCAGACCCGTAAAGGTGACTTGGAAGTACGATCGGTGGCTCGGTTCGGCCGCGTGGAGCATCTCCCCGCCGCCAGTCGACCCCGCTGCGACTTCCGCGGGCGCAGCGTCGACAGCGGTACCGGCAACCGCGGCGTCCGGGCCTCCAGCCGTCGCGGGCACGGTCTCGTCACTCATCAAACTTCCTCAAGAGCGACGCCCGCCAGAGTGGAATCCGGAATCGGCCATCTGCCTCAATGGGCCACAAGGCGCGGCAACCCGGATCGAGAGCGTGAATGCGGCGAACCGACATTGTCAGCGGCAGGTCACTGTATCCGGTCCCGCGCATTGCGTGCCGGTCGGTATCAAGCGCCGAGCATCGGCAGGTTCAAGCCCTGCGCCTTGGCCACTGCGATCGCATCTGGGTAGCCCGCATCGGCGTGACGCGCAACGCCCAGTGCCGGATCGTTCCACAGCACCCGTTCGATACGCGCCGCCGCAGCCGGCGTGCCGTCGCAGACGACGACTACGCCGGCATGTTGCGCATAGCCCATGCCCACCCCGCCGCCGTGATGTATCGATACCCAGGTCGCGCCGCTGGCAGTGTTCAGTAGCGCATTCAGAAGCGGCCAGTCGGAAACGGCATCGGAGCCGTCGGCCATGGCCTCCGTCTCCCGGTTCGGGCTCGCGACGGAGCCGGCGTCGAGATGGTCGCGGCCGATCACGATGGGCGCGTCGAGCTCGCCCGACGCCACCATGGCGTTGAACGCCAGGCCGGCCCGATGCCGCTCACCCAAGCCGAGCCAGCAGATCCGCGCCGGCAAACCCTGAAAAGCGATCCGCTCGCCCGCGAGATCGAGCCAGCGATGCAGTCGCGCGTCGGTTGGAAACAGCTCCTTGACCTTGCGATCGGTCTTGCGGATATCCTCCGGGTTGCCCGACAAGGCCACCCAGCGAAACGGCCCCTTGCCCTCGCAGAACAGCGGCCGGATATAGGCCGGCACGAAGCCGGGGAAGGCAAACGCGTCCGCCACCCCTTCGTCGAAGGCGACCTGGCGGATGTTGTTGCCGTAGTCGAACGTGGGAATGCCCAGGCGGTGAAAGGCGAGCATGGCCTCCACGTGGGCGCGGATCGAGCGGCGCGCTGCGGTGGCAAGTTCACCGTGGGCGGCCGGGTCCGCCTGCGCGGCGCGCCATCGCGGCACGCTCCAGCCGGCAGGAAGATAACCGTTGATCACGTCGTGGGCGGACGTTTGGTCGGTGACCATGTGGGGCCGCACGCCGCGGCGGACGAGTTCCGGCAGGACTTCCGCTGCGTTGCCGAGCAATCCGACCGATGTCGGGCGTCGCGTGGCGCAGGCATTGTGAATCATCGCGAGCGCTGTCTCCAAGTCGGGCGCGACACTGTCGAGATAGCGCGTCTTGAGCCGCATGTCGATGCGCGAGGCCTGGCATTCGATGGCCAACATCGAACAGCCGGCCATCGTCGCGGCCAGCGGCTGGGCGCCGCCCATGCCGCCCAAGCCAGCTGTCAGGATCCACTTGTCCGCGAGGTCTCCGTGGTAGTGCTTCCGGCCCGCCTGGCTGAACGTCTCGTAGGTCCCCTGGACGATGCCCTGGCTGCCGATGTAGATCCATGAGCCGGCGGTCATCTGGCCGAACATCATGAGGCCCTTGCGATCGAGCTCGTTGAAGTGCTCCCAGGTTGCCCATTTCGGAACCAGGTTGGAGTTGGCGATCAGCACCCGCGGCGCGTCGCCGTGGGTCGAAAACACGCCCACGGGCTTTCCCGACTGGATGAGCAGCGTCTGGTCATCGCCCAGCACCGTCAGCGCCGCGACGATGGCGTCGTAGCACGCCCAGTTGCGCGCGGCGCGGCCAATGCCACCATAGACGACCAAGTCCTGCGGCCGCTCGGCGACCTCCGGATCGAGGTTGTTCATGAGCATTCGCAGCGGCGCTTCGGTGAGCCAGCTCCTTGCCCGCAAAGTCCGGCCGCGCGGCGCGCGGATCACCCGCTCCTGGCTGCGCGCATCGAGTAGACGACCCGGCTGATCTCGTTCCATGGCTTTTTGTTCGGATTCGCCCGCGCTCATTGTCGCGCGCCGCCGGCGGCGAGTCACCCGGCCGTCCTTTCAGGTGAGCGGCGCGTCCACGAACGGCGTGAACGCCCCCTCCTCGACCCGTGCCCGCAGGCGCGCGAGGTCCGGCGCGAACGCCCGGTCGCGATCCCAGAACGCGGCTTGCCTGCGAATCTGCGAGAGCGCGCTCTGCAACCGGGGCGACGTGGCGAGAGGGGCGCGCAGGTCGATGCCCTGCGCCGCGGCGAGGAGCTCGATGGTGACGATCGCCGCCACGTTGCCGGCCATGGGCGCGAGGCGCAGCGCTGCATTGGTCGCCATGCTCACGTGATCTTCCTGATTGGCCGAAGTCGGCAGCGAATCGACGCTGCGCGGCACCGCCAGTGCCTTGTTTTCCGAGGCGAGCGAGGCGGCGGTCACCTGGGCGATCATGAAGCCCGAATTGACCCCGCCCTCGCGCACCAGGAAGGGCGGGAGCCCGGATAAGCCCGCGTCCATCAGGAGCGCGGTCCGGCGCTCGGAGAGCGCGCCGATCTCGGCTAAGGCCAGCGCCAGGGCATCGGCGACGAAGGCGACCGGCTCGGCGTGGAAATTGCCTCCGGAGAGAACTTCGCCGGTGTCCGGGAACACCAGCGGATTGTCGGAGACCGCGTTCGCCTCAACGTGCAGCACGGCCGCGGCGTGGCGCATCTGGTCCAGACAGGCGCCCATGACCTGCGGCTGGCAACGCAGGCTGTAGGGATCCTGCACCCGTGGACAGTCCTGGTGCGAGGCGCGGATCGCGCTGCCGGCGAGCAGTTCGCGCAGCATGCGCGCGGTATCGCGCTGACCGGGATGGCCGCGCAACGCCTGGATGCGTTCGTCGAACGGCGTATCGCTGCCCAAGCACGCGTCGACCGACAGGGCCCCGGCGACGAGCGCGGCCGCGAACATGCGCTCGCAGGCGAACAGGCCCGCGAGCGCGAGCGCAGTCGAGACCTGGGTTCCGTTGAGCAGCGCGAGCCCTTCCTTCGCCTGCAGCTCGAGCGGCGCGATGCCGGCGTGCGCCAAGGCCTCTGCGGCCGGCCGCGCCGCCCCGCCGACCTTTGCCTCGCCCTCGCCGATCAACACGCCAGCCAGGTGCGCGAGCGGCGCGAGATCGCCCGACGCCCCGGCCGAACCCTGGCTGGGCACGACCGGAATCACGTCCGCGTTGAGCAGCCTCAGAAGCGCCTCGACGACTTCGTAGCGCACGCCGGAATGCCCGCGCGCCAGAGCGGCGATCTTGAGCAGGAGCGTGAGGCGTACCACCGCATCGTCGAGCGCTGCCCCGGTGCCGGCCGAATGCGAAAGCACCAGCGCACGCTGCAGTTCGGTCAGCCGTGCGGCATCGATGTGGGTGCGGGCAAGCAGCCCGAAGCCGGTGTTGACGCCGTAGACGATGCGGCCACCGGCGATGACGCCGGCAATCGCGTCTGCCGCGGCATCGACCCGCGGTTTCGCGTCCCGATCGAGCGTCACCGGAGTTGGCTGGGCCCACAGCGCGCGCAGGGCGGCGAGGGGCAGTTGCCCTGGGGAAATATGCAATGCGATCATCGAACGCGGCGAAGCTTGTGGCTTCGCCTGTGCAGGCGAGGATTGTGCCAGAAACGCGCCCCCCGGCGCGCCTGCCGGGGCAGGGGCCTTCAGCGCAGGGCGCGCCGCATCGCCGCCGTCAGCCGCTGGCGGTTCTGTTCATAGTCGCCCCACGGGTCGACTCTCCGGGCGATGCGCTCGGGCACGGTCGCCAGCGTAAATGCGCTCGGCAGGGCTCGCGGGCCCAATTCGTCCCACGCCAGTGGCGTGGCAACGGTTGCCCCCGGCCGCGCGCGCAGCGAATACGGTGCGACCGCGGTTGCACCCCGCGCGTTGCGCAGATAGTCGACGAAGATCTTGCCTCGGCGGCGCGCCTTGCTCATGCTCGCGGTGAACTGGTCGGGCTGGATGCGTACGAGATGCGCCGCGACATCGCGCGCGAAGTCCTTGACCTCATCCCAGCCGTGGCGCCTCTGCAGCGGCACGACAACGTGCAGACCTTTGCCGCCGGTGGTCTTGACCAGGGCCGTGAGTCCGATCGTCTCGAGCAGGGAACGGGTCCGTCTCGCCGCCGCCACGATCGTGCTCCACTCCAATCCGGGATCCGGATCCAGGTCGAAGATCAGGGTATCGGGGCGCTCAATCGCCGCAACGGTCGCACCCCAGACATGAAGCTCGAGGGCATGCATTTGCGCCAGCCCGACAAGCGACTTCACTGAATTGGCAAGGAGGTAGGGATTGCGCCCGGCGCTGTCCTCGATCATGGCCACCTCGATGCCGGGAATGGCCCGGTCGGCCACGTGCTTCTGGAAGAAGCAGGGGGCGTCCGCTCCATCCGGGCAGCGCACGATCGACAGCGGCCTGCCGGCGAGGTAGGGCAGCAGCCGCGATGCAACGCGCTCGTAGTACTCGGCGACCATCAACTTGGTAATCCCGGCATCTGGATAGACGATTCGGTCGGGATGGGTGATGGCAACGCCGGCGAGTGAGGGCACCGACGCGGCCGTGTCGATCGCCCGCCTTCGCCGCAACGCGGGCGTCCTGCCGCTGCGGCTCGAAGCCGAAGCACCTGCAACACTGCCCTTCTTTTTCATGCCTTGCAACATGAAGCGTTGGACAGCACGCCATGCACGAGCGTTTCCTCCCTGCCGGCTGGACCAGGACCTCCTACTTCCCGGCGGCCTTGCGCCTGGCGCTGTCGATATCCAGGTACTTGAATGCGAAGCCGAACTGGGACGGCCAGTAGCCTTGCACCCAGGGGTAGAGAAGGGTGTTACCGATGCCGAAGGTGTGCAGCACCATCGGCATGTACACCTGCGAGACGTCGGACATCCGCCGCGCGAGCAGCACGCGGGACGGACCCGACGGCATGCGCAGGAATTGTTCGTACGCCGCGTCGTAATCCGGGTTGGAGAATTGGGACGGATTGGTGTCGATCGGCGAGCGACCCCAGAGTGTCTGCAGGATCTGGTAGCCGGAGGGCTCCAGCGAGCGGTAGCCGAGATTAAACATCTGCAGCTTGCCGGCGCGGCTCATGTTGACCAGCTCCGTGAATGTCCTCTGCTCGACCTGCATTCGCAGCCCGATTGCATCCATGTTCTTCTTCCACAGCGTATCGGCTTCCCGATACCAGGACTCGGGCAGCGTACCGCGGACGAGCGTAAGCGGCTTGCCTTCGGGAGTCTTGCGATAGCCATCGCCATCGCGGTCCTTGAATCCGAAATGGTCCAGCAGTGCTCGGGCCGCCGCCGGATCGTAGAGCGATTTGGCCGGCAGGGAAGGATCATGGCCGTCCACTCCCGGCGGGAGCAGTTGGTTCGCCGGCAGCGCCTGGCCCGCAAAGAGCACCTTGATCATTTCATCGACGTTGAATCCCATGGCGATGGCCCGGCGCAGTGCGATCTGCGCCTTCGAATATCCGCCGACTATCGGGTCCTTCATGTTGAAATACGTGAAGGTGAGATTCGGTGCACCAAAGCGGATCCGCACCACGCCCTTGCGCAGCAATTCGGGTTTGAGCTTGTCGCCGTCGAGCACGCTGCGGACGTCGTTGCCCCCGAGTGCAATGTAATCGAGGTCGCCTTGCTCGAAGGCGAGAATGTTGGGCTGCGACTCCTCGATGATGCTGATCTCGATGCGACCGACCTGGGGTAGTGTTTTGCCCCGCATCGATTCGATCAGCGCGCGATGCCGCGGATCGCTGCTCTCCGGAAAGGCTATGCCCCGGTAGTGCGGATTGGCTTCGAGCACGACGCGCGAGGCACGCTTCCATTCCTTCAATTGATACGGGCCGGTGCCGACTGGCTGGCTGCGGATATCATCACCGGCCGCCTCGACGACTTCGCGCGCCACCGCCATCGCCGCCAAACCCGCAAGCCGCTCCTGCAGGGTGTAGTCCACACTGGTCAGGCGAATCTGCAGGGTATAGCGATCGAGCGCGCGCAGCCCGGGGATCGGTGCGTCGTAGTTCATTCTCGCGGCCGCCTTGCGTGCCGCATCGACGATCGGCCGCGCGCCTTCGATCAGGTCGGTGAGCGCCGGATCGCCGCCGGTCAGCAAATTCGGATCGATCGACCGCTTGATCGAGTAGACGTAGTCCTCGGCGACAAGCTCACGCGGCTTGCCTCTGAATGCGGGCGCGTCGGCGAACAGGATTCCGTGTTTGAGCTTGATCGTCCACGTCTTTCCGCCATCGGTGATCAACGGTAAAGACTCGGCTGTATCCGGGATCACCCTGGTCGGTTCCGCAAGGTAGTCGAATTGATAGAGCGCTTCGAAGATAGAGCTGGCGACTCGCGTTGAATAAAGATCGGTACCCTGTTGCGGGTCTAGGCTGGCGATGTCAGGGGACGAAACGCGCAGCACCTTGGCCGGATCCGCCGCCGCCAGGGCTGGCAGCGGAGCGCACATTGCAAACGCGACAAGGACAAGCGCGGCTGTATCCGACCTCAGCATTTCTTCATCCCTCCTCGATCCACTCGCCGGGAAACCGATACCCTTTCTCCGGGTCCACCACCTCGCGCCGAAGGCTTCGCGAACCATAACATCCCCCGAGCCTGATCGCACGCCGGAGACGGGGGAGGCGACCCGCCGGCAGGAAGATGTGCCTACCTATACCGCGCACGGCTCGGAGCCGATAAGATTGGCGCCGGCGTCATGCGCAGGGTTGCCAGCGCCGCGCAACATTTATCCCTGAAAGCGTCGGGCTCAAGAGCAATGGGGCAACCTTACGACCGCACCACCCTCTACCTGTCGACCGTGCACACTCGAACCGCTTCCTTGGGCGCCTGTATGCTTCCAAGTCGAAGCGCTCCACCCCTGACGCAGTGCACTGAATTCTCCGACGTCGAGGTTTCTGCAATCAGCCGGATAAGGATGAAATATATAAGCCGACGCACAATCCTGCGCCCACCGTGTACAGAAGCCAAGTCTCCGAAATAACGTATGGGTAGAGCATCAGTGCTATGGCAATCCACTTGGTGGTCTGCAGTGAGTTCTTCTTGCCGTATCGATAACCGACGTAGCCAATGATGCTAAAAAGCACTGCGCCTATCAGATAGGCTCGACTAGGCAGCGTAATGCCCAATGATTCGAGTGTTCTGAGAGTCTCGGTGAGCGCGTCCATAAGTCGACACCAATGGTGACATGGAATTGTATTCCATGAGGCGGTATCGGTTCCGACATCTCGGCGCAAACCTAAGTACTTTCGCGTCGTCCGAAGTAGTCCGAACTCTGAATTTCATTTCAAACGCTTCATCCCGTGCATCGGCCGGTCTTTGATGCCGGAATCTGCGGGAGCGACTCGTCCAGTGCCCTCCGGGACGACCGTTGACGGGCACGATCAAACGCTTAATACTCAGATTCGCGGCGTTTGCAGCACCTATCCGTCGCGACAAGGAAAGGAAACACCATGCCAAAGGCCTATTGGGTCGCCGCGTATCGGGCGGTCAAGGACCCTAACAAACTTGCCGCGTACGCGAAGCTTGCCGGCCCCGCAATCACTGCGGGAGGAGGACGCTTTCTGGCGCGTGGCGAGCCGGCCAAGGTCTACGAGCATGGCCTGAAGCAGCGCACCGTGCTAATCGAGTTCGATAGCGTGGAGCAGGCGATTGCCGCTCATGACAGCGCCGGTTACCAGGCCGCACTGGCGGTTCTGGGTGACGGTGCCGAGCGGGAAATCCGCATCGTCGAAGGCGTTTAAGCAGCACCGGTTCACGCTTGGTCAGGCGATTCGCCCTGATGCTTCGCATCGCGCCGTAACTGTCGGCGGGTCGCCCACCGCCCCCGGAAAATAATTCGCCTCGCACCGGATTACTCGTAGCCTGCCGGCCCAGCCCCGCTGCTCCTTTGAGGTCGGCTTCAACGCCATGAGCCACAGCCTGAACGCAGGAACCGTTGAGCAGTGGCGGGCTTGGATAACTGTGACGCCAGACGGGGAGGCCGGTAAGATTGGTCGGCCGCAGCACCGGATTCCGGTCCGAAAACCCATACCAAACCGGCTCGATCTCCGGATACGCGTATAGATATCCACAGACGCGCAAAGACGTTCGCCGCCGGCTTGGTGTTCGCTAACCATTTGATCGATATAGGCATTCACGGTTGAATCTCCGATCAAAACAAGGCTCTGACGTGGCGCCCTTGTCCGCCCACACGCCCATGATGCAGCAGTATCTGCGCGTCAAGGCGGAGCACCCGGACAAGCTCGTGTTCTATCGCATGGGCGACTTCTACGAGCTCTTCTATGGCGACGCCGAGCGCGCGGCGCCGCTGCTCGACATCACGCTCACCGCGCGCGGCGCTTCCGCGGGCGCGCCGATTCCCATGGCCGGCGTGCCGTATCACGCCGCCGAACAGTATCTTGCCAAGCTCATCCGCATCGGCGAGTCGGTCGCGATCTGTGAGCAGGTCGGCGACCCGGCCACTGCCAAAGGGCCGGTCGAGCGCAGGGTTACGCGCATCGTCACGCCCGGGACGGTCACCGATGCGGCGCTGCTCGACGCCAAGCGCGACTGCCTGCTCGTGGCGATCTTGCCTTCGAAGCAGCGCGTCGGTCTCGCCTGGCTCGATCTTGCCGGCGGACAACTGTGCCTGCGCGACTTGCCCGCAACCGAGCTTGCCGCCGAGCTCGAACGCCTCGTCCCGAGCGAACTGCTCTATCCCGAGGGAATGAGCCGGGGCGCGGGTGAAGCCTGGCGCGACGGCGTGCCTTCGCGTGCGCTGCCCCCATGGCAGTTCGACGCCGATGCCGCGACGCGGCGGCTGACCGCGCAATTGGGCACGCACGATCTGGCCGCATTCGGCGTCGCCGAGGCGCCCCTCGCGGTGCAGGCGGCAGGCGCCCTGCTGCATTACGCGCAGGCGACGCAGCAGAGCGCGTCGTCGCTGGAGCATGTTCGTTCCCTTGCCGTCGAACGCGGTGGTGATCATCTGGCGCTCGATGCCGGCACGCGTCGCAATCTCGAGATCACCGAGACGCTGCGCGGCGAGCCGGCGCCGACGTTGCTGTCGCTGCTTGATGGTTGTGTCACCGCGGCCGGCAGCCGGCTGTTGCGGCACTGGCTCAGCAACCCGCTGCGGCCACGTGAAGTTCCGGTTGCGCGCCATGCTGCGCTCGCCGAGCTGATAGCCAGGCACGACGCGCGGCAACGCCTGAGCGCCGAACTCAGACGCACGGTCGACGTGGCCCGCATCGCGGCACGGATTGCCTTGGGCAGTGCGCGCCCGCGCGACCTTGCCGGTCTGCGCGATACGCTTGCCCGCCTGCCTGCTCTGGCTGCCGCCATTGCCGCCCTTCCGGCTGCCCTGCTCGCCGATGCCGCACAGGCGCTTACGCTCGACCCGCGCTGGGAAGCGCTGCTGCGAAAGGCGATCGCCGCCGAACCAGGTGCCATGCTGCGCGACGGCAACGTCATCGCACGCGGTTACGACGCGGAGCTCGATGAGTTGCGCGCGATTGACGACAACTGTGGTGCGTTCCTGATCGAACTCGAGACCCGGGAGCGGGTGCGTACCGGCATCCCCAGCCTGAAGGTCGAATACAACCGTGTGCACGGCTTCTACATCGAAGTCACGCACACGCATGTCGACCGCATTCCCGACGACTACCGCCGACGCCAGACGCTCAAGAACGCAGAGCGCTATATCACGCCCGAGCTCAAGACCTTCGAAGACAAGGCGTTATCGGCGCAGGAGCGCGCGCTGGCGCGCGAGAAGATCCTCTATGACGCGCTGCTCGGTGAGCTCGCAGCGGCGATTCCGGATCTCCAGCGCGCGGCCCAGTCCCTTGCCACGCTCGACGTGCTCACCACGCATGCTGCATTTGCCGAGGCGCAAGGCTGGGCGCGGCCGACGTTCACCGCAAACCCCGGGCTCGCCATTCGCGGCGGCCGGCATCCGCTGGTCGAAAAAGAGGTCGAGCAATTCATCGCCAACGACCTCCGGCTCGACCCGACGCGACGCATCCTGATCGTCACCGGGCCGAACATGGGCGGCAAGTCGACGTACATGCGCCAGGCCGCGCTCATCGCCCTGCTGGCCAGCTGCGGGCTCTTCGTGCCGGCCGAGGCGGCTGAAATCGGTCCGCTCGATGCGCTCTATGCGCGCATCGGCGCGTCCGACGATCTCGCCCGCGGACACTCGACGTTCATGGTCGAAATGACCGAGGCTGCGTATATCCTGAACCGGGCGACCCCGGAGAGTCTGGTCATCATCGACGAGATCGGGCGCGGCACATCGACCTTCGACGGGCTCGCCCTGGCGTGGGCGATCGCCCGCGCCCTGGCGCAGGACAATCGCTGCCTGACCCTGTTCGCAACCCACTACTTCGAGCTGACCGCGCTGCCCTCCGAGCTCGAAGGCTGCGCCAACGTCCATTTTGACGCGGTCGAGCACAAGGACCGCATCGTCTTCCTGCATGCGGTCGCCGAGGGCCCGGCCAACCGCAGCTATGGCCTGCAGGTCGCCCAGCTTGCCGGGGTGCCCGCCGACGCGATCCGCCAGGCACGGGCATACCTCGCCCGGCTCGACCGCTTCAGCGCCCAGCGCGACACGCACGGCGACCTGTTTGCGGCGGGCAATGCCCCGGGCACGGCGCAGGGCCAGGCGTCCCCTGCCCTGGATCGGCTTGCGCTCCTCGATCCGGATGCACTTTCGCCGCGCGAGGCGCAGGACGCGCTCTACGAGCTCAAGCGACTGGCGGAACGATAGATGCGTGCAGGGTCGGAGCCGCGCAACGCGCGCGGCCGGCGGTCAATGGTGCGCGCCAGGGCCGTGGACGTGCCCGTGCTCGAGTTCGTCCGCCGTGGCTTGCCGGACATCGAGCACCGTGCAGTCGAAACGCAGGCGCTGGCCAGCCAGGGGGTGATTGCCGTCGAGGACCACCCGGCCGTCGGCGATGTCGGTCACGGTAAAGATCCTAGTCGCGCCTTCCTCGTCGTCGGCGGCCTCCTCGAACTGCATCCCGACCTTGACGTCTTCGGGAAACCGATCCGGGGTTTCGACCCTGACGAGCTCGGCATCGTATTCCCCGAAAGCGTCTTCCGGCTCGAGCGCGACGGTGCAGACATCCCCGGCGCGCTTGTTGGCCAGCTCCTCCTCGATCTTCGGGAAGATGCCGTGATGCCCGCCATGCAGGTAGCTGATGGGAGCGCTCGTCTGCTCGACCAACTCGCCGGCCGCGGAATACAGTTTGTAGGAGAGCGTGACGACGGTGTTGGCCGATATCTGCACGATGCTGTTGCCAGAGTGGTGAGGAAAGCGCGGCGTAGCGGATTATTGTACTCCAGCCCCGACTTGCCCTCCGGTCCGCGCCACTATCCGACCGGGTGGCTATAATTGATGCGATGGGACCTGCGCTCCTGGGCGGCGTGACGCGGGGGCGCTTTCTGCAGCGCTACTGGCAACGACGGCCGCTTTTGATCCGGGAGGCAATCGCCGGCTTCCGCGGGCTGCTGTCGACCCCCGAACTGTTCGCGCTGGCGGCGCGTGACGATGTCGATTCGCGGCTGGTCTTGCGCGAGCGCGGCCGGTGGTCACTGGCGCATGGCCCGTTCCCGCGCGCCGAATTGCGCGCGCTGCCGAGCCGTAACTGGACCTTGCTCGTGCATGGCGTCAACCTGCATCTCCCCGCAGCCGACGCGCTGCTGCGCCGCTTCGCCTTCATCTCCTATTCGCGCCTCGACGACTTGCTCGTAAGCCATGCCGTACCGGGCGGGGGTGTTGGGCCGCACGTTGATTCGTACGATGTGTTCCTCCTCCAGGGCCATGGCCGGCGGCGATGGCGCATCGGCCGTGCGGGCGATCGCGCGCTCAAACCGAATCTGCCGTTGAAGATCCTCGCCCGCTTCCGCCCCGAAGGCGATTGGGTGCTCGAGCCCGGCGACATGCTTTATCTGCCCCCGGAGATGGCGCACGACGGTGTCGCCGTCGACACCTGTAGCACCTATTCGATCGGCTTCCGCGCGCCCGCGGCGCAGGAAATCGCCGTTTCCTTTCTCGACTGGTTGCGCGACCGCATCGTTGTCGACGGGCAATACACCGATGCCGGCCGCACGCCGGCACGCCACCCCGCGCGCATCGATCGCGACCTGCAGTCCTATGCAGTCGCGACCCTGCGGCGGCTTGCCTGGGACGAAGACACCACGGTCCGGTTTCTCGGCTCGCACCTGACCGAGCCGAAACCTGCGGTCCTGTTCTCGGCGCCGGCACGCGCGCTTAGCCGGGAACGCTTCATCCGCCAGGCCGCGCGGCACGGCCTGCGCCTGGATGGACGCACGCAGCTGCTCTATGATGAGCGCCACCTGTTCATCAATGGCGAGGGATTCGGCTGGCCGGCCCGGGGTCGGGCCGCGCTCAGGCGCATTGCCGATCAGCGTCGGCTCGACGGCGGCGCGATCGATGCCGACGCGTGGCCATGGCTCTATCGCTGGTATTGCGATGGCTTCCTCCATGTCGGCTGAACCGACCCCAGACCCCTCGCCGGGTCCGCGCAATGTCGAGCTCGCGACCGTTGCCCAGCAGGTCGTGGCCATCGACGAACTCATTGCTCTGGCGCGGCAGCGCATTCGGGTCTTCGACCAGGACCTGTCGCAGGCCGGATGGAGCCAGGCGGCGCGCATCGAGCGCCTGGCGGCCTTCCTGGGCGGCCTGCGCGGCCGCCGCCTCGACATCATCGTCCACGACACCAACTACCTCGAAACCACCTGCCCGCGGATGCTCAACCTGCTGCGCACTTACAGCCACGCCATGACCATCTATCGCACCGGCACGGAAGCGCGACTGGCGACTGATCCCCTGCTCATCGTCGATGATCAGCACTACCTGCACCGCTTCCACTTCGCGCAGCCGCGCTCGGCGATGGGCATTGCCCAGCCGGAGCAGACGCAGCAGCTGGCCAATCGCTTCGAAGAGATCTGGGCCACCGGCGAGCCCGGCATCAACGCGACCGTGCTCGGACTATAGGGCGGTGCCGCGAAAGGCGATTGAATTGAGTGCATTTTGCGGGTAGAATCCCCGCTTCGGCCGAGGCGCCGATTGCCTTTGCGGTGCAACCGTCGAGCAGGGAGTTTTGTTGGGCCCACGTGGACATGCATTCCAGTATCCCATTTCATAATCGAGTAAGGGAACGATGATGAACAAGTCAGTATTGATTGCTGCGATATTGGCGCTGGCGGTCGTAGGCTGCGGCGACAACAAGCAGGCGCAGGACGCCAAGGCCGCGGCGGACAAGGCTGCCGCAGCCGCCAAGGACGCTGCCGACAAGGCCGCGACCGCCGCCAAGGACGCTGGTACTGCGGCGGTGGACGCCACCAAGTCGGCGGCCGATTCGATGAAGTCCGCCGCACCGGCCCCGGCCCCGGCCCCGGCTGCGCCTGCGGCCCCGGCAGACCAGATGAAGAAATAGCTTCAGCGCCGCGCAAAGAAGCCGACCTGCAGGTCGGCTTTTTTGTGTCCGGTCGAAAGCGGCGCTACAGCGGCGCGCCGATGCGGCTCGCCACCTCGCGATACATCTCGATCACGCCGCCAAGATCGCGCCGGAAGCGATCCTTGTCCATCTTTTCGTGCGTGCTGCGATCCCAGAGCCGGCATCCGTCCGGGGTGAACTCGTCGCCCAGCCACAACGGCCCTTTTGGATCGTTGCGCGGGTGTCCGAACTCCAGCTTGTAATCGACCAGATCCATGCCGCCGTCGGCGAACAGCGGCTTGAGCACCGCGTTGACCCGGTGCGTGAGCGACTTCATTTCCGTAATCTCCGCCGCGCTGGCCCAGCCGAGCACGCGGATGTGATCGTCGTTGACCAGCGGATCGTGCAGCGCGTCGCTCTTGAGAAAGAACTCGAAGATCGGCTCGGGCAGGCGCGTGCCCTCCTCGATGCCGTAGCGCTTGGCCATCGAGCCGGCGCAGATGTTGCGCACCACGCACTCGACCGGGATCATGTTCAGTGCGCGCACCAGCGACTCTCGCTCGTTTAGCACGCGGATGAAATGCGTCGGCACCCCGGCCGCGGCGAGCTTGCCCATGATGTAGGCGTTGATCATGTTATTGGTCTCGCCCTTGCGCTCCAACTGGGCGAGCTTCGCCCCGTCGAAGGCCGATACATCGTCGCGATAATGCATCACCAGCAGGTCCGGATCGTCGGTTGCATACACCGTCTTGGCCTTGCCGCGATAGAGTTCTTGCAGCTTCTCCATGAAACGCTCCCTTCAGGTGAATTCGCGCCAGTCGAAACCCAGTTGCTGATCGGCGATGCCGATCCAGTCGCCCGCGCAGCCGAGTGCCTCGGCGAGCGCCGCACGCGCAAGCTCCGGCCGGTTGTTGTGCTGGCTGAGGTGCGCGGCGATCAGATGCTTCAGCCGCGAGGTATCGATCTTCGTTAGCAGCCCCGCCGCGGCGCCGTTGTCGAGGTGCCCGAACCTGCCGGCGATGCGCTGCTTGAGCGGATAGGGATAGTCGCCGTTGGCCAGCATGTCCAGATCATGATTGCACTCGAGCACCAGGGCGTCACAGCCCGACAGGCTCGCTTCGACGTACGCCGTGCTGATGCCCAGATCGGTCAGCACACCCAGCCGCCAGCGACCGTCCGTGCAGACGAACTGCACCGGCTCGCGGGCGTCGTGCGGCACGGGAAAGGGCCGGATTTCGATCCCCTCGACGGCGAAGCGGTCGTGGCTATCGAAGCCGTAGACACGGTCCAGGCCGGCAAACCGCTCGCTGACCATCGACAGCGTGCCAAAGGTGAGCCACACCGGCGTGCCGAACTTGGCTGCAAACGACGCGACGCCGCCGATATGATCGCTGTGCTCGTGGGTGACGACGATCGCCGCGACCGTCTCCGGCTCAACCCCGATGCGGGCGAGCCGGGCCACCGTGTCGCGCAGGCCGAATCCGCAATCGATCAGCACCCGGGTGGAACCGACTTCGACCACCAGGCCGTTGCCTTCGCTCCCGCTTCCCAGGCACGCGAAGCGCATGGCGAAGCTAACGGCGCAGCATCGATGCGCGACACAGCGCGGTCACTTGAGCTGATCCTGCAGCAGGGCCAGGATCTTGTCGCCATTCGCCGAGCGATCCACGGTGCCTTGCGGATCCTCGACCGTCACCACGCTGGCCGGATCGGCCTGGGTGACGACGACGCGGTACTGCTCGGGCTTGTCCTTCTCGTCGCTCTTCCAGAACATCAGCTTGTCGAGAAACCCCTTCGTTTTGCTGGGGTCGAGGTCGGGGTTGGAATAGCGCACGAAATACAGGCCCTTGGAGCGATCGCGGTCGACGACGGTGAAGCCGGTGCGGTCGAGCGCGAGCCCGACCCGGCGCCAGGCCCGATCGAAGCTGTCGTCGACGACCAGGCGGGTGGCTCCGTCGCCGGCCTTTTCGATACGCGCGCGCGGCGGCTGCGTCGGCAAGGCGGCAGTCGCGGCCGCCACCGCCGGTGGCGAGGTGCCGAACTTGAGCATCAGGCGCGACAGAAACTCCGCCTCCAGCTCGGGATTGGGCGGGGTGGGCTGCCACTGGAAATCGTCGCCGTACTTGGTCAGCCTGGAGTCGGGCTTGGTCGCTACCTGCACCGCTCCATAGTGGGTGATGTAGATCTCCACGGTGCCCGGTTCAGTCCCCTGCTCGATGCGCGAACGGAACTTGTCCCGCCGGTAGGTATCGGTCAGAAAGTCGAAATATTTGCCTAGGATGTCCCCCAGCGCGCTGTGCGGCTGGCCGGCGCGGTTTTCGGCCCAGTCGGTTTCCATGATGCCAAGCGTGGGCTGCTCCACCGCCAGCACGAAGCCGTTCGCCGACCAAAAATCGCGCAACGTACTCCAGGCCGCTTCCGGGGTCGCCTTGACAACCAGCCAGCGCTCCGAGCCGGCGCGTGCCAGGTGGGCATCCGGGTTGGTTGGCAGGACGTCGCTCACCTTGCCGGCGGCGCGCGCCGCAGCCGCACCGGATGCAGTCGTCGCCAGATAGCGATCGTCATAAGTCGGCGTGGTCAGGTCCGGCGGAACCTCCAGCGGCGGGGTCGAGACCGACGACTTGTAGTCGATCTTCTTGCCCAGTGACACGGTCGATTCACAACCACCGAGCAGCGCGCCCAGAAGTGCGATGCAAAGCACCGCGGCAAGCCGGGAACGAATTAGGAAGGAACGATGCAGCATGCTTCAATCTCCGTCAGAGGCAACCGGCTTCGCGCAACGCGGCGCGAACGGTTTCATGATGCGTGGCAGCGAGCGGGGTCAGGGGCAGGCGCAGATCGCCGCCGATGAGCCCCATTTCCGCCAGTGCCCATTTCACCGGAATCGGGTTCGCCTCGAGAAACAATTTGCGATGCAAAGCCAGCAGCCGGTCGTTGGCCGCGCGCGCACGACCGATGTCCCCGGCGAGCGCCGCGGCGCACATTTGCGCCATCAGCTGCGGCGCGACGTTGGCGGTAACCGAGATCACGCCGTGGCCGCCCATCAGCATGAGCGGCAGCGCCGTAAGGTCGTCGCCGCTGTATACCGCGAAGTCTGGCTTGCCCGCCACGCCCAGCGCCCGGATGAGCTCGCTGCCACGACCGAGATCTCCGGTCGCATCCTTGATGCCGATGATGCCGGGCACCTGCGCCAGGCGCAAAACGGTGTCGGTGGCCAGATCGGCGGCGGTGCGGCTCGGGACGTTGTACAGGATGAGCGGCAGATCGACTTTCTCGACGATGGTGCGGAAGTGCCGGTAGAGCCCTTCCTGCGTGGGCTTGTTGTAATACGGTACGACGGACAGGCAGCAGCTCGCGCCGACTTGCTTGGCGTAACGGGTCAGTTCGACCGCCTCGGCCGTCGCGTTGGCGCCGGTACCGGCAATGACGGCAACCCGCCCCGCAGCGCCCTCGACCGCGGACTTGATCAGCAGGCAATGCTCTTCGACATCGACGGTCGGCGATTCGCCAGTGGTGCCGACGATGACGATGCCCGAGGTACCGTTGGCAACATGAAAGTCGACCAGCTTGCCGAGCCCGCGCAGATCGAGTGCTCCGCCGGCTTGCATCGGCGTGACGATCGCGACCAGACTTCCCTTCAGCATCCGAGACAACCCGAAAAAGCGCGTATTTTACCCTAAACGCCCGTGGGTAGCGGCGGCGGCCACGCTCTTGCGCGTCCGACCGCGGCGAGTCGCTGCCGCACCGCCGCCCGCGGCGCGGCATCCAGGCCCTGCTCGAATGCAACCACGGTCAACCGATCGCGCGCGAAATCGAGCAGTTCGCCCGGAGCGAGCAGGAACGCCGGATTGGCCGGGCGGCCGTAGCTCGCGTTGCCGAAGGCAAAGGTTTCGTAGAGCACAACACCGTCGTCGGCAAGCGCGGAGAGCAGATGCGGGAACAAGGCGCGATGCAGGTAGTGCACGACGACGATGGCGTCGAAGCGCTCTCCCGCAAAGGGCCACGCCCCGGCTTCCAGATCGACCGCGCGGGTCTCGATGCCCGGTGTCGCGGCGAGCTTCGCCAGCGCCGCGGCGTCGCGATCGGCAGCCACCACGCGCGCCTGGCGGGCGGCGAAGAACAGGGAGTGGCGGCCATTTCCGGCCGCCAGGTCGAGTACGCGCGCGCCGCCGGCAATGAGCGGGGCGAAGCGAACGACCCAGGGCGACGGGCTGAGGTCGTTCACCCGCGCCGCCCTGGCGACCGTGGCGGCGCAGTTTTTTCCTCGCCCTTGCTTTCCTGCGCGGCGCTCACCAGCCAATCGACGACGGCTTGCGCCTCGGGCCTTTTCCTGCTCGCCGCCGAGCGCACGATGAAATAAGCGCGCGTGGTCGCGTGGGTGTTGCGAAACGGCGTGACGAGCTTGCGCTGCTCGAGCAGCCGATCGACCAGCGGGCTTCGTCCGAGCGCCACGCCCTGCCCGTCGATGGCCGCCTGGATGAGCAGATCGAACTGGTTGAAGCGAAGCGCGCCCGCGCCGGCAGTCTCCGCCAAGCCGATGGCCGCAAACCACTGACCCCAGTTAAGCCAAGGGAAGCGGCCGCGCTCGTCGTCGAGGTGCAGGAGCACGTGGCGGGCGAGGTCTTCGGGTCGCTTCAGGGGCCGGGCGCGGTCGGCGGCGAGCGCCGGGCTGCACACTGGTTGCAGGCGCTCGCCGAACAGCCGGTGCGCACCCGGCGGCGCCATCGCTTCCGGGCAATAGCGCACCGCAAGATCGATGCGCTCGCGGTCGAGGTCGAGGATTCGGTTGTCGGCGGAAATGAAGATGTCGAGGGCCGCATGCTGGGCGCGGAAACGCGGCAGGCGCGGCAGCAGCCACAACGCGGCGAAGGGTATCGAGGTGGAAAGGGTCACCGGCCGGGCGGCCTGATCGTGCCGAATGCGGGAGATCGCCTGCTCGATATCGCCGAGAACCGCCTTGGCGGTGCCGTGCAGCACTTGGCCTGCCTCGGTGAGCAGCAACGCGCGGTGCCGGCGCTCGAACAAGGCGGTGCCGAGCTGCTCTTCGAGCGTCTGCACCTGGCGCGACAGCGCCGACTGCGTGAGGCAGAGCTCCTCGGCCGCGCGCGTGAAGGAAAGATGCCGCGCTGCGGCCTCGAACCCCTTGAGCAGATCGAGCGAGGGTAGGCGACCGCGCGTTCCCGGCGCCGCCGGGGCCGACTTAGACATTCCGTTTCTGCATGCTAACCATGCGTCGAAAGCGTTTGAGCCGGCTCGCCCTGGTACCGATAATCAAGCCTCAAAACGCGGTTTGCGCCGAACCGCCCGAATGAGGTCGGCGCATGCATTCTAGGCATAGATTGGGAAAAACGCCATGGCCAAACTCCATTCCCTCGCCAAGCGTACTCGGCGCTCGACGCTGCGCCCGCGCGAAGCCCTCCTGCTCGACAACGCGCAGGGCACCGTCCTTGTCGTCGAGCATGGCTGTCTGTGGCTGACGCTGGAGCACGATTCGCGCGACGTCATTCTGGGTCGGGGAATGCGCTTCACGATCGACCGGCCTGGACGCACGATCGTCGCCGCCGAAACCCCCAGTACGCTGCGGCTCATCGTGCCGCTCGGCCGCGGCAAACGCATCGCCCGCGCGCTCGCGCGCTCGGCAGCGCTGCTCTTTGCCGCCTGGTCCGGGCGCGCCGTGCCGAACGCCTAGGGCCCGCCGCACCGGCGGCGGGCGCACCTACTTGCGCGCGAAGGCGATGCCGCCGCTGCCGGCAGTGATGAGGATCGTGTCCCCCGGCGCGAACTTGCCGGCGAGGATTTCCCTCGCCAGCGGATTCTCGATCTGCTGCTGGATCGCGCGCTTGAGCGGCCGCGCGCCGTAGACCGGGTCGAAGCCGGCCTTGGCGACCTCGGCGAGCGCCGCCTCGGCAACCTCGATGCCGCATCTCCAGCTTCGCCAGCCGCGCCTCCAGCGCCCTGAGCTGGATCCTCGCGATGGACTCGATGTTCTTTTCCGCCAGCGCGTGGAACACCACGATCTCGTCGATGCGGTTGATGAATTCGGGCCGGAAGCTCGTCTTCACCTCGCGCCATCACCGCGAGCTTGATCACCTCGTAATCGTCGCCGGCCATCTGCTGGATCATCTGCGAGCCGAGGTTGGAGGTCATCACGATCACCGTGTTCTTGAAGTCCACGGTGCGGCCCTGGCCGTCGGTCATGCGGCCGTCGTCGAGCACCTGCAGCAGCACGTTGAACACGTCCGGGTGCGCCTTCTCCACCTCGTCGAGCAGGATCACGCTGTAGGGCTTGCGCCGCACCGCTTCGGTCAGGTAGCCGCCTTCCTCGTAGCCGACATAGCCGGGCGGCGCGCCGATCAGCCGCGCCACCGAATGTCTCTCCATGAATTCGCACATGTCGATGCGGATCAGATGCTCCTCGGAATCGAACAGGAACTCGGCGAGCGCCTTGCACAGCTCGGTCTTGCCCACGCCCGTCGGCCCGAGGAACAGGAACGAGCCATAGGGCCGGTTCGGGTCGGACAGCCCGGAGCGCGAGCGGCGGATCGCATCCGAAACCAGCCGCACCGCCTCGTCCTGGCCGACCACGCGCTGGTGCAGCGCGTCTTCCATGTGCAACAGCTTGTCGCGCTCGCCCTGCATCATCTTCGACACCGGGATGCCGGTGGCGCGCGACACCACCTCGGCGATCTCCTCGGCGCCGACCTGCGTGCGCAGCAACTGCGGCTTCTTGGCCTGTTCCTTGGCGAGCTTGGTGTCGGCTTTCTTCAGCTGCGCCTCGAGCTGCGGCAGCTTGCCGTATTGCAGTTCCGACATCTTCTGCCAGTCGCCCTTGCGCTGCGCCTCCTCCATCTGCAGCTTGATCTTGTCGATCTCCTCCTTGATGTGCTGCGCGCCCTGGACCTGCGCCTTTTCGGCCTTCCAGATCTCGTCGAGGTCGGCGTACTCCCGCTCCAGACGCTTGATCTCCTCTTCGATTGCGGCCAGGCGCTTCTTCGACGCCTCGTCCTTTTCCTTCTTCACCGCTTCGCGCTCGATCTTGAGCTGGATCAGCCGGCGCTCGAGCTTGTCCATCGCCTCCGGCTTGGAATCGATCTCCATCTTGATGCGCGCCGCCGCTTCGTCGATCAGGTCGATCGCCTTGTCGGGCAGGAAGCGGTCGGTGATGTAGCGGTGCGACAGCTCCGCCGCGGCGACGATCGCCGGGTCGGTGATTTCGACGCCGTGGTGGATCTCGTAGCGTTCCTGCAGGCCGCGCAGGATGGCGATGGTCGACTCGACCGACGGCTCGTCGACCAGCACCTTCTGGAAGCGGCGCTCGAGCGCGGCGTCCTTCTCGATGTACTTGCGGTATTCGTCCAGCGTGGTCGCGCCGACGCAATGCAGCTCGCCGCGCGCCAGCGCCGGCTTGAGCATGTTGCCGGCGTCGATCGCGCCTTCGGCCTTGCCGGCGCCGACCATGGTGTGCAGCTCGTCGATGAAGACGATCGTCCTGCCCTCGTCGGCGGCGATGTCCTTGAGCACGGCCTTCAGCCGCTCCTCGAATTCGCCGCGGTACTTCGCGCCGGCCAGCAGCGCCGCCATGTCGAGCGACAGCACGCGCTTGTTCTTCGAGTGCTCCGGCACCTCGCCGTTGACGATGCGCTGCGCGAGGCCCTCGACGATGGCGGTCTTGCCCACGCCCGGCTCGCCGATCAGCACCGGGTTGTTCTTGGTGCGCCGCTGCAGGACCTGGATCGCGCGGCGGATCTCGTCGTCGCGTCCGATGACCGGGTCGAGCTTGCCTTGCCGCGCGCGCTCGGTGAGGTCGATCGTGTACTTCTTGAGCGCCTCGCGCTGCCCTTCGGCCTCCTGCGAATCGACACCCGCACCGCCGCGCACCGCCTCGATCGCCTGCTCCAGCGCCTTGCGCTTGAGGCCGATTCGCGCGCAGGCGGCCGGCCTCGCCCTTGTCGTCGGCAACGGCCAGCAGGAACAGCTCGCTGGCGATGAACTGGTCGCCGCGCTTGGTTGCTTCCTTGTCGGTCAGGTTGAGCAGATTGTTGAGCTCGCGCGAGATGGAGATCTCGCCGCCCTGCCCCTCCACCTTGGGCAGGCGGCCGATCGCCTTCGGTCAGCGCCGCCTTGAGCGGCCGCCACGTTGACGCCGGCGCGCGCGAGCAGCGAGGCGGTGCCGCCGTCCTCCTGCTGCAGCAGGGCCGCGAGCAGGTGCTGCGGCTCGATGAAGCCGTTGTCGTTGCCGAGCGCCATGCTCTGGGCATCGGAGAGCGCCTGCTGGAATTTGGTGGTCAGCTTGTCGAGTCGCATCACGGTCACCGGTTCGGAAAGACTATGTCCAAAGTGAGGTTTTGGCGCGCGGTTTCAAGCCCCGGCGCGCCGTCTGCCGCAGGCGGCCCGTTTCGGCGACGCGCTCGGCCGGACGCATTGCGCGATCCGGCGTAGGGCCCTACCATCGTACCCGCCCATGACCGACCGAGGGAACCGCAATGCACCAAGGCTTCCGCGCTGGCGGGCGCGCTGGGTGCGGTTGGGCCCCCTTGGCCGTGACCTTGCCGTGGTCCTGGCCGTCAAGCTCGTCGTCCTGGTCCTGCTGTGGTGGGCATTCTTCAGTCACCCGCCGGCGCGGCACATGACCGTTCCAGTCCCGCGTGTCGAGGCGCACCTTTTCCCTTCCCCGAGCCCGGAGCAATCCCCACATGCCGACCGCTGAGGTCGTCGATCTGTCGCGGCTGCAGTTTGCCGCCACCGCGCTCTACCACTTCCTGTTCGTGCCGCTGACGCTGGGCCTGTCGTGGATCCTGGTCATCATGGAGTCGGTATACGTGATGACGGGCAAGGAGATCTACCGCGACATGACAAGATTCTGGGGCAAGCTGTTCGGCATCAACTTCGTCATGGGCGTGGCCACCGGCATCACGATGGAATTCCAGTTCGGCACCAACTGGGCCTATTACTCGCACTACGTGGGTGACATCTTCGGCGCGCCGCTGGCGATCGAAGGCCTGATGGCGTTCTTCCTCGAGTCCACGTTCGTCGGCCTGTTCTTTTTCGGCTGGGAGCGGATGGGCAAGGTCACGCACCTGCTGGTCACCTTCCTCGTTGCGCTGGGCACGAATCTGTCCGCGCTGTGGATCCTCATCGCCAACGCCTGGATGCAGAATCCGGTCGGGGCCGAGTTCAATCCCGCCACGATGCGCATGGAGCTGGCGAGCTTTTCCGATCTGCTGTTCAACCCGGTCGCCGGGGCGAAATTCGTGCACACGGTCGCCGCCGGCTACGTGACCGCGTCGATGTTCGTGCTCGGGATCTCGTCCTACTACATACTGCGGCTGCGCGACCTGCCCTTTGCCGTGCGCTCCTTCGCGGTGGCGGCCGGATTCGGGCTTGCCTCGGCACTCTCGGTCATCGTGCTCGGCGACGAATCGGGCTACACCGCGGGCGAAGTGCAGAAAGTGAAGCTCGCGGCGATCGAAGCGGAGTGGGAAACGCAACCCGCTCCGGCGTCGTTCACGGCATTCGGCTTTCCCGACCAGGCGAGCGAAACGACTCGCTATGCGATCAGGATTCCGTGGCTGATGGGTCTGATCGCGACGCGCTCGGTCGACACCCCGGTCACGGGCATCAAGGATCTCAAGCTCGAGCATGAGGCGCGCATCCACAACGGCATGAAGGCCTACGCGGCGCTGCAGAAGCTTCGCGCCGGCGATCAATCGGCCGAGACTCGCGCCGAGTTCGAGCGCACCAAGGCGGACCTCGGTTACGGGCTGCTGCTGCGCAAGTACACCGCCGACGTCGCCGACGCCTCGCCCGAGCAGATCAGGCAAGCCGTCGACGATACGATCCCCCAGGTCGCGCCGCTGTTCTGGTCGTTCCGACTGATGGTCGGCCTCGGGCTGTGGTTCCTGTTCGTATTCGCCGCCGCGTTCTACGTGGTCGCCCGGCGCCGCCTGTACCGCACCCGCTGGCTCATGCACCTGGCGCTGTGGAGCATTGCGCTGCCGTGGATCGCCTCCGAGCTCGGCTGGATCGTCGCCGAATACGGCCGCCAGCCCTGGGCGATCAGCGAAGTGCTCCCAACCCACCTGGGGGTATCCTCGGTGTCCGCAGCGCAGGTCTGCTTCAGCCTGGCCGGGTTCGTCGCTTTCTACACGGCGCTCCTCGTCGTCGAGCTGTACCTGATGTTCAAATATGCCCGGGCGGGCCCGTCGAGTCTGGGCACCGGAAGATATCACGCTGAAGCCGCCGCCGGCGAGGGAGCCGCATCATGATCTACGCCTTCGACTATGCGACGCTGAAGCTTATCTGGTGGCTGTTCGTTGGCGTTCTGCTGGTGGGCTTTGCGATACTCGACGGTTTCGATCTCGGGGTCGGGGCGCTGCTGCCTTTCGTCGGCCGCAGCGACGTCGAGCGCCGCGTCATGCTCAACGCCATCGGGCCGACGTGGGAAGGCAACCAGGTCTGGCTCATAACCGCCGGCGCCGGGGCTTTTGCCGCCTGGCCGCTCGTCTACGCGACGGCATTCTCCGGATTCTACGTGGCGCTGATCCTGACGCTCTTCGCGCTGTTACTTCCGCCCGGTGGGTATCGAGTACCGAGGCAAGGTGGACGATCCGCGCTGGCGCAATGTCTGGGATTGGGGGCTGTGCGTCGGTGGTGCGGTGCCGGCCCTCATCTTCGGCGTCGCCTTCGGTAATCTGCTGCAGGGCGTGCCGTTCCATTTCGATGCCGACCAGCGCGTGTACTACACCGGCTCGTTCTTCGGGCTGTTGAATCCGTTTGCGTTGCTCTCGGGCGTCGTAAGCCTCGGCATGTTGACGATGCACGGCGCAATCTACCTGCAGCTGCGCACCGACGGCGCGGTCCAGGCGCGCGCCAAACGCGCCGCGCTGGTGTGCGGATGCGTGTTTCTGGTCGCCTTTGCGCTGGCCGGAATCTGGGTCGCGCGGGGCATCGACGGCTTTCATATCCTAACGATGCCGCCCCCGGATTCCGCCTTCGTCCCGCAGGCCAAGACCGTCGAGCGCCTGCGTGGCGGCTGGCTTGGCAACTACGCGCAATACCCCTGGTCCATGCTCGCACCGGTGCTCGCGTTCGGGGCAAGCCTGCTCGCGCTCGCCGCGTCGCGGCTCGGACGCGCCGGTATCGCCTTCGTGCTCTCCTGCCTTGGCGTTGCCGGCGTGGTGCTGACCGCGGGGTTTGCCATGTTTCCGTTCGTCCTGCCCTCGTCGAGCGATCCACGCAGCAGCCTGACCGCGTACGACGCGGTATCGAGCCACCGCACGCTGCAGATCATGTTCTGGGTCGTAGTCCTGTTCCTGCCGCTGGTGCTCGCCTATACCAGCTGGGCCTACCGCGTCATGCGCGGCACGGTTACCGAGCACAAGGTCCGCGAAGGCGGACGGCACATGTACTGAAACGCGCAAGGAGAAGCCATGTGGTATTTCACCTGGATCCTCGGCGTCGGTCTGGCGCTGGCCTTCGGCGTCGTCAACGTCATGTGGCTGGAGGCGTCCTACTCGTTCGGCCACCTCGACGAGGATGACATCTACAACCGCTTCGGCGGCACCGATCCGGCGACCAATAAAGACCCGGGCAGCCCTTGAAGGGACCGCCCGGGATCGGCGCTGCTACGCGCCGACGATTTGCGTGCGCAGCGGGCCCAGGATACCCAGGAGCTCGCCCTGCTCCTTGGCCGGCACGTTGAACTTGTTAAGCGATTTCGTGAGGTCTTCCACCAGCGCATTGAAGTCGGCGTCGGTGATGCCCATGCCTCTGTGCGCGGTCCTCATGTCCTTGCCCGTATAGACGCAGGGCCCGCCGGTGGCGGAGCAGATTTGATCGACCAGGTTGCGTTTCAGGCGCGGGATATCGGCCTTGGCAAAGAAACCATTGATGCGCCTGTCGCCTGCGACATTGCCGACGAAATCGTCGACGACGGCGGTAATCGCGTCCTTGCCGCCGAGGCGTTCGTAAAGGCTCTTCTGCGCCATCGGCTTCATGCTCGTGTCCTGGCAGGCGCCGAGCAGCAGGGCGGCGAGCAGGACGAGCGGAAACGCGAGCTTGCGTACCATGACATTCATCGGGTTCTCCTCTCCTTGGTAACAGCGTCAGGGCGCTGTACCCCCCTATACGCGCCATGCACCCCGGTGGATGCGCAGCCGGGCGCGGGTGCCGTCCGTGCTATGGTTGCAGCGCGGCGACCCGCCGTCTGGCGATGACTCAGGACAGCCCCAAAGCACCGCCCCCGCAGCCCGAGCCGGCGACCCGGCAGGCCGGCTTCGGGCAGGTGCTGGGGGCGGTGCTGTGGAGCTTCCTCGGCATTCGCAAGCGGGCGGCCGGCGAGCAGGACATGGTCCGCATCAAGCCGTTGCACGTGATCGTCGCAGGCGTATTGGCTGCCGCGGCCATCGTCGCCACGCTGCTGCTGCTGGTGACGCTCATCACCCGCAAGGGGTGACGTTCAGATGTTGCGATCGGCCCGCACCGCGGCGATGGCTTGCGCCGCTGCGGCGAGCTCGGCATCGGTGGTCAGCACATCCGGGCAAAGGCGCAGGTACGGCCCGCGTGCATCGGCACGAACGCCTCGCTCCTGCAGCACCGTGGCCAGCGCGACCGCGTGCGCGTCGCGGACCACCGCGAAGGCGCCCCGGTCCGGCGTGCCCCCTTCGGCAGCGACACCGCGATCCCGCAGCAGGCCAACCAGGCGTCGCAGCTGCTGGAGCGAATAGTCGCGCAGACGCTCGGCGCCGACTGCAAGCGCAAAGACCTGTCCGGCGCGGGCATGGTAGAGCGGCAGGATCGCTGGCGTAGATTCCAGGAACGCATCCCCGCCCGCTGCAAAGCGCGGCGGCTCGGGCCGCTCGTAGGCAAACGGGTCCGTCTTCGCGAACCATCCGGTATCGAGCGTCGACAGCGAACCGTCGAGATGGCGCGGATTGAGGTAGAGAAAGCCCGCGCCGGGTCCGCCGCGCAGGTACTTGTAGCTGCCGCCGATCGCGAAATCGGCATCGAGCGCATCGATCTCGACCGGGAACACGCCGAGCGAGTGATAGACGTCGACGAGGACGCGGGCCCCGATGCCGTGCGCCTGCGCGATCAATGCGGCGAGTTCCGGCAGGACCTGGCCGGTGGTAAAGACGACCTGCGAGACGACGACCAGATCGACACCCGGGCGCATTGCCGCGCGCAGATCTTCGGCGGCGAGCAACCCGCCCTCGCGTGGCTCGACCCAGGATAGCGCGATGCGACCACGGCGCGCGTACTGGCGCAGGATCAGGTCGACCGAGTCGAACTCGGCCCGGGTCGCGACGACGCGCGGCACGCCGTCATAGGTGTTGAGGATCGCCCGCAACCCCTGCCCCGCGCTCGACTTCGGCACGACGCAGTCGGGGCGCGGCGCGTGCAGCAGCGCGGCGAGCCGCGCCCGGAAGGCGCGCATCTCCTCGAGCCATTCGTCCCATGCGTCGCCGAGATGCCGTTGCCAAAGCACGATCGCTTCGGCAACATCGGCCGCCGTTGCGTCGAGCGGCCGGCCTAGCGAGTGGTTGGCCAGATCGATCGCGATTTTGCGCCGCTCGAGCACGCGCGAGAACAGCGGCGCGAGGTGCTGCTCGATGCCCGCCTCGGTCAACTGCCCCTCGCCCAGCGCCGCGACCGCGCGTGCGATCGTGGCAACCGAGCCGCCGGGCACATCGGCAGGAGCGTTCATCGCGCGCCGATCGTGGTGCGCACGTCGATCAGCTCGGGGAAGAAGGAGTAGTCGAGCGCCTTCTTGAGGAAGCTCACACCCGACGAGCCACCGGTGCCCGGCTTGTGGCCAATGATCCGCTCGACGGTCTTCAGATGGCGGAAGCGCCAGAGCTGAAAGCCTTCCTCGATATCGACGAGTTTCTCCGCCATGTCATACGCGTCCCACCACTGCCGCGGGTCGTCGTAGATGGTCTTGAACACCGGCAGCAAATCGGGGTTGCGCTGGTAGGCTTGGGTGAAATCACGCTCGATGCAGGCGCGCGGCACGGGCAGCCCACGGCGCGCGAGATGGCGCAGAAATTCGTCGTAGAGCGACGGCGCACGCAGCAGTGCCTCGAGCTCGGCGCAGGTTGCGGCGTCGTGGCGGAAGATCTCGAGCAGCGCCGCCCGCTTGTTGCCGAGAAGGAACTCGATCGCCCGGTACTGCGGCGATTGCAGCCCCGAGGACTGCCCGAGCATCGGTCGGAATGCCTCGTACTCCGAGGGAGTGAGCGTTTCGAGCACGGCCCACTGCTCGAAGAGCTGCTTTTGCACGAGCTTGACCCTGGCGAGGATCTTGAAGCAGGCGTCGAGTTCGTCGTCCTGGACATGGCGAACCGCGGCCTTGAGCTCGTGAATCATGAGCTTCATCCACAGTTCGGAGGTTTGATGCTGGATGATGAACAGCATCTCGTCGTGTCGCGGCGGTTGCGACGTAGTCCCGGACAGCGGCTGCTGCGCCGATAACAGCCGGTCGAGACGCAAGTAGCCGCCGTAGCTCAGCCGGTCATGAAAATCGGTGACGATGCCCGGCTCGAGGGATTCTTGCGCCATGATCGTTGCGTGCAGGTGGGAGGAGCAGTATAGGAAGGCGCGCAGCCGGTGTCCATCGACCGCGGCCCGCGCTCGATGCATTGCGCGCTTGCGCGGATTTTAGCGCCAAGGTGAGCTCGCGCCTTGGCGATCTCTCCTAGGTCGACTCGCGTAACGCGGCGAGCGGTGGCTGACGCAGCGTGCTGCGCGTGCCGAGCCAGCCGGCGACCGCGACGCAAGCCGCCGAGCCCGCAACGCCGATCAGCCACAGCGCCGAATTCCAGCCGAACGGTATGTCGAAGACCCGATCGGCAAGCACGTAGCCGGTCGCCGTCGCGCCGGCAGCCGCGAGCAACCCGGCGAGCGCACCCAGGGTCAGGAACTCGGCGACCTGCGCCACGGACAGCTGACGCTCGCTTGCGCCGAGCGTGCGCAGCACGGCCGCATCGAAGCGACGCTCGTCCTGGGTCGTTGCGATCGCCGCTTCGAGCACCAGCACCCCGCCCAGCAACGTGAACAGGAACACGAACTCGACGGCGAGCGCCACCTGATCCATGATCGATTGCACCTGGCCCAAGATTTCGCCGACGTCGATAACCAGCACGTTGGGGTATTGGTGAACCAGCGCAGTCAGCCACGCCGCGTTGCCTGGCTCGGCGCGCACCGCGCAGATGTAGGTCTTGGGCATCGAATCGAGCGCGCCCGGCGCGAACAGCGCGAAGAAGTTGACGCGAAAGCTGTCCCAGTCGACTTTGCGCAGGCTCGTGACCTTGGCGCTCACGCGCGTGCCGCCGATATCGTAGGTCAGCACGTCTCCGAGCTTGATCCGCAGCGTCGCGGCGAAGCCTTGCTCGAGCGAAGCGCCGGCGGCGACGCCGCTTTCCCCGGGCTTCCGCCACTGGCCGGCGACGACGCGGTTGCCGGGCGGCAGCGCGTCGCTCCAGGAGAGGTTGAACTCGCGTTCGCCCAGGCGCCGCGCGCGCTCGTCGGGGAGCCGCGCCGTGACGAAGGGTGCGCCATTGATCTCGACCAAGCGCCCGCGCACCATCGGCCGCAGCGTCACGTCGACGTGGAGCTCTCGCAGAAGCAGCGCGCGAACCCCGTCGACCTGGTCGGGCAGCACGTTGATCAGGAAGGCGTTCGGCGCGTCGGGCGGGAGGCTCGCGCGCCAGTTGCGTAGCAGGTCGCCGCGCACCAGGGTAAGCAGCAGCAGGGCCATGACGCCGAGCGCCAGCGCTCCGATCTGCAGGCTCGAGGCAAGAGGGCGGCGGCGCAGGTTGGCGAGACCGTAGCGCCAGGTGTAACCGCGTTGCGGCAGCAGTCGCAGCAGCGCGATCAGGAGCCACGCCGCCGCTGCCGCGGCCGCAAGCAGCGCCGCGATGCCGCCGATCATGATCGCGCCAGTTCGCAGATCCTGCGCCTGCCAGGCGACCAGCGCGGCGATCGTGGCCGGCACCGATGCTGTAGGCGAGAAGGCCGCCGGCGCGCGGCATGCCCAGGTCGCGACGAAGCACGCGCAACGGCGGCACCCGCGACAGCGCCATCAGCGGCGGCAGCGCAAACCCGAACAGCAGGGAGAGCCCCGTGACCATCGACCCGGCCGCCGGCAGCCATCCGGGTGGCGGCAGGTCGGCGTGAATCACCGCGCCGAGCAGTGTGACGAGCAACTGCTGCCCGCCAAGCGCAACCAGAGTCCCGGCCGCGCTTGCGCATAGGCCGAGCACGCCGAACTGGATGACGAACAATCCCAGGATTTGCCGCTGCGGCGCGCCGAAGCAGCGCATCATCGCCGCCGCGTCGAGATGGCGGCGCAGGTAGCGCGCCGCCGCCAGCGCCACCGCCACCGCCGCGAGGATCACCGCCACGAGCGAGGCGAGACCGAGAAAACGGTCGGCGCGCTCGAGCGTTTGCCGGATCTCGGGCCGCAGGTCGCGGATCGACTCCAGCCGCTCTCCGCGTTCGAGGCGCGGCAGAACCCAGTCGCGATAGGCGTCGATCCCGCTGCCCGCGACGAGCAGGCGATACGAGGCGCGATTTCCCGGCTGCAGCAGGTTGGTCGCCGGCACATCGTCGATATTCATGAGCAGCCGGGGACCGAGCGCGAGCAGGCCGCCGGCTACTTCGGGATCCTGCTGCACGATGGCCGTAACCGTGAGCGTCGCCTCCCCGACCGCAAGGCGCGAGCCTGGGCGCAGACCGAGGCGCGCAGCGAGGCGCGTCATCGCTCCACGCCTCGCCGCGCCGCGGAACGCCGCTGCGCAGGCAGACCGTCCGCAACACCCGGGCGCGAGCGAACACGATCGCGCCGCGCAGCGGATAGCCCTCGCCAACCGCCTTGACGTCCGCGAGCACCGGCCGCGCTTCCGGCAGCCTGCACCATGCTGTTGAAGCGCAGCACCGGCACCGTCGCCAGTCCGCGCGCCTGCGCTTCGCTCGCATAATCCGGCGGCAGCGGGTGATCCGCGGACAACATCAGGTCGGCGCCAAGCAGCAGGTTCGCCTGCGCGCGCAAGGCGCGCCTTTGACGCGATCGGCGAAGAAACCGACCGTGCCCACGCTCGCCGCCGCGAGCACCAGCGCCGCGATCAGGACCGTAAGCTCGCCCGCGCGCCAGTCGCGGCGCAACATGCGCAGCGCAAGGCGGAGCGTATTCATGCCGAGCTCGGCGAGCGCGGGGCTTCGTCGCCGACGAGGCGGCCCGCCGGCAAGCGAAAGCCGCCGCCGCAGCGCGACGCGAGAACCGCATCGTGCGTGACCAGCAGCAGCGTCGTGCCGCGCTCACGATTGAGCCGGAACATGAGGTCGGCGACTTCGATGCCGGTCGCGTCGTCGAGATTGCCGGTGGGCTCGTCGGCCATCAGTAGCTTCGGCTCGCCGGCGAACGCGCGCGCGATCGCCACGCGCTGCTGCTCGCCGCCGGAAAGCTGCTTCGGATAGTGCGACAGGCGCGCCGCGAGTCCGACGCGCGCGAGCCACTCGCGGGCTTTCCCGGGAGCTCGCTGGGCACCGGCGAGCTCGAGCGGCAGCATGACGTTCTCCAGCGCGGTCAGCGCGGGCAGCAGCTGGAACGACTGGAAGACGAAGCCCAGCCAGCGCTGCCGCAACGCCGCGCGCGCGTCCTCGTCCAGGCCGTTGAGCGCGGTGTCGTCGAGCCAGACTTCGCCGGCGCTGGGCCGATCGAGCCCGGCGAGCAGGCCCAGCAGGGTCGTCTTGCCCGATCCGGATGCGCCGACGACGGCGACCGACGCGCCGACGCCGACCTCGAAGGTCACCGCGTCGAGGATGGTCAGCGGCGCATCGCCGCTCCTCACGGTCTTGGTCAGGTTCTGGGCGCGGAGGACGGGATCGGACATGACCGAATGCCGGCCTTGAGCACCGTATGCCCCGCACATGAGGCCGCGACACGCTCAAGGCAAGCCCGGGTAGCTCGGTATCTTTGCCGAGGGCGCAAAACTCAACGGCGACGAGCGCGGGCGCATCTGAACGCCGCGGGTGTAGGTAATCCAATCCGTGTTCGACTGCGGCAACAGGCGCCCCGGCCGCCGGAACTTCACTGTGGGTGACCCGATCCATAGCCGTGGCGGCGCATTGTACTCCGCGCCGCCGCTTTGCGCGCTGCACCACTCGCCTCTACAATGCCTCGTGAGCGTTTTTTCCTGGCCTTCGCTTCGTTGCGCGCGGTTCTTGATCGCGTGCGCTGGCGACGGCCTGCGTGCTCGCTCGCCGCTGCGGCGCCGTTGGCGCCGACCATCCTGGTCGTGGGCGACAGCATCTCCGCCGGATACGGACTGCCACCCGATTCGGGCTGGATCACGCTGCTCGCAACAGCGCCTTGCCGCTGAGCACTATCCGTACCGCGTCGTCAACGCCAGCATCACCGGTGACACGACCGCAGGGGGGCGCGCGCGGCTGCGACCCGCTGCTGGCCCAGCATGAGCCCGGCGATCGTCGATCATCGAGCTGGGCGGCAACGACGGACTGCGTGGCGGCAACCTCGACGTCGAAGCGCGCCAACCTCGACGCGATGGTCGTCGCGGCGCAGAAGGTCGGATCGCGCGTGCTGCTCGTCGGCATGCAGTTGCCACCCAATTACGGCCCCGCGTATATGCGCGATTTCGAGCGCCATCTATGCCGAAGTCGCGAAGGCACGCCGCGCCGCGCTGGTGCCGTTCCTGTTCGAGGGCTTCGGCGACGCAATCGAGATGTTCCAGCCCGACCGGATCCACCCGCTCGCCGCCGCGCAGCCGAAGCTGCTCGACAAGGTGTGGCCGGAGCTCAGCCGCTGCTGGCGCGCAGCATGGGAAGGCGCCGTGAGCCGGCCGCACCCGGGCGTGCCGCGCGTCGAGCGTCGCGCGGACTCTCCGCCTATCCCGATCGCATCGACGTGCGCAGTCCCGCCGAATTCGCCGAGGATCACATTCCGGCGCCGCGAATCATCCGGTCCTCGACGATGCCGAGCGGGCGCGAATCGGCACGATGTATGCGGAGTCGCGCTTCGCCGCCCGCGGCTCGGCGCGGCGCTCGTTGCGCGCAACATCGCCGCGATGCTCGAAGGCCGCTTTCGCAGACAGCCGCGAGAGTGGCGACCGCTGGTCTATTGCTGGCGCGGCGGGCAGCGCAGCCGGTCGCTCGCTCACGTCCTGAACGAAGTCGGCTGGCGCGCCGTGCAGCTCGAGGGCGGCTATCGAGCCTACCGCCGCCAGGTCGTGGCGGACCTTGCGCGGCTGCCGCAGCGCTTCCGCTTCGTGGTGATCTGCGGGCTCACGGGATCGGGCAAGAGCCGGCTGCTTGGCCGCGCTCGAGCGCGCCGGCGCGCAGATGCTCGACCTCGAAGCGCATCGCCCGTCACCGCGGGTCGCTGCTGGGCGACCTGCCCGGGAACTCCCAACCGTCGCAAAAATGGTTCGAGAGCGAGCTCTGCGCAGCGCTCGAACGGCTCGACCCGTCGCGCCCGGTATTCGTCGAATCCGAGAGCAAGCGCATCGGCAGCGTGCAGATGCCCGATGCATTGCTCGCGCAGATGCGCAGGGCCGGGCACTTCCGCTCGTCACGCCGCTCGCGCAGCGCGTCGCGCTGCTCAAGGACGAGTATGCGCACTTCCTCGCCGACCCCGCGCCGCTCGTCGCCGGCCTGCGACCCTTAGCCGAGCGCCACGGCAAGCCGACCATTGCGCGCTGGCAGGCGATGGCGACTGCCGGCGACTGGGACGCGCTCGTCGCCGAGCTGCTCGAGGCGCACTACGATCCCATGTATGCACGTTCGCTCGAGCGCAATTTTCCGACAGCGCGCGATGGGCGCGTAGTCGAGGCGCGCACGGTATCATGCGGAGGCGTTTGCGGCACTCGCCGCCGAGGTGCGAGCCATGCTCGATCCTGCGACGGCGGCGGTATCGTGACCACGACCTACGCCTTTCGGATAGTCAACGTCTTCGCCGAGGAGCGCCTCGGCGGCAACCCGCTCGCCGTCTTCGAGGACGCGCGAGGCCTCGACGACGCGACCATGCAAGCGCTGGCGCTGCAGTTCAACCTTTCGGAGACGACGTTCATTCTGCCCTCGACCAAGGCCACGGCGCGGGTGCGCATCTTCACGCCGACCTTCGAGATGCCGTTCGCCGGTCACCCGACGCTGGGCACCGCGCATGTCGTCCGCGCCTTGCGCGGCGGCGATGCGCAGACGCTGGAGATGGCGGTGGGGATCGTTGCGGTGCGTGCCGATGGCGACGAATGGACGCTGCAGGCGAAGGCGCCACGGACCCGGCCGGTCTCGGCGACGCGCGAGGACCTTGCCGCGATGCTCGGTCTGCGATGCCTCCGACATCGGCGGCGAGCCGCTTTGGGTCGACACCGGCAGCGAGCAGCTGGTGATCCCGCTTGCCTCCGCGCATGCGGTGAGCCGTTGTGTGCCGAAAGTCGATCTGCTGTTGCGCCATGGCAGCAGCGACCTGCCCGGCGGTGGCACGCGCGCCATGGCGTACGTCTGGGCGGAAGCGGGTCCGGGCGCGGTTCTGGCCCGATTCTTCTTTCCCAAGCACGGGTCGGTCGTCGAGGACCCCGGAACGGGGTCCGCGGCGGCGAATCTCGGCGGCTGGCTGGTCGGCGACCGGAGCGGCGCGTCCGCAGACGCGGACGATCTCGCAGGGGATGGCCGTCGGGCGTCGTTGCCAGCTGGGGCTGACCCTCGACGCCAGCGGCCAGATCTTCGTTTCCGGACGCGTGATCGAACTCGGTCGCGGCACGATCGACCTGTAGCGCACGTCCGCCCCGCCCGGCAACGGCTCGTAACATGTTGCCGCTGCACCCGGGCCAACCGCTCGATAGACTTAACCGTTCTAGGGACAACGCGCCTGACCCGATGCCCATGCGTAACCTAGCCGTCTTCGGACTTTGCCTTGCGGCAGCCCTCGCCTTTCCGGCTGAGGCGTCGACGCGGCTGTCGTACGACGACGCCCGGCATCTGCTCGACCGTACCGGCTTCGGCGCCACCGACGCCGAGATCCGCGCGTTCGTTGGCCTGTCGCGCGAAGATGCCGCCCGGCGGCTGCTCGCCACGACGCACACCGTAGCCGAGACGCCTCCCCCGGCCTGGGCCGCCGTGGCCGGGCCGCTGCGCCGTCCGCGCGCCGGCGAGGACACCACCGAAGTGGTCAGGAAACAGTTCCAGCAGGAGCAGTTCCGCGAGGGTCTGCAGTTGCGCGGCTGGTGGGTCAACGAGATGCTTACCACGACTTCGCCGTTGACCGAGCACATGACGCTGTTCTGGCATAACCACTTCGTGTCCAGCCAGCAGAAGGTCCGCTTCTCCGAGCTCATGTATCGCCAGAACGTCATGCTGCGTGCCAACGCGCTCGGCCATTTCGGCGACCTGCTGCACGCAGTCGCCCGCGATCCGGCGATGGTGATCTACCTCGACAGCGCGCGCAATCGCAAGGGTACCCCGAACGAGAATTTCGCGCGCGAGGTGATGGAGCTGTTCACGCTGGGCGAGGGCAACTACAGCGAGCAGGACATCAAGGAAGCGGCGCGCGCCTTCACCGGCTGGAGCATCGATCGCGACAGCGGTGCATTCGTCTTCCGCCCCTTCATCCACGACTATGGCACCAAGACCGTTCTGGGACGCAGCGGCAACCTCGACGGCGACGACGTGCTCGATATCCTGCTGACGCAACGCGCCACCGCGGAGTTCATCACTCGCAAGCTGTGGCGCGAGTTCGTCTCGCCCGATCCGGATGAGGCGCAGGTAAAGCGCATCGCCGGCCGCTTTCGTGATTCCCGCTACGACATCAAGGTCGTCCTCTACGAACTGTTGACGTCGGACGCGTTTTACGCCAGCGACAACCGCGGTGTGCTGGTGAAGTCGCCAATCGAGCTGGTCGTCGGCACTTTGAGGCAGTTTGACTTGAGGCCTTCCGAGACGGTCCCGTTCGCCGTTGCTGCAGCAGCCATGGGCCAGAACCTGTTCTCGCCGCCGAACGTCAAGGGCTGGCCGGGCGGCGAGACGTGGATCAACAGCAGCACCCTGCTCGCGCGCAAGCAGTTCCTCGATCGTGTCTTCCGTGCCGATGACCCGGCGGGCAGGATGGCGACGGCGCCGGCAGACGCGACGGCGACCGGGCAGGTGATTGCCACCGACGGCGCGCAGGATGCAGAAGCCGAGCGCCGCACCCGGTTCCTGCGGGCGATGGACCGCGGCCTGAGAGGCGTGCAATTTCAAAGCCAGACCTGGCTCGCCGAAATACGGGCGACCGACGCCACTCGTGTCCAGGTCGCAACGCGCCTGTTGCTCGCCTATCCGCCGCAGTCGGCACCCGATCCGAAGAGCGAGCCGTTGGCGATGGTGCGCCATATCGTGCTCGACGCCGCCTACCAGCTTAAGTGAGTGCCCGATGGAACCGACCGACTTGAAGCGCCGCCACTTGTTGAAGCTTGCCGCATGCTCGCCGCTGTGGCCCGGGGCCCTTCTGGCGCCGTCTTCGCCGGCGTGGGCGGCGGCGCCGGCGGGCGCGCGCTATCGCAATCTGCTCTTGCTCATCGAGCTCAAGGGCGGCAACGACGGGCTCAATACGCTGGTCCCGTATGCCAGCCCCGCGTATTACGCGCTGCGGCCGAAGCTCGCGATCGGGCGCGATCAAGTCGTCCGACTGTCCGACGCGGTGGGCCTGCATCCGGCCCTCGAGCCGCTGCTGCCGTTGTGGAAGAACAGCGAGCTGGCAGTGCTCCAGGGCGTCGGCTACCCGGACCCCAATCTCTCACACTTTCGCTCGATCGAGATCTGGGACACTGCGTCGAGCAGCGAGCAGTACCTGCAGGACGGCTGGCTGACCCGGACCTTCGCCGCCACACCCACGCCGGCGGATTTTGCCGCCGACGGGGTGATCATCGGCTCGCCTGATCTCGGCCCGCTCTACGGCGGTGGCACACGCGCGATCGCGCTCGCCGACGCCGAACAGTTCCTTCGCCAGGCGCGGCTCGCCGTGCCCGAAGGGCGAACGTCCAACCGTGCGCTGCAGCACATCCTGAAGGTCGAGGCCGACATCATGCAGGCGGCCTCGCGTCTGAAGGCCGATTACGTCTTCAGGACCGAGTTTCCGTCCGGGGGCTTCGGTAACGCGATCAAGACTGCATGCCAGGTCATTGCCAATCAAGCCGGGGTTGCCGTGGTGCGCGTGACGCTCACCGGCTTCGACACCCACAGCGGGCAGCTGGCCACGCAGGCGCGGCTGCTGGGCGATCTGGCGAGCGGCGTGGTAGCCCTGAAGAGTGCGCTCGTGGAGCTTGGGCGGTGGAACAGCACGCTGCTGCTCACGTACGCCGAGTTCGGGCGGCGGCCCAAGGAGAACCTTTCCCAGGGCACCGACCATGGCACGGCGAGCGTGCATTTCGCCGCTGGCGGTCGCGTCGCGGGCGGCCTGTACGGCGAGCAACCCTCGCTCGACAGCCTGGGGGCTGACGGCAACACCGGCTTCGCCATCGACTTCCGCAGCGTCTATGCCACCGTACTCGATCGCTGGTGGGGCGTGTCGTCGGTCGAGCCGCTGGGCGGACGCTTCGCGCCGGTGCCGCTGCTGCGCGCGTAATAATCAACCCGCGACGGCATCCCACGCGGCGAGAAAATCGCGCCAGTGCGGCTCCTTGGCGGCGGCAATTTTTTCCCGCACCAGCGATATCTCAGCCGCGTACTGCCCCGCAGACATCGTTCCGCGCAGCTGCTGAAAGCGAACATACAGCAGGTACGTGTTGAGGACGTCAGTCTCGCAATAGCGGCGAATGTCCTCGATCCGCCCGGCGTCATACGCCGCGTGCACCTCGGAGCCGTCGAACCCGAGCTTGCCTGGAAAGCCGCACAGCCGCGACATCGCATTGAGGCCCGCGCCGGCACGCGGCTGAAACGACGAGAGCACGTCCATCAAATCCAGGTGCCGGGTGTGAAAACGGCTCAGATAGTTGTTATAGCGAAATTCGCGGTCGTCATCTCCCCAATCCCAGTAGCGTGGCGCAGCCACGCCGTAGATCAGGCTGCGGTGGTTCAACACCGGCAGGTCAAAGCCGCCTCCGTTCCACGACACGAGCTGCGGCGTGTAGCGCTCAACGCCGTCGAAAAAGCGGCGGATGAGCTCGGGCTCGGCATCGGTGGCCTCGCCCAGGGACCAGACGCGAAACCCCTGCCCATCGCGCAGCGCACAGGCAATGGCCACGATGCGATGCAGATGCAAAGGCAGGAAATCGCCGCCGGTCGCGGCGCGCCGCTGTTGGAGGGCCCAGGCGAGCACATCGGCATCGCCGAGCGAGGCGGGCAGCGCATGGACCCGGCGCAGCCCGGCAATGTCGGGAATCGTCTCGATGTCGAAGACCAGCGTAGGCGTCATCGCGCAGCGCGCCGTTGCCGCGTTGGCCCGGACATCTCAGTTCCTGGCGACACGCCGGCGCGAACGGAGGGCCCCGGCAGGGCACCCGTCATCCCGGAAAGACGCCAGTCGACAGGTATCTGTCGCCGCGGTCGCAGACGATGAAGACGATGGTGGCGTTTTCGGCCTCGCGCGAAACACGCAGCGCCACGGCGCATGCGCCGCCGGAGGAGATGCCGGCGAAGATGCCCTCCTCGCACGCGAGCCGCCGCGCCATGTCTTCGGCCTGAGACTGCGACACGTACTCGAGCCGATCGACGCGACTCGCATCATAGATCTTCGGCAGGTAGGCTTCGGGCCACTTGCGTATGCCGGGGATTTGCGAACCCTCTTCGGGCTGGCAACCGACGATCGAGATCGCCGGGTTCTTTTCCTTCAGGAACCTGCCCGCGCCCATGATCGTTCCGGTGGTCCCCATGCTCGACACGAAATGCGTGATGCGGCCCTCGGTGTCGCGCCAGATCTCCGGGCCGGTTCCCTTGTAGTGCGCGAGCGGATTGTCGGGATTGGCGAATTGATCGAGGATGATGCCCTTGCCTTCAGCGCGCATTTTCTCGGCGATGTCGCGCGCGCTTTCCATGCCGCCCGCCTTGGACGTCAACACGATCTCGGCGCCGAACGCGCGCATGGTCTGCCGCCGCTCGAGCGAAAGATGCTCGGGCATCACGAGTACCATCTTGTACCCGCGCATCGCGGCCGCCATCGCCAGCGCGATGCCGGTGTTGCCCGACGTCGCCTCGATCAGGGTGTCGCCCGGCTTGATGGTGCCCCGTCTTTCCGCCTCGACGACCATCGACAGCGCGGGACGGTCCTTGACCGACCCGGCCGGATTGTTGCCTTCGAGCTTGGCGAGCAGGACGTTGCTCGTCGCTCCCGGCAGGCGCTGCAGCCGAACCAGCGGTGTATTGCCGATGGTGTCTTCAATGGTCTGATACACGATGCCCTTTGCGCGAGTTGCCGGCGTCCCGTCCGCTTCGAGCAAAAAACCCGCCGTGCAGGCGGGGTGGAGGCTGAGCGGCGACGGGGCCGGCGCGCACGCGACGCCGGAATGATGTTAAGCGTTGCCCGAGGGGCTGGCAAGCAAGGCTCTGACGCAGCGCATGATCCCCTCCTCGACCTGCAGCATCGGGGCCACATATCCTGCGGCGCGCAGGCGGGAAAGGTCGGCTTGGGTGAAGTTCTGGTACTTGCCGACCAGCGCCGGCGGAAACTCGACGTACTCGATCGCGCCGGCGCGGTGCAATTCCACGAACGGCAGTGCCGCTTTGCCGTCGGCCGCGCGGCAGGCGTTGATCGTCGCCGCCGCGACGGCATTGAATGTCGTCGCCGTCCCCGACCCGACATTGAAGATCCCTGCGCATTCCGGGTGATCGAGAAAGTCGAGGTTCACCTTGACGACGTCCTCGACACTGACGAAATCGCGTCGCTGCTCCCCGGCTGCGAAGCCCCCCGAGCCCTCGAACAGCTTGACCTTGCCGGACGCGCGGTACTGGTCGAAGAGGTGCGAGACGACCGACGCCATGCGTCCCTTGTGCGCCTCGCGCGGGCCGTAGACGTTGAAATAGCGGAAGCCGACCACCTGCGCGGTGCGTTCCGGCAACAGGCGCCTGACATACTGATCAAGCAGGAACTTCGAATAGCCGTAGATGTTGAGCGGCGATTCGCAGGCGCGCTCCTCGCGGAATTCCCGACCCACGCCGTATACCGATGCGGACGAGGCGTACAGGAACGGGATGTCGTTGTCCTGGCAGTGGTCAAGCAGCCGGATCGAATAGCGGTAATTGTTGCGCGACCATGTACCGGCCGTCGTTCGCCATGGTGTCAGAGCACGCGCCCTGATGCAGCACCACCGCGATGTCGTCGTCGAAATCGCCATCGACGAGCCGCGGCAGGAACTCGTCCTTGTCGAGGTAATCGGCGATCTCGCAATCGACCAGATTGCGGAACTTGAGGTCGGCCGTGAACTCGTCGACGGCGAGGATCCGGGTTTCCCCGCGCGCATTGAGGGCCTTGATAAGGTTCGATCCGATGAAGCCGGCCGCGCCGGTGACCACGGTGTACATGATTTGCCTATCAGAGTTCGATGTCGACTGTGCCGACTTCGGTAGTCACGAATGGAACGCGCGGCGCGACTGCGCACAGCAGTTGGTAGCCGACCGTGCTCGCTGCGGCCGCGACGTCGTCGACCGGCAGTCCTTCGCCCCAGAGCACGTACAGGGCTGCCAAGGGTCGCCTCGGGAACGTCGGTGAGATCGACGGTGAGCATGTCCATCGACACGCGACCTGCGGTACGGACTTTCTTGCCGCACACGAGCACCGGCGTGCCGTTTGGCGCATGCCGCGGGTATCCGTCGGCGTAACCGCAGGCCACCACGCCGATGCGCATCGCGCGCGCCGCCGTGTAGGTGCCGCCGTAGCCGACGCTGTCGTTGGGCTTCAGGTCCTGAATTCCGATCAGCGCACTCTTGAGCGTCATCACCGGGCGCAGTCCGAGCATTTCCGCGGTATCGTAGGGAAACGGCGACGAGCCATAGAGCATGATGCCGGGACGAACGTACTCGCCGCCGACTTCGCGGTAGCGGATCACGCCTGCCGAATTGGCGACCGATCGCGGATAGGGCAAACCGGTGCACGCCTCTTCGAACAGGTCGAGCTGGGCGCGCAGGCCCTCCTCCTCTTCCGCGCGGGCGAGGTGGGTCATCAGCCGCAGCACGGCGACGCTCGGCGTATGCGACAAGCGCTCGACGACCGAGTGCGCATCGGCAGGGCGGAAGCCGAGGCGATTCATGCCGGTATTGATCTTGACGAAAACCTCGATCGGGCGCGGCAGCGAGGCCGCCTCCAGCATGCTGACCTGTTCCACGTGGTGCACTACAACGGCGACGCGGCGCGCGGCAATCTCCGGCAATTCCCGCGCCTCGAAGAACCCTTCGAGCAGCAGGATGCGCCGCGCGTAGTGCTGCTTGCGCAGCATTATCGCCGCGTCGAGCTCCAGCAGCGCCAGGCCGTCGGCGTCGGAGAGCGCCGGCAGGACGCGTTTGAGGCCGTGACCGTAGGCGTTGGCCTTGACAACGGCGAGCACCTGCGCGTCGGCGACGTGCTTGCGCACGCGCGCCAGATTCGCGCGCAGCGCCGACAGATTGACCTGGGCCAGGAGTGGACGGGCCATGACGATCGAGGCGGCGAAGAAATTGGACCCGGCCGGTGCGGGTTTGGTCTGGTGGGGAAAACGTGGTATAAGGCGCGAGCCGCATGCGCCGGCAAATTTGGTCAATTATATACACAACCAAGCGCAGCAAAGCTCCCCGGCGCTTGCCGCCAGATGACGCCGAGACCGAGGAGCATTCGCGCCATTTTCGAGGACGATGCAAGCCGGGTTCTACATCATCATGGCGGCGCAGTTCTTTTCGTCGCTCGCCGACAACGCGCTGCTGGTCGCCGCCATCCAGATGCTCCGCGATCTCGATTCGCCGGCCTGGATGACGCCGACGCTGAAGCAGTGCTTCGTCATTTCCTACGTCGTGCTCGCGCCGCTGGTCGGCGCGTTCGCCGATTCGATGCCCAAGGGCCGCGTGATGCTGATCACCAACGGCATCAAGATCGTGGGCTGCGGCATGATGCTGTTCTCCTCGCACCCGCTGGTGGCGTATGCCATCGTCGGTCTGGGCGCGGCCGCCTATTCGCCGGCGAAGTACGGCATCCTGACCGAGCTCCTGCCGCCGCGGCAGCTGGTCATCGCCAACGGCTGGATCGAGGGCACGACCGTCGCCTCGATCATCCTCGGCGTGCTGCTGGGCGGCGTGCTGATCAGCGGCCCGGTGTCGAGCTGGCTGCTCGCCATCGACATCCCCGAACATCGATACCGGCATCGACACCCCGCCGCAGGCGGCGATCGCCGTCATCATGGGCTGCTACGCGATCGCCGCGCTGTTCAACTGGTACATTCCCGACACCGGCGCGCAGCGCCGCGTGGTGAGCAAGAATCCGCTGTACCTGATCCGCGAATTCGCCCACTGCAACGCGCTGCTGTGGCGCGACAAGCTCGGCCAGATCTCGCTCGCCACGACTACGCTGTTCTGGGGCGCCGGCGCAACGCTGCAGTTCATCGTCATCGACTGGGCGGCGACGCACCTGTGCTACAACCTGTCGCGCGCATCGTACCTGCAGGGCGTGGTCGCCATCGGCATCGCGCTCGGCGCGGTGCTCGCGGCAAGGTTCGTCTCGCTCAGCAGCGCGGTCAAGGTGCTGCCGCTCGGCGTGATGATGGGTATCAGCGTCATGGTCATGACCGTGCGTGAACAAGCTGCGAGACCGCGATCGTGCTGATGACACTCATCGGCGCTTTCGCCGGGTTTTTCGTCGTGCCGATGAACGCCCTGCTGCAGCACCGCGGCCACGTGCTGATGGGCGCGGGCCATTCGATCGCCGTGCAGAACTTCAACGAGAACCTCGGCGTGCTGGTGATGCTCGGCGATGTACGCGCTGATGGTCCACGCCGGGCTTTCGACCAACGCGGCGATCGTCCTGTTCGGTCTGTTCGTTTCCGGCACGATGGTGCTCGTCATGTGGCGCCATCGGCTCAACCTCGCCGCTGGCGACCTGCTGCACCTGGTCGCGGCCGAGCGCGCCGAATGGCGCAAAGCCGCGCGCGCTAGAGGACGACCGGCTGGTCCGGCAGCTCGTTGGATCCTTCGCCGCGGCGCGGGAAATGCTCTGCGCGAGCAGCTCGTTGATGGCGTTGATGCCGGCGATGGCGCCTTCCTCGAAGCGCCCCTCCCGGAACGCCGACTCCATTGCCCGGCAGATCACCTGCCAGGTCTCCTGCGCTATCTTGCCGCTGATGCCGCGGTCGGCCACGATCTCCACGCCTCTGTCGGCGAGCAGCACGTAGACCAGCACGCCGCTGTTGTGCTCGGTGTCCCAGACGCCGAGCCTGCCGAAGAGCTCCAGCGCGCGCTCGCGCGGCTTCAGCCCGTGCAGGATCTGGCTCAGCGGCAGCGAGCCTTCGACAACGAAACGGACCTGGCCAGCGTGCTGCCGCTCGCCGGCGGCAATCGCGTCCTGGATACGCTGCAACGCCTGCGCCGAGAATTTGCGCCTGGCGCTGTGATGGTCGGTGACGAAGTGACGCCCGAGCCGCAGCGGTTTGCTGATTGCCATCGCTAGCTCACCATCCGCCGGAAGCGCCGCCGCCGCCGAAGCCGCCGCCACCGCCCGAGAAGCCGCCGCCACCGCCGCCGAAACCGCCTCCCCCGCCGCCGGGAATCCACATACCCGGTCCGCCGCGCCGCCAAAGGTCCGAAAAACTGATCATGATGAAGGCAACGACGCGCCGCAATGCCGGCGATAAGCAGCGAGCCGGCGAAGAACCATGCTGCCGCGCCGACCACCCCGGCTCCGGCGACCGAACCGCCCACGTTGCCGAGAATCGAGCGCAGGACCGCGCCGATGGCGGGCACGGCGACGAGCAGGATCAGGGCCAGGGTGCCGATGTCGAAGCCGTGGGTCGGTGCGCGCCGGCTGGGCGCTGCCGGCGGCAGCGGCTTGCCTTCGCTCACCACGCTGATGATGCGGTCGACGCCGGCATCGAGACCGGCTGCAAACTGTCCTTTGCTGAACTGCGGCGCGATGGTTTCCGTGATGATGCGATGCGACGTGACGTCGGTGAGCACGCCCTCGAGGCCGTAGCCGACCTCGATGCGCATTTGCTTGTCGTCCTTGGCCACCAGCAGAATCGCACCGTTGTCCTTACCCTTCTGCCCCAGCTTCCACGCCTCGGCGACACGTATCGAGTAGTCCTCGATCGCTTCCGGCTTGGTGGTCGGCACGATCAGTACCGCAAGCTGGTTGGTCGTGCGCGCTTCCCAGTCGGCGAGCTTCGATTCGAGCGCCTGGCGCTCGGCGCGGATAGCGTGCCGGTCAGATCGGTGACCCGGGCCTGCAGCGGCGGTACCGGCTGCAGCCCGTCGTGCTGCGCTTCCCATGGCGCCGCGCCGGTAGCGCCGAGGATCGCCAACAGCGCCAGCGCCACCGGCCACCCGCGCCAAGCGGGCGATGGCCGGGAATTACGCGGCGCGGTGCGGGCGAGGGCCAATTGACGAACGCCTGCGCGAAGGCGCTATTTGGCTGCCGGTGCGGGTGCTGGCGCCGGCGCGGGAGGCGGGGCCGGCTTGCTGAAGTCCACCGTCGGCGGCGCGCTGATCGTCTTCTCATTCTCGACCGAAAAGTTGGGCTTGACGTTCATCTTGAACAGCATCGCAGTCAGGTTCGTCGGAAACGAACGGACGGTGGTATTGAACTCCTGCACCGCCTTGATATAGCGGTTGCGCGCGACCGCGATCCGATTCTCGGTGCCTTCGAGCTGCGCCTGCAGATCGCGGAAGTTCTGATCGGACTTGAGCTGGGGATAGTTCTCGGCGACTACCAGCAGGCGCGACAAGGCAGACTGCAGCTGCGTCTGCGCCGCCTGGAACTTGGCGAAGGCCTGAGGATCGTTGATCAGCTCCGGCGTCGCCTGGATGCTGCCCACGCTGGCACGCGCCTGGGTCACCTCGGTCAACACCCGTTCTTCCTGGGCAGCGTAGCCCTTGACCGTGTTGACAAGGTTGGGCACCAGGTCGGCTCGGCGCTGGTACTGATTGAGCACCTCCGACCAGGCGGACTTGACCTGCTCGTCCTGCCGCTGCAAATCGTTGTAGCCGCAGCCGGTTAACGCAACAGCGACCATCGCCGCCGCAGCGAAGGCGAGAAACTTACGCATCGTGGCTCTCCCTCGAGGATTCTTAGCTCGGTTTCAAGGTGGGTCCGACCGTGCCGGTTCGCAAGCCCGAGCCGCGATCGCTTTCTGGCCGCAGCCGCATCGTGACTCGAGCCAGACACAAATCTTCCCACGCCTTCGCCTTGTCGGGCAAGTTGCGCAAGAGATAGGCCGGATGATAGGTAACGACGAGCGGCACACCTTGGTAATGGTGCACACGGCCCCTCAGGCTGGCGATGGTCGCATCGACATTGAGCAAGGTCGTGGCCGCGCTTCTTGCCCAGCGCGACGATGAGCGCCGGCCTGATCAGCGCGATCTGGCGGTCGAGGTATGGGCGGCAGGCTTCCGCCTCGAGCGGCGTGGGCGTGCGATTGCCCGGCGGGCGGCACTTGAGCACGTTGGCGATATAGACGTCGTGCCCCCGTTTCAAGCCGAGCGAAGCGAGGATGTTGTCGAGGAGCCGGCCGGCCTGGCCGACGAACGGCTCGCCTCTGGCATCCTCTTCGGCGCCTGGCGCCTCGCCGACGAACAACCACTTGGCATGCACGTCACCCACGCCAGGAACCGGACGGTTGCGCGTCTCGCACAATCCGCACGCCGTGCACGCGGCGACGTCGGCGGCAAACTCGGGCCACTGGAGCTTGGCAATATGCTCTAGGCGACCCGCGGCGGGGTCCCCCGCGTTGCCGGGCACGATCACGACAGCAGCGCGCCCGGCCTCGGTGGCGGCGGCCCTCAGCGGGGCTGCCGCGACGGAGCCGGCACGGCGCAGGCGCCACAGGGGCAACAATCGGAGCTCGCGCAGAATCTCATAGCGGTCGGCCATGTCAGTCGGTGTCCAGCGCCCGTCGCATCACCAAGGCGTCCTCGCGCGTGCCCGGACCCCGCGCTGGATAATAGTTGGTGCGTCGACCGACTGGCACGAATCCCTCCTCCGCATACAGCGCAATCGCCGCCTCGTTCGACACGCGGACCTCGAGAAAGCATTGTTCGGCGCCCCGCGCGCGGGCATCGGCGAGGAAGCGCTTGAGCAACGCCCGTCCGATGCCGAGGCGTCGCGCCCCGGGGGCGACGGTGAGGTTGAGCAGTTGCACCTCGCCGGGTGCAAGCAACAAGACCCCGTAGGCAACGACCACGCCATCGGCTGTGCCCACGGCCGCGCCGTAGCCCGCGGCCAGCGCATCGCGGAAATTGCCCGCCGTCCACGGCGCGGCATGCGCTTCGCATTCCAGGGCCACGACCGCCTCGATGTCGGCTTCCGCGAGCGGACGAAAGAGTACGGTCGCCATGGCGACATTGCGCGCGAGCGTGGCGTTCACAGCCGCGCTCCGACTGCACGTTCAGCGCTGGTAAGTGCCACGCGATGGCGCACGTACAACGGTGCGGCATCGCGCGCGGCGACGCCGTCCCCCGCGGCCAATCTCGGCAAGGCCAGGGCGCCGATAGCAATCGCCGACGGCAGAGTACCTTCATCGCAGGACGCCAGCGCCGCCGCGAGGCGCTCGCGCAGTGCGGGATACGCCGCGAAACCGTTGCCCAGGCCCGCCCAGCCCTCGCCTTCCGGAAGGGGTACCTCGCCGGGGGCGGCGACACCGGGCGCGATACGGGGTAACCAGCGCGCCCCGTCGTGCTCATAGGCGGCGAAGTAGACTTCGTGCATGCGCGCGTCTAGCGCCGCGATCACCCGCGTGCGCCCACTCTGCCTGCGGGCGGTCTCGGCCATCGCCTCGAGCGTCACGACACCGATCACCGGCAGGTTCGCCCCGAACGCGAGCCCCTGTGCGACGCCGCAGGCGACGCGCAGGCCAGTGAAGGAGCCGGGGCCCGCGCCGAAGGCGATACCGCCCAGATCGGGCAATTCTAGGCGGGCCTCAACGAGCAGAGCTCTCACCATCGGCAGCAGCATTTCGGAATGCCGTTGTCCGGCGAGATCTGCGCGCTCGAGCCAGGACGCCCCGTCGCCTATTGCGGCGGAGCAGACTTCGGTCGAAGCGTCGAGCGCGAGAATGCGCATGGTGCAATTCTACCGCGCCGCGGCGAACTCATCCGCCCGCGGCGGCGCCCCCGGTACAATGTGATTGCTTCCGTTGCTCCCAGCTCGCCGACGCCTTCGCGTAACCGCTGGCACGAGGAAGACTGCCGCCATGGTCAGCCTTTCTCATGCCTGCGGGCAGGCTAGCTCCCGGGCACGGCCGAAAGCATGGACACTGTCGTCATCACCGCGCTCGATCAGGAAGGCCGTGGGATCGCTCGGGTCGACGGCAAGGCCATGTTCGTCGAAGGCGGGTTGATCGGCGAGCACGCCGAGGTCGAGGTCCTTCGCCGCAAGCGCAACTACGATCTCGCGCGCATCACCGAGCTCCACGTCGCGAGCCCGTCGCGCGTGACGGCCGCCTGCCGCTATTTCGGCATCTGTGGCGGCTGCAGCCTGCAGCACCTCGATCCGACGGCGCAGGTCGCGGTGAAGCAGCGCGTGCTCGAGGATGCGCTCTGGCACATCGGACGGGTGCGGGCGGGTCGAGTTGCTCGCACCGATCCACGGCACCGCCTGGGGTTACCGGCATCGTGCCCGTTTCTCGGTGCGCGATGTTGCCAAGAAAGGCGGCGTCCTCGTCGGCTTTCACGAGCGAAGATCAAGCTACGTCGCCGACATGGCAAGCTGTCTGGTGGTGCCACCGCGCATCTCGGCGCTGTTGCCCGAACTGCGCGCGCTCGTCGCCCGGCTGTCGATCCGCGACCGCCTGCCGCAGATCGAGCTGGCGATCGGCGAAGACCAAGGCGAACCCGTCGACGCGCTGGTGCTGCGCGTCCTGTCGCCGCCTGGCGAAGCCGACTTGCGTGAGCTTGCCGCCTTCGCAACGCGCCATGACGTACAGCTCTACCTGCAACCGGCGGGGCCTGCCAGCGTGCAGCCGCTGCAGCCGCCCGGGCGCAGGCTCTGCTACGCATTGCCTGAATTCGGCGTGACCCTTGACTTCGAGCCTACCGACTTCACCCAGGTCAACGCAGGGCTCAATCGCGTGCTCGTGCGGCGCGCGCTCGGTCTGCTCGAGCCGAGACCCGGCGAAGCGGTGGCCGACTTTTTCTGCGGCCTTGGGAACTTCACTTTACCGATCGGACGGCGCGGTGCCGCAGTCATAGGTGTGGACGGCAGCCGGGCGCTGATCGAGCGGGCCAGGGCCAACGCGGACCGAAACGGCCTTGCCGGAAACGTGCGCTTCGCCGTCGCCAATCTATTCGAGCCGACGCCGGAGGGCATCGCGGACTTGGGCGGCTTGGACAAGGCCCTGTTCGACCCGCCGCGTGAAGGCGCGATTGAACTGGTCAAGGCGATGCGCGTGGACCGCCTCTCGCGCATCGTCTACGTCTCGTGCAACCCCGCGACACTGGCTCGCGACGCGGCGGTGCTGGTCCACGAGCGCGGCTTCGAGTTGTCGGCAGCCGGCGTGGCCAACATGTTCCCGCACACGGCGCACGTCGAATCGATCGCGTTGTTCACACGCCGCGGCCAATGAAAAGGGCGGCCAAGGGCGCCCTTTTTCGCAGACGCCCCGGTCAGTCGCGCTGACCGGTAAAGATCATGAGCAGGTTGAGCAGGCTCACAAATAGGTTGAGCAGATCAAGGAACAACCTGATGGTCGCCATGATGTAATTCGTCTCGCCGCCCCGGACGATCGCGCTGACGTCGTGGAGCAGGAACAGCGAGAAGATCAGCACAGCGATGGCGGAAATTGTCACCGCGAGTGCCGGTATCTGCAGAAACAGATTTGCCAGCATCGCGATGACGAGCACGATGAGGCCGACGAATAGGAATTTGCCCAGGAAGCTGAAGTCACGCTTCGACACCGTGGCGATCGTCGCCATGACAAAGAAAACCGCTGCAGTCATACCACCGGCGAGGGCGACGAGTTGGCCACCGTTCTTCAACCCGGCTGCGACCTGCAACGTCGGCGCGAGCATCAGCCCGGAAATGAAAGTAAATCCGAAAACCGCCATGACGCCCCAGCCGCTGTTACGCAAGGCGGCGACAAGGAATAGCGAACCGAACATGGCGGCGAACATTACCAGCGGTGCCATGATCGGCGACGCATGAAAATACCCGGCAATGTTGAGCGCCATCCCGGCGAATGCGCCGGCCACCGTCGGTAGCATCGACAGCGCGAGTAGCCAGTAGGTTTGGCGCAGGACCTTGTTCGGCGCGGCCGCGGCGGTGGTGGTGGTGGTGACGGCGGCGGCCCCCGGCATGGTCCACTGGTCGGTCGGATTCCCGGTCGGTACGGGCTTGAGTTGCGGTTCCATGGTATCCCTCACACAGCAGTCGATTTCAGCCACTATACGCGCTTCCGTGGCGCCGTATTAGAGTAACAGAACGGCCTGAAGTTTCAATGCCCAAGGGCTTAGTTTGGGTGCCAATGCTATGATTTCAAGGCGTCCGGGGCGTGTCGTAGTTTGAACTTGGATGGGTGGCCGAGCGGTTGAAGGCACCGGTCTTGAAAACCGGCAGACCCTTACGGGTCTCGTGGGTTCGAATCCCACCCCATCCGCCAATCTCAGGTCGTCCACGATCTACCAGGGCCGTCCAGCTATGGCCATTGTCTCTTCGATTTCCTCGATTTCTCCTATAGAAACGCCATAAAATCATCGTCCAATTGGGTTCGGTCGGGTCCATCCGGGTGCGTTGACAACCGGCGGTAACTGACCGGCGTGTTTTTGAGTCCAACTATTAGGCAGCCGCTTTCTTCGAGGAGACATCGCGGGAACCCTTGAAAGGCTACCCCGTAGCACCGGCGGAGCCTGGCGGTAGCGTCTGGCGCCACCTTTCAATTTCCAGTCGACATCATTTTCCATAGGGCAGATCGTGTCTACACAGTTGGAGACCTGCTGTGGGAGGATACGATGTCAGATTCCACGGTTCAGCATCGCTTTAGGAAGATCACGCCTCGTTGCTGGGCTGATCGCGTAATTGCCGTTCTCGCTGCCGCGCTACTCTGCGCCTGCGCGACCCAGCAAGAGAAGCCTGCGGATTGGCCGCAGTACAAAGTCGATGGGACGATCGGGCTCGTTGTCACCGCGGGGGCGACGGCTGTGAAAGTGGCCGCAGCCGACAGCACAGCTGCTACCTCGCTCGATGCGGCCGCCAAAAAGAAACGCAAGGAGCAGTCGCTGGGAGTGGGCGTCACCGCTTTCACGATCCTTGTCGCCCCGCTGGCGATCCTCGCGCCGCTCTACCCGCCCGCCATCCAGCTCGCAATCCTGCCTTTCGAGGCGATCGGCGCAACGAGCAAAGCGGGGCAGGAAGCGGACCATCTGGAGCAGGCTGCCGCGAAGACGCGTCTGGACGCTGCGTGCAGTGACCAATTGGCGGCCTCTAATCCCGAGCTACCGGAGAAGCTTCAGCGTGCAGTGGCGGGAGATTCCCTGCTGTCAGCAATTCGCACCGAAGTGCTCGAGTCCGTGCAAGCGCGCACCGGCATGCCGGTCGTCCCGTTAGATGCACAACACAGCGAGGACGACAGCTCGCGTCGCGACGAGGTACTCAAGGACGCGAAGGCTCAAGCCATAGACGCGGTCTTCGCGATAGATATTCAGTCGCTTGACTTCCGGGCGGCGGCTGTCTCCGAGAAAGCGGGAGGTGGCTGCCGCTACGCAGTCACGACGACCGCTTCACTGACGTGGTGGAACGCCAAGCTTGGGTCGCTGGCTTACAAGGCCGACGCCTTCACGCATGACGTGAGGCTTCAGTTGGACTCGACCGATATCCCTGCGCTCGTAGATCGACCAGAGGAATTACGTTTCCAGGTGGCGCGCGCGTATCGCGACATGGTGCTACCTACGCTAAACGCTCCTAATCTCAAATTCGCGAACTCTCAGCGCTAGGCGATCGTCGAGGCATTGCACAGATATGGGCAACTATGACGCCTGCTTCATCCAATAGGGAGGACTCGAATGGACAGGCTACCTGCGACAGCTCGCATGCTTTCACTTTTTTCTGCACTTGTCGGTTGTGCGGGCAATCGGATCCGTCGCTGTTCCACCGGCAGGTCCATTGCCGTGGCCGTGGCATGCAGCGCAGCGCTGTCGGGCTGTGTCATACCAATCCCGTATGACAAATCAGTTTCGTTGGCGGATGTCGAGTCCAGGCTTCCGGGCGATATACACGGAGGCGCTGATCAGCTATTGGTCATCAAACAAGTGGCGAGTTCGTCGGACTCAAAGGCTACGTTTTCGACGCGACCCGCATCGATTGTCACCGCCGATTTCATGAAAGGGAACGAGTTTCTGCCGTTTGCCAAGACACTCAAATTAAACTCGTCAAGCGGCGTCGCCCTGTGTGTTTTCGCCTTGGCCGCGGGTTGCGGTCCTATTGCGGGTGTAAGCTCGACGTTGGAGAGGTTGTGCGTCGTTACCGAGGATGGCCGTCTAATCCCGCTCGTCGGCCTTGGAGCGCCTCCGCAGCTCGACACCAGGCGGCGTGACGCGATCGTCTTGGCGTTGCGTGGCGGAGGCAACGCTCCTTTCACTGAAGTGGACGGACCGTGCGGCGTTTCGGGAGACATCGAGTGGTCGGCAGAACAGCGCTTGCGGGTAGTCGCCTTCCTTGCTGCTGTCCCGGATATTCCACCGGGAATGGGCGTGAACGGCGCTCTAGTCGAAATGCTCGCCAACTCTTGGCCTGCAAATGGAGCAAAGCAGGGCACCGCCGGGGCGATGCTACTGCTATCAGCGGTCTGGCGTGGTCGGACGATTGTCGAGAGGCCACGGTTCATGACGGCCGCTGAATTCTGGCGACTCAGGAACATGGACCCCAGCGTCGATACTGACACGGTTGCAACGCTGTTGCCACCAGGATTCTCTGGCGCATACGACCCGAGCAACTTCTCGGTGAAGAGTGCTTGCATTGTCGCTACCGATGGTCAGGCGATCTGGAAGCTTTGGAGCCCAAGGTCGTCGTTCGATGGATCCTTCTCCTGGGAAACCGTACATACCAGGCCGCCGGTCCCCGATTGGAAAGAGGCTGCGCTGGAGCTTCTCCGTTCCAGGGAAGGGGAACTCGATTTGGAGTTTCCTTGCATTCCTCCAGATACACGGAGCTGGACAGAAGCCGACCGAGCGGCGGCAGTTTCGTTTCTCGCGAAGGTTCGCGAGTCGGTCCCGGCGCGAACCGATTGACCGAAGCCGGCCGGTACCGCACCGTCGCTAATTCGCCTGATTCCTGTTCACCGACATCCGGCCCAATGGCCGCACCCAGGCGGGGTGCAGCCGGTTGTTTTGCACTTTGGTGTGCCTGAGACAGCCCCACGGGATCTTGGCGCCAAAAGATATCAAGGCCGCGTTGCGCTGCGAGGTTCGACATGCAAAGGTCCGCGGGCCGGGTTAAGACCGGCAAACTTTCCACTCCCACGGCGACCGGCCGATGCGTTTGCGGGGACGTGAAGTTCGAGATCGATTATCCCGCATTCTGGGCCTGGCACGACCATTCCGATGCCAGCCGTCGCGCCCAAGGTTGCGCCTACGCGACGTACGTGGGTACGTGGCGCAGCCGATTTCGCGTCTTGCAGGGATCCGAACGCATCACCCAGTTCGACGAACCGAAGACCCGCGCAAGAAGAAGCTTCTGCGCCCGATGTGGGACGCCCCTATTCTACGAACGCGCGAGCGCGCCAATGTGGGTGAACATTCCCCGCGCACTGTTTTCGGGACGCACGGGCCGTGAGCCGCGCTACCACTTATCCATCCAAGAGAAAGTGGATTGGGCTTATATGGGAGAGTCTCTGGCGCCGCTGAAGGGTTACCCTGGTGTGATGTGGTTCCGGCCAAAGCGGAAGAAAGGCGTGGAGCTGCCCGAGGTATTGTAACCAGGTAGGCGATTTAAATTGACCGTTCGCCCTGAGCTTGTCGAGGGTAACGGTGATACTGGCGCCCTTAGCCGGGCCGATCCGCAGCGGCGTGACTTTGCGGCTATGTCGCTTTTCGCATCGGAAGGTAAATCTTCGCCCTCGATTGAGCGACCGGATCCCATCGCTGACAGCGTTTCGATTGGATTTCCCGATAGCAGACGGTCGTCACCGACAGCAACGGGTCGTACTGCTACCTTCGACGATCAAACCGCTCGCGTTCAGACCGAGGCCTCGATTTCACCCTTTCGGCTCTCTGAGGCAGGAGCGCAACGGCACTGACGATAACGGCCGCGAGCACCGCCGAGGCGGCGTAACGACTAAGGTTAAGGCCGCCGTGCGAGTGCGGTTTGTCAAGCCAGTCACCTAAGGTAGCGCCGAGCGGTCGCGTCAGAATGAACGCGGTCCAGAAGAGCAGCGTGCGTGAAATCCTCGTGTAGTAGTAGGCAAGACCCACCGCAACGAGTCCGGCCGCAAAGACCACTGCCCCCCCCTCGTAACCCAGTCCTGCCGAATCGGCCATCCAATCGCCGAGCGCGGTACCTAGCGTTTGGGAGAAGAAAACGGTGCTCCAGTAAAACACTTCCGCCTTGCGCGACTCAATACGATTGACGGAAATCGATCCCACCGCCCAATGCCATAAGGCCAGCGAGACGAGAAGAAGCAGAAACAACGTGGCGGCCCCGCCGGCGTAGCCTATCCCCAGGGAACGATCGAGTAGATCAGCAAGCGTCGTGCCGGCGGTCGTCGTCGCGACGATGACGCCCCAAAAAAGAAACGGATGGAATCGCTTCGCCGCAAGCTGAGCGCTGACGACGAATACGAAGATGCTCGCGAAGATCGCAGTACCAACGAAATATCCGAGGTTCATTGACATCGTGACGGCATCTCCTCCGGTCTCTCCAAGCGTTGTCGCGAGGACCTTCAGGATCCAGAAGAGCAAGGTCACCTCGGGAACCTTGCTCAGTACGTAGCGCTTGGTGCTGTCTTCCATAGAATGTGTTCAAGTAAAGACCCGAGTCAGGAGGACCACACCCGGCGAAAAAAAGTTCCCCGCAAAGCAACAAACACGGGGGTCTGTGATCGCTTGTATCGGCTCTCTTGGCGCCGATTGATTGTTAAGTGCGGTTTATATCCTCGGCATCACCGCGTTTCTTCGTCTAAGTGTCGGTTCGCGCTCGCTCGCAAGGTTCTTTCATTCGCGGAATTGTGATCCTTGCCGGACGGTTTCCTACGAGCAAATCAGCGTGGCGCTGATTGCCACAGCATCACCGGTGGTCTAAGTTAACACGCTATCCAGTCACGTGAAAAGCTCCCCTTAAATGAAAGGTGGCGGCAGAGCAGCAGCTTTGCGTTGGCGGCAATTCAGCGTGGACGTGTTGATTGACGCCGCGACGATTGCCGTTGCGTTCGCGGCGATTGCTAGTACGGTGGACGTTCTCTATCTGCTTTTGATCTCGGGGGCGCTGGTTGCCATCGCGCTAATGCTCGAACCCACCGCTAAAGAGCACGCCGCGGGTGATATCGGCCCGCAACCGTTGCAATTACTCACGGAACCCCAACCTGCGCGATCCACGCGCGACGTTTGAACGCTCGGATCATCGGCGCCACGAGCGCGATATGAGAGGTAGCTCGGTTCAGCGATCGGTTGAACGCCTGCGGCGCCGACGCGCAGACAGCCATTGGCGATGTCTTCGCACGTCGCCTCTTGTATATCGTTCATCCTAAAATATGATGACCATCATATTCAAACTTTGAAATCCGAAACTCAGGAGACTCTCATGAAGATCGAAGACACTGTCGCCCTCGTCACCGGTGCCAACCGTGGCATCGGCTTGGCGTTCACTCGTGAACTGCTGGCTCGCGGCGCTCGCAAAGTATACGCAGGAGCCCGGGATCCCTCGACAGTCAAACAGCCCGGTGTCGAGGTCATCCGGCTCGACGTCACGAGCCCCGACCAGGTAGCGGCAGCGGTGGCACGTGCGGGCGATGTGGCGCTTCTCGTCAATAACGCCGGGGTCGCCCACCAGGGTGGGTTTCTCGCACCCGACAGCGAAGAGGTGTCACGCCGCCAGTTGGAGACCAACTTCTTCGGGGTGCTGCGCATGAGCAAGGCTTTCGCGCCGATCCTCGCCGCCAACGGCGGCGGCGCCATTCTCAATGTCCTATCGATCGCCTCGTGGGTCAATTCCGGTCGACTCGCGGCGTATGCGGCCAGCAAAACTGCCGAATGGTCGCTGACCAACTCGCTGCGGCACGAGTTGGTACCGCAGAAGACACAGGTGCTGGCGCTGCACATGAGCTTTGTCGATACGGACCTCGCGAGCGCAATAGATGCTCCCAAGTCGAGCCCGGGCGAAATAGTCAAGCGTGCACTGGATGCGCTGGAGTCCGGCCTCGACGAAGTGCTCGCCGACGAGCCAACGAGGCTGACAAAGCAAGGCCTCACGGCGCCACGGCCGAGTTATTTGCCCCAAGGGGCTTGAGAACAGAGGTAATTGGCGCGGGTGTGGCATTCACACTGCGTTGCGTAGCGCACCGCCCACGCAACAGGGGCTCATACCGCGGGATAGGAAGTGACATCCCCATTGCGTGTAAGGCGCGCGCGGCCTCAACAACTCCTTGCCAAACCGGGACTTTGCTGCAGCTTCCGCGTTGACATGCACTCTCACAGTGCCAAGAAGGCGGGCGAAACAGAAGCGAACGCGGTCGTCGATTAGGTCATGCTTTTCCAGTTTGCTGCCGACGCAGTCCTGCTGCTTCATCTGGCGTTCATCTTGTTCGTCCTTCTGGGCGCCATCCTCACTGCATGGTGGCGTTGGACACCGATGTTTCATCTTCCAGCAGCCGCATGGGGCCTGTTGGTGGAGATCAGCGGACGAATTTGCCCGCTGACTTACCTGGAGAACTATCTTCGTATCAAGGCGGGCCAATCGGGCTATGCGGAGAGCTTCATCCAACACTATCTGCTCGCAGTCATCTATCCTGCGGGCCTTACACGAGGGATCCAGTTCGCGCTCGCTGGAGCGGTCGTGATCGCAAATGTCGTGATCTACGGCTGGCTCCTCTACTTGCGACACATGGCCGGCAGGGCAGACCCCTAACCGCGGCGGTCGGGCGAACCCCCGCGAGGCGCGCCCTACTACCGAGTCCAGTCGAATTCAGTGATGCTCGTGATGACCTCTCCGATGGTGCCAATCACCCTCACCCCAACGCCCGTGACCAACATAGACGACTGGAGGGGCGATGTAGTAGGGGTCGGGCTGATAGACGACCGGCGGAGGCCCATAAGGATAGACCCCGACACCGATACTGAAATCGACCCGCGCGCTCGCTGCAGAAGCCGCGGCAATGGCGACAAGAGCCAAGAAGAAACAGACCATTCGTCGTTTCATGTTTAGATCCTTAAACTCGATCGTTGATCGAAATCACGGCGCCAAGATCGCTAGCGCCCTATTTCGTCGCTACCTTCTTGCCTTCATGAGGACGCTGCGCGAACACCTCGTCCGCCACCTTCTTCTGCTCGGCCGGCATCACGTCATAAAGGGAAGCAAAGACCGCGGAGAGTTTCTTGATGCTGTCCGCGTGGACCTGGACGATGTCGCCATAGGCCTTCAAGTCGTCCATGGCCGTGCCGTGCTCGGCGATCTCGTCGCGCTTGCTGATGGCGCCGTCGAGTTCAGCCGCATTGTCACGCATCGCCTGCGCTACCGCATCCCACTGCGATTGCTCCGCCGGCGTGATTTTCAGCTTTGCGTGCAAGTCCTTGATGTGCTTCTCTACCTCCATGCTGTGACTCGATTCCGACTTCGCCATCGCGACGGACGACTCGTTGACCGAGGATGGCGTGGCGGCCAGAGCGTAGGCGCCGCCAAAGAGCAGCGTCGAGGCGGCGAGCAGGGAAACCATGGTCTTCATGACATTACTCCTTACGATTGATGGCTTTCGATTTAACATCCACTCTTCGATCGCGAGGTATGCATTCCTTCAGCCCACCTTGCGCATGCAAATAAGTTACCTGCGCATGCCCACGGTTGCCTATCAGCGCAGGTCTGAATGTGCTGTAGGACGGATCGGCAAAACTTCATTCGCGCGACCCGCCGGGGCGCGTCGCGCAAGAGTTCGACGCGCGCCGCCGGCGCCGAGAAAGGCGAGGCAGGGTTTCTCTAGAGGGTCCTGGATATCGCGGTGGGTTTGATCAGGATAAACAGGTCGCTTGCCCGGAGCCCCGGAGGCGGCACACGAGTGGATCCTGGGCTTGCCGTCAAATTAGCCCTGCACTTGACATGCCTCATCGTGATGCTCACGGTTGAGCCATCATTGCGGTGTGAAGCTCTCACAAGCCCGCGCTGTTGGTGTCAACCGCGCTGCTTGCGCTAGTCGGAGCCCTATTCATCTATGCCTCGATTCTGCCGCCTCCTTCCATGATCCCGGGTCCGATCGATCCAGTTCACTTCATGGCAGCCGAGGAAGCAGACATCCATGAAATCCGAGGGCTGGCAGGGCTGACCACGCTTGGGACGATGTTGTCGCGGATCGAGAACATGCATGTAGTTCCGTTTGATCTCCGCTCGTTCGGACAACTCGTCGGGTCTACCTTCGGTGCCATGGCGACCCTGCTGCCGCTGTTACACGCCAACGGCGATCTCGCCAACATGGCGGAGGCAATCGGCAAGCTGTTGGGGCACCTGAGTGGTGGAGGATGAAGCGGTCTTCATGGCCGTCGTCGGATTGCAGGCCGCTGGCCGTGGACCTCGGTCGGCGCCCCTTCCGTCATCTCCGGCGCGCGCCTTGGCCTCCAACGCGGTGGCCAGTCCGGTTAGGCGCGCTTTCCCGCCTTGGTCGTATCCGACCTTCGCCCTTCGCGTGGCGCGATGCCGCTGTTGCGTGCAGTGGTGTGACCCGGTGGCCGGCCCAGGCCATACTGCTCGGCTGTCCCTGCCGGAAAATGCGCCTGATTTGCCGCAGATCAACACCCTGGAGGCGTTTGGGGACTAAATTCGTCTTAGGAAACAGGGCAAAGTATGGAAGCGTTCTTCTTCGTTGGCGTGCTGATAGCCGCCATCGTGTTAGGCGCAGCCATCATCGTCGTGGCGAGCATGGAACCGGAAGGTTCTGGCGCGCGCCAGACGATGTAACGGCCCTTCGGCCGTCAGGCTTGTCGTCTCGCACGCGGCGCCGCCGGGTCTGCCTGCGGCGAGGGTTGCGACTGCGTCCGTCCTTGCGCGGCACGGCATTGCCGGTTATGGCCGTCCCTGCCATCATCGCCTCGACATCCCCCTTTGCCGACGGGGCAGCGTCGCTGCACGACGAATTCGCCTGGCGTATTGCGCGAGAGTAAGCTATTTTCCCGCAGGTTTTCGCCCCCGGAGTCTGCCGATTCCAGGCACCAGGCCGACCCATACGCGAGATGCCCGAACCTAACCCCCCTGATGCGACGCGCGCGATGGCTGGCCGCCTGTTCGTGGTCGGATGCGCCCGCTCAGGCACCACGCTGCTTCAATCCCTTCTCGCCGCGCATCCTGCCGTCCTCTCGTTTCCGGAGACCGCCGTGTTCAGCCACCTCCTGAGTCCGGTCGTGCCCGGCCAGACGCGGCAGATCACCGTGCACCGCCGCACCCAATTGTGCTACCGGCAGGCCACCGCACTGCTCAATGGCGTGGCACGCCGCGATCTGGAGCAACTGCTGCCGATCCGCAGTCAATCGATTCGCCAGTTCGTCGATGGGTTCGTGGCGATGCTAGATCGCCTGACGCTGGATAAGGGCAAGTCGTGGTGGGTTGAGAAGACTCCCGGAAACATATGCTTCGTGCCCGAGATCCTGGCGCTCGTTCCGGGAGCGAAATTCATCGCCATTGTTCGCGACGGCCGCCAGAATGTCGCGGCTCTGTACGACATGGGACGCAAGTACCCCGACTGGGCCGCTTATCGCAACTTGGACCTGGCCATCGAGGCATGGAACAGCAGTGCACGCTATGCACATCTCCTGCGAAACATGCCCGAGGTGCGGATTATCCGCCTTGAGGGGTTGCTCTCGGACACGGAGGCCGTCGTGAAGGAGGTCTGCCAGTTCCTGGGCCTGCCGTTCACTCGGGACATGATCGATTGCCGTGCCCAAGCGGCCGGTGCCGTTATCACCGCGCGCGAGCCCTGGAAAGCGGATGTCCTGACTCCCTTGCGCTCTGCCGGTGAGGATAAGTTTGAGCGCCTCTTCGATGGCGGCCAGAAGGCCTACATCGAGGCGCGCCTGGAGAAAATCGATTTCTAAGCGCAGCGGCTGCCACCGCTGCTGCCGCACTGTCACTTGGCGCAGTCCATTCCTATTGCCGCGTCTTTAGCGGGCAGTTTGACGTCGAAGCTTAGATTCCAGGTCGTCTTGTGCCAGCGGCCGGCTAGATCTCCCGCCAACGTGCCTCCCGGCACGATGTCTCCGGTCATGTTCGCAACCTTGAAGTCCTTCGGCGACTTGACGTTCCACTGGATGCCCGCGAGCACAGATTTGGCGTGGTTCGTAGTCAGGCCCATCGATTTGACGGCCGCGGGCGACGCCTTGGTGGTCCCGCCTCCCGGACAAAGCATTATGAGGACCAGCGTTCTTTGCTGGCCGTTTTTTGCGACATCGACGGTGCCCGACGCCTGGAAATCCGCGGCTTCCTGCGCCGAGATGGGATCTTCGTTGAACCAGATCGAAACGCTGTGCTGGCTGCCGTACAGCGCCGCTACACAATTGTTCGCCGCGAACTTCAAGCCCGCCATGACGCCTGTCGCAGAGCATCGGTCCTGCGCTTGCGCGCCAAGCGCGAACGTAAAAAGGCCGATGGCAAACAGTAAGCGGCGGGGCATTGCATCGAATGCGACAACGCGGTCGGAAGTAGCGTGCATGGCATCTCCTTGGCGAGAGCGGCCCTCCAGCCGGAGGACGTGACGCTCGGGTCGTGGTGTTGGTGCCTCGTGAAAGGAAGTATAAAGTGCGTTATCTGCATACGTATGTAGGTTTTCACCTGCCCGTGGTCCTGCGGCGCGCTGGCGTGCTGGCGTGTCGACGAGATGGATCAGCAGGTCACTGAGCGCATATACTGCGCCAACCGGCAGTGTGGATTCGATCTGCTGCGGATTCTGGATCGCCGGCCCTGGCGCCAAGGCCATGCGCCTGTCGGTCGCCAGTGCCGACGGGGTTCCATTCGTTTCTAGGTTAGGGCTATGCAAACCGCCGTGACACGGGTAACCGCGATTTTCCTCTGCCTCGTGGCGCAAGGCTCTGCCGCGCCGCCTCCGGCCGACTCGGCAGCGACTCTCGAACAATGCGCCAAGCTTCTACCCCAGGGCAGGAAATACACATTCGTCGTCGACGGCACCATTGACAACTCCGGTGCCACACCGGTGGTGCACGGCGAGCTGTCGTTGAGCGATGCAACCAACGAGGATTTGACGCAAGAGGCGGGCCCTTTCGCCAAATGCTTCGCAAAACTCGTGCGTTGACCGCACGAGGGATGCAGCCGACCGCGCAATCGGCAGCCTGCTTTGACTGCCGCCATGCGGCTCATTGCGCGGCGAGCCCCGCCCGTCTGGCCCGAATGTAGCGTTGCGCCTCTAGGCACCAATGCTGCTTGATGCTGAACCAAACGTCGGCCGCCCAGAGCGCATTGTTGTCGTGTCCGTCGCGGGCACCCGGCGGCTCCCCGTTGTCCGCGCCGGGCGCGTATGCGTTGAGCCAATCTCTCATCTTCGGGTCTGCAGCCAGCGCCTCGGTCACCGGCACGAAGACGTGGCTGTAGGTTTCCGGCAGCGTAACGTTACGTACTTTTGCCGTCCCGTTATGCCGGTAAAGATTGGCAATTTCGGGACCGGGGAAGGTCCACGCGATAAGATCGTTGTCGATCGCATAGCCGGTGAAGTCCTCCACCGTGTTGGGAATGCTATGCAGGCGCTTCGCCATGTCCCAGTGAACCGGTGCCGCAAGCGCCACACCGCCGGCACCGACAACCGAAACGTACGACAGGGTAAGGCCCACAACCGGCAGCTTCGCGCCGGTCAGCGGATCGATGATCGAATCGCGATTCTCCGCAGTGTCGGTGATCGGGTTCCAGACGGCGAGTTCATGGCTAAATGTGCCGTTGAGTTCGTAGAGCACTTTCACCGCTTGGATTCCACCCTGGCTGTGCCCGACCATCATGGGGCGCACCCCTTCGTGCTCGTAATACCAAGCGATTTCGCCGGCAAGCCTGGCGCTGTCTCCAAACGGGTTCTGCGAGTAGGCGCCATCGGATGGATCGCGAATCTTCGCCTCGGGGTACCCCATGCCGATGAGAAATTTTGCAAACGACCTCATCAGCAAGTTCGTACCGTAGACGCCACCGTGCACCAGGATGATCTGTGGCGACGGACCGAGCTCAAGCGTGGTCCTTACGTCGTGCTCGCTGATGTGTTCGGGATTCAGGGCAAGGATCCGCTCTTCGAGGTCGGTGTCGACCACCGGCGCAGAGATGACCGCTGCCTTCTGTGCGCCATCGGAACCCGCCAGCTTCCATCCGCTGCTGTCCATCGCGGTCGGCGGCTGCGTCGCACAACCAGCAAGCCAGAGGATCGCGCAACACGCCATTCCCGACGCAAACGCGCCGTAGGCACGGGTTGCGCTCGGAGCCGTGGCCACAGCCCCCAACGCGGGTGGTGACGCGTCAACCTTCGCGGTCGATCCTGAACTTGCCCAGACTGTCCTTCGCCTTGACGTCCACGATGACTCAGCTGTCTGTGAGGTTGAAAACCGACGCGGCCCTGGCGCCAAAGCCAACCCGTTCTGCGGTCAGACGTGCTGGGGCTCCCTCGGGCGCGCGCTCGCGTCACCTCGATGTTACGGGCTCCAAGCCACTTTTGGCGATAGCCTGCGCCGCGGCGGACGAGGATAGAAACTGCAGCAATGCCCGTGCCGCCTCCGGCTGCCTGGCGCCCGTGGCCACGCCGCCGGCGAAAATCGTGGTCTTTTGAATTGCTTCCGGCAGAGGGCCGACCAGATCGACGCCGGGGACTGGGAGCAGCTCGCTGATCTGCTGGAAGCCGAGCTGGGCTTCGCCGCGGGCGACGACCGCGCCGACCGGCTCGGCCGGGATCATCCGGCTCTTGCTCCGCAGCTGATCGGCAATGCCAAGACGCTCGAAGAGCACCGCGGATAGATACACGCCGCTTGCGCTGTCAGAATATGCGATCGACCTCGCTTCGAGCAGGGTGCGCTTGAACGCGTCGACCGAGCTGATGTCCGGCTTGGGCTCGCCGGCGCGCACGACCATGCCGATCTTCGAGCGCGCCAGATCAATGCGGCTGTTCGCTACAACCTTGCCCTGCTTGCCCAGCTCGTCGAGCGCCGTGTCGACCATGATCAGGACGTCCGCGGGCTCGCCACGCTGCAGGCGGTTCGGAATGGCTTGGGGCGTGGTCCCCATCGAAGGGCCGGCCGCGGTCACGATGGTATTGTGGGTCGTTCGCTCGAACTCCGGAATCAGCTCCCGATAGGCGGCCGAAAAGCCGCCCGAGATCATGACATTGACCTCGGCCCCGTAGGCCACGCCGGCGAGCAGCAATATACCGGTCAGCGCTGCAACTACCCTGGCAACGAGATCTGGTCCTCACGTGGGGACTCCTGCTGAACGAGTGAATGGACGCAAACGGCCTCTCTCGGTTGCCTCTGCCCGGCGTGCCCGGCGCAGCAGTAGCATGGTGGCGACGAGGCTGCATGCCGCGGCAAGGCTCAACCAATAGGCGGGCGCCGCCTTGTCGTCCGTCAGCTTGATCAGAAACGTCGACATTGCCGGCGTCATGCCGCCGAACACCGCCGTGGCGAGGCTGAAGGCGAGCGAAAAGCCGACAACCCGCACCTGCGCCGGCATGACCTCGGTCAGCGTCACCACCATGGCGCCGTTGTACATGCCGAAGTAGAACGAAAACAGGAGCAGCACCAGGAGCAGTCTGTAAAAGGTCGGCGCGCTTACGACCCACGAGAGGAGCGGGTAGGCGGTAAGGATCGTCAAGACGGTGATTGCGATCAGCAGGGGCCGCCGGCCAATTCGATCCGACACCGCGCCCCCGATTGGCAACCAGAAGAAGTTCGTCACGCCGACGCAGAAGGTGACCACGAGGCTGTCGGCCGCGGTTAGCTTAAGCACGACCCTGCCAAAGGTTGGCGTATACACCGTGATGAGATAGAACGTCGTCGTTGTCATCGCCACAAGCAGCATCCCCTCAAGGACGACCGCCCAGTTAGCAAGCATGGTATGCACGATCTCGCTGGCGTCGGGGTGATGTTTGCGTGCCAGAAACTCTTCAGTCTCCAGAAGAGAGCGCCGGAGGACAAAAATCAACGGCACGATGGAGCATCCAACAAAGAACGGAATGCGCCAGCCCCACGCCGAGATCTCGTCTGCTGTCAACCAGCGATTAACGGCATAGCCGAGCGCCGCGGCCATGACGATGGCCACCTGCTGGCTCGCCGATTGCCAGGCGGTATAGAAGCCGCGGTGGCCGGGGGTGGCCATTTCCGCGAGATAGACCGAAACACCGCCGAGCTCCGCGCCGGCCGAGAAGCCCTGCAGCAGGCGCCCGATCAGCACGATCACGGGGGCGAACAGACCGATGGTCGCGTACCCTGGCACGAAGGCAATGAGCATCGTCCCGCTGGCCATAATCGACAGGGTCACGATGAGTCCCTTGCGGCGTCCGACCCTGTCGATGTAGCTGCCCAGGACGATCGCGCCGAGCGGGCGCATGAAGAAGCCCAGAGCGAATCCACCGAAAGTCCACATGAGGGCAACAAACTGGTTCTCTGCCGGAATGAACGTCTTCGCGATATACGTCGCGTAGATGCCGGCGAGGAAAAAATCGAACTGCTCGAGAAAATTGCCACTGGTGACACGGAGAACCGCACCTAGCTTCGACTGCCGCGGACTGCCCGTCCCTGCTACCGCTGTTGTCATGGATTTCCTCCTCCAAATAGCGTTGCGCTACGCGACGAACCGGCACTGCGACGCTGGCGTCCTGGTGTCCATGTTTCGGCCGCGGTTCATGTGGTCGTCGATCTCCGCCGCGCAACCGAGCATGCGCGGATAGAGAAAGATCGTGAAGGCGGCCGTCTCCAGCGCCCGAGCAGGATAGCTGCCGTTCCGATAGGGTTGCCACAGCATCTTCAGCAACAAGGCGGCGATCACCGCGTCGATGTTCACGCAGTAAACGGTGCGCGAAACGCCGGCTTCGAAAAGGGCTTGCACCAGTTCCCGGTAGTACTCGTGGAAAACGTTGTATTGGCCGCGTTTCTGGAAAAGGTCGTGGATGAAGACCTCGCGCGGATCAAAATTGACCGGTTTATCCTTGAACACCGGATGGTTCACGCCGGGGATCTTCTGTATGTCAAGACTCCCGGCGGACTTCTTGGTCGACTTGTAGCTCGCGTAATGGGCTACGTAGCGCTGCGCAAGCGACTTCAAGTCTATGCCATGATCCGGGTTGCCTGGGTCGGCCAAGCCTGAATCGCGGAACTGTTCGATCAGGAAAGCGATGCCTTCGTAGCCGTTTCCGCCGTGCGTATACCCGCTGTGGGTGAGAAAGCCGACCAGGCACTTGTTGAGCTGGATGCGCCCCGGGTCTTCGGGACCGTCGGCCGAAACCGCGCCCTTCGCGCCCTGGGCCGAGATCGCCCCAGGGCCGTTGGTGAGCAGCAGGCCGACGAGCGTTTGGAACGCGGCGAGATCGGCGGGTTCGGGTTTGAGCCCCAGAAGCGCGATGAACGCGATTTCGCTGATCGAGCGCTCGCCGAGGATTTCGGCATTCGGGATACCGCAGAAGCGATTCTTCTCGTGCTGATCGGCCGCCACCGAGGCGCCGATCAACGTCCCGAACAGGGACAGCCACCAGGGCAGGCTTTCGGCCGTCAGCCGCGAGACGCGCTTGCGCATCAGGGGCCCCCAGGCCAACGTCGCGCAAATCGCCGCCAGCACGGCGTCGCTCGTCGGCATGCCTCCGAACGTCTGGAGGTAGCGCACGAACACCGACTTCGCCCCGCGCGCTTTTAGTCCCGCCAGCATGGCGCCGGCACGGGCGTCCTGTTCTTCGCCGACGAGCAGCTTGGCGTCGACTGGCCTCACCCTGCCCAGATCGAAACTCTCGTCGTGGGCAGTGACCAGTCCGGCGGCGGCGAAGTTCTCGATCAGCGCGCGAACGGCCGCCCGCGCCGCTTGTTGTCGTCGTGGACCGAAGATGCAGGCCGCGGTCGCGAGCACGCTGTTCGGTGCGTTGCCCGCCTCGCGGGCCGCCTGCGCGGCAGCCAGGGCAGGGTCGCCGTGGAGATTGACGTAGGCCCCAATGGCGACGTCGATGAGCTTCTTATCGTTTTCGCCACCCTGCTCGCGCAGCAGGGCCAGGCTGACGTTCGACTCGAGCGGATATTGTGCCGCCTCGAGCATCGACACGCCGTAAAGGCTGGTCACCTGGGTCCGGGATCCATCTGTGAGGCACCGGAGGCGTCCTTGAGCGGTTGGCGCGGGAACGTCGCTCCGATCTGCTTGTTCAACGCGGCGATCTGTTCGCCATACGGTGCGAGCGCCTCGACGACGGGCAGATCGAGCGGCGGCGGAAGCCGGAGACCCTGGCTGGACCCGAACCAGGGCTTGAGCGCAAGGCTGCCCTCGGGCGCAAAATCCGGGCGCGTGGCGTTCTCGCGCATCACCGCGGCCAGCGCCTGGGGAATGTGGGCGATATTCGTCACGACCGCGCCCTGGGCCGAGCACACGGGCTTATCGGGCGTGAAAAGCGCATCGACGCCGAATTTCTCCATGAACCAACGTTCCTTGGTCGCGGCGTCGTCCGCGCCTCCGGCCATTGCGCCCGCATGCCCCACCGCGCGCGTGAGCTTGCTCTTCCAGCGTCCCACGACACAGGCGACCACCGGCTTGGTGAACTCGGCGTCAAGCTCGTAATAGCCGCCGGGCTCGACGTATAGCACCGCCGCCTTGGTGCGCGCGTCGTTGGCGAGCGCGAAAGCGAACTCGGGCGCCGCGAAGTGGATGTAGACGTCCTTGCCGCTCGAGATGAGCGTGGTCGTCCCCCAGCCGGCCATGCGCAGGTAGGTCGCGATCGTCGTCGTGAAGTTGCCAGAATTCGAAAAGATGGCGATCGATCCTTTGCGCAGCGCTTCGGCCGGATTGTCGCCACCGAGCGCGCCGCCGATGCGCACTTGGTGCCACGAGTCGGCCACGCCCAGACTGTTGCCGCCGAAGATATCGATGCCGTTCTGCTGCCCCATGGCGCGGATCTCGCGCGAGTCATGCACGGCAAGCTTCTCGGTAACGATGTAGATCTTCTTCAGATCGGGATTGACGCGTATGAGCTCGGCGACCCCGTCGCGGGCGCCGGCGGGCGGCAGGTAGATCACGCCACAATTGAAGCGGTGCCCAGCCTGAAGGCCTTCGAGGACGTTGTTGAAAACCGGAATATCGCCGATCGGCGTCTCCAGTACCTGGCCCCGGCGCCCGGGTGAAGTACCGAATACGACGTTGCCGCCCGAATAAGCGTGTCCGACGGGCGTAACCTCACTCGATTCGCCGCCCAGTATGTTCAGGACGCACACGCGGTCTTCCCGCGTCGCGACCTGGGCAAGGGAGCTTGTGCCCACGTAGTACTTGAACTCACCGACACCTCGCTTGTACATGCCGGCCTCCTTTACCCCGGAATCTTCAGGGTCGCCGCTACCTGTGCACGGCCTGTTTCCTTCATCCAGGCATCCACCGCCTTCGCGTAGTTGATGACCTCGCTCATGTCCGAGTCGAAGCCGAAGATGCGGTAGGGTAATCCCAGGGCGTCAAAGGTATCGCGGGCCGCGCCCATGCCGCGGATCAGGTTCGGCCCCCCGCGTCCGATCACCACGTAGAGCGGTGTAGCACCGTGCTGGCTGAAGTGCTCGCGCAACGCGTCGGCGATCGCACGCAGTGTTTCGAAGATATCGGTGTTGTTGGATTTGCCGCCGATGATGAAAAGCACGTTGGTCTGATGCAGCCAGTGCTTGAAACAGATGCGTGCCACCTGCTTCATCTTTTCGTATGGGGGGTTACCGCCAAAATCCGAGGAGATGATCGCCTCGTCTCCCAGCATCTCGGTGACCAGCGAGTTGGCGCCGCCACCGAAAGTCGGCGCCAGGATCGTGCCGCTGGAATTGATCACGTAAACGTCGCTTTGGCCCTGGTAGGTGCGCAGCTGATTGATTTCCTGCTCAAAATCGGAGTAGTCGACGGCGAAGATATGCGACGGCAGATTGAGCCGCTGCCAGCGCGGATCGTCGCGATCGAAACCGCACTTGAAATCGCACGCGACCGGCGAGAGCCGGCCACGCTTGTCCTCGTGCATGCGGATCGGATTGAGCTCGAGTGTGGTCATACCGAAGTCGTGATAGAGCTCCCAAAGCTTGGGCAGATGCTGGACCAGCGGCGAGATGATCGGCTTCGGTGCGTCGAGCGCCGAAAGGGCATTGGCGACCACGAACGCCTTCAACCCGGTAAGCGAATCGAACGGGATCTGCGCGACCTGATTCTTGTCGAGCTCCTCGATATCCATGCCTCCGTGGTGCGTGAGGGTCATCGTCGGTGCACGGAAATGCGTCGAATCGGTTATCGAGAAGTACACCTCGTGGTCGGCGGGCACCGCCCCCTCGAACGTGACGCCATTCGCCTTCGCGACCTGGTTGCCATGGCGATGCTCGACGAAGTAGAGCCTCTCCTTCTCCTTGAGCGCGGTCTTCAGGTCCTTGGCCCGGCCGAGCAATCCGGCCTTCCCCTTCTTCCCCACCCCACCCTTGAATACCGGCTTGACGAATACCTCACCGTGGCGGTCGATCAGGGCCTTGATCTCGTCTTCGCTGGCATCCGGGCCAAGCACTTCAGACGTGGGGAAGCCGACGAAGCGCAGCATTTTCGCGCCATAGAGCATGCCCGTGACTTGCATCGCATCTTCCTCCTATTCCGGCCCGAGCTCGGGCAAGGGCCGCCGGCGCTCCACGTGGTAGCGCACGAGCGCGGCAAAGCGATAGACCGCGCGCACGAACTTGCCGTACGGCAAGGTGATGAACAGCGCCATTACGATACCGCGATGAAGCGCAAGCATGGTCCCCATCGTCGCCGTCTCGCGCAGAGCGAACAAAAGCAGCCCGGTGGTGCTCACCAGCGGCAGCAGCGGCAAGACCGGTACGCTTCATAGAGACCGGCAAGGCCCACGCGCCGTCGAGGCCGGCGAACGGCTAGGCCAGCGGCGCGACCTTGACGACCTCTTCTGTGGTCGACAAACCGGCTGCGATCTTGCCCGCGCCGGAGACACGCAACGGTTTCATGCCCTCGCGATACGCCTGCTCGCGCAGCTTGGCATCGTCGCCGTCGGCATGGATGAGCCGCCGAAGCACCGGCGTCAAGGTCATAATCTCGTAGAGTCCCACGCGCCCGTAATAACCGGTCATCCGGCACTCGAGGCAGCCCACCGGCATTTGCGTCTGCTGCGGCAGGTCGGCCCGAAACGGCGCTGTCAGCATGCGCCAGGTTTCCTCGTCGGGCGGGTCGCCGGGCTTCTTGCAATGCGGGCAAAGGGTCCGGATGAGGCGCTGCGCCATGACGCCGAGCAGCGTCGAACTGATCAGATACGGCGGCACGCCGAGGTCGAGCAAACGCGTGACGGCGCTTGGCGCGTCATTGGTATGCAAGGTCGACAGCACCAGGTGGCCGGTCAGCGCGGCCTGCACGGCCATGTCCGCGGTGTCGCGATCGCGAATCTCGCCGACCATGATGATGTCGGGGTCCTGGCGCAGCAGGGTACGCACGCCGCTGGCGAAATCGACGTTGATCGCGGACTGGACCTGCATCTGGTTGAACTCCGGCGCGATCATTTCAATCGGGTCCTCGATCGAGCAGACGTTGACCTCCGGCGTGGCGAGCTGTCTCATTGTCGAGTAGAGGGTGGTCGTCTTGCCCGAGCCGGTCGGCCCGGTGACAAGGATGATGCCGTTGGGCTCGTGGATCATCTTGTCCCAGCGTGCATAATCATCGCCGCCAAAACCAAGTTCCTGGAAGTCGCGAATGAGCACTTCCGGCGTGAAGATGCGCATCACGACCTTTTCGCCGAAAGCTGTGGGCATGGTCGAAATGCGCAGCTCGATTTCCTTCCCGTCCGGCGATACGGTCTTGATGCGGCCATCCTGGGGCCGTCGCTTCTCCACGATCTCCATGCGCGCGAGAAGCTTGATGCGGCTCGTCATGGCGAGCAGCACCGGGTTGGGAATCGCGTAGACCTGATGCAGCACGCCGTCGATACGGAAGCGCACGATGCCGGCATCGCGCCGCGGCTCGACATGGATGTCCGACGCGCGCTGCTCGAAGGCGTACTGCCACAGCCAGTCTACGATGTGCACGACGTGCTGGTCGTTGGCGTCCAGCGCGCCATGCCGCCCCAGTTCGACCAGCTGCTCGAAATTGCGCGCCAGCGATACTTCGCCGCGCGTCGTCTCCGAGGCTTTTTTGATCGAGCGCGCAAGCGTGAAGAACTCGCCGACGAACCGCCTGATGTCCTGCGGGTTGGCGAAAACCAGGGTGATCCTCAGGTGCAGGATCTTCTCCAGCTCGTCGGCCCAGGCGCGCACGAACGGCTCGGCCGTTGCGACGGTCAGCTCACCGCCGACAAGGGCTACGGGAAGAATACGGTATCGCTCGGCATAGGCGTTCGACATCGTATTCGTGACCGCGACCAGGTCGATCTTCAGCGGATCGATATGGTGATAGGGCACGCCAAGCTTGTCGGCAAGCCATTCGACGAGTGTTTCCAGGGTGAGATAGGGCCGCGGCGGCAGCAGCGAGCGCCACTTCTGGTCGGCAATCAATTCCAGCGGATGGTCGAAGCGCTGGGTCCGGGAGCGGGAAAGCCGGTCGGCGTCGGCAGCGGTCACCAAGCCGTCGGCGACCATCAGTTTCAGGATGTCCTCGAGCCGCAGGCGCCGGTCCGGGGCCCGTGCCGAGCGCGCTCCGCCCTCCGGAGTCGCAGCCGGAGGCGAAGGTGGCACGTGAAGCGGGCGGGGTAAGGCCATCGCGCTACTATAAACCCAAGCGGCCGGCTGCGACAGCCGCGTCGCGCCGCTTCCTATACTCGTCCGTCGATGGCTGCCTCGCTCCACGCCGTTCTGGCCGACATCACAGAGCTCGATGTCGACGCCATCGTCAACGCCGCCAATGCCACCCTGCTAGGAGGCGGTGGCGTCGATGGCGCCATACACCGTGCCGCGGGGCCCGCCCTGCTCGCCGCCTGCCGCGAGCTCGGCGGTTGTCCGACGGGCGATGCCAGGATCACCGCCGGCTATCGACTGCGCGCAAGGCACGTGATCCACGCCGTCGGGCCGATATGGCGCGGCGGCCGCGACGGAGAGGCAGAGTTGCTCGCCTCGTGCTATCGGCGCGCGCTCGAGTTGACCGTGGGCAATGGGCTCGCCTCGATCGCCTTTCCGGCCATCAGCTGCGGCGCCTACGGCTTTCCGCTGGAGCTGGCGGTTCCGATTGCAATCCGCGCGGTGCGTGGCTTCGAGCGGCTCGGCTCACTCGAGCGAGTCGTCTTCGCCTGCGCGCAGCACGAGGCGCTTGCCGCCTACGCGCGCCACCTCGCCCCGGTTTGAACCGGCGCCGGCGCCTCGACCACGCTCAATCCGACTCGATGCTTTCCGTCTCGCACGCTGCCGGCTGCTCCGGCACCTGGAAAACTTCACGCAGGTAGGCGACGTAGGCCGGATCGTAATCCATCGCCTTCGACGGTTCGTCGCTGATCTTGGCCACCGGCTGGCCATTGCAGCGGGTCATCTTGATGACGATTTGCAGCGCTTCGTAACCGAGATCGTTGGTCAGATTCGTGCCGATGCCGAAGGCGGTCTGCATGCGCCGGCGAAAGTACTCGAACAGCTTGATCGCCAGTGGCACGTTGAGCGAGTCGGAGAAGACCATCGTCTTGCTACGCGGGTCGATGCGCATCTTCTGGTAGTGCGCGATTAGCTTCTCGCCCCACTCGAACGGATCGCCCGAGTCGTGGCGCACGCCATCGAAGAGCTTGCAGAAAAACAGATCGAAATCGCGCAGGAACGCGTCCATGCCGCAGACATCGGACAGCGCGATGCCGAGGTCTCCGCGATACTCGCGCGCCCAGGTATTGAACGCGAACACCTGCGAATCGCGCAGGCGTGGCCCGACCGCCTGGCACGCCTGCAGGTATTCGTGCGCCATCGTTCCGAGCGGCGTCAGGCCGTGCTGCAGGGCGAAATAGACGTTGCTGGTGCCGACGAACTTAGGACCAATGCGGCGTTTGAGGGCCAGGATGACCTCCTCCTGCCAGCGCCCGGAGAAGCGCCTTCGCGTGCCGTAGTCGGCAATGCGAAACTCCGGGTCCGCGACGGCATTGATCTGCTCGATCTTGGCGTTAAGCCGTCGGCGGCCCTCCTCGAAATCGGGCCGCAACTGGGTGTTGCGGAAGTAGACTTCGCTGACGATCGACAATACCGGGACTTCGAACAAAATGGTGTGCAGCCACGGCCCCTTGATGGAGATGTCGATCTCGCCGGCCCCGGCGGGCGAGGGACGGACCTTGATGAAGCGCTCGTCCATGTGAAACAGTCCGAGCAGGTCGATAAAATCGCTCTTGAAGAAGCGCCAGGAGCGAAGGTAGTCGAGCTCGCGGCGCGTGAACGTGAGCCCGCAGAGCGACGTGATCTCGCGCTCGATCTGGGCAATGTACGGAATCAAGTCGACGCCCGGCGTGCGGCACTTGAAGTGATATTCGACCTCGGCCCCCGGGAAATGATGCAGAACGACCTGCATCATCGTGAACTTGTAGAGGTCGGTGTCGAGCAGTGACTCGATGATCATGCGCGCTGGCGCGGGAGGTCGGCGATCGGGGTTGTCATGTTACGCGCAGGTGCGGCACGCGGCCAGCCCGGGGGCCGGGCAGCTGTCCCGGTGGAGGGCGGCGCCTGCACCTCGAGCGACAGCCGAACGCGCCCGAAGCTCAGCGCCATGGGCCCGTCGGAGCGGCGGGCCCCACCGCGACGACCTTGTTCTCGCGGTGGGCGACGGAGGTGCCCGATGCGCCGAAAATCTAATGCACGCTCGGCTTGTCGGCCGATACCGGTGTCACCGGGATCACGCGTTTGCCCTGGACCGGCGAGCGCCATGCCGGCTGCAGCGTAACGTGGTCGATGCCGAAGCGCTCGGCGAGGAGACGTTGCGCCGCCACCAGTGTATCGGGCCATTCGGCTGCGTCGCGGATGAGCAGATGGGCCGACAGCGCGGCGCGTTCGCTGCTCATGTGCCAGACGTGCAGGTCGTGAACGGTGGCCACGCCGGGCACCCGGGTCAGGGCGCGGCCGATTTCGTCGTAGGACAGATGGGCAGGAACACCCTCCATTAGAATCGGCGTGGTTGCCTTGAGCAGGAGCCAGGTCGAGCGCAGGATCAGCACGGCGACGAACAGCGACAGCAACGGATCGATCGGCAACCACCCAGTCGTGGCGATAACCGCACCGGACACCAGTGCCGCGACCGAGGCCGCCATGTCGCCTAGCACATGCACCATGGCGGCGCGGCTGTTGAGGCTGCTGCCGCTGGCGAGCATCCACGCGCACAACACGTTGACCGCGAGACCGGCAGCCGCCACGGCAACAACGATTGCGCCGGAAACCGGTGTCGGCGAGAGCAGCCGCCGCGTCGCCTCGAAGGCAATGCAGCCTACGACCAGGAGCATGAGCAGCGCATTGATGAACGCCGCCAGGACCTCCGCGCGCGCATAGCCATAGCTGGCCCGCCGCGATGGCGGTCGCTCGGAGAGGTGCTGCGCGAACAATGCGATGGCCAGCGCCGCCACATCGGTGACCATGTGCCCAGCATCGGAGAGCAGTGCGAGTGACCCGGCCCACCATCCGCCGAAGGCCTCGACGCAGGCAAAGCCCGCAGTCAGCGCCAGCGCGACGCGCAACGCGCGCCGCTCGCCCGCAGCCTTGCGTCGCGGCGCATGATGGTGGTCAGGATCGGCCGAGTGGGGATGGGCGGGCATGCCGCGGCACCGGGTGAGCTACGGGCATTCTCGACCAACGCGCCTCGAGGCGCAACGGCTTCACATCTGTCGGAACCGATGCGCAAACGCGCGGCTCACGGCGAGGGTCTCCGGGCGCGACCTGAGGCGGATCTGGATTCGGCCCGAGAAGTCGCGCGTGCTGCTGGCAACGTGCGCAAGATTGACTATCGTGCCGCGGTGAATCTGCCAGAAGCGCGCGGGGTCGAGCTGCTCGGCGAGCTCCTTGAGAGAGGTCCGGATCAGCGCCTCGCCCTCGCCCGTGAATACGCTCGTGTACTTGTCATTGGCCTGGAAATAACAGACCTCCTCGACGGCGATCAGTCGCACCTGATTGCCGACCGCCGCCCGTATCCATGCCAGGCGCTCAGGACCGGCCGGTGCCGAGCCGGCAAGCGCTGGCAGCATCCGCCCCAGGGTTTCGAGCGCGGAAGCGAGCCCCTCGGGTGGAGAGCCAGTCCTGATCCGCTCGCGCAGGCGACGCACCGTCTCGCGCAGACGTTCATCGCTGGCCGGCTTGAGCACGTAGTCGACCGCCTCGCGTTCGAACGCCGGAACCGCGTATTCGTCATACGCCGTTACGAACACGACGTGCACCCCGGCGGCCACGCGCTGCGCCACTTCCAGGCCGGTCAATCCCGGCATGCGAATGTCCAGAAACACGATGTCCGGATCGTGTTCGGCGATCAGGCGCAGCGCCTCGGGTCCGTCGCCGGCTACGCCCACAACGTCGAGATCCGGCCAGATGACGGACAGGCGCTCGCGCAGGTAGGTAGCGAGATGCGGCTCGTCGTCGGCAATCAGTGCGCGCGGCGCAGGCATGGATGCAGCTTTCATGAGGCCGGGTCGATGGGCACGGTGAGCGTGACCCTCGTCCCGGGCCGCGTATCCTCGATAGCCAGTCTCGCCCGCGTCCCGTAGAGGCTTTCGAGCCTCTGACGCAGATTGGCCAGGCCCAGGCCGTCGCCGCGCGTCGTGCGAAAGCCAAGTCCGTCGTCCGCGACGGTCAAGACCAGCAGCGCGTCTTCGCGGCGGGCCGCGACGTTGACCGTGCCGCCGGCAACCTTGGGCTCGAGACCGTGCTTGATCGCATTCTCGACCAGGGGCTGCAGGAGCATCGGCGGCAGGGGCAGGGTGGCGACCTCCGGCGCCATCTCCACTCGATAGGAAAGGCGGGCGTTGGTGCGCAGTGCCATCAGATCGAGGTACGCCTGCAGCAATTCGAACTGTCGCCCCACTGTGGCCCCGGCGGGGCCGCTGCGTGCGGCATGGCGCAGAAAATCGATCAACCGGGCGACCATCCGCTTCGCCGCAGCCGGATCGGCGTCGACCAGGCTGATCACGTTGGCAAGGGTGTTGTAGAGAAAGTGCGGCTCGATTTGCGCCTCGAGCAGTTTCAGTTGCGCCAGGTGAAATTGGTGCTCGGCCGACTCGACGCGTGCCCGCTCGCGCTGGAACGCGGCTTCGGCCCGGGCCTGCCGCTCGCGAGCCAAGAAGAACGAGGCGAGAATCGCCGCGATGATGAGGCTCAAAAGCAGGACCTCGGTGGCACCCTGTGCCGTGAACACCTGCTCTCGCGCGTGGTCCCAGCGCAGCAGCGTAAATCCCAGCCAGTATCCGCCGAAAACGCCGAGGATCGTGATCAACGCGTAATAGGCGCTACGCGAGGCGAATCCTTGCCGCCAGATCCGTTTTTGCAGCAGGACGTTTCCCAGCATGAACTCGCCACAGATGAGAAAGCCGATGCAGTTGGCGATCACAAAATTGGCCCAGAGCAGCCGGCCGAGACTGACCTCTGGTTCGAAGAGCAGGCCGAGTACCGTAAATACCAGGACGAAGCCCATGTTCCAGATAAACGTGTAGGCAAGGTTACGCAGCAGGCTCGGCCTGAAACGACGGAAGAATCCGATCAGCTCCAGCGGGTGACCTACATGCTGGGAACACTCGGATCCCGGCGCCAGCGGGTCGGAAAGGGTCAGTCTGCGCATCGCCACGCTCCTCTGACATTTGAGCACATCGCGGCCGAGGCAGCCGCTCTCGGTACCCATCTGCCGGCAATTTTCGCGATCGCAGCAAGGCGCCGCTAGTCGCTGCGCGACGGGCGGTGGCTTTGGGGTGCCCGGTTGGCTGCCGGAGTCGCCGGTTGCAGGCGCGTCGGACGGACCGCCGGAACCGGGGCTGCTCGCCCCCCCGGGGCCGAGGCCGACGGTACAATAACGGCGTGGACCACGATGCCCCGGTCGCGCTTGTCGAGCGTATCGATGCGCTGCTGCCGCAGACCCAGTGCCGGCGCTGCGGCTACGACGGCTGCCTTCCCTATGCCCGGGCCATCGCACAGGGTGCGGCGGCGGTTAACCGCTGTCCGCCCGGCGGCGAGGAGACCGTCGCCGCCCTCGCGGCGCTGGCGGACAAGCCCAGGCTGCCGCTGGATCGCTCCCGCGGCGAACCGCAACCACTCTTGGTTGCCCGGATCGACGAGGCCGCCTGCATCGGCTGCACGCTGTGCATCGCGGCCTGCCCCGTGGACGCAATCGTGGGCGCGGCCAAGCTCATGCACACCGTCCTCGCCGAGCGCTGCACAGGCTGCGAGCTCTGCCTGCCGCCCTGCCCCGTCGACTGCATCGCGCTTCTCCCGGCGGGGCGCGAATGGAACCGGGCCGATGCCCTGCTCGCGCGCCAGCGCTATGCCGAACACACGGCTCGGCGCGACCGAAAGGCCGCCCGCGGCGATGGCGCGCAGCCGCCGGGCTCGGGCTCCTGCGTCGACTCCGCGCGGGCTCGGCGCCAGGCTGCGATCGCCGCGGCGCTGAGCCGCGCCCGTGCCCGGCGCGCCGCGAGGGCGCAGGCGCGCCCCTGAGCGCCGCCCCGGTATGGGTCGCGGCGCCGGGCTGCTGCTGACGATCACATACGGGCTCGCCATGCCAGCTTTGGGCGCCACCCCTGCGACCACTGCCCTCGACGTAGCCTGGCTCGATCGGGCTTGGGACTTCGATCGGCCCGCCGAGTCGGAGACACGGTTTCGCGCCGAGCTTTCCGTCTTGCCTGCCGGTTCGGCCGCACGACTGGAACTGCTGACGCAAGTGGCGCGCGCACAGGGTCTGCAGCGCAATTTCGACGCGGCACAGGTGACGCTCGATGAGGTGCAACGCGCGCTCCCTGGCGCTCCCGAACGAGTGACGGTTCGCTACCTGCTCGAGCGTGGTCGGGTGTACAACTCCTCGCAGCAGGCGGTGAAGGCGGTGCCCCTGTTCCGCGAGGCGCTCGAGCGCGCACGGGCGGCAGGCGAGGATTTTCTGGCCGTCGATGCCGCGCACATGCTCGGCATTGCCGCGCCGGCCGAAGAGCGATTGCGGTGGGACCTCGAGGCGGTCGCGATGACCGAAGCGTCGTCCGACCCGCGCGCCCGGCGCTGGCTCGCTTCGCTCTACAACAATATCGGCTGGGTCTACCACGATCGCGGCGACTATTCGGCGGCACTGGCCTATTTTGAGAAGGCGTTGCCAGCCTGGGAGGCGCGCGGCGGTGCGCGCAACGTGATCTTCGCGCGTTGGGCGATCGCCCGCGCCTACCGATCGCTCGGCCGCTACGACGAAGCCTTGGCGATGCAGCGCCAATTGGCCGCCGAATGCGCGGCCCTGAACGCCCCTGACGGCTATGTCTACGAGGAGCTGGGCGAACTGCTCCTGGCGATGGGCGATGCGGCGGCCGCCCGGCCGAACTTCGCCCGCGCCTACGAACTCCTCGCGTCGGATGCCCGGCTACAGGCCGAAGAGCCGCTGCGGCTGGCACGCCTGCGCCGGTTGGGCGGCCTCGATTGAACCCGGCCAAACGCCTGGAGATCTTTCGCCGTCTGCGGGCGCAGAATCCTCACCCGCGCAGCGAGCTCGAGTACCGCTCGCCGTTCGAGCTGCTCATTGCGGTGCTGCTCTCGGCACAGGCGAGCGACCGCAGCGTCAATCAAGCCACCGCCAAGCTCTTTCCAGTCGCCAACACGCCGCGCGCCCTGCTCGCGCTCGGCGAAGCCGGCCTGATTCCGTTCATTCGAACCATAGGCCTCTATCGCACCAAGGCGAGACATATCGTCGCGCTGTGCCGGCAACTGCTCGAGGATTACGGCGGCGAGGTTCCGGCCGATCAGGCAGAGTTAGTCAAGCTGCCGGGGGTCGGGCGCAAGACGGCCAACGTTTTGCTCAACGTGGCCTTCGGGCAGCCGACGATCGCGGTCGATACCCACGTCTTTCGCGTCGCCAACCGCACCGGTCTGGCGCCTGGTAAGACTCCCGAGGAGGTCGAGCGCAAGCTGCTCAAGTCCACACCCAGGGAGTTCCTGCACGATGCGCACCATTGGCTGATCCTGCACGGGCGCTACGTTTGCCTGGCGCGAAAGCCCAAGTGCCCGGAGTGCCGGATTGCCGACCTGTGCGAGTACCGCAGGAAGACGCCCGCCTAGGACGGCGGCAACGCATGTCGCGCGGGGGCCCGCGCGCCGCTCAGTGCTTGACGACGAGGACGGCCGGCTGTGCCGCGTAATAGGCGGCGAGATTGTCGATGTCCTGGGGTGTCAAGGCGCCGGCAAATGCAGCCATGACGGCGTTCTTGCGCGCGCCGGACTTGTAATCGCGCAGGGCCTTGGCCAAGTAGTCGGGACGCTGGCCCCCGAGCTTCGGGTAATCCGGCGCCGCCGCATTGCCGTCGAGGCCATGGCAGGCCTGGCAGACCTCCTTGACCTTCGCTTCGCCGGTCTTGAGGTCGGCGGCACCGGCCGCCGCGGCCACGCAGAGCCCCGCCACGGCAAGAATCCAGCACAGGGCCGCCCTCATCGCCGCCTCACTTGCTCGCGACACCGGTCTCGGTTCCGCCGTAATAGGCGGCGAGGTCGGCCATGTCCTGATCGGAAAGCGATGCCGCGATGGCCCGCATCGAGGGGTGGCTGCGCTCGCCGCTCTTGTATTCCTGCAGCGCCTTGACGATATAGGCGGGATGCTGGCCACCGATCTTGGGCACGCCGTAGACCTCGGGGTAGGCGGTGCGCCAGCCGTCGATGCCGTGGCACCCGCCGCACATCTGGTTCTTTTCCGCGCCGGCAGCCGGATTTCCGACCGGCGTGCTCTGGCTCCAGGCGACCGCCGCCACGAGCAGGAGCGCAAGGGCAGCGCAGAGCGGCATGAATTTCATCGTTCGGGCTTAGGCGGCATGCGAGTGAAGCCGGCGCATTCTACGCGGTTGCAACAAAGGCGGTCAACGCTCAAGGAGGTGCGATTTTTCTTTGACGGCCTTCCATTCGTCGGCATCGGCCGGTGCCGGCTTGCGTTCGATGATCGGCTTCCACAGCTTGGACAACTCCGCGTTCAACGCCTTGAACGATTGCTGGTCGGCTGGCACATCGTCCTCGGCGAAGATAGCCTCCACCGGGCATTCGGCCACGCACAGCGTGCAATCGATGCACTCGTCGGGATCGATCACCAGGAAATTCGGCCCTTCGCGGAAACAGTCCACGGGGCACACGTCCACGCAGTCGGTGTACTTGCAGCGGATGCAGCTTTCGGTAACAACGTAAGTCATCGTGCCTCAACTCCGGCGTTCGCCGAGCGATTGATTCTACCAAATTCATCCCCAGATTGGCTCTTGGCGTGGCAGGCGCGCCGTCTTGCGCAGCACACACCTTTGAGCTAACGTACCAGCGATTCGTGCCGGACGGGTCGGCATGTTGCAGGTATGCGCCACCGGCGGTTCCAGTGAGGATTGCATGAGCGAACACATCAAGCACGTGACCGACGCGAGTTTCGACACCGATGTCCTCAATGCGGGCACGCCGGTGCTGGTCGACTACTGGGCGGAATGGTGCGGGCCGTGCAAGATGATCGCGCCGATTCTAGACGAGGTCGCCAAGGATTATGCCGGGCGGGTCACGGTGGCCAAGCTCGACGTCGACGCGAACCCGGGCACGCCGGCCAAGTACGGCATCCGGGGCATCCCGACCCTGATCCTTTTCAAGGGTGGCCAGGTTGCGGCGCAGAAGGTCGGCGCGCTTTCCAAATCCCAGCTCACCGCCTTCCTCGACAGCCAACTTTGAGCAGGGGCCCGAGGGCCCCATTTGACAGTCCGCAGCGAACCGGCTAGGCTTTTGCCGTATTGCCGCGCCCGCGGGCGCTGCTTGGAAGCGGATCCGGGCTGAATCGGACCGCACCGCGGGTCGCCATCACCGGCGCCTGCCTCCGGCGCCAAACCCCACAATGATTCCAGCGGCCGCCTTATTCGCGCCGCGGCTTGCTCACCCTGCCACCCGCACACCCTTATGCACCTGTCCGACCTCAAGTCCAAACCTGTGACCGAACTCGTCGAGATCGCCAACACCAACGAGATCGACGGCGCCAACCGGATGCGCAAGCACGATCTCATATTCGCGCTGCTCAAAAACCAGGCGAAGAAAGGCGAGAGCATCTTTGGCGATGGCACGCTCGAGGTTCTTCCCGACGGCTTCGGCTTCCTGCGCTCGCCCGACACGAGTTACCTGGCAGGGACCGACGATATCTACATCTCGCCCTCGCAGATCCGCCGCTTCAACCTGCACACCGGCGACACGATCGAGGGTGAAATCCGCACCCCAAAGGACGGCGAACGCTACTTCGCGCTGGTCAAAGTCGACAAGGTCAACAGCGAGCCGCCGGAAAATGCGAAGAGCAAGATACTGTTCGAGAACCTGACGCCGCTGTTTCCCGACGAGCCGCTCATTCTCGAGCGCGACATCAAGGCTGAAGAGAACATCACCGGCCGCATCATCGACATCGTAGCCCCGATCGGCAAGGGCCAGCGCGGGCTGCTCGTATCGTCCCCGAAATCCGGCAAGACGGTGATGCTGCAGCACATCGCGCACTCGATCGCCGCCAATTATCCTGACGTGGTTCTCATTGTGCTGCTGATTGACGAGCGGCCAGAAGAGGTCACCGAAATGACGCGCACCGTGCGCGGCGAAGTCGTTGCCAGTACCTTCGACGAGCCGGCGACGCGGCACGTGCAAGTCGCGGAAATGGTAATCGAGAAAGCAAAGCGGTTGGTCGAGCATAAGAAGGACGTCGTGATTCTGCTCGATTCGATCACCCGCCTCGCGCGGGCTTACAACACGGTCGTGCCGGCCTCGGGCAAGGTGCTGACCGGTGGCGTCGACGCCAACGCGCTGCAGCGGCCGAAACGCTTCTTCGGGGCGGCGCGCAATATCGAGGAGGGTGGCTCACTCACCATCATCGCGACCGCCCTGATCGACACCGGATCACGCATGGATGACGTAATCTACGAGGAGTTCAAGGGCACGGGCAACATGGAGATCCACCTCGACCGGCGAATGGCCGAGAAGCGAACCTATCCCGCCATCAACGTCAACCGCTCCGGGACGCGCAAGGAGGAACTGCTGCTCAAGCAGGACGTGCTGCAGAAGGTCTGGGTATTGCGCAAGCTCCTCTACCCGATGGACGACCTCGAAGCGACCGAGTTTCTCGTCGACAAGGTCAAGCAGACTAAGAACAACGCGGAATTCTTCGACTCGATGCGCAGGGGATGATCGCCCTTGGCGAGGCCTCCGGCTTGAATGCCGCCGTTCCGCCCACAACTGGTGTTGCATTGCAGCGCGATCACGTGCATACTGCGCTGCTTCGGCCGCCGGCGCAATAATGTAACTCCTTGAGCCGGCTAGCTATTTTGGCCAATACCAAGGCTAGGGCGCGATGCGGACCAGGAGGCAACGCGGGTCCGGGTTGGACCCCTGTACAGGTGCTTCGATGAAAACCGGCATTCACCCGCAATACAGCGAAATTCAGGTTACTTGCAGCTGCGGCAACACGTTCACAACACGCTCGACGGTCAACAAGCCGCTGCACGTCGAAGTGTGCTCGGCCTGTCATCCCTTCTACACCGGCAAGCAAAAGATTGTCGACACCGCGGGCCGGGTCGAGAAGTTCCGCCAGCGCTACGCTGGCAAGAACAAGGCGGCGGCGTGACCGGCGCGCTTCCCGCCCCAGCGAAAAAGGCAGCTTAGGCTGCCTTTTTGCATTGCAGCGCGCGCGGCGTTCGGCGATGCATGACAAGAAAATTGCCGCGGCCAGCCCCCAGCCGGACAATGCTCTCATGAGGAGCCCGTGCCGCTGTCCACACCTCTGAGCCGCGCCGACGGGGCCTCGGCGCTGTCTCCTTCCGGACCGTACCGGGGCCTGAAGCAATTCGGCTTGGTGCTGCTGTGCGCGGCATGGATCGTGCTCGGCCTGTTCGGCCACGATCCATGGAAGACCGATGACGCGACCGCCTTCGGCATTGCCTACGACATGCTCAAGCAGGGCGACTGGGTCGTGCCGCACGTGGCGGGAATGCCCGTGGCCGACCACCCGCCGCTGTTGTACGCGCTGGCCGCTGCGACGGCCTGGGCGCTTCGCGGTGTCATGCCTTTGCACGATGGCGCGCACGCCGCCGTCGGCCTGTGCCTCGGGGTAACGTTGTGGCTGCTCGCGCTCGCGGCGCGCGAGCTCTACGGCCGTGCGTTTCGCTGGCTGCCGGTGCTCATCTTTGTCGGCTGCGTCGGCCTCTGGGATCGCGGCCACCTGCTTTCGCCGGAGATCGTGCTGCTCCTTGCCGATGCCCTGGCGTTGTATGCGCTTGCCCTGGCATTGCGAAGGCCCGCTGTCGGCGGCGCGTTGCTCGGGCTGGCGATCGGAATGGCCTTTCTTTGCCGCGGGCCGATCTCCGCGGCGATGATCGCCCTGACCGCGGCGGCGCTGCTGTTGTTCGCTCCGTGGCGAACCCGCCGCTACGGGCTGTGTGTCGCGGTAGCGATTGCCATCGCCGTGCCGCTGCTCGCTGCATGGCCCGCGGCACTCTACATGCGTTCGCCGGCGCTATATGCACAGTGGGCCGAGGCTCAGGGTCTCGCCCAATACTTCGGCCTCACGGCTGACGCGCCGCCACGAGAGCCACTCTATTATCTGAAGAATCTGCCCTGGTTCGCGTGGCCGGCCCTGCCGCTGGCGCTTTGGACTTTGTGGGTGCGGGGTCGCGGCTACAACGGCAGCCTGTCGACGCCGGGGGTGGAATTACCCGGCGCGATGTTCGGCATCATGATGATCATTCTGTCGTCGGCAGCCGAGCCGAGGGCGAGCCTTGCCTTGCCGCTGCTCGTGCCGCTGGCGTTACTCGGGGCCGCCGAAGTCGACACGTTAAAGCGCGGCTACTCGGGGGCACTCGACTGGTTCGGCATCCTCACGTTTGGCTTGATCGCCGTCCTGCTCTGGGGCTTGTGGCTCGAATCCCTGTACAGCGGCCTTCCGGAAGTGGTGGCGCGCCTGTTCCGCGATAGCGAGCCCGGTTATCGCCCGCCGTGGCGGTTGCTGCCCGTGCTGGCGTCGCTGTTCCTGACCGTGCTATGGCTGGTGCTGGTACGGCCGGCGCGCCGCTCCAACCGGCGTGCGGTGCTCAATTGGGCCGCCGGCATGATGCTCGCCTCAGGCCTGTTTGGCACCATTTGGTTGCCGTATGTCGATTCCCGCCGCAGCTATCGCCCGGTTGCCGAATCGCTCGCTGCCGAGCTTTCCCCCGGATCGTGCATCGCCAGTCACAACCTTGGCGAACCGCAGCGGGCACTGCTTGAATACTTCCAGGATATCCTCACTGTGCGCGACGATTCTCCCGCCGCGGATCGGTGTCAGTTCCTGCTGGTCCAGGTCGGGCACGATGAATCGGCTGAGCCGCCGGACCCGGCCTGGGACAAGGTCTGGGAAGGTCACCGCCGTGGCGACGACACGGAGCGATTCATCCTCTTTCGCCGTCTGCCCGCCGCGGTGACGAAACCGTGAAATTCTTCGACGAAGCGGTCATCGAAGTCGCGGCCGGGGACGGCGGCAACGGTGCGGTGTCGTTCCGGCGCGAGAAATACGTTCCGCGCGGCGGCCCCGATGGCGGCGACGGGGGGCGTGGAGGAAGCGTCTACGCGCTGGCCGACCGGAATCTGAACACCCTCATCGATTACCGCTATGCGCGCATCCACCGCGCCAAGAACGGCGAGCGTGGCCGTGGCGCCGACCAGTACGGTCGCGGCGGGCCCGACATCGTCCTGCGCATGCCGGTGGGCACCGTGATAACCGATGCCGAGAGCGGCGAATTGATCGCCGACCTCGACGCCGACGGAATGCGCGCGCTGCTTGCCAAGGGAGGTGAGGGAGGGCTTGGCAATCTCCATTTCAAGTCGAGCACGAACCGCGCGCCGCGGCAGGCGACCCCCGGCCAGGCGGGCGAAAAGCGGCGCCTCAAACTCGAACTCAAGGTCCTCGCCGACGTGGGCCTGCTGGGCATGCCCAATGCGGGCAAGTCGACGCTCATTCGTGCGATCTCGGCCGCGCGACCGCGGGTGGCCGATTATCCGTTCACCACGCTCTCCCCGCACCTCGGCGTGGTTCGGGTCGACCACAGCCGCAGCTTCGTCGTCGCCGATATTCCGGGGCTCATCGAAGGCGCGGCCGACGGTGCCGGACTCGGCCATCGCTTCCTGCGCCATCTGCAGCGCACGCGCTTGCTGCTGCACGTGGTCGACCTCGCCCCGCTCGACGGCACAGTCGATCCTGTCGCCGAAGCGCGCGCGATCGTTAAGGAACTCAAGCGCTACGACGAGGGGCTCTTTGAGAAGCCGCGCTGGCTGGTATTGAACAAGCTCGATCTGCTTGAGGCCGAAAGCCGGGAGGCGCGGGTCGTCGACTTCGTCAAGGCCTATCGCTGGAAAGGCCCTGTTTTCGCGGTGTCCGCCATCAACGGCGAGGGCTGCCGGCCGCTCGTCTACGCGCTCATGGAGTGGCTCGACGGGCATCCAGCGCACTCGGCTCTTGCCGCCACACCATGAGCGCGGAGCCTCCGGCATCGGTCGTCGCCGGCGCCAGGCGACTGGTCGTCAAGGTCGGCTCGAGCCTGGTCACAGCCGACGGTCGCGGCATCGATCACGCGGCGGTCAGGCGCTGGGCGGAGCAGATCGCCGCCTTGAGGGCCACCGGCAAAGAGATCGTGCTCGTTTCTTCCGGGGCAATCGCCGAGGGAATGCAGCGGCTGGGCTGGACGAGACGACCCGCGGCGATCCACGCCTTGCAGGCCGCGGCCGCGGTCGGCCAGATGGGGCTGGTCCAGGCCTACGAGAGCGCGTTTGCGCAATTCGGGCTGCGCACCGCGCAGATCCTGCTCACGCACGAGGACCTCGCCGATCGCCGACGCTACCTCAATGCCCGGTCGACCCTACTCACCCTGCTCGAACTGGGCGTGATCCCGATCATCAACGAGAACGACACCGTAACCACCGACGAGATCCGCGTCGGCGACAACGATACCCTGGGCGCGCTGGTCACGAACCTGATCGAGGCCGATGTTCTGCTGCTGCTGACCGACCAGGATGGCCTGCACAACGCCGACCCGCGCAAGGATCCGGCGGCGACGCTCGTGCACCGCGCCCAGGCCGGCGACCCGATGCTCGAGGCAATGGCAAGCGATGCGGGATCGCTGCTCGGGCGCGGCGGCATGCTGACCAAGGTTCTCGCCGCCAAGCGCGCAGCGCGCAGCGGCGCGTCGACGGTGATCGCCAGCGGACGCGCCGAGCAGGTGCTTACCCGGCTTGCCGGCGGCGAGAGGCTCGGCACCGAGCTCGTCGCGAAAACACTGACGCTCGCCGCGCGCAAGCAATGGCTCGCCGATCACGTGCGGCTTGCCGGCCGCTTGACGCTCGATCCGGGTGCGGTGCGCGCTCTCTCCCGCGAGGGCAAGAGCCTGCTGCCGATCGGTGTTGTCGCCTGCGAAGGCCAGTTCGAACGCGGTGAAGTGGTCGGTTGCTGCGATCCCGAAGGACGGGAGATCGCGCGCGGGCTCGTCAATTACAGCGCCGCGGAGACGCAGCGCATCCTGCGCAAGCCCTCGTCTGAAATCGAGGCGATCCTGGGCTATGTCGACGAGCCGGAGCTCATTCACCGCGACAACCTGGTGCTGCTCGGCTGACGGAGCAACAGCGGTCCAGGGGGCTGCCGGCTGGCGTGGCGTCGGTTACGCCGGCTGATGGACATGAGTGCGATGGGGAGCATGTTCCACTGACGCAGCAGTGGCGTCCCGGCAAGTCACGGGCGGCGCAAAGCGGCACCGCGTCCATCAGCCTTCGCCGGAGGCCTTGCCGTAGGGCGACGGAACGACCGCGTGCGCCCAGCCGTACAGGCGCTCGCGCCGCGTCTGCGGGCGATGGTGCAGGAAACGCTCGAGTTCGGTCAGCGCGCGGCGATACACCTCGCGCTTGAAGTCGATCACGCTGTCAAGCGGGATCCAGTAGTCGTGCCAGCGCCAGGCGTCAAACTCGGGATGATCGGTGGCGCGCAGGGATACGTCGCTGTCGCGGCCGACCAGGCGTAGCAGATACCAGATCTGCTTCTGCCCGCGATAGCTGCCGCGCCATTCGCGCTTGATCCAGTGCGCCGGCACGTCGTAGCGGATCCATTCGCGGGTCCGGCCGAGGATCTTGACGTGGCCGGGGTCCAGACCCACCTCTTCCCTCAGTTCCCGATACATCGCCTGCTCGGGCGTTTCGCCGGGATGGATACCGCCTTGTGGAAACTGCCACGCGTGCTCGCGGATCCGCTTACCCCAGAACACCAAGTTCTTCGAGTTGACGACGACGATGGCGACGTTCGGGCGATAGCCGTCACGGTCCAGCATCACAACCACCTGTGATTCAGCAAGTTGACCCCATTTTTCCACAATTCCGGGTCTCATGCCAAGCCGATGACAGGGCGCACCGCCCGGCGGATGGGAACGTCCGTCCGGCGGCCGCGATCAGGCGGCCGGCCCCGATTCGCGCGGCGTAACGGTCAAAAGCAGGCGCTGGTTGCCTCGCAAGACGGTCATCTGCACGACCTCTCCGATTCGACCACCGGCAAGCACGCGCTGCAGGTCATCGACCCCGGCAATCGCCGCCTCGCCGAGGGCTACGATGATGTCGCCCGTACGCAGGCCCGCGAGTGCAGCCGGAGATCCGGCCGTGACTGTCTCGACGCGGGCACCGGTCTCGCGCGGCAGATTGAAGTGACGCACAACGCGCCGCGGTAACGGCAGATCCTGGGCGCTGACGCCGAGGTACGCGCGTCGCACGCGTCCTTCACGGATCAGCGCTACCGCGACGCGGTCGGCGGTATTGGCGGCGATGGCGAAGCAGATGCCCTGCGCCGGCAGAATGACCGCCGTGTTCACGCCGATCACGGTTCCGGCCGAATCGACCAGAGGACCACCCGAATTGCCCGGGTTGAGGGCGGCGTCTGTCTGGATGATATTGTCGAGCAGGCGTCCAGTCGCGCTGCGCATCGACCTGCCGAGCGCGCTGACGATCCCCGCAGTCACGGTGTGCTGGAATCCGTAAGGGCTGCCGATGGCGATCGCAATCTGGCCGACGCGCAGCCGTGACGAGTCGCCGAGGCGCGCGTGCGCCAAGTGGTCCGCACCGACTTTGACGACCGCCAGGTCGGAGTCGGCGTCGTCGCCCACCAGCTCGCCCTCGACGATGCGCCCGTCGGGCAGGGTTGCCTGAAGCGCAGTCGCACCGGCCGCAACGTGGCTGTTGGTAATCAGATAACCGTCGGGGGTGATGATGAAGCCGGACCCCGATCCGCGTTGCGCCTTGCCGCGACGCAGCGCACGCTCAACCCCGATGTGCACCACCGAAGGCCGCACGTAGGCAACGGCGGCGCTAACGCTGCGCGAGTACGCGTCGAGCAGCGCGGCATCCGGCTCGGCCGCGGGCGTGGCCGATCCGGCAGGCCTGGCGTCCGCCTCGTCGAGCACCGCGCGCAGTCTGGGTTCCGAATCCAGTTCAAGGGCCGCCATCGCAACTCAAATTGGCGGCCATCGCCGGGATTTTCAAGCTAGCCGTCGCAACTGGCCCTAGGCTTCGGGCCAGTTGCCGCCGCGCGGGTCACGCGCCGAAGGCCGCGCGGCCCGGCACCGCAACCGCGGCTCGGTCTAGGGTCGTATCAGGCGGCCGAGCACGTAACCGACGACGAGCGCGCCGGCAACCATCATGATCGGTCGAGCACGTATCGACGCGCTCGCCGAGTCGGTCAGTCGCGCCTGCACTTCCTTGGCTCGTTCGGAATAGGTCGACGCCCACCGGGCGGCAGACTTCGCGGCATCGGCGGCGCTATCGACCGCGTGGTGGACCGTTTCGCTGGCTCGATCGACCTGCGCTACGGCTTTCTCCGCCAGCCGATCGGCGCTGTTGTGCGCCGACTGCCCCGCCCCATCCAGTCTCGTTGCGCCAAGGGAGTTTGCGGCGTTGCCGCCAGCGGGCAGATCACCGCTCATGGTTGGGCTTCGATCCACGGTGGGTCCTTTCCAAAAAAAGTTTCTCCGCTTAGCACCGGGCGTCAGGGCCCTCGACGCAATGTGGCTTCGCGGTTCAACGCCGCGCCATCCGACCGCGTCGGCTCCCGGTACGGGCCACGCGATTCTCGGGGACCCACCAGCACTCGACGTGGTCAGGCGCCAAGGCATGAAAGAAATTTCCGCCCGGCGGGCGTTAGGGGCGCCCCATGGGCAACAGCATCACGTTTGAGCATCACGCCGAGGCCGCCACTCGGCCAATAACCCCGGCCGGAACTGTACCGACAGGCCGATAGAGTGCCCACGAAGAGCAAGTAGAACAGCGAAACAATCGCCATGGCATTTCGCTCCCGCAGTCGAGTAGCGCTCCCGGTTCGAAGCGGCGGTCGTATCTCGCCCGTCCGGGCAGCCGCCACGTCTATTGGTGATACCTGAGCTTCGCTTCGCTGATGCACGACTCCTTCGCGTCACCCGACAGCGCGTCACACTTTTCCTTGGCGACCCTGTACTGCGCGTCCTCGGTCTGATCGCGCGCGTCGGCCATGGCCATGCTCGACTTCAACCGCGCCTTGGCGTCTTCCGCTGCCTTGACGTGATCGGCCTTGGCCTGTTTCATGCACACGTCGCGGTCGTTACCCTGCCTCGATTTGCACGCCTCCTTAGCGGCCTTGTAGTCCGCGTCGGCATGCGCGATGGCGACCTTGTATTCGTTCTTGCGCTCCGTCGCCGCCGGATCGGCGGCACGCGCCGCGCCCATCGCGAGCAGACACAGGGCCGTCGCGAAAATCAATTCCGCTAGCGTCAGTTTGTTGACCATGTTCCGCCTCCTTCCAAAATTCGTCGCGGTGCCGCTGTTCGCGGCGCGGCCCTGAATCTAGTTCAGCTTCTCCCAATCGCGAACCTGGCGCTCCGCCTCGTCGCGGGATATTCCATATGCCTCCCGGATCTTGCCGACCAGCTCATCGCGCTGGCCGCTTATTTGTGCGAGCGTATCGTCGGTGAGCTTGCCCCATTGCTGCTTGACCTTGCCCGTTACCTGCTTCCAGTTGCCTTGCACACGATCCCAATTCATTCCCGGCTCCTTTGACCATTAATGAGTACGCACCACCGCGGCGTGACGCTGGCTGCCACGCAACGCCCGTGCCAGTTCGCTTTTCATTGCTTACACAGGCAGTTACGAACGCTTGGCGCTAACGGGTGGTCGGCTCGCCGGTAATTCTTTCGCGCCGCTGCCGCCAAAGCAGAGGCAATTCCTACGCAGACCTTCAGGGGCCGAGCAGGGCGCCCCAGCCACGTAACGATGGGACGTGGTCGCAAGCCGTCTTGACCGCGAGCATGATGGGTACGCCGAGCAGCAGCCCCCAGCCTCCCCACAACATGCCCCAAAACAACAATGCGACAAAGACCGCCGGCGCATTCATCCTTGCGGCACGACCCATGAGCCAGGTCTGCAAGCCAATGCCCAGCACGCCGGCGATGGCGAGTACGATGCCGGCGGCCAGCAGCGCCGACGTCAAGCCTCCGAGCTGAACGTACGCGGCAAGCCCTGCTGCCGCGGCCAGAGCGGCAGCGCCGAGGTAAGGAATAATGCACAGCACGGTCGCCGCCACGCCCCAGACAAGCGCCCGATCGACGCCAATGGCGCGCATTGCCAGACCAGTCGCCACGCCGATCGCAAGATTGACCCCGAGGATCACCACAAAATAATGCTGATTGAGCCGATGCACTTCATCGAGGATCCGCAAAGTCACCTTGCGCCGCTGCAGCGAGTGCCCGACGACCTGGATGAGCTTGTGACGAAACAGGTTTCCCGCAATAAGCAGAAAGAAGGTCAGAAACAGCACCGACACGACCTGCCCCGCCGCGACGATCGCGGTGCCGGTGCCTCCGACGACGATCGAACGCAGGTCGAGCGCCGGTGAAGTCGCCGCCTTCACCGGGGGCTGCGAGTTCGCGGGCTGTGCCGCCACGGCCAGCTTCTCGAGTTCCGCCGCGGTCTCCTGGACGTGATGCAGCGGATTGACACCCGCGCGCTGCCAGGCAGCAAGCGAGACGCGCACTTTTTCCACCGCTTGCGGCAACAACTCCAGCAAGTCGCCGGCGTCGCTTCCGGCGCGATACACCGCTGCGGCGCAAAGGGCGACGAAGCCGAACATGACGACGGTGGCACCGACCACGCGGGGAACCCGCCACGCCTGCAGTCGCCCGACCAGGGGTGAGAGCGTGTAGCTCAGGAACAGGCTCACGACCAGTGGAATGAGAAACGGCGCGGCAACGCGGATGGCGACCAGTGATACAACCAGTGCGATGATGACCAGGGCCGTCGTCTGCACGTCGGGCATCATGCGCGCGACCGCGGCGGCAGGTGCCTCGGCCGTGCCCGCATCAGTCGCTGCAGCCACGTCGGGCGGCTCCTGTGCCGCGTCAAGCGCGAAAGATCGCAAGGCGAATTCCCAGTTCGGGGACCGTCGGCCGCGGTACCCGCCGGCCGACCCGGGCCCCGCCGTTACATTCCGTGTTGCACCTCCTTGGATTCCTCCTGTATTTTCTGGCCGCCCTTCTCAATGTCCTTGCCGGCGCCGTTCACCGTATTGCAAGCAGTCAGCGCCAGCACGGCCGCAGATGCGGCAAACCCGTAAATCAGTTTACTAAGCATGGCAGTCCCTTCGCATGAAGAAAGTCCCGATAACCTCGGCCCTGCGTCGGTGAAATAGCAATCCACATGCCATCAGGCCAGCCAATGCCCGCCCGGGAAGCAAGCCGGCAGAGCCATGCATGGCGCGGAAAAGAACGCGGGCCCCGGATGGCCCCAGGGAGGCCCCGCAGCGCCCGCGTCAGGGGGACAACTTGTCGATCGCGCCGACTCGCGTCGAAGCGTGCGGTTGCCTCGGGCAGGGCCGGCACTAAGTACGCCGGAACAGCCCCACGACCAGGGACACCAGGAACAGCACCAGGAAAATGAAGAACAGCACCTTCGCGATTTCGGCGGCACCGGCAGCAATCCCCCCGAACCCGAACAGCGCTGCGATCAATGCGATGACAAAGAACACAACAGCGTAGTGCAACATGATCATCCCTTTCGCAACAACCCCGATGTCGATGCCGCGCCAGGGCGTTGCAAAAAATGCCGCCGCGCCCACGCATCTGCCGTTACTGAGGCAAGCAGCGTGCCAGGGAGGCAACGCCACGGCGGGAGACTGCGGCGCGCCGCGCGGAGTGGCAAGGATTACAGGGCCGTGGCAGTATTTGCGCTGCGCGAAGTGCGCTTGAGTTCGCGCCGGCCGGCGAATCAGGCGTCGTGACGCAGGGCGTCGAGAAAGCGGTCGTACTCTCCCGACTTGTCGAAAAAAAAATCGGCGCCGACCAGCTCGCACTGGCGGCGATACTCGATGTTGGCGTAATTCGAGAGCACGTAGATGTGAGGGCGCGGTGCAAAGCCCTTTTCCCTCAGTTGGCGTACGACCTCGATGCCGTTTCCCTCCTTGAGTCGGATGTCGGTTACCACGACATCCGGCCTCGCCGCCACGATCGCCGCTACGGCGGCATCTTCATCCTCAGCGAAGCCAACGACGTCAAAACCCCCTAGGGCCTGCAGGTTCTCGATGATTCGCTTGCGGATCAGCGGCGAGTCTTCGACGATAAAAACGCGCAAGAGCGGCCTCATTAGTTGCGCGGCCGCATTAGCCCATGAGGCTATGTTTGAGCGCGTACGCCGTGAGATCCGCATTTCGCGTGCAGTCCATCTTCTGCAGAATGCGGGTGCGATAGGTGCTTATGGTCTTGACCGACAAGTGCACCTCGTCGGCAATCTGCGTCACCGTCTTGCCGCAGGCAAGCTGCACGAAGATCTGAAACTCCCGGTTGGAGAGCTGGCGATGCGCCGGCTCAGGCGCCTGGCCGGAGGCCTCGAGCGCAAGGGCCTCGGCAAGCGACCGGCTGATGTACTTGCGACCGGCCAGGATCATGCGCAGGGCCTCCAGCAGATCCTTCGCCTCCCCGGTCTTGGAAAAAAATCCGCTCGCGCCAGCGCGCAGCAGATTGACGGCGTATTGTTCCTCCGCGTGCATGCTGACGATCAGAATCGGCAGCTCCGGCCGCCGTCGCTGGAGCAGGGTGACAGTCTCGACGACCGATGCATCAGGAAGGGAGATGTCGAGCATCACCACGTCGAATTCCTTGCTGGTCGCGAGATCGAGCGCTGACGCAGCCGTTCCGGCTTCGCCGCTCACTTCAAGATCGCCGGTCGCATCGATCAGCTCGCGGAATCCGGCGCGAACCAGCGCATGATCGTCGACGACCAGGATGCGCTTCTTCTGCGCGCTCGCGACGCCTTCCATTTTCAATCCCTGCGTGCGTTCATCCGTTTGGCTATAGCATTCTAGTCTCCCCATGAGGAAGAACCAAGTGTCGTCAGGCAGCAAGCTGCACCTCGCTAGGCGCGTCGGGCAACACATCGAGCGTGGGCCGGGCCACACCGCCATAGGCGTGCAGGCGGTTGTAGAGCGTTTTGAGGCTGATGCCGAGGACCTGTGCCGCTTTCGACTTACTGCCGTCGAGCGATCGCAGGGTGGCCATGATCAGCGCCCGCTCGGCGAGCTCGAGCGAGGTTCCGACCCGAATCGTGACCTCATTACCGTGCGCAACAGTCATGCGCGGCGCGGGCGCCGCGCCAACCACCGGGACCAGGTCGCCACCAACGTCGATGTGAATTTCATCATCGGACAAGACATAGGCGCGATGAATCACATTCTTCAGTTCGCGCACATTTCCGGGCCAGCGATAGGTCGCTATCTGTTGCCGCGCCTCGGCTGACAGCGTCTTGGCCGTGCCGTTTTCAGCGTTGAGGCGGCTGAGGAACATCGCTGCGAGCAGCAGCGCATCCCCACCGCGTTCGCGCAGCGGAGGCACGGAAACCGGAATCACGCAAAGCCGGTACATGAGGTCCTCGCGCAGCTTGCCGGCACTGACCGCCGCGCGAAGGTCGCGGTTGCTCGCCGCGATAACGTGCGCATGGGTCGCGATGTCCTGGTCGCCGCCGATGCGCGTGAAGCGCCCGACTTCGAGCACCCGCAGCAACCGCACCTGCATTTCGACCGGCATTTCGGTAATCTCGTCGAGAAACAGCGTGCCGCCGCTGGCGCGCTCGAAGCACCCACGATGGGTGCGTGCGGCACCGGTGAAGCTGCCGCGTTCGTGACCGAACAACTCGCTTTCGATCAGGGTCTCCGGCAGCGCGCCGCAGTTGACGGCAATGAAGGGCCCGGCGCGGCGCGGGGAGAGCTGGTGCAGCGCGTTGGCAACCAGTTCCTTGCCCGCGCCGCTTTCTCCCAGAACGATGACGGTGGCGCTCGTGTCGGCAACCCGTTCCAGGGTGTCAAAGAGCCCGCGCATCGCATCGCAGGCGCCATAGAGCTCACACAGGCGCTGCAGCCGCCCATGGTTTCGCCGTTTCGGCCGCGGGACCTCGGGTGTCAGTGCGGGGCCGGGCTGCAGGCTCTGCACCTCGGCACTGAACGCAGTGGTCGGCTCGAACATGGGGCTCTCCGGTATCGATTCTTGTAGACGCCCGCATGTTCGCCTGCGACGTTCTTTCTCGGTATCGGCCCCAGTCCGTTTCGACTGTAAGCGAGCGCATCCTCTTTGTCGGACCGGGTCCTACAAAGCGCGCCGTTTCCCCCTACCGGGCTCGATGACCTGAGCCGCCCGTGTCAAGCCATCTGGGTCATGGTGGAAGCATGTGAATCTGGCTTTTCGTCGGTCGCCGCACGCGGCAGGCCGGTATCGAAGGCCTCGCCAATCCAGAAGCCACCGGTGCCGGCCAACTCGGAGATGCATCCGAGGCAGACCGCTTCAGCGGGCATGGCGCCTGCGGGCATCCACAGAGCGCTCCAGACGGCAACGAGCCCGATCAGCGCAAACAGGAGCGCAAACCCGATCCCCGGGGTAAGACGTCGCCACGGCAGCGGTCCGCGGCATACCCGCAGCGCCGCGTCGCCGCCGAGCAAGGCGCTGCTTAACAGCAGCAGACTATCGACATGATGCTGCGGTGCGTTTGCAAGCGTCATTGCCAGCACGATCCAGCCCGTGGCAAGCGCGGCCCACGCGCCAAGGCGCCAGCCGAGATGGTGGCCCGAGTCGAGCGACTCGAGCGATGCTGCAAAGCCAGCACCGGCGCTCAATGCGAGCGCAGCAAGGCTGGCGAAGAGGGAGGCCGCCATAGCCATCCCGATTGCGACCGCCAGCGCCGCGATCGGCGCCAGCGCGCCGATCGCGACCTTGATCATCCGGTATCCGCTCACGGCCTCGTAACCGCTTCGGTCCATGGCCCCAGCCAGTCGTTTTGACGGCAGCGGGGCCAGCGTTTGACCCGGCGAGGGCGCGAGAAGGGAAACGCTTCGCCGGGTGCTGGCCCGCCGCCCCAGTGCCCTCGCAAGCTACGTGCCAACCAATCCGTGCCATGCAGCGCCGCTCTACCGGCCCGTCCAACCGTGGAACATTTGCCGTAGCGTTTGTAGAAACGGGTGCAGCACGGAGGTGCGCACCGGCGCTGCCAGGGTGTGGCTGCCGCGAGCGTGGCATGAATGCTGCACCCCGCAGGCGTGACGGACGGAACCTCGCCGGCTCGGGTCCTCGCAAACCACCCGGATCGGGATACGAACTGGCCGTGGCGCCGCACCCGGAGCCGCGTGGGGTAAGATCAACGCTGTTGCCGTCACCGTGCGCTACATCGCTTTCCCGGTGATATTCCCTCTCGACCGAATCCGCTTACATCCCTGGGCCGCGTTCCTCATCGCGCTGCTCGGGTTGGCTGTGGCCGCTATTGGCGCCTGGTGCCTTGCCGCGTGGCATCAGCTGGCTGGTACGCCGCCGGGATTCGATCGCCTGCAATACGACACCGCATGGGCGTTTGTCTTCGCGGGCATCGCGCTGGCCGCGCATGCGTCGCGCCTGAACCTGGTTGGCCGCTGGTGCGCCGCGGTGCCCATCCTGCTGGCCGTGTTTCGCCTTGCCGCCTATGCCGCGCCTGGATGGATCGAGGTCCACCCGTTGGCAGGCAATCCCTGGCTTCCCTACGGCACCGGCAACTACAACGACATGGGGGTGCTGACCGCGCTTGTCTTTGTCCCGCTCGGTTGTGCCCTGGCAGCAATCGATCCTCGCGCCAACCGTGCGCTGGGCTCGGTTCTGGTTGCGATGCTGGCGGCGATCGCCCTCGCGCTCGCCTCGCTGCTGTTGTTCGGCGCCTGGACCGGCGGCATTTTTGCATCGCAGTGGCTGCTCTTGAGCGGTGGCGAACGTACCAGTGCACTGCTGTTCCAGGTCCTGGCCGGTGGTACGCTTGCCCTCATCCTGCTGCGCAGCGAGGATGAGCAGCGGGCGGTCCGCCGCTGGATGCCCGGCATCATCTGGTTCGCCGCATTCGCCTGCGCCCTCGTGCTGTGGCAAGCACTGAGCGTGCAGCAGGCGGGCTACGTCCACAACAGCACCTTGCTCGTCGCCGCCGATGTCAAGAACCGCATCGAGCGCGCCGTCGCCGCGCGTATCCGACAGCTCGATCGGCTGGCCAAGCGCTCGTTCATTTACGGCTTTAGCGAGCAGCAGTGGCAGCGCGATGCAGGCGCGTTACTCGACGAGCCACCCGTGTTGCAAGGCATCGCCTGGGCCGGCGAGGACCTGCGCGTGCGCTGGGTGGCACCGGACTCGCAGGCAAGCCGCGTCGGCGAGACTCTGGGCTCCAGTCCAGGTCGAGCCCAGGGCCTCGACGAAGCGCTGCGTACGCATCACCCGGCGTTGACGAGCCTCGTCGACCTGCGAGCGTCGGCCAAAAGGGGTTTCGTCATTTACGCGCCGGCCTTCGAGGGCGACACGTTGCATGGCGTCGTCGCGGCCGGCCTGGCTGGCAACTGGCTGTCGTCGCTGCTCGGCGACCGCTTTGACGATTACTACATCGCCCTGCTGCAGAAGACCGACCTTGCAAGTGCCGCTGGCAGCAGCGATGACGCGGCCGGTTCTGAATGGACACAGGAACAAACGGTGAGCGTAGTCAACGGACGCTGGACGCTGCTCGTGACACCGACGCGCGCCCATCTGCGTCGCACCGATTCGCACCTACCAGAGGCGGCATTGGGCTTGGGTACGGTGTTGGCCTCGCTGTTGGCGCTCTGCACCTATCTTTTTCAGACTGCCCGGCGCCGTGCCCGTGCGCTGTCCCGGGCCAACGTGCGCTTGCTCGACGACATCCAGGCGCGAAAGGAGGCCGAGCAGGCGCTGCAGCAAAGCGAGCAGCGCACGCGCCTCATCATCAACGCCATCAAGGACTGCGCGATTTACGTGCTCGATCCCGAAGGGTGCATCGCCAGCTGGAATCCCGGCGCCGAGGCGCTCAACGGCTACACGGCCCAGGAGGTGCTTGGTCACCACTTTTCGATCATCTATCCGCTCGACCGGATGCGACCGCCCGAGGACGAGCTCTTGATCGCCGCACGCCAGGGCTGGTTCGAGGAGGAATGCTGGCACGTGCGCAAGGACGGGACCAAGTATTGCGGCGACGACATCATCTCGGCGATCTGGCGCGAGGACGGTACCCTGCAGGGCTTCGCGGTCGTTACCCGCGATGCGACGCTCCGCATCGCGCTGCGCGAGCAGACGGAGCGATCGCGCGATTTCTACTTCGCGCTGTTTTCGGGCTTTCCCAATCTGGTCTGGCGTTCCGACGCGGCAGGCGCCTGCGATTACCTCAACCAGAGCTGGCTCGATTACACGGGACGTTCGCGGGAAGCCGAGCTCGGCGACGGCTGGCTGGAGGGCGTGCACCCCGAAGATCGCGAGCATTGGCATGAGACATACCAACGCGCGTTTGCGGCTAAGCAGCCCTTCGAGATCGAATTCCGGTTGCGCCGCACCGACGGCACATACGGCTCGATGATTTGCGTCGGCCGCCCCTACCACGACATGCAGGATAGGTTTTCAGGCTATCTGTGCTCTTGCTACGACAACACCGCGCGCCGCGACGTGGAGCGGGCTTTGCGTGAAAGCGAGGCACGCTACGAGGGCATCGCCGCCAATGTGCCGGGCATGGTCTTCGAGCTCGTTCGCGACGGTGCCGGGAGGCTGTCGTTTGCCTACGTGAGCCCCGGCGCCGAGGCGCTTACCGGCCTGCGCCAATCGGACCTGACAGCCGACGCGGAATCGTTCTTTGGCCTGGTCCCGGTGAACGAACGCGCCCATCTCGCGGCGACGCTCGACGCTTCGGCGGCCGAGCTCATCAACTGGAACTGGGCCGGGCGGCTCGCTGCGCGCGAAGCGACCGGAGAGAAATGGATCAACATCCGCGCCCGCCCCCGACGCCTGGGCGGCGATGTCGTCCTCTGGGACGGCCTGGTATTCGACGACACGCAGGGTCGCATGGCACAGCTCGAGATCGAGCGCTCGCGCGAGGAACTGCGTGCCCTTTCACGCCACCTGCAAAGCGTGCGCGAAGAGGAGAAGGCACGCATCGCGCGGGAAGTGCACGACGAACTCGGTTCGACCCTTACCGCGCTCAAGATGGATCTCGACATCCTTGGGGAAAAGCTGCGCGACGCGCCGGAGCCCGTCCAGCAGAAGCGCGCGGCAATGGACAAGCTCGTCGAGGCGGCCGTTGCCACGACGCGCCGAATCGTCACCGACCTTCGGCCAAGCATCCTCGACGATCTCGGCCTGTCGGCCGCGCTGCGCTGGCAGGCGCTCGAATTCGCCAAGCACAGCGGAGCGCAGGTTCATGTCGACGCGGGGGCGACCGATCATCAGCCGGGGCGCGACGTGGCGCTGGCACTGTTCCGCATCTTTCAGGAAACGCTGACCAACGTCGCCCGTCACGCCAAGGCAACCGAAATCTGGGTCAATCTCGCGAATACCGCCGAAGCCGTCGTGCTGCAAATTCGCGACAATGGCGTTGGGCTTAGCGCCGAGGACTTGAGCAAGCCCACCTCCCACGGCCTGCGCGGCATGCGGGAGCGGGCTCAGCAGGTCGGCGGGGACGTCACCGTCTCGAGCAAGCCGGGGTCCGGAACGACGGTCGTCATATCGGTCCCTCGGGCCAGGCGCGCCGGGTGACGCCCCCATCGCCGCAGTGCGGTGTCAGGACGTCCTGACATTCAGGTTGTCGACGACGTTTCTGACGCCTTCGGTTGCCATCGCGATCTGCTTGGCGCGATCGCGCAGCATGTCGGAGTCGACGCTGCCGGACAGGGTTACGGTCGCATTCTTGGTATCAACGCTGATGCCCTTGAGGCTTGGATCGGCCATGATCGCCGCCTTGACCTTGGCGTTGATCGCCGTGTCGTCAGCATTCGCTGCTTGCTTTTGCGTCTCCTCGCTGGCCTGGGGCTGCTGGGCCTGCATCTTGTCCGTGCTCTGACTATCCGTGCTCTGACCGGCGCTACCGACGCTGCCTGAAGGGGTGTCGGCGGAACGTTGCCCGCAGGCTACGGTCGCCAGCGCTGCCGTTGCCAGTGCCGCTACGAGTACACTGTGTTTCATGCTCATTTTGCACTCCTCATTCAAGAAGAATCCCTTCCCGTTCCGGTTGGCCCCGCGCGGGCGGGGCCGATCCTACGCATGCTGCGCGTTCTGCGCCCAACAGAGCCCTTTGCGCCGAAGTACGAACGGATCGACACACCCATGCGTGGGCGGACAGGAGATCTCCGGCGCCATTAAGGCTGGTCGGCACGATCCGGCCCCTTGACAATTGCAGCCATGTACGCACCAACGCGCGCTCATGACTGACCTCGATGTCAATCGCACGAGCACAAGTGTGCGCCGCGTCGACCTGCCTGGACTATCGGTCGATGACCATTTCGCGTGTCGGAGAACCGGCGTCCGCCGGTGGGACGACGTCCGACGGTCGCGAGCCCCGAGGCCAACGGGTCCGCGCGTTACGCCGCGATCAGGACGCCGGAGGTTGGAGTCTGCAAGCGCGCCAGCTGCGGCACGCCATCGCTCGGTTCGATCAACGGACTCAGCCGGCGCAGCCGCGCCGCGCCGAAGAAGGTCGCGAACGCGACGTCCGCCGCGTCCCGGCCGACGCCGATGCGCACGATGCTGTCGGTCGGCGCCAGTCCGGTCGGATCAAACATCTGCCAGCGTCCGCCGAGGTAGGCCTCGAACAAGGCATGGAAATCCTGCGGCGGTTCCTCATAGCGCGCATAACCGGTGACGAAGCGTGCGGGGATGTTGAGCGCACGGCATAGCGCAATGGCGAGATGCGCGAAGTCGCGACAGACGCCGGCCCGATTGGCGAGCACATCGCCGGCAGTAGTCGTCGGCGAGGATGTCCCGACGCGGTAGGCGATATTGACGCCAATCCAGGCGCAGACCGCCTGCACCTGCGCATAACCAGGGACGATCTGCCCGAACTCCCTGCACGCCAGCGTGTACAGCTGCTCTGCCCCGCAATACCTGCTCGACAGTACGTAGGGAATCACTTCCGGCGCAATGGTAGCCAGCGGGACACGCTCCGCGGCAGTATCGACCGCCGGCGGTTGGACATCGACCGCGCCCAGGTAGCGGATGCTGAACGGTCCCGGGGCAACGTTAACGCGCAGGAAGCGGTTGCCGCCGCTCAGATCAGGGAACTCGTCGACCGGCAGTACCGGCCGCGTCGTGATCGACTCGCTGCGCACCAACTGGCTGGGCGTCGTCGGCACCGCAATATTGAAGATGAAAAGCGTCTGCTGCGTGACCTCGTATTCGAGCTCGCAGTCGATGTTCAGCGATTGCACTCGTTGCTCCGTTTGTACACTTCGGTTCGCGCGTTAGTTGGCCAGTTCCGCGGGCAGGTTCTGCAGCAGATCAGCGAGGTCGTCCGCATGCTCTTCCTCATTTGCCGTGATCTCTTCGAGCATCTTACGCGTTGTCGGGTCGAACGCAGCGAAATAGGCGATCATTTCGCGATAGCTGTCGATGGCGATTCTCTCGGCGACAAGGTCCTCCTTGATCATGTCGATGAGCGTCCTGCCCTCGACGTACTCGGAGTGACTCCGTGACGCGAGGCCCTCGGGGGCGAAATCAGGCGCACCGCCCAGTTGCACGATCCGCTCGGCGATGCGGTCAGCGTGCCCCTGTTCTTCGCCGGCATGTTCGAGGAACTCGGCCGCGACCGGTCCGGCGTGGATACCTCTGGCCATGAAATAGTGGCGCCGGTAGCGCAGCACGCAGACGAGCTCGGTCGCCAGCGCGGTGTTGAGAAGCTGCACGGCCACGTGTGGGTCTCCACCATAGCCTCCCGTCACCGCACCGTCGCCGATATGTCGCCGCGCGCGGTCACGCAATTCCTTCACGTCGCTCAGGAACGCCGGCTTGTCCGTCGTCCTGGCGCTGGTCGATACGATCCTCCTGGACATAGCATGTCTCCTCGCCGTTGATGCTGCCGATAAGCGCTGCGGAAGGTTACCGCCGCAGCGGATGGCGAGCACAAATCGTGCCCGCCACCTTGAGGCAGAGCCGAAAGCTGCGCCGTCGAAGCCAGGACGAATACTGCCGTGCAATTCCTACAATGCGGGTAACAATCGCCGTTTGTCCGCAGCGCCTCAGAGCAGGATGCGCTGCCTTTCGACGCTGGCATCGACAACGGTTAATGCGGTCATGTTGACGATGCGGCGCACGGTCGCCGACGGCGTGAGGATATGCGCCGGACGGGCGATGCCCAGCAGTATCGGCCCCAGCGTGAGGCCGCTGCCGGCCGCGACCTTGAGCAGGTTGAACGATATGTTCGCCGCGTCAAGCGTCGGCATGACCAGCAGGTTGGCGTCGCCCTTCAGGCGCGAGTTGGGAAACATCATCGCGCGCACTTCCTCGGAGAGCGCGGCATCGCCATGCATTTCCCCCTCGACCTCGAGCCCGGGCTCCATCGCATTGACGAGCGCCAGTGCGGCCTGCATCTTCTTCGCCTGCGGGTTCGAGCTCGATCCGAAGCTCGAGTGCGAAAGCAGCGCCGCCTTGGGCACGATGCCGAAGCGGCGGATTTCCTCCGCCGCGAGCAGCGTGATTTCCGCGACCTGTTCCGCGGTCGGATCGGCGTTGACGTAGGTATCGGCGATGAACACCGTGCGGTTAGGCAGGATCACTGCATTCATCGCCGCGCAGGTCTTGATGCCAGGGCGCAGGCCTAGCACCTGCTCGACGTAACAGCGGTGTGATTCATGCGTGCCGTAGGTACCGCAAAGCATGCCGTCGGCGTCGCCCTGATGGATCATCATCGCGCCGATCAACGTCAGCCGCCTGCGCATCTCGATCTTGGCCAGCTGCTGCGTCACGCCCTTGCGCTCCATCATCCGATGGTACTCGGTCCAGTAGGCGCGAAAGCGCGGATCGTCATCGGGGTTGATCATCTCGTAATCGGTGCCGCGCCGCAGGCGCAGGCCGTGGCGCTCGATGCGCTGTCCGATCACCGTCGGTCGACCGACGAGGATCGGCTTGGCCAGTCCCTCGTCGACGACAACCTGCACGGCACGCAGCACCCGCTCGTCCTCGCCCTCGGCGAAGACGATTCGCTTGGGCGTTTTCTTCGCCGCCTGGAAGATCGGTTTCATCAACAGGCCCGAGTGGTAGACGAACTGGGTGAGCCGCTGGCGGTAGGCGTCGAAGTCGGCGAGCGGGCGGGTCGCAACCCCCGACTCCATCGCGGCCCTGGCAACGGCCGGAGCGATGTTGACGATCAACCGAGGATCGAACGGCTTCGGAATCAGATAGTCGGGACCGAACTTCACGTCCTCGATACCGTATGCCTCCGCCACGATCTCCGACTGCTCGGCCTTGGCCAGGTCGGCAATGGCGCGTACCGCCGCCAGCTTCATCGCTTCGTTGATCGTCGTCGCACCCACGTCGAGCGCGCCGCGAAAGATGAACGGGAAGCAGAGGACGTTGTTGACCTGGTTGGGAAAGTCGGAGCGACCCGTGGCGATGACCGCGTCGGGGCGCGTCTTCTTGGCCAGCTCGGGCATGATCTCCGGCTCCGGATTGGCGAGCGCGAGAATGAGCGGTTTGGCGGCCATCCGGGCGACCATCTCCGGCTTGAGCACGTGCCCTGCGGAAAGACCGAGAAAGATGTCGGCATCGCCGATGATCTCGCCCAGGGTCCGTGCCTTGGTCTGCTGCGCGTAGCGCGCCTTGTTGTCGTCCATCTCCTCCTTGCGCCCCGCGTAGACAACGCCGGCGATGTCGGACACCCAGATGTTCCGGGGTTGAATGCCGAGGCTCACCAACAGGTCGAGGCAGGCCAGCGCGGCGGCCCCCGCCCCGGAGCAGACGAGCTTCACCTTGCCGAGGTCCTTGCCGACCACGCGCAGGCCGTTGAGCACCGCGGCGCCGACGATGATCGCGGTGCCGTGCTGGTCGTCGTGGAACACCGGGATCTTCATGCGCTCGCGGCATTTGCGCTCGACATAGAAGCATTCCGGCGCCTTGATATCCTCGAGATTGATGCCGCCGAAGGTCGGTTCGAGAGCGCATATGATGTCGACGAGCTTGTCCGGATCGCGCTCGGCGATCTCGATGTCGAAGCAATCGATGCCCGCGAACTTCTTGAACAGAACCGCCTTGCCCTCCATCACCGGCTTGCCGGCCAGCGGCCCGATGGCGCCCAGGCCCAGGACCGCCGTGCCGTTGGTGATCACGCCGACCAGATTGCCGCGCGCGGTCAGGTTCCGGGCTTCGCCCGGATCGCGGACGATTTCATCGCAGGCAGCGGCAACCCCCGGCGTGTACGCCAGCGCCAGGTCGCGCTGGTTGGTAAGGTGCTTGGTGGGATGGATTGAGATCTTGCCAGGAGGGCTCGCCCGATGGTACTCGAGCGAGGCCTCGCGTATATCCTGGTCAGACATGGGAATCCTCTATGCTTCGACCGCGTTGGTGTAATCGAGAAATCGCTCGGGCGATACACGCAACGCCGCACCGGTCGGGCAGGCGCTGACGCAAGCCGGGCCGTGCGGCAGGTCCTTGCACATGTCGCACTTCACCGCCTTCTTGACCATCGACTTGTCATGGACCTTGGTTTCGACCCCGGGTTCGTCGCCGGCGCCCCAGAGCAGCCACTGCCATAGCGCCGGGCGCCGACGGTTCGGATCAAGTGGTGCCATTTGAATGACGCCATAGGGGCAGTTGCGTTCGCAGTTTGCGCAGCCGATGCAGGTATCGCGGATGTACACCTCGCCGTTCGGGGCGCGATTGATCGCGTCGGGCGGGCAATCCTTCATGCAATGCGGATGCTCGCAGTGCCGGCACGACGTCGGGACGTGGATCTGCGCATAGGTCGGGCCGGCCTCGCGGTTGAGCCTCGAGGTGCCTTCGTGCACGTCGGCGCAGGCCTTTTCGCAGTTGTTGCAGCGGATGCACAGGCTCTCGTCGATCAGCAGCACGTCGGTCGCCTCGCCGATCCCCTGCTGCATGAGGTAGCTGGTCACCGTGCCCGACTGGACTTGCGTTTCCATCGCCACGTTGGCGCGGATTCGCGACAGCAGCTGCGCCTCCACCTGCTCGCGCAAATCAGGGTGGCGGGCAATCACCGTCTTGAAGCGTGCGCCCTCGAGAACGATCGCCTCGGTCGCCACCGCGGCGCGCACGCTCGCCGTCCGCGGCGTGTCGCTCATCAGTGCCATCTCGCCGACATAATTGCCCGCGGCGACGTAAGACAGCACGATGTCATGACCGCCGATCTTGCGCGATATGGTGACCGATCCGCGCCGCAGCAGATACAGGCCGTCGGCCGCGTCGCCCTCGGCGAACAGCGTTTCTCCGCCGTCGAACTTCTTCACCTCCGCTCCCTGGACGAGGGCATCGAGATCTTCGTCGGGAAGTTGCTGGGAGATGTATGCGCGTACCGCGCGCTTGAGGAATACGGTGTCGACAGCCTTGCGCACCGAATCGACCGAAGCGATCAGCTTGAGGATCGAGCGGCGCGGTGTCTCGATGAGCACGCAACCCTTGCCAGCCTTGACCGTCGCCGCGCGCCTGCGACCGGAGATCAGGCCCAGCTCGCCGAAGAACGATCCGGTGCCCAGTCGAACCCAGCGCGCTGGAGCCGCGTCGTCGCCCCCGATCTCGACGAAGCATTCGCCTTCGATGATCGAGTAGAACGTATTGGTGTAGTCGTTACGGCGGAAGATAACTTCGTCGGGAGCCGGCGTGCTGACGTTGCTGTCGAGGAGGAATTCGCGCAGCTGCAGCGTGGTGATGCCGGAGAGCAGCGGCAAGTTGCGCTGGATGATGGCCAGCGCCTGCGACACCGTGCCCGGCCGTCCCCAAGCCTGAAACTTGCCCTTGAGCAGCGGCTCGTCGGCCGGTTCGACGGCGTTGCCGAGAATGTATTCGACGACCTCGTAGCCCTGGTTCATGGCCTGCTTGATGAGCGGGTAGCCGCCGAGCGCGCCGACGACATGCAGACCGGGAACGTTCGATTCGTAGGTGTCCGAGAGCTGCGGTACCGCAGCCGGGTCGGCGTTGGGAAACTTGACCCCGAAGGACTCGACGAGCTTGCGCGGCGGAATCGCTCCCAGGCGCGCGATCACCCGATGGCAGCCGATGTGCTCGAGGCCGTTCGGGGTCTTGGCCGAGAAGCGCGCCGGACAGCCGTCGGTTTCGGTCACCTCGACTGCCGCGGTCGACGTACCGTAGCGGCATTCGAGCTTGCCTTCCTTGATCGCGGCGAGGATGAGCGCCAGATTGCCGTCCTTGCAGCGCGCGAATTCCTCGTTGCGATTGATCATGATCACGCGGTTCTGCTCGGCCAGAGCGATGGCGTTTTCGATCGCGGCATCGCCTGCGCCCACGACGATAATGGTTTCGTCCTCGTAGGCCTTCGGATCGTCGAGCTGATACTGCACGACCGGCAGATTCTCTCCGGGCGCCCCGAGCTTGCGCAGGTTGCCCTGCAGGCCGATGGCCAGCACCACCGCTTCCGCGGCGACGCTCTTGCCGTCGGCCGTCTTGATCGTGAACGCGCCCTTCCCGCCTTCGATGGCCGTCACGCCCGCGCCATAGCGGATGTTGACGCTGTACTTGCCGAGCTCCTCATCCCAGGCCGTGAGGATCTCCTCGCGCCGGCCCGCCTTGAACGACATCGGGCTGCGCAAGGGCAGCACGTTGGGTTCGGCCATCACGTACTTGCCCTTCTGGTACTTGTAGATCGTGTCGGCGGCGTGCGGCTCGCTCTCGAGCAGGATATGGGGAACACCCAGTTCCGCCGCGTGCGCGGCGGCCGAAAGGCCGGAGGGGCCGGAACCGATGATGGCGATCTTGAACACGGCGGGAGCCGGAGGGATGCGTGCAATTATGCCCCCATGCCGCCTTCGCGGCGAGGGGACGACTCCCGGCCTAGGTCAGGCGCGGCAACGCAACGCTCCTCTCACGGTTCCAGCCGGCGGCCTGGCTAGAGTCCCACTGCGCCGCGGAAATCGCGCAGCGCGGCCTCGAACTGCGCGGGGCTGTAACGCTCGTCGTTGGCCACCGCCGCCTGCAGGCTCGCCAGTCCGCCGTTTATGTCGCGGGCCGAGGTGAGGATGCCTTTGCGATACATGAAGTTGGCGACGCTGCCGATCGCCATCGTCGCCTGCTCGGCGCCCGCGTAGTCGCGGAACTGTCCGTTCAGACCGTCGTTGACAAGCTGCGCCAGGATCGCCCGCATGTCGGCCGCGGTGATCGTTCGCTGGTCGAGCTGCCTGATGAGCTCATCCATGTCGGTGCGCAGCGATTTGGCCAGGCCGATCGCATCGCCGCCACCGGTGACGGTCTGCTGCAGGCGCACCATCGTTTCCGCGATCCGCTCGCCAAGCGCAGGATCGACCACGCGCGCGATCGCCCGAACCATCAGTTGCGAAGAATCGTTGAGCCGGACGACGCCGGGGCCGAGGCCCGGTATGCGCGGGGCCCAATGCTTGTCGCTCATCGGATGGTGGCAGGCGTAGCAGTCGAAAAGCACCAGCTCGGGGAACAGCCCGTCGCGGCCGCGCTTCGGATCGGCGAGCACGTCCATCATGTCGGCGACGATCAGCGCCTGGCCGATCGCCCAGACCTTGACGCCGTCCCACATGCCGTTGCGCTTTTCCCAATCGGCATCGATCTTGAAGTGCGCCGGCTCGACCGCGGTGAAAGTGTCCAGTTCAAAGCTAAGGCGCGGATGTCCCGCGCCCATGATGCGATGGGTCACAAAGCGGTCTTCATTGCCGAAATGACACGACAGGCACAGCCGCGCCCTGTCCGCCGGGTCGGCGGTCGGGTACAGGCCCGCGGCGAGGTTGCCGGCATGCGTGGCCCCCTCCTCGACGTGCTTTGGCAGCCATTGCTCCGAAGGGCCGTGGCAGGCTTCGCAGGACACGCCATCTTCGAACTGGAAGCGCTCGCCGCGGCGCTCGGCAGGGATGTTGTGGGCGTGACAGTCGAGGCACACCTTCGCTTCGCTGGCCTTGCCCAGTCCGAGGTTGCTGGCGATGCGGGCCGATTGGTCGTTGAACAGCACCCTGTACGCACGGGCGTGTTTGTCGACGCGGGACCAGGTCACGTATTCGTTCTGTAGGACGCTCGAGTCCTTCCACGGCTGCACCGCGCCGTGGCAAAGGCTGTTGGCGCAGTTGACCACCCCCATGCTCTTCAGGTTCACCTGGTAGGGCAGCGGCGCCTGCGGCGCAGTCGCGGCCGGCGCCTGCGCCAACGTCGATGCCGCCGCAATCCCCATCCATAGCGCCAACGCGACGTCGGCACCCCAGCGATTGGCAATCGGTTTCATGGCATTCCTCACTGCGTTGGCTGGCCCGCGGCTTGGCCGCCGCCCGCTACCGCGCGCGCCGGCACGAAGTCCTGCATGCGCACCTCGTCGGTCACCGTCCAGACGCTGCCATCGGGACGCTCGTAGAAATGCTTCATCTCATCCCAGGTGAACGGCCGGGAGCCGATGCGGCCGAAGATCGCGATCTGGCCGCCGGTTTCGTCCACCGCCCGATCGCGGTCCAGGCCCTTCGACAGGGCGAGCGCAGCTGTCGGCGTGGGGCGCCAGGCGATCAGCCTGGGCCTTGGCTCAGGGGAAAAACCGTAGAACTTGGGCTGGATCTCCGGCGAGGTCAGCTGCAGGACCTTCAGCCCGTTGGCGCCGTCGGCGACGTAGGCGAACAACGACGCGTTGGTGGTGCCCACGATCACGTCGTGGGCGTCGTTGAGCTTTCCATCGGCGTCGAATTTCATGTATAGCTTGGGCGCCTCAGGCCGCTCCACGTCGACGATCGCGAGCCCCTCCTTGCCTGCGGCAATATAGGCGTAGGTGCGTGCGACGTAGATGCGCCGTGCGTCGGCAAGCGCAATGCGCGCGGTGCCAACCTGCCGCGGCTTGGTCGGATCGGTCACGTCGATGGTCGTCAGTCCCTCGTCGTCCAGCGCGAACAGGTAGCGGAACTGCAGCGCCGCCGCACGCGCTCCCTTGAGCGGCACGACGGCCGCCAGTCTGGGCTTGAGCGGGTCGTCGAGGTCGACGATGACCAGACCGGCGTTGGCCGAGATGTAGGCGAAATGCCCGCCGAGCACGATATGGCGCGCCCCGTCGAGCACGCCCCCCTCGTTCCAGGTCAACGCGCGGGTGAGGAAATTGTTCTGCGGGTCGCGATCGGCAAGGGTGTTGACGTCGGTGAGAATCAGGCCTTCGACCGAGTCGGTGATCGCCGCGTAGCTATAAATCGGATGGAAGGGTTGCTCCTGGTTGGTCACCCGCATCAGCTCGCCCTGGTTGCGCAGCGGAGCGATCGACTGGTTGGTCGGCAGCGCCACGCAGGTGGCGTTGGTCGAAGCGATATGGGTGTCCTGGCCGATGGGCGAGAACGGAGCGGTCACGATCCGCTGTCCGAAGCCCTTGTTGCCGATATTGGCAACATCGTAGACGCGCATCCCTCCCTTGCCTTCGGCGACGTAGAGGTATTCGCCGCGAAGCTGCACGCAGCGTGCGGCGTCCTCGGTATCGTGCGCCTGGATCTCGGGCAGCTCCATCCCGCGCGCCTGGTGCTGCGCGAACCAGTCCGGATAGGCATAGCGATGCAGATAGCTGCCGATGACTGCCTGCGGCTCGTCCCACTCGGTAACCTGGATCGCGGCGATGCCTTTTTCCTCGCCCACCCAGGCGTTGTAGCCGACGAAGTTGACGAAATTGGTCCCCTGCAGCAGCAGCTGCGCCATGATCGCGTTGTTGTCATTGTTTTGCGACACGTGGCAGTCGCTGCAGGTCTTGGTTTCGGTCTTGCGCTCGGTGTGCGGGTAGTGCGGAGCGAACGCTTGGGACGAGAATCCGGCAGCCGAGATCGGAGGTTGCTGGATGTAGATGTGCTCGCGGTTGATGTTGGTTGACGACAGGATCAGCGCCGAACTGGAGCGCACCGGGGCGATCCGTCCGCCCTTGACCGGCCCGTGGACGCCGAGCTGGAACATGTCGTCGCGCGCCACCTGCGGGTTGTATGTGGCGAAGTTGCGCGTCTCGCCGCCCTCGTAATGCTGGCGCGCGGTCTTCCAGTTGGCCTGGATCGGCAGGTGACAGCCGGCGCAGGACGTAGTCCACGACAAGTGGCAGGTGTAGCAGGTCATCTTGTCGTCGCCGTGCGCATATTTGGTCGGATCCACGCCCGGGCCCCATTGCATCGATCCGTCGGTCGACATCAGCTTTGCCCGCGCCGCCTTGGGGTTGTATTTCGGGCTTGCCGGGTTGACCGTGTCCTTCACCAGCGTGACTTCCCACTCGCGGTTCGGATCGAGGGCGGCACGCTGATAAAGCTTGCCCTGACGCCATTCGAAGCGCTTGCGCCCGTCCTCGGTGCGCAGCAGCGACATGTCGGTGCCGCCGGGTTGCGACGCGGGGCCGCTGGTAAACAGCGTCGGATAGCTGCTAACCGTACCGTGGCAATCGGCGCAGCCGATCTCGATCGCAGCTGCGACTTCGCCATAGAGGTGGCCGTTGCCGTGTGCGTCCTGCGCGAAGTGGCAGTCGGCGCACTGGAACCCCAGGTCAGCGTGGATCGACGACAGGTGCACGGCTTTCTTGAACTTGTCCGGATCGTCGTCGGCGACCGGTTTGCCGTCCTTGTCGAGCAGCGTTCCATGGCGATCGCGTTTGAACACGGCGCGGAAATTCCAGCCATGGCCGTGATAGTCGGCGAACTGCGTATCCTTGAGCTTCGGATTGAGCGAGCTCACGTCGCGCAGGAAATCAGTGTCGCTCCACTTGCCGCGGATCGCTGCCTCTTCGGGGTTACGCTCCTCGATCTTGCGGATCTCCTCACTCGTCGGATAGCGTTGCTTTTCCGGCCACATGAACGGCGCGTCGGACTCGTAGTCCCACATGATGAAGCCGTAGTAGCTATTGACGAAGACGTTCGGCTGGTGCATGTGGCAAACCATGCACTGGGACGAAGGAATGATGCGCGTGAATACGTGCTTGAGCGGGTGGCCGGACTCGTCCTTCGGGATGGTCGGGTCCTCCGTCTGCGTCTTGCCGGTATTGCCGAACGCCGCGTAGGGTCCGGAATGCTTGGGGTCGCGGTCGTTAGCGTAGATGACATGGCAACCGCCGCAGCCGGACGAGCGATAATCGCCGGGCTGGTCGTTGGTGCCCAGGAACCACATGTGCGGATCGTTGAGCCGCGTCTTGGTGATGTTGATGACCGGCACCGCGATGCGCAGACCCGTGCCCGAGCCACGGATCGATTGCCGCGTATCCGGCCGGCCCGGCTCCTCGAGCTTCTGCAGCTCGCCGCTGTCGTTGGGCAGTCCGATTTCGGGGAACTGGGTGTTGATCACCCGGCCACCGCGCTCGAACACCCGGAAGATGTCGCCCACCGGCACGGTCTCCCAGGCAGGCAGCGGGAAGAGCTTGGCCAGTATGCCCTGGTCGGTCATCGCGCTGTCGGGCGGAACCGGATTGACGACCGCTCCGGGCTCGCTCTGGCCGGTGTACGACTCGCCCAGAAGGTAGCGCTTGAACGGCAGGATGCCGTTGTTGTATGACGCGCCACCCCAGAGCATCGCCGAGGTCGACATCAGGCTGCGCTGGGTCGCCTGGATGATGGTCCGGTGGCAGGCGCCGCAGGCCTGGTCGACGACCCGGTAATCTGCGGGATTGATGAAGCGCACGAACTCGGGCGCCTCGCGGTTGAGCAGGGTGTAGGTGCGTTCCGGATGGGCGCTCGATGGGTAGTTCCATGCCTTCGGGTAGCGCGGCAGGACGTGCGCTGCCTCGGCCGCGGTGCGGTACGCGGCGTCGGTCGGCTCGGCGCCCTGAGGCTTTGCCACCTTCGCGTCGCCGCCGTGGCAGTCGGTGCAGCCCAGCAGCACGGCGGGATTGACGTGCATCGTTGCGTGATCGGTGGCGGTGTGGCAGCTCGTGCAGCCGAGCGATTTGCCGCGCACGTCCTCGGCTGTCTGCCGCGCCGGCGCCGCGGGCGTGACCGCGTACCGACGCGCTACCGGTTCGTCATCGCCCAGCGCCAATGCTGGCGCCGCGCTCAGCCACAGCAGCGCCAGCGTCCACCGCAACGGCATGCCCCGGCAAGCTTCGCGCGTATCCATGTCAGTACGTAAGTAGAATGTTGAACAGGATCGAATACTGCGTCTTGGCACCCTCGACGTTATAGAGCTGCTGCAGGGACTTGCCGGGGAAGAGTACGCCAGCCGATGCGTTGAGCACGATGTTCTGCGTGAACAGCGGCCTGAACTGTACCGCCGCCGAGAGGTCGGTGCCGATGTTGCGATCGATGTTGCCCTGGTTGCGCAACACCGATAGCACCGTCGTGTTGTTGAACCAGAGCTCGTTCAGATTGCCGATTACCCGCCACCCTGGCGCCACGTCGACATCGGTCCCGACGCCGATCAGCGTCACTCCTGGGTTGATGAAATTCGACTGGCCCTGGTCCTGCGACGAGCGCAGGTCGGCGAGCACGCCGTTGCGCCCCGACAAGGCAACGCCGCCGCCGCCGATCAACGGCACCGCCTGGCGGATCCAGTAGCTCGTCTCGGCGCCGGCAACCTGCGGATTTTCGAGGATCGCGTCGAAGCCGGTCTCGCGGTTGCCATAGGGATTGCTGTCGCCCGTGGCGTAGAGCACCGTACCGCGGATGCGGAACCAGTCAAAATCGCGCGAAACCTCGGCCACGCCGTAGAACGCGCTGATGTTGGCAGGCCGGCCCGTGAACTGGCTGGCCGAGTCTCGCCCGTTCGCGTAGTAGAGCGTCGCGGTGGTGTTCCAGGGGCCGAAATGGCCATCGCCGTTGAGCCCCAGATAGGTCACGTGGTAGGGGTGCGGCAGGATGCTGCCGAAGATCGCGGGACGGACCTGAAAGCCGTTGGTGTTGAGGAAGGTGGCGGTCTCGACGTTGTTGTTGTAGATGACGGTGCCTTGCAAGGTGAAGCCCGGGACGAAGAAGTCCTGCTTGTACAGGTTGGCGGCCAGGATGTAGTCCTTGCGCGGCGGCCTGCCGACGTCGTTCAAGCCGCTGTTGGTATCCTTCTCCAGCCGCTGGAAGCCGGCGACGTTGTACTGCCACTGGTTGTTGTCGCGGTTACCAAAAAAGCGGATCCCAAGCGGCTCGTCCTGGAACAGGAAGCCGCGAAAGTCGGAGATGAACGGCTGGATGCCGACCCGGACGTCGTCGAAGTCGTAGCGTTCGGACGCGATGTGGTACTCGTAGTCGACGAAGCCTTCCTGGATCGCTGCAAAGTGGTCGTACCGGCTCGTACCGCGGCGCGGATCGATGTTCAACACCCGCACTTCCTGGGCTTCGCTGACGTTGTAGTTGAATACCGGCACCAGGCGGAACTCGAGCTCCGGCGGCTTGAAGGTCGTGTCGCCCTTGAGCAGCGAGAAGCTCGCGATGAGGTTCTCGGTGAAGGTCGATTGCCGGCCGTTGCCGAACTGGTCGTTCTCCTGTGCATTCTGTGTCGACTGCGCGCCCACGCTGGTGGGAAGCTTTCGCCACTCGAACAGCGTGTCGGACACCAGCGTCACCGGAAAGAACCAGTCGTTGCCGAAAATGGGCCGATCGCCCTTGAGGGTATTCGGGTTGTACGGGTCGTACCAATGCTGGTGAATGAGCCCGAGCTCGTCGGTGAGGCGCCAGCGGTCCGGAACCGGGATAGTTTCCCGTGGCAACAGCGGCGAGGGTGGCGGCACCTGCCAGGGTTCGATGGTGGGAATCGGCGCCTGGAGCGGCTTCGCGCCCGGTATCTTCTGCACGACCTCGTCATCGGGCAGCGGTCCGGGCGCCGCAGCGCCGGGGGGCGCCTCGACCGGCGCGGCCGCGGACTCGCCGCCCGGGCGGGTGCGGGCGATTCCCGGCGCGGCGTCGACCGCGAAATCAGGCGCGGCCTTGCCCACCACGTAGACGATCCACCCAGCGCGCCCCTCGGGAAGGCCGACGTGGTACCAGTTGCCGCGTCGCTTGTCCGCATCGAGGCGCAGGCCCTGCTCCAGCTTGGCGATGACCGCCGAGTTCGTCGCCGGCTCGGCGTGGACGTTGACCGTTGCCGCCAGGATGACGATCCCGTACCGGCCGTCTGCGGATTGTGCCGGCGCTGCTGGGCCGGCTCCGGGTCGCGCCTGCTTTACGGCCGGCGCGGGTTGCGGCGACGCAGGCACAGGTGCGGTCTGCGCCACAGACAGGCCGCCCAGGAGCCACGCCAACAGGCCCAGAGTCGGCGCAGCAAGGACTCCGGCGCGCCTAGAGTCCCGCGCACACATTTTGCGCTGTGCTGTCGATGAACGGTGCCACCGGACAATTGGCGTAACGCAGCCGCGTGCCCTCCCCCTCCGGGACAAGTTGATCGGCGCGCATGGCGGGCGGCGCGTTGCCGATGCCGGTCTTCAATATCTGTCCGGCATTGTATAAGCCGAGAAAGGCAATCAGGTCGCTCTGATCGGTACCGTCACCGGACGCGGCGACCGCTCCCACCAGCTGATTGCCGCGATAGATGGGAAACCCGCCGCCGAAGAGCGAGATGCCGTTGGCAATCTGCTTGATGCCGGTGCAGTCCGACTCGACCAGGGTCGGGTCGAGCAACGGCGCGACGACCTTGTCGATGACCAGGTCGAGCTCCAAGCCGTTGTTGAAGATGCTCCAGTCGGCATACGGCTTCGAAAACGGCCCGTTGACCGTGCCCTCGATGCCGTCCGGGAAGAATGGCGCCGAGATGTTGCCGATCGAGCGCGTCGAAAACGCGATGCCGTTGGCAAAGGCGTTTGGGTTGTTGAGAAGCGCCTGAGCCGCGGTCACGTAGGCGGCAATCGGCGAGGTCGATCCAAGTGGAATCTGCGGTACGCGCGCCTGCAGCGCGGCAGCCGCGCCGGGACTCGAAAAGAACAGCGCCGTGCGCGCCTTTTGCGGCACCGCGTCGATCGCGTCGACCAGCGCATCGGGCTGGCGCGTGAGGCCGATGATTGCCCCGTTGGTATCGACGACCGCAATGGTCACCTGCGCCGTCGATCCGAGCGGCTGGCGTACCTGCGAGCGGGTGTGGCTCGCCACCTGCAGGGCGCTTTGCATGATCTGGGCGACCTCGGCGGCGGTCATCAAACCGTCGGTGCCGGCGGTCGGGGGAAAGCGGTTGTTGCCGCTGGCGTCGACCACCTGCCACGCATTCAAGCCGGCGAATGCGGGATTGGGGTCGGGAACCACGCCCGACGCCGGCGTTCCGTAGGCCGTGCCCGGCACGATCGGATTCCCGCCGTAGCCGGGAAGGTTTATGAGCGAACCGGCCGAACCGTTGATCGCCGCGAACGCCGGAGCCATCGCCGGATTGGAGAGCGGTGACCCGGAGTCGGTGAAGCGCAGCGTCCGCCCGTCGAGCGCGATTTGGTCGGCGCGGATGGCGGTCGGCGCGGCAAAGCCGGACGATCCGGCCTCGGCGATCACTTCTTCCGGATCGAACGTGTCGAGTACATTGCGATCGATCGTGTACTCGGTGCCGGCGATCACGCCGATTGCCCCGACCAGGTTGCCGTTCTTGTACAGCGGCAACCCGCCCGGATCGGCGGCAAATCCAAGCGGCGAGCGCTTAGGGCCGACGGTGCCCGCGCTCTGCTTTTGGCTGATATCCGAGCAGGTGAGCTGGCTGAACTGCACTCCGAACAGCGGACCGGCCGGCTGGTCGAACTCGCCCGGATCGAAATGCTCCTGGATGATCTGACCCGCGGACCGGGTCGTGAATGCGTTGCCGGCTGAGGAGAAGTAAGCCGCCGTGAAGGCCTTTGGAATCACGAAGTCTTCCGGCGGAAGCATGATTCCCTCCAGCCCTCCGACCGCGTTGTTGCCGCCATTGATCGTGACCAGCGGCGCGGCGCCGTTCATCTTGAAAATGGCCAGCACGTTGCCGACCCGATCGATGACGCCGATGGTGGCGCTGATGTTCTGCGCCTGCGCTTCCGCGACTGCCTGGGCGACTATCTGCTGCACGTCGGCGACGGTCAGCGCATTGGGATTGGGAACCTGCAGGCCGCCATTGCTTGCCCCACCACCGCAGCCGGCGAGACACGCGCACAGGGCGGCTGCCAGGCCGACGGTGCGCCAGGTGACATTCATTGCACATGGGGCGCCATGACCGGCGTCGTCTCGGCGCGGGCACCGAACGGCGGGCGGCCCGGCAGGTGAAATTGGTGGCAGGCAACGCAGGTCGATACCACCTTGTTACCGGCAGGCGAATTGCCGGCATGGCATTGCCGGCACTTGCCGATGTCGGGAATCGAGATGTCGGCGCTCGAATGCGACGTCGCGACATCGTGGCAGTCGGCGCACTTGAAGTTGCCGGTGCGGTGACTGGCGTGGTCGAAACGCGCCTTCGGCAGCCAAGACGTCGTGATATGGACCTGCGTGATGGTCCACGTCGGGTGTGTCCCCGTCTCCCCTGCCGTCATGGTCTTGGCGACCTCGTGACAAACGATGCAAACGCGCTTTTCGAACAGGTCTTCTGAAACCTGCTCCGCCTTGGCCTTAGCCCAGGCGAGTGCCTGCTGTCGCTGTGCTTCGCTGATCACCCCGCCTGTAAGCCTCGGCAGGCCCCGGCGGATATCACCGAGGTCGACGACGTCGACGGGAATATTGTTGAGGGCGATGTTTGCATAGAACTCCTGCATGGTCAACATTGCGTCCTCTGCCGAGCCGTGCGGCACCTGCCGGGTCGTCACCGCCGGCTCGAACTCCAGCGTATGACACTCGATGCATGCCTGCTTCATGTCGATCGCAGCGAACGAGCGTCCGCTCGCGTCAGGAACGTGGCAACTTGCACAGTCCAGAGACTTGCGCCCCTTGGGCGTGCGCACGCTGGCCTTCAGGTGCAGGTCATGCGGAAATTTCAGATGCGAGCGGTCAATGAGGCGCGCCTTTTCGGTCTGCGCGACGCGGATCGCGTCGCTCGCCCCGGGTCCCTGCCAGATCGTGAGTTTGAAAGCCGGGTGGTTGGTCGCGAAATCGGTCGCGTTGGCGAGCGCCGTTTGTGCATCGAGCCGCTTCAGGTCGCCGTGGCAGCTCACGCAGAGCACCGGGTCGCGCCGCACCAGCGCCACCGGCCCCTTGTGGTCGGCGTGGCAAGTGGCGCACCGCCTGCCCTCGAACAGCTGCCCTTGCAGCGTCGCAGCCTCGACGTGGCCAGCGGTGCCGCGGTGGCACTCGAGGCAGGCATGGTCGCGTACGTGCACGAAGGGTATCTCGTGGCACTTGCCGCAGTTGCGCCCGAACACCTGGTGTCCCGCGGAGAGCACGCCAGGATTCCACGACGCGTCGGGCGTGATGGGCAGCCTCGCCGTCAGTGGCCGCAGCGGCACGAGCAATGCGTTGATGACCGGCAGCGCGAAAAACAGCGCCGCGATCAGCAGCGCCAGTGTCCAGGCGGGCCTGCGCCGCGACAGCCCGGTCTGCTCGAGCGTGGTGCGCGATTTGGCCCTGATCCCGGCCAGGTCGTCGGGCATCGGCCGTGTCAACTCGATCGCCAGCGCCAGGTCGTAACCGTCCGGCGGAGGCTCGACGGTGAGGTCGTAGGGCCCCAGGGCAACGTGCACGCGTGGCACCAGGCGCGCCTCGCGCTCCGCCCCGCCGTCGACCGACAGCTCGGCTTCCGGCGCCTGGATGAAGATGCTCTCGCCCTGACGATAAATCGCCGCGTGATAGAGCGAAACGCGCGGATCGGGTAAGTGAATTTCGCACTGCGTGCCGCGGCCGAGGCGGATCAATTCGCCTTCGACGGCGCGCTCGCTGCGCAACGTCTGGCCCTTGCGGTTGCGGGTAACGGTGACGACCAGGATGCGCATCGCGGCCGGTCAGTTCACCAGTAGAAGAACACCGACAGGATGTGGATCGTGAGGGCCACCAGCAGTGCGATCGACAGCGGCACGTGCACATACAGCCAGATATCCAGCCAGGCCTTCAGCTTGACATCGCGGCGCGCCCGCGCCACGAGCTCCTGCTTCTTGAGCAACAGGGTATAGAGTTGGTGGTTGGTCTTGGCCTGCTCGCCCATCAGTTTGCGACCCAGCCCTTGCACGCCGGCCACGGCCGCGTCGGTGGGGCAGTCCGGGGCGGTCCCGCGCAACTGCCGCCACCACGTGCCGCCGATCGCGGTGCCCTGCGCGGAGGAGAGCACCAGCTTGCTGATGCTGTCCGGCAGCGACAGCGAGAGCCGGCGCGCCTGCCGGTCGAGATCGGCGATCTTGATGAGCAGCATCTCGAGCGTGTCGTCGCCTAAGTTGTCGGTCATCAGGCGCGGGTAGCGCAGATACGCATACACCCCGAAGAAGCCGCTGCCGATCACCGCCAGCATCAGCACGTAGGCAAGGGTGTGCACGTTCCAGCCAACCTTGAACGCGGCGTGCAGGGTGGCGATGACGATCAGCGTGGTGCCGAAATAGACGTGCGCCGAGAGCCATTCCTGCAACGTGCCGAAGGTCGAACCGAACTGACGCTTGCGCACCCCGAACCAGAGCAGCCAGGCAATCAGGAGGGCGCCGACGGTGCCCAGCGTGTAGCCGAGCCAGGTACCGCCGTAGGGACCGTTCGGGGGCCGGTCCAGGGCGTAAAGAGCGATCGCCGCGATGGTCAGCGCCGCGGCGAGCTTCAGGTAGCGGTATCGCGCATAGGCCAGGATCGACTGATGCCGCACTGTAGAGCCTCCGCCGCGGTAGGACCGCCACCGGCGCTGCCGCCTCGCAGTGGCGCAGCGAATTGTGGACTCTAAGCGATGCTCCGGCAACCCGGCCGCGCCCACCGGGCCGAATGTCCACGGCATCGGTCTGCCGGCCGGTATAATGCGGTGGCCCGCCGGCGCCTGCCGCGAACGGGCGCCATTCGCATGCCGTTCGAATCGACCGCGCCCTCCCCATGTTGATCTTCTGGTCGACCGCGACGCTGCTCGTCGTCGTGACCTTGGCCGCCCTGATCTGGCCGTTGCTGCGTCGCCGCGGGCCGGGAGCGGGTGCGCCCGACGCCGACAGCGCGGCGATCGCCGTGTATCGCGATCAGAAACAGGCGCTCGACGCCGAGTGCGCGGATGGCGTCATCAGCGCCGGCGAGCGCGACGCGGCGGTCGCCGAACTGGCGCACCGCCTGGGCGATGAACTCGCCGCGACGCCGGCGGCGACGTCCGGCGGACAGACCTCGCGCGGAGCATGGGTCGCCGCGCTGGCGCTGCTGCTGCTCGTTCCGGCGGCCGCCGTCACGCTCTATGCCCGGCTTGGCAACCCCGCCGCGGCGACCGTGGCGGTAGCGATGGAGGACCAGGGCGGCCACGAGATGTCGCCAGGCCAGATCACCGCCATGATCGATCGGCTCGCCGAGCGACTGAAATCACATCCGGACGAAGCCGAGGGCTGGGTGCTGCTCGCGCGTTCCTACGCGGCCCTCGGCCGTTATGCCGAAGCCACCGATGCTTACGCCCATGCCGACGCGCTCATCCCCGACAACGCCGATCTGCTGGCCGATTACGCCGACGCGATTGCCATGTCGCAGGGCAAGCGTCTGGCGGGCAAGCCCGCCGAGCTCGCCCAGCGCGTGCTGACACTCGACCCGCAGCACAAGAAGGGCCTCGCGCTGGCGGCGAGCGCCGCGCTGGAAGCGCATGATTACGACGCTGCGTTGTCGTACTGGCGCCGATTGCTGGCGGAGGTCCCGGAAGGCTCCGACGACGCGAAGCAGATCAACGCCATCCTGGCCGAGGTCGAATCGGCCCGCGACGGGCAGGCGCCTGCAGCCGCGGCGAAGGCGCCGCCGCGCATCGCTAAGGCTGCCGCCGCTCCGACGACCGCGCCGGTCGCGGCAGCGATAGACGGGCGTGTGGACATCGCCCCGGCCTTGGCGCCGAAGGTCGCGCTCAGCGACACGGTATTCATCTTCGCGCGCGCCGCCAACGGCCCGAGAATGCCCTTGGCGGTGCTGCGGGTGCCGGCGCGCGAACTGCCCAAGCAGTTCCGGCTCGACGACAGCATGGGCATGTCGGCCGGAATGAAGCTCTCGAGCGCCCCTTCGGTCATCGTCGAGGCGCGCATTTCCAAGAGCGGCAACGCGCTGCCGCAGCCGGGCGACTTAAGCGGCCAGAGCGCAGCGGTAAAGCCCGGTACGAGCAACGTGAATATCACCATCGATCAAGTCGTGCCCTGATCGCCGGCCGGCTGCCTCGCCGAATCGGCACCACGTGCTATCATCGCCCTCGCCGCGAGCGCTGTCCCTCCCAAAGGCGACAACCATGCCGCAATCGACCGCTGCCGTCCTGCGCGACTTCCGGCGCGGATGCTTGCTTGCCGGTGTGCTGTGTGCCGCTGTTGCTGCCCCCGCGCAGGCGGCCCCGGTCGACGACCTGAGCGCGCTGGTCGAATCGGGCCGCGCCGCCGAGGCCTACGCGACTTATTGCGCCAATTCCGACGTCGTCACCCGGCCGGAAGCATTCGACCTCTGGTGCGGTGCCGCCGCGGTCGATCTCGGCCGCGCCGGAGAAGGCGTGCTCACCCTCGAGCGCTACGTGCTGCGTTTTCCCGACAACGCGCGCGCGCGGCTCGAGCTCGCCCGAGCCTATTTCTACGCCGGCGACAATGTTCGCTCCCGCGAGGAATTCGAAGCCGTCTCCAAGGAGCATCCGCCGCGGGACGTGCAGGCGGGTATAGACCGCTACCTCACCGCGCTGCAAAGCCGCGAAAGCCGCTACCAGACGCGCACGCTGCTCTACGCCGAGGCGGGCGGCGGTTACGACAGCAACGCCAACGCCGGGGTGGCTGGGGCCCAGATCGGATTGCCCGTCCTGGGGCCGGTGACAGTCGCCAGCGTCGGTGTGCAGAAGGGCTCTGCGTTCGGCTGGCTCGATGCGGGCGGCCGCGTCAATCACCCGTTTGCTCCGGGATGGAGCGTCTACGGCGCGGTCGACGCCAACGGCATGTTCTACAGCCAGGCGTCGGAATTCAACCTCGCCAATGGCTTTGTCGCAGTCGGAGGCAGCTACCAGTCGGAGGGCAACGTCTACTCCGTTTCCTATGCCAACAGCGAGATAATGCTGGGCGGTTCTCGTTATCGCTGGACCAATGGCGTCGGGGTCGAATGGCGCCACCAGGTGTCGGAACAGACCGCCTTCGCGCTGGCGCCGCTCTATGCCCTGGTCGACTACACCGGGGAAAACGCCGTACGCAACGCCGATCTGGGTGGTATCACGGCCAGCTATCGCCAGATCTGGCTGACGACGACATGGCAGCCCATACTCAACGCCAGCCTCGTCTATGGCGACGAGCACGATCGCCAAGGTCGCCCGGATCTAGGCTACTGGATCTACGGCGCGGCTGCCGACCTCACGGTCGCGCCGGCGTCGTCCTGGGCGCTCAATGCCGGCGTCGCTTACGTGGTCAACGATTACCAGGGGCAGATCCCGGTGCTCGACGTGACCCGGCGCGACCGCACCTTCAGCGCCAATTTGAGCGCGCTGTATTTTTTCGACCGGCGGTGGAGCATCCGCGGCGAGTATCAATATACGCACAACGCTTCCAATCTTGCGCTCTATCAATATGCGCGCAACTTGGTTGCGCTGAAGCTGCGTTATGAATTCTCCGGCTTCTAGCGGTCAAGCAAGGAGCGAAGCGATGAATCTGCTCAGGCATTGCGCGCTCGCCTTCGGTACGGCGCTGGCGCTGCTCGCCGGTGGCGCCGCGTGGGGCGAGGCCGGCAAGGTCGTCTTCGCGGTGGGCGATGTCGCCGCGCTGCGCGGGACGGCACGCGTGGCGCTCGCCGCAGGCGCGACCCTCGAAGTCGGGGACACCATCGTAACCGCGGCGCAGAGCCATGCCCAGCTGCGCTTCACCGACGACGGGCTGGTTGCGCTCAAGCCGGAATCGGAATTCCGCATCGAGCAGTACAACTTCGACGGTCGCCAGGACGGGACCGAGGTCGCGGTGTTCCGACTGGTCAAGGGAGGCTTCCGCACCTTGACCGGCCAGATCGGGAAGATCTCCCCTGACCGCTATCAGCTGCTGACGACGCAGGCGACAATCGGCATCCGCGGCACGCACTACCAGGTGCAGCTGTGCGCGCCCGAAGAATGCCGCGAAGGCGGGGCGGTCGTGCGCGCCGGGATGTACGGAGGCGTCTACGACGGCCGGATCGCGGTCGTCAACGTCTTCGGCAGCAACGAGTTTGGCAGCGATGAGTACTTTTTCGTGGCCGACGGCGAAGCGCCGCAGCGCTTCCTCGCCCCACCGAGTTTCCTTTCCGACCGGCTCAAAGCCAGGAGCACGACGGCAACGGTCGCCCCTGGCGACATGCGCATCGCCAATCCGCCGGACGACCCGGGGCCGGATGAGCCGCTGGCGCCGTTCACCTATCAGGCGACCGAGGATCTGAACCTCATTCCATTGCCCGGTTCGAACTTGACCGGTCCGTTTGCCATCGTGGTCGGTTCCGACGTCGATACCCTGGAGCTCGACGCGACGACCGACCCGGCGTTGCGCCTGAGCTTCAGCGGGCCCGGGCAGCTGACCGGCTTCGTCAACGGGAGTGTTTCGGCCCAGCTCGGTACCGCGACCCTGGTCGACACCGGGCAGACCAACACCGCGGACGGCTTGCACTGGGGCCGCTGGCAGGGAACCGGTTCGACCATCGCCCAGACGCTGGGCAACACCGTCGTGCATAACGACGGCGGCAATCTGCATTACATCTACGGTGTGGTGGCGACGCAGCTCCCCGGTTCCGGCCAGGTGCAGTACGGGCTCGTCGGCGGCACCCGCCCCACCGACTCCGGCACCGGGCAGGTCGGGACGCTGCTTTCCGGCGGCATCATCAGCGTCAATTTCACGACCGCACAACTTGCGCTCTCCGGCCTCACGGCCGGCTTCGGCAGCGCGAACTACGCCCTGAACGGCACGGCGAGCATCATCAACGGCAGCTTCTCCTCCGCCGGCGGCGGTGCCACGGGCGCCTGCAACGGTGCGGGATGCCAGACGCTCATCGCCGGCAACTTCCTGGGCTTTCTCGCCGGCCCGGGCGGTACCGGAATTGGCCTGGATTATTACTTCAATACCCGCACCGGCAGCGTGATCGAAGGCGTGGCAGGGTACCGCCAGTGTCCCGGCGGAAAGTGCTGACCGGCACGGGTGCTACTTGGTCGCGAACGCCGTCGCGCCGTCCCAGTTGACAGGCGGAGCGCTCTGGCGGAAGGCGGCGCAGCGGGCGCAGAAGTACGCGTAGAGCCGCGTCATCGGGTATTGCTCCGCAAGAGCGGCGAACGCGGTCTCCGCTGCGTCGAAATTGCGGGCCCGGTACAGCGCGAGGGCGCGTTGGTGACGCTCCAACTCGGCGGTGAGTTGCGTGTCCCGCGCCTTTCCGACCGGCTCGTAGATGGTCACCGTTTCCGCCTTGCCGACGACGCGCACGCGGTCGATCTCGCGCCAGGCGATGCTGCGCACCGCCGCGGCTGTGTTCTCGCCAGCGATGATGCCGACCCCGTATTCCTTGGTCAGCGCCTCCAGGCGCGAGGCAAGATTGACCGCGTCGCCTAGAACGGTGTAGGCCTTCCTGAACTTCGAGCCCATGTCGCCAACGCTCATGGTGCCGGTATTGATGCCGATGCCGATGCTGATGGCAGGCCAGCCGCGGCTGGTAAATTCCTCCACCAGCGACGGCATCTTCTGCTGCATCGCCAGTGCCGCCTCGACCGCGCCGCGGGCGTGCTCCGGATTTGCCTCCGGGGCGCCCCAGAACGCCATGATCGCGTCGCCGACATACTTGTCGATCGTGCCGTGGCGATTCTCGTGGATGATTTGCGTCATCGTCGTCAGGTAGGCATTGAGCATCGCCGAAAGCTCGCGCGGAGGCAGTTTTTCCGACAGCGCCGTGAAGTTGCGAACGTCGCAGAACAGCACGGTCAGCCTGCGGCTCACCCCCTCCATGCTGAACGGCTCGCCCGATTCGCGCATCTGCGCCACGCGCTCCGGCGGAACGTATTCGCCGAACATGCTGGACAGCTTGCGCATCGCGGCGCCCTCGCGCAGGAAGCCGTTGAGCATGTTCCAGGCGAACAGGACGGCGAGCATGACCAGCGTGGCCGCGAGCGGGATCACGTAACCCCAATGCACCCAGAGCGCCAGGTTGAGACCGACCACCGCGGCGGCAATCGCCACCACGCCGAGCGCGTTGAGCAGCGGCGCCCGGAACGGCACCGCGAACAGGGCGAGCAGTCCGGAGAAGACCATCACCAGCGCCTCGATCGCGTCGGCATCGGCGGGGATCGACCTCAGTTCGCCGTTGAGCATGCCGGCAATGAGGCTCGCGTGAATCTCGACTCCCGGAAAGTCCGAGCCAAGCGGCGTCGGGCGAAGATCCTCGAGCGCCTTAGCGCTGGTGCCGACGAGCGCGATGGCACCGCGCAGCGCGTTGGCGTCGCCGCTGTCGAGGCTGCCGCCGAGCACCTTCGCGGCGGGAACAAAGCGAAAGGTGGTCTTGGACTTGCCGCGAAACGGGATCAATGCGGTGCCCGAATGATCGACCGGCACGAGCAGTCCGCCGACGTCGAGCGAGTCGAGCTCGCCCTCGCTGTCGAAGTGCGGCTTCACCCCTTTCGCTTCGACCACGGTCTGTACCACGGCCAGCGACAGCGCCGGATAAAAACCGCCCCCGTAGCGCTTGAGCATCGGCACGCGCCGCACGAGCCTGTCGGCATCGAAAATGGGATCGATGTGTCCGCTGCCCGCGGCAGCCTGGGCAAGCTCCGGCAGGCAGGCGACGTAGCCAGGCTCGGGCTCGATAAGGATCGGGGTGGCAGCGATATCGGCCTCGGTGAACAGCGGCGGCGGTAGCTGCCCTTGCGTCTCCTCCTCGCGCGGAAACGCGATCGGCAGCACCACATCCCGCCCGCGCATCGCGTCGGCGAAACGGGCGTCGAAATCGAGCTGCGGCCGCAGCCGTTCGAGCGCAGCGGCAAAGCGCGCATCCGACTTTAGTTCGTGCTCGGCGAGCCGATCGAGCACCGTGACGCCCGAGGAGAGGTCGCGCTCGGCGAACAGGACATCGAAGCCGATGGCGCGCACCCCGTAGCGCTTGAAGAGTTGTGTCGTGAGCTCGGCGAGTTTGTCGCGCGACCAGGGCCAGCGGCCTTCGCGCTGCAGACTCGCCTCGTCGATGTCGATGATGACGACTTGCGGATCGCCGCTGTTGGGCAGCGTCAGCTGCAGCCGCAAATCGTAGGCGAGTCCCTCGAGCTTAGGCAGCAGCGGGAACGACTTCTCGCCAAATTGCGCCAGGGGGTGGAGCAGGAAGATGACGATGATGAGCAGGCCGGCAAGCGCCCGCAGTCCGCCAGGCAGCCGCGACAACAGCTTCGCCTGCGGCGCGCCGGCAAGCCGCTTCAGTAGGCTGCCCGGCCGCAACGCCACGCGTGGCCGTCAGCCGCGGTGCCTGCGCCGGCGCAGGTATGCGCCAGCGACCCCGGCGAGACTGAGTGCCAGCAGCGTCAGGGCAGCCTCCGACAGCGTCGGGATCGGAGCAGGCGGCGGGTCCCTGGGGCTCGCACGCTGCATGCCCAGGAGCACGCCCTTGATGACGAACTGGTCGGCCGGCCCCGCGCTCGCCGCCCCGTGACCGCCATCGCCGCCGTAGTAGGCTTGCAGCACGTAGGTGTCGATCAGCAGGCCGGTGAGCGTGAACGTGGCGTTGCCGTTGGCATCGAGCGGCGCGCTCAAAAGAGGCGGCACGAGGCTCGGCTTCGTCCCCGGCGGTGGGGTCCCGATCGGCGGTGCGCAGAATTGGCCCGTACCCGCCACGCATAGCAGCACGTTGCCGGTCGGCACGACGCTGCCGCCACTGGCCGTCGCCAACACGGTGACCGTCTGGCCGTAGACCGACGGATTGGGCTGGCTCGCAAACGACAGCGCCACCAGCGCGGGGGGCGGGGCATTGACGACCAGCGTGGCATCCTGCAGCGCGGCGCGCCCGCAGCCGTTGACCATGATCGAGACTGCATAGCTGCCGGTAACCGCAGTCGTCCCGGCGATCACGCCCGTCGAAGGGTTGATCGTCAGCCCCTGCGGAAGTCCCATCGCACTGTAGGAAAGCGGCGGCTTGCCACTCGCAGTGACGGTGAACAGGTAAGGGACGCCAGCGGTCACCGCAGGCAACTCGCCACTGGTGATCTGCGGCGGTACGCACGGAGGGACGACGCGCAGGGTGTAGTTCTGGCTGACCGACGAGGGGTCCTCGACGAATGCGCTCACCGTGCACTGGTAGGTCCCCAGTGTCTGTGCGACCCCCTGGATCTGGGCGGTCGAGTTCGAAGTCTGGCTGAAGGTCAGGCCCGAGCCGTCCAGGCAGCCCGGCGTGATCTGCCAAAAAATCGACGCGTTGGGGTTTGCAGGGATCGTTCGGAAGGTGAACGAATAGGGCTTGTGGATGACGGCGTTGGGCAGCTGAGGAGAGGGAGGGTTGATCCCGGTCAGCTGGGCGCTTGCCGCGGTCGCCCAAAACGCCAGGGCACAGGCGCAATAGCGCAGCCACCGCGGCGCAGCCGCGAGCGCGGCTGCCGCTGGCATGGTCAGGCGCGCGCGGTACGTGGCCATCGATGAGGGCGCTCTCAAGCCTTCAGCGCGGCCTACATTAGCACATTCCCCTGCCGCCGCGGTGACGCTCGGCCGACCGGGACCGGAACGGCACCGGCCGGGCGGCCCGGGCGCTCGGCTATAATCCGCGCGGTTCTCTCGTTCCCGCGGAAGGGGTCCGAATGCTGGCAGTGCAGGATCTGGCCGCGCGGCGCGGTGACGCAGGGTTGTTCGCCGAGGTTGACTTCGCCCTCGTGGCCGGCGACGCGCTCTTCGTCCGCGGTCCCAACGGCAGCGGCAAGACGACCCTGCTGCGCATTCTTGCCGGCGTCACGCAGCCTGTCGCCGGTGAGGTGCGCTGGCGCGGCCAGGTGGTGGGTCCTTTTGCTCCGCTGTTGCGCGCCAACGCGCTCTTCATCGGCCATGCGCCGGCACTCAAGGATGAACTGACCGCCGAGGAGAATCTGGCCTCGCTGGCGAGCCTGCATGGCGCCCGCGCGGAGGGCGGCGCGGTGCGCGCAGCGCTCGGGACCTGGGCGCTGGCCCGGCAACGCTCCTTGCCCGCGCGCGTGCTGTCGCAGGGGCAGCGGCGCCGGACGAGCCTGGCGCGGTTGCAGCTCGTGTCGCGGCCGCTGTGGCTGCTCGACGAACCGGGTACCGCGCTCGACGACGCCGGCGCGGCGACGCTCGCCAGCGCCTTGGCCGCGCATCTGACCGCCGGCGGCATCGCGGTGATCGCGACCCATCAGGATATGCCGCTTTCCGGCGGCGTCAGCCGCTGGCTGCACCTCGAATGACCACCGCGACGGCAGGCGATGGCGGTGTCTGGCCTGGCGTTGCGTGGTCGCTGCGACGCGACCTGCGGCTGGCCCTGCGCTCGAAGGCGGAACTCGGGGTGCAGCTGCTGTTCTACGCCATCGTGGTCACCCTGTTCCCGCTCGGCGTCGGCGCCGACCCGGCGCTGCTGAAGGCGCTGGCATCGGGCATTCTGTGGGTCGCGGCGCTGCTCGCCTCGCTGCTGTCGCTGCCACGGCTGTTCGCGATCGACTTCGCCGACGGGACTCTGGAGCAGATTACCCTCTCCCCCTACCCGCTGCCCGCCCTCATTTCGGGTAAAATAGCTGCCCATTGGCTCACTTCGGGCGCGCCTTTGGCGCTGCTGTCTCCGCTGTTGGCGCTGGAGTTCGGACTCCAGGGTCCGGAACTCGGTGTGCTGGCGCTGGGCTTGTTGCTGGGGACCCCGACGCTGTCGCTCCTCGGCGCGGTCGGCGCAGCGCTAACGCTGGGATTGCGTGCGGGCGGCGGCGCGCTACTCGCGCTGCTGATCCTGCCGTTGTACGTTCCCATCCTGATCTTCGGCGCCGGTGCGGTCGAAGCAATTCGCGCCGGCGTTGGTGCCGGGGGAGAGCTTTCGGTGTTGGGTGCGGCGCTGCTTGCCTCGGTCGTCGGCGCGCCGTTTGCTGCAGCCGTTGCGGTTCGCATTGCACTGGATTGACATGAGCACGCGGGTGATCAACTGGTTCAAGTTCGCCTCCCCGGCGTCGTTCTTCCCGCTTGCCGGGCGGATCGCGTGGTGGTTTGCCGTGCCGGCGGCTGTGTTCGCCGTCGCAGGACTGTGGCTGGGTCTGGTCGTCGCGCCGCCGGACGCGCAGCAAGGCAATGCCTACCGCATCATCTTCATCCACGTGGCGTCGGCCTGGATGTCGATGTTCCTCTATCTGGTGATGGCCGGCTGGTGTGCCATGTCGCTCATTTTCAACGCCCGTCTGTCGGCCATGATGGCCCAGGCGATCGCGCCGACCGGTGCCTTGTTCACCGTCATCGCCCTGTGGACGGGATCGTTCTGGGGTCGGCCGGCGTGGGGGACCTATTGGGCATGGGATGCGCGCATGACCTCCGAATTGATCCTGCTTTTCCTGTATCTGGGCTACCTGGCGCTGCGCCAGGCGATCGACGATCCGCGCCGCGCCGACCGCGCCAGCGCGGTGCTGGCCTTAGTCGGCGCGATCAACGTACCGATCATCTATTTCTCGGTGCGCTGGTGGAACACCCTGCATCAGGGTGCGACGGTGAGCCTGACCAAGGCGCCGAAGATGGCGGCCGTGATGCTGACGGGGATGTTGCTCATGGCGCTCGCCGCCTGGTTTTATGCCATTGCCGTCACCATGATCCGGCTGCGCGCGATCATCCTTGAGCGCGAGCGGCACACGGCGTGGGTCGGCGCGTTTGCCGGAGCGGTGCGATGAGCCTCTCCGAGTTCTTCTCCATGGGCGGTTACGGCTTCTACGTCTGGGGGGCGTACGGCTTCACGGCCGTGCTCCTGGCCGTGGAGATCGTCGCGGTGCGCGCGCGTCTTCGTGCCGCGAAGCGGACGGCGCAGGCGCAGGAGATAGGAGAATGAAACCCCGCACGCGGCGGCTGGCTTGGATCGTCGGCGGTCTTGCCGTGCTGGGCGTGGCGGCGGCGCTGGTGCTCAACGCCTTTCAGTCGAACCTGGTGTTCTTCTTCACCCCGAGCCAGGTCGCGGCACACGAGGCGCCGCAGGGCCGTCCGTTTCGCATCGGCGGCCTGGTCGAGGCCGGAAGCCTCGCCCGCGAACCCAACAGCCTCACCGTGCGCTTCCGGGTCACCGATACGGCGCAGACCATTGGCGTCACCTACACGGGGATGCTGCCCGACTTGTTCAAGGAGGGCAAGGGCGTGGTCGCGCAGGGCACGCTCGGCCCGGACGGCACCTTTCACGCCAGCGAGGTGCTCGCCAAGCACGACGAGAACTACATGCCGCCGGCTGCCGCCGACGCGGTCAAGCAGGCCCAGGCCCATGAGGCAATGGTGACCAAGACGCTCGTCAAGCCCAGCGGGAGCAACCAATGATTCCGGAGATCGGGCACTTTGCACTGATTCTTGCGCTGCTGGTCGCGGTTGCGCAAAGCGCTGTGCCGCTGGTCGGCGCGGCGATGGGCGAGCCGCGGCTCATGGCGGTTGCCCGGCCCGCGGGGCAGTTGCAGTTCCTGCTGGTGGTCGTTGCGTTCGCTTGCCTGGCGGCGTCGTTCGTGGGCAACGATTTTTCGGTGCAGAACGTGGCGGCCAATTCCAACTCCGAATTGCCGCTGCGCTACCGTTTCGCCGCAACCTGGGGCTCGCACGAAGGCTCTCTGCTGCTGTGGGCGCTCATGCTCAGCGGCTGGACCTGCGCCGTAACCCTGTTCTCGCGCCACCTGCCACCGGTTTTTCTCGCCCGCGTGATCGCAGTCATGGGGCTCATCAGCGTGGGATTCATGTTGTTTGTGCTGTTGACGTCGAACCCCTTCGATCGCCTGGTGCCGCCGGCGGCTGAAGGCCGGGATCTCAATCCGCTGCTGCAGGACCCGGGCATGGTCATTCACCCGCCGATGCTCTACATGGGCTATGTCGGCTTCTCGGTCGCCTTCGCCTTCGCCATCGCGGCGCTCCTCGGCGGCCGGCTCGATGCGACCTGGGCCCGCTGGTCGCGTCCCTGGACAACCGTGGCATGGGCGTTCCTGACCATCGGCATCGCACTGGGCAGCGGCTGGGCGTACTACACCCTCGGCTGGGGCGGCTGGTGGTTCTGGGACCCGGTCGAGAATGCTTCGTTCATGCCCTGGCTCACCGGGACCGCGCTCATCCACTCGCTGGCCGTGACCGAAAAACGCGGCGCGTTCAAGAGCTGGACCGTGCTGCTCGCAATCGTCGCGTTTTCGCTGTCGCTGCTCGGTACCTTCCTGGTCCGCTCGGGCGTGCTGACGTCGGTGCACGCGTTCGCCACCGACCCGGCGCGCGGGGTTTTCATTCTCACCTTTCTCGCCATCGTCGTCGGCGGTTCGCTCGCCCTTTTTGCCTACCGCGCAGGCAAGGTTGGCCTGGGCGGGATCTTTGGCGTGGTGTCGCGCGAATCGGCGTTGCTCGCCAACAATATCCTGCTCGTCGTGGCCATGGCGAGCGTGTTGCTCGGCACGCTCTACCCGCTGTTTCTCGACGCCCTGAATCTGGGCAAGATCTCGGTGGGGCCGCCGTACTTTGATGCGGTGTTCTATCCGCTGCTCGCGCCGGCAGTGTTTCTCATGGGCATCGGTCCGCTGGCGCGCTGGAGCCAGGCGTCGCTGCCGAGCCTCTGGACGCGGCTGCGCTGGGCGTTCGGGGTCGCGGTCGTGGCGGCTCTGCTGCTGCCGTTCACGCTTGGTCGCTGGTCGCCCCTGATCGCAGCAGGACTGTTCCTCGCCCTGTGGATCGTCACCAGCTCCGTCGTCAACCTGCGCGACCGCCTGGCGAGCTCGCACCGGACAGGCCTCTTAGCCAAGCTCTCCGCCAACTCGCCGTCCTATTACGGCATGCTTCTCGCCCATCTGGGCGTTGCCGTGTTCATCATCGGCGTGACGCTGGTCAAGGGCTACGAAGTCGAGCAGGACGTGCGGCTCGAGGTCGGTCAGAGCGTCCCGGTCGGCGGTTACGAATTCAGGTTCCTCGGGGTGCAGCCCGGGCCGGGGCCGAACTACCGCGCGGTGACCGGAACGGTCGAGGTGCGCAAGGACGGACGCCTGATCGAAACCCTGCACCCGGAGAAGCGCATCTACAATGCCTCGGGGCAGACGATGACGATTGCCGCCATCGCCGTGGGCATGGGCGGCGATCGTTACGTATCGCTGGGCGAGCCGCTTGTCGCCGACAACCTCGGCGGCGCGTGGGCGGTGCGCATCTACCTGAAGCCTTTCATCGACTGGATCTGGGGCGGCGCGTTCCTGATGGCGATCGGCGGGCTCATCGCCGTGTCTGATCGCCGCTACCGGATCGCGGTGCGGCGCAGGGACGCGTCGCTGGCCGCCGGCTCGGCTCCGGCGGCGGCCGACTGAGGCCACGAGATGCCGAAAGCCTTGCGCTGGGCGATCCCGCTCGCAATCTTCATCGTCCTGGTGGCCTTTCTCTGGGTCGGTCTGGGCCGCGATCCGCGCCAGGTTCCATCGCCGCTGATCGACAAGCCGGCGCCGGCGTTCCGCCTGTCCAAGCTGCAGACTCCGGCCGAGACGCTGGCCAGCGGCGACCTCAAGGGCACGGTCTGGTTGCTCAACGTGTGGGCTTCCTGGTGCGTATCCTGTCGGGTCGAACATCCGTTGCTGGTGCAACTTGCGCAGCAGAACATCGTTCCCGTGTATGGCCTCGACTACAAGGATCAGCCTGACGACGGCCGGGCGTGGCTCGCGCAGCACGGCAATCCGTACACGGCGTCGATCGTCGACCGCGATGGGCGGGTGGGCATCGACTACGGCGTGTACGGGGTGCCGGAGACATTCGTGATCGACAAGACCGGGATCATCCGCTACAAGCAGATTGGCCCCTTGACCGAAGAGGTGCTGCAGGGCCGCATCCTGCCGCTGGTGCGCGAGTTACAGCGATGAAGGCGCGCCTCGCGCTGGCGTTGCTGTTGCTTGCCGGCGCCGCGGCCGCCACCGAGATGAACCCGCCGCAGCAGAGCGCCGATGCGTCCGGCATGAGTGCGCTCGACCTGAGGCTCAAGCGCTTGGAAGGCGATCTGCGCTGCCTCGTGTGTCAGAATCAGACGCTCGCCGATTCGAACGCCGAGCTCGCCGCCGATCTTCGGCGCGAAGTGCGCGAGCTCGCGGTCTCCGGCAAGAGCGACGAGGAGATCAAGGCCTACCTGGTTGCGCGCTACGGCGACTTCGTGCTCTACGACCCGCCGGTCGAGCCGCTAACCTGGATGCTGTGGTTCGGGCCCTTCGCGCTCCTAGTCGGTGGCGGCACGGTGTGGTGGATCGTGCTGCGCCGGCGTGAACGCCTGGCGGCGGGCGCCGCAAGTCACGGCGGCGCGAACAGCGCCGAACAGGCGCGCAAGCTCCTCGACGACGGCGAAGGCTAGAGGCTCGCGCCGCAGCGCCAGCAGAGCTCGAAGTTCGCCGGATTGTCCTCGCCGCAGGCGGCGCAGCGCACACTGCCGCTCTGCCGGCGTTCTGACTGCAGCGCGGCAAGCACGCGCTCGGCGCGTGGCCGATCCACAGCCCGTTCGAGCCAGACCTGGGGTTGCGCCACGTCCGGAGGCACCTCGCCGACGATGCTCTGCATGTGCTCGTTGAAGACGTGCGCCGCGATGCCGGCGTGCTGCAGCTGATGCAGCAGCAGGTAGGCGTCGAAGCGGTTGACCGCGATGTAGAAACGCTCCACGTTGTGCCGAGGGAATCTTGGCGCGGCGTTGCGCCGCGCTGGTGACAATGTGTCAGGCGCGCCGGCCCGCGTCAACACCAGCGCACGACGCGGCCTGCGCGCACGATGCCAACACAGGGATTGGCGCCGACCGCATAGGCGAGCTCCCCAGGCTCGCCGACATCCCACAGCACGAAGTCGGCGCGGGCGCCGGCCTCGAGCCGGCCGCGGTCGCTCAGGCCGAGCGCGCGGGCGGCGTTCAGTGTAACCCCGGCCAAGGCCTCGTCCGGCGTGAGCCGGAACAGGGTACAGGCCATGTTGAGCATGAGCAGGAGCGAGGTGATCGGCGAGGTGCCCGGGTTGCAATCGGTCGCAATCGCCATGGGAATAGCGTGCGCGCGCATGCGGGCAATCGGTGGCAGCCGCGTTTCGCGCAGGCAGTAGAACGCCCCCGGCAGCAGCACCGCTACCGTGCCGGCGCGCGCCATGGCGGTGATGCCGATATCGTTGGCGTGTTCCAGGTGGTCGGCCGAAAGCGCACCGAACCGGGCCGCCAGCGCCGCCCCGTCGCTATCGGAGAGTTGATCGGCGTGCAGCTTGACAGCCAGGCCTGCCGCCCGCGCCGCAGCGAAAACCTGACAGGTCTGTGGCGGCGAGAAACCGATGCGCTCGCAAAAGGCGTCGACTGCGTCGGCAAGGCGCTGCCGCGCCACCGCGGGAATCATCTGTTCACATATGAGCGCGACATAGTCGGCCGCGCGGCCGGAGAATTCCGGCGGCAGGACGTGTGCGGCGAGCAGCGTGGTGCGGACGTCGATCCCGCTCGCGGCGCCCAGCTGCCGCGCGGCGCGCAGCATCTTGAGCTCGTTGGCCAGATCGAGCCCGTAGCCGGATTTGATTTCCACCGTGGCCACGCCTTCTTCGAGCAGTCTACTGAGGCGGGGCGCGGTGGCGCTGACCAGCGCCTCCTCGGACGCCGCGCGGGTCGCCCGCACCGTCGAGAGGATGCCGCCGCCCTCCAGGGCGATGTCCTCGTAGCTTGCTCCCTGCAGTCGCTGCTCGAATTCGCGCGCGCGATTGCCGGCGTACACCAGATGCGTGTGACAGTCGATGAGCCCCGGGGTCAGCCATCCGCCCTTGGCGTCGAGCTCGGTTCGCGCCCGCAGCCCCGGCGGAAGATCCTTGCGCGCCCCGACCCAGTCGATGCCGCTGCCGCTGGCTGCGAGCGCCGCATCACGGATCTCGCCGCAGCCCGGTCCTCCGGTCATGGTTACCAGGTCGGCATTGACGACGAGAAGGTCGCATTCGCTCATGCGAGCAGGCGCTTGAGCACATGCCGGTAGCGGGCGAGGATCGATTCTTCGTCGGCGTGATGGCCTTCGCCGATCACCCATCGCCCCGCGACCATGACGTCGCGCACGTTCTGCCGGCCGGGTCCGAAGATCGCCGCGTCGAGCACGCTCTGCGCCGGCTGCTCGACCAGCGCCGGCTCGTCGCCGTTGAGCACGACCAGGTCGGCGCGACGGCCGGCGGCGATCGCGCCCACCGGCTGCGCCACGGCCCGCGCCCCGCCGGCAAGCCCCGCCTGATAGAGTGCACAGCCGCTCGATTCGCCGGCGCGCGCGAAGACGTTGCGCCTCTCCAGCGTGAGCCGCTGCACGGCTTCGACCAGACGCAGCTCCAGATAGGGGTCGACGCCGACGTGGCTGTCGCCGCCGATTCCCAAGCGTCCTCCGGCGCCCAGGAAGGCCCCGGTCGGGAACACGCCGTCGCCCAGATCGGCTTCGGTACTCGGGCACAGCCCGACGACGCACCCGCTCGTGGCGAGATTTCGCGTCTCTTCGGGCGTCACGTGCGTCGCATGCACCAGGCACCAGCGCGCGTCGACATCCGCATGGCCGAGCAGCCATTGCACGGGACGCGTGCCGCTCCAGGCGATGCAGGCGTCAACCTCCTTGCGCTGTTCGGCAACGTGGATATGGATCGGCGCGCCGTCGAGCTCGGCGCGTGCAAAAGCGACGATCTCGGATAATTCGCCGGGCAGCACCGCGCGCAGGCTGTGCGGCGCGATGCCCAGCGTCGACCCCTGCTGCCGCCTGAGCGCCGCCACCAGACGCAGATAGCCCTCGGTGTCGTGCACGAAGCGGCGCTGCGCCGGCAATGGCGCGGCGCCGCCGAAATCGGCATGGGCGTAAAACACCGGCAGCAGGGTGAGGCTGATCCCGCTTGCCGCGGCCGCGGCGCAAATGCGCTCTGCCATCTCCACCGGATTGGCGTAGGGGCGCCCGGCAGGATCGTGATGCAGGTAATGGAATTCGCCGACGCTGGTGTAGCCGCCTCGGAGCATCTCCAGATAGAGCTGGGCCGCGATGGCTTCCTGCTCGTCCGGACCGATGCGCTCGAGGAAGCGGTACATCTGCGCGCGCCAGGTCCAGAAGTTATCGCTGTCCGGGCCGCCGCGCTCGGTTAGACCCGCCAGAGCACGCTGGAACGCATGCGAATGCACGTTGGGCATGCCCGGAACCAGCGGACCCTGCACCTGCTCGGCGTCGACCGGCGCTGCGAAGGCGACATCGACCGCACGGATCGTGCCGTCGGCGGCGACGTCGATGACCACATCGTGCGCCCAGCCTGTCGGCAGCAGCGCATCGCGGGCGAAGAGCTTCATGGGATCGGTGCGTTGGAGGCCGCGCCCGCCGCGGTGTGCCCGCGCGCCACCGCGCGCAGGGCATTTCCCCTCATCGACCGCCGGCGAGCTGCCATCGCCATGCGTCGGCACAGATCGTGGCGAGGTCGCGGCGTGCCCGCCACCCCAGTCGGGCATTGGCACGCGCCGGGTCGGCGAAGCAGCTCGCGACATCCCCCGGCCGCCGCGCCACGACACGCCGCACGAGCCTTTTGCCACAGGCCCGCTCGAAGGCGGCGATCACCTCGAGCACCGAATGGCCGCGGCCCATGCCCAGGTTGAGGGTGGTCGCGCCGACGTGTCGCGACAGATACGCCAGAGCCGCCACATGGCCCTCGGCGAGGTCGCTGACGTGGATGTAATCGCGCACGCCCGTGCCGTCGGCCGTCGGATAGTCGTCGCCGAACACCTCGACGCAGGGCCGGCGCCCTGCGGCCACGTCGACCAGAAGGGGCACCAGGTTGGAGCACGGCGACGTCGGCGCCTCGCCGATGCGGCCTGACGCATCGGCACCGGCGGGGTTGAAATACCGCAACAGCCCGATGCGCCACGACGCATCGGCCGCGGCGAGCGATTGAAGGAACAACTCGACGCAGCGCTTGGTGCGCCCGTAGACGCTCGCCGGCTGCGCCGGCGAGTCCTCGGTGACCGGATTATGGTCCGGCTGGCCGTAGACCGAGGCCGAGGAGCTGAAGATCAGGGTCCTGGCCCCCGCAGCCCTCATCTGCTGGGTCAGGGCGATGGCACCGGCGACATTGTTGTCGTAGTAGGCGAGCGGCCGCAGCTCGCCCTCGCCGACGGCCTTGAGACCGGCGCAGTGAACAACCGTGGCGACCGGGTAAGTGGCGAAGACGTGGGCCAGCGCGCGGCGGTCGCGGACGTCACCGCTGACCAGCGGCACCGCCCCTCCGGTGAGTCGGCGCAGCCGGGGCAGGACCCCCTGTGAGCTGTTGGCGAAGTTGTCCAGAACCACGGCCTCGTGGCCGGCGCGCGCCAGCTCGACGACGACATGCGAGCCCACGTACCCGGCGCCGCCGGTGACGAGAACCATGCCTCCCATGGTGTGATCTTACGCGACGGCTGCGCCGCGTGCGTGGGCACGCGAGCGTGGCAGCGCACGCCCGGGCCAGCGGGCTTAGGCCTTGCCGCCGGCCGTCTTCGAGGCCTTCGCGGCCTTGGCCGCCTTGGGCGCCTTGGCCGCCTTGTCGGTCTTCGCGCTCTTGCTCCCCTTCGCACCCTTTGCCTCGGAGTCTGCCTGCGCCTCGGCCGCAGCGTCGGGGCGATCGAGCAGTTCGACGAGCGCCATCGGCGCGTTGTCGCCGACGCGCAACCCGAACTTGAGTATGCGCAGGTACCCGCCCGGACGCTGCGCATAGCGCGGGCCCAGCTCGCCGAAGAGCTTCTGCACCACGCCCCGGTCGCGCAGTCGATCGAATGCCAGGCGGCGATTGGCCAGCGTGGGTGATTTGCCGAGCGTGATGAGCGGCTCGGCGACGCGCCGCAGCTCCTTTGCCTTCGGCAGCGTGGTGCGGATCGCCTCGTAGGTGAACAACGAGTTGGCCATGTTGCGCAACATCGCGAGGCGATGGCTGCTGGTGCGGTTTAGCTTGCGCAGGCCGTGACGGTGACGCATGATTTTTTTCCTAGGGGCGGTCGAGGTTCGGCGGCGGCCAGTTCTCGAGCTTCATGCCGAGCGATAGCCCGCGCGAAGCAAGCACTTCCTTGATTTCGTTCAGCGACTTGCGGCCGAGGTTGGGCGTCTTCAGGAGCTCCGTCTCGGTGCGCTGGATCAAATCGCCGATGTAGTAGATGTTCTCGGCCTTAAGACAGTTGGCGGAGCGTACGGTGAGCTCCAGGTCGTCGACCGGCCGCAGCAGGATCGGGTCGACCTGCGGCATCGAGCGCTGTTCGATCGGCGCCTCGGTGCCCTTGAGATCCGCGAACACGCCGAGTTGCTCGACCAGGATGCTAGCCGCATAGCGGATCGCCTGTTCGGGCTCGATGACCCCGTTGGTCTCGATGTCCATGACCAGCTTGTCCAAGTCCGTGCGCTGCTCGACCCGAGCGCTCTCCACCGAGTAGCTGACGCGGCGCACCGGCGAGAACGACGCGTCGAGCAGGATGTTGCCGATGCTCCGGCCGCCCTCCGGCTTGATGCGCACGGTCGCCGGCTGGTAGCCGCGGCCCTTTTCGACCTTGATCTCCATCTCGATCTTGCCGCCGGCGGTCAGGTGCGCGATGACATGATCCGGATTGATGATTTCGACGTCGTGATTGGGCTCGATATCAGCCGCCGTTACCGGGCCTTCGCCGGTCTTCGCCAGCTTGAGCGTGACGTGGTCGCGGTTATGCAGCTTGAGCACCACGCCCTTGAGGTTGAGCAGCACGTCGACGACGTCTTCCTGCACGCCGTCGAGCGCCGAGTACTCGTGCAACACGCCGGTGATCTTGACCTCGGTCGGGGCATAGCCGGGCATGGACGAGAGCAGCACGCGCCGCAGCGCGTTGCCCAGCGTGTGCCCGTAGCCGCGTTCGAACGGTTCCATTACGACCTTGGCGTGAAACGGTGACGTGCTTTGCACGTCGATGATGCGCGGTTTCAAAAAAGCATTGCTCTGCATGCGGAGTCCTTAGTGCGAAATCCTAGCGGATCGCGGGCCAACCGGTTTATTTCGAGTAAAGCTCGACTACGAGGCTCTCGTTGATGTCCTGGCCGAACTCGGAGCGATCGGGTGCGCCCTTGAACGTGCCGGTCATCTTCTTGACGTCGACCTCGACCCATGACGGGAAGCCTATCTTCTCGGCCAGTTGCAGGGCGTCGACGATACGCAACTGCGTCTTGGCACCTTCCTTGACCGCGACGATGTCCGCGGCCTTGACAAGCGCCGAGGGGACATTGACGGTCTTCCCGTTGACCGTCACCGCGCGATGCGAGACCAGCTGCCGCGCCTCCGCCCGCGTCGAGCCGAAGCCCATGCGATAGACCACATTGTCCAGCCGCGATTCAAGCAGCCGCAGCAGGTTCTCGCCGGTCGAACCCTTGCCCTGCGCGGCCATGGTGAAGTAGCGCTGGAATTGCCGTTCGAGCACGCCGTAGGTGCGGCGCAGTTTCTGCTTTTCACGCAACTGCTTGCCGTAATCGGACATCCGCATCCCGGATTTGACCCCGTGCTGGCCGGGCTTGGAGTCGAGCTTGCACTTGGAGTCGAGCGATCGACGCGCGCTCTTCAGGAACAGGTCGGTGCCTTCCCTTCGCGCCAGCTTGCATTTCGGTCCAATATATCGAGCCACGGTTGCTGTCCTTTTCTGATGCCCTTAGATCCGGCGGCGCTTCGGCGGTCGGCAGCCGTTGTGCGGGACCGGGGTGACGTCGGAGATGCTGGTGATCTTGAGGCCGAGCGCGTTTAAGGCACGCACGGCGGATTCGCGTCCCGGGCCCGGGCCCTTGATCCGCACTTCCAGATTCTTGACCCCGCATTCCTGCGCCGCCCTGCCGGCCGCCTCGGCGGCCACCTGCGCCGCGAAGGGCGTCGACTTGCGCGAACCCTTGAAGCCGGCGCCGCCCGAGGTCGCCCACGACAGCGCATTGCCCTGGCGATCGGTGATGGTGATGATCGTGTTGTTGAACGAGGCGTGAATATGCGCGATCCCTTCGGACACGCTCTTCTTTACCTTCTTGCGCGTACGCGTCGCCGCGCCGGCCTTTTGTGAGGGTTGCTGTGCCATCGAATGTTCCTATCAGGTCTTGGCCGCGGAGGGCTTGTTGAGCGCGATCTGCTTGGCTTTGCGCGGACCCTTGCGCGTGCGCGCGTTGGTGCGCGTGCGTTGCCCGCGCACCGGCAATCCCTTGCGATGGCGAACGCCGCGGTAACAGCCGAGGTCCATGAGGCGCTTGATGCTCATGGTGACCTCGCGCCGCAGGTCGCCCTCGACCGTATAGCGCCCGACGAGCTCGCGCAGCTTGTCCATTTGCGCGTCGGACAGGTCCTTGATCTTCGTCGCGTGGCCCACGCCCGCGGCGTCGCAGATTGCGCGTGCGCGCGGCCGGCCGATGCCGTAGATCGCGGTGAGCGCGATCTCCGCATGCTGGTGATTCGGAATGTTGACGCCTGCAATGCGAGCCATGTGCCTGTCCTGTCGAGAACGTGTTTGCTGCCGCTTTAGCCCTGCCGCTGCTTGTGACGCGGATCCTTGCAGATCACGCGCACGACGCCGTTGCGCCGGATGATCTTGCAATTGCGGCAGATCTTCTTCACCGATGCCAATACTTTCATGTCAGCCTCGCTACCATCCCTATTTGGCGCGGAAGATAATCCGCGCCCGGGACAAATCGTACGGCGTCAGATCCACCGTCACCTTGTCGCCCGGCAGAATCTTGATGTAATGCATGCGCATCTTTCCGGAGATATGGCCGAGAACCACGTGGCCGTTCTCCAGCTTTACCCGGAACGTCGCGTTGGGCAGCGTTTCCAGGACCTCTCCCTGCATCTGTATCGTTTCTTCCTTCGCCATCCGGCCGTCGCTTAGCGTGTCGGGAGCCCGCCGCCCTTGAAGTTAGCCTTCTTGAGCAGGCTCTCGTACTGCTGCGACATGAGATATGCCTGCACCTGCGTCATGAAATCCATCGTCACCACGACGATGATCAGTAGCGACGTACCACCGAAATAGAACGGCACGTTCTTCCATGCGATCAGGAAGTTCGGGATGAAACACACCACCACCAGGTAGAGCGATCCGATCAGCGTGAGCCGAAGGGTGATCTTCTCGATGTATTTGGCCGTCTGCTCGCCGGGCCGATAGCCGGGGATGAACGCGCCGCTTTTCTTCAGGTTCTCCGCCGTATCCCTGGGGTTGTACTGCAGCGCCGTGTAGAAAAAGCAGAAGAAGATGATCGCTGCCGCGTACAGGATCTCGTGCACCGGTTGGCCAGGTCCCAGCGTCGCCGCGAGATCGCGCAGCCAGATCGTATGCTCGCTCGACCCGAACCAGGTGGCCATGGTGGCCGGGAAGAGAATGATCGAGGACGCGAAAATCGGCGGAATGACGCCGGCCATGTTGAGCTTGAGCGGCAGGAACGACTGCTGCCCGGCGTAGACCCGGTTGCCGACCTGCCGCTTGGCGTAGTTGACCTGGATCTTGCGCAAGGCGCGCTCGACGAACACGACGAATCCGGTGACCACCACCACCAGCGCTGCGATGCCGATCACCAGCAGCACCGAGTAGGCGCCGGTATTGACCTGCTCGAGCGTCTGGCCCACCGCCCGCGGCAGGCCCGCGGCGATGCCGCTGAAAATAATGAGCGAAATGCCGTTGCCCAGGCCGCGCTCGGTGATCTGCTCCCCGAGCCACATCAGGAACATGGTCCCGGTGACGAGCGTCACCGCCGAGATGAGGCGAAAGCCGATGCCCGGGTAGATCACCAGGCCGGCCTGCGATTCCAGGGCGATCGAGATGCCAAGTCCCTGGAAGAACGACAGGCCGAGCGTGGCGTAGCGCGTGTATTGGGTGATCTTGCGCCGACCCGATTCGCCCTCTTTCTTCAACGCCTCGAGCGAGGGCACGACCACCGTGCACAGCTGCATGATGATCGACGCCGAAATATAGGGCATGATGCCCAGGGCGAAGATCGAGAAACGCTGCAGGGCGCCGCCGGAGAATACGTTGAACAGGCCGAGAATGCCGCCCTGGTTCTGCCGGAACAGCTCGTCGAGCACCGACGCGTTGATTCCCGGAACGGGGATGTGCGTCCCGATCCGGTAGACGACGAGCGCGCCGAGCAGGAACAGCAGACGCTTTTTCAGGTCTGCGTACTTGTCGCCGCTTTTCTGTGCCGGATTAGTCGTCGCCAAAGTCTGCTCCCAGCTCTCTAGTCCGCCTGCTTGGCAGGAAGATCGGCAATGCTGCCGCCCGCCGCCTCGACTGCGGCGCGCGCGCCTTTGGTCAGCGCCAGGCCCGAGAGCTTGACCGCCCGCTCGAGCTTGCCGGTCTTGATCACCTTGGCCGTTTTCGCCGCCGCGGGAACCAGGCCGGCAGCCTTGAGCGCCAGGATGTCGATGTCAGCGATCGGCAGCTTGGCCAGGTCCGACAGGCGAACCTCGGCGGTGTCGCGGCCGAGGCGGGAGACGAAGCCGCGCTTGGGCAGCCGGCGCTGCAGCGGCATCTGACCGCCCTCGAAGCCGACCTTGTGAAAGCCGCCGGCGCGCGATTTCTGGCCCTTGCTGCCGCGGCCGGCTGTCTTGCCGTGGCCGCTGGCGCTGCCGCGGCCGACCCGACGTCGCGCCCGCTTGCTGCCGGCAGCCGGCTTGATGGTGTTCATTCGCATGGCCTGGTCCTTGTCGGTCAGCCTTTGTCCTGGGTGCCGCCGCTCACGCGCAGCATGTAGCCGACCTTGCTGATCATGCCGCGCACCTGCGGCGTATCGTCGAGCTCGACGCTGTGGCTGCGCCACTTGAGGCCGAGACCGCGCACCGTCGCCCGATGGTCGACTTTCTTGCCCCGCAGGCCCTTGACCAGCGTGATCTTCAACTTACCAACTTGCGTGTCTCCGGCCATGATTTCAAGCCTCGGTGAGCTGCTCGACGGTCATCCCGCGCTTGCTCGCGATGTCCGCCGGGGCGTTGCCGTTCTGCAGCGCGTTGAGCGTCGCCCGCACCACGTTGTACGGATTGGTCGGACCATGGCACTTGGCCAGGATGTTGGTCACGCCGACCACCTCGAAGACCGCTCGCATCGGCCCGCCGGCGATGATCCCGGTGCCTTCCGACGCCGGTTGCATGAAGACCTTGGTCGCGCCATGGCGGCCCTGCACCGCGTGATGCAGCGAGCCGCTCTTCAGCCGCACCTTGATCATTCTGCGCCGCGCCTCTTCCATCGCCTTTTGCACCGCGACCGGGACTTCCTTCGCCTTCCCCTTGCCCATGCCGACCCGTCCGTCGCCGTCACCGACAACGGTCAATGCCGCGAAGGCCAGGATGCGCCCGCCCTTCACCACCTTGGTGACCCGGTTGATGCTGATCATCTTCTCGCGCAGCCCGTCACCCCGATCGTCCTGCTGCTGTCGGTTCTGCTGCTGCCTGCCCATTGGCTTTGCCATGTTCGCTCTCGTCCGTCAGGTGGCGCTAGAACTTCAGTCCGCCCTCGCGGGCGGCGTCGGCCAGCGCCTTGACGCGGCCGTGATACTTGAAACCGGAGCGGTCGAAGGCGACCGTCTCGATACCCGCGCTCTTGGCCTTGGCAGCGATCCGCTTGCCGATCACCGCTGCCGCCACGCGGTCGCTGCCGCGCTTGAGGTCCTTGCGCACCTCGGCCTCGAGCGTCGACGCGCTGGCCAGCACCCTGTCCCCGGACGGCGCGATGATCTGGGCGTAGATGTGGTTGTTCGACCGGGCGACCACCAGCCGGTTGGCGCGCTGCTCGGCGATGCGCAGCCGCGTCCTGCGGCTGCGGCGGGCTCGTGCCTGATTCTTGTTCATGATCGTCTCTCCGATGGTTCTCGTCGCCGCGGCTACTTCTTCTTCGTTTCCTTGATGGTCACCTGCTCGTTGGCATAGCGCACGCCCTTGCCCTTGTAGGGCTCCGGCGGGCGATAGGCGCGAATCTCCGCCGCGACCTGCCCCACCTGCTGCTTGTCGATGCCCTTGACCACGATCTCGGTCTGCTGCGGGGTCTCGACCTTGACGCCCTTGGGCATCTTGTGCACGACCGGGTGCGAAAAGCCCAGCGACAGATTGAGCCTGTCGCCCGCGGCCTGCGCGCGGTAGCCGACGCCGACGAGCGCGAGGCGCTTCTCGTAGCCGTCGGTGACGCCACGGACCATGTTGGCGACCAGCGCGCGCACCGTCCCGTGCATGGCGTTCGCTTCGATGTTCGCCGCCTTGAAGGTCAGCGTATCGCCGTTCCTTTCGATGGCGATGTCCTTGGCGACCCGCTGCGACAGCGTGCCCAGCGGGCCCTTGACCGAGATCTCGCCCTCGGCCAGGGTCACCTCGACCTTGGGCGGCAGCTTGACCGGGCTGTTTCCGATGCGCGACATGGCCGTTTTCTCCGTCAGGCGACGATGCAGATGACTTCGCCGCCAACGCCAGTGGCGCGCGCCTTGCGGTCGGTCATCACGCCGCGCGAGGTCGAGACGATCGCGATCCCCAGCCCGTTCATGACGCGCGGAATGTCATCCTTGCTCTTGTAGATGCGCAGGCCGGGCTTCGACACGCGCTCGATCTTCTCGATGACCGGGCGGCCCGCGTAGTACTTCAGCGCGATCTCCAGCTGCGGCCGGCTCTCCTCGCCGACCACGGCGAAGCCCTCGACGTAGCCTTCGTCCTTGAGGACCTTGGCGATCGCCACCTTGACCTTGGACGACGGCATCTGCACCGTAGCCTTCTCCGCCAGCTGCGCGTTGCGAATACGCGTCAGCATGTCGGCGATCGGATCAGTCATGCTCATTTATCACCTCACCTGCCTGGTGCTTGTCGTGTCTGTCATGGGCCACGCCCGGCGTCTACCAGCTCGCCTTGACCACGCCGGGAATTTCCCCGCGCATCGCGATCTCGCGCAGCTTGTTGCGACCGAGGCCGAACTTGCGAAAAACCCCGCGTGGCCGGCCGGTGAGCTGGCATCGATTGCGCAGCCGAGTCGCGCTCGAATCGCGCGGGAGCTCCTCCAGCTTGCGCCGCGCCACCAGCCGTTCCTCGTCGGACACCTTGACATTGCGCATGATCGCCAGTAACTCAGCGCGGCGCTTGGCATATTTCTTCACCGTCAGGCGGCGCTTCTGGTCGCGGTTGATGACAGCAGTCTTTGCCATGATGGCCTCTAACCCTTGAACGGGAACTTGAATGCGGCAAGCAGCGCCTTGGCCTCGGCATCGGTCTTGGCCGTGGTGGCGATGGTGATATTCATGCCGCGGATGGCGTCGATCTTGTCGTACTCGATCTCCGGAAAAATGATCTGTTCCTTGACGCCCATGCTGTAGTTGCCGCGGCCGTCGAAGGCGCGTGCCGACAAGCCGCGGAAGTCGCGCACCCGCGGCAGCGCGATCGACACCAGCCGGTCCATGAACTCGTACATCCGGTCCTGGCGCAGCGTGACCATGCAGCCGATCGGATAGCCGGTGCGGATCTTCCAAATGGCGATCGACTTCTTGGCCTTGGTGACCACCGGCTTCTGGCCGGAGATCTTGGTCATGTCGCCCACGGCGTTGTCGAGGATCTTCTTGTCGGCGACCGCCTCGCCCACGCCCATGTTGACCACGATCTTCGACAGGCGCGGTACTTCCATCGTCGACTTGTAGCCGAATTGCTTGATCAGCGCCGGCACGACTTCCTTCTTGTAGACTTCCTTCAGGCGCGCCATGTCAGGCTCCGATCACTTCGCCGTTGGACTTGAAGAAGCGAACCTTGCGCCCGTCCTGGAGCATGCGAAAGCCGATGCGATCGGCCTTGAGCGTGACCGGGTTCCAGATCGCCACGTTGGAGACATGGATCGGAACTTCCTTGGTGACGATGCCGCCGGGCTGGTTCTTCATCGGGTTCGGCCGCGTGTGCCGCTTGACCTGGTTGACGCCGGCGACGAGCACGTAGTCGGGGCCGACGGTCTGGGTCACCTCGCCGCGCTTGCCCCTGTCGCGGCCGGCGATGACGACCACGTTGTCGCCCTTCTTGATCTTGCGCATGATCAGAGAACCTCCGGCGCGAGCGACACGATCTTCATGAAACGCTCGGTGCGCAGCTCGCGCGTGACCGGCCCGAATATGCGCGTACCGATCGGCTCCAGCTTCGGCGTCAGCAGCACCGCCGCATTGGTGTCGAACTTGACCTTGGCGCCGTCGTCGCGGCGCACCCCGTGGCGCGTACGCACCACCACGGCGTGATAGATCTCGCCCTTCTTGACCCGGCCGCGCGGCGCGGCATCCTTGATGCTGACCTTGATCACGTCGCCGATGTGCGCATACCGGCGCTTGCTTCCGCCGAGTACCTTAATGCACATCACTTGCCGGGCGCCGGTGTTGTCGGCGACCTCCAGCATCGTCTGCATCTGGATCATTGCAACTCTCCAACTTAACCCGCCTGGAGCGACGCCTTTAGCATCGCCCGCTTCCTGCGTGAGCCGCGGCGGCCAGTCTTGGAACCCGTCCGGGTAGAGCCGCCGGGGGCAGGCGCGAGGCGCGTAACCCTGCCGCGGCGGGGAATCCAAAATTATGGCAGGATTTATGCCTGTCCGCAACTCCATCGCACGATCAATGACTTAGATGATCTTCGCCTTCTCGACCAGTCGTTTCACCCGCCAGGCCTTGGTCTTGGCGAGCTTGCGGCAGGCTTCGATCTCGACTAAGTCCCCCTGCTTGTACTCGTTGTTCTCGTCGTGGGCGTGATATTTGCGCGACCGCGTGACGACCTTGCCGTAGAGGGGGTGCTTGACCCGACGCTCGACCAAGACCGTCACGGTCTTGTTCATCTTGTCGCTGACCACCCGGCCCACCTGGGTCTGGATCAGGCTGCCCTTGGTCGTGCCGGCGGCAGGCGCCGCCATCTCGAGTTGTTCGCTCATGCTGGTCCTGCCTTCTGGTTGAGCAGCGTCTTTACCCGGGCGATATCGCGCCGCACGCGCACCACGCTGGCATTGTTGGTCAACTGCTGCGTTGCCTTCTGCATGCGCAGCCCGAACTGTTCCTTGAGCAGCGCATTTAGCTCGGTGCGCAGCTCGTCGGGCGACTTGTCGCGAAGATCGCGCTTGCGTTCTGATCGCTTCATGGTGATTCCTTCCTAGCCGAGCAGGCGGTGCACGAATGTCGTCCGGATCGGCAACTTGGCCGCGGCCAGGGCGAAGGCCTCGCGCGCCAGCGCCTCGTCGACGCCGTCCATCTCGTAGAGCACCTTCCCGGGCACGATCTCGGCGACGTAGTACTCCGGATTGCCCTTGCCGTTGCCCATGCGCACCTCGGCCGGCTTCTGCGATATCGGCTTGTCGGGGAAGATGCGGATCCAGATCCGGCCACCGCGCTTGATGTGCCGCGTCATCGCCCGGCGTGCGGCCTCGATCTGCCGCGCCGTGAGCCGTCCGCGGCCGACCGCCTTGAGCCCGTACTCGCCGAAGCTGACCTTGGCGCCGACGGTCGCCACGCCCTTGTTGCGGCCCTTCTGCTCCTTGCGGTATTTCCTTCTAGCTGGCTGCAGCATTCTTCGCTCCTGCACTCTTGCGGGCACGCTTCGGCGGCTCGGGCGCCGGCACGGGCGCGGCCTGCGGCTCGGCGTTGTGCGGCAGCACCTCGCCTTTGAATACCCAGACCTTGATGCCGATCACGCCGTAGGTCGTCTTGGCCTCGGCGAAGCCATAGTCGATGTCGGCGCGCAGCGTGTGCAGCGGCACCCGACCCTCGCGGTACCACTCGGTGCGCGCGATCTCGATGCCGTTGAGCCGTCCCGAACTCATGATCTTGATGCCCTGGGCACCGAGCCGCATCGCGTTCTGCATCGCCCGCTTCATCGCCCGGCGGAACATGATGCGCTTCTCGAGCTGCTGGGCGATCGAGTCGGCGACGAGCTGGGCATCGATCTCCGGCTTGCGTATTTCCTCGATGTTCAAGCCCACTTCGGTGCCCATCATCCGGCGCAGGCTCGCACGCAGCGTCTCGATGTCCTCGCCCTTCTTGCCGATCACCACGCCGGGCCGCGCGCTGTGGATGGTGATGCGCGCGTTCTTCGCCGGACGCTCGATCGTGATCTTGCCCACCGAGGCGTGGGCGAGCTTCTTACGCAGATAGTCGCGGACCTTGATGTCCTCGTTGAGCGTGGTGGCGAAGTGCTTGCTGTTGGCGTACCACTTCGAGGCCCAGTCGCGATTGACCGCGAGGCGAAAGCCGGTCGGATTGATTTTCTGTCCCATGAACGGTCCTTGTTTGACGCCTACTTGCCGTCACCGACGGTGACGTGGATGTGACAGGTCTGCTTGAGGATGACGTTGCCGCGACCCTTGGCCCGCGCGGTGAAGCGGCGCAGGCTCTCCGCCTTGTCGATAAAGATCGTCCTCACCTTCAGCTCGTCGATGTCGGCGCCGTCGTTGTGCTCGGCGTTGGCGATCGCCGACTCGAGCACGCGCTTGATGATCTTGGCGCCCTTCTTCGGACTGAAGGCCAGCACGTTGAGCGCCTTGTCCACGGGCAGGCCGCGGATCTGGTCAGCCACCAGCCGGCCCTTCTGGGCCGACAGACGAACGCCGCGCAGGATCGCTTTGGTCTCCATGCCTGCTCCTTATTTCCTCGGTCCCGTCGTCGGCGCGGCCACTTTCTTGTCCGCCGAGTGAGCCTTGAAGGTGCGCGTGAGCGCGAATTCGCCAAGCTTGTGCCCGACCATGTTTTCCGACACGTACACCGGAATGTGCTGCCTGCCGTTGTGAATGGCGATCGTCAGGCCGACGAAGTCAGGAGTAATGGTCGAGCGCCGCGACCAGGTCTTGATCGGCCGCTTGTCCGAGGTCGCCCGGGCCGCCTCGACCTTCGCCTGCAGGTGGTGATCGACAAACGGACCCTTCTTGATCGAACGTGCCATGGCAATCAGCCCTTCTTGATGGCGTGGCGGCGGCGAATGATCATGCCGTCGGTGCGCTTGTTCTTGCGCGTGTGGTAACCCTTCGTCGGCGTGCCCCAGGGCGAAACCGGATGGCGGTTGCCGCGGGTGCGCCCGCCGTGCGGGTGATCGACCGGGTTCATCACCTCGCCGCGGACGGTGGGACGGATGCCGCGCCAGCGCGTCGCCCCGGCCTTGCCGATCGAGCGCAGATTGTGCTCCTCGTTACCCACCGAGCCGATGGTCGCGCGGCAATCGACGTGCACCTTGCGGATCTCGCCCGAGTGCATGCGCAGCTGCGCATAGGCGCCCTCGCGCGCGAGCAGCTGCACCGATGCGCCGGCCGAACGGGCGATCTGCGCGCCCTTGCCGGGGAGCATTTCCACGCAGTGGATCGTGGTGCCCACGGGGATGTTGCGCAGCGGCAGGCAGTTGCCGGGCTTGATCGGCGCGTCCGCCCCGTTCATGACCGCCGTGCCGACGCCCACCCCGCGCGGCGCCACGATGTAGCGGCGCTCGCCGTCGGCGTAGAGCAGCAGCGCGACATGGGCGCTGCGGTTCGGATCGTACTCGAGGCGCTCCACCTTGGCGGCGATGCCATCCTTGTCGCGCCGAAAATCAACCACGCGATAGTGGCGCTTGTGCCCGCCGCCCTGGTGGCGCATGGTGATGTGGCCGTTGTTGTTGCGGCCCGAACCGCGCTTCTTGCTCTCGATGAGCGGGTCGAACGGGCGGCCCTTGTGCAGGTCGGGATTGACGACCTTCACCAGCCCGCGGCGGCCGGGCGAAGTCGGTTTGACTTTGACGAGGGGCATGGCGTTAGGCCTCTTGCGCGAAGTTGATTTCCTGGCCCGGCTTGAGGCTCACGTACGCCTTCTTCCAGTTGCGGCGCCGGCCCTGGTAGGCGCCGAAGCGCTTCTGCTTGCCGTGCACGTTGACGATCTGCACACTCTCCACCTCGACCTTCTTTTCCTTCCACAGCAATTCCACCGCCGCCTTGACGTCCTTCTTGGTGGCGTCGGGGCGGACCCGGAAAATGATCTGGTTGTGCCGATCGGCGATCTGGGTGGCCTTCTCCGACACGACCGGCGCCAGAAGAATGGTCATCAGGCGCTGCTCGTTGCCTTTCGGGGTCGCAGCCTTGGCTGCCGCTTTTTGCGCGTTCATCCCAGGATCTCCTCGAAGGCCGTCACCGCCGCCCGGGTCAGCAGCACGTTCTCGAACCGGACCAGGCTGACCGGATCGACCTCCCTCGCCTCGACCACGAGCACCTGCTGCAGGTTGCGCGCCGACAGGCGCACGTTGGCGTCGAGCTTGTCGGTTACCACCAGGACCGTGCCGGAGAGCCCGAGCGCCTTGATCTTCTGCGCAAACAGCTTCGACTTCGGCGCCTCGAGCGCGAGCTGCTCGACCACGGAGAGCCTGCCCTCGCGGACGAGTTGCGACAGGATCGAGGCGATACCGGCCCGGTACATCTTGCGGTTGACCTTGTGCGCGAAGTTCTCGTCCGGCGAGCTCGGGAAGATCTTGCCGCCGCCGCGCCACAACGGGCTGTTCGCCTGTCCGGCACGCGCGCGCCCGGTGCCCTTCTGCGCCCACGGCTTCTTGTGCGACTTGTTGATCTCGCCGCGGGACTTCTGGGCCCGGGTGCCGCGGCGCGCATTGGCCTGGAACGCGGTCACGACCTGGTGGATGAGCGCCTCGTTGTAGTCGCGCCCGAACAGCGCGTCGGAAGCGCTGAGCGTAGCGGCGGGCGCGCCGCCGTCGTTGATGAGCTTCAGGTCCATGCTTAGGCCTCTTTGCCAGCCGGCGCCTTGACCGCGGGCCGGACGATGATGTGCCCGCCGTCGGCGCCGGGCACTGCGCCCTTGACGAGCAGCAGGCCGCGCGCGGCGTCGACGCGCACGACCTTGAGCGTCTGCACGGTGCGCTTGACGTGACCGTACTGGCCGGCCATGCGCTTGCCGGGAAACACCCGGCCGGGGTCCTGGGCCATGGAGATGGATCCGGGCTTGTTGTGCGACACCGAGTTGCCGTGCGAGGCGCGGTTGGATCTGAAGTGGTGCCGGGCGATGACACCGGTAAAACCGCGGCCCTTGGTCGTGCCCGACACGTCGACGAACTGGCCCACGGCGAAGGTCTCGGCGCTTAAGGTCTCGCCGACCTTGAGCCGGGCTAAATCCTCGGCCGCGACCTGGAACTCCCTGAGCAGCTCCCCGGCCTCGACCCCGGCCTTGGCCAGATGCCCGGCCTGGGCCTTGTTGACCCGGTTCGCTCGGCGCTTGCCGTAGGTCACCTGCACGGCGGCGTAGCCGTCGGCTTCAGGCGTCTTGATCTGCGTGACGCGGTTGTTGGCCACGTCGAGCACCGTCACCGGGACCGCGCTGCCGTCGTCGCCAAAGACCCGCGTCATGCCGACCTTGCGGCCCACCAATCCGAGACTCATGTGCGTCATCCTTTCATTGCGCTCTGGCACCGGCCAGAGATCACTGCAGCTTGATTTCCACGTCCACGCCGGCCGGCAGATCGAGCTTCATCAGCTGATCGACCGTCTTGTCGGTCGGGTCGACGATATCCATGAGCCGCAGGTGGGTGCGGATCTCGAGCTGGTCGCGCGAGGTCTTGTTGACGTGGGGCGAGCGCAGGATGTCGTAGCGCTCGATCTTGGTCGGCAGCGGCACCGGTCCCTTCACGACCGCGCCCGAGCGCTTGGCCGTGTCGACGATCTCCTGCGCCGATTGGTCGATCAGCTTGTAATCGAACGCCTTGAGACGGATGCGGATTCTCTGGTTTTGCATGGTGACCCTTCAGTCGTGCCGCAATGGACCTGCGGTTTGTTGCGCCGCGCCTACTCGATGACCTTGGCGACGACGCCGGCGCCGACGGTGCGACCGCCTTCGCGGATCGCGAAGCGCAGGCCTTCTTCCATCGCTATGGGCGCAATGAGCGTCACCGTCATCTGGATGTTGTCCCCAGGCATCACCATCTCCGTGCCCGCCGGCAACTCCACACTGCCCGTCACATCCGTGGTGCGAAAGTAAAACTGCGGCCGATACCCCGGAAAGAACGGCGTGTGCCGCCCCCCCTCCTCCTTCGACAGCACGTACACCTCGCAGGTGAACTTGGTGTGCGGCGTGATGCTCCCCGGCTTGGCCAGCACCTGCCCACGCTCCACCTCCTCCCGCTTCGTGCCGCGCAGCAGCACCCCTATGTTGTCCCCAGCCTGCCCCTGATCCAGGAGCTTGCGGAACATCTCCACCCCCGTGCACACCGTCTTGAGCGTCGGCTTCAACCCCACTATCTCCAACTCCTCGCCTACCTTCACCACCCCTCGCTCCACCCGCCCCGTCACCACCGTCCCACGCCCCGAAATACTGAACACGTCCTCCACCGGCATCAAAAACGGCCCATCAATCAACCGCTTCGGCGTCGGTATGTAGGTGTCCAGCGCATCGGCCAAACGGTTGATGCACGCCTCGCCCAAGTCCGACTTGTCCCCTTCCAGCGCCAGCTTCGCACTGCCAATAATGATCGGGATCTTGTCCCCCGGAAATTCGTACTTGCTCAACAGCTCCCGCACCTCGATCTCAACGAGCTCCAAAAGCTCCTTGTCATCGACCATGTCCGCCTTGTTCAAAAACACCACGATGTAGGGCACCCCCACCTGCCGCGCCAGCAAGATGTGCTCCCGCGTCTGCGGCATCGGCCCGTCGGCCGCCGATACCACCAGAATCGCCCCGTCCATCTGCGCCGCCCCTGTGATCATGTTCTTCACATAGTCAGCATGCCCAGGACAGTCCACGTGCGCATAGTGACGATTCTTCGTCTCGTACTCCACGTGCGCCGTGTTGATCGTGATCCCCCGCGCCTTCTCCTCCGGCGCATTGTCAATCTGGTCGTAGGCCTTCGCCTCCCCACCAAACTGCCGCGACAGCACCAGCGTCATCGCCGCCGTCAGCGTCGTCTTGCCATGATCCACGTGCCCTATCGTCCCCACGTTCACGTGCGGCTTGGTCCGCTCAAACTTGCCCTTGGCCATGATTTCTTACCTCGTTCTCTGAATTACGATTTCTTATTGATCACTGCTTCCGCGACCGTCTTCGGCGCTTCGGTGTAGTGCTTGAATTCCATGGTGTAGGTGGCGCGTCCCTGCGACAGCGAGCGCAGTGCCGTCGAGTAGCCGAACATCTCGGACAGCGGCACTTCCGCCTTGATGACCTTGATGCCCGCGATGTCGTCCATGCCGTGCAGGATGCCGCGCCGGCTGGAGAGGTCGCCCATGACGTTGCCCATGAATTCCTCGGGCGTCTCGACCTCGACCGCCATCATCGGCTCGAGCAGCGCCGGGTTGGCCTGGCGCATGCCGTCCTTGAACGCCATCGACGCCGCCATCTTGAAAGCGTTCTCGTTCGAGTCGACGTCGTGGTAGCTGCCGTCGAACAGGGTGACCTTGACGTCGACCACCGGGAATCCCGCCAGCACGCCGTTGGGCAGGGTCTCGCGCAGGCCCTTCTCCACCGCCGGGATGTATTCGCGCGGCACCGAGCCGCCCTTGATCGCGTCGACGAACTCGAAGCCTTTGCCGGCCGGCTGCGGCTCCATCTTGAGCACGACGTGACCGTACTGGCCGCGGCCGCCCGACTGCTTGATGAACTTGCCCTCGATCTCGACCGGCTTCTTGATCGCTTCCCGATAGGCGACCTGCGGCTTGCCGACGCTCGCGTCAACGCCGAACTCGCGCTTCATCCGGTCGACGATGATCTCGAGGTGGAGCTCGCCCATCCCCGAGATGATGGTCTGGCCGGACTCGTCATCGGTACGCACGCGGAAGCTCGGGTCCTCCTGCGCCAGCCGATGCAGCGCGATCCCCATCTTCTCCTGGTCGGCCTTGGTCTTCGGTTCAACCGCCTGCGAGATCACCGGCTCGGGGAACACCATGCGCTCGAGCATGATGATCTTGTCCGGATCGCACAGCGTCTCGCCGGTCGACGCCTCCTTGAGCCCCACCGCCGCGGCGATGTCGCCGGCGCGGACTTCCTTGATGTCCTCGCGCTGGTTGGCGTGCATCTGCAGCAGGCGGCCGATGCGCTCCTTGCGATTGCGCACCGAGTTGTACACGGTGTCGCCGGAGTTGAGCACGCCGGAATACACGCGAATGAAGGTGAGCTGGCCGACATACGGGTCGGTCATGATCTTGAAGGCGAGCGCCGCGAAAGGCTCGTCGTCGGCCGCCCGGCGTGCCGCCGGGCGACCCCTGTCGTCTTCACCCTCGACCGGCTTGATGTCGACCGGCGAGGGCATGTAGTCGATCACGGCGTCGAGCATCGCCTGCACGCCTTTGTTCTTGAACGCCGAGCCGCAGAGCATCGGCACGATCTGGTTGGCGATGGTGCGCTGGCGCAGCCCGCGCTTGATGTCCGCCTCGGACAGGTCGTGGCCCTCGAGGTACTTGTGCGTAAGCTCGTCGTCGGCCTCCGCCGCCGCCTCGACCATCTTCTCCCGCCAGCGCTTCGCCTCCTCGACGAGGTTGGCGGGAATCGCGCGGGCCTCGTACTTCATGCCCTGCGTCGACTCGTCCCAGTAGATCGCCTTCATCTTGACGAGATCGACCACGCCTTCGAACTTCTCCTCGGCCCCGACCGGTATCTGGATCGGCACCGGGTTGCCTTTCAGCCGCGTCCTGATGTGCTCGTAGGACTTGAAGAAGTCGGCGCCCTGCCGATCCATCTTGTTGATGAACGCCAGCCGCGGCACCTTGTACTTGTTGGCCTGCCGCCAGACGGTCTCGGATTGCGGCTGCACGCCGGCGACCGCGTCGTAGACCATGCATGCACCGTCGAGCACGCGCATCGAGCGCTCCACCTCGATGGTGAAATCGACGTGTCCCGGCGTGTCGATGATGTTGATGCGATGCTCGGCGAAGCTCCCGTCCATGCCCTTCCAGAAGCAGGTCGTGGCCGCGGAGGTGATGGTGATGCCGCGTTCGCGCTCCTGCTCCATCCAGTCCATGACGGCCGCGCCATCGTGGACTTCCCCCATCTTGTGCGACACCCCGGTGTAGAAAAGTATGCGCTCGGTGGTCGTGGTCTTTCCGGCATCAATGTGCGCACTGATGCCTATGTTGCGATACCGCTCGATGGGGGTCGTTCTGGCCACTTTTTCTTCGCTGCCGCTGTATGCAGGAGGGACATCGTCACCCGAATCCGCTCGCCGCTGTCTCGATCTCTCGTCGTCTAGAACCGGAAGTGCGAGAAGGCCTTGTTCGCCTCGGCCATGCGGTGCACTTCCTCGCGCTTTTTCACCGCGCCGCCGCGGCCCTCGGACGCCTCGAGCAACTCGGCCGCAAGGCGCTGGCCCATCGACTTCTCGCCGCGCTTGCGCGCCGCCTCGCGCAGCCAGCGCATGGCCAGCGCCACGCGCCGGATCGGCCGGACTTCGACCGGCACCTGGAAGTTCGCCCCGCCCACGCGGCGGCTCTTCACCTCGACCATCGGCTTGGCGTTCGACAATGCCTGATTGAAGACTTCCAGCGGGTCCTTGCCGCCTTTCTTGGCGATCGAATCGAAGGCGCCGTAGACGATGCGCTCGGCAACCGACTTCTTGCCCTGGCTCATCAGCACGTTGACAAACTTGGCAACGTCGCTGCTCGAGTACTTCGGGTCGGGCAGGATCTCGCGCTTGGGAATCTCTCTGCGTCGGGGCATGGGGCTCTCGTTAGGATGGTTTGGGCGTTAGGCCGCTTTGGGTTTCTTGGCGCCGTACTTGGAGCGTCCCTGCTTGCGATCCTTCACGCCCGCCGTGTCGAGGCTGCCACGCACCATGTGGTAGCGCACCCCGGGCAGGTCCTTCACCCGGCCACCCCGGATCAGGACCACCGAGTGCTCCTGCAGATTGTGACCTTCGCCGCCGATGTAGCTGATCACCTCGAAGCCGTTGGTGAGCCGCACCTTCGCCACCTTGCGCAGCGCGGAGTTGGGCTTCTTCGGCGTCGTCGTGTACACGCGCGTGCACACGCCGCGCTTCTGCGGGCTCTGCTTGAGCGCCGGCACCTTGCTCTTCGACACAGGGGCCACCCGGCCCTTGCGCACCAGTTGATTGATCGTCGGCATCCTGATTGTCCATTTCGTGTGGCCGGATTGGGCCACGCTATCGCGCCGCAACAAAATCAAAGTGGCCCAAGCATCGCCTGCTCAGGCCACTCTTCTCGCGCTTCGGCCGACACCTTCGGAAAACCTCTGTCTGAGGGGCTTGCCCGTCGGACGGCCGGGTACGCACGCCCTGCCGGACCGGCCATGCTCGGGCGCCCGGCGCGAGGCGAAAAGACGTTGGATTTTAAGGCACTACCGTATTTGTGTCAACGCGCACCGTCGGCCAGACGGGTGCCTGGCCGGGCGCCGAGGATCAGGGCAGCGCCGCCCAGCGCTGGGGCCAGGCACCGCGCCGGGGCCTCGTAGCCTCGACCTGGTCTGCTTCCGATAGGACATTGCCTCTACCGGCCGGTGCAGCCGCTCGCCATGGCCGCTGCGGAAGACGCGGCCGGGTCGCCTGCCAGCGCCGCGGGCCCGGCGGCCGTCTCGGCGAGTGCAGCTGCAGGGTGCACTCCGGCGGGCGGCGCAGTCTCCTGGCCGGGAGCGGCGACAACCGGCGCGGAATCGCGCTCGACTCGGTGGCTCGTCGCGTCGATCCGGAAATTCCGACAGCGCCGGGCGGAGAGCTAAACGTCGAATCGGCGCTCGGCGGGAGCCCTGTCGGGTCGCCCGACGCCATCGCGCGTCGCTCTGACTGCACGGCGCAGCCGCTGAAGCCGCCTCTCGCTCCACGTCGCACGGCGCTGCGCCATTCCGCGTGGCGCGCGCAAAAAAAGCCGGCGGTCGAAGCCGCCGGCCAGCAACAGGCAGTGCGCTCGCCGTCAGGCCGCGTCGGCGCTGACCTCGGTCGGCGGCGCCGGCACCTCCGGCAAGCCGAGCAGGGCGGCCGCGTCGGCGCTGGCTTTCTGCTTCTTGCGCGCGTTGTGGTACGCCAACCCGGTTCCGGCGGGGATGAGCCGGCCGACGATGACGTTTTCCTTCAGCCCGCGCAGCTCGTCCCTCTTGCCCATGATGGCGGCCTCGGTGAGCACCCGGGTAGTCTCCTGGAACGACGCCGCGGAGATGAAGGAGTCGGTCGACAAGGACGCCTTGGTGATGCCGAGCAGCATGTGCTCGTAGGTCGCCCCCTTCTTGCCTTCGGCGACGACCTTGTCGATCTCGTCGAGCAGCTCCGAGCGCTCCACCTGCTCGCCGGGAATGAAGCGCGTATCGCCGGCGTCGAGAACCTGCACCCGGCGCAGCATCTGGCGCACGATCACCTCGATGTGCTTGTCGTTGATCTTCACACCCTGCAGCCGGTAGACGTCCTGCACTTCGTCAGTGATGTAGCGGGCGAGCGCCTCCACGCCGAGCAGGCGCAGGATATCGTGCGGGTCGGCCGGGCCGTCGACGATCGACTCGCCCTTGTTCACCACCTGCCCGTCGTGCGCGGTCACGTGCTTGTCCTTGGCGATCAGGTACTCGTGCGCCACGCCGTCCAAGTCGGTGATCACCAGCCGCTGCTTGCCCTTGGTGTCCTTGCCGAACGAGACCGTGCCCGTGACCTCGGCGAGCAAGCCTGCGTCCTTGGGCGAGCGGGCCTCGAAGAGCTCGGCCACGCGCGGCAGGCCGCCGGTGATGTCGCGGGTCTTCGATGTCTCCTGCGGGATGCGTGCCAGCACCTCGCCAACGGCCACGTCCTGGGCGTCCTTGACCGTGATGATCGAGCCCAGCTGGAAGGTGATGTTCACCGGCTGGTCGGAGCCTGCCAGCTTGACCTCCTCGCCGCGCTCGTTCAACAGCTTCACCTGCGGGCGCACGCCCTTGGCGGCGGCACCTGAGCGCCGCTTCGGATCGATGACCACGAGCGTCGAGAGGCCCGTCACGTCGTCGACCTGCTTGGCGACGGTCACGCCTTCCTCGACGTTCTCGAATTTCACCCGGCCGGCGTACTCGGTGATGATCGGGCGCGAGGTGGCATCCCAGATCGCGAGCACCTTGCCCGCCTTCACCACCTCGCCGTCCTTGACCAGCATCGTCGCGCCGTAGGGCACCTTGTGCCGCTCGCGCTCGCGGCCGTTGTCGTCGTGGATCATGACCTCGCCGGAGCGCGCGATCACCACCATCTCGCCCTTGGCGTTGGTGACGTAGCGCATCGCCATCGAGAAGCGCACCGTGCCGCCGGACTTGCTTTCGAGCTGCGAGGCCGCGGCCGTCCGCGACGCCGCGCCGCCGATGTGGAAGGTGCGCATCGTCAGCTGCGTGCCGGGCTCGCCGATCGACTGCGCCGCGATGACGCCGATCGCCTCGCCCACGTTGACGACGTGGCCGCGGCCAAGATCACGGCCGTAGCAGCGCGCGCACAGTCCGTAGCGGGTGTCGCAGGTCAGCGGCGTGCGCACCTTGACCTCGTCGATGCCCAGCGCCTCGATCTGCTCGACCTCGTCTTCGCCGAGCAGCGTGCCGGCCTCGAACAGCGTGGCCTGCGTCTCGGGGTTGATGATGTCGGCCGCGGCCGCGCGGCCGAGGATGCGCTCGCGCAGCGGCTCGATGACCTCGCCGCCCTCGACGAGCGCCTTCATCGCCACCCCGTTCATGGTGCCGCAATCCTCCTCGGTGACCACCAGGTCCTGCGTGACGTCGACCAGCCGGCGCGTGAGGTAGCCCGAGTTCGCCGTCTTCAAGGCGGTGTCGGCCAGGCCCTTGCGCGCGCCGTGCGTGGAGATGAAGTACTGCAGCACGTTCAGGCCTTCGCGGAAGTTGGCGGTGATCGGCGTCTCGATGATCGAGCCGTCCGGCTTGGCCATGAGCCCGCGCATGCCCGCCAGCTGGCGGATCTGCGCGGCCGAGCCGCGCGCTCCGGAGTCGGCCATCATGTAGATGGAATTGAACGACTCCTGGCGCGCCGGCTTGCCGTCGCGGGTGGTGACGTCCATGGTCCCGAGCTGGGCCATCATCGCCTTGGCGATGTCGTCACCGGCGCGTCCCCAGATATCGACGACCTTGTTGTAGCGCTCGCCCTGGGTAACCAGCCCCGAGGTGTACTGGGCCTCGATTTCCTTCACCTCGTGCTCGGCCTTGTCGATGATCGTGTGCTTCTCCTCGGGAATGAGCATGTCGTCGGCGGCAAACGAGATGCCGCCGCGCGTGGCAAGGCTGTAGCCCGCCTGCATGAGCTTGTCGGCGAAGATCACCGTCTCCCGCAGTCCGCAGCGGCGGAAGCTGGCGTTGATGATGCGCGAGATCTCCTTCTTCTTCAGCGGCTTGTTGATCGTCTCGAACGGCAGGCCCGCCGGCAGGATCTCGGAGAGCAGCGCGCGACCAACGGTGGTTTCGTAGCGCGTGACCGTCTCGGTCCGCTCGGAGTTGGCGCCGACCTGCGTTTCCTTGATGCGCACGCTGACCTTGGCATGCAGATCGACCTGGCGCGTCTCGTAGGCGCGGGTGACCTCGGCGATATCGGCAAACAGCGCGCCTTCGCCCCTGGCGCCGATCAGCTCGCGCGTGGCGTAGTAGAGGCCCAGCACGATGTCCTGCGAGGGCACGATGCACGGCTCCCCGTTCGACGGCAGCAGCACGTTGTTCGAGGCCAGCATCAGCGTGCGCGCTTCCATCTGCGCCTCCAGCGACAGCGGCACGTGCACGGCCATCTGATCGCCGTCGAAGTCGGCGTTGAACGCGGTGCACACGAGCGGGTGCAGCTGGATCGCCTTGCCCTCGATGAGTACCGGCTCGAAGGCCTGGATGCCCAGGCGGTGCAGCGTCGGCGCCCGGTTGAGCATCACCGGATGTTCGCGGATCACCTCTTCGAGGATGTCCCAGACCACCGGCTCCTGGCTCTCCACCATCTTTTTCGCAGCCTTGATGGTGGTGGCGAGACCCATGGTCTCGAGCTTGTTGAATATGAACGGCTTGAACAGCTCCAGCGCCATGAGCTTCGGCAGGCCGCATTGGTGCAGCTTGAGCTGCGGCCCGACGACGATCACCGAGCGGCCGGAGTAGTCGACGCGCTTGCCGAGCAGGTTCTGGCGGAACCGGCCGCCCTTGCCCTTGATCATGTCGGCCAGCGACTTCAGCGGCCGCTTGTTGGCTCCGGTCATCGCCTTGCCGCGGCGGCCGTTGTCGAGCAGGCTGTCGACCGCCTCCTGCAGCATCCGCTTCTCGTTGCGGACGATGATGTCGGGCGCCTTGAGCTCGAGCAGGCGCTTCAGCCGGTTGTTGCGGTTGATCACCCGGCGATAGAGGTCGTTCAGGTCCGAGGTGGCGAAGCGGCCGCCATCGAGCGGCACCAGAGGGCGCAGGTCGGGCGGCAGCACCGGCAGCACCTCGAGGATCATCCACTCGGGCTTGATTCCCGACTTGTGGAACGCCTCGAGCACCTTCAGCCGCTTGGCGATCTTCTTGATCTTGGTGTCGGACCCGGTTGTCTCGAGGTCCTTGCGCAGCCTGGTGATCTCGGTATTGACGTCGAGCGAGCGCAGCAGCTCGCGGATGCCCTCCGCGCCCATGCTCGCCGAAAAGTCGTCGCCGTACTGCTCGACCTTGGACAGGTAGTCGTCCTCGGTCAATAGCCCGCCGCGATTGAGCGGGGTCATCCCCGGCTCGGTGACCACGTAGGCCTCGAAGTAGAGCACGCGCTCGATGTCGCGCAGCGTCATGTCGAGCACCATGCCCATGCGCGAGGGCAGGCTCTTGAGGAACCAGATGTGCGCCGCGGGCGAAGCCAGTTCGATGTGTCCCATGCGTTCGCGGCGCACCTTGGTCAGGGTGACTTCGACGCCGCATTTCTCGCAGATGACCCCGCGGTGCTTCAGGCGCTTGTACTTGCCGCACAGGCACTCGTAGTCCTTGACCGGGCCGAAGATCTTGGCGCAGAACAGGCCGTCGCGCTCCGGCTTGAAGGTGCGGTAGTTGATGGTCTCCGGCTTCTTGACCTCGCCGTAGGACCAGGAACGGATCTTCTCCGGCGAGGCGAGCCCGATCTTGATCGCGTCGAACTCTTCTTCCTGGGTGACCTGCTTGAACAGATCGAGTAGTGCTTTCATGCGTCGTTACTCCCGAATATTCCGTGGCGGCTGCAATAGGGCATGCAAACGCGATTGCCGATCAATAGCGCTCCAGATCGATGTCGATGGCCAGCGAGCGGATCTCCTTGACCAGGACGTTGAACGATTCCGGCATGCCGGCCTCGATCTTGTGCTCGCCCTTGACGATGTTCTCGTAGACCTTGGTCCTGCCGTTGACGTCGTCGGACTTGACCGTGAGCATCTCCTGCAGCGTGTACGAGGCGCCGTAGGCCTCGAGCGCCCAGACCTCCATCTCGCCGAAGCGCTGGCCGCCGAACTGGGCCTTGCCGCCCAGCGGCTGCTGGGTGACCAGGCTGTAGGGCCCGGTCGAGCGGGCGTGCATTTTGTCGTCGACGAGGTGGTGCAGCTTGAGCACGTGCATGTAGCCCACCGTCACCGGACGGTCGAACGCTTCGCCGGAGCGGCCGTCGTAGAGCCTGACCTGGCCGCTGCGCGGCAACTGCGCCAGATCAAGCATGTCCTTGATCTCGGCCTCGGTCGCGCCGTCGAAAACCGGCGTCGCGAACGGCACTCCGTTGCACAGGTTTTCGGCCAGCTGCAGCGTCTCGTTGTCGTCGAGCGCATCGATGGCCTCCGGCTTGCCGGTCGTGTTGTAGATCTTGTCGAGGAACTTGCGTATCTCGGCGGCGGTGGCCTCGGCCTTGAGCATGGCGGCAATGCGCTGACCGAGACCCTTCGCCGCCCAGCCGAGGTGGACCTCGAGGATCTGCCCCACGTTCATCCGCGACGGCACCCCGAGGGGGTTGAGCACGATGTCCACCGGGGTGCCGTCGGCCATGTACGGCATGTCCTCGACCGGCACGATCTTGGATACCACGCCCTTGTTGCCGTGACGGCCGGCCATCTTGTCGCCGGGTTGCAGGCGACGCTTGACCGCGACGTACACCTTGACCATCTTCTGCACCCCGGGCGGCAGCTCGTCGCCCTGGGTCAGCTTCTTCTTCTTCTGCTCGAACATCTGGTCGAAGAGCACGCGGGTCTGGGCCAGCGAGTCCTTCATGGCCTCGAGCTGGCGCGCCGCCTCCTCGTTGGCCAGGCGGACGTCGAACCAGTCGTGGCGGCTGACGCCTTCGAGATAGTCCTTGGTCAGGCGCGAGCCCTTGGCCAGCCGCTTCGGGCCGCCGTTGGCGGTCTTGCCGAGCAGCAGCTTCTCGATCCGCGCGAAGGCGTCGTTCTCGACGATGCGCAGCTGGTCGTTGAGGTCCTTGCGGTAGCCCTTCAGTTCGTCGTCGATGATCTGCGCCGCACGCTTGTCGCGCTCGATGCCCTCGCGGGTGAATACCTGCACGTCGATCACCGTGCCGGAGATGCCCGACGGCACGCGCAACGACGTATCCTTCACGTCGGAAGCCTTCTCGCCGAATATCGCCCGCAGCAGTTTCTCCTCCGGGGTCAGCTGGGTTTCGCCCTTCGGCGTCACCTTGCCGACCAGCACGTCGCCGGCCTCGACCTCGGCGCCGATGTAGACGATGCCCGATTCGTCGAGGCGTCCGAGCTGGGCCTCGCCCAGGCTCGATATGTCGCGGGTGATTTCCTCGGGCCCCAGCTTGGTGTCGCGCGCGACCACCGACAGTTCCTCGATGTGGATCGACGTATAGCGGTCGTCGCCGACCACGCGCTCGCTGATCAGGATCGAGTCCTCGTAGTTGAAGCCGTTCCAGGGCATGAACGCGACCAGCATGTTCTGCCCGAGCGCCAGCTCGCCCATGTCGGTCGACGCGCCGTCGGCGATGACGTCACTCTTGGCGATGACGTCGCCGACCTTGACCAGGGGCCGCTGGTTGATATTGGTGTTCTGGTTGCAGCGCGTGTACTTGGTCAGGTTGTAGATGTCGACGCCGACTTCGCCGGCGGCGGTCTCGGTATCGTGCACGCGCACGACCATGCGGTTGGCGTCGACGTAGTCGACCTTGCCGCCGCGGCGGGCCAGCACGGCGGTGCCCGAGTCGACCGCGGCGGTGCGTTCGACCCCGGTGCCGACCAGCGGCTTCTCGGCGCGCAGGCACGGTACCGCCTGTCGCTGCATGTTGGAGCCCATCAAGGCGCGGTTGGCGTCGTCGTGTTCGAGGAACGGGATGAGCGAGGCCGCGACCGACACGATCTGCGCCGGCGCCACGTCCATGAACTGGACCTTGTCGGCGGTCGACAGCATGAACTCGTTGCGGTAGCGGCAGGAAACGAGTTCGTCCTTCAACCGCCCCGCCTTGTCGAGTTGCGCGTTGGCCTGGGCGATGACGTACTGCCCCTCTTCGATGGCCGACAGATAGTGGATCTCGTCGGTCACCTTGCCATTGACCACCTTGCGGTACGGCGTCTCCAGGAAGCCGTACTCGTTGGTGCGCGCGTACAGCGCCAGGGAATTGATCAGTCCGATGTTGGGCCCTTCGGGCGTCTCGATCGGGCACACCCGGCCGTAATGCGTCGGGTGCACGTCGCGCACCTCGAAGCCGGCGCGCTCGCGCGTCAGCCCGCCCGGGCCGAGCGCCGAGACGCGCCGCTTGTGCGTGATCTCGGACAGCGGATTGGTCTGGTCCATGAACTGCGACAGCTGCGACGAGCCGAAGAATTCCTTGATCGCCGCCGAGATCGGCTTGGCGTTGATCAGGTCGTGCGGCAGCAGGTTCTCGCTTTCCGCCTGCCCGAGGCGCTCCTTGACCGCGCGTTCGACGCGCACCAGGCCAGAGCGGAACTGATTCTCGGCGAGCTCGCCCACCGAGCGCACGCGCCGGTTGCCGAGGTGGTCGATGTCGTCGATCTCGCCGCGGCCGTTGCGCAGCTCCACCAGGATGCGGATCACCGCGATGATGTCGTCGTTGGTCAGCGTCGCCGAGCCGGTGAGCTCGGTGCGGCCGACGCGGCGGTTGAATTTCATCCGCCCGACCGGCGACAGGTCGTAGCGCTCCTCGGAGAAGAACAGGCCGTGAAACAGGGCCTCGACCGCCTCCTCGGTGGGCGGTTCGCCCGGACGCATCATGCGATAGATGGCGATGCGCGCGGCGTTCTGGTCGGGGGTGTCATCGAGCTTGAGGGTCTGCGAGATGTAGGGGCCCTGGTCAAGGTCGTTGACGTAGATGGTGTGGATCTTGGCGACCCCGGCCTCGATGAGCTTGCTGAGCAGCTCTTCGGTGATCTCGTCGTTGGCCGAGGCAAGGATCTCGCCGGTATCCTTGTTGACCACGTTCTCGGCCAGCGTGCGGCCGAGGATGTAGTCGTTGGGCACGGCGATCTTCTTGATCCCGGCATCGGCAAGCTCGCGGATGTGGCGGGCAGTGATCCGCTTGTCCTTCTGCACCAGCACCTTGCCGTCCTTGCCGAGCAGGTCGAAACGGGCGACCTCGCCGCGCAGCCGCTCCGGCACCAGGTCCATGTGCGAGCCCTTCTTGGCCAGGTGAAAGGCGTCGAAGGCGAAGAAGCGCTTCAGGATGTCCTCGTTGGTGAGCCCGATCGCCTTGAGCAGCGTCGTCACCGGCATCTTGCGGCGGCGATCGACGCGGAAATAGAGGTAGTCCTTCGGGTCGAACTCGAAATCGAGCCACGAGCCGCGGTACGGAATCACCCGGGCCGAGAACAGCAGCTTGCCCGAAGAGTGGGTCTTGCCGCGGTCGTGCTCGAAGAACACGCCGGGGCTGCGATGCAGCTGCGAGACGATGACCCGCTCGGTGCCGTTGATGATGAACGAGCCGTTGTCGGTCATGAGCGGGATCTCGCCCATGTAGACCTCCTGCTCCTTGACCTCCTTCACCGTCTCCTTGGGCGCCTCCTTGTCCATGATGATCAGCCGCACCTTCGCCCGCAGCGCCGAGCAATAGGTGAGCCCGCGCTGCTGGCACTCGGTGACGTCGAACGTCGGCGGAAGCAGCGAGTAGCCGACGAACTCCAGCCGGGCGTTGCCCGAGTGGCTGGAAATCGGGAAGATCGAGGTGAAGGCCGCCTGCAGGCCCTCGTTCTTGCGCGCCTCCATGGCCGAGGAGGCCTGCAGGAAGGCGCGATAGGACGCGAGCTGGGTCTCCAGCAGGAACGGCACCGGCAGCACGCTGGCGCGTTTGGCGAAGCTCTTGCGGATGCGTTTCTTCTCGGTAAACGAGTACTGGGTCATGGGCCTTAACCTCTCCGGCTTACGCAGACGCGCCTTCGGCAGCGCCCGTCGGTATCGACTCGCCGGGGACCTTGCGTCCCCTTTAGGATGGTGGCTGGCCACTACCAGCCGCTGGCGGACGACGGTGCTCTTGACTCATCGACAACCGCACCGTCCGACCAAACCTGTCTTCTGCAGTCGGTTCAGAAGACGAAGACAAGCAAACTTATATGGAGGCATCCGGAGCGTTCTCAAGCTGCCTCAAGCCTGCTTGTCTTCGGCCTCTGGCTCGGCGCGCACGGGGGCGCGCCGGTCCAGGCCGAAAGCGGCGGCGCCGCGCCGCCGCCCGCGGGTTCGCGCTTACTTCACTTCGACTTTGGCGCCGGCGTCCTCCAGCTTCTTCTTGGCCGCCTCCGCGTCCGCCTTGTTGACGCCTTCCTTGACCGGCTTCGGCGCGCCATCGACCAGGTCCTTGGCTTCCTTGAGCCCCAGGCCGGTGAGCTCGCGCACGGCCTTGATGACGTTCACCTTGTTGTCGCCGAAGGCGGCGAGAACGACGGTGAACTCGGTCTGCTCTTCCGCCGCCGGCGCGGCGGCGGCGGCGGCGGGGCCGGCCACGGCAACCGCTGCCGCGGCGGAGACGCCGAACTTCTCTTCCATCGCCTTGATGAGCTCGGAGAGCTCGAGCACGCTCATCGATGCGATCTTGTCGAGGATTTCCACGTGTGCAACAGCCATTTTCTGCTCCTGAATCGTAAGGGTTTGAGAGGTGGTCGTCTTAGTCAAGCAGCAAGTTTCGCGTCGCGCACCGCAGCCAGGGTCCGTACGAACGTGCCAGGCACGGCGTTGAGCGTCCTGGCAAGCCGCACGATGGGCGCCTGCATCGTGCCCAGGAGCTTGGCGATGAGCTCGTCGCGCGACGGCAGCGCCGCCAGCGCCACAACGTCCTTCGCCGACATCACCTGCCCGGGCATGCCGCCGCCCGTGATCACGAACTTCTCGTTGCCCTTGGCGAAGTCGTTGAGCACCTTCGCCACGGCAACCGGGTCCGGGCCGATGCCGTAGGCCAGCGGGCCGACCATGCGCTCGGCGAGCTGGGCGAACGGCGTCTCGGCCACGGCGCGGCGGACCAGGGTATTCTTGACCACCCGAAAGTACACGCCGGAAGCCCGTGCCTTGGCGCGCAGCCGGGTCATGTCGGCCACGGCCATGCCACGGTTCTCGACCATGACGATAGCCTGGGCTCCCGCGACCTGCTTTGCGACTTCGGCAACGACCGCTTGCTTCTGTTCCAGATTGAGACTCAAGTTCTTTTCTCCGTATCACTGCTGCGCTCGCCCGGCTTTTCCGGGTTCGCGCCCTCGGTGACCTCACGTCAGGCGATACTCATCCTGTCTTCGGGCACCATCTGCGTAGGACGCCGCTGCTGCCGGCGATTAAGCGGTCAGGCTCCTACGGTCTTTGACGGCGTGCCGGACGCTGTTCCCCCGGCGCTCCCTCAAATTTCGCTACTGCGCCGGCGCCTGTTGCGCCAGCCCCGTTGTATCGATGCGCACCCCGGCACCCATGGTGCTCGAGACGCTGATCTTCTTCAGGTACACGCCCTTGGTGTCCTTGGGCTTGGCCTTGTTCAGCGCCTCGATCAGGGCCAGCAGGTTGGTCTTGAGCTGCTCGGGCGTAAACGAGGCGCGGCCGATCGTGCATTGCACGATGCCGCTCTTGTCGGTGCGGTACTGCACCTGCCCGGCCTTGGCGTTCTTCACCGCCGTGGCCACGTCCGGGGACACCGTCCCGACCTTCGGGTTGGGCATCAGGCCGCGCGGGCCGAGGATCTGGCCGAGTCCGCCGACAACCTTCATCGCGTCGGGCGAGGCGATGACGACATCGAAATCCATGAAACCTTCCTTGACCTTGGCGGCCAGATCGTCGAAGCCGACGATGTCGGCGCCGGCGTCCTTGGCGGCCTTGGCCTTGTCGCCCTGCGCGAACACGGCGACGCGCACGTTCTTGCCGGTGCCGGCGGGCAGGACGACTGAGCCGCGCACCGTCTGGTCGGACTTCTTGGCGTCGATGCCAAGATTGACCGCGATGTCCACCGATTCGTCGAACTTGGCGACGGCCGTGTCCTTGACGAGCGCCAGGGCAGCGTCGACCGGGTAGGCCTTGCTGCGATCGACCTTGGCGCGCACGGCCTTCATGCGCTTCGAAAGCTTGGGCAGTTTCTGCTCGGCGGCCATGGTCACTTCACTCCTTCGACGACGACGCCGATGCTGCGCGCGCTGCCGGCAATGGTGCGTACTGCGGCGTCCAGATCGGCCGCGGTCAGGTCCGGGGTCTTGAGCTTCGCGATCTCCTCGGCTTGCGCGCGGGTGATCTTGCCGACCTTGTCGGATTGCGGCTTGCCGCTGCCCTTTTCGACCTTCGCCGCCTTCAGGATGAGCACCGTCGCCGGAGGCGTCTTCATCACGAAGGTAAAGCTTTTGTCGGCGTAGGCGGTGATCACCACCGGAATGGGCAGGCCGGGCTCCATTTTCTGCGTCTGGGCGTTGAACGCCTTGCAGAACTCCATGATGTTGAGGCCGCGCTGCCCGAGCGCGGGCCCGATCGGCGGGCTCGGATTGGCCTTGCCCGCGGGCACCTGCAACTTGATGAAGCCGACGACTTTTTTCGCCATGCCTGTCTCCTGTTCGGGTGCAAGCGGGCGCTACGCGCCCTCCCCGGTTCCTCGTCTGCCAACCACCCGCCATCGGGCACCCCCGAGAGGGGCCGCGATGTCAGGCCTTCTCGACCTGGGAGAAATCAAGCTCCACCGGCGTCGACCGACCGAAGATCGTCACCGACACTCGCAGCTTGCTCTTCTCGTAGTTCACGTCCTCCACGTTGCCGTGAAAGTCGGTGAACGGCCCGTCCTTGACGCGCACCGCCTCGCCCATTTCGAACAGCACCTTCGGTCGCGGCTTCTCAACCCCTTCCTGCACCTGCTGCAGGATGGCGTCGACTTCCTTCTGCGAAATCGGCGTCGGCTTGTTGGCCGTGCCGCCGACGAACCCGGTCACCTTCGGCGTGCTCTTCACCAGGTGCCAGGTGTCGTCGGTCATCTCCATCTCGACTAGCACGTAGCCGGGAAAGAACTTGCGTTCCGATATCGCCTTGGCGCCGTTCTTCATCTCCACCACTTCCTCGACGGGCACCAGGATCTGGCCGAACTGCTCGGCCATGCCCGAGCGCTTGATGCGTTCGGTCAGCGCCCGCTGAACGCTCTTCTCGAAGCCCGAGTAAGCGTGGACGACAAACCATTTCTTATCGCTCATCCTTCGCCCCGTCCGGTCACCAGCTTGACCAGCCACGCCAGCGACGAATCGATCGCGAACAGGACCAGTGCCATGATGACCACGAACGCGAATACGACCGCGGTCGTCTGAATGGTTTCCTTGCGCGTCGGCCAGGACACCTTGCTTGCTTCCTGCCACGCCTCCTGGCTGAACGCGAACAATTCGCGGCCCGGCACGGTGAACCAGGCCACCGCACCGGCGCCGATAAGCCCGCCTAGCACCATCAACACCCGCAGCACCATCGCCAGGTCGCTGAAGTAGTAGTAGCCCCACAGGCCGCCGATCACCAGCGAAAGCGCCAGGACCATCTTCACTTTGTCGACCATTGCCGCCGTTTTTCCCTGGTTAGCCTCGGTTGCCTCGATGCGCGCGCTCACTGCCACCCCGCTTTTCACCCGCGGATGGCAGGCCAGGAGGGAATCGAACCCCCAACCTGCGGTTTTGGAGACCGCCGCTCTGCCAATTGAGCTACTGGCCTATCGGTACCCATCCGTCGGGCCTTGCCGCGTGCCGGTCGCATCCTTAAGGCGCGGTGCCTCAAGGGCGCCTACTCGATGACCTTGGCGACGACGCCGGCGCCGACGGTGCGACCGCCTTCGCGGATCGCGAAGCGCAGGCCTTCTTCCATCGCTATGGGCGCAATGAGCGTCACCGTCATCTGGATGTTGTCCCCAGGCATCACCATCTCCGTGCCCGCCGGCAACTCCACACTGCCCGTCACATCCGTGGTGCGAAAGTAAAACTGCGGCCGATACCCCGGAAAGAACGGCGTGTGCCGCCCCCCTCCTCCTTCGACAGCACGTACACCTCGCAGGTGAACTTGGTGTGCGGCGTGATGCTCCCCGGCTTGGCCAGCACCTGCCCACGCTCCACCTCCTCCCGCTTCGTGCCGCGCAGCAGCACCCCTATGTTGTCCCCAGCCTGCCCCTGATCCAGGAGCTTGCGGAACATCTCCACCCCCGTGCACACCGTCTTGAGCGTCGGCTTCAACCCCACTATCTCCAACTCCTCGCCTACCTTCACCACCCCTCGCTCCACCCGCCCCGTCACCACCGTCCCACGCCCCGAAATACTGAACACGTCCTCCACCGGCATCAAAAACGGCCCATCAATCAACCGCTTCGGCGTCGGTATGTAGGTGTCCAGCGCATCGGCCAAACGGTTGATGCACGCCTCGCCTAAGTCCGACTTGTCCCCTTCCAGCGCCAGCTTCGCACTGCCAATAATGATCGGGATCTTGTCCCCCGGAAATTCGTACTTGCTCAACAGCTCCCGCACCTCGATCTCAACGAGCTCCAAAAGCTCCTTGTCATCGACCATGTCCGCCTTGTTCAAAAACACCACGATGTAGGGCACCCCCACCTGCCGCGCCAGCAAGATGTGCTCCCGCGTCTGCGGCATCGGCCCGTCGGCCGCCGATACCACCAGAATCGCCCCGTCCATCTGCGCCGCCCCTGTGATCATGTTCTTCACATAGTCAGCATGCCCAGGACAGTCCACGTGCGCATAGTGACGATTCTTCGTCTCGTACTCCACGTGCGCCGTGTTGATCGTGATCCCCCGCGCCTTCTCCTCCGGCGCATTGTCAATCTGGTCGTAGGCCTTCGCCTCCCCACCAAACTGCCGCGACAGCACCAGCGTCATCGCCGCCGTCAGCGTCGTCTTGCCATGATCCACGTGCCCTATCGTCCCCACGTTCACGTGCGGCTTGGTCCGCTCAAACTTGCCCTTGGCCATTGGTCATGCTCCTTGCGATTGCTCAAAGCGCACCGTGCGCTTTCGTGGTGCCCATGGCGCGGATTGAACGCGCGACCTCTCCCTTACCAAGGGAGTGCTCTACCACTGAGCTACATGGGCTCGTGTTGCGCGCGCTACCGCCACCCCAACCTGTCTTCATACCGCTGCCGATTCAGGACTCGTGCTGGAGCGGGTGAAGGGAATCGAACCCTCGTCGTAAGCTTGGAAGGCTTCTGCTCTACCATTGAGCTACACCCGCGCAACAGCCTATAAGCGACTCGGGCGCCGGCACCGCCAGGACAGCCCCCTCTGCAACTTCTCCCCGGTAACGATTCCTGACCTGGTGGAGGGGGAAGGATTCGAACCTTCGAAGGCAGAGCCGGCAGATTTACAGTCTGCTCCCTTTGACCGCTCGGGAACCCCTCCGACGGAACCCCCGATGTTAGCAATTTCCATACCGCAGTGTCAAACCAGCGCCTCTGCACGCCTTCGAAAACCGCCTGTCCGGCTCCGCAATCGGTCGTTATTCGCTAAACTTCCCCTTTTCGATGCGTTTCCCTGCCAGCGCAGCCCGGTGCTGCGACTCCAAGCGATGGCCTTAACCGCGGTCGATTACGTGATTGTCGGCGCCGGCTCGGCCGGCTGCGCTCTTGCCAACCGCCTATCCGCCGACGGCCGCCATTCGGTGCTGCTGCTAGAGGCCGGCCCGCGCGACACGAATCCCTGGCTGCACATCCCGATCGGCTACGCCAAGACCATGTTCAACCCGCGGGTAAACTGGTGCTTCTATACCGAGCCCGAACCGGGCATGAACGGGCGCAGGATTTACTGGCCGCAGGGCAAGACGCTCGGCGGGTCCTCCGCGATCAACGGCCTAATTGCCGTCCGCGGCCAGGCGCAGGATTACGAGCGCTGGGCGGCCGAGGGCAATCCCGGCTGGGGTTTCGGCGATGTGCTGCCGTATTTCAAGCGCCTGGAGCACGCTCCGGAGGGCGACCCGGCCTTCCGCGGTCGTGGCGGGCCGGTCTGGTGTTCCAGGATCCGCCGCAAGCACGAGCTCATCGAGGCGGTGATTGCCGGTTGTGCCGAGGTCGGCATTGCGCGCAACGAGGATTTCAACGCCGCCACGCAGGAGGGGGCGGGCTATTACCAGCTGACCACCCGCCACGGATGGCGCTGCAGTACGGCGAGCGCCTATCTCAAGCCCGCTCGCGGGCGAGCCAACCTGCGCGTGGAAACCGAAGCGCGCGTGACCCGGGTGGTGTTCGAGGGCCGGCGCGCGGCCGGCGTCGTCTACCTGAAGCGAGGTGCCGAGCTCGCCGTGACGGCGCGGCGCGAGGTGCTGCTCTGCGCAGGCGCGGTGCAGAGTCCGCAGTTGCTGCAACTCTCCGGCGTCGGCCCACGGCCGCTGCTCACGGCGCTGGGCATACCCGTGGTGCATGAGCTGCCCGGCGTCGGCGAGAATCTGCAGGACCACCTGCAGGCGCGGGTGATCTTCGAGTGCAAGCGACCGATCACCACCAACGACGACCTGAAGAGCCGCTGGCGGACACTCAAGATCGGGCTCGACTACATCTTCACCCGCGGCGGGCCGATGGCGGTGGGCATCAATCAGGGCGGGATCTTCGCCCGCGTCGATCCGGCAGCCACGACGCCGGACGTCCAGTTTCACATCGCCACGCTGTCCTCCGACATGGCCGGCTCCCCGCCGCACGCCTTCTCCGCCTTCACCTTCTCGGTGTGTCAGCTGCGGCCGCAATCGCGCGGCTTCGTGCGCATCCAGTCCGCCGATGCGTTGCAGCCTCCGGCCATGCAGCCCAATTACCTGGCCACGGCAGACGACCGCCGTACCCTGGTGGCAGGCATCCGCCTCGCGCGCCGCATCTCGACCACCCGAGCGCTCGCGCCCTACGTCAAGGGCGAATTTCGGCCGGGACCGACGGCGCAGAGCGACGAGGATCTGCTCGGGTTCGCGCGCGCCCACGGAGCCACGATCTTCCACCAAAGCGGCACCTGCAGGATGGGCAAGGATGCACTCTCGGTGGTCGACTCCGCACTGCGCGTGCACGGCGTCGAATCGCTGCGGGTGGTCGATTGCAGCGTGATGCCCACGCTCACCTCCGGCAACACCAACCTGCCAGTCATCATGATCGCCGAAAAGGCTGCCGACCTGATCCTGGGCGAGCGTCCAGGTTAGCGCGGTGCGCCGGCACGAGCGCGCCGCGGTTGCCGCACTCGCCATCCCGCGGTATAACTTTGCGCCCCGGAGGCTTCATCATGCCCTGCTGCCACGCCGATTTCACGCTGACCGAAGACAGCGACCGGGCCTTCACCGTCGGCATGCCGACGTTCACCTTTGGCGCCGGGTGCCTGGAGGAGGCCGGCGGCGGGGCCCGGGAGCTGGGGTTGCGTCGCGTCGGCTTGTTCACCGACGCCAATTTGCGCCACTCGGAGCACGTGGCCGCCGTGCTCTCGTCGCTCTCCGCCGCCGGCATCGAGGCGGCCATCTACGACGAGGTCAGCATCGAGCCGACCACTGCGTCGTTCCAGGCAGCGGCCCGCTTCGCCGCCGAGGGCAAGTTCGACGGCTACCTCTCGGTCGGCGGCGGATCGGTGATCGATACCTGCAAGGCGGCCAATCTCTACGCCACGCATCCGGCCGAGTTCATGACCTACGTGAACGCGCCGATAGGTGGCGGACAGCCGGTTCCGGGTGCGCTCAAGCCGCACATCGCCTGCCCGACCACCGCGGGCACCGGATCGGAGACGACCGGCATCGCGATCTTCAACCTGACGCAGATCAACGCCAAGACCGGCATCATCTCGCGGCGGCTGGTCCCGACGCTCGCCTTGATCGATCCCAGCGTGACGGCGACCCTGCCGCGCAGCGTCGTTGCGGCGAGCGGCTTCGACTGCATGAGCCACGCGCTCGAATCGCTGACCGCGCGGCCGTGGCCGCGGCGGCTCAATCGCCTGCGCGGGGTGGGCCGGCCGGTATCTCAGGGCGCCAACCCGTTCTCCGACGGTCTGGCCACCGAGGCCCTGAAGGCCGTCGGCGCGTACCTCGTGCGCGCGGTGAGCGATGCGCACGATGCCGAGGCGCGCACCGAGATGATGTACGCAGCGATGCTCGCCGGGATCGCCTTCAACGCCGCCGGTTGCCACCTGCCGCACGGCCTGTCGTATTCGGTCTCGGGGCTCGCCCGCGACTACCATGTGCCGGGCTATCCGGCGGGCAAGACCCTGGTTCCGCACGGCATGGCGGTCGTGCTCCACAACCCGGCGGTGTGGCGCTACACCGCGCCGTGCAGCCCGGGCCGCCACCTCCACGCCGCCGCCTGCCTGGGCGGCGAGACCCGCGATATCCCGCCGGGTGATGCCCTCGGGGCCGGCGAGGCCCTGGCCGGGAGGGTCATCGACCTGATGCGAGCCGCCGCCATGCCCAACGGCCTTTCCGATCTCGGATTCACCGCGAAGGACCTCGACGCCCTCGTCGCCGGTGCGGAGCCGCAATGGCGCGTGATCCGCAATGCGCCCAAGGACGTTTCCAGCGACGATCTGAAAGGCCTGTTCAGCGCGGCGTTGCGGTATTGGTAGGCGTCGTGGCGGCGGAGTCGTCCGGACTCGGGCTGGCACTGACCTGGACCCGGCGCGACGGCAGGCGCACCGTGAACCGGCTGCCCTGCCCCGGCGCGCTGTCGATCATCAGTTCCGCCTGGTGGCGGAGCAGCACGTGCTTGACGATCGCCAGCCCGAGCCCGGTGCCGCCAGTCGCACGCGACCGGCTGCGGTCGACCCGGTAGAAGCGCTCGGTCAGACGGGGAAGGTGCTCGGCCGCGATGCCGATGCCGCTGTCGGCGACGGTGAACTCGCCGCCATCCGTTGTCACCCGCCAGTCGAGTGCCACGCGGCCGCCGTCGGGTGTATAGCGCACCGCATTGCTGACCAGATTGCCGAAGGCGCTGGCCAGTTCATCGCGGCTGCCCAGCACAGTGGCCTGCTCGCGGATGTTGAGCGTGACCTCGTGCCGACCGGCCGAAAGGGCCTTGGCGTCGGCTGAGACCTGCAGCAGCAGGGGTACGACGGCGAATTCCGTCTCCTGCAACGCGCTGTGTTCGCTTTCGAGCGCGGACAGCGCCAGCAGGTCGTCGACCAGGCGCTGCATGTTCTGCGCCTGCTCCTGCATCAAGGCGATGTAACGCTGCTGCTGCCGCGCATCGAGGCGCAGGTCGGCGAGCGTCTCCAGGAACCCGCCAAGCACGGTCAACGGAGTCTTGAGCTCGTGCGAGACGTTGGCGATGAAATCCCGCCGCAGCCGCGCCACCGCCTCAAAGCGCGTGATGTCGCGGCTCATGAGGAGCTTTTCTTCCACCCCGAACGGGACGATCTGGATCGACAGCATAAGCCCCGCCTCGCGCTGCGATTCGAGTACGACCGGCTCGCGGAAATCGCCCGCGGCAAGGTACTGCAGAAAAGCGGGCTGACGCACCAGGTTGACGATCGGCGCCTTGGCGTCATGCCTGAGGTCCACGCCGAGGTGCGTCTGCGCGCGCGGATTGGCCCACCGGATGCGATTGACCCCGTCGAGCACGACCACGCCTTCCGGCAACGCCTCGGCGCCGCTCACGAAACGATCGAGGGCGAGGCGCAGGTCACGCTGCCGCGCCGAGCGCAGGCCGACGCGGCGATAGAGTGCGGTGTAGGCCAGAGCCCATGTGCCGCGGCCCTCGGGGACCGGCACTTCGAACGCTCCGCTGGCCCAGCGCGTGAGCCCATCGAGTTCGCGCACGTGCCAGGCGACCACGGCGAGCAATCCCGCGGCGAGGAGCACGAGCGCGGGGACCGCTCCGGCGGTCGGCCAAGCCAGCAGCGCGGCCGCGACAACGGCCAGCGGGGCGATCAGGCCGCGGCGCCAGATCGGGCTCATATCGGCGCTGCGCCGCGGGCGCTCAATGCGGCGCGGCCAGCCGGTAGCCGCCGCCGCGCACCGTTTCAATCAGGTGCGCGCAGGAGAACGGTTCGAGCGCGAGGCGCAGGCGCCGGATGTGGACATCGACCGTGCGTTCCTCGATGTAGACGTGGTCGCCCCACACTTGGTCTAGCAATTGCGCCCGGCTGTGAACCCGCTCCGGCCGCGCCATGAGAAATTTGAGCAGGCGAAACTCGGTCGGACCGAGCTGCAGCGGCGCCCCGCCCACCGTTGCCCGATGCGTCGCCGGATCCAGTTGCAACGGCCCTACGGTCAGTTTCTCCTGCGCCGACTCCGGCGCCCGCCGCCGCAGCACCGCCTTGATGCGCGCCTTCAGCTCACGCGGGCTGAACGGCTTGGTGACGTAGTCGTCGACCCAGGCTTCGAGCCCGGCGACGCGGTCGGCTTCGTCCCCGCGCGCAGTGACCATAATGATCGGCAACTCCCGCGTCCGCGCTTCGCCACGCAGGCCGCGGGCGAGCGCGAGACCCGATTGCCCGGGAAGCATCCAGTCGAGCAGCAACAGGTCGGGCAGCGCGCGCTTGATCTCGCCGAGCGCGGCTTCCGCATCAGCGACGGTGCGCACCACAAATCCGGCGTCCTCGAGATTGATGCGCAGCAGCTCTTGGATCGCCGGCTCGTCTTCGACCACCAGGATCGACGGCATCATCACGGGGCCTCCGCGGTCACTCCGCCAGCTCGGCGCGGATCTGCTCCGCCGTCGCATGGCGCACGTCCTTGCCCATGACCGCCTGGACGACGTCCTCAGCGATGTTCTTGGCGTGATCGCCGACGCGCTCGATCGACTTAGCGATGAACACGATTTCAAGCGCCGGCGTGATCGTGCGCGGGTCCTCCATCATGTAGCTGATCAGCTGACGCAAGATGGCGAGGAAGGAGGCGTCTATGGCTTCGTCGTTGCTGACTACCGTCGCCGCGGCGTTGACATCGAGGCGCGCGAAGGCGTCGAGCGCGAGGCGCAGGTTCTCTTCCGCCATGCCAGCGACGCGTGTGATGACGTGCACGCGCACCGTCGTCAGGCGCTCGGGTTGCTGCATCTGCTGCGCCTTGTAGGCGATCTTCTTGATCTCGTCACCAACGCGCTCGAGGTCGTTGACGATCTTGACCACGGTCAGGATCATGCGCAGGTCGCCTGCCGCCGGCTGCCGCTTGGCGATGATCTGGCTGCATTGCTGGTCGATGTCCACTTGCATCTGGTTGATCGCCTGTTCGGCGCTGGCCACGAGCGACACGAGGTCGTCGTCGCCTTCGTCCGCCGGCTGCCGCAGCGCCTCGATCGCGCGCCGAAATTGGGTCTCGACCAGGCCGCCCATCGCCAGTACGCCAGAGCGGATGGACTCCATCTCGGCGTCGAACTGTTTGGATGTGTGCTCGTTCACGTTGTGCTCCGGTGCTCGTACCGCCCGCGTCAACCGAACCGGCCGGTGATGTAATCCTCGGTTTCCTTGCGTTGCGGCTTAAGGAACAGATCGTCGGTCGCACCAAATTCGACCAGCTCGCCGAGGTACATGTACGCAGTGTAGTCCGAAACGCGTGCTGCCTGCTGCATGTTGTGGGTGACGATCGCGATGGTGTAATCAGCTTTTAGTTCGCTGATCAATTCCTCGATCTTGGCGGTTGAAATCGGGTCGAGCGCGGATGTCGGTTCGTCGAGCAGCAATACCTCGGGCTTGACTGCCACCGCGCGCGCGATGCACAAGCGCTGCTGCTGTCCGCCGGAGAGCGCCATGCCGCTTTGCTTGAGCTTGTCCTTCGCCTCATCCCACATCGCCGCTTTGGTGAGCGCCCACTCCACCCGTTCTTCCATCGCCCGCGGACTCAGGCTTTCGTACAGGCGCACGCCGAACGCGATGTTGTCGTGGATCGACATCGGAAACGGCGTCGGCTTCTGGAACACCATGCCGACCTTGGCCCGCAGCATGTTGAGGTCGACGTGCGGCTCGAGCACGTTGCGGCCGTTGAACTGGATCTCGCCGACCGCGCGCTGCCCCGGGTAGAGCGAATACATGCGGTTCAACGTCCGCAGCAGCGTGGACTTGCCGCAACCCGAGGGACCGATGAAGGCGGTGACGCGCCGCTCGGCGATGTCCAGGTTGATGTCCTTGAGGCCCTGGAACTTGCCGTAGAAGAAGTCGAGGTGCCGGACGGCGATCTTGGTTGCCGCAGGCATCGCCTCTGGCCTCGGCAGGACCTCCGGCCGATTCGCGAAAATATCGAGGTTCATGGGTTCTTCCAGCACGTTACTTGGGTGCCGACTGGCGGAACAAGACGCGCGCCACGATGTTGAGAACGAGCACAGCGAGTGTGATCAGCAGCGCTCCGGCCCACGCCAACTGCTGCCAGTCGTCGTAGGGGCTCATCGCGAATTGGAAGATCACCACCGGCAGGTTGGACATCGGCGCGTTGAGATCGGTGGTCCAGAACTGGTTGTTGAGCGACGTGAACAGCAGCGGTGCGGTCTCGCCGGAAATGCGCGCAACAGCGAGCAGCACTCCGGTGATGACCCCGGCCCGAACCGACCGCAGCGTCACCATGACGATGACCTTCCACTGCGGTGTACCCAGTGCAATTGCCGCCTCGCGCAGGCTGTCCGGTACCAGGCGCAGCATGTTCTCGGTGGTGCGGATGACGACCGGTATCACGATCAGCGCCAGGGCGAACGAGCCGGCCCAGGCGGAGAAATGCTGCACCTGGAAGACATAGATCTCATAGATGAACAAGCCGATGACAATCGATGGCGCAGACAACAGGATGTCGTTGATGAATCGCGTGCAGGGAGCAAGCCAGCCGCGACTTCCGAACTCGGCGAGGTAGATGCCGGCAAGGATCCCGACCGGTGTCCCGATTGCCGTACCCAACACCGCCATGACCAGGCTGCCAACAATGGCGTTGAGAAGCCCGCCGTTGCTGCCGGGCGGCGGCGTCATCTGCGTGAAAAGAGCGGGACTGAAGGCGTGGAATCCCGCGGCGAACAGCGTATACAGGATCCAGAACAGAAAGGCGAGTCCAAAGGCCATCGCAAACAGCGACATAGCCAGATTGAAGCGGTTTACCAGCAGCCGGTGCGAGTAGAGTGCGGGCATGGCGAGCGGCGAAGCCTCAGGTCCTTCGGCCTTCGCCCTTGGCCAGCTGCAGCAACAGCAGTTTGGCCAGGGCCAGCACGATGAAGGTGATGACAAACAGAATCAGACCGAGCTCGATCAAGGCCGAGGTGTAAAGATCGCCCACGGCCTCGGTGAATTCGTTGGCGAGCGCCGACGCGATGCTGTTGCCCGGGGCCAGTATCGAGGCGTTGAGCTGATGGGCGTTGCCGATTAGGAACGTAACCGCCATCGTCTCGCCAAGCGCGCGGCCGAGGCCGAGCATGATGCCGCCGATGACGCCCGCCTTGGTGTAGGGAAGGACGATGTTGCGTACGACCTCCCACGTCGTGCAGCCGATGCCGTACGCGGACTCTTTCAGAACGGGCGGCACGATCTCGAACACGTCGCGCATCACCGACGCGATAAAGGGTATCACCATGATCGCGAGCACGAATCCGGCCGTGAACACGCCGATGCCCTGCGGCGGGCCCTTGAACAGCGCACCGATCACCGGCGTAGCGCCGAGCGAATCGATGAGCCACGGCTGCACATAGTCGGCAAACAGCGGCGCGAGCACGAACAAGCCCCACATGCCATAGATGATGCTCGGGATCGCAGCCAGGAGCTCGATCGCCGTCCCGAGCGGGCGCTTCAGCCAGGGTGGTGAGAGCTCGGTCAAGAATAGCGCGACGCCGAAGCTCACCGGGACACCGATCAGCAGGGCGATTAATGAGGTGACGAGAGTGCCAATGATGGGCACCAGCGCGCCGAACTTTTCGGTGACCGGGTTCCATTCCGAATCGACGAGAAACCCGAATCCAAACTGCCGTATTGCGGGCAGGCTGCCGAAGACCAACGACACGATGATGCCGACCAGAATCGCCAGGACCAGAAAGGCAAAGCAGCGCGTGACCGTGCGGAAGACCAAATCCTGAAGCTGGACGTTCTGCTGCTTCGGATTGGGCATCTTGGCAAGGCCGGCCTGCGCCGGGTGTGGCAGCGCGTCGATTCTAGTCGACAACGCGCCCGCGGTCGATTGCATCACCGGTGCTTCCACGGCGACCTACTTTCCGGCAACTGCGTCGTTGACCCGGGAGCTACAGCGCCTGGGCGATCCGCCAGCTCAGGGCACTCCCGAAAAAACGCGGCGCCCGCCGAACCTGCGGGCACCGCACGTCGTGACATCGCCTGACCAGACCGGGTCCGGTCAGTACACCGGCTTACCTGAAGAGTCCTTGATCTGCGACCTCCAGGTGCCCCTGATCTGGTTGGTCACCACGTCGGGCAGCGGCACGTAATCGAGCGAGTCGGCCAGCTTGTCGCCATCGCGGGAATAAGCCCAATCGAAGAACTTCAGTACTTCCTTGGCGGTCTCCGGCTTGGCTTGAGTCTTGTACATCAGAATGAATGTGGCACCTGAGATCGGCCAGGATTCCTTGCCCGGCTGGTCTGTCAGCAGCAGATAATAGCCGGGCGCCTTGCTCCAATCCGCACCCGCTGCAGCGGCCTTGAACGTTTCCGACGAGGGACCGACGAAATTGCCGTCGCGGTTCTGCACCAGGGCATAAGTCATCTTGTTTTGCAGCGCGTAGGCATATTCCACATAGCCGATCGACCCCTTGACGCGCAGCACATACGATGAGACGCCTTCGTTGCCCTTGCCCCCGACACCGGTGGGCCACGCCACCGACGTACCTTCGCCCACCTTTTCTTTCCATTCGGGGCTCATTTTTGACAGGTAGTTCACCCAAATGAAGGTTGTGCCGGAACCATCCGAGCGATGCACAACCGTGATATCCGAAGCCGGCAGCTTGGCTACAGGGTTGAGCTTGACGATGGCCGGGTCGTTCCACTTGCTGATCTTGCCCAGATAGATATCGGCCAGCACAGGGCCGGTGAGCTTGAGTTCGCCCGGCTTGACTCCCTCCAGGTTGACGACCGGCACATCTCCGCCAATGACAGTCGGAAACTGCAATAACCCGTCCTTGTCGAGGTCTTCGGGTTTGAGTGGCATGTCCGACGCCCCGAAGTCTACGGTCTTGTTCTGAATCTGCTTGATGCCACCGCCGGACCCAATCGATTGGTAGTTGAGGCCAATACCGGATTTGGCCTTGTACGCTTCCGCCCATTTGGCGTAAATGGGGTACGGAAAGGTCGCTCCCGCACCGGTGATGTCAAGCGCCTGCGCCCCTCCGCCCAAAGCAAGCGACGCGATGCCCACGCAAACGGCAGCAAACTGTTTGGAATCCATTTGTTAGCCTTCATGAGAAAGCAGAAGAGACGCCATTCTCCGGCTGCGGTGTTACAAATGGATGACAGTCGGTCACTATAAATACTCTGTAAATCAAATACTTACAATATTAAGAGGCATGGCCTGCCACCCCGATTGTGACAGCGCCTGTCTTCGCGTCGAGCCTCGGCGCTCAGTCCGGTAACAAGGATTCTCCCGGGCGGACGCGAGTGAACCGCACCGGCACCTGCTGGCTGGCCAATGCGCCCGCGCGGAGACGCACCCGCGTATAGGACGAGGCGGCGAGATCGCCCGATTCAGGGTAATCGTCCCGGTAGTGGGCGCCGCGGGAGTTCTGGCGCGCCCGCGCGGCGCATACGATCACCCGCGACACCGCGATCAGGCTGCCGAGATTGAGCCAGTCGTGCCAGGCCAGGTTGAAGCTGCGGTCGCGCCCTGCGGGTGGCAAGGCATACTCTTGGTGCAGGCCAGCGAGCACTGCCAGCGCGGATTCGGCTCGGGCGAGGCCGGCCGCGTTGCGAACAATGCCGGCGTCGTCCCACATGGTCGCGTACAGGTGTTCGCGAATCGATGCCAGGTCGGCGGTGTCGCCGTGGCGGGGAGCGAAGGGCATGTCGGCCTGAGCGCTGGCCGTGGCGATGGCGGCGGTATCGGGCTCGCGCAGCGCGCCCTCGCGTGCCACCCACTGCGCCATGGTCGCGCCGGCGATGCCGCCGAACACCGTTGAGTTGGCCACGCCGTTGCCGCCGAGGCGATTGGCGCCGTGCACTCCGCCCGAATCCTCGCCGGCAACAAACAGCCCGGTCAGCTCGGTGCTGCAATCGGGCGCAAATTCGACCCCGCCCATCAGGTAATGGGCCGTGGGCACGACCTCGACCCGGCCCCCGGCAAGGTCGAACCCACAATCGGCGCAGCGTTCGACCATGCCCTTGAACTGGCGGCGCACGTTGTCCGCACCCAGATGGGCCATGGACAGGTACACGCCGCCTTCCGGGGTGGTGCGCCCGGCGCGCATCTCGGCGTAGATCGCCCGCGCCACGATGTCGCGTGTAGCCCGTTCGGCACGCCCGTCGACGTCGACCATGAAGCGGTTGCCTGCGCCATTGAGGAGATGTCCGCCGGCGCCGCGCAGGCCCTCCTCGAGCACGGTGCCGGTCATGCGCGTATCCGACCCGGCCAGAAGCCCGGTCGGATGAAACTGCACCATTTCCATGTCCCGTAGCGGCAGCCCGGCGGCGAGCGCGAGCGCCAGACCGTCGCAGCTCTTGTCGCCGGAGGGCGTGTGGAAGCGGTACATCGTCGGCCCCCCACCGGTGGCCAGCAATACTGCCCGGGCGCGGACCAGAACGTATTCGCCCGTACGCACGTCGATGAGCAGCGCACCGGCGATCGCCTCCCCGTCGCGGCTCTTGATCAACGCCTGCACGCGGTGTTCCTCGAGTCGGCCGATGGCGCGGGCCCAGACCGCCTCCGCGAGCCGATTCATGATCTCGATCCCGGTCAAATCGCCCTTGTGTACGGTGCGATCGAAGGTCTGTCCGGCGAACGCCTTCTGATGGATGGTGCCGTCGGGATTGCGGTCGAAAAAACACCCCAGCTCGTTTTCCAGCTCGCGCACCCGCTCCACCGCGCCGGTGCAAAGCGTCCAGGCGAGATCCTGGTCGGGCAGCCAGGCGCCGCCTTCGACGGTGTCCATGAAGTGCCGCTCGACCGAATCGCCCGCGCCGAGGGCCACGTTGTAGCCGCCCTGGACCATGCGCGTGCAGCCGCATTTGCCGAGCAGGCCCTTGACCGCGACCGTGATGGCGAGCGAGGGGTCGGCCTGATGCGCGTGCAGCGCGGCGAACAGCCCCGCTCCTCCGGCGCCGAGGATCAAGATATCCGTTTGCAGTCGGCGCATAGCCCTGCGCGTCTATGGCCGGCCGTAGCCTAGCGCGTCTTGACGCCGAGCGCGGCCAGGGCCGAAGCGCGCCGGGCCCGCGCCTCGGCGTCGACGGTCGCATAGATGCTGCCGCCGTGGCTGTCCATGGCCACGCGCAGCGGCCCGAAATCGCGCACCCGGAAGCGCCACAGGCTCTCCGGGTGGAGGTCGTCGAGGTCGACCGCCTCGATCTGCTCGATCCAGGTCGTTTCCAGGGCCGCGGTGCCGCCGACAACGGCCAGATAGGCGCCGCCGAATTCGCCGAACGCGTCAAGCGAGGCGCTGCCCAGGCCGCCCTTGCCGATGATCAGTCGCACGCCAGTGTTCGCGAGCAGCGGCCGCGTGAAGCGCTCCATGCGCGCCGAAGTCGTGGTGCCGATACACATTGGCGCGTAGCCGGCGGGATGCTCGGCGCAGGGCGGCACCTTGCGCACGTTCGGCGCGGTATGGATCACCGCGTGACCGGTGAGATCGAAGCGGGTCGCGCGCCCGCGATCGAAAAGCGCGATCTGGGTCGCATCGCGGATGCCGAACAGCGTGCCCTGCAGCGTGACCGTATCGTCGATGCGCAGTGCCCGGACCGCGGCGGCGGCAAGCGGTGGCAAGAGCTCATGATGCGCCATGGGCGCTCCCCGGTTGGCGGCACGCGCGATCGCGGTCGATCCGCGGCGCCCAGGCGACACGCCGGGGCGTTGCGTCCGCCGCCCGGGCGAGGGCGCAAGGCGCCGCCCGGCCGAAATCGCGTTCGCCGGCCCTGGCCTTCGCCCTAGCTCGACCGCAGTGGCCGCTGAACATGGCTTGCTTAGGCTCCCGCTAGAAACCGTAGTCAACGCCTTGCGGCGTGATCGTGGCACTTGCACGTCGCGCCGAGTGGCACTGCATGTTGACCGCGACCGGGTTCATGGTGATGTGGGTCGCGGCGAGCTCGACGTGCACGGCGAAGGCAGTCGCATCGCCGCCCAGCCCCTGCGGGCCGACGCCGAGCAGATTGACGGCCGCGGAGAGCTCGTCTTCGAGCCGCGCGCCCGCCGGATCGGCGCAACGAGTGCCAAGCGGCCGGATGGCCGCGCGCTTGGCCAGATGCAGGCACAGGTCGGCCGTGCCGCCAACGCCGACGCCGACGATGGTCGGCGGGCAGGTCCGGCCACCGGCATCGAGCACGCAGTCGACGACGAAGGTCTTGACCGCGTCGGTCCCGTCCGCCGGCACAGCCATCTTCAGCCAGGAGTTGTTCTCCGACCCGCTGCCCTTGGGAATCATCTCGATGCGCAGCCCGTCGAAGTCGTCCGCAACGTCGATCTCGATTACCGGAACCCCGACCCCGCACGAGGTCTGCGCGTTGTGGCGCGTCAGCGGGTGCACGATCGAGGAGCGCAGCGGGTGCTCGCGCGTGGCGCGCTCGCAGCCGCGGCGAATCGCCGCCTTGAGCGCCAGGCCGTCTTGCGCGCCGAACTCCACGCCGCGGCCGATGATCACGTTGTAGATTGGAATGCCGGTGTCCTGGCAGAGCAGGTTGTCGGTCTGCTCCGCGACCGCGATGTTCCTGATCATCGTGCCGAGCACCGACTGCGCGGCAGTGTCGGTTTCCCGAGCAGCTAGGACCTCGAACCCGCGCTTGACATCATCGGGAAGGATTTTGAGCGCCCGAATGTAGAGCTCTTTGGCGGTCGCCTCAACGGCTTGCGGGTCGATGCGCATGGGAATCAGAACAGGTTGAGCGCAAAAACCAGGGCACAGAATGCCGCGACCCCTCCAGCCAGCGCCAGAAGCGCCGGCTGCGCTTCGCGCCGCCAGCCGCCCCATTCGATCACCAGCAGGCGCAGACCGCCGGTGAGATGCGCTGCGAGCAGAAACACCAGCACCACCTCCGAGGCCTCGACCAGCGGCGTCTGGCTCCAGCGCACAAAGGCGTCGAGCGCGGCGGCGCCGCGCAGCGCCTGCGCGAGCACGAGAAAATGCAGAGGAAGAAACAGGGCCAGAAGCAACCCGGAAATCCGGTGCAGGAGAAACGCCCAGTATGCCGCGTGGCCGCGGTTGCGCCAGCCCGGGGCGGTCATCGGGTCACCGCCGCGATGGCGAGCGCGCCGAGAACGAGCAGGGCGATGCCAACGGCAAGGCATGTCACGTCGGCAGCACGCCCGCGCCAGGCGAGCCATTCCCCTGCGACCGTGCGCAGGCCTATGGGCACGTGGATCGACACGGAGAGTACGAACACGGCGTAGAACGCTGCCCAGGCAGAGCTGCCGCGGGTCCGGCTCAGGATCTCGCCCGCGGACAATCCGCCGCGCACGGCGGCGATCATGGTGGCCAGATGCACCGCGACGCACAGGGCGAGCACCGCCGCGCTCGCGCGCTGCGCGAGCCAGAGTCGGGTTGCGGTGGCCGCGCTCACAGCTCGCCGCGAAGCGTGGCGATCGCCGTCGCGCGCTTGAGCCCTGCGATCGATGCCGTCGGCGCGAGATGCATCGGGCAGCGCGCGCTGCAGGTCTCGTGGGTGTGACAGGCCTGGCAGCCTGCGTCGCCGGAGACGGCGGCGAGGTGCTCGCGGCGCGCCCCGTCGCGGGCATCGTTGACCAGGGTCCAGGCGCGGTTGAGTGCGGCCGGACCAAGGTAGTCGGGGTTCCAGGCGACCACGTCGCAGGCGGCGTAACAGACGCCGCAACCGATGCATTCGATCGCCTGGTCGACCGCGCGCCGCGGCGGCGATGCCGGTTCGATGCGCGCCAGGTCATCGCTCCGGGTACGCGTGGGCTCGAATCGGCCGCGCGCTCGCGCCCACTTGTCGAAGAAATCGCGCATGTCGGTGACGAGATCGCGCACGATCGGCAGGTTGGCGAGCGGCGCGATCTCCAGCCGGTCGGATGGCGCGACCTTGTTCACGTGGGTGCGGCAAGTCCAGCGCGGCCGGCCGTTGACTGTCATCGCGCAGGAGCCGCACATGCCGACACGGCAGGCGAAGCGATAGGCGAGCGTGGGATCGAGGCGGCGCTGGATGAAGCTCACCACGTCGAGCACCGTTTGCGCATCGCGCCGCGGCACGTCGTAGGCCTGATAGTGCCCGTCGGCGCCGCCGCGCCAAACCCGAACCCGCAACTGCGCCGTCATGTTCGAGGATCGCCGTGGTACAGCCGGACGGTGTGCCTGGCTTCGGCGAAGAAAAGCCAGCGCTCGACCAGCAGCCCGATGATACAGCAGGCCGCCGCCGCGATTGCAGCCTGCCAGCGGGCGACGCCGGCGACGAGCCAGACGAGCGGCAGGCCGAAGCCCAGCGCGAGCACCGCGACGCGCAGCGCGCCGCCATGCCGCCGTGCCAGCACGAAGCCGAATTCACGGGTCAGGAAGGTTCCGTGCGAATGCCCGACGTCGAGCAGGCGGGCGTGGGCGACGCTTATCGGAGCGGGCCCATGCACGCCTTCGCGCACGCCGATCGCGCGCTCGAGCGTCGGTGCCAGCGTGGCGTCGCCGATGGCATGCCAGTAGCCGAGCTTGCCCGCCAGCGCGGCAACGCCTGATACGGTCGCCAGGGCGAAAAACGCCCCCGCTCGCGGCGCATAGGCACAGGCGAGCGCCACCAGGAGCATCGCGCCCGACCAGTGCCCGAGCAGAAGAAAGTTGGTCGGAGTCCAGCGCGTGTGCCACTGCCGGATCGGCTTGAGGCTGGCGTAGATCATCGCCGTGCACGCCAGGACCGACCAGGCGAGCATGCAGGTGGCCAAGCCGAGCAACACCCGGACCGGACCGGTGCCGTCGCCAACCACCCGCAGCACGTAGGCCGCGCCGACCGCGAACAGCGCGCAAGCCGCCGTGGCCTCGCGCGACAGCCAGGAGGTGCGCAGGCGGGCAAAGGACCGCCAGGCGTTGCGCGGATTGGCGAGGTGCAGCAAGGACGATGTCAGCCCGGCGGCAACCAAGACGAGTCCGAGCAGCGCACCACGCCACAGTGCGTGCGCGGGCAGGCTGCCGGGTGCGAACAGGTCGACGAGTGCGACCAGGGCGAGCAGGCCCAGTCCCGCGCCGGAGCTCACGGTGAAAAAAACCAGGCTGAACGCCGGCTTCATCCGCGCCGCGGGCTGGCGCCCTTCAGCGCCGGATCACGGGGCTCGCGAGACTCGCCAGGCCGCGCTCGAGCAGCGCGCGTGGATCGTCCTCGGCGAGCACCGGCCGGGGCTGCCGCGGCGGCAGATAGCGGTTGACCGGCGCATAGCCCAACTCGGCCAGCAGGCCGAAGCCGCCGCGCGCGGCGGCAAGCCGCGACACCTCCGACTCCGGATCGTCGAAATCGCCGAACAGCCGCGCCCGCGTCGGGACAGGCGAGCACGCACGCCGGCTGACGGTCTTCCGGCGCCAGCAACTCGTCGTAGATACGGTCGACGCACAGGGTGCACTTCTTCATCGTGCCCGACACCTCGTCGAGCTCGCGGGCGCCGTAGGGGCATGCCCAAGCGCACAGGTTGCAGCCCATGCACTTGTCCTGGTCGACCAGCACGATGCCGTCGGCACGCCGGTACGAGGCGCCGGTCGGGCAGACGGTGACGCAGTCGGCGTCGGCGCAGTGCATGCACGACAGCGGGAAGTTGATCGTCTTCGATGCGGGATAGTCGCCAACCTCGTAGTGACGCACGCGGTTGAACCACACGCCGGAAGGCTCGGCGCCGAAGGGTTGGTAGTCGGAAAGCGCGCCGTTGACCTTCGACGAGGCGTTCCATTCCTTGCAGGCGATGGCGCACGCATGACAGCCGACGCAGGTATCGAGATCGATGAGCAGTCCCAGCTTCATGTCTTGCCCGGGGGCGGGTTCAAGTGTGATAGCGCCAGATGCGCGGGCGGTAGCCGTTGTCGCCGGGCAGCGGCTGCGCGGCGGCGAAGACCGGAAAGATGCCCTTTTCGCCCGGCGCGCACTTGCGCACCCTGACGCGCAGGTCGAACCAGGCGGCCTGGCCGGTGACCGGGTCGGAATTCGCCCAGCGTCGCGCGTCCGAGGCGCCGCGCGGCAGCAATTCGGAAATCAGGTGGTTGAGCAGAAACCCCGCGGTCGCCTCCGAGGCGTCCGGGGACAGGCCCCAGGTTCCCGGCTGCTTGCCCACGGCGTTCCAGGTCCACACCGTATTCGCCTCCACGCCTTCCATGGTCTTGAGCAGGCAACGGATCCTGCCGTGGTGCGACTCCACCCAGACCCAGTCGCCGTCGGCGAGGCCGAGGCCGCGCGCGGTGCCGCGATTCATGTACAGGCTGTTCTCGGAGCGGATCTGGCGCAGCCAGGCGTTCTGCCCATCCCACGAGTGATACAGCATCATCGGCCGCTGCGTGATGGCGTGCAGCGGATAGGCGTCCGCCACCGTCCGCCCGCCGTGCCCGGCGGCGCCGGGGTCGGCTTGCGCCCCCTCCAGCGGCGGGTACCAGAACGGCAGCGGATCGAAGTATTTGGCCAGCCGCTCGCAGTCGGCGAGTTCGGCCGGCTGGGGGCCGTCATAGAGTCGCTGTCCGGCGAGGCGGAACTTCTGCAGCGGCTCGGAGTACATCTGCAGGATCACCTGCACCGGCGGGGTCCCGAACAGGCCGTGCCGCTCCGCGAACTCGAGATAGTCCTTGTTCGCGTAGCGGTAGTAGCGCATGTTCTCCGGCCAGGGATGGGTGAAGAAGCCCTGGTTCTCGATGTACTTTTCCCACTGCTTCGGGTTCGGCTCGCCGCGCAGCGATTGGTCGCCGTCCTTGCCGCGCCAGCCGGCCAAAAGCCCCACCCCCGGCGCTTTTTCGTAGTGGATGACGAAATCCTTGTAGTCCTTGAAGCGTCGTGAGCCGTCGGCGGCGATGAAGGCGGGGAAGCGCAGCCGCGATGCGAGCTCGACGAGCACGTCCTGCCAGGGACGCACGTCGCGATCGGGCTCGACGACCGGATGGCGGATGGCGTCGGCCGCGGCATCGGGGTCGGAGATGGGGCGGTCGAGCAGCGAAATCGCGTCATAGCGCTCGAGATAGGTCGTGTCGGGTAGCACCAGGTCGGCAAAGCCCACGGTTTCGGAATGGAAGGCGTCCACGACGACGACGAAGGGGATCAGGTACTCGCCGTCGCTGCCCTTGCGCGACAGCATGGCCCGCGTTTCGCCGGTGTTCATGGCCGAGTTCCAGGCCATGTTGGCCATGAACAGCAGCAGGGTGTCGATCGGGTACGGATCGCGGTTGACGGCGTTGGCGATCACCATGTGCATGACGCCGTGCGCCGCCAGCGGCGCTTCCCACGAATAGGCGTGGTCGATGCGCAGCGGCTTGCCCTGCGCGTCGATCACCAGATCCTCGGGCGCGGTCGGATAGCCGTAGGTGCCGCGCTTGAGCGGCGTGTCCGGGGCGAATATGACCGCGGGATCGTTTTCCGGCAGCGTGCGCATCGGGATGCGCCGCGGATAGGGGGCGCGGGCGCGGAAGTTGCCCGGCCCGTCGAGTGCGCCGAGGAGCATCTGCAGCAGATGCAGCGCGCGGCAGGTGTGAAAGCCGTTGGAATGCGCTGAAATGCCGCGCATGGCGTGCATCGCCACGGGGCGCCCGACGACCCGGTCGTGGCTGCGGCCGTGCATGTCGGTCCAGCGGATCGGCAGCTCGACGGCCTGGTTGAACGCGACCTGCGCCATCTCCAACGCCAGGCGATGGATGGTCTGCGCGTCCACGCCGCACTCGGCGGCGACGGTTTCCGGCGCGTAGCGGTCGTCGAGGTAGCGTTCCGAGACGAGCGAAAAAACGGTCTTGGCACGACGGCCGTCGGGGAGATCGACGGTGGCGAGCAACGCCGGCGCGATGCCGGGCAGGTTTCCGTCGGCGAAGCGCCGATCGACGGTGTCCCAGATCAGCGGATTGCCCAGCGCATCCCGGGCGAAAAGGCCGTCGCCGGGCATTCCGGGCGTCTGCACGACCAGCCACGGCGCATTGCTGTAACGGATGAGGAATTCCCAGTCGACCAGCCCGCGCTTGAGCAGCACGTGCACGATGGCCAGCGCCAGCAGCCCGTCGGTTCCGGGCCGGATCGGTATCCACTCGTCGGCGATCGCCGAGTAGCCGGTGCGCACCGGATTGATCGACACGAACTTCGCGCCGCGGCGCTTGAGCTTGTCTAAGCCGAGCTTGAGCGGGTTCGACGAATGATCCTCGGCGACGCCCCAGAGGATGAAGTACTTGGCATGGTCCCAATCCGGCGCGCCGAATTCCCAGAACGAGTAGCCGATCGTGTACAGACCTGCGGCCGCCATGTTGACCGAGCACAAGCCACCGTGGGCGGCCCAGTTCGGGGTGCCGAACTGGGCCGCCCAGAGGGCCGACAGCGCCTGCATCTGGTCGCGTCCGGTGAAGAAGGCAAGCTGGGTCGGGTCGGTCGCCCGGATTCGCGCCAGGCGTTGCGTGAGCATATCGAGCGCTTCGTCCCAGCCGATGGCGACGAAGTCGCCCGCACCGCGCTCGCTCCCGGGGCGGCGCTTGAGTGGCTGCCGCAGGCGGGCCGGCGAGTACTGCTTCATGATGCCGGCAGCGCCCTTCGCGCAGATCGCGCCCTGATTGACCGGATGGTTGCGATTACCCTCGATGAAGCGCAGCTTGCCGTCTTCGAGCGTGACCTTGATCCCGCAGCGGCACGCGCACATGTAGCAGGTCGTGAACTTGGTCTGCTGGCGCGAATGATCGTCGAAGGGGATGGCGCGGGTCATACGCGGGCCGCACTTGGCGACCGGGGAAGAACGGTCGCGCGGCGCGAACGCATTCTACACGAGCGCCGCCGGCTGCCCGGGCAAGGCGCCAGGCCTTATTCGAGATCGAGCAGCTTCAACCGCTGCACCTTGCCCGAGGGGCCCTTGGGGAGCGCCGCAACCAGGCGCAGCAGCCGCGGCGACTTGTAGCGCCCGAGTTCGGCTAAGCAGTGCGCGCGCAGCTCCGCTTCTTCGCAGCGCGTGCCGGGCTTGAGCACCACGCAGGCGAGAATGTCCTGGCCGTAGTCCGGGTCGGGTATGCCCACCGCCGCCGCCTCGAGCACGGCGGGGTGACGGAGCAGCGCCTCGTCGATCTCCCGCGGCGCGATGTTCTCGCCGCCCTTGATGATGAGCTCCTTGCGCCGGCCGACGATGAAGTAGTAGCCCTCGTCGTCCCGGTAGCCCAGGTCGCCGGTGGCGAGCCAGCCGTCGGCGGAGCGCACCTGCGCCGTCTGCTCCGGTGCGCGGTAGTAGCCGGCCATCACGTTCTCGCCGCGCAGTTCGATCTCGCCGTGCGCGCCCGGACCGAGCACGCTGCCGTCGGCGGCAACGACGCGCGCCTCGACGCCGAGCGGCAGACCGATCGAACCGTACTTCCGCCGGCTCGCGTCGAGCGGATTGGCGAACGCCACCGAGGCGCACTCGGTGAGTCCCATCGCTTCGATGATGGCCACGCCGAAGCGCGTCTCGAACGCCCGCTGTTGCGCCACGGGCAGCGGCGCGGAGGCCGACCGGGCGAAGCGTATGGCGCGGCACGCGGCCGCCTGGGCGGGCGTGGGGTCGGGGCCGTTGAGCAGGTAGGCGACGATGGTCGGCACAAGGTTGAGCCAGGTCGGCCGGTAACGCTCGACCAGAGTCCACCACTGCGACGCGCTGAAGCGGTGTGGCAGGACGATGCTGCCGCCGGAAACCACCGGGCTTACCGTGGCGATGCATTGACCGTTGATGTGATACAGAGGCAGCGCCGAGAGCACGCGGTCATCGGCGCTGAGCGCTTGGGCAACCGCCACGCTGCGACCGGCGAAGACGAGGTTCCAGTGCGACAGAAGCACGCCCTTCGGCTCCCCGGTCGTCCCCGAGGTGTACATGAGCATCGCCGGCGTGTCGGCCGCGACGCCTGCCTGTACCGCGACGGCGCTGTCGGCAAGTCCGAGCCGATCCGGATCGGTGACGCGCACCACCGCCGCGCTCTGCGCGCGTTGCAGCAGGGCGCGCAGGCGCTCGACGTGCTCGGGCGCGGCAAACACGAGCCGCGTGCGCGAGTGGGCCAGCGCGTACTCGAGCTGGCGGTCCTGCGAGAGCAGGTTCACCGGCGAGACGACATACCCCGCATACATCGCGCCCAGAAAAACGCTCGCCGCGGCGATGCCGTTGGGCAGCATGTAGGAAACGACCGCGCCGGGCGCGACGCCGGCGGCTGCGAGATAGGCGCCCAGCGCGACGGCCTCGCGCCGCAGCTCGCCGTAGGTCACGATCGTTTGCGGTTCCGGTGCGACGATGCAGGCGGCCTGCGGGCGCGCGGCCGCGTGAGCGTCGATCGCGTCGCGGAAGGTGCGCATCGCCGCCGGCCGATTCAGAGCCGGTAGTTGCGCCGGTACGCACCGAACAGCGCCTCGTCGCTTGGTTCGTGCACGTTCTCCGGGGCGAACGGCCGCACCACACGGGTGATGTTCAGGAAGTGCCGGTAATTGAGATTCTCCGAAATGCGGTCGCCGCCCCAGGTTCCGCAGCCCATCGACAGCGAGAACGGCAGGGCGTTGTCGAACGCGCCACCGGTGGCGAAGCAATGCGCCTGGTTGACGATGACGCGGCACACCGGCAGCTTCTGCCCGAGATCGAGCGCTCGCCCGTCGTCGCGCGTGTGCAGGCCGACGGAATGACCGGCGCCCTGATAGCGCAGCAGCGAGCGCGCGAGCCCGGTGGCGGCGGCGAAGTCGGGCGCGCGATAGAAGGCGAGCACCGGCGAGAGCTTCTCGCCGGAAAACGGGTGCTCCTTGCCCACGCCCGATTCGGCGACCATGAGAAAGCGCGCCTCGCGCAGCGCCGGGCGCGCAAGCCCGGCGCGCAGGACGATTGCCCGTGCGGTCTGGGCAATGAACGGCGCTATCGGGCGCGCGTCGGCGAACATCGCACGCTCCAGGACTCTCGCCTCACTCTCCTCGAGCACGGCCCCGCCGGCGGCCGCCAGCGCGGCGAGCAGCGGCGGGGCGATGGATTCGACTGCGATCACGCTGTTCTCCGAGGAGCAGCTGGTCGCGTTGTCAAAGGTCTTCGAAGCCGCGATCTTGTTCGCCGCGTCGGCAAGATCGGCGGTCTCATCGACGATCACCGCGACGTTGCCGGCGCCCACGCCGATCGCGGGGGTGCCGCTCGCGTAGGCTGCCCGGACGTTGCTGCGCGAGCCGGTGGCGACGACAAGATCGACCCGGCGCATCAGCTCGGCGGTCATCTCGCGCGTCACCGGAGAGGGCAGCTGCTGCACCAGATCGCGCGGCACCCCGACCCGATCGAGCTCGGCATGCACATAGGCGAGCAGCAGCGAGAGCGTCGATGCGCCCTTGGGAGACGGGGCGAGAATGATGGCGTTGCGTCCCTTGAGCGCGTTGATGATGTTGTTCGCCGGCGTCGCCGCAGGGTTTGTCGATGGGGTAATGGCGGCGACGACGCCGACCGGCCGCGCGATCTCGGTGAGCCCCCGGTCCGGATCCTCGGCAATGACCCCGACCGACTTGCTGCCCGCGAGATCGCGCAGCAATCCCATCGTCTTGCGCCGGTTCTTGGCCATCTTGTCGGCGACGTTGCCCAGTCCGGTGTCGCGCACCGCGAGCTCGGCAAGCGCACGATTGTGCTCCGGATCGACGATGGCCCAGCCGGCGGCGGTGACCACGAGGTCGACCTGGTCCTGGGTCGCGGCGTCGAATCGGCCTTGTGCGGCGCGCCCCCGGGCGACGAGGCCTTCGACGATGGCCGCGGCGGCCCCGCCCGGGACAAGCCCTTGGTTGCCGTCCATGCTCAGTCGGCCTTGATCTTCGCTTCGCGAATCACGTATTCCCACTGCTTGAGTTCGGCCTGGATGCGGCGCTCGAATTCGGCCGACGTCGACGAGGCCGCTTCCGCGCCTTGCTGGAACAGCTTCGCCTTGACGTCCGGCTGCGCGAGCACCTGGGCGAAGGCGGCCTGCAGCTTGGCGACGATCGCCGGCGGCGTCTTGGCAGGCGCGAGCGCGCCATACCACGAGTTGACCACGCAGTCCGGCACGCCGGATTCGGCGATGGTCGGGATCTCGGGGGCCGCTTCGCTGCGCTGATCGCTGGTCACCGCCAGCGCCTTGAGGCGGCCTGCCCGGACGTGCTGCAGGGCCGCCGGCAGTGAGACGAACAAGAGCTGCACCTGGCCGGAGAGGGTATCGGTGACGGCCGGGCCGCCGCCCTTGTACGGGACATGCACCATGTCGACGCCGGTCTTGAGCTTGAACAGCTCGCCGGCGATGTGCCCGGGCGACCCGGTGCCCACCGACGCAAAGTTGAGCTTCCCCGGTTCGGATTTGGCGAGCGCGATCAGCTCGCGCACGTTGTTCACCGGGACCGACGGATTGGCCACCAGGATCTGCGGGATCAGCGCCGCCAGGCTGATCGGCGCGAAGTCTTTTTCGACGTCGAACGGCAGCTCGTATAGCTTGGGGTTGATCGTAAGCGACGAGAGCGTGAACAGGATCGTGTAACCGTCGGGCGCGGCCTTGGCCACGATGTCGGTGCCCAGGCTGCCGGCGGCGCCGCCGCGATTGTCGATGATGATCGGTTGCCCCAGTACCGCGGCGAGCGGGTCGGCGAGGATGCGGGCGACGATGTCGGTGCCGCCCCCGGGCGGATAGGGAACCACGAAGCGAATCGGCCGGTTCGGGTAGCCCTTCGCCTCCTGCGCGCCGGCCGGCCCGGCTGCGACCAGGCATGACAGCAGCAGCCACGCGATGCGCGCGCCGAGCGGAAGGCGGACTTGGTTCAACGTCTGGTCGCCGTGGACTGGTATTTTGCGAGGTGCCGCCTCGGCAGCGCCAGCGCATCGCGACGGAACGGGTCGCCCAACTCGGGCGTGACCATCATCTCCAGCACCGTGGTCTTGCCTTCGCGCTGGGCTTCGATGGCACAGCGCAGTGCCGGCCCGACCGCCGAGAGTTGCTCGATGCGTCGTCCCTCGGCCCCCATCGCCGTGGCTACCGCCGCCCACGACGGTTGGTGGTCGAGATTGACGCCGACAAAGCGCTGGCCGTAGAAATCGACGTGGTTCTTCTTTTCCGCACCCCACTGGCCGTTGTTGAAAACGACCGCGGTGACCGGCAGCTGCTCGCGCACGCAGGTCTGCAGCTCGCCGAAGCTCATGCCCCAGGCACCGTCGCCGACGTAGGCAATCGCCGGACGCTCCGGCGCCGCCGCCCTGGCGCCGACGATGGTCGGGAAGGCGTAGCCGCAATTGCCGAAGCTCATGGCCGCGAACATCGAGCGCGGCTGCTCGAAGCGCAGATAGGAATTGGCCACCGAACAGATATTGCCGATGTCGGTCGAAACCATGGCCGCGGGCGGCAGCGCATGCGAGAGTTCGCGCAGCACCTGGCGCGGGTGCATGGCGCTCGAGCTGCTCGCGGCGCCGACTGACCAGGCGTCCGTCTCGTGCGTCCAGCCCTCCAGCTCGGCCTCCCAGGCGGCCTTTTCCGCCTTCACTGCGGCGAGCCGGTCAGACAGGTTGGCGTGGCAGGCGAGCGTGCGCCCGGCGAGCCGCGCCAGGAGCGCCTGGGCGGCAGCCTTGGCGTCGCCGCATATGCCCACCGCAATCGGGCCTGACCAGCCCCAGCATCTTCGCATCGGCATCGACCTGGATGATCTTGGCGTCATTCGGCCAATAATCGAGCCCGTATTGCGGCAGCGTGCCGAACGGCCCCAGCCGGGTGCCGAGCGCCAGCACTACGTCGGCCCTGGCGATGAGCCTCATGGCCGCCTTGGAGCCCTGGTAGCCAAGCGGCCCGCAGGCAAGCGCATGCCCGGCCGGGAACGAGTCGTTGTGCAGGTACGAGCTGCACACCGGCGCCTGCAGCAGTTCGGCGAGGCGGACCGCCTCGCCCTGGCCCTCGGCCATGATGGTGCCCCCGCCGCAGACGATGACCGGGAAGCGCGACTCGGCAAGCAACGTGGCGGCGGCGGTCAACGCCTGCTCGCCGCCGGCGCCGCGCTCGATCGCCACCGGACGCGGGATCTCGCACTCGATATCGCCATAGAAGAAATCGCGCGGAATGTTGACCTGCGTCGGCCCCATCTCGAGCAGCGCGCGGTCGAAGGCCCGCGCGGTCAGTTCGGCCATGCGCGCGGGGTTGTTGACGTGCGCCTGGTAGCGGGTGATCTTGGAGAAGAGCGGCAGTTGCTCGGTTTCCTGGAATCCGCCCAGGCCCAGCGACATCGACCCGGTCTCCGGAGTGACGACGACCACCGGCGAGTGCGCCCAGTAGGCGGCCGCCGTGGAGGTGACGAAATTGGTAACGCCCGGCCCGTTCTGGGCAATGCACACGCCGTGGCGGCCGGACACCCGCGCATAGCCGTCGGCCATGTGCCCGGCGCCCTGCTCGTGGGCGACCGAAATGAAGCGGATGCCGGCCAGCGGGAATAGATCGAGGGCATCCATGTAGGCCGAGCCGACGATGCCGAACACGTCCTTGACGCCGTGCGCCACGAGGGTCTCGACGAATGCCTCGGAGGGCGTCATTTTCTGCTTGCCGACGACGGCCAGCGACGGGCTTCGGTCATGGTGTTCATGGAGATTTCCGATGGATTCGACGCTTGGCTGCCGTCCGCCGCTGCCCGGCAACACCGGCCGCGGGAGCCGGCGGTGTCAGAGCAGCGTTTCCGGCGCCGCGTACTTATAGCCTAGCGCGTCGGCGACCGGTTTGCACGTCACGCGGCCGAACGCGATGTTAAGACCGTTCTTGAGGTGCGGGTCGTCGCCGAGCGCCTTCTGCCAGCCCTTGTCGGCAAGCGCGAGCACGAACGGCAGGGTGGCGTTGTTCAGGGCGAAGGTCGACGTGCGCGGTACGCCGCCGGGCATGTTGGCCACGCAATAATGCGTCACGCCGTCGACCACGTACACCGGATCGGCATGCGTGGTCGGGCGGGAGGTCTCGAAGCAGCCGCCCTGGTCGATGGCCACGTCGACGACCACCGAACCGGGTTTCATGCGCGCGATCAACTCGCGCGACACGAGCTTCGGCGCCGATGCTCCCGGGATCAGCACGCCGCCGATGACCAGATCGGCGCCGACGACGTGCTGTTCGATGGCGTCGTGGGTCGAATAGACCGTGTTGAGCGGCCGGCCGAACTGGCGCCACAGGGCCCGCAGCACGTCGACGCTGCGGTCGAGGACCCACACGTCGGCGCCCATGCCGAGCGCGATGTGACAGGCATGCGAGCCGACGACGCCGCCGCCGAGAACCACGACCTTGGCCGGATCGACGCCCGGCACGCCGCCCAGCAGCACGCCCAGGCCGCCGTGCGGCTTCTCCAGGTAGTACGCCCCGGCCTGCACGGCCATGCGGCCGGCCACCTCCGACATCGGCGCGAGCAGCGGCAATCCGCCCGAAGCCGAGGTCACCGTTTCATAGGCGATGCACACCGCGCCGCTTTCGAGCAGGTCCTTCGCCTGATCGGGATCCGGTGCCAGGTGCAGGTAGGTGAAAAGCACCTGTCCCTTGCGCAGCATCCGGCGCTCGATCGCCTGTGGCTCCTTGACCTTGACGATCATGTCGGCGCCGGCAAACACCTCGACCGCCGTCGCCACGACCGCGGCGCCGGCACGACGGTACGCCTCGTCGTCCATGCCGATGCCCTGCCCGGCATTGCGCTCGACGAGGACTTCGTGGCCGTGATGGACTGCCTCCCGCACGCTGCCCGGCGTGAGCCCGACGCGGTTCTCCAGAACCTTGATTTCCTTCGGCACGCCGATGCGCATGGCGCTCTCCCTGAATCGGACAAGGTAACGCGAAGCCGTCTCGCAGGCTAGTGGCGCGGGCGCCGTGCCGCACGACGCGGCGGCGCCCGGGAACAAGCGAGCTTAAGGCATCGATGAGAATAAACAAACCGCAGCGCCGGCGCCGTCCAGGCCGCCTCCAAGGATGCCTCTAGCCGCGCGGGCGGATTAGCGCTACAAAGCAAGCTTGCCCCGCGGTCTTTCCCGCCCGCGCCTGACCTGGAGCCCATGATGGACCATGCCGAACTCACCCGTCGCGACCCGCAGCAACCGCACCCGATCTCGCTCGACGAGTACTGGATGCCTTTCACCCCCAACCGCGATTTCAAGTCCGACCCGAAGATGGTCGTGCGCGCCGAGGGCATGTTCTACTGGAATGATCGCGGCGGCAAGCTCATCGACGCCTCGTCGGGCATGTTTTGCGTCAATGCCGGGCATGGCCGCAAGGAGATCGCCGAAGCGGTGTACCGGCAGCTGTCCGAACTCGATTTCATCGCCCCGTTCCTGCGCGCGCATCCAAAGAGCTTCGAGCTGGCGGCACGCGTGGCCGAACTCACGCCGGGGGATCTGAACCGGATCTTCTTCGTCAACTCCGGCTCCGAGGCCGTCGACACGGCCATGAAAGTCGCCCTGGCCTACCATCAGGCCCGCGGCCAAGGCGGCCGCACCATGTTCATCTCCCGCGAGCGCGCCTACCACGGCGTCAACTTCGGCGGCGTGGCGCTGTCGGGAATAGTCAATAACCGGCGCAAGTTCGGCCCGGGGTTGCCGGGCATCGCGCACATGCGCCACACGCACCTGAAGGAGAACTTCTTCGTCAAGGGCGAAGGCGCGCACGGTGCCGAGCTCGCCGAGGACCTGCAGCGCCTGGTCGCCCTGCACGGGGCCGAAAACATCGCCGCCTGCTTCATCGAGCCGATCGCGGGCTCCACCGGCTGCCTGGTGCCGCCGAAGGGCTATCTGAAGCGGGTACGCGAGATCTGCGATCAGCACGGCATCCTGCTCGTCTTCGACGAGGTGATCTGCGGCTTCGGCCGCACCGGCAAGCCGTTCGCGGCGCAGAGCTTCGAGGTCACACCGGACCTCATGACGATGGCCAAGGGTCTGACCAACGGCGCGCAGCCGATGGGAGCGGTGGCGATCAGCGAGCGCATCCACGATACCGTCATCGGCGCGGCGCCGGAGGGGGCCATCGAGTTCTTCCACGGCTACACCTATTCGGGCCATCCGGCGGCGTGCGCCGCGGGTTTGGCGACCCTCGAGCTGTACCGCAAGGAAGGCCTGTTCGAGCGCGGCGCGGCGCTGTCGGCGTATTTTCTCGACGGCCTCTGGTCGCTCCAGGGTTTGCCGGCGGTGGCCGATCTGCGCGGCTACGGCCTGCTGGCGGCGGTGGAGGTGCATCCGGCAGGCGTGCCGGGCGCGCGCGGACATCTGCTGCAGAAGAAGCTGTTCGACAACGGCCTGCACCTGAAGACCACCGGCGACTCGGCGATCATCGCGCCGGCGCTGGTCGCCGAGCGTCAGCATATCGATATGATCGTCGATTGCTTGCGCAAGACCCTGGCGACCGTCTAGATCGGCGGCGCGAATCGGTCGGCGAAAAGTTCCACGGGCACATCGAGGGAGGGACTATGCGACGCGTACTGGCAGCAATGATCTTCGCTATGGCATCGGCGGTGGCCGCCGGCCCCGCATGGGCGCAGAAGACCGTGACCTTCGCCTATCAGGACATGATGAATCCGTGGCGCTGGGTGCAACAGAGCCAGGAGGTCGAAAAGGCCACCGGCTTCAAGATCAACTGGCGCCAGTTCGGCGGCGGCGGCGACGTGATCCGGGCCATGGCGTCCGGCGACGTGCAGCTCGGCGAAGTGGGCTCCACCGGGGTCGCCACGGCGATCAGCCAGGGCATGGACGTCGAGCTGTTCTGGATTCTCGAGGATATCGCCGCGGCCGAGGCGCTGGTGGCGCGCAACGGCAGCGGCATCAACACCGTCGCCGACCTCAAGGGCAAGAAAATCGCCACGCCGTTCGTGTCGACCTCGCACTTCCAGCTGCTCTACGCCATGCAGCAGGCAGGGCTCAAGCCGTCGGACGCGCAGGTGCTCAACATGCGCCCGCCCGAGATTGCCGCAGCCTGGAGCCGGGGTGACATCGATGCGACGTTCATCTGGGACCCGGTCCTGTCCAATGTCAAGAAGACCGGCAAGGTGCTGCTGACCTCGGGCGACATCTGCAAGAAGGGCGCCTGCACTTTCGACGGATTGGTCGTGACCCAGAAATTCGCCAAGGCGAATCCCGAGTTCATGGTCGCGCTGGTCAAGGCGCTGGCCAAGGCCGACGCCGACTATCGCGCCAATCCCAAGGCCTGGACCGCCGACCCCGCCAAGGTGGCGGCGGTGGCGAAGTGGTCGGGTGGGAAGCCGGAGGAAGTCGCCGATGCCATGGCGCTCTACGGATTCCCGAGTCTGCACGACCAGGCCTCGGCGACCTGGCTCGGCGGCGGCGCCAACGGCGCGGCGACCAAGGCCCTGGCGCAACAGGCCAACTTCCTCAAGGACCAGGGGCGGCTTACTTCGGTGGCGCCCGATTTCAGCAAGAATGTCACCACCGAGTGGGTGACCAAGGCCATGCAGTAGCCGTCCGCGCCTGTTGCCCGGCGGCGGAGCGCTGTCCGGTGCGCCGGTTCTTTTCTGTCAAAATGGGCCGGCGCCGGCGCCAGGGCCGGCGAAGAGGCCCCGGTTGCCCCAACTCGATATCCGTCACCTCGGCGTCCGCTACGCGACCAAGACCGGTGTCGTCGACGCCCTGGCGGGCGTCAACCTGACGCTGCGCGACGGCGCATTCCTGGTCGCGATCGGCGCTTCCGGATGCGGCAAGACGACGCTGCTCAATTGCATCGCCGGCTTCCTTCCGCCGACCGAAGGGGTGATCGAACTCGACGGCAAGCCGGTGCGCGGGCCGGGCGCCGATCGCGGGGTCGTGTTCCAGAAGCACGCCCTGATGCCCTGGCTCAACGTCGTCGACAACGTCGAGTTCGGGCTGCGCATGCGCGGCGTGGCCGCCGCCCTGCGCCGCGAAGTGGCGATGGATAAGCTCAAGCTGGTCGGGCTCGAGGACTTCGCCCGACGGGCGATCTACGAGCTCTCCGGGGGCATGCAGCAGCGGGTCGGCATCGCCCGGGCGCTGGCGTCGGATCCGGAGCTCATGCTCATGGACGAGCCGCTGGGCGCGCTCGATGCCTTCACCCGTGAATCGATGCAGGAGCTCATCCTCGACCTCTGGCATCGCAGCGGCAAGATGGTGTTCTTCATTACCCATTCGGTGGAGGAGGCGCTGTTCCTGGCCACCGACCTGGTGGTCATGACGCCGCGGCCGGGTCGGATCGCACATGAATATCGAGTCGACTTCGGACGCCGCTTCGTGGCCACCCGCAATGCCCGGGCGATCAAGTCGGCGCCGGATTTCATCGCCGTGCGAGAGGAGATTCTGGCCGTCATCCAGCAGCGCGCACCCGCGGGCGCCGCGCTCGAAGGCCAGCCGTGAGCGGCGGCGCAGAAGCCGAAGACGGCGCGGGCCGGCCGAAGACATCCCGGTTCGCCGCCCCGGGCGAGGGCTCGAGCAGCGCGATCAGCGTGGCTACGATGCTTGCCCTGCTTGCCCTGTGGTGGCTGGCGAGCCACTTGCATTGGGTGCCGCCGCTCTTCCTGCCGACGCCGGAGACGGTACTCCTGCGCCTCTACGAGTCGGCGCTGGGCCGGCTCCCCGATGCCCCACTGGCGGAGAATTTCGGCTGGTCGATGTACCGCGTGTTCAGCGCCTTCGTCGCCGCCTGCGCCACCGCCATTCCGATCGGCATCGCCATGGGCGTGTCGCGGGTTGCCCGCGGGGTGTTCGATCCGCCGATCGAGTTCTACCGGCCTCTGCCGCCGCTCGCCTACCTGCCGCTGATCGTGATCTGGTTCGGCATCGACGAGCTGTCCAAAGTGCTGCTGATCTACCTCGCCTGCTTCGCCCCCCTGGCGATGAGCGCGCGGGCGGGCGTGCGCTCGGTGTCACAGGAGCAGATCCACGCCGCGTACTCGATGGGCGCATCCAGGTGGCAGGTGATCCGGCACGTGATCGTGCCGGGCGCGATGCCGGAGATCCTGACCTCGATGCGCATCGCCATCGGTTTCGGCTGGACCACGCTGGTCGCAGCCGAAATGGTCGCCGCCACCAAGGGGCTGGGGCAGATGGTGCTCAACGCCTCGAATTTCCTGCGCACCGACATCGTGATCATGGGAATCGTGGTCATCGGCGCGGTCGCCTACCTGTTTGACCTGCTCATGCGTTACGTCGAAAGGCTCGTCGTGCCCTGGAAGGGCAAGCTGTGAGCCATAGGGCAGGACGCACATCTGAGGCAAGGCGCAGGCAGCCGGCTCGGCGAGCGTCCGACCGCCCGCGGGGCGAGGCTCGATTGTCGGCGACGGCTGCCCGCCGCCAGGGACCGGCCATCGGCGCAGGGTTGACAGCCTCGCCCCGCTTTGCCACGCTGACCTGATGGCCGTTCGCCCCCACTTCCAGCGTCTGGTTGACCGCGTCCGCAACCTGCCGCCCCTGCCCGCGGCGGTGGTCTATCCCTGCGACAGCGATTCGCTGCAGATCGCCCTGTCCGGACAGTTTGCCGGTTACCTGGCGCCGGTGCTCGTCGGGCCTGAAGCTCGCATTGCCGAAGCCGCGGCCCAGGCGGGCCTTGACCTGTCGCGGATTGAACGGATCGATACGCCCGACGAACCGTTTGCCGCCGCCCAGCGCGCGGCGGAGCTGGCCAAGAATGGCGACGTGCGGGCGCTCGTCAAGGGCAGCCTCTACCCTGACGACCTGATGCGCGCGGTCGCCACGCCGGAATCCGGCCTGCGCGGAGAACGGCGCCTGAGCCATGCCTTCTTTGTCGACGTGCCCGGTTTCGCGCGCCCGTTCATTCTCTCCGACGCGCTGCTGAACATTGCCCCGACGCTCGCGGCCAAGCGCGACATCGTGCAGAACGCGATCGACTTTGCGCATGCGCTGGGGATCGCGACGCCGCTGGTCGCAGTGCTGAGCGCGGTCGAAGGCGTGACGCCGGCGCTGCCGGCGACCGCCGATGCGGCGGCACTCGCCAAGATGGCCCTCCAGGGGATCATCACCGGAGGCGTGGTCGACGGCCCGCTGACCGCCGACAGCGCGCTGTCGGCGAGCGCGGCGCGTGCCAACGGTGTCGAATCGAAGGTCGCCGGCGCCGCCGACGTGCTCATCGCGCCCGGCCTCGAGGCCGGCGCGTTGCTGCTGCGCGCGGTTAGCGGCCTGTTCGGCGCTCTCGCGGCCGGCGTAACCCTGGGGGCCAAGGTGCCGGTCGTGCTCTTCGGCCGCGGCGAATCGATGGAAGTCCGCATGGCCGCGTGCGTGCTCGCTTCGCTGGTCGCGCAAGCGCCGCAGGCAGCCGGCGTCGCGAGCGAAGCCAGACCCGAGTCTGCGCCGCGGGCGAGCGTCCGCGTCGCTGCCTAGCCCGCGTCCCTGCGCAGCCCTGCCCTGCCGGGCGCCGCGCCTGCGGCGCCCTGCTCCCGAGTCGACCCGCGCCGAGGCAACCCGCCTCGGGCAGCCGTGGCGCGCGGCCGGGCCGACGTGAGCGCGATACGCGCGGCTGCTAGCGCGACCGGACGCAGTCGATGAAATAGCGCAGCTTGCCGCCTTCGTTTTGCTCGACCAGACCGTGGATATCGGTGTCGAAGCCGGGAAACTGCTGGTTGAAGGTGCGCGCGAACTGCAGAAACTGCACGATGGTGCGGTTGAAGCGCTCGCCGGGGATGAGAAGCGGAATGCCGGGCGGGTAGGGGGTGAGCAGGACGCTCGTGACACGGCCCTGGAGCTGGTCGATCTCGACCCGGTCGATCTCGCGATGCGCCATGCAGGCAAAAGCATCCGACGGCTTCATCGCCGGCTGCATGTCGGACAGGTACATCTCGGTGGTCACCCGCGCCACGTCGTTGGACTTGTACATGTCGTGGATCTGCTGGCAAAGATCGCGCAACCCCACTTGCTCATAGGATGGCTGTTGGGCGCAGAACTCGGGCAGGATCTTGCGCAGCGACTGGTTCTTGTCGTAATCGTCCTTGAACTGTTGCAACGCCGTCACCAGCGTGTTCCAGCGACCCTTGGTGATGCCGATGGTGAACATGATGAAGAACGAGTAGAGCCCCGTCTTCTCCACGATGACGCCGTGCTCGGCCAGGTACTTGGTCACGATCGAGGCCGGGATACCGGTCTTGCCGAACCGGCCGGACACGTCGAGCCCCGGGGTTACAACGGTCGCCTTGATCGGATCGAGCATGTTGAAATCGGCCGCCAGGTTGCCGAAACCGTGCCATTTCTCGTGCGCGCGCAGCATCCAGTCGTCGCGCTTGCCTATGCCTTCGGCGGCCAGCTGTTCCGGTCCCCAGACCTTGAACCACCAGTCCTTGCCCCACTCGTCGTCGACCTTGCGCATGGCGCGCCGGAAATCGAGCGCCTCGGTGATCGATTCCTCGACCAGCGCCGTACCTCCGGGCGGTTCCATCATCGCCGCCGCCACATCGCACGAGGCGATGATCGCGTACTGTGGCGAGGTCGAGGTATGCATCAGGTAGGCCTCGTTGAAGACGTTCCGGTCGAGCTTGCGCGTCTCCGATTCCTGGACCAGGATCTGCGAGGCCTGCGACAGCCCGGCCAGAAGCTTGTGCGTCGAGTGCGTGGCAAAGATCATCGCATCCTTGCTGCGCGGCCGGCCCTTGCCGATCGCGCCAATCGCGTGCATATCCTTGTAGAAATCGTGGAACGCGGCGTGCGGCAGCCACGCCTCGTCAAAGTGCAGCGTCTCAATGGTGCCGTTCAACGTGTGCTTGAGCATCTCGACGTTGTAGACGACGCCGTCGTAGGTGCTCTGCGTGATGGTGAGGATCCGCGGCGTCTTGTTCTTCGCCGCGCGCGCGAACGGATTGGCCTCGATCTTCTTGCGGATGTTCGCCGGCTTGAACTCGTCGAGATGAATCGGTCCGATGATGCCTAGGTTGTTGCGGGTCGGCGTCAGGAACACCGGGATCGCGCCGGTCATGGTAATCGCGTGCAGGATGGACACGTGGCAGTTGCGGTCGACAACCACGATGTCGTCCGAGGCGACGTTGGCGTGCCAGACCATCTTGTTCGACGTCGACGTGCCATTGGTGACGAAGAAACAGTGATCGGCATTGAAGATGCGCGCGGCGTTGCGCTCCGATGCGCCGACCGGTCCGCTGTGATCGAGCAGCTGGCCAAGCTCGTCGACCGAGTTGCACACGTCGGCGCGCAGCATGTTCTCGCCAAAGAACTGGTGAAACATCTGCCCGACCGGGCTTTTCAGGAACGCCACGCCGCCGGAGTGCCCAGGGCAGTGCCACGAGTACGAGCCGTCCTGGGCATAATCGACCAGCGCACGGAAGAACGGCGGAGCCAGCGAATCGAGGTAGGCTTTCGCCTCGCGGATGATGTGGCGGGCGACGAACTCCGGCGTATCTTCGAACATGTGAATGAAGCCGTGCAGCTCGCGCAGGATGTCGTTCGGGATGTGGCGCGAGGTTCTCGTTTCGCCGTAGAGGTAAATCGGAATGTCCGCGTTCTTGAAGCGGATCTCCTCGATGAATGCGCGCACCTTCAGGATCGCCGGATCGAGTTCCGGGCCCGGTGTGAATTCCTCGTCGTCGATCGACAGAATAAAGGCCGAAGCGCGGGATTGCTGTTGCGCGAACTGCGACAGGTCGCCGTAGCTGGTCACGCCGAGGATTTCCAGGCCTTCCTTCTCGATCGCGGCCGCGAGGGCGCGAATGCCCAGGCCCGATGCGTTCTCGGAGCGAAAATCCTCGTCGATGATGACGACCGGAAAACGGAATTTCATGCAGCGGCTCCCGCAGTGCCAAAAGAAAGCGGGGTGCCGGCCCCAAGCGCCACACCCCTGTCAGGGCCGCATTGTGCACCGCGACGGCTGGCGATGCGAGTGCTTTGATGCCGCGCGGTGGCGCGAGGCGCAGGCGGACCGGGCGCGACGACGGGGCCGGCCGCGCCGTGCCGGTCACAGGGCGGATGCGAGCAGGGTCGCGCCCCAGGCGATGAGCCCCAGCCCAAGCGGCGTGCGCAGGCGGCCTCCCCACGGCAGGTTCTTCTCGGCGGCCATGGCGGCGGCCACGACGAGCATCCAGCCGAGGTTGCCCATGCCGACGACGAACATCACCAGCATCAGCGCCCAGCAGCAGCCGACACAGTACACGCCGTGTTCGAGGCCGAGATAAAACGCTTCGGGCCGCGGCCGACGCCCGTGCCAGCGCGCGTTGACGAACGAGAATGGCGTCCGGCAGCGCTCGAGGCAGCGATACTTGAGGGCGCTGAACTGGAACAGGCCCGCGGCGAGCAGCACCAGCGCGCCGATCAGCTCGCCGTGACCCGCCGACCAATCGGCCCTGGCGGCGGCCATGTGCAGCGCGCTGTCCAGGCCGTGCGCGAGCAGTCCGAAACCGAGCCAGGCCACGGCGTAGCCGGTAACGACGCCGGCGAGGAGCCTCCCGGCGTCGGGCCTCGAGGCGGTCATGCGGCCGAACAGGCCAAGCAGCGGCAACGTGGTCGGCAGCATCATCGCTGTGATCATCAGCAGCCATGAGAGCGCGTGGAGCAGCGCCGGCAGCGCCAGTCCGCCGTCCGCCAGGCTGCGACAGAGCACCGCGAGCGCGCCGGCCTCGCCCCAGCCGCCGTGCTCGAGATAGCGCGCGTAGGGGCTCGCACTCCACAGCGCGAGTGCTCCCCACGCGGCCATCGACAGGGCGGCGACCAGGCCCAGGCGCAGCGCGTGCCGGTCCGGGCCGCGGCCGGCGGAGGAACTCATGCGCGAGCTACCGTCGCGGCGCCGGGCCTAGGGCCAGGCGAACCGCTCACGCGTCGAACACGAACGTGCTCTGCAGCGCGTTGTGGTCACGGATGTCCAGGTCGATGCCGAGCTTCTCGTTCTTGGACCGGTAGTGCGGGCTCTTGCCGACGAACACCGGCGCGCCGGGCACGGTGGAGAAGACCGTGTCCTGCAGGGTCGTGGTCTTGCCGGTGGCGCCCTGGTAGGGCTCGAGCTCGGCATAGCCGACATTGCCCACCTTGAGCGTTCCCTTGCCGCCCTGAACGTCGAACTGGATGGGCACCTTCTCGACCGACACGACTTCGCCGATCAGCTTCGCGAGCTCGGCTACCGGTCCACCGAGCTTGCCGGTCCAGACGCCAAGAATCGCCTCCTCCTGCTGCGGCGTCACCTTCTCGTCGAGGTACACGGCGACGCGCCAGTTGCCCTTGAGTATGTTGCCGGGGAGATGGGCAACCACCGCGATCGTGTGTCCCGCAACGTCGACGCCGTTGATCTTGCCTTTGTCGAAATGCCACGAAACAATCGTGTCGCAGGTGCCGAAATCCGGGTCCTCCCCGATCCAGCACGGACACAGCACGCGACAGTTGCAAACCTCGAGCAGCCGTCCTTCCAAGTGATAAGCCATCCCTGTCTCCCATGGAGTTGCGCCAGGTCCGGCGGCGCTCCCGCAGCGCGCCTGCCGGAACGAGGGCGATGCTACGCCGGGAAATTGCGGCCCGCCAGCCGAATATTCGACAGGTCGCTTTAGCGCCGTCCGCCTGCCAGGCGGGCCGACCGCGGATCGGCGCGCAGCCGGGCCATCGCCCAGACGCCAACAGCAGGCCCGATGGCCAGCGGCGCGAACGCGTAGCGCCAGCCCATCACGTCGACCCAGTGCGGCAGCAGGTGGATGGTGACCAGGGTGAGCGTGAAACCGAGCGCGGTTTGCGTCGTCAGCATCGTGCCCACGCGCGCCGGATCGGCCAGCTCGGCAATGGAGGCGGAGAATTGCGCCGAGTCGGCGACGACGCTGATGCCCCAGAGCACACAAATAGCCATCAGGACGGCGGGGGATCCGCCGTAGAAAACCCGATGGTTGCCGCGCAGCTGCCGCTGACCGCCATGGCCACGATGGTCACCGTCGTGCGGCCGACGCGATCGGCGAGCAGGCCCGCCGCGACGCAGCCGATGGCGCCCGACGCGACCGTGACGAAGGCCGCGAGTTTCGCGGCCACCGGGGCGGTGGCGGCCGGCAGGGAGAGCGCGAAACTGGCGTGCAGAAACACCGCGATCCAAGCCCACATGGCGTAGAGCTCCCACATGTGGCCGAGGTAGCCGAGATTGGCAAGCCGCAGGGGCACATCGCGCCAGGCGCCGAGCACCGCGTGCGCATCGAACCGCGGCGCCGCGACGCGGTTGGGGCCCAGCCCGGCGAAGCCGATGAGCGCGGCGGCGGCAAGGGCGCCTGCCGACGACCCGGCCAGTGTCGGTCGCCAGTCCAGGCCGCCCAGGGCGTTGAACAGGTGCGGCGAGGCCGACCCGAGCGTCAGTGCCCCGACCAGGATCCCGACCATGAGTCCCATGTCGCCCTTCGCCCAGGTCGCAACCAGGCGCATGCCGACCGGATAGACGCCGGCCATGCAGATTCCGGTGGCGACGCGCAGCAGCAGCGGCGCGGCGGCCGTGGACAGATCGACGGCCAATAGGGCTGCATTGGCGAGCGCGCCGACGGCGGCTGACGCGGCAAACAGGCGCCGCGGATCGAGGCGGTCGGGAAGGCCGAGAATGGCGCTCGCCAGGCAGCCGACGACGAAGCCGGCCTGCACGCCGCTGGTGAGCGCGGCCTGGGAGAACGACGACAAATGGTACTCGGCAGCGAGCGCAGGTGTGACCGCGGAGGCAGAGAACCACAGCGCCATGGCCGCGACCTGGCACACGGCGATGATCGCGACCGAGATGGGTTTCGAGGCGGCCCAGTTCGCCGGCATGCAATCTCCCTGCACGGCTGCGTGGCGCCAGCCGCGCGCATAAGGCGGCGGCGCACCGGCGCCCGCCCAGGCCATGGGCGGAGGCCCGTGACCGGGCGCCGCGGCGCCTAGATCTTCGGCAGCGTCACGCCCTTCTGACCCTGGTACTTGCCACCCCGGTCCCGGTACGAGGTCTCGCACACTTCGTCGGACTCGAAGAAGATCACTTGCGCCACGCCTTCGTTAGCGTAGATCTTCGCCGGCAATGGCGTCGTGTTGGAGAATTCCAGCGTCACGTAGCCCTCCCATTCCGGCTCCAGGGGCGTGACGTTGACGATGATGCCGCAGCGCGCATACGTGCTCTTCCCCAAGGTAATCGTGAGCACGTTGCGCGGAATGCGGAAGTACTCGACGGTGCGGGCAAGCGCAAACGAATTCGGCGGGATGATGCACCAATCCCCCTCGAAGTCGACGAACGACCGGTCGTCGAAGTTCTTCGGGTCGACGATGGTCGTGTTGAGATTGGTGAACAGCTTGAATTCGTTCGAGCAGCGGATGTCGTATCCATAGCTCGACGTACCGTACGAGACGATCTTGTGTCCATTCGCCTCGCGCACCTGGCCCGGCTCGAAGGGCTCGATCATGCGCTGCTGCGCGGCCATGCGGCGGATCCAGCGGTCGGACTTGATCATGCGTTTCGACTCCCCTAACAACGGCGCCCCGCAGCCCCAGGCTGCCAGCGCGAAGCCGGGCTCTCCGGCGCAGGCAAACGCGCCGCGGCTTACGTGTTCTGGACGACGATGCTCGGAAACCGGGCCGAGTAATCCTCGGCCCTCTGGGCGACGAAGACGGCGACCTTGCGCGCGATTTCCCGGTACATGGCGGCGATCGCGCCATCCGGATCGGCGACGACCGTCGGTCGTCCCGAATCGGCCTGCTCGCGGATGCGAATATCGAGCGGCAACGCGCCGAGAAACGGCACGTTGTAGTCCTTGCACATCCTCGCCGCCCCTCCCTCGCCGAAGATCGCCTCCGCGTGGCCGCAGTTCGAGCAGACGTGGATTGACATGTTCTCGACCACGCCGACGATGGGCACTCCGACCTTTTCGAACATCTTCAGGCCCTTGCGGGCGTCGATGAGCGCGATGTCCTGCGGCGTGGTGACGATCACCGCTCCGGTTACCGGCACCTTCTGCGCCAGAGTCAGCTGAATGTCGCCCGTGCCCGGCGGCATGTCGACGATCAGGTAGTCGAGCTCGCGCCAGTTCGTATCCTTGAGCAGTTGCTCGAGCGCCTGCGTGACCATCGGCCCGCGCCAGACCATCGGGGTGTCGGTTTCGATCAGAAATCCGATCGACATGGCCTGCACGCCCCAGGCTTCGAGCGGTTCGAGGGTCTTGCCGTCCTTCGAATCGGGCCGGCCGGCGATGCCGAGCATCATCGGCTGCGACGGGCCATAGATGTCGGCGTCGAGCACGCCTACCTGCGCGCCTTCGGCGGCGAGTGCCAGGGCGAGGTTCACCGCGGTTGTCGACTTGCCCACGCCGCCCTTGCCACTGGCGATGGCGATGATGTTCTTGACGCCGGGAACGAGCTTCACCCCGCGCTGCACCGCATGCGAGGCGATCTTGTGGCTGATATTCACCGTCACCTTGCCGACCCCTGGCAGCGCCGCCAGCTTGGCCTGCACGAGCCTGCGCAAGGCCTCGTGCTGGCTACGGGCCGGATAGCTGAGCAGCAGATCGACGCTGACGTTGGAAGCGTCGACGGTCACCTTGCGCACGGCCTTGGCCGCGGCGAAATCGCGGCCGGTGTTCGGATCGACCAGTGCGTGCAGGCTGGCCTGGACGTCGGCCTCGGTAATGGGCATGAACGACGGATTGAGCAGCGACACAGGGAGAGTGCGAGTGTAGCGAAAAAGCGACCCGGCCGGTACTCAGCGCAAGAGCGCTTTGTTAGAATCCCATATTCCCCTGTCGCATCAAAGGTTTTTTGCTGCATGTCGCGCCGCACGCTGTTCGTCACCACCGCTCTGCCGTACGCCAATGGACCCTTCCATATCGGGCACATCATGGAATACACCCAGGCGGACATCTGGGTGCGCTTCCAGCGCATGCAGGGGCACACGGTGCATTTCGTCTGCGCCGACGATACCCACGGCGCGCCGATCATGCTCCGGGCGGAGGCCGAGGGCACGACGCCCGAGGCGCTGATCGCGCGCGTCGCCGCCTGGCACCAGCGGGACTATCAGCGCTTCCACCTGAGCTTCGACAACTGGTACACCACGCACAGCCCCGAAAACGTCGAGCTGTCGCAAAGCATCTATCACTGCCTCAAGACGGCAGGCCTGATCTACGCCAAGCCGGTCGAGCAATTTTTCGACCCGGTGAAGAACATGTTCTTGCCCGACCGCTACATCAAGGGCGAGTGTCCGAAGTGCGGCACCCGCGACCAGTACGGCGATGCATGCGAGAACTGCGGCTCGACCTATGCGGCGACCGAGCTTGGCCATCCCTACTCCGTGCTCACGGGCGCCGCGCCGGAGCTCCGCTGCTCGGAGCACCTGTTTTTCCGCCTCTCCGATCCGAAGGTAGTGGCGTTCCTGCGCCACTGGACCACGACGACCGCGCTGCAGCCGGAAGTGAAGAACAAGATCGTCGAATGGCTGGGCAGCGACGATACGGCGAGCAAGCTCGCCGACTGGGATATCTCGCGCGACGCGCCGTATTTCGGCATCGAGATCCCCGGCGCCCCCGGCAAGTACTTCTACGTCTGGCTCGACGCGCCGGTCGGCTACCTGGCGAGCCTGAAGAACTTCTTCGACAGCGGCAGGGCGCGCAGCAAGTATGGCGAGACGCGGTCGTTCGACGAATTTCTCGCCGCGCCCGAGGTCGAGCAATACCACTTCATCGGCAAGGATATCGTCTACTTCCACACCCTGTTCTGGCCGGCGATGCTCGAGTTCGCGCAGCGCAAGCTGCCGACCAACGTATTCGTGCACGGCTTCATCACCATGTCGGGCGAGAAAATGTCCAAGTCGCGCGGCACCGGCATCAGCCCCCAGCGCTACCTCGACGTGGGCATGAACCCCGAATGGCTGCGTTACTACATTGCCGCGAAGCTCAACGACAGGGTCGAGGACATCGATTTCAATCCCGATGATTTCGTGGCACGGGTGAATAGCGACTTGGTCGGCAAATACGTGAATATCGCGAGTCGGGCGGCTGGATTTCTGGAGAAGCATTTCGACGGGAAGCTATGCGAAACGACGGGCAAGACGCAGCAGGGATCCGTGCCGGGTGAGTACCGCCGCATGCCGATCGAAGATGCGGCCCGTTACTCGGAGAGCATCAGCCTTCTCTACGAGCGCAGGCAATTCGGAATGGCGTTGCGGCTCATCATGGAATGGGCCGACAAGATCAATGCGTTCTGGGACCATGCCAGGCCATGGGAGCTGGCCAAGCGTTTTGCCACGCCGGTCAACCCCGGGGATAACGACTATCTGCACCAGGTCGTCTCCGCGACCATCGAATCGTTTCGAATCACGTCGCTGTTTCTAAAGCCCGTGCTCCCGGGTGTTGCCGAGGAGGTGGAGAAGTTCTTGCGCCTCGAGCGCCCGCTAAGCTGGGCTGACGTCGGCAATCATCTCCCGGCAGGACACAAAGTCGGCTCCTACGCACACCTCATGACGCGAATCGATCCGAAGCAGATCGATGCGCTGTTCGACGTGCCTGCCGGCCCGGCTGCGCAGGCGCCGAGGGCCGAGCCGCAGCAGCCGGCGGGCGCAACCGCTGCCGGGGTGATCTCGCTCGACGATTTCGCCAAGGTCGACCTGCGCATCGCCAGGATCGTCGGCGCCGAGCAGGTCGACGGTGCGGACAAGCTCTTGAAGCTCACCCTCGACCTCGGCGATGGTCGCCCGCGCACGGTATTTGCCGGCATCAAGTCGGCGTACCGGCCCGAGGACCTTGTCGGGCGCCTGACGCCGATGGTGGCCAACCTCGCCGCGCGCAAGATGCGCTTCGGCTTGTCCGAAGGCATGGTGCTGGCCGCGTCCGGCGACGGCCCGGGCATCTACCTGCTCGCGCCGGATTCCGGCGCAGCGCCCGGGATGCGCGTCAAATGAGATACCGTGCCTGGACGCCGCGACCGCTCGACACGCCGCTCGACGCGGGCGCCTGGTGATCGACACGCTGCCGCTGATCATCGCCGTAATCGCCGCCTGGCTTGCGATCGGCGCGCTGGGCCTGGCGCGGCCGCGCAACCTGACCTATGTGGGGCGGGTGCTGTTCAGCGCCGGAGCCGCGGCCGGACTGCTGCTTGCCGGCCTCGCCTTGCAGGCGATGAGCCAGCCTCCCCAGGCCCTCACGTTGCCGCTCGGGCTCCCCGACCTGCCGTTCCACCTGCGGCTGGACGCCCTGTCGGCGTTCTTTCTGTTCCTGCTCGGGGTCACGGCAGCCGGCATCTCGGTCTTCTCCGCCGGATACTTCCGCGCCAGCGAAGGCGCGGCGCCCGGCCTGCTGTGCCTGCAATACCACACCTTTCTCGCGGCGATGGCCTTTGTGCTTATCGCCGACGATGCCTTCGTATTCATGATCGCGTGGGAGACGATGGCGCTCTCATCGTTCTTCCTGGTGACGACCGATCACCGCATACCGGAGATCCGCCGCGCCGGCTTTCTCTACTTGCTCATCGCGCACCTCGGCGCCCTGTCGATCCTGCTCTGCTTCGGCGTGCTGCAGGGCGGCAGCGGCGATTACACCTTCGCCTCGATGCGGTCGATGGGTTTGCAGGGGGCTTGGCCCTCGATCGCATTCCTGCTGTCCCTGGCCGGCTTCGGCGCCAAGGCCGGGCTCCTGCCGCTGCACGTCTGGCTCCCGGAGGCGCATCCGGCGGCACCCTCGCCGGTATCCGCGCTGATGAGCGGGGTCATGCTCAAGACCGCGATCTACGGCCTGCTGCGCGTGACCTTCGATCTGCTAACCGGCCAGCTCTGGTGGTGGGGCGTGATCGCGCTGGTGCTGGGCCTGGCCACCGCGTTGTTCGGGGTGCTTTTTGCGACGGTGCAGACCGACATGAAGCGGCTGCTCGCCTACTCGTCGATCGATAACATCGGCATCATCGTCGCCGGCATCGGTCTGGCCATTCTGTTCAAGACCTACGACAAGACCCTGCTCTGCGCGATCGCGCTCACCGCGGCGCTCTACCACTGCCTCAACCACGCCTTCTTCAAAAGCCTGCTCTTTCTGGCCACCGGCTCGGTACTGCACGCCACCCAGGAGCGCAGTCTCGGCAAGCTCGGCGGCCTCATCCACCGCATGCCATGGGTGGCCTGGCTGGCGCTGGTCGGAACGCTCTCGATCGCCGGCCTGCCGCCGTTGAACGGCTTCGTGTCCGAGTGGCTGCTGCTGCAGGCGTTCCTGTTTACACCCAGCCTGCCGCAATCGTTCATCAACATGCTGGTGCCGCTGGCGGCCGCGGCGCTGGTGCTCGCCGCCGCGATGGCGGCCTACGCGATGGTCAAGTTCTACGGCGTGGTCTTTCTCGGCCGGCCGCGCGAGCCGAGCCTCGCCTACGCCCACGATGCCGGACGCCTCGAGCGCGTGGCTCTGGTCTGGCTTGCCGCAGGCTGCATCCTGCTTGGCTTGTTTCCGGTCCAGGTCATCTCCCGTCTGGACGCGGTGAACGCGATGCTGGTCGGGGCCACGGTCTACCACGGTGGATCAAGCTGGTGGCTGCTCTCGCCTATCGACGCCAAGCGCGCCAGTTACAGCCCGCTCATCGTGCTCGGGGTCACGGTCGTGGTATTGCTGCTGACCATCCAGGTCGTCCATCGTTTCTACCACGGGCGGCTGCGCAAGGGACCGGCCTGGGATTGCGGCTTTCCGACGCAAACCCCGCGCATGCAGGACACGGCCGAGGGCTTCGGTCAGCCGATTCGGCAGATCTTCGAGCAGTTCTTCCGCATCGAGCGCCAACTGCCCACGCCCTTCGACGTCGCGCCGAGGTATTTTGTCCGGGCCGAGGACCCCTTCTGGCACTGGCTCTATCTGCCCTTGGCACGCGCCGCCGATTGGGTGGCGCGGCAGGTCGGCCTGATACAGCAGGGGCGTATATCGATCTACCTGATGTACAGCTTCCTGACCCTGCTCGCTCTGCTCTATTTCGTGCGATGAGGCGGCGATGACGGTCAGCGGTTTCCTTTCCCAGCTGTTGCAGCTTGCCATCGCGCTGCTGCTCGCCCCGCTGCTGCTGGGGTGGGTCAACCAGTGCCGCGCCTGGCTTCAGAACAAGAGCGCGCCGTCGCTGTTGCTACCCTATCGCACCATCCGCAAGCTTTTCCACAAGGACGCGGTCGTCGCCGAGAACGCCTCGGCGATGTTTCGCATTACGCCGTATGTCGTGTTCGCGGCAATGGCGCTGGCTGCCGCGATCGTGCCTTCGCTCGCCACCAATCTGCCCTTCGCCCGCGCCGCCGATGCGATCGCGCTGGTCGGGCTGTTTGCGCTGGCCCGCGTGTTCATCGCCCTCGCCGCGATGGATCTCGGCACGGCGTTCGGGAGCATGGGCGCGCGGCGGGAAATGTTCGTGGGCTTTCTGGCCGAGCCGGCATTGCTGATGGTGCTGTTCACCGCGTCGCTCATCTCCGGCTCGACGCTGCTGCCGACGATCGTCGAGACCTTCACCCAGCGCGACCTCGCGATCTATCCCAGCCTTGCCTTCGCTGGCGTCGCCTTCACCATGGTGTCCCTGGCCGAGAACGCGCGCATTCCGGTGGACAACCCGGCCACGCACCTCGAACTGACCATGATCCACGAGGCGATGATCCTCGAGTATTCGGCGCGCCATCTGGCACTCATGGAATGGGCCGCCGCGCTCAAGCTCTTCAACTACTCGTGCATCGGACTGGCGCTGTTCGTGCCTTTCGGCATCGCCCAGGGCAACGCCGATGCCAGCGCGATTCTCGGGGCGACCCCCGTGCTCATCGCCAAGCTCGCGTTCGGCGGCCTCGGGCTGGCGTTGATCGAAACGCTGTCGGCCAAGATGCGTATCTTCCGCACCCCGGAATTCCTCGGCACCGCGTTCCTGCTCGCCGTGCTGGGGATGCTGGTCAACCTGCTGCTGGGAAGCTGAAGGCGGTCATGACCGGCATTCCCATCTGGGCCCAGCTCATCAACCTGCTTGCCGCGGTTCTGCTGCTGCTCGCCTTCGCGATGCTCTCGCAGCGGCGGGTGCTGTCGCTGATCAACCTCTTCGCGGCGCAGGGTTTTGCGCTGGCGTGCTCGACGGTGATCGTGGCCTGGGCGACCGGGCAGACTCACCTCTATGGCTCCGCGGCATTGACGCTGCTGCTCAAGGTCGCGCTGCTGCCTTGGCTTCTGCACCGCCTGGTGCGCAAGCTCGACGTACGCTGGGACGTCGAAGGCCTGCTCAATATCCCGACCACCATGCTGGTCGGCATCGTGCTGGTGGTGTTCGCCTTCAACCTCGCCACCCCGATCGAGCAGCTGGCGAGCACGATCACGCGCTCCACACTGGGTATCGCGATGGCGTGCGTAATGCTGGCCTTCCTGATGATGATCACCCGCCGCAAGGCGATTCCGCAGGTGATCGGATTCCTGGCGATGGAGAACGGGCTGTTCTTCGCCGCGACCAGCGCCACCTACGGCATGCCGATGGTGGTCGAGCTGGGCATCGCGCTCGACGTGCTCGTCGCCATGCTGATCCTCGGCGTGTTCTTCTTCCAGATACGTGAACAGTTCGACAGCCTCGATCTGAAGCATCTGGAAAAGCTCAAGGAGAGCGAGTGATCGAGACCCTGGCGGTGCTCGGGCTTCCGCTCGCCGGCGCGCTGCTGCTGTCGCTGATCGGCGAGCGCGCGGTCGCATCGCGGCTCAATGTCGCGGTGAGCCTGCTCACCTGGCTCGCGTCGCTGGCGCTGAGCGCCCGGGTCATCCGTGACGGGCCGCTGCTGGTCGTGGACAGACTGTTCTTCATCGACTCGTTCAATGTCTTCCTGGTCGCGCTGACGGCATTTGTGGGCTTCACGACCGCGATCTTCTCGCGCCCCTACATGCAGATCGAGCGGGACCACGGGCGCCTGACGCCGTCGCGGCTCAGGCTCTATCACAGCATGTACCAGGTGTTCATATTCACGATGCTGCTCGTGCTGTGAGCAACAACATGGGCATCCTCTGGGTCGCGATGGAGGCGGCGACGCTCGCCACGGTGCTGCTGGTATCGCTGTATCGCACGCCGGCGAGCCTGGAGGCGGCATGGAAGTATTTCATTCTCTGCGGGGTCGGCATCGCCCAGGCGCTCTTCGGCACGATCCTGCTCTACTTCGCCGCCGAGAAGGTGCTCGGGCCGGAGGGCGGCGCGCTGCTGTGGACCGAACTGAACGGCGTGAAGGCGAGCTCGAGCCTGACGGTGCTGTCGCTCGCCTTCGTTTTCCTGCTGGTCGGCTACGGCACCAAGGTCGGTCTGGTGCCGCTGCACAACTGGCTTCCCGACGCGCACGCCGAAGGGCCGACGCCGGTGTCGGCGGTGTTGTCCGGCCTGCTGCTCAACGTCGCGCTGTATGCGGTGATCCGCTGCAAGGTGCTGGTCGAGGGCTCGCTGCGGCACCGCGTTCGCCGGCAATATGCATGATGGGCTTCGGGCTCGTCTCGGTGGTCGTGGCGGCCTTCCTGCTGTCGCGGCAGAAGGACATCAAGCGCCTGTTTGCCTACTCCTCGATCGAGCACATGGGAATCATCACCTTCGCCTTCGGCATGGGCGGGCCCATCGCGAACTTCGCCGGCGTTGCTGCACATGACGGTGCATCGCTGACCAAATCGGCGATCTTTTTCGCCGTCGGCCACGCGGCGCAGAAGACCGGCACCCAGCTCATCGACGGCATCCGCGGTCTGATAACCGTGAGCCCGCGCGATTGGCTGGGGGCTGGTGCTGGGCGCGCTGGCAATCCTCGGCATGCCGCCATTCGGCGTGTTCGCCAGCGAATTCCTGATCCTGACCTCGGCGATGCGCGAGCACCCGTGGGCGACTCCGTTTCTGCTGCTCGCGCTGGGCGTCGCCTTCGCCGCCGTGTTTTCCAAGGTGCAGCCGATGGTGTTCGGCGACGCGACGGCGGCGCGCCTGCCGCAGCGTCCGGCGATGACCCCGGTGTTCGTGCACCTTGGGCTGGTGCTGATGCTCGGGATCTGGATTCCGCCGTTCCTTGCCGACTGGTATCGGCAGGCGGCCAAACTGATCGGCTGACGCGGTCATGAACCTGTCCGCCCTCGGCATCGCCACCGCAACGCTCGCCGGCAGCGTCCCGACGCAACGTGCCCCGGTGAGTTCGGCGCAGCTGCTCTCGGCCTGCCGCCTTGGCTGGGAACAGGGCGGGCAACTGCTGGCACTGTGGGCGAGCGACGAACGCGATCGCGAGCGCGGCTTCTGCCTGCGGGTGCTGCTCAAGGATGCGGCCGGCCTGACGCTGCTCGAGCACACCTTGCCCGGCGAGGGTGCGCGCTATCCCGATCTGGCGCCGATTTTTCCGGTGGCCAACCGGATGCAGCGCGCGGCCTTCGACCTGGTCGGCGTGGAGTGCGATGCCGACGACCAGCGACCGTGGCTATGGCAGGCGGCGTGGCCCATCGACCGTTTCCCCTTGCGCCGCGATTTCGAGAGCTCGCCCCGATGGGAACCCGGCCAGGAGGATTATCCGTTCGTACGCGTCGCCGGCGACGGAGTGCACGAGATTCCGGTGGGTCCCGTCCACGCCGGGATCATCGAGCCAGGGCATTTTCGCTTTCAGGTCGTAGGCGAGAAGGTACTGCGCCTGGAGGAGCGCCTGGCATACACCCACAAGGGAATCGAAAAGCGCTTCGAGGCGTTCAGTCTGGCGGAGGGCTATCGACTCGCCGGCCGCGTGTCGGGCGACAGCACGGTTGCCTACGCCTGGGCTTACGCGCTGGCGGTCGAGGCGATCAGCGGCGGCGGCGCTCCGGCGCGCGCGGTCGCGCTGCGCGCGCTCTGCCTCGAGCGCGAGCGTATTGCCAACCATCTCGGCGACCTGGGCTATCTGGGGAACGACGCCGGGTTTGCCTTCGGCCTGGCGCAATTCTCGAGGCTCAGGGAGGACGTGCTGCGCCTCAACGCCGAGGCCTTCGGCCACCGCCTGCTCATGGACATCGTCGTTCCCGGCGGCGTCGCGCGCGATCTCGACGCCGGCCCTGCCGGCGCGCTGCGCGCCCAGTGCAGGCGCCTGTCGCGGGAGCTGCGGGTGCTGCGCGACATCTATGACGAGCATGCCGGTTTGCAGGACCGGTTTCGCAGCTGCGGTCAAGTCACCCCCGAGCTGGCAGCCCAACTGGGGCTGACCGGGTTTGCCGGACGCGCCAGCGGCCGCGCGGACGACCTGCGCTGTGACTTTCCGATGCCTCCCTACGATACGCTGGCGGTGCGCCGGGCGACGCGCACGAGCGGGGATGTCGCGGCGCGGGTCGCGGTGCGCTTCGACGAAACGCACGAGTCGCTGCGCCTCTGCGAGAACCTGCTCGCGGCATTGCCCGTGGGCGCGATTGCCGATCCGCTGCCCCGGGCACCGGCACCGGGCCTCGCCATCGGACTGGTGGAAGGCTGGCGCGGGCCGGTGGTGATGGCTCTGGAGAGCGGTTCCGACGGCGTGATCCGTCGCTGCCATGCGCACGACCCGTCGTGGCAGAACTGGCCGGTGCTCGAGCATGCGGTCATCGGCAACATCGTTCCCGACTTTCCGCTCATCAACAAGTCGTTCAACCTTTCCTACAGCGGCCACGACCTGTAGAGGCAAATCCGAGCCATGTTGACCATCCTGCGCCAGATCGTGAAGACCGGGATCAAGACCGAGCCAGCGCCCTCGCCGGCGGAGGATATGGTGCAGGTCGCCCGCCTGCAGCAGGACATTCTGCGCATGCTCGGCCGCGCCTTGACGATCCGCCATGTCGATGCCGGGTCGTGCAACGGCTGCGAGCTTGAGATTCACGCCATGGGCAACCCCTACTACAATCTCGAAGGTCGCGGCATCAGATTCGTCGCCAGTCCGCGCCATGCCGACATGCTGCTGGTGACCGGGCCGGTGTCGAAGCACATGGCGATCGCGCTCAAGCGCACCTACGATGCAACTCCCGACCCGAAGCTCGTCGTTGCCGTAGGCGATTGCGCCTGCTCCGGCGGCATCTTCGGCGAAAGCTACGCGACCTGCGGCCGGGTCGCGAACCTCATCCCGGTCGACGTCGCGGTGCCCGGTTGCCCGCCGCCGCCGGCGGTGCTGCTGCAAGGCATTCTGGCCGCGGTCAGCAAGGCCGCCCCTGCGCCGACTCCGGGCGCCGGCCCGGTGCCGGAAGGGCCCGGCGCAGCAGCCGATGCCTCCCCTTGAAATCCACAGCGGCGGCGCCATCTTTGCGTGCGTAGGCGGCTCGACTGCCGCCCCACGTATTTCACAGGAGAGTCCACGATGAATGGGTTGTTGCGTTATCAGAGCCCGCTTGATCGGGTGCTGGGCGCTTTCCTCGCGCCGGCCAATGGCAGCGCGGAGGCGAGTGGCGGGGTGATTGATCTCGATGTCGTCGAAACGCCTGAAGCGTACGTCGTCAAGGCCGAGCTGCCGGGCGTCGCCAAGGACAAGATCGAAGTCAACGTCGACGACCGCGACGTGACCATCGCCGTCGAGTTCCGCGAGGAGCTCGAAGCGAATGGCAAGATGCTGTGGCGCGAGCGCAGCTTCGGCAAGGCCAGCCGTGCGATCCGTCTGCCCGAAGCGGTCGATGCCAACGCCGCGCAGGCCAGACACAGCGACGGCGTGCTGCAGTTGACGCTGCCGAAGATCGTCAAGGCCACCTCGAAGCAGATCACGATCCAGTAAGGCTGTACCGGTCCAAAGGGCAACACCCGAGCGCGGCTGCGGCCGCGCTCTTTTTTTTGCCGACCGGGCCAATTCCCTTGCCCGGCCGCCGCGTTGCATCGACCGAGAGGCATGGACTACACTCGCGCCACACCAGGAGGGTACCCGCAATGGTTCATCTGCAGCCAAGGCTCGCCGTCGTTGCGCTGATCGCAGCACTGTTCGTTGTCGCCTGCGGCAAGCCCGAGCCGCCTGCGCCGCCAAAGGCCCAAACGGTCGCCCCGCCCGCGGTCAACGAGGAGATGAAACGGCTTGCGACCGAAGTTTATGTCTATGCCTACCCTCTGGTGCTCATGGACGTGACCAGGCAGGTACAGACGGCAAGAGTGCCGGTCAACGCCTTCGAGCGCCCGCGCCCGTCGTCCGACGCCACGGGAGCGGAGATTCCGAATCCCAACCCCGATGTGCTCTATTCGGAAGCCTGGCTGGACCTGGGACACGAGCCGGTCATCCTGTCGGTGCCGGACACGCACGGCCGCTATTACCTCATGGCGATGCTCGATGCCTGGACCAACGTCTTCCAGTCGCCGGGCAAGCGCACGACCGGCACGAAGAAAGCCGACTTCGCGATCGTCGGACCGAAGTGGAAGGGAGAGCTGCCGCCGGAGGTAGAGGCGATCAAGTCGCCGACCGACATGGTCTGGGTGCTCGGCCGCACCGAGATCAACGGCAAGGCCGACGAGGCGGTCGCGGCGAAGCTCGCCGATGAGTACAAGCTGACCCCGCTGTCGCAGTGGCACAAGGCGGCGCATTCCCCTGCTGCGGCGCACGCCGGTGGCGACGTCAAGACCCCTCCGGCCGAGCAGGTGGCGAAGATGGACGCGCAGACGTTCTTCACGCGCTTTGCCAGCCTGTTGCCTGGCAATCCACCGGCCCCGGCCGATGCGCCGATGGTCGAGAAGGTAAAGAAGCTGGGCGTCGTTGCCGGACAACCCTTCGACATGAGCAAGCTCGATGCCGCCGCGGCCAGGGGTATCGAGGACGGGTCGAAAGGCGCGCTTGAAGCGATCGTCCTGGCGGCAAAGGGCAGCATCGGCGACCTGCGCAACGGCTGGACGATCAATTGGGACTTGGGTCGTTACGGTACCAACTACGGCCTGAGGGCGGTCATTGCATGGCTGGGCCTGGGTGCCGACGCACCCGAGGACGCGCTCGCTCCGTCGACCTACCTCGACGCGGGAGGCCATCCGCTCAACGGCGCCAACCGGTACGTCCTGCATTTCGACAAGGGAAAGGCACCGCCCGCAGAAGGCTTCTGGTCGCTTGCGATGTATAACGACAAGCACGCCTTCGTCGCCAATCCGATCGACCGCCACGCCATCGGCGATCGCGACAAGCCCAAGTTCAACCCGGACGGGTCGCTGGACATCTATCTGCAGAGCGAGAGCCCCGGCAAGGACAAGGAATCGAACTGGCTGCCGGCCCCAAAGGACAACTTCAGCGTGACCCTGCGCGTCTACTGGCCCAAGCAGGAAATGCTCGACCGGAACTGGAACCCGCCGGCGATCAAGCGCGCCGCCTAAGGCTGGCGTCGCGGCGAGTCAGCCCAGCAGGTCGGCCGCCTTCTTGCCGCGCCCGTTGCGCTCCGGCTCGGGCGGCGGTCGCACCGCCTTGCGCGCCGCCTGTCGCTCGAGCACGGGCCTGAGGTAGCGGCCGGTGTAGCTCGCGGCAACGGCTGCGACCTGCGCCGGCGTGCCCTCGGCGATGATGCGGCCGCCGCCGGCTCCGCCCTCGGGCCCAAGGTCGACAATCCAATCGGCGGTCTTGATCACGTCGAGGTTATGCTCGATGACCACTACCGTGTTGCCGTGGTCGCGCAGCCGGTGCAACACCGTCAGCAGCATTTCGATGTCGTGGAAGTGCAGCCCGGTCGTCGGTTCGTCGAGGATATACAGGGTGCGCCCGGTGTCGCGCTTGGACAACTCGAGCGCCAGCTTCACCCGCTGCGCTTCGCCGCCGGAAAGCGTCGTCGCCGATTGCCCAAGGGTGATGTAGCCCAGGCCCACGTCGAGCAACGTCTGCAGTTTCCGCGCCACCGCCGGCACCGCCTCGAAGAACGCGTACGACTGTTCGACGGTCATCGACAGCACGTCGTGGATGTTGCTGCCCTTGTACTGGATCTCGAGGGTCTCGCGGTTGTAGCGCTGGCCGTGACAAACATCGCAGGGCACGTAGACGTCGGGCAGAAAGTGCATCTCGACCTTGATGAGCCCGTCGCCCTGGCAAGCTTCGCAGCGGCCGCCCTTGACGTTGAATGAAAAGCGCCCCGGGCCGTAGCCGCGCTCGCGTGCTTCCTTGACCTGGGCGAACAGTTCCCGGATGGGGGTGAACAGACCGGTATAGGTCGCCGGGTTCGACCGCGGGGTGCGCCCGATCGGACTCTGGTCGACGCTGATGACCTTGTCGTAGAACTCCAGGCCGGAGATCTCCTCATACGGCGCAGGCTCGGCGCTGCTGCCGTAGAGGTGGCGCGCGATCGCGTGATAGAGCGTGTCGTTGATCAGCGTCGATTTGCCCGATCCGGACACGCCGGTCACGCAGACGAACAACCCCACCGGCAGCTTCAGCGTGATGCTCTTGAGGTTGTTGCCGGTGGCGCCGGTAAGCGTCAGACAGCGTTCGGCGTCGAACTTGTGGCGATGTGCCGGGATCGGGATCTGTCGATGCCCGGCGAGGTACTGGCCGGTGAGGGAATGCGCCGCGCGCCGGATGTCCTCCGGGGTGCCCTGGGCGACGATCTGGCCGCCGTGCTCACCCGCACCGGGACCCATGTCGACGACGTGGTCGGCCGAGAGAATCGCGTCGGTATCGTGCTCGACGACGATCACGCTGTTGCCCAGATCGCGCAGGTGCTTGAGGGTGGTCAGCAGGCGATCGTTGTCGCGCTGGTGCAGTCCGATCGACGGTTCGTCGAGCACGTACATGACGCCGGTCAGGCCCGAGCCGATCTGCGAGGCAAGCCGTATGCGCTGCGCCTCGCCGCCGGAGAGCGTTTCCGCCGATCGGTCGAGGGAAAGATACTCGAGGCCGACGTTGTTGAGGAACTGCAGCCGGTTGACGATCTCCTTGATGATCTTGTCCGCGATCGCCTGGCGTTGGCCCTCGAGCTTGAGGCCGGTGAAGAACTCTCCGGTCTGCTTGAGCGGCCAGTTGCTGACCTCGTAGATCGCGCGCCCGCCCACCTTGACATGGCGCGCCTCGCGGCGCAGCCGTGTCCCTTCGCATTCCGGGCAAGGCTTGGAATTGAGGTACTTCGCAAGCTCCTCGCGCACCATGATCGAATCGGTCTCGCGATAGCGCCGCTCGAGGTTCGGAATGATGCCCTCGAAGGCGTGCTCGCGCAGCATCGGCTTGCCGCGGTCCGAAAGATACTGGAAGGCGATCTTTTCCTTGTCGCTGCCGTACAGGATCATCTGCTGCACGCGCTCGGGCAGCCGGTCGAATGGCCGCTCCAGGTCGAACTGGTAATGCTTGGCGAGGCTCTGCAGCATCTGGAAGTAAAACTGGTTGCGCCGGTCCCAGCCCCTGATCGCGCCGGACGCAAGCGACAGGTGGGGGAAGCCGACCACGCGCCGCGGGTCGAAGAAGCTGATCGAGCCCAGTCCGTCGCAGCGGGGACATGCCCCCATCGGGTTGTTGAACGAGAACAGCCGCGGTTCGAGCTCCTGCAACGAGTAGCTGCAGATCGAGCAGGCGAACTTGGCCGAGTACAGGTGCTCCTCACCGGAGTCCATGTCGACGGCGATCGCCCGCCCGTCGCCGTTGCGCAGCGCCGTCTCGAACGATTCGGCGAGCCGCTGCTTCAGGTCGGGGCGCACGCGCAGCCGATCGATGACGACCTCGACGGTATGCTTGGTGTTCTTCGCCAGCTTGGGCACCGCCTCGATCTCGTACACCTTGCCGTCGACGCGCACGCGCACGAAGCCCTTGGCGCGCAACTCGACGAGCAAATCGAGCTGCTCACCTTTGCGATTGACGATCGCCGGCGCGAGGATCATGAGCTTCGTCTCCTCGGGCAGCATCAGCACCGCGTCGACCATTTGCGAGATCGTCATCGCCGCGAGCTTCTGCTCGGGGTGATTGGGGCAATACGGCTCGCCGACCCGCGCGTAGAGCAGGCGCAGGTAATCGTGGATCTCGGTGACCGTGCCGACGGTGGAGCGCGGATTGTGCGATGTCGCCTTTTGTTCGATCGAAATCGCCGGCGACAATCCCTCGATCAGGTCGACGTCGGGCTTTTCCATCAACTGCAGGAATTGCCTGGCGTAGGCGGACAGGGACTCGACGTAGCGTCGCTGCCCTTCGGCGTAGAGCGTGTCGAATGCAAGCGAGCTCTTGCCCGAGCCGGAGAGCCCGGTGATGACGATGAGCCGCTGACGCGGCAGATCGAGATGGATGTTCTTGAGGTTATGCGTGCGTGCGCCGCGAATGCGGATGTATTCCATACCTTGCTGGGAGCCTCGTGGGCCAGGACAACCTGCTAATATACTCTTTTTCGTAGACTCCTTCTAAGCACCCCGGATGCCGGACTGTGGCGGCCCCCGCCGAGGCTGCGGTAGAGTTCCCAAGGCGACCCTGGAACCGGTCGCGCAGACCGATCCGAGAGGAGAATTGGCATGGCATCCGTGAACAAGGTGATCCTGGTGGGCAACCTCGGCCGGGATCCGGAAACGCGCTATACGACCAGCGGCGACGCAGTGACCAACATCCGCCTGGCGACGACCGACACCTGGAAAGACAAGAGCGGTGAAAAGCAGGAGCGCACCGAGTGGCACAATATCGTCTTCTACGGGCGGCAGGCGGAAATTGCCGGCGAGTATCTGAAAAAGGGTCGGCAGATCTATGTCGAGGGGCGGCTGCAGACGCGCAAGTGGCAGGATAAGGAGGGCCAGGACCGTTACACGACCGAGATCATCGCCGACCGCATGCAGATGCTCGGCAGCCGCGAGGGCGGCAGCGCGTCCGTTGCCGCCGAGCCCTCCGAGCGGGCTCCTGCCGGGGAGCCGCGTCCCGGCGGCAAGGGTGGCGGCGCGCCGGCAAAGAAGAACGTCGACGATCTGGACGACGATATTCCGTTCTAAGAGCGGAACGGTTTCGGGCGCGGCCGATCGCTCGCCCTACCACCCTGCTGCGAGCGCGACGCCGGCGTGCCGCGCCGGCGGACACGGTGCACCGGCTTCAATCACCCCGCCTCCGAGGCAGCGGTCGCCGTCGTAGACGACCAGATACTGGCCAGGCGTCGGCGCCCACTGCGCGGTTTCGAAGCTCGCGCGCCAGCGACCCTTATCGATCAGGTCCAGTCGACAAGGCGCGCTGGGCATGCGATAGCGGGTCTTGGCCGCCAGCCGGCTTGCGGCCGGCGGCGCGCGACCGGAGATCCAGTGCATCGCGCTGACTTCCACGCTGCGGGTATACAGGCGTGGATCGTCGTGTCCCTGCACGACGATAAGCGCGTTGCGCAAGGCGTCTTTACCGGCGACGAACCAGGCGGCCGCATCGGCGCCTCGCCTGCCACCGATGCCCAAACCCTGGCGCTGGCCGAGGGTGTAGTACGCGAGTCCCTGGTGCTGGCCGACGACGCGTCCCTCGGGGGTTTCAATCGGACCCGACACCCGCGGCAGATACCGCGCGAGGAAGGCGCGAAACGGCCTCTCGCCGATGAAGCAGATGCCCGTCGAGTCCGGTTTCGCGTAGGTCGGCAACCCTTGCTCGCGCGCGATCGAACGCACCTCGCTCTTGCGCAGATGCCCGACCGGGAAGAGCGTCGGGGCGAGCTGGCGCTGATCGAGCCGATGCAGAAAGTAGGTCTGGTCCTTCGTGCCGTCGACAGACTGCACCAACTCGACCCGGTCCCCGCCTGCCGTGAGCCGCGCGTAATGCCCGGTCGCGATCCGCTCGGCGCCCAGCGCCAGGGCATGGTCGAGAAAGGCATTGAACTTGATCTCGCTGTTGCAGAGCACGTCCGGGTTCGGCGTGCGGCCGCATTCGTATTCGTGCAGGAAGTGCGCGAACACCCGCTCGCGATACTGGCGGGCGAAGTTCACGGCCTGGATGTCGATGCCGATGACGTCGGCCACCGCCGCGGCGTCGACCAGGTCCTCGCGCGACGGGCAGTAGGCGTCGCTATCGTCGTCTTCCCAATTCTTCATGAACACGCCGACGACCTCGTGGCCCTGGCGCTTGAGCAGCCAGGCGGCAACTGACGAGTCGACGCCTCCGGACAGGCCGAGAACGACGCGGTGTTTGGAGTTCATGGGGAGCGGCGTCGGTGCTGGAGCGGCGGGATTCTCGTCCTTAAATCAGATCGTCCGGCGGTTGTCGCGGGGAACCGTTGAGATCAGCCCGCCGCGCGGCCGCCGGCGGTCACGCCAAAGCAAAAGGGGCAGAGCCAATGGCCCTGCCCCTCGATATGGCTTGCTGCTCTGGCTGATCAGGAACCGGGGCCGGAGGCCTTTTCCGTGTCCTTCAGCGCTTTTTGCCTTTGCTGCGGGTTCTGGATTTCCTTCGGCGTGCCCTTCTGCTCCTTGAGCGCCTTCGTTTCGGCAGCGGTGGCAGCCGGCTGATTGGTCGCCTGCGCTTCCTGCGCCTGCAGATCCATTTGGTGTTGCGCCCTCATGCCCTTCTTGTACATGGCCTTGTCTTCCGGAGACATGGACGCGTAGGCGGCTCTGGCCTTCGCCGCGGCTTCCTTGATCTCCTTCGTCTCGGCAGCCGTCGCGGCGGGTTGGTTGGTAGCCTGGCCCTCGATTAGCTGCAGATCGTGCTGCCTCTGCGAGGCCATGCCCATCTTGTAGGCCGGGTTGTCTTCGTCGGCGGCCAGCACAGCGACCGAGCCGAGCGCGAACCCGGCGGCGACCAGTGTAGCAATCAGCTTGTTCATCGGTTTGCCCTCAGGGAAAAAATCGTTATTGATCGGTCACTTATGGCCCGCGCCACCGGTGCGGCGGGCGAAAAAGCGAAAAACCCCTCGGCAACTATATTGAGTTTTTCGATACGGTGCAACACCGCGGGGCCATTTCCTGCCCCTGGTGTTGCGCCGGTGCCACGTACCGCGCCCTACTTGGCGGTGCTGTCCTTATTCATGCCGCTCGAGCTGTCCTTGGTCATGGCGCTCGAGCTGTCCTTGGTCATGCCGCTTGAGCTGTCCTTGCTCGTGCCGCTCGAGCTCGACTTGCTCTTCGACGACTTGCTCTTCGACTTGCTCGTGTGGCTCGTATGGGTCTTATGGGTCTTCGGCTTCGAGCTCGCTTTCGTCGAATTGGCCGACGTGTCCTTGGTGCTTTCGGTCTTGGCCGGAGCCGCAGCCGGAGCCGCAGCCGGCGCCGGGGTTTGCGCCGCAGCAGTCAGCGAAACGGCAAAGGCGCCTGCAAGCAGCGCCGACATCAACTTGGTCATATTTCAGTCCTCAATGGGGTAAGTTACAAAGTGACACGAATCTAGGTGTCAGGCGCATTAACGCCCCCGGCGCCCAGCGGTTGACAATATTACAACATGTTTACCCGCACCGGGAGTGAGTCTTTACCACGATCTTGGAATCGACATCCCGACCACGGTGCTCGGTAACCATTCTATTATTGTAACCAACGGCTTAGCTTGTTGCAACACCGCCTAATGGTCGTCGGCGGGGCTCGGCGTCCCCACCGATGGTGCTTGACGCCGGAGCCAGAGCTTGAGCAAAGGCACAGTTACCGGCCGCTTGGCGGCCAGCGATAGCCGATCCAATGCGCCCAGTGTGGCCATCAGCGTACGCATGTCGCGGCGCCCATGCCGCAACAGATAATTGATGACTTCGGCCGAGAGGCGGAAGCCGCGCTGCGCCGCGTAGGTGACCAGCGCTACAGCCTTCTCATCGTCAGTAAGCGCTAACACCTCATATACCAGTCCCCACCCCAGGCGCGTGCGCAGGTCTTCGCGCAGGGGCAGCCTCGCCAACGGGGCACGACTGGCCGCAAGCATCCGCCCGCCGTGCTGCTTGAGCTCGTTGTAGAGGGTGAAAATGCGACCCGTGGCGGCCGGGTCGGCGCTATCGATGCGATCGATGAGCACCAGCCCCCGCCCAGGGCGGTCCTGGTCGGCCGCCATAGCTTCTGGCCCAGCGTAGAAGCGAGTGCCTACTCCAGCGTCTGCGGCGAGCACCGCCGTGGCTTGCAGCAAATGCGTCTTGCCGGCGCCAGGCGCGCCCCAGAGCAAGAATCCGGTTTCGCCCGGCTCCCCGGTGGCGAAGCGCGCGAGGGCAGCGATCAGCTCAACGTTTCCGCCCGGCAGGAAATTGGCCAGTCGCGGCGGCTCGGGCGCCGCGAACTCGAATACCAGCTGTTCCAAGTCAGCGATACAAATCCGAAGTGGTATAGGCCTGGCGCAGATGGCGCAGTCCGACCAGCAGCGCGGCGCTCACCGGCAGGGCAAGCAGGACTCCGGCAAACCCGAAGACCTGCCCGAAGGCGAGCAGCGCGAAGATGACCGCCAGGGGATGCAGACCGATGCGGTCGCCGACCAGAAATGGCACCAGCACGTAGTTCTCGAGCAGCTGGCCGATGCCGTAAACGGCGAGCACGGCGACGAATCCGGGCCAGCCGGACCATTGCAGCAGCGCCGCGAACACGCCGAGCACGAGCCCCAGGCCAAAGCCGACGTACGGGATAAACACCAGAAGCCCGGTGAGAATGCCGATCGGCAGCGCGTACTGCAGGCCGGCGAGCGTCAGCGCCACCGAGTAATACACGGCAAGCACGCCCATGACGGAAAGCTGGCCGCGCAGGAATTCCGCCAGCACGCCATCAATCTCGGAGGCCAGCGTGCGTACCCGCGGCAGCCAGCGCCGCGGCAGCAGATCGTCAACCTGCAGCACGATCCGGTTCCAGTCGCGCAGCAGATAGAACATGACCACCGGGACGAGCGCGATATTGATGATGACGCCGAGCACCACGGTGCCGCCCGCCCTGACGCCTGAGAGCAGCTTGAGCGTGAGCGTCTGCGCGCTGGCCAGATTTTCGGTGACGAGCGCCTTGAGCGAAGGCGGATCGAGCTGCAGCTCGACGCCGAAGCGGTCGAGCAACCACGGTGCCAACCGGCCGTAGGCGTCGGTGGCCAGTCCGGGAAGGCGACGGACGAGCTGCGCCACCTCGCTTTCCACCAGCGGAATGAGCACGAGCAGCAACGCCAGCAGCAGCAGCAGGATAACCGCGATCACGAGCAGCGTGCCCACGGTACGCGGCATCCGGCGCCGCTCCGCCCAGCTCACCAGCGGGCTGCCGAAATAGGCGAGGATAGCGCCGATCAGAAACGGCGTAAGAATCGGTCCGAGCCAGTGCAGCAGCGCCGCGGTGACGAGCACCGTGCCGGCTATCCAAAGATAATGTATCGGCCGCAGCGGCACCGGCGAGCGCGGCCGCGCAGCGGCGTCTGCCGAATCGGGCCTGCCGTCGAGATCATCCGGGCCGGAAGGTGTCATTTTGGGTAAGATTGCGGGCAAGGCGTTGCACTTTACGCCGCCCTCTGCCGCGACTCAATCCAATGCCCCCCAATGCACCCGGCCCGACGCTAACCTACCGCGAGGCCGGCGTCGATATCGATGCGGGAGATGCCCTGGTCGAGGCCATCAAGCCTTTCGCCAAGCGCACGCTGCGGCCCGAGGTCATCGCCGGCATCGGCGGCTTCGGTGCGCTCTTCGAGGTGCCGAAGCGCTATCGGGAGCCGGTGCTGGTTGCCGGAACCGACGGCGTGGGTACCAAGGTGAAGCTCGCCTTCGCGCTCGGTCGTCACGACACCATCGGCATCGACTTGGTGGCGATGAGCGTCAACGACATCCTGGTCCAGGGCGCCGAGCCGCTGTTCTTTCTCGACTATTACGTTTGCGAGCATCTGGACGTGACGGTCGCGAGCGCGGTGATCAAGGGCATCGCGGCCGGTTGCGAGCTGGCCGGCTGCGCCTTGATCGGCGGCGAGACTGCCGAGCATCCGGCCGCCTTCGTGGCCGGCGAATACGATCTGGCAGGGTTCGCCGTCGGCGTGGTGGAAAGAGCGCGCGCGATCGACGGCCGGCGAATCGCCGAGGGCGATGCGCTGATCGGCCTGGCATCGAGCGGGCCGCATGCCAACGGCTTTTCCCTCATCCGCCGCATCCTCGAGACCAGCCATGCCGATCTGGCGCGCCCGGTTCCCGGCGTCACCGGCCCGCGCACGCTCGGCGAGGTGTTGCTCGAACCGACGCGGATCTACGTGCGGCCTGTGCTCTCGCTGCTCCGCGAACTCGAGGTCAAGGGCATGGCGCACATTACCGGCGGCGGGCTCACCGAAAACACCCACCGCATGATGCCACCCGGGCTGGTCGCGCGCATCGATAAGGCAAGCTGGCCGTCGCCGCCGATTTTTGACTGGCTGCAGCGTAGCGGCAACATCGCGCTCGCGGAAATGCACAGGGTGTTCAACTGCGGCATAGGGCTGGTCCTGATCGTAGCCAGCACCGACGCCGAGACCGCGATAGCGCGCCTCGAGGCGCAGGGCGAAACGGCATATGCGATCGGCCGGGTCGAGCGCGGACGACCGGGTGTGGCGGCCACCGTCGTCGCATGAGGCGCATCCGGAAAGGGTTTCGACGATGAAGCGGGTGGTCATCCTCATCTCCGGCCGGGGCTCGAATATGGCGGCGATCCTCGACGCCGAGCGCGACGGCGGCATCGCGGGCCGCGTCGTCGGCGTCATCAGCAACCGCTCCGACGCCGCCGGCCTGGCCATTGCCGCCGCTCGCGGCGTACCCACCACGGTCGTAGATCACCGGCAATTGAACGCCCACGGCCAGAGCCGCTTCGAATCGGCTCTGGCTGCCGCGGTCGACGTGTTCGCTCCCGACCTGATCGTGCTGGCCGGCTTCATGCGCATCCTGAGCGCGGAATTCGTGACTCGATACCAAGGACGAATGCTCAACATCCACCCCTCGCTCTTGCCGGCCTACCCAGGGCTGCACACGCACCAGCGCGCGCTTGCCGACGGCGTCAAGGTTCATGGTTGCACGGTGCATTTCGTCACGCCTCGGGTCGACCATGGGCCGATCGTGGCGCAGGCCGCGGTCGCGGTGCGCGACGACGACGACGCGGACAGCCTGGCGGCACGCGTTCTCGGTGCCGAGCATCGCATCCTGGTAGCCGCGGTGCGCTGGTTCTGCGACGAGCGCCTGGCCATCGACGGCGCGAGGGTTCGCGTGCGCAACGAAGCTGCCGGTGCCGGGACGCTGCTCGTGCCCGTAACGCCCTAGTTGGTCGCGGTGGAAGCGGCCCCGTCCGAAGCCCACTGCCCGCGCCCTGGCCCCGGCACGTCCCCGTCGGCTCGCCTCGGATGGCCCTGGCGGCCGCGACAGGTGCTCGGCGCTGCGCTGGTCGCTTCGCTCCTTGCCCATCTGCTGGTGGCAGGCTTGCCGGAGCCGCTCGCGCCTGCCCCCGAGCCGCTGCCGCTGCTCGCGGTGACGCTCACGGCGATGCCGCCACCGCCGGCGCCCGCGGTCAAGCCGGTTGCGCCCAAGGGCAAGCGCAGGGCGGCGCTCACCTCGCCGGTGCTGACCGCGCTCGCCAAGATGCCCGGGGCAGCGGAGTTTGACTCCGAGCTCGCCACGCCCGAGCCTGCGGCGCAAATACCTGTTCCGCCCGCGCCGACGGAGGAAACGGTGCCGCCGGCTGCGCCGGACCCCGCGGCGGCGCAGCCGCTGCCGCCGCGCATTGAACTCGTGTACCGGGGTTTTCTGGGGACGCAGGGCTTCTTCATCGGCGACGCCGTGTATCGTCTCGAGCATGCGGCCAATCAATACCGCATCACCACGGTCGGCGAAGCGCGCGGTCTGGCCGCTTTGTTCCTGCGCGGCCAGGGGCGGCTGACGAGTACGGGGACGATCACCTCGGCGGGCCTGCAACCCGAGCGGTATACGGCCGAGCGCACCAGCGACGGGCGCCATGAGGTGGCAACATTCGACTGGGAAACCGGCGTGGTGCAGCTCAACGACAGCAAGACAGCCGGGCTCGACGTACCGACATTCGATCCACTGACGGTCCTCTGGCAGTTCTATTTCGCGCCACCGGGCCAGGACGACGCCGAATTCGACGTCGCAACCACGCGCGGCGTGTACCACAGTCGCTTCCATCGCGTCGGAACGGAGACGATCAAGCTCAGCTTTCGTGACGTGGAGGCCCAAGTCTGGGAGCGTACGGGCGGCGACGGCAGCGCAAAAGCCCGGGTGTGGCTCGCCCCGTCGCTGCACAACGTGATGGTCAAGATGCGCATGACCATCGGCCGCATCACCGGCGAGGCCCTGCTCGACAGCATCCGGGTCGACCAGACTGTCGCGCAGCGATGAGTGCGCGCGCCGGCCAGCTTGCGGCGCTCGCCGACGCGATTGCCGTCGTCTTGCCTTTGTCGATCCCGGCCGACATCGCATTGCGCGATTTTTTCCGCGAGCATCGCCAACTCGGCGCGCGCGACCGCGCGTTCGTGGCCGAAGGCGTGTTCGCGCTCCTGCGACGTCGCCGCTCGCTGTCGATACACGCGGCGACGACGGCGCCGCGAAACCTCGCTATCGCGACCTGCCTGCGTGAGCTCGGCGTAAGCCTGCGCGAGCTCGAATCCGCCCTCACGGCCGATGAGCAGGCGTGGGCGCGCGACTTCAAGGCACGCAAGCCGGAGCTAAGCCCCGCGGAGGCGGCGGACCTGCCCGACTGGCTGTGGGCAGCGCTTGGCGAAGCGCTTCCGGCGGAGCGAGACGCGTTGGCGCGCTCATGGCTCGCGCCGGCGCCGCTGGATCTGCGCATCAATCCGCTGAAGACGAACCGCGAGGCGGCGCAGGCAGCGCTCTTCGCCGATGGCATCCGGACCGTACCGACACCCTATTCGCCGCTAGGCTTGCGTGCCGCCGGGAAGCCCGTGCTGCAGCGCCATGCGCTGTTTACGAGCGGCGCAATCGAGGTGCAGGACGAAGGCAGCCAGATACTCTGCTTTCTGGTGGCACCGAAACGCTCGGAGATGGTCGTCGACTTCTGTGCCGGTGCCGGCGGCAAGACGTTGCTGCTCGGTGCCATGATGCGTTCGCAGGGGCGCCTGTACGCCTTCGACATCTCGCCGCGGCGGCTCGCCAACTTCAAGCCGCGACTGGCACGCTCGGGATTGTCGAATGTGCACCCGGTGCGCATTAGCGACGAGCGCGATCCGCACATCAGGAGGCTCGCGGGAAAGATCGATCGCGTGCTGGTCGATGCCCCATGCACCGGCTTCGGCACCCTCAGGCGCAATCCCGATCTCAAATGGCGACAGGCGCAGGGCTCGGTAGCCGAGCTCGCCGCGAAGCAAGCCCGCCTGCTCGCCGCCGCTGCGCCGCTGGTCAAACCAGGCGGGCGCATGGTGTATGCGACCTGCAGCGTGCTGCCCGCCGAAAACGAGGCGGTCGTGGACTCCTTTCTCTCTGCGCATCCGGAGTTTTCCCGTGGCGACGCGGCGGCGGAGCTCGGACGCGCCGGCATTGCGCTCGACACTGGGTCCACGCTGCGCGTCTATCCCCATCGGCATGGCTGCGACGGCTTCTTCGCGGCGATACTGGAACGCGGGCAATGACGCGGCGTCGACGAGGTCGCGGCGCGGCGGGCTGCTAAACTGGCCGCCATGCTGGCCCCGCTGCAACTCGATCACATTCAGGAAGCGCTGAGCACGCCGGCCGGTCTGGTCGACCTTGTCGCCGTCCTCGGTTGTTTCGTCGTCGCCTGGTTCGTCGATCGCCGGGTGCGCCTGGGCGGCGGCGACGATTCGCGCCTTGCCCAGATCAGCGCGGGCAGCGTCAACCGCATGATCTTCCCGCTCACGGCGCTGCTGCTCCTGCTTCTCGTACGCGCCCTGCTGCGCCCTTGGCACCCGCCGCAGTTCTTCGGCATCGCCGTGCCGCTGGTGATCGCGCTGGCGCTGATTCGCCTGTGCGTGTATGGCCTGCGCAGCGTCTTCGGCAAGAGCCGATGGCTGCCGGTCTCGGAGCGGGCGATCAGCTACACCATCTTCGGTGCGCTACTGCTCTATTACTTCGGCATCCTGCCGGAAATAGACAATGCGCTCGCCGACGCCAAGATCCCGCTGGGCAAGTCGGAATGGAGCGTGCTCGATCTAGGGCGCGATGCACTCGTTCTGATTCTGGCCATCGGGACGTCGCTGTGGGTCGCCGGCCTGGTCGAGCAGCAGCTGTTGCGGCATGCCGACGGTGAGATGAACGTGCGCACGGTCCTGGCCAAGGTCTTCCGCGCCGTGCTACTGCTGCTCGGCGTGCTCATCGCGTTGTCGATGGTGGGCATCGACCTCACGGTGCTGTCGGTTTTTGGCGGTGCGCTCGGAGTCGGAATCGGGCTCGGACTGCAGAAGCTGGCGAGCAACTACATCGCCGGATTCACGATCCTGCTCGATCGGTCGGTGCGTATCGGCGACATGATTACCGTCGACAACCGCCTTGGCATCGTCAGCAAGGCGACGGGGCGCTACATCGTGCTGCGTGGCTTAGATGGCGTCGAGGCCATCGTGCCCAACGAGATCATGGTCACCACGACCGTGCTCAACCACTCCTATACCAGCCGCGACATCCGGCTTGGCGTGCCCGTTCAGGTCAGCTACGACAGCGATCTCGAACTGGCGATGCAGCTCATGACCGAGGCCGCGCTGTGCGAGCCGCGCGTGCTGCGCGAGCCCACCCCCCCGCTCGTGCTGATCCTGCGCTTCGCCGAGAGTGGCATCGACTTGGAGCTTGCGGTGTGGGTCGGGGATCCTGAAAACGGCCAGGGTAATCTCCGCTCCGCGCTCTACCTTCGAATCTGGCGCGCTTTCGTGGAACGAGGCATCAAGATTCCCTACCCGCAACGCGAAGTTCGCTTGGTTGGTGCCGGCCCAGCGGACAGCCAAGAAAGAACGATGTGAGCAATCACTCGCACCTAAGTGAGCGTTTACTTCGACAGTGTCAGCGTAGGCGTTCGCGAAGCGTGTAGAATGCGTTCCCTTGACTCGTCACGGTTGCATACTTCCTGTGACGGCGTTTTAACCGCACATAGAGCCCCTTCATGAATCCTGAGTTTCTGTCGGTTCTTTCCCACGGTCTGCTGCGGCTACCGTGGTGGGGCTATGTCGCGCTGACGCTGGCGTTGACGCACGTGACGATCGCGTCGGTGACCATCTTTCTGCATCGGGCGCAGGCGCATCGGGGCCTGGATCTGCACCCGGCGGCGAGCCATTTCTTCCGCTTCTGGCTCTGGCTGACCACCGGCATGGTGACCAAGGAGTGGGTCGCCATTCATCGCAAGCACCATGCCCGGGTCGAGACGGAAGAGGATCCTCACAGTCCGCAAACGCGCGGCATCCGGACGGTCCTGCTGCGCGGCGCGGAGCTGTACCGGGACGAGTCGAGGAATGCCGAAACGCTCGAAAAGTACGGCGCCGGCACTCCCGACGACTGGCTCGAGCGCAACGTGTACAGCCGCTATTCCTGGGAAGGTGTCGGCCTCATGATGATGGTCGACCTGGTCCTGTTCGGCCCGATCGGATTGACGGTCTGGGCGGTGCAGATGGCCTGGATCCCGGTGACCGCGGCGGGGATCATCAACGGCGTCGGCCACTATTGGGGCTATCGCAATTTCTCCTGTGCGGATGCGAGCCGCAATATCGTGCCCTGGGGCATCGTGATCGGGGGCGAGGAGTTGCACAACAACCACCACGCCTACGGCAGTTCGGCGAAGCTGTCGTCGCGCTGGTATGAATTCGACTTGGGCTGGGCGTATATCCGCTGCCTCGAGGCGTTGGGCCTGGCCAGCGTGCGCAAGGTGGCGCCCCGGATCCGCTTCGATCGGGAGAAACTGCACGCCGACCTGGAGACGCTGCAATCGGTCATCACCCACCGCTACGCGGTCCTGACCCGCTACGCCCGTTCGCTGAAGCGGGCGTTTGCCAGCGAAGTTGCTGCTCTGCGCGAGCGCGCCCGGTGCGGCGAGTTGTCGGTGGACGTGTCGAGCTTGCGTCGGCTGCGCCGCTGGTTCCACACCGACGGGGGCGACCTTCCGGCCAGCGATCGGGCGCGGCTCGCGACGCTGCTGGAGAGCAGCAAGGCACTGCAGACGATCTACGCCATGCGCCAGGACCTCACCGCGTTGTGGGAGCGTTCGAACGAGTCGCGCGAACAGCTCCTGGCCCGCCTTCAGGACTGGTGCCACCGCGCCGAAGCGAGCGATATCGTTCCCCTGCGCGACTTCTCACGCGAGCTTAAGAGCTACAGCAGCTACAGTTAGGCTTTGCCAACAGGCAAAGAAAAAAGCCCGCCAGACGCGGGCTTTTTTCTGCGCAATGGTCGGCTACAGCGATTACTTGAGCTTGGTTTCCTTGTACAGGACGTGCTTGCGAGCAACCGGGTCAAACTTCTTGATTTCCATCTTCTCCGGCATCGTCTTCTTGTTCTTGGAGGTGGTGTAGAAGTGGCCCGTCCCGGCCGAGGATTCCAGCTTGATCTTGTCGCGCATGTGGGTCTCCTTGGTCTTCGCCTTATACGTGCTCGCCGCGCAGGCGCAAATCGGCCAGAACAACGTCTATGCCCTTCTTGTCAATGGTGCGCAGCGCCGCATTGCTGAGCCGCATGCTCACCCAGCGGTTCTCGCTCTCGACCCAGAAGCGGCGCCGTTGCAGGTTCGGCATGAACCGGCGCCGCGTCTTGTTGTGGGCGTGCGAAACGTTATTGCCCACCATAGGGGCCTTGCCGGTCACTGCGCAGACTTTAGCCATCGTTCGATCCAATCCATGAGGCGCTCGGCGCCTCGCGCCGGGCGTGGAAAAAAGATGTCAAGTTTAGCGGGAAACGGGCGGTAATTCAAGCGCTTGGGGTCCCTGCGCAGCCGGGGGGCGCTCGCTGCGCATAGCGCGGGGATAGGCCGGGCTGCGCTCCGCTGTACCCTGGTGCCCGCCCGTATTACACTCCGCGACGCTTCACTCCTTGGGCCGCACGGCTGATCGCCGCATGACAAAGACCCCCACCGCCCGCCCGGTGCACCGAATCGTGCTCGGAATAACGGGCGGCATCGCGGCATACAAAGCGGCGGAGTTGACGCGCTTGCTGGTGAAGGAAGGCATTTCGGTCGACGTCGTCATGACTTCGGCAGCGACGCGGTTCATCGCGCCGCTGACCTTGCAGGCATTGTCCGGGAATCCGGTGTCGACCGATCTCTGGTCATCCGGCCCTGCCAACGCGATGGGCCATATCGAACTGTCGCGGAACGCCGATGCGATTCTCGTTGCGCCGGCATCGGCCGACTTCATCGCCAAGCTGGCCCACGGTCACGCCGACGATCTGCTCTCCACCCTCTGTCTCGCGCGTGCGTGCCCGCTTCTCGTGGCGCCGACGATGAACGTGCAAATGTGGAACAGCGCCGCGACACAGCGCAACATCGCGCAATTGCGTGCCGACGGCATCCAACTGCTCGGGCCCGGAAATGGCGGTCAGGCCTGTGGCGAGGTCGGCGAGGGGCGCATGATCGAGCCGGAGGAGATTGTGGCGGCGTTGATCGCATGGGCCCAGCCAAAGCTTCTTGCGGGCAGGCGCGTCCTGCTGACGGCGGGGCCGACGTTCGAAGCCATCGATCCGGTGCGCGGCATCACAAACCTGAGTTCGGGCAAGATGGGCTTCGCGCTGGCGCAGGCCTGCGCCGAGGCTGGCGGCGAAGTGACGCTGATCGCGGGCCCGACTGCGCTCGCAACGCCGGCCGGCGTTACCCGCGTCGACGTGCGCAGCGCCAGCGATATGGCCGCGGCCGTCGAGGTGCGGGTCAAGGCATGCGAGATATTCGTCGCTGTGGCGGCGGTCGCCGACTATGCCCCAGCCAACGCACAGGCGAAGAAGCTCAAGAAAAGTGGCCGGCCATTGACCCTGACCATGAAACCGACGATCGACATCCTCGCCCAAGTCGCGTCGCGGCCGAAACCGCCGTTCTGCGTCGGGTTCGCTGCGGAAACGAACGACGTCACCGAGAACGCCGAGGCCAAGCGCCGTAGAAAAAAAGTGCCGCTGCTCATTGCCAATCGCGCACAGGATGCGCTCGGCCAGGACGAGAACGAGGTTTTGCTGCTCGACAACTCCGGCGCTCATCCGCTGCCGCGGATGAAAAAGCTTGCACTGGCACGCAGGCTGGTCGCAGAGATTGCGGCCAGACTGCCGGCGCGATGACGAAGGGTTCGTCGCCCTTGCAGGACGCGCTGCCGACTGCCGGCGCGACGATCGCCGTCAAGGTGCTCGACGAGCGCATTCGCCCGCATCTGCCAGCCTACGCCACGGCGGGCTCGGCGGGGATGGATCTGCGCGCTTGCATCGACGCGCCCCTTATCCTGCCCCCGGGACATGCGGAGCTGATCCCGACTGGCATCGCCATCCACCTCGGCGACGCGGGCCTTGCCGCGATCATCCTGCCGCGCTCGGGGCTCGGTCACAGGCACGGTATTGTGCTGGGCAACCTGGTCGGACTGATCGATTCAGACTACCAGGGGCAGCTGATGGTTTCGTGCTGGAATCGCGGGCAGACCCCATTCCCGGTCAACCCGCTGGACCGCATTGCGCAGCTCGTAATCGTGCCCGTGGTGCAGGCCCGTCTCCAGATCGTCGACGACTTCGTGGCCAGCGCGCGCGGCGCAGACGGTTTTGGAAGCAGCGGCAAGCATTGAGCCGCCCGCGGTGCCCCCTCCCGCTCGGCGACCAAGCGCTGCAGCCGGTGCGCGTCCGGAGCCCGTTTGCTGCTGGCACAAATCCTGCACATGGTATCGTTCCCATGACGCGGGCATGGCCAAGGCGGATCTGGCAGCATGGCCAATCCCGGGGCACCCGAGGCGAGGACGAGCATGAATGAACAGACCCTCAGCACATCGAAGGCCTGGCTGGTGTCGATTTTTCAGGAAATGTTCCGTTCGATGCACAACCAGGAGCAGGACAATTTCGACGACTTCAGATATCCGGAAGCACACCGGAATGCGTTTTTCCTTGAGATGCACGCATGGTATCTGAGCGTCCTGACCGAAAATGCAGGCGCCTTTCATGCCGCAAGGGGATTACTCGAAGATCAAGCGTCGCGCGACCTGTTCGATCAATTGGTTCTCTACCGCCTGTTGGGACATCTGCATGTCAGACTGCCGTTGAAGAACCATGAAAAGCTGCGCCGGCGCGAGGTTCCGCCCGCGTGGAAGGTCGACGATACGGGAGACATGGGCATGTTCGGTCCGCTCTCCATTTTCTCCGTTCCCTACAAAGGGCGCGAGATCTGGGTCAAGTGCGGGTCTTCGAGCGTCGCCGCGACTTTTTTGAGCGGCCAATACTATTTCGACCGAAATGGCGTTCGCATCGGGCCGGAGCCGGGGGATTACGTCATCGACGGCGGCGGCTGTCTGGGCGATACGGCGCTCGCGTTCGCGGCCGACGTCGGCGCCAACGGCCATGTGTATAGCTTCGATCCGATGCTCAGGCACTGCGAGATCATGCGCGAGGCGTTCCAGATGAATTCGGTTCTCGCCTCTCATATCGATCTCTTCGACGTGGGCCTTGCCGACGCCGACGGCGAACGGGATGCAGCCCATTCGGCCCCCGTCGCAGTCAATCATGGCGCACGCCTTGAGGACGGTCTTCCAACTCGCACCGTCGACCGCCTCGTCGAGTCGAAACAAATCGAGCGGATCGATCTCATCAAGCTGGACATCGAAGGAAGTGAGCTCGCGGCCCTTCGAGGCGCCGAGCGCTCGCTCAGGCGCTGGCGCCCGAAGCTAGCGATCTCGCTCTACCATCGGCCTGAGGATTTCTTTTCCATACCGCTATGGCTCGACTCGCTGCATTGCGGGTATCGCTTCTTCCTCGATCATTACACGATCCACCAGGAGGAGACGGTCCTGTACGCCACGGTGGCGCCAGGTTAGGGTATTGCGGGTTATCATGCGATGAGTATCCTCAAGCAGATTCTGAGCGAAGCATGGTCGTCGGTAGCCCGAAGATCCGCTTCGCAACCACGACCGGATCTGCCGCGCAGCAACCCAGCGCGCCGCAGCGAGAGCGATCCGGTACCAGGCCCGGTGCAGCAGCCGGGCATGAAGGTCGTGATCCTGAACTGGAAAGCGGGTGAGAACGACCCTTTTACGTTCGTCAACCAGACCATTCGCCAGCATTTCCATGCCTGTGGAAAGAATGTCGAGGTGATCGAGATCACCGATGCAACCTGGCCCACGAGGCTGGAACAGCTTGCACCCACTGGCGTCGAGTTCGCATTCACGTGGCAGGGGCTCGGTTCGTACGTCATGCTTGGAGATGGAAGTCACAGCCTGTGGGACCATCTGAAGATCCCGCTCATCTGCATCCACGGCGACCATCCTTCGCACATGCCGCGCAACCACCAGCTCGAGAGCCGGTACTGCTTTCATCTCTACAACAATGCCGAGTCAGCGAGGTATTCCAACCGTCACTTCCGGACCAAGCGCGGCGCGGGCCTGATCGACATCCCTCAACTCCACCGGGAAGCCCGCCTGCAACGCAAATCGGGTGACTATTTCGTCATGGTCAAGAACGTATACGATCCTGCAGCTACCGAGACCGCGTGGCGGGAGAGGTTAAGCAAGCAGCTTCAGTCCGCGTACATGATGGCTGCCGAGACCCTGAAAGCCCGAATCGCCGCCGAACCGTACGTCGATCTACATGACGCGCTCGACGAGGTCATCGTCCGAAACGAGTTGGAATGGCTTGCCCCTGCCATGAACATCGGTGCGTACCACGAATACCACAGGGATCTCGATCATTATCTGCGGAGCCACAAGGCCATAACCGCCCTGAGTTCGCTTAGGGAATTCCCCGTTCGCATTTATGGCCGCGGCTGGGAGCGCATCGCTCAAACCGCCCCCGCCTCACATGCTTTCGAGCAGGGCCGTTTCATGGCCGACAGCCAGCAGCTGTATTACTCGTCGTACGGTCTGGTCGACGTCAGTCCGTCGAAGGGTCTGCACGATCGAACCCGACGCGCTATGGCAAACGGCACCGGCTTCCTTTCCAGCGCGAATATGGAGGACAGTTTCGCGGACATCGAACAATTCGGTTCCTTATTCTTCGGTTTCGGTGTCAATGATTTGCCCGACAAGGCAGCGGCCGTGGTACGTGATCCGGAAGCACATGCCGCTGTTGCACAGCGGTTCGGGTACGCCTATCACAATAGGTTTCATTTCAGGTCGTTCGTCAATCAACTCGAGCACCTTGCGAAACTGGCCAGTTCCTTCTAATCCCCCACAACTGGACGTTATTGACCCGTGGCAACCGGGCAGCCTTTGCCACCGCGCGCGCCATTGGATCCGCACGGCGCACGGGCATGGTGCCGCCGCCACGGGGCCTCGCGCCGACAACTCAGTTGGAAGCGAGGTCACTACAGGTGGCTCTCGAGCCGCCGCGGTCGCGGACCCCGCCGGCGAACTGCGGCTTCCTGGTCAAGACAACCCAACCGACCCATCCCAAAAGCATGAAAATCGCGATCATGCAGCCGTACCTCTTCCCGTACATAGGCTATTTCCAGCTCATAAGCGCGGCAGATCGATTTGTGATCCACGATGATGTGCAGTCGATTAAAGGCGGGTGGATAAATCGAAATCGAATCCTCGTCGGTGGCGAGCCACACTACATCACCCTCCCGGTTCAAAAGGCCCCTTCGTCACTGAACATCAACGAGCGCCAACTGGCGATTGATGCCGCAAAGCAAAAGCACAGGATAATCCGGCAGCTGGAGGGCGCATATCGAAACGCGCCCTATTTCGACGCGGTTCTGCCTTTGGTGTCGCGTACCTTTGCCGTGCAGGAACGAAATCTTTCGCTCTTCGTCACCAACGCTCTTCGTGAGTGTTGCGCGTATCTTGGGATCCTGACTCCTTTCGTCATATCGTCCCAACTCAAAAAGAACGACGAGCTAAAGGGCGAACTGCGAGTTATCAATATCGCCAAGACTTTGCAGGCGAGCCACTATTTCAATCCGATCGGCGGAGTCGATCTCTACGACAAGACACACTTCTCGGACCAGGGCGTGACTCTCTGCTTCCTCAAGGCACGCCCGGTTCCGTACCAACAAATGGGCGATCGAGAGTTCGTTCCCTTCTTGTCGATAATCGATGCAATGATGTTCAACTCGAAGCAGGAGCTGGCAAGCCTGCTAGGGGAGTACGATCTTCTCTGACCTCTTCGCCGTCGGCGGCGGGGCGCGACGATGCGCTCAGTCAACGTCCCGATGCAGCGCCACGTCGCGAGCGAGATGTTGTTTCACCGAGACCGATCTAGGACCCGGCATATCTCCTCTACCGTGCACTTGCTGGTTGCGCTCCCCAGCGGAAGCTCGATTCCCGTATTGGCTAGCGCCGTGATCCCGGGCAGATTCGCCGCTACAAATGTCGCGAAGGCATCCACCAGCGGAAACTCGAGCAGACGCGCCGATATCGATTTGTCATGCAAGCACTTCACCACATCCAGCGCGCCCAACCCGTAACGCTGCGCATCGACGGTTATCACAGCCTGTTGGTAGTTGGAAGCCGAAACCCCCGCCGCCGAATGAAGGGCTAGGCCTGCAATGCTTTGCAAGTACATGGCGTAAGTGTCGTGCAGCGCCTTGTTCCGAGCGATGTTGTCGCTCAGTGCCTCAAGGCTCATGAGGGCGTAGGCGGCCTGCGCCTCCGACATCCGACCGTTGATGGTCTTGGTAACCGGAACTTGCCTGCGGACGCCCCCACTGCTGCGCATGCACCGAACCCGGTCCGCAAGAAGTTCGTCGTTAGTGCAGACGCACGCGCCACCACAGCCGTTCACGACGTTTTCTGGAATGAGGGCAAAAACCTCAGCGTCCGCCAGTCCGCCGATCGGACCTTTGCTGATGCTGCTTCCCAAGGACTGAGAAGAGTCAAGGAAGAGCTTCACCCCAGTCTTGCGCGACAGCGCAAGCAGCTCCTCGATCTCCGCCGCGCCTCCCCACGGATTTGTGCCTACGATGCCGTCAGCTCCATCGGCCAGCGACGCCGCGACATTGGACGACGCGAGCCGGTAGTTGCGCTCGGCATCGACATCACAGAGCTTCAACTCGCAGTGTGTCCAAAGGCTTCCTTCCCGGAATGCGCGAGCCATCGTGGCCGGTGCAATAAGTCTACGGCGCTCCAGCCCCGCCTCGAGCAGCATGATCCAGGCTACCGTCGGGTTGGAGGTGCAGATGACGTGCTCCACGTGCAGCAGCGCCTGCAGCGCGCCTTCAAGCTGGCGCACCAGCGGACCCGACTCCGTGTAGTACTGACGATCAAAGATGCCCTCGAACTTCAGCACCATCTGCTGACGCGAGGGCAAGTTGTATTGCCCCGGCGAGGGTAGCGACGAGGTTGTCAATCCGTTGCCCATGCGGCCGCTCAGCTTCCGGCCTTGATCGCATCGGCGTGGTGGCGTATGAAACGCAGCACGCCGGCAATACTTGCGATGTCGTCCAGCGAGACCAGATGTCCGCACGGCATGGAAATGTACTTCTCGGCGACGAAGTCCGTATTCGGCAGCGACCCCGCCCGGAAGGGGTAAGCCATGGGCCTGTGCGTCAATGGCGGCGCGTAATACGCGCGTGCAAGAATCGATTCCGCGTTTAGGATCTCGACGGTCCGGTCTCGGCTGAAGGGCCAGTTGTCGAGGACTTCGACAACGATGTTCTTGTAGCTTGGTTCAGTCGTCGGATCAGATTCCACGAGTCGCAATCCGGCGATGCCAGCTAGGTGCTGTCTGTATGCCTCGAAGCGAAGGCGGTTACGCGATAATTGCGCCTCGATATCGTCCATCCCGGCCAGCGCCATGGCAGCGTGTATCTCGATCATTTCAGCCGACATGGCGTGGCCGCCCTGCCGATCATTGACGCCCACCCTCATCCGTCTCAGGCGCTCTGCCAGCCCGGCGTCATGCGTTGTGATGTAGCCACCCTCGAAACCATTGATCAACTTGCTCGCGCCCAGCGAGAAAAGCTCGGCATTCCCAAAGCCGCCGATACGAACCCCGCGGTGGCGCTCGTGAACCGATTCCACGCTGTCAAATATTAAGGGAATGCTGATCTCCGAGGCGACAGACAGGAGCCCGTCGATGTCACAGTGCCCGCCTACTGGATGCGCGCCGATGAGCAGCGCAGTGTTCTCGTTCAGGCAGGGAACGACCGTGGATGCGCTGCTGGCAAGGGTATCGAGCTCGACGTCACAAAAGTGCGGCACGAGGCCCACCCACGCAACCACATCGGCCATTCGACGGTAGGTGAACGATGGCAACACCACCTCGTTGCGCCCTTCAAGGCATAGCGCGTCGATGGCCAATGCAAGAGCCCAGAAACCACTGCACATGGCAACACAGTGCTGTACGCCGTGCATCGCGGCCAACCTGGACTCCAGTTGCGGAACGAGCACGTGTCCAACCGCCGGAACTTGGTCAGCGTAGTAAAAGAAACGCTCCTTGTCTGGGCGTACCAGGTTGGAGGTAGGCTTCGGCGAGTCGAACAGGGGCACCCCTCCCCTGATCGCGAGCTGCTCAATGTTGCCTTTGCCGGCAAGCATGCTTAGTCCGAGGCATACAAAGCATCGAACTCGTCCCGAAGCAAAGAGAGCAGGACGACATCGTGAAATGTTCCGTTCTTGAACACCCCCCGACGCATCACGCCTTCGCGCCGGTATCCGATCTGTTCGTGCAGTGCGATCGAAGCCTGGTTGGTCGCGACGATGCGTACCCACATCCGTTCGAAGCCACGGTGAAGGAATCCGAAGCGGATGGTCTGGAGCACCGCCTGGGTGCCGTAGCCTCTTCCCCAATGAGCTTTCTCTCCGATCATGACCTGTGATCGGGCACTGCGGTTGAGCCAATCGATAGCGACGATCGAAGTGAGACCGATCAGTTCTGCACTCTCGCGCAAACAAACCCCGAGTCGTATTTCGTTCTTGCTGGCGATCGCGTCCAGGACCCATTTCCTCTCGTACTCGGAAGAAACGAAGTATTTCTCGCCGAGCACGCTGTCCCATATTTCGTCGTCGGCCCTCCAGCGGATGGTCGTCCTGTAGTCCTCGAGCTCAAGGGCACGCAGGAAGATGTCGTTTGTATGTTGGACTTTCATAGCCTTGGCGCTCACAGGTGTGGCTCGACTTGGTCGGAGTTCAGCCGCCGGAGCTCGCAGCGGCGATCAGATCCGCAATTCTTGCCGCCTCGTCGTCGGCCAGGGCGGGATAGATCGGAAGACAGAGCACCTGCTCCGCGACACGGCTTGCGACCGGCAGATTGTTCCTGTGCGCCGACGGTAATGCCCTGTACATCGGGAATTCGGAGATTAGAGGGTAGAAGTAGCGGCGCGGATAAACGTTGTGTTCTTTGAGTTTCCCGTAGAGTGCATCGCGGCTCATGGTGTACTCCCCCTCGACGAGGATCGGGAAATACGCATAGTTGGGCGAACCCTGGTCCGAATACTGCAGACAGCGGATACCACGCACATCTCTTAGTCGCTCCCGGTAGACCGCGTCGATCTGCTTCCGCCGCGCTATGGCCCGATCGAAATATTTCAGCTGCAACAGGCCCAGGGCGGCGTTGCATTCACTCATCTTCCCGTTGATACCCGGAGCCACAACGGTTACTTCATCCGCGAAACCGAAGTTCTTCAGGTAGTCGATACGTTGTTTTGTCTTGGCGTCTGGACATATGATCGCGCCGCCTTCGAAGGTCGTGAAGACCTTGGTGGCATGAAAGCTCAATATCGACAGATCGCCGCAGGTAAGCAAACTTTCCGACGTGGACCGCACGCCGAACGCGTGCGCCGCATCATAGATCACCCGCAGGTTGTAAATGTCGGCAATCCGTTGAATTGCGTCGACATCGCACGGTCGCCCATAGCAATGCACAGGCATAATCGCGGTGGTTTGCGGTGAGATGGCCGCCTCGATCCGGTTGGGGTCGAGGTTGAGTGTGTGTGAATCGATGTCGGCGAAAACCGGCTTGATGCCATTCCAGAGCAAGGCGTGGGCGGTGGCAACAAAAGAATACGGCGTGGTTATGACTTCGCCCGTGATGCGCAACGCTTGCAGGCCCGTAACGAGTGCCAGAGTACCGTTCGTAAACAGCGCGACATGTTTCACGCCCAGGAATTCGCACAGTGCCGCTTCCAGCAGTTGATGGAACGGGCCGCTGTTGGTTAGTTTCTTCGTTTCCCAGATCTTCTCAAGGTACGGGATGAACTCCTCGAGTGGGGGAAGATATGGCTGGGTGACGTAGATTGGCGCCCCGGGCCCGGCGCCCTGGTCTGCGGATGCCTCTGGCAGTCTCTGTTTGGATTCCATACCGGCCTCGTCAGGAAAGTTACTTCGTTGTGATCCGGGGCCAGTCGTTTCTGTCTTTGACTCGGTCAAGTCCTGAAACCTCCGTCGTCCGCTCTTTCGGAATGCCAAGAACCATGAGTGAAGCCACCTGATTCGGAGCCCAAAAGTTAACCGGATTGCCGAAGAAATTGTCCTCGTCGAATATGGGCGCAAGATGCCAATAGGCCTGGTATCCCAGCGTTTCAATCACGTATCCGAGAAGCTCTGGCGACGACTCGCGGATATCGTTCTCGAAATAGAGTATCGGCCGCCACTTTCCGATCAGCTTTTCGCCGCTGCGCAGAACCTCGAACTCCTTGCCGTCAACGTCGACCTTGATCAGGTCGCAGGCGGCGACATCCAGCGAATCAAGCGCCAAGTAGTGTGGGCTCCAAGTGTTGCCGACATAGGCAGACTTCCCCCACTCGCGGCTATCGGTATCGACGCTGTCATTGGTTGCGACGAAGGCGTTTATCGGCTTGGTATTGCGCAGCTCATTCAGGGCGAGATTTGCGCAGAGCACGTTGAAGATCTCAGGATGAGATTCGATTGCATAAATCCTGCCGGCCTCGCCGACGGTTCTGGAAAGGGGTACTGTCAGATCTCCTATATTGGCGCCCACGTCAATGGCGGTGCCTCCTTCGCGCAGACATTGGCGCATTAATGAGACTTCGGACTCGCTGTACTGGCCATAGAGTTCCAGGCACTTTCCAATATAGGGACCCGCGAACAGCATCCATCCGTACTTGCAACGCTTCAGCGTCAACTTTCCAAATTGCATGGATTCCTGCGCCATGGATGCCGGATGTGAAGAACTTTGCATGAGGCTAAGCCTTAACGAACCAGGTCGCGCGGCGGTTCACAAAATCTCCTTGCCTTCGTTGAGCGCCACATCGACCTCGATCTCTTCAGGAATGGCCAGCAGCGCGAGCACCATGCGGCCGCCAAAGATGTCCGTCTCACGCCGGTTGAAGTTGTGGGCATTGAACTGTGCCGTCTCTAGCCTCCAGCAGCGGTAGCTGAATTCTCGCGCCCGCTGCGCCAGCTGACCCAAGACCTCTTCATCTTGCGCCGCCAGGAACAACAGCGGCCGCAGCCGCCATAACGTCTCACTAGCCCCCTTGAGCACGTCCACCGCGTCACCGCTCGCCCCGATCTTGAGCCAGTCCAACCGCTCCAATTGCAGCTCATCGAGGGTTTCTGTGGTCGGAACCCCATCGACCACTCCTTCCTCCTCCCCCAGGCTTCCCAGCGTGCGCCGCATCACCGTGACGTTGCTCACCCCATTGGCCGCCAGATTCTGCCGCAAGATCCGTTGCTGCACCGGCCGCCCCTCGTACAGGAACAAGTGCCCCGCTTCGCCCAGCATCGTGCCCAGGAACAGCGCATGCGCACCAACCCCCGCACCCACCTCCATCATCGTTGCCCCAGATCGCACCAGCCGCGCCAGCAGGTCCAGTTGCGGCTGCAGATACTCGCCATACCAACCGATCGCATCACCGACGATAGGCTCATCGGGCAAATACTGCACGATGCCCACCCGCGTCTCCACCACCGCGCTCAAACCCGGCCGATGCCCCGCATTGAGCTGCGCCGGGCTCGTCCACGGCAGCGACGCGCTCGGCACCGGCTTCGCCTCCAGCGACACCACCGATACCCCTTCCCGCACCCGCTCCTCCAGCCCCGCCTTAACCCGCTCCACCACATCGGTCCAATCGTCACGCCGGCTCTGCCGGAACAGCCGCAGCGTCGGATACCACGGACTATCCTCGCGCCCTTCCAACCACCGAAAATCGGCCGGCTGCGCCACCATCACCCACACCGGCTTGCCCAGCGCACCGGCCAGATGCGCCACCGCCGTATCAACGCAAAGCACAAGATCCAGCTGGCTGATCACCGCTGCCGTATCCGCGAAATCCCCCAGCTCCGGACCCACATCCACCCAGTCCACCCCCTCCGGCAGCACCCCTGCCGCTTCCGCCGCCGGACCTTTCTGCAGAGAAACAAAACGCACCCCCTCGACCTCCAGTATCGGCCTCAGCATCGACAGCTTCATCGAGCGAAAGCGATCGTTCGCATGCTCGGGATTACCGGCCCAGGCGAGCCCGACCCTGAGCCTGTCCGGTGCGCCGAGCCTCGGCGCCCAGCGCGCCACCTCGCTCGCATCGGCCCGCAGATAAGGGATCTCGGCCGGGATCGACTCGAGCGTGGTATTGAACAGGCGGGGCAGGCTCGGCAGGTGAGCGTAGAAGTCAAACGGCGGCAGCGCCTCGGACTTGGACCATTCCAGAACCCGATCGATGCCGGGGAACGTTCGTCCAAGGCGCCCGAGTCCTTCCATCTGCAGCAGGACGGTCGCTCCCAGCGCCTTGACCAGCGGCGCATAGCGCACGAACTGGATGATGTCGCCAAAGCCCTGCTCCGCACGCAGCAGGATGACCTTACCCGTCAAGTCCTGGCCCGCCCAGATAGGACCGTTGAAGCCTGGACGCAGATTGGGCGCTTGCATCCAGCGGAACTCGAACTGGTTCCAGCCTTCGATAAGGCGGCCGGCCGCCAGCAACGCATAGGCGTAGTCGTTGTGTGCGGCGTGGCTGGGCTGCAAAGGGAGGTACTTCTCGTATAGATCCAGCGCCTCGGTTGTACGCCCGGCCTCGCGAAGCTGCCGCGCCAGGTCAGCGAAGATCTCGCCCTCCCCGCCTGCGATCTGCTCGGTCTGCGCGAGAATCTGCAGCGCCTCCTCGTACCTGCGCTGCCTAACCACCGCTGAGGCCAAGAGAGAGCTTGCAATTGCGCGACTACCGTTCAATCCCAAGGCCCAACGGAACTGGGTTTCGGCGGTCTCAAAATTGCCTAGGGCGAGCTGGCTCGTTCCGAGGCCGACATGCGTGTCAAAGTCGCCGCTACCAAGCGCTTGCGTGCGGTCAAAGCTTGTTGCCGCCTCCTGATGCCGTTTTTGAGCTTGTAGAACCACGGCCAGGTTGTAATGGGACCGCGAAACCCCGGGAGCTGCGTCGACCGCCCGGCGCATCCAGGTCTCCGCCTCGTCAAGCTTGCCCACGCCGAAGCAGCACCAACCGAGCAAAAGGTTAAGTTCAAATCCCTTCAGCCCGAGAGCCTCTGCCCTGAGACCGACGGCGCGCGCCTCCCAGCAGCGCCGCCAATGGAACAGGGTCGAAGCCCTTGCCGATAGCAGTTCCAGGTCATCCGGAGCCGCCGCCAAGGCGTCGACCAGCAGCTTGAGCGCCGAGGCGTATCGGCTCTTGGAATCGCGCTCGGCTAGGGTGGAAAGCAGGCGGCGTCGATCGTCCGGGAGCCCGTGATGCCTGGGTCGCGGTATGTCGGCAGACGAGGGCTTACCTGATCCGTGCGAGCCGGAGTTGTGAACTTCTGGCACCGCGACCGCGGGCGTTTGTGGGTGTGCCATCGCTGCCATGCAACCAAACGATTCGAAGTCGCCTTAAGCCGACTGCTTGACGGCTAGTCGGGTGATGATTTCTTTGGTGGCATGCTCGACGAACGCATCGCTGTAGCCCAGCTCCTTTAGCTTCCAGCGAAACACGTTGCCCAGTTTGGCTTTCCTATAGATCCCCAATTTGTGCTCTTGACGATAGCGAACAGCGCGTGCGCCCAACCCCTGCAGGATGACCTTGATCTGATTTTTCGCGCCTGGATCGGTACGCGCTTCCGAAGCCGGCGGGAACCGACGGCCCAGGTCGAGCGCAAGGGCGGTCGCGAATTCCTCGAGCTCGCGCGTATCAAGAAACTTCAATATCCTCATGAGAACGAATGCTCCCCTCGCTGTGTCGGTGCGCTCAATCACCAAAGAACCTGCTCATGATATCTCGCTGGCTTCGTTGAGCGCCACATCGACCTCGATCTCTTCGGGAATGGCCAGCAGCGCCAGCGCCATGCGGCCGCCAAAGATGTCCGTCTCACGCCGGTTGAAGTTGTGGGCATTGAACTGTGCCGTCTCTAGCCTCCAGCAGCGGTAGCTGAATTCTCGCGCCCGCTGCGCCAGCTGACCCAAGACCTCTTCATCTTGCGCCGCCAGGAACAACAGCGGCCGCAGCCGCCATAACGTCTCGCTAGCCCCCTTGAGCACGTCCATCGCGTCACCGCTCGCCCCGATCTTGAGCCAGTCCAACCGCTCCAATTGCAGCTCATCGAGGGTTTCTGTGGTCGGAACCCCATCGACCACTCCTTCCTCCTCCCCCAGGCTTCCCAGCGTGCGCCGCATCACCGTGACGTTGCTCACCCCATTGGCCGCCAGATTCTGCCGCAAGATCCGTTGCTGCACCGGCCGCCCCTCGTACAGGAACAAGTGCCCCGCTTCGCCCAGCATCGTGCCCAGGAACAGCGCATGCGCACCAACCCCCGCACCCACCTCCATCATCGTTGCCCCAGATCGCACCAGCCGCGCCAGCAGGTCCAGTTGCGGCTGCAGATACTCGCCATACCAACCGATCGCATCACCGACGATAGGCTCATCGGGCAAATACTGCACGATGCCCACCCGCGTCTCCACCACCGCGCTCAAACCCGGCCGATGCCCCGCATTGAGCTGCGCCGGGCTCGTCCACGGCAGCGACGCGCTCGGCACCGGCTTCGCCTCCAGCGACACCACCGATACCCCTTCCCGCACCCGCTCCTCCAGCCCCGCCTTAACCCGCTCCACCACATCGGTCCAATCGTCACGCCGGCTCTGCCGGAACAGCCGCAGCGTCGGATACCACGGACTATCCTCGCGCCCTTCCAACCACCGAAAATCGGCCGGCTGCGCCACCATCACCCACACCGGCTTGCCCAGCGCACCGGCCAGATGCGCCACCGCCGTATCAACGCAAAGCACAAGATCCAGCTGGCTGATCACCGCTGCCGTATCCGCGAAATCCCCCAGCTCCGGACCCACATCCACCCAGTCCACCCCCTCCGGCAGCACCCCTGCCGCTTCCGCCGCCGGACCTTTCTGCAGAGAAACAAAACGCACCCCCTCGACCTCCAGTATCGGCCTCAGCATCGACAGCTTCATCGAGCGAAAGCGATCGCGGGAATGAGTTGGGCTGCCGGTCCAGGCGAGCCCGACCCTGAGCCTGTCCGATGCGCCGAGCCTCGGCGCCCAGCGCGCCACCTCGCTCGCATCGGCCCGCAGATAAGGGATCTCGGCCGGGATCGACTCGAGCGTGGTATTGAACAGGCGGGGCAGGCTCGGCAGGTGAGCGTAGAAGTCAAACGGCGGCAGCGCCTCGGACTTGGACCGATCCAGAACCTGATCGATGCCTGCAAACGTCCGCGCTAACCGTTCGAGCCCCTCGCGCACCTGCAGCAGGACGGTCGCTCCCAGCGCCTTGACCAGCGGCGCATAGCGCACGAACTGGATGATGTCGCCAAAGCCCTGCTCCGCACGCAGCAGGATGACCTTACCCGTCAAGTCCTGGCCCGCCCAGATAGGACCGCTGAAGCCTGGACGAAGCTGCAGCAAAGGGGCACGCATCCAGCGGAACTCGAACTGGTTCCAGCCTTCGACCAGGCGCCCGGCTGTCAGCAGTGCGAAGGCGTAGTCGTTGTGTGCGGCCAGGCTGGGCCGCGATGGAAGACGCTTCTCGTATAGATCCAGCGCCTCGGTCGTACGCCCGGCTTCGCGAAGACTAAGTGCGATGTTGACAAAATTGTCAGCGGCCTCGCCAGTCCTCTCACCGACGCCATCGGCACGCTCGAAGGCCTCGAGCGCGGCATCGTGGCGGCCCTGCAGTGCCAGCGCGACGCCGAGGTTCGCCCAAGAGGTCGCCCGCTCGCCGTCAATCGCGATCGCTTTGCGGATCAGTGTTTCTCCCGTAGCCAACTCGCCCTGGTCGACCATACAGACGCCCAGGTTAAGCAGGCACCGCACATCGTCGCTGTTCAGTTCGAGTGCGCGGGCGTAGCTCGTGGCAGCATCGTCGAGGCGGCCTTTCGACTGCAGCACGATTGCAAGGTTAGCGTGTGCTTCGCTGTCGCCCGGATCGGCGACGATCGCCCTTCCCATATGCGCTTCGCTTGCGTCGAGCCTTCCCGTCTGGAGGCACAACTCGCCGAGCAGCACTTCGAACGCCACGGATTGGTGGCCCTCACGCGAGCCCAGGTCAAAGGCTTCGCGGAATCGCTCCCAATCCCGCAGCGTGGAAAGCCGCGCTAACAGCAGCTCCCCGTCTTTCGGATTCGATCTCAACTCGCGACTGGCAATGCGAAGCGACCTGGCGAAACGCCCCGATTGCCTGGCTGCGCGCACCTCGTCGAGGGGTCGGAGTGCCTTGTCTGTTGCGCCCGCTAGCGTCCGACCAGACGCGCAGTGGGTGGCGCTCGGCTCCGCGGGCTGCGCTGCCGAGCCAGAGGCCGCGGTCACGAGTTTTCGCAACAGACGCACGGTGAAGGTGCCTACGGCAGCGCGGTGATTGGATTTTATATCGTTCTAAGAGGGCCCACCTGCGGCAGCCCACCGGCGAACAAAATGGGCCGGCGGGGCGAGAACGCCCGGCCGGCCCTATAAGTTCAAACTTGCGCGCTTAGCGGAAATTCGACGGCACGTACTTGGCCAGGCAACCGCCGTGGCTGCCCGTCCACGACGTGATCTGAGGCAGCGTATTCGAGGCTGTCAGGGTCAGCGTGCAGGGGCCCGCCAGTGAACCTGTGTTCTGCGTCGTAACCGTGATAGCGCTAGGTGCGCCCCCGACGGTCAAGTTCTGGACAAACTGCGTCGATAAGGTCGAGCAGCCGGCCGTATCCGCGTTGGCTGGCCAGGCGTTCTTGGTCGCCACATACTCGCTGATCGACGTCTTGCAAGCCGCTAACGCGGCCACACCTTCGGACATCTTCGACCGGATCACATAATCCTGATACGCCGGCAACGCAATGGCCGCCAGGATACCGACGATCGCGACCACGATCATCAGTTCGATCAGGGTAAAACCCTGCTGTAAATGTTTCATTGCGCTTCTCCGTGAAGTGAATACATACTCCCTACCCCTAGGCACCCGAAGATGCTCGAAAGCGAGGAAAGCAAGTGCCGTACCAAAAAACGGGCGCCGGGTTTGCACACACCGCGCCGTCCGTGCGTCGGCATTGGGCGCAGGTAATGGCCACGTCGAGATCACATCGTGCAAGCCATATATGCGTTGCAGCATACAGAGAGCAAGGGTCGAGTGACGTTGGGCGTCACTTCGTGACGGAAAACGTTCGCGTTGTCGGCGGCTGGCGACGCCCGGATTCAGCAGGAGGTTACGGTATCAAGACCTGTCGGAGTCTCGGGAGACGATAACAAATTCCACTCGGGTGCCGGCAATCTCGACGACATCACCGGCTGCAAGGTCGATGCCGTCGCGGGTCACGGGCCTGCCATTGACAACCGGTGGCGCCGCGCCTTCGATGGGCGTCAGCCGGAACAATGTGCCCTCTTTGACGATGGATATCACCTGCAAGCCTGGCCGTCCGATCGTGGTCTCGGCTTTGTGCAACGGGATCGAGACGCCGGCATTGAGGCCCGACAAGACTTTGATCGACGCATCGGCTGCAACCGGTGGAGGCGCAGAAGGCACCAGCGAGTCGTCCGGCGGCAGCTTCGCCGGACTGGCCGATTCCGCCGCTTCCGGGGCGCGGACGCGTGCGACCGAGGCGACTACTGAGTTGGCCCGGTCCGACTGAAGGGTTGCGCGCGGCAGGCGCTCCCGGCCAAATGGCTTTGCGGTATCTACCCGCTCACCGAAATCGCGGGCGGTGATGCGCGCCATGCCGACTAGCTCGGTGGTCATCGTTGCGTCGTCGTCGACGCAGTAGAGGAGTCGGTGGTGGCCGATTTCGATCCGGTCGCGGTCGCGCAGGAAATGTTTGCCGATTGCCTTGCCGTTGACCTGCGTACCGTTGGTGCTCCCCAGATCCTCGAGAAACGAGTCGGCGAGTATCGTTACCACCACCGCATGCTCGCCGCTGACCGCGAGGTCGGGCAGGCAGATATCGTTATCGGCACGGCGCCCGATCGTCGTTCGTTCCCGAGCCAGCGGCACATCGACCGTGTTGCCGTCGGGCATGAACAGGACGAGTTTGCTCACCGCTCAGGCGGGTTTCTTGACCATCCAGCGCTGCAGCCAGCCACCGGTAGGCAGAAATCCGGCTGGCACACGCACCAGGATCACCGAGACATTGTCGCGGCCGCCGTTCTGGTTGGCGACATCGATCAGTTCGGCTGCCGCCTCGGCCAGGTCGCTGCGCTTGGCCGCGACGACCTCGCGCACGACTTCCGCGTCGACCATGTCGGTAAGGCCGTCCGAACAGAGCACATACAGATCCTCGGTCTCGACCCGATACTCGGCAATATCGGCCGGCACCACCGCTTCAATGCCGAGCGCGCGCGTGACCAGGTTCTTGTTCAGAGAGTACTTGGCCTGCTCTGGCGTGAGCATCCCGCTGTCGATCTGTTCCTGCAGCAGCGAGTGGTCGTGCGTGAGCTGTTCGAACTTGTCGCCGCGCAGGCGATAACAGCGCGAGTCGCCGATGTGGCCGATGCTGACCCGGTTCTGAAAGAACACCATGGCGACCAGCGTCGTGCCCATGCCGGCGCACTCAGGCCTCGCCTGGGCCGCCTCGTAGATGCCCTTGTTGGCCAGCGCGATCTGCTGTTGCAGTAGCAAGGCCGCGTGGGTGAGACCGCTCGCAATGTCGACCTTGGACAACTCGCGGCCCGAATTGAGTTCCTGCAGCATCCCCTTGCTGATCACGTTGACTGCGATACCGCTCGCGACCTCTCCTGCGCTATACCCTCCCATGCCGTCAGCAAGCACGGCCAGGCCGGCATCGCCGTCGACGAACACCGAGTCCTCGTTGTGCGTGCGCACCATGCCGGGGTGCGACAGGCTGGCCACGTCGAGGGGGGGGCGGTCGCTCATCGCAGAATGCGCCGTCCGGCATCCGGTTGAATGTTCATAGCAGGTCCATTAGAGCCGCCCATCGGCGGCGAGTGTACGCCGCGGCCGCCGGCAAGGCGAGAGTCGCCGTCAACGCCCACCCGCCCCTTGGCGTTGCCGCACGAGGTAGAGTCCGGTGGCAACGACCGCCACGAACCCGACAATCGGCGCGATCGGCACCAGGCCGATGGCATGCGCTGCGATCCAGGGTCTGATCACCGGGTCGTCGAGTGCCATCTCGCCGCCTATATACCCGAGCATGCCACCTCCCGCGTAGACGAGCAGGGGAAAGCGCGCGAGAAGCGGCACGATGACCTGGCTGCCCACGACGACCATCGGAATGCTGATCGCGAGGCCGAATACGATGAGCCAGACGTTGCCTTTCGCCGCCGCCGCGACCGCCATGATGTTGTCGAGGCTCATCACGACGTCGGCGACGAGGATCGTTCCGACGGCGGCGAGCAGCCGGTTGCTGGCCTTGACCTCGCGCGGCCCGCTGGCCTCCTCGGCGATGAGCCTGACGCCGATCAGCAGCAGCAGTGCCGCCCCCACCAGCTTGAGCCAGGGGTCCACGAGGAGGCTCATCACGAACAATGTCAGCACAATGCGCAGCACGATCGCGCCCAATACGCCCCAGAAGATTCCCTGCCGCCGCGAACGCGGCGGCAAGTTGCGGCAGGCCAGGGCGATCACCACTGCGTTGTCCCCGGAGAGCAGGATGTTGACGAAGACGATCGCACCGATGGCGAGCCAGAATTGCGGCGTGGTGAACTCGGTCATCGGAAAACTGCGCGTCGAGGTGCTTGAGGACGTTGATCGGGTCGCTGCCGATGCCGAGCGCCGAGGTCTGGCCCATCCCGGGTTCGGTCAGCTCCGCAGGTGGTCTCCAGAGTTTCGAGCCCGTGGTAACCTTTGCCGCGGAGGGACGATTCATGAAGCTTAACATGGGCTGCGGTTTCAACAAGCGCGATGGTTTCCTCAACGTGGACTTAGCGCAGGAGTGTCAGCCAGATCTGGTCTACGATCTCGAATTGCTCCCCTGGCCGTGGGAAGACAACTCGGTTGATGAAGTCGTCTTCAATCACTCGCTCGAGCACATGGGCCAGAGCTCACGCCTGTTCCTCGCGATGATAAAAGAGCTCTATCGCGTGTGCAAAGACAACGCGCGGGTACTGATTAACGTTCCCCATCCACGGCACGACGATTTCATCAACGATCCGACCCATGTCCGCATTATTACGCCCGGCATGCTGTCGCTGTTCGACTGCAAGATCAATGACGCGATCAAGGCGCAACGGGGGGCAAATACTCGTTTTGCACACTACCTTGGGGTAGATTTCTTCGTGGAGAGCCAGCGCATTGTTCTCTGTGAACCATACTCCAGTCAGCACGAAAAAGGGCAGCTCGCGGACGCAGATATCGACCTCATGATTCGCGAATGGAACAATATTGCCTCAGAGTATCGAATGGTGATTGTCGCCAGAAAGTCACCGCAGCCTTGATTGAGCACCTGCATCGGGCAAGGCGTCGACCGCGCAACGAAGTAGTGGGTGCCGCGGCCGTGTCACGGCAAAGGTCAGCATGATGCGCAGTGCTATCTCGCCGAGTGCGACGCTGCCGTAGCATGACAGATCGCGGCAGGCGGGCGGTTATGACGACAGTTGCCACCCGACAGGACGAAGTCGAGGAAGCTGATCTCGTCGGCGGCGACCCGGAACTGCAGCGGCGCGTGTCCACTCATCGGCGTGCTGCCGCGCTCCTTGCGGAGGGAGCTAGAGCACCGATTGCAGCAGCTTGCCCATTTCGGCGGGGTTGCGAGTGACCTTGATGCCGCAGGCTGCCATGACCGCAAGCTTCTCCTGGGCCGTGCCTTTGCCGCCCGAGACGATCGCGCCGGCATGGCCCATGCGCTTGCCCGCTGGCGCGGTGACGCCGGCGATAAAGCCGACCACGGGTTTTCGCATGTTCGCCTTGACCCACTCTGCGGCGGCCTCCTCGTCGGTGCCGCCGATCTCGCCGATCATGACGACCGCGTCGGTTTCCGGATCGTCGTTGAAAAGCTTGAGCACGTCGACGTGCTTGAGACCGTTGACCGGGTCCCCGCCGATGCCCACCGCCGAGGATTGCCCGAGGCCCAGTTCGGTCAGCTGGGCGACCGCCTCGTAGGTCAGCGTGCCCGAGCGGGACACCACGCCGATGCGGCCCTTGCGATGGATGTGCCCCGGCATGATGCCGATCTTGATTTCCTCCGGGGTTATCACGCCCGGGCAGTTGGGACCGAGCAGGCGGGTCCGCTTGCCCTGCATGCGGTACCGGGTGCGAATCATGTCGCGCACCGGGATCCCCTCGGTGATGCACACGACCAGATCCAGATCGGCGTCGACCGCCTCGTCGATCGCCGCGGCGGCGAACGGCGGCGGTACATAGATTACCGAAACGGTAGCGCCGGTCGCGTCTTTCGCCTCGCTGACCGTGCCGTAGATGGGAATGCCCTCGAAGTCCTCGCCCGCCTTCTTGGGGTTGACGCCGGCGACGAAACAGCGCTTCCCCTCGGCATAGTCGCGGCACATGCGGGTGTGGAACTGTCCGGTCTTGCCGGTGATTCCCTGGGTGATCACCCGCGTATTGCGGTTAACGAGGATTGCCATCTCAACTCCCGCGCGCAGCGGCGACGACCTTCGCGCCCGCCTCGGCCATGTCGTTTGCCGTGATGATCGGCAATCCTGACCCGGCAAGGATCTCCTTGCCCAGCTCCTCGTTGGTGCCTTTCATGCGCACGACCAGCGGCACCTTGAGCTGGACCTCACGCGCCGCGGCGACGACCCCGGTGGCGATCGTGTCGCACTTCATGATGCCGCCGAAGATGTTGACCAGGATCGCCTTCAGGTGCGGGTTGCGCAGCATGATCTTGAAGGCCTCGGTGACCTTTTCGGCCGTCGCACCGCCGCCCACATCGAGGAAGTTTGCAGGCTGTCCATCATAGAGCTTGATGACGTCCATGGTCGCCATCGCCAGCCCGGCGCCGTTGACCAGACAGCCGATGTCGCCATCGAGCGAGATATAGGACAGTTCGTACTTCGACGCCTCGATCTCGGCCGGGTCTTCCTCGTCGAGGTCGCGCATCTCGACGATCTCGGGATGGCGGAAGAGCGCGTTGTCGTCGAAGTTGAGCTTGGCGTCGAGGGCGATGACGCGACCGTCGCCGGTGACAACCAGCGGATTGATCTCGGCCAGCGACGCATCGGTCTCATCAAAGGCGCGATAGAGGCCCAGCAGCGCGTCGCGCGCCTGGCCCAGGCTCGCCTCCGGGATGTCGATCTTGCGCGCCACGGCGTCGGCTTCGGCCCCGGTCAGGCCGCGCATCGGGTCGATGACCACCTGGTGGATCTTCTCCGGCGTCTTGGCGGCGACTTCCTCGATGTCCATACCGCCGGCCGAGCTTGCCATGAGCACGACGCGCTGCCTCGAGCGATCGACGACCATGCCCACGTAGAGCTCGGCACGGATGTCCGCCCCCTCTTCGATCAGCAGCCGCCGCACCTTCTGTCCCTGCGGCCCGGTCTGATGGGTCACGAGCTGCATGCCCAGGATCGCGGTCGCCAGAGCGCGCACCTCGGCGCTCGATTTGGCGACTTTGACCCCGCCCCCCTTGCCCCGTCCGCCGGCATGGATCTGCGCCTTGACGACGCACACGCCGCCGCCAAGGGTTGCCGCCGCCTTCACCGCCTCGTCGACCGAAAACGCCGGTATGCCGCGAGGCGTCGGCACGCCGAAATGGCGCAGGATTTCCTTGCCCTGGTACTCGTGGATCTTCACTGCTTGCTCCCCCGCGCCGCCGTCAGGCGGCGCCGCGATACCATTGCGGATAATATTGGCGCACCGTGTCAGTGGTGGTCTCGAGCGCATGACAGCGATCGAGCTGAAATGGCTTGCCCTCCCCCTCTTCGATTTCGCGCCGCAGCCCGGCGAACATCTGGATCGCCGCCGGCGGCAAGTGCGTCAAGAGCTCGGTCAGATGGCTGCACCCCTGGACTCCGCCCATGGTGTCGTGCAGCGTCTTGCGAAAACCGTGCAGGACGCTGGCGCCGACGAGCTTGGCATAGGCAGCCTCGATACGGTCGCAGGCTCCCATGTAGGGCATCGCGTCGGTGCGCACGCTGATGTCGCGGATGCAGTAGTCGAGCCCGAGCGTGACGCGCGCCCACATGTCGTGCACGGCATCACCGGCCCTGCGCACACCGGTAAGCAGCGCGTAGTCGTGATCCTTGACATCGGTGAGATGGCCTTCGAGATCAAAAAGGCCGTCCTCGCGCCGGAAGCATTCGTAGGTCACGCGCCGCGTGTGCAGGCGGGTCCGGGCCAGGGATGGTTGCGGGAGGGGCATGGAATGTTGTCGTGCGGGCGGCTTTCTTGCGGCATGCCTGCCCTTCGGAGCAGCTAGAATACGATGCCGCAAAGCGCGCCATTTTACGCGGCGGCGCAGTATCAGACAAACCATGCCCGATCGCTCCCGCAGCGCCAGGTCGTTCGTGCTGGCCCTCGATCAGGGGACCACCAGCTCCCGGGCCATCATTTTCGACCATGGCGGATCGATCCGTGCCGTCGCGCAACGGGAATTCACGCAGATCTACCCGCGTCCGGGATGGGTCGAGCACGACCCGACCGAGATTTGGGCGACGCAATCGGGGGTCCTGGCGGAGGCCTTGGCGAAAGCCGCCATTACGCCAGCCGAACTGGCCGCGATCGGCATCACCAATCAGCGGGAAACCACCGTGCTGTGGGAGCGCGCGAGCGGCCGACCGGTCGCCAACGCCATCGTCTGGCAGGATCGGCGGACTGCGCCGTTGTGCGACGCGCTGCGCGAGGCCGGGCACGAGGCGACTTTTGCGCGCAAGACCGGGCTCGTCCTCGACGCCTATTTCTCCGGCACCAAGCTCAAATGGCTGCTCGACAACACGCCGGGGGCCCGCGAGCGCGCCGCTCGCGGCGAGCTCGCCTTCGGCACCGTCGATTCGTGGCTTGTCTGGAACCTGTCGGGCGGGGCCGCCCACGTCACAGACCCGTCGAATGCCAGCCGCACGCTGTTGTTCGACATTCACCGCGGAGACTGGGACGAGGAGCTGCTTGCCCTGCTCGACGTGCCGCGCGCCGTGCTGCCCAGGGTCGTGTCCTCGTCGGGCGTCTGCGTCGATGCCTCGGTCCAGGGTACGCCGGTCCCCGTCGCCGGCATTGCCGGCGACCAGCAGGCGGCGTTGTTCGGCCAGGCCTGCCTCGAGCCGGGCCTGGCCAAGAATACTTACGGTACGGGTTGCTTCATGCTGCTCAATACCGGCCATGCTGCCGTGGCGTCGAAGCACCACCTGCTGTCCACGGTTGCCTGGCGCCGCGACCAAGGCACCGACTATGCGCTTGAAGGAAGCGTCTTTGTCGCCGGCGCCGTGGTGCAGTGGCTGCGCGACGGGCTCAAGATCATTCGCTCGGCACCCGAGGTCGAGGCCCTCGCGGCGAGCGTATCGGACAACGGCGGGGTGTATCTCGTTCCGGCCTTCACCGGGCTGGGCGCGCCGCACTGGGACCCGTATGCGCGCGGGGCGATCTTCGGCCTGACCCGGGGCGCAACCGGCGGCCACCTCGCGCGCGCAGCGCTTGAGTCGATCGCCTACCAGAGCGTGGAAGTCTTGCGTGCCATGGAGGCCGACGCCGGCCTGCGCCTGAGCGAACTGCGGGTCGACGGCGGGGCGACCGCCAACGCCATGCTGATGCAGTTCCAGGCCGACCTGCTCGGGGTGCCGGTCGTGCGGCCCAAGATTACCGAGACAACTGCCCTCGGCGCGGCCTACCTGGCAGGGCTCGCGGTCGGCTTCTGGCAGGATACCGCCGAAGTCGTGGCCAACTGGCAGGTCGATCGCCGCTTCGAACCGGCGATGGCGCGCGATCAGGCGGCGGCGTTGACCGCGGGCTGGGACAAGGCGGTCGCGCGCGCCAAGGCGTGGGCCTGAGCGCCGCCTGCCTGGGCTCCGGCCGAGGCCAGGCAACCCGAACCGCGCAGCAGGAGCCTCCTGCCCGCGCGCCCTTGCCTTCGCCCGACAGGTGCATATACTCGCCAATTGCGTGCATAGGCGCGCAATCCGTTCCTTGGTGCATCGATGCAACCGCTCACCATGCCTTCGCCCGCCTGTGCCTGCGGTCGCCTACGGCGCGCGTCCAGGGCGCTGACTCAGCTCTATGACGACATGATGGCGCCCTCGGGGCTGCGGGTGACGCAATTTTCGCTGCTGCGGATGCTCGCCCATGAAAATCGGATGTGCCTCTCGGACCTCGCGCAAAGACTGCTTCTCGACCGTACCGCGCTCTCGCGCATGCTCGAGTTGCTGATCAAGCGCGGCCTGGTGTCGGTCGCCCCGGGGCGCGATGCGCGCACGCGCGAGGTGAGGCTCACCCGGAGCGGCGAGCGGGCCATGCACTCCGCCGAGAGCGTACTGGCAACGCGCCCAGCAGCAGGTTGCCGGCTTGCTCGGCTCAGAGAAGCTCGAGACACTGATCGGGGTGCTCGGCGAGGTCGAGGCCCTGCATCCCGATCCCGGCGGGCGGGCGCGCTGACTTGCTGACGCGAAGGCAGAGAGCATGACCTCATCGTCGCGCCTCAATCAGCGTTCAGCCAATGCGGTTCTGATCGGCGGCGGGTTGATCCTGACCCTGGCGCTGGGAATCCGACACGGTTTCGGGCTTTTTCTGCAGCCGATGAGCGCGGACCTGCATTGGGGCCGGGAGACCTTCGCGCTGGCGATTGCGGTGCAGAACCTGGTGTGGGGAATGACCCAGCCGTTTGCCGGCCTGGTAGCCGACAAGTACGGCTCGGCGCGCGTCGTGCTCGGCGGTGCGCTGCTCTATGTCCTTGGCCTGATACTCATGGCGCACCCGGCCGCGCCGTGGATGTTCGTACTCTCGGCCGGGGTGCTGATCGGGACCGGGCTTTCGGGCGTTACATTCAGCGTCATTGCCGGCGTGCTCGGTCGCACCTTCCCGCCGGAGAAGCGCAGCATGGTGCTGGGCATTTCCGCGGCGGCAGGCTCGTTCGGCCAGTTTGCCCTGTTGCCGCTGACCCAGGTGCTGCTGTCGCATCTGGGATGGTACGGGGCGCTGCTCACGCTGGCGGCCATCGGCCTGCTGATGGCACCGCTGGCGGCGACGATGGTGGAAAAAAAGCAGCACCAGCAGCACGCGTTCAAGCAATCCGTCGGCGAGGCCGCACGCGAGGCACTGGGCCACCGCAGTTACGTGCTGCTGACGCTCGGCTTCTTCGTGTGCGGATTCCAGGTCGTTTTCATCGGTGTGCATCTCCCGTCGTACCTGCTCGACAAAGGCATGCCGGCGAGCCTCGGCGTAACCGCCCTGGCGCTGATCGGGCTGTTCAATATCGTCGGCACGTACACCACCGGCTGGCTGGGGGCGAAGATTCCCAAGCGCACCATACTCTCGTGCATCTATTTCGCTCGCGCGGTGGTCATCGCGCTGTTCCTTTGGCTGCCGCTGTCGACGTGGAGCGTGTACGCCTTCGCGGTCGCGCTGGGCCTGCTCTGGCTGTCGACCGTGCCGCCGACCAACGGCATCGTCGGCCAGGTGTTCGGCGTGCGCTACATGGCGATGCTGACCGGGATCACCTTCTTCAGCCACCAGATCGGGAGCTTCCTCGGCGCCTGGCTCGGCGGATACCTGTTCGACCGGCTCGGCAGCTACGACCTCGTCTGGTACCTTTCGATCGCGCTTGGCTTCGTCGCCGGACTGCTCAACCTGCCGATCGACGAGCGCGCGATCAAGCGGCCGGCGAGCGCACGAGGCGCGTTGTAGGAACGGGAAGCGCGCTACACCGGGCGCACGAGGTCGAGCGCGTCGGTGATGATCCCGTCCACGCCCCACGCCAGCAGTTGCGCGACCCGCTGCGGGTCGTTCGCCGTGTACGTCAGCACCCGGTATCCGGAGCGGTGCACCGCCGCGACCGTGTCTGCCTCCAGAGCGCGCCAGTCGGCGTTGAGGGCAACGCACTGCAGGCGCGCCAGTCGCGCCTGCCAATCGGCAGGGACTTCTTCGACGAGCAGTGCCCGCGGCAATTCCGGCGCCGCGGCGCGTGCTGCAGCGAGGGCGTCTTCGGCAAAAGACGACAACAGCGGTGGCAACTGCGCCCCGCGCCACAGCGCACGCGCCGCCCGCGCCACCGCGGTACCGGTGTCGCGCTCGCTCCCTGGGGCCGGCTTGATTTCGACGTTGCAGGCTACGTTGTTGGCGAGCGCCCAGCGGGCGATGGCGGCGAAGGTCGGCAGCGGTTCGCCCGCGTACGCCGCGGACTGCCAGCTGCCCGCATCGAGCTGCGACAGTTCTGCCCACGGCAGCGCGTCGGCGCGCCCAGCCCCGTCGGTGGTGCGGTCGAGGGTGTCGTCGTGGAGCAGGAAGGCAACGCCGTCTGCCGACAACTTGACGTCGAACTCGACCATGCGGTAGCCGAGCGCATAGCCCTCGCGCATAGCCGCGAGCGTGTTTTCCGGCGCGAGCTTGCCGGCGCCGCGATGCGCAACGTAGCGCGGGTAGGGCCAGCCCTTCACCGGATTCGGGCGCCGCTGGCGGCGTCGAACAGGTAGACGCGCGACGGCGCGGCGGCGAGCGCGATCGGCTCGCCGACCGTCGCCGAGGTGCCGGGCGGCAGCCGGGCGATGATCGATGCGCCGGCCACGGAAACGTGGATGAGCGTGTCGGCGCCGAGGGCCTCGATCATCTCGACGCTGCCAACCAGGTTGGCCGCGCTCGGCGCACAGGGAGTCAGGTGCTCCGGCCGCACGCCGGCGCTAACCTTGCGGCCCTCGCCGATGTTCGCGACTGCCGCGACGCCTCCGCCGCCGTCGAGCGCGACCCGCCCGCCTGGTTCCACCCTGCCAGGGAGGAAATTCATCGCCGGCGAGCCGATGAAGCCGGCCACGAACACGCTCGCCGGATTCTCGTAGACCTCCATCGGCGTGCCGATCTGCTCGGCCCGGCCGGCGTGCATCACGATCATGCGCTGCGCCAGCGTCATCGCCTCGACCTGATCATGGGTGACGTACAAGCTGGTGGTGCCGAGGCGACGGTGGAGCTTCTGAATTTCGAAGCGCATCTGCACCCGGAGCTTCGCGTCGAGGTTCGACAACGGCTCGTCGAAGAGAAAAACCGCCGGCTCGCGCACGATGGCGCGTCCCATGGCGACGCGCTGCCGTTGCCCTCCCGAAAGCTCCCGCGGCCGGCGCTCGAGCAGCGGGCCCAGCTCGAGAATTTCCGCCGCGCGCTTGACCTTCGCGGCGATGTCATTTCTAGCGAGCCCGCGGATACGCAGTCCATAGGCCATGTTGTCGAATACGCTCATGTGCGGATAGAGCGCGTAGTTCTGGAATACCATCGCCACGTCGCGATCCTTCGGCTCGAGGCGGTTGACGACGCGCTCGCCGATGGCGATCTCGCCGGCGGAAATCGTCTCCAGTCCGGCGACCATCCGCAGCAGGGTCGACTTGCCGCAGCCCGACGGGCCGACGATGACGATGAACTCGCCATCGGCCACCTCGACCGACACGCCGTGGACCACCTCCGTCCCGGCGTAGCTTTTGCGCACGTCACGCAGTTCAACTTTCGCCATGGACTAGCGCCGGCATCGCCTCGCTCCAGCGGTCACTTTTCCGCGTCCACGAGGCCCTTCACGAACCATCGCTGCATCAGCAGCACCACAGCCAGAGGCGGCAGCAGCGCCAGCACCGCAGTGGCCATCACCAGCTGCCATTCGGTGGCGGCGTCGCCGCCCGCCATCATGCGCTTGATGCCGATTACCACCGTGTACATGCTCTCCTGGGTGGTGACGAGCAGCGGCCATAGATACTGGTTCCAGCCCAGGATGAACATGATCACGAACAGCGCCGCAATGTTGGTGCGCGAAAGCGGAACGACCACATCCTTGAAGAAACGCAGAGGCCCCGCGCCGTCGATCCGGGCCGCCTCGGCGAGTTCATCGGGGATCGTGAGGAAGAACTGGCGGAACAGAAACGTCGCAGTCGCCGATGCGATCAGGGGCAGGGTCAGGCCGGCGTAGGTGTCGATCAGGTGCAGCTGCGCGACAACCGCGTAGGTGGGAAAGATGCGCACCTCGACTGGCAGCATCAGGGTCACGAAGATGAGCCAGAAGCAGGTCTTGCGCAGCGGAAAGCGAAAATAGACGATCGCGAACGCCGACAGCATGGAAATGGTGATCTTGCCGACGGCGATGACCAGCGCCATGACCAGGCTGTTCCAGAGCATCGGGCCCACCGGAGCGCTCGAGCCGAGCGTGCTGCCATGCCCTAGCACCTGAGCGTAATTTTCCAGCAGGTGGCCGCCCGGCAGAAGCGGCATCGGCACGCTGATCACCTCGTCGAACGACAAGGTCGACGCCACGAACGCGATGTACAGCGGCAGGGCGACCAGGGCGACCCCGGCGATGAGGACCAGATGGCTCCCGACTACCCGCAGCGGACGATGTTCGACCATGGAGTCAGTATTGGACCTTGCGCTCGACGAAGCGGAACTGGAACAGCGTAAGTACCATGACGATCGCCATCAGCACCACCGACTGAGCCGCGGAGCTCCCCAGGTCGAGTCCCTGCTGCCCGTCCTGGTAGACCTTGAGCACGAGGATCATGGTTGCCTGCACCGGGCCGCCGTGGGTCGAGGCGTCGACGATGGCGAAAGTGTCGAAGAAGGCGTAGACGAGGTTGACCACGAGCAGGAAAAACGCGGTCGGCGAGAGCAGTGGAAAGACAATCGTCCAGAAGCGACGCCCCGGGCCCGCGCCGTCGATGGCTGCGGCTTCGAGCAGCGAGCGGGGCACCGCCTGCAGCCCGGCCAGGAAGAACAGGAAGTTGTAGCTTATCTGCTTCCAGACGGCCGCGATGACGATCAGGATCAGCGCCTGCGTCGGGTTGAGCAGGTAGTCCCAGTCGACTCCGAGCGCGCGCAGCAGGTGCGTCAGGACGCCCAGGGTCGGGTTGAGCAGAAACACCCACAGCACTGCCGCGACCGCCGCGGCGACGGCGTACGGACAGATCAGCAAGGTCTTGTAGAGCATCGCGCCGCGGACCACCCGGTCGGCGAACACGGCCAGCAGCAAGGACAGCGACAGCCCCAGAGCGGCGACCAGGACCGAGAACAACGCGGTGACGCGGAACGAGGCCAGGTAGAGCGGGTCGTTGAACAGGTCGCGGAAGTTGTCCAGCCAGACGAACTGCTTCGACGCGGCGAACGGGTCCTGAACGAACAGCGACTGCCAGAGCGCCTGCGACGCCGGCCAGAAGAAAAAGACGAGGGTGATCAGGATCTGCGGGGCGACCAGCGCGTAGGGCAGCCACGTCGATCGAAAGACGACCCGCTTCTCCATTGCTTCCTCGACCGACTGCCTGCCGCCCGGCGCAACGGCAGCGACCGTGCAGCGTCGCCCCCGCGCGGCGGCGCGGGGCGACGCCTACGCCGCCCGCGACGAACTCACGGATTGGCCTTGCGAAAGCGTTCGAGCTGCTCGTTGCCGCGCTTGACCGCGTCGTCGAGCGCCTGCTTGGCAGTCTTCTGCCCGCTCCACACCGCCTCCAGCTCCTCGTCGTTGATGTTGCGAATCTGCACAAAGTTGCCCAGGCGCAAGCCCTTGGAGTTCGCGGTCGGCGGCTTGTTGGTCAGCTCCTTGATGGCGATATCGGTGCCCGGATTCTTGTCGTAGAAACCCTGTTTGCGCGTGAGCTCATACGCCGCGAGCGTGATCGGGACGTAGCCGGTCGACTGATGCCAGTCCGCCTGCACCTCCGGCGAGGACAGAAAGGTAAAGAATTTCGCAATGCCTTTGTATACGCTGGGGTCCTTCTGGTTCAACACCCACAGCGTGGCACCGCCGATGATGGTGTTCTGCGGCGCTCCGGCGACGTCGGACCAATAGGGCAGAGTGGCCACCTCCCAGTCGAACTTCGCGCTGGCCTTGATGTTCGCGTACGAGCCGCTGGAGGTGGTGATCATGCCGCACTCGCCACTGGTGAACTTGGCCAGAGGCTCGTCCTTGCGTCCGGCATAGGTGAAGGTTCCCTTCTTCGCCCAGTCGCCGAGCGTCTGGATCTGCCTCACCTGAAGAGGGCCGTTGAACTCGAGGCGCGTATCGGGGCCGCCTAGGCCGTTTTCCAGGGTGCTGAACGGCACGTTGTGCCAGGCGCTGAAGCTTTCCAGTTGAACCCACGACTGCCAGCCGGTGGTAAAGCCGCAGGCCATGCCCGATGCTTTGAGCTTATCGGCCGCCGCCCCGACCTCCGGCCAGGTCTTCGGAGGCCGGTTCGGATCGAGGCCCGCCTTCTTGAACGCGTCCTTGTTAAGGTAGAGCACCTGGGTCGAACTGTTGAAGGGCATCGAGATCAGGTGCCCCTGGGTATCGGAGTAGTACGACGACACAGCGCCGAGAAACGATTTCGGGTCGAAATTCTCCCCCGCTTCGGCCATGAGCTGATAGACCGGCTTCACCGCCCCCTTGGCTGCCATCATGGTGGCCGTGCCGACTTCGAATACCTGCACGATCTGCGGCGGATTGCCCGCCCGGTAGGCCGCGATCGCGGCGGTCATCGACTCGTCGTACTGGCCCTTGTAGACCGCCGTGACGTGATAATCCTTCTGGCTGGCATTGAATTTCTCGGCCAGTTCGTTGACTTTGTCGCTGAGCTTGCCAGTCATCGAATGCCACCATTGAATCTCGGTGGCGGCCTGCGCCAGCGGGGCGAGGCCGAGCAGCATGGCGACGGTTATGCTGCGTACCACGCCTAGTGTGCGGCGCTGCATGACGTTCCTCCCTTTGTGACCAATCTGCGATGTTGACCGTTCCGGGTGACGATTCTATTGCAAAGCGCGTCGGCCCGCGCACCCGGTTTCCGGCGCCCGCGCCAGGCACGGGGCGGCGGCGGTCGTTTGCAGCCGGCTTGCCGCGGCGCCGGTGCTGCTAGAATCGTGCGCGACCTACTCCTCCGGAGAGAGATTTGAACGGGCAAAGGACGTGGCGCGGAGCCGTGTTCGCTTGCGCGCTTGCCGCCCTGGCCGGCACCGCACCCGGGCCGGGTCATGCCCAGGGCTACCCGTCACGCCCGATACGTCTCGTGGTGCCGTTCCCACCCGGAGGCTCGCTCGACGTCGTGGCGCGGGCGATCGGACAGAGGCTGACCGCGGCCTGGGGCCAGCCGGTGGTCATCGACAACCGGCCTGGCGCGGGTGGCAATATCGGCGCCGATCTGGTGGCCAAGAGCGCGCCGGACGGCTACACGATCCTCGAAGGCGCGTTGTCCACGCACGCGGTCAACGTGAGTCTTTACAGCAAGCTGCCGTACGACCCGATCAGGGATTTTGCCCCGATCACGCTCGTGGCGACGACCCCCAACGTGCTCGTGGTCAACTCTGCCTTCCCGGTCAATTCGGTACCCGAGCTGATTGCCTACGCCAAGGCCCACCCCGGCGCGCTGTCGTTCGGCTCGGGCAGCAACGGCAGCGCCGGTCACCTTGCCGGAGAACTGTTCAAGGCCGAGGCGGGCGTCGACATGGTGCACGTTCCATACAAAGGCGCCGCCCCGGCGCTGCAGGCGTTGCTCGCCGGCGATACCCAGCTCATGTTCGACAACCTCGCCAACTCGATGCCGCAGCTCAAGGCGGGCAAATTGAAGGCGCTGGCGGTGACGACCGCCAAGCGCTCCGCGCTCGCGCCGGACTTGCCGACACTCGCCGAGAGCGGATTGCCCGGATTCGACATCTACACCTGGTGGGGCTTCATGGCTCCGGCGGGCACGGCGCCTGAGGTCATCGCCAAGTGGAACGCCGAGGTTACGCGTATCCTGGGCACGCCGGAGATGAAGGCGTTCTTCGCCCAGCAGGGTGCCGAGCCTGCACCGACAAGCCCCGACCAATTCGCGGCGTTGATCAGGAGCGAAATTCCCAAGTACGCCCGGATCATCAAGGCCTCCGGCGCCAAGGTCGACTGATCGGGCGACAGAATCAAGGATTCGAAAGGAGGAAGCCATGTCGCGCATTCTGAAGCGGGCGGTTTCACTGCTCGTGCTGGCGCTCATTGCGGCCGGAACAGATGCCCAGACCTACCCGGCCAAGCCGATCCGCCTGGTCGTGCCCTTCCCGCCCGGCGGCACGACCGACATCCTGGCGCGCGAGGTCGGCCAGCGTCTGTCGCAGTCATTCGGCCAGTCGGTCGTGGTGGACAACCGACCGGGAGCAGCCGGCAACATCGGCTCCGAGCTCGTCGCCAAGAGCGCCCCCGACGGTTACACGCTGCTCATGGCCACCGTCGGCACGCATGCGATCAATCCCAGCCTGTACGCCAAGATGCCCTACGACCACGTCAAGGACTTCGCGCCGGTGATCCTGGTCGCGAGCGTTCCCAACGTGCTCGAGGTTACCCCGTCCTTGCCCGTTTATAGGGTCGCCGACCTGATCAAGCTGGCCAAGGAGAAGCCGGGCCAGATCAATTTCGCATCCTCGGGTAGCGGCACGTCGATCCATCTTTCGGGCGAACTGTTCAAAGCGATGGCGGGTGTCGACATGACGCACGTGCCCTACAAGGGCAGCGCGCCTGCCATCGCCGATCTCATCGGCGGTCAGGTGCAGGTGATGTTCGACAACCTTCCGTCGTCGCTGCCGCAGATCAAGGCCGGGAAGCTCCGGGCGATCGCCGTGACCTCGGCGCAGCGCGCGCCAGCACTGCCCGAAGTGCCGACGATCGCCGAGAGCGGGCTGCCAGGATTCGAGGCAAGCTCATGGTTCGGCTTAGTCGCTCCGGCGGGCACGCCGCCGGCGATCATCGCGCGTATCAATGCCGAGGTGAACCAGTGGCTGCAGAGCCCCGAGGCCAAGGAAAAACTGCTGGCGCAGGGCGCCGCCGCGGCAGGCGGTTCGCCGGAGCAATTTGCCGCCTACATCCGTGCCGAGACCGAGAAATGGGCCCGGGTGGTCAAGGCATCCGGCGCCAAGGTCGATTGATCGTCCGCCCGCGCCGGCAAGCGGCACGCCAAGGCCCCGCCATCGGGTCAGCGGCGGCGCCGCTCGACGATGATGGTTCTTGAGCCGCGGTACGCGGCAGTCCATCGCGCCGGCCATCGACTACAATGACGCTCTCGCCTACGGAACCTCCCATGTCCGTCCAACCCGCGACCGCACTTTCCCCCGAGACCGCCCGGCGCGCGCCGCCCGCCGCCCCCGCCGCGCTTCCGGTCACGCGCGCCATGTTTGATCAGCTGATGGTGCCCTGCTATGCGCCGGCGGAATTCATCCCGGTCCGCGGCCAGGGGTCCCGGGTGTGGGACCAGCACGGGCGGATGTACATCGACTTCGCCGGGGGGGTCGCGGTCACGGCGCTGGGCCACTGCCACCCCGCGCTCGTCAAGGCGCTGACCGAGCAGGCGCATCTGCTCTGGCACGTGTCGAACTGGATGACCAACGAGCCCGCCCTGCGGCTGGCGCAGAAGCTCATCGATGCCACGTTTGCCGAGCGCGTATTCCTTTGCAACTCCGGCGCCGAAGCGAACGAGGCGGCGCTTAAGCTGGCGCGGCGCTACGCGCACGATCGCTGCGGCGCGGAAAAATTCCGCGTGATTTCGACCCTGAACGCCTTTCACGGGCGGACCCTGTTCACGGTATCGGCAGGGGGGCAGGCGAAGTACTCCTCGGGATTCGGGCCGCAGCCGACCGGATTTACGCACATCCGCTACAACGATCTCGGTGGCCTCGAGGCGGCGTTCGCGGAGGAGGGCGGCGATGATGTCTGCGCCGTGATCCTGGAGCCGATGCAGGGCGAAGGTGGCATGATCCCGGGCACGCCCGAGTTCCTGGCTGCCGCGCGGCGCTTGTGCGACGAGCACGACGCCCTGCTCATCTTCGACGAGATCCAGAGCGGCATGGGTCGCACCGGCGCGCTTTTTTCGTACATGCAAAAAGGCGTCGTGCCGGATATCCTCACCAGCGCCAAGGGCCTCGGTGGCGGTTTTCCCATCGGCGCGATGCTTACCACGAGCGAGGTCGCGAGCGCGTTCTCGGTCGGCGTGCACGGCACGACTTTCGGTGGCAATCCGCTGGCCTCGGCGGTCGCGGGTGCCGCGTTCGACGTGATCAACACCGCCGAGGTACTCGAGGGCGTGAAGGCACGTCACGCCCTGTTCATGGAAGGCTTGCGCACGATCAACGCCCGACGCGAGGTGTTCAGCGACATCCGCGGCGAGGGCGTTTGGCTTGGCTGCGAACTCGCCGCGCGCTGGCAGGGCAAGGGGATGGACGTGTTGCACGCCGCGGGCGAGGCCGGGTTGCTGGTGCTCATTGCCGGGCCGGACGTGGTGCGCATCGCACCTTCGCTGGTCATCAGTCTGGACGAGATCCTGGAAGGTCTTGCGCGGCTGGAGACGGCGCTGGCCAAGTCGCTGACCTAAGCGTAAGCGCGGGCCGATGTTCCACGTCCGGCCGATCGCGCGGGAGGACCTGCCGGCGCTGCTCGCGCTCTCCGAGCGTACCGGCTCGGGGCTGACGACGCTGCCGGCCAACGCCGAGCGTTTGGCACAGCGCATCGAACGCTCGCTAGCGTCGTTCGCCGGCGAGGCAGCGAAGGCGGATGCCTGCTATGTCTTCGTGCTCGTCGACGGTGCCGGCGGCAGCGTCGTGGGCATCAGCGCCATCGAGGCTGCCGTGGGCCTGTCCGAGCCCTGGTACAACTACCATGTCGGCACCCAGGTGCACGCCTCGCGCGAATTGGGCGTCTACACGGCAGCGCCAACGCTCTTCCTTACCAATGATCACACCGGCGACAGCGAGTTGTGCTCGCTGTTCCTGGACTCCCGGCACCGCCACGCGAAGAACGGGCCCTTGCTCTCCAAGGCGCGGCTGCTGTTCATCGCCGAATTCGCCGAACTATTCGCGCCGAAGGTCATCGCCGAACTGCGTGGCCGCCTCGATGGCGACGGCAAGAGCCCGTTCTGGGAAGGCCTCGGCCGGCATTTCTTTGTCATGGAGTACTCGCGCGCCGATTACCTGACCGGTATCGGCCAGAAGGCATTCATCGCCGAGTTGATGCCGCGCCACCCCGTGTACGCCACGCTGCTGCCGGCCGCGGCGCGGGCGGTGATCGGCGAGGTCCATGCCGATTCGCAGCCGGCGCGCGCCATGCTTGAGCAGGAGGGGTTTCGCTATGAAGGCTACGTCGACATTTTCGATGCCGGCCCAACCCTGGAATGCTTTCGCGACAACATACGTGCGGTGCGCCAGAGCGAGACGTTCCCGGTCAAGGTCGGCCGACACGACCCGGTCCCGGACAGCCCGACCGACGGCGTGCTCTGGCTGGTTGGCCAATCGCAGCTTCGAACGCTTTCGCGCGCTGCTCGCCCGAGCCCCGGCACGCCTCGCCCATTTTCCGCTTCTCCCGCGCGCCGCCGCGATGCTCGGGATCAACGATGGCGAGACGGTGCGCGCGGTGCCGCTCTCCGCGAGAGACCCTTCGTGAATGCCACCACGTCGGCCCGCCGTCGAGGTCAATTTCGACGGCTTGCCGGGGCCTACGCATAACTACAGCGGTCTGGCGACGGGGAACCTCGCTGCGCAGCGCAACAAGAGCCTGGTCGCCAACCCGCGCCGCGCTGCGCTGCAGGGGCTCGCCAAGATGAAAGCTCTCGCCGACCGCGGCTTTGCGCAGGCGGTGCTGCCGCCGCACGAGCGCCCGGACATAGCGGCGCTCCGGGCGCTCGGCTTCGCCGGCAGCGACACGGCGCTGCTCGCGGCGGCCGCGCGTGAGGCGCCGCAGCTTCTCGCCGCGTGCTCGTCGGCCGCTGCGATGTGGGTCGCCAACGCCGCGACCGTGAGCCCGTCCGCCGACACCGTCGACGGTCGCGTGCATTTCACGCCTGCCAACCTGGTCGCGCATTTTCACCGCTCGCTCGAGGCGGCGACAACCACGCGGATTTTGCGTTCGATCTTCGCCGATGAGCGGCATTTTGCCGTGCATGATCCGCTGCCCGCGGCACCACAGCTCGGCGACGAGGGCGCGGCCAACCATACGCCGCTTCGATTCCGGGGTCGAACTTTTTGTCTATGGCCGCACCGCGTTTGGCGGCGACGCGCTCGTCCCGCGCCGGTTCGCGGCGCGCCAGACGCGCGAAGCCTGCGAAAGCGTAGCGCGCCGGCATGGGCTCTCGCCGGAGCGCACGCTGTTCGCGCAGCAGCACCCCGACGCAATCGACGCCGGCGTGTTCCACAACGACGTGATCGCCGTCGGCAGTGGCAGCGTGCTCTTTTGCCACGAGCGAGCGTACGTCGAACAGAACGTACTGCTGGCGGCACTCCGCGATCGAATCGGCGACGCGTTCCAAGCCATCGTCGTGTCGGAACGCGAGGTGAGCCTCGAGCGTGCGGTGAGCAGCTATCTCTTCAATAGCCAGTTACTCGCCCGCGGTGACGGCAGCCTGCTGCTCGTCGCGCCGGCCGAATGCCGTGACGAGCCAAGCGTAAGCGCACTGCTCGAACGCCTCATCTCCGGCGGGACCGCGATCCGGGAGGTGCTGACCTTCGACTTGCGGCAGAGCATGCAGAACGGCGGCGGGCCGGCGTGTCTGCGCCTGCGCGTTGTCCTCAGCCAAGAGGAACGCGCGGCAATCGGCGCGCGGATCTGGTTCGACGATGCCTTGTTTGTCGCCCTTACCGCCTGGGTGGAGCGCCACTATCGAGACCGGCTCTCGCCTGCCGACCTGGCCGACCCGGCGCTGCTGACGGAGTCCCGCTATGCACTCGACGAACTCTCGCGCCTGCTCGGCCTGGCCAACATCTATCCGTTTCAGGCCTGAGACGGCTGGCCTGCTGGTCAGCCGGCGGGAGCGAGGCGAAAAAGAAGTGGCACCTCGAGCGTCTTCTCGTGCGACACACCGTGCTCCCAGAGGCCGTCCTCGCCCCAGCAGTCACCGTGGTCGGCACAGGCGATGACGGTGTCGCGAGCGAAGCGCTCGAGCAGCGGCTCGAGGATCTGATCGCACCATTCGACGCAGGCGATCTGTCGACGCCGGCACTCGTCCGCGTCGTTGTCGATCGCCGAAGGCGGTCGCCGGGTTGTAGCCCGCGTCCCAAGTCGCCCCGGCGTGGAAATAGGGAACGTGGGTCTCGGCAAGGTTGAGAAAGACGAAGGCGGGCCGCCCGTTCTCGACCTGCGAGAGCATGGTGTCGATCCACGCCACCTGCGCCTTGAGCGACGGCCCGGCGGAGAAGGCAAAGGCGTCGAAGTCGGCGCTCAGCATCCTGCCGGTCGGGCGCTCGGGGTTGAACCAGTTGACCGCGCCGGTGCCGATGGCCCGGTACCCGTTCTGCTTGAGGCCGTCGATGATACTGTGGCCGTCGAGGGTCAGGTACGGAGCTGCCGCGCCCGGATGCCCGCCGCCGCGCATGCGAAAGATCTTGCCGTACTTGGGATTGACGTAGGGCTCGTTGCGGCTTGCGTCACCGGGCGTGAAGCCCATGAAGAACGCCGCGTGTGAGCCATAGGTAAAGTGCGACGGCGCTTGCGCCCGGTGCAGCGGGGCGAGCGATTTCAGGTTGGGGGCGCGGGCTTCGACGAAAGCGTCGTAGCGGCAGGAATCGAGAGTGATGAAAAGGATCGACGGCGGCATGGGAGCAAGTCAGGCGGTCAGCGCGCCTTGTCGCGCGGCGCGCGACGCGGATTCTAACCGTTTTTTCGGTCGACCCGGCGCTAGTCGGCCACCGGTGCGGGCAGATCGTGATGTGCCCGCACCGGCGACCAGACGACGGCCGCCACGGCCAGGGCCAGACCTGCCGCACCAACCGTGAGCAACGTGCCGCGCAGGCCGATACCCGTGGCCAGCGCCCCACCGACCAGCGATCCGAGCGGTGCCGATGCGACCGTCAGAAAGCGCATCGTCGCCGTCATGCGCCCGAGCAGCCGATCGGGCGTGATGGCCTGGCGCAACGCCAGGTAATTGATACCGTAGAGGATCGCGCCAAAGTCAAACACCAGCATTGCCAGGCCGAGTGCGAGCGTGGCCGTCCACCCCGAGCCGCCAAGCAGCCCGAAAGCCTGCCAGCCGGCGGCGGTGATGATGAGCCCATGCACGATGACCGGCCCGACGCCCCAGCGGGCGGATAGCCGCTGGGCAAAAGCCGAGGCCAGGACGCAGCCTGCGCCCCCGCATGCGTAGGCGATCCCGATCGCGCCGGCGGACAGCGACAACTCGCGCGTTGCGAACAGGATCAGGACCGCGATCTCCATGTGGTGCAGGAACTGCCACAGCCCCGCCAGCCAGGCGAGACCCCACAGCGTGCGATTGCCCCAGACGAGCTTCAGGCCTTCGCCGATCTCGCGCCAGACGTTGGCCTCGCCGCGGCGCAGGCGCGCGATATCGTTTTTCGCCTCGACCCGCCGCAGCATGAGCGCCGAGACTATGAACGCGAAGGCATCGAACACGATGGCGAACGGCGCGGTAAGCGCCTGAATCAGGCCGCCGGCCATGCCCGGCCCGATCAGGGACGCCGAGGTCTCGCCGAGCGAGATCTTGGCGTTGACTTCCACCAGTCGCTTGCGCCCCGCCATCTGCGCCAGCAGCACCTGATAAGCGGCTCCACCGACGACGTTCTGCACCCCGCACAGAAATCCCACGCCGAACAAGAGCCCCATCGACAGCGCGTCAAACCACGCCGCGATCGGGATCGCCACCAATGCCAGCCCGCGGCCGAGGTCCGTGGCGATAACCACCGGCCGCTTGCGCACGCGGTCGAGCAAAACCCCGGCGTGCAGGCTGAACAGCGCGAAGGGCAGCGTTTCCAGCGCCACCAGCACGCCCATCTGCATCGGCGTGGCGTGCAGCAGCAGGGCTGCGGTCAGCGGCAGAGCCAGGTTCGTGATCTGCGCGCCGAACGACGTGATGGTGAGCGACGCCCACAGTCTGCGGAAGTCGCGTGAAAGCCAGAGGCCGCGAAATGTGCGGCGCATGCGCGTTCTAAGTCGGTCGATCATTGGCATCGCTGTTTCCTCCGCCGCAGCGCAAAGCCAGCGGCCACCGGTCATCCGGCACCGGCAGGATAGCGAGGTTCGGGACTGTTCCCGGACTTCGGTTCCCGCCGCGCCCGGCGGGAACCCGCACGGGCGGTTAGCGCAACAGCAGCGGCGCGGACCCCGTCCGAAGGTCGGGGACGTGCGCGCCGCCGGGAACTGCCCATGCAGACGCGCGCGCCGCGATTGCAATCGCGGTGACGGATTTCGTCGGCGTTCTGGTCACGGGAAGCATTCCTCGGAAAGGGTTGAATACTCGTTGAAGTGTACGCGAAGAGAGGGCATTCGCGCAACGCGTGCCGGCGTCAATCACGCGCTGCCGGCAGAGATCTGTCGCGCCGCTGCAACGGTCGGGGTGCAGTGCTTACTTTCGCTCCTGCCTGGCCGCGTCCACGTCGAGGTACTTCCAGGGGTGCTCCGAGTAGGCGTGCTTCTTGTAACCCAGCACCCACGGCTGCACCAGGGTGTTTTCTATCGTGTACACGCCCAGGCACCACGGGTTGTAGGCGGCAACGAGTTCGGACATCTGGCGGTACACCCGGTTGCGCTCCGGGCCGTCGGGCAGGCGTCTGCGACTGCCGATACAGATCATCGTATGCGGGCAGGGCAAAGCGCGCATAGTTGGTCTGGCCGATGTTCGGCCCGTAGAGAAGTTGTGCGAACGCGTCGCCTTCGCCATACAAAGTGATCCAGCCGACTCGCCAGAACTGCAACTGTCCCGCCTTGCCCATCTTGATCAGGTCCGGCCACTTCTGTTTCATGAACTCCATCCGGATGCCTATCCCCTGCATGCTCTTCTGCCATAGCTCGTCGAACTCGCGGTCGCGGCCCGACGTTGCCGACGCCATGACGATGGTCAGCGGCTTGCCATCGGGCAGTTTGCGGTAGCCCTCGGCGTCGCGCTCGCGGTAGCCGAACTTGTCCAACAGCGCATTGGCGGCCTGGGGATCGTATTTGAGCCCGACGTTCCAGCCGTCGTCATGACCGGGAAGACCGGGCGGTATCGGCTGGGTCGCGGCAACCGCCTGGCCCTGATAGACGACCCGAATCAGGTCCGGCGTATTGAAGCCGAGCGCGATCGCCCTGCGCAGCGCGATCCGGTCCTTGGTGTAACCGCCGACCACCGGATCGTCCATGTTGAAGTACGCATACTGCAGCGCCGGCTGCGTGATTCGCCACAGGACCACGCCCTTGCTCGCGTACTCGGGGCGCAGGCGGCCCGCGGCATCGAGCACGTGATCGGCGAGATCGGACGGCAGGTTGACATAATCGAGCGCGCCGCTGGTAAAGGCCAGCAATCTCGGATTGGACTCCTCGGTGATCGCGATCTCGATGCGCCCGACGATCGGCAATTTCTTGCCTCGCATCTTCGCCACCAGCTCGCGATCGGCGGGATCGTCACTCGCCGGGAAGGTCTCATCGCGATAATTCGGATTCGCCTCGAGCACGATCTGGGCGCCGCGCCGCCACGACTTGAGCCGGTACGGGCCGGTGCCGACCGGGTTGGACATCGCCCAGCCGCTGGCATCGCCGTAGGCTTCGATCACCTCGCGCGCCACCGCAGCCATCGGGCTCTGCGTCATGTAGCCCAACATGATGTAATCCGGCTCTTTGAGCTTCAAACGCAACGTGTAGCGGTCGAGCGCCTGCAGGCCTTCGATGGTCGCGTCGTAATCAAAGCGGCCGGTCTTGCGCGCCGCTTCGATCACCGGCTCCGCACCGACGACCTTGTCCTGCAGGTACCAGGCGAACGGCGAGCGCACGCGCGGATCGAGCAATCGCTTCCACGAGTAAACGTAATCGGCGGCAACTAGCTCGCGCTTGCGTCCCTTGAACGCCGGATCGTCTGCGAAATAGATGCCCGGCCTGACGCGGATCGTCCACGTCCGGCCGCCGTCGGTGATCTGCGGCATCGCGGCTGCCGTCTGCGGCGCGCGACGGTACGGCCGGGTGAGGTACTCGAAGCCGTAGAGCGTGTCGAAGATCGCCCGTTGTATGCTGTCGGAGTAGAGATCGCTCGTGGCTGCCGGATCGAAGCCGGTCTCCGGCGCGATGAACGCCGTGCGTAGCGTCTTGCTCATGTCCGCCGCTGGCGCCGTGAAGGCAACGGCCACGGCGCCGACCGCGAGCGCCAGGGTCAACAGGCGCTTTGCCATCCCGTAGCTCATCTCGAGCTCATTGGCCTGCGGCCGCTCGCCGTGCCCCTTCGATGTCCAGGTACTGCCAAGGAAACGGGTCGAAGGGGTTGTACTTGTAGCCGAGGACCCATGGATAGACGAGCACTGTCTCGTAGCGGTAGGCGTCGAGTTTCCACGGGGCGTAGGCAGTGACCAGCTGCGACATCTGTTCGAACAGCCGCGTGCGTTCCGGCGAGTCGGGGAGCTGCCTCACCCGCTCGTAGAGCTGGTTGAACTCCGGCAGATTGAAGCGGGCGAGGTTGGTCACCCCCGAATGAGGCCCGTAGAGCAGGTCGAGAAAAGCGAAGGGCTCGGTCGTGTTGCTTATGTTGCCGAGCGAGAACATCTGCAATTGGCCCGCGCGACCCATCTTCAGCAAATCGGGCCATTTTTGCTTGATGAACTCGATGCGCACTCCCACCGCGTCCATGCTTCTTTTCCACAGTTCGTCGAACTGCCTGTCGAGGCCGGAAGGCGGCGAGGCGATGGTCAGCGTCAGCGGCTTGCCGTCGGGAAGGTCGCGCCAACCGTCGCCGTCGCGGTCGACGTAGCCGAATTTGTCGAGCAGCGCCTTCGCGCCGGCCGGATCGAACTGGACATGGCCGTTGAGCTTGGGGTTGTAGCCGGTGACGTTGGGCGGGATCGGTTGCGTGGCCGGCTCGGCCTGTCCCTGGCGAATGACGCGGATCTCCTCTTCGGTGTTGTACGCCATGCTGATCGCCCGGCGCAGCGCAATCTTGTCCTTGGTATAACCGCCGACGACCGGATCATCCATGTTGAAGTAGGTATAGGTGATCGCAGGCTGCAGGCCGCGCGCGAGTTGGACGCCGCGTCGCGCAAACTCCGGCTTCAGCTTGCTGTCGGTCGTAAGCACGTTCCAGATCAGATCGACCGGGACGGACAGCAGATCGAGCTCATCCCTCTGGAACGCGAGCAGTCGCGGATTCGACTCCTCGATGATCGCGATCTCGATCCGCTTGATCTGCGGCAGCTTTTTGCCGCGCATGCTGGCCATGATCGCGCGATCGGCAGGGTCGTTGCTGGCGGGGAAGACGACGCTGCGATAGCCCGGATTCGCCTCGAGAACGATCTTCTGTCCGCGACGCCACTCCTGCAAGCGATACGGTCCGGTGCCGACCGGATTGGCCATTGCCCAGCCGCTTGCGTCGCCGTAGGCATCGATGACCTCGCGCGCGACCGCCCCCGTCGCGGCGGTGGTGAGATCGGAGAGCAGCGCGTAAGCCGGATATTTGAGCTTGATGCGGATGGTGTAGCGATCGATCGCCTGGAGACCCTCGATGGGCGCGTCGTAGTCGAATTTGCCGCTTGCCATGGCAGCCGCGACGACGGGCTCGGCGCCGAGAAGCCTGCCGTCGAACACCTGGTTCGAAATGGCGCGCATTCTCGGGTCGAGGAGGCGCTTCCAGGAATACACATAGTCGGCGGCCACGAGCTCGCGCTTCCGGCCCTTGAACGCCGGATCGTCGGCGAAGTAGATTCCCGGTCTCACCCTGATCGTCCAGGTCTTGCCGTCGGCCGAGATCTCGGGCAGCGCCGCCGCGGTATTGGGCACGATCTTGAATGGCCGCGCCACGTAGTCGTAGATGTACAGCGGGTCGAAAATCACGCGATTGACGTAATTCGAGTAAGCGTCGCCGGCCGCCTGCGGATCGAATCCCGTCTCGGCGATCGGAAAGGCGACGTGCAGCGTCTTGTTCAGCTCCTCCGCCGCGGCCGCTGTCACCGAGGTCGCCAGAACGACCGCGGCCAGAGCCATGCGCCCGTAGCGCAGAGCAGTCACAGCAGCTTCTCGATGTCCGCGGCGATGGCCTCGGGTTCCGTGTTCGGCGCATAACGTTCGACGACGGCGCCTTTCCGGTCGACCAGGAACTTGGTGAAGTTCCACTTGATCGCCTCGGACCCGAGCAGACCCGGCTTGGCCTTCTTCAAGTATTGGTAGAGAGGGGCCGCGGCGGCGCCGTTGACCTCGATCTTGGCGAAGAGCGGAAAGGTCACGCCGTAGTTGAGCTCGCAGAACTGCGCGATCTCCTGTTCGCTGCCGGGTTCCTGGGCACCGAACTGGTTGCAGGGAAAGCCGAGGATCTCCAGGCCGCGCGGGCCCAGCTGCTCGTAGAGCGCCTCGAGCCCCTTGTATTGCGGCGTGAAGCCGCACTGGCTGGCCACGTTGACGATCAGCAGCACCTTGCCCCGGTACTCGTCGAGTTTCTTCGGTTTGCCGTCGATTCCGGTCACGGCGATAGCGTAGATGGCTGCACTCATGCGCCCTCCTGGTTGCGTAGCGGGATTATCCGTCCGCGCGCCGCGGTTGCCAAAGTCCTTCCCGGGGCGGACCGAAGCCGCCGCCGCCCGGCGTCTGCACGACAAAAACATCGCCCGCGCGCATCTGCACTTCGAAAGTGGCGCCGAAGTCCTGCCGAGTCCCGTCGGCGCGCTCGACCCAGTTTCTGCCTACCGCACCTGGCGAGCCGCCGGCGACGCCGAACGGCGGAACCCGGCGGTGCCCGGCCAACATCGCGGCGGTCATCGGTTGCAGGAAGCGCACCCGGCGCTCGCCACCGTCGCCGCCTTGGTGGCGACCTGTGCCGCCGCTGCGGTGGCGCACCCGGTAGGCGTCAAGCCGCACCGGGAAGCGCCACTCCAGCACTTCGGGGTCGGTCAAGCGGGAGTTGGTCATGTGCGTCTGCACCACGCTTGCTCCGTCGAAATCCGGTCCCGCGCCGGCGCCGCCGGCGATCGTTTCGTAGTACTGGTAGGTCTCATCGCCGAAAGTGAAGTTGTTCATCGTGCCCTGCGAGGCGGCGAGCACGCCGAGGGCCCCGAACAGCGCATCGGTCACAACCTGCGAGGTCTCGACGTTGCCCGCGACGACTGCCGCCGGATAGCGCGGGTTGAGCATCGATCCTTCGGGAATGACGATGTCGAGCGGCTTGAGGCAGCCCGCGTTCATGGGGATCTCGGCGTCGACAAGGGTCCGGAAGACGTACAGCACGGCTGCCTTGCAGACTGCGGATGGCGCGTTGAAATTGGTCGGCTGCTGGGGGCTGGTGCCGGTGAAGTCGATCTTCGCGGAACGGCGGCGACGGTCGACCGCGATGCTGACGGCGATGCGCGCACCGCTGTCCATTTCGTATTCGAAGTGCCCGTCCTTCAGAGCGCCGAGGACGCGCCGCACCGCTTCCTCGGCGTTGTCCTGCACGTGTCGCATGTAGGCGCGCACGACGCTCAAGCCAAAGTGCGCGACCATTTTCTCGAGTTCCAGGCCGCCCTTGGCGCAGGCCGCGACCTGCGCCCGAAGATCGGCCAGGTTCTGTTCGACGTTGCGCGCCGGAAATCGTCCCGAGCCGAGGATTGCGCGCATCTCGGCCTCGAGGAAGCGCCCTCGTGCAACGAGCTGCACGTTGTCGAGCAAGACCCCCTCTTCCTCGACGTGGCGCGAGTTCGGTGGCATGGACCCCGGCGTGATTCCCCCGATGTCGGCATGGTGGCCGCGCGAGGCAACGTAGAACTCCGGACGCTCGGCACCGAGAAAAACCGGCGCGATGACCGTGACATCCGGCAGATGCGTGCCGCCGTTGTAAGGCGCGTTGAGCACGAACACATCGCCCGCATGCATGGTGTCAAGGCGCCGGGCGATAACGGTCTTCACACTCTCGCCCATCGAGCCCAGGTGGACGGGCATATGCGGCGCATTGGCGATCAGGTTCCCGTCGGCGTCGAACACCGCGCAGGAAAAATCCAGCCGCTCCTTGATATTGACCGAGTGCGCCGTATTGGCCAGCGTCACCCCCATTTGCTCGGCGATGGCCATGAACAGGTTGTTGAAGACCTCGAGCAGCACCGGATCGGCCGTTGTGCCGAGCGCGTGCTCGCGCCGGACGGGAGTCACGCGTTGCAGCAGGAGATGGTTGTGCGCGCTGAGGCCCGCCTCCCACCCGGGTTCAATCACCGTGGTCGCATTCCGCTCGCCGATTACCGCCGGGCCGGCGATGCGGTCACCCGGCCGCAGGTCGTCGCGCACGTACACCGGCGCGTCGTGCCACGCCCCACCCGTGTACACGCGCTGCGTCTTGGCCGCGACGAGCGCGCCCGGGCGCGGGGCGAATGCCGGCGGTGCCTCTTCGAGGCTTGCAGTCGCGCCGATCGCCTCGACTGCCACGGCCTCAACGAGCAGCGCCCGGTCCGGCATCAGGAATCCATACTGCGCCCGATAGCGTTCCTCGAATGTCGCGACCAGCGCGGCAATCTCCTCGCCGGCAGCGCCCGCAACCCTCGAATCCAGCGGTATTTCCAGGGTCGTGTCGGTGCCGTCGTATTTCAGATGCAGCGTGCGTTTGAGCGTGATGCGCTCCGTGGTAATGCCCTGCGCCTCGATCTCGGTCGTCGTGGCAAGGGCAAGCTCGCCGAAGTCGACGGCGCATGCGCCAAGGGTGGCGCTCGAAAGCTCGGCCTCGATCGCCTTCTGGCGCAGCGCCCTTACGTCGGCTAGTCCCATCCCGTAGGCGGACAACACGCCGGCCAGCGGATGAATGAAGACCTGGATCATGCCCAGCGCGTCGGCGACGGCGCAGGCATGCTGACCGCCGGCGCCGCCGAAACAGCACAGGGTGTATTCGGTCACGTCGTAGCCGCGCTCGACCGAGATGTGCTTGATGGCATGGGCCATGTTGGCCACGGCGATCTGCAGGAAGCCGTCGGCGATTTCTTCGGCGCTGCGCACGTGCCCGGTTTGTGCCGCCAGTTCGCTGGCAAGCGCGCCGAACCGGCGGCGCACGAGATCCACGTCAAGCGGCAGATCGCCCCGCGGCCCGAACACCTTCGGAAACAGCTCCGGTTCGATCTTGCCGACCATGACGTTGCAGTCGGTGACCGTCAGCGGTCCGCCGCGACGGTACGCAGCCGGCCCCGGATTGGCGCCTGCCGACTCCGGGCCAACCCGCAATCGCGCCCCGTCGAAGCAGCAGATCGAGCCCCCGCCTGCGGCGACGGTGTGGATCCGCATCATCGGTGCGCGCAGGCGCACCCCAGCCACCTCGGTGACGAACGCGCGCTCGTACTCCCCGGCAAAGTGGGTCACGTCGGTCGACGTGCCCCCCATGTCGAAGCCGATGATCTTGTCGAACCCGGCGCGGGTAGCTACCTGCACCGCGCCGACGATGCCGCCGGCGGGGCCGGAAAGAATGGCATCCTTGCCCTGAAACCGATGCGCGTCGGTGAGCCCTCCGGACGATTGCATGAACTGCAGTCTCACGCCGGGAAGCTGCGACTCGACACTCTGGACATAGCGCCGCAGGATCGGCGACAGATAGGCGTCGACGACCGTCGTATCGCCGCGCGAAACGAGCTTCATGAGCGGGCTCACTTCGTGGCTCACCGATACTTGCGGAAAACCGACGGCGCGCGCCAGTGCGGCAAGCCGCCGCTCGTGCTCCGGGTAGCGATAAGCGTGCATGAGCACGATGGCGCAGGCGCGCACGCCATCGGCATAGGCCGCGGCGAGATCGCGCTCGGCGCTAGCGAGGTCGATCGTCCGCACCAGTTCACCGTGGGCGCCGATGCGCTCATCGACCTCGACCACCCGTTCGTAGACCGATTCCGGCAGGATGATGTGACGCACGAAAAGCTTCGGCCGGTTCTGATAGGCAATCCGCAGTGCGTCGCCGAAGCCGCGCGTGGTCACGAGCACGGTGCGCTCGCCCTTGCGCTCGAGCAAGGCGTTGGTGGCGACCGTGGTGCCCATCTTGACCGCCTCCACCATCGCGGCAGGAACCGGCGCGTTCGCTCCCAAGCCGAGCAGCTCGCGGATGCCGTGAACCGCCGCGTCCTGATAGCGCTCCGGATTGTCGGACAGCAGCTTGTGAGTGATCAGGGTACCGTCGGCACGCCGTGCAACGATGTCGGTGAAGGTCCCGCCGCGGTCGATCCAGAATTGCCAGCGGCCGGACGGCGTATCGGTCATGATCTTTCGGGAAGCGGTGCGGACTCGAACCATGCGCACGCGGCGCGCGTTCACGCCAGCGCATTATAACGGGGCCGCGCCTCCGACCTGGCGCCCGCGCCCGGATTCCTCCCCAGCGTGCGCACCGGCGCCCCCATCCGGCGCTGGATGCAGGCCCGGTTCCCTCAGCTCGTGACATTCCGGCCGCAACGGATGAAAATGAGCCGGCACCAAGAGGGAGCGAACCGATGAAGAACGCGCTGTACCGGCCAGGAGACATCGACCGCCTGCAACCCCGGCCGGAGAAAAGGCCCCGAGCAGGTCGTCGCGCGTTCGCCCCTGTCGAGCCGCCCGCGTACTCGGCGAAGATGCGGGCGCCTTTTGCCGTGCTGGGTATTCGCACAACTCAAGCCGCCGTCATCGGCATCGACTACCTTCCACCGCGCGAGCGCGTGCTCGCGCCGGCCGATGGGCTTGCCGAGCGAGCGTGCCGGCAGGTGGAGCGCTATCTCGCCGACCCGGAGTTCCGCTTCACTTTGCCGCTGGCTCCGGAAGGCACCGCGTTTCGGCAGCGAGTCTGGCAGGCTCTGCTGCGGATCCCGATCGGCGAGTCGCGCACCTACGGCGAGCTGGCGCGGCAGCTGCATTCCGCGCCGCGGGCGATTGGTGGTGCCTGTGGCGCGAACCCGATCGCGCTGGTGATCCCATGCCATCGCGTCGTCGGTACCCATGGTTCTCTCGGCGGCTTCATGGGCGTGACGAAGGGCGACCCGATCGCCATCAAGCGCTGGCTGCTTGCCCATGAGGGGTACCGCTTCGGCGCGTGACAACGCAGCGCTGATCGACGCGTTCTGCGACCAGGTATGGTTGCAGGATGGCCTCGCGGCTTCGAGCCTGGCGAGCTATCGGCGTGACCTTGCGGCCTGGGCAGACTGGCTCGAACGCACAGCCCGCAAGCGCCTGCTCGGCGCCGAGCGCGGCGATGTCGAAGGCTTTCTGGCCGCGCAATTCCGCGCCCACGCGAAGACGAGTTCGATCGGACGCAGGTTGTCCTCGTTGCGCCGCTTCTATCGATTGCATCTGGCGCAGGGGACCATCGAGGCCGATCCGACGCTTCGCGTTCGCGCACCGAAGCTGCCGCGGCGCTTGCCGAAGAGCCTGTCGGAGACGCAGGTCGAGGCACTACTCGACGCGCCGGACCCCGCGACGAAGCTTGGTCTGCGCGACCGCGCCATGCTGGAGACGCTCTATGCCACCGGTCTGCGCGTGTCCGAGCTTGTGGGCCTTAAGTTGGCGCAGGTGAGTTTTGACGCGGGTGTGGTGCGCGTGCTCGGCAAGGGCAGCAAGGAGCGGCTGGTGCCGCTGGGCGAGGAGGCCGTCGCCTGGCTCGAACGCTACCTTGCGACGGCGCGGGTCGAGCTCGCCGCCGGAGGAAAATCCGATGCGGTCTTCATCAGCGCACGCCGCGGGCCGCTCACCCGGCAGGCCTTCTGGCAGCTCATCAAGCGTTACGGGCTGAAGGCGGGCATCGCGGCTTCGGCGCTGTCGCCGCACACGTTGCGCCATGCCTTCGCCACCCACCTGCTCAATCACGGCGCGGACCTGCGCGTCGTGCAGATGCTCCTCGGTCACGCCGACATTACGACGACGACGATCTACACGCATGTTGCGCGGGAGCGCCTCAAGCAGCTGCATGCGCGGCACCACCCGCGCGGCTGACGGGGCGCGACAAGGGGCCTTGGCTGGCGGGCTAGGATCTCTGGCCGCGTTCGATGACGACGCCGAGCCGCTTGACGCCGGCCACGGGCGAGAGCTTGGCGACGCTGACCCGGACCCATGGCGAGCCGAACTCGGTCCGCAGCAGCTCGGCCAGCGCCTCGGCAAAGCGCTCGAGCAGCTTGTGCGGATGATCGGCAGCAAATGCCTGGACGCGCTTGACGACGGCCGCGTAATCGAGCGCGTCGGCGAAATCGTCGCTGGCGAAGGCCTTTATGGAAGGCAGCGCCAGCTCCAGGTCGATGAGCAGCGACTGGGCGAGGTGCTGCTCCCAGGCGTACACGCCGATGCGGGTGTCGACGCGCAATTCGTGGACGAAGATGACATTCATCGACGGGGCGATCGAGGGCGGCGGTTTGCTAGAATCCCAGCCTGTTCCGCCGTTGAGCGCGCATTGTAGATGAATACGTCGCTGGCCACGCTTGCTGTCATCGTCGGAGCCTACCTGCTCGGATCGATTTCGTTCGCGGTCGTGGCGAGCAAGCTGTTCCGGCTGCCGGACCCGCGCAGCTACGGCTCGGGCAATCCCGGCGCAACCAATGTCCTGCGCACTGGCAACAAAGCCGCGGCCGCACTGACCCTCGCCGGCGACGCCTTCAAAGGCTGGTTTGCGGTCTGGCTTGCCTCTCGCCTGGGCGCGAGTTGGGGCGATGCATCCCTGGCAACGGCGGGTGCGGCACTGGCGGTGTTTCTCGGCCACCTCTACCCCGTATTTCATGGTTTCGCAGGGGGCAAAGGCGTCGCGACGGCTGCCGGTGTGGCCATGGCACTTTCGTGGCAGCTCGGCCTCGCCTTGGCCGCGGTTTGGGTGGCCGTGGCGCTGCTGTCCCGGATGTCTTCGCTCGCATCGCTGGTTGCCGCCCTCGCCGCCCCCCCGCTGGCCCTCTATTTCATCGGCAACTGGCCCGAGGCCTGGGTGCTGTTTCCCATCGCACTGCTGCTCGTCTGGCGGCACCGCGCCAACATCGGCAAGATCCTCGCCGGCCAGGAACACCGAATCGGCAGCTAGCGCGGCTTGACCGGCGGACTAGGACGCGGCCAGCGCCAAGCCGGTTGCGGGCCTCGACGACAAGTCCCAGCGCGGGCGTACCGTGAAACGGTAATCCTCGTCCCGGGCTTGCTCCAAACGCAGCGCGCCGACCAGCGCGATCATCGCCCCGTTGTCGGTGCAGAACTGCAAGTCCGGGAAGAACACGTCCGCACCCCGCTCGGCTGCCGCAGTGGCGAGGCGATGGCGAAGGCTCTGGTTTGCCCCGACGCCACCCGCGACGACGAGCCGGGCGAAACCGGTCGCCTCGAGCGCCGCGAGCGACTTCGCGACCAGCACATCGGTGATGGCATCCTGGAAAGCGCGCGCGATGTCGGCCCTGCGCTGGTCAGGCAACGCCTGCTTGCGCACTTGAATGAGAACGGCCGTTTTGAGGCCGCTGAAGCTCAGGTTGAGATCGCCGCTTCCAAGCATAGGCCTCGGCAGCAGGACTGCTCCGGGTCTGCCGTCGGCCGCGAGCCTCTCCAGAGCCGGGCCTCCGGGATAAGCCAGCCCCAGGAGCTTGGCGGTCTTGTCAAAGGCCTCACCGGCTGCATCGTCGAGCGTTTCGCCAAGCAGCGCATATTCACCTACCGCGCGCACGGCGTAAAACTGGCTGTGACCGCCAGAGACGAGCAGCGCCAAAAAAGGAAACGAAGGCTTGCGCCCCGCGAGCAGCGGCGAAAGCAAATGGCCTTCAAGGTGATGCACACCGAGGACGGGTTTGCCCAAGGCGAAGCCAAGGCCATTGGCGACGCTGGCACCAACGAGCAGCGCACCTGCCAGGCCGGGGCCCTGTGTGTAGGCGATGCCGTCGAGGTCGGAAAGCCGGCAATGCGCCGCCGCCAGCACGCGCTCGGTCAGCGGCACGACGCGGCGGATATGGTCGCGCGAGGCAAGCTCGGGAACAACTCCGCCATAGGCCTCGTGCATTGCGACCTGGGAGTGCAACTCGTGGGCAAGCAGACCGCGAGCGGTGTCGTAGACGGCGACCCCCGTTTCGTCGCAGGAAGTTTCGACGCCGAGCACCCTCACGACCGCGCATCCGCATGCATGACGAAAGCGAGTATAGCTCCCAGTATTTTCTAATCGTAAGAAGAGGCTGAAATCGCTGGAAGTCAGGCGGCGGTTTTGGATCGACGGGTAAAGGATTGGAAAAGTAGTTTACGGGTGTGCTGGAGGTGCTTGGCGGCGTCATTGTCGCTCATGGCATCGGCGCATTGTTGCAGATCGTCGGCACGGATGCCCGGTTTGAGGTGCTGCCGGTAGCCCGGGACGGATTGCAGCCGATCCCAGGGGGTCATGATCTGATCGTGAGGGATAGGTTTTGCGGATCTTGCCCTTGGCGTCGATGGTATCGATGGCGAAGTAGCATGGCCGGTGGAAGTTCAGATAGGGGTTGAGCGCCTCGCGGTAGAAGCGATTGATGGCGGTGGCGTGTTGTTGGGGGATATGGCTGTAGCCCATGAGTTTGCGAATGATGGCGCCGTTCTTGCATTCGGCCAGGGCGTTGTCATTGGTTTGCCGCGGCCGTGACTTGGTGAACTCGATGCGCAGCTTCTCCAGTAGCGTGGCCACGTCCTGGTTAATGTATTCGGAGCCGGAATCGGAGTGAAAGCCGCGGATGGCGAAGGGGAAGCCCTCGAGCAGCAAAGCGATCACGGGTAGCAGATAGGCTTCACTGATGCGCTCGACGGCGGCGACGAGTTGCCACTGGGTAACGATATCGACCGCGTTGATGTGATAGACGCCCTTGAAGCCGTCCTGATCGCCCTGATGCACGGTGTCGATGCGGATGTAGCCGGGCAGCCCGTTAGGGGCGGGTGCCCTACGCACCCCAATGCGCAGGGGTGTCGGGCGGGTGTGGGTCCAAACGCGGCGCTGCTTACGGTAGCCCGTGCTGGCCCGCAGGTTATAGAGGTGGGCAACCGAGATCCCGGCGAGCCGGGCATAGCGGGCATCGCCGAAGTGTTGGTACGCCCGGATGAGCAGCGCCTTGGTGGTCGGGCCGGAGAGCGTGTCGTGCAGGCCATCGAGCTCGGCGAGCAGCGCCACGTCCTCGGGGCCGTACTTGCGCGCATAGCTGCTGCGGTTGGCCCGACGGAGGGGATACAGAGCTTTCGTCTGTCGGTAGCGGGCGATCAAGCGTGACAGATGCTGGCGCGAATAGCGCGTCAGGCGCTGCAGGTAGGTAAAGACCACCCCGCGCTGCCCCTTGGGCAGATGGAAGTAGTTGAATCGCTTCAATACGGTGGCCACAAAGGTGTGGAGGCTGGATTCGTCGGTCAGCGCGTCGAAGGCTACATCGGTCGTGCCGGCCAGGAACTCCCGGATTTGCTCGATCGTCTCGAGTCTTGCCTCGTTCATATCGATCACCATCCATCAATGATCGATCCAAACCCCTCATTTCAGCCTCATCTGCCATTGGAAACACGCCCCACCCTTAAGCCTCCTATGCCGTTGGAAGAGACTCTCCCTTGCGCCTGGGGCTACGGGCTGTTAGACTTGTTGGTTATTGTCAGTTGGCTTGTGGCGTCGGATGACGCCGGTAAGCAGCGAAAGGATTGCTTGTCCATGCCCAGTGTTCGTGTTCGCGAGAATGAGCCCTTCGAAGTCGCCTTGCGCCGCTTCAAGCGCACGATTGAGAAGACCGGCCTCCTGACCGAGCTTCGCGCACGTGAGTTCTACGAGAAGCCCACCGCGGAGCGCAAGCGCAAGCTCGCCGCGGCGGTGAAGCGACATTACAAGCGGCTGCGCAGCCAGCAGTTGCCTCCCAAGCTCTATTAGGCGATCGGATAGCGCTGGTCCGTGCTCCGAGGGGCGAAGCGATTCGCCCCTTTTTGCTGGTATCTGCCCCATGCCCCTTAAGAGCCGCATAACGGAGGAAATGAAGGCGGCGATGCGGGCGCGCGAAGGCGCCCGCCTGTCAACGATCCGCCTGCTTCTCGCCGCGATCAAGCAAAAGGAGGTCGACGAGCGGATTGAATTGTCCGACGCCGATATCGTCAGCATTATCGAGCGGATGATCAAGCAGCGCCGGGAGTCGATTACCGCCTTCGATGCCGGCGGCCGCCCGGACCTCGCGGCCTCGGAGCGGGCAGAGATCGAGGTCCTTCAGGCCTATATGCCCCAGCCGCTTTCGGTCGCGGAGGTCGAGGCCATGATCGAGGCCGCGCTGGCGAGCACGGGTGCCTCGGGTCCGGCTGCCATGGGCCCGGTGATGAACCTCCTGCGGCCGCAGCTGGCCGGTCGCGCCGATATGGCCGCGGTAGCCGCCAAGGTTAAGGCCCGCCTGGCGGGTTGAGCAGCCTTCGCGACCCGGAATCCTCGCCTATAATGGGTCTATGGGCCTCGCGATCGGTTTCGCTTAGGTTCGTGGCGGCAGGATTTTAGGCCCATGATTCCAAACGATTTTATCCAAACCCTACTGTCCCGCGTCGACATTGTCGACGTTGTCGACCGGCAGGTGCCGCTCAAGAAAGCGGGCGCTAACTATACCGCCTGCTGCCCCTTCCACAGCGAAAAGACCCCGTCGTTCACGGTAAGCCCGTCGAAGCAGTTCTATCACTGCTTCGGGTGTGGGGCGCATGGCACGGCCATCGGCTTCCTGATGGAGTATGGCGGCAAGTCGTTTCCCGATGCCATCGCCGAGCTGGCGCGCGATGCTGGCCTGGAGGTGCCCCGGGTGGCAAGCCCGTCCGAGGACGCGCAGCGCGAGCAATCGCAGGATCTTTGCGAGCTGCTGTTGCGGGCTGCCAAGTTCTATCGCGCGGCACTGAAGGATGCTCCCGCCGCCATCGACTACCTGCGCGCTCGCGGCCTGACCGGCGCCATCGCTGCTCGCTTCGGCATCGGCTATGCCCCCGACGATTGGCAGGGGCTGGCGCGCGTCTTTCCCAACTATCCGGACAAGGCGCTCGAGAGCGCCGGGCTCGTGATTGCCGGCGATGGCGGCAAGCGCTACGACCGCTTTCGCCACCGCATCATGTTCCCGATTCACGACGCAAGCGGCCGCGTGGTGGGCTTTGGCGGGCGGGTCCTGGACGACGGGGAGCCGAAGTATCTCAACTCTCCGGAAACGCCGGTGTTTGCCAAGGGCCGCGAGTTGTACGGCTTGTTCCAAGCCCGACCGGCTATCCGGGGCGCCGGGAAGGTCCTGGTCGTCGAAGGCTATATGGACGTGGTCGCGCTCGCTCAGCACGGCATCGAATACGCAGTCGCGACTCTGGGGACCGCAACCACGCCCACACATGTGCAGAAGCTTTTTCGTGCCACCGACAACGTAGTCTTCTGTTTCGATGGCGACGAAGCCGGCCGACGCGCCGCGTGGCGCGCCTTGGAGCACGCCCTGCCGTTTCTGGCCGATGATAAGCAGGCTCGGTTCCTTTTCCTGCCTGAGGGGGAGGACCCCGATGACACGGTGCGCCGCCGCGGCAAGGCCGCGCTCGAGACGCTCGTCGATGCGGCAACGCCGCTATCGGACTTCCTGCTCACGGAGCTCGCACAGCGCTCGCCGCCGATTTCCGCCGAGGGACGCGCCGCGCTGGTGAGCGCGGCGAAGCCATTGCTGGCGCAAATCAACGCGCCGGTGCTCTGCGCACTTCTGCGCCGCCGCCTGGCCGCCATCGCGGGCCTGCCGGAGGCCGAGCTTGCCGCCCTGCTCCCGCCAGCGCCCGGCGTCGCCAGAGAGCGGCCGACACCGGTTACCCCGGTGCGAACTGCGCCGTCCTTGCTGCGCAACCTGATCAAGTGCGTCCTGCTGGAGCCCACCCTGGCGCGGCGAATCGATGTCCCGAGGCCGATCGATGCCGGCGCGGAGGGCGTGGCACTTGGCGCGCTGATCGGTTTTTGCGTCGAGAACGACGGGCCGCTGACGACCGCCGGTGTCATGCAGCACTTCGCCGGCACTGCGCACGACGCGGTGCTCCTTGCCGCCCTCACCGCGGGCGAAAGCGAGGGACTTAGCGCCGAATCGCTGGAAATCCAGCTCGTGGAGGGTGTCAAACGCTACTGGACGGTGCGTCAGAAGCGCACCGGTGCGTCAGAAGGACCGGGCGCCGATGCGATGGACCTCTCGCCCGAGGAAATGGAGCGCGCGCGCCAGCGCAAGCTGGTTCAGGAACAGCTGGGCCGCTGAGCTGGCTGCTGCAGCCTAAGGGTATGTTATGATTTGAGGTTTTCCCGAACGCCCCAAACTGGGGGAAATCGGATAGCGGCACCACCAGGCGCCCAACCCAGCAGGATAGACATGGTCAAGAAATCCACCAAGCCCGCCAAGAAATCCACCGCCCGGAGCCGGGGCAAAGCCCGGCCCTCGGCGCGTCGCTCAGCGCAGGCGGCGCGAACCGTGCGCGGCAAACATGCGGCGAAGAAGCGAAGCAGCCCAAAGCCCGCCTCCAGGAGTTCGGTGAAGAAGCGGACGGCACCGAAGACTGCCGGGCGCAGCGGCGCGAAGCGCAAGGTCTCGTCGCAGGTGCGCGAGAAGTCGAAGCCTGCCAGCCGCAAGCCGCCGGCGAAGGCCCCGCCCAAGGTCGCGGTCAAGCCTGCAGCCAAGGTCGGCAAGCCGATCGCCAAGATTCCGCCCAAGGTCCCGCCGACTGCCGGCAAGGCCGGTGTTGCCGCGGCGCCGGGCAAGCCGAGCGCGGGTGAGATCGCCGCGCGGCTTTCGGCCAAGCGGACCGAAAAGGCGCTTGCCGAAGGGAAGGCAAGGAGCGGCAAGAACGGTGGTGTCGAGGTGCGCAAGGTCGAACTGACGCCGGCGGAGGCCGAGGCACGCAAGACACGGCTCAAGAACCTCATCGTCCTCGGCAAGGAGCGGAGCTACCTCACGTACGCCGAGATCAACGATCACCTGCCCGACGATATCCTCGATGCCGAGCAGATCGAGGGAATCATCTCCATGATCAACGACATGGGGATCCAGGTTTACGATGAAGCACCCGACGCCGAAACGCTGCTGATGTCCGAGGCGGCGCCGGCCACTGCGGCCGACGACGTCGACGAGGAAGCCGCCGAAGCGGCGGCATCAACGCTCGACTCGGAGTTTGGCCGTACGACCGACCCGGTGCGCATGTACATGCGCGAGATGGGTTCGGTCGAGCTCCTCACGCGTGAGGGCGAAATCGAAATCGCCAAGCGCATCGAGGAAGGCCTGAAGCACATGATCATGGCGATCTCGGCGTGCCCGATGACGGTCGCGCAGATCCTCGAGCTTGCGGCCAAGATCGAAAAGGACGAGCTCAAGATCGACGACGTCGTCGACGGCTTGATGGACTTCAACGAGCAGCTCGAGGCGATGGATGACGAGGACGCGCTCGAAGAACTCGACGAAGAGGAAGCCGACAGCGGCGCGATTGCCGCCGAGAATCTGGAACGGCTGAAGGTTGCGGCGTTGCAGCGCTTCGCGGCCATCCGCCGGCTGTATGCGCGCATGCTCGTCGTGCTGCAGAAGGAGGGCCACAAGGCGAAGAAGTACCTCGACCTGCAGAAGAAGATTTCCGCCGAGCTGATGCAAATCCGCTTCGCCGCGCGTCAAGTCGAGCGGCTGTGCGACAGCGTGCGCTGCGAGGTCGACAATATTCGCCAGATCGAGCGCAAGATCCAGGATCTGGTCGTCAACAAGGGCGGGATGCCGCGTCCGGACTTCATCAAGAAGTTCCCGGAACACGAGACTTCCCTGCGCTGGATCGACCGTGAAATCGCTGCGCATCATCCGTTCGGCGAGACGCTTGCCAAGTACCGGCAGGCGATCGTCGAGCAGCAACAGAAGCTCCTCGACCTGCAGAAGCGCGTAATGATCCCCCTGAAGGACCTGAAGGAGATTAACAAGCAGATGTCGACGGGCGAGGCGAAGGCACGCAAGGCCAAGCGGGAAATGACCGAAGCGAACCTGCGGCTGGTGATCTCGATTGCCAAGAAGTACACCAATCGTGGGCTGCAGTTCCTTGACCTGATCCAGGAAGGCAATATCGGGCTGATGAAGGCCGTGGACAAGTTCGAATATCGCCGCGGCTACAAGTTCTCGACTTATGCGACGTGGTGGATCCGACAGGCGATCACACGTTCCATCGCCGACCAGGCGCGCACCATTCGCATTCCGGTGCACATGATCGAGACCATCAACAAGATGAACCGGATCTCGCGCCAGATCCTGCAGGAGACCGGACAAGAGCCGGATCCGGCGCTGCTCGCCGATAAGATGGAGATGCCCGAGGAAAAGATCCGCAAGATCCTCAAGATCTCCAAGGAGCCGATCTCTATGGAGACGCCGATCGGTGACGATGATGATTCGCATCTCGGCGATTTCATCGAAGATGCAAGCACGGTCGCGCCGGTCGATGCCGCGGTCAACGCGAGCCTACGCGATGTGTGCAAGGACGTGCTTGACACGCTCACTCCGCGCGAAGCAAAAGTACTGCGCATGCGCTTTGGAATCGAGATGAACACGGACCATACGCTGGAGGAAGTCGGCAAGCAGTTCGACGTGACGCGCGAGCGCATCCGCCAGATCGAAGCCAAGGCGCTGCGCAAGCTGCGCCATCCATCGCGGTCCGAGAAGTTGCGCAGCTTCCTCGAAGGCGAGTAGGACGGCACCGCGGTCGGCCTGACCCAGTTATGGTCCGGCTTGCCCGCGGCTGACCGCGGGGCCTGTAGCTCAGTTGGTTAGAGCAGAGGACTCATAATCCTTTGGTCGCTGGTTCGAGTCCAGCCGGGCCCACCCAGTTTTTCAAAGGCTTGCTGCGAAGTCCTTGCGTTTATTGTTGCGCTGACGTAGGCAGATCGTAACCACCGAGCAGCGCATCGAGCCTGTTGGCGGCTTTGGCGAGATGATCGGGCGCCAAATGCGCGTAGCGCTCGACCATCACCGAAGAACGCCAGCCCCCAAGCCGCTGCAGCTCGTGCGTTGGCGTCCCTGATTGGCGATGCCATGATGCCCAGGTAGTGCCGAATGTCGTGCCAGCGGAGATTCTCAATCCCGGCACGCTTCAAGGCTGTTCTGCAAGCCAGCGTGTTGGCCCAGGAAATCGGCCGCCCGCGATAAGTAAACACGCGCTCGGGGTGCTTACCGAGCTGCCGTCGCAGCACTTTGAGGGCGGTAGCATTGAGCGGGACCGCAATCGGCCTGCGATTCTTCGATTGCGTCGCGCCCACCCAGGCATGGCCCGACTCGAGATTCACGTGCGACTACTCAAGACCGACGACATTCGACTGCCGCAAGCCAGTCGCCAATGCAAACAGCACGACATCCCTCTGATGCGTCGGCAACTCACCGAGCAACGAGGGGCGGCCGGGGCGGCGAGGGCTATGTATCCAACAGTAATTGCGACAAAATCATACTTATGTTATAATAATTGCGACACTGACTAGATTACGCCTTAAGATTTGCGACAAGAGTTAGAAGTTTATGTAAGACAGAATTTTGCGACATAACAGTAGTTATATAGTAAAAAAAGCGACAAACGAACAACGACCATGCCTCTCAACTCAAAAAACGCGACAGTCGACGACTCTCTCATCCTCTACGATGAGTTGACACGCGACCAGACGCGAACGATTCAACGGCGCATCAAGGCGGGCGAGTTACGACGCATCGTCCCGGGAGTAGTTACCAGTTATCCGCCCGAAGAGTGGTCAGCCCTGGTCGCCAGGGAGCGTAACCGCCTCCTTGCTGCGCTCTTCCCCGGGGCCGTGATTGGCTATCGCACCGCTTTCAAGGGCGGCACGCCTGTCGACGGGATAATGCATCTTAGCTATAGCTATGATCGAGTACACAAGCTGCCGGGCTTGACCGTCGTGCTTGTTAAGGGCGCAGGCAAGGCCACCGGCGATATGCCCCTTTTAGGGCGGAACTTCTACTTCCCCTCATATGCTCGTCTCCTGATGGAGAACTTGACCATCAGCCGCGCCAAGATTCGCAAGACCGTTAGTCGAAAGGAAGTCGAAGAGCGGCTGCTTACCATTTGCGAAGCTCGCGGAGAGGAATCGCTACGTCAATTGCGCGAACAAGCGCGTGACTTGGCACCTACTCTGGGATTTGAGCGAGAGTTCGCCATTCTCGACAGTCTCATTGGAAGCGTCCTTGGTACATGGACGAAGAACCAACTTGCCACGCGGGCCGGCAAGGCTTGGGCCGCTGGCGCGCCGTATGATAGAGCACGATTAGCGCTGTTCGAGAAGTTCGCGTCTACGCTGCGACAAACGCCCTTGCAGCAGATCCCCGCGGTGACGCACACAGAAAAGGCTCGCATCCATTTCGCGTTTCTCGAGTCGTATTTCAGCAATTTCATCGAAGGGACGGAGTTCGACGTAACGGAAGCGCGAGGCTTCGTCCTTGAGGGCAAACCCGTCGAAACACGGCCAAAGGACTCGCACGACATCTTGGGAGTATTCCAACAAGCATCACATCCGGGTTGGGCCAACCAGACCCTGGCGTCAGGCGAACCAGTACTTGAGCAGTTGCGCGCGCGTCATGCCGACATGATGAGTCAGCGCCCTGAAGTAGGCCCCGGCGAGTTCAAAGACCGCGAAAATTTCGCCGGCAACACCGCCTTTGTTCTACCGAGGCACGTCCGTGGGACGTTGATCGAGGGCTCTAAGCTACTCCCTAGCGTGCCCGCAGGGACGGCCCGCGCGCTGTACGCCATGCTCCTAGTGTCCGAGGTGCATCCATTCATCGATGGTAACGGTCGTCTTGCCCGTTTGGTCATGAATGCGGAGCTTTCCGCAGTTGGCGACTGCCGCATAATCGTACCAACTCTGTCTCGCGAGGAGTACTTGGATTGCCTGCGAGTCCTTACTCGACAAGACAACCCAGATCCTTTCGTGGGAGTAATGCAGTTGATTCACCGCTGGTCAGCGGCTTTTCAATATGACGACCTAGATGCAGTAATTGCAAACATGAAAGCTTGCAACGCCTTCGAGAAGTCCCGAGTTCAGTACAAGCTGTTGTTCCCCAAGACCAACGCAGCCACTCCCTCCACGCAAACCGCTGAGAGTGCGGTGGCAATGCCTACTCTTGACCCGGGGCCGGCGCATTGACATGGGGCTTCTTTGCGGGCTACTCGGCGCGACGACTCGCGTGTTAGCGGTTGTCATATGGGACGTACGGCCTCTGCGGGCGTTGCATCGTTAGCTCAACTGTTCAACTACGCGAGCGTAGCCATTTCGTAACTTCGTTTAACTCTTTGTAACTACTCTGAGGCTGTTCGTAGCTGCTCTTAAAACATGGCGTGTGTTGCAAGAGCTTGATTTGAAATATGGTTCTAAAAAATGCCGATTCTCATAATCCTTTGGTCGCTGGTTCGAGTCCAGCCGGGCCCACCCATATAAAGCCACTTTCTGCGATAGTGTTCACTATTAAACACGTGCTCAAAATGCAAAGAGCGCGTTCAATAGTCACGGTTCGGTCCCGCCTCCTTCCTGACCTCGATTCGACCGCTTGCGGACCCGAAGCAGCCATCGCCAGTTAAAGCAGTCCAGTCGGCCAGCGCAGGCAACGGGGAAAGGACCAAATGACGAAGGATACCGACGTTGCCGGCATAGGGACGTTTACCGGCACGCAACCCTTGCCCTCGCCCGTGACGTTCGTTCGTCACTGGAAGCGCGCGATGAGCGAGCTGGATCCAGATGATATACAACGCAGTCCCAAATCGGGGATGGCTGCTATCCGCGATGTTCCATGCGGAACGTGCACTGCCTGCTGCCACGCGGGTGTGACAATAGAACTAACTGAGGGAGAGAAAGCGCGCTTCGGCGTGGATGCTTTCGAGCCGTTGGCTAATGGACATTGCCCACACCTCAAGGAAACCGGATGCGATATCTATGCCCAGCGGCCAATGCTGTGCCGAACGTTTGACTGCCGCATGTATGCTTATCTGAAGGCGGGGCCAAGTGGTCCGATCGGTGAGGCAGTGCGCACGAAATGGGCGTCTCCGCCCATCAAGACACACGATGACTGGGTGACGCTAGTTGCAATGGCCTTTGCGTTCAAAGCTGCGCGTGAGCAGACTGACAATCTTGATCACGTTGCGACATTCGCTTTCTTTAGACACGAGGAGTTTAAGGAAATCGCGAAGCAATGGATTGCACACCTCCCGCCGAACGCCCCGTATGGAGTCACTCCGCAGCACCGCTAGTGCAGGGTTGACGCCACGCGCAAACTGGTAGGCTTAATGTGCGTCCGCACATCACCGCGTGCCAACCCTCGCTGGCCCCATTCCACTTCGGACGGCAACGCGGACGTTTGGCTTTTTCAGCAGACGGTCAGCGAGCCACGCCCGGTGGTTGCGCCCTGACCCGGCGGACTAAGCCCGCACAGAGTGCCGCCACGATCGTGGGAGCCAGAAGCTCCACGCCGCCATGAATTTGGGCCGCCCCAGTTGTACGTGCTCTCGATAACCACGCCTGCCAGCTCTTCCCGATGCGGCTCCAGCGCCCCCCGAATTGGCCCCAGATCGTTCGGCAACCGCTGCCTCATCACGATCCGATCCTCTTCGTCACACCACACTATTGTTCGAGTGCAGGTCTATGCCACAATATTTCATGGCGGTCTCCTTAGGGTCGAAGTCCATTTCGCAAATTGACTTTAACCCCGCCGCTTAACCGCGGTGAGGAGGCCGGCTACATGATCATCATTCGTTCGCCGGCGGTGACGTCGCGGCCGCAGAACCCTGGCAGCGAGGCCGCGCCTCTTTTCGGCGCGGTGATAGAATCCCCTGAGATCGTGATAAGGACTGACGGTCCCGGGCTGTTGGAGGAGCGATATGACGCTTGATGCGAAACCGTCAAGCACCGCGGATTGCACGATCAGAGGGATATTTGGCCTTACCGCGTCGAGCAGCTCGTCCCACAATTGAGCACCCTTCTATGAGAACTCTGGTGGCGATGGTCTTGGTGGCATTCGCGTTACCTTCGGCCAGGGGCGCGATCTATAACTATGTGGGACTGCCATACTCCACCGAGATCGCGTATTTGCAGAACTACACACCGCCATGCATGACGGGAAACTGTGCAAACTACACGAGCAACATGCAGGTGACTGGCTACATCAATACAGCCGCGCCCATTCCTACAAACCAGACGAATCTTGACATTACGTCATCGATCACCAGCTTTTCCTTTTCCGATGGCGTCCACACCTTTGCCAATACGGATCCGTTCGTGCTCGCGCCCAGGCCATTCATCGCCAATACCGACGCGGCGGGCAACATCACGTCACTGTCGGTCGTTCTCGGGCGCTGGCAGTCGAACATCGTCCCACATGCGGTCGGCAGCCGCCTCGATTACGTCGAGCTCGGTGGTTATAACGCCGGACTTAATCTTCACTACGATCAAGGGGAAACCAACAACTATTGCGCGACCTACGTAAGCGCCAATGATTCGTGTAGCAATATCACGGGCGACTCAAACTCGAGCCGCGGCGCCAGTTCTCCTCTTGGCACCTGGACCACTGCCGCTTTCGACCTCAACCAGCACGGGCTCACCGGGTCGTGGTACAACCCAACGACTAGCGGACAGGGGGTCGAAATCGAGGTGTATCCCGATTCGATGTCTGGAACGGGTTCGACGTTTGTGAGCTGGTTCACCTACGACACCGTCAGCGGTGGACCGGAGAGCCAGCGCTGGTATACAGCCCAGGGATCGGTGGTGACCGGACAGCCGATCGCTACACTGACGATCTATCAGAACACCGGCGGCAACTTCAACGCGCCGCCAGCCACCAATGCGCAGGCCGTCGGGACCGCGATGCTGAGCTTCGACACATGCATCAGCGGTCAACTGTCATACGTCTTCACCGACGGGTCCGGGCGGGCGGGGGCAATCCAACTGCTAACACGTCTCACGCAAAATGTGACTTGCTCGATGACCAGTGCACGTCCCACGAATGCGGACTTTGCCCTTTCCGGGAACTGGTACAACTCCGCAACCTCGGGTCAGGGCTTCACTGTCGAGGTCAACCCTAATTCCGGCGCGCTGTTCGCAGCCTGGTACACCTATGCGCCCATGGGCGAAGCTGCCGGGGCGGCTGGCCAACGCTGGTACACGGCGCAAGGCACCTTTACGGCAGGGCTGCGCTCGATTCCCGTGACGATCTACGAGACCATCGGTGGAGTATTCAACATGCCCACGCCTGCTGCCCAAACGGTGGCGGTGGGGACCGGCACGCTGGCATTCCAGAGTTGCACCGCCGCGACGTTCAGCTACAACTTTACCGGTGGCAGCACCAGCGGCCTGTCCGGGACCATTACCCTGAGCCGCGTCGGACCGGTACCCCCAGGCTGTGCGTGATGAATCAAACTGCTGAGCTTACGCGCTTGACGACTCACTGACGGTTGACTCGCGGCGCAATCCGTGGCCTAACCCTGCGCTGAACTAGGATGCCTAGACACTTCATGACTCGCGGCTTGGGTGTTGACTTGCCTCGAGATCTGCCGCAATTCAAACCGTGATATTGGTTGTGTCTGGAAGCATTGCGGGCAGTGGCGCTCGCCATCGCAGCCACCTGCGGTGATCGCGACGAGTCTGCGAGCGGCTTAGACGTTCTGGCACAGACCTGACGTGTCGTCCGCGTCCTGCATGCACTCATGGTGTAATAGCCCTATGAATGCGGAAAGATCTGATGTTGCGCTGCGCTTGGAAGATGCCATGACCAAGCATCGTGCGGGGCAGTTCGCAGCGGCTATTGCCGGCTACGAGCGCGTGCTGGCGCTGGACCCTGCGAATTTTGATGCTTTGTATTTCCTCGGTGTGATCGCGCTACAGTCCGGTAACGCGCAACAAGCGATCGACTTGTTCCTCCGTGCGCTTGGCTTGCAGCCCGACGCCCATCCAGCCTTCCAGCAACTGGGCATGGCGTACCGCGCAGTGGGAAGAAACGCAGATGCGGCTATCCAGTTCGCGCACGCGATCGCGATCGCCCCCGACTATGCATTGGCACGTGAGAGCCTTGCCCGCCTTCATTACGACGAAGGCCGGCTAGAAGAGGCTGCCAATGAATTTGGCATTGTTGCGCGACTTCTGCCGGATTCGGCCTCGGGACAAATCAATTTAGGAACCGCGCTAGGCCGACTCGGCCGCTATGACGACGCGTTGGCCTGCTACGGAAACGCACTGGCGAACGACCCGAAGCACGCCGATGCGCTGCTTAATTCCGCGCAGGTACTCGTCAAGCTAGGCCGAGCCGCCGAGGCTGTCGATCGTTTCCGGATGCTTCTCGCGCAACATCCGAAGTCCACGAACGCTTATTACCAAGCGGGTTGCCTGTTCTATTCGCAAGGATTGCGCACCGAAGCGCAGGCCGCCTTTGCACAGGCGCTCAAGCTCGACCCGCAGCACCCGGAAGCGCGCTGGGCGTCGACGATGGCAAAGCTTCCACTCGCCTATGGGCCGGACGAAGTCCCCGCGCAATTTCGGGGCCTGTTTGCGGAATCCATCGTCCGCCTCGACGATTGGTTTGACGAGCAGCGCACGCCGCTGGGGCATCGGGCGGTGGGCAATCAGCAGCCCTTCTATCTCGCTTTCCATGACTTAAACAATGTTGCGTTGCTTACGCGCTATGGCGACCTCTGCGCACGATTGATGCGGGCGTGGCATCCTGATGGGCCGAACCGTTCGCGCCGGTCAGCCTCCGGCCCCATTCGCTTGGCCATTGTTTCCGGATTTTTCTACGATCAGTCGGTGTGGACTGCCCTGGTCCGCGGCTGGTGCGCGCACCTCGATCGGCGCCGTATCGAAGTGCATTTGCTGTACACAGGCGAGGTTAGTGATGCGCAGACCGCGCTCGCTCGATCGCAGGCCACCAGCATGCAGAGCGGTCTGGATGGCCTCGCGCAATGGGTGCAGGCCATCGAGAGATTGGAACCGGATGTGGTGCTCTATCCGGAAATCGGTATGGACACAATGTGCGCCAAGCTAGCCAGCCTGCGACTTGCGCCAGTGCAGGTTGCCGCTTGGGGCCACCCGGAGACCACGGGCTTGCCAACTATTGACTATTTCCTCTCGGCGGAGTCATTCGAGCCTCCGGACGGCGAGGCAAACTACCGTGAGCAGCTCACCACATTGCCCAACCTCGGATGTTATTACGACCCTTTGGCCCCCCCCGAAGACGTGCCTCAATGGGACAGCCTGGGCATCGAACCGGACATCCCGCGCTTGATCTGCGCCGGTACCCCGTACAAGTATTTTCCGGAACACGACCACATCTTCGTCGAAATCGCCCGACACCTCGGGCGCTGTCTATTTCTTTTCTTTATAGATATGGCTCCACGATTGTCTCAGCAGATCGAAGAACGCCTGGAACGGACATTCGGGCGTAGCGGGCTTGTCGCCAGCAATTATGTAAGGTTCCTGCCGCGTCAGACGCGACCAGCGTTTTTCGGGATAATGCGCAATTGCGACGTGTATCTGGACACTATCGGCTTTTCAGGCTTCAATTCCGCGATGCAAGCGGTGGAGTGTGGATTGCCTATTGTTACGCAGGAAGGACAATTCATGCGTGGTCGGTTGGCAGCCGGTGTGCTGAAACGCATCGGGATGGATGCGTTGGTCGCTCACGACTCCGCGGCCTATGTGAACACCGCGATCCAGCTCTGCAAGGATCCCCGGTATCGACGCGACACCGTCGAGCGGATCGCGACGCAGAAGAATGTCCTTTTCCGGGACGTTGCGCCCGTGCGAGCGCTCGAGATCTTTCTGCGCAACGCGGTGACCAATCAGTAGCAATCCGGCCGCAGCCAGTCTTTGTGTGTGGCTTCTCTGAACCTCGTCGCTCCGGTGCGAAGCGACAGTCCGATACAGCCCTTTGCCGCAGGCCTGTGCGAGGCGCGCTCTGAACCCCAAGCCCAAATCCCCAAGCTAAAGCCTAGCCCCAAGCTCAATGCCCCCAGTTCAAAATTCCCTATCGCGGGCCTTTGGTTTCTCGGTGCTTTGGACTTGGGACTTTTGCGATGAATCGCGGCAGAGTACGAAAGAGTGGATAGCGCGCGGGGTCAGAACGTCGTTCCGCGAAATCCACCAAACCAGCCGCTGGCTTGGCATCCCGACGGAACCGAGTAGGTGACCGTAAAGGCTCCGCTAAAGCTGGACCGAGGAATGAACGCGATTCCCGTCGCGCCCTAAAGGGCAAGGTCGCGAATCGCCGCACTCGCGAAACCCTATGCTCGGACTCGACAACTTATTCTCTCCGGCAATGATCGTCGCTTTCGCTGCGATCATCGTCGTGGGTGGCATCGCACACGGCGCGATAGGGTTTGGCTTTCCACTGATCTCGACTCCGCTGATCGCCCTGCTTATCGATGTCAGGACGGCGGTTATGATCACGCTCGTGCCAAACATCGCGATAAACGTCGTAAGCATACTGAGAGGGGGCAACTGGCGCGCAAGCATCGGCAAGCACTGGCCGATGCCGGCATGGGTCGTCCTGGGCACCTTGGCGGGCACGCAGGTTCTTCTCGTGGCGCCGCCCGAGTTGTTGCAGGGCCTTCTTGCGGCGATGATCGTGGTATTTCTATGGCAAGACAGAATCCGGCAACTCGATTGGAGCTGGGTGAGTCGTCGCCCAGGGACGTCGGGCGCTGCGTTCGGCATCGTGGCGGGCCTGTTCTCCGGCGCCGTGAATGTCTCGGCACCGCCGCTAGTGATCTATTTCATGCTGCTCGCGCTGCCTCCCGTCGCGCTGACGCAGATACTCAATCTATGTTTCATGGCGGGAAAGACCGTCCAGGCAGCGGCTCTGAGCCTCGCCGGCCCGGGAAGTCTGCGTTTGTTCACCGCATCGCTGCCGCTGACCGTTCTGGCGATCGCCGCGCTGTGCGTCGGTATCCAGCTGCAGAAGCGAATGAGCCCGGCCATCTATTTCAAGATACTCCGCCTGACGCTCATCGCCTTCGTGGCCCTGCTGCTCGGCCAGGCGGCGATCGAGCTGGCGCGCCGGATCCACCGCGTGTGATACGTCCCTTGGAACGCGCGCTTTGCCGAGTCACTGCTATCCTTCTTCCATGGCATGTCGTCCGGAAGCGGAGCGTTGGCAGGTTGCCACATGTGCCCTTGTCCGCGCAGCATGGTCGCCTGCGCGGCGTCATTAGAAGCCCAGCGCGACAGCCGGCGAGAAAGATGAGAAGTGGCGGGTTGCGTCTCGTCTCGGTCGTCATTTGTGCCGGGCTGGCGATCGCAGAGTCTGCCGCGAAGGCAGATACCGCGTTCACCGCCGAACGATTGCCCCGGCCGGACCACGTCGTTGTAGTCGTCGAGGAGAACAAAGCCTATAGGCAGATCGTTGGCAGCGCGGCCGCGCAATACCTGAACCGGCTTGCCCATGACGCCGCCGTGTTCACCAACTCCTTTGCCGTTACCCACCCCAGCCAGCCAAATTATCTGGCCCTGTTTTCCGGTTCGACGCACGGCATACTGAATGACGAATGCCCGATTTCCGTGTCCGGAGACAATCTGGCAGGTCAACTTCAAAGGAAGGGCCTGAGTTTCGGAATCTATTCGGAATCACTGCCATCGACGGGTTACGACCGGTGTGCATCGCCCGACATGTACTACGCTCGCAAGCATAACCCGGCGGTCAATTGGCAGAACAGGAACATAGCGCCCGGTGTGAACAGGCCATTCGCCCGTTTTCCGTCCGATTACGCGATGCTCCCGACCCTCTCGATCATTGTGCCCAACCTGCTCAACGACATGCATGACGGCCGTACTCTCCAGGAGCAGATCGCCCGGGGAGACGCTTGGCTGAAAAGTAACCTCGATGCCTATGTGCAATGGGCGAGGACAAATAACAGCCTCTTGATCGTGACATGGGATGAAGACGACGGGTCGGGTGAGAACCGTATTCCAACCATGTTCATCGGTCCGATGGTGCGGCCCGGTGCGTACGCCCACCGGATCGACCACTACAGCGTGCTGCGGACGCTCGAGGAGATGTACGGCTTGCCGCCCTTGGGCAATGCCGCAGGCGCCGAAGCGATTCGAGACGTTTGGGTTTCACCTGAGCCGAGGGCGAGATGAAGCTCGGTGCGTGGCCACCGCGGGGTGAGGCTCTGCGCGGTCGTCGTTCGCGACGGGCGGAACTTGGCGCGGTGGTAATCTTGCCAATCCGCTAAGGTTGGGGCCTGCCTCCACCTAACGAGCATGTCGGACCCGCGCGTTTACTTCGCCGCCGAACGTACCCTGCTGGCCTGGATCCGCACCGGCCTCACCGTCATGGGTTTTGGGTTCGTGGTGGCCCGCTTTGGCCTGTTCCTGGCCCTCCTCGCCACCCAGCGCACGCCGTCAGCTGCCGTGGCTGCGTCCCCCTCACCCTTCTCGAGCGGCATTGGCATCGCCCTGGTGGTGCTTGGAGCCGTGGCCATGATCTTTGCCGCAATCCAGCACCGCCGCTTTGTCTCGTCGCTGCCACCCGCCGATGTTCCCCGCACAAACAGCCGCGCCTTTCCGGTGGCCGTGGCGCTCATGCTCGGTGCCCTAGGCCTCGTTCTGGCGCTCTACCTAGCCGCTTAGCTATGCTATCGGCTGTCTGGCGGCGCCAAGGTGGCTTCCTGCAGCTGCGCCGCAACGTCCTGGGGTCAGGGACAGCCAAGTCGACAAATGGGAGGCGCAGCTTGCGCGCAATGCCTTCGGCAATCGCGACTTTGCTCATCGCTGCGGCGATGAGCTCAACGCCAATTTTCGCGCAGTACCCGGGTGGACACGCTCACGCCGGGCCCGGCGCGAACGGCACGCGCGATCGGGCCGCAACAGATGAGTTGGCGAACAGTGGCGCACCGGTGCTCGTCCAGCTCGACCAGTTGGAAAACGAGCTCAAGTTAAGCCCGGAGCAGAGACAGGCGTGGAACGCCTACGCGGACAAGATCCTGGGCCTTGCCGACGACATGACCCGCAGTCGGTTCGTCGCGCGTACCTCACCGCGACCCACCGACACGACCGCGATAGAGCAGCTCGACCAGCTTGCCGCGAGCGAGCGCAAGCGCCTGGGAACGATTGACGAGATCGCCGCTGCCGGCAAGGCACTCTACGAGACGCTAACGGCCGAGCAGAAGCAGATCGCCGACCGCAAGCTCGTGCTCCCGATCCGCCCGCTGGCTACCGGTATAGTGCTCCCGGCAACCGGCGGTGGAGGCTAGCCGGCAGCCGCGGCGGCACCTGCCTTAGCCAGCACCGCCCGGCGCACCAGGGCGATATGCTCGCGCAGCGTATAGGCCTCGCTGGCGAAGCTCGCCGGCGTGTGGATGTGCTCGGCCGCATGCTCGATTCGATCGAGATCCTGCAGCCACTTTTCGACCGGCAGGGCTCCTTTCCGCGTCGCCACATCCCGCTCCAGCAGCACCAACTCGCCATACCAGCGATAGATGCGCGAGCGCACGCGCCAGCGCAGGAATTGCGGCAGGAAGTTCAGTACCGGGACCAGTACCACGACCAGGGGCAGGATGAGGATGATTGCCCGCTCGACAAGCGAAGCCAGCCAGAAGGGCAGGTAGCGGTGCAGATAACTCGGGCCGAAGCGCCTGTGCTCGTCGGCAAAGGGCGAAACGGGAATATCGACCTGCGCAATCCCCGGAAACTCGCCTGCGGCCTCGAAGATTCCCTGATGCCCATGAACATCACGCGCCGCATCGACGAGCAGATCGACGATCGCCGGATGCAGGCCATCATGCGCGACGAGCATCGCCTTTGTGCCGATCATCGCCACATCCTCATCCGGAATGTTGAGCGCAAGATCGATGGTGCCGACGGGCAAGTTGAGCTTCGTCAGAAACGGGAAACGCCTTGCATAGGCATCGGCGCGACGCAGACTCATGAGCTTGATCACGGGATCGCGCAGCGCCCGCTGGATGGTAGGCGTATCCGCGCCACCGACGAAGAGAGCGGCATCGACCTCGCCGGCCTTCAACGCGCGCAGCGCGTCATCACCCCCGAGCGCGACGATGTCGGTGTTGTCCCGCCCCACGCCGTCGGCGTTGGTCAAGCCGTTGGCTGCGAACAGCTGAGTTATCAGGGTGCGCGTGCCGCTTCCCGGAGGGCCGATGGCGATCCGCTTGCCATGCAGCTCGTTCATTCGCGTAAGCGGCTCCGGATTGCGGTAGAAGATCCACAGCGGCTCGTAATACAAGCTCCCCAGCATCCGCAGCCCATCGGCCGCCGGAAAGGTCGCGACGCCGCCCTGCATGAAAGCAACATCGACGCCGGATTTCGGATCGAGCAGCAACGCCAGGTTTTCGGTCGCGCCCTGGGTCATGCGCACGTCGACCGTCACCCCCTCGCGGGCGAGTATCTCCTTGTAGCGCAACGCGTAGTGGTTGTAGATGCCGCTTGAGGCCCCCGAAGCGAGCACGATGTGCCGCGGCGGCCCGGGCTGCACGAAATGCAACGATACCCAGGTGACTGCGATCACAAGGATCACGACCAGCACCGTCAAGCGCACGCGGTCGTGGCGGGAAAGTGCGGCGAGGTCTTCGAAAATTGCCATGGGAACGTACTCGCTCCGGCGATCGTCGCTGCGGCGGCTACGGCGGTATGCGTCGCGGCGACCCAGCAAAAAAAGGGTCCATTATATTGGGATTGGTGAACATGCCGCAAAAGGTTCGCTGCGGGTCGAAGCCAATCGACTCGATTGGTGCCTCGCCGAAGGCGGCACCGCCAGAGTGCTCCGCGTGCCGGATGGCGACGACCGGCCCCGTGCACGGGCTCGGCACCACGCTAGAATGGCGCCATGTGCGGCCGCTTCACGCTCACCCAGCCCGCCCGCATCGCGGCGAAATTCGGCCTGGACAATCTTGCCCCGGTCGAGCCGGAGTTCTACACGCCGCGCTTCAACGTGGCGCCGACGGAGCGCATCGTCGTCATACCGACTTCCGATATGCAGCGCGAGGCCAGACGGATGCGCTGGGGGCTCATTCCGCGCTGGGCCAAGGACGCTTCCATCGGCGCGCGACTGATCAACGCGCGCAGCGAGAGCGTGGACAGCAAGCCGGCGTTTCGTGCCGCGTTCAGGCAGCGGCGCTGCCTGATACCTGCGGATGGCTTCTATGAATGGCTGCAGACAGCGCGCGGCAAGCAACCTTATCGGCTCATGCTGGCCAGTGGCGAGCTGTTCGCTTTTGCCGGGCTGTGGGAGCGGTGGCGGGATGCCCAGGGCGAGGCCGTGGATTCGTGCTGCATCATCACCTGCGAGCCCAACGAGCTGGCGGCGAAATTCCATGATCGCATGCCGGTCATCATAGCGCCCGACGACTATGAAACCTGGCTTACCGGCACGCCCGAGCAGGCGCTCTCGCTGCTCCGGCCATACCCACCTGAGGCCATGCGCGCCTATCCGGTGAGCGCGAAGGTCAACCGCCCCGGCTACGACACCCCCGAGCTTATCGAACCGCTGTCGCAGTAACGTCGCATCACGCCGATGCCGCCGCAATCTGTCGCGAAGTGACGCGTGGCGGCGCGCGCCAAGAGCGGTGCAGTTCGGCGCCGGCCGTCGTCCGCGATTCCAGCCTTGCGGAACGATTGGCACAGCCCTTGCTGCTTGCGACGTACCCGGGCGGGACGGCGCTCCCCTGGTTCACTCCTCGCCCTTCGCGCCGTCTCCGCACCGGGACCATCCAAAGCATTCACCGGGCGCGTTTGCGTTGCGCAGCTTGTAGTGCACCGGCGGCGCTAGACTGCCAGGTGCGCGCGCACGTTATCCTGATCCATGGTCGATCCGCTACCCCGGGCGACGACTTCGCCGCGCGACAGCACCACGTAGTGGTCGGCGAGCGACTTGGCGAAGTCATAGTATTGCTCGACGAGCAATATTGCCATTCCGCCGGCCGCGACGAGCTTGCGAATCGCCCGCTCGATGTCCTTGATGATCGACGGCTGGATGCCTTCAGTCGGCTCATCGAGGATGAGCAGCCTCGGCCGCATCGCCAGCGCTCGGCCGATGGCCAGTTGCTGCTGCTGCCCGCCCGAAAGATCGCCGCCGCGACGATGCAACATGCTCTTGAGCACGGGAAACATCTCGAAGACGAATTCCGGAACCTTCGCCCCGCGGTCCTGGGTGGCGAGCCCCATGAGCAGGTTCTCCTCGACGGTGAGTCGGGGAAAGATTTCTCGTCCCTGTGGCACGTAGCCGATGCCCAGGGCGGCGCGCGCGTAGGGCGGAAGCGCGCTGATGCTCGCGCCGTCGAGCATGACCTCGCCGGAACGGATCGGGAGCAGGCCCATCAGGCACTTGAGCAGGGTCGTCTTGCCGACCCCGTTGCGGCCGAGCAGCGTCGTGCAGGCGTTCGGCGCCACGTCGAACCCGACGTTGCGCAGGATGTGACTGCCCCCGTAATACTGATTGAGTCCTGCGACCGAGAGCATTTTTTCACCGGCCAAGAAACACCTCGATGACCTGCTCGTTTTGCTGGATCTGCTCCATCGAGCCTTCGGCGAGCACGCTGCCCTCGTGCAGGACCGTAACGCGCTGTGCAATCCGCTCCACGAAGTCCATGTCGTGCTCGACCACGATCAGCGTGTATTTGCCTGCGAGCGACAGGAACAGCTCGGCGCTGCGCAGCGTTTCCTCGTCCGTCATGCCAGCGACCGGTTCGTCGAGAAGGAGCAGCAGCGGCTCCTGCATGAGCAACATTCCGATTTCCAGCCATTGCTTCTGGCCATGGGATAGCATCCCGGCCGGGCGCGCGGCCTGCGGCAGCAGCTTGATCGTCTCCAGGGTGCTCACAATGCGCTCGCGCGCCGGTCCGTCGAGGCGTGCGCGCAATGTCGGTCCGACGCGCTTGTCGGTCTTCATCGCCAGCTCGAGGTTCTCGAACACGGAGTGCTGCTCGAAGACCGTCGGCTTTTGAAACTTGCGGCCGATGCCCGCGCCGGCAATTTCCGCCTCGGTCAGCCGCGTGAGATCGATCGTCTGACCGAAATATGCGCTGCCCAGGTCGGGGCGCGTCTTGCCGGTGATGACATCCATCATCGTGGTCTTGCCGGCGCCATTGGGCCCGATGACGCAGCGCAGCTCGCCGGAATCGACGAGCAATGAGAGGTTGTTCAGGGCCTTGAAGCCGTCGAAGCTCACGCTGATGCCATCGAGGTAGAGAATTCCGCGGTGGGTGGTGTCGACGCCCTCGGGCATGACCCGGGCGCCGGAGGCGAGCGGATCGTCCCAATGCTCGCGCGCCCCGGCCTGGCTCATGTCGCCTTCCTGCGCGCCTGCAGCAGCCCGGCCAGCCCGCGCGGCAGCAACAGCGTCACCAGGATAAACAGCAAGCCCAGTGCGAACAGCCAGTATTCCGGGAATGCCTTGGTGAACCAGCTCTTTCCCAGATTGACCACCGCCGCGCCGAGCACCGGCCCGATCAAGGTGCCGCGGCCCCCGACTGCAGTCCAGATGGCGATTTCGATCGAGTTGGCCGGAGACATCTCGCTCGGATTGATGATCCCGACCTGGGGAACGTAGAGCGCCCCGGCGATGCCGCAGATGACCGCCGAAACGGTCCAGATGAACAACTTGAAATACAGGGGATTGTAGCCGGAGAACATGACACGGGTCTCGGCGTCGCGGATCGCTGTCAGCACCCGGCCGAGCTTGGATGTCACGATCCAGCGGCCGAGCAGGAGGAATCCGAGCAGCGCTGCGCCGGTGATCACGAACAGCGCCATGCGCGTCTGCGGGGCGGTAATGGGAAAGCCCAGGATACGCTTGAAGTCGGTGAAGCCGTTGTTGCCGCCAAAGCCGGTGTCGTTGCGGAAGAACAGCAGCATCGACGCATACGTCAGCGCCTGGGTCATGATCGAGAAGTACACGCCCTTGATCCGGGATCGGAAGGCGAAGTAGCCGAAGATCAAGGCCACCAGACCGGGAACGAGCACGACGAGCATCGCCGCGTACCAGAAATGATCGGTGAAGCTCCAGTACCAGGGGTACTTCTTCCAGTCGAGAAACACCATGAAATCGGGCAGGTCGCTCTGATACACCCCCTCGTGACCGATCGAGCGCATCAGGTACATCCCCATCGCGTAGCCGCCAAGCGCAAAGAACAACCCGTGACCGAGCGACAGAATGCCGGTGTAACCCCAGATCAGATCCATGGCCAGCGCCACGATGGCGTAGCACATGATCTTGCCGATCAGCGTTATCCAGTAGTCCGAGAGGTGGAGCGCGCTGTCGGCGGGGACCGCGAGGTGCAGCAGGGGAAACACCACGAACAGCACCAGCGCGGCAGCGAGGTAGACCGACCAGCCGCCGGCGCTAAGCAAACCGAAAAAGCGCGGGGTTCCCGCCGCCGCAGCCGGTACGAAGGCAGTTCCCATCACCCGCTCTCCGCGATGCGTCCCTTGAGCGCGAACAGACCCTGCGGGCGCTTCTGGATGAAGAAGATGATGAATACCAGAACCGCGATCTTGGCGAGGACCGCTCCTGACCAGGCCTCGAGGATCTTGTCGACGATACCGAGCCCGAGCGCCGCGTAGACGGTGCCGGCGAGTTGACCGACGCCGCCGAGCACCACGACCATGAAAGAGTCGACGATATAGCTCTGGCCGAGATCGGGGCCGACGTTGCCGATCTGCGACAGGGCACAGCCGGCGAGCCCGGCGAGGCCCGACCCCAGGCCGAAAGCGAGCGTATCGACGCGCTTGGTGGGCACCCCGGTGCAGCTCGCCATCGCCCGGTTCTGGGTGACCGCGCGTACGAACAAGCCCAGCCGCGTCCGGGTCAGCAGCAGCCAGATGAGCAGCAGCACCAGCGCGGCAAAACCGATGATCACGATCCGGCTCCAGGGCAGCACGATTCCGGTCATGGCCACAAAACCGCCCGACATCCAAGACGGGTTCTCGACCTCGACGTTTTGCGCGCCAAAGATGGTGCGCACGGCTTGCATGAGGATCAGACTGATGCCCCACGTCGCCAGCAGCGTTTCCAGCGGCCGGCCGTAGAGGAACCGGATCACGCTGCGCTCGAGCGCCATGCCGACCAGCGCGGACGCGGCAAACGCGGCAGGAACGGCGCAGACGAGGTAGGCGTCGAACGCACCCGGGACGTGGCGGCGAAACAGGTCCTGTACGACGTAGGTCGCATAGGCGCCGATCATGATCAGCTCGCCATGCGCCATGTTGATCACGCCCATCAAGCCGTAGGTTATCGCCAGCCCCAGCGCCGCGAGCAGCAGGATGCTCCCCAGGCTTATGCCGCTGAAGATGCGCCCGATCATCTCTCCGGTGGCGAGTCTGCTCTCCACCGCACGCAGTGATTTGTTCGCTTCGCTGCGTACCTCCGGGTCGGGTTCGACATAGCTGCCGCCCTTCTGCTCGAGCACGCCCAGCAGCAGCGTCCTGGTGCTCGGATTGCTGCTTTCGGCGAGCTCGCGGATCGCAGCGATGCGGGTTGCCTTGTCCTTGCTCGACAGCTCGATGGAGGCCTGCGTGAGCGACAGCAGCTCCTTGATTTCGGAGTCGGACTCCTTGGCTAGCGCCCCGGAAATCAGCGGCAGCGTGTCCTCGCCGGCGTCATTCTGCAGCACCTTGGCTGCTTCCAGACGAGCCGCTCGCTCGGGTGAGGAAAGCTTCAGCGCGGCGATCGCCATGCCGAGCTCACGGCGCACACGGTTGTTGACGATGATGTCATCCCGGCTCGCGGGCAGAGGGCTCACGGTCTTGCCGGTCAAGAGATCGGTGCCAGAATCACCCTCGATCAGGAGCACCTGGTCCTCGCCGGCCGTCTGCACGTTGCCGTCAAGCAGCGCTTGCAGCAAGGGCAGCGCCTTCGGGTCGCCGCTGGTCGTCAGCGCATCGATCGCGGCGATCTTCGCGTCGCTCTCGCCGAAGGCGAGGTCGCGAACCGCCTGCGGCGCAATTGCGGCCATGGCTGATGTCACCAGCAGAGCGGCGCCGCAGCCCGCGCACGCACGCAGCAACCCGCCGATGAACCGAGTCATCGCTGCTCCTTGCCAGCCGAGGGGAATTGCAGATAACACAGCGTGCGGCAGCGGGTGATCACGAACCGCTGCCGCCGCTGTGCCTTGGACGCGCCCGCGCTATTTCTTCTCGGGCTCGTCCTTCTTGCCCTTGTCTTCCGGAATGTAAGGGCTCCATGGCGTGGCCCTGATCGGGCCCGGAGTCTTCCACACGACGTTGAACTGGCCATTGGCCTGTATCTCGCCGATGAACACCGGCTTCCACAGGTGATGGTTCTTCTCATCCATCTTGATGGTAAACCCATCCGGGGCCTTGAACGTCTGCCCGGCCATGGCCACGATCACCTTATCGACATCCGTCGACTTGGCCTTCTCCACGGCCTGCTTCCACATGTTGATACCGATGTACGCGGCTTCCATCGGATCGTTGGTCAACGGCCTGTCGGCATTGGGCAGATTCATCTTCTTGGCATACGCCGCCCATTTCTTCTTGAACTCGTCGTTGGCCGGATTCTTGAGCGACATGAAGTAGTTCCAAGCCGCAAGCTGTCCAACCAATGGCTTGGTGTCGACCCCGCGCAGCTCCTCTTCTCCGACCGAGAACGCCACCACCGGAACCTCCGTCGCCTTCAGGCCGGAGTTGCCGAGCTCCTTGTAGAACGGAACGTTGGAGTCGCCATTGATGGTCGATACCACGGCGGTCTTGCCCCCGGAGGCGAACTTCTTGATGTCGGCGACGATCGTCTGATAGTCGCTGTGCCCGAAGGGTGTGTACGTCTCCATGATGTCCTTGTCGTCGACGCCCTTCGAATGCAGGAACGAGCGGAGGATCTTGTTAGTCGTGCGCGGATAGACGTAGTCGGTACCGAGCAGCACCCAACGCTTGGCGCCGCCACCTTCCTTGCTCATGAGGTACTCGACCGCCGGGATCGCCTGTTGATTCGGCGCGGCCCCGGTGTAGAAGACATTCTTCGACAGTTCCTCGCCCTCGTACTGCACCGGATAGAAGAGCAGGCCGTTGAGCTCCTCGAACACCGGCAGCACCGACTTGCGCGAAACCGAGGTCCAGCAGCCGAAGACCACCGCGACCTTGTCCTGGGTCAGCAACTGGCGCGCTTTTTCGGCGAACAGGGGCCAGTTCGATGCCGGGTCGACGACCACCGGCTCAAGCTTCTTGCCTAGCACACCGCCCTTGGCGTTGATCTCGTCGATCGCCATCAGGGTCACGTCCTTGAGCACCGTTTCGCTGATCGCCATCGTGCCGGACAGCGAATGCAGGACGCCGACCTTGATCGTGTCCGCAGCGAACGCCGCCGGAGCGCCCGCGAGGCCACCCGTGGCCAGCGCGGTGACCAGCGCCAGTCGTTTCATAAAGCTTCGTCGTTGCATGGAGTTTCCCCGTTTTCCGTTGGTTGAAATACGCTACCCTGGTGTGGACGCAGGGCGAACGCGCATCGCGCAGCATTGGTGCGACAGACGCCCCAGCGGGTTGAGGTGTCGCACGATCCATGCCATGCGGCCGGTACGCGCGGTAACGCGCTGATTTTGCATTCAGCGTTGCTTGCCGAGGTCCCCAGGAAACGGAAAAGCATCGGCACGATACGAGCCAGCGGAGCCCCACGGCGGTGCATGCCAGGAAACCGCGCACTGATTTGGAACTCGGCGCCGCCGTGTCGACCGCAAAGGAACGTTCGGGCCGCCTTTGGCTATCGGCTCGCGCCCCCGGGCGGTGAGCCGCCGGCGTTGGCGACCATGCCGCGCTCCTCGACGAAGCGCACGACGGTGTCGAGCCCCTGGCCGGTTTTGAGGTTGGTGAACACAAAGGGACGCTCGCCGCGCATCCTGCGCGCGTCGTGCTCCATGACTTCGAGCGAGGCGCCGACCAGCGGCGCCAGGTCGATCTTGTTGATGATGAGCAGATCGGATTTGGTGATGCCGGGGCCGCCCTTGCGCGGGATCTTGTCGCCCGCGGCGACGTCGATCACGTACAAGGTCAGGTCGGACAGCTCCGGGGAGAATGTTGCGGCGAGGTTGTCTCCACCGCTTTCGACAAAGACGATGTCGAGATTGTCGAAGCGGCGTGCCAGCCGATCGACCGCTTCGAGATTGATCGAGGCATCCTCGCGGATCGCCGTGTGCGGACAGCCTCCCGTTTCGACGCCGATGATCCGCTCCGGAGGAAGCGCTCCGTTGCGCACCAGGAACTGCGCGTCTTCCTCAGTGTAGATGTCGTTGGTGACGACGGCGAGGCCGTAGCGATCGCGCAGGGCACGGCAGAGGGCGAGCGTGAGCGCGGTCTTGCCGGAGCCGACTGGACCGCCGATGCCGATGCGCAAAGGTTGGGAGACTGGCCTCGCCATGCCTAGGAGCGGAACAGGCGCGAATACTGCGTCTCGTGCCGGGACGAGGCGAGCGCGATGCCGGGCGCAAAGGAGCAGATGTCTTCGACAGACAGCGAGCGTGCGGTGCTCAGTGCTGCGGGTATGCGCCCTCCGAGGTCAGCGAGCAGCCGCTGGCCGGCGACCTGCCCGAGCGGGATGGTCTTGATGGCGGCAAGCACCTGGTTCTCCAGCCACGCCCAGATGTAGCCCGTGAGCGCCGCTTGCGCAGGGATGCCGAAGCCGCGCGCGATGAGTGCGTAGGCCGCGGGAAGAGTAATGGGCGACAGCGCATCCGCGGCGATGCGCGCCGCGCAATCGAGCAGGTCGAGTTCCGACGCGAGTCTTGAAAGCGACGTGCCCATCTGTTCGGTCTCCGCGCGCAGCTCCGCGGTCTCGCGTGATGCCAGAAACCAGTCGTTGCACTCGGCAAGCGCTGGCCAATCCTCGTCTTGCGCGGCATTGAGCGCCCGAAACGTGACGGCGGCCTCGCCGGGGGCGACGACAAGCTCCAGCGCCTCGCCGATCCAGGCGCGCGCAGCCGCGGCGTCGCAGACGGCGCCGGAGCTGACCGCCCACTCCAAGCCCTGGGAATAACTATAGGCACCGATAGGAAGCACGGGGCTTGAGAGCTGCAGCAAGCGCACCAGCACGAGCGTCGAGTCTGGCGCAGCCGCGACGCTCACTGCGTGGGCCCTCCATGGCGCGCAAAGTCATGGATGATGCCTGAGTGCTTCGCCGTGCCCGAGTGGTGCGCATGGCCCGCTGCGTAAGCGCCAGCCTCGGGCTCGAACGACGCCGAAACCGAGCTAACCGCGAGGTCCATGCGCTGCAGCATGCCGGCGAGCACCTCATCGGCGGCAAAGCGCAGCCATCCGGAACCGATCGCAACCGGGCAATGGCGGTTGCCGAGGTGATAGGCGGCGCGGGCTAGCAGGCCCGGATCGGCGCAACGGACTTCCATCAATGCCTCGGGCGCAGCGACCACGCGCACGATGCGACCGTCGTCGGCGAGCAGCCCGTCGCCCCCGCGAAGGATGCCTCCGCGCTCGAGGAACAGCCCGATTTCTTCGCCTGACCGGAGTCGCGTGCGCAGGCGGCTCTTCTGGCGCTGCTCGAAGGGCAGTTCCAGCTCCTCGTCGACTCGGTCCTGGAGCGCGATCCGCTGGCGGGCGATTAGCATCGGTCAGAAAAGAAAGTACCGTTGCGCCAGCGGCAGCTCCGTTGCCGGCTCACAGACCAGCAACTCCCCATCGGCGCGAACCGCATACGTCTCGGGGTCGACATCGATTCTCGGCAGCGCGTCGTTGAGCTTCAGGTCGCTCTTGCCGATGCGCCGGGTGTTCTCGACGGCGACGAGCGGTTTGTCAAGTTTGAGCTTCGCCAGCGCGCCATTCTTGAGCGCGGCTTTGGACACGAAGGTTACCGAGGTGGCCAGAGCCTTGCCGAAGGCTCCGAACATGGGCCGGTAATGCACCGGTTGCGGCGTGGGAATCGACGCGTTGGGATCGCCCATGGCCGCCGCAGCGATCATTCCGCCCTTCAGGATCAGGGACGGCTTGACACCGAAAAACGCCGGCTTCCACAGCACTAGATCGGCGAGTCGCCCCGGCTCGACCGAACCGACCACGTGGCTGATGCCATGGGCGATCGCCGGGTTGACCGTGTACTTCGCGACATAGCGCTTGACGCGGAAGTTGTCGTGCGCCGCCGGGTCCGAGCCGAGCTTGCCCCGCTGCACCTTCATCTTGTGGGCGGTCTGCCAGGTGCGGATGATCACTTCGCCGACACGGCCCATGGCCTGGGAGTCCGAGGAGAGCATCGAAAACGCTCCCAGGTCATGCAGGATATCCTCTGCGGCGATCGTCTCGCGCCGGATGCGCGACTCGGCGAAGGCGACGTCTTCGGCGATGCCGGGGTCGAGGTGATGACATACCATCAGCATGTCGAGGTGCTCGTCGATGGTATTGATGGTGTAGGGACGGGTCGGGTTGGTCGACGATGGCAGGACGTTCGGCTCGCCGCACACCTTGATGATGTCCGGTGCGTGTCCGCCGCCGGCGCCCTCGGTGTGATAGGTGTGGATGGTCCTGCCGGCGATCGCTCGTATCGTCGTCTCGACGAACCCCGACTCGTTGAGCGTATCGGTGTGGATGGCCACCTGCACGTCCATGGCATCGGCCACCCGCAGGGCGGCGTCGATCGCCGCTGGCGTGGTGCCCCAGTCCTCGTGCAGCTTGAGGCCGATCGCGCCGGCCTCGACCTGCTCGACGAGCGGCGCCGTGCGGCTTGCATTGCCCTTGCCCAGGAAGCCGAGGTTCATCGGAAACGCCTCGGCCGCCTCGAGCATGCGCCGTATGTGCCACGGCCCGGGCGTGCAGGTGGTGGCGAAAGTTCCGGTCGCAGGCCCGGTGCCGCCGCCGATCATGGTCGTGACACCGGCCATCAGCGCCTCGTCGATCTGCTGCGGGCAGATGAAATGGATGTGCGAGTCGATGCCGCCGGCGGTGACGATCATCCCCTCCCCGGCGATGATCTCCGTGCCGGGGCCGATGACAATGTCCACGCCTGGCTGGATGTCGGGATTGCCCGCCTTGCCCAGCCTCGCGATCGCCCCGTTCTTGATCGCTATGTCGCATTTCACGATGCCCCACCAGTCGATAACCAGCGCGTTGGTGATCACCGTGTCGGCACTGTCCTTCGCGCCGCGCTGGCTCTGCCCCATGCCGTCGCGGATTACCTTGCCGCCGCCGAACTTGACTTCCTCGCCGTGTATGGTCAGGTCGCGCTCGACCTCGATGATGAGGTCGGTATCGGCCAGGCGCACGCGATCGCCGACGGTCGGGCCGAACATTTCGGCGTAGGCGCGCCGATCCAGTTTCATCGTGTCCTCCGCCGTGTCTTCTGGCCTGACGCGGGTTGTCTGCGCTTCTTCGCTCGGCGCACCGGCTCGTCCAGAGGTCCCATCACGGCACCGGAAAACCCGATCACGATGCGTGCGCCTCCCAGCGCGACGAGTTCGACCGTTCGCTTCTGTCCCGGCTCGAACCGCACCGCCGTGCCGGGCGGGATGTTGAGGCGATAGCCGCGTGCCGCGTCGCGATCGAACGCCAGCGCGGCGTTGGTCTCGGCGAAGTGGTAGTGTGAACCGACCTGGATCGGGCGGTCGCCGGTATTGGCCACCGCGAGCTTGAGCGTCGGCCGCCCGACGTTGAGCTCGATTTGTCCGCCCGCGGGGAGGATCTCTCCGGGAATCATGGAATGGGATGATGAACCGTAACGAGCTTGGTGCCATCAGGAAACGTGGCTTCGACCTGGATCTCCGGGATCATTTCCGCCACTCCGTCTAGCACTTGGGCGCGGCTTAGTATCGTTGTGCCGTAGTGCATCAGCTCGGCCACGGTGCGCCCGTCGCGCGCGCCTTCCATGATCGCCGCGCTGACGTAGGCAACGGCCTCAGGGTAATTGAGCTTCAGTCCACGCCCCAGCCGGCGCTCGGCCAGCAGGGCGGCGGTGAAGACGAGCAACTTGTCCTTTTCGCGGGGAGTCAATTCCATCGTCGACCGTTTCGAAGTCAGGTGTTCCAGATGCGCGGCGGCACCGCCTCGCGTCCGGTCAGGATGAGACGAGCGCACGCCCACAAGGCCGCAAAGTAGCTTCGCGCTGCTTCCGGCTCGGTGCCGCGGTAACGGGCGAGCAGGAGTCCGGGCAGGCGCGTGATGCCGCTCTCGCCATTCTCGCAGATGACTTCACGGCAGGCGAGGAGCAACGGATCAGGCACGGCCGGCACCGCTGCAATGAACGTGCCAAATACCGACGCGGCTTTCAGGCCGACCGCCGCCCGCAACAGGGGGGCCCCTCCGGCCAGCTGCGTGCGTTCCGTCCACTGGCGCCGGCCGTCGCGCACGACAACGACTTCCTGCCGAAGGCTGCCATGGCGAAACGCTTCGCCCGCCAGGCGACGGCCGAGGCAAACGATCTCCCAACCCAGGAACAGCGCGTCGTCGTGCAACACCACGCGGCTCGTGAGCGCGGCATTCGCGCCGTCGAAGACGATCGTCTCCTGCGGAAGCCATTCGAGCGTTGCCTTGGCCCCGATCGAGAATGCCAGGCTCTGCTGCGCGCGCGGGCCGGCCGAGCCATACCACTTCGCCGCGCCCGGGGTGGTCAGCTGTGCCCACGCCCCGCCGCCGACGTCGACGTCGAGCGCCAGCTGGTCGCCACCGACGATACCGGCCGGTGGATGCAGTATGACGCTCTGGCAGACCGCTTCGCCCTCCGGGTAGAGCGCCTTCTGCACGACCAGCGGTCCGCGGTGCACGCGCCGGACCAGGACGGTTCCTTTGCCATTGCGCTCGTAACCGAGCGCCAAATGAGCGTGCCAGCCGGTGCTCGCAGCCACGCCGGTTGCGCCTTGGCCGGTATCGCTCATTGCCGTGGTGGATCGCCGTGCCGGCTTCTCGCACTGCAACGGCACGGACGCGCGCGAAAAGGGTGCGCGAGAGGCATGGATTGTGCCGCGGCCACGCGATTTCAGGACCGACTGGCCTGCGCCAGGGCGAGCGCACGCGCATACAGGCGCTTGCGCGGTGCGCCGGTCAGTCTCGCCGCCAGCCGTACTGCTTGGGCCAACGGCAACTCGGCGAGCAGCATGGCGAGCGTGTGCTCGGCAGCGTCGGCATCGCCCTGGGGATCGAGCGGTATGGGCGTGTCGAGGACCAAGACGAACTCGCCGCGGGTACGGTGGGGATCGGCAGCGAGCCAAGGGCCCGCCTCGCCCAGGCAGCCGCGGAAAACGGACTCGAAGCGCTTGGTCAACTCACGCGCTACAACCAGTTGGCGTTGCGGTCCGAACGCGGCCAGGAGGGCTTCGAGGGTGGCCGCGATCCGGTGCGGCGCTTCGTAGAGGACGAGCGCGTAAGGGAGTGCCTTGAGCCGCGCGATCGCGGCCTGGCGTGCCCCCGCCGTCGCCGGCAGAAAGCCGCAGAACAGCCACTGCGGCGCGGCAAAGCCGGACACGGAGAGGGCCGTGATGACGGCGCTCGGACCCGGTATCGGTATGACTGCATAGCCCGCCGCCGCTACCACCTGCACAATTGACGAGCCGGGATCGCTAACAGCGGGCGTTCCGGCGTCGCTGACCAGGGCCACGCTCTTTCCGGAGGCCAGCAAGGCGACGATTTCGCCGGCGCGCCGGCGCTCGTTGTGGGCGTGCAGGGAAAGTAGTCGCGTCGCAATGCCGTGGCGCGAGAGCAATTTGGCCGTGACGCGCGTATCTTCGGCGGCAATCAGGTCGGCTCGGGCCAGCACGTCGAGCGCGCGCAAGCTGATGTCGCCCAGGTTTCCGAGCGGCGTCGCGACCACATATAATGCCCGCTCGATCGCCGGCAATGCCTCAACCGTCGCCACGGCGACGACCCCCTTCCGATGACGCGAAACCGTCAACTTGTAGCGCGTACGCACGCCGCGCTGGCGTTGTCCTTCGCCGCCGCGCTGCTGCTGACTGCATGTGCGGGACCCGGCTCATTGTCCGGCTCGAAGCCTCGTGCCGCAACCACGACGGCGGTTCCTGCCCCGGCGCAGCAACCGCCACCGGCTTCGACTGCGCCGGAGACGACCCGCCCGTTGCCCCCGGCCGAGCCGGTCCTGCCCTATGCCCCGTCCGCGGCGCCGGCACCACCGCCGGTGACCCGGCCGTCGGCGAGCGACCTGATCTGCCTCGTGCTCCCCCTTGAATCGGCGTCCTACGGCCGGGCCGCCGCGGCCGTGAAGGCCGGTTTTCTCGCCGCCGCCGCCGCGGCCGGGAGCACGGCGCGCGTGCGCGTCATCGGACACGGCGACGACGGCGTCCTGCCTGCATTTGCCGCGGCCTCCGAGTCGGGAGCGGCGCTGATCGTCGGGCCGCTCACTCGTGACGACGTGATAACCGTGCTCGCGCTGGCGCCGCAACGGCCGCGAGTGCTGGTCCTAAACCAGGCTGAAGACGGACCACAGCTGCCCAATGACGTCTATGCCCTGACGCTGTCCATCGACAGCGATGCGATGCTGCTTGCCCGCCAGGCGCGCGACGACGGCGCGCGAAATGTCGCGGCCGTGGTGGGCGATGCGCCGCTGCAGCGCCGCTTCAAAGCCGCCTTCGAGGCGAATTGGGAGCGAGGCGGTGGCGCCCCTCTCCACAGCTACCGCTTCGACCCCAATCCGGAGGTTCTTCGCGTATTGCGCAGTGAACTCGCGGCGCACCCGCCGGACGCGACGCTGCTCGCCGTCAGCGCCGACAGCGCCGCGCTGGCCAAGTCGTTTCTGCCGCCGGGGCCGGTATACGCCAGCAGCCATATTGCCGATGACCTGCCGCCGCCTATGTTGCGCGATCTGGAGGGCGTGCGCTACGTCGAGATTCCCTGGCTTGCCGATCCCTCGAGCCCGGCCTTGGCCCGCTTGCCGCGCTCGGACCTGGGCGACCCGGTGCTCGATCGTTTGTATGGCCTCGGGCTCGACGCGTTCGCCATCGCCGAGTTGCTCGAGAGCCCGGTTGCGCCGGACCGGGTCGAATTGGACGGCGCCACGGGGCACCTGTCGCTCACACCGACCCGAGTCTTCGCACGCGAAGGCCGGCTCATGGTCATCCATGACGGCCAGCCCGCGCTATACACCGTGCCGCAGTGAGCGGCGGCAGGGACACTGCGGCAGCAGCTGGGCGCCACCAGCTTGCCCGGGCAAATGCCCCCTGTCCAACGCCGGTTTGCGCGCCTAACCCGGCAACCCGGCCAATATTGCTACAATTCCCCGATTGCGCGGCATGCAATTCCGGACAACCGCTACCCACCCGATGGACACGACACGCCGCATTCGCGCGCACTTTGCCGACAGCGCGCAGCTCAAGCTTGCCGCGGTCGATGAGTTGACGCCGCACATTGCCCGCGCCGCATCGCTGATGACCGACTGTCTTCTGGCCAACGGCAAGATCCTGGCCTGCGGGAATGGAGGATCGGCATCCGATGCGCAGCACTTCGCGGCCGAAATGGTAGGCCGCTTCGAGCGGGAGCGGCCTGAACTTCCGGCCATTTCCTTGGCGACCGACACTTCGATCCTGACGGCGCTGGCCAATGATTACGATTTCGCGCAGGTCTTTGCCAAGCAGGTACGCGCGCTCGGCGCCGCCGGCGACGTTCTGCTGGCGATCTCAACCTCCGGCAATTCCGGCAATGTGGTCGCCGCAGTGGACGCCGCGCATGAGCGCGACATGCGTGTTGTCGCGCTAACCGGCAAGGGGGGCGGGCGGCTCGACGAGCTCCTCACGGCCGAAGATGTGCATGTTTGCGTGCCGCATAGCGTCACCGCCCGCATCCAGGAAGTCCATCTGCTCACGATCCACTGTCTGTGCGATGCGATCGATGCGAGCTTGCTCGGAGACGAAGCCTGATCATGCGTCCGGCCGGCCACCTCGCCGTGGTCCCGTCGACCGCGTCCGCGCCGTCTGCCTGGGTAACCCGCGGCGCGCATGGCACGGTCGGAGTTTTCATGTCGATTCACGAATGACGACGCGCGGGAGCGTTGCGTCGAATCCAGGATTCGCGGCCAAGATCGCTACGCTCGATTCGCTCCACGATCGCCTCGCCCTGCTAGCCCGGCCGCGGGTGTTCACCAACGGCGTGTTCGACATCCTGCACCGGGGGCACGTGACGTACCTTGACCGGGCCCGCAGTCTCGGCGGCTCGCTCGTCGTAGGCGTCAACTCCGACGCGTCGGTACGCCGCCTCGGCAAGGGAACGGATCGGCCCATCAATTCACTCGATGACCGGATCGCGGTTCTGGCGGCTCTGGAATCTGTCGATTTGGTGGTGGCGTTCGACGAGGACACGCCACTCTCGCTGGTGCTGGCGTGCCATCCCGACGTAATCGTCAAGGGCGGAGACTACTCGGCCGAGACGACCGTCGGCGCGGCCGAGGTTATTGCCTGGGGCGGGCGCTTCGAGGCGATTCCGGTCGTCGGCGGGCGCTCGACGTCGGCGCTGCTCGCCAGGATTCGCCGCTAGCCGTTCGGCCGGCGCTGCTATACTCGGCTCCAACGCTCGTGTGGGTCATCCGATGGAACAGACCATTCAGGCCGATCGCGAAGTCGACGCGCGGGGGCTCAACTGCCCGCTGCCCATCCTGCGCACGAAGAAAGCGCTAAACGACATGGCCAGCGGACAAGTATTGCGCATTCTTGCCACCGATCCCGCCTCGGTTCGCGACTTCGAGGCATTCGCCAGGCAGACCGGCAACGAGCTCCTGACGCACGTCGAGCACGGCGGCGTGTTCACTTTCCTGCTCAAGCGCAAATAGCGCCTGGACAGGGTCGCAACGAGACACGCAGATCGTGGCCGACAGCAAGCCCGCGGTATTGGAGTTGACCAAGGATAGCTTTGCCTCAACCATTGACGGGCAAGGCTTTGCCGTGATCGATTTCTGGGCGCCGTGGTGCGGGCCCTGTCGCGCTTTCGCGCCGGTGATCAGCGCCGCTGCGGCGCGTCATCCCGGGATACTGTTCGCGACGGTGAACACCGAGGAAGAGCAAGAGCTCGCGCAGCACTTTGGCATCCGGTCGATACCGACCCTGATGATCTTTCGCGACAACTTCATCGTCTTCGCCGAAGCGGGGGCGTTGTCAGCCGCCGCGCTCGACGAGGTCCTTGCCGCCGCAGCGGCGCTGGACATGGACGCGGTACGCACGGAAGCGGCAGTGCAGGACGCTGCCGAGAAGGCGCCAAGCGCATAGCTCGGGCGTCGCCGCGCGCTGTCGCGCTGTCGCTGCAGGCTAGCGGCGATAGCGGTTGAGGAAGTCGAGCACGATCCCCTTCTGACTCTTTTCGATCGCGCTGTCCAGGCTGCGATCGTTCGGATCGTATTGCGCGGCCTTGCGGAAGGCGTAGATCGCGTCCTGGTGATAGCCCTGCGCCTGCAGCGCGTAGCCCAGGCAGCGCCACGGCTCCGGACTCCAGAATTCGAGGTTGGTCCAGGCCTCGCACAGCTCGGCCGCCCGCCGCCAGTTGCCGGCGCTCAGCATGCGCGGCCCTTCGCCGCGCAACAGCGCGAGCCGTGCCTGGCGTTCGGAAAACAGCGTGGTCGTGTCGACATCGTTGACGTCCGGACCGCGCGTGATCGGGCCCGAAGCGCTCGGCGCAGGGGCAGCCAGGATGCGGTCAATCGAAGGCAGCTTGCCGATTTCCCCCTGCAGCCCGTGCGGCAACAGCTCCGGGGGCGTGGGAACCCACGATACGACGGCCGTCTTTGCCAGGGCGATCGATTCCGCCATCGGTTCGTGCCAGGCTACGCCGTAGAGCCAAAGCATCGCGGCGAGCCCGACCACGCCGGTGACGATATTGAGCACGCCGGGCGGGCTGTGCGTGACGAGGCAGTCCTCAGCGAAATCCCAGTCGGTCTCGCCGTTCTGTGCCACCGATTCGTAGGCGACTGCGATCAGGATCGGTGACAGCAGCGGAAAACCACAGGCGATGCCTTCCCACCAGACCCGGAAGGCGCGGCGCAGCGCGCGTTTGAGCTGGGCCCGCACGTCGCGTCGCGCGTACGCGTCGCTGATCGAGAACTGCAGGTACACGCCGAACAGCCACTTGCCGGGCGTTTGCTGCAATGCCGCGATCAGCAGCGCCTCCAGCGGCACCCAACTCGCGGTGATTATGATGGGCGCGACCAGAGGATGGCCCACCCAGAACGCGGCTTGGTCGCTTATCAGGCCGCCGCCGTGGAGCTGGGACAGCAGGAGCGCCAGCATGAGTCCCCAGATGGCATAGTCGAACAGGCGCGCCGCAAGGCGGTTCCAGGGTCTTGGCTCGCTCGTCCGCCCGGCCTTGGCGCGCTCCAGCTCGGCCATCCGCAGCTGAAATATCCAGCTCGCGTCCTCCTGCGGCGCATCGGTGCCGAGGAAGACGCTTTTTTCGCGCCGCCAGTTAAGGATCGCGATGTCGGTCTGCGGCAGGAGCGAAGGCGTCGGCGCGGCGCGCCGCCGGCGCAAGAAGGCAATGCCGTGGACGATGCCGTAGACCAAGGCCAGAACCAGCAAGGTCAGGGTCAGCCACACCAGTACCTGCTTGGCAACGAGCACCGCGTCGGCGGGCGTGACGAAGACGATTGCCGCGGCGATGAAGGCACCAAACAGAAGGCAAAGGGCAATGCGTCCGGTGATCGATCGGCCGAAGGACGCGACCACGCGCTCGGTAAGGCCGGGGTGATGCAGCGTCTTCTCCGGCCGCTCGCCCGGGGCGGTCAGAATTCGCTCTTCGGCGATGTCGATCACGTCGTCGCCGGCCTGGGTCGCGGTTCCCGTGCCGGCTTCAGCGGCCACATTGGACACGAAATGCGCAATGCGCTGCTCGGTGTTCGCTTCGGTGGTGACCGCGAGTTCCTGGTCGTAACGCTGACGGTGGTCGGTATCGCTCAGTATGCGGCTGGCATGATTGATGAAGCGCAACGCCTCTTCGACGTTGCCCTGCCCGTCTCGGGTTTTCGCATAATATTTGCGGATCAAGCGGCGCAACGCTGCGCGGACCTCCTCGTCAGAGGCGGCCTGGGGAATCCCGAGCGCTTCGTAAAGCGTTGCTTTCATGGCCGCGACCGCGGGCAAAACGCAACGAAATTTGACGTTGGAATATTCGGTTAATTGGCCCGCCATTGCAAGCCGCGGGCACTGTGCGGCGGCGGATGCACCGGAGAGCTGGCGCTGGGCGGCAAACGCTGCCGCTGCGCGTCACGCGGGCCAGAAAAAAGGCGGCCAGGGGGCCGCCTTTGCCTGCCGCCCGGGGCGCCCCGGCTCGCCTGGTCGGCGCTACTCGCCCTGCTTGCCCTCGCGCTGCGCCAGCTTCTCGCGAATTCGCGCCGATTTGCCGGACCGCCCGCGCAAGTAATAAAGCTTGGCGCGGCGCACGTCACCCTGGCGCTTGACCTCGATGCTGGCAATGAGCGGCGAATAGGTCTGAAAGGTCCGCTCGACACCCTCTCCGCTCGATATCTTGCGTACCACGAACGACGAGTTGAGGCCCCGGTTGCGTTTTGCGATGACCACGCCTTCGTAGGCCTGCACGCGCTTGCGCTCGCCTTCGACGACGTTGACATTGACGATGACTGTGTCGCCGGGCGCGAACGCCGGTACCGTCTTGCCCAGACGGGCGATCTCCTCGCCCTCCAGTTGCTCGATGATGTTCATGTTTGTCTCTCCGCTCTAGTCCTGCTGTAACCGCTCCGTCCGTAACCGGCCCCACCGCACGGCCGCCTTCGGTCGCGCATCAGGCTCATGTCACATTGCATTCGCATCGCTCTCCCGCTCCCGCCTGAACTCCTCGAGCAGGAGCACCTCTTCCTGGCTCAATGCCCGTGCCGCTAGCAACTCCGGGCGCCGCAGCCAGGTTCGCCCCAGTGCCTGCTTCAGCCGCCAGCGCGCAATGGCCGCATGGTCGCCCGAGAGCAAGACCGCCGGCACTGCGCTTCCCGCGTACACCTCCGGCCGCGTGTAATGCGGGCAGTCGAGCAGGCCAGCGACGAAGGATTCCTCGGCGCTCGACTGCGCATCGTTCAGCACCCCCGGCAGCTGCCGCACCACCGCATCGATCAACAGCAGCGCCGGCAGCTCACCACCCGAGACGACAAAATCGCCGATCGAGAGTTGCAGATCGACCGCCTGCTCGAGCAGCCTTTCATCGACCCCCTCGTAGCGGCCGGCCACCACGACCAGCCCCGCTTCCGCCGCCAGTTCGACGACTCGCCGGTGCCGCAACGGCTCTCCCTGCGGCGAGAGATAAATCACCTTCGGCGCATTGGCGCCGGCCTGCGCCAGCCGCTCGCGCGCCGCGCCGATCGCCCGTTGCAGCGGCTCGGCCAACATCACCATGCCCGGGCCGCCCCCATACGGTCGGTCGTCGACGGTGCGGTGACGGTCGGTCGCGAAATCGCGCGGATTCGTCGCCCCAAGCGTCCACAACCCCCGCTCCCGCGCCCGGCCGGTCACGCCGTAGGCGGCGGCGCCGAGCACCAACTCCGGAAACAGCGTCACGACCTCGATGCGCATCGTTTCGCGTTCCGGCTGTTTTCCTGTTGCACCCCTCGGTCGAGGACCCGAGCGCCCGGCCAGTCAATATTCCGGCTGCCAGTCGACAACGATTCGCGCGCCGGCCAGGTCGACCGCGTCGACATAAGCCGGCACCAGCGGGATGAGTCGCTCGGCGCCCGCCGCGCCGGCGGGCGTCACCCGCAACACCGGATGGGCGCCCGCGTCGTGCACATCGGTAACCCTGCCCAGCACCACGCCGGAGCGGTTGATTACCGCCAGCCCGACGAGGTCACTCCAGTAAACCTCGCCCGCCGCGAGCACGGGCAGCTTCGCCCTCGGTACGCCTACCACGGCGCCTCGCCATTGCGCCGCAACCTCACGCTGATTCAGTCCCTCCAGGCGCGCCACGACGGCTGCGGAATGTACCCGCGCCTCAAGCACCGCAAACTCGCGCCACTGCTCGTCACCGGCCGCCAGCCACCAGGTCCGGTAAGCGAGCAGCCCGTCGGGCTGGGCCGTATAGGCTCGCACCTTGATCCACCCGTGGACGCCGTAGGGGCCACCAACGCGCCCCAGGACGACGACGTCGGTCGGCGTGCGGTCGGCCCGATCCTTAGCCAGCGGTCGCCGGTGCCGCCGTTGCGGCAGTCGCCGTGGCGCGCTTGACAAGACCCGCCACGGTGTCGGACAGCTTGGCGCCCTGGTGCTTCCAGTGATCGATGCGGTCCAGCGCCAGTCGCAGCCCTTCTTCACCGTCGCCGGCGATCGGGTTGTAGAAGCCCACGCGCTCGATGAACCGCCCGTCGCGACGGTGGCGCGAGTCAGCCACGACGACGTTGTAAAACGGCCGCTTTTTCGCGCCGCCGCGAGCCAGTCTGATGACTACCATTGCGCGCCCTGCCCATGTCGGAAAAAAAGACATTGATTATATGGCGAAATCAGGCTTCGTGGCAACCGCGGCCGGGGTGGCCCGCCGCGACCCCTAGCGCAACCCCGGAAAGCCCCGCTGCATGCCGCGCAGCATCTTCTGCATGCCCCCCTTGGCCACCATTTTCATCATTTTCTGCGCCTGCTCGAATTGCGCCAGCAGACGGTTGACTTCCTGGACGGTTACGCCTGCCCCCGCCGCCACGCGACGCTTGCGCGATGCCTTGAGAAGCTCCGGACGCAGGCGCTCCGCCGGCGTCATCGAGTCGATGATGCCCTCGAGGCGGCGCATGGCACGGTCGTCGGTCTGCGCCGCCTGCGCGGCCCGCGCCAGTTCGCCGGGCAGCTTGTCGAGCAGCCCCTGCATCCCGCCCATCTTGCGCATCTGGGCGAGCTGCGCCTTGAAATCGTCGAGGTCGAACCCCTTGCCGGCGCGGACCTTGCGGGCGAGCTTGGCGGCCTCGTCGCGATCGACCTGACGCTGCGCATCCTCGATCAGGGTCAGCACATCGCCCATTCCCAGTACCCGCGAAGCCATGCGCTCGGGGTGAAACACCTCGAGTCCGTCGAGCTTTTCGGAAACGCCGGCGTACTTGATCGGGGCGCCGGTCACCTGGCGCACCGACAGCGCCGCGCCGCCGCGCGCGTCACCGTCGAGCTTGGTCAGCACAACGCCCGTCAAGGGCAGCGTCGCGGCAAAGGCCTTGGCAGTGTTGACCGCGTCTTGGCCCTGCATCGCGTCGACCACGAACAGCGTCTCGATCGGCCGCAACGCCTCGTGCAGCGCGGCGATTTCGTCCATCATCGCGGCGTCGATCGCGAGCCGCCCTGCAGTGTCGACGATGAGCACGTCGTGGTAGTGCTTGCGCGCCCAGTCGAGCGCGGCCCGTGCGATCTGGATCGGTTCGCTTGCCGGCGTGGCCGGGAAGCAGGCGATGTCGAGCTGCCTGGCCAGCGTCGCGAGTTGCTCCATTGCCGCGGGACGATAGACGTCGCAGCTTACCAGCAGAACGTTCTTGCGCGCGCTGTCGCGCAAGAGGCGGGCGAGCTTAGCCGCCGTAGTCGTCTTGCCGGCGCCTTGCAATCCGGCGAGCAATATCACCGCCGGAGGCGTCGTGGCGAGGTTGAGAGGTGTGGCGACGCCGCCCATCAGGGCGGTCAGCTCGCGCTGCACCACGGCGATGAGCGCCTGGCCCGGCGTGAGCGAAGATAGAACGTCCTGGCCGAGTGCCTTGTCGCGGACGGCAGCGATGAAATGCCTCACCACCGGCAACGCCACATCGGCTTCGAGCAGCGCGAGGCGAACCTCGCGCAGGCTTGCCTGGATATTGTCTTCGGTAAGGCGCGCTTCGCCGCGCAACGCCTTCACGACGCGTCCAAGCCGCTCGGTCAGGTTGTCGAGCATGGGCAAGAGATTCCGGTTCGCATGGGCGGCAAGGCGGTCATGCCGCAGTGTTGGTGTAAACTCGGTCGGGCAAGACGCCGGCCCCGTGACGATTCTACTCTACCTGCTGGTTCCGGCCGCCTACCTCGCAGCGGCCGCGCTCGAATGGCGGCAGCTCGCGCTGCCCGCCGGCGCGGCGCCCGCGCCTGGCCGCACGATCGCCTTCGTGCTGGCAGCCGGCGCGCTGTTGGGCCATGCCACGCTCTTGGTCGGCGCGGTCTACACGCACGATGGTCTGGACGTCTCCCTCGCCAACGCGCTGTCGGCGGTAGCCGGGCTCACCGCTCTGTTCGCGTGGCTGGGCAACCTCGGAGGTGCGCTGCCAGGGGTTGCCATCGTCGCGCTGCCGGTGGCTGCCCTGTCTGCGCCCCTGCCCGCCCTGTTCCCCAATCCGCACCGCTTTTCGCTCGTTGACGAGCCCTGGTCTGCCGTGCACATCGGCGTCGCGCTCACGGCCTACGCGCTGCTCATCGTCGCGGCCCTGCAGGCACTGTTGCTAATGGGATTCGAGCGCAGGCTGCACCGGGCGCAGCCCGACCGCGTCGCCGATGGGCTGCCCCCGCTGTTGACGCTCGAGCGTTTCCTTTTCCGGCTGGTCGACGCCGGCTTCGCTCTGCTCACCCTGACCCTGCTCAGCGGCGCGCTGTTCTCCGAGCAACTGTTCGGCAAACCTTTCCAGTTCAGGCACAAGGAAGTTTTCACCATCCTCTCGTGGTTCGTGTTCGCGGCACTGCTCTACGGTCGCCACCGTTACGGATGGCGCGGGCGCAGGGCGCTCAAATGGATTGTCGCCGGCACCATCCTCCTCTTCCTCGCCTACGCAGGCAGCAAATTCGTGCTCGAGGTGATCCTCGGTCGCTGAGGCGACGTCGATTCCTTGACAGGGGCGCCCCGCGGCCAAATACTGGCTGCAATCGCTAACCGCCGATCGGGCTTGGACGACACTCCCCTGAGCAGCCTGTTTGCGGCCCTTGCAGCGCTGCTCGTCGCCTCCGGATTCTTCTCCATCGCCGAAACGGCGATGATGGCGGTCAATCGCTACCGACTGCGGCATCGAGCCAAGCAAGGGGTCCGGGGCGCGAAGCTTGCACTCTCGCTGCTCGCCCAGACCGATACGCTGCTTGGCGTCATCCTGCTCGGCAACACGCTGGTCGCCGCGGCCGCGGCAACACTGACTGCGGTCATCACCAAACGCCTCTTTGGCGAGGGCGAAGCGGCGCTGGCGTTGGGAACGGTGGCGATTTCCTTCGCCTTGCTCGTCTTGTCCGAGATCACCCCCAAAGTTATCGGCGCCGCGCACGCGGACCGTCTCGCGCCTTTGGTCAGTTTCATCCTCGCGCCGATGCTCAAGGTTGCGACGCCTGTGGTCTGGTTCGTCAATTTGTTCGTGCGCGGATTGTTGAAATTGCTGGCGATTCGTCCCGGAGGCGAAGGCCACGCCCCGCTCACCCAGGAGGAGCTGCGCTCGCTTGTGCTCGAGGGGCAGTCCTTCCGCGGCAAGCACCGGGCTATGCTCGCCAACGTGTTCGACCTCGACGCCGTGAGCGTCGACGACGTCATGACTCCGCGCAGCCAGATCGAAGCAATCGATCTCAACACCAAGCCGACGCTGCTCGCGCAGCAGCTGGTTAACTGTTACCACACCCGCCTGCCCGCTTACGAGGATGAACTCGACAACATCGTTGGCATCATTCACGTGAAACAGCTTCTGCGCCTGCAGCAAGGCGACGGTTTCGCCTCCGGGCAGTTGCGCACGATCCTGCGCCCGCCGTACTTCATTCCCGCGGGTACCCCGCTGCTCGCGCAATTGCAGCAGTTTCAGGCCACGCGGCAGCGCCTCGGCCTGGTGGTCGACGAATATGGCGAGCTGCTCGGCCTGGTCTCTCTCGAGGACATCCTCGAAGAAATCGTCGGCGAGTTCACCACCCAGGCGCCGGGAGGCACCGAAATGTTCCAGCGCGAAGCGGATGGCAGTGTTGTAGTCGACGGAATGGCATCGCTGCGCATGCTCAACCGCAAGCTCGGCACGACATTTCCGCTCGACGGGCCGAAGACGCTCAATGGCCTGATCGTCGACCATTTGGGCGAGATTCCGGACGCCGGCGCAAGTTTCCGGCTGGCCGGCCAGGCGATGGAGATCCTGCAGGTACAGGACCGGGCGGTGAAGGTCGTCAAGCTGCTGCCTCCCGTGGGCCGCTATACCGCGCCAGCTTTACAAACCAGTGGCGAGCAGGCATCATCATTCAGTTAAGTTTTATGCGTCTGGAATAACTGCCGGAGGAGGATATCCGTAGCGGTTTGAGCCGCATCTCGGACCCCACGTTATCGACATGGCAACGCACGCTGCAACGCGAACGGTAAGCGGGCTCGGCCGGGCCATGGTGCAGCACGGCCTGTTGTCCGAATACGACGCCGAGCTGTTCCAGAGCCAGGCGCAGGCGGCCAAGATCGGCTTTGTCGAGCAGTTGCTGCTTGCGAAGCGAATGACCGCGGCCCAGGTTGCGCTGTTCGCGTCGCGCGCGTTCGGCACGCCGATCATGGACCTCAACGGCTTCGACCTTGAGCAGATCAACAAGGAACTGGTCGATGCCAAGCTCGCTGCCACCCGACGTGTCCTGCCGCTGCACAAGCGCGGCAATCGCCTGTTCGTGGCCGTATCGGATCCAGCCAATCTGCAGGCACTCGACGAAGTCCGGTTCAAGACCAATCTGGTCATCGATCCGGTGGTGGTCGAAGACGACAAGCTCGGCCAGGCGATCGTCAAGCTCGCCGAGACGGCCGGGCAGAAGCTCTCCGACCTGGTCAGCGAAGACGACCTCAACATCGAAGTCGAGGTCAGCAGCAAGCAGTCCGATGATGAAGCCAACCCGGATGTCGATGACGCGCCGATTGTCCGCTATCTGCAGAAGATTCTGATCGACGCGATCAGCGCAGGCGTATCGGACATCCACTTCGAGCCGTATGAGAAGTTCTACCGCATTCGCTACCGGCTCGACGGCCAGCTCATGGAGGTTGCGCAGCCTCCGCTCGCCATCAAGGACAAGATGGCTTCGCGGATCAAGGTGATTTCCAAACTCGACATATCCGAGAAACGCGTGCCGCAGGACGGACGCATGAAGCTCGTCCTGTCGAAGAACCGCGCCATCGATTTCCGCGTCAGCACGCTGCCTACGCTGTTTGGCGAAAAGCTGGTGCTGCGGATCCTCGATGCGGCTGGGGTCAAGCTGGGGATCGAGGCGCTGGGCTATGAGGCCGACCAGCAGCAGATGCTGCTCAGCGCGATCAAGCGGCCGTACGGAATGATTCTCGTCACCGGGCCGACCGGCAGCGGCAAGACCGTGTCGCTCTACACCTGCCTCAATATCCTCAACCAGCCGGGAATCAACATCTCGACCGCCGAGGACCCGGCCGAAATTCAGCTTGCCGGTATCAACCAGGTCAACGTGCACGAGAAGGCGGGGCTAACCTTCGCAGCGGCGCTGCGCGCGTTCCTGCGCCAGGATCCGGACATCATCATGGTCGGCGAGATCCGCGACCTCGAAACGGCCGAGATCTCGGTAAAGGCCGCGCAGACCGGGCACCTCGTGTTGTCGACCCTGCATACCAACGACGCGCCGGCGACGCTGATGCGACTGGCGAACATGGGGGTCGCGCCTTTCAACATCGCATCTTCGGTCATGCTGATCACGGCGCAACGGCTCGCGCGCAAGCTTTGTCAGCAATGCAGGCACGCCGAGGACATACCGCCGGAAGCACTGCTCCAGGCCGGGTTCACCGAGGAGGATCTCGACGGATCGTGGCAGGCCTTCGGACCGGTAGGTTGCGACAACTGCAAGGGGACCGGCTACAAGGGCCGGCTTGGCATCTATGAGGTCATGCCGATCACCGACGAGATGCGCCAACTCATCATGCGCAGCGCCAACGTGCTCGAGATAGCCGAGCAGGCGCAGAAGGAAGGCGTCAAGAACCTGCGTCAATCCGGGCTAATTAAGGTGAAGCAAGGCATTACCTCCCTCGAGGAAATCGAGGCAGTGACGAACGAATAACCAATCGGACATCCCCATCATGGCCGTCGCGATCACGCAACAGCAGCGCCGCAGCACCGGAGTCAAGGAATATACCTATCTCTGGGAAGGCATCGACCGCAACAATCGCAATGTGCGGGGCGAGACGAAGTCCGCCTCGGAGACCGTCGTCAGGTCGATGTTGCGGCGCCAGGGCATCCGCATCACCAAGCTGAAGCGGCAGACATTCCGCGGCGGCCGCTCGGTCAAGGAAAAGGACATCACGTTCTTCACCCGTCAGCTCGCGACCATGCTGAAGGCCGGTGTGCCGCTGCTGCAATGCTTCGAAATCGTTGCCCGCGGCCACAGCAACGCCCGCTTTGCCCGGCTGATGATGGACATCAAGGGGCAGGTCGAATCAGGCTCGTCCCTGTCGCAGGCCTTCCGCAATCACCCGGCGCAGTTCGACGCGCTCTATTGCAACCTCGTCAGCGCGGGCGAGACCTCCGGCATGCTAGACGGCATCCTTGAGCGCCTCGCGACCTACAAGGAAAAGATCCTCGCCCTCAAGAGCAAGATAAAGTCGGCATTGTTCTACCCGATTGCAGTGGTCACGGTCGCAATTGTCGTTACATGGGTGATCATGGTCTTCGTCATCCCCTCCTTCAAGAAAGTATTTGCCAATTTCGGCGCCAATCTTCCGGCGCCGACCCTTATGGTCATCGCGATCTCGGATTTCTTCGTCGCCTACTGGTGGTTCATGCTGGGAATTATCATCGCCGTCTTCGTCACGTTCTTTACCCTGTTGCGGCGGTCGGAGGCCTTCCGCTTCACGGTCGACCGGGTCAAGCTCCGGCTGCCTATTGTCGGGCCGATCATCGAGAAAGCCACCATCGCGCGCTGGACCCGGACCCTGGCCACGATGTTCGCCGCCGGCGTGCCCCTGGTCGAATCGCTCGACGCGGTGGCCGGCGCATCGGGCAATGCGGTATTTATCGGGGCCACCCGCAGGATCCAGAACGAAGTGAGCACCGGTACCAGCCTGACCAACGCGATGCACAACACGGGCGTATTCCCGACCATGGTGCTGCAGATGACGCAGATCGGGGAGGAATCCGGGGCGCTGGATGGCATGCTTTCCAAGGTTGCCGAATTCTTCGAGCGCGAGGTCGATGATGCGGTTGGCGCGCTGACCAGCCTGCTGGAGCCGGTCATAATTGTGTTCCTCGGCGTCGTGATCGGCGGGCTGGTCGTCGCGATGTACCTTCCGATCTTCAAGCTGGGGCAGGTGATCTGAAGAGCGCGCGCAGCTGCGCATGCCGGCGTTACTGACCGAACCGCTGGCGGCGGGCGCCGTCGCCAGCCTGCTCGGCCTGTGTGTCGGCAGCTTTCTCAACGTGGTCATCCACCGCCTGCCCAAGATGCTCGACCGTGGCTGGCGGGCGCAGTGCGCCGAACTTTCCGGGCAATCGCCGCCCGAAGGGCCGCAGTACAACCTGATCACGCCGCGGTCGCAGTGCCCCGCATGCGGGCACCGCATTGCGGCTTACGAAAACATCCCTGTCGCGAGCTACCTTCTTCTGCGCGGGCGCTGCTCCGCATGCCATGCGCCGATCTCGCGGCGCTACCCCGCGGTCGAGTTGCTGACCTGTGTGCTGACCGTTGGGGCGCTGTTTCGCTTTGGGGTCACGCCGGCCACCTTGGCAGCCTGGGTGTTTCTCTGGTCGCTTACCGCGCTGACGTTTATCGACTTCGACACCCAGTTGCTGCCGGACAACATTACCCTGCCGCTGCTGTGGGCCGGACTGGCCGCCAACGTAGCCGGGTTCCTGCCGGGTGTCCCCCTGCGCGACGCGGTGATCGGCGCCATCGCCGGCTACCTGGCGCTGTGGGCCATCTATTGGCTGTTCAAGCTCATTCGCGGCAAGGAGGGCATGGGCTATGGGGATTTCAAGCTGCTCGCCGCCCTCGGGGCATGGCTCGGCTGGCAGATGCTGCCGCTGATCGTCCTGCTCTCATCGGTTGTCGGCGCCGTGATCGGTCTCGGCCTGGTCGCCTTCAAGGGTCGCGACCATCAGATTCCCTTGGCGTTTGGTCCGTACCTCGCCATTGCCGGCGCGATAGCCCTGTTTTTTGGAAAGCCGCTGATCGCCCTCTACCTGCCGGGCTGATCTTGGGCTACGTGGTCGGGTTGACCGGCGGCATCGGCAGCGGCAAGAGCGCAGTCGCGGACGCGTTCGCGGCGCTGGGCGTCGAGGTCATCGATACCGATATGCTTGCCCACCAGCTGTCGGCCGCCGGCCAGCTCGGCTTCAAAGCGATCCTGGCCGCGTTTGGCACGGGCATGCTACAGCCCAATGGCGAGCTCGATCGGGCCGCGCTGCGCCGGCTCGTTTTTGCCGACGCCGGCGCACGCCGGCGGTTGGAGGGCGTGCTGCACCCGCTGATCGGCGCCGAGGTCGCACGCAGGGTCGAAGGCTGGCGCGGCCCCTATGTGATCATCGTCGTGCCTCTGCTGCTCGAGCGAACCGGCATGCGCTCGCTCGTCAATCGGATTCTCGTCGTCGACTGCCCCGAAGAGGAGCAGATTCGGCGTGTCGTCATTCGCAGCGGGCTTTTGCCTGCCGAGATCCGGGCCATCATGGCTGCGCAATTCGACCGTGACCAAAGGCTCGCTGCTGCCGATGATGTACTCGACAACAGTGGTACCCCCGACTCCATCGGGCCACAGGTGGAAGCACTGGATCGCCGCTACCGCGAGCTCGCCGCGGCGGCCGGCGCCAACTAGGCGCGCCCGGCGGGTCGCAACCGGCTGCCCTGCGCAGTACAGATGGTGCACAATGTCGCCACTGCCTTGCCCGGGCACTGACGTGATCCGTTACGAACACCCGCTCAACGAGCGCATCCGCACGCTGATGCGACTCGAGGATTTGTACCGCCGCGCCCTGTTCTTCGCTGGCGAGACCGCGCCTGCGGATCATCACGCGGCGCTGACCGCGCTATTCGAGATCATTGACGTCGCCGCCCGCGCCGATCTGAAGACCGACATCCTGCAGGAGCTGGAGCGTCAACGCCAGCTCCTTGCCCCCCTCCGGCACAACCCTGCAATAGAGCCGGCCGCGCTCGACGAACTGCTTTCCGAAATCGATGCAGCAGCAGGCAAACTGCTCGCCCAGACAGGAAAGCTCGGGCAGCAGATCCGCGACAACGAGTGGCTGATGGCGATCAAGCAGCGCACGGGGATCCCCGGTGGCGCCTGCGAATTCGACCTGCCCGCCTTCCACCACTGGTTGAATCTCGAGCCGGCCGCGCGACAGTCCGACCTTCAGACCTGGCTCGGCCCGCTGCTGCCGATCTTCTCGGCCCTGTCGATCATCCTCAGGCTGCTGCGGGACAATGGGAAGATCAGCCGGCACACGGCATATCGCGGCGTCTTTCAACTGATGCTCACGACCGCAAAAATCGCGCAGTTGCTGCGTTTGTCGCTGGCAAGGGACCTGCCGTGCGTTCCCGAAATCAGTGCCAACAAATACGCGCTAAACATCCGTTTCGTGGGAGTCGCGGGCATGGACCGAGGCTCGGTGTATGAAGGCGACGTCGACTTCGACCTGATGTTCTGCAACCTCTGAAAAGCTCGACATGCGCTGCCCGGGCGATGACACCGCACGAGCCCTGCCCCCTGTACGCCGACGACCTTTCAGCGCGAACATGGCTGGAAGCGAGGCCAAATGCCGGGCAGAGGAGCAGTTCATGAGCACCTTCGAGCATTCGTTCGCGCAAACTCACGGACGCTCGCGTCCCATATCATTCCCCGACCACTTTCGTTGCCCGAGCTAGGACATGAACAGCGCGCGCACGGTCGCCTGCCCGAATTGCGGCGCGACCGTCCTATGGACTCCGCAAAGCCGCTACCGCCCATTCTGCTCCGAGCGCTGCAGGCTGATCGATCTGGGCGCATGGGCGAGCGAGTCGTACCGCTTCCCCGTCGCCGAAGAAGAGCCCGATCCTGGCGATTCGCCGGCGGAAGGGCCTTGACCTAGTCTGGCCAGGCGGCGCGACGCAGCGCGATGCCATGGGCACCGTGCTCGATTGCCGTCTCGAGATCGGAATGATCAAGCCCGCCTAGCGCGTAGACCGGCAGCGAGGTTTGGCGCAGCAGCGCGGCCAGGCGCGGCCAGCCGAGCGGCGCGGATCCCGGATGCGATGGCGTTGCGGCAACTGGTCCGAGCACCGCGAAGTCGAGCCCGAGATGGTTGGCGCGCGCGAGCTCGGCAGGGTCGTGGCACGACGCCGCGCAAAGCATACCGGCGGGCCGCGTGCCTTCCCGGTTAAGCGTGGCGGAGGTCCAATGGACCCCGGCAAAACCGAGCCGGCGCGCCGTCTCAGCGTCGCCGTTGAGCAACACCCTGGCGCCCTCGGCCTGTGCCAGCGTCAATAGCCTCTCCGCCATGTGCTCGAGGCGCTCGACCGGCCAGGATTTTTCACGCAGCTCGATCAGGCGCAGCCCGCCGGCAAGCGCCTTGGCCGCGCGGCGCAGGAAGGCTTCCTCCCCGAGCTCCTCGGCCATCGAGACGCCATAGATCAGCGGCAGCGTAAGGGCGGCCAGGACGGGGGCGTTGGCGGGCAACAGCGGCGTTACCTCCAGCGACCCGGGTGTCTGCCAGGACAGCGCCTGCCCGTCGCGACCGTGGGGTTCGCCGCGCCACGCGAAGACGCGGAAGAAATTGAGTTCGACGTGCGCGTGTGCATAGGGGTAACGCTGCACCAGCCATGGCGCGGCGCGCACGATGGCAATGCCCAGTTCCTCGTCGAGTTCGCGACACAGCGCGTCGAATGCCGATTCCCCGGCCTCGAGCTTTCCCCCGGGAAATTCCCAATAGCCAGGATACGGCGTGCCCGGCAGGCGTCGCGCAAGCAGCACCCGGCCGTCGGACCGCCGCAGGATCCCCACGGCCACGCGCACGATGGACGTGTCGCTCAACGCGCTCGGGAGGCCTTGAGCGCGCGCTGGCCGGCCTGCGCCCGCGCGAACTGCCACGCCACCCGGCCGCTGCGCGATCCGCGCTGGAGCGCGAATTGGATCGCTTCGCGATGCAACACTTCGACCGCGTCCGCGTCGCGAGGCAGTGACACGTCGTGCCAGCGCAGCCACTGCTCGACGGCGGCGAGGTAATCGTCCTGGCTGAATGGATAGAACGAAATCCACAGCCCGAAACGCTCGGAGAGCGAGATCTTCTCCTCGATCGACTCGCCGGGATGCACTTCGTCTCCTAGGTGTCTGGTTTCGAGATTCTCGCTGAAGTACTCGGGTAGCAGATGCCGCCGATTTGACGTTGCGTAAATCAGCAGGTTGACCGACGGCGCGGCGATGCTGCCGTCGAGCATCACCTTGAGGGCCTTGTAGCCTGGCTCGTTGGCGTCGAAGGAGAGGTCATCGCAGAACACCACGAACCGCTCCGGGCGACCATCGATCCGGTCGACGATGTCGGGTAGATCGACCAGGTCGCTCTTGTCGACCTCGATCAGGCGCAGGCCCTTGACGGCGTATTTGACCAGCAGCGCCTTGACCAGCGAGGACTTGCCGGTACCGCGCGCGCCGGTGAGCAGGACATTGTTGGCCGGCAGGCCGGCGACGAACTGTCGGGTGTTGCCGTCGATGGCGCGCTTCTGCTCATCGATTGCGACCAGATCGTCGAGCCTTATCGCCTGCGGACGGCGCACCGCCTGAAGGAAACCGCGCGCGCCGTGCTTGCGCCACCGGAACGCGCGTGCCGTCCAGTCGGTTTCCGGCGGCAGCGCCGGCAACAGCGCTTCGACGCGGGCCAGCACCCTTTCGGCACGGTCGAGCACCTGCGCCAGCGGATCCCCTGCCGGCTTGCGCGTCATCAGCTTCGGTAATCCGCGTTGATCCGGACGTAGTCGTGCGACAGGTCGCAGGTCCAGAGCGTCGCCCTCGCCGGCCCGCGGCCAAGGGTGACCCGAATACCGATCTCGGCATCGGACATGACGCGCTTGCCGTCCTCTTCACGGTAAGACCTCGCGCGGGCGCCATCCGCCACGACAAGGACGTCGTCGAGCCAGAACGAGACCCCGTCCGGATCGAGGTCGGGGATCTGGGCGTTGCCGATGGCGCAGACAATCCGGCCGAGGTTCGGATCGGAGGCGAAGAACGCGGTCTTGACCAGTGGCGAGTGCGCGATCGCCCGAGCGACCCGATCGCACTCGCCGGCGTCGCGACCGCCCTCGACGACGATGGAAATGAACTTGGTCGCTCCCTCGCCGTCGCGCACCAGCGCCTGCGCCAGCTCGATTGCGACCGCCATTATCGCCGAGCGCACCGCGGCCAGGCGCGGATCGTCGCTGCGCACCAACGGCGAGACCGGCGCACGCTGCGTCGCGAACAGCACGAAGCTGTCGTTGGTCGACGTGTCGCCGTCGATGCTGATGCGATTGAAGGAAGCGGCAGCGACATCGCCGACGAGCGTTTCGAGAAGCGGCCGGGCAATGGGCGCGTCGGTGGCGATGAAGCCGAGCATGGTCGCCATGTTCGGGGCAATCATGCCGGCGCCCTTGGCAATGCCCGTGACGGTGATCGGCTGGCCTTCGAGTTCGATGCGACGCGACGCGCCCTTGGGCACGGTGTCGGTCGTCATGATCGCGCGCATCGCTTGCGGCCAGCCATGCTCGTCGAGCGCGTCCCGGCACGCGGGCAGCGCGGCGACGATCCGCTCGACCGGCAGCGGTTCCATGATGACACCCGTTGAAAAGGGCAGCACCGTGTCCGCGGCGCAGTCGAGCAGCCCGGCCACTGCGGCGCAGGTCGCCCGCGCGTCGGCAAGCCCGCGTTCGCCGGTGCCGGCATTGGCGTTGCCCGCGTTGACCACCAGGGCGCGGATGGACGCGGCACACGCCAGGTGCTCACGGCAGATTCTCACCGGCGCCGCGCAGAAGCGGTTCTGCGTGAAAACGCCGGCCGCTTGGGTTCCCGGCGAGAGTTGCACCAGCAGCAGATCAGGCCGCGACCAGTTCTTGATCCGGGCTGCCGCGGTGCCGAGCGCGACGCCCTGGACCGCAAGCGCCTGTTCGGGCGTCGGGGGCGCGTAGTTGACCGGCATCGGTTGTTCCGCTAATCGAGGACGCGAATCCGGGAAGCCCGGCGCTAGATCCGGCCGTGGCAGTGCTTGTACTTCTTCCCCGACCCGCAAGGGCACGGATCGTTGCGGCCGACTTTCTGGCCGGCGCGGGTGAACGGCGCCTGCGCAACCGCGGCCGGTGCCGCATTGCTGGCGGCGGCCAATGCCTCGTCGTAGTCGGCGTGCTGGTAGCGGACGTTGGACACGGCCGGTGCCTCCTCGACCGCCTCCACGTCCTTCGGCGAGCCGACCTGCAGGGTCAGCACGTACTTCACGACGTCCTGCTTGATGTGGTCGAGCATGTCCGAAAACAGCTCGAACGCCTCGCGCTTGTACTCCTGCTTCGGATTCTTCTGCGCGTAGCCGCGCAAATGGATGCCCTGGCGGAGGTGGTCGAGCGCGGCCAGATGTTCGCGCCAGTGCTGATCGACCATTTGCAGCATCAGGTTGCGCTCGAAGGGGTGAAACAGCTCCGGTCCGACTTGCGAGAGCTTCTTTTCGTAATGCTGCAGCGCCAGATCGCGCACCCGTTCCCGCAGCGTTTCGTCCGAAAGCTCCGGCTCGGCCTTCATCCACCCGGCAAGGTCCGCCTTGATCTCGTATTGCCCGGAGAGCGCCGCCTCGAGCCCGGGCACGTCCCACTGTTCCTCGACCGATTCCGGCGGGACATACAGGCTGGCGGTAGCATCGACCTGGCCGGCGATCATGTTGCGGATGGTCTCGGAGACGTCCTCGGTTTCGAGCAACTCGTTGCGTTGCTGATAGATGACGCGCCGCTGGTCATTGGCCACGTCGTCATATTCAAGCAGCTGCTTGCGGATGTCGAAGTTGCGCGATTCGACGCGGTTCTGCGCTTTGGCGATCGAGCGATTAACGATGGGGTGCTCGATGGGTTCGCCCTCGGGCATCTTCAGGCGTTGCATGATGCCCGAGAGCCGTTCGCCGCCGAAGATTCGCAACAGCGGGTCCTCGAGCGACAGGTAGAAGCGCGACGAACCCGGGTCGCCCTGGCGACCGGCGCGGCCCCGCAGCTGGTTGTCTATGCGGCGCGACTCGTGGCGCTCGGTGCCGACGATGTGCAGACCGCCGGCGGCGATGACGGCGTCGTGACGGGTCTGCCATTCCGAGCGCAGCTTCCCGATCTGAAGATCCTTCTCGGTTTGCGTCAGCGCCTCGTCCTCGCGAATGGCCAGGATCTGCGGCTCGACCGCGCCGCCCAGCACGATGTCGGTACCGCGACCGGCCATGTTGGTCGCGATGGTGATCATTTTGGGACGCCCCGCCTGGGCGATGATCTCGGCTTCGCGCGCGTGCTGCTTGGCGTTGAGTACCTGGTGGGCCAGCTTCTGCTTCTCCAGGCAGCCGGCGAGCAACTCGGAGTTCTCGATCGACGTCGTGCCGACGAGCACCGGCTGGCCGGACGCGTAGCAGTGCTTGATATTGTCGATGATGGCGTCGATCTTCTCCTGCAACGTCCGGAAGACGAGGTCGTTCTCGTCCTTGCGGATCATGTTCAGATGGGTCGGAATCACCACCGTTTCGAGATGGTAGATCTGTTGGAACTCGAACGCCTCGGTGTCGGCGGTGCCGGTCATGCCGGCGAGCCGGTCGTACATCCGGAAGTAGTTCTGGAAGGTGATCGACGCCAGCGTCTGATTCTCGCGCTGGATCGCCACCCCCTCCTTTGCCTCGACCGCCTGGTGCAGGCCGTCCGACCAGCGCCGGCCGGCCATCAATCGGCCGGTGAATTCGTCGACAATGAGCACCTCGCCGTCCTGCACCACGTAGTGCTGGTCGCGGTGAAACAGCGCATGGGCGCGCAGAGCAGCGTAGAGGTGATGCACCAGCGAGATGTTGTGGGCGCTGTATAGACTCGTTCCGGCAGGCAGCAGCCCGGCGTCCAACAGGATATTTTCCGCGCGCTCGTGACCCGCTTCCGAAAGCAGCACCTGGTGCGCCTTCTCATCGACCCAGTAATCGCCGGCGCCCTGCTCGTCGGCCTGGGGCTGCAGCTTCGGCGCCAATTCGTTCAGGCGATAGTAGAGCTCGACGTTGTCTTCGGACTGACCGGAGATGATCAGCGGGGTTCTGGCCTCGTCGATAAGAATCGAGTCAACCTCGTCGACGATGGCGTAATTCAGACCGCGCTGGACGCGGTCGGAGGCCTGGTACACCATGTTGTCGCGCAGGTAATCGAAGCCGAATTCGTTGTTGGTCCCGTAGGTGATATCCGCAGCATAGGCCACTTGCTTGTCGTCATGGCTCATCTGCGACAGGTTGACGCCGACGGTGAGGCCCAGGAAGCGATAGATCCGTCCCATCCAGTCGGCGTCACGCTGGGCGAGGTAATCGTTGACCGTCACGATGTGCACGCCACGCCCGGCGAGTGCATTCAGGTAAGCCGGCAGGGTAGCCACCAGCGTCTTGCCCTCGCCGGTGCGCATTTCGGCGATCTTGCCGTAATGCAGCACCATGCCGCCGATAAGCTGCACGTCGAAGTGCCGCATCTGCAGCGTGCGCTTGCCCGCCTCGCGCACGACCGCGAACGCCTCAGGCAGCACGGCGTCGAGCCCTTCGCCGTTGCCGACGCGTTCGCGCAGCGCGGCAGTCTTGGTGCGCAGCTCAGCGTCGGACAGGGAGGCGGTCGCCGCCTCCAGGGCGTTGATCTCGCGCACGACCTGCCGGTACTGCTTGAGTAGCCGCTCGTTGCGGCTGCCAAAGATCTTGGTGAGGAGATTGGAGATCATTGCCTGGAAGCTGACGGCGTCGACCGGAAAAAGCAAGGGGTGAGGATCTCCTCACCCCTGCCCTGGGCTGGCGCGTCGTTTTTTGGGTCAGCCGACTGGCTGCAGGAAACGCGCCGGGTCCTGCGGCACGCCGTTCAGGCGCACCTCGAAATGCACATGCGGTCCCGTGGCACGGCCGGTCGACCCCACCGCGGCGATCCGTTGGCCCCGCACGACCAGGTCGCCCTCTTTGACGAACAGCATTGAGCAATGGGCATAGCGAGTGACCAGCCCGTTGCCATGATCAATCTCGACCATTTTACCATATTGGGCCTGAACGTCGGCGAAGATAACCTTGCCGCTCGCGGCGGCCACGATCGGAGTTCCTGGCTCGGACGCGAGATCCAGGCCCTCGTGAAAGCTTTTCTGACCGGTAAACGGATCGATACGCCAGCCGAAGCCGGCCGACAGCCAGCCCCCGTCCACCGGCGCCAGGGTCGGCAGGAATTTCTTGTTGGCCGAACTGCTGACCAGCAGCGGCTCGAGAACGCCGATCTGGTCGGACCGCTCGTCGACTTCGCGCGACAGCTGACTGAGCATTGCGCCGAACTCGTCGACTGAAAGGTCGTGCGCGAGCGTCGGCGCCGGCCCACCCCGGCCGGGCGTTTTTCCGGGCTCGGTCGGCGGCAGATCCTTAGGCTTCAGTCCCGCCATCTGCGCCAGGCGGTCGCCCAGGCCGTTGAGCTGTAACAGCTGTGCCTGGAGCTCGCCGAGTTTGACGGCCATGGCATTGAGGTGTCCCTGGACCACTTCCTCTGCCCGGCGCGCTTGCTGCCGCTGGTCGTCGAGCAGGATGGCCTGCAGCAGGGGGTGGTTGATGGCGGCTGCGTAGCGCAGCGTGAGGTAATTGAAAAGCAGCGTGAAGGACAGGAACAGCACCAGCAGGCCGAAGCCGCCGAGCGCCCAGTGTCGCCAGTCCAGGGTGAGCGTTCGAGCCCGGCCCATGGCGCCGGAAACGACAATGATGTTCAAAATGGCTCTTCCTCCACCATGGCGCGGGTTGCGCCCAGAGCAAGTCTTCCAAAGGCGCTAAACTGGAGCCATGCGCCCGCTGAGACAAATACTTTCGGCCGAAGCGCCCTTGGCCGGTCTTCTGGACCGTCGCCAACGCGAACTCACCGTCGTGCAGCGGGTCAAGGACAGCCTGCCGCCGGCTCTTGCCGCCCAAGTCGGGGTAGCTGACACCAACCTTGGCGAGCTGGTCCTCGTCGCCACGACCGGCGCCGCCGCCGGTCTGCTTAGGCAGCGTGCTCCGGACCTGCTTAACATACTTCAGCGCGCGGGGTGGAAATTTACTGGAATAAAGGTCCGCGTGCAAGCCCGCCCGCCCGCCGGGGCTCCAAACAAACACGTTGCAAAACAGCTGGATAGCGCTTCGGCCAGCGTGCTGCGCGCGGGCGCCCAAAGGCTTGCAGACCATGGACTTGCTGCCGCCTTGCAGCGCCTCGCCGATCACGCCGCGCTACCGCCTTCAGCCGCTGCGCAGGCGCTCGAAGGCGTAAAGCAGCAGGACCCCGAGTAGCAGCAGGATGGCGTACTTGGCGACCTGGCCGATGAAGCGCAGGTAGCGCCGGTCCCGCTTGAGCAGAAACAGCCCCGCGGCCACGGCGATGACCGCCAGAGCGACAAACAGCAGGAGCCGTACCAGTACCAAGGATGACGCTTCCCGAGGTTGACTTCGCGGTTTCCCCGGGGAGGCGTCAGGCGTGACCTGCCCGGGTCAGAACCCGGCTCCGCGCGCCCTGCCCCTAGGCTGGCTGCAGCTGCCAGGCGAGAAATGCGCTCGGCACCTCGTCGGGTGCCATGAAGGTAACCAGTTCCCAGGCATGCGGCCGGGCGAGCAGTTCCCGCGACAACGCGTTGTTGAGCGCATGCCCGGACTTGTAGGCGGCATAGACGCCGATCAGCGGATGGCCGAGCAAATAGATGTCGCCGATCGCGTCGAGGACCTTGTGTTTGACGAATTCGTTGTCGTAGCGCAGGCCTTCGCTGTTCAATACGCGCGTCTCGTCGAGAACGATCGCGTTCTGCAGGCTGCCGCCGAGGCCGAGCCCAGCCTCGCGCATGGCTTCGAGGTCGGCCATGAATCCGAAAGTGCGGGCGCGGCTGACTTCCTTGGTATACGAGTGTTCGGCGAAATCAATGACGACGTGTCGATTCTCGGTGCCGAACACGGGATGTGGAAAATCGATCGTGAAGTCGAGCTTGAAGCCATGATGCGGCTCGAAGCGCGCCCACTTGTCGTCCATCCGGACCTCGACGGGCTCCTTGATGCGCAGGTAGCGCTTGCGCGCCGGCTGCTCCTCGATCCCGGCCGACTGCAGCAGGAACACGAACGGTCCGGCACTGCCATCCATGATCGGCAGCTCCGGTCCGGCGACATCGACGTGAAGGTTGTCGATGCCGAGGCCGGCAAGCGCCGACATCAGGTGCTCGACCGTCGAGATCTTCACGCCGTCCATTTCCAGCGACGACGAGAGACGGGTGTCGCCGACGTGGCTTGCATGCGCCGGAATCGCCACCGCATTAGGCAGATCCACGCGATGGAAGACGATACCGGTGTCCGGAGGCGCGGGGCGCAGAGTCAAATCGACTCGCGTACCCGTATGCAGGCCCACACCGGTAGTCTTGATCGACTCCTTGAGCGTCCGCTGTTTTAGCATCGTTTTGGTTTCGCTGCCGCGTCGTGGGCGCAGCGCCGTACCAACCGCGCCGCGTGCAGGGTCATTATTTTAGCATAGGCCATGCTAGCTAGTCGGCCTGCTTCCTCAGAAACGCCGGGATGTCGGAAGGATCGAACCCCGGCGCAGGCGACCCGCCGGATGCCGGTGCACGGCCACGGCGGATCACCGCGGGGGTGCGCTCCAGCCGGTCGTAGTCGACCGGCTCGATGCTCGTGCCGAGGCCATCGGTGCCGGTACGCTCCAACACCGGTTCGACGACTTCCAGCCGCGGCGCGCGTGCTCTGGCAGCGGCGCTGCCCAGCCCGGTCGCGACCATGGTCACACGCAGCTTGTCCTCCATTTCCTCGTCGATCACCGTGCCGACGATCACCATCGCGTCCTCCGCAGTGAACGCCTTGATGGTGTTCATGACCTGGTGGTACTCCTTCATCTTGAGGCCCGCCGAAGCGGTGATGTTGACCAGCACGCCACGTGCGCCGGCGAGATTGACCTCTTCGAGCAGCGGGCTCGCGACGGCACTCTCGGCGGCCTGACGGGCGCGATCGGCTCCGGCAGCGGTCGCCGAGCCCATCATTGCCATGCCGATTTCCGACATGACCGTGCGCACGTCGGCGAAGTCGACGTTGACCAACCCGGGGTTGTTGATCACCTCGGCGATGCCGGCGACGGCACTGTGCAGCACTTCGTTTGCGGCGGCGTAGGCGTCGAGGACCGACACTTCCTCGCCGAGCACCTGCATCAGCTTGTCGTTGGGGATGATGATCAGCGAATCGACGATCTTCGACAGCTCGTCGATCCCGGCCTGGGCCACCTTCTGCCGCTTGCCCTCGAACTTGAACGGCCGGGTCACCACCGCCACCGTGAGGATGCCGTTGTCCTTGGCTATCTGGGCGACGACCGGCGCCGCGCCGGTGCCGGTGCCACCACCCATGCCCGCGGTGATGAAGAGCATGTCGGCACCGCCGATCGATTCGACGATGCGGTCGCGGTCTTCCATTGCCGCGTCGCGACCGATTTCAGGGCGGGCGCCGGCGCCCAACCCGCGCGTCAGGTTGGTGCCCAGCTGCAGCTGCGTTCGCGCCGTGGAGCGCTTGAGCGCCTGCGCATCGGTGTTGGCGGCGATGAATTCCACGCCGACGACGCCTCTGCCGATCATGTGTTCAATCGCGTTGCCTCCGCAGCCACCCACCCCGATGACCTTGATCACTGCGTCCTGCGGACTCTGGTCGATAATCTCGAACATGTGCACTCCTTTCCTGTCTGGTGTTAATCCTGCTGCTCGTAGCCGGCTTCCGCCATGCTCTGAAATCCACGCTTTAGAAATTCGCCTTGAACCACTGCTTCATCCGCCCCGCCACATTGGTGAGCCCGCCCCCCTGGGCACGCAGGAGCTCTGCGCGCAGGAAATGCTCGCGTCCGTCGAGCAGAAGACCGACCGCAGTCGCATAGCGCGGGCTGCGCACGACATCGGCCAAGCCGCCGACGTACGCCGGTACTCCGACACGCACCGGCAGATGAAAGACCTCCTCGCCCAACTCGATCATGCCCGCCAGCAGTGCCGAGCCTCCGGTGAGCACGATGCCCGATGACAGGAGCTCCTCGAATCCGCTGCGTCGCAACTCCGCCTGGGCAAGTGTGTAGAGCTCCTCGATACGCGGCTCGATGACCTCGGCGAGCATTTGCCGCGACAGCTTGCGCGGCCCGCGCTCGCCCACGCCGGGAACCTCGATGACGTCGTTCGCATCGGCAAGCTGGCGCAGCGCGCAGCCGTGGCGCAGCTTCAGCTCCTCGGCGTCCTTGGTGGGCGTGCGCAGGGTCATCGCGATGTCGTTGGTCACCTGATCGCCGGCGATCGGGATCACGGCGGTATGGCGGATCGCGCCGCCGGTGAACACCGCCAAGTCGGTCGTGCCGCCCCCGACGTCCATCAGGCAAACGCCGAGTTCTTTCTCGTCGTCGTTGAGCACCGCCAGCGCCGAGGCCAGCGGCTGGAGCATGACGTCCTGCACCTTCAGACCGCAGCGCCGCACGCACTTGGTGATGTTCTCGAGCGCGGAGACCGCGCCGGTGACGATATGAACCTTCACCTCCAGGCGCACCCCGCTCATCCCCAGTGGCTCGCGTACATCCTCCTGGCCGTCGATGATGAATTCCTGGGGCAGGATATGCAGGATCTGCTGGTCGTTCGGAATCGCGATTGCCTTTGCGGTCTCGACCACGCGGTCGATGTCGGCCTGGGTGACTTCCTTCTCCTTGATCGCGACCATGCCGCTGGAGTTGAGGCTGCGGATGTGGCCCCCGCCGATACCGGTGTAGACCTCGGTGATGGTGCAGTCCGCCATCAGTTCGGCCTCTTCGAGCACGCGCTGAATCGAGGCCATGGTGGCCTCGATGTTGACCACCACGCCTTTCTTGAGTCCGCGCGACGGCTGCGCGCCCAGACCGATGATGTTGAGGCGCTTTTCGGGGGTCAGCTCGGCTACGATGGCGACGATCTTCGACGTGCCGATGTCCAGGCCGACGATGAGGTTCTTGTTGTCTTTCACCATTTCCGCGTCCCTATCCCATTTTCCGCGACGGCTTGGCGGCTTCCGGAGCGTGCACGGCAAATCCGTTGCGATAGCGCAGGTCGACGTAATCGACCGGGGTTCCGGCGCGGGCGAGCGCGCCGACGGTTCGCGCCTGATACGCGGCGAAGCGGGAAAGTCGCTCGCCGGCTTCGTTTCGCCCCAGCTCGATGGCCAGCGGGGGGCTGCCCGCCGTGCGTATCCGCCATCCGCCGCGCGGTGACAGGCGCAGTTCGGCGATGGCCAGCGCGCACGGCACGAGATCTGCGCTGAACTCCCGGAAATGCTCGGCGACATCGCTCGCGGCTCCGTCAGGCCCGGTGAACTGCGGCAACTCGCCGTCAAAATCGGCGCTGAACTCCTCGCCCTCGGTATCGACCAGCGCGGCGTCGTTCCAGCGCGCCAGCGGCTCATGCTCGGTCACCGTGACCTCGAGGCGATCGGGCCATTGCCGACGCAGCGCCACGCTCTTGACCCAGGGCAGGCGTTGCAGCGAGGCGCGCGCTGCGGCGAGATTGAGCGTGAAGAACGTCCCCTTGAGCTCCTCGCGGATCACCGTCGCGAGATGCGCCGGGTTGGTGCGCACGAGGCTGCCATCGACGATGACGTGCCGCAGCGCAAACACGGGCTGCCGTACCGCCCATGCGATCCCACCCCATGCGAGCAGCGCGGCGGCGCAGAGCATCAGCGACCAGGCGAGGATGTTGAGCTCGCGCGTGTTATCCCACATGGGCGCCTCGCAGGATTTCGATGCACAGGTCGGGGAAGGAAATGCCGTCCGCCTTGGCCGCCATGGGCACCAGGCTGTGGGCGGTCATGCCCGGCGAGGTGTTGACTTCGAGAAACTGCCACGTGCCGTCCGGCACGACGATGAGATCGAGCCGGCCCCAACCGGAGCCGCCGACGACGGCGAAGGCCTCGAGCGACTGGGCGCGGATGGCAAGTTCGGCGGCCTCGGGCAGACCGCATGGACAGTAGTAGCGCGTCTCGTTGGAGAAATACTTGTGGTGATAGTCATAATTTCCTTGCGGGGCCTCGATGCGGATGAGCGGCAGCGCCCGATCGTTGAGAATCGAGGCGGTCAGCTCGATGCCGGCGACGAATTCCTCGACCAGCACCAGGTCGTCGTGTTCGGCGGCGACTCCATAGGCCAGCGCAAGCTCGCCGTGATCGACTTTGGTCACCTTGGAAAGGCCGATGGTCGAGCCCTCGCGCGCGGGCTTGACGATCAGCGGCAATCCGAGCGCGGCGACCACCGACCACCAGTCGGTCCCGGCATCGACCACGCGGTAGCGGGGCGTCGGAATGCCGCTGGCCATCCACACCAGCTTGGTCCGCCACTTGTCCATGGCCAGCGCCGAGGCCATCACGCCGCTGCCGGTATAGGGGATGCCCAACACCTCCAGCGCGCCTTGCACGGTGCCGTCTTCGCCGAAGCGGCCGTGCAGGGCGATGAAGACGCGGTCGAAGCCCTCGCGCGGCAGCTCGTAGAGGGAGCGCTGGGCCGGATCGAAAGCGTGCGCGTCGACCCCCCTGCTGCGCAGCGCAGCCAGGATGGCGTTGCCGGAGAGCAGCGAGATTTCCCGCTCGGCCGACGGGCCGCCCATCAGCACGGCCACCTTGCCGTACTCGCTCACGCGGCTTCTCCGATGATCTTCACCTCGAGCTCCAGCATGACCCCGGTCTTGGCGGCCACGACGCTGCGCACATGCTCGATGAGCGCCTCGATGTCCGCCGCCCGCGCCAGGCGCTGCGGATTGACGATGAAATTGGCGTGTTTCTCGGATACCCTCGCGCCACCGATCGCGAAACCCTTGAGGCCGGCCCCTTCGATCAATCGCGCCGCATGGTCGTTTGGCGGATTGCGAAATACGCTCCCGGCGTTGGGCAGATCGAGCGGTTGCGCGGCGATGCGTCGCGCCAGCAGCTCGCGGATGCGCGCCAGCGACGCATCGCCGTCTCCAGGGGCAAAGCGGAACCACGCCGCGGTGAAGATGCCTTCTGCGGGGCGGCCGTCGGCGCGCTTGACGCTGCGGTAGCCGATGGCGTAGTCCGCCGGCGTGCGCACGGCGAAGCTGCCGTCGCGCAGCACCACCTCCGCCTTGGCGACGTGGCGCCAGGTTTCTCCTCCATAGCAACCGGCATTCATGGCCAGCGCACCGCCGACGGTCCCCGGCACGCCGGCGAGAAACTCCGCGCCGACGCAGCCGTGACGCGCCGCGAAGCGGGCGAGCTTCGGGCAGGCGACTCCTGCATCGGCATAGATCAGGCCGTCGGCAACCGCCAGCACGCCGCCGGGGTTGTGGAGCAGGATCACTGCGCCGCGCACGCCGCCATCGCGCACGAGAACGTTGCTGCCAAGGCCGAGAACGGTGACCGTCTCGAAGATCGGCAGCTGGCGCACGAACAGCGCCAGATCGTCGCGGTCGGCGGGGACGTAGGCGAGGTCGGCGCTGCCTCCGGCGCGCCAGCTCGTGTAGCGAGCCAGCGGTGTGTCGAAGCTCAAAGTACCGCGCAAGCCTGCGAAGTGCCGTGGCTCGACCATGTTCATGCCGCTTCCTGCAGCAACTGTTGCGGCACGCCGCCGATCGACCCGGCGCCCATGGTGAGCACGATGTCGCCGTCCCTGGCGAGCGCCTGGATGGCCTGTGCCACGTCCCCGACTTGCTCGGCGAATACCGGCTCGATCTTGCCCGCCACGCGCAGGGCGCGGGCGAGCGCGCGGCCGTCGGCGGCGACGATCGGCGGCTCGCCGGCGGCGTATACGTCGGTCAGGACCAGCGCGTCGGCAGTCGAGAGCACCTGAACGAAGTCCTCGAACAGATCGCGCGTGCGGGTGTAGCGATGCGGCTGGAAGGCAAGCAGGAGGCGCCGCCCGGGGAAGGCGCTGCGCGCGGCCTCGATCGTCGCCGCCATTTCCGCCGGGTGATGCCCGTAGTCATCGATGAGCGTGTAGCGGCCGCCACGTGGCAAGTGAATCTCGCCGTAACGCTGGAACCGGCGTCCGACACCCTTGAATTCGGCCAGCGCCTTGGCGATCGCGGCGTCGCCAACGCCGGTCTCGCGGCCGACGGCGATGGCGGCGAGGGCGTTCTGCACGTTGTGCCTGCCGGCGAGGTTGAGCAGCACATCGAGATCGTCGCGGCCGGCGCTGCGGGCGACAAAGCGCATGCGGCAGCCCGGATCGGGCGCGATCGCCTCCGCGCGCACCTGGGCGTCCGGCGCGAAGCCATAGGTCACGATCGGCTTGGTGATCGCCGGCAGAATGTCGCGCACGTTAGGGTCGTCGAGGCCCAGCACCGCGACGCCATAGAACGGCAGCCGCTGCGCAAACTGCAGAAAGGCCTCCTTGAGTCGGGCGAAGTCATGCCCGTAGGTTTCCATGTGGTCGGCGTCGATGTTGGTAATCACCGCCAGCACCGGCTGCAGGACGAGGAACGAGGCGTCGGATTCGTCGGCCTCGGCAACCAGGAATTCGCCGCTCCCCAGGCGCGCGTGCGAATCGGCGGCGAGCAGCCGGCCGCCGATGACGAAGGTCGGATCGAGGCCGCCTTCGGCGAGCACGCTGGCAATGAGGCTCGTGGTGGTCGTCTTGCCGTGGGTCCCGGCAACGGCGATGCCCTGCTTCAGTCGCATGAGCTCGGCGAGCATCAGCGCGCGCGGCACGACCGGAATCCCCTGTTCGCGGGCTGCGACGACCTCGGGATTGTCCGCTGTCACGGCCGTGGAAATCACCACCACATCGGCCGCCGCGGCGTTCGCCGCCGCGTGGCCGAGATAGACGCGCGCACCGAGCTCGATAAGGCGCCCAATCGCCGCACCGTGGGCGAGGTCGGAGCCTGTCACGCGGTACCCCTGGGTCAGCAGCACCTCGGCGATGCCACTCATTCCGGCGCCGCCGATGCCGACGAAATGCACGTGTTTGACCTTGTGCTTCACGGCTGCCCGGCCTCCGCGACGCACGCCTCGGCGACGCGCTCGGCAGCGTCACCGCGCCCGACCCGGCGCGCGGCGATTGCCATCTCCAGCAGGCGCTCGCGCGAGCTGGCGCGGATGAAATCGGCCAGACGCTCGGGCTGGAGTTGCTCCTGCGGCATGAGCACGGCGCCGCCGGCGTCGACGAGGAAACGCGCGTTGTGTGTCTGCTCGTCGGCGATGGCTCCAGGCAGCGGCACCAGGACCGCAGCGACCCCGACCGCCGCCAGTTCGGCGACCGTCAGTCCGCCGCTGCGGGAGATCACCAGATCGGCCAGCGCATAGCGGCGCGCCATGTCGGTGATGAACGGAACGCATTCCGCCTCGACGCCGGCAGCGGCGTACGCCGCACGAAGCGTTTCGCAATGCTTTTCGCCTGCCTGATGGGTGACGATGGGGCGCGACGCGGCAGATAGAAGCGCGAGCGCGGCCGGCACGCGCGCGTTCAGGGCCGCCGCGCCCAGGCTGCCGCCGAGCACGAGCAGCCGCAGCGGCCCTGCGCGGTCGCTGTAGCGGCCCTCCGGCGGCGGCACGGCGGCGATCTCGTCGCGTATCGGATTGCCCACCCATTGCGTCCTTGCCGCGTGCCGGCCGGAGAAGGCGCCGGGAAAGCCAAGCAGGATGCGGTCGGCGCCATACGCAAGAAGGCGATTGGCGAGTCCCGCCACGGCATTCGCGTCATGGATCACCAGGGGTTTGCCGCAAGCCACCCCCATCAGCGCACCGGGAAAGGATGCGAACCCGCCGAAGCCGAGCACGACATCCGGTGCCCGGCGACGGATGATCGCCAGGCTCTGACGGAATGCGCTCAGCAGGGCGAAGGGGCCGAGCAACAGCCGGCGCGCGCCCTTGCCGCGCAACCCGGCGAAGCGGATGCCCTCGAACTCGACCCCATGCTGTGGCACGAGCCGGGCCTCGAGGCCATCGCGTGTGCCCAGCCAGAAAACCCGCCAGTCGCGGGCGATCAGGCGCGCGGCGACCGCGAGCCCGGGAAAGACGTGGCCGCCGGTGCCGCCGGTGGTGATCATGACCGTTCCGGTCATACCGAGAATCCGCGCAACAGGCGTCGATTCTCGTAATCGACGCGCAGCAGAATGGCGATCGCGACGCAGTTGGCGACGATGCCGCTGCCGCCGAAGGAGAGCAGCGGCAGGGTCAGGCCCTTCGTCGGCAGCACGCCCATGTTGACGCCCATGTTGATGCAGGCCTGGACTCCCAGCCAGACGCCGATACCGTGCGCGGTCAGCGCTGCAAAAGGCCGCTCGAGCCGCGCCGCCTGCCTGCCGATCGCGTAGGCGCGCAGCAGCAGCCAGGCGAACAATGCGATCACCACAGCCACGCCGGCAAAGCCAAGCTCTTCGGCGATTACCGCCAGCAGGAAATCGGTATGCGCCTCGGGAAGATAGAGCAGTTTCTCGACGCTCGCGCCGAGCCCGACTCCGAACCACTCGCCGCGCCCGAAAGCGATGAGCGAATGCGACAGCTGATAGCCCTTGCCGTAGGCGTCGGCCCAGGGGTCGAGAAAGCCGGTGAAGCGCTGCAGCCGGTACGGGGCCATCTGGATGAGCACCCAGAGGGTTATCGGCAGCAGGACGCTCAAGCCGAGCAGCAGGCGCCAGTCGAGGCCGCCGAGGAACAGGATGGCAAACGCGATCGCCACGATCACCACACAGGCGCCGAAGTCCGGCTCGTGCAGCAGCAGCGCGCCGATGGCAACCATGACCGCCAGCAGCGGCAGGAAGCCGCGCAGCAAGGTTTGCTTGAGCGGCTGCTCGGCGTGGAGGAAGGCCGCCCGGCGTACCGCGTAGCTCGACGCATAGAGCACCACGAAGAGCTTCATGAACTCGGAGGGCTGCAGGTTGACGATGCCCAGCGACAGCCAGCGCCTGCTGCCATTGATGACTCGCCCGACGCCCGGAATGAGCACCGCGGCGAGCAAGGCGGCGCCGGCGATGAACAGATAAGGCGCGAGGCTGCGCCAGGTCCGGACCGGTATCTGGAAGGCGATCAGCCCGGCAGCAAGGCCAGCGCCGACGAACAGTGCGTGGCGCGCGAGGAAGTACCACGGCCGATAGCCGGTGTATGCGGACGCCTCCGCGGTCGCGATCGAGGCCGAGTAGACCATCACCAGGCCGAAGGCGAGCAGGAAGATGGCAGTCCAGGCGAGGGTCGGGTCGTAGCTGAGCATGGCGCGGCTGTTGCCCGGCGTCCCGGCCGGCGCTGAGAATCTCGGCAGCGTGGCCAGGAGGCCGTCTCTAGGCATGGGTGACGTCCCGCACGTGAACCGCAACAGCGGCCCTGAAGCGCTCGCCGCGATGGACGTAATCGTTGAACATGTCGAGGCTCGCGCAGGCCGGCGACAGCAGCACCGCGTCGCCCGGCTGGGCAATGGCGATTGCCCGGCCGACCGCCGCCTCCAGTGTCGCCACCAGCTCCACCGCGGGCGTACCGCCGGCGAGCGCGGCGCGGAGCGCCGGCGCATCGCGGCCGAGCAGCACGACCGCGCGACAATGCGCCTCGACAGCCTGCTTAAGCGGCCGGAAGTCCTGCCCCTTGCCATCGCCGCCGGCGATCAGTACGACCCGCCGTCCGATACCCTCGAGCGCCGCCTGTGTCGCCGCGACCGTCGTGCCCTTCGAGTCGTTGACGAAAGCGACGCCGGCGATGTCGGCGATGCGCTCCATGCGATGCGGCAGGCCGTGGAACGCGGCCAGCGCGGCGAGCATTCGCGGCTCGACCCTGGCTACCGTCGAGGCCAGGGCGAGCGCGGCGAGCGCGTTCAACGCGTTGTGTCGCCCAACGAGCGCGAGATCGCCAGCCGCGATCAGCGGCTCGCCGCCGTGCGCGAGCCACGGCACCCCTTTGCGCTCAACGAGCCCCCACTCGCGCTCGCCGCGCGGGGCGCCGGCGCCGAAAGTCTGGATGATGCGGCCGGGGCGCGCCATCGCCAGCGAGCGGGCATCGTCGCGATTGAGGATCTGATCGCCGCCCTCGCCAAAGATGCGCGCCTTGGCGGCCGCATATTCGGCCAGCCCCGGGTAGCGATCCAGATGATTTTCCGTGACGTTGAGCACGGTCGCGGCGACGGGCTTAAGGCTCGACGTCGTCTCGAGCTGGAAGCTCGACAATTCGATGACGAACACGTCCGGCCAGCGCACCCCCTGCTCGTAGCCGGCAAGCGCCTCGAGCACGGGCTCGCCGATGTTGCCGACGGTCGTTGCGAGCAGGCCTGACGCGCGCAACAGCGTGGCGGTCAGCGCGGTGACCGTCGTCTTGCCATTGGATCCGGTAACGGCGAGGACCTTCTGCCCCGGCGGCAGCGCGCGGGCGAACAGCTCCACGTCGCCGACCAGTTCCGCGCCGCGCGCGACGGCGGCCTGGATGGCCGGCTGATCCTTGGCAAGCCCGGGGCTGATGACGATGGTCTGCGCCCCCGCAAGGGTCGCCTCGACGATCGGCCCGGTGGTCAGCGGAACCTCGGGCAGCTGCGCGCGCAGATCTGCCGCGTGCGGCGGATCTGCGCGCGTATCGGCGACCGCCACGCGCGCGCCGTGGCGCACGCTCCAGCGCACCGCCGACCAGCCGGTTATCCCGAGGCCAAGCACGACTACGCGGCGATCCCTGAGCGTCATCGTCAGCGCAGCTTCAGGGTCGAAAGGCCGAACAGCACCAACAGCATCGTGATAATCCAGAAGCGCACGACGACCTGGTTCTCCTTCCAACCCTTGAGCTCGTAGTGGTGATGAATCGGCGCCATGCGGAAGACGCGCTTGCCGGTGAGCTTGAACGACGCCACCTGGATCACCACCGACAACGTTTCGACGACGAACACCCCGCCCATGATGGCCAGCACGATTTCCTGGCGGACGATGATCGCGATGGCGCCCAGCGCCGCGCCCAGCGCCAGCGCCCCGACGTCGCCCATGAACACCTCGGCGGGGTAGGCGTTGAACCAGAGAAAGCCCATGCCGGCGCCGACGATCGCCGCGCAGATGACGGTCAGTTCGCCGGCGCCGGGGACATGGGGCAGCAGCAGATAGGCCGAGAAGTCGGCGCGTCCGGTGGCGTAGGCGAAGATCGCGAGCGCGGAGGCGATCATCGCCGTAGGCATGATGGCCAGTCCATCCAGGCCGTCGGTCAGATTCACAGCGTTGCTCGCGCCGACGATCACGCAGTACGACAGCACGATGAAGCCCCACACGCCCAGCGGGTAGGACACCGTCTTGAAGAAGGGAACGATCAGATCGGCCTTCGCCGGCAGATCTAAGGAGAAGCCGCTCGATACCCAGGCTACGAACAACTGCAGGAATTGCGGATTGGACGGCGCCGAAACGGAGAACGCGAGATAGATTGCGGCAATCAGGCCGATGGCGGATTGCGCCAAGAACTTGGCGCGCGCCGACAGCCCCTTGGGATTGCGGTATACGACCTTGCGGTAATCGTCGATCCAGCCGATGGCGCCGAAGCCCAGCGTCACCAGCAGCACCACCCACACGAAGCGGTTTCGCAGGTCGGCCCAGAGCAGCGTCGTGATCGCGATCGATACCAGGATCAAAGCCCCGCCCATGGTCGGCGTCCCGGCCTTGATCAGGTGCGATTTCGGGCCATCGTCGCGTATCGTCTGCCCGATCTTGTATTCGGTGAGCTTGCGGATCATTCCGGGGCCGACGACGAAGGAGATGATCAGCGCGGTCATCGTCGCCAGCACCGCGCGCAGCGTGATGTAGCCGAAGACGTTGAAGGTGCGCACCTCGGTTGCGATCCAGTTGGCGAGCGCGAGCAGCATCAGTGGCCTTCCCCGGCGGCGGCCCCGGTCAGCGCGGCGACAACGCGCTCCATGCGCATGAAGCGCGAACCCTTGACCAGAAGGGTGACGCGGGTTGCGCCGTTGGCGTGCAGCTTCGCGCCGGTCGCGGCGATCAGCGACTCGATGTCACCGAAATGCTCGCCGCCAGGTCCAAACGAGGCGACCGCGTGGGCGGCAAGCTCGCCCGTCGTCAGCAGGCGGTCGATGCCCGCCGCGCGGGCGTATTCTCCGATCTCGCGATGGAAGGCGACACCCTGGTCGCCGACTTCGCCCATGTCGCCGAGCACGAGCCAGCGTTTGCCGCCCGCGCGCGCCAGCACGGCGATGGCAGCGCGCACCGAATCCGGATTGGCGTTGTAGGTGTCGTCGATGAGCGCGGCGCCCTCGGCGGCGATCTTGGCCTCGAGGCGGCCGGCGAGCGGCCGGAACGCGGACAGGGCCCGCTGTGCGGCGGCCAGGCTTGCACCGGCTGCTGTCGCAGCGGCAATCGCCGCCACGGCGTTGGCGACGTTGTGCCGCCCGGGGGCGCGCAGTTCGAAGCTCACCGCGCCACCGGAGGTCTCGACGTCAACCGTGCTGCCCCAGGGCTCGGAGCGACAGCGCGCGGATACTGCTGCCGGGGCAAGCAGGCCGAAGTCGCGCACCGCGATCCCCGCTCCCTCGGCATTGCGCCGGGCGACGACCCCGTTCCAGAACGGCGCGTAGTCATCGTCGGCATTGAACGCGGCGACCCCGTCGGCCGGCAGCGCATTGAGTGCCGCGGCATGCTCCGCGGCGACGTCGGCGACGCTCTGCATGAACTCCTGGTGCTCGCGCTGGGCGTTGTTGATGAGCGCGATGGTCGGTTGCGCGATACCGGTCAGCGCCGCAGTCTCGCCCGGATGATTCATGCCGATTTCGAATACCGCGACGCGATGCGCGGCGCGCAGGCCGAGCACCGTTAAGGGCAGCCCGACCTGATTGTTGAAGTTGCCGGCGGTGGCGAGCACCGCCTCGTTCCCGAATTCGGCGCGCAGGATCGCCGCGATCATCTCCTTGACGGTAGTTTTGCCGTTGCTGCCGACGACGGCGACGACCGGCAACACGAAGCGCCGGCGCCAGAATGCGGCCAGTCCCCCGAGCGCGGCCAGCGGATCGGCGACCGCGAGCAGGCTGCCACGGCTGTGCCGCGCAAGTGATCCGGCGCGGTCGGCGGCAACGACCGCCGCGACTGCGCCTTCCTGGAATGCCCGGGCGACGAAATCGTGGCCATCGAAGCGCTCGCCCTTGAGCGCGACGAACAGGTCACCCTCGTGCAGCGCCCGCGAATCGGTCGCAACGCGATTGAAGGAGACGTTGGGCCCGGTAAGCACAGCGGCGATCGCGCGCGCGGCGGTTGCGGTGTCCATCATCTTCCGCCTCGCGAAGCCAGCGCTCGCGCTGCGTGATCGGCGTCGAGAAAGGGCTCGCGCACGCCGGCGCGTTCCTGGTAGGGTTCGTGTCCCTTGCCCGCGAGCAGCACCACGTCGCCCACGCCGGCCTCGCCGATCGCCGTCGCAATCGCGCTCGCGCGGTCAGGTTCGACCGCATAGCGCCGATTGCCCGTATCGCGGACGCCATGCACGATGTCGCTGATGATTGCGCCAGGGTCCTCGCCGCGCGGGTTGTCGCTGGTCACGATCACGCGATTGGCCAGGCGGGCGGCCACCCGGCCCATTTCCGGCCGCTTGCCCCGGTCGCGATCGCCGCCGCAGCCGAATACGCACACCAGCTCGCCGCCGGCCCCGACCGCGGGGCGCAACGAAGTCAGCACCTTGTCGAGGGCATCGGGCGTGTGCGCGTAATCGATGACGACCAGCGGCGCGCCGTCGCCGCCGAGCCGCTGCATGCGCCCGGGCGGGGCTTCGACCCTGGCGAGAATGCCCAAAGCGGTTTCCAGCGCAACGCCGCTGACGAGCAGGGTGCCTAGCACGCCGAGCAGGTTGGCGGCGTTGAAGGCACCGACCAGGCGGCTGTAGATCTCGCCCTTTCCCCACGGTGTTTCGACGGCGAAGGCCAGTCCCGAGGCGGTTGCGGTCAACTGCGCGGCGACGATGTCCGCGGCACCGAAGCCGTAGGTGAGAGTCTTCCGGCCCTTGGCGCGGGCGAGGTCGATCAGGCTCTGGCCGAACGGATCGTCAACGTTGATGACGCCAACCCGCAGCCCGGGCCACGCGAACAGCCGCGCCTTCGCGGCGCCGTACGCAGCCATCGTCTCGTGGTAGTCGAGGTGATCGCGCGACAGGTTGGTGAACAGCGCGATGTCGAATGCCACGCCATTGACCCTTCCCTGATCGAGGCCGTGCGACGAAACCTCCATCGCCACCGCGACCGCGCCCCTGCGCCTGAACTCGCGCAGCCGCTCGTGGAGCTCTGCCGCATCGGCAGTCGTGTGCGTCGCCGGGTCGAGCGCGCCCCACAAGCCGTTGCCCAGCGTGCCGAGCACCGCGGCGCGACGCCCGGCAGCGTCGAGGCCCGCGGCGATCCAGTGCGCGCAGGAGGTCTTGCCGTTGGTGCCGGTGACGCCGACCATCCACAGCTCGCGCGAGGGATGGCCATACACCAGATCGGCGATGCTCCCCAGGCGGGACTTGAGGTTGTCGACCGGCAGGTGCGGGACTTTCCAGTCGCGGTTCCAAATGAAGCCCTGCACGTCCCACAGAATCGCACCGGCGCCGCGGTTGATCGCGTCGGCAATAAACGCCCGACCATCCTGGTGCGTGCCACGATAGGCGGCGAAGGCGTCGCCCGGGCCCACGCGCCGGCTGTCCGAGGTGACACGGCTAACCCGCACCGGCAGCTTGGACAGCAATGCCGCAGTCTCGGCGTCGGGCGTCGGGGTGAGCGTTGCCGCGTTGTTCACGTCTCCTCCCGTACTTCGTTACCATCCGCCGGCAGCAAGGGCTGGTTGTTCGGCGCGTCGGTGGGCACGCCGAGCAGCCGCAACGCCGCGCCCATGACGTTGCTGAATACCGGCGCCGCGACGATGCCTCCGTAGTATTGGCCGCCGGAGGGCTCGTCGATCATCACCGCGATGATCAGGCGCGGATCGGATGCCGGTGCGAAGCCGACAAACGAAGATACGTACTTGTTCACGTAACTGCCGCCTTCGAGCTTGTGGGCGGTGCCGGTCTTGCCGGCGACGCGGTAGCCGGGGACCTGCGCCTTGGGGGCGGTTCCGCCTGGCTGGGTCACCATCTCGAGCATGTGCCTGACGGCGCGCGCCGTTTCCGGCTTGACGACGGGCGCGCCGGCGACCGGACCGGCCTCCTTGAACAAGGTCACCGGCTTGAGCTCCCCATCGGTTGCAAAGATGGAGTAGGCGCGGGCGAGCTGCACCAGGTTGACGGCGATGCCGTGGCCGTAGGCGATGGTCGCCTGCTCGATCGGGCGCCAGCTTTTGGCCGGCCGCAGGCGACCCGAGACTTCGCCGGGGAAACCGGACTTCGGGGGCGCCCCGAAGCCGGCGCCGGAAAGGGTCTGCCACATCGTCTCGGCCGGCAGCGACAGTGCGATCTTGGCGGCCCCGACATTGGACGATTTCTGGATCACCTGCTCGACGCTAAGCGCGCCTTCACGGTGCGCGTCATGGATGGTCGCGGTACCGATGGTCAGCGTCCCGGGCGCGGTGTCGACGATCGTCGCCGGCGTGACCTTGCCGGCATCGAGGGCAGCCGCAATGGTGAACGGCTTGAGGGTCGATCCCGGCTCGAAGATGTCCGTCAGGGCGCGATTGCGCATTCGCTCGAGAGGGACGCGATTGCGGTTGTTCGGGTTGTACGACGGCCAGTTGGCGAGGGCGAGGATCTCGCCGGTGCGCGCGTCGAGGATGACCAGCCCCCCCGCCTTCGCCTGGGTGAGCTCGACGGCAGCCTTGAGCTCACGGTAGGCGAGGTATTGCAGGCGGCTGTCGATGGACAGAACCAGGTCGCGCCCTTCCCGCGGCGAACGGATATTGGCGACATCTTCGACCGCCTCGCCGCGGCGATTGATGATCACTCGCCGGCTGCCAGGCGTGCCGCCCAGCCACGGCTGCTGCGCGAGCTCCATGCCCTCCTGGCCGACGTCGTGGTCGCCGGTAAAACCGAGCACGTGACTCATCACCTCGCCGCCCGGATAGTAGCGGCGGTATTCGTCGTCGTCGTGCAGGCCCTTGATGCCGAGCGCGGCGGCGCGCGCGGCGACTTCGGGCGCAACGCCGCGCTTCAGGTAGACGAAATCATCTCCGGCGCCCAGGCGCGCCGCGAGCACGCGGGGGTCGAGGTCGAGGACGGCCGCCAGCGCCTGCAGCTGGCCCGGCGTTGCCACGACCTGGTCGGGCCATGCCCAGATCGACTTGACCGGCGTGCTGATGGCGAGCGGCTCGCCAAACCGGTCGAGGATGCGTCCGCGGTGCGCCGGGACTTCGAGGTCGCGGCTGTACCGCGATAAACCCTGATCCTGCAGAAACTGGTTGTCGATCCATTGCAGGTAGAGCGCGCGCGCGACGAGCAATGCGAGCAGCGCCAGCATCGCGCCGAACAACAGCGGCGCGCGCAACCACGGCGTCCTCGGCCCGGTCCCGGCGTGGGCGGCCGCGGCAGTCATCGCGGCCCCGCGTCGAGAACACGGACGCGACCGGCTGCAGGCAGCTGCATTTTCAGGTGCTCGCGGGCGACCTTTTCAATCCGCGCCGGCATCGCCCAGGTGCTCTGCTCAAGCTGCAACTGGCCGTATTCGATGTCGTAGCTGCGCGCGGACGCCTGTTCGCGCTCGAGCTCGACGAACAGCTGCCGCGCCTGGTCCCGCGAGGTGACCAGCGACAGCCCGCAGGCGACGAGCGCGGCGAGCAACAGCAGGTTGAGCCGCACCATGACGCGCGCGCCTAGCCGGCCCGCTCGGCGACGCGCAGGCGGGCGCTGCGCGACCGGGGGTTGGCCGCCACTTCGGCCGGGCCGGCCCGGATTGCACGTCCCACGAGGCGCAGCGGCGGTACCGGCAAGGCGCGCTCGGCGATGGGCAGGCGTGCCAGGCGAGCATCACCTCCGTAGGGCTGGCTGTGGCGGCGGAAGAACTGCTTGACCAGCCGATCCTCGAGCGAATGAAAGCTAATCACCGCCAGGCGTCCGCCCAGGGCGAGCCGGGGCAGGGTATGGTCGAGGACTAACGACAATTGCGCGAGCTCCTGATTGACGTAAATCCGTATAGCCTGGAACGTCCGCGTGGCCGGATCCTGACTCCGATCACGCCCCCGGCCCGCGCCGACGGCTTCTGCCACGACCGCGGCCAATTGCCTCGTGCGGACGATGGGCTGGTGCGCGCGAGCCGCAACAATCGCTCTTGCAATCTGTTGAGCAAACCGTTCTTCACCATAGTCCGCGATTACTTCCCTGAGTTCGCCCGCGGTGACGTGCGCGAGCCACTGCGCCGCGCTCGTGCCGCGCGTTGGGTCCATGCGCATGTCGAGCGGCCCGTCAGCGCGAAGCGAAAAACCGCGCTTCGGGTCGTCGAGCTGCGGCGAGGACACGCCGAGGTCGAGCAGCAGGCCGTCGATCGCGGCGATGCCTTCCCGATCGAGAACCTGCGGCAAATCCGAGAACCACGCGCGATGGAAACAAAACCTCGGCTCGCTCCAGGTGCCGGCGAAGGCCTCCGCCGCCGGGTCGCGATCGAGTGCCACCAGACGCCCGCGCGCGCCGAGCTCCGCGAGGATGCGTAGGCTGTGTCCGCCGCGGCCGAAGGTGGCGTCGACGTACACCCCTTCGGGCTTGATCGCCAGCGCGGCCACGGCTTCGTCGAGCAGGACCGGGTTGTGGCCGCCATCCGCGATCAAAGCGAAAAGCCGTCAAGTTCGGGCGGCAGCCCGCCGGCGGGAAAGGCAACCGCAAGCTCGGTGCGCTCGAGCCACTTGGCTTCGTCCCACAATTCGAACTTGTTGCCCTGGCCGACGAGCACGACTCGCTTGTCGAGCGCGGCGTACTGGCGCAGGGCCGGTGGCACGAGGATGCGACCGGCACCGTCGAGCACGACATCATCGGCGTGACCGACGAGCAGCCGTTGCAGGGCGCGCGTCTTTTCGTTGAAGCTCGACAGACCCATGAGCCGCTGCTGAATGGGCTCCCACGCAAGCAGCGGATAGAGCAATAGACAGTGGCTGGGGTCGGCCGTCAGTACCAGGCGCCCTTCCGCCTGGCGGGCGAGGATCTCGCGATGCCGCGCCGGGATCGCCAGCCGCCCCTTGTTATCGAGCGCACAATGGGTAACGCCTCGAAACACAGCCCCTCCTTCAGCAGCGGCGCGGTGCGGTGAGCGCCCACTTTAACCCACTTTTTCCCACCCAATGCCACTATAAGTGAATGCATGCGGAGGGTCAATAGAAAATCCGGTTTCTGAACAACGACTTAGCACCGATGTTGTACGGACTACAATTTGCACGTGTAAATAATGGTTTATGTACGATATTGAAAGTAATTTCGTACATTGAGGGGGTGCCCGCCTTCTCGCATGCGTGACCCCACAGGCGTGCGCGAGCGCGTCCCGCTTTCAGCCCCGCCTGTCGGCCCGGAGCCAACTCGACGGAAGTCGGGGAACCGGGCCTCTTAGGCGCCCTTCAAGCCGATAGCAGGGGAGTCCTGGCGAGGTTTGCCGCTGGCGCGCGCGGCGGCGACGAGCGAACTGCCGCGCCCTACCGGAGTCGAAGCGCGCTTGCGGCGGCGCGAATCAATGGGCTCCGGCCGACTGCGTCTTGAGGAAATCCTGGTATGCCCATCGGATCCCCTGTGCGAGCGGAGTCCCCGGCGCCCATCCGAGCGCCTGAAGCTTGCTGATGTCGAGCAGCTTGCGCGGCGTTCCGTCGGGTTTGCTGGGGTCGAAAGTGATGCGCCCCTCGTAACCGATCACCTGTTTGATGCTCTCGGCCAGGTCGAGGATTGTGAGGTCCTCACCGCAACCGACGTTGAACAGCGGCGGCCGCTGCATGTCGCCCACGAAGTCCGCGTTCATGTCGGAAGCGTCGAGCCGCATCGAGAACACGCAGGCATCGGCCATGTCATCGCTGTACAGAAACTCGCGTCGCGGCGTACCGCTCCCCCACACGACGACCTCGGCGGCGCGTCGGACCCGGGCCTCGTGAATCTTGCGGATGAGGGCCGGCAGCACATGCGAATTCTGCAGATCGTAGTTATCGCCGGGACCGTAAAGATTGGTCGGCATCGCTGCCAGGTAGCGCGTGCCGTACTGCCGGTTGTAGGCCCAGCACATTTCGATCCCGGCAATCTTGGCCAGGGCATAGGCGCGGTTGGTCGCCTCCAGCGGGCCGGTCAGCAAGTATTCCTCGCGTATCGGCTGCGGACAATCGCGCGGATAAATGCAAGAAGATCCGAGGAACAGCAGGCGCTGCACTCCCGCACGCCATGCCTCATGGATAACATTGGTCTGAATCGCCAGATTGATTTCCAGGAACTCGGCCGGATAGGTATTGTTGGCAACGATGCCGCCGACTCTTCCCGCGGCGAGGAACACACAATCAGGCTGTTGGTCGGCAAAAAACTGCCGCGTTGCATGCTGGTCGGTCAGATCGAGTTCGGCACGCGCGCGGGTGATCAGATTCGTGTAGCCGCCGCTGCGAAGGCGACGCACCAGCGCCGACCCGGCCAGCCCGGTGTGACCCGCAACGTAGATCCGGTCATCGCTGCGCACTGCGCTACTCGTTGTAGTCGTACGGCAAGTAGCCGTGGCGCTTCACCAGCTCGTCGCGCTCGGCGGTCCTGAGGTCTTCCCGAACCATTTCGGCGACGAGTTCTCCGAAGCGGACCTTTGGTGACCACCCGAGCTGCGTCTTCGCCTTGGTCGGGTCGCCCAGCAACGAATCAACCTCCGCCGGCCGAAAATAGCGTGCATCCACAGCCACCACGCAACGGCCGTTTTCGTCGCAGCCCTTCTCGGCGAGCCCCGAGCCCTCCCAGTGGATGGCCATGCCCAGTTCTCGTCCCGCGGCCTCGACGAACTCGCGCACACTGTGCTGCTCACCGGTGGCGATTACGTAGTCCTCCGGCTGCGCTTGCTGAAGGATCAGCCACTGCGCCTCGACGTAGTCGCGGGCGTGGCCCCAGTCACGCTTCGCGTCCAGATTGCCGAGGTATAACCGGTCCTGCAGACCGAGCTTGATGCGCGCCAGGGCGCGCGTGATCTTGCGGGTCACGAACGTTTCGCCACGTGTCGGCGATTCGTGGTTGAAGAGAATGCCGTTGCAGGCAAACATCCCATAGGCTTCGCGGTAGTTGACGGTGATCCAGTAGGCATAGAGCTTTGCCGTCGCGTAGGGGGATCGCGGGTAGAAGCGGGTCTTCTCGGTCTGCGGAAACTCCTGCGTCATCCCGTACAGTTCGGAGGTCGAAGCCTGATAAAAGCGCGCCTTGCGCTCCAGTCCGAGAATGCGGACCGCCTCGAGCAGCCGCAACGCGCCGAGCGCATCGGAGTTGGCCGTGTACTCGGGCTCCTCGAAAGATACCGCGACGTGACTCTGGGCGGCGAGGTTGTAGATCTCGTCGGGTTGAACCTGCTGCAATACACGGATCAGGCTGCAGGGGTCGGTCATGTCCCCGTAGTGCAGGACGAAGCGCCGTCCATGTACGTGAGGGTCCTGGTACAGATGATCGATCCGATCGGTATTGAACAGCGAACTGCGGCGCTTGATCCCGTGTACCTCATAATCCTTGGCGAGAAGGAATTCGGCGAGATAGGCGCCGTCCTGTCCGGTAACACCGGTGATCAGGGCGACGGGTTTCGGCATTGGTCTTTTCCTGTTTCCGGCGCGAAGCGGCGGCCAAATTATGACACTGCGCCGGTGCGCTTCGACCATCTGCCGCACCGCGCGTCAGCCAAGGCCGGCACGGGCGCGGGCCAGGTGTCAGGAAAACCTGTGGAAACCTTCGCAGCGAAAGCGTTACCGATGTCCCCGGAATGAGCTCTTACCGAGGCCCCGGAACGATCCTTGAATGGAGTGGCGCGCCCGACAGGAGTCGAACCTGTGACCTTTGGCTTCGGAAACCAACACTCTATCCAACTGAGCTACGGGCGCACGGTTGGCGATTCTACTCCGCCGTTCCAAACGACGTCCACCGAGCTGGAGGCGCGCTATAATTCGCCTTTTGCCTTGCAGTCTGCGCCCTGCGCGCGTCCAAGGAACCATTCGTAATCCGTCCGGAACCCGCGATGAGCGAAGAGCACAGATCCTTCATTAAGTCTCCGAAGCAGCTGGTCATCGTCGTTTTTCTGGCATTTGCCGTGCCCATTGCGTTGATCGTTCTCCTGACGCAACTGGTGACCGGCGTGCGGCCCGCGGGAAGCGAGGAAGCGGAGACGGGCGTGCTCAATCGCATCAAGCCTGTCGGCACCGTGACGCTGGCCGACACGAGTGCGCCGCATGGCAACCTGAGCGGCGAGCAGGTGTACCAGACGGTGTGCAAAACCTGCCACGAAGCCGGCCTCGTGGGCGCGCCCAAGATCGGCGACCGCGCCGCGTGGGCACCCCGCATCAAGCAGGGCGAGAACGAGCTCTTCGCCCATGCCCTCAAGGGCACCCTCAAAGGGATGCCGCCGAAAGGCGGCAATCAGGATCTCGCCGACATCGAGGTTGAACGGGGCGTGGTCTACATGGCCAACCGCTCGGGCGCGAGCTTCAAGGAGCCGGCCGCGCCGGCCCCCGCCGCTCCCGCCGCACCGCCGGCTGCTGCCGCCCCCGCCGCACCGCCGGCTGCTGCCGCTGCCGCCGCGCCGGCTGCAGCGCCCGCAGCCGCGGCACCTGCGCCGGCCCCCGCCTCCGCCGCGGGAGCGAAGGCAGAAGCACCGCTCGATCTCGCCTCCGGGCAGGCGATGATGCAGAAAGATGGCTGTTCCGCGTGTCATGCCGTCGACAAGAAGGTAGTCGGGCCCGCCTACCAGGACGTTGCCGCCAAATACCGGGGCGACGCTAGCGCGCTCGCCAAGCTCACGCAGAAAGTAAAGACCGGCGGAGCCGGCGTCTGGGGTCAGGTTCCGATGCCCCCCAACGCGCAAGTGTCCGACGCCGATATCAAAGCGCTGGTGACCTGGATCCTCAGCCTGAAGAAATAACCCTCGCAACGGGATAACGGCTGCTGGACCGTGGGTCGCGACGACCCGCGCGACGCCAGGGCGATTCTCGCGCCATGAGCCATTACGTCGTCGGTGATATCCAGGGTTGCTACGCCGAATTCGCGCAGCTGCTCGACATGATCGGCTTTGATCCCGCGCGTGACCGCCTGTGGCTGGTCGGCGACCTGGTCAACCGGGGTCCCGATTCGCTGTCGGTACTGCGCCATGTGAAATCGCTCGGCGGCGCGGCGACGACGGTGCTCGGCAACCATGACCTGCATCTGTTGATCGTCGCCGCGGGCCATCGCGCTTTGCATCGCCAGGACACCCTCGAGGCGATTCTCGAGGCGCCGGACGTTGGCGAGTTGCTCGATTGGCTTCGCCGGCGCCCGCTGGTGGTGCGGGACGGAGATTTCCTGTTGGTTCATGCCGGCCTCCTGCCATCGTGGACGCCTAGCGATGCGGTCGGGTTTTCACGCGAGGTCGAGGCAGTGATGGCGTCGCCCACCTATGACGACTTCCTGCGCCATATGTACGGCGATGAGCCTGCGCGCTGGGACGGCAAGCTCACCGGCAATGATCGCTTGCGCGTCATCGTCAACGCCTGTACCCGGCTGCGTTTCTGTTCTGCCGACGACGCCATGGAGCTCAAGGAAAAGCGCGGGCCGGGGCACTCGCTGCCGGGGTTCGCACCCTGGTTCGCCCACCCCGGGCGCAAATCGGCGGGCGTGACCGTCTTGTGCGGCCACTGGTCGACGCTCGATCTGCTCTTCGCGCCGGACGTGATGATGCTCGATTCCGGCTGCCTTTGGGGTGGAACGCTCACCGCAGTGAGGCTCGACGATAGGCGGGTGTTCCAGGTGCCAAGCCGCTCGGCGATCGCCCCCAAGCCGTCGGACTGAGGGTAGCAGGGCCGCGGCGGCGCGCACGCGACGCCGGATTACTCGCCGCCACACGCCTCGCCGAGTCTTTGCCGGCGGCGCGGCCGGCTGGCCGCTTCTCTAGAACGGTGGCTGGCCGAAGCTTTGCTCGTAGAGCGCCGCTACCGTGTCGCGGCTGAAGTTGTGGTTCTGTCCGCCGCGAGCTGTGATCTTGAGCGATCCTAAGAGCGAGGCGAGCCGTCCGGTGCGCTGCCAGCCCAGGCCCTGCCCTATGCCATAGAGTAATCCGGCGCGATAGGCGTCGCCGCACCCGGTGGGGTCGACCAGCTGCCCGGGTCTGACCGCAGGAATTTCGAGGATCTTGCCCTCGGCATGGATGCGCGACCCCTCTGCCCCCAGGGTCACGATCAGCGCTTCGACCCGCGCCGCCAACGCTTCGAGCGAAAGCCCGGTGCGTTCGGAGAGCAGCCTCGCTTCGTAGTCGTTGACCGCGAGGTAATTGGCGCAGTCGATCATCTCCAGGAGCTCGGCACCGGAGAACAGCGGCAGGCCCTGCCCGGGATCGAATATGAACGGGATGTTCGCGGCGGCGAATTGCTGCACGTGCGCGAGCATGCCGTCGCGACCGTCTGGCGCGACGATGCCGAGCGCGATGGCTGCGACCTCGCCCACATGGTTGCGGTGCGACTCGTTCATGGCGCCGGGGTGGAACGCCGTGATCTGGTTGTCGTCGAGGTCGGTGATGATGAAAGCCTGCGCGGTGAAAGTCCCGGCAATCACGCGCACGCCGTCGGCAGCGACTTGCTGCGCCTTGAGCCGCTCGATGTAGGCGCCACCGTCGTCGCCCACGGTCGCCATCACCACCGGCTCGCCGCCGAGACGCTTGAGGTTGTAGGCGATGTTGCCCGCGCAGCCGCCCCATTCGCGCCGCATCTCCCCGATCTGGAACGACACCGAGAGCACGTGCGACTCGCCGGGCAGGATGTGCCGGGCAAAACGGTCCGGAAACACCATGATCGTGTCCAGCGCGAGCGAGCCGCAGATCAGGGTGCGCGGCGCGGGCACGGCCGTCACGCCTCGTTTTCGCGACCGATGTCGCGCACGATGAACTGCTGCCGTCGCGACACCGGCAGCGCTTCGGGAACGTTGCGCAGGAGAACCTCCCAATGCGCGTCGCCCTCGGCGCTCACGTGCCGTTCGAAGCCGCGGATCGCTTCGCGAGCCACTAGACAGTTGCGATGCACCCGCACGAAGCGCGCGCCGAACTCGTCCTCGAGCTTGGTCAGCGATTCCTCGAGCAGGTATTCCCGCTCGGCGGTGCGAATCGTGATGTACTTGAGCTCGGCCTTGAGATAGATCACCTCCTCGATTGGCACGAGCACCACCCGCGAACGTTCCGTCACCGACAGAAAGCGCCGCGCCGCCACAGGCAGGCGGTCGAGGCGCGCGTCGCTCAGCGGCCTGAGCCGTGGCACCTTGTGCAGCGCCGCGAGCAGGCGCTGCACGCGCACCGGTTTGACCAGGTAATCGATCGCGTGCACCTCGAATGCGGCGATCGCATGCTCATGGTAGGCGGTGGTGAAGATCAGCACCGGCGGTTGCGTCAGCTTGAGCAGGTGGCGCGCCAGCTCGATGCCGTCCATGTCGGGCATGCGGATATCGCTCAGCACCAGATCGGCGGCGGTGCCGCCGAGCAGATCCAGCGCTTCGCGCCCGCTGGCAGCTTCACCGATGACCATCAGCGGCAATGCACTGGAGCAGTCCTCGAGCAGCTCGCGCAGGCGACGCCGCGCGGGGGCCTCGTCGTCGACGATAAGAACCTTCAAGGGCGTGTCAAGCATGTGCGCGCTCCACTCGCGCCGGTGTGCGGTACGGCATCCGGATATGCACTTCGTAGCTATCCCTGCCGGCGCGCGTCTCGAGGCTTGCCTCGGCGTCGAAGTGAAGGGCTAGCCGCTCGCGAATGTTGTCCATCGCCATCTTGTTGCCGGCGTGGTGGTTGCCGGAGACCTTGTACGGATTGCGCAGAACGGCGTGAACCTCGCCGCGGCGCAGGAAAATGTTGATGGCGATGGCCCCGCGCGCGCCGGACGGCTCGATGCCGTGATAGACGGCGTTTTCCAGCAGCGGCTGCAGGACCAGCGGCGGGACCAGCGCGTCGCGTGGCATGTTGTCGATATGCCACTCGACATCCAGCCGGTCGCCGAGGCGAAGCTTTTCAAGGTTGAGATACTGCCGGCACAGCTCGATCTCGTCGGCGAGCGGTGTGAGCTGCCGGTTGTCCCGCATCAGCACCCGGAACAGGTCTGCCATGTCCTCGAGGGCCGTCTCCGCGCGCCGCGGCTCGGCGCGGACCAGCGACAGCACGGCGTTGATGCTGTTGAACAGGAAATGCGGCCGAATTCGCGCCTGCAGCGCCTGCAGCCTCGCTTCGGTGATCGCCGGCGACAGTGCCTTGGTGCGGAGGTGGAAGTAGCCGAGCAGCAGCCCCGTGACCAGCAGCGAGAACACCGCGTGCCTGAATACTTCGCTCGAGCCGGCGTGTCCGCCCAGGCCCGAAAGCACCGCGTCGAGCACAACCGTCGCCCCCAAGTTGAGGGCGAGGATGGCGACGACGCCCGTGCGATAGGGCATTCGCTCGAGCCACGGCGCGAGCGTGTACAGCAGCAGCAGGCTCGCCAGCAGGTGCGGCTCGACGATCGCCGTGGTGTCAAGCCACGCCGCAGCAAAACTCTCCCAGCGGGTCTCGCGGACGAACGTTGCCACGAGGGCGAGGCCGTTGACGGCGAGCAGGATGCGCAGCACCGTGCCGAGATTGCGCAGCTCGGGAAGGCGAGGCGGGTACGGCTTTTGATTTATAATTGCGCGCATCTCTTGCGTCGACCCGGCGCCGCAAAGCTTACGCGAATCCTCCGCTGCGGGCGGCGTGACCGGAGCGTTGCCGTCCGGCTATTGTGGGCAAGAGCCTGCGGCGAGGCAAGCCATGTCCAGAGAACCGTCCCGCGACAAGTCAGTGGCTGGCGCAGCGCCCGAGCGCGGTCGATCGGGCCGCTTCGTCGAGCCGATGTCCGAGCGCATGCAGCGCTTCAACGCCTCGGTCGACTGCGACCGCCGCCTGGCTGCTGTCGACATTGCCCAGTCCCGTGCCCATGCGCGCATGCTCGCCGCGGCCGGCATCCTTTCCGCCCCCGACCTCGCTGCGATCGAACGCGGCCTGCAGCAGATCGAGGGCGAGATCGAGCGCGGGGAATTCGTCTGGACGCAGGTGCTCGAAGACGTGCACCTCAACATCGAGATGCGGTTGACCGCCCTGATCGGTGATGCAGGCAAGCGGCTGCACACCGCGCGCTCGCGCAACGATCAGGTCGCGACCGATACACGGCTGTGGCTGCGCGGCGCAATCGATGTCCTCGTCGACCGCCTGCGCGCGCTTCGCGTCGCACTGATCGATCTGGCCGAGAAGCACGCCGCCACCGTCATGCCCGGCTTTACGCATCTGCAGGTCGCCCAGCCGGTGACTTTCGGGCATCACCTTCTTGCCTACGAGGCGATGCTCGCCCGCGATGGCGAGCGCCTCGTAGATTGCCGCCACCGGGTCAATCGCCTGCCCCTGGGCAGCGCCGCGCTCGCCGGCACCAGCTATCCGATCGATCGCCAGCAGGTTGCCGAGGCGCTGGGCTTCGAGGCGCTTTGCGCCAATTCCCTCGATGCCGTTTCCGATCGCGATTTCGCGGTCGAGTTCGCCGCCGCCGCGGCGCTGATCATGGTGCATCTGTCGCGTTTTGCCGAAGAGCTGGTCATCTGGTCTAACCCTCGCTTTGGCTTGGTGACCATCGCGGATCGGTTCTGCAGCGGCAGCTCGATCATGCCGCAGAAGAGGAACCCGGATGTTGCCGAGTTGGTCCGCGGCAAAAGCGCCCGCGTGTTCGGTGACCTCACCGCGCTGCTGGTGCTGATGAAGGCGCAGCCGCTGGCGTACAACAAGGACAACCAGGAAGACAAGCCGCCGCTCTTCGACTGCGTCGACACCGTGGACGATTGTCTGGCGATCATGGCCGACCTCGTGGCCACCGGACTGCAGGCCGAGCCCGAGCGCATGCGCGCTGCCGCCATGGAGGGTTTCCCGACGGCGACCGACTTGGCCGACTATCTGGTGCGCAAGGGTGCGGCGTTCCGCGACGCGCACGAAGTGGTGGCGCGCATCGTTCGTCATGCCGAAAGCCAGGGCTGTGATCTGTCCGCGCTCGCGCTTGGGGACTTGCGGCGGTTCGCGCCGCTCGTCGACGAAGACGTCTACGCCGTGCTCACGGTCGATGGCTCCGTGGCGAGCCGCGACCATCCGGGGGGCACCGCCCCGAACCAGGTTCGCGCCGCCGCGCAGGCGGCGCGCGCAGCCCTTGGCGCGTTGCCGCCTCCGGCCAGCACCGCCGCTGCGACCAAGACAAACCCGCCAACCAGCCAGGAGTAAACCAATGTCCGCCAGCGCGAAGAAGACTGCCTTTATCGGTCTGGGTGTCATGGGGTTCCCGATGGCCGGCCACCTTGCCCGCGCCGGGTATGAGGTCACCGTCTACAACCGCACCCCGGAGAAGGCAGCGCAGTGGACCCAGAAGCACGGTGGCAGGTCGGCGCCCACCCCCGCCGCAGCTGCCGCCGGCGCCGAATGGGTGATGCTTTGCGTCGGCAACGACAACGACGTGCGCGCGGTCGCGCTGGGGGAGAACGGCGCTCTATCGGCGATGCAGCCCGGGACGCTGCTGGTCGATCACACGACGGCGTCGGCTACCGTCGCGCGTGAGCTGCATGCCGCGGCGAGGGCGCGTGGCGTGGGCTTCCTCGACGCGCCGGTCTCGGGCGGCCAGGCCGGCGCGGAAAACGGCAAGCTCACGGTCATGGTCGGGGGCGATGCCGAGACCTTCGCTCGCGCCGAGCCGGTACTGGCCTGTTACGCGCGCGCGGTCGCCCTGATGGGCGGGCCGGGCTCGGGGCAGCTCACCAAGATGGTCAACCAGATCTGCATCGCCGGCCTGGTGCAGGCGCTCGCCGAGGGCATCTGTTTCGGCATGCGCGCCGGCCTCGACATTGAGCGCGTTCTCGACGTGATCGGCAAAGGCGCTGCGCAATCCTGGCAAATGGACAATCGCGGCAAGACGATGGCCGCCGACAAGTTCGACTTCGGTTTTGCCGTCGACTGGATGCGCAAGGATCTTTCGATGGCGATCGCCGAGGCGAGGTCCAACGGAGCGGCGCTGCCGGTCACGGCCCTGGTCGATCAGTTCTATGCGCGAATTCAGGTCCGCGGCGGCGGGCGCTGGGATACCTCGAGCCTGATTCGCCTGCTGCGCGACGCGGCGTAAGGCGGGGGGCCTTAGCGCGCGGCCGCGTCGTCGAGCACGATCTCGAAGGTGATCTCGGCCGTCTTGGCCAGCATCAGGGTCGCCGAGCAGTACTTTTCCTTCGACAGCTTGACGGCGCGCTCGACCTGCGCTGGATTGAGGCCCTTCCCCGCCACCCGATAGCGCAGGTGGATGCGGGTAAATACCTTGGGGTCCTTCTCGGCCCTCTCGGCTTCGGCCTCGACCACGCAGTCGGACACAGGCTGGCGCGCCTTGCGCAGGATCCACACCACATCGAACGCGGTGCAGGCTGCGGCGCCGGCGAGCACGAGCTCCATCGGCCGCGGCCCAAGGTTACGCCCTCCGGCCTCGGGGGCACCGTCGACCAAGAGCGCGTGGCCGCTGCCCGTCTCGGCCACGAAGCTCACCCCTTCGACCCACTTGATTCGCGCCTTCATGCGATCGCCTCCGGCTCGGAGCGATTTATGCTGCGAAATCAAAGCACTTATGCTCCGCCGCCCCGCTGCGCGCGCGATTGCGTGGCGCGGCTGGTCGGGCGCTTGCATTGTGCGTTGCAATATGCGAGGATGATTTTACCCTTGCGGCTCGGGTCTTTACGGCCCGGTTGCAGGTCATTCCCCCATCCTCCTCCTATGGCGGAATGCTTACGCGGCCACCCGGCCGCGTTTTTTTGCATTGCGGCGTAACGAGCCTGGCGCGAGCGCCGGTTTGACACCCCAAACCCGCTCGTATTATGATCCAAGACTTTGCAAAAATGAACCTCAGGGACCGGTCGCGCGCGGGCGCGCACTTTTTCGGAGCTTTGGCATGAGGACTTATTCCGCCAAACCGCAGGACGTGCAGCGGGATTGGTACGTGGTCGACGCAAGCGACAAGGTGCTGGGGCGTCTTGCCAGCGCCATTGCCCATCGCTTGCGCGGCAAGCACAAGCCGATCTACACGCCCCATATCGACACCGGTGATTTCATCGTCGTGACCAACGTCGACAAGATCAAGGTCACCGGCAAGAAGCTCGAGGACAAGCTCTACCATCGCCACAGCGGTTACCCTGGCGGGATCCGCACCACGACTTTCGGCAAGATGCAGAAGCGCTTTCCCGGCCGCGCGCTCGAGCACGCGGTCAAGGGCATGCTGCCCAAGGGGCCGTTGGGCTACGCGATGCTCAAAAAACTCAAGTGCTACGCCGGCGCGACCCATCCGCATGCCCCGCAGCAGCCAAAGATCCTTGAACTGTAAGGTTTTACGATGATCGGCAACTACTACTACGGCACCGGGCGGCGCAAGAGCGCGGTGGCGCGCGTGTTCATTCGTCAGGGCTCGGGCAAGTTCACCGTCAACGACAAGCCTGTCGACGAGTTTTTTACCCGCGAGACCGGCCGCATGGTGGTGCGCCAGCCGTTGAAGCTGGTAAACCACGAAGCGACCTTTGACATCATGGTCAACGTGCGCGGCGGCGGCGAGTCGGGACAGGCCGGCGCGGTGCGACACGGCATTACCCGGGCTCTGATCGACTATGACGGCCAGCTTAAGCCGACGCTGTCAAAGGCCGGGTTGGTGACCCGCGACGCCCGCGAGGTCGAGCGCAAGAAGGTTGGCCTGCACAAGGCCCGACGTCGCAAGCAGTTCTCCAAGCGCTAGTCGGTAGGCCAGTTTCCGGTGATCCAGGGCCGCTGCGAGGCGGCCTTTGGCTTTCTGGGTCTGGGTGCGGCATCGATGGCGATGACGCGTTTTATTCCAACGTCATAACGTGGCGGGCGGGTGGTAAAATCGCGCGGGCCAACGAGGGCGTCATGATCAAGGTCGGGATCGTCGGCGGGACGGGTTACACCGGGGTCGAGCTGCTGCGCCTGCTTGCGCGACATCCCCAGGCGGAAGTGCGCGCGATCACCTCGCGCAAGGATGCCGGGACGCGTGTGGCCGACATGTTCATGAGCCTGCGCGGCGTCGGTCCGCTGGGCGAGCTTTGCTTCAGCGACCCCGGACAAACCGACCTGACCGGCTGCGACGTGGTGTTCTTCGCCACCCCGCATGGCGTGGCGATGGCTCAGGCGCGTGAACTGATCGCCGCCGGCGCCAAGATCATCGACCTCGCGGCCGATTTCCGCCTTCGGGACCCGGCCGAGTTCGAGCGCTGGTACAAGATGCCGCACACCTGCCCGGAGGTGTTGGCCGAGTCGGTGTACGGCCTGCCGGAAATGCATCGCCAGGCAATCAAGGCGGCTCGCGTCGTCGGCAATCCCGGTTGCTATCCGACGGCGATCCAGCTGGGTTTCCTGCCATTGGTGGAAGCGGGGGTCATCGATACCGAGCACCTGATCGCCGACGCAAAGTCAGGCGTGTCCGGCGCCGGCCGCAAGGCGGAAATCGGGCTGCTGTTCAGCGAGGCGACCGACAACTTCAAGGCCTACAACGTCGGTGGTCACCGGCATCACCCCGAGATCGTGCAGGGCCTGAACGGCGTGAGCAAGCGCCCGGTGACCCTGGTCTTCACGCCCCACCTGACGCCGATGGTTCGCGGTATCCACGCCACGCTGTATGCGCGGCTCACGCAATCGGGCGTCGACGTGCAGCGGCTCTACGAGGAGCGATACGCCGGCGAGCCGTTCGTCGACGTGATGCCACCCGGAAGCCATCCCGAGACGCGTTCGGTGCGCGCCTCGAATGTCTGCCGGATCGCGGTCCATCGCCCGCGGGGCGGCGATACGGTGGTCGTTCTCGCGGTCGAGGACAACCTGGTCAAGGGAGCTGCCGGCCAAGCCGTGCAGAACATGAATCTGATGTTCGGGCTGCCCGAGACCGTGGGCCTGCTCTCGCCCCCGGTTCTGCCGTAATGTTGCCAGCCCTGCGCGGCCTCGGTCTGCGCCTTCGCCAGACCTTCGGGATCAGCGCACCGCGCATGGCGGTGCGCACCCACCTGTCCTGGCGCTGGCGCCTGCCGGCGCTGCTTGCGCTATTCGCGCTGGTCGCGGGCATGTGGTGGTGGGGGTTTGACTTCGGCCAATTCCTGGGCGGCTTCAACCGCGGCGCGGTGGCGGAGAAACAGGCCCGGCTGGAAGCCGATGGCAGCGCGCTCAGGGCCGAGAACGATCGGCTGCGCACCCGCCTCGCGGCGCTCGAAAGCGAACTCAGCGTCACCCGCGGCGCGCAGGCGACGCTGTCGCGCCAGGTGCTCGATCTGCAGAGCGAGAACACGCAGATGCAGGAGGACTTGGCCTTCCTGCGCACGCTGTTCAGCGATTCGGGCAAGCCGGGCACGCTGACGATTCAGCGTCTGAAGGCCGAACGGGACCACGAAAACGTGTATCGTTTCAGCATGCTCGTGGTGCGCGGCGGCAACCCCAGTGACGAGTTCTCCGGACAATTGACGCTGCTCGCGAATGTCGCCGCGGGCGGGCGCAGCTCGACCTTGACGCTGCCTGACGATCAACCCGACACGACTACGGCGCTTACGCTAAAATTCAAGTATTATCAGCGGGTTGAGGGAACCTTCCACGTTCCGCCCGGGAGCCAGCTGCGAAGCCTGCAGGCACGCGTGGTCGAGCCCGGGCAGACATTGCCCAAAGCAACGCGAAACTTGAATCTCATGTAGGAGAGCCCCATGTTTGAACGCAAGAAACCTCCCCAGCCCAAGCGCATTGACAGCCTGATCGGTGCCGGAACGGTGGTCGATGGCGATGTGACCTTCGCCGGCGGTCTACGCATCGACGGCGCGGTGCACGGCAAGGTGGGCACGGTCGACAGCCAGCCGGCGACGCTCGTCTTGAGCGAGCAGGCGAGCATCGAAGGTGAAGTCCGTGTCTCGCACGTGGTTATCAACGGGGCCGTCAACGGCCCGGTGACGGCCAACGACTATTTGGAACTGCAGGCCAAGGCCCGGGTCAACGGAGATGTGGTGTACCGCACGCTGGAAATGCATGTCGGCGCGATCGTGCAGGGCAAGCTGATGCACGCCGAACAGGAATCCGCGGCGGTTGTCGAACTCAAGCGCGCGACCGGGGAGTGAACCGGAGCGGTTGACCGCACTACCGGCGCTCTGTTAAGTTTGCGCGTAGTAACCTAGGAGTCGGCAATGAATGCAATCACGGATATGCCTGCCCCGCTGGTCTTCACCGACGCGGCGGCAACCAAGGTCAGAGCGCTGATCGATGAGGAAGGCAACCCCGATCTCAAGCTGCGGGTGTTTGTCACCGGTGGCGGGTGCTCCGGCTTTCAGTATGGCTTCACCTTTGATGAAGAAGCCGCCGAAGACGATACCCGGATGGAGAAGAACGGGGTCACCCTGCTCATCGATGCGATGAGCTACCAGTACCTGGTCGGCGCGGAAATCGACTACCAGGAGGGGCTGGAAGGCGCGCAGTTCGTAATCAAGAATCCGCAGGCGACCAACACCTGCGGCTGCGGCTCGTCGTTCTCAGTCTGACCGCTTCGCAGGCGGCGCGCAAAGCGGGGGCCTAGGCCCCCGTTTTTCATTGCAGTGCATGGCGAGTCAGACTAGGCCCGGTAGACCGCCCCCAGGACGCGCGCTCCCCGCGCGCCGGTCACACTGGGCATGCCGGCCGCCCGGCCGGCGAGTGCCTCCCGGGCCAGCCAGGCGAAGGCCAGCGCTTCCACGGCGTGCACCGGAATCCCGGCCGTGGCTGTGCCGGTCAGTCGCCGCGGCAGCAATGCGGCCTGCAACTCACGCATCAGTGCGGCATTGTTGGTCCCCCCGCCGCACGCGAGCACCTCGGTCACCGCGCCACAGTGCGCGGCGATGGCCTCGGCAATGGTCTGCGCGGTCAGCGCCATGAGGGTTCGCTGCACGTCCACCGGGCGCGCGGGTGCCTGCAGCGAGGCAAGGTGTCGTTCGACCCACGCCAGATGGAATCGGTCGCGCCCCGTGCTCTTCGGCGGAGCGAGGGCAAAGTAGGCGTCGGCCTTGAAAGCGGCGAGCAGCGGGGCAATTACGAGACCGCCGGCCCCCCAGGCGCCGTCGTGATCGAACGCCGCGCCGGTGTGCCGCTCGCACCAGGCGTCGAGCAGGGTGTTGCCTGGCCCGGTATCGAAGCCGCGCACGGGCCCTCCGGGCGGCAGTTCGGTGACGTTGCCGATGCCACCGAGGTTGACGACGGCGCGGTGCCGGTCAGAGGCGGCAAACACTGCCGCGTGCAGTGCCGGTGCCAGCGGCGCGCCCTGCCCGCCCGCGGCGACGTCGCGGCTACGGAAGTCAGCGACGACCGTGATCCCGGTTGCCTCGGCCAGGCGCGCTGGATTGGCAAGCTGCGTGGTGTAGCCCAGCTCGGGACGATGGCGCACCGTCTGCCCGTGGAGGCCGATCGCCGCGATGGCCTCCGGTGCGAGGCCTGCCTCTGCGAGCACTTCCTTGACCGCGGCGGCACAGCAGTCCATGAGCGCGTTGGCGGCAAGCGCGGCACGATGGATCTCATCCGCGCCGGAATACTGCAACGCGTGCAGTTCAAGCCGGAGCGTTTCGGGGAAGGCCACATGCACCTGGGCGAGCGGGCGCAGCGGCAGGGTGCTGAAATCAGCGAGGACTGCATCGACACCGTCGATGCTCGTTCCCGACATCAACCCGATGTAGTGCTCGGCCGCCACACCGCGATCATTCGCCGCCGGCGAGCACCATGCCGCGCCCCAACGCAAGCTCGTCGCCCAGCGGCGCGATCTGCGCCGCATACGCCGTCCGCTGCGCGGCGGGCACCGGCTGCGCGTCGGGCAGCGCAATGGTCAGCGGATTTTTCTGCACGTTGTCGACGCGGAATTCGTAGTGCAGGTGGGGGCCGGTAGCCCAGCCGGTCATCCCGACATAGCCGATCACCTCGCCCTGAGCCACGCGCATCCCGCGCTTGACTTGCGGGGCCAACCGCGACAGGTGGGCGTAGACGGTCGAATACGACGCTCCGTGCTGCAGCATGATCACGTTGCCATAGCCGGTTTGCCATCCCGCGACTATCACCTTGCCGTTGCCCGCCGCACGTACCGGCGTGCCACTCGGTGCGGCGAAATCAACACCCTTGTGCGCGCGCCAGCTGTGCAGGAAAGGGTGGAACCGCGCCAGCGAGAAACCCGACGTGATACGCGTGAAGGCGACGGGCGAGCGCAGAAAGGCCTTGCGCAGGCTCCTGCCGCCCTCGTCGTAGTAGCCCTCGGTACCGTCGGGCGAGCGCCACAGGAATGCCCGGTAGGTGACGCCCTTGTTGACGAACTCGGCCGCTATGATTTGTCCGGCGACCGGGTCACCGTCGCCACGGCGCATTTCATACAGGACACTGAACCGGTCGCCGCGGCGCAGGTCGTGTAGGAAGTCGATGTCGCCGGAGAAGATGTCGGCGAGCTGGCTCGTGACTGCATCAGGCAGCCCCACCGCATCGGCTGCGGCGAACAGGGAGCTGCGAACCTCGCATGCCCGCAACTCGAGGCTGACCGCTGTTTCGGGATGCATCGATCGGACCGAGAAATCGCCACCGACCCGATCGATGGCCAAGACCTCGCCGTCTTGCGACGGATAGCGCAGGCTGAGCACGCGGCCATCGGCATCGGTCCTGACCCGCAGGGCCCTCCCCGGGCGCAACTGGTAGAGCAGACGCGCGCGCGCATCGGTGCGAAGGAAGCGCTGCGCGGCGATGTCGTCGACGTCGAGCCGTGCCAGGATGGCGCCCAGCGTGTCGCCGCGGCGGACGAGCTCTTCGCGCCAATAGGTATCGTCAGCCTCCAGCGCCGCTATCTTCGGTTGCACCAGATCGCGGGTGATGAGCTGCGTGGGCACGATCTCCGTGGTCGTTCCCGGCGCGAGCCCGAAGGCGGCAACCCCGCTCAGCGCGGTGAGCAGGATAGCGGCCATGATGCGTGCCACGCCGAAGCGCGCGGCGAACGCTGCAGCGCTTTGCGTTAGAATTGCGATGATCTTGCTCAATACTGCTCCGATGGCTCCTCGCGCGGTGCGGATTGTAACAGAACAACGACTCGATGAAATCCGACATCGCCCACCAGCTCGCCGTATTCAAGCGGGGTGCCGACGAACTGATCGTCGAGGCCGAGCTCATAGACAAGCTCGCGCGCGGCAAGCCTCTGCGCATCAAGGAAGGATTCGACCCGACACGGCCGGACCTGCATCTGGGTCACACCGTCCAGTTCAACAAACTGCGGCAGCTGCAAGAGCTTGGCCATCACATCATCTTCCTGATCGGCGACTTCACCGGGATGATCGGCGACCCGACCGGGCGCAACCTGACGCGACCGCCGCTCACTGCCGAAGAGCTCGCGGCAAACGCAAAGACCTACACCGACCAGGTGTTCCTGATCCTCGACCGCGACAAGACTGAAGTCGCATTCAACTCCAAATGGCTAACTGCGTTGGGCGCCGACGGCATGATTCGCCTTGCGGCGAAGTACACGGTTGCCCGGATGCTCGAGCGCGACGATTTCGCCAAGCGCTACCGCGAGGGCCAGCCGATCGCCGTGCACGAATTCCTCTATCCCTTAGCGCAGGGGTACGACTCGGTCGCGCTGAAGGCAGACGTCGAGCTCGGCGGCACCGACCAGAAATTCAACCTGCTGGTCGGCCGTGAGTTGCAGCGGCACTATGGTCAGGAGCCTCAGGTCATTCTCACGCTGCCGCTGCTCGAGGGGCTCGATGGCGTCAACAAGATGTCCAAGTCGCTCGACAATTATGTCGGCATCACCGAGCCGGCGACGGAAATGTTCGGCAAGCTGATGTCGATTTCCGACGAACTGATGTGGCGCTACTACACCTTGCTGTCCTTTCGCCCACAGCAGGAAATCGCGGCGCTGGAGCGCGATTGTGCGCAGGGGCGCAATCCGCGCGACGCCAAGGTGATGCTCGGCCAGGAGATCGTCGCGCGCTTCCATGGGCGGGCCGCGGCGGAGCACGCCCTGGCCGAGTTCGAGGCGCGCTTCAAACAGGGCGCCCTGCCCGAAGCGATGGCCCAGGTCACGCTGCGCAGCAATGGTGCGGGCCTGCCCATCGCCCAGCTGGCCAAGCAGGCGGGGATCGTGGCGTCGACTTCCGAGGCACTGCGCCTGATCGCGCAACGCGGTCTTAAGCTCGATGGCGACGTGGTGAGCGACAAGTCGCTGGTCGTCGCCTCCGGCGCGACTGTTGTCGTCCAGGCCGGAAAACGGAAGTTTGCGCGGGTAACGATTCTCTAATCGGCTGGCATGATGCCGGCGTTGTCGGAGACGCCGATCAGCCTGGGCCGGTTAGGGATCCGTGGAGCGATGACTCGTTGCGCCTTGAGGTAGCGCGCCACGACCTCCCAGACCGGCTCGCCGCCGCTTGCCAGGGCCTCGTCGGCGACCGGTGCCCAGCCCGCCACCCTGTACCGCTTGCCCGCTTCTACAGGCTTGCCGCGCAGCTCCATGTCGCCGATGCGCGCACCAATCCCGGCGGTCGGATCACACGTGTAGCGCAAGCCACCCACGCGCACCATGTCCCCGCCCTGCTGGTAATACGGATCCGGATTGAAGAGGTTGTCGGCAACATCTTCGAGAATGGCCTTGATGGTTTCGCCGCTGAGCGTATTCACCGTCACCGTCGGATAGGTGATGGCCGTCTGTTCCAACAGGTGCTCGTAGGTGATCAGCTGCCCGGGAAGCAGCGTAGTGCCCCAGCGGAATCCCGGCGAGAAGGCGATCTCGGCGTCTTTCTCCGCCATGAGCGCATCGACGAGCAGCTGATCGAACGTGCCGTTGAAGTTGCCCCGCCGATAGAGCAGCCCTTCGGTGACTGCAAGCGGTTCCGCCAGGCGGGAAGCATGGGGCGCGCGCAGCCTGGTGATCAGCGCCGCCATCTCGGCGTCGGCAGGCAGAAGATTGGAAAACACCGGCAGCAGCCTGTAGCGGATTCCGGACAGCGCGCCGTCGCGGAAGTCGAGGTCGGCCACCGCCAGGAACTTGCCGTTGCAACCGGCGTTGGTGACCAATGTCCGGCCGCGCCCATTGGCGACCGCGATTGGCTGTGGAACGCCGTCGTGAGTGTGGCCGCCGAGGATGATGTCGATGCCGCCGACGCGTGAGGCGAGCTTGAGATCCACGTCCATGCCGTTATGCGATAGCAGCACGACGATCCGCGCGCCCCGGTCTCTCACTTCGTCGACGGTCGCCTGCAGCTCCTGTTCGCGAATCCCAAACGTCCAGTCGGGTACGAACGCTCGCGGATGCGCGATCGGGGTATACGGAAACGCCTGGCCGATGATCGCGACCGGAACACCGTTCGCCTCGCGCAGCGTGTACGCGGGGAACACCGGATCGCCGAAATCCGCGGTACGTACATTCTGGGCCAGAAAGTCGATGCGGCCCTTCAGATCGCGGGCCACGATTTCCTTGACCCTCTCGGCACCATATGTGAACTCCCAGTGCCCCGTCATCGCGTCGACCCCGAGCAGCCGCGCCGCCTCGACCATGTCCTGGCCGTTGCTCCACAGCGCCAGCGCAGAGCCCTGCCACGTGTCACCGCCATCGAGGACCAGCGCGCCGGGACGGTCGGCCTTCAGCTGCTTGATCAACGTAGCCAGATGGGCGAATCCGCCGACCGCGCCATACACGCGCGCCGCATGTACGAAGTCAACGCAGGTGAACGCGTAGGCGGTGCGGCTTGCCGCCCGGATGTCAAAGCGCTTCAGCAGCGCCCCGCCGACGAGATGCGGCGGCCTTCCGGTCGCGCTACCCACGCCGAGGTTGCAGTCCGGCTCGCGGAAATAGTTGGGCAGCAGCTGCGCGTGACAGTCGGTGAAATGCAGCAGGTGAACGTTGCCGAAGCGCGGCAGCGCGTAGAACCTCTCCGCGTCGCGACTGAGGTTCCCGGATCCGGCGCCACGCGCATCGACCGCGAGTCCTGCGGCCGACGCGGCAGCGAGGACGTGCAGGAACTCGCGGCGGTTCACTGCTCGACTATAGCATCGCTGGGCACGGCCTGCGCCTCATTGGTTGACGGGCGACGCCGGATCGAGCAGCAACGCAGTAACGTCCTTGATCTGCTGTTCGGTGAGGATCCCCTTGTAGCCGAAGCGCGGCATGTTGGAGCACGCGGCAAACGCTTCCGAGTTGTAGATCTTGCCGAACGTGTAGCGCTGCACTTCCACGCTGTTGCCGCGAAGCTTGCCGTACTGATAGAGACTCGGCCCGAGGGTGCCGAACGACACTTCGGTCGCCGACAAGCGATGGCAGGCGTAGCAGTTGGCGCCGGCGGGACCGCTCGGATCGTCAGAGAACTGCTTGCCGCGCCCCTCCTGCGCGATGCGTTCCCCTTTCCGCCAATCGCCCGTAAGGCGACCGTCGGCCGGGTAGCGGATCGTTGCCAGGTTGACGCGCTCGATCTTTGCCGCGACGTCCTGCGGCACCGGTCTGCCATGGGCGGCGGTGCACCAGCGCTGTGTGTCATCCTGCTTCAGGCGATCGAGCCCGGCCTGGCCCACGGGCAGGAACGAGGTGTTGAGCGCCGCTGCCGTGCTCGCCGCGACATCGCCATCGTGCGCGGCGGTGGTGCAACCGCCGGCGAGCAACGCGCTCAGGGCGAGGCAGAGGCAGTTCCCTAGCCGCGGCATCGCGCCCCGCTCAGCGCTTGATGCCGGGCGCATCGAAGGTCGCGCCGTTGGCATTTCGCGCCAGATACATGGTCAGAGCGATGGCCGCGTCGGAGCCGAACACCAGCTCGGGAAAGCGCTGCTGTCGAAAGCAATCGTAGAGACGCCACTCGAAGGTCCGCAACTCGCCCTGCGAGACGCGATACGCCGGCCATGTCGTATATGCCCTGCGCGCGCCCTCCGCGGTGGTGAGGTTCGGCAAATCCTGCAACCGGATGCGCTTGCCGTCCTCGCCGTGGCAGGTAGCACAGGCGAAATCGTGCGTCCCGGCACGGAAGAAGAACAGCGCCTCGCCGAGGCGATAGGCCCCGACCTCCTTCGGGTGGCGCAGCGAGACGTCCATCGTCGCCCCGCGCGATTGCGACGCCACGTAGGCCGTCAGCGCCTCGAGGTCCGACTTGTGTTCGTTGCCGTCGCCAAACGGTTGCCGTCTCGCCTCGGCCTCGGTATACCCCTGCAGCCGGACCATGCACCACAGCAGGCGCGTCTCGAGGTCCTGCACGCGGTCGGCGTCGGGGAAGTAACGCGGCAGCCGGGCGTATGCGCCCTTGACCACGCCCGCTCCCAGGCCGAGGTCGCAACGCTGCAGCGATACCTCGCTGGGCCCCCGCTTCTCCTGCCAGATGGCTTCGCCACGGATCTCCCAAAGCTCGGCTGGATTGTCCTCCTGAAGCTCGGCTCGATACTTGGCAATCCCGTCGGTGGTCGCGTCCTGTGCCAGCGCCACGGGCGTGACGAACAGTACGAGGAGTGCAACCAGCCGGTGCGCGACGTTCACGCGATCGCGGCTACGTCGGTACGCGTGTCGCCCCGGGTATCAGTCCAGGTGACGGTGATCTTGTCGCCCTTCGCCCCGCCCTTGAACTTGAAGGAAAGGAACGGATTCTTCGATACCGCCGTCCCCCACTGCGCCGAAAGCACGGTCCTGTCGTTGCAGGTGACGGTGACGTTCTTGATAAACCAGGCCGGAATTGTCTGGCCGTGGGCATCTTTGCGCTGCCCGGACTCCATTTCATGGCTCATCAACACCTTGACCTCTGTCGAGTCCCCGACGAGGCTGGCGCGGATCTTCATCGGATCGGCCATTTCAACCCCCGCAGCCGCCCAGAGTGACTTTCACCTCCTTGGTGGCGAGGAAGTACTTCCCGTCGGCCCTGACCAAGGCGTGAACATTCGACGTTTGCGCCATCTTGACGCGAGTCGCGATCGTCGCCTCGGTCCCGCTGGGAATATCGAAAACTGCAGCGAGCACGTTCGGATTCTTCTCGATGAGGATGGCGATCGACTCGGTCTTCGGGATATTGCTGGTGACGCCGATGGGAACGACGGCGCCATTTTCGGCGATCTCGGGCGTCTGGAAGAACACGATGTCCTTGCTGGGCGTCGGCCCGCCGCTGCCCAGCGCCTTCAGCGCATCGCCATCGCTGTGCGAGTCGAACGCGGCCGAATTCCACGACCGGGTCTCTCCGCGCGCGGGTTTGAGCCAGCCGGCCGCCGCGAGCACGGCGACCAGCGCCACGCCTCCCCGCGACTGCATCCATTGTCTGCGGCGTCGATCCATCGCAAGCTCCATCCCTTCTTGCCGCGTCATTCTAGCAAGCTCCACCCAACCGGGCGACCCGGATCGTTCAGTGCACGGTCGCGTTGGCCAGAAAGCGCAGCAGCGCGCCCGACTTGAGCCGGTAGGCGCCATCGCCGACGTACTCGGCGTCATCGAGGTCCTCGCGGATGAACGTTACCTCGGCTTCGCCCAGCTTGAGCTCCATGACGACGTCATCGGCCACGGTCAGCTCATCGGGCACGCGCAGATACCCGGTTTCGAAGAGGATGCCGTTTACCTGCACGAAAACTGCCTCGCGCATCGCTTCCAGCAAGCCTATTGAGTCAGCGTTCATCACTTGGTCCCGGGCTATGCCTCAAAGGGCACCGCCTTGGACTTTAGATGCGGCTGGCTGCCTTCCGGTTCAAGCCAGTCGGCGCCCGGCAAGGCCCTTCGCGAGGCGCCTACGCGGTACCGACCAGTTCACGGACGAAGTTTGGCAGGGCGAATGCGGCGCGGTGCATGTCGCCGTTGTAGTACTGCAGATCGCGGATCTTGCGCTGGGCGACGCGGCGATCGACTTCAAGCGGCGTCAGATATGCCGGGTTGAGCGTTGCCGAGGCGCTGGCCATCATCCACAGGCCGCCGTAGAGCGGTACCGAAACGAGGTACGGCGTGACGATGGCGAATGCGGCGCGCAGATTGGCAAGCCCGGCACGAACCCGGTCGGGGTGCGCGACCGGAGAGGCGATGTGCAGCGTCAGCGCCCCCGTGGGGTTGAGCCTCGCGGCGCAGGCGCGATAGAAATCGGCCGTGTAGAGCGGCTCCGACGGCCCTCCCGGATCGGTCAGATCGAGCACGATCAGGTCAAAGGTTTCGGTCGTGCTCCGGACGAATGCCAGGCCGTCCTCGACCTTGAGCCCGAGCCGGGGGTCGTTGAGCGCGCCGTGGTGCACTCGCTCGAAGTACTTGCGCGCGATATCGATGACCGCCAGATCGATCTCGACTAACGTCACCGACTTCATCGTCGCGTACTTGAGCAGCTCCTCCGCCGATCCGCCGTCGCCACCGCCGATGACGAGCGCCTTCTCCGGCGCCGGATGCGAGATCGCCCCCGGGTGGACGAGGTTCTCGTGATAGAAAAACTCGTCCTTTTCCGAGGTCATGAAGTGCCCGTCGAGCCGAAACAGCGTGCCGAAGGCGACGGTGTCGTGAACCTCGACCGCCTGGAAGGGCGATTTAAAGCGCTCGAACTCGCGTACCGAGCGCACGAAGAAGCCGGTATCCTCGGTAAGGTACTCGGTCAGCAGCCCTGGCTGTACGTCGCCCTCGGGCTTGCCCTCAGGCATCGCGTCCTCCGCGATGGATGGCCTGGAACCTCGTGTGCTGAGGCGAGAGCGCGGCCTGCATCGTGCGGAACAGCCGCTCGGCCTTGTCCGTGTTGTCGGTCGTGTAGTTGCACACGTAGACGTCGATTGTCACGAAACCATGCTCCGGCCAGGTATGGATTGCCAGATGTGACTCGGCGAGCAGCACCGTTCCGGTCACGCCTTGCGGCTCGAACTGGAAGAAGCGCTCGCCGACCACGGTCATGCCGGATGCCTCGGCAAGGCGCAGGCACAGGGTGCGCAGCGCCCCAGCCTCCAGCATCTCCGGCAATTCGTCCGGGCAGCCATACCATTCTCCGAGCAGATGGATCCCGTCCATTGTTGTTCTCCCAGCGCCAGACGCCTGGTTACAGTTTAGTGAAACTGGATATTATTGCCCAAATTCGGTGCCTAGGCGATAATTTTAATGCTATGCAGCAAAAACGACGGGGCCGGCAAGTCTCGCCGGCGTCGATCCCGCGTCTGATCGCGTCGTCTCCTCGCCCATGCCCACACCGCTGACCGCGCCGACCCCCGCGTCCGCCTTCGCCGCGAGCAGGCCCGGCCCGGACACGGCGTTGCTCGCCAACGCCATCCGGGCGCTGGCGATGGATGCGGTGCAAGCGGCAAACTCGGGGCACCCGGGCATGCCCATGGGCATGGCGGAAATTGCCGTAGCTCTCTGGAGTCGCCATCTGCGGCACGATCCGGCGCACCCGCAGTGGCCCGACCGCGACCGCTTCGTACTTTCCAATGGCCACGGGTCGATGCTGCAGTATGCGTTGCTGCACTTGACCGGCTACGAGCTTCCCATCGACGAACTCAGACGCTTCCGGCAGCTGCATTCGAAGACCCCCGGGCATCCCGAAGTCGGCCTTACGCCCGGTGTCGAGACGACCACCGGTCCCCTGGGCCAGGGGCTGGCCAATGCGGTGGGCATGGCGCTCGCCGAAAAGCTGCTCGCCGCCGAGTTCAACCGTCCCGGCCACACCGTCGTCGACCACCGCACCTATGTCTTGGTGGGCGATGGCTGCTTGATGGAGGGAATCTCGCACGAAGCCTGCTCGCTTGCCGGCACGCTTGGGTTGGGCAAGCTCATCGTCTTCTACGACGACAACGGAATTTCGATTGATGGCGAGTGCAAGGGCTGGTTTACCGACGATACGCCGCGGCGGTTCGAGGCGTACAACTGGCATGTCATTGCCCGGGTCGACGGCCACGACGTCGAGGCGGTAGACGCGGCGATTCGCTCGGCCCGGGCAGTGGGCGATCGTCCGACGCTCATTCAGTGCAAGACGGTCATCGGCAAGGGTTCGCCGAACCGCGCCGGTACCGAGCTTGCGCACGGCCAGGCGCTCGGAGAAAAGGAAGTCGCACAGACCCGCGCCGCGCTCGGCTGGACGCACCCGGCCTTCGAGATACCGGCGGAGGTCTACGACGGATGGAACGCAAGGGAGCGCGGGGCGTTGCTCGAAGGCGATTGGAGCGCCCGCTTTGCCGCCTACAAGGCAGCCCATCCCGAGCTCGCGGCCGAGTTCGAGCGGCGCGCGGCGAGTACCTTGCCGCCGGCATTCGCGGCCCGCGCGGCGGCGCTGGTGGTCAAGCAGAACGGGCAGGCCGAGTCGGTCGCCACGCGCAAGGCGTCGCAGCAGGCCATCGAGGCCCTCGCCCCGGTGCTGCCGGAGTTGATCGGCGGTGCCGCGGATCTGACCGGCTCGGTGTTCACCGACTGGTCGGGCAGCAAGACGGTCACCGCGACGGAACCCGGCAACTACGTCTACTTTGGCGTGCGCGAATTCGCGATGAGCGCGATCGCCAACGGCCTGGCCTTGCACCGCGGCTTCATTCCTTATGTCGGCACGTTCCTGACTTTTTCGGATTACGCGCGCAATGCCGTGCGCATGGCGGCGCTCATGCGGCTGCGCGCGATATTCGTGTACACCCACGATTCGATCGGCCTGGGCGAAGACGGTCCGACGCACCAATCGATCGAGCACGCGGCGGCGTTGCGCCTCATTCCCAATCTCGACCTGTGGCGTCCCTGCGACAGCGTCGAATCCGCCCTGGCGTGGACCCACGCCATCGAGCGTGGCAACGGGCCTAGCTGTCTGCTGTTCACCCGCCAGAGTGTGCCGTTTCAGAAGCGCCACGAGTCGCAAATTGCGGCGATCCGGCGCGGCGCGTACGTGCTCGCCGACTGGAATGGGGCATCCGCGACGAAGCGCGCGATCATCATCGCCACGGGCTCGGAAGTTGCGCTGGCAATGGGCGCGCGCGATGTGCTGGCTGCCGATGGCGTCGCGGTACGCGTGGTGTCGATGCCCTGCACAAGCGTGTTCGATCGCCAGAGCGCCGACTACCGCGACGCCGTGCTGCCGCGCGGCGTGCCGCGGGTTGCAGTCGAGGCCGGCGTGACCGACTATTGGCGAAAGTACGTCGGCCTAGACGGCATCGTCGTCGGCATCGACACCTTTGGCGAATCGGCACCGGCGACGGCGCTGTTCAAGCACTTCGGGTTTACCCTCGAAAACGTCGTCGCGGCCGTGCGCCGGGCGATCTGAACCGCTCATCCTTCAGGAAAAGACCATGACCATCAGAGTCGCGATCAACGGCTACGGACGCATCGGCCGCAACATCCTTCGGGCGCACTACGAGGGTGGCAAGAAGCACGATCTCGCGATCGTCGCCATCAATGACCTCGGGAGCCCGGAGACCAACGCCCACCTCACGCGGTACGACACCGTGCACGGCAAGTTTCCCGGCAGGATCACCGTCGACGGCGACGTGATGGTGGTCGACGGGGATCGCATCAAGGTGCTGGCACAGAAGAACCCTGCCGACCTGCCATGGGGCGCCATGGGCGTCGACGTGGTGCTGGAGAGCACCGGCTTGTTCACCACCAAGGAGAAGGCGTCCGCGCATCTCAAGGGCGGCGCGAAGAAGGTCGTGATTTCCGCCCCCGGGGGCAAGGATGTCGACGCGACGATCGTCTACGGCGTCAACCACCACACGCTGAAATCGGCGCACACGGTGATCTCCAACGCTTCGTGCACCACGAACTGCCTGGTGCCGCTGGTCAAGCCGCTGCATGACACGATCGGCGTCGTCAACGGCCTGATGACCACCATTCACGCCTATACCAACGACCAGGTGCTCACCGACGTCTATCACGAGGACCTGCGGCGCGCGCGCTCGGCGACGATGAGCATGATACCGACCAAGACCGGCGCCGCCGCGGCGGTCGGCCTGGTCCTGCCGGAGCTCAACGGCAAGCTCGACGGCTACGCGATCCGCGTGCCGACGATCAACGTTTCGATAGTCGACCTGTCGTTTATCGCCGCGCGCGACACGAGCGTCGACGAGGTCAATGCGGTCATGAAGGCCGCTGCCGCGTCGGGGCCGCTCGCGGGGTTGCTGGGCTACAACTCCGCGCCGCTGGTTTCGATCGACTTCAACCACGACCCGCACTCGTCGGTTTTCGAGGCGACGCTCACCAAGGTGTCCGGCAGACTGGTGAAGGTTTCGGCCTGGTACGACAACGAGTGGGGGTTCTCCAACCGGATGCTCGACACGACCATGGCGCTGATGGCGGCGGGATAGGCCCCATGCCAAACGCCTTCACGGCTCACCCCGCCAGCGTTGGCCAGACCTACGGCCAGCACCTGCGCTTCGCATTGACGTTCGGCGCGCGCATGACGCTGGGCGGGCTTGCGGCGGCGGTGCATGGGCTGTTCCCGTTCCTGTTCGTCACCACGGCGAGTCGCACGCTCGAAGAGCTCGACGCCATGCGCGATCGCAACGCCCCGCGCGCGGCGCGTGCCGCCCGCCACACGGGATAGCATGCCGGCGTTCCTGCGCCTTGCCGATGTCGATGTCGCGGGCAAGCGCGTGTTCATCCGCTCCGACCTCAACGTGCCGCAGGATGCTGGCGGGGCGATTACCGACGATACGCGTATCCGCGCCTCGTTGCCGGCAGTCCGCGACACCCTTGAGCGCGGCGCCGCAGTGATGGTGACCTCCCACCTCGGTCGGCCCGAGGAGGGGCGCTTCAGCGCCCGCGAATCGCTGGCGCCCGTCGCGGCGCGGCTGGGCGAGCTGCTCGGCCGGCGGATCGCCCTGATCGAGGACTGGGTCGAGGGCGGGGCCTGGCACGCGCAGCTGCGCCCGGGCGAGCTAGTGCTGCTCGAGAACTGCCGTTTCAACAAGGGCGAGAAAAAGGACGACCAGGCACTGGCGCAGAAGATGGCGCGGCTGTGCGATGTCTACGTGAACGATGCCTTCGCCACCGCCCATCGCGCCGAAGCGACCACGCACGGTATCGCCCGATTCGCCCGCGTCGCCTGCGCCGGCCCGCTGCTCGCCGCCGAGCTCGACGCGCTGGGCCGGGCGCTGGCGGAGCCGAAGCGGCCCCTGCTCGCCATCGTCGGCGGCGCCAAGGTCTCGACCAAGCTCTCGCTCCTGGCCTCGCTTGCCGCCAAGGTCGACGTGCTGGTCGTGGGCGGCGGCATCGCCAACACGTTTCTGCTCGCCTGCGGCGGCAGCATCGGCAAATCCCTTGCCGAACCCGAGCTCGTCGGCGAGGCCAAGGCAATCCTCGATGGCAACCCGGGCAAGGTTCCCCTGCCGGTGGACGTCGTCACGGCAGGCGAAGCGACCGCGACGGCGACGCCGGAGCTCAAGGCGGTCGGCGATGTTGGCGCCGACGACCGGATTCTCGACATCGGACCCCAGAGCATCCTGGCGCTGCGCTCGTTCGTCGCTAATGCCGGCACGATCGTCTGGAACGGCCCGGTTGGCGTATTCGAATGGGATGCGTTTGCAGCGGGCACCCGGGCGCTTGCGCTCGCCATCGCCGAGGCGACCGCATTTTCGATCGCCGGCGGCGGCGACACGATCGCCGCGATCAACAAGTTCGGCGTCGCCGGACGCATCGGCTACATCTCCACTGCCGGCGGTGCATTTCTCGAGTTCCTCGAGGGCAAGACCTTGCCGGCGGTCGCGATTCTGGAGCAGCGCGCTTCGAATCCATGATGTTTGCGGCGACTCCGGCTCGGCCCGACCACGTGCACATCGCGTGCGCGACCGTCGACGCGCCGCGGCATGGTGTCTCGAAATCACGACACATCACGACGCGGTCGAGTGCGCCATGAAATCGCCAGGAGAACCCATGCAGCGCGCCACCAAGATCGTCGCCACCATCGGACCCGCGAGCAGTACCGAGGACATATTGACCCGCATGCTGGCCGCGGGCGTCGATGTTGTGAGACTCAACTTCTCGCACGGCAGTGCGGCCGATCACGAGCAGCGCGCCAAGCTCGTGCGCCGGGCGGCGCAGTCGCTCGGCCGAGAGGTCGCGATCATGGCCGACTTGCAGGGGCCCAAGATCCGCATCGGCAAGTTCGCGAACGGCAAGGTAACCCTCAGCATCGGACAATCCTTCATCCTCGATGCCGACTGCGATCTCGGCAATGCGGAGCGCGTCGGCCTCGACTACAAGGCGTTGCCGCGCGACGTCTCTCCGGGAGCAATACTGCTGCTCGACGACGGGTTGATCCGGCTGCGCGTCGAGTCGGTCCTGGGAAACCAGATCTCGACCCGGGTCGAGATCGGCGGTGTCCTGTCCAACAACAAGGGCATCAATCGCCAAGGCGGAGGCCTGACGGCGCCGGCGCTTACCGCCAAGGACATGGACGACATGAAGACCGCGGTGGCGCTCGATGCCGACTACATCGCCGTGTCGTTTCCCAAGAACAGGGAAGACATGTACATGGCGCGCCAACTGCTGCGAGCTGCCGGCGGCAGCGCGCTGCTGGTCGCCAAGATCGAGCGCGCCGAGGCGATCTCGGCACTCGAGGAAATAATCGACGCCTCCGATGCCATCATGGTCGCCCGTGGCGACCTGGCCATCGAGGTCGGCAACGCCTCGGTTCCGGGGCTGCAGAAGCGAATGATCCGGCTTGCGCGTGAGCGCAACAAGCTGACGATCACGGCGACGCAGATGATGGAATCGATGATCGTCAATCCGGTGCCGACGCGAGCCGAGGTTTCCGACGTTGCCAACGCGGTCCTCGACGGAACCGATGCGGTGATGCTCTCGGCCGAGACCGCGGCCGGCCGCTATCCGGTCGAGACCGTGGAGGCGATGAGCCAGATCTGCGTCGAGGCCGAGAAGACCGATTTGGTCGAGCTCGAGCGGGATTTTCTTGACCGGACCTTTACCCGGATCGACCAATCGATCGCCATGGCCGCCCTGTTCGCCGCGCATCATCTCCGGGTCAAGGCCATCGCGGCACTGACGCAATCGGGCTCGACCGCGTTGTGGATGTCGCGCCACAACTGCGGCTGTCCGATCTTCGCCCTGACCCCCGAGGTTTCTTCGCAGCGAAAGATGGCGCTGTTTCGGAACGTGCGCCCGCTGTTTCTCGATCAGAGCGCAGAGCGCGACTCAGTGCTGCGCGCCGCCGAGGATCTGCTCCTGGAGAAAGGCCAGGTCCAGCGGACCGACCTTATCGTCCTGACCATCGGCGAGCCGATGGGCAAGTCCGGCGGCACCAACGCGCTCAAGATCGTGCGCGTGGGAGAGCACCGCTAGCGCGACGCCACCGGGCGCGTGCACACCGCCCGAAGGCCGCTCATTGGCAAGAGGCCCCGGCGGGAACCGGGGCCTCCCGAAGCTGCCGGGTCGGCTGGCGACCTAGCTGGTGTGGTACTCCGCCTCGATGTCGCGGTCCTTTTGGTCGCGCAGGAAGATCAGCCCGATTATGAAGCTCATCAACGCGACGATGATCGGATACCACAGCCCGTAGTAGATATCGCCCTTTGCGACGACCAGGGCAGTGGCGAGCAGCGGCAACATTCCGCCGAACCAGCCATTGCCGATGTGGTAGGGCAGAGACATCGACGAATACCGGATCTTGGTCGGGAACATTTCGACCAGGAATGCGGCGATCGGGCCGTAAACCATGGTCACGTAGATCATCATGATGACCAGGATCAACAACGTCATGGGGTAGTTGATCTTGGACTTGTCGGCGCCATTCGGATAACCCGTAGCCTTCAACGCATCGTTGTATGCCTTGTCGTTGAAGCCCTTGAGCTCGGTGTTGCCAATCTTCGTAATGACGGTATCGGGCGAATTGCCAGGCAACTCGGTAAACGAGAACGAAAGCCCCGACTTGGTCAGCAGGTCCTGAGCCTTGTCGCAATCGCTGAACGTCGACCAGGGGCCGACGAAGATATGGAACTGGCAGTCCCTGGCCGTAACGCTGATCGGGGTCGAGGCCTGGTAGCTCTCGAGGGCCGGATTGACGTAGTGCGTCAGCCCCTTGAACAGCGGGAAATACGTGAGGGCGGCAATCAGGCAGCCGGCGAGAATGATCTTCAGGCGGCCGATCCGGTCCGACAGCGCGCCGAACACAAGGAAGAACGGCGTGCCGATCAACAGCGCCAGTCCGATCAGCATGTAGGTCGTCGCCCCGTCGAGCTTCAGCGTGATGACCAGGAAGAACAGCGCATAAAGCTGGCCCGTGTACCAGACCACGCCCTGGCCGGCGGTCGCGCCGAGAAGCGCGAGGAGCACGTACTTGTTGTTCGGGTAACGGAGAAAACTGTCGCGCAGTGGCGCCTTGGAGCCCCTGCCCTCGGCCTTCATCCGCTGGAACACCGGCGACTCGTTGAGCTTGAGCCGGATATAGACCGAGAAGATCAGCAAGATCAACGAAACCAGGAACGGGATCCGCCAGCCCCAGTCCGAGAAATCCTTCGCTGCCATCCAGCCGGTAAAGCGGCAAAGGTAGATCACGATGAGCGCCAGGAACAGGCCCAGCGGTGGCCGTGGTCTGGATCCAGGCGGTATCGTAGCCGCGCTGATTCTGTGGCGCATGCTCGGCTACGTAGGTGGCTGCGCCGCCGTATTCGCCTCCAAGCGCGAGGCCCTGCACCAGGCGCAGGCTCACGAGCAGGACGGGTGCGCCCCAGCCGATCGTCTGGAACGTCGGGAGCAGGCCGACGGCGAAGGTCGACAAGCCCATCACGACGATCGTGACCAGGAAGGTGTACTTGCGGCCGACCAAATCGCCGATCCGGCCGAACACCAGCGCGCCGAACGGACGGACGAGGAATCCTGCCGCATAGGTCGCGAACGCCGACAGCAAGGCAGCCGTCTCGTTGCCCTTGGGAAAGAACAATGCGGCGAAGAACGGGGCGAGAATCGCGTAAAGGTAGAAGTCGTACCACTCGAAGACGGTGCCGAGTGACGAGGCGAAGATGACCCGGCGCTCCTCGGTCTTGGAGCTCAGCTGAGAGTGAGCTACACCCGGTCGGGCTGTCGAACTCATGGTTTCCTCCTGGTTTGTGCCGCAACTCCCCTCGCGCCGTGGCGCGGGCGGCCGCGCGATGTCGCAGTGCAACGCGGATCGCGATCGCGTTTATCGACTGCGAGCGCAACCTTACGGCAATTCTGGAGGCCGCGCAACGGCGCACAGGCCGGCGGCGATGCTCGGAAAGCAAGCTAATCGGCGCTCGATTTGCTTGCGCGAGCGTTGCCGGCGACGGGCACCTGGGTGAGCTTCCGCGCTGCGGAGTGCTGCGCACCCGATCGATCCACAAGTTCGCTGGTCGATCAGTCGACCGCTTGCTCGCTCGGCTATTGCGATCATACAAAAAAAGAGCCGCCGGGAGAAGCCCCGGCGGCCCGTCCTTTACGCAGATCGCGCTGCCCTCAGTGGGCGCGGCTGCAACCTCGGCACCCAGGCCGGTTTCGGAGCGGATCATCTGGGGATCGAAAGCCGCCCGCTCCTTGTCCGCGCTCGCGCTCCGGTCGGTCACCGACGCCACATACGCGACGATCAAGGACCGCCGGCAGCACGACGAAGGTCGGGAAGTCATACGGGAAGATCGCCGGCCCCATATCGAGCACCTTGGTCCACACCGTCGGACCGATGATCAGCAGGCCGATCGAGCCGAAGATCCCGGTATAGCCGCCGAGCACCGCCCCGCGCGTGGTCAGTCCACGCCAGAACACGGACAGGACCAGGATCGGGAAGTTGGCGCAGGCAGCGACCGAGAAGGTCAAGCGCCACGATGTAGGCGACGTTCTGCTTCTCGAACATGATGCCGAGGATCACGGCGAGCACGCCAAGGCCGATCACGCACATCTTCGACACCCACACTTCCTGCGCCTCGGTGGCCTTGCCCTTCATGATCACGTTGGCATAGATGTCATGCGACAGCGCCGAGGCGCCGGCCAGCGTCAGCCCCGACACCACCGCCAGGATGGTGGCGAAGGCTACCGCGGCGATGAAGCCGAGGAAGAAATCGCCGCCGATGGCGTGCGCCAGGTAAACCGCCGGCATGCTGCCGCCGCCCTTGAGGTCGAGGACGTTCTTGGCGACGTCGACCACATACTCGGGATTGCCGGCGACGAGAACGATGGCGCCGAAACCGATGATGAAGGTCAGGATGTAGAAGTAGCCGATGAAGCACGTGCCGTAGAGCACCGACTTGCGCGCCGCCTTGGCGTCCGTCGACGGTGAAGAAGCGCATCAGGATGTGCGGCAGGCCGGCGGTGCCGAACATCAGCGTCATGCCCAGGGAAATGGACTCGATCGGATTGGCCTTCGCCCCGATGGGCACCACGGACTTCATGATCTCCATGATGCTTGGGATGGGCGGCGACCGCGTCGGAGAACAGCTTCTCGAAGCTGAAGCCCTCGTGCGCCATCACGCCGAGCGCCATCAAGGTGGCGCCGCCCAGCAGCAGAGCCGCCTTGATGATCTGCACCCAGGTCGTGGCCTTCATGCCGCCGAAGGTGACGTAGATGATGATCAGCGCGCCGATGATGACGATGGACATCCGGTAGGAAATCTGCGGCACCAGGGTATGCAGCAACTGCCCGGCGCCCACCGCCTGGCCGATGAGATACCAGATCACGACGATCAGCGAGCCGATGGCTGCCATGGTGCGCACCGGACCCTGCTGCAGGCGGAACGAGGCGACGTCGGCGTAGGTGAACTTGCCCAGGTTGCGCAGCCGCTCCGCGATCAGGAACAGGATGACCGGCCAACCGACCAGCCAGCCCACCGAGAAGATCAGGCCGTAGAAACCGTTGAAGTAGACCAGCGCGGCAATGCCCAGAAACGAAGCCGCCGACATGTAGTCGCCGGCAATGGCCAGGCCGTTCTGCAAGCCGGTGATGCCGCGTCCGGCGGCGTAGAAATCGGTCGCCGTCTTGGTCCGCGTCGCCGCCCAGTAGGTGATGACCAGGGTTATGGCGACGAAAATGATGAACATCACGACGGCGTGCCAATTGACGGGCGGCGCCGCGGGCGGGGCGGCCGGTGCGGCGACGTCAGCGGCGCAAGCCAAGTTGGACGGCGAGCAGCGCGGCCGAAGCCCACAGGGCTGAGAAGGCAGTCTTTAGTGTTTTCATTTGGAGGCCTCCTGGATGATTTCGTCGAATCAGCGGGTCGAAGGTCTGGTTGGCACGGTAGACGTAAATGCCCGTCAACACGACCGACGCCAGGATCACCCCAACGCCGATCGGCATGCCGATCGGAATCACGCTGGTGGCCGATATGGGCTCCGTGAGGAAGTCGCCGGCAAAGGCGACCATGAGGATAAATCCGAAATAGATCACCAGCACGAGCACCGTCAGGGTCCAGGCCAAGATGTCTCGCTGCTTGACCAACTCGTGATATTTCGGATTGTTCTGAATCCTGCTAGCTGACAGTTCAGACATAGGACGCTCCTTTTTCAACGCTTGGCACATTGAATCGGCGGCGGCGCGGCCGCCGGCCCGCTTGAGCTACTCATTCTCTTGCTGCTTTGGGCTTGACATCGAAGCACGATGGTACGGTAGCAGACAAACCACCCATTCGGAAGCTTATCATCGAGAGCACCGAGAACATTGTGGTCCGCGCCTGAGCGCTCTTGCGCGAAGTCGCTGGCGCGACGCGGGTCAGCCTCGTCGCTGACCGTACAAGGCCTGCCTGTTCATGCCGTTCCTCCCACTACGATCGCCAGCCGGCAATGCGCCACGGCAGCAGGTTACGCTTGCTCGATGCGTCGCTTCTTGATCTGCGACAAATGACGCACCTGAAAGCAGCACTGCGCGCGGCGGCACGAACCTATCCACGCTGACGCATCCGCCGCCCCCTCGCGCACCAGTATACGACGTTCCCGCTCATCCGGAGGGTCGGAACCGCACCACCCTGGCGCAACCGCCAAGCCCAGCGGCCGCATTCACAGCCGATAGTCCAGCGCCAGCCGCGTTTGCAGGCCCTTTGCCAAGCCCAGGGCTTCCTTGAGGATGCGGCGGTCCAGGCGGTTGAGCAGGTCGGGGTTGAGGTGATTGTCCGGCGCCTCGCCGCGCGCGATCTGCGCCTGCTGGTGGCGAAGCCGGGTCGAGTTGCAGGTAATCGAAGGCGCCGACCCACGCCTCCCGCTCGCCGGCCGCAATGCCGACCTTCCCGGCCCACTCGTTGAGTCGCCGAACGGTATTGGTCTCCTTGATCCCCGCCGCGAGCGCCAGTACGCGTGCCGCGTCGATGAACAGTGTAGCGCCGTTGACCTTCAGATCGATCGTGTGCGGATGGGCGGCATCGTGGGACACGTGAAGTCGCGCAGCAGGCCCAGCGGCGGCCGGTTGAGCAAAGCATCCTCGGCCAGGTAGCGCAGGAAGCGGCGGTTGTCCGCCGCCGCGACGGTGAGCCAATGGCGCAGTTCCTCCGCCAGCGACGCGTTGCCGTAAAGGGCCCGGAAATCGAAGAAGATCGTCGCGTTCAGCACCGCATCGGGATTGCCGTAGAAAATCCAGCGGCCGAATGCCTCGCGCCATTCGCTTGCGCTCAGGCACCAGCGCGGGTTGCTTGCCATGATATCGCCGCGACAGAGCGGGAACCCGCAGGCATCGAGATCCTCGTTGATCTTGCGCGCGATCGGCAACAGCATCGCGCGCACGGCGTCCGCGTTCCGATCGGCGCGGATCGACGAAGATTATGCCGTTGTCCTGGTCCGTCGCGAGTGTCTGCTCGTGCCTTCCTTCGCTGCCGAGCGAGATCCAGCAAAGACTCGCCGCATCCACTCCGGCAGAGGCGAGTTCCAGTTCGATGATCCGCTGGCTGAGGACATCGTTGAGCGAGGCGACGATGCGGGTGAGGTTTTCCGCGCTCCCGCCCTGCTGGACCAGGTTGCCGAGCGAGCTCGCGGATCCTCCGCGACAAATCGACCAGGTCGGAGACGCTCGGCGGCCTCGCGCAGCGCGATGCTGATCTGCGTGATGCCCGCTTGCTGCAAGGCGAACAGGTCCTTCTCCGACACCAGCCCGATGATCCGATTGCCATCTACGACGACGATGTGGTGCACGCCGTGCCGGGCCATCGCCAGGGCTGCTTCGACGGCGAAGGCATGCGCCGGCAATGTGATCGGCTCAGGGGTCATCACGGCGCGTATCGGGTCAAGCGTTTGAACGGCCGGGGACCGCCACCCGGGTCAGCAGGTCACGCAAGGTGAAGATGCCCGCGGGCCTGCCGTCCGGAAAGGTGACCACCATCGAACCGACGTTCTCGCGCTGCAGGGTATCGAGCACGTCGTGGATGGGTGTTACGAGCGCACAGGTCACCGGCGCGCGATGCACGACCTGATCGAGCCGTCGCGCCATCAGGAGCTGCGCCTGATCCGCGGCGGTCAGCTCCTGGCCCGGCAGATCCTCGACCGCCTCCCCGGCGGCCGGCGATCCGCCGTCGAAGCGGTCGCTGCCCGCTGGCTGCCGGTACCGCCCGTTCGCACGCGTGTTCCAGGCCCACCGCTAATACTCCAGCTTCGCGTACAGCGTCTTGCGCGAGGCCTCGCGCGCATCCTTCAGCGTACGGATGCCGCGCTCGGCCAGGAGCGGCAGAAGCTTAAGGAACACTTCGCCGGCAACGATGGCATCGCCGAGCGCCGTATGTCGGCCGATCACGTCGATGCCCAGGCGGGCGGCTATCGCTTCGAGGCTGTGCTCGCCGGCCGCATAGCCGGGATGCGCCGCCGCCGAGAGGAGCAATGTGTCGAGCACGGGCTGAACGAATCGGATGCCGGTCTGCGCCTCCTTCAACTGCAGGAAGCGCATGTCGAAGGCGGCATTGTGTGCGACCAGGACGGTATCCTCGGCGAAGCGGTAGAACGCAGGCAGCACATCGTCGATGAGCGGCTGCCCGGCCAGCATGTCGGGCGTGATGCCGTGGATCTGCATCGATGCCGGCGACAGCGTGCGGCGCGGATCGATCAACTGCTCGAACGTCTCGTGTTTCAACAGGCGTCCGTTGACGATGCGCACCGCGCCAATGGAGACAATCTCGTCGCCGGCCGACGGATCGAGGCCCGTGGTCTCGGTATCGAACACCGTGTAAGCCAGCTCGCTGAGGGCGCGCTGGTCGAGCTCGCGGCTTTGCCCGGCTGGCTGAAGAGATCGAAATCGTAGTATTCGGGCCGGCTTTCCTGCGCTGACCGGGAGGCTCGACGTCATCTGCGGCTGCGTCGTGGGCAGGTGCATGCAGAAGACGATCGCGCCGGAGTGCCGATCCGCATTGCACCATGCCTCGCCGCCGTGCCGCTCCATGACCTGATCGAGCGACGAGCCCTGCCCGGTCGCTTGCAACAGGCGGCTCTCCCATTCGGCTGAAGTCGGTGACCTGCGCGGCGCCTTGCCAGCGCATCTCGATGCGCGCAAAGCGGCCTTCCGAGCTTGAGACTCAATGCGACTTCGCGGGCCCCGAAATCGGCGCTTGCGCGGGCCATGACCTGCAGCATGGTCTGCACGACCGAATAACTGTCCACGCGCAGCCAGACTGGGGTGTCGCCGGCGTCGGCCCGCGCGCGGACGCCCAGCTCGATTTCCAGGCGCCGGCGGATCGCGGAAAACAGATCGGCTACGGACATGTCCTCGAGCGGCCACTGCGCCCTGAGCGTATCGGCATGTTCGGCAGCGGTTTGCGTCAGGCGCGCCGACAGCATCGCGGCCTCGTCGTTGATGACTGCGGCAAAGCGCCGGCGATGCTCCTCCGTCATCTTCGGGTACTCGAGCATCGTCTCGATCGCCGCCCGGATGTTGGCCAGCGAGGCGCGCGTGCCTTCGGTAAGCGAGCGCAGCAGGGCATCGCGGCGACTGTTGATCTCGACGGACCGCGTGATGTTGTCCAGCGTGAGGACGAAGCCGTCGATGTTGCGCTCGCGGTCAAGTATCGGCGGCCACGTTCGCGCGCACCAGCTGGCCGTGGCTGCGCGCGGTGACCAGATGAGCCGACGGATCGCGCGCTGCCCTCGTCGAGCTTGTGCCTGATCGTGTCCAACGCGTGAACGATCAGGTTCTTGTCCATGATCGCGAAGATGGATCGTCCCAGGCCGACCAAGGCGCCACCGATGCTCCTCCCATTCCGGGACGGCTCATCGAGCAGCTGCTTGGCGCGCGCGTTGTAGAGCAGGATGCGCCCCTCGCTGTTGCACACCAGAACGCCTTGCGTCAGATCCGACATGAGCGCGGCGAGGCGATTCTTTTCTGCCTCGAGGCGGCTGTTGGCCTCGCCGATCTTTCTTTCGACGTCCTCCTGCAGAGAGGCGTACGCCTGCGCGAGGCCGTTTATGTCCGTGGCGCAGCTGCCGCATTCGCTCGCCCACCGGTCCGTCTCACCCGATGCGCCGGGTTCACGGTCTGGATGATGCGGATATCTTCCGCCAGCTTGATCGCCGGCACCAGGTACGCCCTGGTCAGATACCGGAGCACGGCGAAGAAGGCGACGACGATCGCGAGTGCGCCCAGCAACAGCAGGCCCGCCGTGCTCCTCGAGCATCCGCGACAGTGCGGCCTGTTCGTCGCCCGAGAGACTGTCGCGGAACGCATACAGCGCCGCACCCGCGGCAAGCAGGAGCAACAGCGTCCCGGCCGTCAGCGCCAGGGCAAGCTTGCGCTTCGGCACGGCATGGCTTCAACCGCTGTCGCCAAGCAGCCTGCGCACTTCGGCCATCAGCTCCTTGGTCGAGAACGGCTTCGTGATGTAGGCGTCGGCACCGAGCGCGAGCCCCTTGCTCACCTCGGTTTCGCGCCCCTTGGCGGTCAGCATGATGATGCGGATGCCCTGCCATTCGGGCGTCTGGCGGATTTTCTGGCACACCTCGAAGCCGTTTCTCAGCGGCAGCATGACGTCAAGCAGGATCAGGTCGGGGCGGAACTGCGCGACATGCGCCAGCGCCTCCTCGCCGTTGCGCGCCACTTTGACGGCGTAGCCGTCGCGCTCGAGCAGGTATTCGAGCGAGACGACGATATTGGGCTCGTCGTCGGCGACAAGCACTGTTTTGGTCACGGAGCCACTCCGGCCGCATTCACGTCGCCGGCGGAGATAACGCTGCCCGTGGTGCTGCTCCCCAGCGGCATGGTGAAGGAGAAAGTCGCGCCGCTTCCCGGACTCGCTCTCCACCCACAAGCGGCCCCCGAAATGCTGGACGATCTGCCGGCTGATCGGCAGCCCAAGACCCGTGCCGTGCGGCTTTTCGGTCAGGGTGTCGCCCACCTGGCGGAACTTTTGGAAGATCAGTTCCTGATCCTCGCGCCGAATCCCCGGCCCGTTGTCCACCACGTCGATGCGCAAGGCTTCCGGCTGCTTGGTGAGAGCGATGGTGATGCGGCCGGCTTCCCTGTCACAAAACTTCACCGCGTTGGAAAGCAGATTCAGCATCACCTGCATCAGCCGGTCGCGGTCGGCAGTGATCGGCGGCACGCGATCGGGCAGCCGAAGCGCGAGGGCGATGCGATGCTCTTCGATCACCGGGCCGACCGCCGCAGCGGCCTCTTCAATGAGCTCCTTGAGGTCGAGCTCGGAAGAATGCCATTCGGCGTTCCCGGATTCGATCTTCGCCAGATCGAGCACCTGGTTTATGAGCCGCGTCAGGCGCTCGCTCTCCTTGATGATGATGCCGAGAAACTTCACCCGCTGCCGGCGGTCGAGTTCCGGATCGTCATGCAGGATTTCGGACAGCGCGCGGATCGATGTCAGGGGCGTACGCAGCTCGTGAGTCACGGTCGAGATGAAATCGTCCTTCAGCCGGTCGAGCTCGGTCAGGCGCTCGTTGGCGGCCCGCAGCTCGGCGCTGGTCGTTTCGAGCTCGCGGGATTTCTGCTCCAGCCTGTGGCTGTAGGCAACGATCTGCGACGCCTCGTCGAGAATCTCGCGCACCTCGTCGATGGCGAGTGCCTCTTCCTTGACGACCGCGGCGACCATGACGCGCGCGGAGGCGGCGCCGATCGCGCCGGCGAGCTGGACTTCGACATAGTGCACCAATTCCGCGTCGGCGACCAACTGCTCGTCGGGCCACCTGAGCCCCTTTGCACCCGCGTACTGCCCGAACGCGACATCGGCCGCGGCGGTGCCCAGAAAGCGCGCCAGCAGGTTATACAGGTCGGGCACCGACGCCGTGCCGCGCCAGAAACGCGCGCCCCGTGCCTCGCCAGCTGTGCCTGAACACGTCGACGAACAGGCTCGCCTGGCGATGCTCGTCGGCACTCGGCGAGACCGACAGCGAGGCAATGACATAAGCGCCGACGTTGGCGATCATGCTCCAGATCATCGCGTGGCTGATCTCGATCGAGCCCCGTGAGCCCGAACAGCTGCAGCGGCTTGAGCAATGCGATCCCGAACGGGCCGTCATCGACGAGGCCGATGGGCAGCCAGCCGGAACGCGCCAGCGCCGGCAGGAGCAGCGTGTAGAGCCAGACGACGAAGCCCGGCGAGCAGCCCGCACAGCGCTCCGGTGCGGGTGCCGCCTTTCCAGAATATCCCGCCGAACATCGCCGGCGCGAACTGCGCCACCGCGGCGAACGAGATCAGGCCGATCGAGACCAGCGCGTAGGCCTCGCCGGCCAGCTTGAAATAGAGGTAGCCAAGCAGCAGGATGCAGCACGATCGCGCCGCGCCTTATGCCCAGCAGCAGCCCGGTGAGATCGACGCGTTCATTCAAGCGCAGGCGACGAATCCGGAGCAAGACCGGCATCACCAGGTCGTTGCAAACCATGGTGGAGAGCGCGATCGTTTCCACGATGACCATGCCGGTCGCGGCCGACAGGCCGCCGATGAACACAAGCAGCGCGAGCAGCTCGTGTTTCTCGGCCATCGGCAGCGTGAGCACGAAGGTATCGGCGTCAACGCTGCCGTCAGGAAAGCGCAGCAGTCCGCCGAAGGCGATCGGCAGCACGAAAACGTTGATCGCCAGCATGTACAGCGGAAACAGCCAGATCGCCTTGTTGAGGTGCTTCTCGTCGAGGTTCTCGATCACGGCAACCTGGAACTGCCGCGGCAGAAACATGATCGCCATCATCGACAGGATCGTAAGCCAGGCCCAGTTCGCATAGCCGCCGGCGACGCCCTCCAGAGCGGAGTAAGCATCGCGCGCAGATTCGGCGCGGCCGCAACGCGTCCGAACAAGTCGCCAAAACCATCGTAGATGCCGAAGGTGACAAACACGCCGACCGCGAGAAACGCGAGCAGCTTGACCAGCGATTCGAATGCGATGGCGGCTACCATGCCCTGGTGGTGCTCGGCCGCGTCAAGGTGGCGCGTGCCGAAGACGATCGTAAACGCGGCAAGGATCAGGGCCACCCACAGCGCCGTGTCCTGGCGGATCGAAAGAGTCGCGGCATTGGCCGGGCATCACGATCTCCGGGTACTGCACGAGGATCGTGAAGCTGTTCGACACCGCCTTCAGCTGCAGCGAGATGTACGGAAGGATGCCGATGACCGCGATGACGGTGACGAGTCCACCGAGCAGGGCGCTCTTGCCGTAGCGCGAGGCGATGAAGTCGGCGAGCGACGTAATGCGATTTTGCTTCGAAATGCGGAGGATCTTGCGCAGACGACCCACCACAAGGCGATCATCAGCGTCGGGCCGATGTAGATCGGCAGGAAGCCGACGCCGTCGCTTGCGGCGCGGCCGACGCTGCCATAGAAGGTCCACGCCGTCGCATATACCGCGAGCGACAGGCTATAGATGTACGGGCTCGCAATGACCGATCGACCGGCGTCGGCACGCTCGTCGGCGTAGTAGGCAATGGCGAACAGTATGCCCAGATACGCAAACGCAACGACAATGATCGCAGTCTCGTGCAGCATGAGGCTGCCTACGGACCACTCGTCCTCGTCCGCCTAGCCAGCGGATTCGGCGACATATGCCATCAGTGCGATCAGCGCGGCCCAGGCGATGAAGATATAGGCGTACAGCACTGGCACGCCGAGCAGCACGCCTGGCACGTTGAACAGCGCGAGGATCGGATAGTTGAACAGCGCCGTGCCGAGCATGCACAGCGCGACGAAGCGCTGTCCCTTGCTTTCGAATTCCGTCATGGATGTCCTTTCAGGCCGACCGCCGGTAAACAGGACACGCTGAACTCTGCCGTGAAGCATGTCCGGCACCATGTGGCCGGCAGGGGGCATTTTGGCACAATCGATCGGCGCTCCCGGCGCTTTTCGCCGCGGCCAGTATGTCACCCGGCGCTCGCCGCGAGATGGGGCAAAGCGCGCTGTCTGGATAAGGCGGGAGGACCGCGTCTGTTGCACTGCCACATCGCGGCCGTCGCCGGGCGAAGACGGTAGTCCGCGCCAGCTGCCGGGCGCACGCTGCTGCCGCGCTCCCCGCTCGTGACCCGGCGCAGGCAACGAGGGGTCGACTATCGGTGGCTCCGCCAGCGGATCGAGTCCCCGGCTCGCGCGTTGTTGATGCGCAAACCGCAACCAGGTCATTGCCTGGCGCATGCGCCAGGTACCGACCGCTACATGCGAGCGCAGAGCGGCAAGGTGATCACCTGCAGCACGTCGCCGCTGGCGGCGTCTTCCACCAAGGCGACGATCTCCAGCGGCCCGCTGTCGCGGGGCATCGGCAGCACGACATGCTGCTGCAGCTCGCCGGTGGCACCCACGGCGAGCCCGGACCGCCAGGCGCGCACGACATGATCGTGGACCAGGTGCTTGCCCTGGTTCTCGCCCGCCTTCACATCGCTCCCGAGGCCGCTCTGGACCAGCGCCACGGCGACCACCGCGTGTTCGCGATCCGACGCCCTGAGGACGCGAACATGCACGTCGACCGCGATCGCCGCCCGGTCAGGCTGCGCCGCGAACTCGATGGTAGCTCGCGCCGGTCGCGCGTTGATAGCCGCCAGGGCCTTCGTCGGCTGAGGCGCGCTGCGCCAGGAGGCAAAGTCATTGCCTTGCAGCAGGACCTGCGGCGTATACACGAAGCTCGTATCGTGGCGCTGCATCTGTTCGTATTGTCGCTGGGTGAAGGCGGGGCTGCCGAAGCGATCGCGCCAGCCGAGGCGGTCCCAGTAGTCGACATGGAACGCCAGCGCCGCAGCCCGAGGCGCGGCGGAGCCGAGGTCGAGCGACGAAAACCACCGGTCGGCGGGCGGACAGCTGTCGCAACCTTCGGATGTGTAGAGTTCGAGCAACGCAACCGTGTAATCGGGGCTGGCCACGCGGCAAGCCTCGCCGCCTGCCGCCGGCGAGGCCGTGATCGCCGCCATGGCGAGCACGCCCAGCTGTCGCTTCCAGTTCTTGATCATCGGTTCTTCCGTCGCCATGCTTTGCTATTGGTCGCGCCGACCCGGGCAATCCTTACCGAAACCCCTCGCTCCTTTGTGCTAGCATGCCCCATCTCAGCAACCGGTGTGCCGTACCGACGTCCGGCACCGATGTTCGCGAAATATAACCGGAGGGCGCCCATGGGAATCATGTCCATCATTGGTACGATCATCGTCGGCTTCATCGTTGGCGTACTGGCGCGGTTCTTCTACCCGGGCGCGGTGCCGATGGGCTTCCTGCTGACCGTCGCGCTCGGCATCGGCGGATCGCTCGTCGGCGGCCTGATCAGCACTCTCATCTGGAAGTCACCCGACGGCAGGTTTCATCCCGCCGGCTGGATCATGTCGATCATCGGCGCATTGATCCTGCTCTGGGCTTACCTCAACTTCATGCGCTGACCGGCTAGCCTCGACGCGAGGTCGCAGGCGTCGGGGGCGGGAGGGCACGCGGCCGAATTTGCCGCCCGAATTTCGACGCCAGGGCGTCGCGGGGCGTGCCTATAATTCGCGCATGACAAATCTTCCTTCTGCCGAAGTGATGTACCGCGCCGTCGTCGCGCACGACCCCGCCTTCGAAGGCATATTCTTCGTCGGCGTCGCCACCACGGGTATCTTCTGCCGTCCCACCTGCCGGGTACGCACGCCGAAACGCGAAAACGTCGAATTTTTTGCCTCGCCGAGCGACGCGCTGCACGCCGGCTATCGCCCCTGCCGCCGCTGCCAGCCGCTCGACAGCGGCCGTCAGCGCACCGCCGCTGGTTGGCCAACTGCTCGCCGCGGTCGAGGACGAGCCGACCGGCCGGTTGCGCGATGTCGATCTCGCGCGGCGTGGCATCGACCCCTCGACCGCCCGGCGCACGTTCAAGCGCTATTGCGGCATGACTTTCCACGCCTATCATCGCGCGCGGCGGATGGGCATCGCGCTGGCCGGCGTACGCCAGGGCAAATCGATACTCGACCTGCAACTCGATCACGGCTTCGAATCGGGCAGCGGCTTCCGCGGCGCCTTCAACCGGCTCGTCGGCGCGGCCCCCAGTCGCGCCCGGAACGCGGCATGCCTTTATGCGCAGTGGTTCGAAACGCCCCTCGGTGCGATGCTCGCGTTGGCCGACGACGACGGACTCGCGCTGCTCGAATTTGTCGATCGCCGAGGACTTGAGCGCGAACTCGAGCACTTCCAGCGCCGGCTCAAGCGCCGCATCCTGCCTGGGACGCATCGGCTGCTGGCGCAAATCGGCGATGAACTGGCCGCCTACTTTGCCGGCCGCGCGCTGACCTTCGCCACGCCGCTTGCGCTCGCCGGATCGCCGTTCCAACGTGCAGTGTGGAACGAACTGCTGACCATTCCCGCGGGCAGGACGCGTTCGTATGCCGAGGTCGCCGCGGCAATCGGCCGTCCCGCCGCGGTGCGCGCCGTTGGCCGCGCCAACGGCGACAATCGAATGTGCATCGTCGTGCCCTGCCATCGCGTCATCGGCGCCGACGGCGCACTGACCGGGTACGGTGGCGGCCTGTGGCGCAAGCAGTGGCTTCTGGACCACGAGCGGATGCACGCCCAGGAGCATGGCCAGCTGACGCTCGAAGTCGAGTCACGGCGGCAGGCGCCGCTCGCTGCGTCGACTGCCTGACGCGAATGCAGCCCCGCGACGTTGCCCGGCTGCTGGTGCTGGCCGGACTCTGGGGCGGCTCGTTCGCGTTCATGCGGGTCGCGGTACCGGGGTTCGGTCCGGTGTGGCTCGCCTTCTCCCGGGTCGCGCTCGCCTTCCTTGCGCTGTTCGCGCTGGCGCTAGCACGCCGCGCCGTGCCGCCGCTCGCGGCGCATTGGCGCGACTTCCTGGTAATCGGCGTGGCGAATTCGGCGCTGCCCTTTGCGCTGTTCTGCTTTGCCGAGCAATACGTCGGGGCGGCGATCGCGGCAATTCTCAATGCAACCAGCCCTTTCTTTGCGGCCGCGGTCGGCGCGCTGTGGCTCAAGGAGGCGCTGCCGTTGCGCACGCTTGGCGGCATGGCTCTCGGGCTCGCCGGCGTCGCAGTCCTCGTCGGCTGGTCACCCCAGGTACCGGCAGGGATGATGCTGCCGGCGACGCTCGCCTGTCTCGGCGCGGCGCTGTGCTACGGCGTAGCCAGCGTCTATGTCAAACGGCGCATGGCGGCCGTGCCGAGCTTCGCCATTGCGCTCTACAGTCAGCTTGCGGCGGCCGCCGTGCTCGCTCCGGCGCTGCCCTTCGTGCCTGGCCCTGGGCCGTTGACTCCGCTGGTCCTCGGCAATGCGCTTGCCCTGGCCCTCGCCTCGACCGCCCTCGCCTACCTGCTCTATTTCCGACTGATTTCCACGATCGGGCCGGCGCGCGCGCTGACGGTGACCTTTCTGATCCCGGTCTTTGGCGTCCTGTGGGGATTTCTCTTCCTCGACGAGCCTGTAACGGCCAACACCGTCTGCGGCTGCCTGCTCATTCTCGGCGGCACATGGATGGCCCTGCGCGCGGCGCCACGGGGCGGGCGCACGCGGACGAGCGCCCATCAGGGACCCGCATAGACAGTGCGTGGACTCGAACCGGCCGCGCGGTTAAACCAGCTCGGCCGCGGGTCCGAGAATCTGGGCGCGCAGCTCGCGATAGCGCGGCAGCGTGGGCGGGTAGACGCAGATGTACTTGACCTGCGCTGCTTGCAGGCAGCGCTGCTTGATGATCTCGAGCTTCTGGTCCCGCGGATTCTGCACTTGCTCGGGCTCCTTGGCATCGACGATCGCCACGATGGTCATGTCGCGATCGCAGACGACGAAGCCGACGTGCTGGTTGGCGATCTTGCGAAAGGCGCGCAGCCGCTCCATGCCCTGAGGGCCGATCTTGACCTGCAGCACGTCGGCCAGTCGCACGCGGGCAAAAATCTCGTGCCGCGGAAAGGCGGCCTTGAGCAGGAGATAGACGACGTTCTCCGCCTTCGACAGGAAGCGGGAGCGGAGCAGGTAGAGCCCCGGAACCTCGGCGCTCGACAGCAACCGCGTCGTCTCGCCCTCGGTCCATTGCGCCACCGTATTCTGCGCATCCGGCGGCGTGCCGCCGGCCCGATTGGCGCTCCGGCTGCGCCGCACCAAGCCGACGAGCACGAACACGACGAACGCGCCCATTCCCAGCACCAAGACGATCATCCCGGAGTTCATGCCAGCGGGTTCCTGAGTATCGTGGTCCGGCGAGCCTGGCGGTCAGTCTTGATTATGCGTTAGTCGGCGCGCATCGCTGCCGCGGCGACGCGTCGCATCGGCGGCTAGTCTAAAGCATTTTGCGCGCCTGCGGGGATTCTCCCCGTAGGCGCGGGGCAGGGCTAATTGCTGCTCATGCCGCCTTGGCGCGGCCACGCATCGTGCGCCGGGAGTCGGTCATCGCAGCCGGTGGCAGCCCGCTTTGTCGACCACACTCGCCCCGATGCATTGCGTGCGCTTGCGTCCCCGCCCGCACTTGCGGGCACGGTGGCGCGTGTTTACAATCGCCGCTCCTGGCGATGAAGACACGAAGCCAAAGCGCTCCGCAAGCGCGTTTGTCCAGTCGCCTGTTCGCGCCGGCGGTTGGGTTTGTCTGGGCCGCCTTGCTGCCCTTCGCGCATGCTGACTCGCTTGCAGCCGGACGGGATCGATGCCACCGCCGGCCAGGGCCACGCGGTCTTTGTCAGCGGCGCCGCGCTGCACTGGGACTCGCTGTGCGAGTGCGCGTATCTGAAGGATCACAATTTCGACACGCGCCTCGAGGCACAGCTCACCTACTGGCATTCGCAGCAGCACCCGACCGAACATGGCTCGTTGTGGGATGTCGGCGTCGTTCCCATGCTGCGCTGGCTGCCGCCGTGCTGCAGCAGCGTGCAGCCCTATGTGGAGGGCGGAGTCGGCGTCCACCTGCTGTCGCACGTGCGCATCGGCAACGATCGGGATTTGAGCACCGCGTTTCAATTCGGCGAGAACCTCGGGACCGGCCTTGCCTTCGGCGACAATCACCGCTTCGAGGTCGGCGTATACGTCCAGCACGAGTCGAATGCGAGCATCAAGGAACCCAATCCGGGTCTTACCTACTTCGGCGTGGTGTTGCGCGCTGCCCTGCGCTAGGTCACCTCGTGGGGCGCGGCTCGACGGTGCCCTGGTCCAGATAAAGCAAAGCCCCGCCGAGGCGGGGCTTTGCTCGTTCGGGGCTTTGCGCCGCTTACATATCCATGTCGCCCATGCCGCCCATGCCGCCCATGCCGCCGCCGCCCATCGGCTTTTCGTCCTTGGGTAGCTCGGCGACCATGGCTTCGGTCGTGAGCAACAGGGACGCCACCGACGCCGCGTTCTGCAAAGCGAAGCGGGTCACCTTGGTCGGGTCGACGACGCCCATTTCGACCAGGTCGCCGTAAGCGCCGGTCTGGGCGTTGAAGCCGAAGTTGCCGTTCTTCTCGACGACCTTGTTGACGACCACCGACGGCTCATCGCCGGCGTTATTGACGATCTGCCGCAGGGGCTCCTCGAGCGCGCGCAGCACGATCTTGATGCCGGCATCCTGGTCCGCGTTGCTGCCTTTGAGGCCCTTGAGGTTGGCGCGAGCCCGCAGGTAGGCCACCCCGCCCCCGGCGACGATACCTTCCTCGACCGCCGCGCGGGTCGCGTGCAGCGCGTCCTCGACGCGAGCCTTCTTCTCCTTCATTTCGACCTCGGTCGCCGCGCCGACCTTGATCACGGCCACGCCGCCGGCAAGCTTGGCTACTCGCTCCTGCAGCTTTTCCTTGTCGTAGTCGGAGGTCGCCTCGTCGATCTGGACGCGGATGTTCTTCACCCGTGCCTCGATCGCCGATTTTTCACCCGCGCCATCGATGACGGTCGTGTCTTCCTTCGCCACCTCGATCTTCTTCGCGCGTCCGAGGTCCTTCAGCGACGCATTCTCGAGCTTCAGTCCGAGTTCCTCGGCGATGACGGTCGCACCGGTGAGGATCGCGATGTCTTCCAGCATCGCCTTGCGGCGATCGCCGAATCCAGGCGCCTTGACCGCGACCGTCTTCAGGATGCCGCGAATATTGTTGACCACGAGCGTGGCCAACGCCTCCCCATCGACGTCCTCGGCAACGATCAGCAGCGGCTTGCCGCCTTTCGCCACCTGCTCGAGCAAGGGCAGCAAGTCGCGGATGTTGGAGATCTTCTTGTCGTGCAGGAGGATGTACGGATCGTCGAGAACCGCTACCTGCTTGTCAGGGTTGTTGATGAAGTACGGCGAAATGTAACCGCGGTCGAACTGCATGCCCTCGACGAGCTCAAGCTCGTTTTCCAGCCCTTTGCCGTCCTCGACCGTGATAACCCCTTCCTTGCCGACCTTGTCCATCGCGTCGGCAATCGTCTTGCCGATCGACTCGTCAGCATTGGCAGAGATCGCGCCAACCTGTGAAATCTCCTTGCTGGTCGTGCACGGCTTGCTGATCTTCTTGAGTTCCTCGACCACGGCCAGAACCGCCTTGTCGATGCCGCGCTTGAGATCCATGGGGTTCATGCCGGCGGCGACATACTTGAAGCCTTCGGCGCAGATCGCCTGGGCCAGCACCGTTGCGGTCGTCGTGCCGTCTCCGGCGACGTCGGAAGTCTTGGATGCGACCTCCTTGACCATCTGTGCGCCCATGTTCTCGAACTTGTCCTTGAGCTCGATTTCCTTAGCTACCGACACGCCGTCCTTGGTAATCGTCGGCGCGCCGAAGCTGCGTTCGAGCACGACGTTGCGGCCTTTCGGCCCCAGCGTCACCTTCACGGCGTTCGACAGAATGTTCACGCCGTTCATCATCTTGTTGCGCACGTTCTCACCGAAGCGTACGTCTTTGGCTGCCATTTTCGCTACTCCTCAAACTGTATGTGATCGCGCGAATGTCACGCGATAATGCCGATGACGTCGTCTTCGCGCATATGCAGATAGTCCTGCCCGTCCATCTTGAATTCCTGGCCGGAGTACTTGCCGAATAGAATCTTGTCGCCGACCTTGACGCCCATCGGTATCACCTTGCCGTTGTCGTCGATCTTGCCGGGCCCGGCGAAAACGATTTCTCCCTGCGAGGGCTTTTCCGCAGCCGTGTCGGGTATGACAATGCCGCCGGCAGACTTGCGTTCCTCCTCGAGGCGCTTGACGATCACACGATCGTGTAGGGGACGAATCTTCATGTTAGTGCTCACTCCAAAGAAAATTTGCGATTATTCCGGATGCCTCGTCCGCGCGAACGCGGCAGGGCACCGGAAAGACTGACTGTTAGCACTCGCCGCCAACGAGTGCTAATAATAAGGGAGAAGGCCGGTGAAATCAAGTCCGACGAGGCTTTCTATGGCGGGGGGAGACGATATGCTAAGGTTTCCAATGGGTCCGGTGGGGCGGGCATAAGGGGGAAGGGACATGGCGAACGCAATGACGTCACCCGGCGAAGGCGGCGGCGTGGGCGGTCGCCATGGCTGAGCCGCGCGCCGTCGGTGCCGGCCGCGGAGCGAGCTGGTGGAGCGAAGGCTGGCGCCTGTTCACGCCGGCGGTGGGCGTGTGGCTGCTCATCCTGCTCATCCTGATCGTTCTCAACGTGGCCGGAAACGTCATCCCGATCGTGGGCAGCCTCGCGATGCAGGTGCTCTACCCGGTCTTCTCCGGTGGCCTCATGCTCGGTTGCCGGGCGCTTGATCGCGGCAACCCGCTAACCCTCGGCCACCTGTTCGCCGGCTTCAGCCAGCGAACAGGGCCGCTGATCGTGGTCGGCTTGATCTACACCGGCCTGGCCGTGCTGATCACCGCCATCGTTGCCGGGATGATGGTGGCCATCTTCGGGGTCACGATCTTCGGCATGCTGACCGGATCGGTGGACCCTTCGCAGACGGGCATCTCCCTGGACAGTGCCGTGGTCGCGGTGCTCCTCGGGGTGCTGTTTTTTCTGCTGCTGCTGCTGCCGCTCATGATGGCAATCTGGTTCGCGCCGGCGCTGGTCATGCTCGGAGGGATGAACCCGGGAGCGGCGATGGCAGCGTCGTTCCGCGGCTGCCTGCGCAATGTCGTGCCGTTCCTGCTGTATTCTCTTGCCGGCATCGGGCTCGCCATCGTTGCCTCGATACCGTTCGGCCTCGGCTGGCTCGTGCTCGGCCCGGTAACGATTGCCAGCATGTATACCTCGTACTGCGACATCTTCGAGGACCAGGGCGCGGCTTAAGGCATGACCGCTGGCCGGCCAGGGCCCGCGTCCCGCGCCCGCCTGCCTGGTTCAGTTCAGGGGCGGGTGCGCGCCGACCGCGCCGCGGATGCGCATGGCGATCGACGCAGGCGCCTGGCGGCGGACAAACCAGCGCAGATGCGTGCTGTCTCCGGCGTGGTCGAAGCCATACGATTTGAGCAGGTGCTGCACCGTGGGCCCGTAGCGCGAACCGCGGGGGATACGCACCACCCAGGTCTTCTTGCCTGGCGGCGTGCCAAAAAGGGCCGTCAGCAACGCGCGCCCCTGACCGCCACCGCGGCGACCGAATTCAAGGCCTGCCAGCCAGAGCTCGTAGCCGTCTTCGAGGGCGCGAAACAACCCGAAGCCGACCGGTGGCATGCCGCTGTGGCGATCGTCGGGCCAGAAAACGTACCCGGGGACGGCGACCGCTTCGATGCGACCGGTCTTCGGGTCCTCCTCGACGAAATAACCGCTGACGAGCGCCCGCTTGAGCCGGGCGAAAAATTCGACGGCCGCCGGCGTATCGGCGGCCAGGCCCCGGTCGAAGCTGCCCTCCGCTGCCGCCTCGCGGATGAGCGTGCGGAGCATTGCCAGATGCCCGACATGAGCCGGAGCAAGCACGATAGGGGTGCGCGGCGAGCGCCCGTGTACGACAACGAGCTAACTTAACGTGCGCAGCCACAGCCGGTGGCCTCAGACTTACGAACGGCGTGCGCCGGGCCATGAGCGGTCAATTATTTTTTGTGCACAACAACTTACGCCCGCTTTGCGCTCAGTGCGCCCGCTCCCAGTTGGGGCCGCTGCCGACGTCGACGACCAGCGGTACGCGCAGGCTGGCAACCCCGGTCATCAGCGCCGGCAACTCCTGCTTCATCCGCGCCAGCTCGGGCTCGGGCACCTCGAACACCAGCTCATCGTGCACCTGCAGGATCAGGCGCGAAGCCAGCCGCTCCTGGTCAAGCCAGGCCTGGACGGCAATCATCGCCAGCTTGATCAGGTCGGCGGCCGTGCCCTGCATCGGCGCATTGATCGCGGCGCGCTCGGCCGCCTGCCGGCGCGGGCCTCCGCCGGCGTTGATGTCCGGCAGCCACAGCTGGCGGCCGAAGACCGTGCGCACGTACCCCTGCTCCCGCGCCTGCTCTCGCGTCTGCCGCATGTACTGCGCAACGCCTGGATAGCGCGCGAAATACTTGTCGATGAATTGCTGCGCCGCGCCGCGCTCGATGCCGAGCTGCGCGGCTAGCCCGAACGCACTCATGCCGTAGATCAGGCCGAAGTTGACCGCCTTGATGTAGCGCCGCTGCTCGGAGCTAACCTGTTCGATCGGCACCGCGAAGATCTCCGCCGCGGTCGCGCGGTGAATGTCCTCACCCTGGGCAAAGGCCGCCAGCAGCGACGGATCACCGGACAGGTGCGCCATGATCCGCAGCTCGATCTGCGAGTAATCGGCCGAGACCAGCAGATGACCCGGTGCCGCGATAAAAGCCTCGCGGATGCGCCGGCCCTCGGTGGTGCGCACGGGTATGTTCTGCAGATTCGGATCGGTGCTGGCGAGCCTTCCGGTTACCGCGGTCGCCTGCGCGAAGGTCGTGTGCACGCGACCCGTGGCCGGATTGATCATCTGCGGTAGCTTGTCGGTATAGGTCGACTTGAGCTTCGACAGCGCCCGGTGCTCGAGCAGGAGCTTGGGCAGCGGATAGTCTGCGGCGAGTTCCTGCAGCACCTCCTCGTCGGTCGATGGCTGGCCGGTCGCGGTCTTCTTCACGATCGGCAGTTTCATTCGCTCGAACAGTATCTCGCCGAGCTGGCGTGGAGAGCCGAGGTTGAACGGGCCGCTGGCGAGCTCGAAGGCCCGTGCTTCCAGCGCCTCGACCCGCGCGCCGAGCTCCGTGCTCTGCGCCGCAAGCCGCTGCCGGTCGAGAAGCACGCCGTTGCGCTCCATGCGGAACAAGACTTCCCGCGTCGGCAGCTCGATGTCTCGGTAGACGCGGTCAAGGTCACCGTCGGCGGCCAGACGCGGATAGAGCGCGCCATGCAGCTGCATGGCGATGTCCGCATGCCCGGCCGAGTATTCGGTCGCGCGCTCGACGGCAACTTCGTCAAAGCCGATCTGAGCCGAGCCCTTGCCGGTCACTTCGGCATAGCTGATCGCCTTGACGTCGAGATGGCGCCAGGCCAGGCTGTCCAGGTCGTGCGGACGATGCGACTCCAGGACGTAGGACTGCAGCATCGTGTCGTGGGCGACACCGGCGAGCGCAATGCCGTGGTTCGCCAGGACGTGCTGGTCGTACTTGACGTTTTGCCCGAGCTTGCTCGGGCTCGAGTTCTCCAGCCAGGGCTTGAGCCGCGCGAGAACGACCTCCAGCGGCAGCTGCGCGGGCACGCCGGTGTAGCGGTGCGCCAGCGGAACATACGCGGCGCGACCGGGCGCGACGGCGAAGGACAGCCCGACGATGCGTGCCTGCATCGGGTCAGGGACTCGTCGCCTCCGTGGTGAAGGCGACCAGGTCGGCGCGTTCGATTGCCTCGAGCCAGCGCTCGAAGCTCGCCTGATCGAGCACGGTCTCGTAATCGCGCGCGACCGGCGGACGGGCGGGTGCCGGCATGCCCGCGGCGCTAGCCTCGGGTGCACTGGCGGGCACCTTCGCGGCGACCGCGGCATCGTCGAGGTCCTTGAGCCAGCCCTTGAACTCGAAGCGCTCGTAGAGCTTGCGCAGCGCCGCGGCGTCGGCCGGGCGGGCGACGAGCTCGGAGGGCTCGATTGGCAACGCACAGTCGGTTCGCACCGTGAGCAACCTTCTGGCCTGCGGCAGCCAGTCCAGCGCGGCGCGCAGGTTTTCGCCGACCACGCCGCCGATCTCCTGCGCGTGCGCCATCACGTTTTCCAGAGTGCCGTACTGCATCAGCCACTTCGCAGCCGTTTTCGGGCCCACCTTGGCCACTCCCGGCACGTTGTCCACCGCGTCGCCGGTGAGCGTCAGCAGATCGAGCAGCTGCTCTGGCCGCACGCCGAACTTGGCCATCACACCGGCTTCATCCAGGGTTTCGTTGCTCATCGTGTTGACGAGCGTGACCCGCGGCGTGACGAGCTGGGCGAGATCCTTGTCGCCGGTGGAGATCACCGCGTCGATGCCGCGCGCCTCGCCGCTTCGCACCAGAGTGCCTATCACGTCGTCCGCTTCAACGCCGTCAACCATGAGCAGTGGCCAGCCGTTGGCGCGAATGAGCTCATGCAGCGGCTCGATCTGCTGCACCAGGTCCGGCGGCATCGGCGCCCGGTTGGCCTTGTATTGCGGATACCACTCGTCGCGAAAAGTCTTGCCGGGCGCATCGAATACGACGGCGAAGTATTCCGGGTTGCCGTCCTCATGCAAACGGCGCAACATGGCAATGACGCCGCGTATCGCGCCGGTGGGCTCGCCGCGCGAAGTGCGCAAATCGGGCAGGGCATGGAACGCCCGATACAGATATGACGAGCCGTCAACCAGAACCATTTTCGACATGATTTTGACGGGCAAGATTCCGGAGTTGATCGACCCTCAGGCGATGTACTCGACCAACGGGCAGGAAGCGTGGCGGCTGCTGGGCATTATGGCAGAATTCGCGACCGCGACCGAACGCCTGCGCGGCGTGCGCCCGGCGGTGAGCATGTTCGGCAGCGCGCGCATCAAGCCGGATCACCCGTACTTCCGCAAGGCGGAGCGCATTGCCCGGCTGCTGTCCGACGCCGGGTTTGCAGTGATCTCCGGCGGCGGCCCGGGAACGATGGAAGCTGCCAATCGTGGAGCGCACGGCGGGCGCTCGCCCGCGATCGGTCTAAACATCCTGCTGCCGCACGAACAAGCTGGCAACACCTATCAGGATGTGGGCATCAATTTTCGCTACTTCTTTGCCCGCAAGATGATGTTTGTGCGCTTCGCCTCGGCGTACGTGGTCATGCCCGGCGGATTCGGCACCATCGACGAACTCACCGAGTGCCTTACGCTCGTGCAGACCGGCAAGAGCCGCAAGATACCGATCATCCTGGTCGGCGGCGAGTTCTGGCGCGGGCTGCTGGACTGGATGCGCGACCGGCTTGTCGGCGAAGGCATGATCGATGCCGCGGACCTCGATCTGCTGCGGATCATCGAGGAACCCGAAGCGATCGTCGAAGCAATATTTGACTACTATGAGACGAGGGGGTTCCAGCCGACGCGTGCGGAACGCGACAAGATGTTGAACCTCTAACGGTGAGGAGCATCGGCGACGCGATTCCCTGCTAAAATTCGCCCCTGTCCCGGACCCACCGCAGCATGCGCCAACTACTAGCCCCGATGGTCGCTGCTTTCGCTATTAGCCTGGCGCTGAGCGCGGCGGCGCAGCAGGCGCCCGTGCCGCCGAAGCTCGAGCCGCTGCCCGAGGCTCCGCCAACGCCGCCCGAAATCGCTGCCGATCCGGAACTCAAGCCTCAGGTCACCACGGTCCAGCGAGAGAACGAAACCATCGAGGAATATCGCGTAAACGGACGGCTCAAAATGATCAAGGTGACGCCGCGCCACGGCCATCCGTATTACCTGATCGCGAACGCTGCCGCAAAGGGCGGCTTCGTGCGCTATGACAGCCTCGATTCGGGACTCCAGGTCCCGCTGTGGGTGCTGTTCTCGTTCTGACCGGAGCTGAGTAGCAGCGAAGCTCGCGTCCCCGCGAGGCGGACGCAGTAGATGATGTCTGTCTATACTCCCGTCACGGCCGAAGATCTTGCCGCCTGGCTGACGCGCTACGCGCTCGGCTCGGTGCATGCCTTCGAGCCGATCGCTGAAGGCATCGAGAACACCAATTACTTTCTCGGCGCCGACAAGGGGCGCTACGTGCTGACGCTCTACGAGCGCCTGCCGCCGGAAGAGCTGCCCTTCTATCTCAATCTGATGGCCCATCTTGCCCGGGCCGGGGTGATGGCGCCGGCGCCGGAGCCGGACCGCAGCGGCGCGCTGTGGAGCTTCCTCAACGGCAAGCCGGCCGGTCTGGTCGCCCGACTCGACGGCGCGCCGGTCGGGCAGCCGGGTCCCGCGCACTGCGCCGCGGTCGGCGAGGCACTGGGGAAGCTGCACGTCGCCGGCAAGCAGTATCGCGGGCGGCTGACCAACCGGCGCGGCCCGACCTGGTGGCGGCAGGCGGCGCGTGCGATGCGTCCGCTGCTGTCGGCGGAGCAGAATGCCCTGGTCGCAGCCGAGCTCAGGTATCAGGCCGGATTCGCCAAGACGAAACTGCCGCGCGGAGCGATTCACGGCGACCTGTTTTGCGACAACGTGCTATTCGTCGACCGGCGTGTTTCCGGCATCATCGATTTCGGCTTTGCCGCGACTGATGCGCTCGCCTACGACCTGGCGATAACGGTCAACGACTGGTGCGTCGCGCAGGACGGCGGATCGGCCGGAGCACTCGATCCGGAGAACGAGCGCGCGCTGGTCGGCTCGTATGCCGCGGTTCGGCCGCCGACTTTCGAGGAGAGAGCGCTCTGGGGCCCGTTGCTGCGCGCCGCCGCGCTGCGCTTCTGGCTCTCGCGCCTGTATGATTTGCACCTTCCGCGCCAGGGTGAGCTCACCCATGCGCACGATCCGGCCGTGTTCGAGCGGATCCTGCGTCACCGCGTCGCCCACGAGCCCCGCTTTCCCGACCTCTGATGCAGATGCAGCCCCCCGCACCGGTGATTCCCTTCGCCCGCCGCGACGCCCGCCGCGGTTTGTTCTGGCTGCGCCAGGCTTTTTCGATGTTTCGGGCCGCTCCATTGCGCTGGCTGCTGTTGATCACGGTGTACTACGTGATCGTCGCCGTCGTCCAGCTCGGGCCCTGGCCGGCATTGGGCAAGTTCGCCGCGGCGATCCTGAAGCCGGTGTTCGCAGTCGGCTTTCTTGCTGCAGCATGGACGCAGGAGCGCGGCGGCACCCCGGTACTCGCGGACCTGTTTCGCGGCTTCCGCAGCAACCTCTGGGCGCTGCTTCCCCTGGGGCTGGTGTTTTTCGCCGGCATGACGCTCGCAGTCGCTGCCACCGCGGTCATCGACGGTGGAGCGCTCATTGCCTGGGGCGCGGGCGGCGAGGATCCGAGCGAGGAAGTGCTGGCGAGCGGCAGGCTGCAGCTCGCGCTGCTCTTCGGCATCGCCTGCGCGTTGCCGACGCTGCTTGCGCTCTGGTTCGCGCCAGCCCTGGTCGTGTTCCACGACGCCGGAGCGCTGACGGCGCTCGGGGCGAGCCTGCGCGCCGCGCTCGCCAATTGGCGCCCGGTGGCGGTGTTTGGACTGGCGATCCTGTTCTATGGGGGCATCGTGCCCGCGCTGGGCGATGCCCTGGTGCGCCTGCTCGACACGACGGCCGGCGCGGCGCTGCGCGTGGGCCTGTTCGTCCCATACGTGCTCATCTTTCTCGCAACCTTCCAGATTTCCGACTATGTCGCGTACCGCGACCTATTTCATGGCGATGAGCAGTCACTGCCTGGTGGCGATCAGGCCGGCTGAAGCTTGGCGTATTCCAGCGCCAGCCATTTCACGCCGGCGTCGCGGAAGTTCACTTGCACCCGTGCGTCGCTGCCCCGGCCCTCGGCATCGATGATCACGCCCAGGCCGAACTTGGCATGCTGCACGCTCTGTCCGATGCGCCATCCGGGCCGCTCGTAGAGCGCATCGTGCCGCGGCGGCGAGATCTGATCCGCCTCGCGTAGCGGCGGCGCGTCGGCCCGCGGCGGGGACAGCCAGCGCACCACCCCGCCGGGCAATTCGTCGAGGAAGCGCGAGGCGATGTTGTAGCGCAGCTGGCCGTGCAGGATGCGGCTCTGTGCGTGCGTCAGGTAGAGCCGCCGCCGCGCCCGCGTGATGGCGACGTAGGCGAGGCGCCGCTCCTCCTCGACACCGTCGAATTCCGACATGCTGTTTTCGTGGGGAAACAGGCCTTCCTCGAGGCCGGTCACGAAGACCGTGTGAAACTCGAGGCCCTTGGCCGCATGCACGGTCATCAGCTGCAACGCCGGCCGCCCCTCGGCCGCCTGCGTCTCGCCGGCCTCGAGCGCGGCGTGGGACAGAAACGCCGTCAGGGCACCGCCGGCGTCCGGCGCGGCCTCGAGGTCAACCTGCGTCTCGGCTTCGCGCACGAAGCTTTCGGCCGCGTTGGCCAGTTCCTGCAGATTCTCGATCCGGTCCTGGCCGTCCTTTTCCGCGCCGTAATGGGTGAGCATTCCGCTCGCGTGCACAACGTGCTCGACGGTCTCTGCAAGAGGCAGGCCCGCGGTCGCGGCGCGCATTGCTTCGATCTGCTTGACGAAGGCCGCGACGCCGGCACCGGCCCTGCCGCCAAGGTGGGCCGCGCAGGCAGTCTGCCACAGGCTCGCGCCCACATCGGCCGCCCGGTCCTGGAGTGTCTCCAGGGTACGCGCGCCCACCCCGCGAGGCGGAAAGTTGGCAACGCGCAGAAACGCCGCGTCGTCGTCGGGCGCGGCAACCAGGCGCAAATAGGCGAGCGCATGCTTTACCTCGGTACGCTCGAAGAAGCGCATGCCGCCGTAGACCCGATACGGCATGCCGGCGTTGAACAAAGCGTGCTCGAGCACCCGGGACTGCGCATTCGAGCGGTAGAGCACTGCAATCTCCGCCGGCGAGACTGCGTCGTCGACCAGGCCCTTGACGACGTCGACGACGAATGCCGCCTCGTCGACGTCGGATGGCGCGACGTACCCGCGCACCGGCTCGCCCTTGCCATCCGCGGTCCAGAGGTTCTTGCCGAGCCTTGCCTTGTTGTGGCCGATGAGAATGTTGGCCGCGTCGAGGATATGGCCGTGGGAGCGGTAGTTCTGTTCGAGCTTGATCAGCTTGACCGGCGCGCCAGTCCTGGCGAAGTCATGCTCGAAGTGCTGCATGTTGGCCACGTTGGCGCCGCGAAACGCATAGATCGACTGGTCGTCGTCACCGACGGCGAACACTGCCGCGTGCGGCCCGGCAAGCAGCTTAAGCCAGCGGTACTGCAGCGCGTTGGTGTCCTGGAATTCGTCGACAAGGAGGTGTGAGAACCGGCGCTGGTAGTGCTCGCGCAGCACATCGTGGCGGGATAACAGCTCGAAGGTGCGCAACAGCAGCTCGGGGAAATCGACCACGCCCTCGCGCCGGCAGGCTTCCTCATAGAGCGCGAAGTGCTCGACCTGGCGGCGCATGAACTCGTCGACGGCCTCGACCTGGTTTGGTCGCGAGCCTGCCTCCTTGGCGCTGTTGATGAATGCCTGCAGCTGGCGCGCCGGAAAGCGCTCGATCGTCGATGCCGTGGGCCTTGTACAGCCGCTTGATCAATGCCAGCTGGTCTTGCATGTCCATGATCTGGAACAGTTGCGGCAGTCCGGCGTCGCGGTAGTGCGCGCGAAGCATCCGGTTGCACAGGCCGTGAAAGGTCCCGATCCACATGCCGCGTGTGCTGATGGGTGTCAAAGCGGACAGCCGCAGCAGCATCTCCTTGGCCGCCTTGTTGGTAAAGGTGACCGCGAGCACCGACAGCGGGCTGGCCTGTCCGGTCGCCAGCAGCCACGCGATGCGCGTGGTGAGCACGCGTGTCTTGCCGCTGCCGGCACCGGCGAGAATGAGCGCCGACCCGTGCGGCAGGGTGACCGCGGCGAGCTGTTCGGGATTGAGGTTGGCGAGAAGCGGGGAAGGCATGCTGGGTGAAGCGACGCACATCTATTATATAGGCGAATGGGGGTCGCGATTGAGTATCGCGCGGGAATTCAATAGACTCTGCGCCGGTGGCAGAAGCAATGGAAATCATCGACCTATCCTTGGCCTGGAACGACGCTGTTGGCGGCAGGCGCCACACGTAGGGTGGCCATGCGATTCGATCCGACGTCGTTCGTGCCGTGGATCCGCGCGGCAGCGCCCTACATTCACGCGCTGCGCGGCAAGACGATCGTCATCGCCTTCGGCGGCGAGGTTGTCGCGGACGAGACTTTTCTGGGCATCGTGCACGACCTGAACCTGCTGCACAGCCTCGGCATTCGGCTGGTCGTGGTGCACGGCGCGCGGCCGCAGATCGAGGCGATTCTCAAGCAGCAGGACATTCCGAACCGCTATCACGAGGGATTGCGCATCACCGACGTCGAGACGATGGACTGCGTGCTCGAGGGCATGGGCCATGCGCGCAGCCGCATCGAGGCCCTGCTCTCGCTCGGGCAGGCCAATTCGCCGATGGCAGGCGCGCGCATCCGCGTCGTCGGCGGCAACTTCATTACCGCCAAGCCGATTGGCATTGTCGACGGTATTGACATGGGGCTGACCGGAGAGGTTCGCCGCGTCGACATCGAGGCTCTTCGCCAGCGACTTGACGACGGTGACCTGGTGCTCGTTTCTCCGCTCGGTTACTCGCCGACCGGAGAAATATTCAATCTCGCGCTCGAGGAGGTGGCCACGCAAGTGGCGGTGCGCCTGTCCGCGCACAAGCTGATATTCCTGATGGAAACCGAGGGGGTGCGCAACGGGCGCCGGCAGCTGCTGACCGAGCTGTCCACGCGCGAGGCCGAGGCGTTGCTCGTGCGCCACGCCAAGCTGCCGCCGGACGTCCTGCACTATCTGCCCTGTGCGATCCGGGCCTGCGACAACGGCGTAAAGCGCGCGCACCTGATCAGCCGCCATCGCGACGGGTCCCTGTTGCTCGAGCTGTTCACCCGCGACGGGGTCGGGACCATGGTCTCGGCGGCCCCGCTTGCGAACCTGCGCAGCGCGACCATCGACGACGTCGGTGGGATCCTGTCGATCATCGAGCCACTGGAGGCGGAGGGGGTGCTGGTGCGCCGCTCGCGCGAGCGCCTGGAGATGGAAATCGAACGCTTCGTGGTGGCCGAGTACGATGGGGCGATCATCGGTTGTGCTGCGCTCTACGCCTTTCCCAAGGAGCGCACCGGCGAGCTGGCCGCGCTTGCGGTGCATCCGGATTTTCGCCGCGAGGGTTACGGCGAGGCGTTGCTGCACGAGATCGAGCAGCGGGCAAAAAAAATGCGGCTGTCACGGCTGTTCGTGCTGACCACGCGCACCTCCGGCTGGTTCCTCGAGCGCGACTTCGTCGAAAGCGATCCCTCACGTCTGCCGGAGCAGAAGCGCGACCTGTACAACTGGCACCGGCGGTCGCTGGTGTACGAAAAGCCGCTGACCTAGCGCGACATGCGATAATCACCGCCGGTCATTTGTTTACCGCAGGGGTGTCCCGATGGCACGCATGGTTCATTGCATCAAGCTCGGCCACGAGGCGGAAGGTCTCGACTTTCCTCCGTACCCTGGCGAGCTCGGCAAGCGCATCTACGAGAACGTTTCCAAGGAGGCGTGGCAGCAATGGCTCAAGCATCAAACGATGCTCGTCAACGAGAATCGGCTGAGCCTCGCAGACCCGCGTGCGCGCAAGTATCTTGCCGAGCAGATGGAGCGGCATTTCTTTGGCACCGGCGCCGACGTGGCGTCCGGGTACGTGCCGCCGCAATCCTGATCGCGCGAGCGCGGACGGGAATTACCGCGCCGTCGCCTGCGTGCGGATACCCAGGGCAATGCGGCCCTCGTTGGAATGGGTCACCGATCATCTTGTCCGCTTGGACGGGGTCGAGTTCCACCTCGCGACGGCAACGGAGGAGATGCTACGGTACGAGTCGAAACGGGATCACTTCCTGCTGGGCAAAGACCGGTCAATGGTCGAGGACCAGGTGGCACTGCGGGAGCGTGAGCACATCAAGCGAATACTCGATATCGGCATCCTCAAGGGAGGCAGCACCGCCCTGTACGCGAAGCTCTTTGAACCGGAAAAACTGGTGGCGATCGATTTTTCGGTCACGCCTGTTGAGGTCTTGAGCAATTTCATCCGCGACCACGGCTTCGAGGGTCGTGTAGCGCCATACTATGGTGTCAATCAGGCCGATGCGAATGCCATGGGGCGCATTCTCGGATCCAACTTTCCAGCTCGGAATATCGACCTAATCGTAGACGATGCGTCGCACCTGTATTTCGAGACGCGCAAGACCTTCAATATCACGCTGCCTTACCTGCGGCCGGACGGCTTGTACATCATCGAAGATTGGGGGTGGGCGCATTGGCAAGGCGACGAATGGCAGAAGAGCCATTTTTTTCCTTCCATATCGCCCGCGCTGTCGAATCTACTGATCGAGCTGTTCATGTTGTGTGCCTCGCGCCCCGATATCGTCAAGAACCTGTTCATCACGCGGGAGACGATTGTGCTGCGACGTGGTCCAGCGGCACTGGAGCCGAATGGCTTCGATATCGGCAAGCACTACCTCTGCCGCGACCGATGGTTCAAGCCAGCGCTTTGATCAAGCGTCGGAATCGTGCTACCCAGAAAAACCTGGATTTTGGAACGTCGACTCTAGTCTACTCGCGCTGTTGCATCGATTTTGTCGTGAGACGCATGTAGACAAGCTGCGGCAGCGCTTTGCGGGTGTCGACACTGGCCGCGAGCTGCCGGTGGTCGGTGCTTGATGCGCTGAAATCCCCATTTCGGAATCCTGTGTGGAGAAATAGACAGATGAGCGTAATCGATTCGAGGGTTGTCAACATCGACGAATTGAAGCTCGAGCATTTCACAAAGGGCGATAAGTTCGAATGCGACGCTGTGCGCATCGGACCGCTCCTCGGCGCGAAGGACCTCGGTTATTCCTACGATGTCGTCCCACCCGGAAAGCGGTCATGCCCTTTCCACAGCCATCGCGGAGAAGAGGAGATGTTCTTTATCGTGAGGGGTGAAGGCACGCTGCGCTACGGCGACGAGACAAGGAAGATCCGCGCGGGCGATGTGATCTGCTGCCCGACCGGCGGACCGGAGACGGCGCACCAGATCGTCAACGATTCGGACGCCGAGCTCGCCTACCTATCCGTCAGCACCATGTTGCCGGCGGAAGTCTGCGAATACCCCGATTCGAAGAAGATCGGAGCTTTCGGCGGCGGGCTGCGTCATATGACTCGTGCAGACCGCGGCCTGGACTATTGGGTGGATGAGATATGAGCGCGGCGAGTGGCGCAGCTAGGCCAACGGCAATTACGAGAGAACGTAGGCTCAGTGGCCAGGCTCGGGCCGATTGCTGACGGTCCGGGTACGACCGTCGCAGACGGCCGATCGTCGCAAAAGGACGTACTGCGGCTACGCTGCTGAGCCTGCTCACCCGCACGCGCCCGTGCGGGCGCTACGCCGCGCAATCTCGAACGAAGTCGTGTGTCTTCAGAACGGCGTCGGTCCACTGCTCGGATGCGCTCACGTACCTCGCTATTGCGCCATGCGAAGTGGGAGACCTTTCGACCTCGTGCCGCGCAAACACGCACTGCAGGCCGGCGTCACTGAATTCAGCCAAGAGCAAGGCCCACTCGCTTTCGATCCGCGTTTTCGACATCTCAAACCCCCTGGGTCCCAGCACTTGGTCAAGGCTGCGCGCCTTCAGGGCAGCGGGCAAGCAGAGTCTGCGGAGGGTCAACAACTCTGCTACAAGCCGTTGATTTCATGCGTAGGCTGGGTTTGCGGGACCCCACTGTGGTCGGTGGCGACCGAGTCGCGAAGGTTGCTTGACGGAGATTTGCGCGGACGCTGACCGGCTGCTTCTGGCCCGGTCTCGGCCTGATCGTCGCCGGTTGACGCCCGCGCCCGATCCTTGTCAATCAGGCTCGTCGTCCGTCCGTCGTCCGCGCTTCCTCTGGCGCCTCTCTTCCCCAACCCGAGGGGTCGCGGACCTGCCGCGATCAGTCGCCCGACGGGGATCCGCGCGGCGATCTGAGAAATGGCGGTATACGCATTTGCAGCGCGACGGTGATGAACAATCCGGAAGTGGTAATACGGGGGCCGTGTCGCTCAAGAAGCGTTTATCGCGCAGCTCCGCGACGGCGGGGCACGCCAAGGGACCTGCAACGACGCCGACCGCGTGCCATGGCTGTTTGGTAAGTGCGGCCGGCTTTATCTTCGTAACCATTAGCGCAACAATACCCTGTCCGGTCCCGAAAATCCAACGACCAATAGGAGCGAGGGCCGGGATGATCCAGTGACCGTGATGATCGTCACGCATGCGTATGCGCAGCGCCGCCGTCGAGACCGGTTGAGCAACGGGTTAGACGGCCTCATCAGGCCTTTCCAGAAAATCGACAAGACCATTCTCGAGAGAGTACTCGGCACCGACGACCATCAGGCCGTCCTCCTGGATGAACTGTTCGAGCAGCTGCGACCCGTGCCGCAATTGGTTCGCAGACATGCGAATGTTGGCCCGGACCGCTTGACGGAGGAGTTCCTCCGGGCTCCATGCGCGTGACACCTCAAGAAGACTCTCCACAGAAGGCCGTACGCGGTCCACGATGGAGCGAAGGTTCTGGGAGCGGACCTGCGGTACGCCCTGCAACTCCTCGATTGTGGCGGCAACTGCCCCTGCAGAGGTGATGTGTCAGGGCCTGTACAGGCAGACGAGGTAACCTGCCACCGGCGCGCCCTGTTGATGGCGCAGTTGCCGCTCCGCCAGTTCGAGAACCTCGAGCCCGGCGTGGACGGCGGCACTTTGGAGATAGGTACGATGATGGGCAAATCGCCCCGACGGCAGGACTCGATAACCCGCGTCAACCCCGGCTTCGAGCGACATCACTGCAATGCCGCGCGGCCTCAGCACACGCGCTGTCTCCGTAAGTCCCGGTAGGAGGTCGCCAATGTAGACGAATACATCGGCCGCGGTAACGACGTCGAACGATCCACCCGAGCATGACTTCAGATACGTGACCAGTTCCGCATGATGCAGCTCCGTGTAGACATTGCGGGCACGGGCACGTTCGAGCATAGCGGACGATAAGTCGACCCCCACAAGCCGCCCAACAGGCGGCGAAAGCGCGGCGCCGACCAGCCCAGTCCCACAGCCAAGGTCCAGAATGTCCGGTGCGGGCACCAGCGCACGCGCTCGCAGCATCGCGACGACCGCTTCGTGCGCGTGATACTTCAATCCGCCCACCAAGTGTTCATCAAACCCCTCGGCGTAGGCATCGAAGATACTTGCAACGACTTCGGGCGGCGTGTCGGCCGGTGTTTCCCCACGCAACACCGCCAGCCGAAAGCGCAGCGTGGGGTTGTTCGGCTCAACGGCCAGCGCCAAGTTCAGCCAGTGTGCTGCCGATTCCGAGTTGCCACGAGCGCGCTCGATCGATGCGGCCGCAGCCAAAGCGTCGACATCGGTTGGACAAGCTTCGATCACGGATTGCAGGAGGGACAGAGCCTCATCGAGCTGACCGCTGGCGAAGAGCTGTGCCGCGCGCGTTCGGGCCGCCGCAGCATTAGCGGGCGAACAATCCTCTACCCCGGAAACAGACGCAACGGCATGGCGCGACAGCTCGGTGATACGCGCCATGGCTGCCGCATTGTTTATATCGAGCGCGTGCGCCTGCCGATACGCTGCCAGAGCTTCCGCGGGGCGCCCCGCAAGCTCGAGGGCATTACCGAGTTCGGTATGGGCAAGCGCCCACCCGGGTGAAAGCGCCACTGCCCTGCGAAAGGCCATTATGGCCGCGCCGGGGTTCCCGGCACGACGCCCCAATTGTCCCCCAAGGATGTAGATGCGCGGATCGGTCGCGTCCTCCACCTGGGCGAGGTTGAGGATCGCTGCCGCGTCGTGGAGACGGCCGTTTAGCAACGCGCGTTCGGCCCCGGACAACAGTGATTTCAACTTCTCACTCATAAAGTGCCTCACGCGCAGGCTGGCCCGTAACAGCCGGGTAATTTCGGTTCCTGTCCTCGCGCCGCCGCCGGCCCCGCCAGCAGCAGACATTGGAGCGAAAGGAGCCGAGAGCGGCCGGCCTTCGCCGTTCGCGTCGGTTCAAGGCTAGCTGGCGTGAGTCCGTTGCGTCGCGCCTTCAATTAGGATCAAGGCACTCGCCGCGCTCGCCAACGCGAGCCCAGCAGAAATCAGCATGACCCGCCGGAATCCCGCCACGAAGGCATCTGCGATTGCACGGCTTGCCAATGCCACGTGTTTGGCATCCATGCCCGCGGGCAGCTCGATAGCAGCGAGCTTGCTTCGCTGCTTCTCCACCGCTTCGATCACCTGCGGCATCAATTCTGCGCGTTCGAGTTCCCTGTGCAGGCTGCGGCTGAAGGTCGAGGCCATGATCAGGCCGAACATTGCAACAGCGAGCAGCGCAGCGACGCGCGATGCCGCATTATTGATTCCCGAGGCTGCCCCCGCGAAACCGGGAGCTGCGGAGTTCATGACGACAGTGGTCAAGGGCGCAACGCTGATCGCCATTCCCAGGCCAAGTATCAGGACCGCAGGAAAGAACGTGTCCCAGTAACCGCCGCCGACCCCGGGAACCGCAAAAAGGGCGAAACCGCCCGCGGCCACGGTCGGCCCGATGACGAGCGGCACCCTTGCCCCATACCGCTCGACCAGCCCGCCCGACCAGCGCGAGAGCAGGGCCAGCGACAGAATCAGTGGCAGCAGTGCAGCCCCCGCGGCGGTCGTGGAGTAACCCTGAATCTGAATCAGGTTAAGCGGCACAAAAAAGAGGCTTCCACCAAAGCCCGCGTAGAGGAGGAGCGTAAGCAGATTGGCCCCGGTGAATGCGCTCGAGCGAAACAGTCGCGTCGGTATCATGGGCGCTTTGCTGCGCATCTCCACCGCGATGAAGCCCGCCATCGCCAGCATGCCCAGTGTTGTTGAAGCGATGATTCGCTGATTCTCCCAACCAACGTTGGACGATTCGATCAGGCCGTAGGTGATACCGCCAAGGGCGAGCGTAACCAACAATGCGCCCGGCCAGTCGAGCTTGCTCGGCATTTCTTCATTGCGGCTCTCGGTCACGTGCCGCATGGCGACGGGGATGATAACGATGGCCATGGGAAGGTTGATGAAGAAGACGGCCCGCCACGACAGATGATCGACTAGCGACCCGCCTAGAACCGGCCCGAGCGCCGAGGTAATAGCCGTGGCGCCCGACCACGTGCCGATCGCCTTGCCCCGGTCCCGCTCGGCAAACGACCCGCTGATGATGGCGAGACTGCCTGGAACCAAAAGCGCACCGCCGATGCCTTGAAGAACGCGGGCAAGGATAAGCTCGCGGATGCCACCGGCAAGCCCGCAGCCGATCGAGGATATGGCGAATAATGCCACCCCGATCAAGAACACCCGCTTGCGGCCGAAACGGTCGCCTGCGGCGCCGCCGACTAGCAGCAATGCGGCGAGAAACAGCGCATAGGCCTCGACCACCCACTGGAGGTCGACGAGGCTGGCGCCAAGCTCCCGTTGCAGTGCTGGCAGTGCCACGTTGACGACCGTCCCGTCAATAAACACCATGCTGGAAGCAAGAATCGTTGCCGCCAGGACCCATGGCGCCGACGACCGTGCGCAAGGGGAGGTGCATGGCGCGGCGCGAATTGCTCCGACATCGGACGGAGACGCTGAGAATCCACTCATGGCTATCCCTGCTGCGCAGAGCATCTGGGCAATGCTCGCACAACGTGTCTATCTACCGGTAGCCTTTGAGCAGCGTGTGGGACCCCGCGAAGGGTTATTGTAAGTCGGGTATCGGGAGAACTGCCATCCCTGCGCTGCTGATCTCGGGCAGCGATACCCAGGATTGGCTTTGCATTGCCCCTTGGGTGGCGTAGCCTCGCGGATCGATGCCGTTCCCGAGACACGGCCCCTATCAATGGGTGGGCGCCATCAAGACAAACAAGCTGCATCGGCATAAGCACGCCACCTTGTGATATGTCCGGCCCGGTGCGCATTTTGTGGCCAGAAACTTGATTTGATTCTAAGGAAACGGGCATGTCTACGTCATTTCGATCGGGGGCGCTCGGCACTTTGGCTTTCTTATCCATCATTGCGTTGGGCGCGGCCCACGCGACCGGCCCGGCCCCTTTCAAGGTGCCGGCCGACAGCACCATTCCCGGCGGCCCGGAGGGGGACGCAATCAGGCTCGGCAGGACACTAATCACGGATACGCACAAGACCCTGCCCAACAATGTCGGCAATGGCCTCAACTGCAGCAATTGCCACCTCGATGGTGGCACCCGGCAGGATGCGTCGCCTTTCGTAGGCCTGTGGGGCCTGTTCCCGGAATACCGCACGCGGAACGGCCACATCAATTCGATGCAAGAGCGGGTCAACGATTGCTTCGAGCGGTCGATGAACGGCAAGGCACTGGCAGTTGACTCCAGGGAGATGAACGCCATCCTGATGTACATCCACTGGCTCTCGACAGGTGTGCCGGTTGGCGAGGCGGTTGTCGGCCGCGGCATGGGCTCGGTCGACACCGCGTTGAAGCCGGATGCTATCCATGGCCAGCAGGTTTACGCCGAAAAATGCGCCAATTGCCACGGCGCCAACGGCGCAGGCACCGCGAACCCGGGCGGCGGTTATATATTTCCGCCAGTCTGGGGCAACGCGTCATTTAATATTGGCGCCGGGCTGGCCCGTACCTACACAGCCGCAGCGTTCATCAAGCACAACATGCCGCTGGGGCAGGGCGGCTCCCTGAGCGATCAGGATGCGATCGATGTCGCCGAATTCATGACCCACCAGCCGCGCCCGCCATTCGCCGCCGCCAAGAACGACTACGCCAGGGGTAGCAAACCCAGAGACGCGCGCAACTGAAATCTTCTCCGCGGATGGGAAGCTTCGTAGTCGGTGACCGTCATCCGTCGGATACGCATCGCGTCCATGCTATCCAGTTCCAGGCGCGATCGGCCGCTGCGGGGAAGATTCGCGACGAGGCGTTCCCGGCCGGCCCATCCGAACGAGCGGCTAGGCGGCCTCGTGCACGATTTGTCCACCTACCAGGGTATAACGCACCCTTCCTGCCAGCTCGACCCCGAGAAACGGCGTGTTCTTGCCTTGGCTTCTAAGGGCCGCGGGTTCGACGATCCAGCGCGCATCAGGATCGAAAACGCACACGTCGGCATCGGCACCGATCCGCAGGTGGCCGGCAGCGAGTCCCAGCGCGCGCGCCGGCTCGGCCGTGATGCGAGCGAGCGCCTTGACGAGCGGCAGCCCGTCCTCCTGAGCCCACTTGAGCGTCAGCGGCAGCAGAAGCTCCAGGCCCGTCGCGCCGGGCTCGGCCTCGGCAAACGGCAGCTGCTTCGCGTCGTCGTCGACCGGAGTGTGATCCGAGCAGATGAGGTCGATCGTGCCGTCGGCAAGGCCGGCACGCAGCGCGGCGCGATCGCGCATTCCGCGCAGCGGCGGCACCAGATGGCAATGGGAATTGAACCAGCCGATATCGACATCGCACAGGTGCACGTGATGGATCGCGACGTCACAGGTGACCGGCAAGCCCGCCTTTTTCGCCGCGCGGACGCGCGCCACGCCGTCATGGGTCGACAGCCGGGCCAGGTGCACATGCACGCCGGTCGCCCGCACCAGATCGAAGATCGTCTCGAGCGCGATCGTCTCGGCGAAGGAGGGGATCGCGGGCAGGCCCAGTCGCGTGGCCACCTCGCCGTCGTGCGCGACGCCGCCGCGGGCGAGATGCACATCCTGCGGCCGCAGCCACACGCGATAGCCGAATGTCGCCGCGTATTGCAGCGCGCGCAGCATGACCTGGGTGTCGACCAGCGCCGCGTCGGCGTGCGAGAACGCGATGCAGCCGGCCTCGGTGAGCTCACCCATTTCGGTAATCGTCTCGCCCTTCAGTCCGACCGTGAGGGCCCCGATGGGGTAGACGTGCGCCTGGTTGAGCGCGCGCGCGCGATGCTTCAGCATCTCGACGAGTCCCGGCTCGTCGAGAGGCGGGTCGGTGTCGGGAGGGCACGCGAGGCGGGTGACGCCGCCGGCGACCGCCGCCGCGACTTCCGACTCGAGCGTGGCCTTGTATTCGAATCCGGGCTCGCGCAGCCGCGCCGAGGCATCGATCAGGCCCGGACAGACGATGAGCCCTGCCGCGTCGAGCACGCGGTTGGCGTGCCAGCCCTCGGGCGCGGCGCCGACTGCGGCGACCTTGCCGGCGGCGATGTACAGCGACGCCTTGCGATCGATCCCCTGATCCGGGTCGACTACCCGACCGTTTCTGATCTCGATCTTCACGCTAGTTTCCAGCCAGCATGCTCATCACCGCCATGCGCACCGCGATGCCGAATGTCACCTGCGGCAGGATCACCGAATGCTTGCCGTCGGCCACCGCCGAATCGATCTCGACGCCGCGATTCATGGGCCCCGGATGCATGACGATGGCGTCGGGCTTGGCGAGCTGGAGCTTGTCGGCGGTCAGCCCGTAGTGCTTGAAGAACTCTCCCGCGGACGGCAGCAGCGAGCCCTTCATGCGCTCGTTCTGCAGGCGCAGCATGACCACCACGTCGCAACCGGAGAGGCCGGCGCGCATGTCGTGGTAGACGTGCACGCCGAGCGACTCCACCGCGGTGGGCAGCAGCGTCTGCGGTCCGATCACGCGCACCTCGGGCGTGCCCAGCGTGGTCAGCCCGTGGATGAGCGAGCGTGCCACGCGCGAGTGCAGCACGTCGCCGACGATGGCGACGGTCAGGCGGCGGAAGTCGTGCTTGTAGTGGCGGATGGTGAACAGGTCGAGCAAGCCCTGTGTCGGGTGGCCGTGCCGGCCGTCGCCGGCGTTGACGACGTGAATGTGCGCCCGGCCGGTGCCCGAAAGGTGCTGGGCGATGAGGTGCGGCGCACCGCTCTGGCCGTGGCGGACGATGAACATGTCGGCGTTCATCGCCACCAGGTTGTCGACGGTGTCGAGCAGCGTTTCGCCCTTGGTGGTGGAGGACACGCCGATGTTCAGATTGATCACGTCGGCCGAAAGGCGCTTGGCGGCGATCTCGAAGGTCGTGCGGGTGCGGGTGCTGTTTTCGAAGAAGAGGTTGAAGACCGTCTTGCCGCGCAGCAGGGGCACCTTCTTCACGTCGCGCTCGGCGACGGACACGAACGGCACGGCGGTGTCGAGTATGCGGTTGACGATCTCCGCAGGCAGTTCCTCGAGCGTGAGCAGATGCTGCAGCTGGCCGGCGGCGTTGAGTTGCGGGTTACGCACCGGCTTTGCCCCCTGCCTGCTCGACCGAAAGCTCGAGACTGCCATCGAGGTGGCGCTGCAGCACGATCGACAGGTCGCGGGCGACCGCGAGCCGCGCTCCGACGTAGGTTGCCTCGATCGGCAGCTCGCGACCGCCGCGGTCGATGAGCACCGCGAGCTCGATTGCCTCCGGCCTCCCGTAGTCGAACAGTTCGTTGATGGCGGCGCGCACCGAGCGACCGGTGTAGAGGACGTCGTCGACCAGGACGATGCGGCTGCCGGCGACTTCGAACGGGAGCGTGGTGGTCTCGAGTTTCGCGCGCAGCCCCTTCTGCGCGTAGTCGTCGCGGTAGAAAGACACGTCGATGTAGCCGACCGGGTGCTCGCCGTCGAGCATCCCGGCCAGGCGTTCGGCGAGCCATGCGCCGCCGGAGTAGATGCCGATCAGACGGGCATCGTGGGCGATCGCCCCGCGCATCTTGTCGGCGAGGACCGCGAGCGTGGCCTCGGCGTCAGGCAGGATGGTGCTCGTCAAGATAGGCCTGGAGGATCAGTTGCGCCGCAACCTGGTCGCGCACCGCCTTCCGCTCGGGGGCACGCCCGCCGGCACCGAGCAGGCTGCGCGTGGCCGCCTGGGTCGTGAAACGCTCGTCGCAGAAAGCAACCGGCAGGCCGAAGCGCCCCTCGAGCTGGCGCGCGAAGCGTCGCGCCCGCGCCGTCATCGGGTGCGCAGTGCCGTCGGCATGCGTGGGCAGGCCCACGACGAGCAGGACCGGACGCCAGAGTTCGACCAGCGCGGCGATCGCCGCCATGCGCCTGTCGTTTGCCGGTTCGGCAAGGGTCGCCAGCGGATGGGCAATCCGCGTGCTGGTCTCGCCGACGGCGACGCCGACTCGCTGCGTTCCGAAGTCGAAGGCGAGAACGGTCCCCGCCGGCGTCGCGGGCGAGATCACCTTCCCCGCCACGCATCACGCGTGTCCGACCGAGTCGGACAGCCGGGAAAAATCGATGCCGAGCAGCTTCATCGCCGCCGGCAACCGCAGCTCGGCCGGCTCGGCGAACAGCACGTTGGGATCGGCGGCAACGGTGAGCCAGGCATTCTGCGCGATCTCCTGCTCGAGCTGGTCGGCCGACCACCCCGCGTAGCCGAGTGTCACCAGCACGTTGGCCGGCCCGTTGCCGTGGCCGACCGCCTCGAGAATGTCCTTCGAGGTCGTCAGGCCGAGTTCGTCGCTGATGGCGAGCGTCGATTGCCAGCTGCCCAGCGGCCGGTGCAGGACGAAGCCGCGGTCGATCTGCACCGGCCCGCCATAGTGCACCTTGCTCGCGCGCAGCTCCGAGTCGCCAAGCGGAATGTTGATCTGCTCGAACAGGGCCGAGAGCGTCATGTCGATCGGCTTGTTGACGACGATGCCGAGCGCGCCCTGGTCGTTGTGCTCGCAGATGTAGATCAACGTATGGGCAAAGTGCGGATCGGCCATGCTGGGCATGGCGATCAGGAAATGATGGGTCAGACTGACCCGGGAATCGCCCATGGTGGCAATTGTAAACTCCGCCCCGCCCGGGCACAAATAGCGTCCTGGCCATGGCCCATGACCCGGTCCCGCGAGCCCCGCAGCGCGGCCCTACTCTTCTTCGTGGCGGCGGTGCTTGGCGAACTCAGTGGCGAGCTGTTGCTGCAGATTGGGCGGCGCCGGATCGTAGTGGGAGAGCGTCATCGTCCAACCGGCGTGGCCGGCGGTCATCGCCTTGAGCCGCGCGGCGTAGCCGTCGAGCTCCGACAGCGGCGCAAGGCCGTTGACGGTGAGCGTTCCCGCCTGCAGCGAGCGCGTGCCGGTGACCTGGCCACGGCGACCGGAAAGGTCCCCGGCGACGTCGCCCATGTTCGCCTCCGGGCAGAGAACTTCCAGACTCACGATCGGCTCGAGCACGATCGGCCGGGCCTTTTCGATCGCATCCAGGAACGCCTTCCGGCCGGCGGTGACGAAGGCGATTTCCTTCGAGTCGACCGCGTGATGTTTGCCGTCGTAGACGATCACCCGCACGTCCTGCAGCGGGAACCCGGCGATCGGGCCGGCCGCAAGCACCTGTTCGACGCCCTTCTGCACCGCGGGGATGAACTGGTTCGGTATCGTCCCGCCCTTGACCTGGTCGACGAATTCGAACCCCGAGCCGCGCGGCAGGGGTTCGACGCGAAGGTACACCTCGCCGAACTGCCCCGCGCCTCCGGTCTGCTTCTTGTGCCGATGGTGGCCTTCGGCCTTCGCGGTGACCGTCTCCCGATACGGTATGCGCGGCGGGCGGGTGTCGATCTCGAGCTTGAATTGCGACGACATGCGCTCGAACACCGAGCGCAGATGCAGGTCGCCCAGTCCGCGCAGCACCGTCTCGTTGAGCGTCGCGTCGTGCTCGAGGGCCAGCGTCGGGTCCTCGGCGATCATCTTGTGCAGGACGTCGGAAATGCGCTGCTCGTCGCCGCGCTTCTTCGGCGTGATGGCAAAGCCGTGCATCGGGGTCGGAAAAACCAGCGGCCGCATATGGATCTGGTCCTCGTCGTGCGAGTCGTGCAGCACGCAGTCGAAATCGATTTCGTCGACCTTGGCGACCGCGGCGATGTCGCCCGGCACGGCGCGGTCTACCTCGATCTGCTTGCCGCCTTGCAGCATGAACAGGTGACTGACCTTGAACGGCTTGCGTCCGTCGCCGACGAACAGCTGCGTATCGCGGCTGACGGTTCCCTGATGGACCCTGAAGATGCCGAGCTTGCCGATGAACGGATCGATGACCACCTTGAACACGTGTGCCAGCACGTGCTGCTTCGGGTCCGGCACGGCGTAGAACTCGACTGCGCTCGGGCCCTCGCCCTTGGTGAACAGCGGCGGGTTGCCCTCGCTCGGGTTGGGAGCGAGCTTGACCAGGATATCGAGCAACTCGGCGACGCCGGCGCCGGTGCGCGCCGAGACGAAGCACACCGGCACGAGGTGCCCATCGCGCAGCGCCTTCTCGAACGGCGCGTGCAGTTGCTCGGGCGCAACCTCGCCCTGCTCCAGGTAGAGCGCCATCAGCGCTTCGTCGACTTCGACCACCTGGTCGACCAGCGCGCCATGCGCCTCGGCGACCGACGAGAAATCCGCGTCGCCGGAAGGATTGAAGAAGCAATCGACGACGCGTTTGCCGCCGTCGGCGGGAAGGTTGATCGGCAGGCACTCCTTGCCGAACGCGGCCTGGATCGCGGCGAGGACGGCTTCCGGGTCGGCGTTTTCGGCATCGATCTTGTTGACGACGACCAGGCGGCAGAGTCGGCGTTGCGCCGCCCAGTCCATCATGCGCGAGGTGATCATCTCGATACCCGACTGCGCGTTGACCACGATGGCGGCGGTCTCCACGGCGTCGAGCGCGCCGATTGCCTGGCCGATGAAATCGGGAAATCCGGGCGTGTCGAGCAGATGCACGCGCGTGCCGTCGATGTCGAAGTGCAATACCGAAGAGCGCAGCGAGTGCTGCCAGGATTTCTCCAGCGCATCGAAGTCGCTGACCGTCGTTCCCCGCTCGACGCTACCTGAGGCCGGAATGGCTTTGGCGCGGAAGAGCAGCGCTTCCGCGAGCATGGTCTTGCCCGCGGCGCCGTGCCCTACCAACGCGACAGTGCGGATGTTTTCCGTGGCGTGCTGCGACATGCTTGCTCCTGGTGAACCGAGGCGTGTCCTTCATTTTAAACGAGAGGGCGCGGTCGCGAACGAAATCCGTCCCTTGGCGATGCACAAGCCGAAGCGACGCCGGATCAGCGCGCCGCGTGGGGGGTGTTGCAGCGCAACGCAGAGCTAGGCGACGTGCGCGGCGAGCATTTCGCGCAGGTTGCGAAGCAACTCCTCTTCCTGGAACGGCTTGCCCAGGTACGCCTCGACGCCGAGTTCGCGGGCCCGATTGCGGTGCTTCTCGGCGGTGCGTGAGGTGATCATGATGATCGGAATGTGCGCGCTCCGGGGGTCGGACTTGATCGTCTTGGCGAACTCGAAGCCGTCCATCCTCGGCATCTCGATGTCGAGCAGAATGGCGTCGGGCATGCGCTCGCCCATCGTCTGCATCGCATCGAGGCCGTCCTTGGCCGTGACGACCTCGAAGCCTTCGCGCGTGAGCAGTCGACTGGTTATCCTGCGCACCGTCAACGAATCGTCGACGATCATCACCAGGGGCGGCCCGGACGCGGCGGCGAGCGCCGCGGCGGCACGGCCCGCCTGCGCCGTGGTCACGACCATCGGCGCCTCGGCCTCGAGGTCGATGCGTTGCGCGAGTTGCACCGGGTTGATGATCAGGACGACTTCGCCGGTGCCGAGCACCGTCGCACCCGCGATGCCGGAAACGCGGGCGAGCTGCGGGCCGATGTTCTTCACCACGACTTCCTGATTGCCGATCATCTCGTCGACATGCACCGCGGTCGTATTCTGACCGCTCTTCAGGAGCAATACCGAGTTGTAGCGCAGCGTCTCCGGGTTGTGGCCGGCGTTGCCCAGCAGCCGCGGCAGGTAGAAGAACGGGTATTTGCGGTTCTGCCAGCTGACCTCGCGCTTGAGGTAGAGGTTGATCAGGTCCTTGTCCTTGATCTGCTGCACTTGTTCGACCATCGGTGCCGGAAGCGCCCACAGCCGGCCGCCGGCCCGCACGAGCACGGTTTGCGCCACCGCCAGCGTGAGCGGCAGGTAGAGCGAGAAACTCGTTCCCTTGCCGGGCACGGTGGCGACGTCGACCCGGCCGCCGAGCGCGGCCACGTCGGAGCGGACCACATCGGCGCCCACGCCGCGGCCGGAGATCTGCGTGACCTTCGACGCGGTCGAGAAGCCCGGTGCAAAGATGCACTCCGTAAGGCGCGCCTCGGTCGGCTCGACATCGCCGCTGATGAGGCCGAGCTCGCGGGCCTTCTGGCGAATGCGGTCGAAATCGAGTCCCGCGCCATCGTCGGCGATTTCGATCGCGATCTCGTTGCCCTGCTGGCGCACGGTGAGGGTGATTTCCCCGGTCTCGGGCTTGCCGCGCTTGAGTCGCTCGTCGCGGGTCTCGATCCCGTGATCGAGCGCGTTGCGCAACAGGTGTTCGAGCGGGCCGACGAGCTTCTCCAGCACCGAGCGGTCGAGTTCGACCTGCGTGCCGCGAATCTCCAGGTTCGCCCGCTTGTCGAGTTCCTTGGCCGTCTGGCGCATGATCCGGTACAGCCGCTCCGACAGGCTGCCGAAGGGCACGGTGCGGATCGAGAACAGCTGCTGCTGGACGTCGCGCGACAGGCGCGCCTGCGCCAGCAGCGCCGCGTCGGCATCGTCGATGTTGCGCAGCAGCGACTGCTGCACGGTGGAGACGTCGTTGACGCCCTCGGCGAGGCTGCGGGTCAGCTCCTGGAAGCGCGTAAAACGGTCGAATTCCAGCGGGTCGAAGTCCGCCTCGCCGGGCTTGACGTGCAAGTCCCGCGACTGGATCTGCGACTCCGCCTGGATCTCGATCTCGCGCACCTGGGAGCGCAGGCGGATGACGCTGTTGGTCAGTTCGAGCAGGTTGCCCTTGAGCGAGCGCAGTTCACCCTCGACGCGGGCGCGGGCAATGGCGACCTCGCCGGCCTCGTTGACCAGCCGATCGATGAGATCAGCGCGCACCCGCAGCATCGCGCGCTGCGCCACTTCGGCCTCGGGTGCCGCGGTCGGGGCCGCGGGCTCGGCCGGGACCGTGGGCGCGGCCTGCGCCGGTGGCGGCGCGGCGGTCGGGGCACCGGGCACCGCAGCCAGCACCAGCGGGGCGACCGGCGCGGCCGGGGCGACCGGGGCGACCGGGGCGACCGGCGCATCGACCTGGAGCCACGGCAGGGGCGTATTGAACTCGCTCTTCTGCAGGCGATCGAGCACGAAGGCGAGCCGATCGAGGTCGGTGTCGAGCGCGTCGAACAACGCCGCCGTCGGCTCGGCGGGCGCGTCGCCGGCCATCAGCCGGCTTTCCATCCAGTGGGTGAGCTCGCCTAACCGCATCGCGCCGGCCATGCGCGCGCTGCCCTTGAAGGTGTGCAGGGTGCGGCGCAGCGCCTGCGCGCCGTCGAGGCTGCCGGGATTGCGCTGCCACGCGCGCAGCTGCTCGCCCGCCTGGGGAAAGAGCTCGGCCGCTTCCTCGAGGAAGACCGGCAACACCTGCTCGTCGACGTCGTCGCGCACGGTCGCGAGCGATTCGTCTCCAGCCGGGATCGGGATCGCGACTTCGGATGCACTCTTGATCTGCGCCACCGGCGCCGCCGTTTCCGGTTCCGAAGCGGCCCGGCGCGCCGGCGCGCCGGGCGCGGTAACCGGAACGAAGGGCACCTCGACGACAGTCGCTGGGGGAGCGGGCGCGGGGGTATGGGCCACCGAGGCTTCCGCCAGCGCCTGTACGTCCTCTTCCGCGTCGGCGCGGGCGGCGAGAGACTCGCTGTCGTCGGCGGTCGTTGCCGGCGTGGCCTCCTGGCGCAACGCATCGAGCTCGGCCACGATCTCGCCGGTTTCCGCCTCGTCGGCGCTGTTGAACGCGGCCCGCGAGCGCACCCTGTCGGCGAGGTTGCGCAAGCCGGCGACGGCACGGGCGAGCACCGGCTGCGCGGTCGAAGGCAAAGGGGCCCCGCGCTCCTCGAGCCCGAGCAGGCACTGCTCGAGCGCCTTGGCCGCCGTCGCCAGCAGCGGAAAGCCTCCGGTGCGGTGGATGCCGCAGAGCGTGTGCGCGGCACGCACCATCGCCTGCGATGGAGTCGCCGCGGGGTTGAACTGCAGCTGCGCCAACTCGCCATCCAGGGTTCCCAGATGCTGCAGCGCCTCGTCACAGAGGATCCGATACAAGGCCGTCGAGAGCGTGACTGGGCCGATGGTTACTTCCTCCGGCTCGACGGCGATTTCAGCCGGGGCCGGCGCAGCAGGCGGCGCCACGGCGGCAGCTCGCGGCGTGAACTCGATGATCTCGGCCACCGGGGCCGAGGGCTGTGACCCGGCGGCGGCTCCGGCTTCGGCCATCGGGGTCTCATCGAGCTCGATCACCTCGATCAGCGACGATACCGGCGCGAGCGGTGCGGCCCCCGCCACCTGCGGGGTGATCTGCGTCGTTGCCGGCGGCGCAGGTTCGGGCGCCACCGCCACGGCAGCCGGCGGCGCCGGAAATTCCGCTTCCACCTTGGCGATGGCGGCGTTCAGCGCGGTCGCGTCCGGCGTGACTCGATGCTTGCGCCGCAGGGTATCGACCCATACGCGGAAGCTCGTTTGCGCGGTGTCGATGAGCGAGAGCACGGCCGGGGTCACCGGCAGCTCGTCCTCCAGCAGCCTGTTGTGCACTTTCTCAACGGCATAGGCGATCTCGCCAAGTTCGGTCAGCCCCACCATGCGCCCGCTGCCCTTAAGCGTATGGAATCCGCGGCGCACCGTGGTCAACGCCTCGCGATCGTCGGGCTGTGCCTTGAGCGCCACCGCGTTCGAGGCGACGCTGTCGATCACTTCGTCGGCCTCGGTGAGATAGATGTCGAGCAGCTCCGCGTCGAGTTGCGAAGCGTCGGTCTCGAGCAGGCGCATCGTCTCTTCCGACGGCGGAATGGGCGAGGCGACCTCGCTCCCGGCGATGGCGCTGATCGCATCCTGCAACTCGGCGGTATCACCGGTGCCGGCGCGGGCGAGCAGGTCGAGCGCGGCCTCGGCGTCGGCTTGCAGCTGCGCCTCACCGATGAGCTCGGCGTCGTTCTTCAACGTCGTGAGCTCCGCCTCCAGGCGCTCGCGGACGCTCTGTTCGCCTGGCGAGCGCTGGAACGCGGCCAGCGTCGCCGGCAGCGCGGCCTTGACGTCGGCCACCGCCGCCTCGACGGTGTCCTGGTCGTCGGTTTGCGGCTTCGCCGGCTCGCCCAGCCGCTGCGCCAAGAGCGGCTCGATGAGCCGCTCGCGATCCGGTCGCTGCTGTTCGACTGCCTCGATGTAGAACCCCAGCCCGGAAAGCGATTCGGCGAGCAGCTCGAGGTCCTCGTTGGCCACGCGCGAATCCGGCTTCGCATACTCGTCGATCTGCTGCTGGCAGAGCGCGAGCAGCTGCTCGGCGTGCTCGAGGCCGAGGATCTTGAGCGCGCCCATGATCTGCTTGCTGTCGTGCGCGAGCGTGGCCAGGTCGGCGCGTTTGTCGTGATCCCGGAAGAATGCGTCGAGCACCTGCTCCATGTGCCGCAGGTTGGCCTGGATCTCGCGCGCCACCTGGGCGAGCAGCAGGCGCTCCTGGGCGCGGCGCGCCATCTCGTCGAGCACCGGCGCCTCGGCATGCGTCGCCGGCTGGCTGGAGTCGAGCCGGGCGATCATCGCGTCGACCTGCGCGGGCACGTCCGGCGACAGGTTCGCAAAATTGTCGACCAGCGATTCGGCGAGCAGCAGCCCGGTCGCGTAATCCATCGCCGCCGCCTCGGGAATGGCGCCGCTGGGCAGCCTGTCGAGGCGTCCGGCCAGCGCGGCGGCGAGCTTTGACAGCGACGGCTCGCCAATGGCGGCGATCTTGTCGCGCAGCGTCGACAGAGTCTGCTTGAGCTTGGGCAGGTTCTCCATCCTGCCCCCGGTCAGCTTGAGCCAGAGGTCCTTTGCCGTAGCCAGCAGGTCGCGCGCTTCGCGCAGCCTCGGCTGCACCCGCACGACGTCGGCCGAGAGCACTTCGGCGGTGGGGATCAGGCCCTGCAGGCGATAGGCGCGCTGGACTGCCTGGACCTGCGGCCCCACCGGCGCGCTGATCGCGACGTAATAGAGGACCTCGCGCCGCATCCGGTCGGCGACCTTGGCCGAGCCTTCGACGAAGCGCCGGATCTGCAGGTCGACGCGGCCGCAGAGTTGCTTGACGCCGAAGCCGCTTTCGACGCCCCTTTCGACGATGCCTTCGAGCAACGCGCCCACCGCCCACCAGAACGAGCGCTGCGCCGAGTGCGCCTGCACGTCCTCGATGCCCTGGACCGCGTCACGCATGACCCGAGCACCTTCTTCATCGCCGCGCAGCCAGGCGAGCAGCCCGCGCTGGAACATCCGGCGCTGCTTGACCAGGAACGATGGCAGCTTCTGCGGCGTGACCGCCTTCGTGCTGCCGATCCTGGGCGCCCGCGGCGAAAGGTCGGGATAGAACAGGTCCGTCGGCGCCGCGGCCTTCACCCCGCGCGCCTGCTGCATCAGTTCGTACTCCGGAAACAGCTTCAGCGGGACCGGAGTAGCGCCACCGACCACCTCGTCCAGGAAGATCTTGAGCTTGCGGCAGGCGCGGTCGATGAGGTCGCAGCTTGCCTGCGCTTCGGGAGCGGCGAGCTCCTCGAGGCGGCCGAGCTGGCGCTCGATTTCGTCGGTATACGCGGTGACCGCGTCGAGCCCGACCATCTGGATCGCGCCGGCCGCCTGGTGGATGTGGGTCTGCGCGTGCTTGAGCGCGGTCGAATCCTTCGGCGCCGCCTTGAACGTCGCCAGTGCTTCGACCCCGCGCGTCAGGGCCTGGTCGATCTCACCCTGGACCCAGGACAGCGGGCCGAGGTCGAATTCCGGAGCGGTGTCGGTGACCATGAGATTGGGGATGGACGCAACTGCCGAAGCGGTGAGCAAGAAACGCGCCGCGGCTGTGCACTACACGCAACCACCCGCGACGGGTGCCTGCCGCCGGGCGGACGGTTTCATACCTTGAAGCCGGCCACGGAACTGCGCAATTCGGCGGCCAGCTTGGTCAGCTGCCCGATCGACACGTTGGTTTGCTTGGTGCCCTCGGTCGTCTCCTCGGTGATCTTGAGAATGCCCTGCATGCCGCGGGTGACTTCCGACACCGAGGCGGATTGGCGCTGTGTTTGCGCGGAAATGCCGCCGATCAGCTCGGCGAGTTCCCGCGACACGCGCCGGATTTCGTCGAGCGCCTGCCCCGCCGCGTCAGACAGCTTGGTTCCCTCCACGACGCCGACGGTGCTCTTTTCCATCGCCGCCACGGCGTCCTGGGTGTCGGCCTGAATCGTCTTGACGATGGCATCGATCTGCTTGGTGGCCTCGCCCGAGCGTTCCGCCAGGCGCTGGACTTCTTCGGCCACCACGGTGAAGCCGCGGCCGGCTTCGCCCGCCGATGCGGCCTGGATGGCGGCATTGAGCGCCAGCACGTTGGTCTGCTCGGTGATGTCCGAGATGAGCTCCACGATCTCGCCGATCTCGAGCGAGGATTCGCCCAGGCGCTTGATCCGCTTGGCGGTGTCCTGAATCTGGGTGCGGATTTCGTTCATGCCGGCGATCTGGTTCTGCACCGCCTGCCCGCCTTTCTCGGCGGCCGCCAGCGATTGCTGCGCCACGCGGGCGGATTGTGCGGCGCTTTGCGACACCTCGTTGATCGACTGTGCCATCTGCAGCACCGACCCGGACGCCTGCTGGATTTCCTTGTTCTGCCGCTGCGAGGCCTCGAACAGCCGGTTCGAGATCGCCTGCGCGTCGGTCGTCGCCTTGGCCACCTGGTCGGTCGCGTTGTTGATGCCCTTGACCAGCGTGCGCAATTCCTCGATCGTGAAATTGATCGAGTCGGCGATCGCGCCGGTGACGTCCTCGGTCACCGAGGCCTGGACGGTGAGGTCGCCATCGGCCAGGTTCCCCATCTCGTTCAACAGGCGCAGAATCGCCTCCTGGTTGCGCTTGTTCTCCTGTTCGCTGTCCATCGCCGTGACCCGCTGCTCGTCGTAGAGCACCTTGGCGAACATGGCGGCGAACAACAGCGCCAGGATGATCGCGACGATGGCCGCGACCAGACTCAGCAAGCGCCCGAAGTTCTGGGTCTCGTAGCTGCTGGCCAGCGCCGTGGCGGCATTGAGCAGCGGCTCGGAGGCCTGGTTGATGCCGCGCGCGGCCTGCTTGGCGACTACGAGGCGCTGCATGTTCTGCAGGATGGCGTTGACGCCGCCGTCGTAGCCGGTGAAGCGCTTCTGCAGGTCGGCCAGGGTCGACCGCGCCTCGTCGTTCTTGATGCCGGGCAGGCGCAGCGAGTCGCTGCCCTTGAGCAGGCCGTTGAGGACGTCGCGAAACGTGCCCGCATCCTTGCCCAGCAGGAAAGCGACCTCCGGATCGATCTCGTCGGACGAGACGAGCGAGTTGGCATTCTTGGCGATGCGCTGCGAGAGCATGGCCAGCTGGTTGGTGAAATCGACGTCGCGTACGCTGCCGCCACCCGCGGCCACCTGCGCGGCGGCCTGCTCGGCGAGCTCCAGCAGCTGGGTGTTGGCCTCGTTGATGCCGGCCAGGCCTTTGGACAGCGACAGCAGGCTCTGCTGGTTGTCGAGCACGGCGGTGGCATCCTTTTCGACCCGATCCCAGCGGGTCGAAATATCGTTGAGCTGCGCCAGCTGCGATTCGGTGCTGGTAACGTCCACCCGCGCGCCCCTGGCGTTGCCGCCCTTGCTCAGCGCGTCGAGGTCGGCGCGGAAGCGGTCGCGCGAGTCCTTGACGCTGTCGAATGCCGGGGCGCTGCCCTGCACGGCGAGCGAGGTGCTGCGGGCGAGCCGCTGCGAGAGCATCTGCATTTCGGTGGCGATACTGGCGGCGGTCGCGTTCTTGTCGGCCAGCGTGATGTAGAGGTAGAGCATGACCCCGCCCAGGAGCAGGAAGACGAGCGTCAGAGCACCCAGTATCTGCTCCTGCTTGGCGACCGGCAGATGGCCGATGATCCACAAGCGACTCGGTTGCCGCGCCTCGGAAGCCGCGGTGCGCAGCTGCTCCATGATCGACACCGAGGCGAGCGGGTCGTAACCCTTCGGCGGTGCGTTCATCTTGACCTGCGTGGTGGTTGGCATTTCGAGCTCGGCGGCCTTCCCCCGTGCCGGCTTCGCGCCGAGCATGCCTTTCAAACTTAGCGCCATGTTCTCTCCCGCCCTGAAGGGTCGCCATGCATCGCCGCCTCCCCGGTCACAGTCCCACCTGCAGAAAGGCCGGATCCTGCGCCAGGCGCGCCAGATCGATTTCCTGCCACACGCCCCCGTTTGCCTCCGCCCAGCGCGCTCCGTACCACGCCGGCGCGCCGGCAGGCGATTCGTTGCGTTGCAGCTCTGCTAAGTTGCGCAGGCCGAGCACGCGATGCACGATCAGGCCGGCGTGAAGCTCGCCGACCCGCGGCCCGAACAGCACCATCCGGGAAAGGCTGGTGCCGGGCGTCATCGGCTCGAGGGGGCGTCCCAGGAAGCCGGCGAAATCGATCACCCCGTAGAGATTGCCGCGAATGTTGGCGATGCCCAGGTACCACGGCTTGGTCCGCGGCACGGTGGCCATCGATGGCACGGCGATCACCTCTCCGGCGTCGGCGAGGCGGATCAGCCACTGCTCCCCGGCGCAGGCGAGCCCCAGGCGCGACTGCTCGACCTGCGCCGCGGTCTTGGCGGCGAGCCGGGTCGCCAGCTCCTGCTGGAAGCTGCGCAGATCGAGTTTAGCGGCACGGGCCATGGCGGCGTCGTAAGACTCAGCCGAACGCGGTTATCTTCGCCAGCAGTTCGTCGCGCCTGACCGGTTTCACGATGTAATCCCGCGCGCCCTGGCGCAGGCCCCAGATCTTGTCGGTCTCCTGGCTCTTCGAGGTGCACAGGATGATGGGCACGGTGCGCGTCGCGGGGTCCCTGCTGATCGCCCGCGTCGCCTGAAAGCCGTTGAGCCCCGGCATCACGACGTCCATGAGTATCAGGTCGGGTTTGACCGTCCTTGCCTTGAGGATCGCATCCTCCCCGTTGTCGCTGGCGACGACCTCGTAGCCGGCCTTGGTCAGCATGTCGTTGAGCACATGCCGTTCCGTCGGCGAATCGTCGACGATAAGAATTCGCTTGATTGCCATCGCATCCCGCCCTTCCATGCCCCCCAATGCCCGCACCGCGGTCCGGCCCCTGGGCTCCGCACCGCCTCCTGCTACGCCACAGTCTTCACATGCGTCGCCACGGCCTTCAACAGGCTCTCCTTGGTAAACGGCTTGGTCAGGTACTGATCCGAGCCAACCATGCGGCCGCGCGCGCGGTCGAACAACCCGTCCTTCGACGACAGCATCACGACGGGCGTCTGGTGAAATTTGGCGTTTTTCTTGATCAGCGCGCAGGTCTGGTAGCCGTCGAGCCGCGGCATCATGATATCGACGAAGATGAGGTCCGGCTGATGATCCGTGATCTTGGCCAGGGCATCGAAACCGTCGTCGGCAAGTATCACCGTGCAGCCCGCCTGCAGCAGAAAGATCTCGGCGCTGCGACGAATGGTGTTGCTGTCGTCGATCACCATGACCTTTACGCCGTTCAGCGCGCTCGGTTCGGGCAATTCCTGGCTCCTGGCATTTCTGCTCAATTCGGCGGTTGCCGCGGTCGATTCCATAAATCCCTCGCGAAAGTTTGCCACGGATGTAACCAAATGCCTAGAGCATAATCCTTGCCAGAACCGGCAAATCTGTGACTTCTGAGGGATTTGCAACAACGATTGGGACGAATACCCGCCGGAAGTGCCGTTGCGCGGCAGCTCGGGAAGTGCTAACGGCCGAGAAACATGCGGTAGGCGGGGTTGGCGGACTCGTCGACGAAGCGATAGCCGACACGCTCCAGAAAGCGCTGGAATTGGCTCTGGTCGGACGGCGGGACCTGCATCCCCACCAGGACGCGGCCGTAGTCGGCGCCGTGGTTGCGGTAGTGGAACAGGCTGATGTTCCAGCCCCGGCTCATGCTGTTGAGGAACTGCATCAGCGCGCCCGGTCGCTCCGGGAACTCGAAGCGGAACAGGATTTCGTGCTCCGCCGCCGGGGCATGGCCGCCGACGAGGTGCCGGACGTGGAGCTTGGCCATCTCGTTGTCGGACAGGTCGTAGGCTTCGATGCGGCGCTGGTGCATCGCCCGCAGCAGGGCCGCGGTTTCGCGCCGGTTGGCCACTTCGATGCCGACGAACAAGTGGGCGATGCGGGCGTCGGCATAGCGGTAGTTGAACTCGGTTATGCTGCGTTTGCCCAGCAGGGCGCAGAACTCGCGGAAGCTCCCCGGGCGTTCGGGAATGGTCACCGCCAGGATCGCTTCCCGCTGCTCGCCCAGCTCCGCGCGCTCGGCAACAAAGCGCAGGCGGTCGAAGTTCATGTTGGCGCCGCCGGCGATCGCGACATAGGTCTTGTCGCGGCTGCGATGCTGCTCGCAGTAGGCCTTGACGCCGGCAATGGACAGGGCGCCGGCGGGCTCGAGAATCGAGCGCGTGTCCTCGAACGCATCCTTGATCGCGGCGCAGATGGCGTCGGTATCGACCCGGACCATCTGGTCGACGAGCGCGCGACAGAGGCGGAAGGTCTCCTTGCCCACCTGCTTGACCGCGACGCCGTCGGCGAACAGGCCGACGTGGTCGAGCCTCACCCGCCGTCCGGCCTCGAGCGATTGCGCCATCGCCGCCGAGTCGACCGGCTCCACGCCGATGACGCGCACCTCCGGCCGCACCCGCTTGACGTAGGAGGCGATGCCGGCGATCAGGCCGCCGCCGCCGACGGCGACGAAGATGGCGTCGATAGGACCCTGCTGCTGGCGCAGGATTTCCATCCCGATCGTGCCCTGGCCGGCGATCACGTCGGGGTCGTCGTAGGGGTGCACGAACACCGCCCCGGTGGCGCGAGCGAGCGCCAGGGCGCGCGCGTAGGCCTCGCTGTACGAGTCGCCATGGAGGACGACCCTCGCGCCGCGCGCCTGCACGGCGTGGGTCTTGATCGACGGCGTGGTCACCGGCATGACGATGGTTGCCTTGCAGGCGAGCCTTTGCGCCGCCAGCGCCACACCCTGCGCATGATTGCCGGCCGATGCCGCGACCACGCCGCGCGAGCGCTCCGCTGCCGACAGGTGCGCCATCTTGTTGTACGCCCCGCGCAGCTTGAACGAGAACACCGCCTGCTGATCCTCGCGCTTGAGCAGCACCCGGTTGCCCAGCCGCGACGAGAGCGTCGGCGCGAGCTCGAGCGCCGACTCGACGGCCACGTCGTAGACGCGGGCAGTGAGGATCTTCTGCAGATAGTCGACCGGCTTGGGCACGGCGAACGGCAGTGACGCTGGGACGTCGAGGGTAGCAGAATCGACCCAACCGCCAAAGGCGTCGTGAACGAGCTTTTCTGATAGCCTTGGCCGTCCTTGGCCAGGCTCTAGTCGCACGACGCTCGTGTCCACCGTGCCCGCAACCCTACTCGCCGTCGTCGATCTCGGCTCGAACAGCTTCCGCCTGGAAATCGCTCGCGTCGAGGGCGACCAGATCTATCGCCTCGACACCTGGCGCGAGACGCTGCGTTTCGGCGCCGGCCTCGATCCGCAGGGACACATCCGTTTCTCGGCCATGAAGGCCGCGCTCGAATGCCTCGCCCGCTTTCGCGAGCGCCTCGCGGGGCTGCATCCGTCGGCGGTGCGCGCGGTGGCAACCAACACCTTCCGCGTGGCCAAGAACGCGCGCGAATTCCTGCCGCAGGCCGAGCGCGCGCTCGGCTTTCCGATCGACGTTATCGGCGGGCACGAGGAGGCGCGGCTGATCTATCTGGGCGTGGCGCACGAACTCCCCCGCTCACCGGACCCCCGTCTGGTCGTCGACATCGGCGGTGGCTCGACGGAATTCATCATCGGCCGGGGGCTGGAGCCGGAACGCCTGGAATCGCTCAAGATCGGCTGCGTCGGCCTGACGCAGCGGTTCTTTCGCCAGGGCCTGGTCACGGCAGAGGCGTTCGCCGGCGCCGAAACCGCGGCCCGGGTCGAGATCGAGGCCATCGCCCGCGAATTCGGCCCGGATCACTGGCGTGAAGCCTACGCCTCGTCAGGGACGGCGGCGGCGCTCTCCGAAATCCTCGAGCAGAACGGCCTCTCCGGCGGCGGGATCACCCCGCTCGGGCTGCAGCGGCTCAAAAGACGCATGCTCAGCGCACGGCATATCGCCCGCCTGTCGTTGCACGCGCTCAAGCCGGAGCGCGCGCCGGTGCTGGCCGGCGGCCTGGCGATCATGAGCGCGGCAGTCGCGGAGCTCAAGATCGAGCGCATCGACCCGGTCGGCGGGGCGCTGCGCTTAGGCGTGCTCTACGACCTGCTCGGCCGGACGATCGACGCCGACATCCGCGGCGTTACCGTCGAGCGCTTCGTCGACCGCTACGCGATCGACCGCGCCCACGCCGCGCGCGTCGCCATTTTCGCCGCCGAGCTTTTCCGACGCGCGGTCCCCGCTGCCAAGCCGGGCGACGTGGCCTTGCTGCAGTGGGCCGCCACCCTGCACGAGATCGGCATGTCGGTCTCCCATCTCGGTTTCCACAAGCACGGCGCGTACATCCTGCAGCATGCCGACATGCCCGGATTCTCCGCCGGGGAGCAAAGCCTGCTCGCCCTGCTGGTCGTCGGCAGCCGCGGCGGGCTCGCCAAGGTTCAGGCGGCGCTGAGCGACGGCAAGGTGCGCTCGCAGCTGCTCGCCTTGCGCTTGGCGGTGCTGTTCCACCATGCGCGCACCGCCATCGCCCTGCCGCGCATCGAGTTCAAGATCGCCGCACGCATCGCCCTCACTGTCCCGCCGCGCTGGCTGGCGGCGCATCCGTTGACCGCGCATCTGCTCGACAAGGAGCGCGACCAGTGGGCCGCGCTCGGCTACCCCTGGAAGGCCGGCCGGCGCTGATCGAGGCAGCCCCGTTGCGCGGCACCGGCGCGCGGCGTTTATCGGCCTGTCATCTCGTCGCCACGATTCCGTCACACGCGCGTCGCATCGGCTCGTTACTGTGCCCGCGACCCATCGCACACAGGAATCGGGCCGCATGGCTGCAACCGGGAACGCGTTCCGCGCCGAAACTGCGTCCGGCCTTGGCGCCCTTCGAGCGCGATGGGCCACCGATCCGGACTGCGTGCAGCGCCGGCGGCGGGTTCTGATCGAGCGCGACCGCGGCGCAGTCGTCCCCCTGTTGCTGCTGCGCGCCCGCGATGCTGCGCGCCCCGCGCGGCACTTCCGTGTCGAGCGCTGCACCGTTTAGCCCGGCCGCCGCGGCCGGCGCGCCGCGATGAGCCCGACCGACTCCGCGCCGCTGCGTTTCCGCACCATCTGGATCTCCGATACGCATCTGGGTACCTCCGGGTGCCAGGCGAGCCGGTTGCTCGACTTTCTGCGCCGCACCGAGTCCGACCACCTTTATCTGGTCGGCGACATCATCGACGGCTGGCAGCTCAAGCGTCGCTGGTACTGGCACCAGACGCACAACGACGTGGTGCAGAAGATACTGCGCAAGGCGCGCAAGGGCACCGAGGTCATCTACATCCCGGGCAACCACGACGAGGCTGTGCGGCACTTCCTCGGCGTCGCCTTCGGCGGCATCGCCATCCGCGACGAGGCCGTCCATGTCACGGCGCGCGGCCTGCGCCTGCTGGTCACCCATGGCGACCTTTTCGACGGGGTCGTGCAATACGCGCGCTGGCTCGCCTACCTCGGCGATCGCCTGTACACGCTGTCACTGCACCTGAACCACCGGTTGAACAAGGTGCGCGCGCGACTCGGCCTGCGCTATTGGTCGCTGGCCCAGTTTCTCAAGCACAAGGTGAAGAACGCGGTCAGCTACATCGTCGCCTTCGAGGAGGCGCTGGCCGCCGAGGCGCGGGCCCGGAACTTCGACGGCATCGTCTGCGGCCATATTCATCAGGCCGAGATTCGCGACATCGGCGGCATCCTGTACTGCAATGATGGTGACTGGGTCGAGAGCCTGACGGCGCTCGTCGAGTCGCCCGAGGGCGACCTGTCGATTCTGCACTGGCACGACGTGCTCGCCGAGCATCCACCCGAGGAGGACGAGGTTCATGCGCATCCTGATCGTCACCGACGCCTGGTCGCCGCAGGTTAACGGCGTCGTCACCACGGTGAAGAACACCGTGCGCGAGCTCGAAGCCCTCGGGCACAGCGTGGGCCTGATCACGCCCGATGGGTTTACGACCGTGCCCTGCCCGACCTATCCCGAGATCCGGCTCGCGCTCGGGGCGGGCGCGCGCGTGGCGCGCATGATCGAGGAATTCGAGCCGGATGCGATTCACCTCGAGACCGAGGCGCCGCTGGGGCTGGCTGCCCGCCGCCACTGCCTGGCCAGCGGCCGTCCGTTCACCACCGCCTATCACACCCAGTTCCCGGAATACGTGCATGCGCGCTGCCGCCTGCCGCTGGCGGTGAGTTATCGCTGGCTGCGCTGGTTCCACGGCCCGGCAGAGGCCGTACTGGTGCCGACCCCGGCCATTTACCACCGCCTCTCGGCGCGCGGCTTCACCAACCTGGCCTACTGGTCGCGCGGCGTCGACATGTCGCTGTTCACCCCGGCCAAGCGCGAGGCCCGCCTGCAGGAGCGGCCGATTTTTCTCTACGCCGGCCGGGTCGCCATCGAGAAGAGCCTCGAGGACTTCCTGCGCCTGGAGCTGCCCGGCACGAAGTGGGTCGTCGGCGACGGGCCGGCGCGGGCCTCGCTCGAGGCGCGCTTTCCGCAAGCCGTATTCCACGGCATGAAATACGGCAGCGAGCTCGCGTATTTCTACCAGCAGGCCGATGCCTTCGTCTTTCCCAGCCGCACCGACACCTTTGGCCTGGTGCTCATCGAATCGATGGCCTGCGGAACGCCGGTGGCCGCCTACCCGGTCACCGGACCGATCGACGTGATCCGCGATCCGAGCGTCGGCGCGCTGAACGAGGACCTGCGCGACGCGGCGCTGGCCGCCCTGGATCTCGATCGCGAAGCGGTGCGGGATTACGCCGAGCAGTACTCATGGGCGACGGCGACCCGGCAGTTCCTCGAGCAACTGCGCCCGCTCGCCAGCCCCGCCGCAGCCTAGCGCCGCCGCCAGGGGCTCAGACGAAATCGGGGCCGATCACGACCTTGAGCACGACCGCGGCGTTGCCGTCGCGCACCCGGTTGGACAGCCACCAGACCGCCCCCTTGCGCATGCTCCATGCCAGCGCCTCGCCGGCGAGCAGGAACGCGGACGACTTCGCCCAGCGTCGGCTGATGGCCGACGACGAGCACCGGCTCGCGCGTGTCCGGCCATCCGGCGGCGGCGAGCACCGCCGACGGCGCAGCCCCCGGCGCGAGCTCGGGGACGATCCTGAACTTGCGCTTCAGCGCGAGCGCGGTCTGCTGCGCCCGATCGGCCGGGCTGACCAGCACCCGCGTCGTGTCCGGCAAGTGACTGTCGAGCCAGGCGGCAACTCGCTCGGCCTGCTTGATGCCCTTCGCCGTGAGCCGCCGGCCGAGATCGGGCTCGCCCGCTTCGGCTTCGGCGTGACGCCAGAGAATGAGGTCCATGCCCGGCGGGGTCTAGAATCCGGCGGCGGTCTTGTCCGCCAGCCGCTGCAGCAACTCCTCCTGCGCCGAGGCGGCGCCGCGCGCCCCTTGCGGCTTGGCCTTGGCGTAGCTCCCGTCCTCGCCGAGCTCCCAGGCATCGTGGCTGTCGGCCAGGTAGGGCTTGAGGCCCTCGTCGATCACCCGCCTTCTTGAGCGCCGGGTCGAGCACCGGGAAGGCCACCTCGATGCGGCGGAAAAGGTTGCGGCCCATCCAGTCGGCGCTGGACAGATACACGTCCTCGGCGCCGTCGTTTTCGAACAGCCAGATGCGGCTGTGCTCGAGAAAGCGGCCGACGATCGAGCGCACGCGGATGTTGTCCGAAACGCCCTTGACGCCCGGGCGCAGCGCGCAGGCGCCGCGCACGATCAGGTCGATCTTCACGCCGGCCTGCGAGGCCGCGTACAGCGCGTTGATCACGCGCCTCCTCGAGCAGCGCGTTCATCTTGGCGACGATGCGCGCCGGCTTGCCTTCCCGGGCGTGGCGCGTCTCGCGCCGGATCGCGTCGAGCAGTTGGCGGTGCATCGTGAACGGCGCCAGCCACAGGCGCTTGAGCCGGTTTGCCTTGGCGAGGCTGGTGATGTGCAGGAACACCTCGTTGACGTCGGCGCACAGCTCGGGGTTGGCGGTCAGCAGGCCGAAGTCGGTGTACAGGCGCGCGGTGCGCGGGTGGTAGTTGCCGGTGCCGAGGTGCGCGTAGCGCTGCAGCCGCGTCTGTCCGGACGGATCTCGCTCGCGCCGCAGCAGCAAGCGCGAGCTTGGCGTGCGTCTTGAGCCCGAACACGCCGTAGACGACCTGCGCGCCCACCTGCTCGAGCCGCTCCGCCCAGTTGATGTTGGCCTCCTCGTCGAAGCGCGCCATCAGCTCGACGACCACCGTCACTTCCTTGCCGCGCCGCGCGGCCTCGATCAGCGCCTCCATCAGCACCGAGTTGACGCCGGTGCGATAGACGGTCTGCTTGATCGCGACCACGTCCGGGTCGTCGGCGGCCTTGCGGATGAACTCGACCACCGGCTCGAACGACTGGAACGGATGGTGCAGCAGGATGTCGCTGCTGGCGAAGCGTGGCGAAGATATCGGGCTGGTCGCGCAGGCGCTCCGGCAGGCCGGGCACGAACGCCGGGTACTTGAGCTCGTCGACGTCGACCTGGTCGATGAGCGCCGACAGCCGCGCCAGGTTCACCGGCCCGTCGCAGCGGTAGAGGTCGGAGTCCTGCAGCTCGAACTGCTGCAGCAGGAACGCGGCGAGGTGAGGCGGGCAATTGGCGGCGACCTCGAGGCGCACCGCGAGGCCGAACTGGCGCTGCGGCAATTCGCCCTCCAGCGCCTGGCGCAGGTTCTTGACTTCTTCTTCGTCGATCCACAGGTCGGCGTCGCGCGTGACGCGGAACTGCGAATAATTGACGACCTGGCGGCCGGCGAAGAGCTCGTGCAGATGCGCGTGCATGATCGAGGACAGCAGCACGAACGCATTCTCGGCGCCGGCGATTTCGGCCGGCATGCGCGATCACCCGCGGCAGCACGCGCGGCGCCTTGACGATCGCGACGTTGGTTTCGCGCCCGAAGGCATCGTGTCCCGAGAGCTCGACGATGAAGTTCAGGCTCTTGTTGACCACCTGCGGGAAAGGATGCGCCGGGTCGAGGCCGATCGGCGTCAGCAACGGCCTGATCTCGCGCTGGAAATAGTCGGCGGCCCACGCCCGCTGCGCCGCGTTGCGGTCGGTGTGGCGCAGCATGCGGATGCCGCCCGCGGCGAGCGCCGGCAGGATCTGCCGGTTCAGCACGCCGTACATTTCGGCCACCAGCGCCTGCGCGCCCTGGCTGATTTCATTCAAGGTCGCCCTGAGCTCCTGCAGCGTCGTGCCGACCAGGGGCGCTTTCAGGCGCAGCTGCTCGCGCAGGCCCGCGACCCGGATCTCGAAGAACTCGTCGAGGTTGCTGCTGACGATGCACAGAAAACGCAGCCGCTCGAGCAGCGGCGTCATGGGGTCCTCGGCGAGCGCGAGGACACGGCGGTTGAAGGCGAGGATCGACAGTTCGCGATTGATCGGCGGTGGGCCCGACTCCTTGCCGGGCGCAGGCGCCTGGCCTGGGCTGTGCGCGGTCAAAGTAACCGTCGATGAATTGGGGGGCGGCGAGGCCGGCACAGTATCGGAGTCGCGCATGACAGTGACGTTACGCCCGGCCGGCCGTTTCCGATAGCGTCCGCGGCGCGCGCTCGAGGGCAAGCCAGATGCAGCGCCCTCCGGCCTCGCGATCGACCTCGGCCAGATAGGCGCGATGCGCGGCGAGCTCGGCCGCCGACGGCTCAAGGATGCGCAGCGCCGGCGGCGACCGCGGCGCCGACCTCGGCGCCCGCCACCACAGCCGCCGGCATGGCGATATCGATGGTCAGCGTCTCCTGCCCGCGCGTCATCGCCAGGTAGACCTCCGCCAGCAGGTGGGCGTCGAGCAGCGCGCCATGCACCGTCCGCTGCGCGTCGGCGATGCCGAATCGCTCGCACAGCGCATCGAGGTTGTTGTTCTTGCCGGGGAACTTCTCGCGCGCCAGGGCCAGGGTGTCGATGACTTCGGCGCAGACCGCCGCCGTCGACGGCAGCTCCGAGCGCCTGAGCTCCTCGTCAAGAAACGCCAGGTCGAACGGCGCGTTGTGGATGATCCAGCGGGCGCCGGCGGCGAAATCGATGAACTCGCGGGCGACGTCTCCGAACCGCGGCTTGTCGCGCAGCATGTCCCAGGTCAAGCCGTGCACGTCGGTCGCGCCGGCGTCGATTTCCCGCTCCGGGTTGAGGTAGAAGTGGACGTTTCTGCCGGTCGGGCGGCGATCGACGACCTCGACCGCGGCGAGCTCGATCACCCGGTGGCCCAGCTTCGGATCGAGTCCGGTCGTTTCGGTGTCGAGAATGATGCAGCGCATTTTACCTGCGGTAGCGTTTGATGGTGGCCTGGATCTCCGCGATCGCGCGTTCGATCTCGTCGTCGGTCAGATCGCGCTGCGCGCCCTTGCGGTCGGTCAGGGTAAGCGTGCGGTCGATCTCGGTCTGGAACTCGCCGAGGCCCAGGGTCTCGGTGATCGTCGTCGTCGGCTCGTCGAGCACCGTCTCCGGACCCCAGCGCACGATGATCACCGAGAGGTTGTCGCCCTCGGGTCCGCCACGCAACTCGGCCTCGCGCATCAGCGTCGGCGAGGACTTGAGAATCGACGTGCCGGTGAGCGCCTGGGCGATTTCCTCCTGCGGATACACGCTCCACAGGCCGTCGGTGCACAGCACGATCAGGTCGCCGGCGCGCAGCGGCGTGCGCCGCGACAGGTCGACGACCGGGTCGACCAGACCGCCCAGGCAGCTGAAGATCTTGTTGCGGTCGGGGTGATCGACGATCTCGTCGGCGCCGATGATACCCTGGTCGACTAGGTATTGGACCTTGGAGTGATCCTTGGTCTGCCCGATCAGGCCGCCTTGGCGGAACAGGTACAGGCGCGAGTCACCCACGTGCGCCCAGTAGGCATAGTTTGTCTGGATCACGCAGGCCACGCAGGTCGTGCGCGGCGTCTCGAGCATCGAGAACTGGTTGGCGTAGGAGCCCAGCGCCTGGTGTGCGCGCAGCATCGAGTCCTGCAGGAACTTCAGCGGGTTCTTGAGGGTGGGCTTGGCCTCCTGCTGAAAGCGCTCGATGAACAGCCGCACCGCGATCTGGGCCGCTATCTCGCCCCCGGCGTGCCCGCCCATTCCGTCGGCGACGACGAGCAGCAGCGTATCGCGACTATAGGTGTAGGCGAGCCGGTCCTGGTTGACCTTGCGTTGTCCCCTGCGACTCTCCTGGAAGATCGTGAAACGCACGGCTGCGTTCGCTACATGACTTCGCTGAACAGTTTCTTCTTCAGCGTGTCGATGAAGGTAAGCTTGCGCTTGCGCGGCGGAATGTCCCGGATCGCCTTCTGCAGCGCGAACACGCTTTGCGGCCGCTCGAGCGGGTCGAGGCGCAGGCACCAGTCGATGACCTCGAGCAGGTTGTCGGAGTAGCCGCCGGCCCAGATCTTCTTTGCCGATACCAGGTGGTCTTCCGACAGGCGCGCGTCGGCAGCCTGGGGCGCGAACGCGGCCAGGCAGGCGAACATGCTCGCGCCGATGCCGTACACGTCGGTCCACGGCCCGAGCCGATCGGGCTCCCGATACTGCTCCGGTGCGGCGAATCCGGGCGTGTACATCGGCGCGAGCTTCGGCCGGGTGTTGGTGAGGGTCTGCCGCGCCGCGCCGAAATCGAGCAGCACCGGCGAGCCGTCGGTGCGCAGATAGACATTGGCAGGCTTGATGTCCAGATGCAGCAGCTTGTGCGTATGGACCTCGCGCAGCCCGTTGAGCAGGTGCATGAAGACATGACGCACCAGCCGCTCCGACACCTGATCCTGCCGCATCTGGATCTGCTGCTGCAGGGTGCGCCCGCGCTCGTAGCGCATGACCATGTAGACCGTCTCGTTGGCGCGGAAGAAGTTGAGCACGCGCACGACGTTGGGGTGATTGATCTTGGCGAGCGCCCGCCCCTCTTCGAAGAAGCATTTCATCCCGTAGCGGAACGAGGTGAGGTTCTCCGCGGTGCTGGCGCGCACGATATCGCCCTCGGTGCGCAGCACCAGGGACGAAGGCAGGTATTCCTTGATCGCGACCGGGCCGCCGCCATCGTCGAATGCGCGATAGACGATCGAAAACCCGCCACGGCTGATCTGGCGGTCGATCCGGTAGTTGAGCAGCTGGTATCCGGACGGAAGCGCCTGGTTGGTTACGCCCATCGGTATGGCGGTGACGCGCGACGCGTCCGGCCTCTGCCTCTACTTGCGCGTGGGATTGATAACCTCTACATTCTCGGCAACCCTGCGCATAAAGTAAAGATTTCATTGACTTTCCCCAGGAATTGGCCATCGCGGCTCCGCCGGAGCAGGAGCCGATGATCCTGAGCATGACCGGGTTCGCGGCGGTGGCCGCCGAACTGCCCGGGTGTTCGCTGAGTGTCGAGCTGCGCGCGGTCAACCATCGCTACCTCGATCTGCAGTTGCGTCTGCCCGACGAGCTGCGCGCACTCGATGCCGCGCTGCGCGAGCTGCTGACCGCGCAGATCAAACGCGGCAAGGTCGATTGCCGCGTCGCGCTCAACCACGCGGCGCCCGGAACGGCATCGCTGGCGGTCAATGCCGAGCGCGTCGTGCAGCTGCGCGATGCGGCCGCCGAGGTGTTGCGGCATGCGCCTGACAGCACCGAGCTTTCGGTGGCCGATATCCTGCGCTGGCCCGGGGTGCTCACCGAGCCGTCGCTGCCGGCGGCGGCGCTCGCCGAGCGCGCCCTCTCGCTGGTGCGCCAGGCGCTCGCCGAACTGGGCGCCTCGCGCGCCCGGGAGGGCGCCAAGCTCAAGGCGCTGCTCGAAGAGTGTTGCGCGGGCATCGAGACACAGCTCGCTCGCGTCAAGCCGCGTATTCCGGCGCTCCACGACGCCTACATCGCGAGGCTCGGCGCGCGCCTCAAGGAGGCCGGCCTGGACCCCGACGCCGAGCGGCTCAAGCAGGAGCTCGCGCTGTTCGCGACCAAGATCGACGTCGCCGAGGAAGTCTCGCGCCTGGGCGTGCATGTCGGCGAAGTGCGGCGCGTGCTCGCCGCCGGGGGCAGCAGCGGCAAGCGCCTGGACTTCCTGATGCAGGAGCTCAACCGCGAGGCGAACACGCTCGGCTCGAAGTCGGTCGACGCCGAGCTGTCGCAGGTCGCCCTGGAGCTCAAGGTGCTCATCGAGCAGATGCGCGAGCAGGTGCAGAACATCGAATGAACGCCGCCGGCAACCTGTTCGTCGTCGCCGCACCCTCGGGCGCAGGCAAGACGAGCCTGACGCGAGCGCTGCTCGAGCGCGAGCCCGGCATCGCGCTCTCGGTCTCCTACACCACCCGGCCGCCGCGCCCGGGCGAGCGCGAGGGAGTCGATTACCACTTCGTGACGCCGGAGCGCTTCCGCGCGCTGCAGGATGCCGGCGAGTTCCTCGAGCACGCGCAGGTGCACGGCAACTGGTACGGCACCGGCGCCACCTGGCTCAAGGCGCAGGTCGACGCCGGCCAGGATGTGCTGCTGGAGATCGACTGGCAGGGGGCGCGCCAGGTGCGCAAGCTCGTGCCCGAGGCGGTGCACATCTTCGTCCTGCCGCCGTCGCTTGCCTCGCTCGAGGAGCGGCTGGTGCGCCGCGGCCAGGATGACCAGGGCACGATCGCGCGCCGCGTCAGGGCTGCGCGGGCGGAGATGCGGCACAGCGACGAATTCGACTATGTTATTATTAATCAGGAGTTTGCTTCCGCAGTCGACGATCTTGCCGCCATCGTGCGGGCGGCGCGGCTGCGCAGCGAACCGCAGCGCATCCGGCATCGGGCGCTGCTCGCTCAATTGACTTGACGGGACAGCCCATGGCACGCATCACCATTGACGACGCACTGGCCAAGATACCCAACCGCTTTGAGCTCACGCTGGCGGCCACCAACCGCGCCCGGCAGATCAGCGCCGGCTCACAGCCCCTGCTCGACGCCGACCGCGACAAGCCCACGGTGATCGCGCTGCGCGAAGTCGCCGCCGGCAAGGTCGGGATTGAAATGCTCCTCAAACCCCAGAGTTGAATTGCGCTCGGGGCGCCTCAAGGTGACCAGGCATGTCGGAGATTGCGGAGTTCACCCGGCACCTCGGTCACTATCTGCCGGCTCGCGACGTCGCCCTGGTCGAGCGGGCCTTTGCGTTTTCCGAAAGCGCCCACCAGGGGCAGTACCGCAAGTCCGGTGAACCCTACATCACCCATCCGCTGGCGGTAGCGAGCATCCTGTCGCAGTGGCGGCTCGATGCCCAGGGCCTGGCCGCGGCGCTTCTCCACGACGTCATGGAGGACACCGCCGTAACCAAGGTCGAGATCGAGAGCTCGTTCGGCAAGCCGGTCGCCGACATGGTCGACGGCGTGTCCAAGCTCGACCAGATCGAATTCCAGTCGCGCGAGGACCTGCAGGCGGAAAGCTTCCGCAAGATGCTGCTGGCGATGGCGCAGGACGTGCGCGTCATCCTCATCAAGCTCGCCGACCGGCTGCACAACATGCGCACGCTCGATGCCATGGCGCCGGGGCACCGGCAGCGCATCGCCCGGGAAACGCTCGACATCTACGCGCCGATCGCCAACCGGCTGGGACTCAATGCGCTCTATCAGGAGCTGCAGGATCTGTCCTTCAAGCATCTGCATCCGGTCCGCTATCGCGTCCTGGCCAAGGCGATCAAGGCCGCCCGCGGCAACCGGCGCGAGGTGATGAACCGCATCTTGCAGTCGATCCGCGACGGCCTGAAGGCCGACGCCATCGCGGCGACGGTGAGCGGGCGGGAGAAGACCGTCTACAGCGTGTACCGGAAGATGCGCCAGAAGCATTACAGCTTCTCGCAGGTCTTCGATATCTACGGCGTGAGGGTGCTGGTCAAGGACACGACCGCCTGTTATGCCGCGCTGGGGGTGCTGCATCGCCTGTACAAGCCCATCCCGGGCAAGTTCAAGGACTACGTCGCGATCCCCAAGGCGAATGGCTACCAGTCGCTGCACACCACGCTCTTCGGCCCGTTCGGCACGCCGCTGGAGGCGCAGATCCGCACCCATGACATGCATCGCGTCGCCGAGGCGGGCGTGGCGGCGCACTGGCTGTACAAGGCCGGCGGCCAGCTCGACATCGCCGAAGCCCAGCAGCAGACGCATCGCTGGCTGCAGAGCCTGCTCGAAATCCAGTCCGAATCGCGCGATTCAAAGGAGTTCCTCGAGCACATCAAGGGCGACCTGTTTCCCGAGGAGATCTACGTTTTCACGCCCAAGGGGAAGATCATGGCGCTGCCGCGCGGCGCGACGGCCGTCGACTTTGCCTACGCGGTGCACACCGACATCGGTCACCATTGCACCGCGGCGCGCATCAATTACGAGCTCATGCCGCTGCGCACCGAACTGAAGAGCGGCGACCAGGTCGAGATCATGACCGCGGCCACGGCGCGTCCGAATCCTTCATGGCTGAGCTTCGTGGCCACCGGCAAGGCCCGTTCGCGCATCCGGCACTTCCTCAAGACGCTGCAGCAAAAGGAATCCGCGGCGCTGGGCGAACGCCTGCTCGAGCAGGCGCTCGCCTCGCTCAAGGTGTCGCCGGAAGCGATCACCTGGGATCGCTGGGAGGCGCTTACCCGCGAATACGGGGCGAAGAGTCACCTCGAGATCCTGGCCGACATCGGCACCGGCAAGCGCTTGTCATTCGTCGTCGCGCAGGCGCTCACCCGTCCGGGCAGCCAGCCGCCCGACGTCGCAGCGCAGGGCCCGGTACGCCATGCGGCGCTGCAGCTGCGCGGGGTGGAGGGCGTCGCGATCCAGTACGGCAAATGCTGCCGGCCGATTCCCGGCGACGCGATCGTCGGCCAGTTTCGCCGCGGCCAGGGTTTGCTCGTCCACACCGGCGATTGCCAGACCCTGCGCAAGGCGCGCGTCGACAGCGACCAGATCGTCGATGTCGAGTGGGCGCCGCAGGTGGAGGGCGTATTCGAGGCGGGCATCCGCATCCTGGTCGACGACCAGCGCGGCCTGCTCGCGCGCCTCGCCACCGAGATCGCCGACGCCGGCGCCAACATCGAATACGTATCGATGGAGCGCCCCGACGGCGACCGCGTCGTTAACATGTTCTTCAGCGTCCAGGTGCGCGACCGCAGGCACCTGGCCCACGTCATGCGGGCCCTGCGCCGGTTGCCCGAGGTCAAGCGCGTGCACCGCGCCCGCACCTGAAGCGGGCGCCGGCAAACGACAACGGCGGGACAAAGCCCGCCGTGGTTCGGGGGGCCCGGCTGGTTATTCAGGCGGCCTGGCTGGCCAGCAGCTGCTGGAGTTCGCCCGACTCGTACATCTCGCGCATGATGTCGGAACCGCCGACGAATTCACCGTTGACGTAGAGCTGCGGGATGGTCGGCCAGTTGGCGTAGTCCTTGATTCCCTGGCGTATGGCCGGATCCTCCAGGACGTTGACGGTGAAGAACTTGTCGGCGCCACAGGCCTGCAGCATCTGCACCGCGGCGCTTGAGAATCCGCACTGCGGAAACTGCGGCGTACCCTTCATGTAGAGCACGATCGGATGCGTGGTGACCTGCTCGCGGATGACCTCTTGGACGCTCATTGCGGCAACCCTCGGGGGCGGTATGCAACGCCGATTGTAGCGCAAATGGCGCCTCGCAACCCGGTTTCAAGTCCTGCGCCGCCTACTCCTTCACGGCGCCGGTGAGGCCCGAAACGTAATATTCGACGAAGAAGGAGTAGAGGATAGCGACCGGCAGCGAACCGAACAGGGCGCCGGCCATGAGCGCCCCCCAGTGATAGATGTCGCCTTCGACGAGCTCGGTGACCACGCCCACCGGAACGGTCTTGACCTCCGAGGAAGAGATGAACGTCAGGGCGTAGATGAACTCGTTCCAGGACAGGGTGAACGCGAATATCCCGGCGGAGATGAGTCCCGGCACGGCCAGCGGCAGCACGATCTTGACCAGGATCTGCAGCCGGCTCGCGCCGTCGATCAGCGCGCACTCCTCGAGTTCGAACGGGATGGTCTTGAAATAGCCCATCAGCAGCCAGGTGCAGAACGGGATGAGGAACGTCGGATAGGTCAGGATCAGCGCGAGCCGCGTGTCAAACAGATGCAGCTGGTAGACCATGGTCGCCAGCGGAATGAACAGGATCGACGGCGGCACCAGGTACGCAAGAAAGATGCTCACGCCGATGTAGCGTGAGCCACGGAAGCGCAAGCGCTCGATGGCGTAGGCGGCGAGCACGCTGCAGAACAGCGACAGCGCGGTGGACACGACCGACACCAGCAGCGTGTTCCACAGCCATTCCGGGTATTGGGTGTCGAAGAGCAGCCTCTTGACGTGGGCGAGGGTCGGCGCGTCGACCCAGAAGGGGTTGCCTTCGTGCGACAGCAGCTCGGCGTCCGGCTTGAACGCCGTCATGGCCATCCAGTAGAACGGGAACAGCAGCACGAACAGGAACACTGCGAGCGGCAGGTAGAGCGTGACGACCCGCCGCGGCAGCGACACCAGGTAGTTCATGCCCAGCGAGTCGGCCGCTTGCGGGGTCGCTTCGGCCGTGCTCATTTGTCGGTGGTCCCTTGTTGCCACGCCCGCCGTTGCAAGCCGTAGTAGCTGATGAGGATGGCTGCCAGCAGGAACGGCACCATGGCGGTGGCGATCGCCGCGCCCTCGCCGAGGTTGCCGCCGGAGATGGCACGCTGAAACGACAGGGTCGCCATGAGGTGGGTTGCATTGAGCGGACCGCCGCGCGTGAGCACGTAGATGAGCTGGAAATCGGTGAACGTGAACAGCACCGAGAAGGTCATCACCACGGCGATGATCGGCGTGAGCAGCGGCAGCGTCACGTAGCGGAACTGCTGCCAGGGCGACGCCCCGTCGAGGCTGGCCGCCTCGTAGTACGAAGGCGAGATGGTCTGCAACCCGGCCAGCAGCGTGATGGCCACGAACGGCACGCCGCGCCAGATGTTGGCTGCAATGGTCGCGAAGCGAGCGTTCCAGGGATCGCCCAGGAAGTCGATGTACTCGTGGATGACGCCCATCCTCACCAGCACCCAGCTGATGATGGAGAACTGGGAATCGTAGATCCACCAGAAGGCGAGCGCGGACAGTGCCGTGGGCACGATGAAGGGCAGCAGCACGATGGCGCGGAAGAACGCCTTGAAGGGCAGGTGCCGGTTGAGCAGCAGCGCGAGCCAAAGCCCCAGGCCGAACTTGATGATGCTCGCCACGGTGGTGTAGAAGATGGTGTTGAACAGGGCCAGGCGGGTGACGCTGTCGCCCCAGAGGAAGACGTAGTTGTCGAGGCCGATCCACTCGCCGGCCCGCCCGATCTTGGCGTCGGTGAAGCCGAGCCAGGTCCCGAGGCCGAGCGGGTAGGTCAGAAACAGCAGCAGCAACGCCGCCGCCGGCAGCATGAACAGCGCCCCGAGCAGGTTGCGGTCGTCGAGGGCGCGGGAAAGCGCACCGGCGCGTGCGGGCATGGTGCGTCAGGCCGCTGACGCGCAGGCTTTGGGGCGGCGCATGGTACCTCGATAAGGGCTGGCGGGCCCGGCGTGGTCGCGCGATCTGCTGCCGATCGCGAACCGCGCCGGGCTTGGGCCGGCGGGCCGGATCAGACCTTGTAGTAGCGTTCGGCGCGTTTCTGCGCCCGCTCCGCGGCCTCTTTCGGGGTCTTCGAGCCCGACGCCGCTTCGGCAACCATGTTGACCAGGATGAAGTCGGCCATCGTCGCCGCCGACGCGTAGCCCATCTCTCCCGCATAGCCGTTGGGCAGCATTCTTTTCATCACGTCGCGGTACGGCGTGTGCTTCGGATCGGAGGTCCAGATCGGATTGGACTCGTAGGCCACCAAAGGCTGCGTGACGTAGCCGATCGACGCCTGCTGCCAGGGCACGTACTGCTCCTTCTCCATCATGAAGCGCAGGTATTCCTTGGCGGCATTGGGGTACTTCGTGTACTTGAAGATCATCATCGGAAAGAGCAGCTGCAATTCGGTGGGCTTGCCCACCGGCCCGATGGGGAAATTCGCGTGATTCATATCCTGGGCGATCGCCTGCAGCTTCGGATCCGGCGAGGTCTTGGCCGCATAATAGATCGAGATGCCGTTGTTGGTGAGCCCGATCTGGCCGTCGAGAAAGGCCTTGTTGTTGCTCGGGTCGAGCCACGACAGGGTGCCGGGGGCGAAGGTCTCGTACATCTGCTTGCTGTATTCCAGGGCGGCGATCGTCTCCGGGCTGTTGATGACGACGTTGTTGTGGGTGTCGACCATCTTGCCGCCGTGGGCCCAGACCACCCAGTGGCACCAGGTGTTGGCGTCGCCGGTCGCGTTGCCCAGCGCGAAGCCGGGCGGCAATCCCTGGGCCTTCATTCCCTGACAGAGCTTGAGGAACCCGGCGAGGTCCGTGGGGAAGGTCTCGAAACCCGCGGCCCTCATCGCGGCGACGCGATAGTTCAAGCACGCTCCGGCGCAGCCCATGGGGATGGCGATCCACCTGCCCTTGCTCATGCAGTAGTCCTTGGTGACGCTGTACCAGCCGCCGTACTTGCCGCCCAGATAGTTAGCCAGGTCGGTTACTTCGACGAGCTTGTCCGGGTACTGGTGCGCGTCCTCGAAAGTGCCGATGATGATGTCCGGCCCGCTGCCGATGTTGGCGGCGACCGCGGCCTTCGGCCGCACGTCCTCCCAACCCTCGGCGTCAATGCGCACGTCGACGCCGGTTGCCTGGGTGAACTTCTTCGTATTCTCCGCCCACACGTCCTCGTCGGCCTGGACGAAGCGCTTCCAGCGCAGCAGCCGCAGTTTCGCTCCCTTCTCCGGGACCGCCTTGTACGCCTGCGCCTGGGCGTCGCCGGCGAACAGCACCGCTCCGCTGCCAAGAGCCTGTCCGGCGGCCACGCCGGCGGCGGCTTTGAGAAAATCGCGACGTTTCGATCTGTTCATGGTTCCTCCTCCGTGACAGCTAGGGTGAATGAAATGCGGGCCGTGAGCGATTCGGCCTAGGCGACAAGCCGCGCCCCGCTCTTCGAGTCGAACAGGTGCGCGCGCGCTGGGTCGGGCTTGAGGCAGATCTGGTCGCCGGCGCGGCAGCTGACCCGATCGCGTACCAACGAGGTGATCTCCTGGCGGTTGAAGCGGCAATACAGTTGCGTGTCGGCGCCGGTGGGCTCGACCACGACGACCTCGGCCGGCAGCCCTGCGGCGTCCGCCAGAAGGCAGTGCTCGGGGCGGATGCCGTAGAGCACGGCCTGGCCGTCCGCGGCCTGCGCGCCCGTGGGCAGGGGCAGCGTCACGCCGCCATCGAATTCGACCCGCCCGCCGTCGCCATTCAGGCGCGCCGTCCCGGGGACGAGGTTCATCGCCGGTGAGCCGATGAAACCGGCTACGAAGGTATTGTTAGGGCAGTCGTACAGGGACAACGGGTCGCCGATCTGCTCGACCACCCCGTCGCGCATCACGACGATCCTGTCGGCCATGGTCATCGCCTCGATCTGGTCGTGCGTAACGTAGATCGAGGTCGTCCGCAGCCGCTGGTGGAGCTCCCTGATCTCGGTGCGCATCTGCACCCGCAGCTTGGCGTCGAGATTGGACAGCGGCTCGTCGAACAGGAACACCTTGGGGTCGCGCACGATGGCGCGGCCCATCGCCACGCGCTGCCGCTGCCCGCCGGAGAGCTGCCGCGGGTAGCGGTCGAGCAGTCCGGCAAGGCCGAGAATATCCGCCGCTTTACCGACCCGCGCATCAATCTCGCCCTTGGACTGCTTGGCCAGCATCAGGGCGAACGACATGTTGTCGCGCACGGTCATGTGCGGATACAGGGCGTAGTTCTGGAACACCATGGCGATGTCGCGCTCTTTTGGCGGCACCCGGTTGACCACCGTTCCGCCGATGGCGATCTCGCCTTCGCTGATCTCTTCGAGGCCGGCGATCATGCGCAGCAGGGTCGACTTGCCGCAGCCGGACGGACCGACCAGGACGCAGAACTCGCTTTCGGCGATGTCGAAATCCACGCCTCGAATCACGTGCGTCGAGCCGAAACGCTTGTGCACCGCCCTGATCGCTACCGCAGCCAAGCTGCCTCCTTCACACTCGCCGCGGCGCGACGCGTATCGGTCACGTTGGCGGCAGCCAAGCCGGGCGTCTGCTGCCCTGGACGACCACGTAGTCGGGTCGCCCGGTGGAGAGCCAGCTGACGATATTCCGTGCCGCTTTGCGCCGCAACTCGACCTCGGACTGCACGCTGAAGAAAGCGGCGTGCGGCGTCAGTATCACCTTCGCGTGGCCGAGCAGCGGACTTTCGGCGGGAACCGGCTCGACCGGCAACACGTCGAGCCCGGCTCCGACAAGTATTCCACTATCGAGTGCGGCAAGCAAATCGTCGATGACGACGATGGCGCCGCGGGCGGTATTGACGAAGTACGAACCGGCGCGCATGCGCGAGAACGCTCGCGCATCGATCATGCCGCGGGTCTGCGCGGTGAGCGGGACGTGCGCGCTGACCACGTCGCTCTCGGCAAACAGGCCCCCGAGATCGGCGGCGCGCTCGACGTACGCCGGAAAATCCCCGTCGATGAGATAGGGATCGAAGGCGAGCACGCGGCGAAACACGTTGCGCGACAGGTGCGCCATGCGTTTGCCGATGCGGCCGAGCCCGACGATGCCCAGTGTCATGTCCGCGGCGCGCCGCAGCGGTCCGGACGACAGGTAATGCCAGCGGCCGGCGCCGATGTCGCGATGATAGGCAACCACGTTGCGCAGCAGCGCGAGCGTTAGCGCCAAGGCATGGGTCGCGACCTCGCCCACGCCGTAGTCCGGCGCATTGGCGACCCACACGCCGTGGCGCGCGCAGGCGTCCGTGTCGACGGTATCGACACCGGCGCCGATGCGGCTGACGATGCCCAGTTGCGGCAGCGCGGCGACGACGCTGGAGGTGATCGGCGCGAAGTGCAGCAGGATGCCGTCGCAACCCGACGCGGCGGCGATCACCTCGGCCTCGGTGCGGCAGTCTGCGACCACCAACTCGACCCCGGCATCGGCGTAGAGCATGCGCTCCAGGTCGAGGTCGGGGAACTGGTGGTCGGCTAACAGGACGCGGGGCATCGACGGCGGTGCGCGAAGCTCTTCACGCCGGGCAACGGTACGTCGCCGCCGCCGGGCGGTCAACCCTGGCCGCGCTGCAAGGCGGCAGCGGCGGCTATAATCGCCGGCGTCTGCCGCCTGCCGATCCCCTCGCCGATGCCCGCCCTGTTTCCCGCCACCATTGCCGGCAGCCTGCCCAAGCCGGAGTGGCTCGCCGCTCCCGGAGCGCTGTGGGCGCCGTGGCTGCTCGACGGCGAGCGCCTGGCCGCCGGCAAGCGCGACGCGGTGCGACTCGCGGTGTGCGATCAGGAGCGCGCCGGCATCGACATCGTCAGCGACGGCGAGCAGACGCGGCGGCATTTCGTCACCACGCTCATCGAAGGCCTCGAGGGCGTCGACTTCGAGCATCGGCGGACGGTGCGCATCCGCAACCGCTACGAAGCCGAGGTGCCGGTCGTCGTCGGTCCGGTGTCGCGGCGGCGGCCGGTGTTTGTCGATGACGCGCGGTTCCTGCGCGGGGTGACGCAGCGCCGGGTCAAGTACACCCTCCCGGGGCCGATGACGATGGTCGACACGCTCTACGACGAGCATTATCGCAGCCGGGAGAAGCTCGCCTGGGCTTTCGCCGAAATCCTCAACCAGGAAGCGCGGGCCATCGAGGCGGCGGGCATCGACGTGCTGCAATTCGACGAGCCGGCGTTCAACGTCTATTTTGACGAAGTCCGGGATTGGGGCATCGCCGCGCTGGAGCGCGCCGCGGAGGGCCTGCGCTGCAAGACCGCCGTGCACATCTGTTACGGCTACGGCATCAAGGCCAACATCGAATGGAAGCAGTCGCTCGGTTCGCAGTGGCGCCAGTACGAGAACACGTTCCCGCTGCTCGCGCGCTCGAAGATCGACCAGGTTTCGCTCGAATGCGCCAACTCGCACGTGCCGCTCGAGCTCATCGGCCTGCTGCGCGACAAGGACGTGCTGGTCGGCGCCATCGACGTCGCGACCGACCGGGTCGAGAGCCCCGAGGAGGTCGCCGCGACGCTGCGCGCCGCGCTCGAGTTCGTCCCCGCGGCGAGGGTGTTTGCCTGTACCAACTGCGGCATGGTCCCCCTGGCGCGGGAGGTGGCCCGCGCCAAACTCGGGGCGCTGGGCGCCGGCGCGGAGCTGCTGCGGCGGGAATTCGGGGGGGCGAAGGCGCCTTCGGCGGTGGTTTGACCTCGCGGCCGGCCCCGGGTATATTTTGCTTTGTGTTTTATTTCAAGTACTAAAGCACGACCCGTCCGGCCGTTGGCAGTTGCCGAAGCGCCGTACTTTCCTGTCCTTGAGATCGAAACATCGGCCGGGTACGACCCGATATCTTTTTTTGAATATTAGGATTGGAAAAAATGCCAACTGGAACCGTTAAGTGGTTCAACGACGCCAAGGGCTTCGGCTTCATCACCCCCGACGGCGGTGGAGAAGACCTGTTCGCCCACTTCTCGGCGATCAACATGCCGGGATTCAAGTCGCTGAAGGAAGGGCAGAAGGTGAGCTTTGAGGTCACGCAGGGCCCGAAGGGGAAGCAGGCTTCGAACATCCAGACCGTGTGAAGCGTCGTCGCCACGACAGCGCGACAACAGAAGAGCCGGGCTAATCCCCGGCTTTTTTGTTGCCCGCCTCGGGCGTACCCCGCCAGATCAGTCCCAGCATGGCGCCGAGCAGCGCCCAGACCAGCAGCGCGTTGCCGTAGACGACCAGGTCGTTGGTCGAATTCTTCACCAGCATCGCCAGCACCAGCGCGACCGTGGCAGCCGCCCACGCTTTCTCCCGGTCGCCGCCGCCGCGGGCCCGCTGCACGGCCAGGCGCATGATCTCGACATGCAGTCCGATCCAGATGGCAAGCCCGATCACCCCGACCTGGAGCACCAGGTCGAGCAGCACGTTGTGGGCATGGGCGGGGGCCTGGGGGTCGATCCGCCGCAGTTCGGCGTCGTCCTCCAGATGATAGATTCGAGACGGCACGCTGCGTCCCAAGCCGACCCCGAGCCACGGACGCTTTCGCGCCAACTCGAGGTAGGCGCTCCAGATCGCGGGCCGGGGATCGCTCAGAATCATCGCCACGGCGGCGCTCCGATCGCTCGCCTCGGACGCGGGCAGGCGCGCGCGGGAAATGATCTCCAGGCTGATGGCCGAAACCACCAGGCCGATGCCGACTACCACCAGCACCGACTGCCAGCGCAGCCGGCCGCGCAAGACTCCAAGCACGAACAGGAAGCCGACGAAGGAAACGAACAGGGCCGCGACCAGGGTACGGTTCTCGCTCAAGAACCCGATTGCAGCGAACGCCAGCAGCCAGGCCGCGGCGGCCCAGCGGCGCCAGGCATGGCGCGAGGTCAGCACGACCAGAAACAGGGGCACCGCGACGTAGGCAACATAGGTACTCGAATCGGTGCCGTCCCCCGCCCTCCAGGCAAGCCATCCCAGCATCCCGGGTCTGGGCGCAGCCGCCTCCAGATCCGCGCCGATCAGGGTCGCGGCGAACATCGTTCCCAGGCAAAGCAGCGTGCCGGCGGCCGTGCCCAGCGCCACCGCCAGTCGGCCGTGCACGGTTTGCACGACCTGGAAGCTCACCAGAAACATGATGAACGGATAGAATTGATCGCGGCGGAAGCTTTGGAACGAGGCGTCCGGCAGGTCCGACCAGGCGATCGAGGCGGCGGCGTAGGCGAGCCACACCAGCCACGGGATGAGCCCCGGCGTGCGTTTCGACGCCACGAGGCCGAATTGCAGCAGCGCCAGCAAGGCGACCACGCCGACCAGACTGTTGCGCAGCGCGGTAACGTGCGCCAGTGGCAGGATTGCCACCAGCGTGCCCATGAAGACGTAGAGCGCGGTGAGTCCGGGCGGGTCGTCGGCGATGCGGTCGTCGCTGGCCGGTAGAATCGGAAGTCGCATCGAGGGCGGCCGCAGCCGAGGCCGGAATTCTAGGAGCAAACGCTTGGCTTTACAAATCCTGCGCCCGGCCGTCCGCCGGTCGCTCGCAGGGCCGTTGCGCCGGCGCATCACCCTGCAGCCACACTGCTCATGAAGGATCTCCCGGCCGTATTGCTGACCGCGACCATCTGGACCTACTGGTTCGGCGTGGGACTGATGATCGTGCGCGCACGACGCGAGACGCACCGCCTTGCCGGCCTCATTCCCGAGCAGCCGCTGGAGCGACTCATGTGGATCGTCTGGCTGCCGCTGGTCGCGCTGTGGCTCGTTCTGCCCTATCTCTCGCTCGCGCGCGGCCAGGGGCTGCTGGGCAGCGTGCCGGAATTCACCCGCAGCCACGGTTACTTGGCCTTGCGCTGGATCGCGGCCATCTGTGCGGTCTGCTGTCTGCTTCTGACCAGCGTCTGCTGGTCGCGCATGGGACGGCACTGGCGTATGGACGTTCCGGCCAGGGGCGAGGAAGCGCTCATCACCGACGGTCCGTTCCGTTACGTGCGTCATCCGATCTATTCTCTGTCGATGCTGCTCATGATCTGCTCGGCCGTGGTGGTGCCGACCGTGCCGATGCTTGGCATCGCGGTCGTGCACCTTGTCCTGATGCAACTCAAGGCCCGCCACGAAGAGCGCCACCTGCTGGGCGTGCACGGCCAGGCGTACCGGAGCTATCTCGCCCGCAGCGGCCGCTTCATCCCCAGGCGCGGCTAGCTGGCGTGCCCTTCGCTGCGCTCCGACGCTTCGCGCTGGCGCCCTGGCTGCGAGCGGCGAGCCTCGCAGCCGTCATCGCGTTCGCCGCAACGGCGCGCGCGGGCGGCGCCGCCGCAGCAGGGCCGCTGCCGCCGGGGACGGCCATGGATGCGGCGACCGAGGAGCGGATCCTGGCGCTGGTGCCCGAGAGCATTTCGGAGCGCGAGGTGCGCGACGTGCTGTCGCTGGCGCCTGCGCCACGCATCATCAGTCTCCAGGGCAGCGTGCCATTGATCACGATGGCCCCGTTCGGGGAATTTCTTGTCGCCATGGGCTATCCGCGCCGGCAGCTCACAAACCCGGACGACGGCACACTGACGTACAGCAGCTATGTCGACGCCCGGCAACTTGCGGGCACGCTGGCCTGGTACTACGAGCGCGAGGGCATGATGCCGATGATGATCGGACACAGTCAGGGAGGAATGATCGCCATCCGCGTCCTGCACGAACTCGCCGGCGATTTCGACGCCGCGGTGCCGGTGTGGAATCCGGAGCGCCGCGCGGCGGAGGATCGGACCACGATCGTTGACCCAATTAGCGGCAAAGAGCGCCCGGTGATCGGCCTGCAAGTACCCTACGTGGCCGCGCTTGCTACCGGCATGCTGCCGCGGCTGTTGCTCGGGCAGTGGTCGATGCTGCCGCGGTTGCGCGAGATTCCCGATACGGTGCTCGAGTTCACCGGCTTTTCACTCGAATGGGATCCGATCGCCGGCAATTTCGGTCACACCGACCCCTACCGCGCGACCGGTTCGGCAAAAGTGCGCAACGTCACGTTGCCGGCGGCGGCGAGCCACCTCACGCTTCCATTGGCGCAGCAACTCGCCGTCGATCCGGTGACGCGCGAATGGATCGACCGCTACGCTCCCGGCGACGGCACGCCAGAGTTTCCGATCGGCACGCAGCAGGACCTTGCCAACCTGCTGCACGCAGCGGACATCTGGTACAGCGTCAAGAAGCACTGGTGTCTCGAAGCGCAGCAGCTCATCCGCAGCCGGCGAATGCGCACCGTACCGCTACAATAGGCGACGCGATGCAAGGCAAGCTCAATCTGTTTCAAATCACGATGTTGCATTGGCGGGATCTGCATCCGTACAACGCCGTGCACGTGGTCGTGGTGGAGCAGAGCTTGGAGCCCGGGCGGCTCAAGGCGTGCATCGAGACCGAACTCGAGTCGGCCGGCCTGACGGGCCTCCACCTTGCCCGGCGGCGCCGACGCTTCGAATATCGCGGCGGAGCGCAGGCCATCGCGGTAACGATCCTGCCCGGCGCAGACGATGTGCGGCGCGCCGTCGACCGGGAGATCGAGCGCCAGCTCAATCTGCCCTTCGCGCCGGATGGCGCCATCAGTCCGTTCCGCTTCTTCGCCGTCGACGGCGCAGGCGCGTTTCATCTCGGGCTTGTCTACGATCATTTCATTGCCGGCGGCGATTCCATCACCCTGTTGCTCGGCCGGCTCGTCGCGCGCTATCGGGCCGGTGCCGCGGCCGAGATGGCGGCTTGGACGCCGCGGCTGTATCCGCGCACCTATTGGGCATTGTTTCGCCGCCACGCCGGCTATCTCTGGCGCGGCCTGCGCCGGGTGCCGATGCTCGCCGCGAGCTGCCGCCGGTCCTTGCGCGCGCCGTGCCGCTCCCGAGGCGATGCGAGCAATGCCTTCCTGTCGCAAGGTGTGGATGCGTCGCAGGCCGCGGGGCTCGTCCGCATCGCCCGGGATTGGGGGGTTACGCGCAACGATCTGTTCCTGGCCCTGCTGCTCTCCGCGCTTGCCTCGGTTGTCCCGCAGCGCAGGCTGGCGGAGCGGCGGCGCGAACTGGGCGTGGCCGCGATCATGAACGTGCGCGGTGAATTCGAGGCCGATGCTGCCCACACCTTCGGTCAATTCCTCGCTTCGCTTCGCGTCTCGCACCCGGTCGGGCCGGAAGTCGGGCTGCGCGAGCTCGCCGAAGCGGTCGGCGCCCAGACCGCCCGCATCAAGACCGAAAAACTCTACCTGCAGACCTTGCTCGCCCTGGGCGAGCTGGCGATCGCCTGGCCGTTGCTCAGGGCCGACCTGCGGCGCTGCTTTCTGGCCAAGCACTATCCGATCTGGGCGGGGGTCACAAGCCTCAACGTCGACTCGCCATGGCAGTCCCCGCCGGGCGGCGAGGCGCCCAGGCACTACCTGCGCGCGGTGCCGACCGGCCCCTTAGCGCCGATCGTGGTGGCCGTCACCAGCTTCGCCGGCCGCATCGAGCTGGGAATTTCCTATCGCCGCGCCGATGTCAGCGGCGAGTTCGTCGCCGCACTGCTGTCCGAATTCTTAGGCCGCATCCGCAGCCTTGCCTGACGCGGCTCGGACCGCTCGCCGGTGCGCCTGATTGCCGAGACCCGCCCGGACGTAGGATAATGTCAGGTTTTCACCAGAGCGCATTGCACGCCCACCGCGGCCCGCGGGCCTGACAGCACATGAACGCCTCCACGCCAGGCACCCTCGCCGGAAAAGTCGCCCTCGTCACTGGCGCCTCCCGCGGCATCGGCCGCGCCATCGCGCACAAGCTGGCAGCGGCCGGCTGCGACATCGCGGCCAATTACTACAACAGCGCCGAGGAGGCCGAAGCGCTGTGCACCGAACTCCGCTCGATGGGCCGGCGCGCGTGGGCCGTCCAGGCCAGCGTCGGACTCCCCGACAGCGTCGACGAAATGTTCGTCGAGATCTTCAAGCGCTTCGACCGGCTCGACATCGTGGTCAGCAACGCGGCAAGCGGCGTGCTCAAGCCGGCGCTGGAAATGACCCTCAAGCACTGGCGCTGGTGTCTGGAGACCAATGCCCTGGCATTGAATCTGCTCGCGCAGCACGCCGTGCCGCGCATGCAGCCGGGCGCGAGCATCGTCGCCATGTCGAGCCTCGGCGCCTCGCGGGCGATGCCCGATTACGGCTTCATCGGCGCGTCGAAGGCCGCGCTCGAGTCGCTCGTGCGCAGCCTTGCCCAGGAGCTCGGAGCGCGGCGCATCCGGGTCAACGCGGTCAGCGCCGGCGTCGTCGATACCGACGCCCTGCACCATTTTCCGAACCGGGAGCAGATGCTGGCCGATTTCGCCCGGCGCGCGCCCGCCGGCCCGGTGCTCACGCCGCAGGACGTCGCCGGCGCGGTCTACCTGCTCTGCCTTCCCGAGGCGGCGATGATCACCGGCCACACGCTGGTGGTCGACGGCGGGTTCTCGGTCTCCGGCTAGGACCGGCGGCGCGTGGCCATGGAAGCACGACTCACCGACAAAGTGGCGATCGTCACCGGCGGCAGCCGCGGCATCGGCCGCGCCATCGTCGAGTTGTTCGCCGCCGAGGGCGCCGACGTGACCTTCTTCTATCGCGATCATGCCGAGGCCGCCGCGACCGTCGTCGACGCGGGCAAGGCCGCGGGGCGCCGGATCGCCGCCGAGCAGGTCGACATCCGCGACTCCGCGGCCTGTGCCACGGCCGTCGAACGCGTGGTCGAGCGCTGCGGCCGTATCGACATCCTGGTCAACAATGCCGGCGTCATCCGCGACAACCAGCTGGCGGCGTTCGAAGACGACGACGTCCAGGCGGTGCTCGACACCAATGTCGGCGGCGCGTTCAATGTGGCCCGTGCGGTGGTGCCGCACATGATCGTCCAGCGCTCGGGCAAGATCATCAACATCGGCTCGGTGGCCGGCGAGAAAGGCGGGCGCGGGCAGACCAACTACGCCGCGAGCAAAGGCGCGATCAACGCCTTCACCCGCGCGCTGGCGGTCGAGCTCGCGCCGCGCAGGATCACGGTCAACTGCGTCGCGCCCGGGCGTGATCGAGACCGAGATGTCGCAGGAGGTGCGGGAGCTGGCGGGGGACGAGGTCAAGTCGCGCATCCTGCTTAAGCGCTACGGCAAGCCGGAAGAGGTGGCGTACGCGGTGTGGTTCCTCGCCTCGCCCTACGCGGATTACGTGACGGGTCAGATCTTCAATGTCGATGGCGGCTTCAAAATGGAGTGAGCGCAATGGCGAACACCGATATCACCAAGGAAGAAATCCAGGCGGTCTTTCCCAAGGTCGCGGAGACGATGGCCGACGCCCTCGGCTGCGACGTCGAGGACGTCAAGCTCGACGTGTCGCTGATCGAGGGCCTCGACGCGGAGTCGATCGACTTCCTCGACATGGTCTTCCGCCTGGAGCGGGCGTTCAAGGTCAAGATCCCGCGCGGCAAGATCATCGAGAACGCGCGCGGCGACATGCCCGAGGCGGAGTTCGAGCAGAAGGGCGTGCTGACCGAGGCGGGTCTGGCGCAGCTGCGCAAATACCTGTCCGAGGTCCCGCCCGAGCGCTTCGCCAACCCGATGAAGGTCGCCGACATTCCGCGGCTGTTCACGCCGGAGACGTTCTGCAAGCTCGTCATCCACGCCCAGCGGGAAGCGCCGGCGCCCGCCTGAGCTGCGTCAGGAGCGCTGCCAGGGCATGAGCGACCACTTCGCCGCGTTTTCTTTCGTCGATCGGATCACCGAGCATCGAACCCGGCGTGCGCGCGCCGGGCGGCTTTCGCGGTGCCCGCGGAGCATTGCCGCCTTTCCGGCATGCCTGGTCGCCGAGGCGGTCGGCCAGCTTGCCGCCTGGGTCGCGATGGCGCGGATCGATTTCCGCGGGCGGCCGGTGGCGGCGCTGGCCACCGAGACGATCTTTCACGGCGAAGTCGCACCCGGTTCGCGGCTCGAGCTCGACGTCGAGATCGAAAGCTGCGACGACGACGCGGTCGCATACAGCGGCGCGGCGCGTGTCGACGGCGTTGCAAGTCGATCGAGCTTAGGCATTGCCTGGGGCCGATGCTGCCGGTGCAGGAATTCGATGCCCCGGAGGCAATGCGCGAGCGCTTCGAGCTGCTGTGCGCGGCGGGTGCGCCGGGCGAGCGTTTTCATGGCGTGCCCGAGCCCCGGCTGCGTCGGCCTCGACGGGCGTGGCCGGCAAGTCGGCGCGCGCCCTGCTGCAGGTGCCGCAGTCCGCGCCGTTCTTCGCCGATCACTTTCCGCGCCGCCCGGTTTTCCCGGCCACGCTGCTGCTCGACAGCCAGATCCGCCTGGCGCTCGACCTCGCCCGGGCGGCGATCGGCGCCGCGGCGACGGCGCCCACTTCGCCGCGGCGCATGACCCACGTCAAGATGCGCTCGTTCATCGCGCCCGGTCAGGCGGTCGAGCTCGGCGCGGAGCTCGTCGCCGCCGATGCCGACGCGGGCAACGCTGCGACTTTCGGCGTCGACTGCCGACGGCCGCGTGGTGGCCACCGCACGACTCGATGTCGGCGCGGAGGACAGCCTAGATGAGCCGCGTCGCGCCGCGTCGCGATCACCGGCCTGGGCCTGGTCACGCCGGTCGGCAACGATGTCGCGCACGACCTGGGCGGCGCTGCTCGCCGGGTCGGAGCGGCGGCGCCGCGATCAGCCTGTTCGACGCAGCGGGCTTTCCGGTGCGCATCGCCGCCGAGGTCAAGGGCTTCGACGCCGCGGCGGCGCTCGACGATCGCAAGCTGCTCAAGTTCGCCAACCGCTCGCACCGCTTCGCGCTGGCCGCGGCCGAGCAGGCATTTGCCGACGCCGGCATTCGGCCCACGGCCGCGACCGCCGAGCGCTGGGGCTGCGCGGTCGGCACCGGCATGATGGGCGTCGATTTTGCCGAACTGCTCGCCGTGCACGGGCACAGCGCCGCGAATGGCGAGCTCGATGCCGCGCGGCTGCTCGGCGATGCGTCGGCGAACGACCCGCTGGTGTTCTGCCGCAGCCAGTCGACGACCGGGCTGTCGCTGCTCACGCGCCGGTACGGCATCCGCGGCTACGCGACCTCGGTCCACACCGCGTGCGCGTCGGGCGGGCAGGCGGTCGGCACCGCGCTCAAGCTCATCCGCCGCGGCGCGGTCGATCGCGCGCTCGCCGGCGGCTTCGATTCGATGATCAGCCCCGTCGGCATCGCCGGTTTCTGCCTGCTGTCGGCGCTTTCGCCGGACAACGAGACCCCGGAGCGCGCGAGCCGCCCGTTCGACGCGACGCGCAACGGCTTCCTGCTTGGCGAAGGCGCGGGCTTCCTCGTGCTCGAGGAATGGGAGCGCGGCGCGGCGGCGCGGCGCGCACATCTACGCCGAGCTGGCCGGCGACGGCAACTCGCTGTCGAGCTACCGGATCACCGATTCCCCGCCCGACGGCGACGGGCCCATCCAGGCGATGCGCCAGGCGCTCGGCCGACGCCGGCGCGGCGCTCGACGACGTCGACTACCTCAACGCGCACGGCACGTCGACGCCCATGAACGATCGCAGCGAAAGCGCCGCCATGCACGCCGTGTTCGGCGCGCGCGTCAAGGACGTCGCCGTGAGCTCGACCAAGAGCTCGATGGGCCATCTCATCGCCGCCGCCGGCGCGGTCGAAGTCGCCGTCTGCGCCTTGGCGATCCGCCACGAGGAACTGCCCATCAACGCCAACCTGCGCGAGCTCGACCCGGACTGCGCCCTCAACGCTCGTGCGCGACGTGCCCGAGCGGCGGCAGGTGCGCATCGCGATGTCCAATTCGTTCGGCTTCGGCGGCTCGAACAGCTGCGTCGTGCTGCGCGCGCCAGCCGACGTCGACGGCGCCGGGCATGCAGGCATGACGGCCGTTGCCGCGGAACGTGCACGATGAGCGAGCGCAGGGTCGTCATCACCGGCACCGGCGCGGTCTGCGCCGCGGGCCGCGATCCGGCAGCGATCCTCGAGGCGGTGCGCGACGGTCGCTCGGCGATCGCGCCGATCCGGCAGTGGGACACCGCGCGGTGGCCGATGCGGGTGGCCGGCGAGATCGCCGATTTCAATGCGCGCGACCTGGTCGACGACCGCAAGCTGCACAAGCTCATTCGCCGCACCGATCTGCTCGGCCTGTACGCCGCCGACCGCGCGATCGACGCCGCCGGGCTCGCCGCGCACCGCGGCGGCGCTCGACGCCCCGGCCGCGGCCGAGTACAGCGATCGCACCGGGGTCTACGTCGGCTCCGGCGGCGGCAACTACGAGAGCCAGTACGATTATCTTTCCGTTGTTGACCGTGGCCGAGGAGAACCTGCCGGCGTTCGGCCGCGAGCTGTCGAGCACGGTCAATCCGATGTGGCTGCTGCGCACGCTGCCCAACAACGTGCTCGGCCACATCGGCATCCGCCACGGCTTCAAGGGCGCCAACGCCTGCATCACCAACCACAGCATCGGCGGCACGCTCGCGGTCATCGAGGCGATGGAGGCGCTGCGCACCGGCGAGGCCGACCGCGCGCTCGCCGTCGGCCACGATGCCCCGATCGAGCCGCAGATGGTGCTCTACTACCACGACGTCGGCCTGCTGGCGAAGGACACGATCCGGCCGTTCGACGCGCGCCGCGACGGCAGCCTGTTCGGCGAAGGCGCGGCGGCGCTGGTGCTGGAGACCGAAGCGTCGGCGCGGCAGCGCAACGCGGCGATGCTGGGCGAGGTGCTCGGTGGCGGCTCGGCGACCGAAGCGCAGGGGCTGCTCGCCATCCGCGACGACGGCGACGGGCTCGCGCGGGCGATCGAGACGGCGCTCGACGACGCGGGCCTGCGCGCCGCCGACGTCGGCATGATCGTCGCGCACGGCAACGGCACGCGGCAATCCGACGCCTCCGAGGCGGCGGCGATTCGGCGCGTCTTCGGCGCCGGCGCGCCGCCGGTGACGGCGTTCAAATGGGCGTTCGGCCATCTCATCGCCGCGGCCGGCATCATCGAGGCCGTGCTGCGCCCTGGCGAGCCTGCGGCAGCGCATCGTACCCGGCATCGCGACCTACGCGCAGTCGCCGACCCCGACTGCGCCGGCGTGCCGCGTCTCGCGCCGAGCCGCAGCTTCGCCGCGCAGCGACGTGGCGCTCGTCCTGTGCCGCGGCTTCGCCGGAACCAACGCGGCGCTGCTGGTGCGCGCCGCGGCCTGAACGCGCGGCACCGGTGGAGGTCCCCGCGGCGACTGCCGACACGGCGCACGCGCTGCGGCATCGACACCGTCGAGATCGCGCGCATCGAGCGGCTGCTCGCGGCAAGGCGCCCGCCGACCTGCAGCGCCTCTTTACCGCGCAGGAACTCGAGGACAGCGGCGCACGGCCCGGACGCGCCGCGAGCCTCGCCGCACGCTTCGCCGCCAAGGAGGCCTGCGTCAAGCTGTTTCCGCGCGAAGCCGCGCTGGGCGGCGATCGAGCCCGCGGATTTTTCCGTGGCGCGCGACGACTACGGCGCGCCCGCACGCCGTGTCAGCCCGAATGCCGCCACCGCGCTGGCGAAGAACCGGATCCGGAGCATCGCGCTGTCGCTCACGCAGACGGCGTAAGCGCGTCGGCGGTTGCGCTCGCGACCGCCGAGCCCGCGGCGGTCGCCGCTGGCGCGGCCGGCTCATCTTTCGGCTGCTGCCGTTCCGGCGCCGCGTCGTCCTCGACAATCTGCGCCGCGTGTTTGGCGAAGCCGTCTCCGACGCGGAAATCGAGCGGCTCGCCCAGGCGCACTACGCGCATCTGTGGCGTCTCGTCGTCGAGTTCCTGCGTTTCCGCTGGATGAGCGCGGAGCGAAAGAAGGCAATCGTCGATATCGAGAACGTCGACGTCTTCAGGCGCGCCCTCGAGCGCGGCAAGGGCATCCTCGTGCTCACCGGCCATTTCGGCAACTGGGAGGTCGCGACCGTCGCGGCCTTGGCTGCTTTCCGCAGCTGCGCGGCCGGATCCATTTCGTGCGGCGGGCGATCAAGCCGCGCTGGCTCGATCGTCTCGTCAACCGGCGGTTCCAGCCGCGCCGGGTTCGGCGTGCTGCCGAAGCGCGGCTCGCTCGATGCGATCCTCGATGCGCTCGCGGCCGGCGACGCGATCGTCTTTCCGTTCGACCAGCATGCGGGCCCGCCGGACGGCATCGAGGTCGACTTCTTCGGCCATCCCGCCTGGACGTTCAAGAGCCTCGCGCTGCTGGCGCTCGCCTCCGGCGCGCAGGTGCTGCCCGCGGCGAGCTGGCGCAACCCCGACGGACGGCACGTGCTGCGCTTCGAGGAAGCGCTCGCCGTCGGTGAGCCGCCGACGACGTGGGCACGCAGATCCGTCGCAACGACGCGGGCATACAACGCCGCGCTGGAGCGGCTGGTTCTGCGCCATCCCGAGCAATGGTACTGGGTGCACCGGCGCTGGAAGAAGCGTCTCCGACGCGGCGCCGCGACAGCCGCCCGCAGCCGACCGCGGCGAGGGCGGAGGATGACCTCGATGCAGCGCGGGCCGACGATGATCGATTGCGCAGCGCAGGGGCGATTTGCCTGCCTGCGTTGCGCCGTATAACAACGGCCAGGGTGGAGGACCCAACCACCGTTACACCCCCAGCGCCGCCGTGAAGGCGCAGATGGTCGCGCGGCAATGGGTGCCGGAGGGGCACGGTCCGGGTCAGGTCATCATGTGCTCGCCGCAGTGATGCGACTGCGCCGCCCGGCCGGAGCGCGATCCGCGGACCGGTGCTGACTATTCTGCGGCGACCCGTTCCAGCACGGCTCGGGCCAGACGCTGCGCTACGAGCCGGATGTGATTGTCGCCATCGCGAAGGGCGCATCGCGCGCGTGGGCCCCGCGTCGCAAGTGCGCCCGCTGTTGCCCCCGGGAACCCAGGTCGTCGACTATGGCCGGGATGCGCTCATCATCGCCGGTTTCATCGACTGTCATGTCCATTTCCCGCAGACCCGATCATCGGCGCCGGCGGCCTGCAGCTCATCGACTGGCTCAACAAGTACACATTCGTCGCCGAGCAGCGTTTCACGACGCGAAGCATGCGCGCGGCGTGGCCGAGGTCTTCTTGCGCGAAAGTCTGCGTAACGGGTGACCACATCCGCCGTTCATTGCACGGTCCATCCACAATCGGTCGATGCGCTGTTCGAGGAAGCCGAGAGGCTCGGCCTGCGCACGATCGCGGGCAAGGTGCTCATGGACCGCAATGCGCCGCGCAAGCTTCTCGACACGGCCGAGAGGGGCTATGACGAGTCGAAGGCGCTGATCGGCGCTGGCATGGACGCGGGCGATTGATGTACGCGATCACGCCTCGCTTCGCCGCGACGAGCACACCCGGCCAGCTCGAGGCTGCCGGCGCGCTCAAGGCCGAGCACCCGGATTGTTTCCTGCAGTCGCATGTCTCCGAGAGCAGGCGCGAGGTGGCGTGGATCCGGAAGCTGTTCCCGGAACGCAAGAGCTACCTCGACGTCTATGACCATTACCGGCTGCTCGGCCGGCGCACAATCTATGGCCATGGCATCTGGCTTGCCGAGGCCGAGCTCCAGCGCTGCCATCAAACCGGTACCGCGATCGCACATTGCCCGACGTCGAATTTCTTCCTCGGCAGCGGCTACTTCGACTGCGCAAAGCTGGTCAAGAAGACCCGCCCGGTCCGCGTCGGGCTGGCGACCGATCTCGGCGCAGGAACCTCGCTCTCGATGCTGCAGACGATGAGCGAAGTCGTACAAGGCCGCCCAGCTGCATGGCCGCTCGCTGACCGCCGCCCACGCCTTCTATCTGGCCACGCGCGGCGCGGCGCACGCACTCTATCTGGAGGACACGATCGGCAGCGTGGCGCCGGGAATGGAGGCCGACCTGGTCGTGCTCGACCTCAAATCGACTCCGCTCATCGCGTATCGGATGGGTTACGCCGAGAATCTGGAGAAGCCTTGTTCATCCAGATGCGCTCGCCGACGATCGCGCGGTACAGGCGACCTACGTTTCCGGTCGCAGGGTCTACCGCCGCCGCTTAGCTCAGCGGCGGAAGCTCGCCGGCAACGATCTCGTCGACAAAGCACCAAGCCCAGGCCTCCCCCGGCTCAACCGAACGAATGAGCGGATGGCGGCTCTTTCGGGAATGCGCGCTCGCGTGCCTGTTGGGAGAGGAGTCGCAGCAGGCGACATGGCCGCAGGTCAGGCACATGCGCAGGTGCAGCCAGACGCCCCGATCTTGACGCAGTCTTCGCAATAGTCCTTGTCCGATTGCGTGACCTTGACCTCTTGCAGGTGCTTGCACGCCGCTGTCATCGGATCCTCCCAGCACAATCAGGCGCGGTCCGGCACCGCGCGGCTTGACCGTGGAGTTTAACGGTGCGGTGGCGCGCCGCCGGCGCTCCAGGCACAGGATGTGTCGGCCAGCGGCAGTTTACCGCGCGCCTCGCCACCCGAGGGGCGGCGATCCGCCGGTTTGGCCGGGAGCAAGACCGCGCTCGCCGCGACCGTGACCCCGGCGCGGCTCCGGCCGAACTTTTCGCAGCGGTTTTGGCCCGCGGACGCCTGCACCTCGGCGACCCAAGGCAGCCCGGGTGCCGCCAAGCATAGACGTCGACCCATCCGGGCACGGCATGGCTTTTGCAGTAGATCCCCGGCTTTCGTCCTGGCGAGTCAACGTTCGGGTCCGACTCAATTGTACGCTACACACAAAATGCGTGCTTTGTTACTGCGGCTGAAGCGATCCACGCTGGCCACGCGCACGGCGACTGCGATCTCGGTGCTGTTTCTGGCCACCATCGTGGCCTTCGGCCTGGCCTCGCTGCAGTCGTTTCGCACGCAGCTGACGAACGTGATGATTGCCGAGCAGAACACGCTCGTCGAGCGCATCGCGGACAATGTCGACCAGAAGCTGCGCGCGCTACAGCGCATCCTGTCGCTTAGCGCGCGCGAGATCGGCGAGGGCGACGTCGCCTCGTCCGAGGCTGCCCAGCGCTACCTCGACAGCAATACCGGCCTGTACGCGGCCACCGACCGTTCCGTGTTCCTGATGTCGCCTCAGGGCACGCTGCTTGCCGAGCGCCCGTTCCGCACCGGGCGGCGCGGTGAGGACTTCTCTTGGCGTACGTACTTCAAGGATACGGTTCGAACCCGCGAGCCGGTCATCTCGGAGCCGTTCTTGAGCAGTGCCGGCGACGCGAACATGGTCCTGGTCATGACTATGCCGGTCTACGCCAAGGACGGTCGGCTGGTTGCCGTTCTTGCCGGCAGCCTCGACCTTACTCATCCCGCGATACTCGGCAACGTCGCCAGGACGGTGATCGGCGAGACGGGCTATGTCTACATCGTCACCGGCCAGGGCAGGCTCATCTTGCATCCGGACACGCAGCGGCTCTCCCAGGTCGCCTATGCGCCGCATGCCAATGCCGTGTTCGATCGCGCACTCGCGGGCTTCGAGGGCACCGAGGAGACGGTCGACGCGAACGGCCGCGAGGCGCTCGTTTCCTACAGGCGAGTCCCCGCGTCGAACTGGATCGTCGCCGCGGTGTATCCGAAGGACGAAGCCCAGTTCGCGGTCAACCATCTGATCTTCCGCTTTGTCGAGTTCCTCCTGCTCGCATGCTTGATCGTGGTCGTTGCAATCTGGGTGCTGACGCGACATACGATGCGGCCGCTCGTGTCCCTGACCCGCCACCTCGCCGAATACACCGGCAGCGAGGAAATCACCCCTTTGGCCGGCGACAAGGGGAGTGGCGAAATTCGCGCGCTGACCACGGCATTCAATCGACTCACCGCGCGCGTGAAAGAGCGGGAAGATGCGCTGGTCGAATCGATGCACCGCTATCAGCTCATCACCGAGAATTCGACGGACCTGATCACCAAGCACACGCCGGAGGGAGTCATCACCTATGCCTCCCCGGTGGCGACCAACATCCTCGGCATTTCGCACACCTTGATCGTCGGTCATTCGCTCTTCGAGTACGTCCACCCCGAAGACCGTGACGTGGTGCGGGCCGCATTCGTCGAGGCAATAGAGACGCAGGCGCTGCCTACGGTCGTTTACCGCGTGCGCCACATGGATCAACGCTACGTGTGGTTCGAGACGACCCTGCGGCAGATGAAGGGCGCCGCCGGGGAACAGACGATGAAGGTTCTGTGCATCTCGCGCGACGTCAGCGATCGGAAACGGATGGAGGAACGCCTCCATGATCTGGCCCGGACCGACCACCTGACCACGCTTCCCAATCGCTTCCTGCTCGATGAACGCTTTGCCGGCGGTCTCGCCCAGGCACGCCGCGAGGGCTCGCAGCTCGCCATGCTGATGATCGATATCGACCGTTTCAAAAACATCAACGACACGCTCGGTCACGGCATGGGCGACGCGCTGCTCAAGGTCGCCGGCGCCAGGCTCAAGTCCTGCATCAGGGACTGCGATACGCTGGCGCGCTGGGGAGGCGACGAGTTCGTGCTTTTGCTGCCCGGCCTCCAGGATGCCGCCACCAGCGTCACCGTCGCCCAGCGCTGCCTGACCGCGCTCAAGGAGCCGTTCGTCGTCGACGGGCAGGGCCTGCACGTCACCGCTTCAATTGGCATCAGCGTGGCGCCCAATTCCAGCGCGGAAGCCGAGGCGCTGCTCAAGAATGCCGACACCGCGATGTACAAGGCCAAGGCTCGCGGCGGGGACTGCTACGTGATCTACAGTGCGGACATGAGCGCCGGTGCACACAGCCGGCTGACGATGGAGAATGCCCTGTTCCAGGCGGTCGAGCGGGGCGAACTGCTCCTGCATTACCAGCCGCTGATATCTGCCCGAACCGGCCGTCTGGCCGGCGTTGAGGCGTTGCTGCGCTGGCAGCATCCGGATTACGGGCTCGTCTCGCCTGGGCAATTCATACCGATGGCTGAGGAGACCGGCCTCATCGATTCGATCGGCGAATGGGTGCTGCACACTGCCTGCCGGCAGATGGATCGCTGGTACCGCGCCGGCCTGCCGCGCACCGTCGTTTCGGTCAACGTATCGAGCCGACAGTTTCGCCAGGCCAGCCTGGCCAACACCATAAGATCGGTGCTCGATGACACCGGGTTCGATCCGAAGCTTCTCGAACTCGAGCTCACCGAGTCGCTCCTCATGGACGATATCGAGGGCAGCAAATCGATCATCGCGGAGCTCAAGGCGTTGGGCGTATCGATCGCGCTCGACGATTTCGGCACGGGCTATTCGTCCCTGAGCTACCTCAAGGGATTCCAGCTCGACGCCCTGAAGATAGATCGCACGTTCATCGCCGAACTGACGACCAGCGAGGCGACCGCATCGATCGTTCGCGCGACGATCTCGCTGGGCAAGGGCTTGCGCCTGCGCACCATTGCCGAAGGCGTGGAAACGCGCGCGCAGGCGGATTCCCTGGTGCAGCAAGGCTGCGACGTGCTGCAGGGATTCCTCTTCGCCCGGCCGATGGAGCCCGAAGCGTTTCTCTCCTTTGCCACGGCAGCGCCGACTTATCTGCTGTCGAGGCCCCCGCTCGAAGAAGCCGAGGGAATCGGCTGAACCGGGTGGCTCCCGAGGCCTCCTGGCAGGAGCCCTGGCGCGGAACCCTTCCGCCGTCCTCGCAATCCCGGTAGGCTACGAAGCGCCCGACGACGTGGCGCGACTGCAAGGTGAGTTGCCATGACGGACAGCCGTCCGGTCGACCGCTATCGCACCAACCTGCAGGGCGAATTCGACAGCGCAGGCCTCTATCATGCCCTGGCGGAGGCCGAGCCCGACGCGCACTTGCGCGAGGTTTATCGGCGCTTGGCCGCGGTCGAGGAAGCGCATGCGGAGTTCTGGCGCGAGCAGCTGGCAAAAACCGGGGCCCGAGCCGGACCGCTGCAACTGGGCTTGCGGACGCGCGTGCTCGCATGGCTGGCGCGCCGCTTCGGGCCGCAGTTTGTGCTGCCGACCTTAAGCAGCATCGAACAGCGAGACAGTAGCCAATACGACGCGCAACCGGAGGCCGTAGCCGGCGGCCTGCCCTTGGCGGAGCGCTCCCACAACCGCATCGTGCAGCAAATCGCCGCGTCGATTCCCGGCGGCCTGCCCGGCCGCACGCTGGCCGGGCTCGAAGGGCGCCACCGCCAAGGCGGCAATGCGCTGCGGGCCGCGGTGCTGGGAGCCAACGACGGACTGGTTTCGAACCTGAGCCTGGTCATGGGCACCGCGGGCGCGGTGAGTTCCGACACCCCCATTCTGGCCGTCGGCCTGGCCGGCCTCATTGCCGGCGCCTGCTCCATGGCCATCGGCGAGTGGCTGTCGGTGACGAGCTCGCGCGAGATGAGCCAGCAGCAGATCGACGTCGAGGCCGAAGAGCTCAAGCGCGCGCCCGAGGAAGAAAAGGAAGAACTGATCCTGATCTACCAGTCCAAGGGGCTCGACGAGGCGCAGGCCCGGGCGCTCGCGGAGCGGCTGATGGCCGACAAGAACACCGCACTCGATACCCTGGCGCGCGAAGAGCTCGGCATCGATCCCGACGAGCTCGGCGGCTCCCCCTGGGCGGCCGCCGGGTCGTCGTTCCTGCTCTTCGCGCTGGGGGCGATCGTTCCGGTGCTTTCCTTCTTCTGGTGGCACGGCAACGCGGCCGTGCTGGCGAGCCTCCTGCTGTCCGGAATCGCGCTCGCGCTCATCGGCGCAGGAACTTCCCTGTTCACGGGCCGAAACGTGTTCCTGACCAGCCTGCGCTCGCTGCTGCTCGGCTTCGTGGCCGCCGCAATCACCTACGGCGTGGGCCGGCTGGTCGGCGTTACACTCGGCTAGCCACCGCAAGGCCCACGCGGGAAGCAGGCCGAACTGGAGCCGACCGCGAACGACCGTCACCTGGCCGGAAACCCGATGCCGGAAAACGCCGACTTCTACGACCGCCTGCCCGTATTCGAGGGCTTCGCCCGCATCATGGACCCGGGGCAGTATCGGCCGTTACCCGACGACTGGCTGGTCGGCCTGACCGACGTCGTCAGCTCGACGCAGGCGATCGGATCGGGCCGTTACAAGGCGGTGAACACGGCCGGTGCGTCGATCATCGCCGCGCTCTCCAACACGCTCCGGGGGCGCAAGTTCCCATTCGTCTTCGGCGGCGACGGTGCGAGCTTTGCTGTCTCCGGGAGCGATGCAGACCTGGCGCGTTCGGCGCTCTCGGCCACTGCCGCCTGGACGCGCGACGACCTGGGACTGGAACTGCGCGCGGCCCTCGTTCCGGTATCTGACGTGCGCCAGCACGGGCTTGACGTGCGCGTTGCGCGGTTCGGACCATCGGGCAACGTTTCGTTCGCGATGTTCTCGGGCGGCGGTCTCGCATGGGCCGAGGCGGCGATGAAGGAAGGTCGCTTCGCCGTAGCGCCGGCGAACCCGGGAACGCGTCCGGACCTAAGCGGCCTGTCGTGCCGCTGGGACGATATTCCAGCCGTGCACGGACTGATCGTCTCGCTGGTTGTCGCCCCGGTCAGTCACGGCGACCCTGCCTTCCGGGTTCTGGTCGAGGAGCTGCTCGCCGACCTCGAGGCCAGCCCGGAAGTCGCGCGACCGGTACCGGACCAAGCCCCCGGCGTGAGCTGGCCGCCACCCGGCGTTGACCTGGAAGCGCACGCCTCGCGGCGCGCCGGTGAATCCTTCTTCGTGCGGCGCCTGAAGGTGCTCCTCGACACGCTGCTTGCCTACGCGGTCATGAAGCTCGGCCTTCGCCTGGGCGAATTCGACCCCGCGCGCTATCGTCGCGAAGTCGTCGAGAATTCGGACTTCCGCAAATTCGACGACAATCTGCGCATGACGCTCGACTGCAGCACCGCGGTGGCCGACCGAATCGAGAGGCGCCTGAGCGCGGCCCGGGCATCGAACATCGTCCGCTTTGGGCTCTGTCGCCAGCCGGCCGCGATCATGACCTGCATCGTGCCCTCGGTTTTCGAGAGCAACCACGTCCACTTCGTCGACGGCGCCGCGGGCGGGTACGCGCTGGCGGCAAGGCAGCTCAAGCTGGGGACATCGCCCGTTGCGGACGACCGGGCGTAGAAGACCGCAACGCGCACCCCTCTCGGCCCTCCACGCGCCCCGACGATCGCGGGTTTGCTATCCTCACGCGTATTCAGAGACCGGATCGAAGCGGTCCTTTATGCGGCTTGCGCATGTACTCACCTACCACTCCGGGAACATTGCCGGCAACGACTATGCGACCAATAACCTGGTCGCCTTTCGCGAAGATCTGCGCATCATTCGCCGTCTTGGCCTATCCATCCTTCCCCTTCGAACCCTGGTCGACGCCCTCATCGAGCGGCACTCCGACCGTCTGCCGGACCACGTCGTGGCGATCACGTTTGACGACGGACTCGACTTTGACTTCCTCGAACTCGTCCATCCCGTCCACGGGAAGCAGCCGTCGGTGGCCGGGATCATGCGCGAATTTGCGGCCGAGTTCGCCTCGCCCGTCCACGCCACGTCCTTCGTGATCGCGAGTCCCGAGGCGAGGATGCAGATCGCTGATCGTGAAATGCTCGGCCACCAGTGGATCAGTGATTCCTGGTGGCCCAAGGCCGTTGCCTGCGGCCTGTTTCATATTGCCAACCATACCTGGGACCACGTGAGCCCGTCGGTCGGGCACGACGCGGCCGAGAAAGAAAGGCGTGCCTCCTCCCGGTTTATCGATAACCCGGTCGCGGCCGAGCTGCAGGTCCGCCGTGCCCGGGAGTACATTGAGCGCATCGCGCCCAATCCTGGCAGCGCGCTGCTTGCTTTCCCCTATGGCGACTACAGTGAGTTCCTGGTCGATGCCTACCTGCCGGACGGGCGCCTGGCGCACGGCACGGTGGCCGCGTTTAGCGGCCAGCCCGGCGTGATCACGCCTGGGAGCAATCGGTGGACGTTGCCGCGCGTGAGCTGCGGCAAGGATTGGCGTTCGCCCGAGGACCTCACGGCGCTTCTCGGCAAATGATGGGCGCTCGCTTGCGCCGGAGGCACCGCGCAACCGGCTGCGGCTGACGCAAAGTGCCCAGGCTTGACGCGAGATGGTGACGAAATTTCTGCAATCGTGGCGTAAACGACTGCGCGGGGTATCGCGCGCCGCTCCCGCGCCCGATCCGCACGCGCAGGCGACATGCCACGGCGCCGACTCGCCGCAGATTGACGCGCCCGCCGCCGCATCGCCGCTCGTTGGCGCACATGACCTGCTGTGCGTGCAGGAGGTGAGCGTGGCGGATTTTTTTGTCGGGGAGCTGTTCCAGCGGAAATTTCACGCACCGCCCCCCGATTTTCCGATTCATTACGTGTCCTTCTATCGAGCCACACCATCGGACATCCGCGTCATCGGGTACGTGCACTATTCGCAGTTCGAGGACAGTTACCTGTGCGGCGGCCTGGTGATCGACGACCGGCTTTATCGGCAAATGCCCGCGCCGCATCGCGAAGCGATCAAGCGCGACGGCGGCATCGCCGAGCATCTCCTGCGGCAGAGCTTTGCGCGGCTCGCGCACGCGGCGGCAATCTGGGGCTATGTGGGCGACACCCGGGCGGAGCGGGTCGACACACGGGTAGGGTTTCGCCGCACGGAGCATCCCTACGTCATGGTGTGCTGGATGCGGGAGTTGTCCGATGCGGACAAGAGCGCCCGAATGTCGCGGGTTGTCGCGCTCGGACCTTTTTGAATCCTCACGACGATGCCACGCCCGGTCCGTCAGGGGCCGTGACGCCGAACCCCGTTGAGCCCGCAAAGGCGACTTCGCAAGGCGAGAAACCTTGACCTATATCAACCGTGTGAGGCCCGTGAAGTACTACGGTATCATTGTGCCGGTACCGCGAGACGGTACTTTTTTGAAGGATGGCGAGTCTTAAGTCCGGCGCGTTTGGAAAATGTCCGCAATGAAGCCCTTATCGTATCTTTTCGCCTCTCCTGTTCGAGGTGCCATTCTTCTCGGGTTGGTCTGTTGCGGACTCGTCGGCGCTAGCTTCTTTGTCCAGCACGTGCTGGGCGTCGAGCCGTGTCCGTTGTGCATCATCCAACGGCTTACCTACCTCGGGCTGATACCGGTGTTTTTTGCCGCTGCCCTGATGCGCCCTCACGGTCGAGCGCAGCGGACGCTGTTCTGGACGGCTGGCATCCTGACCCTGGGAGGGCTCGGCGTCGCCGGCTATCAAACGTACCTGCAGGTTTATCCGCCGTCGGAGGTCGCTTCTTGCAGTGCCAGCCTGTCGTACATGCTCGACAACATGGCGATCACCGACGTGCTGACCCAGTTGCTTCATGCCACCGGCGACTGCTCCGATACGTCCTTCAAAATCCTCGGTCTGACGATGGCGCAGGCATCGGCGATTGTCTTCCTGGTCTTCGCCCTGTGCTTGGTCACGTTGCTGCGGCGAAGAGAGCGCCTCGGTTAGTAGCGGCGGGCGGTCGCGAGCCGCCGGGTCGTGGCGCCTTCGAACGCCAATCACACGATCTCGCTAATAGAGTTAGATTCAAACTCGAGATCGCGTGCCGGCACATTTGCTGCTGACGCCGAGCGACCTCAAGAATTCCTCGCGCAGATTTTCTTTTGCGTGCATCGAGCGCGGTAGGAGGAACTCCTACAAGCGTCGTTCGCTGCCGCTCGCCTATCGCCCCGCACCCGAACTGTCGGAATCTGCCGATGTCTATTAGTACGTTGCGGCCTCACACGTAAACGCGCTTGGCGAGTCGAGTGGGTTTCGTTAACGTGAATCCGATAAAGGAGGGTTCCGAGATGAAAAGCAGCAACCGAATGCTGTGGGTGAGTCTGCTGGCAATGACGCCGTTTGCAGTATCCAGCGCATGGGCATCCGTAGACTCCCAGATGCCGCCGGTGAAAACGGTCGGGCCGATTACCTATTTCAGCGGTGGGAGTACGCCGGCGCAGGCTGAGGCGATGAACGGCACAGCGGCTCGCTACCCGCTGGAAATGCTTTTCTTGTGGGGGCGTGGGCAGAAGGAGACGCCGGTGGACGTCGAGTGGTCAATCAAGAACGCGGCGGGGCATGAGCTGGTGGACGCGCGTTCGAGCGGACCCGAGGTACTCGCTTCGTTGCCGGATGGACGATATACGGTGAAGGCCCGTTACAAGGAAACCACGGTGTCGCGTGTTGTCACGGTGCGCAGAGGCATGCGCGACGACGTGGTCTTGGAATGGCCGAGTTAGGCGAAGGGCCTTCCGACTTGTTCTTCATTGACCTCGTCTCAGACCTATGGATAACACTTCTGCACTTTGCCGCAGCACTACGATCAGCTCAGCGTTCTTGCGCTTAGGATTACTGATCTTGACATTGCTGGCTGTACCGATTGCCTCAGCCTCGGTATTCGTGTCAGTCAGCTTTGCCCCGCCGCCGCTGCCGGCGTACATTCAGCCGGTCTGCCCAGGTCCGGGCTACATCTGGACACCCGGATATTGGGCGTACGGCCCTGAAGGATACTATTGGGTGTCCGGAACCTGGGTGTTCGCGCCCTTTATCGGCGCGCTGTGGACTCCGGGCTACTGGGGTTGGGATGGCGTTGCCTTTGCCTGGCATGCCGGATACTGGGGGCCGCACGTGGGATTTTATGGCGGCATCGATTACGGCTTCGGCTACTTTGGCGTGGGCTACGTCGGTGGACATTGGAGTGGCCGCACCTTCAGCTACAACACGGCGATAAGCCACGTTGACGTGACCAGGATCCACAATACGTACCGCGAGGCAGCGCCAGCAACCGCCGCAATGACTCGGGTGAGCTATAGCGGCGGCACCGGGGGCGTGTCGGCGCGGCCCACGGCCGCGGAGCGGCAGGCGCAAAGCGAGCGGCACACGCCAGCCACGCAGCTGCAGGTCAGACACGAGCAACTGGCCGGTGGCAATCGTGCGCTGCTTGCGTCAGTCAACCATGGCACCCCGTCGCTCACGGCCACGTCCCGGCCGGCGGCATTCGCGAGCGCCCGGACGCAGGCACATGTTGCGGGCGCGCCAGGCACGCACCACGGAACCGTGTCCGGTCCGCAGCATGCGCAGGCCCAGCGGCAACCAAATTATGCGCAGCAACGTGCCCAGCATTACGTGCCAAGCGCCCAGCAGCATGCTCAGATGGAGCGGCAGTTCAACCATGAACAGCCGCCTATGCGGCAATACGCGCCCGCCCCTCAGCGTGCGCAGATGCAGCCGCACTACGGGCAACGCTCGCCGAGTTATGGGTTCAATGCACCGCACTCGCAGCCCCCAATGCAACCGCATGTGCAGCCGCCGATGCAGCACTTTGCGCAAAGCGCGCCACGGGTACAGGCGCCAGCAGCTCGCGGCGGCGAGCATCATGAAGAACGTCGAATGAACTAAGATTTGCGGAGATCATATGTCAGCGCAGCCCTGGCGCTGATGCACGGCGATATATGGCGCGTCGGATTTTGGCGACTGCCTGACGGTGTGCAGGCGCGGCATCCCGGCCCGACCGCACCTTTCGGCAGGTGCACGGCGGTCTGGCATTCGCCAAGGTCTGCTATAAAGTACCCCCGATGAAAGTATTGGTGGTCGGCGCCGGCTTCGCGGGCTGCTGCGCCGCGTTGCTTTTGCGCGATGCGCTTGGCGCCGACGTTTCGCTGATCGAGCAGGCGAAGGTCCCGGGCGGCATGCTCCGCACGCTCAAGACCAAGGAAGGCCTGCCCTACGAATACGGCCCCCGCGTCGTGAGTGTCTTCCGGGGAACTCCGGACGTCCTGCCCTTCCTGCGCCGCTATCTCGATCTCCAGGAGCGGACTGTCTATCAAGGCACGCGCCTGAGGCCCGACTATCCGGTCGTTCCATTTCCGGTCGACCTCGAGAGCCTCAGGAGGCTTCCCTGTGGTGGAGCAATCGAGCGCGAGCTCTCTGCGATACGCTCGGCCGGGGCGCCCCCCGGGGAGCGCAGTCTGCGCGAGTACCTCGAGACCTCGCTCGGACCGACGCTGACAGAACTCGCGTTCGAAGGTTTCAACTGGAAGTTCTGGGGTCGTCGCTTGGAGGATATGCCCGCCGACTGGGGCAAGCTGCGCCGCCTCGAGCGGGTCGCCACGGTGGGCCAATATCGGTTGCCGAGCGAGGGCCCGCACTACTATCCTGCGGGTGGTTTCAACCCCCTGTTCGAGCAAATGCTCGCTGGCTTCGACGTTCGCTATGGGCTGACAGTGCAGCGAATCGAGGCACACGGCCGGCCGATCGTGGTCACAAATGGGGAAACGCTTCAGCGCGGATCTCGTGGTCACGACAATGCCCATCGACGCGCTGCTTGGCTACCGTTATGGCGCACTGGAATGGCGCGGGTACCGGATCGAAGTCGACGTAGTCGAGGACTCGCAGGAATCGCCGCTTGGCGTCGCTCCCGACGGCATCCCGTTCGCGTGGCTTTACACGCCCTGGGCTGAAACTCCGGTGTGCCGCACCACAGACTTTGGCGTCATCCACCACGGGCCGCGGCGGGATGCCGGGACCGGCCCGTCCGTCCTCTTGCGCGAGATCGTCGACGATCACATCAAGATGTACCCGGTCGGGTGGGAGGACACGAAGTTCTACCGCTATTTGGACGACGCGACCCGGCTTGGTGCAGTGATCCCATTAGGACGTCTGGGCCTATACAAATACACGACCGTGGACAGCACCTACTCGATGGTACGCCGGCTTGCCACCTCGCTGGAGGACTACCTGCGCGGAGACCCGGCCCGGCGCCTCGACATCCTGCGCGACGTGCGCGGGGATTGGAACAATTGAGAGCCATCCCGCCTCAGAGGAGCTCGCGCTCAACGGCCCGCAAGAGTTTTTCAGGCGAAGCTGCGGCGACGACCCGCGCGCCGGAAAACCGGTCGAACCACCTCTCATAGGCGCCACAGGCGACCTCCCATCCACGCTTCGCGTACACGACGTTGGTGCCACCGAAGTAGCTCGCGAGGTACGCGCCGCCACCGAGGACCGAGACGAAGTGCTCGCACCCGGCGTAGAGTCGCAACTGCAACTCGTTGTAGCCGAGATCGGGATGCATGGCGTGCAGCGTCTGGGTCGTCAGCACGTCGGGATATGCTCGCGTGACGGCCTCAATGTCGCCGGTTTCCCGGATTGCTTGGTGGTCGTTGACAATATCCACCGCGCGCGGCCTGTTGTACACGACTTGATAACGCGTTCGCAGCGCCCCGATCAGCGTAAGCAGGAGATCATTGGGTATGAAGTTGGTCGGCGCACGGTGCCAGAGGTAATGTTCGTCGGTTGTCTTGTTGCCGATGACACAGGTTGGCTTTGCCCAGCGGAATCGGTCGTCGCGAAAGACCGGCTTGTAAGGTGGCGGCAGCCATCGGCTCGTGTCCAGCGTCGCCGGAAAGGCCTTGCGGTCATAGCGCAGCGTGCCCGCCATGCCAACTGGGTATTCGCTGATCGGCACGTACCGCCGTGTCACCGCATGCTCCTCATGATGCGGGGAAAACCAGTACAGGCAGCGCGTGTCGGGCACTGACACTGTCGACAAAAGCCTGCCCTCGCTGGCAAGCCAGTATGCGTACGGAACCACGGCCAGCAACTCAAAGGCAAATTCCCCAAAGTACCGGGTGCCCTGCGCAAGAGCCTCACGGCACGGCGAGCCGGTTTCCGTCGCCAGCAGCTGCGCGAGGGCGAAGTCCTTCGCCGAAAAGCAAGCGACGGCGTCGACCTCGCGTGCGCGCACTCGACGCAGAAGTCCAGGAGCGTTGAGGACAGCGCCCGAGCGAGCGCCGCGTGTGTCGAGGCATGCGCGCAGCAATCTGCAACGCTCCCGCATCGATACCGGGCACGGTGAGCCAGTCGATCAGGGCCCCAGGCGTTCGGCGCAGGAACGTCGCTGAATCACGCAGAGGAGCCGGCAGGTTCCACACGATCGTCGTTTCCGAAGGGGCGATTGTGAGCGGATCGCAACGCCGCGACGGGTCGGCAAATCGCTCGAGCACCGCGATAGTCAACTGCGTTGCCAATCGTGTGCCTGCACCAGCGGTGCGCGCGGGCGCACTCGCTTCGGAGGCTTCGAGTGCCGACCTGAGGGACCGGGCAAGCAACCGCGCCTTGACTGCGACGACGGGGCGCCGCCATGCTGCCCGGATCGCTTGAAGCAGCGCAGCGAACCGACCCTGGGCTGGGCCGTTCGGTGATCCGCGGCGGACGTACCATGCGGTGGACAAGCCTGACCGCGAGTGCGCCTATATCGGGGCTCGTATTGAAGTGGATCAGGCGCTGGCGCCCCTTGCGCGAACGAATACGCTCATGATGCGGTCGCGCAAAATACGCCGCGCGTGCGCGCTCGAGTGTGGCGATGAGCGCGTCGATCGTTGCGTCGAACGAATACTCCGCGCGCGCTCGTACTGCATTTCCGCGTCCTTTGCGAGTGCGGATTTCGCGGTCCAGTCGTTCGCGCAGAGCATCGGTGCCGGTGAGATCGATATTGACGCCGAGCCGGGTGAGTTCGTCGTACCGGTAATATCCTGGTCGGACGTCGCTGATCACCGGCAATCCGGCGAGCAAATACGTCGAAACGCGGTTCGGGATCGCTCCGCGATCATCCAGCGGCTCCCACGGCAGCGGGCTGCCGACATATGACCAGCCGGCGTCGTACCGGGAGAACTCGCGGACCCATGATGATTTTGCACGCTGAACATCGTTCCAACTCGCGCCCGAAGTCTGCAGCGACGGATGTACGTGCACGAAGTGCCGCAGCAGAGCAGCCTCTTTGCGGGCACTCGAGACCGGCAGATCGCGCGCGATCAGCCGCCAGACGTCGTCGTAATTATTGCCGTAGAGGTGAACGTGGATTCCGCGCCGGGCGTTGGCGATGTAATCGATGCCAAAGGGGCGACCGATACAGACCGTGTGAACGTCGCCCACGCGAGCGGACAAGGGCTCCGCGAAGTCGTCGTTCATGAACTCTTGCTTTGGGCGGTCGCTGTCCAGGAACGCCACCACGGGGCAATCCGCGAAAATGTCGACGCCGCAGCCACCCTCGCGAATCGGCGTCGTCCAGTACGCCGCCTTCTCGCGGTTGCAGAAGATGTGACCGTCCAGTGCCCGTACCACGTCGGGCGCAAGATTCTGGACGTCGAAACCCCAGTGCCTGACGATCGGCGCATCGAAGGTGCCGCGTTCCCGCTCGGCGACGAGCCCGCGCAACAGTGTCCAGACGTCGCTCTCGACACCGTAGCTTGGGCCCCACAGGCGTGGATCATAGACTTGGAATAAGCTATAAACACAGTCGATCGCGTGTTCGCGGAGTGCACGCACGGCATCGACGAGAGAAACCGGAGTTACACAGTCTTTCAACGCCGGATACGGCCCTTGGTCCCAGGCCATGCTCCGCGACCACAGGGCCCAGAGGCGATGTCCACGCTCGTGCAGGCTGCGGAAGCGCTCCGGATTCCACGACAGCGCGCCAACTACAAGGAGGTTCATACAACGGGCAGGTAACCGCAACGGGAACCGCTTGCCAGGCTTGGCTCCAATCTCTTCAAGGCACGGTTACGGCGCATCCAGGCTCACCTCGTCAGGCTCGTTCTATACACAGCGCATGACAAGCCACGCTTTCGGGAGCTCCGGAAAAAGACCGTGCCGCTTGCTGAAACCGCGAGGGGCTGGTGACTGATGGGGATGTGTGCCGCGTCGTTATTTCTCGATACGAATGTCCTGGTTATCCCATATGTTGGAACCTCTTCTTGTCAACGCCCTTAGTGAAACAAATCCCGCACTTTACTGAGAAACGAACGCGACCGCATATGCTTTAAAGTTGTAGCCCATTTGTCTTCCGCGAGCAGTTTTCTTTGCATATCCACTTCCTCTTTTTTCATCAGCTCCAATACCCTTGTATCTTCGTCATCATCCAGCCAGTATCCGTGTTGATCCTCGCAAAACTCCATTTCTAGATCGTTGAGCCTATACCTGAATCTCTTGAGAAGAGCGTTACATTCGGGGCATTTGGCGGTTGTGGGCGTAGAACTGAAGACCAGCGTTCCCTTCGCATGTTCGCCGAAGTCAAAGACCTCGTCTTCCAGTTGCTCGAGCTCCTTAGACTCCAGCCACATCCCTTTGCAGGATTGACAGTAGTTGACCTCGATCTTATGCCGAATTGCCGGCGTCAGGTCCGAATTGCATTTAGGACATTTCAACTTTGCCTCCACTTATAACAATTCAGTTCGTAAGTCTAATTCACCGGCAATTGTTCTGGCAAAGTCTACGAAATCAAACTGTCCTTTGCGTTGGACTTCGATTCCGGAGCATTGCGCGGGTCAGTATCCGGTTTCATGGTGTCAATCCCTCGGTGGCTAAGTTCAGACGTACTCGATTCCGAACCGTCAAGGATGGACTACCGTGCATGGCCTGAAACGCGCCGGACGCCGCGAACGGTAACTCTGCGCCGCCAGACTCAGAGCCCGAGATAGGCCTTGCGGATCTCCGGCATCGCCTCGAGCTTTTGCGGTGCACCCTCGGTAAACAGGCGACCCTCGGCGAGGACATAGGCATAGTCGCTCACGGCGAAGGCGAGGTGGACGTTCTGCTCGACGAGCAGAATCGTGAGCCCCTCCCCTCTTAATCGCTTCAGGGTGGCGAAGATCTCGTGCACGACCAGCGGCGCGAGCCCGAGTGAGAGCTCGTCGATGATCAGGAGGTCCGGCTCCGACATAAGCCCGCGGGCGATGGCGAGCATCTGCTGCTCGCCGCCCGAGAGCGTGCCGGCGCGCTGCAGGCGGCGCGCCTTGAGGACTTGGAACAGCGTGTAAACGCGCTCCAGGCGGCTCGCGTAGCTGAGCGCGCCGCGCCGGGCGAAGGCGCCCATCTCAAGGTTTTCCTCCACCGACATGTCGCTGAACAGCTGCCGGCCCTCGGGCACGAGCGCGAGCCCGCGTGCCGCCTTCAAGTGCGGCGGAAGGCCCGTAACGTCCTCGCCCTTGAACAGAACCTTGCCGGCCCACGGCCGAATGCTGCCGACGATCGCGCGCAGCGACGTGGTCTTGCCGACACCGTTCGCACCGACGATCGTCGTCATCTGGCCGGCCGCGGCGCCGAGCGAGATCCCCCACAACACCTGGACCTCGCCGTAGCCCGCCTCGAGCACCTCTGCTTGAAGGAGCGCCGTACTCACGGCTGCCCCGCGTGCCGCGGGTCGGCGAGGCCCGGGTCGCCGAGATAGGCCTCGATCACCGCCGGGTCCGCCGCCACCTCGGCCGGCGGCCCCTCGGCGAGCTTGGCTCCGGAGGCGAGCACGATTACACGGTCCGACAGGGTCATGATCGCTTGCATAAGGTGCTCGATCATCAGGATCGATACCCCGCGCGAGCGGATCGCGCGAATGATCGCGATCATGTGCTCGACTTCGGTCGCGTTCAATCCCGCGAGTACCTCGTCGAGCAGCAGCAGCGTCGGCCGGGCAGCGAGCGCGCGGGCTAGTTCCAACCGCTTCTTGCCGGCGATCGTGAGCTGCGAGGCGAGCATCTCGGAGCGGTCATCCAGGCCAACCTGGAGCAATGCCTCGCGCGCGGCCCGGCGCCCGTGCTCGAGGCGCAGGTTTTCGCGGCCGAAGCAGGCGCCGACGGTGCAGTTCTCGAGCACGCTCATGGTCATGAACGGTTGCACAATTTGGTGGGTGCGCGCGAGTCCGTGGCGCGCGACCCGGTAAGGCTGCTCGGCGGTGATGTCCGCCCCGCGGAACCTGATCTTGCCCTCGTCCGGTGCGATCACGCCGCTGATCAGGTTGAACACGGTGGACTTGCCCGCGCCGTTCGGCCCTATCAGGCCCACGATCGAGCCCTCGGCCACCGAGATGGTGAGGGAGTGCACCGCCCGCACGCCGCCGAACCGCTTGCTCACGCCCTCGACTTCGAGCAGCGCGCTCATTCGAGGAACCTCCGCAGGCCTGGCCAGCGCCGGTAGAGCCAGCCCATCAGACCGCCGGGCGCGAACAGAACGATCGCGAGCAGCAGCGTGCCGGCGATGACTAGCTGGAAGTGCGAGAACGCTGGAGAGGTGAGCAGCCAGCCGCGCAATTGCTCGTACAGAAACGCCCCGATCGCCGGGCCGGCCACGGTCCCCTGGCCGCCCAGCATCGCGACCACGATCGCCTCGGTCGAGAGCTGGAGGTCAAACGCGTCCGGCGGCTGGATGAACGCGCTCTTGAAGAAGTAGAGGCCACCGGCGATCGCCGGCAGAAAGGCGGACAAGCTGTACACGGCCGCTTTGTAGCGGGGCGCGTACACCCCGAGTACCGTGGCTGCGTCCTCGTTCTGGCCGATTGCGCGCAGGCCGAGGCCGAACTTCGAGCGCTTGACCGCGTAGCTAAGGTAGAGCGATAGCCCCATCACACCAACCAGCAGGTAATAAATCGCCCACAGCGCCTTGGCCGGCCCGCCAAGCGGCTGGAACAGCTTGGGTGAAAGGTAGATCCCGCTCGATCCTCCCCAAGGCTCGAAATTGGCGACGAAGGCCATCACCGCCTCGTTGACGCCGATGGTGGCGAGCGCGAAGTAGGCACCGCGCAAACGCAGGATACCGAGCCCGAACACAAGCGCGAGGGCGCTCACGGTGACCCCGCCGGCGAGCGTCGCGCCGACCAACGACCAGCCGTGCGCACTCATCAACCAGACGCAGAAGTAGCCACCCAGGCCGAAGAAGACGATACTGCCGAAGTTCACGTAACCGGCGTAGCCGAGGATCATGTTGAGGCTGCTCGCCAGCGTGATGTAGACCGCGGCCAGCAGGAGATTTTCGCGCAACTCAACGTTGTTGCCGTACGTCGGCGCCAGCACGAATGCAAGGACGATAGCGCCGATGATCCAGAAGAACGGGCGGCGTAGGATCATCATGCCCGAACCCCGTTCAATGGGCGCGCGTCCCGCGCAAGCCTAGTACCCCGAGCACACCGCCAGGAAAGGCAATCAGCACCGCGACGAACAGCACGAACTCAATCACGGGGGTCCAGCTCACCGGCATGAACGGCGTGGCGATGCCCTCGAGCAGGCCGAGTGCGACACCGGCGATGAGCGCGCCGACTGGATTGCCGAGGCCACCGAGCACCGTGACGACGAAACTCTTGAGCAGGTAGGGGTCGCCCGAGAGCACAGTGAACGGGAACATCGTGGCGATCAGCATCCCCGAGACACAGGCGAGTGCCACCCCGAGGCCGAAGGATAGCGCCAGCACGCGCCGGGTCGGGATGCCAACCAGTTCGGCGGCTTCCCGGTTGCCAGACACGGCGCGCACCGCCTTGCCGATCCGCGCCCGGTAGAGGAAAAGGTATAGCGCACCCGCGATCGCGATAGTCAGCCCCGCGGCCATGATGTGCGTGCCGGGGAAGGTGAAGTGGCCCATGCTTAAGCCCGGCAGCGAAACGGGCACGTTGAACAAGTCGGTTCCCCACACCACGGTGCCCAAGCCGATCAGCACCAGGTTGACCGAGAAGGTCGACAGCAGGCTCATCAGCGGCGGCTGCCCGACCAGCCGGTGGACCGCGACCCAGTACAAGGCCACCCCGGCTAAGAAGCCGCCGATGAGGATCAGCGGCAAGGTCGCGTAAACCGGCACGCCGGCGGCTCCAGCGAGCAGGTAAACGCCGAACATGCCCGCGACGATCATCGTGCCGTGAGTCAGGTTGATCACGTCCATCACGCCCCAGATAAGCGTGATGCCCATCGCCGCGAGCCCGTAGACCGCGCCAACAAGGATGCCGTCGAACAGCGATGCGAGGATACCCATCATGTCCCGCGCTCATGAAAAGGGGGCCGGCCCTGCGGGCACAGCCCCCTGGAACGTACCATGCCCGGCTAGCGAAGCGGGTAGACGACCTTGGCAGTGGCCGCGACATCCGGCCAGACCATCTCCTTGGCAAGCTTGCCGTCCTTGGTCTGCCACTGCGCGAGCACCATGTCGTGGGCGAGCTGCAGCCCATGCCGGGCGGGGTCGGTGGCGAACTTGGTGCGGCCGAAGAAGGTGGTCGTGTCGATCTTGTTCAGCTCCGCCGTCACCTTGTCGCGGTCGAGCGAACCGGCCTGCTCGATCGCATGCTGCAGCAGCAATCCCTCGGCGTAGCCGGTGGCCGCGTGGTAATCCGGCTCTTCGTTGAACTGGGCGCGATACTTCGCAGTGAACTGCGCCACCGTGGGCCCGAAGTCGGGTTTATACTGGACCTGCGGTTCCCACTGCGACGGCACCGAAATGCCGCTCGCCGCCGCTCCGAGCGTCGCAAACTTGTCGCTGTCGGGAGCGACCAGGATCGTCACCCACTTGAGGCCCGCCTTCTGGTCGTACAGCTGGCGCGCGAGTGTTGCCCCGTCCGGGTAGTGGCCGCCGCCGAGGAACGAGTCTGCCCCGGACGAGATGATCTTGTTGATGACCGCGGTGAAATCGGTGGTCGACGGCGGATAGGACTCGTCCAGCACGGTCGTGAAGCCGGCGTCCTCCGCCTGCTTGCGCGCCGCCGCCACCACCGCCTTGGAGAACGGGTCGTCCGAGTAGACAAACGCAACCTTGGCGTGCGGGTTATGTTGCTTCAGCTCCGCGATCGCACCGCTCAGGTACTGGTCGGCTACGGTGAGGACCTGGAACAGGTACTTGTTGCCGAGTTCGAAGATCTTCGCCTCGGCGCCGCCGCCGTCCATCATGATCGTGCCGTATTGCTCTGAGATCACTGCCGCGGTCGCCTGCAGGCCCGAGGAGTACGGGCCTAACAGGAACTGCGACTTGTCCTCCAGAATCAGCCGCGTGTAGAGCTGCTGCACGCGCCCCCCCTGCGATTCGTCGTCGTATTCGACGAAGCGCACCTTGTAGTGCTTGCCGCCGGCCTCGATCCCACCCTTGGCGTTGACTTCATCGCGCCACAGCTCCGCCCCGCGGAGCTGGCTGACCGAGTCGACGTTGAGGGCGCCCGTCCGGGAAACCGTCATGCCGATCGTGATCGCGTCTTGGGCGAATGCCGGCGCCGCAAGAACGGTCGTGAGTGCTGCGACGAGTAAGGTTCTTTTCACGTTATCCTCCTGTATCTGGAATCAGAAGACCACAGCTTCGCCCCGCATTCGGACGAAGTGGCCGAATGCCTGGGATTGGGCCCGACAAGACTTAAGCATGCCTTAAGGCCCGGGTGCCCCTGAATCGTCCGCCCGGGTCGTCCCAAACACCGGAATGGAAGTATGCCTGTGCCCATGCCCAGTCACAAGAAAAGACCTGGGCGTCGAAGCGCTGACCGGACGGCGACCGTCGCCATAGCTCGACAAACGGCCCGGCCGAGTCGAGACGGGCCAGCTTCACAAGAACGCAGCTGACCGGAGAAGCTCGCGACCATCCCTCCAGGACTGAGATCGACCTGAGCCGACTTCTGCATCGCCCGAAATAAGACGTAGAGTGGTGTTTCTTCCTGGCCGATCAACGGTTCCTCATGCGATCTCATCCTCCGCATCGGGACGGCTCCGGCCAGCCTCCTCGCGTACACGCTTCGCGCGTATCTTCCCTTCGTCGAACTCGACACGCCTGCGCGCGACGTCTTCGGGCGTGAGACGTTCGATGTTGCAGTAATCAAGTTTCCAGTCGGGGCTGTCACTCCAGGTGAGCGCGGATTGCACTGTCGTCCGCGGAGCCGGCGCTGCTTCGAGAACGCGCAACGCCAGATCGAGGGTGTACGCCTGCGACCCGGGGTCATTGGGCCGGCCCGCCGCGTTGCCAAGTGGGAAATCCGAGAACAGAAAACGCGGCACGCCGACATGTTCGACGATATCCTTCGCGCAGCCCGCGACGATAGTGGAAATCCCGTTCTCCTCCAGCATTCGCGCGACCAGACTGACGGTCTGGTGGCAGACTGGGCAGTTCGGAATCAGGATCGCTGCATCTACTTCGTCGACCTTACAGCGGGCTACGATCTCCGGACCATCGATCCTGAGTGTCACACGATGGCTGCGATTGGTCGGCGCCCCATGAAAACGCGGGGCGACAGAGAGAATGCGGCCTGCGTCGGCCCTCTGCCGAAGTTCGGTGAGCGGGAAGTAGGCGGCGGAGTCGTCGGCCCGCGTGTGCTTGCGGTCGATGGCGATGTGTGAGATGCGCAGGTCGTGGTCCTGTGCCGTATCCCCGGAGTAAACAGTGTAGAACTTTGCCTTCGCGTTGTACGGTGCGCCCGGGCCCTGATCGCCCTTGCCCGGCTGATAGGGAGCCGCCGTCGTGATCAGAGCGACCCTGCATTTGGACAACGGCATCTTCAGCGGCTGGAACGGCACCTCGGCGTAGTGGGCCCAATGGTAGGGTGTGCCATAGCCAAGCGCCTGGTAGTACTCGCGGGTCCGCTGCATGTACGGAATAGGCACATCGTGTGACGCAGCAAAGCCAAATTCGATCGCACGTCCGCTGGTCATGGTAGCCACTCAAACCTCCGGGTCAAACTTGGCTCATCAGGTCGGGTCAACGCGCGCGCGTTAGCCTTGTCAGCTTGGTCCAGGCTTGTGAGCGTCAGTGGAGATTACCCGATTACGGCGCACTGCCCGATCGGGCAACGCGATCGCTGCAGAGGTTTTCAGGCTCTTCAAACCCACTACCCGCCAGGGAAGAGGCGCCGAACGTTGGGGCACGCCCCAGCTCGGCCCGGCGCCCGCCAAGGCGACCCGGCCCGTCGCGAGCGTGGCATCGTGTGTCGGGCACGCCAACACACGAGTTGCGGCGGCTTGGCGGCTGGCGCTCCCCGGTGATGGTCGAACGCTACGCGCATTTGGCGCCAAACCATCTCGCAAAGGCAGCTGCTCGATCCGCTGCTCGGCAGTTACGATTTGGCTGCGCTGGAAAAGCCAGTTAGTGCTTGCTCGCGCAGCCGGCCCGGGTGCGATAGCGCGGCAGCCGCTCGCGCCCGGCGGGGTCGGTAACCTCGATGCGCACCGAGCCATCGACGGAGAAGCCGCCGCCGTGTTCCCATTGCGCCATCGCCCGCGCGTCATCGCGCGGTAGCAGGCCCCGGCGCCCGAACCCGCGCAACAGCCGCCGGCGTACGCCGGCCTGCACAGCGGCGATGGCGGTGGCATCAAGGCTGGGGTGCGGTCATCCTCGCGCGCTACGCCGACGATGTGGTGGCCGGATTTGAGCCCGAAGGGACGACCAGGCGCTTTCTGGCGGACCTGCGGCCGCGGATGGAGCAGTTTGCGCTCTCGCTGCAGTCAAATGAGTCGCGCGCCGGGGCCGTTTCACTGGCCCATCAACCCGCAGCAGCGCCGACACACCGGCATGAGACCCTCGCTGGCGATCGACGCGCGGAACTTGTTTGCCTTGTCGCCGAGCCAGATGTCTTTCACCGGGGACTCCAGGATGTTGCCGATCACGTAGTCGTTGTAGTCGCGGCACAGGCTGACATCGCCGTTGGAGTTGAGCTCCATCGTCATGAAGATGCTCACACACTGGTCGTAGCCGAACGTCGCGGTGTGATCGGTGTAGTAGGTCCGCACCTCCTCGGCTGTCTGCAGCGGCGGCCAGATCATCGGATAGGACTTGCCCTCGTGCTGGTAGGTTTTGCGGATTCTGTTCACTTGGTCGATCACTACCTCGTGGTCGGACGCGGTCCAGTCGCCGATCCAGCCGAGGTGCTTCTTCGGTTTCGTGCCGAAGCGGCGCTCGTAGTCTTCGGTATGCTGTTCGGCCGAGAACTGGTCGATCCACCAGGCGAAGTAGAACAGGTGCCCGTTGCTGTACGGCGCGGCGTAGTTGTAGATGTCGCTCAGACAGTGCGCGTTGTACTTGGCGATGATGCTGATCGGCTGGACGTACGGCAAGTGGCGGTTTTGCCGTTTCTTTTCCTCGTCGAGTGCCTTGAGCGCCGCGTCGATCTCGGCGAAGTTCGACTTGCGGCCGCTGCCCGAGGCGCCGGGCCGTTGCTCGTCGTGGATCGCGGCGTTGGGGCCGTCGATGCTCAGGAACAGGATCTTCAGGTGCTTGACGAGTTCGGCCGCGCGTACCGCGACGTGGAGGCCGTTGCTGACCAGGGTCACCGCCATGCCCAGGTTGCTGAGATGCTCGATGAACCGGAGGATGCCGGGTACATCATCGGTTCTCCGCCCCAGATGTACCACACGGGCCGCCAGCCGAGCCGATGGACCTCGTCAGCCATGGCCATGTACTTCTCGACCGGGATCTCGCGCCGCTTCAGCTCCTTGAGCGGCGTGCCGCGCAAGTAGCCGTTGTCGCCCCACTGGCCGCAGGTGTGACAGCGGAGGTGGCACAGGTCGCTGATGCGAATGCCGATCAGCCGCAGCGCGTCCGCCGCGCCGTCCTTGCCGCTGCCCAGTGGGTGCCGCAGGTTAAACGTTTCTTTCGAGAGCTGGAGCATGCCGCCGGAGCGGATCAGGCTCCATTCCCGGTCCTTGACCAGGCGCAGGGCGTCTTTCGCCACCGACTTGAAAAGAGCGCTGCTGCGCCGCGAATGCTCGGGAGCTGACAAGGCGTTCTCCTCACGCGGATGTTTGCTCGACTGCAACCTTCTTCGTATCCGGCAAATCTCGTAAAGGCTACCGCGCCGCCACCGCCGAATCAAGACGCCAGGCCCAAGTGCGCCGGGCCCAAGGCAGGTGTAACGGGAAGCGCAACAGGGGGCATTTCTTGCTTGGGGAAGCTGAATTCGTTGCCGGAAAGGATAGGCATTCCAACCGCACGAGGTGCCTGCCGCGGCAGCGGATCACGGGTTGACGCCCGCGTTCCGACGCAAAGCGCACCGACACCTGATCGCGAGGCTCCCCGCGCCATTGTGGCGTCCGGTCCATAGGGTGTACCTGAATATCGCCTCCTGACCAGTGTGCCAGGCATTGGTCGGGTGCTGGCGACCACGATCCTTCTGGAAGCCGGCCCGATCGACCGCTTTGCCGCCGCCGGCAACTTTGCCTCCTATGCCCGTTGTGTCGATAGTCAGCGAACGAGCAATGGCAAGAAGAAGGGTGAAGGGAATACCAAGAATGGCAACAAGTATCTGGCCTGGGCTTTCGTCGAGGCGGCCAACTTCGCACTGCGCTACTGCGCCGAAGCCAAACGGTTCTACGAGCGAAAGAGGGCGAAGGCGAGCCGCGCACTGGCGATCAAGGCGCTGGCACACAAGCTCGCTCGAGCGTGTTTCCACATTCTGAAGGAGCGCAAGCCATTTGATGTGACGCGCTGCTTCGCCTGATCAACGACGGGGGCCGGCAAGCCAGGATAGCGGACTGGAGCCACAGCCAAAGTGAATGAATTGGACGCCGTGTCGCCGTCACCATTTGCAGCAAACGCGGATCGCCCGCAACGCGAGCCAGCCAAGGATTGGCGCCAAGGCATCGGCAGCCACAGGAATGTGCTCAACCCATTGGACGCGCTGCGGCACCAACGTTCTTCTGGGGCGGCAAAGCCGCCAAGGCGACAGACAATTCATCGCTGCTCGCTCGATCCTGATGGGTGTCTGGCGCGATTCGTCGTAGCCATTCGTTGAAGAAACGGGCGCGGTCAGCTCGCTGCAGACGGAGTGAGGATAGAGGAAAGCCGGCGGCTATCGCCGCCATGGAATCACTTGCTCGCTTGACGGCGGCCAGCTAATGGGCGGTCCGCTATGGGTTGCGGAAGTTGCCTTGGTTACCACAAGCGGACTTCCATCAACCCGATCGACCTACTCCGGCCACGCAAGTCTGGCGAAACAGCGCTAGAGCGCCTTGCGGTTTGCGCGATACGCAAGCTCAATCAGACGGGCGGTGCGTTAGTTACGGGTCGCAGACCAAGTCATCGCGCCGGAAAGCGGTGCCAGCAGCGCCCGGCTCGAAGCGGGCGAGTTCATCAGGCATCCGGTTTGTTTAGCGCGTACTCGATAGCCCGCTCGAGCGTCATTGCTCGGCCCTCCTGCCAGGCTAGGTCGAAGGTGGCGTCATCGCCAATGGCGGCCCGTGCGGCGGCAACCTGACGGTCGTAGCCGGCACAGTCGCTAGGCGGCAGCTTTTCGCCGATCGTCTCCCGCAGCCGCTCTGCCCCGGCCCAGATGCGGGCCGCCCGGCCGGGGCACGCCAACGCGAACGCGACGTAGGCAAGTCCTACCAGCGACCGGGCGATGCCCCGCCGGTCGCCCAGCTCCCGGTAGATCGTCAAGGTCTCTTCGTGGAGCGCCCGGGCGGAGGCATTGTCGCCTTGGGCGGAGGCCACGTTCCCCAGGGCGCTCAGCGAGGCGGCCATGCTCTGCCGGTCGCCCAGCTCGCGTTGAATCGCCAAGCTCTCTTCGAAGAGCGCCCGGGCGGCCGCATAGTCGCCCTGCTCGCCGGCCGAAACCCCCAGGCTGTTCAGTGAGTCGCCGATGCCCTGCCAATCGCCCAGCTCCCGCCGGATTGCCAAGCTCTCTTCGTGGAGCGCCCGGGCGGCCGGATAGTCGCCTTGATCGGAGGCCAAAACCCCCAGGTTGTACAGCGACATGGCAATGCTCCACTTGTCGCCCAGCTCGCGTTGGATCGCCAAGCTCTCTTCGTGGAGCGCCCGGGCGGCCGGATAGTCGCCCTGATCGTCGGCCACAACCCCCAAGTTGTTCAGCGAGAAGGCAATCCTCTGCCGGTCGCCAAGCTCCCGGTAGATCGCCAGGCTTTGCCCGTACAGTGCCCGGGCGGCCGCATTGTCGCCCTGATGCCGTGCCAATCCGCCGGCCCCGTTAAGCGCCTTCGCGCGGGCCGCCGCAGCCTGCCCGCCCGTTGTGGCAGCGAGCAGCCCGGAGACCCAGCCGCGGCCTTCGCCCAGATACCCGCGCACTGACCAGAACCGGCAGAGCGCGCCCGCCAGCCGCAGTCCGCCCAAGTGATCCCCGCCCGCGGCGGCAGACCATCCCAAGGCTGACCGCAGATTGTCGTGCTCTGTCTCCAGCTGGTCGAGCCAGGCCTGCTGGTCCGCGCCCCTCAGCTGCGGCTCGGCTTCTTCTGCCAGCGCGAGGAAGTACGCCAGATGCCGGCCCCGCCATTGCGCTTCCTCGTCACTCTCCCGCAGCCGGTCCCGCGCATACTGGCGCACCGTCTCTAGCAGCCGGTAGCGGGTCGCGCCCTTCCGCTCTTCGGTCCCCACCAAGCTCTTGTCGGTCAGGGAGGTGAGGAGATCGAGCGCCGCCCAATCGTCGACGCCCTCTCCGATACAGACGTGCTCCGCCGCTTCCTGCGTCCAGCCGCCGGCGAAGACCGACACCCGGCATAGCAACGCCTTCTCCGCAGCATTCAAAAGGTCATAGCTCCAATCGATCAGCGAACGCAGCGTCTGCTGGCGTGGCAGAGCCATGCGCGACCCCCCCGTCAGCAGGCGGAACCGCTGATCGAGGCGCCGATTCACCTCCTCAACCGACATCGACCGCACTCGGGCAGCGGCGAGCTCGATGGCTAGAGGGATGCCGTCTAGATGGTGGCAAATGCTGGCGATCGCCGGTGCGTTGACATCGCTCACTTGAAACGACGACTTCACGGCCATCGCGCGGTCGATGAACAGTTGCACGGCGGCATACTGCGTCAAGGTCTCGACGCTGGGCCCGGACTTCGGGTCGGGAGTCGCCAGCGACGGTATTCGGTACGTTGACTCACCCGTGACACGCAGCGCTTCCCGGCTGGTCACCAGGATGCGGACGTTGGCGCAAGCGGCGAGTAACGACTGGCACAGTTGTGCCGATGCTTGGACCATGTGCTCGCAATTATCGAGGAGCAGCAGCAGCTCCTTGTTCTTTAGTTCCCCGGTCAAAGTGTCGGCAAGCACCACTCCCGGTTGTTCCTTGATCCCAAGCACCGTTGCCACCGTCTGCGCCACCAGCAGCGGGTCCGTCAGCGGGGCCAGCTCCACGAACCAGACGCCGTCGGCGAAGTCGTCGATGCACTCCGCCCCGACCTGCAGCGAAAGCCTGGTCTTACCAGCTCCGCCCGTGCCTGTGAGGGTGACGAGCCGCGCGGAGTCGAGGAGGGCCCTGACCTCCAGCATCTCGCGATCGCGGCCAACAAAACTGGTCGACTGAATTGGAAGGTTGTGCGCGCGAGCGTCGAGCGTATTGAGCGGCGGGAAGTCGATCGGTAGCTCCGTCGCAACCAATTGGTAGACGCGCTCCGGGCGGATCAGGTCTTTCAGCCGCCGCTCGCCCATGTCACGCAGTGTGACCCCGGCTGGAAGACTGTCGCGCACCAACTCCTGCGCCCCCAACGACAGCAGTACCTGACCGCCATGTCCAGCCGAGAGCAAGCGGGCGACTCGGTTGAGCGGCTGTCCGAAGTAGGCGTTGTCTCGAACCTCTGCAGCGCCGGTGTGTAGCGCCATTCGGACCTTGATGGATGCCTGCTGCGGCCACGCCTCTTGTGCCAGCGCATGTTGCGCATCGAAAGCGGCGCCGAGTGCGGCTGACGCGGTCGGAAACGCGGCACAGAAAGCATCACCCGCGGTCGAAAAGACAGTGCCGTCGTGTTGCTCAATCGCTGCGCGCAAAAGCGCATCGTGACGCGCCAACGCCGGCCCCATCTCACTGGGGCTGCGCTCCCAAAGCTTGGTGCTGCCCTCTATGTCGGTGAAGAGGAACGTAACCGTGCCGACAGGAAGGTTTGCCATTGTGTACCGCCGCCAATAGTGCGCACCCAGCGAATGATACCCGTCCCGGCCTGCGACAAGACCGCACTCAAAATGTCGCCCGACCAGAAGAACACGCCCAACAAAAGAACTACCGGAAGCCGAAGCGCCCGCTGCTCTTGCCGATGAGGAATGGAGACGATTGCCGGTCGGGGTTGAAACGTCCGCTTTGCGCCAAGGCAAAGGTCGGCAAAGGGTCGAGGCCGTGTAACGGCCACTCAGATGGCCATTCCGCGGAGGCGCTCGCGTTCCTGCGCCTCGCATCAACCCGCCTCATGCTGCGAAAACTTTGCAATCCTGTATGATTTTTCCGGACAGACTCTTACGGCTGAACACGGGGGTATGGAAACAGGTCTACTTAAACCCTTCAAAGGGCCACAATTTTCAGCAGGCGCTCAGAATTCGCGCCAAGAAAGCTCAATGAGATGAGAAACCCTTCGCTAGTCGCTGCGGCATTGTTCTGCGCATCCGTTGCGCATGCGGCAGGTTACCCAACGATGGCACCTCAGGATCAATACATGATGGATCCTGCGGCCGAAATCGCCCTAGCGAAGAGCGCCGCGCCGCCCTCCATCGCAGATGAGGCGACGGTGCTGGTGCTGACGCGCCACGGCTACGAAACCGCGGTCAAGGGTAGCAACGGATTCGTTTGTGCGGTCGAGCGCGGATGGATGTCGGAATACGACTTCCCGCAATTCTGGAATCCGCATATGCGCGGGCCGCTGTGCTATAACCCCCCTGCGGTGCGCTCGATCCTGCCGTACACAATAAAACGCACGGAGTTGGTTCTGGCAGGGCGTTCGAAGCCGGAGATGATCGCCGCGATAAAGGATGCCATCACAAGTCATGCGTTGCCGCCTCTGGAATCGGGCGCAATGACCTATATGATGTCCAAGCAGCAGTATCTGAACGACGAGGCGCACAACTGGGTGCCGCATCTCATGTTCTATTTTCCGCGCGCGCAAGGTTCGGCATGGGGCGCCGATCTGCCCGGCGCGCCGCCGATGCTGAACCCGCAGTTCCAAGACTCGCCGGAAGCTTTGAGCGTGATCATGGTGCCAGTGACGCACTGGTCCGACGGGACATCCGCACCCAAAATGCAGTGAGCTAAGTGTTCGTCCGGCGACTTTGCAAGTCGGCAGAATCGGTTAGCGGATGGATCTCATAGTATCGGGCCTGGAAGCTGCGGTACTTAGCTGGTACCTGTATGTCGCGGTCGACACAGTCTTCGGCTTGTCGAGGCCGCGGCGGGTGCTCATGGTATTCGCTCTAGTCGCAACGCTATACCTGATTCTCAAGGCGTACCACGTTGTGGTTTTCGCCGCCACCCTGTATTCGACTTGAGCAAAACGACGCATTGTTACCCCGGAAGGACCATCGCCGATCAGGCGGCTCGCGGTTTGCAGACGGCGACGCATCTTCTCCGGACGTTGGTCCTTCTCGCATCCGGTGTACTTCAAGAATGGCCATGCCAGCGTCAGGCGCAGCGCACCGTCGCGCTTGCATGTGCGTAAGTCAGGACTGCGTTTACGACCCGATGCGTTGGCGCGATGCCATCTCGGTGGCGTAAGGTCACACGAGGGCTTCAATTTGCTGCGGCAGCGCGTGAACCCTCGTGACGGGACGAGCCCAAGAAGCGACTTCAACCCGCCGGTAATCGGCGAGCAAACGGTCGTACTCGCGTTTAACGACCGCATAACACTCGCACACCCGCACTTCCAGCGCGGGGCGGTCGAGCACGACAATGTGGCCTCGGTGATACTCGATCAGTCCGGCCTCTCGCAGCTTTCCGGCAGCCTCGGTAACGCCTTCGCGGCGCACGCCCAGCATGTCGGCGATCAGACCCTGCGTCAGCGCCAGCTCGTTGGCGGGCAACCGGTCCAGGCAGGACAATAGCCGGCGGCAGAATCGCTGTTCCAGCGTGTGATGCCGTATGCACGCCGAGATCGGCCCGATTTGCTCGATAAGCGCCTGGGTGTAGCGCCGCAGCAGACGCGGCATCGGACCGTCCTGCGCGAATTCGCGTTTCACCCGGTCCGCCGGCAGCCGGTAACTGTAGCCGGGGCTCAGCACCACCGCTTGGCTCGGCGTGGTTATGCCACCCAGGAATGATGCGATTCCGATCACGCCCTCGCTTCCCGTGACCGCGAATTCGGTCGATGCCCCACTCGCCGTTACATAGAACCGGGAAACGATGCCGGCAGTGAGGAAATACAGATACCTTTCTTGGTCGCCGGCGCCGTGCACCGTCCTACCCTGCGGCAAGGGAACTGGCTCCAGATACGCCAGCATAATCCTGCCCAGGAAGGCCGGCGAGAAGATGGTTATGACGGGGCGTGTGCTGCGCGGATCCCGCGCACGCACTATCTTTGGTCGCAAAGCGCGTCGCTGGATGTGTCCGAAACGAATGCCGTCCCCTTGTTGAATCTGGTGGCCAAGAAGCGGAGGGGTATTCCGCATCGGCGAGCAGTGGATGATTCCGACGGGGTCGCGGCAGCCGTAGTAAGCTCACCTCAAGTCGCGAACGTTGTCCCCGCGGACGCCGGGACTCCAGGTGCCCCTCGCCGCCTCGTTCGCCGAGGCCGGCCGAACAATATTGCACCCCGCCTTATTGCCTGACTCCCATCAGCCGATCGGGCAACCACGTCGCAATCTCCGGAAAGGCGCACAGGATGACGATCAGCAAGATCATGCACAGCACGTAGGGAATCGTGCCCAGCATCACGCGCGTAACCGGCACGTCGGGCGCGATGGCGTTGACGATAAAGATGTTGAGTCCGACCGGAGGATGGATGAGCCCGATTTCCATGTTGATCGTCATGATCACCCCGAACCACACCGGATCGAATCCGGCGGCCTTGATGATCGGGTAGAGGATCGGGCTTGTCATGAGGATGATCGCCGCCGGCGGAATGAAGAAGCCGCAGACCAGCAGGAATATATTGATCAACGCCATCAGCACCCAGCGGTTGACGTGAAGGTCGGCGATCCCCTGCGCGAGCGTCTGCGTCAGATACAGCGAGGTGAGCATGTAGCCGAAAATCACCGCGGCGGCAATGATCATGAGGATCATCACCGATTCGCGCGTCGTGTCGCGCAGGATGACCCACCAGTCCCTGCGACTCCACATCCGGTAGATCACGACCGCGGACAGGACACACAGCGCGGCTCCCACACCGGCCGCCTCGGAAGGCGTTGCCACGCCGCCGTAGAGCACGTACATCACCGCCGCGATGATGCAGAGAAACGGCGCGATCTTTGGAATCGCCTGGAATTTTTCCGCCCAACTGTAGCGGAAGTCCACTGCATGCGAGCGGAATCCGCGCTTCCAAATTATGAACAGCGTCCAAAGAATGAATAGGCCCGTCAGCATGATCCCCGGCAGGACGCCGGCGAGGAACAGGCGCCCGATTGACGTTTCGGTCGCGATTCCATAGAGGATGAAAGTGATCGAAGGCGGGATCAAAATTCCCAGTGTGCCGCCCGCGCAGATCGATCCGGTGGCGACATCGTCCGGATAGCCACGGCGGCGCATTTCCGGAATGCCCATCTTGCCGATGGCTGCGCAACACGCGGGCGACGAACCGGTGAGCGCGGCGAAAAGCGCACATGCTCCGATGTTCGAGATCACCAGGCCGCCGGGAAGACGGTACAGCCAGCGGTCGAGCGCTTCGTACAGGTCCTTACCCGCGGGAGAGGAGCCTATCGCCGCCCCCATCATCACGAACATGGGGATCGACACCAGCGTGAAATCGTTAAGCCCTCCATAGTACGTTTCGGCCACGACATGCAGCGCGTCGACGCCCTGGAAGATCAGGATGAACACCACCGAAGTTGCGCCCAGTCCGAAGGCGACCGGCGCGCCCGACAGCAGGACCAGCAGCGTGATTACGAGCACGACAGCGCCTTCCGCCGCGGGGCTCATTCAGCCTCCGTCTGTCGAAGGCGCCGAATGCCGAAAGGCGGCTCGCGGCCGGTGACCAGGCACAACAGCTCCGCCAAGTATTGCAGGCTGAGAATGCCGAGGCCGATCGGCATCGCTGAGTAAGGAATCCACAGCCGCGCTCGCCAGACGGTGTCAGAACGCCAGTTCTGGCTCCACGCCTCCATCCAGTATTGGTACGTCAGCACGAACATCGTTAGCGCAAAAGCCAGCGATAGCAGGTTCGCGAACAGCGCCAGCCAGTAGCGCCTGCGTCCGCTGACGTAGTGCGGTAGAACATCGACGTTTACGTGGCCGTGCAGAGTCAGCACGTAAGGGCTACCGATGAACGCGGCGGCGACCAAGCTGTAGGTCACGTAATCGGTCTGCCAGATCGTCGTCTGGTTGAGCACGTAGCGGACAAACACCATCTCGCACACAACCAGCACGCCGCCCGCGATAAGCGCAGCGGCTACATAGCCGCACAGCTGCGAGATCGTCCGCGTCGCGCGGACAAAGCGTTCCACATGGTGCGGGCGCATATGCGTGCTGGATGGCTCGGGGGCCGACGCCGATCCGGCCCCGGAGCGCGCTCGAGTCGACCCGGCTACTTGACGCTTAGGGCTTCGTCGATCAGCTTCTTGCCGTCCGGCACGTCCTTGGCAAACTCCTGGTAGGAGCTCTTCTTGGCGACATCGATCCACTGATTGTACTGATCGTCAGTAAGGCTCTCGATCGCGACGTTGTGCTCCTTGTAGGCCTTGATCGTCGCTTCGTCGACCGACTCGGCCTTGTCCTCGTAGTACTTCTGTGCATCCTTGCCGGCTTTGAGCAGCGTCTCCTGCTGCTTCTTATCGAGCTTGTCGAAGCTCTTCTTGGACATCAATACAGGCTCGTACATGAACCACAAGGCATTCTTGCCCGGAACGGTCAGGCATTTGGCCTGCTCATACAGACGGAAGGATAGGAAGCTTCCCATGCTGGTGTCGGTCGCCTCCGCGACACCGGACTGGAACGCGTTGTAGATGTCATTCGATGGAATCGAAACAATCGATGCGCCCGCGGCCTGCCACATCTGCGCGAAGGTCGGCCCGGCGGCGCGGAATTTCAGTCCCTTGACATCGTCGGGCTTCAGAATGCAGCGCGTCTTCGACGCCATGCCGCCCCCGAACCACGCGTCGGACAGGACCATCGCACCGGCATTTTCGATCGCCGCGTGGATGTCTTTCATGAACTGCGACTCGTTCAGGCGCTTGGCGCGGTCATAGCTGCGCACCAGTCCGGGCATCAGGGTTGCGCTGAATACCGGCACCTTGCCGCTCGCATAATCGAGCGGAAGCAGCGTGATATCGAGTTGTCCATTGACGATTGCATTCCACTGCTCGACTGGCTTGAACAGCGACGCGCCGGGGTAGACCTGGACTTCGAGGTTGACCCCCGCTGCCTTCGCCTCACGGGCGATCATCTGCACCATGTCGTCGCGTACGTCACCCTTCCCGCCGGGGAATTGGTGGGAAGCACGCAGGGTGACCGGGTCGGCCGCGACCGAGGCGGCGAATGCCGCCGCAACGAGCACCGAGAGTCTTGCGCTGTACAGGAAATTGCGCATTGCTGTCTCCTCCGAGAAAAAATCGCTGCCCGGGATGGCCCTTACGGATGGGGCTTCGCTGTATGGTCCCAAGCGGCGCCCGCCCATTCTAAACCAAGCTTCGGGTTTCACGCCTGTTGGATGGCATGAAGGGAGGCGCCGAAGGTCTCGCCGGGAAAGTCGCCCATGCGGCCGCCGCCGGCTTGCGGCCCACCTGCGGCCGGATCACGTCGCGGCGTGGCTGTGCCCAATTCTTGCGGCATCGGGATGGAACTCCTAGACTCCCCTGATTCCTGGGAGAGTAAGAGTGGATGCGCAAGCGTCGATCCTGGTCGCGAAAAGCGTTTTATTGACTGTCGCGACTATTTTGGCGGTCGGCACCGCATTCGGCGTGCTGGCGCGGAGACTACGCTTGCCAGATGTCGCGCTCTTCCTCATCGCGGGCATGCTGATTGGGCCGAGCGTAGCCGGCCTGGTGGACATTGCGGCGGACTCCAAGCTCAATCAGCTCATACTTATTTTTGGCACCTCCTACATACTGTTCGATGGTGGAGCATCTCTGCGCTTCAAGGTACTCAAGGACGTATGGATCACCGTAACGGTCCTCGCCACGCTAGGCGTACTTATCACGGCCGGAATTACAAGTATCATGGCCTATTTTCTGCTTGGCATTCCGTACATCGCCGCGCTGCTGTTAGGCGCCACCATCGCTTCCACTGACCCGGCGACGCTGGTTCCCGTGCTGCGTCAAGTCAGGATCAAGGACCGCGTGGCGCAGACGGTCATGGCCGAGTCCGCGTTCAACGATGCGACCGGGGCCATTGCCACATTTGCGGTCCTCGGCGTTGCCATGGGCGGGAGCGGGTTTTCCCTATGGAGTTCGCTACTGGAATTGTCCAAGCAAGCCGGATTTGGGTTGCTAGTCGGCGGGTTGCTCGGCTATTCGGCGGCATTCCTGATCGCTCACGAGAAGTTCGGTTTCCTCCAGGAATACGCGCCCATCGTGTCGCTCATGGCCGTTATCGGCGCCTACCTTGGCGCTGACGGTCTGCAAGCCAGCGGGTTCATGGCCGTGTTCGTGTTTGGAATCGTTCTCGGCAACAAAGATGCCTTCGGCTTCGAAATGGCGGAAGGCGAGCAAGAAAAATTGCAGGAATTCGTCTCGACAACCGCGTTTATCATGCGCATGGTCATCTTCATTCTCCTTGGCACCCAAGTCGATTTCGCGCTGATGAACACGTACCTGACTGGCGGGATTGCCGTCGTCGCCGCATTCATGCTGGTGGCGAGGCCGGTCACCGTCTTCTTCTGTGCGCTGCCTGATCGCCGAGCGAAATGGACGACGAAAGAACTCCTACTCATGTGCTGGACGCGTGAGACAGGCGTCATCCCCGGTGCATTGGCCGGACTCCTGGTGGGTCTGCGGGCCCCGGAGGCAAAGGTCATAGCCTCTGTCACCTTCATGGCCATCCTGGTGACCCTTTTGATCCAGGCGACTACCACGCGCTGGCTGGCCGAAAAGCTTTCCCTGCTCGAGGAATGACGACTCTTTGCCGTGGCTACGATAAAGCGCGAGGCTCGCCGCAAGCGTGGCGGACCATGCACCTGATTTGGCTCAGGGCCCGCTGAGAGACCCTGATCTTGCGCAGTAAAGTCAACCGAATCGGCGCGGCCGCTCGAGCAGCTGCTCTCCTGAGACGAACTCCCCTCGCTCGATTTGAGCGATGGAGTCGAGCAGCTCGTCCTCCTCTCCAGGAGTCAGCTCGAATGCTTCTTCGTTGTCGCGGAGTACCACGGTAACAGTCGAGCCTTCGGCCAAGGACTCCCCCTCGACCACGATTTTTCCGTCGACAACGATGCCGGTAGTGACTTTCATGCTCGCCATTCTACCTTTGACCAGATTCCGTGTCGCGTCGTCTCGTCTCCGCTCGACTTGCCGCCAGTGGCTGCAATCTCGTGCGGGCGTCATCGCTGGTCATTTGGCGGACCGGTCCGGCGGATTCCTTTTCGGCGCGCTATTCTCCTTACTAGGAATAGCCTTACCTATACAGCGGTCGTATCCGTAGATTCCCGAAAGCGGCCGGTCAACGGTGCTATCGACCCAAAGCCGACGTTCGCGTCAGCGTTCGTCGGCCGGCCGGCACACCAATGTGGATATTGGGCCTTGGCCGCAGTGCGGCAACCCGTTCGCGGACTGGTCGGAAAATAGTCGGCAACACTCCTACGGCGGAGGGAAGCTCAGCGGCTTGCACATGTCGGTTGCGCTCCGACGACCGAATCGGACGGCGTCCGATTTCTTTGCAAACGTATACCACTTATCCTAATGCACCGCGCCGTGTCGGCAAATAAGAAGGTTGGAGGCTATCATGTTCGGAAAATCTGCAACGTTCGCTGTCACCCTCGCAATCCTCGCCGCTTCAGGATGCGCATCGCTCCCTGGCCGCGACCCCGCATTGGACGACGCGCGCTTATCGGTGGAAGCAGCGCGAAACAATCCTCAGGTTGCGATGTACGCAGCCGTCGAGTTCGAGCAAGCGGCGGCGACACTGCGTCAAGCCGACGACCTCGCGGCGAACGGCGGGAGGTATGACGACGTGCACCAGCTTGCCGTACTTGCGAACCAGCGTGCCGCGGCGGCGCAGGATGTGGCGCGGCTGCGGAGCGAGCAGGCGGCGCTCGTCGCGCAACGTACGGCAACGGATGCGCAGATCCAAGCCGACGTGACCCAGCGCCAGGCCGCCGTAGCTCAGTTACAAGCGGCAGAAGCGCAGCGGCAGGCCGATCAGGCACAGCGTCTCGCGGCCGCCGCTCCGGCCGCTTATGACTACCGGCGCCGAGAGAACGAGCCGTTGTACGAGGCGCCGGTAACCTCGGTGCGCGCCGTGGTAGGACCACCGCAGCAGCGCTGCTGGGTAGAACGTCAGGTTGTGGACACCGGCCCACCGGGTATCAATGTCCCGGGCGCCGTGGTGGGAGGCGTCGTTGGCGGCATCCTTGGCCATCAGATCGGCAGTGGTCGCGGGCAGGATCTTGCGACGGGCATCGGCGTAGCCGGCGGCGCGGTGCTGGGCGCGAACGTGGGTCGTGATGCGGCGGGCACCGTTTATACACAGGATGTGCGCCGGTGCGCGAACGTGGCCGCGGTTGCGCCGTTGGACTACTGGGACGTCACGTACAACTTCCGCGGGTACGAGCATCATGTGCAGACCACGAGCCCGCCGGGCAGAACCATCCTGGTCAACAGCCAGGGCGAGCCCCGCGTCTGACGACACGCGACGAAAAAATGCGAAATTGCGATACCGGAGATCGCGCTCGTGGCGCTCACGGGATGGGCAGCATAGGCATCGAATTGCTCGCGGGCCGCAGATATTCGCCAAACGCCCTCCGATCGACGGACGGGATTTCGAGCGCCCACTCACGTTGCATTTGCAATGTGCGTTCCAAAGCAAGGGATCGAAATTCGCCGACCCGAAGGTCAAGTGGCGCCAGAGCAGCTCGCGAATGCAGGTAATCGCCTCGATCCACTGCTCGGCGGTTACGATTTGGCTACGGTGGAAAAGCCAGTTAGTGCTCGCTCGCGCTAACAGCTTGAATTTGGTGGCCAAGGGCGGAATTGAACCACCGACACACGGATTTTCAGTCCGCTGCTCTACCAACTGAGCTACTTGGCCATTGTGCAACCACGACGAGACCTTCACGCACGCGGAGAATCTTTTCGCCGGGCAGGCAGGAGCCGTCTACACGCAGCTGCCTATTGTAACTTATCGCCAACCGTTGCGCTGAGCCGGAAAGAGTGCGCACGACCGGTTCGACATTAAACATGCGATCAAGGTGTCGCCTAAAGAGACGCCACCGATTGCACCTTTCTTCGCGTCATCCGACATAGCGCGTGGACTCGAGCCGATAGCGCAACTGGCGCTGGAGTTTCTTCACCAGCGAACGTGCGGCCGGATCGCCCGCACGATTGTCCTGCTCTCGTCACAAGAATCAGCATATGTGGTCGTGCCGTCACCGCATGCTCCTTAATTTGCGCGGCGCGTTACCCGTCGCGCTCGCCCGTTGGACGCCTTCCAGCGCGGCAAACACATGAAGCGCAATGATACAATGCGAGAATTCGCTGGCGTGACTTGGGATCCATCGGGGTCGCGCTCGAGTGCCAACCGGTCACCATGACTTCGGCCCGCCTTCTTTTGGCCGCCAGCCGCTTGTGCAAACGGGCTCGGTTTCGATATCGCCCCGATCCGGGTCGAGGATAATCGCGGTCGAAATCAGATCAGCCGATGACATTCCGTCATTTCTTGATCACCCGATTCAGCTATCGCGGCAAGGCGGTCTTGTTCAGGCTTGCCATGCACCAGCCCGCCTCGCGCTAGGTCATGGCCGGCTTCGACAACCCGCTCGAGACTTGGAACGCACGCTTCGCGCGCGATGATTTCCACTTCGGCGAGGAGCCGAATGCGTTCTTGCGTGCGCAGGCTCACCGGATGCAACACGGCAGCTCGGTGCTCTGCGTTGCCGACGGGGAAGGCCGTAACAGCGTCTGGCTTGCTCAGCAAGGCTTCCAAGTCACTGCGTTCGATTTTGCGCCCAACGCGGTGCACAAGGCGAGGCGGCTGGCACAGCGGCGCAACGTCAGCGCGACCCATGAATTGGGCGATATCTACGCCTGGCCCTGGACGAGCGCGCGCTACGCCGCGCTGGTGGCGGTATTCATCCAGTTCTTGCCGCCTGATTCCCGCGACAGCGTGTTTGCCGGAATGCAGTCCGCGGTGGAACCTCGCGGCCTGTTCCTGCTCGAGGGCTTTCGCCCGGAGCAGGTCGATTACGGGACCGGTGGCCCGCCGCGCCGGGAGCACATGTACACGCGAGCGTGGCTGGAGACGATATTTGCCGGCTGGGAGATTCTGGCCCTCCAGGAGCACGACACGGTGATTCAGGAAGGCAACGCGCACAATGGCTTGTCGGCGCTCATCGACCTGGTCGCGCGAAAGCCTTAGCCGAGGCAACGCTGCGATAGCGCTCCGGCTTGCGGCCACCTCGGCTGCGCTCGCCGCCTATTGTGCCGTGTCTGAAACGGATGCCTTGTCGACCACCGTAAACGAGGTCCAGATGAACTCGAACTGCTGCTGGATCGGTTCGTTGAGGCGCAGCGTGTACGTGGCATCAGAAGACAGCAGCGTTACCGTGCTGTCGACCTTGAAGTGGTATTCGGGCAGCAGCAGCGTATTTATCGGCATGGTGGGCTGCCGGGCGCTCGGCGGCAGATAAAGCGCGGCGAAGCAGCGCTGCGCGGAATCGGCCACCTCGGCAGTGCCGTCGCCTGAATAATCGGTTACCAGCTTGACGAAGCGCGGGCTACGGCCGATGTGCTCGACGCCAATCTCCACGTGATCGATCATCAGTCGCCTGAAGCGACGCACCACCGAAACTGTCCAGGGCGCAGTGTCGTTCTCGCGAAAGGCGAGCAGCGATCCGGGGATGATGCGATTCAAGTCGTCGGTCTGCCCACGCAGTCGCGAACCGGAATCGCTGCGGTCCCTTAGCTGCCAGACTTCCGGTACTACTCCCGGCGTGTCGGCGAAGGACATCGGTGTCGGACCAGCCGCGCCTGCGCCGCCATTGGCGGGCGAGTTCGCGCCTGCGCCCAGCGGCGAGATGGCGATCCCCTCCAACTGCGGCTCGTGCATCGGGATTTCCCTGGCGCGCGCCATGGCCTCGTCGCGCAGGACCTGGATGATGCTCAACGCGCTGAAGATCGTCTGCACGGCAAGATCGACGGGCATGCGATCCTCGGCGCGCGCAACGCGGCTGGCAGTCGGGTCGAAGACGGGCTTGAGCTTGGCCAGCAAGGCGACCTTTCCCGCGCTCGCCGAGGCCAGGGCGCCTTGTAGCGCATCGGAGTCTCGCAGGGCGGTCAGTTCCTTGTCGATCATCGCCACCAGCGGCGACGGATCGAGGAACAGCGGGTTGCCGGCCGATGCCGTAGAGGCCCACTGCAGGCCATCGGTCGCGTCGAGGTCGACCATGAAACCTCTTTGTTGCATGTGGCCTGCGCCGCCCGCCTCGGGCGGCTGCAGATGCAACAGCTTGCACCAGCGCTTGAACCAGCCATCCGCCCAGAGCGCATCGCGTGGCGAGAACTGACCGTCGTTGATCGCCTCCAGCAGCAGCAGCCGGATGTATTGCTGTTCGGGCGTGGTCAGCATGTCCTGCGAGTCATCGGTCTGCGCCACTCCAATGCTGCGCATTGCCAGGCCGCGTGCTCTTGCAAAGCGGTAGGTCTCATGGACCTCTTTCCACTGCCCGGGTATCCGCTTCTTGAAGCGGATGAATCGGAGCAGGAATTCCGTCTGCCGATGCCGGAACATGTGCACGACCACCCAGTGCGCGCGCTCGAGCCAGTATGGATCGGCGGTATGGCGTATGTGGTGCAAGAAACAGTCGTAGGCCTGAAAGAATGACTGGCAGAGGCGCAAGGCAGAGATCCAGAAGTTCCGTTCGAATGCACGCTGCTGCACTTCGCCTTCGACGTAGAGGTTGAGCAGTTGCTGGCTGATTGGCTGCGCGTGCTGGTCCAGGATGAGCAGCTCCTCAAGCTGTCTCGGACTGGGTGGGCCATCGTCGATGAGCTTGGCGATCGATAAGCAGGTCAGGTTCTGGGCCTGGATCGGATCGTGGCTCGACAACGAGCGCCAGAGGCTGTCCGCCGCTCCGCCGTTGAGCAGGCGCTCGGTCTGGTCGGTACCAATAGATGCTGCAGCGTCGACAGTACCCATGTGCGATGAACCGGAAGTTGCGGCCGCAGTTGGCTCATGCACAACTCATGCCAGCAATCCCGGCTTGCCGATGTCGGAGCGCTCATGCTGACCTTGCCGTCGCGTGCCGAACCATTTCGGTTGCGCGCGGACTGTATGCGCAGGATTGAAGTCCACAGCCTGCGTCGCCCGACGTCCGGCGATGGCGTGGAACGTCTCAGGGCTCGCGGGTCGTGTCCGCCACGTGCCTCGCCCGAGCCCGGGTCGCGTCAGGCATCAGGTCCGGCCGCGGTGCTGCCGACTCGCGCTGCGGAGTCGGTCCAGTTCGCCAGCTTGAGGCCTTGCGTCACGGCGGCCACCGCGGCAGCAAAGAACCGTTCCAGCTCGCGCACCAGCGCGGCGTTTTCGTAGAGCACGTGCTTGCTCTCCCGCACCCTTGCCTGCATCGCCCGCCGCCACTCCAGATCGTTGGCCAGGCGCAGGGCGAGTTCCACGTAGTGGCCCGCGCTCTCGGCCGCAAGAGCGTCGATTCGCATCTGGCGGTACAAAGCGTGCGTGATGCGACTGCGGGCATAGGGCCCGGGCCAGGTCACGATCGGCGCGTCGACCGCGAACATCTCCAGGCTCGTCGTTCCACCGCCGAAGACCGGCGTATCCAGGACAGCGTCGACTGACGGCAGGAAGCCCAGCAGCGCATCGAGTTTGAGAAAAGGCAGGTAGGCGACGCGGTCGGTATCGAGCATCGACAACCGGAAGCGTTCGGCCAGCAGCTGTGCCAGCTGGGCTGACTTGTTGTTGATCAGCACCAGCAGCCCTTTCGGGTCGCGCTGCAGGATGCGCGCCAGAACAGCATCGAATTCGGGGTGCAGCTTGATGAGGTTCTGGGCGCAAAAATAAATCGTCGCATCGGCGGGCAACCCGAGGTCCATGCGCGTCGGCGGACGGGACGCCGGCGAGGGTTGGCGGAAAAATGTCGGGACCGTCGACAGACGGATCAGCGCTTCGGTGTAGTGATCCTGCGCCTCGCCGGTTTCGAGATCCTCGGCGGAGAGGAAATAGTCGATGCTGCCGATGCCTGTCGTCACCGGATGGCCGAACGTGACGCACTGCACCGGGGCAAGGCGGCTGAATGCCAGGAAATAGGTCGTCGGCTCCATGCCGATATCGGTGTAGAACAGCACGTCTAAGCGCGCCTCGGCGATCGTCTGCCGTGCGCTGGCGAGATCTTCGCCCAGCACCGTCACCTGCGTGTCGGGCAGAGGCAGTGCCGGGTCCGGCGGATCGAAGCGGAACACGGTGACGTCGAACGCCCCCCGGTCGAGTTGCCGGCTCAACCCCAGGAACAGCTTGGTCATTGGATGTTCCGGCTGGAAATACCGGGATATGAATCCGATCCGGATCTTTTCGCCCGGGCCGGCGTAGCGCTCGCAGTGCGCGGCGCGCCAGGCCAGCTGGGGGCTCGCGCGCAGGTAGAACTCGGCGAAGCGCAGGCGCAATTCGCGATCGTTGCGGCCGTGGTACCCGGTGTAGAAGATCGCGCTGCTCGCGTAGCGCAGCGGGTCGGCAACGCGGACGTCCCTGGCCGTCAGGTCGGCGATGCCGGTAAAGAGGCGCTCGCGTGTGCGCTCGATTTCCTCCACCGACATGGCAATGACCGGCGTGAGGAAGGCGAGCTTGACTTCCACGCCGGGGTTGGGCCAGATCGACAGCGCCCGGCGGTAGGCATTCGCCGCATCGGCCGTGCGTCCCGCATCCTGCAGGGCGTTGCCCAGGTAGTGAAAGGCTTCCGCCGCCTCTTCCTTGCGCTCGCAGAGGAGCAGCAGGCCGGCTAAGTTGTTGAGCGCGCCGATGTGTTGCGGCTGCAGCGCGACGACTTGCCGATAGGAGGACTCGGCAGCGGTGAAGCGCTTTAGCTCGCGCTGGATGTTGGCGAGGTTGAACCAGGCGTCGGCGAGCCGCGGATCGAGCGCGAGTGCGCTTTGCAGCGCCGTTTCCGCCTCGGCATGGCGCTGGAGCATCGCCAAGGCGTTGCCGAGGTTGCTCCACGCCGCGGGGTTATCGTCCTTGACGGCGATCGAATCGCCGATCAGGCGTGCGGCCTCTGCGTAGCCCTTGTTCTGATAGGCGAGCAGGCCGAGATAGTGAAGGGCGTCCGGGTGCTGTGGCTGCTGCGTGAGCAGTTGCCGGTAATGCGCTTCCGCCTCCGCGAGCCGGCCCGCCTGGTGCAGGCGCAAGCCCTGCTGCAGGATTTGGCTCGGGGTCATGGAAGGACGGGCATCGAACCGCCGCGCCGGCGGCGCGCCGCGTCGGGTCGCCGCGAGCACACGACCGGCGCGAGCGCGCTAGTTCCGGGGCAGGGCAAAGCCGCGTTCGCGCATCAGTGCGTCGGTGTCTACACCCCGGCCGCGAAAACGCCGGTACGCTTCGTCCGGCGGCACCGAATTGCCGACGCTCAGGATCGTCTCGCGATAGCGCTTGGCCACTGCCTTGTCGTACGGCCCTCCGGCCTCGATGAACGCGTCGAAGGCATCGGCGGTCAGGGTATCGGCCCAGATATAGACGTAATAGCCGGCCGAATAGGAGTCGCTGGCGAAGATGTGACCGAAATGGGTCGGGCGGTGGCGCATCACGATCGCGCTCGGACAGCCGATTTCGGCCATCGTCTGCTGCTCGTAGGCGCTTGGGTCGATCTTGCGCTCCGGGGTTGCGGCGAGATGGATTTTCATGTCGTAGATGGCCGCGGCCAGGTATTCGACGGTGTCGAAACCCTGGTTGAAATTCTTCGCCTTCTCGATCTTGGCGACCAGCTCGGGCGGAATCGGCCTGCCGGTCCGGTGATGGAGCGCGAACGTGCTCAGAACCTCGGCGGTATCGAGCCAGTGCTCGTTGAGCTGGCTCGGGAATTCCACGAAGTCCCGCTTGACCGAAGTGCCGGCAAGCGTGGGGTAGCTCACGCTGGAGTTCAGGCCGTGCAACGCGTGGCCGAATTCGTGAAACATGGTGACCGCGTCTTCCCACGAGATGAGCACCGGCTCGTCGGCCCTGCCCTTCACGAGATTGGTGTTGTTGGACACGACCGGCGTGATTGCGGTGGCGAACCTCTCCTGGCTGCGGTAGACGCTCATCCAGGCGCCGGATTTCTTTCCGGCGCGGGCGTAGGGATCGAAATAGAACAGCCCGACAAGCGCGCCGTCGCGCCGCACCTCGTAGACGTCCACGTCGGAGTGATAGACCGGCAGGTCGTCGACTTTGACGAAATCAAGCCCGTAGAGCTCCTTGGCGGTCCAGAACATCGCCGCGCGAATGTTTTCGAACTGCAGGTACTCGCTGATCTCGGTCTGGTCGAGATCGTATTTCGCCTTGCGTACCTTCTGCGCGTAGTAGCGATAGTCCCATGGCTCGATCCTGATGCCGGCGCCTTCGCTGTGCGCGAGCGCCTGCATGTCGGCGATCTCCTCGCGCGCGCGCGCCACCGCCGCCTGCCACACCTTAAGCAGCAGCGCCATGGCCGCGGCGGGGGTCCGGGCCATGTTGTTGTCCAGGACCCAGTGCGCGTGGCTTTCGAAACCGAGCAGTCGTGCGCGCTCGGCGCGCAACTGCAGGATCTCGGTGATCACCGGCCTGTTGTCGTGCGCACCGGGTTGCTCGCCGCGCGTCACCCACATGCGCCAGCCTTTCTCGCGCAGCTCGCGGCGTGAAGCGTAGGCGAGGAACGGCGCGATCGACGAGCGGGTATTGCTGAACATCCACTTGCCCTTCTGGCCCTTAGCTTCCGCGACCCCGGCCGCCGCCGCGCGAAGGGTTTCCGGCAGTCCGGCAAGGTCGGCTTGGTCGTCGATGACCAGCGCGCGGCTTTCCTCGTCGGACAGCTGGTTTTGGCGGAAAGTGGTGAACAGGACCGCCAGGCGCTGGTTGATCTGCCTGAGCCGCGCCTTCTGCGCCTCGCCCAGCGCCGCACCCTGGCGAACGAAGTTCGTGTACACCACCTCCGCGAGCCGACGCTGTTCGGGCGCCAGGTCCGCATCGGCGCACCCGGCGTGGACCGCTTTCAAGCGCGCGAACAAGGCTTCGTTTTGCACCACCTCGTCGCGGAACGCCGCAAGCAGCGGCGAGAGCTCGGCTTCGATCGCCTGCGTGCGCTTGTCGTTCATGGTCGAGGCATAGATCTCGAAGATCTGCGTCGCGCGCTTGAGCGGGCGACCCGAGTCATCGAGCGCAGCGAAGGTATTATCGAAGCTCGCGGCCGTGGCGTTGCCGGCGATTGCGGCGATCTGGGCGCGGCATGCTTGCATGCCTTCCAGGATGGCGGCCTTGAACGCCTCGACTTCCACCCGATCGAAGCGCGGAGCGCCGCCGTGTGTTCCGGTCCAGGCGGCAAGCAGCGGGTTGCCTTGCGCGGTGTTGCCTGTGTCGTCCTGATTGGACATTGTCGGGTCGGGCATGTCTTATTCGAGCGTGCTTGCTTGCGGCGTGTCGCGGCAGCAGCGCTCCGGGGTCTGGAAGAATTCGAGAAGCTCGGAGCAGGTCTGTTCGGGCACTTCTTCGGCCAGATAGTGTCCGGACGGCAGCGGCTTGCCGCGCACGTCGTCAGCCACGCTGCGCCAGTCGGCGAGCGGGTCGAACAGCCGATGCACCACTCCCCTCTCTGCCCACAGCACCAGCAGCGGGCACTGCAGCCTCTGCACCGCGTCGGCGGCATCGTGCTCGAGATCGATGCTCGCCGATGCCCGGTAGTCCTCGCAGGTGGCGTGGATGGTCGCCGGATCGCGGAAGCAGCGCTCGTATTCCGCCCGGGCGGCGGCGTCGAACAGGGCGAGCCCTGCGCTCCCCCAGCCGCCAATCTTCTTGCGCAGGTAGTAGGTGGGGTCGGCGCCGATCAGCCGCTCCGGCAGATCGTAGGGCTGGATCAGGAAGAACCAGTGGTAGTAGGCGGTGGCAAAGGCCTGGTTGGTCCGGCCGTACATGATGGCGGTAGGCGAGATGTCGAGCACGGCGAGCCGTTCGACCCGCTGCGCATGATCGCGCGCCATGCGGTGCGCGACGCGCCCGCCGCGATCGTGCCCGGCGACCGCGAAGCGGGGGAAGCCGAGCGCTTGCATGACCTCGACCTGGTCCTGCGCCATCGCGCGTTTCGAATAGGTTTGGTGATCGGGGTCGCTCAGCGGCTTGCCCGAGTCGCCATAACCGCGCAGGTCGGCGCAGACCACGGTGAAATGCGCGGCGAGCCGCGGCGCGACCCGGTGCCACATGGCGTGCGTCTGCGGGTAGCCGTGCAGGAGCAGCAGGGGTGGTCCGCTGCCGCCGACGACGAGGTTGATTTCGGTGCCGGAGGTGCGGATGCGGCGCGGTGCGAATCCGGGAAACAGGGTCATAGTCGGGAGCTCAGCGCGGCTTGTCGTTCGATGGCCTCACGCGGTCAGCGTTTCGGCCTCGTGCCTGGCAATGCCGACCGACGTTGCGGCGGCGACCAGATCGTCTCGCGTCTTGTCATCGACCGGAATGCCCTTCGCGATCCGTTCGGCGCGCGTCTGCCGTTCGACCTCGCCGGGCAGCAGCACCGGCTCGCCGGGCCGCAGCGGCGGCGAAGCCTTCACCCAGGCGAGGAACCGCGCCACTTCGCGCGCGACGGTGCCTTGCGCATCGTAGACTTCCGGGGCGATGTAGATCGAGAGCATGTTGTTGCACAAAACCCGATCTGCCGGATCCGAGCTCTTGCCGGTGGCGATTGCTCCGGCGAGAAGGTCGGTGACGATCGACAGTGCGGAGCCCTTGTGGCCGCCGACGGTCAAGAGCGCGCCTCCGGCGTAGAAGTCCTTCGGCTCGGTGGTCGGCCGTCCCTGCGCGTCGATAATCCAGCCCTCCGGCACCTTCTCGCCACGATTGAGCGCGACCATGAGCTTGCCCTCGGCGGCCATCGACGTGGTCATGTCCAGGATCACGGGGTCGCCGCCGGCGACGGGGATGCCGATGGTGATCGGGTTGGTCGACAGGCGGCGATCGCTGCCGCCGAAGGGTGCCACGCGCAGTCCGCTCGAGGTATTGAGAAAGTGCAGCGACACCTGGCCCGCGCGGGCGGCGAGCTCGGCCCAGTCGCCGACGCGGCCCAGGTGTCCGCAATTGCGCAGGCCGACCATGGCGATGCCCGTCTTGGCTGCCTTCGCGGTGCCCAGGTTGACTGCGAACTCGCCGACGACCTGGCCGAAGCCGCGGTTGCCGTCGACGATGGCGATTACGTCGCTGGCAAAAGCGACCGTCGGGGCCTGGTTGGCCTTGACCCAGCCGTTACGCATCCACTCGAGATACTTGCCGACTCTCAGCACGCCATGCGAATCGTGGCCGACCAGGTTGGAGTCCACCAGCCGGGTTGCGATCGTGGTGGCTTCCGCCGGCGCGCAGCCGGCAGCGCGCATGGTCGCGGTGACGAGCGCGACGAGGCTCGGCGCGGCAACCCGGCGCACGTCAGTGAATCTCCGGTTCGGCCGTGGGCGCCGTGCCCTCGAGAAAGTCGAAGTCGCAGCCCTGGTCGGCCTGGGTGATGTGCTGCTGGTAGAGCGCGCCGTAGCCGCGCTCATAGCGCGGCGCGGGCCTCTGCCACGCCGCGCGTCGACGCGCGATCTCGGCCGCGTCGACCTTGAGCTCCAGCCGGCGGCCCGGAACGTCGAGTTCGATCAGGTCGCCGGTTCGCACCAGGGCGAGCGGGCCGCCCACGAAGGACTCCGGCGCGACGTGCAGCACGCAGGCACCGTAGCTCGTGCCGCTCATCCGCGCGTCGGAGATGCGCACCATGTCGCGCACCCCCTGCGCGAGCAGCTTCCGGGGAATCGGCAGCTGGCCCCACTCCGGCATCCCCGGCGCACCCAGCGGGCCCGCGTTCTGCAGCACCAGAACCGAGTCGGCGGATACCGCCAGGGCTGGATCGTCGATGCGCGCCGCCAGGTCGTTGTAGTCGGTGAACACCACTGCCGGCCCGGTGTGCTCGAGCAGCCGCGGCTCGGCGGCTGCGGGCTTGATCACCGCGCCGTCAGGCGCCAGGTTGCCGCGCAGCACGGCGAGGCTGCCGTTGGCGACCAGCGCCCTGTCGCGCGGCAGGATCACCTCGCGGTTGAAGATCTCGGCCCCGGCGATGTTCTCGCCCAGGGTACTGCCGTTGACCGTGCGCGCATCGAGAACAAGCAGATCGGCGATGTCGTGCAGCAAGGCGCGCAGGCCCCCGGCGTAATAGAAGTCCTCCATCAGATACGCCCCGGCGGGGCGGATGTTGGCGACCAGTGGCGTCCTGCGCGCGAGTTCGTCGAAGCGGTCGATGGACAGGGCGATACCGGCGCGCCGCGCCACCGCCACCAGGTGCACCACGGCGTTGGTCGAGCCGCCCAGTGCGAGGATGGTGGTGATCGCGTTGTCGACGGCGGCCGGGGTGAGCAGGTCGCGCGGCTTCAAGTCCTCCCAGACCATGTCGACGCTGCGCCGGCCGGTATCGGTCGCCATGCGCGCGTGGCGCGAGTCGACCGCCGGGATCGACGCCGCGCCCGGCAGCGTGAACCCGAGCGCCTCGGCTGCGGAGGTCATCGTCGACGCGGTGCCCATAGTCATGCAGTGCCCGGGCGAACGGGCGATGCCGTCTTCGAGCTCGGCCCACTGCGCGTCGCTGACATGGCCGGCGCGCTTTTCGGCCCAATACTTCCATACGTCCGAGCCGCTGCCGAGCGGCTGGTCGCGCCAATTGCCGCGCAGCATCGGTCCTGCCGGCATGAAGATCGCGGGCAGGTTCATGCTGATCGCGCCCATGAGCAGCGCCGGCGTGGTCTTGTCGCAACCGCCCATCAGCACCGCACCGTCGACCGGGTACGAACGCAGAAGCTCCTCGGTTTCGAGCGCGAGGAGGTTCCGGTACAGCATCGTGGTCGGCTTCTGGAACACCTCGGCGAGCGCGATCGCCGGCATTTCCAGCGGGAAGCCGCCCGCCTGGAGCACGCCGCGCTTGATTTCCTCGACCCGCTGGCGGAAATGCGAATGGCAGGCGTTGATGTCGCTCCAGGTGTTGATGATGGCGATGATCGGTTTGCCGAGGTAGTCGCGGCGCGAATACCCCATCTGCGCAGCGCGCGAGTGATGTCCGAACTGGCGCATGTCGCTCGCGCCGAACCAGCGATGCGAGCGCAGGGTGTCGGGCGTCTTGCGCGCGCTCATGCGGCCTTGGCCGCCGCGGGCGTGGCCAGGGCCCGGTCGTGCGCAAGCAGCGCCTGGGCGGCGCTGCGGGTCGCCGGGTGATGTTCGATGCCAAGGTTCGACAGCTGCGGCAGCAGCGGCCCCATGTCGGCGATGCCGGCAAGGGTGACCGCTTCGTGCAGGACGCGGATGGGCGAGAGCGCATCGCGCAGGTCCTCCAGCGGCAGGTACGCGGCACGCAGCGACTGCGCGCCGGCCCAGTCACCGGACTTGAGCGCCGCGAGCAGGCGCGTCGAGCCCCGAGGTCCTATGCACACCGATCCCGAGGTGAAGGCGGGGAGCCCGAAATGGCGCAGGTGCGTCGGCGCCGGCCGCTCGCCCATGCCGCTGATGACAAGCGTCTTGTCGACCCTCTCGAGGAGTTCGCGCAAAAACGGGTCCTGGGTCGGGTCGGCGCGCACCACGGCGTACTTGATCCCGGCAATCACTCCGGCGTCGAAGAGCCGCGCGACGTGCGCGGGGGTGAGAAAGTTCTCGGCCTTGAGGTAGATGATCACGCGCCGGCCGAAAGCCTCGGCAAACCGAGCGATCGCGCGCTCGCTGCCGTCGGGTGTCGCCGGAAAGCCCTGCGGCAGCACCATAGCCGTGGGAAAGGCGCGGGTCTTGAGCACCCGTGCCTGGTCGAGCAGCTTGCCGAAGTCCGGACCGGCCGCCGGGATGACCCAGGTTTCGGCCGCGACCGCCTGTTCGAGGAAGTCGAGAATCGTCGCGTACTCGTAGAGGCCGACATGGTAGAAATTGGCGTTGCCCCCGTACATCAGCGTGGTCACGCCGCCGGCCTCGAGGTGGCGAATCAGCGCCAGGTTCGCCGCCGCATTGAGCGTGAGGTCGGGAAGGCGCGCCAACGGCGGCACGGCGATCACCGAACGCGCCAGGTCGGGCGCGGTTGGCGCACGGGTCAGCACAGGGAGTCTCCTCGAGGCAGGCAAACCTTGGCGGCATTATAGCGGCGGAACCGCGGCGGCGGCCGGCGGGTCCGCCTGCACGGATTCAAAGCATGATCGCGGCGCCGGCCGCAACGGGCGCACCGCCCCCCGCTGCCGCGGGCCTTCGTCACCGCCGCGCCGGAACGCCGTACAATGCGCGCTGCCTTTCGCCGGTGGCGCCGGCGCGATGCCGGTGCGAATCCATGCCGCTTTATGCAGTAACGATCTTTTTCAGCGCCTTTCTGCTGTTTCTGCTGCAACCGATCACCGCCAAGCAGATCCTGCCGTGGTTCGGCGGCTCGGCGGCGGTGTGGACGACCTGCCTGGTGTTCTTCCAGACCATCCTGCTGCTCGGCTACGCCTACTCCGACGCGGTGTCGCGGCGCCTGTCGCCGAAGGCGCAAGTTCGGCTGCACCTTGCGCTGCTCGCGCTAAGCTGCGTCTTGCTGCCGATCGTTCCGGGTGCGCAGTGGAAACCGCTTGGCACCGAGAATCCCGGGCTGCTTATCCTCGGGCTTCTGGGGGCGACAGTCGGCCTGCCCTATTTCCTGCTGGCGACCACCAGTCCGCTGGTGCAGACGTGGTTCGCGCGCAGTTTTCCCGGACGCAGCCCGTACCGCCTGTTTGCCTTGTCCAATCTGGCATCGATGCTGGCGCTGCTCGGTTATCCGTTCGCGCTCGAACCCTGGGTGGCCACGCGCTCGCAGTCCTACGGCTGGTCGGTGGCCTATGTCGGGTTCGCCTTGCTTACCGCCGGCTCGGCATGGCTCAGCCTGCGTGCGAGCCCGGCGCCGGCGCGCTCCTCGACCACGCGGGACGCCAGAGCCGCGCCACCGTCGTTCGGCGCGCAGCTGCTCTGGGCGGCGCTCGCGGCAACCGGTTCCTACCTGCTGCTCGCCGTGTCGAACCACATCTGCCAGAACATCGCCTCCATCCCTCTGCTGTGGATCGCTCCGCTGTCGCTCTACCTTCTTAGTTTCATACTCTGCTTCGACGGCACGCGCTGGTATCGGCGGGAGCTGTTCCTGCCCCTGCTCGCCGCGGGGCTCGGCGTGATGGGCTGGACGCTGGCCGATTCCGACCTCACGCAGCGGCTCGGGCTGCAGATCGGCGTGTTCTGCGCCGGATTGTTCCTCGCCTGCATGTTCTGCCACGGCGAGCTCGCGCGGCTCAAACCCGTGCCGCGCTATCTGACTCGCTTCTACCTGATGATCTCGCTGGGCGGCGCGATCGGTTCGGCGCTCGTAGGCCTCGTTGCGCCGCTGGTCCTGCCCGCGTACTTCGAGCTGTCGTTCGGACTGGTCATCTGTGCCGCGCTGCTCGTCTTCCAGGCCCGGCGCCTGCACAAGGTATTCCCGGCGCTGGGCGCCGCGGCCCTGCTCTTCTCGATGGGCGCCTCGGGCTGGGCAATTCACGCCTTCTACGACAACACGATCGAGGCTACGCGCAACTTCTACGGCGTCCTGCGCGTGCAGGAGTGGGACGCGGGGACGGCGAACGATCATCGTTCACTCATCCACGGCACCATCCTGCATGGAACGCAGTACCGAAGCCCCGAGCTGGAGCGGCAACCGACGACCTATTACACCGAGAACTCGGGCATCGGTCGCGCGATCGAGTCGCTGCATCCGTCGCTGCGCCCGCTGAAGGTCGGTATCATCGGCCTGGGAACCGGCACCATCGCCGCCTACGGCAGCCCGGGCGACGTGTACCGCTTCTACGATATCAATCCCGCGGTCGTGGGCATCGCCAAGCGCGATTTCAGCTACGTCGGCAAGAGCGACGCGACCGTCCAGATCGCGCTTGGCGACGCGCGCCTGAGCATGGAGCGCGAGGCGCCCCAGGGGTTCGACGTGCTGGCGATCGACGCCTTCTCGAGCGACGCCATCCCGGTGCACCTTATCACCCGCGAAGCGCTAGCGGTGTACTTGAGACACATGAAGCCCGGCGGCATCATTGCCTTTCACGTGACCAACCGTTATCTCAACCTTGCTCCGGTGGTGCAGCAGCTGGCTGCGGCGGCGGGGTTGAACGCGGTTCTCGTCGCCGACGATGGCGACGACGCGATGGCAAGCCGGAGCGACTGGGTGCTGCTCTCCGACAGCGCGGCGGCGCTTGCCAAGGACCCGATCAAGGAGGCGGCCACGCCGATCCCGGCGCACCCCGAGTGGCGATTGTGGACCGACGATTTCAACAACGTCGTGCAAGTGTTGAAGCGGCCGGGCGAGGATTGAGCCGTGGCTGATCTAGCTCAGGAATCCCGGTCCGAGGGAATGCGTGTTAAGACTCCCGATCTGGGCACGCTGCGCGGCGCTCCCGATCGGGAGCACGTCGAGATCCTCGATCAGACGCGGCTGCCGCACACCCGGGCGATCGTGTCGCTGTCCACGGCGGCGGATGCGGCGCATGCGATCCGGGCGATGCAGGTACGCGGTGCACCGCTCATCGGCGCGACCGCGGCCTATGGCCTCGCCCTGGGGCTGCGCGCCGATCCGTCCGATGCGGGCCTCTCGGCGGCGCATGCGCTGCTGCTCGCGGCGCGCCCCACGGCGGTCAATCTGCGCTGGGCGCTCGATCGCGTCCGGCGCGCGGTGAGCGCGCTGCCCGTGTCGAAACGAGCCGGCGCGGCCTGGGCCGAAGCCGAGGCAATCGCCGCCGAGGATATCGCCATCAACCGCGCGCTCGGTGCTCACGGCCTGCCGATCCTCGAGCGCCTCTCGGCAGGGCGCCGCGAGCCGTTGCAGATACTCACCCATTGCAATGCGGGCGCGCTGGCGACCGTTGGCTGGGGGACGGCGACCGCGCCGATCTATCTCGCGCACGCGGCCGGCCTGCCGCTGCACGTATGGGTGAGTGAAACCCGGCCGCGGCTGCAGGGAGCGAAGCTCACCGCATGGGAGCTCGGTGCGCTCGGGGTTCCGCACACCCTCATCGTCGATGCCGCCGGCGCGGCGCTGATGCAGGCCGGCCACGTCGATCTGGTGCTCGTCGGCGCCGACCGGGTCACCCGCAACGGCGACGTGTGCAACAAGATCGGGACCTACGAAAAAGCCCTGGCGGCACAGGACAATGCGGTGCCGATGTACGCCGCCGTCCCTTCGCCGACGATCGATTGGACTCTCGGCACGGGCGGCGAGGTGCAAATCGAGCAGCGCGACGCAGGTGAGGTGCTCAATCCCGCCGGGGCCGAATCGATCGCGCCGCAGGGTACCCAGGTCGCCAATCCCGCCTTCGACACCACGCCCGGGCGCCTTCTGACCGGGCTCATCACCGAGCGCGGCATTTGTGCCGCCTCGGCCGCAGGCCTCGCCGCCCTGTTTCCGGAGTTTGCCCGTGGCTGAGCCTGACTTGCGCGCGCAGATTGTGGCCGCCGCGCGGGAGATGCACGCCTGCGGGCTCAACCGCGGCACGTCCGGCAACGTCAGCGCCCGCTGCGAGGACGGCTTTCTCGTCACGCCGAGCGGCCTCGCCTGCGCGGCCATGCGACCGCAGGACATCGTGGCGATGACCCTCGACGGCGAAGCGCGGGGCGCGCTTATTCCTTCGTCGGAATGGCGCTTTCATCGCGAGATCTACGCGACGCGACCGGAGGTCGGCGCGGTGGTGCACGCGCATTCGCCCTTCGCCACCACGCTCGCCTGTCTGGGCCGCGATATTCCTGCATTCCATTACATGGTCGCGGTTGCCGGCGGCAACAACATCCGCTGTGCCGCGTACGCGACCTTCGGCACGCAGCTGCTCGCCGAGCACGCGCTCGCAGCGCTGCAGGGGCGCGCCGCATGCCTTCTCGCCAATCACGGCATGATCGCAGTCGGCTCGTCGTTGGGCGGCGCGCTGTCGCTGGCAGTCGAAGTCGAGGCGCTCGCCGAGCAGTATTGGCGCGCGCTGCAGATCGGCGCGCCGAATCTGCTCTCCGACGAGGAAATGGAGATCGTGCGCTCGAAGTTTGCGACCTACGGCCAGGGGCATTGAGCGGCGCGTCGGTGGAGATCGGGCGGCCGCGCCCGACCAACCGCCGCGGCGGGCAGTCAGCCGGCACGGTCGCGCCGGGGCGGGATGTTAAATTTGCGATTGCCGATCGTGCCCCGACAAGATGGAGACCACGCAGATCAACGCCGTAGGGCGAGCCGCCCGATCCACCTCCCTGCTGGCGCTTGCGGCGCTGGTCGTCTTCGCAGCCGGCGCCTCGGCGCAGGCTCCGGCCGTTGACGTCGTAACCTTCGGCCAGCCCAAGGTCGTCCCATACGAGTTCAACGGCGACCTGTCCAGGTTGTCGCCTGCGGTGCAGGCGATCAGCGCACCGAAAGCCTACCGTCCCCTGCTGCAGGGACCGCGCCCGACCAAGCCATCGACGGAAGGCGCTGCGCCAGCGGCGCCCAGCGCCGGGCCGCTGGCACCGATGCCCAGCCCCATTCAGAATTTCGCCGGACTCAGTTTCGACGACGACTGCACCGGCGGCACATGCGGCGCCGGCTGGCCGCCCGATCCGAACGGGGACGTCGGCCCGAATGACTACGTCGAGGCGGTCAACACCGCCATCGCGATCTACAGCAAGACCGGGACGCTGCTTGCCTCGTTCACCGAGGACAACCTGTGGAGCGGTGTCGCCGGCAGCCTGTGCAACGGCAATTCGCAGGGCGATCCCATCGTGACCTACGACCGGCTGGCGGACCGTTTCGTGCTCTCCTGGTTCGCCTTCGGTATCGACCCTTCGGGCAACCCGGTCGGCCCGTTCTACCAGTGCATCGCCGCGTCGAAGACCAACGATCCGGTGGCCGGCGGCTGGTGGCTCTACCCGATACGGATGGATGTGGGCCTTGCGGGGCCTCCAGTGGGCGACCTCAACGATTACGTCAAGGTCGGGATGTGGGATGACTGCATGTACCTGAGCGCCAACGCGTTCAGCTTTCCCGGCGGCAGCTACGACGGGGTGATGTTCGGGTCGTTGAGCCGCGCCGACATGTATGCCGGTGACGCGCTTACTTATGCGCTCGGCTGGTTGCCGCCGGCGAGCAATGCCTTCACGCTGATGCCGGCCAACAACCTGGGCACGGGCGCGAATTCCGTCCAGGCCGGGACGCCGGAATATTTCGTCTCCGAGGCGGGGACATCCAACGCCTTCGAGGTGCGCAAGTTCACCGCCGGAAGCAACTGCGGCGCGGGCGGGACGCTCTCCGCGCCCACCCTGGTGAGCCAGGCTCCCTATCTCTACGAGCAGGGCGGGCTGGTGCCGCAGCCCAACACCACGCAAGAGCTGGACATGATCGACGACCGGATCATGCAGAAGGCGTGGTACCGCAAGATCGGCAGTACCGAGTCTTTGTGGGTGACTCACCCGGTCGGTGTGTCGCAGGGTCACCGCGGGGCGCTGATGATCGCCATGCAATGGGCCCAGCTCGATATCACCGGGGGCACCATTGCCGCCGCGCCGGTGCAGCAGCAGATCTACACCCCCGACCTCACCCTGTATCGGTTCATGGGTAGCCTCGCGGTCGACAGCCAGGGCAACATGGCGCTCGGTTATACAACGTCGAACCAGAGCGCTCCGAACTTTCCCAGCGTCGCCTATTCCGGCCGGCTCGCCACCGACCCGGCCAACCTGCTGCCGCAGAGCGAAGTGCAGATGAAGGCCGGTTCGGGTTCGCAAGAGAACCTGTGTGGCGGTGCGCCGTGCATCCGCTGGGGCGACTACAGCGGGATGAGCGTCGACCCGGCCGACGATTGCACCTTCTGGTACGTCAACGAGTATTACAGCAGCCAGGCCAACGGCAGCAGCGGCAACTGGCAGACGCAGATCGGCTCGTTCAAGTTTCCGTCGTGCGGCGGCTTGCCGGGGACGACGACGATGCTGATAAGCTCGCTCAACCCGTCGACCGTCGGCGCCACGGTCACCTTCACGGCCTCGGTGACCGGCACCAATCCGACCGGCAACGTCAATTTCACCGCCGACGGGACCTCGATCTCCGGCTGCGGCACGGCAGCGCTGACCGTCTCCGGCAACACCCGCAACGCGCAGTGCAGCACCAACGCGCTCACCCAGGCGACGCACTCCATCATCGCCAATTACGGTGGCGACAGCGGCAATGCCCCGTCGGCCAGCACACCGCTGTCGCAGGTCGTCAATTCCGCCGGAGTCAGCATCAACGTCGCGCTGGCGGCCAACAGCGGCGTGGCATCAGCATCGAGCACCTATTCCGCATCCTTCCCGGTCGCGGCGATCAACAACGGCGACCGAGCCGGACTGAACTGGGGTAACGGCGGCGGCTGGAACGACGCCACGTTCAATGTCTGGCCGGACTGGGTGCAGATCAATTTCAGCGGCCCGCAGACGATCGACCACGTCATCGTCTACACGCTGCAGGACAACTACGCCAACCCGGTCGACCCGCCGGACAACCTCACCTTCACGCTCTACGGCGTCACCGCCTTCCAGGTCCAGGGCTGGAGCGGCAGCGCCTGGGTCAACCTGGGCGCCGCGGTGAGCGGCAACAACCTGGTCAAGCGCACGGTGGCCTTCCCGGCCTACACCACCAGCCGGATCCGGGTGTACATCACCAATGCGCTCGACGGCTTCTCGCGGCTGACCGAGGTCGAGGCGTGGACGAGCACCGAGCCGCCGCCGTCGGGGACGACGCTGTCGAGTTCGGCCAACCCCGCCAAGGTCACCCAAAGCGTGACCTTCACCGCGACGGTGACCGGCACGAATCCAAGCGGCAGCGTCGCCTTCACCAATGGCGGCAGCCCGATTGCCGGCTGCAGCACGGTCGCGCTGACCGGCTCGGGCAACTCGAAGACCGCGCAGTGCGCGACGAGCTTCGCCGTGGTCGCGACCTACAGCATTGGCGCCAACTACGGCGGCGACGGCACCAACCCGCCCTCCGCTGCGACTCCGCTCTCCGAGGTCATCGTCAGGAAGCACTGAAGCGCGGGCCGAGGCGGCCGGGCGTCGCGGCAGCGGGGCTCGCGGCCTTGGGTGGGCTGTCCGCCTGCGCCAGAGTCCGCCGCGCCGCGGCAAGCGAGCAGGGGGCGCTTGCCAATCGGCAGCAGCCGGTCGGCGGGCAACGCCCGCCGCGGCCTGCGCGAGCGGCGCTGCGAGGCTCGTAACTCCCTGCTTTCGCAAGGCTAATGTTGTCTGCTACGGATTCTGAGCGGCGCTCGCGGCCGCCTGTCGGGAGCCTGGACCGCGAAGCCCGTTGGCGGCACCGAGTTTGCTTCACTGGCAATCCGTGGCCTGGATTGCGTCGTGGGCCAACCGACTCGAAGCGCTTGGCGTCGGTTGCATGTCCGCTTATGACGAGGGCATAATTTGCGGCCTGCCATCGCCACGGGGTGCTGCCATAACTAAACGAATTGCGAGGCTGACATGGTTCCGACCAAGAGCATTCGATCGCTGCTGCCGTTGCTGGCTTCGGTTTTCTGGGCCGTCCTGACCGCCGCTCCGGCACCCGCCCACGAAGTGCTTGCGGGCTCGCCGGAAGCCGCGCCTGCCGTCGTCACCGGCACGGTGGACGAGTTGGTCATCGACAATCGCGTCGATGGCACCGTGATACAGGTGCATTCGCTGCGGCAGGACGACGGATCGGTGATTGCGCTCTCCGGCGCAGGAGCGGCGAGCCTGCAGAAGGACTCGCGGGTCGAAGTGACCGGCAATCTGAGGGGTGCGGCACTTGAAGTGACCGGCTACAGTGTCCTGGCTGCCGTGTCCGCGGCTGCCAAGGCCGCCGCCGGCCCCAATCAGAAGGTGGCGCAGGGCACGCTGGTGGTCTGGCACAAGGATTACTTCGCCGAGGATCAGGGCGAATACGGCTTCGGCGTGTACACCGCTGGCGCGCAGATGGTACCTCTGAACGTGACCGCGTCGCCTGACCTGCTGCGCCCTGGCATGTCGGTTAGCGTCTCCGGTACGACCGCCTCCGACGGGGTCAGCCTGGAGGCCTCCGAGGTCGCGATCCTCGCACTGGCCCCGGCGAATGCCAATCCGGCCGGCGTGCCGATCACCAACAACGTGCTGGTGCTGCCGATCAAGTTCTCCAACTCGGCGACCGCCGACCCGTTCACGCCAGCCCAGATCGATCAGGTGATGCGCACCAACGCCAACAGCACGGCGGCGTTCTATAACGAGGTCTCGTACGGTCAGCAGGCACTCAATGTGACCGTCGCCTGCCAGACGACCAAGCCGGCCGGCTGCGCGGCCAATACCGACGCAGGCGGGTGGCTGGTATCTTCTTCGGCCACGCCGGCAAACTGCGACTTCACCACCATCGGCACGCTGGCCGATGCAGCCGCGACGGCCGCGGGCTACAACATCGCCAGCTACTACAACCGTTTCTACGTCATGCAGAGCACCGCCGGTTGCGGCTGGGCGGGGCTCGCCTATATCGGCTTCCCCTACCAGGCATGGAGCAACGGCTACAACGCACTGTGGGTTTACGGCCACGAGCTGGGGCACAACTTCACACTCTACCACGCGGGCAGCGTCAATTGCGGGACGCAGGTGCTCGGCGGCAGCTGCAGCGTGGCCGAGTACGGCGACCGATTCGATGTCATGGGCAACAACTCGAGCGCGAACCAGCAAATGCACTTCAATGCGGCGCAGAAGTCGCTGCTGGGCTGGATCCCGCCGAGCTCGGTGGCCACGCACACTTCGGGGACGAAGACCTACACCCTCTCTCCGCTCGAGGCGGGTGGCCAGTCGAGCTACGCGGTGAGAATCCCGGTGTCAACCGACCCGCTGCGCACCTATTGGATCGAGTTCCGCCAGCCGATCGGCTTCGATGCCGCCCTCGCCAGTTACCCCAACCTGGGGGCCATCATTCACGTTTCCAGCCCGTTCGATTACCCGTGCTCGAGCTGCGGCGGCGACGACACCGAAATCCTCGACATGACGCCCAGCAACGGCGGCAACTTCTACGACTCGGCGCTGCTTGTCGGGCAGAAATACACCGACAGCATTTATGGCGTCAGCGTGACGGTCAACAGCGCGAGCGCCAACGCGCTCAGCGTCACCGTGGCCGTGGCGGGCGGGTCACCGACGACGACCACGCTGAAGAGCTCGGCCGATCCGTCGGCCCTGGGTGCCACCGTGACCTTCACCGCCACGGTGACCGGCTCGACCCCGACCGGAACGGTGGCCTTCGCTTCCGGCGGCACGGCGATCGCGGGTTGCACGGCGGTGCCGGTCATCAGTGCTACCACAGGCGGCGGGCACAAGTCCGTGCCCGTCGTAAGCTACACCGCGGCTTGCAGCACCAGCGCGCTCACGCAGGGTGAGCACAGCATCGTCGCCAGCTACAGCGGAGACAGTGCCAATGCCGGATCGAGCAGCGCTGCGTTGACGCAGACGGTCAGCAAGGCGGCGAGCACAACCGCGCTTGCAACCTCGCTGTCGCCGTCCGCTGTCGGCAAGAGCGTAACCTTTACGGCCACGGTCAGTGGCACGGCACCGACGGGCAGCGTCAACTTCCTCGACGGCAGCAGTTCGCTCGCCGGCTGCGGCGCGGTTGCGCTCACCGGTTCCGGCAACGTCCGCACCGCGCAATGCGCGACCGCCGCGCTGGCGATTGGAACGCACAGCATGACGGCAGCCTACGGCGGCGACGGCAACAATGCGGGGTCGACGAGCACGGTGCTGTCGCAGGTCGTAACCCAGACCGGTGGCGGCGGGCACAATCACCGCTGACGAGATAGGCCGCGCGTCGCCGCCGCCTCCGACGGCGAGCGCTTCAATGCAAAACGCCCCGGCTCTTTTGGCCGGGGCGTTTTCACTTCAAAGGGTGCCTGACGATGACCTACTTTCGCACGGGCAATCCGTACTATCATCGGCGCGCCACCGTTTCACGGTCCTGTTCGGGATGGGAAGGCGTGGTTCCAGCGGGCTGTGGTCGTCAGGCATTGATCAGCGGTCGGCGAGGCAGCGCTGCGCCCGACCGATGGGGAAGAAGTAAAGCTTGGATTAGATTGCCGCAAACACCCTGACCGCTTGTACGCAGTGCCCACGGTTATGGGATCAAGCCGCACGGGCTATTAGTATCGGTTAGCTTAAGGCATTACTGCCCTTCCACACCCGACCTATCAACGTGGTGGTCTGCCACGACCCTTCAGGGAGGTTAACCCTCCGGGAGATCTCATCTTCAGGCACGTTTCCCGCTTAGATGCTTTCAGCGGTTATCGCTTCCGTACATAGCTACCCGGCAATGCGACTGGCGTCACAACCGGTACACCAGCGGTACGTCCACTCCGGTCCTCTCGTACTAGGAGCAGCCCCCGTCAAATCTCCAGCGCCCACGGCAGATAGGGACCAAACTGTCTCACGACGTTTTGAACCCAGCTCACGTACCACTTTAAATGGCGAACAGCCATACCCTTGGGACCGGCTTCAGCCCCAGGATGTGATGAGCCGACATCGAGGTGCCAAACACCGCCGTCGATATGAACTCTTGGGCGGTATCAGCCTGTTATCCCCGGCGTACCTTTTATCCGTTGAGCGATGGCCCTTCCATACAGAACCACCGGATCACTATGTCCTGCTTTCGCACCTGCTCGCCTTGTCAGGCTCGCAGTCAAGCACGCTTGTGCCATTGCACTATGAGTACGATAGCCGACCGTACCTAGCGTACCTTCGAGCTCCTCCGTTACTCTTTGGGAGGAGACCGCCCCAGTCAAACTGCCTACCATGCACGGTCCCCGAACCAGATAATGGTCCTGGGTTAGAACCGCAATGACGTCAGGCTGGTATTTCAACGTTGGCTCCACGAGAGCTAGCGCCCTCGCTTCAAAGCCTCCCAGCTATCCTACACAAACCTCATCACAGTCCAATGCAAAGCTACAGTAAAGGTGCACGGGGTCTTTCCGTCTAGCCGCGGGGAGATTGCATCTTCACAAACACTTCAACTTCGCTGAGTCTCGGGTGGAGACAGTGTGGCCATCGTTACGCCATTCGTGCAGGTCGGAACTTACCCGACAAGGAATTTCGCTCAGTAATTGTTACGTCGAGAATCCGACGGGCTGATCATTTCTGCCAGCCTCTGCATGTCGCCATGCAGCTCGGACTATATCTTCGTCTCAATCGAGACGCTTGGCGTGTAGTCTCTGAGGATTCTTGGATGTTGCGTCCAAGTCTTTCCTGCTGATTGTCTGCACCGAGCGGATTGTCACGCTATTCGCGTACCGTCGGATGCACCAGAGTTTCCAGCATTTAGCCAAGTTTTACTAAGGCTAGCGTTTGTTAACCTTAGGACCGTTCGTGATTGTTACTCGACGAGTCATGCATTCTTCGACTCATCGGGCGCGGACATTTCTGCCGCGCTCTGCATGTTGCCATGCAGGCCGGACTGTATCATCCGCTCAGCGTCGAGCGGTCTGGCGTACAGTCTCTGAGGATTCTCGAACCGGCCGAGGATGTCCTCGTCCGTATACCGTCTGTTTCCGCCATCGTTCAGGTCGCGTCGGATCCGCAGAATCTCCTCGATTCCTTCACGACACAAATGCTTCCCTGCCTTGAACAGTTCAGCCAATTCGACGAACTTCGCGAAGTCACGCTTCTTTTTCGCCGACAGGAAATGAAAGCGGCGAAAAAACGGAATCACGTTGTCCAGAATAGACTGGAAGTTGTTCACCTCGTAGTACCAGACGCCGTCCTGGCGCTGGCGCATCGTCCCGCATTCCAGATACCGCTTGAATTGCGACAGAATGACAGGATCGCGCTGCGAGATGTTGAAGCAGAGCGACACTTTCCATGGCAGAGGGTAGTCTTGCCGGGGCCGGAAGCTCACGTTGAAGCTTCCTTCCCCATCCGTGAAGCCGGCCAGGTAGCAGCCGATCTCCAGCGGAATACCCTTTACGTTCAGCATTCGAGCCTTTCCTGCTGATTGCCCGTCCGCGAAGGATTTTCACTGCCGCCTTGTTCGACCTCAAACAGGTCTAGCGGCGAGTACCCACGCTTCATCCGGGGATTCCAGCATATAGCCAGATTTTACAACTACAGTGGTCCGATTCTATAGTTACGGCCGCCGTTTACCGGGGCTTCAATCAAGAGCTTGCACCCCATCATTTAACCTTCCGGCACCGGGCAGGCGTCACACCCTATACGTCCACTTTCGTGTTTGCAGAGTGCTGTGTTTTTGTTAAACAGTCGCAGCCACCTTTTCACTGCGACCCCTTTCGGCTCCCGCTGTACGCGTTCACCTACCAGGGGCGCACCTTATCCCGAAGTTACGGTGCAAATTTGCCGAGTTCCTTCACCCGAGTTCTCTCAAGCGCCTTAGAATACTCATCCTGCCCACCTGTGTCGGTTTGCGGTACGGTCAACCTGGCACTGAAGCTTAGAGGCTTTTCCTGGAAGCAGGGTATCAGCAGCTTCAGGCGGGCAAGCCCGCCATCGTCGTCACGCCTCAGCTAAGACCCCCGGATTTGCCAAAGGGCCACGCCTACACGCTTAAACCGGGACATCCAACACCCGGCCTGCTTAACCTTCTCCGTCACCCCATCGCATGCCAGATCGGTGCGGGAATATTAACCCGCTTCCCATCGACTACGGCTCTCGCCCTCGTCTTAGGGGCCGACTCACCCTGCGCCGATGAACGTGGCGCAGGAAACCTTGGGCTTTCGGCGAGCGGGCCTTTCACCCGCTTTATCGCTACTCATGTCAGCATTCGCACTTCCGATACCTCCAGCAGCCCTCACGAGCCACCTTCACCGGCCTACGGAACGCTCTCCTACCATCAACACGCTCCGAAGAGCGTGATGATCCCTAGCTTCGGTACACAGTTTGAGCCCCGTTACATCTTCCGCGCAGGACGACTCGACCAGTGAGCTATTACGCTTTCTTTAAATGATGGCTGCTTCTAAGCCAACATCCTGGCTGTCTGAGCCTTCCCACCTCGTTTCCCACTTAACTGTGGCTTGGGGACCTTAGCTGAGGGTCTGGGCTGTTTCCCTTTCGACCCCGGACGTTAGCACCCGGAGTCTGTCTCCCACGCTCGCACTTTGCGGTATTCGGAGTTTGCCATGGTTTGGTAAGGCGCCATGCCCCCCTAGCCATAACAGTGCTCTACCCCCGCGAGTGATACGTGAGGCACTACCTAAATAGTTTTCGGAGAGAACCAGCTATCTCCGGATTTGATTAGCCTTTCACCCCTAGCCACAGCTCATCCCCTACCTTTTCAACGGTAGTGGGTGCGGCCCTCCACGAGGTGTTACCCCCGCTTCAGCCTGGCCATGGCTAGATCATCCGGTTTCGGGTCTACGCTATGCGACTGATGCGCCCTGTTCGGACTCGCTTTCGCTACGCCTCCCCTATTCGGTTAAGCTCGCCACACAACGTAAGTCGCTGACCCATTATACAAAAGGTACGCCGTCATCCCTTGCGGGACTCCGACTGTTTGTATGCATGCGGTTTCAGGATCTATTTCACTCCCCTTCCGGGGTTCTTTTCGCCTTTCCCTCACGGTACTGGTGCACTATCGGTCGATCACGAGTATTTAGCCTTGGAGGATGGTCCCCCCATCTTCGGACAGGATTACACGTGTCCCGCCCTACTTGTCGTACCCTCAGTTCCACTTCCGACCTTTCACGTACGGGGCTGTCACCCGCTGTGGCTGCCCTTTCCAGAGCATTCCGCTAGGTCGAAAGCTAAAAGGTACTGGCTGCTCCCATTTCGCTCGCCACTACTCTGGGAATCTCGGTTGATTTCTGTTCCTGCGGGTACTGAGATGTTTCAGTTCTCCGCGTTCGCTCCTGCCACCCTATGAATTCAGGTGACGGTGACCCTTGCGGGCCGGGTTTCCCCATTCGGACATCCCCGGATCAAAGCTCGTTTGCCAGCTCCCCGGGGCTTAACGCAGGCTGCCACGTCCTTCATCGCCTGTGATCGCCAAGGCATCCACCACATGCACTTAGTCGCTTGATCCCATAACGCTGAGCACTGCTGCACTCGCATCACGGGTGTTTGCGATACCCGTTCCCCCTGAACTCGAGAGGGACGGGTCGATACAATCTAACCCAGCACACGACGATGTTCCGTCGTGTGCGCTTTACTTCTTCCGTTTTGTTAAAGAACAACCGAATGCTCTCGGTCTGATCAAAGATCAGAGGTAAGCCTGGCGGCTTGCCTGTGCACTTTGAAAATGCCGCGGTTCCAGATTGCCCCCCCTTCCGCATTGGTGGAGCTGAACGGGATCGAACCGATGACCTCCTGCTTGCAAAGCAGGCGCTCTCCCAACTGAGCTACAGCCCCCGAACGCTTGCGACCGGGGCGCGCCTCGCGCGGGCCCGACCACGTCTTGAATCGTTGGTGGGTCTGGATGGATTCGAACCATCGACCCCCGCCTTATCAAGACGGTGCTCTAACCAACTGAGCTACAGGCCCGCTTCCGGCATCCAACATCGCCGCCAAGGACATCTGGCGGCAACAACCGATAAGCGTGGGCACTCAAGGCTAGGCTGGAAGAGCAATCCGCCGCGAACTTAAGCCAGCTTTGCGCGCTGTCCCTCGTCCGATGCCGGTTGTCTTCTGCTTCCGAGAAAGGAGGTGATCCAGCCGCACCTTCCGATACGGCTACCTTGTTACGACTTCACCCCAGTCATGAAGCGTACCGTGGTAAGCGGCCTCCTTGCGGTTAGCCTACCTACTTCTGGTGCACCCCACTCCCATGGTGTGACGGGCGGTGTGTACAAGACCCGGGAACGTATTCACCGCGACATGCTGATCCGCGATTACTAGCGATTCCGACTTCATGCAGTCGAGTTGCAGACTGCAATCCGGACTACGACCGGCTTTCTGGGATTGGCTCCGCCTCGCGGCTTGGCAACCCTCTGTACCGGCCATTGTATGACGTGTGAAGCCCTACCCATAAGGGCCATGAGGACTTGACGTCATCCCCACCTTCCTCCGGTTTGTCACCGGCAGTCTCCCTAGAGTGCCCTTGCGTAGCAACTAGGGACAAGGGTTGCGCTCGTTGCGGGACTTAACCCAACATCTCACGACACGAGCTGACGACAGCCATGCAGCACCTGTGTTACGGCTCCCTTTCGGGCACACCTAGCTCTCGCTAGGCTTCCGTACATGTCAAGGGTAGGTAAGGTTATTCGCGTTGCATCGAATTAATCCACATCATCCACCGCTTGTGCGGGTCCCCGTCAATTCCTTTGAGTTTTAATCTTGCGACCGTACTCCCCAGGCGGATCACTTCACGCGTTAGCTGCGGTACTGAGAAATCGCTTCCCCAACACCTAGTGATCATCGTTTAGGGCGTGGACTACCAGGGTATCTAATCCTGTTTGCTCCCCACGCTTTCGTGCCTGAGCGTCAATCTCAGCCCAGGGGGCTGCCTTCGCCATCGGTGTTCCGCCACATCTCTACGCATTTCACTGCTACACGTGGCATTCCACCCCCCTCTGCCAGATTCAAGTCCCCTAGTTTCCACTGCCATTCCCAGGTTAAGCCCGGGGCTTTCACAACGGACTTGCGGGACCGCCTACGCACGCTTTACGCCCAGTAATTCCGATTAACGCTCGCACCCTACGTATTACCGCGGCTGCTGGCACGTAGTTAGCCGGTGCTTATTCTGCCGGTACCGTCAAGGACCACGGGTATTAGCCGTAGCCTTTTCTTTCCGACCAAAAGAGCTTTACAACCCGAAGGCCTTCTTCACTCACGCGGCATGGCTGGATCAGGGTTTCCCCCATTGTCCAAAATTCCCCACTGCTGCCTCCCGTAGGAGTCTGGGCCGTGTCTCAGTCCCAGTGTGGCTGATCATCCTCTCAGACCAGCTACCGATCGTCGCCTTGGTGAGCCGTTACCCCACCAACAAGCTAATCGGACATCGGCCGCTCCCATAGCGCGAGGTCCTTGCGGATCCCCCGCTTTCCTCCGTAGAGCATATGCGGTATTAATCCGGCTTTCGCCGAGCTATCCCCCACTACGGGACACGTTCCGATGTATTACTCACCCGTTCGCCGCTCGCCGCCAGGGTTGCCCCCGCGCTGCCGCTCGACTTGCATGTGTAAAGCATGCCGCCAGCGTTCAATCTGAGCCAGGATCAAACTCTTCAGTTTAATCTCTGCAAGAACTCATACTGACGTTGACCAATCCACCTTACCCCTCCACGCGCCTCGGTTGCCCGGGACGCGCTAGAGGATCAATGATTTGGCCACGGGCCCGACAGCCGTGACAGCCGCCAGACCCGCTTCCTTCAGTGTGAGTACAACGAAGCTTCGAGCACCCGGTTACCCGGGCGGCCTCACCCCAAGCACCCACACCTATCGGTTGTTCACTTTGTTAAAGAGCGGCGCCCATAAAAACCAGACGCGAAGAGGCGCGATTATACCGCATAAACGGGTCGGGTCAACAGTCCCATCGCCAACCGCGCCGTCGCCGCCGGTCCGGGCGCGTTGGACTTTGCGCCCGGACCCGGAGCAGATTGCCTCCTCGTTGCCCAGCCACCGCCTCGAGGCCGCACCTTAGTGGCCGTGAGATTGCGTCCCCAGATCGAGCAGCAACGCCTGGCTCAAAGCGCCCACGCCGGTCATGTTGTCGAGCGACACCACCATCACGCCCAGCGCCGGCGTCTGCTTGAACTCCGTGGCGTTAAGGGACACCGGCACGCTGGTCTTCGCCCCCGGAGAGAGACTCGCGAACGCGCCGGTGCTAATGGCGTTGGTGAACGCGTTGAAGCCAGCCATGGTGGTGATCGAATCGGTATTGCCGGTGACGTAGTCGGTGGTTTGCGCGGTGTTGGTGAAGCGCGGATTGGCGCCAGTGATGCCGACGTCGGCCGCGACCACCTGCAGCAGAGCCACGCTCCCGTCGGTGGGCGCGTCGGCGAAATACTCGAGCACTCCCGTTCCCGCGTTCAGGTCGAATACCGCGACCACCAGCGTGCCGTCGGGGGAACCCGTGGTCACCAGCCCGTAGTCGACGGCTTCGATGTCATAGTCGGCAACGCCGTCGCCGTTGACATCGAGGAACAGGTCATAGATGGTCGAGGCAGGGTTCGCCGTCCGGCCGAAGGTGTTGACCGCGAACACCAGCTGCCATCCTGCCGGGCGCGCAGCTCGCGCACGATGGCCAGGCGATCCGATTCGGCGATTTGCTTGTCCGGAATCCGGCTGCGGGCCACGCCGGCCATTTTCGCAGCCATCGGCCTTCGAGGCGAACGCGCGGCGCGGCACAGACGTGCCGGAGCGATGCGGCTCGGTCCGCGCCACAGCCCCGACAAGGCGTCGCTGCCGCCCGCGCGCCGCCAAGCGGATACAATACGCCCGGTGCGACCTTGCCAACCGGTCGCGAGCAAGCGGCGCGCCGCTTGCTCGCCATCACGGTGGATCCGATTCTGCGCCGCCGCAACGCTCACTAGGTTCACCCGTGCCCGTTTCATCCGCGCCGCCGGCCACCACGCCTGCGGCGGCCTCCAAGCGAGTGCGCAGCGCCATCCTCGGTGCGCTCGCCTTGGGCGTCGTGTCGTGCGTGGTGGGTTATCTCGTGCTGGCGGTTCCCGGGGCGTGGTTCGGCGGCGCGCCGCAGCTGCAGTGGACCGGCCGTGAGCTCTCCCTCACCCGTGGCGCAGGAGGTTTCACGGCCGGCGCGATGGCGCTGAGCGCGCCGGACGCGACGCGCACGGTCGTCGTCTCGCTGCACACCGCGTTCCGTGCCCAGGACTATCCGGTCGTCGCCTGGAACGTCACCGCCGTTCCGGAGGGTGTCGAGGCTGCCCTGCTCTGGTACAACGACCTTCAGCCCTCGCGCCTGTTCTCGCGCCCGTTGACCGTCGAGGCCGGTCGCATCGCGCCGGCGCTGCTTCACGCGGACCCGCACTGGATCGGCCGCATCGACGGGCTCGCGCTGGTGCTGCGCGGCAGCTTCGCCGAGCCCATCACCGTGCACGGTGTGGCCGCACGACCGATGACCGCGACGCAGGTCCTGGGCGACCGCCTGAGCGAATGGCTGGCCTTCGAACCATGGAACGGCGCCTCGATCAACACCGTGACCGGCGGCGCCGACGCGCAGGATTTGCCGCTGCCGATACTCCTCGCCGCCGTGGTCGGCGTCGCCGCGCTTGCCTTCGCCGCGCTTGCGCGCTGGAAACCGGAACTGCTGGGCCCGGTGCAAGGCAGCGTCATCGCCGCGTTCTTCGTCGCCGCGTGGTTCATCCTCGACGCGCGCTGGCAATGGAACCTGGTGCGGCAGGTCGAGGGCACCTACCGCCAGTACGCGGGCAAGTCGTGGCAGGACCGGCACCTGGCTGCCGAAGACGGCCCGCTGTTCGCATTCATCGAGAAGGTGCGCGCGAAGCTGCCGGCGCCGCCGGTACGCGTATTCGTGGTAGCCGACGCGCATTACTTCCGCGATCGCGGCGCCTATCACCTCTATCCGTACAACGTCTACTTCGATCCCTGGAGCAATACGACTCCGCCACCCTCGGCGGTGCACGCCGGCGATTACCTCGTCGTCTACCAGCGCCACGGCGTCGAGTACAACGCGGCCGAGCACAGCCTGCGCTGGGACGGCTCGCCAGCGGTGAAGGCCGAGCTGGTGCTGCTCGACGGCCCCGGTTCGCTGTTCCGGATTCTCTAGCATGGCCTATCTCGCGCTCCCCTTGGGACTCGCCCTGCCCTGGATGCTCGGGTTCGCGCTGCTCTTAGCCTGCGACTGGCCGGCCGGCTCCGGTGCCGCGCAGGGCCGTGCCGCCGGCGGCACGGCCCTGCGCCTGGGCTACGGCTACTTCGTCGGCTCGCTTTTGCTCACGCTGTGGATGCGCGCGCTGTCCTTCGCCGGGATCTCCCTGGGCCGGCTGTCGATCGGCGTGCCGCTCCTGGTGCTCGCCGCGGCGCTGCTCGCCGGGGCGCTCAAGCGGCAGCGCATCCCGCTGCAGGCGTTGCGCGCTGCGCCGCGCCTTCTGGTTGCGCCACCGCTTTCCGGCTGGCAGCGCGTCGCGTGGAGGCTGCTGTTGTGCTGGCTCGCCCTGCGCTTCGCCCTGCTCGCCGCCGAGGTGGCGTGGCGACCGCTCTATCCGTGGAACGCGTGGGTTGAATGGGCGACCAAGGCTCGCGTATGGTACGAACTCCGGCGCATCGTTCCGTTCGTCAACGCCGATGCCTGGCTTGCCGGCGCGGGCGCGGCAGGCGCGTATTTCGACGCTTCGCCCAACAACCCGGCCACGGTGCCACTGCTGCAGGTCTGGAGCTGCATCGCGCTCGGCCGCTGGGATGACTCGGCGATGAACGGGCCCTGGCCGCTGATGCTGCTCGCGCTCTCGCTGTGCGTTTACGGCGCGCTGCGCGACGCGGGCCTGCCGCTGCTGGGCGCGCTGGTCGGCGCCTACCTGGTTGCCTCGCTGCCGCTGCTCGACGTCCACGTCGCACTCGCCGGCTACGCCGATCTCATGATGGCCTGCGTCTATACCCTGGCCGCGCTCGCCTTCTACCGCTGGACACGCGGCCGCGATCGGCGCGACGCCGCGCTCGCGCTCCTCCTGGCGCTCGCCTGCCCGTTGATCGAGCTACCGGGCGTGATCTGGGCGGCCACGCTGCTGCCCGGTGCGGTCATCGCCCTGCTGCCGCGCCAGGGGCCGCGCCTGGTGGCGCTTGGGTTCGGTGTCGCGGCACTGGCGCTGCTTTTCCTGGCCCAAGCCTCGCCGCTGGTCCTGGGGCACCGGCTGCATGTCGATTTCGAACCGCCGCAGCGCTCGCTCGCCGAGGCCTATTTCCTGTTCGCCAACTGGCACCTGCTGTGGTACGCGGTGGTGGCACTGTCGATCATCGGCGCGCGGCGCCTGGCGCGCCCCCCGCTGGTCGCGCTCACCGCGGTGGTCGTCTCCGGCCTCGCTTTCCTGGGCGTGGTGTTCACCCTCACCAACGTCGCCGCGTGGCTGGCCGATTTCACCGCCGTCAACCGGGCGACCCTGCACCTCGCACCGCTGCTCGTGATCCTGTGCGTGTTGCTGTGGCGAGAGCTGTCGCAGGCGCGGCCGGCGGCGGTTGAACCGGTCGCGTTGGCCACCGCCGATGCGTGAACTCCCCGCGGTCACGCTCTGCTGCATCGATACCGTCCACCCGGCCCTCGCGCTGCGCGCGCTGCGCTGCTCGAAGTCGGGTATCCGCTTCGCACGCACGCTGTTGCTCACCGACCGCAGCGTAGCGGCACCGGACATCGAAGTGCGCGTCATCGCGCCGCTCCGCTCGCGCGAGGCGTACTCCGCGTTCGTCCTCAAAGAGCTCGTCGCGCACGTCGACACGGCGCATGTGCTGCTCATCCAGTGGGACGGATACGTCGTCAACCCCGCATCATGGCGCGATGAGTTTCTAGCCTGCGACTACATCGGGGCGAAGTGGTTCTGGGGCGATGCGGCAACGCGGGTGGGCAACGGCGGCTTCTCGCTGCGCTCGCGCAAGCTCCTGCGCGCCCTGCAGGACCCGCGCATCGTGCTCGCCGGCAACGAGGACGAGACGATCTGCCGCAGCTTCCGGCCCCTGCTGGAGCAGGAATACGGCATCGTGTTCGCCTCCGAGCAGCTTGCCGACGCGTTCGCGTTCGAGGCCGCGTATCCGATCGGCAAGCCGTTCGGTTTTCACGGCTTGTACAACTTCTGCCGCGTGATGCCCGCCGACGAACTCGCTGCGCTGACCGGTTCGTTCACACCGGAAATCGCGCGCTCGACGCAGCTGCTGCAGCTCGGCCGCAACACTCTCTCGCTCGGCGCCTGGCAGGCGGCGGAGGCGATCTTCCGCTGTATCCTCGAGCAAGCGCCGGACGAGCAGGAAGCGCAGGCCGGCCTTGCCATGGCGACGACGCGCGCGGCCGCGGCGCCGCCGGCCGGGCGCAACGATCCCTGCCCGTGCGGCAGCGGCAAGCGCTACAAGCATTGCCATGGAGCAGCTGCCGCCGGCGCCGTGGCGGCCCCCTCCGGGGTGGGCGCGGCGCAGAAGATGCAACAGGCGCTGGTGCTGCACGAGCGCGGCGACTCCGACGCCGCACTGCGCCTCTACCGGGAGGTGCTCGCGCAGCATCCGGACAGCCCGCTGGCGCAACATTTCATCGGCGTGATTCACTATCAGCGCGGCGAGCTCGCCGCCGCGCTGCCGTTGCTCGAACGGTCGGTGGCGTTGCGCCCCGAAGAGCCGGAATTCCACAACAACCTGGGGCTCGCGCTCGCGGCGACCGATCGCACGGCCGAAGCCATCGCGGAATATCGCGCCGCCCTGGCGCTCAAGCCCGATCATGCGGTCGCCTGGAACAATCTCGGCCTCGCGCTGCAATTGCAGAACGAGGTCGGCGCGGGCATCGACGCGTTCCGGCATGCGCTCCTCTTCAAGCCCGACTTTCCCCGCGCGCGCTGGAACCTTGCGCTGGCGCTGCTGCTCGACGGCCAGTTTGCCGAGGGCTGGCGCGAATACGAGGTCCGTCTGTCGCTGCCCGAGCTCGGCGGCGTCGAGTCGCGTCTGCCGGGCCCGCTCTGGGACGGCCTCGAGCCGGCCGGCAAGACCTTGGTCGTGCCCATCGAGCAGGGGCTCGGCGACAGCGTTCAGTTCGGCCGCTATGTGACGCTGCTCGCCGCCGCCGGGGCGCGCTGCGTGCTGCGTTGCCCGGACAAGCTCGCGCCGCTGCTCGCGACGATTCCGGGAGTAGCCCAGGTGAGCATCGAGGGCGAAGCGCTGCCGGCCTACGATGCCTATCTGCCGCTGCTCTCCTTGCCGCGGGTGTTCGGCACGACGCCGACGACCATCCCCGGGAGCGTGCCCTACCTCGAGGTCTCGGCGGCCAAGCGCAGCGCGGCGCGGGCGATGCTCTCCCGGGCCGGCGCCACGCGCCGGGTGGGCCTGTGCTGGGCGGGAAACCCGGCGCACGGCAACGATCGCCGGCGCTCGCTGTCGCTCGCCTCGCTCTCGCCGCTGTTCGCCGTGCCGGGAATCACCTGGTTCTCTCTGCAGGCGGCCGACGCGGCGGCGCAGCTCGCCACCGTTCCGACTGCGCGCAGCGTCGTGCCGCTTCCCCTCGGCAGCGCGCTCGTCGACACCGCGGCCATGATTGCCGAGCTCGACCTGGTGATCAGCGTCGATACCGGCATCGCCCACCTGGCCGGCGCGCTGGCGCGGCCGACCTGGCTGCTGCTGCCGTTCGCGCCCGACTGGCGCTGGCAGCTCGGTCGCGACGACAGTCCTTGGTATCCGACCTTGCGGCTGTTCCGGCAGGCGCGTCCCGGAGACTGGCCGGGGGTCGTGGCCCGGGTCGCCGTGGCGTTGCAGGCGAGCCGTAGCTAAAGGCACATGGCCGGGATGACATGAGCGCTTCGGGCCACGGCGCTGGCGTGGAGGCGCTGCTGCGCGAGGCCGCCCTCGCGTGGGCGCGCGGTGACGCGGCCCTGGCCGAGGCCCGCTGCCGCGACGCGCTGGCGCAGGACCCCGGTCGCGGCACCGCGCTGCTGCTGCTCGGCACCGTGCTGCGGCGGCGCGACCCTGCGGCCGCGTACACGGCGCTCGCCGCCGCGGTGGAGCGCGATCCGGGCAATGCCGACGCCTGGTTTCAGCTCGGCAATCTGCATCGCGAGCAGCACCGCTTCGCCGCGGCCGTCACGGCCTACGTCTCCGCGGTCAGGCTGGCGCCGGCGCATCCGGCCTTGCGCAACAACCTCGGCCTGGCGCTGGAAGGGGCCGGAGACCTGCCGCGCGCGGCCGCCGAATACCGCGCCGCGCTGGAAGCGCAACCGGGGCACCGCCAGGCCCTGGGCAACCTCGCGCATCTGCTGTGTCGATTGCGCCCCGATGCCGAGGCGACGCGCCTGTGCGAGGAGTACCTGCGCCGCTACCCCGATGCCGACGCCGTGGTCTGGACCGATCGCGGCATCTGTGCCTTGCGCGCGCACGACTACGACACTGCGCAGTCAAGCCTCGAGAAGGCGCACAGCCTTGCGCCCGACGACGCGCTGATCCTGGTCAATCTCGGCACGGTGCAGGTCGAGCGCGGCGATTGCGAGCGCGCCGAGGAGGCCCTCACGCGGGCCACCGAACTCGAACCCGGCCTGCTCTACGCCTCTTCGCTGCTCGCCTATTGCCGGGCTCAACTGTGCAGCTGGGCCGGCCTTGAGGCGCGCCAGGAATCGATCCGGCGCGAGCTCGAGGCCGGCAGCGAAGAGCTCATCAATCCCTTCACGGCGCTGTCGCTGCCGCTGTCGCCTGCGCTGCAGCTGCGCGTGGCGCGGCGCTGGGCCCGGGACCTTGCGCCCGCCGCGGCGCCGCCCTTGGCGCCTGCGCGGCGGCGCGGCGCCAGGCTGCGCCTGGGCTACGTATCGACGGACTTCCGCACGCACGCCATGGCTGCATTGCTCGCCGAGGTCTGGGAGCGCCACGACCGCGCCCGGCTCTCGACGCACGCGTATTCGATCGGACCGCGCGAGGATTCGGCGCTGCGCCGGCGCATCGAATCGGCTTTCGACCGTTTCCACGATTGCGCCGACGACACGATCGAGGAAACGGCGCGCCGCATCGAGAGCGACGCAATCGACGTGCTGGTCGACTTGAACGGCTACACGATGCAGGCGAGGAGCGAGGTTTTTGCGTTGCGCGCGGCGCCGGTGCAGGTGAGCTGGTTGGGTTACCTGGGCACGCTCGGGGCGGACTGGTACGACTACCTGCTCACCGATCGCTTCGTCGCCCCGCCTGCGCAGCAGGCTTTCTTCAGCGAGCGGCTGCTCTACCTGCCCGACTGCTATTGCCCGAGCGACACCCGCCGCCCGGTGGCAGCGGCGCGGCCCGATCGCGCCGGTTGCGGCCTGCCCGCCGAGGGCATGGTGTTCTGCTGCTTCAACAACTGCTACAAGATCCTGCCGGCGGTGTTCGACGTCTGGATGCGCCTGCTCGCCGCGGTGCCCGGCAGCGTGCTGTGGCTGTCTCCGGCCGAGCCGATCGCCTGCGCCAACCTGCGCCGCGAGGCGAGCGCGCGCGGCGTCGATCCGCTGCGCCTGATCTTCGCCCCAAGGGTCAGCCTGCCCGAGCATCTGGCGCGCCACGCCCACGCCGACCTGTTTCTCGACACCACTCCGTACAACGCCGGCACCACCGCCAACGATGCGCTGTTCATGGGCGTGCCGGTGCTCACCTGCGCCGGCGACACCATGGCCAGCCGCGTCGCCGGCAGCCAGCTCACCGCCATCGGCCTGCCCGAACTGATCACCGACTGTCTCGCCGACTACCAGGCGCAGGCCCTGCGCCTCGCCCGCGACCGCCCCCTGCTCGCCCGCTACCGCCAAAGGCTCGAAGTCAACCGCCGCAACAGCCCGCTGTTCGACATGGCGCGCTTCACCCGGGCCCTCGATGACCTGCTGCTCGCCGCATGGGAAAATCGCCCCTCCCCGCCAACCGCCTGACCTAACCCCATGCTGCCCCCTGCGCCCCCGCGCGCCCGCGACCGCGCTGCCGTCGCCGACCTGCTGCGTCGGGCACAGGCGGCGCTCGCGCGCGGCGGCGCAGGCGAGGCGATCGACCTGCTGCAACGGGCCGTTGCGCTCGACCGCGGCAATGCCGAGGCGGCCTTCCATCTCGGCAACCTCCTGGCGATGCGCGGCGAGAGCGCGCAGGCCATCGCCGCCTACGAGCACGCCCTCAAGATCGCGCCCGAACACGCGCAGCTGCGGGTCAACCTGGGCATCACCCTGGGCCAGAGCGGCAATGTCGCCGACGCCGAGCGCTGCTTCAACGAGGTTCTGAGCCGGGAGCCCGCGCATGCCGGCGCGCTGGGCAACCTCGCCCAGTCTCTGTTCGGGCGAGCGGCATTCGCGGCGGCGCTGGCGCACTACGATCGACTGCTCTCGGTCGACCCCGCGGTCGGGGCGGAGATCTGGAACAATCGCGGCGTCTGCCAGCAGAAGCTGGGCGATCGTTCCGGCGCGGAGCAAAGCTTCCGCCGCGCGCTCTCGCTCGAGCCCGACTCCGCCGAGATCGCGGCCAACCTCGGCCTGCTGCTCTGCGACGCCGGGCGCCTGCAGGAAGCCAAGCCGGCGCTCGAGCGCGCCCTTGAGCTCAACCCGCAGCGCGCGCTCGTCGCGGCGCAACTGTTCCACGTCGATCTGCATTTTGCCCAGTGGAGGGAATTCGAGCGGCGGCGCGACGCGCTTGTCGCCGCCCTCGAGCAGGGGCAGGCGGTGCCGCCCTACGTACTGCTCGCCCTCTGCGATGAGCCGGCGCTGCAGTACAGGGCCGCGCGGCGCTGGGCCTGGCCGGCGCAGGGCGAGGGCGCAGGCATCGCCGGCGCAAGGCGAGCCGGCCACCCGCGCCTGCGCCTGGGTTTTGTTTCGTCCGCATTTCACGACCACCCGGTGGCGCGACTGGTTGTCGATCTCCTCGAGCGGCTCGACCGAACGCGCTACAGCACCTTTGCCTACACGCTGGGCCGGGGCCCGAAGGATGCGCTGCGCGAGCGCGTCGAGCGCGCCGTCGATGCCTTCATCGAGCTCGGACACCTGGCGACGGACGCTGCGGTGGCGCGCATCCGCGACGACGAGATCGACCTCCTGTTCGATCTCACCGGCCACACCGGAGCGGCCCGCCCCGACCTGTTCGCCGCCCGGAGCGCGCCGCTGCAGATCAACTACCTGGGCTACGCCGGCACGCTCGGCGCGGACTACTGGGACTACGTGCTGAGCGACGCCTACACCACGCCACCGGCCGAGCAGCCTCACTTCAGCGAGCGGTTCTGCTACCTGGAGCCGTGCTACCTGCCGAGCGACACGCGGCGGACCTTAAGCGAACCGGTGCCTTCGCGCGCCGACTACGGCCTGCCGCAGGCTGGATTCGTGTTCGTCGCTCCGGCGGCGGCGTACAAGATCCTGCCGCCGCTGTTCGCGCTGTGGATGCGCCTGCTCGCGCGCGTGCCCGACGCCGTGCTCTGGCTGCGCGCGGCCGAGGAGATGACTGTGGCCAACCTGCGCGCGGAAGCGTCGCGGCACGGCATCGATTGCGCACGCCTGGTATTCGCGCCGACCGATGCGACCGCGCGCTACCTCGCCCGTTACACGCTGGCCGACCTGTTTCTCGACACCTGCCCGTTCGGCTCCCACACCACCGTCAACGACGCGTTGTTCGCGGGCCTCCCGGTGCTGACCTTGGCCGGGCGCAGCATGGCCGCGCGTGCCTCGGCGGCGCAGCTGCGCGCGGTGGGCCTGCCCGAGCTGGTGGCCGGGTCCTGCGCCGAGTATGAATCGATCGCGAGCGAGCTCTCGGCAAATCGCGACCGGCTGCAGGCGCTGCGCGCGCGTCTTGGCCGCGACGCGCGGGGTTCGCCGCTGTTCGACATGGCGGCGTACACGCGCAGCTTCGAAGCCGCCGTCGAGCGCATGGCCGGTGCCGCCGGGCTGCGGGCGTTTGGCGCGGCCGATGACCGGCCCGGCGCGCACGCATGAATACCGCCGCCGTCGCGCGCAACGCGCCCTGCCCGTGCGGCAGCGGCAAGCGATTCAAGGACTGCCACGGTTCCGTCGGGAGCCCCGCGCCGGGTCCGCTCTCCGCCGACGAGCTTCTCGGTCGCGCCCGCCTGGCGCTTCAGGCCGGAGAAGTCGCCGGCGCGCTCGCCTGGCTCGATTCGGCCGTCGCCCTCGCCCCGGATCGCGCCGACCTGCTGCGCGAGCGCGCGCGCCTGCAATGGCTCGGCGGCGACGAGCGCGCGGCTGACACTTGCCGCGCCGCGCTCGCGCTTGATGCCGGCGATGCCGCGGCCTGGAACCTGCTCGGCGAAATCGTCCATGGCGGCGACGCCGAGGCCGCCGAGCGCGCCTGGCACGAGGCGCTGCGCCTCGACCCGAACGATGCCGAAGCGCTGTTCCATCTGGGCAACCGTCGGCGCGAGCGCGGGGAGCTTGACGCCGCCATCGACCATTACCAGCGTGCGCTCGCCGGCGCGCCCGCGCACCCCGGACTGCTCAACAACCTCGGGCTCGCGCTCGAGTCCCGCGGAGACGTCCTGCGCGCCGAAGGCTGCTATCGCCAGGCGCTGCGCGCGCAACCTCGCTTCGCCGAGGCGCTCGCCAATCTCGCCCAGCTGCACACCCGGCAGAAGCGCCACCGCGAAGCGGTTGCCGCCTACCAACAGGCCCTCGCCATTCGGCGCGACTTTCCGCTGGCGTTCTGGATCTCCCGCGGCATGAGCCTCGGCGAGACGGGCGCGCCCGACCTGGCGGAGGACTGCTTTCGCGAAGCGGTACGGCTCGATCCGGAGCGCGCGCAGAGCCACATGGATGTCGGCTCGATGTGCGTCATTCAGGGCAAGTTCGACGCCGCGCAGGCCGCGCTCGGCCGCGCCGCCGAGCTCGACCCGGGCAACGCGTACGTGGCGACCATGCTCGCCTACAGCCGCATGCACTGTTGCGCCTGGGAGGGTCTGGACGGGTTGTTTTCGAGCGTGCGCCGATGCCTCGAGAATGCCACGGCGCAATCCGCTTATCCGGCGGCGCCGTTCCCGCTGCTGGCGATGCCCATGGGCCCGCGCCTCGAGCTCGCCGCCGCGCGCCTCTGGGCGCGCCAGGTGGCGGCCCGGGTCGCGCCGCAGCGCGCGGCCGCCGCGCCTGTCGCGCCCACGCCGCGTCTGCGCGTGGGCTTCGTGTCGTCGGACCTGCGCGACCATCCGGTCGCCCACCTGCTGATCGAATGCGTCGAGCGCCTCGATCGGGCACGCATCGAGACCTACGCCTACAGCCTGGTGGCGGCCGACGCGAGCGCCTTCGGCGAGCGCGTCGCGCGCGCCTTCGAGCACTGGGTCGACGCGAGCGGCGAGTCGGCAAGCGAGCTCGTGGCGCGGATCCGCGGCGAGGGCATCGGCGTACTGTTCGATCTGAACGGCTACACCACGCACGAGAAAAGCGAGGTTTTTGCGTTGCGCGCGGCGCCGGTGCAGGTGAGCTGGTTGGGTTACCTGGGCACGCTCGGGGCGGACTGGTACGACTACCTGCTCACCGATCGCTTCGTCGCCCCGCCTGCGCAGCAGGCTTTCTTCAGCGAGCGGCTGCTCTACCTGCCCGACTGCTATTGCCCGAGCGACACCCGCCGCCCGGTGGCAGCGGCGCGGCCCGATCGCGCCGGTTGCGGCCTGCCCGCCGAGGGCATGGTGTTCTGCTGCTTCAACAACTGCTACAAGATCCTGCCGGCGGTGTTCGACGTCTGGATGCGCCTGCTCGCCGCGGTGCCCGGCAGCGTGCTGTGGCTGTCTCCGGCCGAGCCGATCGCCTGCGCCAACCTGCGCCGCGAGGCGAGCGCGCGCGGCGTCGATCCGCTGCGCCTGATCTTCGCCCCAAGGGTCAGCCTGCCCGAGCATCTGGCGCGCCACGCCCACGCCGACCTGTTTCTCGACACCACTCCGTACAACGCCGGCACCACCGCCAACGATGCGCTGTTCATGGGCGTGCCGGTGCTCACCTGCGCCGGCGACACCATGGCCAGCCGCGTCGCCGGCAGCCAGCTCACCGCCATCGGCCTGCCCGAACTGATCACCGACTGTCTCGCCGACTACCAGGCGCAGGCCCTGCGCCTCGCCCGCGACCGCCCCCTGCTCGCCCGCTACCGCCAAAGGCTCGAAGTCAACCGCCGCAACAGCCCGCTGTTCGACATGGCGCGCTTCACCCGGGCCCTCGATGACCTGCTGCTCGCCGCATGGGAAAATCGCCCCTCCCCGCCAACCGCCTGACCTAACCCATGCTGCCGCCGACTGCGCGCACCGCTCCGTGTCCCTGCGGCAGCGGCAAGCGCTACAAGGATTGCCATGGCGCGCCCGCGGCCGTGCATGCCGAGGCCCTGCTGCAGGAGGCGCAGGCCGCCTTCGCCGCCGGCAACAATGCCGCAGCCGAAGCGCTGACCCGCCGGCTGCTCGAGCTCGCCCCGACGCTTGCTCCGGCCTGGAACCTGCTGGGCGAAATCCGCAACCCGACCGACCGCGCCGCGGCCATCGACGCCTGGTGGCGTGCGTTGAGTCTCGACCCGGGCAACGCCGAGGCGTCGTTTCATCTCGGCAACCGAGAGCGCGAGGACGGTGCGCATGGCGCGGCCATCATCCACTACGAGTTCGCGCTCCGCGGCGCGCCGGAGCACGCGGCGCTGCTCAACAACCTCGGCTTGAGCTACAAGGCAACCGGCGCGCTCGATCGCGCCGAAGCGAGCTTCCGTGCCGCGCTCGCCGCACAACCCCGGCACGCCGAGGCGCTGATCAATCTAGGGCACCTGCTGTTCTTGCGCGAGCGCTACGCCGAGGCAATCGCCACCGTCGAGCGCCTGCTCGCGCTCTCCCCCGACGCGCCGCCTTCGCTGCGCCTGCAGCGCGCGCTCGCGCAGGATCGCCTCGGCGACTCGGCCGGGGCCGAGGCGAGCCTGCGCGAAGCGACCGCCCGCTTTCCCGACGACGCGACGCTGCACGCCTATCTTGGCACGCTGTTCGTCCGCCAGGCGCGCTACGCCGAAGCCGATCAGGCGCTGCGCCGCAGCCTCGAGCTCGCGCCGAACAGCGCCTATGCCCTGTCGCTGCTCGCGCACGCGCGAGCGCATCGTTGTCTCTGGGCGGGGCTGGCGGAATTGTTTGCGCGGCTCGAAACGCTGCTCGCCGGCGAAGGAGCGGAAGGGGCGGTGCCGGTCGATGCCTTCTCGGCCCTGTCGATGCCGCTCTCGCCGCGCTCCCTTTTGCATGTCGCGCAGCGCTGGGCGCGCAGCTTCGCGCCGGCGCTGCCTCCGGCGCGGCCGGTGGTGCGTGTCGAGGCGGGGGAGCGGCTGCGGGTGGCGTTCGTATCGGCCAACTTTCGCGATCACCCGACCGCGCACCTGTCGCTGGAGTTCTGGGAGAAGATCGATCGGAGGCGACTGGAGATGTTCGCCTACAGCCTCGGCAGCAACCCGACCGATGCCTGGCGGCGCCGCGCCGAAGCCGCCTTCGAGCACTTCATCGACGTCGGCAGCCTGGCCGTCGACGCCATCGCGCAGCGCATCCGCGACCAGCGCATCGCCATTCTCATCGATCGCAACGGCTACACCCAGAACGCCCGCGAAGGCATCTTCGCCCTGCGCCCGGCGCCGCTGCAGATCAACTGCATCGGCTATCCCGGAACCCTCGGCGCACCCTGGTACGACTACATCTTCACCGACCGCTTCAGCCTGCCCGAGCACCTCGCGCCGTTCTACACCGAGCGCGCGCTCTACATGCCGCACATGGCCTTTCCCAGCGACACCACCCGGCTACCACCCGGAAGCGCGCCTTCCCGCACCGCCTGCGGCCTGCCCGAAACCGGCTTCGTGTTCTGTTGCTTCAACAACGCCTACAAGATCCTGCCCGAGGTCTTCGCCATCTGGATGCGCCTGCTCGCCAAGCTGCCCGGCAGCGTCCTGTGGCTGCTCGAGGCCTCCCCCGAGGCCGCCGCGAACCTGCGCCGCGAAGCCCAGGCCGCCGGCATCGCCCCCGACCGCCTGATCTTCGCCCCGCGACTCGACGTCGCCGCGCACGTGGCGCGCAACGCCGCCGCCGACCTGTTCCTCGACACCTATCCCTACGGCGCGCACACCACCGCCAACGATGCGCTGCTCGCCGGCCTCCCCCTGGTCACCTGCGCCGGCGACACCCTGGTAAGCCGCATCGCCGGCAGCCAGCTTGCCGCCATCGGCCTGCCCGAACTCATCACCGACTCCCTCGCCGACTACGAAACCCTCGCCCTCAAGCTCGCCTCCACCCCGGAACTGCTGCAAGCCTTCCGCACCCGCCTCGCCGCCAACCGCCACACCTACCCCCTGTTCGACATGGACCGCTACGCCCGCGACTTCGAACAAGCCATGCTGCAGATCTGGGCCGAGCACGGGCTTCGCTGATGACCGCCACCGGGATGGCTCCGCCGGCGTCGCGCAACGCGCCGTGTCCCTGCGGCAGCGGCCGGCGCTACAAGGACTGCCACGGGGCGCTCGGGGTGGCGCCCGAGGCCCTGTTGCGCGAGGCCGAGCAGGCGTTTGCCGCCGGGCGGCTTGCCGCCGCCAAGGCTTCTCTGGAACGCGCCGTGGCGCTCGCGCCCGAGCGCACCGACCTCTTGCGCGAGCGGGCGCGCATCGAATGGGCGCTGGGCGAGCCGACGGCGGCAGCGACCTGTCGCGCCGCCATCGAGCGCGCGCCCGACGATGTCGCCGCCTGGAACCTGCTGGGGGAGATCCTCCACCCCGCCGACGCGCCTGCGGCGGGGGTGGCCTGGTGGCATGCGCTCAGCATCGACGCGGACAATTCCGAGGCCTCGTTCCATCTTGGCAACCGCAGTCGCGAACAGGGCGAGTACGACGCCGCGATCATCCATTACGAGCGCGCCCTGCGCCGGGTGCCGGATCATCCGGGCGTGCTCAACAACCTCGGCCTCGCGCTCGAGGCGATCGGGCAGAGCGCTCGCGCCGAGCATTGCTATCGCCAGGTCCTGGCCCGGGAACCGCAGCACGCCGACGCGCTGGCCAACCTGGCCAGGGTCCTCTTCGCTCGCGATGCGATCGCGGAAGCGGCAGCGGTCTTCGAAGAGCTCTTCGCGCTGCGACCCGATCTCCCCGCGCCGATGTGGATGCAGCGCGCCATCGCGCAGGCGCGGGCCGGCGATGCGCGCGGCGCCGAGCGCAGTTTTCTCGAAGCGCAGCGGCTCTCGCCGGACAGCCTGAAGGTGCACATCGACCTGTCCACCTTCTACGTCCGCCATGGCCGCTTTGCCGACGCCGAAGGGCCCCTGCGACGCTCGCTCGATCTCGCTCCGGGCAACCCCTATGCGCTGTCGCTGCTCGCGCACGCGCGAGCGCAGCGCTGCGCCTGGGGCGGGCTCGCCGAGCTCACCGCCGAGATCCGCTCTTTGCTCGATGCGGACAGCGTCGACAGCGAGCACCCGGTGGCGCCCTTCTACGTGCTCGCCTTGCCGCTGTCGCCCCGCTGTCAGCTGCATGCCGCGGAGCGTTGGGCGCGCACGCTCAGCGTCGCGACGGCGGTGCGGCCGGTGGTGCGTGTCGAGGCGGGGGAGCGGCTGCGGGTGGCGTTCGTATCGGCCAACTTTCGCGATCACCCGACCGCGCACCTGTCGCTGGAGTTCTGGGAGAAGATCGATCGGAGGCGACTGGAGATGTTCGCCTACAGCCTCGGCAGCAACCCGACCGATGCCTGGCGGCGCCGCGCCGAAGCCGCCTTCGAGCACTTCATCGACGTCGGCAGCCTGGCCGTCGACGCCATCGCGCAGCGCATCCGCGACCAGCGCATCGCCATTCTCATCGATCGCAACGGCTACACCCAGAACGCCCGCGAAGGCATCTTCGCCCTGCGCCCGGCGCCGCTGCAGATCAACTGCATCGGCTATCCCGGAACCCTCGGCGCACCCTGGTACGACTACATCTTCACCGACCGCTTCAGCCTGCCCGAGCACCTCGCGCCGTTCTACACCGAGCGCGCGCTCTACATGCCGCACATGGCCTTTCCCAGCGACACCACCCGGCTACCACCCGGAAGCGCGCCTTCCCGCACCGCCTGCGGCCTGCCCGAAACCGGCTTCGTGTTCTGTTGCTTCAACAACGCCTACAAGATCCTGCCCGAGGTCTTCGCCATCTGGATGCGCCTGCTCGCCAAGCTGCCCGGCAGCGTCCTGTGGCTGCTCGAGGCCTCCCCCGAGGCCGCCGCGAACCTGCGCCGCGAAGCCCAGGCCGCCGGCATCGCCCCCGACCGCCTGATCTTCGCCCCGCGACTCGACGTCGCCGCGCACGTGGCGCGCAACGCCGCCGCCGACCTGTTCCTCGACACCTATCCCTACGGCGCGCACACCACCGCCAACGATGCGCTGCTCGCCGGCCTCCCCCTGGTCACCTGCGCCGGCGACACCCTGGTAAGCCGCATCGCCGGCAGCCAGCTTGCCGCCATCGGCCTGCCCGAACTCATCACCGACTCCCTCGCCGACTACGAAACCCTCGCCCTCAAGCTCGCCTCCACCCCGGAACTGCTGCAAGCCTTCCGCACCCGCCTCGCCGCCAACCGCCACACCTACCCCCTGTTCGACATGGACCGCTACGCCCGCGACTTCGAACAAGCCATGCTGCAGATCTGGGCCGACTACGCCGGCAGCTCGCCGGTCTGAAGCAGCGTCTGCAGCGAGTCGATGGCGTCGGGAACGTCGAAGAGCAGCGCTTGCCCGGCGCGGATGCGCGCGGCGCATTCGCGCCGCCAGGCGCCGTCGCGCGACAGCCGCGTGGCGATGGCCAGGTAGTCGGCGCGATCGCGGGCGATGAGCTCGGGAAGGCCTAACAGCGCGAGCATTCCCGCGCTCTGCCGGCCGCGCATGAAGGTGCCGGGGAGCGTGACGATCGGCAGTCCGCAGGCAAGCGCGTCGAGGCTGGTGTTGCCGCCGGACCAATGCAGCGTGTCGAGCATCGCGTCGCAGACGAGATTGATGCGCAGGTAATCGGCGTGCCCCAGCGGCGGCAGCACCCGCGTACGCTCGCGGATCGACAGCCCGTGCTGCAGGAAGGTGCGTTCCAGGCGACGCATCAACTGATCGGTAACGATCGGATGCCGGCCGCTGAACAGCAGCAGCAGGGTGTGCGGATTGGCCGCGAGCAGCTCGGCGAACAGCGCATCGTTGTCGGGGTGGATCTTCCAAACCGACTGGGGGCAGAGCAGCAGCACCCGATCCTCGGGAAAACCGAATTCGGCGCGGGCCGCGTCGGTCGGGAGCAACGAGCGGCTGGTAGCGGGTGCCGATGCCCGGGAGGCGGAAGAGCCCTTCGGTGTAGTGCGCCTGCGCCTGCGCTATCTCCATCGGCCCGCAGCTGATGAAGGCGTCGATGGTGGCATGGCCGGTGGTCACCGGATGGCCCCAGCCGGCATATTGCCGGGGCGCGAGGCGCAGCGCCGCCAGGGCGAAGGAGCACGCGTCCATGCCAAGCTCCGGATAGACGAGCACGTCGAGTTCGTCGCCGCGAATGATCGGGGCGACGATCGAGGGCTGCGCGCGGCTGCCGCCGAAGCTCTGCATGCAGTCGGCGCGCTGCGCGATCGCGCTCGCCACCTCGTCCATGCCTGGACAGAGGTGATAGACGAATACCTCGAAGCGATCGCGGTCCAGGTCGGTCACCCAGCTCTTGAAGTATCTCCCGCAGGTGCCGACGTGGAAGAACCCGGAGGCGAAGCCGACGCGCAGCCGTCGCCCGGTGGCCGGGCGCGCGGCAATCGGCTCGTGCCATTGCGGCGCGACGCGACTGATCGCTCCCGCGGCGAGCGCCGCGTAGGCCGCCTGCAAGGCGCGGTCGTCTTCGCCCTGGTAGGCGAGAAAGAAGTTCGTCCAGCGCAGGCCGTCTAGCACCTGCGCCTCGGTCAGGCCGCGCAGCGCCGCAGGCAACTCGGTGGCCAGCGCCTCGAGCCCGGAGGCAAATCCTGCCCGGGCGACCGACAGTGCCTCAGCGTCGGCGTAGATCATCGGCAGGGCGAGGTGCACCGCGAACAGGCTGCGCAAGTCTTTCGGGTCGACGGCGCGTCCCTGGGCGTAGGCATGGCGCGCGGCGTCAAACTCGCCGCGCTGCACGTGCACCCAGCCTAAGTTGAACCACTGGCCTCCGGATTCCTGCGGCGCGAGCTTGATCGCTTGGGCGTAGAGCGGAACGGCTTCGTCGAGCGCGCCGCGCTCGCGCAGCAGTCCGGCCAAGAGCACGATGAGCGGACGAAACGGTGGCGCTCCGGCTTGCCGCGCCAGCGCCGCACGCAGCGTGGCCTCGGCCTGCTCGACTTCGCCCTGGTCGCGCTGCACCTGGCCCAGATTGGCGGCCGCCAGCGCGTAGTCGGGGCTAAGCGCGAGGGCGCGGGTGAACGACTGCTCGGCCTCGGCCAGGCGTCCAAGGTTGCGCTGCGCGTTGCCGAGGTTGTTCCAGGTGCGGGCGTGATTCGGATCGATGCGCAAGGCGGCTTCGAAGGCGGCGAAGGCGCCCTGGGCGTCGCCGCTTTCGCCGAGCAGGATGCCGAGGTAGCGGTGCGCCGGCGCGAAGCCGGGCTGCAGCTCGATCGCCCGGCGCAGGCTCGAGCGCGCGCCCTCAAGATCTGCGGCGGACTCCTGCGCCTCGGCCAGCGCGTAATGCGCCAGCGCATGGCGCGGTGTGCAGGCGACGGCGCGGCTTGCGTGCGCGAGCGCGGCCGCGGCATCGCCGCTCTTGCGCAAGCAGGCGGCGAGCACCAGGTGCGCGGCCCCGCGCTCCGTCTCAGCGGTCGCGCCTGCGACGATTGCCTCGGCCTCGGCGCGCGCCGCGGCAAGGTCGCCCTCGGCGAGCCGCCGCTGCGCCTGCGCCACGCGCTCCGGCCAGGCTGCCGCTTCAGCCATCGCGCGCTGCCGAGAGCGCGGCCGGATAGCTGCGCTCGAGTGCCTGCAGGTACGCCTGCTCGAGATGCCGCGTATGCGCCGGCATGTCGGTCAGCGGTGAACGGGTGATGCCGGCAGCAATCGCCGCCTTGACCTCGGCCTTGAACGCGGCGTCATTCGCCAGCCGCACTGCGATCGCCACATAGTCGCTGCCGCTCGCGGCAATGGTTTGCGGCACCCCGAGGTTGGTCAGAATGCTGTACCCGCAGCGCTCGCCGTGCCTGCGCCCGACGAGCGTCACCACCGGCACGTTCATGTCGAGCGCTTCGAGGGTGCCGTTGACCGCGCCGTAGGGCATCGGGTCGAGCGTGAAATCGATCAGGGTGTAGCGCGCCTGATTTTCCGCGTCGTCGCGCCCCTGCGGGAGCACGCAGATGCGGCTCAAGGCAATGCCCGCCGCAGACAACAGCCGGCCGTAGACCTCGCGCAGCTCCGCCGAGTTGGGCGACAAGGCGAGCATAGCCTTGGGGATGCGCTCGAGCACTTCGCGCCACAGGGCGAGGCAGCGGCGTGAAAGCTTGAGCGGGTTGACGAAGGCGCCGATGAGGACCTGGTCGGGCGCGATGCCGAGCGTTTCGCGCCGGTACGGATGCTCGGCCGCCGGCGGCACGTGACGGTAGGGATAGACGCAGCCGGCCATCGGCAGGAGCGTCTCGAGCTGGAACGCCTGGTTTTCCGGGAGATCGGCGAAGGCGTCGGTGAGCTTGTAGTCGATCGCCGACAGGCCGACCACGCCGGCGGTGGCCACGTGGGTGACCTGCACCCGCGCCGGCTTGCGTGCGAGGATGCCCGGCTTCGCGCCGAAACTGTTGGTCCCGAGGTCGACCAGCAGATCGAGTTCATCGGCGGCGATGCGCTCGACCGCCTCGCGCTGCGAGCTGCCGGCGATGACCTCGAAATGATCGGCCAGGCCGCGGAAGCGCTCGGTCCAGGCATCGTTCGCCGTCGACAGCGAATAGAAGAAGATCTCGAACCGATCGCGATCGTGATGCTGCACTGCCGACCACATCATCTTGCCCATCACGTGGTTGCGCAGATCCGCCGAGATATAGCCCACGCGAATGCGCCCGGGGCGCCGCGCCTCGGGCAGCGACAGCGGCTCGCCGTAGACGCGCTTCGCCGCCAGGTCGTAGGCCTGGTAGAGGCTGAACTGGAGGTCTGGCTCGCCGTCGAAGTAGAGCAGCAGGAAGAGCAGCTCCTCCAGGCAGTCGGCAAGCTCGGCCTCGCTCCCGGCCTTGAACCGATCCTGTCGCACCCGCTCGAGATAGCGATCGAGGCTGGCGAAATCGGCGCGGTATTGGCAGGCTTCAAGGGCGAGGACCGCCAGCGGCAAGGCGTCCGGACACATCGCCTCGAAGCGATCGAAGGCCTTGAACCAGGCCCCGAGGTGGCGCGCGCGCAGCAGCGTTTCAGCCAGGGCCTTGTGCGCCGGGACGTGGCGCGGCTCGTGCGCAAGCACGGTCTCGAAGGCCCTGATCGCGGCCTCCTGCTGGCCCTGCTCGCGAAAGATGACCCCGATGTTGAAGTCCGCGGCGTAGAGCTTCGGATTTAGCGCCAGTGCGCGTTGGTACGCGCGCAGGGCGGGGTCGAGGCGATGCAGCATCTGCAACGCGACCCCAAGGTTGTAATGCGTGGTCGCATCGTCGGGCTCGATCTCGAGGCCGCGTCGGAAGGCCTGGCTTGCCGCGGCGCCGTCGTACTGCGACAGGCGCGCCAGGCCGAGCGCGCGCCACAGCGAGGCGTCGTTGGGCGTGAGCGAGAGTCCCTGTTGGCAAAGCTCGGCCGCTTGCGCGGCCAGGCCGTTGTCGCGCCACAGGCTGGCGAGCGCGGTGCGCGGCTCGACGTAACCCGGAGCGACGGCGAGCGCGGCCTTGAAGGCGGCCGCCGCGTCGCGCATCTCGCCGCGCTCGCGCAGCAGCGCGCCCAGCAGATGCTGCGCCGGCGCGTAGCCGGGCTGCTCGGCGAGCAGCTCCCGATAGGCGCTCTGCGCCGCCTCGGCATCGCCCGCCTGGTGTGCGGCAACGGCCGCTCGCCAGCGCGCGGAGAGTTCCGGGGCGGTGCGCGTGGTCACCTCGGCGAGCCACCCCTCGCCGGCACAGCCGTCCTGCAACGCCGCCTCGAGCGCGAACCGATGGCGCGACAGCGCTGCGTCGTCGCCGGCCTCGGGCTGCGGCAGGGCATGCGTGATCAGCGGCGCGACGTTGGCACCGACGAGCGCCGCATAGGTCCAGGCGCTGCGGGCCGGCCCCTGCGCGAGCAGGGGCCCGATGGCGGCGTTCAGGCCCACCAGGTCGATGACCGCGTCGGCGTCGGTTTCGCCGAGCGCACGCGCGCTCTCCGGCGCCGGTGTCGGGCCGAGGATCGAGAGCGGCAGCTCGCCGGGCAAGCCCCAGTCCGGCCCCGGCGGCGACGCGCTCCCCACGAGGCAGACCGCGGCCGCCACCCGGTCGCGCGCGTGGCCGGCGATCACCGTGGCCAGATAGCGCTGCGGATCGATCGCGACTCCCCCGACGTCGATGGGTGCGCCCGGGTCGAGCAGATAGATGACGCGCAGCGCCGCGCCAGCGGTGCGGCGCGGCCAGCGCACCGACGTGGCGCTGGCGAAGAGCGCCGTGCAGTAATGGGCGTAGCTTTCGGCCCACGGCTTTGGCGTTCCAAGACGGGCCGCCGCCAGCGCGAGGCCGCGCAGGATCTCCGGGTCGTCGATGGTCGGGATCAGGGCTTCGGCCTGCACCAAGGCGGCGCGCGCTTGGTCACGCGCGCCGCCCACCGAGAGTGCCTGCGCGGCGAGCGCGAGCAGCCGCGGCGGCAGCTCGGCGCCGCGCCTGGTCACCAGCTGCTGCAGCAGTTCGTGCCGGGCAGCCGACGGCGGCGCGGCAGCGAGCGCGCGGGCGAGCGCGTCCCAGCGCGGCGCGGTCTCGCCCTTGGCGAGAATGCGGCCGAACTCCGCGTAGGCGGCTTCCTCGCCCAGGCCGATGCGGGAGAGCGTGTCGCCGACGAGCGCTTCCGGGTTGCCGGGGCGGGCGGCCAGGATGCGGCCGTAGGCGTCGCGCGCCTCGCCGAAGGCGCCGGCCTGGCGTGCGGCTTCGGCCGCGCAAAGCAGCATACCGCCGTGGTCGGGCGCGAGCGCGAGCCCGGCGTGCCAGGCGCGCCGCGCCTCCTCAGGGCGTCCGATGTCGCGCAGCGCCTCGCCCAGCCGGTATTGCGCCTGGACGGCATGCCGGTTGGAGCGCAAGGCGCGCCGGTAACAGACGATGGCGTCGATCGGACGGCCGGCCTTCTGATGCGCCCTGCCGCGCGCAAACCACTGCCCGTAGTCTTCCTGCATGAGGCGCTAGGCGGCCTTCACAGCCGCTGCTTCAGAGCATTGACCAGGGGCCGCGGTGCGAGGCGATAGAGGAACCTGCCCGGGGCGGTCTGGCGCAGCACGAGCGCGGCGCGCGCCACCATCCCGAGCACGCCGTTGGGCGGGGCGGGGAGCGGTGGCGGAGCCGGCGGCGCCGGGGGCGTCCACGGCGTGTAATGCAGAGCGCGAAGGCAGCGCCCGGCGGCGATCGGCCGCGGCTGCGCGGGAGCCGGGGCGCGCGCCAACGCCTCATGCCACAGCGCCATGGTCGCCTGCGTCATGGCGGCGAGCGCTGGCTGCGGCGCGGCGGCGGCTCGCAGCGCTTTCGCGCTCCGTTCGTCGGCCCTTGCGTCGTCGAGGAGCGCGCTGATGCGATCGAGCATGCGCGCATCGTCTTCCCACTCCTCTTCGTCCAGCACCCATCCACCGCCGCTTGCCGCAACCCGCTCGGCCAATGCGCCGATCGGAGGCACCAGTACCGGCCGCCCGGCCGCCCAGGCTTCGGACAGCGTGAAGCTGAACGTCTCGGGGCCCGCGGAGGGATAGGCGACCAGGCGCACGCGATAGTGCTCGAGCAGCGCGCCGATCTGGCGCGAATCGAACGGCCCGTGCTGGGTGAACACCGCGTCCTGGCTTTGCATCTGTTCCCGGGTGCGATCGAGATAGCCGATGAGCACCCAGCGCAGCCTCGCGCCTCGCTTGCGCGTGAGCTCGACCAGCCGCTCGAGGCGACGCGCGCCCTTGTCGCTGCCGATGGCGCCGATGACCGCTACCGTGGGCACATCGTCGGCGGGGAGCTCGAGGCGCGTGTAGACCGCATCCTCGCGCGCGGTTCCGACCCCGCTGCCGTGCGCGATCACGGTCACCATGCGCTCGGGGAAATAGCGGCGCAGCGTATCCGCGGCCCATTGCGACGGGGCGATGACGAAGGCCGCCCGTTGCAGCAGCGCCCCATGCTTCGCGCGCCAGGCGCCGATGTCGACGCCGCTGAAATCGGCTTGCGCCGCCAGGCAGCCCTCGCACACCGCGCGCTCGGTGACGGCGCGGCAATAGCGCCCGTCGGGCCCCAGGAACGTGATTGTCGGGCAGGCGAAATTCAGGTCGTGAACGGTGTAGCCGTAGGGAATGTCCAGGGCCGCCAGCGCGGTCAGCATCGCGTCGCGAGAGGTCGAGATGTTGTGCAGGTGGATCAAGTCGATGCCGAAGCGGGCGACCAGGCCGCCGAGAAAATCGCCCCAGCCCTCATCGCCGGCGCGGCGGAAGTCGTAGCCGGTGACTTCGCCGTCGGCGTGCTCCTCGAGCAGCCAGTCGTCGCCGACCGCGATCAGCAGATAGTGGCGAAAAGCGCTCGACGACGCGGCGATGAGCTCGCGCACGTGGTATTCGGTGCCGCCGCCGTGGCCGTGCAGCACGTGCAGGACGCCGTTGCGTGTTCCGGTGAGCACGCGCTCCTGGCTGCGCGCGAGCTCGCGCAGCGGGCGCAGCGGATCGGCGGCAATGTAGGCGTGGACCAGGTCGAGGTAGCCGGGGTGGCGCTCGAGCAGCAGCTCGGTGTTGTGCCGGGCCAGCTCGACGCGCCTGTCGCCGAACGAGCTTCCCCCCAGATGCAGCACGAATGCGTCCTCGCACAGCACGTTGCGGAACCCCGCTGCGGCGGCACGCATGGAGTAATCGTTTTCCTCGCCGTAGCCCAGTCCGAACGCGGGGTCGAAGCCGCCGATGGCGGCGATGAGCGCGCGGCGGATGTAGAAGCAGAAGCCCACGCCCGTCGGCAGGTCCGGATAGGTTGGCACGGCGGCTCTTTCCAGCGCCGCCACCACCGGCCCGGGATCCTTCGAAAGCGGCCAGGGGTTGTTGCGGCACAGGCGCGGCCAGGAGCAGATTTCCGCGTTGTTCGAAAACGGCGTGATGGTGCCGATGCGCGGATCGGACGCGGCACAGCGGGCGAGCTTCGACAGCCAGCCGCGGGTCACCACCGTATCCGAATTGAGCAGCACCACGTCGGCATCGGCGCGCGCTGCCGCCAGGCCGCGGTTGGCGGTGAGCGTGAAGCCGATGTTGTGCTCGTTGCGCTGCAGGCTCACCTGCGCCAGGCCGCGCGTCCGCAACCCGGAAAAGTAGGTGCGGATGGCGATCGCCGGCGAGGCATCGTCGATGAGCAGCAAGCGCCAGTCGCCGCTGGAGTGCGCGAGCACGCTGTCGACGCAGCGCGCGAGGTCGCCGGCGGCGTTGTACACCGGCACGACGATGTCGATGGGCCTGTCCTGCACCGCCGCACCTAGCGGCCGAGCCAGCGGCCCAGGCGCCGCCACGGCCAGCCGATCCAACCGCGGAAGCTCTCCAGGTAGGCGATCCTCGGCTGCTGCTCGGCCAGGGTGGTCTCGAGGCGCGCCTTGTCGGCTTCCACGGCGGCCGAGCGCTTGGCAAGCCCGGCGATCGTCTCGCTGCGGCGGGCGAGCTCGGCATCGCGCTCGGCCCGGTCCGCGTCGGCTTCCTGCAGCTGCCGCTCGCGCTCGGCGATAGTCGCGTCGCGCTGACCGAGCCGCGTTTCGAGCTGGCTCATCCTCTCGGCGTATGCCTTGAGCGCCGCATCGCGCTCGACGACCAGTCGCTCGCGCTCGGCCACCAGCGCTTCGAGGTGATGGATGTGATGGGTGTGCCGTTCGACCGCCCGCGCGCTCTCGCGCAGCAGCGCGTCGAGCCGGAGCACTTCGCGGGCATTCGCCTCGGCGCGCTTGAGCTCGCTGTCCTCCGAGTCGGTGAACAGCGATACGCTCGCCGGCTGGGACGGCAGCGTCGCCGCCTCGCGCGCGGCGACGACGATGAAATACATGCCTTCGGATTCCCGGTAGGGGACGATGTGCGCCGCATCGCCGACCCAGGCCTCGAGCGCGGCTGCGCCCGGAGCATCGCCGGCGACAGAGGGCTCCGGCCAGATCCCCGACCAGCACGCCAATCGCTGGTGGTACCACTGCTGGGCCGGGAAGCGGCGCCCCAGCAGGCGCGAGAGCTCCTCGCGATACAACTCCCGGAGGTGGTACGGGTTCACATAGTTGCGCGCGTCGCTGTAGAGGCGCCGGTTGGGCGAGGAAATGATGAGCAGGCCATCCGGCGAGAGCACGCGCGCGAACTCGGCGAGCATTTCCGGCTGTTCCTCCGCGGACAGGTGCTCGATCGTTTCGAACGAGACGATGACGTCGAACGAAGCGCTGGGAAGGGGCAGGCCGGTACAGGAGGTGGGCATGAAGCGCACCCGCGTCCCTTCGCCGTAGGTCGCCGAGGCGTGATTGATGGTCGCCAGGTCGACGTCGATGCCCACTGCGCTCCTCGCGAGCGTCCCCAGGAGCGCGGTGCCGTAGCCCTCCCCGCAGGCGGCGTCGAGCACGCGTTTGCCCTGGACGAAGCGCCGCGCAAAGGCGTAGCGGTGCCAGTGCTCATAGGCGATTTCGCCGCTGCAGGTCGGCAAGAAGCGTTCACCGGTGAATTCGCCTGCGGTAGTTGCCGGTACGGGGACGATCGTGGGCATGCAGCTTCAGAGCGCGTCGGTAGCGGTCGCCGCGCGGGTCGGCGCGGCGCAGAACCTGTTATTTTACCGCATCCGGCTGCCGTCCCTGGCGGTGCTCCTCCCAAGCCCTGAGCAAGAGCTCCTCAAACGAACGGGTGTAGCCCGCGACATCGAACAGCGGCGCAGTGGCGCGGTTTCGGGCCAGCCGTTCGCGGTACTCCGAGAGCCGCGCGGGCTCGCGCGCGAGCTTCAGGGCGAGCGCTTGGTACGCCGGGAGCGAATCGGTGACGAGCTCCGGCAGGCCGATCGAGCGCAGCTGGCTGCCCGCGACGCGGCTGGCGAAGGTCTTGCCGGCACAGGTCAGCAGCGGCAGGCCTGCGAACAGGGCGTCGTTGGCGGTGGTATGCGCGTTGTAGGGAAACGTGTCCAGGAAAAGGTCGGCCAGCGCATGGCGCGCAAGGTGCGCCGGCAGCGGCAGGCTCGGGGCAAAGACGACTCGCTTCTCGCCCATGCCGTGGCCTCGCGCCCGCTCGCGCAGATTCGCCGTCGCCTCCTGGTTGGTCGAAAGCAGCCACAGCACGCTTCCCGGGACCTCCTGCAGCAGGTGCATCCAGATCGCGAACACGTCGGGAAGGATCTTGTAGCTCGAGTTGAAGCAGCAGAAGACGAAGCCGGCTTCGGGCAGGCCGCATTGCGCGCGCGTCGGGGCGGCATCGATGGCACGGCGCGTATCGCCGGGCATGTAGCAATGCGGCAGGAGCATGAAGCGCTCGGTGAAGAAGCGTTGCTCTTCGGGCGGCGTGACGAACGAGTCGGTGAGGATGAAGTCGTAGCAATCCGCGCCCAGGGTCCCGGCGAAGCCGATGCCGTTGATCTGGATCGGCGCCGCCCTGAGCGCGAACACATCGCTGCGGGCGTGCAGCACGTAGCCGTTGGTGTCGACGAGGATGGCGATGCGATCGTCGCGGATGCGTTGCACGATTGCTTCGTCGCTCTGGCTGCGCACGTCGGCGAAGTGATCGAAAGCGCGCTCGAAGCGCGCCCGCGCTGCGCTGCCGTCGTCGGGGCCCAAGGAATAGCCGAACACCTCGACGCGGGCGCGATCGTGCCTTTCGATCACCTCGGTCAAGAGGTTGGCCAGCGGGTGCGCCCGGTAGTCGGTGCTGGCATAGCCCACGCGCAGCCTGCCCTGGTGGCGATACGCGGGCAGCGCCGGCAAGATGGCCGGGGAGCGGAGCTCGGTGCGCGCCCAGTGCCGGGCCGCGAGGAGCTGCTCGGCCGCCGAGAAGGGCAGCGCAAGCAGGTGGTGCGGAGCGATCGCCGGCGCGTCGGGCCGGCCGAGCAGCTCGCGCTGCCGGGCGATGCTCGCCTCCAGGCCGTCCCAGGCGCAGGTCTGCTGTTGCAGGTAGAGCAAGGCGCCTTGCGCCTGGACCTGGTTCGGCGCGCGGGCGAGGGCCTTCTCCAATAGCGGCAGCGCCTCGGCGTAGCGCTTCTCCGCAATCAGGCTGGCGGCCAGGTTGACCCGTGCGTCGGGCAGGTCCGGTTCGAGCGCCAGGGCGCGCTCGAAGCTCTGCCGCGCATCGGCGAGCGCGCCGATACGGTGCTGGCAGACGCCGAGGTTGACCCACAAGCGCGCCACGTCGGGCGCGAGCGCGCAGGCGCGCCGGTAGGAGGCGATCGCCTCCGCGGTGCGGTGCCGCGCGCGCAGGGCATCGCCCAGGTTGGCGTGCGCCGGCGCCATGTCGGGCTGCAATCGCGTCGCCGCTGCGAAGGCGTCGGTCGCTTCGTCGAGCCGGCCCTGCGCCTGCAGTGCAAGGCCCAGGTTGTTGCGCAGCGCCGGATGCTCGAAGCCGGTGCCGAGCGCGGCGCGGTAGGCAGCGACGGCCTGGTCGTGACGGCCGCGCCGGCGTTCAAAATCGCCCAGCCGGAAGTACGGCTCGGCATCGTGCGGCGCGAGCGCGATGGCCCTGTTCCAGGCGGCGAGCGCTTCCGCCGGTTCGAGGGCTTCCAGGCAGACGCCGAGCAGGGTCCAGGCCTGCGCGTCGCCGGGGTCGGCGACGACGGCGCGCCGGGCGGTCGCGGCGGCGGCTTGGCGCTCGCCCCGGGCGAGCTCGGCGCGTGCCAGCTCCTTGGCGGAGAGCCCCGACATCAATGCGGGGTGGCGCCGTTCCAGCCGTGGCCGATGCGCACGAAGCCGAGCTCGCGCGAAGCGCCCTCGACGACGAAGGCCTGCTCGACGTTATCGAACAGGCGCACCCCTTCGGGGTCGAGCGCGTGAGCGCGGACGATGTACTTGCCCGGCAGGAGCGGCAGCTGCGGAAAGGCGAGCGAAAACTCGAAGCGCTGGGCGGCGATGCGTCGGGGCGTGACCCCGTCCATGTCGGTGGCTACGCCGTAGATGGGCGTGCCGTCGGCGCGGATGAGCCCGATCAGCACCACCGGCGCGCGATCGTCGGGCGAGAACACTTCGCCGCTTACCAGGAGCCTCGCACCGGAGGCTATGCGTTCCGGCGGGTCGAGGACGAGCCCCTGGATGGCGTAATAGCCCGCCTGGCGGGCGAGCGGCGGAGCGATCGGCTCTCCGGTGCCGGTGCTCTTCTCCTCGTGGTAGGCGAGGTAGGCCTGCGCGACCTCGGCCGCCGGACCGTAGCGCACCATGCGCCCGTCCTTGAGCCAGAGCGCGCTGCGGCAGAGCTTCTGCACGTGATACATGCTGTGCGAGCAGAGCAGCAGCGTGCCGCCGCCGGACAGGTAGTCTTCCATCCAGGCGATGCATTTCTTCTGGAACGATTCGTCGCCCACGGCCAGCACCTCGTCGGTGATCAGGATGTCCGGCTTGAGCGCGGTGGCAACGGCGAAGCCCAGGCGGACGACCATGCCGGAGGAGTAATGCTTGATCGGGTCGTGGATGTGCTCGCCGATGTCGGCGAAGGCGATGATCGCCTCGCGCCGGGCGGCGATCTCGTCGGCAGTGAGGCCGAGGAGCGTCGCGGCAAGGTCGATGTTGGCAAGTCCCGAATAGTCCGGATGAAAGCCCGAGCCCAGTTCCAGCAGCGCGCTCACGCGACCGCGGACGTCGACCCGGCCGCGGGTCGGGGTGATGACGCCGGCGACGATCTTGAGCAGGGTCGACTTGCCGGCGCCGTTCTCGCCGATGATGCCCAGCGACTCGCCGGCAGCGAGATCGAAGGACACCTCGTCTAAGGCGCGGAAGGCGCGCGCGGCCCCGCGGCCGCGCAGCAGGTCGAACACCAGCTTGACCCGCGCCGCGTCGGTGTCGAGCTTGGCGTAGTCCTTGCCCACGCCGGAGAGGTGCAGGAGCGCTCCCATGCTCATACGAAATCCTCGAAGTGCGGCGACAGGCGCAGGAAGATCCAGCGTCCGCCGGCAAAGAGCGCGAGCGCGACCGAGAGCGCCGCGGCATCGCCCCAGTGCACGGCGAGCCGTCCGTCGAGCAGCGCGTCGCGCAGCCGGTCGACCAGGTAACCGAAGGGATTGGCAGCCACCCAGGGCCGAATGTTTTCCGGGACCAGCGACAGCGGATAGAGGATCGGGGTCAGATACATCAGGATCATCAGCACCGGCAGCAGGATCTGCTCGACGTCCTTGATGAACACCTGCAGCGCGGCGAGCGCCAAAGTGAGGCCGGTTATGGCCACGGCGAGAATGATCCACAGCGGTACGGCGATGAGAAGCCCTTCGAAGTGCACCGGCTCGCCGAACAGCGCAAGCACCACGAGCACCACGAGGTAGCCTGCGAATTGCAGCAGCAGGGTGGCGGCGACCGAGGCGTAGACGATGATCTCGTGCGGGAAAGCGACCTTGCGGATGAGCCCCGAATAGCCGCCGATGGAGCCCGTGCCGCGCTGCAGCGCCTCCTGCGCGGCGAGCCAGGGCCAGAGCGCGACGGCGACGAAGAGCAGGAAGCTCTTGCCGTCCATGGCGCCGGCGCGAAACACGCTGGTGAACACGAAGTGATAGACGGCGAGCAGGGCGAGCGGATGGATGAACGCCCAGGCGAGTCCGGTGATGCTGCCCAAGTAGCGCGCAAACAGTTCGCGGCGAAAGAACCGGGCGAACAGGGCGCGCGCGCGCGCGAGTCGCGGCGCGGCTTCGATGCGACCGGTCCCGATCTGGCGGGGCGCGAAATTCATGGGCGGAGGATAGCAGCGTTGCGAAGGCCGCGCCGGCAAGGCTGGCATGCGCGCGCTCGCGCGGGAAGCGCCGGCGCGAGGCTCGCATCCGCCTTCGGCATCGGTTGTTGCCACTCCAGGCGCGCGCCGGCCCTCGCTCAAAGCGTGTAATAGCGCGGCGCGGGGCTCGCCGGCCTGGGTTGCGCGGCGATGAGCGCCTCGGTGAAGCGCATCAGCAGCGACAACGGGCCGGGCGCCGCATCGCTCCGATAGCGCTGCTCGCAGGACAGCGCCACCGGGTCCTCGAGGAGCTCGATCGCGGAGGGCGGCTGCCACATCTTCGTGGGCAGTCCGTAGTTGCAGGCGATCTCGCGCAGGCGCTCCTGCGACAGGGTCCCGCCGGCGCGCAGTTCGGCGTACAGCTCGCGCCAGTGGCGCGCGCGGCGCTGTTCCTGGGGCCCGGTCGCGAGGTGCGCGAGGTAGCCGACGATGATCTTGGCCTCGAGCTGGGAGCGGCTGCGCACCGGGCAATGGGCCAGCGCGACGGCATCCCGGCGCAGGTGCGCGTGCGGTCGCACGCCGGCCTCGGCAGGGTTCTGGACGCAGTGGTTGCCCATGGCCACTGCGTCGTCGGGGTGCTCGAGCAGGCCGCGGCCGACGATGACCTTGAACAGGCCGTGGCGCTCGGTCTTGAGGCGCCACCAGAGGCATCCCGGCCCGAAACTGCCCGGGTCGGACTCGAGATCATCGGGGACGTAGGTGAGCCAATCCATCACCGCATGCATGCCTGCGGGCACTTCGGATAGAGCGCGCTCGAGCGTCGGGCGCGCCTGGAGCTTGAGAAATTCGTCCGCGTCGAGGGCGAACACGAAGTCTGCGCCGTCCCGGGCGAGCGCTTCTCGCGCCAGCCGGGTCATCGTTTCCGCCTGCCGATATGCGGGCTCCGGATCGGCCGACACCCGCAGCGGCAGCCCTTCGGCCTGGAGCTTGGCGAGGATTTCGGAGGTGCCGTCGAGCGAGCCGTTGTCGACGATCGACAGGCCGTCGAGCACCGCCAGATTGTGGCGCACGAAGGCCTCCACGACGTCGGCCTCGTTGCGCACCATCGATGCGCCGAAGAGCCGCATCGGTCTCGAATACCTCAACCGCCGCTGGGGTGGAAGTTCGGAGCCTTCGGCAACTCGGGGAGCTTGACGACAAGGGCGTCGATCGCGGCCTGGTTCACCTTGGTGTTGGGGTCGTTGCGGATGGCTGCGATGCGCGTCTCGCGAGCTTGGTTGACGTAGGCCTGGCGCATTTGCGCCAGGATCACGGGACTGACTTCTTCGAAGGTAAGGTCGCGGGCGGGGCGCTTGCCGTCGAGGCGGATCAGGTGGTAGCCGAAACGGGTCAGGACCGGTTCGGAGAGATCGCCGACATTCTTGAGCGCGAAGGCGGCCTTGATGAAGGCCGGGTCGAGCTTGGCCGCGGCCGAGAACCAGCCCTGCGCGCCCCCGTTGACCGCCACGCTCGGGTCGTCCGAGAGCTGCTTGGCGAGCTGGGTGAAATCCGCCCCCGCCTCGAGCTTCGCCCGCGTTTCCTTCGCCAGCGCGAGCGCCGCGGCGTCGTCCCGCTTGCTGGTGGTGAACACGATCTGCGAGGCGCTGACCTGTTCAGGTCGGGAATATTTCTTCTTGTCGAGCAGATAGGTCTCGTGCGCCTTGGGCAGATAGTCGCTCACGTGGGCGTCGAAGTATGCGCCGGCATCCTGCTCGATCTTGAATATCTCGGCCTCGGCGTAGAAGCGGTCCATCTCGTGGGCGAGGCGGGCGGCGATCTGCGGATCGCGGTCGAGGCCCTGGTCGCGCGCTTCCTTGGCCAGGGTCTTGTCGATGAGAAGCTGGTTGAGCGTGGTGGTGAGTCGTTCGGGGCTGGCCGCGAACTCCGCGCGCATGTCTGGCGGCACCCGCATGAGCTCGAGTTCATAGTCGGTGCGGGTGAGCTTGATCGAACCGTTTTCGGCGAGCACCTCGTCGCCGGCGGCCTGCGTCTGGGCAATGCAGTCGGCGGCGACGAGCAGCACGGCGAGGACAAGAGAAGAAGTGATGCGCTGCATGGAACCTCGTAGTGGCAGGTGGCCAAAGAAGGGAAAACTACAATTATCGCGCGCCGCGGCGGTGCTCGTCCATCGGTAGTGGGCAAGCCCGCGTGGTGCGCAGGCACACAGCAAAAAGCCCCGCGGGGGCGGGGCTTCCTGCGAGGAAGGCCGATTTGCTCTTAGGTACCGGGCACCTTGCTGAGCTGGAACTTCACGTCGCAACTTTGAGAGGGCGAGCAACCGTCCGGATTGAACAGGTTGACGTAATAGGTGGTGCTCGGCAGAAGCTTGATGTATGAGCCGCCGTGACTGGGTTCCCAGTTGATCGTGAAGTTATCGCTTATGTCTTCCGTGTTGCCGATCAGCGAGGTCACTCCGGGCACATTGGTGAGACCCACCGTGAAGTCGCAGGGTGTCGTCGACAGCGCGCCCTGGCGTACCGCCGGCGGACTGCCGTATTCGCTCATGGTGAGTCGGCCGACGGCCTGCGGCGGGGTCGCGACCGCAGGTGTCGTGAATACCAGGACCAGGGCTCCATTGGGAGCGAAGGTGCCGGCTGTAGACGAATAGGCGACCGTATAGGCTGCGCCGTTGGGGTCGTCATAGGGAATATTCAGGACCACGGTACCGCCGGCAAACCCGTTGCAGACGATGCCCCCGGTGCTGCCGATCTGGACGGTCACCGCCGGTGTCGTCATGCACGTCCCCGCCGTAGCCGGCGCGGGCGTGCTGCAGGCAGTCGCCGTGAAAGTCGTAGTCGCAGTCACCGTGATCGGCGTTGTCGATTGCGTGGTCATGCCCGACGTGCCGGCCCCCGTCCACGACCAGCTAACCGGCTGACCGCCTCCGGTGCAATTTACCGTGAGCGTCACTGATACGCCGGAGGTCTGGTTGCCCGTCGGTGCGCCGGAGATCGTGCAACCGGTCGGAACCGAAGGCGGTGTACTCGACCACAGGACGTTATAGCCCGCCGACTTCGGTCCACTACCCGAGCTGTTGCTGCCGGTGACGGTATAGGTCACCGTGCCCGTCGCCGATTCCGTGTCTACGCATTGTTGAGTTACTGTGGATCCGCAGTTACCGCCTGTCCACGCCCAGCCCGTCGCAGCCGGGCTGCAACTCGCGGTCAGCGTGATGGGGCCATTAATGGTACCGACAGTGGGCCCGGTCACGCTGCAAACGGGAGGTGCCGATACGAGACATGTCAGCGTTCGGGCGCCCGGGCTGCCGCCTAGGCTGAAATCGCTGCAGTTGGTATCGTTGAGCTGGATGGTCGCCTGTGCGGACGCACCGGCGGAGGTCAGGGCCAGCGTCGCGGAGGCACACGCCAGCGCCGCCCAGCGGAAAAACGATCGATTCATCGACGACTCCCTGCGAAACGCCGGTAAGGCTGCGACCAAGGGCGCCTGCAAATTCCGCGCCAGTTGTTTCCAATAATATTCAATCAATTGTACTCCATTTCTCCACTTAATGCCAACGGGGTAGGAATCCGTCTGTCAGAAATCCTCTGCCGCTCAGCACATTAACTTGGCACGTAAGATAAGGCCGTGATTTTGGCCGACGTCCCGGCACATCCCGCTTCCCAAATCGCCCGCGCAAAAAAAGGGCGGAACCTGAGTTCCGCCCTGGTCTTGGATTGCAACTCGCTTAGTTGTGAATAAGCGTCGTGGCCTTCTGAACGAACTTGCTGCCGTAGTTCGCCAGCACCTGGGTGCCGTTGACCAGCAGCACGCCGTTGGTGTACGACACGGCGGCGAAGCCGACGACCGGCAGACCGACGTAGGTCTTGGTCTCCCCAACGGTCAGATTGTTGGGAGGGCCACCATAGAAGTGCGTCGTGTTGGTCGTGTTGCCCAGCGTGTGGTACGTCGCCGGCGAAGTCGGCGCGCCGAAGCTCAGGTGCAGCCAACCGTTCTGGAAGCCGGTGTTGAGGTTCGCGGAGTTCTGCGAGCCGAACACGTTGCCGTCGTTGAACGTGATGACATTCGCTTCCCAGCAGATCGAGTTGGTCAGCGTGGGCGGCGGCGGCGAGAACGTCGTCGGCGTCGAGGTTGTTTGCTCTTCGCGGTTGTAGATATTCAGGACGACGTCGTCGCAGGATCCAGCGTTGTTGTTGAAGTTGCGCTGGAAGAGCTTCAGCGCCGGGCCCGTACCGGCCAGCACATAGAAGCGCTTGGTCGGGAAGGTTACGACCCAGTCCGTCTTCGACGCGGTCACGTTGTCGAGCACGAACTCGTTTAGTACCGAGTCGTGCATGAGCGCTGCGCTCACCGTGTCGGCCGCGAAGTAGGTCGGCGTCGGCCAGTTCGAGATGTAGATGCCGAGGTCGCCGCCGAAGTTCGGCGAGCCGAACGTCACGCTCGTTCTCGGGAAGGCGTTCGTCAACTGCGGCAGCACGGTGCCCGAGGCGCTGTAGATACCACCAATGCTGGAGTTGAACCGCTCCAACGCCACTGCATCCGCGTCGTAATCCCCGCCGCTGTCGACGTTGATGATCTGCACGGACCCGAACAGCCCGCCACTTGCGCTGCGGGAGTCAAGCGCCGCCTGGGCATCGCTGATCCCCGCGCAGTCCTTCGGCACGCCGTTGACGTGCGTGATGTCCTGGTAGGTGCAGGTGTAGGTCGGGAACGTCGACATCTCGATCATCTCGACGTAACCTTCGCTGGTCCGATCCAGCCCGGCGTCGGCGCCATCCGAGGCGCTTCCGGTGTAGGCAAAATTGACGAAGGCCACACCGGCCTGCAGCGCCGTGTTCGACGGGATGGTGCAGGACTGGTCGGTCGTCATCACCATTCCGCCGGGGGTAGGCTGTCCCGTAACACCCGGGCTCGGGATAACCGCAGCGGTCCACACGTCGAACTTCGACAGGAACAGGTTGAAGTCGAGCACTTCTCGGCTGTCCTTGCCTTCAAGGAAGCGCACCTTGACCGACTTCGCCGAGCTGGTGGAGTTGACCACCGAAATGAGCGAGTTGAACGCGTTGCCTCGGCTGTCCTGTTGGACGGTGTAGTACGGATAGATGAGGGCCTGGCCCAGGCCATTGGGATTGACGTTGACCGCATCCGCGGCACCCGTCACGCCCAACGCGCCCACACCGGCTAGAGCAGCGTACAGCGACTTTCTCTGGAACGAGTTCATGGTTTTTGATGACTCCTCTGTTTCGGATTTAAAGTGATCACTTTAGATCAATGGCGCGTCGAGTTTATTACACCCTGCTCGTATTGACAAACAAATCATACCTCAGATCAGCCCCGCCTCCCGGCCGCCTGTCTGATATTTGCAACGCCTTGCAACCTCCGGTCTAGTGATAAACGTACCAGGCCGAGCCGTCTTCGATGACCCAGGACTCCCAAATCGGGGTCGTTATCCCCTTCATCATCTTGGCGTCGTAGGTGACCGCGAGCTGCACTTTGCACAATTCCGCCTCGCAATCCACCTTGTCCACCTTCACGTTCCGCCACATCCCAGGCTTGATGCTCCCGGCATAGGTCGGCAACGGCGTTGCCTTCTTCGACGCCGGGCTCAGGAACGCGTACGCCGCATCCACATCGCCCTTGATGAGCGCCTGCCAACGCGCCTGCGCCCGCTCGGCCACGTACTTCTGCTTGACCTCGGGCGCCGAGTCCACGCTGATCGACGCGCAGCCCACGACAGCCAATCCCGCCAGCGCTACGGCGAGCCCTCGGGCCCGCCGCGCTCCGGCCGCAAGGGATAGCTGCAGCCTCGTTATCCTCTGCCTTACTCCCTTGCTTTCGTCACAAAGCCTATATAAACGGTTTTGCATCGTCAATCGCCTCATCCTCAATTTTCCCTCTGGCTCCAGTATGTTGCATTCCCGCAACATTGATTGCGTCGCCATTTGGCGACGGTTTACTGCGGCGCGCCGGGATCCGGCGCAGTTTTCTCCTTCGGAAACACGTCATCGAGCCGTTCCATCTTGCGCCTCATGTCGTCGATGATACGGCTCACGTCCTCCTCGCTGGCGACCACGTGCGGGGTGATGAACAGAATGAGTTCGGTGCGATCGTTGGTGAGCGTCTGCGTGCCGAACAGTCCCCCCAGCACCGGAATGCGCGAGATCAGCGGCAACCCCTGCGAGTTGGTCTGCTTGTTCTCGATGATGAGGCCGCCCATCACCATGGTCTGGCCGGTTGGCACTGCGAGCAGGGTCTGCACCGAGCGGGTATTGATCGGCGGCGCCAGATCCGGGCTCGACGCCACTCCGGGCGTGCTCACCTCGGCGTCGACCTCCATCGTCACCAGGCCCCCGGCATTGATGTGCGGTGTAACCTGAAGCAACACGCCGGTATCGATGTACTGCGAAGTCGTGGTGATGACATTGGTCGTCCCGCCCACCGTGCTGTTCGAGGCGATCGGAATGCTGTCGCCGACCTTGATGGTCGCCTTCTGGTTGTCGAGCGCCGCGAGATACGGATTGGAGATCACCTTGGTGCTGCCGTAGGTGTCGAGCAGGTGCAGCGCCGCCTGCACCCCGCCGGGAAAGTTGGAGCTGTTGATGAGGTAGTTGAATCCCGCCGAGACGGCGAGCCCGACCGGCGTCGCCCCGGCGACGGCGGCCGCGGCAACCGCCGGGTTGAACGGCGTGGAGGTGGTGAAATTCCCGCCGCTGCCGCGCCCGGAAGGCGACGCCCCCCGGAACAGCCATTCGAGCCCGGTCTCCAGCTCGTCGGTCAGGGCGACCTCGGCGATGGTCACCTCGATGGACACCTGGCGCTGCGGGACGTCGAGCTTCTTGAGCGCCGCCTCGATCACCGCATACTCGGCCGGCGTGGCGACGATGAGGATCATGTTGTTGTCCTTGTCGGCGACCACCTGCACGTTGCGGATCACGCCGCTGCCCGCGCCCTGCGCCCCGGCCGCCCCGGCGGGCCCCTGGCCTTGCCCCGGCGTCTGCGCCAGCGCCTGGGATTGGAACGGGGTCGGCGTGGTTCCGTAGCCCGACTGCGGTGTGCCCGTAGGCGAAGTGGGCTGGAAACTCGGTGCCGAGACGATCGTTCCCGCCGGCGTGCTGGGCGCAAGCTGGGGCGGGCCCGGCCCCTGCTGCGGCTGCGTCACCCGTCCGGTAAAGGCCTGCTGCAGGAGCGGCGCGATGCGCTCCGCGCGCCCGTTCTGCACGCGATAGATGAAGAAGCGGATGCCCGTGCTGTCGTTGCCGGCCCTGTCCAGGCGCTCGATCCACTTCTTCGCCTCCGCAAGGTATTCCGGCTGCGGCGTGATGATGAGCAGCGCGTTCATGCGCTCGATCGGGATGATGCGCAGGATGCCGGAGAGCGGGCTCTTGTCGGGCGTCCCGAAAGCCTTGTCGAGCTCGGCCACCACCGACTTGACGTCCGCGCTCTCGAGTGTGAACACGCCCGCCGACATTCCGGTCATCCAGTTGATGTCGAACATGTCGATGGCGTCGAGCAGGTGCTTGAGCTCGAGCTCGGTGCCGGAGAGGATGAGCAGGTTGCGCACGTCGTCGACACGCACCGTCGTCTGGTCCTTGACGAACGGCTCGAGGAGCGTGGCCATCTGGCGCACGCCGACGTAACGCAGCGGCACGACGAGCACCGAGTAGCCGGGTAGCAGCGCCCGGCTCGAGCTCCCGAGCTGCGGCGTGAGGTTGCCGCGCACTGCGGCGGCGGCCGGCAGTATCTTCCACACGCCGGCCTCCTTGGTCATGGTCGCGCCGTTCATGCGCAACAGCATCTCCATGGTGGCCGGCAGCGCCGAGCGCGGGATTCCCGACGTGGTGCGGATGGTGACCGTGCCGCCGACGTTCGGGTCGATGGTGTACGACTCGCCCATGATGTCGCCGATGATGTTGCGCACCACGTCGCGGATATCGGCGGCCTCGAAATTGAGCATCACCGGCGCCCCGGTCGGGGCCGGCGGCTTCGGCGCCGACGGCACCATGCCTCCCGTGCCCTGGCCTTCGACGAAAATGCCCGTGCCTTGGTAGATCTTCGCTTCGCTGTGAGTCTCGGGCGTCGGAAGGGTGATGGCGGTGCTCGCTTCGGCAGGCGCTTCAGGCGCCGCCGGAGGCGGGGCCTGCCGCGGGGCATGGGTGGTCGCGCAGGCGCACAGCAACAGCGACAGCGTCAGGGCGGGCGTCAGCTTGGCATGGCGTTCGGTCATCGTTTGTCCGTGTTGTTGTTGGCGCGTACACCCGTTACCGACAGGGGCCCGCCCGCAGCGATGCAAGCGGGCGCTCACTTGCTCGTTCCCTGAGTCTGCGGCAGGGGTCCGAAGTTGCTTTGCGCGCCTTGCGCGCCCCGCGCCTCGGCCTCATGGGCGGCGCGGCGCGCGGCCCTGGCGTTTTCGACCTGCTGTTGTCCCGGGACGCCGCTGCCTCGCACCGGATGCGGCAACGCCGCTGCGGCCGCCGGCGCGGGCACGGGGACGGCGTTGGCCACCGCGCCGCCCTGGGCCGCCCCGGGCGGTGGAGGGGGCGCGCCGAGCGTGGTTTTCGGGCCCGGCGCCACCTTGAGCACGAGTTCCTCAGCGTCATCGCCGAGGGTGAGCTTCACCCGCTCGGGAGTCACCGAAGCGACCAGCATGCCGTTGACCGTCTCGCCCTGGCGCACGGTGCGCGACTTGCCTCCCGCCACCTCCTTGAGGAAGGCGATGTTCTGATTCCCGCTCATCGCCGTGCCCACGAGCAGGAATTGGCCCGCCTTGAGCACGCGCGGGCCACCCTCGCCGGCGAGCGCGGGTGCGGCGCGGCGAGTGGCGATGAACAGGGTCCGGTTCACCGTCTCGCTGTTGGCCGGAAGTCCACCCTCGATCGCATAGTCGGGCAGGAGCGCAGGCGTCACCGGCTTGGGCTCGAGGGGCACCGGCGCCGGCGGCAGGCGGACGATCTGTCGGCCCCAGTCGATCTCCCAGCCGACGAGCAGCGCGAGCACGAGCAGCGGCAGGAGCCACCAGGCCCAGGCGCGGCCAGGCTTGAGCAGCGCGGGGAGCGTGCTCACTTCTTCGCTCCCTCGGCGAGCGTGAAGGCGGAAACCTCCAGCATTACCGAGAGCTCAGGATCGATGCCCGGCGCCGGCTTGAAGCCCCGGAATGCATTGAGCGGGCGGACGGTGATGCTGTCGACGAGGACGTACGGCGTCTGGGTTTCGAGCGCGAACAGGATCTTCTGCAGATTCGGCGTGGTCGCGAACAGCTGCACGTTGATGCCGATTTGCCGGAATCGCCCGTCGTCGCGCGGCGGTGCGCCCTGGATGGTGGTGATGCGCCCGGAGTTCTTCTCGATCGCCCCGCGGACGAGATCCTGCAGCTCCGCGCCGGCGAGATTGGGCGCGGTGTTGTGCAGGAAGAAGCGCCGACCGTCCCTGGCGCGCACTGCCTCGAGCGCCTTCTTGAGCTCCGGCATCTGGGCGGCGATGCGCCGGTAGCGTTCGAGGTGATCCTGGGTCACTTCGATGGCGCGGTCATAGTGCCGGTGCAGCAGCAGAAAGGGTGCCAGCACCAGGGCGAGCCCCAGGATCACCGCGACCACCAAGAGCCCGACGGCGAGCATGCGGGACTGTCGCGGCGGCAAGGGCAGCGCCAGCGTGGCCATCAGTTCTGCTCGTCCGGGTTCGGCGCCTGCGGTGCCGGCACCGCCTCGTTGCCAGCCGCTGGCGGCGACGGGGGCGGTTCGCCGGCCGTCGGCGGTGCCGGAGCGCCCTCTGCCGGAACGGTCGGTGCCTGGGACATCGGTGCAGCGGGGGGCGGCGGCGGGGGCGCGCCCCCGGGGGCGGGCTGCGCCGCCCTGCCCGCACCGTTGGCTGCGGCCCCGAAGGCCGAGGCGTGCGGCAACACCGGCGCATCGTGGAACCCTGACGCGGTTGCCGGCGCGGGCGCCGCGGCGGGTGCCGGCGCAGCCACCCCGCGCGCGCCGTGCCTCGATTGAGCGACCGGCGGAGCAGGCGCGGCGGTCGGCGGCGCTGCCTCGCTCGCAGGTACGGCCGTGCTCGACGCTGCAGCCGTCGCTGGCGGATTGTCAGGCGGCACCGGGCCCGGGGACGGCGCCGGCGCCTCGACGACGGCGACCGCCACCGCCGCCGGCAGCGGCAGCGCGCGCAGGCGCGCGCTCAGATCGAACACCTCCCCGCTCGCGCCCTGAATCTTGGTTGTTGGCGAACGCGGCGCGGCTTGCTCGACGAGCTGCGAATCCTCAAGCAGCGCGATGAGCTTTCCGGCGTCGGCGGTCTCGCCGCGCAGGTACACATCGCGCTGCGCATCCTTGCCGCGGCCGCTCGACTTCATTTCGAACTGCGTGAGCCAGGTGTCGTCGGGAAGCACGCGCGTGACCTCGTCGAGCAAGTGCACCATGCTCGGGTAGGTGTATTTCTTGGCCAGGATGTAGTTGTAGTCGTTCTGCATGCTGTCGAGCTGCTGCCGCACCGCGTCGGCGGCGTGCGCCTCTTGCTCTGCGTCCGCATTGGCCGCCAGGAGCGCAATCGCGTACTGGCGCTTCTGCACCAAGGGCACGACGACGGCTGCGAGCGCGACCACGGCGACGACTGCCAGCGGCGCCCACACCTGCCAGCGTCCCCACTGCAATGGTCGCATGCGCGCGCTGCCGGGAATGAGATTGAGCCGCGTTCCGCCCGCCACCGGAGGTCCCGGAACCACCGAAACCGGCACCGCGCCCCACTCCCTTACCCGCCTGCAGGCATCGTCGACGACCGTCTTCAGCGCCGCGGCCCAGTCGACGCGTATCGTCTTCTTCGCGCCATCGCGGCCGATGACAACGGCGTCGAAATACAGTTGCTCGGGCCGAAACGGCGTATGCCGATCCAGATCGTACGCCAGCGTTTGCGCGAGACTGTCCTCGACCGCAGCCGGCAGCACGAGTTCCTTGCGCAGCACCTGCCGCGGACCGAGGGCGATGGCCACCCGCGGCATGGCGATGCCAGCCGATGCTCGCTGTGCCATCCTCGCCACCGCAGCGCGACCCGCGGCGAGCACCGCCGCGGCGTCGCCAATCAACGACACCGTTTCAGCGACCGCAAGGCGCGGTGCCGCGTCGCTGAATTCAGGGCGCCAGATGACTGCTTCGCCGTCTACGAACTCGATCACCGGGCGGGTGAAGCGACGCTGCAGCGCTACCCGCCATGCGTCGGGCATCAGCGGACCGAGCTCGCTCAGCCACCAGCGCCAGAAGCGCAGCAGCCCGGTGCGGTTGACCGCGTCGCGAACCCGTTGCCGCCATCGGTTCAGATCGAACTTCATTGCTTCGCCATCGATGCTTGCCCTTGTCTGTTGCGCCGCGTCAGCTGCTTTTCGCGCCGCCGTGAAACCAATGCATCGCCGAGACCGACAGGCTCAGGACAGCCGGGCACGGCAATGGTTCGCACCCTAAGCCCTGCGACGACCCGTCTTCGGGCCCGCGCGGCGAGCCGATCCGGCGCCTTTCACTGCGGCGTCGGCGGCGGTGGCAGCAGGCGCTGATCGCCTTCCTGCCACAGCAGTACCGTCGCCGGATGCAGCGGATCGGGACCCTGCCGTATCACCGCTTCACGGATGAACGTCACCCCATCGGAGGTGGTCACTTCAGCGCGAATCCTCCACACATTGGCCGGCGCCGCCCCGGCATTGCCCAGCGGAAACGGCGGCAGGGGCTGGCGATTGGCAAGTGCCTGGCTGCGCAAGGCGATGTAGGCGTCGACAATCTCCTGCGTCGCGTTCGGAAATGCCAGCAGCACCGAGCGCGAGGCATAGGCTGGATTGACGCCGGCCTGGCGGCTGAAAACCGTCAGGCTGTCGGCGACAGCCGCGTAGACTGCGGGTGTCATTCCCAGCACCCGTTGCAGGTCGGCGACCGTCTCGAAGGGCGCGTCCGCCGGCCCGTAAGTCAGTCCCGCCGCCTGGTACTCGGGCAGCTTCGCCCCGTTCGGACGCTTCACATCGCCGGCCGTTTTCCAGTCGTCTATCGCGGCGACCAGATGGTCCGCCGTGTCGGCGTCCACCCCCCCTGCTGTCTGCAACAGGCTTTTCAGCAGCGCATCCGGCGCCGCGTTGAGGTCGATTTTACCAGACTCATCGACGACGCTGGCAGCGATGAGCCCGTCGGGTTCGTTCCAGTAGTGCGCCGAGCCGTCGGCGACCCAGGTGTCGTTGGCCATCCGCGGTCGAATCATCTCGAAGCTCGCGCGCGAGATCGCGCCATCGGCGAGCGCGCGCGCCTGCGCCACCGCGATCGCATTGCGCGCGGCGAGCGCCTCGGTGCGCATGCTGTAGGCAAACCCGGACGCGATCACGGTGAGCAGGATGGTGATCCACAGCACCAGCACCAGCGCGATGCCGTCCTGGTTGCGTGCCGGGCCTCGGGTGGCGGTCACTGGAAGCGCTCCCGGCAGAATGTCCACAGCTGCGGCCACACCGCGATCGCCTGGCCGTAGGCGGCGGCGAGTGAACGCATGGTCGAAGGCGCGAGGACCCGCCCGCACACCGAGTCGGCGTCGACGGCGAGCGCCGGCGACTTGAGCCAGGGGACGAGCAGCGCCTTCCATTGCGGTGCAGTGTCGGTGGCATCGAGTTGCTCGGCTATGGCGAACAGCGTGCGACTGCCCGCATCGCTGGCGTGGTGGACGAGGACCTCCGTCCATGCCGCATCGCTCATCGCCGCTGCATCCTGCAGCAGCACTGCCGCGGCGGCCAGCCGCCCCGAAGGTGATTCGGCCAGCACCCGCGGCACGTGCTCTTCGAGCAACGCATAGAGCACGTGCAACGGCTCCTGCATGAAAGAAACGCCGGATGGCAGCCAGTGTTTGGCCGGGGTGCGAAGGTGCGGCAACCCGAATGGCAGGTCGACGATCCAGCCACGCGGATGCATCAGTTGGGTCAGGATGCCGAGCAGCACGTCCTCGCTGCGACTGGCCCGCGCCGTGGGGGGCAGGAGCTGTGAATTGTCGATGCCGGCCAGCGTCGTCAGGGTCAGCACCCGCCTTGGCGCAAGCCGCAGCCGCGTCTGGCCACGCCAGTTGATGCGCTGAGCGAATGCCGACGCCGCCGCCCGGGGATTGGCCGCCAGCCACTGTCGCGACCGCTGCGGCAAGGTGAGCAGCTGCAGCGGCAAAACCGATGATCCCGGATCGCCGCAGGCGTGGTTGTGCGTGAACAGCACGCGCGCCTCCGGCGCGAAGCGTTCTGCCTGCGGCGCGGAAAAGCGCATGGCCGCGAGCGGCCCCGCCTCGTCCTCGGCGCGCGCCCAGGCGGCGGCGAGCGGCAGGCCCAGCCAACTCGCATGCGCGGCAATCGGGTCGAGCGGCAGGGTCGGGCAAGCGCCCCACAGGGCCTCTGCATCCTCGTACCAGAGCAGCTCATCGTGATCGTCGCCGACGGCGAAGCCCGGCTCGCTTATCGCCGGTCGGCGGGCATCGAGAATGACGTCGTCGTCGACGCTCACGAAGGCACGGCCGGCGAAGCGCAGCAGGGCGTGGTTCAAGGGGCGGCCATAGGTCGCCTCGGCCCGCGAACCGGCGCCGAGCAACCAGGCGATTTCGCGTTGCGCCTGCGGAAAGGCCGCCTCCAGCTCGCCCTGCAGCGCTGCGGCCTCGACGCGCCCGTGATGGGCGACGTCGAGGGCGCGACAGCTCGCGACCGCCGCCCGATTGGCCTGTTGGTGTGCCGGATCGCGCGAGTCGTCGAAGACCAGCCAGCGCCGCGGCGGCGCCCCGCGCGACTCGAGCGCCTCGGCGCTCTCGAGCAGCCGCGACAGCAGTTGCGGCCGGTCGGCAGTACGGATGGCGATGCCGCCCAGAGGCGAGGCAACGCCCTTGGACGGCGCACCGAAGTGCGCCACAAGCTGCGGCACGGGGACGAACAGACCGGCGCGCGCGCAGCGCTCGAGCAGCTCTTGGAACGCCGGCCGATGCTCGGGCGGCGCCTGGAGCTCCCGCGCGGCGTGTGCCTCGTGCGCGGCGAGCGGACGGCAGCCCGCGCAGGCCGAAAGGACCGCGTACTCCCCGGACGAGAGCTCCAGCGCCGCGCCGTTGAGCGGATTGCGCACCAGGCAGCGGTCGGCGGCCAGCGGCCAGCTGTGCAGTGCCGGCGCGAGCCACGGCGTCGCCACGGCGTCGGTGGCGCTCATGCAAAGCGCTCCCGGCAGCAGTCCCAAAGTTGCGGCCAGGCCTGCAGCGTCCGGCCATAGTGCTGCGCTTCGCTTCGCACCGCCTCCGGCGCGGGCGCGGAGGCGCGCAACGAGGCACGATCGAGCTTGAACATCGGCGAGTCCAGCCACTGCCGCACTATTTCCTGCCACGCCACGGGCAGGGACGAATCGGCCAACTGTTCCTCGATGCTGAAGCGGATGCTGGCCACGTAGTCGAGCGCCTGTTCCTCGAGCATAGCGCGCAGCTTGCCGTCATTGGCGGCGGCAAGATCGAGCAGACCCGCGCCCAGCGTCCGCATTCGCGCGGCGGCGCGGTCGGCGCGAATCGCCGGCAGCAGCGCGACCGCATGCCTGATCAGCAACAGGCTGGGCTCGAACGCGAGCTTCGCGTCCGGTCGCAACCAATCCCGCGGCGCATCGCGCAGATGCGGCAGCGCAAAGGGCAGCTCCGCCTGCCACCCGGAAGGATGCACGCAGCGCGCAACCGCTCCTAGCAATATGTCCTCGCCGCGCGTGCTGCGTGCGGTTGGTGGCAGCAGCAGCGAATTGTCGAGCCCGGTCAGCGTCGTCGTGCTCAAGGTCTGATGGGGAGCGACCCGCAGCGCAACCCGGCCGCGCCAGTGGATCTGGCTCTCGAACGGGTAGCGCGCGGCATGGGGATTGGCGGCAAGCCAACGCCGTGTCTCCGGCGCGAGCAAGAGCAGCGCAGTCGCGAATTTCGCCCATCCCGGGTCGCCCAGAACCTGATTGCGCGTGAACAGGATGCGCGCGTCGGCGGCGAAGGACGCAGCGCACGGCGGCGGAAGATCGACCTGGCGCAGGCCGCCGGGCTCGCGCTGCGCCTGCGGCCATGCCTGCGCGAGCGGCAGGCCCAGCCAGCGGGCGTGTTCGGCGAACGGATCGAGCTCAAGCGCGGGGCAGGCGCTCAGGGCTGCGCCGGCGCTCTCATACCAGTACGCCACTTCCGGCGCCAGCGAGACCTCGACCCCAGCCTGCGAGAGCGCGGGACGGCGGGGATCGATCATTACGTCGTCATCGAGCATCAGCAGCCGGCGGCCGGCGAAGCGCAGCAGCAGGTAGTTGATCGGGCGGCCGTAGGTCAACTCTTCGCCGTGCGGCGCGGCGAGCAGCCAGCGAATTTCTTCGCCGAGTTGCGGCAAGCTTCGCTGCAGCTCGGCTTCGAGCGATGCGGGTAGCGACAGATCATGGTGCACCGCGCCGAGCGCCGCGCAGTGTTCGATCACGGACCGATTGGCCCGCCGGTTTTCCTCGTGGCGCGAGTCGTCGACGACGTGCCAGCGATAGGCGCAGCCGGCCCTCGCCTGCAGCGTGACGGCACCCTGTAGCAGCCGGTGCAGAAGCCGGGGCCGGTCGGCGGTGCGAATGACGATGTCCGGCTGCGGCAACGGCGCGACCGGCTGCGCAGGACCGAAGCGCGCCACCAGGTCCGGCAGCGCCATCAGCAGGCCCTGCCGTGTGCAGCGTTCGAGCAGCTCCCATAAAGCCGGCCGGTGCTCGGGAGGTGCGGACAACTGCCGCGCGGCGCGTGCTTCGTGTGCGGCAAGCGGCAGGCAGCCTTCGCACGCCGAGAGGAACGCGTATTCTCCGGACGACATCTCCATGGCCGCCCCGTTGAGCGGGTTGCGCACCAGACAGCGCCGGGCTGCCAGCGGCAACATCTGCAATGGCGGCGCGAACCACGGGGTTGCCGCCGCCACGCGCGGAGCCGGACCCGAGTCTGCGGCGTGACCGCCATCGACGGTCATCGTGTGCGGCATTGGATTGCCGGTGTCCTCATTGGAACCGGTCGCGACAGAAAGACCACAGCTGCGGCCAGACCTGCAGCGCGCGGCCATAGCCCCTGGCCATGGAACGCACCTCCTGTGGCGACGGAACGCGCGCGCGCAGCGAGGCCGGGTCGAGCTTGAACGACGGCGACACGAGCCATTGCGACAGCACCTGTTTCCAACTGCCCGGAAGCGACGGGTCGTCTAGCTGCTGGCGCATGTCGAATAGGATTCCGGCTGCATATTCCGCCGCCGCTTCCATGAGCCCGCGCATCAGTGTCGCATCGTCCGCCGCAGCCAGGTCGAGCAGCGTTGCGCCCAGCGTTTCCATGCGCTGCTCGGGCCTTTGCGCGACCAGGGAGCGTCCCTGAATCTGCAAATGCAACCTGACGAAATGCACTGCACGCAACGCCAAGGTGTCTGCCGGCGTAAGCCACTGCCGGCGTCCCTCTCGCAGGTGCGGCAGCGCGAAGGGCAGCACCACCACCCATCCTTCGGGATGGATGCTGAGCGCGGTGGCGCTCAGCAGCGTGTCCGTTCCACGACCGGCGCGAATGGTGGGCGGTATCAACAGGGTATTGTCGAACCCGGTGACCGTCATCGTGCTAAGGCTTCGGTGCGGAGCCAGACGCAGCGCCACCGGTCCGCGGCAGTGAATCTGGCTCTCGAAGGCATAGCGCGCCGCATCCGGATGGGCCGCGAGCCAGCGTCGCGTCTCCGGCGCGATATTGAGTTGCTGGCGCTCGAACGTGCCCCAGCCGGGATCGCCGAGCACGTGATTGCTGGTGAAGATGACGCGCGCGCGCGATGCGAAACTGGTACCCAGCTCCGCAGGCAGGGTCCCGATGACCAGACCGCCGGGCTCGCCTGCCGCGCGCGCCCACGCTTCCGCCAATGGTCGGCCAAGCCAGCGTTCATGCTCCGCGAACGGATCGAGGTCGAGCGCGGGGCAGGCGTCGAACGCGGCATCGAAGTTCTCGTACCAGGTCGCCGCCCAGGGCCCGACCGAGACCTCGACTCCGGGGCGCGACAGGGCGGGTCGACGTGGCTGGATCGTGATGTCGTCGTCGAGCATGAGCAAGCGCCTGCCCGCAAACCGCAGCAGAATATAATTTTGCGCCCGGCCGATGGTTACCTCGTCGCTTCCCGCCGCACCCAGCAGCCAACGCACCTCGGTGGCAAATTGGGGAAAGACCGCGGCGAGCTCGGCTTCGAGCGACTGCGCGACTGACAGATCGAGGTGCGTCGCATCCGGCAGTGCGCTCTCCGCGATGGCTTCGCGGTTGGCGCGGCGACTGTCCTCCTGCCGCGAATCGTCGACGATGTACCAGCGATACGCCGTCCCGGCTCGGGTCTGCATTTGCGCCGCACCGGTCAGGAGCCGGCGCAGCAACTGCGGTCGATCGGCGCTGCGCACCACGATGCCGGCGAGCGGCGACCGAACCTCATCGCGCGCAGGCCCGAACCGGGCTACGAGGTCGGATACCGCGCTCAACAACCCGCCCTGCGCGCAGCGCTCAAGCAACGCGCGAATGGCAGGCCGATGCTCGGGCGGCGCGCCCAGCCGCAGCGCAACGAGCGCCTCGTGCTCGTCCAGCGATCGACAGCCCTCGCACGCCGACAGCACCGCATATTCGCCCGATGAGAGCTCCAGCCCCGCGCCATCGAGCGGGTTGCGTACCACACAGTGTCGCTCCCCAAGCGGCAGCATTTGCAATGCCGGCACCAACCAGCGCGTCGCCGGCAGCGACCCCAAACTCGCCGTTGCCACGGCGTCGTCCGGCGTGTTCATGCGCAGCGCCCGCGCCAGTCGGACCCGGGCGCGGCCCACGCGTGCCGGCGCCGAGCGTCTTCAGCGCCGCAACCCGGTCGAAAATCAGCGTCGCTGTCGCCCCGACGGCCAGTTGCGTCGCGGTGGCGGCGAGTTGGGGACCCCAAAACACGGCTTCGAGGGCGCGCAGATGCCGGCAGGCTGGTCATTGGAACCGGTCGCGACAGAAAGACCACAGCTGCGGCCAGGCCTGCAGCGCGCGGCCATAGCCCCTGGCCATGGAACGCACCTCCTGTGGCGACGGAACGCGCGCGCGCAGCGAGGCCGGGTCGAGCTTGAACGACGGCGACACGAGCCATTGCGACAGCACCTGTTTCCAACTGCCCGGAAGCGACGGGTCGTCTAGCTGCTGGCGCATGTCGAATAGGATTCCGGCTGCATATTCCGCCGCCGCTTCCATGAGCCCGCGCATCAGTGTCGCATCGTCCGCCGCAGCCAGGTCGAGCAGCGTTGCGCCCAGCGTTTCCATGCGCTGCTCGGGCCTTTGCGCAACGAGGGAACGTCCCCGCAGGATCACCTGTAACCTGACGAATCGGCTGGCAAGCCCTACCAAGGTGTCTGCCGGCGTAAGCCACTGCCGGCGTCCCTCTCGCAGGTGCGGCAGCGCGAAGGGCAGCACCACCGCCCATCCTTCGGGATGGATGCTGCGCGCCGCGGCGCCCAGCAGCGGGTCCCCCCCGCGACCCGCGCGAATGGTGGGCGGCATCAACAGGGTGTTGTCGAAGCCGGTGACCGTCGTCGTGCTGAGACTTTGCTGCGGAGCCAGACGCAGCGCCACCGGTCCGCGGCAGTGAATCTGGCTCTCGAAGGCATAGCGCGCCGCATCCGGATGGGCCGCGAGCCAGCGTCGCGTCTCCGGCGCGATACTGAGTTGCTGGCTCTCGAACGTATCCCAGCCGGGATCGCCGAGCACGTGGTTCCAGGTGAAGATGACACGCGCTCCCGGTGCGAAACTGCCCGCCAGCTCCGCAGGCAGGGTGCCGATGACCAGACCGCCGGGCTCGCCTGCCGCGCGCGCCCACGCTTCCGCCATAGGTCTGCCAAGCCAACGTTCGTGCTCCGCGAACGGATCGAGGTCGACTGCGGGACAGGCTTCGAACGCGGCATCGAAGTCCTCGTACCAGGTCGCCGCCCCGGGGCCGACCGAGACCTCGACTCCGGGCCGCCACAGGGCGGGGCGACGCGGCTGAATCGTGATGTCGTCGTCGAGCATGAGCAACCGCCTGCCCGCAAACCGCAGCAGAATATAATTCTGCGCTCGGCCGTAGGTCACCTCGCCATCTCGCGCCGCGCCCAGCAGCCAGCGCACCTCGGCGGCAAATCGGGGAAACACCGCGGCGAGCTCGGCTTCGAGCGACTGCGCGACTGACAGATCGAGGTGCGTCGCATCCGGCAGTGCGCTCTCCGCGATGGCTTCGCGGTTGGCGCGGCGACTGTCCTCCTGCCGCGAATCGTCGACGATGTACCAGCGATACGCCGTCCCGGTTCGGGTCTGCATTTCCGCCGCACCGGTCAGGAGCCGGCGCAGCAACTGCGGTCGATCGGCGCTGCGCACCACGATGCCGGCAAGCGGCGACCGAACCTCGTCGCGCGCGGGCCCGAACTGGGCTACGAGGTCGGATACCGCGCTCAACACTCCGCTCTGCGCGCAACGCTCAAGCAGCGCGCGAATGGCAGGCCGATGCTCCAGCGGCGCGCCAAGCCGCGCCGCAACGAGCGCCTCGTGCTCATCCAGCGATCGACAGCCCTCGCATGCCGACAGCACCGCATATTCGCCCGATGAGAGCTCCATCCCCGCCCCATCGAGCGGGTTGCGCACCACACAGTGTCGCTCCCCAAGCGGCAGCATTTGCAATGCCGGCACAAACCAGCGCATGGCAAAGGGTTCCTCATGCGCCGCGGCGCGGGCACCGCCGCGGCAAGGGGTGAGGTTCGCTTCAGCCATTTGGCGATCAGCCGCAGCGCTGGGCCGCGACGTTCCAGGTCAGGCAGCCCGCCTCGGGCGCGAGCCGCGGCTCGACCAGCAACGTCGGCCATGGCGTCCCGCGGACCGGCGTCACGTCGACGCTGATCAGGTCGGGCAGGCGCTGCGGGTCGTCCCAGTGATCGCGCCAGGTGGGAGTGACCAGATTCGAGGCACCCGGATCGCGCCCGAAATAGCCGAAGCGGACTTCGGCGATGTCGTCGGCGAGCACCGAGAAGTCGTCGCCGAATTCCGGCAGCTGCGTGGCCTCGTAGTCGGGAATGACGCGGGCGAGAGTCAGCCGCGAGCTCTCGCCGTTGGGCGTCACGGCGACGCGGAAATAGTACATTCCCGCTCCGGCGCGCCCGGTCAGCGCCGCGGCGTAGGCGAGCGTGTCGCGCGTGCCGGCAAAGTACAGCGGTTGCGAGACTGCCTTGTGCATGCGCAGCGGATGCTGCGCGCCCAGCGTGCGGCGCAGGAAGCCCTCGGTCAGGCGCATCTCGCTCGACTGCTGCGCCTTCGCTTCGCCGCGGTTCCAGCTCGTGCCGGCGAGCGACAGGGTCCCGTAGAGCAGCGACGCGATAAGCGCCATCAGGAGGAGCGCGACCGTGAGCTCGATCAGGGTGAAGCCGCGCTCCTGGCGGCCGCCAAGGGCGTGCCGCATCACCTCGCCCCGAGTCCGACCTGTTTGGCCGCCATGCGCACCGTCGACAGCGCGATCGAGCGCTCGTTGCCGAGCGTTCCGGGCCAGGTGACGGTCACCGCGACGCGCCACAGCACCACCGCGGCCGCCGCGCCGAAGCGAAGTTGATCGGGGGTCGAGTCCGGGGGCAGGTAGGGAGTCACGGTGCTCGTCCAGGTGTAGCGGCCGTCGTCCGAGACGCCCTGATCGCTGCCCTCCTGCAGCGGCACCACGGCAGCCGCCGCGGCGAGGCGGCTCTCGGCGTAGAGCACTGCCCGGCTGTATTCATCGGCGGCGCCGGCATTGTTGAGCGAGGCGCCAAAGAGGCGGAACAGGACCGTGCCGACGAGCGCCAGGATGACGAACGCGGCCAGGACTTCGAGCAGCGAGAACCCGCGTGCGCGTGCCGAGGCGATGCCAACGCCGCCGGTCGCCACTGCTACTCCAGGATCGCGACGCGGCCGGTCAGCCAATCGACGTCGACGTCGTACTTGCGCTCGCCGGCGGCGAGCGTCACCCGGCCGCCGTTCGAGCCGCCGTCGGGATAGAAGCGGATTGCTCCGATGCGGTCGTTGACCAGGTCGCTTTGGGCGGTGAACAGCTTGATGTCGATGCCGGCGGGCAGCATGTGCAGGCGCGGGTCCGGCAGCACGCGGAAAGCGCGCCCGGTCACGTCGAGCTCGAGCACGGCCTCGGCCTTCTGCGCGATGGCCTGCCCGCGAGCCTGGCGCAGGCCGGCTGCGACTTCGCGCGCCGCGCTCTTGAGCTGGGTGGTCGACACGCCGCCGCTGAACACCGGGATCGTCAGTGCCGTGATGAGCCCCATGAGCATGAGCACGATCAGGAGCTCGAGCAGCGTGAAGCCCGACCTCGCGCGCCCGGTGCCGGCGCTGCGCATCAAGCCGCGGCGAGGCCGCCTGCCCGCGCGCTCACTGATCCCAGCTGGTGATCGGCCGGTTGGCACCTTCGCCGCCTGGCTGCCCCGTGGGGCCGTTGGAGATCAGGTCGTAGACCCCGTGCTGGCCCGGAATAACATACTGGTACTCGTTGCCCCAGGGATCCTTGGGCACGGTGGCCTGTTTCCAATAGGGACCGTTCCAGTTGTTGACCCCCGCAGGCGCGGTGATCAGCGCCTGCAGCCCTTCGCTCGAGGTCGGATAGCGGCCGATCTCGAGCTTGAACAGATCGAGCGTCTGGCTGATCTGGCCGATCTCGATCTTCGCCGCCTTGCGCTTGGCCTCCTCCCCGCGACCGATGAAGTTGCCGCCGACGATGCTCATGACGATGCCGATCAGGACCAGCACCACCAGGATCTCGATCAGGGTCATGCCGTCGCCACGCCGCTGCGCTTGGACGGCGGCGAGCCGCCGCAATGCTTGGGTACGCATGAAGTCTTCTCCTCGGTCGTCGCTGCATGCAGGCGCCATTGGACGCCGATTCATACGACGAGTTCGCTCATGGCCATCACGCCCATGAGGATAGAAAGCACGATGCCGCCGATCAACACCGCGAGGCTTAAGATCAGCGCCGGCTCGAGAACGGCCAGGAAGCGCTTGATCGCGGCGGCGACTTCGCGGTCGTACACGTCGGCGACGCGATGCAGCATCTCCTCGAGCCGCCCCGATTCCTCGCCCACCAGGATCATCTGCGTGGCGAGCCGCGGGTAGAGTCCGGTTTCCACCAGCGGACGACCGAAGCCCTTGCCCTCGCGCAGCCGCGTCACCACCCCGTCCAGGGCGTTGGCGAGCACGCTGTTGGTCATCGTCTCCTTGACGATCGACAGCCCGGCGAGCAGCGTCACGCCGTTGGCGAGCAGGGTCGCGAGCGTGCGCGCAAGGCGCGCCACTTCGACCTTGGCCAGCAGGTCGCCCAAGAGCGGCGCCCGCAGCAGGCGCCCGTCCCAGCGCAAGCGCACCTCGGGTCGCGAGAGCCGGCGCCGGAACAGCCACACCGCGGCGGCGACGCCGAGCACGAGCAGCCACCAATAGCGGCGCAGTCCCGTGCCGACGACGATGACCACCTGCGTGGGCAGCGGCAGCGCCTTGCCCGCCTGGGCGAAAGTCTGCTGGAACTGCGGCACCACCCACACCAGCAGCACCATCACCGAGGCGACCGCGACGCAGACCAGGATCGATGGATAGATGAGCGCCGATTTCACGTTCTCGCGCAGCTCCTTGTTGCGCTCCATCGTCTCGGCCAACCGGGAGAGCACCGTGCCCAGCGCCCCTCCGGCCTCGCCGGCACGCACCACGTTGATGTAGAAGCGCGAGAAATGGTCGCGATGCAGGTCGAGCGCCTGCGACAGCGACCTGCCGCCGCGCACCTTGTCGCGCACGTCCTGCAGCAGCAAGGCCACCGGCGGCGCGCTGGCCAGTCCGATGAGGATCTCGAGGGCGCGGTCGAGCGGCAATCCCGCGCGCAGCAGCGTGGAGAGCTCGCGGGTGATGGAGAGCACGTGGTCGCGCGTCACGCGCCGCGGCGCGAACCACGATTTCCGCGCGCGCCTCTGTGCCGGCGACGCGCGATCGCCCGCCGCCGCCGCCACCTGCATCGGCATGAGCCCCTGGTCGCGCAGCCGGTCGACGATCTCCGCTTCGTTCGCGGCTTCGAGCTCGCCCGCGGCGACATCGCCGGCAGCGTTTACCGCCCTGTAGGTGAAGACCGGCATGGCTTAATCTTCGCGCGTGACGCGCAGGACTTCCTCGAACGTGGTGACGCCCGCGAGCGCCTTGCGCACTCCGTCCTCGTACATGGTCACCATGCCGCCCTTGATCGCCTCGGCGCGCAGGTCGGTCGAGCTGGCGTGGCGCATGACGAGGCTGCGCAGCGGATCGGTCATGGGCAGCATCTCCATGATGCTGACCCGGCCGATGTAGCCGGTGTGGGCGCACTCGCGGCAGCCCTTGGCGTGGTAGAGGCGGATCTCGCCGTCGCCGGCAAACTTGCGCAGGTTCATTTCCTCGACTAACTCCGGCAGCGCCAGGTACGGCTCCTTGCAGTCCGAGCACAGCGTGCGCACCAGCCGCTGCGCAAGGATCCCGATCACCGTCGAGGTGAGCAGGTAATCCTCGACGCCCATGTCGAGCAGGCGGTTCACCGTCGATGGCGCGTCGTTGGTGTGCACCGTGGACAGCACGAGGTGTCCGGTCAGCGCCGACTGCACCGCGATCTGCGCCGTCTCCAGGTCGCGGATTTCGCCGATCATGATCACATCGGGGTCCTGGCGCACGATCGAGCGCAGGGCGTTGGCGAAGGTCAGGTCGATCTGCGGCTTGACCTGGATCTGGTTGATGCCGGGCATCTGGTATTCGACCGGATCCTCGACGGTGAGGATCTTGACGTCGGGCTTGTTCAGGCGATCGAGCGCGGTGTAGAGCGTGGTCGTCTTGCCGCTGCCGGTCGGGCCGGTGACGAGCAGGATGCCGTGCGGCTCGAGCAGCACCTCGAGGAAGACCTTGAGCGTATCTTCCTCGAAGCCCAGGCGCTTGAAGTCGAGCGCGACGCCACCCTTGTCCAGGATCCGCATCACCACCGACTCGCCGTGCATGGTCGGCACGGTCGAGATGCGCAGGTCGATGTCCTTGCCCTGCACGCGCAGTCGGATGCGTCCGTCCTGGGGCAGCCGGCGCTCGGCGATGTCGAGGTTGGCCATGATCTTGATGCGCGAGATCACCGCGGCGGACAGACGCCGTGGCGGCGATTCGACCTCGTGCAGGACGCCGTCGATGCGGTAGCGCACGATCAGCCGATTCTCGAACGGCTCGATGTGGATGTCCGAGGCGCGCATCTCCAGCGCGTTGGTGATGAGCAGCGAAACGAGCCGGATCACCGGCGCCTCGGAGGCCAAGTCCTTCAGCTGCTGGACGTCGGCGTCGAAGGACAGCTCGTCGCGCTGCTCGACGTCGCCGACGAGCTGCCCGAGCACCGATTTGCCCGCGCCGTAGAGCCGCTCCAGTGCCGCTTCGAGTTCGGTCGGGACGGCCACCCGGGGCCTGACCGTGCGCCCGGTCACCATCTCGAAGGCGCTCACGGTGTAGGCGTCGGTCGGATCGGCCATGGCGAGCGCGAGCTCGTGCTCGTCCTCGGACAGAGGCAGGGCCCTCGCTTCGCGCAGGAAGCGCGCCGAGACGCGCTCTTCGAGGATCGGCAGCTCGGGATAGCCGGCGGCTTCGACCAGCGGCATGCCGAGTTGCTGCGCGAGCGCCTCGGCGACGTCGCGTTGCGCGACCAGGCCCAGCGTGACCAGCAGCGCGCCCAGCTTTTCGTGGGTTTCCTGCTGCAGGCGCAGGGCGCGGTCCAGTCCGGCAGCGTCGAGCTTGCCTCGCTCGATCAAGATCTCGCCGATGCGCTTCCGTACCGAGGTGTCCAAAATGGCCTAAGTGCCCGTTAGAAATACGAAATTCTACCATGCGGGGCAGCCGCGCCGCGCCGGGTTGGACGCCGGCGAGCGTCTACAGTTCACCCATGGGCGATAATGGACGCGCCGTCGCCTGCTGCCCGTGCGCTTTCGTGTCCGACGTCAAGCCGATCGCCTTCTACCTCCCGCAGTTCCATCCGATCCCCGAGAACGATGCCTGGTGGGGCGCGGGCTTCACCGACTGGACCAACGTCCGGCGGGCGCGGCCGAACTTCGTCGGCCACCTGCAGCCGCACGTGCCCACCGAACTCGGCTATTACGACCTGCGCGACCCAGCGACGCGCGCCGCGCAGGCGGAGCTCGCGCGCGACCACGGCATCCACGGCTTCTGCTATTACCACTACTGGTTCGGCGGCAGGCGGCTGTTGCAGCAGCCGCTCGACGCAGTGCTCGCGAGCGGCGAGCCGGATTTTCCGTTCTGCATCTGCTGGGCCAACGAGAACTGGTCGCGGCGCTGGGACGGCGGCAACGACGAGCTGCTGATCGCGCAAACCTACAGCGCCGCCAATGATCGGCACCTGATCGAGGAGCTCTTGCCCCTTTTCGCCGACCGGCGCTACATCCGCGTCGGCGGCCGGCCCCTGTTCATCGTCTATCGCGCGAGCCTGCTGCCGGACGCGCAGCGAACGGCCGCGACCTTCCGGGCGGTGGCGCGCGCCGCCGGCGAGGCCGAGCCGTATCTGTGCTTGATCGAGCATCCGGGCTCGCTACGCCCGGAGGCGTATGGATTCGAGGCCGCGATCGAGTTTCCGCCGCACGGTCTGCGCGCCAGGACCCTGACCGCGGAAGTGGAGCCGACCAATCCCGCCTTTGCCGGCGAGGTATGGGACTACGTCTCGGCGGCGCAGGTTGCTCTCACCCGTGCTGTTTCGCCTTCGACTTTCCGCGGCGTCATGGCCGGCTGGGACAACACGCCGCGGCGGCAGAACGACGGCCATATCTTCGTCAACAGCCACCCGGAGAATTATCGCCGCTGGCTCGCCGCCATCGTCGCCCAGACCCGGACGCGACCGCCCGAGCAGCGCCTGGTATTCATCAACGCCTGGAACGAATGGGGCGAGGGCTGCTATCTGGAGCCCGACGCGCAGCACGGGCGTGGCTATCTCGAGGCAACGTTCCGAGCCCTGAACACCTAGTTGCGGGCGTGGCGCCGATACGCCTGCAGGCGATCAACGCGACGACTTTGCGTATCGGCCAAGGCTTAGGAGAAGTCTCGCGCCGGGAGGAAGCTTTCCAATCCACAGTCGCGTATGTGGCCAAGGAAGCGCTTGCGATCCAGCGCATCGCGCAGAAGAGGGTGGCGGCAGATATCCTCGAAGAATCGCGACAGCAGCTGTTCGATTTCAAGCCGGGTCGACAACCCGCGAGCCGCAAACGTGTTCGCTCCGTGCACGCGGTAGATGTAGAGCGGCTCGTCGACGACGGCCAGCGGGGTGTGGTAGCTCGCCGCCAAGATGAAATCCCAATCGTGGCAGACGCGTAGCGCGGAGAAACCACCTGTCGCCTCGAGCAGCTCTCGCTTGAAAACGAAATTGCCGGACGATATTGCGATGTTGGATCGAATGAGCGCATACACCGGATCGGGGGCTCGAAAACCTCGAGCAATTTGGTCGCGAAGCTGGGCAACGTAACGATCCTCATTTCCGATCACTTCACCCGCGTCGCTCACGAATGACGTGCCCGAGAAGGCGAACGCGGCCTTGCGTTCTGCTGCGGCGTTCAAACAATTTTCGAGTCGTGTTGCCGCGTAAAGGTCATCCGAATTGATCAATGCCACCCACTCGCCTCGTGCCAGCGTCAAGCCATGGTTGATCGCCTCGTGGGCTCCGGCATTGGCTTGGTGCAACACGGTCAGCGGGTGGGTGGAGCATCGTCCGGCATAGTCGTCGAGCAGCTCGGCGGTCGCGTCACGCGAGCCGTCGTCGACGACAATGATTTCGACGCTGCCGGCGTACGACTGTGCCAGCACCGAATCGAGTGCCCGGGTAACAAAGCGCTCGTGATTGTATGCAGGCATGACGACGGAAAGCGTCGGGCCTTGGGCGTGCAGCGGCTGACTGACCGGGGAACGGACGAGCCTTGTCGGCGCGATGGCGGCCCGACCCGGGTTCGAATAGGCGGCTGGCGGCCACGCGGGGCGTTTGGGCGCACCCAGATCGGCTTGCTCGATGGCGCTGCGCAGCGCAGCAGGGTACTGCCTGCCATAGCGCGCGTCCGGCTCAAGGTGGCAGCCTACGTCCCACTCGTTCCAGGAACGGATGAAAATCAGGCGCTCCTCGCCAGCGAAACGCAGGATCGCCTCATGGGCAATTCTTTCGACCCAATAGCCGAATACCTCTGGAGATGAACCTACGAACGTGACGCCGCCCCGCGGCCCCGCGACGGGAGTGGTGTCCCATCCCGGCATGGCGGTTCGAAACAGCTTGTACCCCGGCCGCGCGCGCCCGAGCAATTGCGCTGCCAGGCTCCGGTAGGACAGCACCTCGCCGCGAAACGCCGCATCGACTGCAGTCGCGGCACCGAGCACGCTTTCGGGCGGGAAACCCAACGGCGGCAGCTCCAGCGTTGCGTCGAAGCCAGGCAACGTGCCGCGGACGCCACTCACCCCGACCAAATACGCATCCCCTGCTCCGCTGCGCCGGCAGTCATCTCGCCATGCGGCGAGGACCGGCGCGAGCTCGTCGAGTAGCTCGGGCACCGTTATGATCACCAGCGGGCGCCCGTTGACGCGGACATAGTGGGCATCGGCGAGCAGCGGCAGCAGGGCGCGAAAGAAGACGATAGCCTGGGCAGCGGAATATTGGCGCGGCGCGTCGCTCCGCGGCCGCGCAGAGCCGAAATCACGATCCGGGGTGGCATTCTCCCAGCACACGCAATAGGGAAACGCCCCCGCCAGGTGGCGTATCTTATTGAGTTCGATCTCCGGCGTGGGCGTCGCCCCCGTCCATTCGCAGAAATGGCAGAACGCATCGATGCCGTATGAGCGGGCCCAAGCGGCCTGCGTCATACTCGCCTCGGCGTCACGCTCGGCATAGCGGCCAAGCTCGCCAGGAACATGGGGCTGATAGTGGCCCGGGAAGCTTGGTTTGGCCCGCGTCACGCAGCACCACGGGTCGGAAACGTCGGAGTGCGCAGGATCGGCGCTGGCGTGGCACGAGCCGCCGGCGCGATAGAAGGCAATTACGCGCAGGCCCGAGGTTCTACGAACTGCAGCCGGAGGCGCGGGCGTCACTGCCCAGCTTTCGTTGGCCGCGCTTGCGCGACGATGACCTCGGCCACAAACGGCAGTCCGTTCGCGAGCGCGGCGCCACAGCAAAGTACTCCCACTTGACGGCTTCCCTCGCCCGACAGTTCCCGAATGCGATCGAGCAGCAGCCCTGGTTCGTCGCGGCTGACGACGAGCAGGCTTAGCTCGGGTCGCGCCCGGTCGAGCCACGCGCCGGGTGAGAACTGCGTGCCGAAGAAGATCTGGACCCCGCCTGCGGGATGCGAACCAGCGCAGAGGTCGACGGCGCGGGCGGTCCGATAGTCGGAAGCCCGCGGATCTTTCCACCACCGAATGCGCGCTGCCCCGCAGGCCGCGGTTATCGATTCCACAAACGCCTCGTCCTGGGCCGACAAGGATTGCATGATGAGCAGGTGCGTCGCGGATGCGGCGGCCGCGAGGCTGGCGAGCTTGTGCACCGGCATGACGAGTGGCGCCAGGCGCGGCAGCACATCCCGACAAAGCTCAATCTCCCTGCGTCTTGCCGTCTGCACGATGTCGAGGTTGTCCCGGGCGGGGGCGACATCGGGCCGCAGCTGCACCGCGCGCTCGAGCAAGCGCAGCGCGTCTTCGAAGCGTCCGCGGTGATACTGAACCACGCCGAGCATGTGCGTGGCGTCGAAGTGCAGCGGATCGCGCTTGAGCACTTCCTCGTAGCGTTGGGCGGCCTCGGGGAGCCGGCCGGCGACCTGCGCCGCAAACGCGATTTGCACCAGTTCCAGGATGGTCGGCCGGGGCGCGGGTGTCACCATGCCGGGTTCATGGCGGTCGGTTGCGGGGGCCCTGTCAGTCTAGAGCGTCAGACGCAATCGCCGGGTGCGTCGAGCGGCGACGCACCGCTTCAGGCGACCTGTCGAAAGGCCGCCTCGGCACGCTCCACCGTGGTCCGGATGTCCGCGGCGGTGTGCGCCGCCGACACGAATCCGGCTTCGTAGGCGGAGGGCGCCAGGTACACGCCGGCGTCGAGCAGGCGGTGGAAGAAGCGGTTGAAGCGCTCGCGGTCGCAGGCCATGACCGCGGGGAGCGAGTCCGGAACGGCGGCCGAGAAATAGATGCCGAACATGCCGCCGATCGATTGCGCCGAGAACGCCACGCCAGCCCTGGCCGCAGCCGCCACCAGCCCATCGGTCAGCTCGCGGGTGCGCGCGGCAAGCCCGGCGTAGAAGCCGGGCTCCTGGATCGCCTTCAGCGTCGCGAGCCCTGCCGCGACCGCGACTGGATTCCCGGACAGGGTCCCCGCCTGGTACACCGGGCCCTGCGGCGCGAGCTTTTCCATGATCGCGCGCTTGCCTCCGAAGGCCCCCACCGGCATGCCGCCACCGATCACCTTGCCCAGCGTGGTCAGATCGGGCACCACGCCGTACAGGCCCTGGGCGCCGGACCGATCGACGCGAAAGCCGGTCATCACCTCGTCGAAGATGAGCACCGCGCCGTAGCGATCGCAGAGCGCGCGCAGCCCGGCGAGGAACTCCGGCGTGGGCAGAACCAGGTTCATGTTGCCGGCGACCGGCTCGACGATGATGCAGGCGATATCCGCGGGGTGCGCGGCGAACGCGGCGGCCACGGCTTCGAGATCGTTGTAGGTCAGCACCAGTGTTTCGCCGGCAATTGCCGCCGGGACGCCGGCCGATGAGGGCTGGCCGAAGGTGAGCGCGCCGGAGCCCGCCTTGACCAGCAGGCTGTCGCCGTGACCGTGATAGCAGCCGTCGAACTTGACGATCTTCGCCCGGCCGGTATGGCCGCGCGCGAGGCGCAGCGCGCTCATCGTCGCCTCGGTACCCGAACTCACCAGCCGCACCAGTTCGAGCGAGGGCAGCAATGCGCACAGCGTCTCGGCGAGCTCGACCTCGGCTTCGGTCGGCGCACCGAACGACAGGCCATTGGCGGCGGCCTCCTGCACCGCGCGCACGGTCGCGGCATGGGCGTGCCCGAGGATTGCCGGTCCCCAGGAGCCGACGTAATCGATGTAGCGCTTGCCGTCGGCGTCCCACAGGTACGCGCCTTCGCCGCGGGTGAAGAAGCGCGGCGTACCGCCGACCGAGCGAAACGCGCGCACTGGCGAATTCACCCCGCCGGGGATGCTGCGCTGGGCGCGCGCGAACAGTTCTTCGTTACGGCTCATGGTGCGCCATGGTGCGCGCCGGTTCCTCGCGCGGGCGCTGTGGCGCGGCGCGCGAACGCGGCGCGGAACGCGCACGCGGCCGCGGTGATGTCGGTCGCGTCGAACACCGCGCTGATGACCGCCAGCGCGTCGGCGCCGGCGGCCGTCAGGGCCGGAGCCCGGGTCGCGGTGATGCCGCCGATGGCGACCACCGGAGCGGTCCAGCGCGCCTTTGCGCGGGTGAGCAGGGAAGGCTCGGCGCGCACCGCGTCGGGCTTGACGCGGGACGGATAGAAGCTGCCGAAGGCGATGTAGTCGGCCCCGGCGGCGAGCGCACGCTGCGCCAGGTCGAGCGAGTCGTAGCAGGAGGCGCCGATGATCGCCGCGGCGCAAAGCCGCCGCCGGGCGGCGCCGATCTCGCCGTCGTCGCGGCCCAGATGCACGCCATCGGCGTCCACGTCCGCGGCCAGATCGACATCGTCGTTGACGATGAAAGTGGCGTCGCGCGCGCTGCACAGGGCACGCAGCGCAAGGGCCTGCTCGCGCCGCAGCGCGGCGTCGCCTCGTTTGTTGCGGTACTGGACCGCGCTCGCGCCGCCGCCGATCGCCGCCGCCACGCGGGCGACGAGCAAGGACGTGTCGGCGAGCTCCGGAGTCAGGACATAGAGTCCGGACAGCGGCGGTCGCGTCCGGGGCAAGAGCGTGCGCATCAATGGCGATGCAGGTTGGGCGCGCGCGGCACCGGGTCGTCGTCGACCGGCGGTTCGGCCTCGTCCTCGCGCGCCCAGAACAGCCGGTCGGGCAGGAACTGGCCCATGCCGGGGCGGTAGGCCTTGGCGAGCGTCTGCCAGGTGTAGTCCTGCGCCTCGCGCACGGCTTCGGGCAATTCCAGGCCGTTGGCGAGCATGGCGGCGATCGCCGAGGCGAGGGTGCAGCCCGAACCATGATAGTTTCCGGGCAGCCTTTCCCAGCTGTCGCTGCGCACCACGCCCCCCTTGCCGTACAGGGTGTTGATCACCTGCAGCGTCGGCTCGTGCGTGCCGGTGATGAGGACGTGCTCGCATCCGGTCTCGATCATGCGCTGCGCGCACAAGGCGAGCGTCGGCTCCTCGTCGTCCTCGCCGTCCGCAAGGCGCCGGGCCTCGGTGCTGTTGGGCGTGACGATCGTCGTCCGGGGCAGCAGCAGTTCGCGCAGCGCGTGGAGCATGTTGTCGCTTGCCAGTTCGTCGCCCCGGCCGGAGGCCAGCACCGGGTCGAGTACCAGCGGCACGTCCGGGTAGTCGGCCAGAATTTCGGCGATGGCGGCGATGTTCTCCACGCTGCCCAGCACGCCGATCTTGAACACGTCGACGGGCATGTCTTCGAGCAGGCAGCGCGCCTGGTCGGCGACCCATTCGGCGTCCAGGGGCTGGACTCCCTCGACGCCGAGGGTGTCCTGCACCGTGATCGCCGTGAGCACCGACAGCGGATGGCAGCCCATGCTCGCCAGCGTCAGGATATCGGCCTGCAGGCCGGCGCCGCCGCTCGGGTCGGAGGCGGCAAAGGTCAGCACGATCGGCGGGTACGTGGCGGCTTGCTCGGCGGATGGGTGCATAGACCGTGCGTAGGGTGCGGCGCAATGCGGCAACGACCCGCGGGCACGGCTCGTGCGCGACCGCGACGAGCGACGCGAGGCGCCTTAAGCGCGTGTGAACTTGGTAGAATTGAATCTTACTCCAATCGACCTTCAGCGATGAAGAAATACATGTGTTTGATCTGCGGCCACATTTATGACGAGGCGCTCGGCGACCCCGACACCGGCGTCGCGCCGGGAACCAAGTGGGAAGACGTACCGCCGAACTGGACCTGTCCGGACTGCGGCGCGCGCAAAGAGGATTACGAGCTGGTGGAGTTCTGATGCGCATCCTGCACACGATGTTGCGGGTCGGCGATCTCGAGCGGTCGCTGCACTTCTACACCCGGGTGCTGGGCATGCGATTGCTGCGCACGACCGACCGGCCGGAGCAGAAATACACGCTTGCCTTCGTCGGATACGATGACGAATCGGCCCAGGCGGCCCTGGAGTTGACCTACAACTACGGCGTCAGCCGGTACGATCCGGGCAGCGGCTACGGCCACGTCGCGATCGAGGTCCCCGATGCCGCGGCGGCCTGTGCCTCGGTGCGCAGCCTGGGCGGCAGGGTGACGCGTGAAGCGGGGCCGGTCAAGGGGGGCACAACCGTCATCGCCTTCGTCGAGGATCCCGACGGCTACAAGATCGAGCTGATCGAGCGCAAGCCTGGCGCGTCGTAGCGCCCACGCGTGCAACGGCGCGGGGCGCGGCCTTTGGCTAGCTTGGCGCGGCGGCGTGCAGCTGGTCGTAGATGCGAAGCAGCAGCGTCTCGAAGTCGCGCGTGAAGCCGGCCGTGTCGAACAGCGGGTTGGTGGCGCGCGTGGCTTCGAGCCGGGCGCGGTATTCGCCAAGGAGCGCCGGGCTGTGCACCAGCTCGAGCAACCGCGCCCGATACGCCTGCGGCGAATCGGTGATGAGTTCGGGCAGGCCGCTTGCCCGCAGCAGGCTCGCTCCGACGCGCCCTGCAAAGGTCGCCCCGCGACAGGTCAGCATGGGAACGCCCGCCCACAGCGCGTCGCAACCGGTGGTGTGCGCGCCGTAAGGCAAGGTATCGAGCGCCAAGTCGGCGCAGGCGAGGCGCGCGATGTGCGCATCCTGCGACAGCGTCGGGGCGAAGATCAGGCGCGCCGGGCCGACGCCGGCTCGCTTTGCCTCGGCGCGCAGGTTGCGCCGCATGCGCGGATGGCCGGCGAGCAGCCATAGCACCGCGTCGCGCCGGGCGGCGAGCGCGGCAAGCCAGGCGGCAAACAGCGGCCGTCGCAGCTTGTATCCCTGGTTGAGGCAGGCGAGCACCAGCGCGCCCTCGGGCAGGCCGTGCGCCGCGCGCGGCGTCGGGGTGGGGAGGCCGCGCCGGCTGTCGTTGACGTAATAGCAGCGCGGCAGGCGCCATACCCGCTCGTGGAAATACGCCTCGTCGGCGGGCGTGATCACTTCCGCGTCGGCGATGACGCCGTCAATCGCGTCGTAGCCGAGCGTTCCCGGAAAGCTCATGTAATGCACTTGCACCGCCGCCGGCCGCGAGGCCAGGATGGCGAGCCGCCCGCCCTGGGTGTAGCCGTGGCGGTCGATCAAAATATCGATGCCGTCGTCGCGAATCAGGCGCGCGGCCTGGGCGTCGCCGAGAGCGCCGAGGTCGCGCCAATGCGCGAACGCGGCGCGGATGCGTTCGGCGGGCGCGCTCTCGTCGGATCCGTAGCTGTAGCCGTAGAGTTCGAAGCCGGCGCGATCGTGCTGCTCGAACATGCCGGCCATCAGGCGCCCGGTGGGATGATCGCGAAAGTTGCCGGAGAGATAGCCGATGCGCAGGCGCGCGCCGCGGGGGGGCAGCGGGCGGCGCGGCGCGACCGGCGGCAGCGTCGCCGCCGCCCAGCGGCGGGCCACTGCGAGTTGCTGTGGCGGCGTCGTGGGCATCGAGAGCGCGATCCAGGGCGACCAGCGCGGGTCGCTGCGCGGGTCGTCCAGAGTGGCGATGAGCCCCGCTTCGCATGCCTCGAGGCCGTCCCACTCGCACAGCGTGTAGCGGGCATACACGAGGTTGGCCCGCGCCGGGGTGAGCGCCGGGGCGGCCTCGACGGCGCGCTCGAAGGCGAGCAACGCCTTTTCGTCCTCGCCCAGCCGCCGCTCGGCGAGTCCCAGGTTGTCCCAAGCCTCCCCGGCGCGGGCCCCCTGCTCGAGCGCGCGCTGCAGGTGGCTGCGTGCAGCCTTGGCGCGGCCTTCGTCGAGCAGGGTCGCACCCAGGCTCATGCGGAATCCAGCCACGTCGGGCGCCAGGGCGACGCATTGCTCGAGCAGCGCGCGCGCGGCGGCGGACGCGCCCGCGGCCTTGAGCTCCACGGCGACGCCGTGCACCTGCTCGAGCGCAGCGACGGCCGGGTCGCGCTCACCGCGGGCGAGCCTGACGCGGGCGAGGGCGAGCCAGATTTCCTCAACTGGCAGAACCTGCGCCTGCGCCGCGGTCACTGCTCGCGACAGCCGCGAGAGCGCCTGGTCGTTGCGGCCGTCCGCATGGTCCTGCAGGGCGAGCTTGAGCAGCGCACCGGGGTGCTCCGGGAGCGCGGCGAGGATCTGGTCGTATAGGGAGCGTGCTTCGGCAGTGCGTCCGGCCGCTTCGTGCCGCGCCGCGAGCGCGAAGGCTTCCTGAACGGTCAGTTCCATGGCCGCAAACGCGCGCCCCCCAGTGATCGTCGCCGGCGGCGCCCCTAGCCGGAGGACTTGAGCAGCTCGCCGATGTCGTGCGCGAAGGCGTCCGGACCCTGGCTGAAGCTTTCGTACACGCGCAGCCTTCCCTGTGGATCGTACAGGTAGGTGCCTGCGGAATGGTCCACGGTGTAGGTGCCGGGCGTGGCTCCCGGTTGCTTCTGGTAGATGATCTTGAATTCCTTGGCCGTCGCAGCGGTCGCCTGCGCGTCGCCGTAGAGGCCCAGAAAAGTCGGGTTGAACGCCGGCACGTACTCCGAGAGCAGTTCTCGGGTATCGCGCTCCGGATCGACGGTCACGAACAGCACCTGCACGCGCGCCGCATCGGGTCCCAGCTTGCTCAAGGCCGCGGCGAGCTCGGACAGGGTCGTCGGGCATACGTCCGGGCACTGCGTGTAGCCGAAGAAGATCGCCACCACCTTGCCGCGGAAATCCGCCAGCGTCCGCGGCTTGCCGTTGTGATCGGTGAGGTGGAAATCGTGGCCGTAGCCGACGCCGGTGACGTCGGAACCGCGGAACTTCGGCGCCGTCGGTCCGCACGCCGCGACGGCGAGCACGAGCAGCGCCGCGATTGGCGCGACGAGGGAACGCATCAATGCCAGAAGTGATCGAGAAGCAAGGCCGAAAACAGCGCGGCGAGATAGCCGATGGAGAAGCGGAAGGTGCGCCGCGCCAGCGCGTCGCTGTAGTGGCGATACAGGCGCACCGCGCGCTCGAGGAACATGGCCCCGAGCAGCACCGCGCAGAGCAGGTAGAGCACGCCGCTCATGCGCACGGCGTAGGGAAGCAGGGTCGCCGCGAACAGTACCGCGGTGTAGAGCACGATCATCAGCCTCGTGTACTCCGGGCCGTGCGTCACCGGCAGCATCGGCAGGCCCGCCGAGGCGTAGTCCTTGGTGCGATAGAGCGCCAGCGACCAGAAATGGGGCGGCGTCCAGACGAAGATGATCAGAAACAGCAGCAGCGCGTCCGGCGCCACGCCGTTGGCGACTGCGGCCCAGCCGAGAACCGGCGGCATCGCCCCTGCCGCGCCGCCGATGACGATGTTCTGCGGGGTCGCCGGCTTGAGCAGCACGGTATAGACGATGGCATAGCCGACGAAGGTTGCCAGGGTGAGCCACATCGTCAGCGCGTTGACCGCGAGGTAGAGGACGCACAGGCCGGCCGTGCCGACCACGGTGGCAAAGGCTAGCGTCTGCAGCGACGAGAGTTCGCCGCGCGGCAGCGGCCGGCCGCGGGTACGCGCCATGCGCGCGTCGATCTTCTGCTCGACGAGGCAATTGATCGCCGCGGCGGCGCCGGCGACGAGCGCGATGCCCAGCGTGCCGAACAGCACCGCGTTGAGCGGCGGCAACCCGGGTCCGGCGAGGACCATGCCGATCACCGCGGTGAACACGATGAGCAACACCACGCGCGGCTTGGTCAGGGCAAGAAACCGGCGCAGGCGGTAGAAGCGGCCTTGGGCGAGCGCGAGGGCGGTCATGGCGTCGAGGCGAAAGGGGGCGATTCTAGCATTGCCGACGGATCAGCCGATGCGCGAGGCGCGCAGCAGGCGTTCGAGGTCCTTGGCCAGGCGCCTGATGTCCGGATCGGCGGGGTAGCGCAGCACCAGGTTGCCCAGCGGGTCGAGCAGATAGATGTTCGCCACCGCGCCGCCGGGCCCGGGAAGGCCGTCCCACTGTCTGGGGTCGCCGCGGATGACGAGCATGTCGGGGTGCTGCACCAGCAGTTGTGCGGCGGGCTCCGGCGAATCGGCGGCGAGCAGCCACACCCGCAGCACGCGGTCGCGTTCCGGACCCTGCATGGTCCGCGCCTGGCGGGTGGCATAGAGCTTCTGTTCGCAGCGCGCGGCGCAGGCCGTCGCGTCAGCGGCGAGCAGCACCCACTTGCCCTGCAACGCCGACAGGCGCAACGGCGCGCCGTCGGCGCCGCTGCCGGCGATGTCGGGCGCGGGCGGCGCGCCGAGCAATTCGCCGTAGTTGACATGGCCGCTGGGGCGCAGCCAGTAATAGGCGGTATACGAGGCGACCACCGGGGCGATGCAAACCAGCGCCAACAGCGTGAGCGTGCGCCGCGCGTGGCGGCGCGCTTTGTCGTCAGGCGCCGCCATTGCCGTCGCCTGCGCGCCAGTTGAGCGTGAGCCAAAGCACGACCGAGAGCGCGGCGAATGAATACCATTGCAGCATATAGGAGCGGTTCTGATCAGCGCCCAGGTCGGGCGCCGGCCAGTCGCGCACGAGGCCGTCGGCGGGCGTGACCGGATCGGTCTGTTCGACGATCACCGGCAGCAGATCGAGTCCGGTGGCGGCGGCGATGCGGCCCAGGTCAAGGTTCTGCCAGAGCGGCCCGCTGCCGCGCTCGGACCCGAGCTCGAGGTAGTGCTGAGGCGGCAGGTTGGCGCGACCGACGACGGTCAGCGGACCCGGTGGCGCGGGCACCGAGGGCAGTTCCGAACGCCGCGCTCCCTGGGCGATCCAGCCGCGATCGACCAGCACGAAGCGCTCGCTCCCGGCGAGCTTGAGCGGCGCGACGACGTGGTAGCCAGCCCGGCCGGCGTAGACCTTGTTGTCGATGAAGAGCTGCCGGGCCGCGTCGTACTCGCCGCGCGCGCGCACCATGCGAAAGCGCAGCCGCGACGCATCGACCTCCCCGGCGCCGAGGTCGATCGGCGGCGAACCGGCGGCGGCCGCGAACTGCGCCGCCTGCGCCTCCTTGGCCGCCGCCCGGTGCCGCTGCCAGTTTCCCATGGCGAGCGTAAGGGCAACGAAGCCGAGCATGGCCAGGGTCGGCAGCGCGCGCGGCCGGAAGCTGCGTGTGGCGAGAAACGCGGCAACGCGATTTGGCAGCATCAGAGGCTTAGGCTATGCTCGTTGCGACCGCGCCGCAGCGCTCAGCTGCCTCGCGCCGAGGCCGTTCATGCGCTACATCGTCATCGCCGTCCTGGTCCTGATCGTCGCCACGCTGGCGTCGGCGCTCTACTATCTTTACCACGATCGCGGCCAGGGTACGCGCATGGTCACCGCGCTGGCGATCCGCGTCGCCTTGTCGGCGGGCCTCATCATCTTCCTGGTCGTCAGCTACAAGCTCGGCTGGATCGGCGCGCGCGGGCTGCGCTGAGCGGCAAGGGCCGCGCCGCGGGCGGGACCGCGGCCGCCGTGCCGGGACGCAGGCGCGACGCGTTACAGCCAGTAGACGAGAACGAACAGCAGCAGCCACACGACGTCGACGAAGTGCCAATACCAGGCCGCGGCCTCGAAGGCGAAATGATGCTGCGCGTCGAAGTGGCCGCGGAACGCCCGCACCAGCATCACCGAGAGCATGATCGCGCCGATGGTGACGTGAAAGCCGTGGAAGCCGGTCAACATGAAGAACGTGGAGCCGTATACGCCGGTCGACAGCTTCAGGTTGAGCTCCGTGTAGGCGTGAATGTATTCGTGTGCCTGCAGGGCGAGGAAGGTGAAGCCTAAGACGATGGTGATGAACAGCCACAGCTTGAGCGCGGCGCGATGCCCCGTCTTGAGCGCGTGGTGGGCCACGGTCAGCGTTCCGCCCGACGACACCAGGATGATGGTATTGATCAGCGGAATGCCGATCGCCGCCATAGGCGTGAACGGATACTTGAGGTAGGGCCCGTCGGTCGGCCACATGGCGGTGTAGTCGGGCCACAACAGCTTCTGCGCCGGGGTACCCAGGTCGGGCACCGACATGTTGCGCACATAGAACAGCGCCCCGAAGAACGCGGCGAAGAACATCACCTCCGAGAAGATGAACCAGCTCATTCCCCAGCGGAACGAGACATCGACCTGCTTGTTGTAGAGGCGGTGCTCGGATTCGTCGATCACCCGTCCGAACCAGCCGAACAGCATGGTAAGCAGGATGCAGAAGCCGGCCAGCACCAGCCACGGGCCGAAGCCGTAGGCGTTGAACCAGGCCGCCGCGCCGGCCCCCATGCACAGGAGCGCGCACGAGCCGGTGATCGGCCAGTACGACGGCTGCGGTATGAAATAGCCCGGCTTGGCGCCGTTCGACGTTGCGTTCATGAGCGGTTCCCCTCGACTTCGAAGAAGGTGTACGACAGCGTGATCGTGGCGACGTCCTTCGGCAGCCTCGGATCGACGACGAAAACGACCGGCATCTGGCGCTTTTCGTGCGGCGCGAATGCCTGGCGGGTGAAGCAGAAGCAGTCGAGCTTGCGGAAATACTCGGCCGCCAGCCGCGGTCCGTAGCTGGGCACCGCCTGCCCGGTCACTGCGCGCGAAGACAGGTTCTCGACCTCGTAGAGGACTTCCGTGACCTCGCCCGGATGGATGTCCACGATCGGCGTCAGCGGCCGGAAGCGCCACGGCAGCTTGTTGACATTGGCGTCGAGCTCGAGGCGCACGCTGCGCGTCGTGTCGACCTGCGTGTTCTTCGCCGCATCGGGCCGGTCGATGTCGCGCAGCCCGGTCGCTTTGCAGATCTGGTCGTAGAAGGGCACCAGCGCAAAACCGAAGCCGAACATCAGCACGGTGATCACGGCGAGCCGCGCGAGCATGCGCCGGTTGGAGCGCTGTCGATCGTCCTTTGCGTGCTGCTCCATGGTCTCGAGGCAGCGCCTATTTGCGTCCGCGCAGGATGGCGACCGCGAGGAAGCCGATGATCCCGAAGCCCAGGACGGCGATGCCGATCGTGGTGCCGCCGACGTATTGCGAAGCGATGATGCCGGCAAAGAAAACGGCCGCGATCGACGCCAGGGTGAGCGCGGTGCGCCGATTCGCCGCGCGGCCCGGGGCCCTCGCTGCGTCTGGGCTCATGAACGGTGTTGTCATAGCCTGCCAGGGCCGCCCGGTCAGCCGATCTGCGGCGGGGTCTCGAAGGTGTGGTAGGGCACGGGCGAAGGCAGCGTCCATTCCAGCGTATCGGCCCCGTCCCACGGCTTGGCCGGCGCCGGGGCGCCCGAGCGGATGGTCTTGAGCACGATGTACAGGAACAGCACCTGCGACAAGCCGAAGCCGAAGGCGCCTACCGAGGCCACCACGTTCCAGTCGGTGAACTGCGGTGCGTAGTCGGGCACCCGGCGCGGCATGCCGGCCAGACCCAGGAAATGCATCGGGAAGAAGGTGACGTTGAAGAAGATCATCGACAGCCAGAAGTGGATCTTGCCGAGCTTCTCGTCGTACATCCGGCCCGACCACTTGGGCAGCCAGTAGTAGATGCCGCCGAAGAACGCGAACAGCGATCCGGCAACGAGCACGTAGTGGAAATGGGCGACCACGTAGTAGGTGTCGTGCAGCACGATGTCCACCGGGACGAGCGCCAGGACCAGCCCGGTAAAGCCGCCCATGGTGAACAGGAAGATGAAGCCGATGGCGAACAGCATCGGCGTCTCGAAGGTCAGCGAGCCCCGCCACATCGTCGCCACCCAGTTGAACACCTTGACCCCGGTAGGCACGGCGATGAGCATGGTCATGTACATGAAGAACAGCTGGCCGGCCGCCGGCATGCCGACGGTGAACATGTGGTGCGCCCAGACCAGGAACGACAGGATCGCGATCGACGCCGTCGCGTACACCATCGAGGTGTAGCCGAACAGCGGCTTGCGCGAGAACGTGGGCAGGATGGTGGAGATGATCCCGAACGAGGGCAGGATCATGATGTAGACCTCGGGGTGGCCGAAGAACCAGAACACGTGCTGGAACAGCACCGGGTCCCCGCCGCCGGCGGCGTTGAAGAAGCTGGTGCCGAAGTGACGGTCGGTGAGCAACATCGTCACCGAGCCCGCCAGCACCGGCATGACTGCGATGAGCAGGTAGGCGGTGATCAGCCACGTCCATACGAACAGCGGCATCTTCATGAGCGTCATGCCCGGCGCGCGCATGTTGAGGATCGTGGTGATGATGTTGATCGAGCCCATGATCGACGACGCACCCATGATGTGGATGGCGAAGATGGTCATGTCCATGCCCATGCCGGCCTGCACGGAGAGGGGTGGATAGAGCGTCCAGCCGGCGCTGGCCGCTCCGCCGGGCACGAGGAACGAGGACAGCAGCAGGGTCGCGGCAAACGGCAGCAGCCAGAAGCTCCAGTTGTTCATGCGCGCGAAGGCCATGTCGGGAGCCCCGATCATCAGCGGCACCTGCCAGTTGGCGAAGCCCACCGCCGCCGGCATGATCGCCCCGAAGATCATGATCAGGCCGTGCAGGGTGTTGAGCTGGTTGAAGAACTCCGGCTCGACTAATCTGCAGGCCCGGCTGGAACAGCTCCGCCCGGATCGTCAGCGCCATCACGCCGCCGGCGAAGAACATGATCAGCGAGAACCACAGGTACAGGGTGCCGATGTCCTTGTGGTTGGTGGTCATGATCCAGCGCATGATGCCGGCCGGGTGATGCGCGTGCTCGTCGTGCCCCAGGCCATGGCCCACGGGGTGGCCTGCGGCGTGATCGTGCGGAAGGGTGCTCATCGCTTGCTCCTGGCTGATGCTACGACCGGTCGGCCTTCACCTCGGCGGGCTGGACGGCCTCGCCGGTGTGGTTGCCCCAGCTGTTGCGCGTATAGGTGATCACCGAGGCGATGTCGGAGTCCGACAGCGTGCCCTTCCAGGCGACCATGGCCGTGGGCTGGCCGTTCTTGACGACTCCGTTCAGGACCGTCCTGATCTGCACGTCCTTCGGCCCGTTGACCACCTTCGAGCCGTCCAGGGCCGGGAACGCGCCCGGCACGCCCTTGCCGTTGGCCTGGTGGCAGGCGGCGCAGTTGGCGCCGAACACCTTTTCCCCGCGCGCCACGAGCTCCTGCAGGCCCCAGGTCTTGTTCGGGTCGTCGGCCGCAGCCGCAGCAGCCTTCTTGTGCTCCGCGACCCACTGCGCATAGTCGTCGGCGCTCTTGACCTCGACCACGATGGGCATGAAACCGTGCTCCTTGCCGCAGATCTTGGCGCACTGGCCGCGGAAGGTGCCGGTCTGGTCGAACTTCAGCCAATCGTCGCGCACAAAGCCCGGAATCGCATCCTGCTGCACTCCGGCCGAGGGCAGGTACCAGGCATGGATGACGTCACTCGAGGTAATGAGCAGGCGAACCTTCTTGCCGACCGGCAGCACCAGCGGCTGGTCGACCTCGAGCAGGTAGTGCTCGTCCATCGGCTCGCGACCCTCGATCTGGGCCTCCGGCGTCTTCAGGTTGCTGTAGAAGTCGAAACCTTCGTCGAGGTAGCTGTAATTCCACTTCCACTGCGAGCCGGTGACCTTGACGGTGAGGTCGGGGGCAGAGCTGTCCTTCATCGCCAGCACCGTGCGCGTGGCCGGAACGGCCATCAGCAGCAGAATGAGGAAGGGGATGACCGTCCACACGACCTCGACCAGAGTGTTCTCGTGGAATTGCGCCGCCTGGTGGCCCTTCGACTTGCGATGGGCGAAGATGGAGTAGAACATCACCGAGAACACGCCCACGAAGATCACGGCGCAGATGGCCATGATGTAGGTGTGCAGGTCGAAGATCTGCGTCGCGATCGGCGTCACCGGCGGCTGCAGGTTGTACTCCTTCGCCGCCTGCGCCAGGCTCGGCGCCAGACCCGCCGCGAACGCCGCCGCGCCCGCCGTTACCCTAGCCATCGCTCGCTTGCGGTCCATGCTTTCCCCGAACATTTCGATGATCTAAAGCGCCCGCCGACTGCCTGCTAGCGCTCGCTGAGCGCGCGATGCAGGTCGCGCGCGACGCTGTGGCGTGTGGCCGCGGGCAACTCGTCGCCGAAGGGCACCTCGCGCCCGCCAAATCGCAGCTTGAGCCGCGGCAGACGATGCCGGCCGCCGGCTTCGACCTCGACCCGCGCCCAATAGCGGTTGAACTCCTGGCGCATCCGCACTCCCGCCCGCTCCCGTTCGACGATCACGCGGTCACCGCAGACGCTCACCCTTTCCCAATCGCCGGCATGGCGCTCGACAAAGCGAAACGCCACGAACAGCACGGCCATTTCCAGTGCGGAGTACGGCAGCACCAGCCACGCGCCCAAGGCGGCGAAACCCAGCCCCAGGCCCAGCGACACCGAGCAAAGCGATGCGAACAGCCACCAGCGCCACCGCGAGCCGAGCGAATCGTGCCGCCGCGAGACCATGCAGAACTCCGGTTCGGTGGCCAGCGGTGGGATGTCGACGCCCGGCATGCAACCTTTTCACGCGCGACTCGACGACGACGTCGCAAAAAGGTGCAAATCTTAGCATGGAAGGTCGCGCCGCAACATGCCGCGGCGGCGAGCGTTTCAAGCAAGGCCCAGCGCCGCGGCGCCCGGACCCCACTGCGGTGCGTCTGCCCGGCCCCACTCGAGCGTGGCCACCCGCGGCGCGGGCAGGCGCATGTCGAGCGCGCGCAGGTTGTCGTCCCGCCGCGGCATTTGCGGCTCGACAAGGTTGGCGACCCAGCCTGCGAAAGCCAGGCCGCGCGCCTGGATCGCGTGCGCGGAGAGCAGCGCATGATTGAGGCAGCCCAGGCGGATGGCCACCACCAGAAGCACCGGCAGCGACAGCACGCGCGCCACGTCGAGCATGTCGGCGCGCGAGTCAAGCGGCACCCACACGCCGCCCGCGCCCTCCACGACCACCCGGTCGGCGCACCGCGCGAGGCTGTCGTACGCGGCGCCGATGCGCTCGAGGTCGATCTCTACCCCGGCTTCGGCCGCGGCCAAGTGCGGCGCGATTGCCGGCGCGAAGGCAAACGGATTGCGCTCCGCGTGCGGCGCCTCGACGTTGGCCGCCGCGGCGAGCGCGGCGACGTCGTCGTTGACGGCGGCCCCGGGGGCGATTCCCGCGGCCACCGGCTTCATGCCCACCGCACGCTCCCCGCGCGCCGCCCATTGGCGCAGAAGCGCGCAGGCCACCACGGTCTTGCCCACGCCGGTGTCGGTGCCGGTGACGAAGATCCCGAAGCCAGGGCGTGCCGCCATGAGCGCCGCTCAGCCGTGCTGGCGCGGCGCGAAGCGCACGATGGCGCGCCCGTCGGCGGCAAAGCGCGGCTGCGCCTTCCAGGCGTGACCGTACACGACCTCGAAGGTCGCCGGCAGCCGGCCGTCGCGGCGAAACGCCTCGAGTGCCGAGAGGATCCTCTGCCAGCGCGCTCGCCCGATCAAGCCGCGCGGCCGGCCGCGCGTCGCATTGCCTGCCCCGATCGCCTTGAGCTCGCGCATCATCGTGGTCGCGTCGGCGTAGGTCAGGGTGATGATCTCCATGTCCATCACCGGGTCGGCAAAGCCGCTGTGCACCAGCATGTCGCCCAGATCGTGCATGTCGATGAAACGGCTCACGTGCGTGGCCCGGTCGATGCCGGCGAAGGCGGTGCGCAGTTCCTTGAGCGTGTCGGGGCCGAGGGTGGAAAACATCAGCAATCCGCCACTGCTGAGCACGCGGTGGAATTCGCCAAGCGCAGTCGCGGCCTCGTTGATCCACTGCAGCAGCAGGTTGCTCCACAGCAGATCGACACTGGCGGCGGCCAACGGCAGCCGACCGGCGTCGCCGCAGACCAGCAATGGCTGCGCCCCGGTCCTCGTTCGGGTTCCGAACCAGCGCGCCAGCAGCGAGCCTCCTGATGCGCGCGCCGCGCTGGTGCGCCGGCGGGCGATGCCGAGCATGGAGAAGGCGCTGTCGAGGCCGAGCACCCATGCCTCCGGATAGCGCGCGGACAACTCGCCCAGTGCGTCGCCGGTGCCGCAGCCGACGTCGAGAATCGCCGCCGGCTGCAGCTTGACCAGGGCCAGGCGCTCGGCCATGCGTTGGCCCACCTCGCGCTGCAGCAGCGCGGACGCGTCGTACGTCGCCGCGGCGCGCTCGAAGGCGCGCCGCGCGCGCTCGGTATCGAGCCGATACGGATCTTCGCTAGCCGGCATCGGTCACTGCGGCGACGAATGCGTCGGGGTGCGACAGGAACGGCGCGTGCGCTGCGCCCCGGACCAGGTGGAACGTGCCTCGGGGCAAGGCCTGCGCCAGCCATTGCCCCGCCGCCGGCGGCGTCAAGGTGTCGTGCTCCCCGGCGATGACGGTCGCCGCCTGTCCGACCGCGCCCACCTCAGGGCGAAGATCGGTGCGCGCGAGCAATTCGAGCGCGGCACGCAGCGCCGTGGGCGCCGGCTGGCCGCGGGCGAACAGCTCGCGCCGCAGTTGCGACAGCACCGCGCGCGGGTGATCGCTGCCGCGCACCTGCAGCGTGACGAAGCGTTGCAGCGTCAGCCGATAGGACAGCGCAAGCTCGTCGCCAAAGCGCTGCAGCGTGATCGCGTCGATGGCGTGCGGCCAATCGGGGCGCGCGACGAAACAGGGCGTGGTCCCGGTCAGGATCAGGCGGGCGATGCGCGAGGGCTCGGTGTGTGCCCAGCGCAGCGCGATGGCCCCGCCGAGCGACCAGCCGAGCAGGCTCAGCGGTCGCTTCTCGCCAAGCGCCGCGCCGATCGCGGCGATGAGGGTGTCCAGCGCGTACGGCGCAACGGTGGCGCTGCGACCGTGCCCGGGGAGATCGACCCGGTGCACGCGAAAGCGCTCGGTCAGGCGCCCCAGCAGGGGCGTGAACAGTCCCGAATGCATCCCCCAGCCGTGCAGCAAGACCAGAGGCGGTCCGGCGCCAGCGGAATCGATATGCACGCCGCTCACCGGCACCCGGCCACCTCGGCGAGCGCGTGCAGCAGACGCGCCACGTCGGCGTGGCTGTGCGCAGCGCTCAAGGTGATGCGCAGGCGCGCCGTGCCGCGGGGCACGGTAGGCGGTCGTATGGCCGGCACCCACAGGCCGCGCTGCCAGAGGCCCTCGCTTAGCTCGAGGGCCGCGGCGTTGCTGCCGACCTGCAGCGGTTGAATCGCCGTTTCCGAGGGCATAAGCGGCCACGGCAGCGCCGCCGCCCCGGCGCGCAAGCGCGCGATGAGCGCCTGCAGGTGCTCGCGACGCTGCGGTTCGCCGCGGATGAGCGCGAGGCTCTCCTGCAAGGCGCAGGCAAGCAGCGGCGGCGAGGCGGTGGTATAGACATAGCTGCGCGCGGTTTGCAGCAGCTGCTCGATGACCGTCCGCTGCGCGGCGACGAATGCGCCGCCAACCCCGGCGGCCTTGCCCAGGGTGCCCATGTACACGATCCGCGCCGAGGCGAGGCCGAAGTGCGCCGTCGCCCCGCGGCCGTTGCCCAGCACCCCGAAGCCGTGCGCGTCGTCGATCACGAGCCACGCGTCGTACCGCTCGGCCAACTCCAGCAGCCCCGGCAGCGGCGCCAGGCTGCCATCCATGCTGAACACCGCATCGGTACAGATGAGCTTGCGCGGGGCGCGGCTCTCCGCGAGGCGATCTGCCAGCGCCTCGAGGTCGCGGTGGCGGTAGCGGACGAAATGCGCCCGCGACAGGATCGCCGCGTCGTTCAGGCAGGCGTGGTTGAGGCGATCCCCGAACACCGCGTCGCCGCGACCGCAGAGCGCGCTCACGATCGCCAGGTTGGCCATGTAGCCGGCCGAGAACAGCAGCGCGCGGGCATCGGCGCAGGGCGCGGCCCAAAGCGCGAGTTCGCGCTCCAGCGCGTCGTGCACGGCAAAATGCCCGGAGACCAGGTGCGCGGCGCCGGCGCCGACACCGTATCGCGCAGCCCCGAGCTGCGCCGCGGCCACCACCCGCGGGTCGCCAGCCAGGCCCAGGTAGTCGTTGCCGCCGAAGTGCAGCAGTTCGCGTCCGTCGACGGTCAGACGCACGCCCCGGCGAGCGCTCACGCTCCGCCGCCGGCGACCGAGCCCGGCGGCCTCGCGCGCAGCGAGGTCAGCGGAGAGCTGTTGCAGCGCGCGCGTGGTCAAGCGCTCGAGGCGGCGGCGCCCTGCGCCCTCAGTCCGAGACGACCGAACAAGGCTCGATCCGCCTCGACATCGGGATTGCCCGTGGTGAGCAGCTTGTCGCCGTAGAACACCGAGTTCGCGCCGGCGAAGAAGCACAGCGCCTGGATGCCGTCGCCGAGCTCGCGCCGACCGGCGGAGAGCCGCACCATGGCCCGGGGCATGGTGATGCGCGCCACCGCGACGGTGCGCACGAACTCGAGTGCATCGATCGGCTCGGTGCCGTACAGCGGGGTGCCCTCGACCTGCACCAGGTTGTTGATGGGCACCGACTCCGGGTACGGATCGAGGTTGGCGAGCTGGGTGATGAGGCCGGCTCGCTCCGCGCGTGACTCGCCCATGCCCACGATGCCGCCGCAACAGACGTTGATGCCGGCTTCGCGCACCCGGGCGAGCGTTTCAAGCCGATCCCGGTAGGCACGCGTGGTAATGATCTGGCCGTAGAATTCGGGCGCCGTGTCGAGGTTATGGTTGTAGTAGTCGAGTCCCGCCTGGCGCAACGCCTCGGCCTGGCCTTCCTTGAGCATGCCCAGCGTGGCGCAGGTCTCCAGACCGAGCGCCTTGACCTCGCGCACCATCGACAGCACCGGCTCGAGATCGCGTTGCCGCGGACCGCGCCAGGCGGCGCCCATGCAGAAGCGCGTGGCGCCGGCGGCCTTGGCGGCGGCTGCCGCAGCCACCACCGTGGCGAGCGGCAGCAGCGCCCCGCTCGAAAGGCCGGTGTCATAGCGCGCCGCCTGAGGGCAATAGGCGCAATCCTCCGGGCAGCCCCCGGTCTTGATCGACACCAGGGTCGAGAGCTGCACCTCGTTGGCCGGGTGATGGGCGCGATGCGTGTGGTGGGCGCGGGCGAGCAGATCGTTGAACGCCAAGCCGAAGAGCGCTTCGACCTCCCCGATGCTCCAGCGCGCAGTCGGCTGCGGCAGCGGATGCGTTGCACCGGTCGATGTCGACGGCGGGTTGGACTGCATGCTGGCAGGACAGTGTGGTTAGAATGCCAGGCAGTGTCGGGGGAGGTGCCCGGGTTGTCAAATTTCTCTGCTTGCGCGCTTGACAATGCGGCCCGGGCGGCGCGCGCCGCCGCCCGGCCGGCGGCGCGATTGCGCCGCGGTTCCTAGCGGAGCGCCCATGGTTGCGATCGTCCTGGTCGAACCCGAGATCCCGCCCAACACCGGCAACGTCATCCGGCTCGCCGCCAACACCGGCGCCGAGCTGCACCTAGTCGAGCCGCTCGGCTTCCGCCTGAGCGACCCCGAGCTGCGGCGGGCCGGCCTCGACTATCACGAATACGTGCGCGTCGTGACCCACCGCGACTGGGCGGACTGTCGCGCGGCGCTCGACCCCGAGCGCCGCAACTGGTACGCGCTGACGACTCGCGGCACGCGCTCGCTGTTCGATTGCGCGCTGCGCCCCGACGACGTGTTCGTGTTCGGATGCGAGACGGCCGGACTTCCGCCGGCGATCCTCGAACAGTTCGCGCCGGGCGCCCGGCTGCGCCTGCCGATGCAACCGAAGGTGCGCAGCCTCAATCTGTCCAACGCCGTCGCGCTCACCGTCTACGAGGCATGGCGGCAAGCCGGCTTTGCCGGCGCCGGCTAGCGCATGCCGAGGCGGGAAAAGATAAAGCGCAGCTCGTACTCGCGGTCGCGGATCACCTGCTCCTTCGCCTTGCCGTAGCCGTGGCCGCTGTCGAAGTCCATGTACAGCAGGAACGGATCGATCTGGCCGAGATGGTTCTGCACCGCGGCGACGAACTTCTTGGCGTGCATCGGATCGACGCGCGAGTCGTACTCGCCCGCGCTGACCAGCGTCGGTGGCAGGTTCACGCCCTCGCGAATGTTGTGGTAGGGCGAATAGCGCAGCAGGTAGGCGAAATCCTCGGCCCTGTCCGGATCGCCGTATTCGGCGATCCAGTAGCGGGCGATCAGGAACTTGTGGAAGCGCACCATGTCGAGCAGCGGCACCTGGCACACGGCGGCGGCGAACAGGTCCGGCCGCTGGGTGAGCACGGCGCCGACGAGCAGGCCGCCATTGCTGCCGCCGCCGATCATCAGCCGGTCGCGGGTCGTGTAGCGCTCGCGCACCAGCCACTCGGCGGCGGCGATGAAGTCGTCGAAGCTCGTCTGCTTGTTGCCGAACTTTGCCGCCTCGTGCCAGCTCTCGCCGTATTCGTCGCCGCCGCGGATGCCGGCATCGGCGTACACGCCGCCGCGATTGATGAAGGTCGCCCAGCTGCGCACGTACTCGGGACTGATGCCGGCGTTGAAGCCCCCGTAGCCGTAGAGGAACACCGGATTCGAGCCGTCGAGCGAGAGCCCCTTGCGGTAGGAGAGGAACATCGGAATGCGCGCGCCGTCCTTGGCCGGGTAGAAGACGAGCTTGGTTTCGATCTGGGTGGTGTCGAGCGGCGGCTTGTCCTCCCACAGCAGCGACCAGGCGAGCGTCTTGCCGTCGATCTGATAAAGGCGTCCGGGGGCGGTAAAGGTCGATAGCCTGGCGTAGACGACGTCCTTGTCGATGTCGTAGGCACTGGCGCTGATGTTGCCGAGCTCCGGCAGCGGCAGCTCGCGCACGCGCTTGCCGGACAGCTCGTGCACCCAGACCCGCGTGAGCACGTCCTTCTTGTCGCGGACCAGCAGCCAGTCGCTGGTCACGTCGACGCTGTCGAGCACGGTGTCCTGCTCCGGCCAGAGCACCTGCCAGTGCTCGAACTCCGGCGCCTGGTAGCTCGCCACCATCAGCTTGAAGTTCGGCGCGTGATCGTTGGTGACGATGTAGACGCGGTCCTTGCGGAAGTCGGCGCTGGCGCGGAACTGCTTGCTCGCGTAGATCGTTCTGGGCTCGGCGCTCGAACCGAGCGGGCGGATGCGAATGGTATTGGAGTAGAAGTCGCCGGTCTCGAACACGGTGACCTCGGAGTGCTCCGGCTCGTAGACCGAGCACCAGTCCTTGGCGTCGGTCATCGAGAGCAGCAGCTCGTCGTCTTGCGGCGCGTCGCCCAGGCGGTGGCGGTAGCAGCGCTGCGGCTCCTGGCGCGCGATCGATTCCTTGGTGCGCGGCGTGACGAAGGCGTAGCGCTCGTCACGCGCCCATTGGAACGATGCGATTCCGGGCAGCAGGGCGCCGATCTGCGCGCCGCTGAAGGTGTCGATGACGCGGTAATCGGTGATCTCCGAACCGCGGCTGTAGGTCGCCACTGCGGCGCGGCTGCCGTCGCGGTTGAGGACCACCGCGCCCATGCTCGTCTTCCCCGACGGATCGAGCGCCAGCGGATCGAACAGCAGCAGCTCGCGCCCGTCGAGCCGCGTGTAGAGCTTGGCCTGCGCCTCGCCTTTGCGCGTGCGCTCGAAGAACTCGCGCCCCTTCTTGAAGAACGGCGCCTCGGTGATGTCGCGGTCGAAATAGGCGCTGAGCTCGTCATGCAGGCCGGCGACCGGCGGCGCGTTGGCGTCGAGCCAGGCCAGCGTCGCCTGGTGCTGGCGCTTCGTCCACGCCTGCACTTCCGGGTTGCCGGCGTCCTCCAGCCAGCGGTAGGCATCGGTGAGCTTCACGCCGTGGACGACATCGACCACGGGGCGCGCCGGGGTCGGTGGCGGATCGAATGCCGGCGCCGCGGCGGCGAGCCCGCTCGCCATGATCAGTCCGATCGCGGCGCCGCGGCCGGCTCGCCAGGCGCGTGCATCCATGGTTCGCTCTCCTGCATCAGTGGAACTCCGGGCCGTGCCCGCGCGAAAGCAGCGTCTCGACGGCACGTCGTGGTTCCTGGTTCTCGTAGAGGACGCGAAACACCGCCTCGCAGATCGGCATGTCGACCCCGAGGGAGCGCGCGAGCACGATCACGTCGCGAGCTGCGCCGACACCCTCGGCGACGTGGCCGAGCTCGCGCAGGATGTCGGCGAGCGGCGCTCCGCGCGCCAGGCCGAGGCCGACGCGGCGGTTGCGCGACAGATCGCCCGTGCAGGTCAGCACCAGGTCGCCCAGTCCGGAGAGACCCATGAGCGTTTCGCGCTTGCCGCCGAGGGCGGCGGACAAGCGCCCGGTCTCGGCCAGGCCGCGGGTAACCAGCGCCGCGCGCGCGTTGTCTCCGAAACCCAGGCCATCGCTGGTGCCGGCGGCGATCGCCAGCACGTTCTTGACTGCGCCCCCCACCTCGACCCCGACCAGGTCATCGCTCACGTAGGCGCGGAAGGCCTCGCCGCGCAGGCACCCGGCCACCGTCTCGGCCACGCGCGCGTCGGTCGCAGCCACGCTGACCGCGGTCGGCAGCCCGCGCGCGACTTCGGAGGCGAAGCTCGGACCCGAGATAACGCCCACCGGCGAGGGCCAGCCCGGCGCGACGACTCGATGCGCCAGGGTGACTCCCGGCGCGTCGGCCGTGGCGACCAGCCCCTTGCCCAGCCAGAACAGCGGCGCCGCGACGCTGCGTCGCGCCGTGGCGACGACTTCGACCAGCGCGCCGATCGGCGTGGCGACGAGAACGAGCGAGGCGTCGGCGAGCATTTCCGGCAGCGCCGAGCCGACGGTGATCGCCGGCGGCAGGCTGAAGCCGGGAAGGTAGCGCAGGTTTTCACGCGCGGTGGCGAGCGCCTGCGCGTCGCCCGCGTCGCGCGCCCAGAGACGCACGGTCGGCGCCGCATTCACCCGGGCGAGGTGGATGGCGAGCGCGGTACCCCATGCGCCCGCACCCAGGATGGCGATGCAATCCATCGTGGCGCGCGGCCGGGCGCTGGCGGGGCTACAGGCCCCAGACTTGCTGGATGCGAACGAAGCCGACCTGCCCGTCGCGATGCCGGACCTTCGCCCAGCCCGGCGTGCTGCTGGCGTAATCCGCATCGACGAGTTCGAGCAGCACGTTCTGCTCCGCCTTGAACACCACCGGGGCGGTGGCCTCGGGACCGGCGAGGATATCGGCGACGGAGCTGCGCACCATGACCACACGCTTGTCGGCCACCGCCTTCTTCTCGATCCAGGCAACCGTCCCGCCGGCATCGCGCACCTTGAGCCAGCCCTCGACGATGACCACTACCTCGAGCGGATAGTCCCTGCCCAGCGCGTAGAGGGGCTTGGCCTTGAGCGAGGGGGCATCGTAGAGGACCGCCGCCTCGGAGGTGGCACGGAAATCAGCCGCCGCCGCGACAGCGGCAAAGAGCGCGACCAGCGCTAACGCGTACCGCGGAGCACGCCGCGCCATGCGTCGCTACGCCTGCGCCGCCACCTGCGGCTGCTGCATGCTTGCCAGCTGCTGCTGATACAGGGTCTCGAAGTTGATCGGATCGAGGTGCATCGCCGGATACCCGGCGCGCATCACCGCGTCGGCGATCGTCTCGCGCACGTAGGGGAACAGCAGGTTCGGGCAGTGGATGCCGAGAATCGGCTGCAGGTCCGAAAGCGGCACGCCTTCGATGCGGAATACGCCCGCCTGGGCCGCCTCGATCAGGAACAGGGTCTTGTCGGAGGACTTGGCCGTCAGGGTGACGGTCAGCACGCACTCGAAGTGGCTGTCGTCGAGCTGCTCGCCGCGGCTGCGCAGGCTGACCTCCACCTGCGGTGCATCCTGCTCCTTGGCGAACGATTGCGGCGCGCCGGGGTTTTCGAGCGACAAATCCTTGACGTAGATCTTCTCGATCTTGAGCCTGGGTCCGGAGGGGGGTTGCAGGTCGGCCATGCGATCTTCCTATGGAATGCGGGTTGAAGAACGAAACAGGCAATTATACCGGAGCGGCAAGCGCCGGCGGGGTCGCCCGTCAGGCCGACTCCCCGGCCAGAAGCGGCATGAGTTCGCCCGCGCGATCGAGCGCCACCAGGTCGTCGTAGCCGCCGATATGCCGGGCGCCGATGTAGATTTGCGGCACCGTGCGCCGACCGGTCCGGCGCACCATTTCCTCGCGTCGCGCGGGTTCGAGGTCGACCCGCAACTTGGCGATCTGCGCCACGCCCCGGTCGCGCAGCAACCGCTCCGCCCGCACGCAATACGCACATACCCCCGTCGAGTACATGGTGATGGCGACCGTGACTGCCTCGGGGTGCTGCGTCTGGCCCACCCTAGGTTCCCTTTTCGACCGGCAAGCCGGCTTCGCTCCAGGCGCGCAGGCCTCCGCGCAGCGTGTACACCTCGGCAAATCCGAGGCCGACGAGCGCCGCCGCGGCCGCCCGGCTGCGCTGGCCGCGCTCGCAGTAGGCGATCACCGGCCGAGAGGTCAGTTTCGCCAGCTCGTGGGAGCGGCTCGCGAGCTGCGAGCCCGGCAGGTGCACGGCATTGGGAACCCGGCCGCCTTCATACTCCTTCGGTTCGCGCAGATCGAGCATCAGCGCGTCGCGACGATTGATCAGCCGCGTCGCCTCCAAGGCGCCGATCTCGCGCACCGACGAGAAGCGCGCGCGAAGCGTCAGCCACAGCCATATCGCCCCGGAGGCGATCATGACCATGAGCAGGGGCCAATTGTCCTGGAGAAATTGCAGGTTCATCGAGGTTCGGTGCCGTTTGAGCCCGGCACCGCGGAGGAAATGATAACGTAGTTGCGATTTCGCTTGAGCGCCGCGGCTTTGGGGAACCAACCGCTGCGGCGGGGGTCCATGCGGCCTGAGGCTTCGAGTGCCGTGCATGCGCGCAGGGCGCGGCGCGGATGGCACGGGTTCCTGGATCGACGTGCATTGTCGAGCCCGCCGCCGGTCGGCTGGCAGGCCACGCGCGGCGGCTGCGACTTGGCTGCGCTCGCGTCGGGCGTTGCGCTCGCGCCGCCAGCGCCTTGCGCAGCGGCAAAGGGCGTATACTTGGGTGCGATGAGAAGTCTTGCGATCCGCGTTCGCGGATTGCGGTGCCACCAATGAGGTTTGCGATGCGTGACGGCTGGAAGAAAGCGGGTTTGGTCGGTCTGGGAGCGGTACTCGGGCTGCTCTTGAGCCTCAACTTTTCGGCGATGGCGGAAAAAGAAGCCAGGATGCCGATCCCCTACGACGACCTGCAGCTCTTCTCGGCCGTTTTCGGGCGCATCAAGAGCGACTACGTCGAGGCGGTTCCCGATGACAAGCTCATACGCGGGGCCATCAACGGCATGGTCCATGATCTCGACCCGCATTCGGACTTCCTCGACGAGGACGCGTTCCGCGAACTCCAGGTGTCGACCCAGGGCAAGTTCGGCGGCCTTGGCATCGAGGTCGGTGTCGAAGACGGGATCATCAAGGTCATCTCGCCCATCGAGGATACGCCCGCCTTCCGGGCCGGCGTGAAGTCCGGCGATCTGATCATCAAGATCGATGACATCGCCACCCGCGGCATGCCGCTCAGCGAGGCGGTACAAAAGATGCGCGGCCGGCCGGGCACGCAGATCGTGCTCACCGTGGCCCGCAAGGATGTCGACACCCCGCTCACCTTTACCCTGACGCGCGAGGAAATCGTCGTCAAGAGCGTCAAGTACAAGATGGTCGAGCCCGGTTACGGCTACATCCGTGTCGCCCAGTTCCAGGAACGCACCGGCGAGGACCTTGCCCGGGCGATCAAGGAACTCTACAAGCAGGGGAACCTGTCCGGTCTGGTGCTCGACGTGCGCACCGACCCGGGCGGCCTGCTGCCGACTGCGGTCGGTGTTTCGGCGGCGTTCCTGCCGCAGGACGCGCTCGTCGTCTACACCGACGGCAGGACGCCCGACGCCCGCATGCGACTGGGCGCGAACAAGGACAACTACATGCGCAGCCGGGGCGACGACTACCTGCGCGATCTGCCTGCGGCGATCAAGACGGTGCCGATGGTGGTGCTCGTCGACGGCGGGACGGCGTCGGCATCGGAGATCGTCGCCGGCGCCTTGCAGGACCACAAGCGGGCGATCGTGATGGGCACGCAGACCTTCGGCAAGGGATCGGTGCAGACCATCGTGCCGCTCGGCCACAACACCGGGCTCAAGCTGACCACGGCGCGTTACTACACGCCCAACGGGCGCTCGATCCAGGCCAAGGGCATCGAGCCCGATATCGTCGTCGACGACGGGCGCGACTCGCCGAACCGTCTGCGCGAAGCGAACCTGGACCATCATCTCGAGACGCCGAATGCCGCCGCCGCCGATGATGCGCTCAACATGAAGGGCAAGAGCGCGGCGGCGCAGCCGGTGGCGAAGAACCCGGTCAAGCCGGTGTCGAAGCTCGACCCCGATGTGCTGCCGCCACGCTTCGAATTCGGCGCCAGCGACGATTTCCAGCTCAAGCAGGCGCTCAACGAGCTCAAGGGCCAGCCGGTTCTCGCCTCGAACAGGGCGGTTGCGGCGCAGGCGAAGCCGCAGTAGACGAGCCCCGCGCATGCGCCGAAAGACGCCCGGTTCGCCCGGGCGTTTTTCTTGGCCCAAGCGGCCGTTGGCCGCGAGTGAGCGCCTGCATCGGCTTGGGCGCGCGCTTTGCCGATCTGGCAGAGGCAACCGGTTCATAATGTGCCGTGGCTTCCTACCCTTGCGCGCAGGCGCCCGAGACAACCGCCCGGCCAATGGATGACGCGCAGCTGCTGCGCTACAGCCGGCACATCCTGCTCGCCGAGCTCGGCGTCAACGCCCAGCAGCGCTTCGCCGAGGCGCATGCGCTCATCGTCGGTGTCGGTGGCCTGGGCAATCCGGTGGCGCAGTTTCTCGCCGCCTCCGGCGTGGGCACGCTGACCCTGGTCGACGCCGATCGCGTCGATCTCACCAACCTCGCCCGCCAGACCCTGTTCGATACCGGCGTCGTCGGGCAGCCGAAGGTCGATGCGGCACGGGCACGACTTGCCGCCATCAACCCCGAGGTGCGCGTGCTGGCCCGGACGCAGCGGGTCGGGGAAGCAGAACTCTCGCCGCTGGCGGCGGCGGTCGACGTCATCATCGATTGCTCGGACAACTTCGTCACCCGGCACGCGGTCAATCGCGCCTGCGTGGCGGCGAGAAAGCCGCTCGTTTCGGGGGCCGCCATACGCTTTGACGGCCAGGTTGCCGTGTTCGACGCCCGCGACAGCGAAAGCCCCTGTTATTGCTGCCTGTTCGGCGAGGGTGACGAGTTCGAGGAAACCCGCTGCGCCACGATGGGGGTGTTCGCTCCTCTGGTCGGCATCATCGGCGCCACCCAGGCCGCCGAGGCGCTGAAGCTGCTCGCCCCGGCCGGGCGCACGCTCGCCGGGCGGCTGTTGCTGCTCGATGCGTTAACCATGGAGTGGCGCGAGGTCAAGATGGCTCGGGATCCCGATTGCCCGGTGTGCCGGAAGGCGCAGGCGCGCTAGAGCGCGCCATCGCGTCCGGCCGCCGCGCGCCCCTCGCCGCAGGCCGCCTAGCCGAACAGGTACTTGCGCTGCGTTTCCCAGTGCTCCTGCGGCAGGCGCTTGAAGCCAGACTTGGCAAACAGTGCCCAGCGCCCGAGCACGAAGGCGAGCAGGGCGTTGGCTTCGGCGACCGGGTCGCCGCTCCAGCCGCCGCCCGCCTGGGCGATCTTGAGCGCCTGGCGCAACGCCGCCTCGATGCGCTCGTAGAGCTGATTCATGCGCACCTGCAGGCGCTCGTCCTCGTTGACCAGCGCATCGCCGATCAGTACCCGCGTCATGCCGGGATTCTTCTCGGCGAATCCGAGCAGTACCGACACCATCTGCGCCGCCTGCGCGACGCCGTCGGTGGTTTCGCTGGTAATGCGGTTGACGAGTGAAAACAGGGTCGATTCGATGAACTCGATGAGTCCCTCGAACATCTGTGCCTTGCTGGCGAAATGGCGGTAGAGCGCGGCCTCGGACACCTCCAGGCGCGCGGCGAGCGCGGCGGTGGTGATCTTCTCGCCACGGGGACTTTCGAGCATGGCTGCCAGCGTCTGCAGGATCTGCAGCCGGCGTTCGCCCGGTTTGGTCGCCATCGAGATGCTCCTTCGCGCCCCTTCAATCGGCCTTGATCATGGTGCCCACGCCTTCGTTGGTGAGCACCTCGAGCAGCAACGCGTGTTCGACCCGGCCGTCGATGATGTGCGAGCTGCGCACGCCGTTCTTGACCGCGTCGAGCGCCGAGCCGATCTTGGGCAGCATGCCGCCGTGGATCGTGCCGTCGGCGAACAGGCGCTCGATTGCACTGGCGCTCAAGCCGGTGAGCAGCGTGCCGTTCTTGTCGAGCACGCCGACCGTGTTGGTCATCAGCACGAGCTTTTCCGCCTTGAGCGTCTCGGCGAGCTTGCCGGCCACAAGGTCGGCGTTGATGTTGTAGGCCTCCCCCTCCGGGCCCACGCCGATCGGCGCGATGACCGGGACGAAATCGCGCGAATCGAGCAGCTGGATGAGCTCCGGATCGATGCGCTCGATTTCGCCCACCAGGCCGATGTCGACCGACTCGCTGCCGTCGGACTCGCTCTTGAGCAGCATCTTGCGGGCGTGGATGAAGGCGCCATCCTGGCCGGTCAGGCCGACGGCGCGGCCGCCATGCTGGTTGATCAGGCCGACGATCTCCTGGTTGAGCTCCCCCAAGACCATTTCCACGACGTTCATCACCTTCTCGTCGGTCACCCGCATGCCCTGGCGGAATTCGCTCGGTATGCCCATCGTCTTCAGCAGGTCGCCGATCTGGGGTCCGCCGCCGTGGACGATGACCGGGTTCATGCCGACGAGCTTGAGCATCACCACGTCGCGGGCAAATCCGGCCTTGAGCGCGGCTTCCGTCATCGCGTTGCCGCCGTACTTGATGACAATGGCCTTGTCATGAAAGCGCTGAATGTAGGGCAGGGCCTCGGCCAGGATCTGAGCCTTGAGCGCGGAGGCGGCCTCGGGGGGCATGGCGGCAGGGATTGCAGCGGAGGGCTCGGTGGCGAGGATTCTAACCGATCGCACGCAAACAAAGTAACCGCGCCGCTTGCTCGACGAGTAAGCCCTGACTGGCGCGGGTGCCGACGGGTTTGTAAGCGACAAAGCCCTTTGGTATCTTGCGCGGATGCCAGACGCGCCGCCGGACGCCATCGACGTAGGTCTCGTGCACCGCGCGCTGGTCACCAAGCTGCGCCACCATGGCGACGTCCTGCTTGCCTCGCCGGTGTTCACCGCGTTGCGTAGCGCGCTGCCCGGGGCGGAGATCGATGCGCTCGTCTATCGCGACACCGCGCCGCTGCTCGAAGGTCATCCGGCCATAGCCCGCCTGCATGCCATCGATCGCGACTGGAAGCGGCGCGGGCTCTTCGGCCAGTGGCGCGCCGAGACCGGCCTGCTGCGCGCATTGCGCGCGCGAGGCTACGACCTGATCGTGCATCTGACCGAGCATCCGCGCGGAGCGTGGCTGTGCCGGTTGCTGCGTCCGCGCTACGCGGTCGGGCGCGAGCTGCCGGGCGCCCACTGGCTGTGGCGGACGAGCTTTACGCACTACTACCGGCTGCCGCGCGCCCGGCCGCGGCACACGGTGGAATGCAATCTCGACGCGCTGCGCCGGCTGGGGCTGCAACCGGCGCACGCAGAGCGGCAACTGGTGCTCGTTCCCGGCGCGGCCGACCTCGCGCGGGCGCGGCAATGCTGCGCCGAGCACGGGCTGCTGCCCCGGCGATTCATCCAGCTGCACCCGGGCTCCCGCTGGCAGTTCAAGTGCTGGACGCCGGAGGCCTACGCCGATCTGATCACGCAGATCGTCGGCGACGGCTGGCCGGTGGTCATCACCGGCGCCCCCGACGCATCCGAGCAGAGGCTGGTGGCGACGGTAATGGACAGGCTCGCCGCCGCGGTGAGAAAGCAGGTCGTCGACCTCGCCGGCGCGCTGACGCTGCGCGAACTGGCGGCGCTCACGGGCGAGGCGCGGGCGTTCGTCGGCGTCGACTCGGCGCCGATGCATATCGCTGCCGCGATGCAGACGCCGGTGGTGGCGCTGTTCGGGCCCAGCGGCGAGATCGAGTGGCATCCGTGGCAGGTGGCCCACCGTGTGGTCGCCTCGACAGTCCACCCCTGCCGGCCCTGCGGCATCGACGGCTGTGGCGGCGGCAAGGTTTCCGAGTGCCTCACCACGCTGCCGGTGGGGCGGGTTCACGCGGCGCTCGTCGAGCTGCTTGCCGAGACCGAGGCGCGAGCGCCATGAGGCTCGCGATCATCCGCCAGCGCTACACGCCCTACGGCGGCGCCGAGCGCTTTGTCGAGAGCGCGCTCGAAGCGCTGCTCGAGCGCGGCATCGCCATCACCCTCTACACGCGACGCTGGCCGCAGACCCGCCTCCAGCTCATTGAACCGGTGCTCTGCAACCCGCCCTACCTGGGCCGGCTGTGGCGCGACTGGAGCTTTGCCCGTGCGGTATGCAGCACCATCGCCCGCAAGCCGCCGGAACTGGTGCAGTCGCACGAGCGCCTGTTGTGCTGCGACCTCTATCGGGCCGGCGACGGCGTGCACCAGGTCTATCTGGAGGAGCGGCTGCGCGATGCATCGCCGCTGCTCCGCCGCCTCACCGCCTGGAGCCCGTACCACCGCTATGTCCTGGACATGGAGCGGCAGCTCTTCGCCAGCCCGGCGCTGCGCGCGGTGATCTGCAACTCGAAGATGGTGAAGGAAGAGATCCGCGAGCGCTTCGGCCTGCCCGAGGAGCGGCTGTTCGTCATTTACAACGCCGTCGACAGCGACGTCTATTCGCCGCAGTTGCGCAGCCATCGCGCCCCGGTGCGCGCCAAGCTGGGGGTGCCCGAAGAGGCGACCGTGTTCCTGCTCGTCGGCTCCGGTTATGCGCGCAAGGGCGTGGCGCGCGCCATCGCCGCTCTCGCCCGCCTGCCCGGCGACACCTACCTGTTCGTGGTCGGGCGCGACAAGTCGCGTCGCCGTTACAAGAATCTGGCGCGTGAGCTCGGCGTCGCCCACCGGGTCGCGCTCTTGGGCGCGCAGGACGATGCCCGGCCATTCTTCGGCGCCGCGGACGCGTTCGTGCTGCCGACGTTCTACGATCCCTGCCCCAACGCCGCGCTCGAGGCGATGGCGTGCGCTCTGCCGGTGGTCACGAGCACGACCTGCGGCGCGGCCGAGCTCATCGTCGACAACGACGCCGGCTTCGCCTGTGCGGCGCGCGACGTCGATTCGCTCGCCTGGCACATGATGACGCTGACCGACGCCGGTGCGCGGGCCACGCTGGGCGCGCGCGCCCGGGAAGCGGTGCTGCCGCTCACCCCCGCCGCCATGACGCTGCAGCTGGTGCTGCTCTACCGCGACCTGCTCGCCGCCGCACATGCGGCTACGCCCCCGCCACGGCGGTGAGGCGCGCCGCAGGCCCCGCGCTATAATGGCCGGCGCTTACGCTCGCGATCCATCGCGGCGGCTTGCACCTTGAAATCGTGTCGTTCGCCCTGCGTTTCTCCCTGCGCCATCATGCTGCGTCCGGACCGGTCGGCGGTAGCTGCCTTGGCGCGGGGACGATGAGGCCGCGCGCCGAGAGCTGCTAAGCCCGGCGCAGCCCATGGCAACCGCTACCGCTGACGGCCACGGGCGCCTGGCCGGCCGGACGCAGGTGGTCGCGCGCGCCCTGCTGTGGCGGCTGGCAAGCGGCGGCCGCCGCGCGTCGCCGCCCGATCCGCAACGCATCCTCATCGCCCATCATCTTCTGCTGGGCGACACGCTGATGCTGACCCCGCTGGTCGCCAAGCTGCGCGAACGCCATCCGGCCGCCGACCTGGTGATGGCCGTGCCCGAGGCCTACGCGCCGCTGTATGCGCGCGCACCCTACGACCTGCGCGCCATCGGCTGGGACCCGCGGTGGCCGAATCGATCGCCGCTGTGGCACGAGCCCGGTTTCGATCTCGCGCTCATTCCAGCCGACAACCGCATGAGCTGGCTCGCCCTGGCGCTGGGTGCGCGCTGGATCGTCGCCTTCGCCGGTGACTGGCCGCCGAGCAAGAGTTGGCCGATCGACGAGCAGTGGCGGTATCCGGACCGGCCCGCCGCCTGGGGCGACATGGTCGGCGGCCTCGTACCCGGCCCGCCGCCGGCCGCCTATCGTCCGGCCGACTGGCCCTCGCCCCCCGCCGCGGCCATCGCCCCTCCCCTTGCCTCGCCGTACGCGGTGCTGCACGTCGGGGCCAGCACGCCGCTCAAGCAATGGGATGCGAGGCGCTGGGCGGCGCTCGCCGCGCGCCTCGCGGCGAGCGGCATCGAACCGGTGTGGTCGGCGGCAGCGGCGGAAACGGCAATCGTGCGCGCCTGCGATCCCGACGCGCGGTTTCGCTCCTTTGCCGGCGCGCTGACGCTCGCGCAGATCTGGCAACTGATCGCCGGCGCCGCCGTCTTAGTCAGCCCGGACACCGGTATCGCGCACCTCGGGCGCATCGTCGGCGCGCCAACCGTGGCTCTGTTCGGTCCCGGGGCGGTGACGCTTACCGGCGCGGGGGCTTTCTGGCGCGGCGCGCCCTATCGCGCGGTCAGCGTCGATCCGTTTCCCTGTCGCGATCAACGCACGCTCTTCAAGCGCGAGATCGCCTGGGTGCGACGCTGCGAGCGCTCGCCGGCGCAGTGCCCTCACCCGCGCTGCATGGATGCCATCGGCCTCGAGGCCGTCGTGGCGGCGATGGCAGAGCTCGGGATCGACCTGAAGGCCTAGCGGCGCAGCGTGCTCTAGCGGGCTTGGCGTGCAACGACCCGTTGCACGGCAACGGCGGCCCGGGGGAGCTCGCCGGGTGGCGCGTATTCGGCGATCCATGCCTTGAGCCAGGAGCGCACCTCGGCATCGCTCGCGACGCGATCGCGCTCGAGCCAGGCGATCATCTGGTCGATCGCATCGGCACCGTTGGCCCGCGCCTGGGCGATAAACAGTTTCGGATGCGGCGTGGCCAGAGGGGTCTCTTCCGTGGCGAGCGGTTCCTCGTAGAGCTTTTCGCCGGGGCGCAGCCCCGTGAACACGATGCCGATCGCGTCCGGGTCGGCGCCGGACAGGCGGATCAGGTGCCGCGCCAGGTCGACGATGCGCACCGGCTCGCCCATGTCGAGCACCAGCACTTCGCCGCCGCCGCCCATGAGCCCCGCCTGGAGCAGCAGCTGGGTGGCCTCCGACAGCGACATGAAGTAGCGCTTGATTTCCGGATGGGTGACCGTGACCGGGCCGCCGCGAGCGATCTGCTCGCGAAAGCGCGGGATCACGCTGCCGGCGCTGCCGAAGACATTGCCGAAGCGGACGATGATGAACTGCGTGCCGCCATTCTGCAGGCTTTGGCAGATCATCTCGGAGAGCCGCTTGGAGGCGCCCATGACGTTGGCCGGATTGACCGCCTTGTCGGTCGACACGAGCACGAACTTCTCCACCTTCGCGGCCAGCGCCGCGCGCGCCATGACCCAGGTGCCGTAGGCATTGTTGCGCACCGCCTGCCAGGCGTTGGTTTCCTCCATCAACGGTACGTGCTTGTACGCCGCGGCATGAAAGATCACCGACGGGCGCTCGCGCCCGAGCACCTGTTCGACCAGGGTCGCATGCTTGGCGTCGCCGACGATGGTGACCACCTGCAGGCCGGGGAAATCGTCCTGCAGCGACTGCTGCACCTGGTAGAGCGCGTATTCGGACAACTCGAGCAGCACCAGGCGCAGCGGCCGGTAGCGCGCGATCTGGCGGCACAGCTCCGCGCCGATCGAGCCGCCCGCTCCGGTGACCAGGATCACCCGATTGCCCAGCCATTCGCGCAGGCCGGCGCTGTCGAGCACCACCGGATCGCGCCCAAGCAGGTCGTCGAGCTCGACGTGGCGTATGGTCGTCAACAGGGCGCGGCCGTTGATCAGGTCCTCGTACGAGGGCACCGTAAGGGCTTCCAGCCCGGTCGCGGCGCAAAGCTCGGCGACCCGCCGGCGCACCCCGTGCGCGGCCGACGGCAGGGCGATGATCACGGTGCGCACGCCGAAGCGACGCGCCCATTCGGGCAACTCGGCGATCGGCCCCAGCACCCTGATGTTGCGCAGCAGCCGGTCCTGCTTGGCGCGGTCGTCGTCGAGCAGGCCCACCACGCGCCATTGCCGGCTGTGCTCGAGTTCCTTGGTCAGCCGCGCCCCGGCTTCGCCCGCGCCGAGGATGAGCACCGGTTCGCCGAGCGCCGCCAACGGGCTGTAGAGGCGGTGCTCCTTCCAGATGCGATAGGTAAAGCGGCTGCCGGCCATGAGGAAAATGAGCACCGGCGGATAGAGGATGAGGACGCTGCGCGGCACCACCGAGGTGAGCCGCAGCATCACCAGCACCAGGGGAATGGCAACCGCCCCCAGGCCCGCGGCGAGCACGATGCGCTGCAGATCGGGCAGGCTCGCGAACCGCCACAGGCCGCGATAGAGGCCGAAGGCGAGGAAGATGCCGGCCTGCAGCGGCAGCATCCAGACCAGCGTGTGCAGCATGTCGGAGAGCTGCGGCTCGTGCAGGTCGATGTTGTAGCGCAGCCAGTACAGCCCGGCCCAGGCAATCGCCGCCGCACAGACGTCGTGCACAAACGCGAGCCAGATCCGCCAGTTAGCCCTTACTTTCTTCACAACGCACACCTCGCCGCCGCCAATGATACGCGATCACCGCGAACACCAGCGCGAGAATCGCCGTCCAGAGCAGCAGCACGACCGTTCCGGCGCCGGGTGCCCAGGCAAGCGCGGCGAGCGCGGACCCAGCGCTGCCGAGCATGAGCAGGGCATAGGCGGCAAGGGTCTGGGCGTGGCCCCTGCCGACCAAGACCAGGCGCTGGTAATAGTGCTCGCGGTGCGGCTCCCAGACGCGCGCCCCGCGCAGCAGCCGGTGGCAAAGCGTGAGGCTCGCATCGGCGATGAAGGGCAGGAACACGAGCACGGGAAACCACGGCGGCCACCAGCCTGCCTGCCAGCCCGCCAGGCCGAAGATCGCGGCCAGGAAGCCAAGCGGTACCGCCCCGACATCGCCCAGCATCACCCGCGCCGGAGGCAGGTTTTGGGACAGAAAGGGGGCCGCCGCCGCGGCTAAGGCCAGAAACAGCGCCGTGCCCGCGCCGCCGGCAAGCCAGGCGCCTGCGGCGTAGGCGCCGAATCCGACCACCGCCATGGTTGCCGCCAAGCCGTCGCTGCCATCCATGAAATTGTAAAGATTGGCCATCCAGACCACGGTCAGGATGGCGAGCAGGGCGGGTAGCGGCGGCGCGGCGAGCCAGACCCAGGTCGCCGCCGCCGCGCATTGCACCAGCAGGCGCAGCGCCGGATGGATGCCGCGCCAGTCGTCGAGCAGCGAGACGACGATGACCGCCAAAAGCGGCCCGAACCAGGGCTTGGCGCCGGGCAGCCAGGCCGTGCCGGCGAACCAGCCGGCCCAGATTGCGACCCCGCCGGCGCGCGGAACCGCGCGCTCGTGCAGGGACCGCGCATTGGGCCGATCGAGGGGCAATGAGCCGGCGCGCGCGAGCAACGCGCGCAGCACCACCCAGCTCACCGCGGCGCCGATTATTGCCGCCAGGCCCGTCATTGCCTCACCCCGCCCCACAATGCCGCGCTGGGAAACAGCGCAGGGCCCGCAAGCTGTTGTTTGCGACCATTTTGTCGCCCTTGGCAGCCGTGCGCCGCAGAGGCGATCGGCAGGTGGAATTATACGCCGTGGCCCAATGCAGCCGCTCAGGTCCGGAAGGGGCTTCTTGTTGCAATTAAACAACAGGCTTCTCGGGGTATTTTGGGGTCGGGGGTTTTAGCTTGCCAATGGATTCGCCGGTTTGGCACAATGGCTTTAACTTCTCGCTTATCCAACTGAGAAGGTTCCGATGGCAGGCGCAAACGCAGGTACCTTGCCTATTTTTTCCGTTAGAGGAGAAACTCCATGAATAAGAAGCTCGTCGCTCTTGCTGTCGCCGGCGCATTTGCGCTGCCGCTGGCCGCGCAAGCGCAAACCGCGAACGTGACGCTCTACGGGCGCGCGAACGTGGATCTTGAGTTCGTCCGTGGCGCGCAGCCCGCAAGCATCTCGCAAGGCATCCCAGCGGGCGACAATCCGACGGTCGTCCGGGTCGCCAGCAACACGTCGCGTATCGGCGTCCGCGGCCAGGAAAGCCTGGGCGGTGGCCTGCTCGCCGTCTTCCAGATGGAGTCCAACGTGAGCTGGGACACGGGCAATTCGTCGAGCTCGGGCTTGGCCAGCCGTGAATCGTACGTCGGCCTGCAAGGCAGCTGGGGTAAGGTCACGATGGGCAAGTTCCTGATGCCGCAGGACGACGTGCACGCGGTGTTCGGTAACGTGCCGACCCTGTTGACCTCGATCCTGTCGACCGCCGACGTGTGGGCGCAGGGCAACCTCTCCAAGGCCGCCGGTGGCTTTGATGCACGGACCGGCAACAACGTTCGTTACGACAGCCCGAACCTGAACGGCTTCACCGCCGCGGTGCAGTATTCGACCCAGAGCGCGACTGGCGGCTTCAACGATGGCAGCGGCACCGTGATCAATCAGCCGCCCAGCGGGATTGCGCCCGGATGGTCGGGCAGCAACGGCAGCCAGGCGCAAGGCGTGCGCCACGCCAACGTGATCGGCCTGAACGGTATCTACACCAACGGCCCGTTGCAGATCGCGGCGTCCGGGGAGTTCAACCAGAAGGTCCGGCAATACGTCAATACCGTGGCAGTGGGCTGTTCGGTGGCAGCGCCTTGCATCTACAACGCCAACGACTACGACTACACGGTCACCGGTGCGTATGACTTCGGCAGCATCATGAAGGGCTTCGGGTTGCGCGTCGGCCTGGTGTTCGAGCACACGCACTACCAGGTGCAGAACCTCGATGCGACGACCGGCGACCTGACTCGCAACTTCTGGGGCGCCTCCGCGACCATGCCGGTCGGTGGCGGCACCATTTACTTCTTCTACGGCCACGCGGACAACGGCAGCGGCAGCGCACCGGACGGCACCACCGTCGGTTACGTGACGCACGGAGCCAACACCGCGACGACGCAGTGGGAACTGAGCTACAGCTACAGCCTGTCGCCGCGGACCCTGCTCTACACGGGCTACGTGAGGCTGGCCAACAAGGCGTACAACCAGACGACGTTCAACATCAACCCGTACACGATCCAGGTCTGCGAATACAATGCGTCGAACTGCAACGACGGCAAGCCGACGGGCGTCGTGTTCGGGATGGTGCACTTCTTCTAATCTGTTGCACACCGCAGTTCCCAGGTTCAGCTGGGTTTGAAGTGATCATACGGGCGTCCGACGGGCGCCCGTTTTTTTTGCCCGCGTCGCGACGGCACGACCGCCTGCAGGCGCGGGAACAACCAGTCGCCGCCGCGTAGAGCCTGGGCTCGATGCGGCGACGGGCAGATGCCATGATCGATGACCTGATTGTCGGTTTCGACCGCGCCTTGCGCACCCTCTCCGGAAGCGTGGTAAGCGGCCGCCCCAATCCAGCCGCGGGCTTGCCCGAATCCGACCTGACCCCCGATGAGCGCCGCCATGCGGCGGGGCTGATGCGGGTCAACCATACCGGCGAGGTCTGCGCCCAGGCGCTCTATCAGGCGCAGGCGCTGGCCGCGCGCGATGGCGCAACCCGCGCTCGGCTGGCGCACGCTGCGCGCGAGGAAGAAGAGCATCTGGCGTGGACCCAGCAGCGGCTCGCCGAGCTCGCCGATCGCACCAGCCTGGTCAACCCGCTGTGGTTTGCCGGCTCCTTCGCCATCGGCCTCGTCGCCGGCATTACCGGCGATCGCACCAGTTTGGGCTTCGTGGTCGAGACCGAACGCCAGGTCGAGGCGCACCTGTCGACGCACATGGACCGCCTGCCAGCCGGCGATCGGAAAAGCAGGGCCATCGTCGCCGCGATGCGCGACGACGAAGTCCGTCACGGCGTGTCGGCGCGCGAGGCCGGCGCGGCGGATTTGCCGTGGCTGGCGTGCGCGCTCATGCGCGCCACGGCTCGGCTAATGACCTTCGCTGCGTACCGGCTCTAGCCCGGCGCGAGCCTTAGCGCGGCGCAACGTGGGACAATGGCTGCGGCCGGCGGTCGCGCGTGCCGTCGCCATGACAATCGGATGAACAGATCCCTCGTCGCCCTCGTTGCCGCCAGTGTCGCGATGCTGCCCTGCGCGGCGGCGGCGCAGATCGCCAACGTCACGCTCTACGGCGATCTCAACCTCGACCTCGAATTCGTCGGCGGCAAGCAGCCCGATGGCAACAATCCGACCGTCGTTCGCGTCAGCAGCAACTCGTCGCGCTTCGGCATTCGCGGCAACGAGTACCTCGGCGCCGGACAGGTCGCCATATTCCAGCTCGAATCGCAGGTGCAGGCGAACACCGGCGGCGGCACGCTTGCCAGCCGGGAGAGCTTCGTCGGCCTGCAGGGCGACTGGGGCACCTTGAAGGCCGGCAACTTTCTGACGCCCTACGACGACATCCTGCCCATCTTCGGCGACACCCCGACGTTGACCACGTCCATTTTTTCCACCGCGGCCATCTGGGCCCAGGGACCGCTGTCCAAACTCCAGGGGGGCTTCGATGCCCGGTTGGGCAACTCCATCCGTTACGAAACGCTGCCGCTGGACGGTTTCAGCGCCGAAGTGCAGTACGCGACGCGTTCCTCCACTTCCGATGACACCGACCCGGGCATCGTCGCCAACAGCGGCGATCACCTGTCGGGACTGCGCCACGCCAACGTGATCAGCATGGCGGCGTTCTACAGCAAGGGGCCGCTCGACCTCGGCGTGGCCTACGAGGAGAACAACAAGGTCCGTTACCCCGGCGCCAACGACTACGCCTTGTCGCTCGCCGCCGGCTACGACTTCGGCACGCTCGACAACGGCCTCGGGCTGCGCATCGCGGGGGTCTATGAGCGGCTCAAGTACGACACGTTCACCGGCGACCTGAAGCGCGATTTCTGGGGCGTTTCCGCCACCGTCCCGGCCGGCGGCGGCTCGTTCTACCTGTTCTGGGGCAAGGCGGGCAACGGTACCGGCAGCGCGTCGGACGGAACCCAGATCGGCGGCCTGACCAAGGGCCCGGATTCGGACGCCGAGCAATGGGAAATCTCCTACAGCTACTCGCTGTCGCTCCGGACGCTCCTCTATGCCGGATACGTGCAGGTGAGAAACGGCGCCAACGCCGCTTACAGCTTCAACATCAACCCCTACAGCACGGTCCAGGGAGCGCGGCTGCCCGGGGTGGTGTTCGGCATCGCGCACTTCTTCTAGGACGCGGCGGCCTCGAGCCGCCGCCTGCAACTTTTCAGGCGCGCCGTCGCGCCCGCTTCTTGGCGGCTGGCGAGCGCATCGACTCGCGCAAGGCCCGCAAGCGCGCCTGGCGGATGCGCCGCGGAAGCTCTTTTGCCGACCCGCGCGCGGCGAGCGCGCCGACGTCGACGGCGCGTATTACGGCCAGCGCGGCGCACAGCCGCTGCTCCACCGCCTCAGCCGCTGCCGCCCCGCCGTGCCACAGCGGCGCGATGGTGCTCGCCCGCACCAGCCCGCGCAGGCGCTCGGGGCGACGCAGCGCGTCGGTGGCGAGCAGCAGATCGAGCAACGCCGCCGGCGCGAGTTCGGCGGCGCGACGCACGCTTGCCGCGTAGCGCACGCTCAGTGCGCCAAGGTCGCGACAAGCCGAGGGCACCTTGAGCCGGTTGCTCAAGGCGGTCGCTTCGGCGCTCGAGGCCAAAGCCGAAGCGAGCACGGCGTAGCGGACCGGCAACGGCGCCGCCGCCGTGGCGGCGCCGTCGAGTGCCTGCAGGCAGGCGATACCCGCGTCGAAGCCGAGATCCCCGGCGCGCCGTCGCCGCGGGCCGAACAAGGCATCGACCTCGGGGAGCAGCTGCGAGAGCGCGCCGCAGCGGCGCAATGTCGCGAAGAATCGCGACGGGGTCGCCGCCATGAGGGCGCGGGAGAGCTCCTGCCAGACGCGCTCCGGCGTCAGGGTCGCGAGCTCGCCGCTCTCCGCGATCGCGCGCATCAGCGCCTCGGTTTCCGGCGCGACCGCGAAGCCGAGCTCCGCGGCGAAGCGTGCCACCCGCAACACGCGCAATGGATCCTCGGCAAAAGCGGCGCCGACGTGACGCAACAGGCCGGCGCGCAGATCCTCTGCGCCGCGGAACGGATCGATCAGTGTCCCGTCCTCGGCGCGCGCCATGGCATTGATGGTGAGATCGCGCCGTGCGAGGTCCTCTTCCAGCGTCACCCCGGGCGCGGCGTGAAAGCTGAAACCCTGGTGTCCGTGTCCGGTCTTGCGCTCGGTGCGCGCCAGCGCGTATTCCTCGTGCGTTTCGGGATGCAGGAAAACCGGAAAATCGCGGCCGACGGGCCGGAACCCGCACTTGAGCATCTCCTGCGGCGCGGCGCCGACGACGACGAAATCGCGATCGGCGATCTGCCGCCCGAGCAGCTCGTCGCGCACCGAACCGCCGACGCGGTAGATCTTCAGCGCCCGCCCTGCGCGCGCAGGCCCGAGTAACGATCGCGCAGCGAAGCCGGCGTCAGATACTCCGGCACAACAGCCTCGAGCGCGGTCGGCGGCGACCCGAACACGGCCGGAAACGGGCCATCACAGACGCTGTCCACGCGCATCGACGCCAGGTTGTCGCGGCTCATGAGCGCTCCGGGGAGAAGTTCGAGAAGGCGCGCCTGCAGCGTCCCCAGCGCGGGACCGAGCGGCACGATCGGTCGCCGGTAACCGGTCAGCTCGCCCGCGTAGGCTACCAGTTCGCGCAGCGTATACACCCTTGGTCCGCACAGCGAGTAGCGCTCCCGGTGCGTGCGCTCGTCGTCGAGGGCGCATAGGAAGGCGTTGGCGACGTCGCCCACGTAGACCGGCTGGAAACGCGCTCCCGCGCCGGCGAGCGCGATCACCGGCAGCAGCCGCTCGAGGCGCGCGAACAGGTTGAGAAAGGAGTCCTCGCGCCCGAAGATCACCGACGGCCGGAAGATCGTCCAGGCGAGATCCGCCCCGGCGACGAGTGCTTCGGCTTCGCCCTTGCTGCGCAGGTAGCGGCTCGGCCCCGCGGCGTCGGCGTGCAGGGCGCTCATGTGCAGCAGGCGCGCAACGCCCGCGCCGGCACAGGCGGCGATGAGCTTGCGCGGCAGCTCGACGTGCACCCGCTGGAAATCGCCGCGGCGCGACTCGTTGAGTATGCCCACGAGGTTGACCGCCGCATCTTTGCCGGCGGCGAGTCGCGCCAGCGTCGCCGGGTCGTGGACATCGGCCTCGACCACGTCGACGGTCGGCAGCAGGATCAGGTGCTTGGCGCGCTCCCGCTGCCGCGTTGCAACGACCACCCGCCAGCCCGCGCCGGCGAGGCGATTGACCAGATGCCGGCCGACGAATCCGCTGCCGCCGACGACCAGGATCTGGCCGACGCTCACCGCGAACCTTCGGCGCGACTCTCCGCCGGTGCGCTGTCGGAGAGCGTGCTGCCGGCCGCGCTGCCTGAGCGGGCGGCGACGATGCCCAGCCGATCCTTGAGCGCAACATAGCGCAAGCCGAGCTGCGCCTGGTAGAACATCGCGTTGGCGAGCACCTTTTTGGCGTAATCCCGGGTCTCGTTAAACGGTATCGTCTCGACGTAGATGGCGCCCTCCAACGGCACCGCCCCCCGCCACGCCTGCGCCCGTCCCGGACCGGCATTATACGCAGCCGCTCCGAGTGCCTGCAGTCCGTCGAGCCGGTCGAGCACGTAGCGCAGGTAGTAGGCGCCGAGCTGGATATTGAGCTCCGGGTCCTCGAGCTGCGGCGTGCGCGCGGTGGTGCGGCCGGTCTTGTGCGCGACCCAGCGCGCGGTCGGAGGCATGAGCTGCATGAGGCCGATGGCGCCGGACCCCGAAACGATGTCCGGAACGAAGCGGCTTTCCTGGCGCATCAGGCCGTAGACGAAGGCCGTGTCGAGGCTGTTCTGGCGCGCCGCGTCTTCGACCTGGGCCTGGTAGGGCGTCGGATAGCGCAGGCTGAAATCATGCCGTCGCTGGGTGCGGTCGGCGGTATTGATCGCGCGGTCGTAGAGCTGGTGCGCCTGTGCGTAGGACGCGGCGAGCAGCAGGCCTTCGTCATCGAGCCCGCGCACGAGCGCGACCCACTCCCGTTGCGCATCGGAGCGCAGGTCGAGCGTGGAGAGCTTGAGCACGCGCTGCACCGCCGGGCGCGCGCCGAACGCCGCGAGCGCCGCCGGATCGGGGGGGAGCGGTTCGCTCAGCGGCATGACGCTTGCCCCGAGCGCCTCGGCGGCGAGGAAGGCGTAGAAATGATGTTCGGTGGCGAGGCCCGCGAACAGCCGGGTGGCATCTTCGGTGTCGCCGGCCGCGACGAGGGCGCGCGCCTTCCAGTAGCGCCACGCCGGGTCCTGCTGCTGCTCCGGCGGCATCGCCTCGATCGCCGAGGCCACGTCGGCCCATGCGCCGGCGCGCAACGCGGCACGCACCTGCCAGGCGTGCTGGGCTTCAGCGAGCGGCGCGCCGTCGGCTTCCCGGTACCAGGCGTTGGCAGCGGGCACAAGCTGGCGTGCGCCGGCATAGGCGACCAGCAGGTTGCCGCACAGGCGGTCCGCGGCGGGAAGTCGGGCCCGCCATTCGATCCACGCGTCGTGGGCGGCGAGCGCGTCGACCTGTGCCACGCGGTCGAGAGCGTAGAGAGCCATTTCGCGGCCGGCGGTGGTGGAGAAGCGAAAATCGCCCTTGGCGAGCGCGGCGCGCGGGCTGCGGTCGATGTGCTCGAATTCGTGCGCCGCGGGCCGTTCCGCAGCGGGCAGCAGGCCGGCAATCTTGGCTGCCAGGCGGAAGTTGCCGGCTTCGTGCGCGAGCCGGAAGCGCGCCCAGACATCCTGGGGCGAGAGCTCGCCCTGCGCGAGCAACAGCGCAAACACCGGCTGGCAGGATTCGGGTTGTTCCTGGCCGGAAAACCAGAATCGTCTGCCGTCGGCGGCGGCCTGCGCGGCCTGCCCCGGTTCCTTGCCCTGCGCGCGAAACTGCGCCACGTAACAGGCGAGTTCGACGTCCTCGGCGACGAGCTTGGGATACTCGGCGCCGAACAGCGTCCACTCGCCGCGCTTGCCGAGCGCTTTGAGCCACTCGCTGCGCAAGCGCTCGGCGAGCGGAAGATCGGCGTAGCGGTCGAGAAAAGCCCGCACCGCGGCCGGATCGACGTCATCGAGCTTGAGCCTGAGGCGCCAGTAGGTGACGTAGGGCTCGAGCAGATAGCCCGCGAGCCGGGGCGCGATGCGCTCGAGCCGGGCCGCGTCGCCGGCGCGGTAGGCATCGCGCGCCGCGGCAAAATCGGCGTCGCTGGGCTGGGCCCACGCCGCGGCGGCGATGCAGGCGCCGGCACAGGCGGCTGCCGCGCGACGCCAGGTCGACCTGCGCATCGATAGCAAGGACATTGGGTGCATTGTCAGCGAGCGCTCCTTGTCCGACAAGTCTTGGCCGCGGCTGATGGTAAAATTGCCCCCGACAGTGCAAAGCGTCGCGCCGTGTTGCGCGCGGCGTGAGCGACAGGGGACCTCATGGCTCGACGCAGCAGCGCTCCCAAGGTCGGTGTGGTGATGGGCAGCCAGAGCGACTGGGAAATCATGGAGCAGGCGGTGGCACAGCTCGCCGCCTTCGGGGTGCCTTATGAGGCGCGGGTCCTGTCGGCGCACCGCACGCCCGACGACGCGATCGCGTACGCCGAGAATGCGCAGGCCAACGGGCTCGCCTGCATCATCGCCGGCGCCGGCGGGGCGGCCCACCTGGCCGGGGTGCTGGCGGCGAAGACCACCTTGCCGGTGCTGGGCGTGCCGATGCCGTCGAAGTACCTGCGCGGCGAGGATTCGTTGCTGTCGACGGTGCAGATGCCGAAGGGTGTGCCGGTGGCGACCTTCGCGATCGGCGAGGCCGGAGCGGCCAACGCGGGGCTTTTCGCCATCGCCATGCTGGCCCGCACCGACCCGGCGCTCTCGCGCAAGCTCGCCGCCTTCCGCGCCAAGCAGACTGCAGCCATCCGCGCCACAACGCTCCCTCCGCCGGCCAAATGACCCTTCGTGGCGGGCGTTACTTGCGCTGCGCGGTGTCGCGCTGTGCGCCCACCGGCAGGCTCGCCACGCGCAGCATTTCCGGATCGGTATAGCGGCAGCCCTGGGCGATGTAGTCCGCTGCCATGGCGGTCGCGTCGGCACCCCAGAACAGCTCGTCGCCGATGGCGAGGGTGGGCACCCCGAAGACACCGCGCGCGATCGCCTCATCGGTGTTCCGCCGCAGCGCGGACTTGACTTCCTCGCTGCCCACGCGCGCCGCGGCGTCGGAGAGCCCAAGCGCTGCGGTGAGCTCGGCCCATTCGATCGGCAGGTCGCCCAGCCTCCCGTCGCGCCAGACGAAACGGAAGATGCAGCGTATCGCCTCGGGCTCGCACTCGGCCGCCAGAGCAAGCCGCAAGAGCGGCAGCGGATTGAAGGGGTGCGCAGCGGGAAATTTCAATCCGATGCCGAGCTTGTGCGCTTGCCAGACGACGAAGCGATAGGTGAAGCGACGCTTGGCGGGGATCTCCGCCGGGCCGAGCGAGGCGTGTGCCTTGAGCAGCGCCGCGAACAGGACCGGACGGTAGCGCACGCGGATCGTTTGCTCCAGTCGTGGCAGCTGCTCGCACTGGAGGTACGAGAATGGCGAGACGAAATCGAAGTACCAGTCAGCGCTGGCCATCGGTGACCAGCCGCGAGAGCACGGCCTTGCCGTGCAGCGCGCGGCGCAGGCGCGCCGCGGAGACGACCGCACGCCGCGCGCCGGACGGCAGGTCGATCCAGGCGGCGATTTCGGCGCGCGTCCGGTAGCATCCCGCGCACAGCCCGGTCGGCGGGTCGATGACGCAGAGGCTGATGCAGGGGGAGGCCACCTCGCCGTGCTCGCGCAGCGGATCGGTCATGCGCAAGGCCGCTCCGGCAGCGGGTCCTTCGCGTCGAGCGCCCGGGCGACGCGCGATGCCGGCGGCCGGCCGAGGAAATCCAGTATGTAGCGGCCGGCCGCGCGCAGACGCGCCATGTCGACCCCGGTCTCGATGCCCAGCCCGGCAAGCAGGTAGAGCACGTCTTCGCTGGCGACGTTGCCGGTGGCGCCCTTGGCGTAGGGGCAACCGCCAAGCCCCGCAACGGAGCTGTCGAAGGTCGCCACGCCGAGCTGCAACGCCGCGTAGATGTTGGCCAGAGCCTGACCGTAGGTATCGTGAAAGTGCCCCCCCAGCTCGGCGATCGGCACCGCTTCGGCCACCGTGGCGAAGAGCTTCTGCGTCCTGCCCGCGGTGCCGGTGCCGATCGTGTCGCCGAGCGAAACCTCGTAGCAGCCCATGGCCTTGAGCGCGGCGGCGAGGTCGCGCACGCGCTCGGGCACGACCTCGCCTTCGTAGGGACAGCCGAGCACGCATGAAATATAGCCGCGCATGCGCACCCCGTGCGCACGCGCCGCGCCGGCCACCGCTTGCGCCCGCTCGATGCTCTCGGCGATCGAGCAATTGGTGTTGCGCAGCGAGAAGGTCTCCGAGGCGGCGACGAGGACCGCGATCTCATCGCAACCGGCGGCGAACGCGGCGTCGAATCCCTTTCGGTTCGGCGTCAGCACCGGATAGCGCACCCCCGGTTTGCGACGGATGGCCGCCATCACCTGCGCGTTATCGGCCATCTGCGGCACCCACTTCGGAGAAACGAAGCTGGTCGCCTCGATGGCCGGAAACCCGGCGTCGGTGAGCCGATCGATCAAGCCGACCTTGACCGCCGTGGGCACCATCGCCGGCTCGTTCTGCAGGCCGTCGCGAGGGCCGACCTCGACCATGCGCACCTGTTGCGGCAGTTTCATGGCCTTCGCACCCGCGGTAGCGAGGTCGATCATCGGGGTGGGTATTCAGTATGCGTGGTCGCGAGCGACGATGCCGGTGACCGGATGCCCCGCCTCGAGGCGGCGGATCTTCCCGGCGATCTGCGCGACCGACTCTTCGACCTGCGTAATCGCCGCGACATGCGGTGTCAGCGCGATCCGCGGATGATGCCAGAAACGGTGTCCCGGCGGCAGAGGTTCGTCGTCAAAGACGTCGAGCATCGCGCGGGCGAGGTGGCCGCTGTCGAGCAGGCAGAGCAGACCCCCCTCGTCGATGATCGCACCGCGCGACACGTTGACCACCGACGCGCCCTGCGGCAGCCGCGACAGCCTGGCCCGGTCGAGCAGCCCGCGGGTGTCCGGCGTGAGCGGCAGCAGGCACACCAGGAGGTCGGCCGCGGCCAGGAAAGCGCCGAGCTCGAAGGCGCCGCAAAACGTCGTCACCCCGTCGACCTGCCGCGCGGTGCGGCTCCAGCCGCGCAGCGGGAATCCGAAAGGCCGCAAGGCATTCGCAACCGCTCCGCCGAGCACGCCGAGGCCGAGAATGCCCACGCCGAATCGCTGCTTGCAGGCCCTTGGCCGTGGCCGCCAGAGTCCCGCCTGCTGCTGCTCGGCGTAGACGTCGAACTCGCGATAGCGACGCAACACCGCATGGCAGACGTACTCGGCCATCTGCTGCCCCATGCCCGCATCCTCCAGGCGCACGATCTTCGCGTCGCGCCGCAGGCCGACCGCGCCGCCCAACGCATCGACGCCGGCGCCCAGGTTGAAAACCGCCTTGACGCGCTTCAGTTCAGGCCACAACTGATTAGGCGGCTTCCACACCAGCGCGTAGTCCGCAGCATGAGCCTCCGGGGTGGGCCAGAGATCCACCTGCGCGCCGGCCAGCGCCCGGCGCAGCTCGGCGATCCAGGCGGCGGCGTCATCGCCGGCGGTGCACAGGAGCAGCCTCACGCCGGCGGCGGCGAATCGTCGTCGAGGTCGATCAGGATGGCGCCTTCGGTGACCTGCTCGCCCGCGCGGTAGTGGACCGTGTGCACCGTGCCCGGCGCCGGAGCGCTGATCGTGTGCTCCATCTTCATCGCCTCGAGCACCAGCAGCGACGCGCCCTTCGGCACCTTCTGTCCCGGCTGCACCAGCACCGCGACGACAGTGCCCGACATCGGTGCCGCCAGGTGCCCGGCGTGGGCTTCCTCGTCGCCGCAGTGAGCAAGCGGATCGACCCGGCGCAGCCGCTGTATCTCGCCTAAGCAAAACACCGTGCGCTCCTCGCCCTCGGGGACGAATGCAGCGGCACATTCGACGCCGTCGATGCAGACGCGAAGCTCGGTGCCCTCGGCGGCCACCCTGGCCGCGATGTCGCGTCCGCCGAGGTGGAGCGTCACGGCATCGCCTTCGGTGCGCAGGCGCAGCGGGTAGGTCACGCCGGAAGCTTCGAAGGTGATCTCGATGGCGTGGCAGTCGCTGTTGAGCCACCAGGTGGCGATGTCATGCCATGGCGAGGCGGGGTCGCCGGAGGCGCGCGCCTGCGCGGCGGCGGCGCTGCGCATGCGGGCAAGCTCGCCCAGCGCGGCGACGGCGAGCAAGCGCTCGGACGCAGCCGGGGGAGGCGGCAGCAGTGCCTGCTGATGGCGCGCGATCAGGCCGGTATCGAGATCGGCACCGGCGAAGGCCTGGTGCGCGACCAGGCGCTGGAGAAAGGCCACGTTGGTGGTCAGGCCGGCGACGCGGTATTCGCCGAGCGCCGCCTTAAGCCGGCGCAGGGCCGCGGGCCGGTCCTCGCCCCAGGCGATCAGCTTGGCGAGCATCGGATCGTAATGCCGGCTGATGGCGTCGCCTTCGCGCACGCCGGTGTCGATGCGCAGCCCCGCGGATGCCTCGGGAGCGCGCAGATAGCAGATGCGTCCGATCGAGGGCAGGAAATCGCGGTCGGGGTCCTCGGCATAGATGCGCGCCTCGATGGCATGGCCATGAAAGGCGATCTGTTCCTGCGTCAGCGGCAGGCTCTCGCCCGCGGCGACGCGCAGTTGCCATTCGACGAGGTCGAGTCCGGTGATCATCTCGGTTACCGGGTGCTCGACCTGCAGGCGGGTGTTCATCTCCATGAAGTAGAACGCGGCGTCGCGCTCGGCGGCGTCGGCAACGATGAATTCCACGGTACCGGCGCCGGTGTAGCCGATCGCCTTGGCGGCGGCGACGGCCGCGGCGCCCATGCGCTGCCGGCGCTCGAGCGTCATCCCGGGAGCGGGCGCCTCCTCGAGCACCTTCTGGTGCCGACGCTGCACCGAGCAGTCGCGCTCGAACAGGTGCACGCACTGCCCCCGCGCATCGGCGAAGACCTGGATTTCGATATGTCGCGCCCGGGGCAGGTATTTCTCCAGCAGCATGCGCTGGTCGCCGAAGCCGGCCTGCGCCTCGCGCCGGGCGGAGGCGAGCGCGGCGGCGAACGCGTCGCGGCGCTCGACCACGCGCATGCCCTTGCCGCCCCCGCCGGCGCTCGCCTTGATGAGCACCGGATAGCCGATCGCGTCGGCGGCCTCGAGCAGCACCGCGTCGTCCTGGGCGGCACCGTGATATCCCGGAACGATCGGCACCCCGGCCTCCCCCATCATGGCCTTGGCTTGCGCCTTCGAGCCCATGGCGCGGATTGCCGCAGGCGGGGGACCGACGAAGGTGAGTCCGGCGGCGGCGACGGCCGTGGCGAAGGCTTCGTTCTCGGACAGGAACCCGTAGCCCGGATGGACCGCCTGCGCGCCTGCCGCCTTGGCGACGGCAACGATCCGGGGGCCGTCGAGATAGCTCGTTCGCGGCGGCGCGGGACCGAGCAGATAGGCCTCGTCGCAGACAGCGACGTGCAACGCCTGCGCGTCGGCTTCGGAGTACACCGCGACGGTGCGCATACCCATGCGCCGCGCCGTGCGCGCGATGCGGCAGGCGATTTCGCCGCGGTTGGCGATGAGGATCTTGTCAAACATCGTTCGCCCGGGGCGCTTGCGGCGGCGGCGCCGCGCTCGGCGGCGCGCGACCGAACCAGCTGCCGATCCGGGCGCCGAAATTGCGCACGAAGCGCCACAACTTCGGCAGCAGCCAGAGCGAAAGCACGCACAGCGCCGCGAGCACGATGAGCGAGGCGACCGGATGCGCCAGAGCGAGGTACAGGAGCACCCCGACGAGCAGATCCTCGCCCAGCGACGCGGCCCAGTTGGAGAACGGCTCCGGCGAGGTGTTGATCGCCATGCGCGCGCCGGCCTTGGTGAAATGGCTGCCGGCCGCCAGCGTACCGCCGAGGATGCCTGCGGCGAGCGTCCACGCCGGGGGCGAGTCGCCGAACACGCTCGCGGCGAGTGCCGCGCCGGCCGGAATGCGCACCAGCGTATGCACCACATCCCATAACGTGTCGACGCCGGGAATCTTGTCGGCGAAGAACTCGACGAACACCATGAAGCCCGATGCCGAGAGCACGAGCGGATGCGCGAGCACCGTCAGGTGCGCGGGCAGCTCGAACCATCCGAGGTAGCCCAGCGCGCCGACGATGAACAGCACCGCGTACAGGCGGATGCCGCTCGCCCAGCCGAGGGCTGCGGCCAGCGCGACCAACTGCAGCGTGTCGAGTTTTTGCATGGTCAGCGGCGCCGCTAGTCGCCCCGCGGCAGCCATGCCGGCTTGCGTTTGGCGAGAAACGCGGCGACGCCTTCCCTGCCTTCGGGCGAGGCCCGGACGCGGGCGATCCGGCGCGCGGTGTCGGCGACCATGCGCGCATCGACCGGTCGATTGACGATCGAGCGCAATAGCGCCTTGCATTCGGCTTGCGCGTGCGGACCGGCGGCGCGCAGCGCGTCGACGAGCGTGCCGATGCGCGCGTCGAGCTCCGGCGCTGGAACGAGCTCGTGCAGCAGGCCGAGGCGCTGCGCCTCGGCGGCGGAAAACCGCTCCCCGGTCAGGAAGTAGCGTCGCGCCGCGCGCGCGCCGATCGCGGCCACGACATAGGGGCTGATCGCCGCCGGGATCAGGCCCAGCCGCGCCTCGGAAAACGCGAACGTGGCATCGGGGGTGCCGACGGCGATGTCGCAGCATGCCACCAGCCCGGCGCCGCCGCCGAAGGCCGCACCGTGCACGCGCGCGACGGTCGGCTTCGACAGGCCGTTGAGCACGGCGAGCATGGCGGCGAGCGCGCCGGCGTCGGCCCGGTTCTGCTTGGCGCTGAACGCGGCCATCTTCTGCATCCAGTTGAGGTCGGCGCCGGCGCAGAAGCTCGACCCGGCGCCGGAGAGCACGATAACGCGCACCTCCGGGTCCGCCTCGAGCCTGCGCAGCACCGCGCTGAGCTCGGCGATCGAGGTCGCGTTGAACGCATTGCGCACGTCCGGCCGATTGAGCACGACGCTGGCGACGGCGGAGCCGATGCTAAGCGCAAGGGTCGCGTAGCCCGCGGTCGACCGGCCCTGGGCGCGGCGTCCGGCGCCGCTCTTTGCAGTGCGTTCGGCCATGGCGCTCTACATGCGGAAGACGCCGAAGCGGCTGGCCTCGATCGGCCGGTTGAGCGCCGCCGAGATGGCCAGCGCCAGCACCCGGCGCGTGTCGGCAGGATCGATCACCCCGTCGTCCCACAGCCGCGCGCTGGCATAGTAAGGGTGGCCCTCGCGTTCGTACTGCGCGCGCAGCGGCGCCTTGAAGGCGTCTTCCTCCTCCGCGCTCCAGGTGCCTCCCCTGGCCTCGATCGCGTCGCGGCGAATCGTCGCGAGCACCGTGGCGGCCTGTTCGCCGCCCATCACCGAAATGCGGGCGTTGGGCCACATCCAGAGAAAGCGCGGGCCGAAGGCGCGGCCGCACATGCCGTAGTTGCCGGCGCCGTGCGAGCCGCCAATGATGACGGTGAACTTCGGCACCCGGGCGCAGGACACCGCGGTGACCATCTTCGCGCCGTCCTTGGCGATGCCGCCGGCCTCGTACTTCTGCCCCACCATGAAGCCGGTGATGTTCTGCAGGAACAACAGCGGCAGCCGGCGCTGGGCGCACAGCTCGATGAAGTGCGCCCCCTTCTGCGCCGATTCGGAATACAGCACGCCATTGTTGGCGACTATGCCGAGCGGGTAGCCCCACAGGCGCGCGAACCCCGTCACCAGCGTCGCGCCGTAACGGGCCTTGAATTCGTCGAACTCGCTGCCATCGACGATGCGCGCGATCACCTCGCGCACGTCGTAGGGCTTTCTGGGGTCGGCGGGGATGATCCCGTAGATCTCGTCAGCGGCGTAGAGCGGCTCGCGCGGTGCGCTCACCTCGAGGGTGACCTCCTTGCGGCGGTTGAGATTGGCCACGATCCGGCGCGCGATGGCGAGCGCGTGGTGGTCGTTGCGCGCGTAGTGATCGGCCACGCCGGAGATGCGGGTGTGGACGTCGGCGCCGCCGAGTTCTTCGGCGCTGACGAGCTCCCCGGTCGCCGCCTTCACCAGCGGCGGCCCGGCGAGAAAGATCGTCCCCTGCTCCTTGACGATGATCGATTCGTCGGCCATCGCCGGCACGTAGGCGCCGCCGGCGGTGCACGAGCCCATGACCACCGCGATCTGCGCAATGCCTGCGGACGAGAGCGTGGCCTGGTTGTAGAAGATGCGGCCGAAATGGTCGCGGTCGGGGAACACCTCGGTCTGGTTGGGCAGATTCGCCCCGCCCGAGTCGACCAGGTAGATGCACGGCAGGTGATTTTCCCGCGCGATGTCCTGGGCCCGCAGATGCTTCTTGACCGTCATCGGGTAGTACGAGCCGCCTTTGACGGTCGCGTCGTTGCACACGACCACGCATTCGCGCCCCGACACGCGGCCGACGCCGGTGATGATGCCGGCCGCGGCGATGGTCTCGTCGTACATGCCATAGGCGGCGAACTGCGACAATTCGAGAAATGGCGCTCCGGGGTCGAGCAGCCTGCGCACGCGTTCGCGTGGCAGCAGCTTGCCGCGACCGGCGTGGCGCGCGCGCGCCTGCTCGCCGCCGCCCTGCTCGATCGCGGCGACGCGCTGCCTCAGGTCGGCCACGAGCGCGGCGAGCGCGGCGCGATTGGCCTCAAAAGTCGCAGCGCGGCAGTCGAGTTCGGATTCGATGGCGGGCATGGGCGGCTTCTAGGCCGGGCGCGGATGGCCCGGCATCAGCTGGTAGGGATGAACCCAGCGCGGCTCGGCCTGAAGGCGCGAGAGCCAGTCGCGAAGCGACGGATAGGCCGACCAGTCCACGCCGATCTCTTCGGGCCAGAACAGGTAACCGCACAGCGACAGGTCGGCGATGGTCAGCCGGTCGGAGACGACGTAGCGGCGCGAGGCCAGATGGGCGTCGAGCACGCCCCACGCGGCCTCCGCCCGGCCGCGCAGAAACTTCATCACGCCCTCGTCGGGCGCCTGGGTGAAGGTGCGCAGGAAGCGATAGGTCGCCGTGTAGCTGGTCAGCTTGTGGTTGTCCCACAGCAGCCAGCGCAGCATCTCGCGCCGCTCCGCGGCGTCGTGCGGCCCGAAGCGGCCGAGCGTCTCGGCCAGATAGTCGAGGATCACCCCGGACTGGGTGAAGCGGGCGCCGGCGTGCTCGAGCACCGGCGCTTCGCCCATCGGATTGATCGCGCGATAGGCCGCTGTGCGGGTCTCGCCACCGAAGTAGTCGACGAAGCGCGGTGTCCAGGTCGCGCCGGCGAGCTCGAGCGAGAGCGCCGCCTTGTAGCAGTTGCCCGATTGCGCGAAGCAGTAGAGCGTGAAGCTGTCCGAGGCCATGTCAACCGGTCGTGGGGTCGGTCAAGGAGGAGTCGAGCCAGAGCCGCATGCCGTGCGCCGCTCGCGGGTCATGCCGCCAGCGCGCGGCCGATGACCAGCCGCTGGATGTCGCTGGTGCCCTCGTAGATCTGGCATACGCGCACGTCGCGGTAGATGCGCTCGACCGGAAAGTCGGCGACGTAGCCGTAGCCGCCATGGATCTGGATCGCCGCCGAGCACACGCGCTCGGCCATTTCGGACGCGAACAGCTTCGCCATCGACGCTTCCTTGAGGCAGGGCTCGCCCGCGTCGCGCAGCGTCGCCGCGTGCCACACCATCTGCCGCGCGACCTCGATTTCGGTGGCCATGTCGGCGAGGCGGAAGCTGATCGCCTGGTGATCCGCAAGCGGCCTGCCGAAGGACATGCGTTCGCCCGCGTAGGCGAGCGCGGCCTCGAATGCCGATCGGGCCATGCCGACGCTTTGCGCCGCGATGCCGATGCGGCCGGCTTCGAGGTTGGAGAGCGCGATGCGGTAGCCCTCGCCCTCGCGCCCGAGTCGATTGGCGTCGGGCACCTGGCAGTTTTCGAACACGATCTGCGCGGTATCCGATGCCCTCTGGCCGAGCTTGTCCTCGATGCGGGCGACGATGTAGCCGGGGGAATCGGTGGCGACGATGAACGCCGACATGCCCTTCTTGCCGGCGGCACGGTCGGTGACCGCGAACACCACCGCCACGTCGGCGTGCTTGCCCGAGGTGATGAATTGCTTGACCCCGTTGAGCCGGTATCCGTCGCCGGAGCGCTCGGCGCGGGTGGTGATGGCCGCCGCATCCGAGCCGGCAGAGGGCTCAGTCAGACAGAAGCAGCCGAGCCTCGCCCCGCTCGCCAGCGGCTTGAGGTAGCGCTCCTTCTGTGCCTCGCTGCCGAAGGCGAGCAGCGGGCCGCAGACCACCGAGTTCTGCACGCTGAGGATGGTCGAGGTCGCCCCGTCCCCGGCGGCAATCTCCTCGAGCGCCACGGCCAGCGAGACGTAATCGAGCCCCGCCCCGCCATAGCGCTCGGGTATGGCGATGCCGTAGGCGCCGAGCCGGCCGAGTTCGTCGAGCGCCTGGCGCGGGAAGGCGTGGTTGCGGTCCCACTCGGCGGCGAACGGCGCCAGGCGCTCGCGCGCGAAGCTGCGCATGGTGTCGCGGATCATCCGCTGCGATTCGCTCAGCAGCATCGCTGCCCCCGGGGTCCGCGGTCGATCGGCGCCGTCACCAGGGCAACTCCTTGCCGGAGTAATCGAAAAAGCGCCCGCTGTCGCGCGCCCCTACGCGGGCGATCACGGCGCGCATGCCGGCGACGCTCGCCTCGGCTTCGATGTCCGCGCCGGCTCCGCCCATGTCGGTGCGCACCCAGCCCGGGTGCAGTGCGACCGTCACCACGCCGCGCGGCGCGAGTTCCAGCGCCACGGCCTTGGCGATCGCGTTGAGTGCCGCCTTGCTGGCGCGGTAGAGCGCGCTGCCGGCGTTGGCCATTGCCGCGATGCTGCCCATGCGGCTGGACAAGAAGGCGATCTTGCCACCGCGCCCGTCGCCGCCGCCCGCGATGCGGTCGGCGAGCGCAGCGGCAAGCCACATCGGTCCCAGGACGTTGGTGCGCATCACGGCATCGAAGTCGGCCTGGGTCGTCCCGCTCAGCACCGGGTTGCGGGCGCCGGTCACGCCGGCGTTGCACACCAACAGGTCGACGGTCGTCGCCGCGAGCCGCTTCGACAGCGCGGTCACGTCGCGGGCGTCGGTGACGTCGAGCTTGATGACCTCCGCCGCATTCTCCGAGAGCGCGCGGGCCGCTTTCGGGTGGCGACAGCAGCCGATGACTTCCCAGCCGGCATCGCCATACTGACGGGCAAACTCGAGGCCGAGGCCGCGGCTCGCGCCGGTGATCAGGACGGTGGGCATCGGGTCGGCGGCACGAAATGAAGGCGCGGCCGAGCGGTCAAGCCGCGTAGCCGAGCGCGCGGACCAGCGGGCCGGCCGCCGCCTCGAGCAGTTCCCGCTCGGAGGGCGTCATCTCGCGCCGCCACACCCCGAGCCGGCCGGCGTCCGGCGCGCGGGTCAGGTTGGCGTGGATGCGCGTGCGCTCCTCGCGGGCGATCATCGGGCCGCGCGCGTGCTGGCGGCCCTGCAGCCGCGCCAGTCGCGCCGCGCCCTGGGCGCGATAGTCGAGCATCCGCGCATTCCAGGGCAGCGCCAGATACTCGCACAGGCGCTTGAGCTCGAGCTCGGGGTTGCGCACCAGGTCCTCGAAGCGAAGCTCGACGTAATGCGGCACGAGGTGGCGCGCGCGACGCCCGGCCTCGACGTGCTTGCGCCATTCGCTGCCGAGCACGCGCAGGTCGGTGCTGGGCGCGAACCAGGTTTGACGCCACGACAGTGCCGTGTCTCCCGGATCGCGAATGATGTGGATGAAATGCACTTCGGGCAGGAGGGCCGCGATCTGCGGCAGCAGGAAGACGTAACCGGGTGTCTTGTCGCCGTAGCGCGGCTTGCCCTGGCTCTCGGCGTAGAGCGCGTAGAAAGCGCGCAAGCCGGCCGCGACCGTGAACGGCTCGATCGCCCTCAGGCGCTGCCACAGCAGCTCGCGGTCGAGCCCGAAATCCGACCAGTTGGAGACCGGGATCCGGTCGGCGGTGATGCAATTGAAGAAGTGTCGACGCGCGCCGGCGGTGGGGCCCGGCGAGGAGACGAGGCCGCTCAGGAAGGACGTTTCCGGGGGCACGGCCAGATCCGGATGGCTGTCGAGCATGACGGCCAGGAGCGAGGTGCCTGAGCGCGGACAGCCGACGACCATCGGCAGCGGACACCTCGGCGCCGATTCGACCTCGGTCGCCGAGCGCGGGTCCGCTCGCGGACCCGCGCCGTAGGCCATCACGAACCGCGGCGACTGGTAGACGATCTTGCCGGCCATCGGGTTCAGACGAGTTCGATCGCCATGGCGGTCGCTTCGCCGCCGCCGATGCAAAGGCTGGCCATGCCGCGCCGCTTGCCGGCCTGGCGCAGCGCCCCGATCAGGGTGACGACGACGCGTGCGCCCGACGCGCCGATGGGGTGGCCGAGGGCGCAGGCGCCGCCGTGCACGTTGACCTTTTCCGGGGGGAGGCAAAGCTCCTGCATCGCCGCCATCGGCACGACGGCGAACGCCTCGTTGATTTCGTACAGATCGACCTCGCCGGCGTTCCAGCCGACCTTCGACAGGAGCTTGCGCATGGCCCCGATCGGCGCGGTGGTGAACCAGCCGGGCTCCTGGGCGTGGCTCGCGTGGTCGAGGATGACCGCCAGCGGTCGCCAGCCGTTGCGCTCGGCGGTGGAGCGGCGCGACAAGACCAGCGCGGCCGCGCCATCGGAGATCGAGCTCGAATTGGCCGCCGTCACGGTGCCGTCGCTGCGAAAGGCCGGTTTGAGCGCCGGAATCTTTTCCGGGCTTGCCTTGCCCGGCTGCTCGTCGCGGTCGACGACCACCTGCCCGCTGCGTGCGGCGACGGTCACCGGCGCGATTTCCCAGGCAAACGAGCCGTCCTCGGCGGCGGCGCGGGCCCGCGCGAGGGAGCGCAGCGCGAAGGCGTCCTGCTCCTCACGCGTGAAGTGATAGCGCTCGGCGCAGGTTTCTGCGAACCAACCCATCAGCCGGCCCTTGTCGTAGGCATCCTCGAGGCCATCGAGGAACATGTGGTCGTACACCGTGCCGTGGCCCATGCGCATGCCGCCGCGCGCCTTGGGCAGCAGGTACGGCGCATTGGTCATGCTCTCCATGCCACCGGCGACGATGAGCTCGGCGCTGCCGGCGACGAGCCCATCGTGGGCGAGCATCGCCGCCTGCATCGCCGACCCGCACATCTTGTTGACGGTGGTGGCGCCGGTGGACAGCGGCAGGCCGGCTTTGAGCGCGGCCTGGCGCGCCGGGGCCTGGCCCTGCCCGGCAGGCAGCACGCAGCCCATGATGACCGCGTCGACGGCGGCCCCGGGGACCGCGGCGCGTTCGAGCGCCGCCTTGATGGCGACCCCGCCCAGGTCGCTGGCCGAGAGGCTCGCGAAGTCGCCCTGCAGGCCGCCGATCGGTGTCCGCGCGACGCCGATGATGACGATGGGGTCATTGCGCATGGTGGCTCGTCCGGTTCAGCTGCCCGCTGCCGCGGCGGCTTGCCTTGCAGCCGCCCGGCGGCGCGCTAGCGCGCCTGCGCCGATGCGGCGCCGGGCTTGCGCCCCCGGCGCGGTCGGCGCACCAGTTCGCCGTGGCAATTCGGGCACACGCCGTTCAACGCGTTGGCGCAGGTCGCGCAGTAGGTGCATTCGTAGCTGCAGATGTAGGCCGTGTCGTCGTCGACCGCCAGCGGCCAAGCACAGCGCTCGCAGCGTTCGCGCATTTCCAGAGCCATGATCGTCCTCGTTACTTCGTGTCGTTGAACAATTCCCGGCCGATCAGCATGCGCCTGATTTCCGACGTGCCGGCGCCGATCTCGTACAACTTGGCGTCGCGCCAGAGCCGACCGGTGGCATAGTCGTTAATGTAACCGTTACCGCCCAGGGCCTGGATCGCTTCGCCGGCCATCCAGGTCGCCTTCTCCGCCGCGTAGAGTATCGCGCCCGCCGCATCCTTGCGCGCGATCTCACCCCGGTCGCAGGCCTGGCCCACCGCGTAGACGTAGGCCCGGCAGGCGCTCCAGGTCGTGTACATGTCGGCGATCTTGCCCTGCATGAGCTGGAATTCGCCGATCGGGGTCCCGAATTGCTCCCGCTCGTGCACGTAGGGCAGGACGATATCCAGGCAGGCTGCCATGAGCCCCAAGGGCCCGCCGGCGAGGATGGCGCGCTCGTAATCGAGGCCACTCATGAGCACGTTGACGCCCCGCCCCTCCGCGGAGAGTACGTTTTCCTCCGGCAACTCGCAATCGACGAACACCAGCTCGCAGGTGTTCGACCCGCGCATGCCGAGCTTGTCGAGCTTCTGCGCGGTCGAAAAGCCTTTCATGCCCTTCTCGACCAGGAAGGCCGTGATGCCGCGCGCCCCGGCCTGGGCATCGGTCTTGGCGTAGACGACCAGAGTGTCGGCGTCGGGGCCGTTGGTGATCCACATCTTGCTGCCGTTGAGGACGTAGCGGTCTGCCTTGCGGTCCGCGCGCAGGCGCATCGACACCACGTCCGAGCCGGAGCCGGATTCGCTCATCGCCAGCGCGCCCACGTGTTCGCCGGAAATGAGCTTGGGCAGATATCTTGCCTTCTGCGCGGCGCTGCCGTTGCGGCGGATCTGATTGACGCACAGGTTCGAGTGCGCGCCGTAGGACAGCCCCACCGATCCGGAGGCGCGGCTGATTTCCTCCATCGCCACGACATGGGCGAGATAACCCATCTGCGTGCCGCCGTACTCCTCCTCCACGGTGATCCCGAGCAGGCCCAGATCGCCCATCTTGCGCCAGAGGTCGGACGGAAACTGGTTGCTGCGGTCGATCTCGGCGGCGCGCGGCGCAATTTCGGCGGCGGCGAACTGCTGCACCGTGGCGCGCAGCATGTCGATGGTCTCGCCGAGTTGAAAATCGAGCGCCGGAAAGTGCGCCATGGTCAGTGCCCCGGCCTGCCGGCCATGACGATGAGCGTCTGCTGCATGATCGCGCACAGCGTGCGCCCGCCAGCGCCCTCCGCGTACACCTCGCCGCGGGTGATGGCGAGCGTGCGCCCCGGCTTGGCCACCTGCGCCTCGGCGACGAAGCGCTCCCCTTCCGCCGGGGCGATGAGGTTGAGCTTGTATTCCACGGTCAGCACGCCCGCGTCGTCGGGGAAGAGGGTGAAGCCGGCGTAGCCGCCGGCGGAGTCGGCGATGGCGCTGACGATCCCGGCATGCAGGTAGCCGTGCTGCTGCGTCAGGTCGTCGCGATACGGCAACTCGATGGCGCAGTAACCGGGATGCAGCGCCAAGATCCGCGCTCCGATCAGCCGCATCGCCGCCTGGCGATCAAAACTGGCGCGAACCCGGGCCTCGACCTTCGGGTCGAGGGGCGCCGCTGCGGGCGCAAGCGGGACGGCGGATCGGGACATCGGGGCGAGGTGGCGGCAAACGAGAATTGTGAATGACGTTTACGTAAACGTCAATTCGCCCCCTGCGCCGTTGCGGCCGGCTAGCTGCCGCCGTTCGCGCCCTGGCGCAGGCGCTTGCGGCACTGTCGCTCGAGGGCGTCGATTTCTTCGAGCACGATGGCGATGTCCTCCTGCTGCTGCTTGAGCATCGCGCGGCGCGCGCCGAGCACCTGCAGGAACTTGACCAGCTGCGGCCGCTCGCTGCGGGTCGCCGCATACAGGTCGAGCAATTCGCGGATTTCCGACAGCGTCAGGCCGAGGCGCTTGCCGCGCAGAATGAGCTTGATGCGCACCCGCTCGCGCTCGCCATAGATGCGGCTGCGGCCGCTGCGGCGCGGGGCGAGCAGGCCTTCGTCCTCGTAGAAGCGTATGGCGCGCGTGGTCAGCGCAAATTCCCGAGCCAGGTCGGAAATGGTGAACGTTGCGGAATCGGCGCGCGAAGACATTGCGGCACAAGCGCCAGACTAGGGGCGGCGAAAATGGGGTCAAGATACCATAAAGGCCGCGGCGTCCCGATTGTCCGGGGCCGGACGCGCATTGCTCCCCTTAGCGAAGGCGCGGGCGATCCGATCCCTTGACAGCGGCGGACGGATCGATGAGGATGCTGCGTCGCACCATCCCGCCTGTACGGGGCGCGCAATCCGCCCCGCGTCATGAGCACCTCCGCCGCGAACACCACCGTCGCCGCCACCCACCACAGCCCGCTGCGCATGCGCTGGCCGGAGCCTCCGCCGCCGGGCAGCGTGCTCGAGGTCGCGGCCGGTGTGAAATGGCTGCGCATGCCCTTGCCGTTCGCGCTCGACCACATCAATCTGTGGTTGCTGGCGGCGGACAAGGGCTGGACCGCGATCGACTGCGGCTACGGCGATACGGCGACGCGCGCGCTTTGGGAGCGGCACTTCGGCGCCACGCTCTCGGGCAAACGCATCGACCAGGTGATTGCGACGCACTACCACCCCGATCACTTGGGCAACGCGGCGTGGCTCGCCGCGCGCTGGGCGTGCACGGTGGCCATGCCGCAGGCGGAATACCTGACTGCACATGCCGTCGCCGACGAGCACGCCGGGCACGGCGCGGGTCCGACCTCGGCGCTGTTTCGGATGCACGGCCTGTCCGAGGAGGACCTTGCCGCGATCGAAGCGCGCGGCAACACCTACCGCCGCGGCGTGCCCGAACTGCCGCATGCCTACCGGCGCCTGCAGGGTGGCGACGAAATCGCCATCGGCGAGGGCCGCTGGCGGGTGATACCGGGCTACGGCCATTCGCCCGAGCATGCCTCGCTCTATTGCGCCGGTCTGGGCGTGCTCATCTCCGGCGACATGCTGCTGCCCAAGATCAGCACCAACATCAGCGTCTGGCCGGTGGAGCCCGACGGCGACCCGCTGGCCCGTTTCCTGGCATCGCTCGACCGGTTCACCGAATTGCCGCCCGAGACGCTGGTGCTGCCCTCGCACGGCCTGCCCTTCGTCGGGATACATGCCCGGGTCGAGCAGCTGCGCGCCCACCATGACGCCCGCCTGGCCGAACTCGAGACTGCGGCGAGCCGACCGGTCAGCGCGTCGGACACGCTGTCGATCCTGTTCCGGCGCAAGCTCGACCTGCAGCAACGCTATTTCGCCATGGGCGAGGCGATCGCCCATCTCAACAACCTCTGGCACGCCGGGCGAGTCACCCGCTCATCGCAGGACGGCATACTGCGCTTCGGCCGCAACTGACGAGAGCCGCCTTACAATAGGGAACCTAGGAGATGCCCCAAATGACTGCCGTGGAACCCCGCCAATCGAGCCCGGCTGCCGATCCGCAGCCGCCCCAGTACGACCCGGTGGCACTGGCCGAATCGTTCGCCAGCGCCGCCGACAAGAGCGCCAAGGTGCTCGGCGACTTCGTCGCGCGCCAAGCGGCCAGCGGGCAATCGCTGGTCAGCGACGAGTTCGGCCTGACCAAGGCGTTCTTCGAGCTGGCGGCGAAAATGCTGTCGAACCCGTACCGGCTCGCCGAGACGCAGATGAACCTGTGGTGGGAGTATTCGGCCCTGTGGCAGACCTCGATGCTCAAGCTCCTCGGGCATTCGGCCGGCCCGGTCGTCGAGCCGGCGAAGAGCGACCGGCGCTTCCGCCATGAGGATTGGGAAGAACACTTCCTGTTCGACTACATCAAGCAGTCCTACCTGATCACGGCGCGCTGGCTGCACACGGCAGTGGCCAACGTCGAGGGGCTCGACGAGCACACGCGCAAGAAGGTCGATTTCTTCACGCGCCAGTACATCGACGCGCTGGCGCCGTCGAACTTCGCGCTGACCAATCCGGAGGTATTCCGGGAGACCATCGCCTCGGGCGGACAGAACCTGGTCAAGGGGCTCAACAATCTGCTCGACGACATCGAACGCGGCAACGGCCAACTCAAGATTTCGATGACCGACAGCAAGGCCTTCGAGCTCGGGGTCAACATCGCCACCACCCCGGGGCAGGTGGTGTTCCAGAATGACCTGATGCAGCTCATCCAATATGAGCCGACGACGGCAAAAGTCGCCAAGCGGCCCTTGCTGATCATCCCGCCGTGGATCAACAAGTACTACATCCTCGACCTGCGGGAGAAGAACTCGCTGGTCAAGTGGTGCGTGGCGCAGGGCCTGACGGTGTTCGTCATTTCCTGGGTCAACCCGGACGAGCGGCACGCCGCGAAGGACTTCGTCGATTACATGCTCGAAGGGCTGCTGGCGGCGCTCGACGCGATCGAGAAGGCGACCGGCGAGAAGGAGGTCAACGCGCTGGGCTATTGCCTCGGCGGCACGCTGCTTGCTTCGACGCTTGCCTATCTTGCGGCGAAGAAGGACAAGCGCATCGTCAGCGCCGGTTTCATGGCCTCGCTCATCAACTTCACCGGGGCTGGCGAGCTGGAGGTCTTCATCGACGAGGAGCAGGTGGCCTCGCTCGAGCGCAAGATGAACGAGCGCGGCTATCTCGAGGGTTCGCACATGGCGAACACCTTCAACATGCTGCGCAGCAACGACCTGATCTGGTCGTTCGTCATCAACAATTATCTGCTTGGCCGCGATCCGTTTCCCTTCGACCTGCTGCACTGGAACCAGGATTCGACGCGCATGCCGGCGAAGATGCACAGCTTCTACCTGCGCAACATGTACGTGCACAACAAGCTGTGCGAACCGGGCGGCATCTCGCTCGCCGGGACGCCGATCGACGTGTCGAAGGTCAGCGTTCCGGTTTACTTCGTATCCGCGATAGAGGATCACATCGCGCCCTGGAAGACGACCTACGCCGGTCCGCTGCTGCTGGGCGGCAAGGGGCGGTTCGTGCTCTCCGGGTCGGGCCACATCGCCGGCATGATCAACCCGCCGGAGGCCAACAAGTACGGCTACTGGACCAACGACAAGCTGGCCGCAAGCGCCGAGCAGTGGTTCGAGGGCGCGAAGCAGCATCCCGGATCGTGGTGGACCGACTGGCTGTCCTGGCTCGAGCCGCATCTCGGAGCGCAGGTCGCCGCGCGCGAGGTGGGCAAGGGCAATGGCCGCGGCCGGCTGCGGGCGCTTGAGGCGGCGCCGGGAAGCTACGCGCGGCAACGCGTCGATGCCGGCTAGGCCGCATCGATCACCGGGCCTGTCGTGGCGACGCCACCCTGGCACCGGCAAAAAGGGCTCTTGCTTGCATTTCGATACGGAGGTCGCATGAAGCAGAAACTGATGCTGGCCGCACTTGCGCTGGCGTTGGCGGGTAACGCAGCGGCCCAGACTTCGCCGCCGTCGGCCGCACCGCCGCCGCCGCCCGCGCCCTGCACCACCTGCGGGGTTGTCGAATCGGTCCGCTATGTCGAAGAACAGGGCCAGGGCTCCGGCGTCGGGCTTGTCGCAGGCGGCGTGGTCGGCGGCGTGATCGGACACCAGATCGGCTCGGGCAGAGGCAACACTGCGGCGACGATTGTCGGCGCCGGAGCCGGCGCATACGCCGGCAACCAGGTGGAGAAGAACGCCAAGAAGAAGAGCTACTGGGTAGTCGCCGTGAAGCTCGACAGCGGATCGCACAAGTCGATCACGTCGAGCTCGCAACCGGCGTTCAAGCAGGGAGATCGGGTCAAGATCGTCGATGGCAAGCGGCTGGCGCTAGTGACCAACTGAAGCCGCGGGCGTTGCCCGCGGGCCGGCTCGCGTATCGCGCTTCGCCCCTGCTTGCGGGCCTGCGCACCGGGCGCGCAGCTTCAAAGCGCATCGACTCTCGCCGCGGCGCGCGCCGCGTTTTGACATACAATGCCGGCCAACAGGTTTGACGCCCTAATTCACGGAGGAGATCGACCATGCGCAGGATGCGGAAGTCCCTGCTTGCGGCGGCGCTGGCCGCCGGTCTGGGTCTGGTGCAAGGCGAGGCAGCGGCCCAGTTCAACGGTTTTGTCTTCTTCGGCGACAGCCTGACCGACGCCGGCTTCTATGGCTCCCGCTTCACCGTCAATCCCGGCCAGGTCTGGGCGCAGGATCTCGGTCAGCACTTCGGCGTGACCGTTACGCCGGTCAACCAGGGCGGGACTGACTTCGCGCAGGGTGGGCAGCAGGTCACGATGCCCTCGCCGCTCACGCCGCCGGGCGCTCCGCAGCGGCCGCTGTCGACGCAGATCGACGAGCTGCTGGCCACCACGCCGACGCTCAACCCGCATACGCTCTACACGGTCTGGATCGGCGCCAACGACATCTTCGTCAACGTGGGTGCGGCCGCCGCCGGACAGCTCACCCCGGCGCAGGTGCAGGCGAACATCGTGACCGCGGCGACGCAGACGCTGCAGCAGATCGCGCGCCTGCGCGACGCGGGCGCGAAGACGATCATGGTCTTCAACCTGCCGGACATCGGCCTGACGCCGGATGGTCGAGCGAACCCGATGGCACCGTTCTCGACGCTGTCGAGCCTGTTCAATTCGACGCTGCAGGCCGGCCTCGGGTCGCTGGGTGTCGACATCATCCCGATGAACATGTACGGCCTGTTCAACGAGGTGATCGCCAACCCGGCGGCGTTCGGCTTTACCAACGTCACCGTGCCGGCGTGCACGACCGCGAGTTCCATCACCTGCTCGCCCGCGACGCTGGTGGCGCCCAACGCGGCCCAGACCTACCTGTTCGCCGACGGCGTGCACCCGACGCCTGCCGGGCATCAGATCATCGCCGACTATGCCGTGGCGGAAATCGCGGCCCCGCAGCAGGTCGGCCTGCTCGCCGAAGCGCCGCTCCAGGTCGAGGAGGCGAACTTCCGCGCCCTCGATTCGCGCATGATCTCCGGCGTCGGCGCGCCGCTCGCCCAGAACAAGTTCAACGCCTACGCCGTCTACGACTACGGCAACTACGATTACAGCGGCGAGTTCGGCGGCGGCCACAGCTACGCCAATACCGTGGTGGTGGGAGGCGACATGAAGGTCTCCGACCGCATGCTCGTCGGCATCGCCTTCGGCTACACCGACGACAAAGCGCCGATGGGCAACAACGGCAGCAGCTTCAAGCTCAACGAGGCCACCCTGACCGGGTACGTGGGCTATGGAGACGGCCCGTGGTACGTCGGCGCGACCCTGGGCGGGGGCAGCCTCGATTACAACGACATCACCCGCAACATCACGCTCGGCCCCCTGACCCGGACCGAAAGCGGATCGACCAACGGCTCGCACTTCATGGCCCGCCTGCTGGGCGGCTACTGGTTCAATTACGAAAGCTGGATCCACGGGCCGTTCGTGCGCGTGACCTACCAGCAGGACACGGTCGACGCCTGGGCCGAGACCGGCACCAGCAGCACGGCGATGACCTTCGGTCAGCAGAATCGAGACGCCCTCGGGACGAGCCTGGGCTGGCAGGCGGACGGCAACCTGGGCTGGGCGCGCCCCTGGGGGCGCGTAACCTGGGAACGGGACTGGAACAACGACGACCGGACCGTGCGCGCGGGCCTAGTCTCGATGCCCGGCACGTTCGCCTTGCCGGTCGCCCAACCGAGCAACAGCTACGCCTTGTTCGTCGTCGGCCTGGCCGGCGAGATCAGCAACAGCAACGTGACCGGCTTCATCGCCGTCAACGCCACGGCCGGCAAGAGCGACGGCAACTACCAGGCGATCACGGTGGGCATCCGCGCGCCGCTCTAACCGGGGCGCAACGTGGGCCCGGCCGTCTCCGGCGTTTAGCTACGCGTCGCCACGCGGCTTGCGCGCGGCACCGGCGAGCACGCGGTCGTAAATCGGCCGCGGCAGCATCGAGAACACGCGCCCCAACAGGCGCATCTGCCACGGCAGGATGGTCAAGTGCCGTCCCGAGGCGATCGCCTGCGCGATGAGGGTCGCGGCGCGCTCGGCGGAGAGCAGGAACGGCATGCGGTACGGGTTGCCGGCGGTCATCGGCGTGGCCACGTAGCCCGGACAGATGGTGATCACCTTCACTCCGCTGCCGACCAGTTCGACGCGCAGGCTCTCGAGGTAGCTGATCGCCGCGGCTTTCGACGCCGAATAGGCGCCCGCGCCCGGCAGGCCCCGAAACCCGGCCACGCTGGCGATGCCGACCAGCTTGCCCTTGCGCGCCGCGCGCATTCCCGGGAGAAAGGGCTGGAAGCTGTGCAGCATGCCCACCACGTTGACGTCGAGGATGGCGCGAAACATGGCGTTGTCCTCGGCGTGTTCGGTGAGCGTTCCGCGTGATATTCCGGCGTTGGCGATCACCAGGTCGGCTGTGCCGTGACGGGTGGTGAAATCGGCCGCCGCGGCACGCAGCGCACCCTCGTCGCGCACGTCGCCGGGGTAGACCGCGACCGGCACCGGAGCGAGCGACGCGGCGAGCGCGGCGAGCGCATCGGCGCGACGCCCGAACACCCCGAGCCGCGCGCCTTGCGCGGCATAGCATCGCGCCAGCGCCGCGCCGATGCCCGACGAGGCACCGGTCACGAAGACGTTCATGCCGTGGCGCCGGGCCCAGCAGGGCGTCTACGTCTTCGGGCGTTCGGCCCGGGCCTTGACGATCAAGGTGTCGACCACGGCAGGCACGTCGGGGTGCGGAACCGACTTGACCACGAACTTGCCGTCGACGATCAACGTCGGCACTTCTTGAATGTTATAGGCCTGCGCCAGCGACTTGGCGCGGTTGTACTTGCTGTTGACTCCGAACGAGTTATAGGTCTCCATCACGCGCGCCCGGTCGAGCCCCTGGCTCGCCGCCCAGTCGAAGAACGTCTTGTCCTCGTACATGGGCAGGCCGCTGACGTGCACGGCCTTGAACACCCCGGGGGAAAGGCGTTCCTCGACGCCCAGGGCATCGAGCGTGTAGTAGATCCGGGCGAGCCCCTCCCAGCGCTGCTGGAAGATCACCGGCACGCGGCGGAATTGCACATCCGGAGGAAGCGTGTGCAGCCACTTGTCCAGGAACGGCTCGAGATCCGCGCAGTGCGGGCAGCCATAGGAGAAGAATTCGATCACCTCGATCTTCTTGCCCGTCTCCACCGGCAGCGGGTTCTTCAGCCGCACGTAGTCCTTGCCTTCGACCAGGTCAGCCGGCCAGGCCGCAGTCATGGTGAACCAGGCGAGGACCCCCAGAAACTGCAGTGTCAGACGCTTCATCGATACTCCCGAAGTGTTGTCAAAATGGACCTTGGGCCTTTGCCCGGCATCTAAGTTCATAGCCAGGCGTCGCCGCTACTGATTCTTGATGACGGCAACGTCGAACCCGCGATTGCCGAGCTCCGTCTTGACGCGATTGAGCTCGTCGGTATTGTCGTATGGGCCCAGGCGGACGCGATAACGCAGCGTCTTGTCGGGCAGCGTTACGGTCTGGACTGCCGCCTCCCATCCCGACAGCGCGAGGCGCGCCTTCATGTTTTCGGCGTCCGAGGGGCTGGCGAAAGCGCCCGCCTGCAACCAGAAGCGGTCGCTCGCCGGCGGCGCGGTGGCGACGGATTTGGTCGAGTCCGGCGCCTTGTCGGCGGCGCGTTCCGGGGCCTTGTCGGCGGGGCGCCGCTCGGGTCCCGCCTTCGACTCGTCTGTGCCCGGGAGTATCTTGTAGAAGTCGAATCGCGGCTTGTCGGACGCGGCTGGAGCGGCGAGGTCGACCCTGGCGCTCTTCGTCGCGTCCTTGTTCGCGCCGGGGGCGGGCAACGGCGTGGTGAGCCCGCTGCGGCCGAGGAAGAAGGCCACCGCGGCGGCGATCGACAAGCCGAGCACCAGGCCAATGAAGATGCCCAGCACCGTGCCGCCGCGACCGGCGTCCCGGGATCCGGGGGTGGCGCGGCGACGCGCCGCGTGTCGAGAGGCCATACGGATTGAGGTCACATCTTTTCCGGCGCGCTCACTCCGAGCGCGGCCAAGCCATTGCGTACGACCTGCCCCACCGCGACGACCAACGCCAAGCGCGCCTGGCGCAGCCGCGGATCGGGGACGAGAAACTGCTCCGCATTATAGTAGCTGTGAAATTGTGCCGCCAATTCCTTCAGATAGAACGGGATGAGGTGCGGCGCCAGGTCGCGCGCGGCGCTCGCCAGCTCATCGGGAAAATCGGCGAGCCGGCGGAGCAGCGCCTCCTCGTACGGGTTGGTCAGCGCCGACAGGTCCGCCGCGCCGAGCTGCGCGGCCGCCGTCGCCCGGGCCAGTCCCGCCTTCTCCAGCACGCTGCACACCCGGGCGTGTGCGTACTGCACGTAATAGACCGGATTCTCCTCGCTCTGCGAACGCGCGAGATCGATGTCAAAGGTGAGCTGCGAGTCGGCCTTGCGCATGAGAAAGAAAAAGCGCACCGCATCGCGCCCGACCTCGTCGAGCAGATCGCGCACCGTGACATAGTCGCCGGCGCGCTTGCTGATCTTCACCTCCTCGCCGCCCTTCATCACCGTGACCATCTGGTGCAGGACGTAATCGGGATAGCCTTCCGGGATGCCGATGTCGAGAGCCTGCAGCCCGGCGCGCACGCGCACGATCGTGCTGTGGTGATCGGCACCCTGTTCGTTCACCACGCGCCCGAAGCCGCGCTCCCACTTCGTCACGTGGTAGGCGACATCGGGGACGAAGTAGGTGAAGGTGCCGTCGGAGCGCCGCATGACCCGATCCTTGTCGTCGCCGTAGGCGGTGGTCGTGAGCCACAGCGCGCCGTCCTTCTCGTAGGTCTTGCCGTTGGCGATCAGGCGGTCGACGACCGCCTGCACGCGGCCCTCGGCGTACAGCGACGATTCCAGGTAGCAGCGGTCGAAGCGCACGCCGAACTCCGCCAGGTCGGCATCCTGTTCCCGGCGTAGCGCGGCGACGGCGAAGCGCCTGACCTCCTCCTCGTCGTCGGCGGCGCGATCGTGCGGATGCTTTGCGCCATACGCCGCCGCGAGGTCGTGGATGTAGTCACCGCGGTAGCCTTCGTCGGGAAACGGCGCCGTCGCGTCGTAGCGTTGCCGCACCCGGGCCTGCACCGACGCCACCAGGTTGGCAATCTGGGCGCCGGCATCGTTGTAGTAGAACTCGCGATAGACGTCCGCGCCCTGCCAGGCGAGCAGCGTCGCGATCGCGTCGCCAACGGCGGCTCCCCGACCGTGGCCGACGTGCAGCGGGCCGGTGGGGTTGGCCGACACGAACTCGACCATCGTGCGCCCGGACAGGGCGCCCGGCGCGCGGCCGTAGCGGTCGCCTTCGCCGAGCACGCGCGCGACGATCGACTGCCTGGCGGCCGGCGAGAGAAACAGGTTGATGAAGCCAGCGCCGGCGATTTCGATCCGCTCGAGCCAGGGCGATGGCGCAAGCGCTTCGGCGATGGCGGCCGCAAGCTCGCGCGGATTGCGCTTGAGCGCCTTGCCGAGCTGCAGCGCGGCGTTGCTCGCATAATCGCCGTGCTGGGCCTGCTTGGGACGTTCGAGGGCGAGCGCGGGCGGCGTGAAACCAGGCGCGACGCGGGCGATCGCGGCGCGCAGGCTGTCGATGAGCAAAGTTCGGGGATCGATCACGGCAACGCCGCGAAGCTGGAGCGGACGGCAAAGCTTTGCATTATAGCGTGGCCCCCGCCCCGCCCCTCGTGGCGAGCGTCAAGCGAACGCCAGCGGGTCGACATCGATCTGCCAGCGGACGCGCCGCTGGCGCAGGCCCTCGAGCTCGGCGCGCCAGCGCGGCAGAAACTCGTGCAGGGCCGAGCGGTCGGCGCTTTGCACGAGCACCTGGCCGCGCTCCAATCCGGCGCGGCGCGAGAGGCCCGCGGCGACCGGCGCGTACACCTCGCAGCGCAGCGCATGCGCCGAGAGCAGGGCGCGTCCCTTTTCGGCCGCCTTGTCGAGAAACGCGTTCACCGCCTCGCGCTGCGGCGCCTCCGCGCCGAGCAGGGCGAGATGGGCGAAAGGCGGCAGCTCGAGCAACTCGCGTTCGGCGAGCAGCGTGGCGGCGAAGCGGTCGTAGTCATGACTCTGCCAGCGCGACGTAGAGCGGATGCTCGGGAAAGTCCGACTGCACGATGACTTCGCCCGGGAGCTGTGCGCGCCCGGCGCGGCCGGCGACCTGCTCGAGCAGTGCGAACAGGCGCTCGGTGGCGCGGAAATCGGCGCTGTAGAGCGCATTGTCCGCGCCGAGCACGCCGACTAGCGTCAGCCGCGGAAAATCGTGCCCCTTGGCAAGCATCTGGGTCCCGACCAGGATATCGACCTCGCCGGCGGCGATGGTGCGCTGCATGGCCGCGAACGAGCCTCTGCGTCGCGTGCTGTCGCGGTCGATGCGCAGCACCCGCGCCGACGGAAACGATCTCGGACAGCGCGCCCTCGAGGCGCTGGGTCCCGAAGCCGAGCGGCAGCAGGTCCTGGTTACCGCAATCCGGGCAGGCAACCGGAATGCGTTGCGTGTAGCCGCAGTGGTGGCAGCGCAGCACTCCGGCATCGCGATGAACCACGAGCCTGGCCGCGCACCGCGGGCACATCGCCTTCCACGCGCAGGCCACGCACAGCAGCGACGGCGCGAATCCGCGTCGATTGATGAACAGCAGTGCCTGCTCGCCTCTCTCCAGGCGCAGCGCGATGGCCTCGCGCAGGGCTTCTCCCAGGCCTTCGCGGCTGTTGGCCGACCGATTCGGGACGATGCGCACCGGCGGCAGGGTCGAGCCTGCGATGGCGCGCCGCGGCAGCCTCAGGGAGCGGTAGCGGCCGCGACGCGCGCTGGCGTAGCTCTCCAGCGACGGCGTGGCGCTGCCCAGGATGATCGGCACCGCGCGCAGCCGCGCGCGGTAGACGGCGACGTCGCGGGCGTGATAGCGCACGCCCTCCTGCTGCTTGAACGAAGCATCGTGTTCCTCGTCGACCACGATGAGCCCGAGCCGCGGCATGGGCGCGAACACGGCGAGCCGCGTACCCACGACCAGCCCGGTCTCGCCGCGGGCCGCCGCCTGCCAGCGGGCGAGCCGGGCGGCTGTGGACAATCCGCTGTGCAACACCGTCGCCTCGATGCCGGGCAGCGCCTGGGCGATGCGCGTTTCGAGCTGCGGCGTGAGGTTGATTTCGGGCACCAATAGCAACGCCTGGCGTCCCGCGGCGATGACGCGCGCCGCGGCGGCAAAATAGACCTCGGTCTTGCCGCTGCCGGTTACGCCCTGGAGCAGCGAGGGGGCGAATGCCAATGGCTCGGGCAGCGCCGCGTCAAGCGCTGCCTGTTGGTCGGCGTTGAGCGCCGCGCTGCCCGCCGCCGCTTCGCAGCGCGGTGGCGGCACCGCCTCGACCAGGTGATCGTTTCGCCACGCGGCGAAGGTCCGCCAGGCGTGGGGCCCGCAGGCGCGCAGGGCGGGCAGCGGTGCGCCTTCCGGGGCGCTAAGCGCGGCGTGCAAGCGGCCCAGGCGCGAGTCCGGCTTCGCCTCAAGTCCCGAGAGCGCGGCGCGTCCTGCCGCGGTCAGCCGATAGCCGGCCGCGAGCGCTTCGCGCGGCTTGCCGCTGCCGCCGAGCGGCGGCAGCATCTGCGCCAGGCACTGCCCGATAGGCTGCTGGTAATACTCGCTCACGAAGCGCCCGAGGCTGCGCAGGTCCTCCGGCAGGGGCGGCAAGGTGCCGAGGATTTCATCGACCGGCGCTAAGCGTTCGGGCGCAACCGCGGGCGCGTCGACGAATTCCATGGCGATGCCGAGCAGGCGCCGCCGGGCGAGGGTCACGCGCAGCACGCTTCCGCTTTCGACGGCGAGGCCGGCGGGCAACCAGTAGTCGAACAGCTGGTCGGTCGCTACCGGCAGCGCAACGCGGACGATGGCCACGACTTCGCCGCCCCGGTCTTTACGCCCGCCAGACGCGGCAGCAGGTCACGGTTGTAGTGTTCTGAATGCTCACAGCAGACAGCAACTTCGTCGGCCAAGTCATTCTTTTTGCGGCATTCCGCGCGCGAGCCGGCCAAAATGTGGATAAGTTTGTGTATAAACGACGCCCGATCGCACGGCTTCGGTGCATAGTGCGCTCCCCGATGTCGTTGCGGCCCGGCCGCAGAGCCAATTTGCGCATATCGTTCATCGAGTTGCAAGCCTCGTCCCAGGGAGGCTGCCTCTTGCCCCCCGGGCCGCGCGCAAACGCCTCGCAATGTGCATAAGTAGCCCGGGGGAACGCAAAATTCGGCGCTTGTCAAGCCCTCGCAGAGCCAAGCGCGGCGCGGCTTGCGGCCGATTCTTGCTCTAGGACGGAGAGGCCGCTTTCGTGCGCTGCAGCCGCGATTCGGCGTGTACGAATGCGACAAGGGCGGCGACGTGTTCCGGCGGCGTCTGTGGCAGCACGCCGTGGCCGAGGTTGAAAATGTGTCCCGGCCCGGCTCCCGCGGCACGCAGAATCGCACCCGCCTCGCGCTCGATTGCCTCGGGAGTCGTCAACAGGACCTGCGGATCGAGATTGCCCTGCACGGCGACCTGTCCGCCCACGCGAGAACGCGCCGAGGCGATGTCGGTCGTCCAGTCGATCCCCACCGCGTCGGCCCCGCACCCGGCGATGCGCTCGAGCCACTGCCCGCCGCCCTTGGTGAAGACGATGCAGGGCACGCCGCCGCAGGCCTCGCGCAACCGGGCCAGAACCCGTTCGATGTAGGCGAGCGAAAAGCGCGGATAGGCATCGGCGGCAAGCAGGCCGCCCCAGGTGTCGAAGATCATCACCGCGTCGGCGCCTGGCGGATCTGTTCGTCCAGGTACGACGCCACCGCGTCGGCGTTGACGTCGAGGACGCGCTGCAGCAGGTCGGGGCGCGCGTAGAGCATTCGTCGCATGCGTCCGAAATCGTCGCTCGCGCCGCCTTCGATCATGTAGCAGGCGAGCGTGAACGGGCTGCCGGCGAAGCCGAGCAGCGGCACGCTGCCGGAGAGGGCGCGCTTGATCGCCGCCACCGCGTCGAACACGTAGCGCAGGCGGGCCGGATCGGGCACTTCGAGACGATCGATCGCCGCCTCGTCGGCAAGCGGGCGCTCGAAGCGCGGGCCCTCGCCCTCCGCGAAGGAGAGCCCCAGTCCCATCGCGTCGGGCACGGTGAGGATGTCGGAGAACAGGATCGCCGCGTCGAGCGGGTAGCGCGCAAGCGGCTGCAGCGTGACCTCGGTGGCAAGCCCCGGGTTGGCGCACAGCCCGAGGAAGCTGCCGGCCCGGGCGCGTGTCGCGTTGTATTCCGGCAGGTAGCGTCCGGCCTGGCGCATGAGCCAGATCGGCGCGTGGTCGGTGGCCTCGCGGCGCAGCGCGCGGAGCAGCGTATCGTTGCGTGGTTGCATGCTAATCGGGGGCGCGGAGGCGACCTGCGGCATCCTGGTGGGCCGGCAGCAGGCGGCGTCCGCAGATCCGTTGCAGGATCGCCAGCGGCGAGCTCTCCGGGTCGTAGAGCGCGCTCACCGGCAGATGGATCGTCTGCTCGAGCATGTGCTGCCCCGACACGGCGGCGTGCATGACCTGGTCGGTAAAGCACAGCCAGGTCGAGCCGGGAGGGAAGCGGACGGTCTGCTGCGGGCAGTTGCGCTGGTACTCGATGTCGGCCTTGGCGCTGTCGTGCAGCCCGAGCATGAGGTGATCGTACTCGCTGCGCACACCCTTGGTCACGCGCAGCAGCGCGAGCAGCGCCGGGTACCCCGGCAGCTGGCGGCGAAGCCGTGGCAGGAAGGTCCGTGCCATCGCGCCGAACTCGTCGCCTACCCGCCAGACGCGTTCGGTCTCCGGGTTGACGTTGCAAAACACGCGCAGGATGCGTTCGCCCTGGTTGGGCCGTGACGGAAAGGCATCGACATGCAGGCGCGAGTCGTCCTTGCGCCAGGACAGGGCTCTGCCGACAGCCGGTTGCGGGCGAAAGCTGGTTCGAGCGCGCTTGACATAGGGCGCGTAGCGCGGAAAGAGCGTGGACACCAGCTCGCCGGCGCAGGCGGCGAAGCGACCGATCATGCGCGCCAGGCCGTCGAGTTCGTCGGCCGTGCCGCGCGCGCCCTTGAGGGCTCCCGCTTCGAGGCTGATGTTCTTGGCCCGCGCGTCCGACCACGCGGGCGAGAGAAAGCGCCGCTCGTCCGGCGCGAGCTCGAAGGCGAGCCGCGGCAGCAGCAGGACGTCCCCCCGCTCGAGCGCCTGGATGGTGGCTTGCTGCGCGGCGCTGTCGGGCGGCGCCTGCCAGCGTGTCAGGTCGAGGGCAACGATGGTGGTCATGGCAGGAACGGTTGCGCTCGGGCCTCGCCGCGACCGGGGGGCTCGGGCGGGTCGACGCGCGCCGGGCCGCTAACGCGGGAGCGCGGAGCTCCCGGTGAGGAACTCGTCGATTGCTCGGGCGCACTGCCGGCCCTCGCGAATCGCCCAGACGATCAGCGACTGGCCGCGGCGCGTGTCACCCGCGGCGAAGACTTTCGGCACCGAGGTCTGATAGCTCTCGGTGTCGGCGCCGACATTGCCCCGGGCGTCGTACCTGACGCCCAGCTCGCTGAGCATGCCCTCGTGCACCGGGTGCAGGTAGCCCATGGCGAGCAGCACCAGGTCGGCCTTGAGCTCGAATTCGCTGCCGGGCACCTCGTGCAGCTTGCCGTCCTTCCATTCGACGCGGCAGGCCCACAGCGCCTTGACCGCGCCACCCTCCCCCGTGAAGGCCTTGGTCTGCACCGCCCAGTCGCGCTGGCAGCCCTCCTCGTGCGACGAGGAGGTGCGCAGCTTCATCGGCCAGTACGGCCACACCAGCGGCTTGTTCTCATGCTGCGGCGGCTGCGCGAGCAGCTCGAACTGCACGATCGACGCCGCCCCCTGGCGATTCGACGTGCCGACGCAGTCCGAGCCGGTGTCGCCGCCGCCGATGACGACCACGTGTTTGCCGTGGGCGGTGAGCGAGGGCAGGTCCGCGTCGCCGGCGACGCGCCGATTCTGCAAAGGCAGGAAATCCATGGCGAAATGAACGCCGTCAAGCTCGCGTCCGGGCAGGGCGAGGTCGCGCGGCTTTTCCGAGCCCGCGGTCAACGCCACGGCGTCGAACTCGTCGAGCAAGACGCCTGCCGGCAGCGCCGCGCTGCCGACGTGCGCGCCCAGCCTGAAGTCGACGCCTTCAGCGCGCATCTGCTCGACCCGGCGGTCGATGTGCGATTTCTCCAGCTTGAAGTCGGGAATGCCGTAGCGCAGCAGCCCGCCGACGCGGTCATTCTTTTCCAACAGCACGACGTCGTGCCCGGCGCGGGCGAGCTGTTGCGCGCAGGCCATGCCCGCGGGACCGGAGCCCACCACCGCCACCCGCTTTCCGGTCCTGGCAAGCGGCGGCTGCGGCACCACCCAGCCCTCTTCCCAGCCGCGATCAATGATGAAGTGCTCGATCGACTTGATGCCCACCGGGTCGTCATTGATATTGAGGGTGCACGCCGCCTCGCAGGGCGCCGGGCATACCCGGCCGGTGAACTCCGGGAAGTTGTTGGTCGCGTGCAGCACCTCGAGGGCCTGGCGCCACTGGTGCCGATACACCAGGTCGTTCCAGTCCGGGATGACGTTGTGCACGGGGCAGCCGGACTGGCAGAACGGAATGCCGCAGTCCATGCAGCGCGCGCCCTGCCTGGCCGCCTCGTCCTGCTTGAGCGTGAGGATGAACTCGCGGTAATTGCGTACCCGCTCGGCGACCGGCAGCGCAGCCTCCTGGATGCGCTCGATCTCCATGAAACCGCTGACCTTGCCCATCACGCGGTCTCTTCGTGCCTGGTTTCGACCGCCTTGTCCGCCCTCACCTGGCGAGGTACTGCTCGCCCAATGCGCGCCGGTACTCGTGCGGGAACACCTTGACGAATTTGCCGCGCGCCGACTCCCAGTGATCGAGCAGCGACAGCGCCCGCGTGCTGCCGGTGTAGCGCAGGTGCCGCTCGACGAGCTCGCGCAGCAAGGTGTCGTCGGGCTGCCCGTCGTGCAGCAGACGTCCCTTGCCGGCTGCCGCGAGTTCGAGTTCGAGCTCTGCCTGCGCAGGCGCGGACAAAACCCGCTCGAGCGCCACCATCGCCGCGTTGCAGCGCTCGGGGAAGGTGCCGTCGGCGTCGTAGACGTAGGCGACGCCACCGCTCATGCCGGCCGCGAAGTTGCGTCCGGTGCGGCCGAGCACGACGACGCTGCCGCCGGTCATGTATTCGCAGCCGTGGTCGCCGGTGCCCTCGACGACGGCCCGGGCGCCGGAATTGCGCACGCAGAAGCGCTCACCGGCCACCCCGCGGAAGTAGGCCTCGCCGGCAATGGCGCCGTACATGACCGTATTGCCGACGACGATATTCTCTTCCGGCCGCGCCGGAGATTCCGGATCGGGATAGACGACGACCCGTCCGCCGGAGAGACCCTTGCCGACGTAGTCGTTGGTGGCTCCCTGCAGCTCGAAGGTAATGCCCCGGGCCAGGAATGCGCCGAAGCTCTGGCCCGCGGTGCCGGTGAATGCGACGTGCACCGTATCCTCGGGCAGGCCCTCATGGCCATGGCGACGGGCGATGGTGCCCGATAGCATGGCGCCTACGGAGCGGTGCGCGTTGCGGATCCGGTATTCGAGGCGCAGCGGGCACTTGTGCTCGATCGCGTCCGCCGCCTCGGCGATGAGGCGATGGTCGAGCGCGTGCTCGAGCCCGTGATCCTGCACCTCGCAGTGGTGGCGCGCGACCGCCGGCGGCATGTCGGGTTGATAGAACACGCGCGAGAAATCCAGGCCGCGCGCCTTCCAGTGCTCGATGCCCTCGCGCATGTCGAGCAGGTCGGAGCGCCCGATGAGCTCGTCGAACCGGCGCATGCCGAGTTTGGCCATGATCTCGCGCACTTCCTCGGCGACGAAGAAGAAATAGTTGACCACGTGCTCGGGAGCGCCGGTGAATTTCTGCCGCAGCTGCGGATCCTGGGTGGCGATGCCGACCGGGCAGGTGTTGAGGTGGCACTTGCGCATCATGATGCAGCCTTCGACGACCAGCGGGGCAGTGGCGAAGCCGAACTCGTCGGCCCCGAGCAGCGCCCCGATCGCCACGTCGCGTCCGGTTTTCATCTGCCCGTCCACCTGCACCGCGATGCGCCCGCGCAGGCGATTCAAGACCAGCGTCTGCTGGGTTTCGGCGAGTCCCAGCTCCCATGGCGACCCGGCATGCTTGATCGACGATTCCGGCGACGCGCCGGTGCCGCCGTCGTGGCCGGCGATGGTCACGTGATCGGACTTGGCCTTGGCCACGCCTGCCGCCACCGTGCCGACGCCGACTTCGGAGACGAGCTTGACGCTGATCGACGCCTGCGGGTTGGCGTTCTTCAGGTCGTGGATGAGCTGCGCCAGATCCTCGATGGAGTAGATGTCGTGGTGAGGTGGCGGCGAGATAAGGCCGACGCCCGGCACCGAATAGCGCAGGCGCGCGATGTACTGCGACACCTTGTGCCCCGGCAGCTGTCCGCCCTCGCCGGGCTTCGCGCCCTGCGCCATCTTGATCTGCAGCTGGTCGGCGCTGACCAGGTATTCGGCGGTGACGCCGAAGCGCGCCGAGGCGACTTGCTTGATCCTGGAGCGCAGCGAATCGCCCTCCCGCAGGGGGATGTCGACGACGACCGCGTCGATGCGCGACTTGAGCGTCTCGCCTTTCTTCACGGTCGCGTAGCGGCGCGAGTCCTCGCCGCCTTCGCCGGTGTTCGACTTGCCGCCGATGCGGTTCATCGCCACCGCGAGCGTCGCATGCGCCTCGGTGGAGATCGAGCCAAGGCTCATCGCCCCGGTCGCGAAGCGCTTCACGATCTCGGAGGCGGGCTCGACTTCGGACAGCGGCAACGCCTCGGGCGCGAACCTGAACTCGAACAGGCCGCGCAGGGTCAGCATGCGCTTGCCCTGGTCGTTGATCAGCCGCGCATACTCGCGGTAGGTCGGGTAGCTGTTTGACCGCGTCGCGTGCTGCAGCTTGGCGATCGAGTCTGGCGTCCACATGTGCTCTTCGCCGTGCACGCGATACTGATACTCGCCGCCTTCGTCGAGCGCCTCGCGCAGCAACGGATTGTCGCCGAAGGCAAGCTCATGCAGGCGGAAGGCCTCCTCGGCCACCTCGAACAGGCCGATGCCTTCGATATTGCTCGCCGTGCCGGTGAAGTATTTGTCGACGAAGGCCGTGCTCAGTCCCACGGCTTCGAAGATCTGCGCCCCGCAGTAGGACTGGTAGGTGGAGATGCCCATTTTGGACATGACCTTGTAGAGCCCCTTGCAGACGGCCTTGACGTAGCGCTTCGCCGCTTCCTCGGGCGCCACGTCGGGCGCGTACGGTCGCAGCTCGGACAGCGATGCCAGCGCCAGGTAGGGGTGGATCGCCTCGGCGCCGTAGCCGGCGAGCAGGGCGAACTGATGCACTTCACGCGCCGAGCCGGTCTCCACGACCAGCCCGGTGCTGGTGCGCAGTCCCTTGCGCACCAGGTGCTGGTGTACCGCTGCGGTGGCAAGCAGGGCGGGGATGGGCATGAGCTCGGCCGATACCCTGCGGTCGGAGACGATCAGGATGTTGTAGCCGAGCTGCGTGGCGTCTTCGGCGTGCGCGCAAAGGCTCGCCAGCGCCGCTTCCATGCCGGCGGCGCCCCAGCTCGCCGGGTAGCAGATATCGAGCTCCAGCGAGCGGAACGTGCCGCCGGTGAACAGCGCGATATGACGGATCTTCTCCATCTCGTCGGCGGTGAGGATCGGCTTCTCGGCTTCCAGGCGCATCGGCGGATCGGACCCGTCGGCGCCGATGTCGACGGCCAGCAGGTTCGGTCGCGGGCCGATGAAGGTGACCAGCGACATGACCAGTTCTTCGCGGATCGGATCGATCGGCGGGTTGGTCACCTGGGCGAAGAGCTGCTTGAAATAGCTGTAGAGCACCTTCGGTCGGTTCGACAGCACGGGCAGTGCCGCGTCGTTGCCCATCGAGCCGACGGCCTCCTCGGCGTTCTGCACCATCGGCGCGAGCAGGATCTTGAGGTCCTCCTGGGTGTAGCCGAATGCCTGTTGCCGGTCGAGCAGCGGCACGGTCGACTGCTGCGGCGGCGCCGGATCGGGCAGCGCGTCGAGCGCCACGCGGGAGCGATCGATCCAAGCCCGATAGGGCCTGGCCGTGGCCAGCGTGCGCTTGAGCTCGTCATCGTCGATGATGCGGCCCTGCTCGGTATCGACGAGCAGCATCTTGCCCGGCTGCAGCCGCCATTTCCTGATCACCTTGCGCTCGGGAATGTCGAGCACGCCCACCTCCGAGGCCATGATCACGTAATCGTCGTCGGTGACGATGTAGCGCGCCGGCCGCAGGCCGTTGCGGTCGAGCGTGGCGCCAATCTGCCGCCCGTCGGTGAAGGCCATGGCTGCCGGCCCATCCCAGGGCTCCATGAGCGCGGCGTGGTACTCGTAGAAAGCGCGCCGATCCTCGTCCATGAGCGGGTTGCCGGCCCATGCCTCCGGGATCATCAGCATCATCGCGTGCGCCAGCGGGTATCCGCCCATGAGCAGAAGCTCGAGCGCGTTGTCGAAGGACGCGGAATCGGACTGACCGTCGTAGATCAGCGGCCATATCTTGTCGAGGTCGGGCCCGAGCACCGAGCTCGCGATCGCCTGCTGCCGGGCGCGGATCCAGTTGACGTTGCCGCGCAGCGTGTTGATTTCGCCGTTGTGGCACACCAGCCGAAAAGGATGGGCCAGATCCCAGGTCGGAAAGGTGTTGGTCGAGAAGCGCTGGTGCACCATGGCCAGCGCCGAGACCATGCTCTCTTCCTTCAGGTCAAGGTAATACTCGCCCACCTGGTGCGCCAGGAGCATGCCCTTGTAGACGACGGTGCGCGTCGACATCGACGGCACGTAGAACTCCTTGCCGTGGCGCAGCCGCAGGGCCTGAATCGCGTGCCCGGATTTCTTGCGGATGATGTAGAGCTTGCGCTCCAGGGCGTCCGGGTCCATCTCGTTGGACCCGCGGGCGATGAATACCTGGCGGATCACCGGCTCGACCTCCTTGGTCCGCAGGGAGAGGCCGGAATTGTCGGTCGGCACGTCGCGCCAGCCGAGCAGGACCTGTCCTTCGCCGGCGATCGCGCGCTCGATTTCCTGCTCGCAGGCCATGCGCGAGGCCGGTTCCTTGGGCAGGAACACCATGCCCACGCCGTATTGCCCGTACGCCGGCAACGTCAGGCCCTGGTGGCCGCAGACGCGACGCAGGAATGCGTCGGGCAGCTGAATGAGAATGCCGGCGCCGTCGCCCTGCAGGGGATCGGCCCCGGTCGCGCCGCGGTGCGTCAAATTGCGCAGCACCTGCAGCGCCTGGGCGATGATGGCGTGGCTCTTGGTACCCTTGATATGGGCGATGAAGCCCAAGCCGCAGGCATCATGCTCGTGGCGCGGGTCGTACAGCCCCTGCCGGGCGGGGCGCAGATGGTCCGGTTCGCTCGAAGTCTGGCTCACGTCGTCCTCAACGCAGCTGCCCTGCGGCCCAAGCCGCCGCGGCCGGCCACGGGACGCTCATCGCCTCGCCGCCGAGGCGACTGCGGATTGTCATACTAACGGCATTGCTGCATCGCGGCAACCGAGAGGCGTCAGCGCGCGCCAACGGCATGTCTGAGCCGCCGAAAGCACTTGCGCCAGCTCTGAACTTGCGCTTTAATCTCAACAAAGTGCCCTATATATCTGTAGCAACGTTCAAAACCGCCGGCGGGCGGTCAATGTTTAGGACAACATCATCAGGGATGATCCGCTCATGGCGCCAAACCGATTGACTGTTCGCTGGCTGCGGCCTGCCTTTGCCACGCTGGCGTTCGCAGCGCTCGCGGTTCTTGGCGGCTGCGGCGGCGGAAGCGGCGCGCCGAACAATCCCTACGCGCCCCAGCCGGCGGCGCCGGGTCCGATACTGATTCTGCCCTCGGCCATCACCGTCTACGCCAACACGCCCGCGTCGCTGACCGTGACCGGCGGCGTGCCGCCGTACTTCGTCACCTCCAGCGATCCGACCAAGCTTCCCCTGGGCTCGTCGACGAGCACCGGCACGATCGTGCTGCTGCCCACGACGGTGGTGGCCAGCGAATCGGTGACCATTACCGTAACCGACTCGACGGGCGTTCAGGCGCAGGCTACCGCCACGTTGCAGCCGGCGCCGATCTTCAACACCCTGACCATCACCCCGGCATCGGCGACGTGCGGGGCGAATGCGATCTGTTCCGGCCAGACTGCCACCGCGGCGGTGACGGTGACCGGACCCGGCGGAGCCCCGCTACCCGGGCGTCAGGTGCGCTTCGATGTGATAACCGGCGCGTTCGCCATCCGGACCACCGACCCGGCGAATCCTCTGGTGCAGACGCTTACCGTCGTCGCCGACACCTTCGGCAAGGCGCAGGTCATTCTCCAGGCGACTGCGGGCGTCCCCACCCAGCCGGCGCAGCTGCGGGCCACCGAAGTGACCACCGGCGACCAGCAGACGGCGGAGTTCACGATCGTGCAGACGATCAATGGCTCGGCCGTGCTCTCGGTGGTGCCGGCGACCGCGACTATCACCGCGCCCTACAACAACGCTTGCGTGGCGGGCTTTGCGGTCGCCTATTACATCTATGGCGGTACCCCGCCCTATACGGTGGCCTCGACCTTTCCCAATGCGATAAACCTGTTGGACACGCCGGTATTGATGAGCGGCGGCGCATTCGTTGCCATCACCAATGGCACCTGCGTCAACCCGCTGATATTCACCATCCGCGACGCAACCGGCCTGCAGACCACGGCGAGCCTGCAGAATCTTATCGGCTCGAGCCCCCCGCCGACGGGGCCAGCGCCGCCGCCTTTGGCCCTTACGCCGAAGAGCTATGCTCCGTCCACAACTTGCGCGTCCATTTCGGGCACGCCTTTCACGTTCATCGTTTCGGGTGGCACGCCCCCATACGGCGTGTCCACGACGTTCGGTACGATTGCGCCGTCGGTCGTCAATTCCAGCGGCGGCTCGACGACAGTCACGTGGCCACCAACCACGGGGGCTGGCAACGCGTCGGTAGTCGCAGTCGACTCCAGCAACCCGCAACTCACCGCGACCTCGACCATTACCTGCACGATGTAGAGTCGCTGCGCGCGCTGGCGCTCGCAGCGCCGATCCAACGAAGGGCGCAGCCCGATTGGGCTGCGCCCTTTTTCATTCGCGCGAAAGCGCGCTTTCCAGATCCTGTTCGGCGACGCCTGTGGCGAGCGTTCCGCTGCCCAGCGTGCGCAGCAGCACGAAGCGCAGCGTCCCGCGATCGGACTTCTTGTCGCGTCGCATCAGTTCGAGCCAGCGCTCTGGAGGCAGCGAAGGCGCGGTCAACGGCAGGCCGGCGCGGGCGACGAGGGCGTGCAGGCGATCGGAGTCCGCTGCCGCGAGACCGGTGACGCGCTGCGACAAGCGCGCGGCCATGAGCATTCCCGTAGCCACCGCCTCGCCATGCAGCCAAGTGCCGTAGCCGGTCGCCGTTTCGATCGCGTGGGCGAAGGTGTGGCCGAAGTTGAGCAGCGCCCGCTCGCCATGCTCGCGCTCGTCCGCGGCCACGATCTGAGCCTTGATGCGGCAACTCTCGCACACCGCGTGGGCGATGGTGTCCGGATCGCGGGAGAGCAGGCGCTCGATGCTTGCTTCCAGCCACTCGAACAGCGCCCGGTCGAGGACGGCTCCGCACTTGATGATTTCGGCGATTCCGGCCACGTATTCACGCAGGGGAAGCGTGCGCAGCGTATCGGTGTCGCTGATCACCAGCCGCGGTTGATGGAACGCGCCGATCATGTTCTTGCCCAGCGGATGGTTGACCGCGGCCTTGCCGCCGACCGCGGAGTCGACCTGCGCGAGCAGCGTCGTGGGAAGCTGCACCAGGGCGATACCGCGCTGGTAGGTCGCCGCGGCGAAGCCGGCGAGATCGCCGATCACGCCTCCGCCGAGGGCGAGCAAGGTGGTCGAGCGGTCGGCGCCGAGCTCGAGCAGGCGGGTGTGAATCTGATAGAGCGTTGACCAGTCCTTGTACTGTTCCCCGTCGGGAACGACGATCACGTCGTGGCGCAAAGAGGCCCCCGAGAGCGCGTGCTGCAGGGGCCGCAGGTAATGTGCTCCGACCGTGGGGTTGGTGACCACAACGACGAATGAGGAACGCGGCGCGGCGAGCAGTTCGCCGCTGCGCGGCAGAAGCCCGGCACCGACGTGGATGGGGTAGCTGTGCGCGCCGAGCGCGACCGTGAGCGCGGGCACGACGCTTACGCCCCGGCCGCGGCCCGCAGCTGCCGTTCGAGGCGGTGGGCGAGGCGGCTGACCTGCTCGCGATCGGACTCGACGACGGCATCGGCGACATCGCGGTACAGAGCGTCGCGCACCGCGTAGAGCTCCTGCACCCGCGCGAACGGGTCCGGGGCGTGGAGCAGCGGGCGGTGCTTGCTGTGGCGGGTACGCTCCCAGAGCGTGGCGGGCGTGGCATGCAGATAGAGCACGGTGCCGCCCTGCTTGAGCCGCTCCCGGTTCGCCGGCCGGAGCACCACGCCGCCGCCGGTGGATACGATGACGTTACTGTGCAGCACGAGGTCGGCGAGCACGGTTTCTTCCCGGTCGCGGAAGCCGGGCTCGCCCTCGAGCTCGAAGATCACCGGGATGCTGACCCCGAGCCGGCGCTCGAGCTCGACGTCCGCGTCGAAGAAAGGCTTGTCGAGACGCCTGGCGAGCAGGCGACCGAGCGTCGACTTGCCGCAGCCGGGCATGCCGACCAGAAAAAGATTGCCCCGATGCAGGTGCATCGGGGCATTGTAGTTTAGCGACGCGACAGGCGCGAGTTCGCAGCGCCTAGCGCTCCGCAGTGACCGATTCCTTGACCACGCGCGGCGTGAGGAAGATCAGGAGCTCGGTCTTCTCGATGTCCTTCGAGGTTTGCTTGAACAGGTAGCCGAGGATGGGGAGGTCGCCAAGCAACGGCACCTTGGTGACGTTGTTGTTCACCGTCTCCTGGTAGATGCCGCCGATGACCGCCGTATCGCCGTTGTTGACCATGATCTGCGTGGCCACGTTCTTGGTATCGATCGACGGGTATTCGCTGCCTTGCACGATGACCACCTGGCCGACCGTGTCATCGCGGACTTCGACCTTCATGATGATGTGGTTGTCGGGCGTGATTTGCGGCGTGACGTCGAGCGACAGGACCGCGTTCTTGAATTCCACGGTCGGCACGGTGTTATTCGTTCCCTGGATGATGTAGGGGATCTCCGTGCCCTGCTCGATGTGCGCCTTGCCGTTGTCGGCGGTCACGACCCGCGGCCTGGAGATGACCTTGCCCAGCGTGTCGGCTTCCAGCGCCGAGAGCTCCAGGTTGACCAGGTTGCCGCTGCCGAGGTTGATCAGGGTGAGCGCGATCTGTCCGGCCGGGCTCACCACCGGCAGATTGACGTTGAGCTGGTTGTCGGTCGAATAGCCGGCGCTGGCGATGCCCGACGCCAGTTCGTACGGGGTCTGCGTGTTCGTGGTCCGGGTGCAGGTTTGAGTGCCCGAGCCGGAGCAGGTGACGACCGGCTGGGTGGACAGGCTGCCGCCGATGCCGCCGGCGTAATGGTTGTTCAGGGTAAATCCGGTCTGCACGCCCAGCCGCACGCCGAGTTGGCGGCTGAAGGTGTCGCTGGCGACGACGATGCGGCTTTCGATGAGTACCTGCCGCACCGGCACGTCGATCTGGCGGATCAGGCGCCGCACATCCTCGAGACGGGACGCGGTATCCTGCACGAACAGCGTGTTGGTGCGCTCGTCGTACACCGAGCTGCCACGCGGCGACAGGAAGCGCTGCCTGCCCGCTCCACCGGAGCTCGATGAGGCCGATACCAGTCCCCCGGGTCCCGTGGCGCTGACGCTGGTGGAGACGCCATCGAGCAGATTCTTGATGTCGCGTGCCTTCTGGTAGTTGAGCTGGAAGCTCTCCGTCTGCAGCGGCTCCAGGTCGCTTATCTGCTGCCTGCTTTCCAGCGCTTGTTTCTCCTTCAGCGCGAGCTCTTCGCGCGGCGCGATCAGGACCACGTTGCCGTTCTTGCGCATGTCCAGGCCCTTGGTCTGCATGATGATGTCAAGCGCCTGGTCCCAAGGGATATCCTTGAGCCGGAGCGTCAGGCTTCCGGTCACGGTATCGCTGGTGATGATGTTGAGCCCGGTGAAATCGGCGATCACCTGCAACACCGCCCGTACCTCGACGTTCTGGAAGTTCAGCGACAGCTTTTCACCCTTGTAGCCCTGCCGGCTTCCCTGGGTGAGCTTGTTGGGATCTTCCTGCACCGGCTTGACTTCGATGATGAAGCGGTTGTCCGCCTGGTATGCCGAATGCTCCCACAGGCCGCGCGGCTCGATGACCATGCGGGTGTTGCCCCCCTGGGCGAACGTATCGATCGACACCACCGGCGTGGCAAAGTCGCCGACGTCAAGCCTGCGCTCCAGGTTGCGCGGCAGGGTGGTCTTCAGGAAGTCGATGACCAGCGAGCGTCCTTGCTGGCGAATATCGATCCCGGTCGAACTATCCGACAGGTCGACGATGATCCGGCCCTCGCCGTTCTTGCCGCGGCGGAAATCGACGTCACGCAAGGTATGCACCACCTCGCCCGGCCGCGCTTCGGCGAAGCGCGACACCACCGGCGCCTCGGGGCTCGCGACCGCGTTGCTCCCTGCCTGATCGGTCAGGGTGACCAGGACGGTGTTGCCCTCGAGATGGGTTTCGAAGGATTGCGCCTTGTTGAGATTGAACACCACCCGGGTCCGCGATCCCACCTGGACGACATTGACGCTGCGCAAGGTGGCATCGCCTACGTCCTGCGCCGACTTGCCCAGGCCATTGCCGGTGTCGAGAAAGTCGAGCGCGATGCGCGGCGGGTTGATGATGGTGAAGCCGGCCGGCGGATTGGCCAAGGGCGCTTTCAGCGTGAACTTGATCACGGTGCTCCCCGAGCCCGACTTCGACACGCTCATGGCATCGATGCTGTTCGGAACCTGCGCGCCGGAGGGGGCGGCACCGAAGGCGAGCATGATCACGCCTAAGGCGAGCAGAGTCGCCTCGACGCGGCAGCGTCGGCGCAGGGATCCGGTGCATGGCAAGGGGCTCATCGTCTTCGCTCCTGTTTTTGATCCGTCGCTTCCGCTAGTTGCAGGGTGCTCGATCGCTCGGTCCAGTCCCCCGTGCCGTCCTGGACCAGTTCCTTGAGTCGAATCTCGCTGTCGGTAATGCCCACGATCACGCCAAAATTCTGTCCCAGGTAATTGCCGACCTTGACCTGGTAGACGTCCCTCTCGGTGGTACGCACCAGCGCATAGGTCGAGTGCCCGCGCTGCAGTGTGCCCACCATCTGCAGCGATTCGAGCGGATAGGCCTCCAGGGGCTCCTTGCGCCGGGTCAGATCCGGGGCGAGGTTACTGCCTCCCTTGAGCGGCTCGATTTTACGCGGCTTGAACGGATCGGGCAGGTCGAAGGCGTTGTAGGTGAACGGCTCGTAGGGCTTGACCTGGGGCAACGGATCGAGCTTGCCCTTCGCACCCTTGCCCTGCTCCTGCATCCACGCCCGCAGGTCCTGATGGCTCTCGCCGCCGCAGCCGGCGAGGAGCAGCCCAATGCCCAGGTAGCACGCAAGTCGCGGTGTCATTTCTTCTTGGCCTTCGCATCCTTGGCGGCCTTGCGCTGCTTGGCGACCTCTTCCTCGTCGAGATAGCGGAAGGTCTTGGCCACCGCATCCATGGTCAATGTGCCTTTGTCAGACACGATATTGATATCGTTGAGCGTCACGATGCGCGGCAGCTGCGCCACGTCGCTCGCGAATGCGCCCATGTCGTGGTAGTTGCCGGTGACCTTGACGGCGATCGGAAGCTCGGCATAGAACTCGGCCATCCTCTCGGTGGTCGCCGGCTTGAACAGCTCGAACTGCAGGCCGCGCCCGAGGCCGGCCTGATTGATGTCGGTGAGCAGCGCGTCCATCTCGGACTTGTTGGGCAGCTGTTTGAGCAGCGCGCCGAAGGACTGTTCGATCTCCCTTAACTGCTGCACGTAGAGCTCGAGATTGACCGCCTTGGCCTTCTTCGAGGCGTACGCCTCGCGCAGCGTGCCCTCCTCGGCCTGCGCCTGGCCCAGCGAGTCCCACTGGTCGCGCCAGTCGAGTAGTCCGCCGGCGACCAGGATCACCAGGAACACCAAGCTCAACGCTGCAATCTTCGCCGGCATGGGCCAATTGCCCGCGTCGCGAATGTTGAGGCGGCGAATGTCGTCGAGGGTCATGCGGGCGGTCCCTTGGCGGGCGCAGACGCCGTCTTGCCGGCCGGCGCCTTGGCCGGTGGCGGCACCCCCGGCTTGGCGCTGTCGGGCGGCAGCGCGCGCTTGATCTGCAGCGAGAGCGTGAACTCATTGACCTTCTGCTTGTCCAGCGCCACGGAACGGATCTCGATGAGTTCCGGAGACGCGAGCCAGGGCGAGCTCTCGATATTGCGCATCAACGTCGACACCCGGGCGTTCGACTGGGCATAACCGTCCAGCGTCACCTTCGCGCCGGACTGCCTCACCGACTTGAGGTAGACCCCGTCGGGCAGCTGCCGGACGAGCTGATCGAGCAGATGCACCGCTTCGGTCCGATTTGCCTGCAGCGTTTCGACCACCTGCTTCCTGGCCAGCAGGGCCTGCGTCTGGTCGCGCAGCCGATCGATTTCCTTGATTTGCTCGTCGAGCTTGGCAATCTCGGTCTTCAGCAGGCTGTTGCGGCTGTTCTGATCTTCGATCCGCGCGGCGATGACGATATGGACGAGCCCGACGACGGCGACCCCGAGGATCGCGAGGCCTATCGCCAGCGAGACAAATTGCCGCTGGCGGGCCTGGCGCTTTTGCTCCCGGTGCGGGAGTAGATTGATGCGGACCATGCTACTCGAAGCCGCGCATCGCCAGGCCGCAGCCGATAAGGAGCAGCGGCGCATCGGCGGCGAGCTGCCGCGGCCGGATGCGGTCGGACACCGACATGCTGGCGAACGGGTTGCCGATGATGGTATTGACGCCGGCGCGCTTCCCGACCAGCTCGTCGAGCGCCGGAATGAGCGCGCATCCGCCGGCGAGCACGATCTGGTCGACCTGGTTGTACGAGGTCGACGTGAAGAAGAACTGCAGCGCCCGGGTCACCTCCAGGGCGAGCGTTTCCATGAACGGCTGCAGCACATCGGCGTCATAATTCTCGGGCAGGCCGGCGTTCTTTTTCGCCGACTCGGCTTCCTCGGGCGAGAGGTTGAACGCGCGCTGGATCTCGTGGGTGAGCTGGTTGCCGCCGAAGGCCTGGTCGCGCGAAAACAGGATCTGGTTGTTGCGGATGACGTAAAAATGCATCACGTGCGCACCGATGTCGACCAGGGCGATGTTCTGGTCACGACCGTTGGCCGGCAGCGACGGCGCGATCATCTGGAAAGCTTCCTCGGTGGCGTAGGATTCGACGTCCATGACCCGCGGCTTGAGCCCGGCGGCCTCGGCGATCGCCACCCGGTCCTCGACCTTCTCCTTGCGCGAGGCGGCGATCAGGACCTCGACCTCGTCAGGATTGTTCGGCGCGGGGCCGAGGATCTGGAAGTCGAGGTTGACCTCGTCCAGGGCAAAGGGAATGTACTGGTTGGCCTCGGCCTCGACCTGCAGCTCCAGCTCGTCTTCCGACTGCCCGGACGGTACGATGATCTTCTTGGTGATGACCATCGCCGTGGGCAGCGCCATGGCGACGTTGCGGTTGCGCGAGCCCAGGCGCTTGTGGGCGCGGCGCAACGCCTCGCTCACCTGGTCGAGGTTGGCGATGTTGCCGTCGGTGACCACGTCCTTGGGCAGCGGTTCGACCGTATACCGCTCCAGGCGGTAGGCGCCCTTGCCAGCTTCCGACAGCTCGACCAGCTTGAGCGCGGAAGAGCTGATATCGACGCCGATGAGCGGCGGCGAGGTCGTCTCCAGGAACGCAAATGCGGGAGCGAGTTTTTCCTTCAGCATGGGAAGGTTAGCCCGGTTACATATAAACTACATTAAATCCTAGCAGCAAGTATAAACCATGGCAATTTCTTTTTTTCAAGTTTAATTTGCGTCCTAACCCTGCATATAATCGCGGCTCCTGTCCGGCCCCCCGGTAACTTTCATTCACCCATGCTAAAGCGGTGGCTCATCTACCTGGCGTCCGTGCTTTTTGGCCTGGCGCTCGTCGGAACCCTGCTGGTTGCCTTTGTCTTTGCCCTGCTTTATCCCACTTTGCCCTCGCTTGAGGCCCTGACCGACTATCAACCCAAGATCCCCCTGCGGATCGTCTCCGCAGAAGGAGAGCTTTTGGGCGAGTTCGGCGAGGAGCGGCGAGCGCTGGTGAACATCAAGGACGTCCCCGCGGTCATGCGCGAGGCCATCCTGGCGGCCGAAGACGAGCGCTTCTACCAGCACGGCGGGGTCGACTACCTGTCGGTGCTGCGCGCCGCGCTCAGCAACGTCACCGGCGGCAGCCAGCAGGGCGCCGGCACGATCACGATGCAGGTCGCCCGCAACTTCTTCCTCACCCGGGAACGGACCCTGACGCGCAAGCTGCGCGAGGTGCTGCTCGCCTACAAGATCGAGGCCAATCTATCCAAGGATCAGATCCTCGAACTCTACGTCAACCAGATCTTTCTCGGCCAGCGCGCGTACGGCTTCGCCGCCGCATCGCAGATCTATTTCGGCAAGCCGCTCTCCCAGATCGACGTCGCCGAGGCGGCCATGCTGGCCGGCCTGCCGAAAGCGCCCTCGGCGTACAACCCGGTGGCCAATCCGAAGCGGGCGCGGGGCCGCCAGTCCTACGTGCTGCACCGCATGCACGAGCTGCACTTCATCACCGACGCCCAGTTCGAGCAGGCGCAGAACGAGCCGCTGGGGGTAAAGCAGGCCCTGCGCGAGACCTCGGGGCACGCCGAATACGTCGCCGAAATGGTCCGCCAGACCCTGTTCGACACCTACGGCGAGGATACCTACACCCGCGGCCTGACCGTGTACACGACCATCCGCAAGTCCGATCAGGAAGCCGCCTATGCTGCAGTGCGGCGAGGGGTGCTCGAATACGATCGCCGCCATGGCTACCGCGGCCCGGAGGGCTATGTCAGCCTGCCGGACGACCCGGCGGAATTCGATCAGGCCCTCGACGCCGCCTTCCAGGATCTCGGCGACAGCGACAACCTCGATGCGGCGATCGTCGTTGCCGCCTCGACCACCGAGGTGAAGGCGGTATTGAGCGACGGCGACTCGATCGCCCTCAGCGGCGACGCTCTCAAGTTCGCGTCGCGATCGTTGTCGGACAAGGCCGCGGCCGGGAGCCGCATCCGCAGGGGCGCGGTCATCCGCGTCAGCCGCGACGACAAGGGGCACTGGCAGATCAGCCAGATGCCGCAGGTCGAGTCGGCCCTGGTCTCGGCCCGACCCAGCGACGGCGCGATCCTGGCGCTGGTCGGCGGCTTCGATTTCGACCGCAGCGAGTTCAACCATGTCACCCAGGCCTTCCGCCAGCCCGGTTCGTCGTTCAAGCCGTTCATCTATTCAGCGGCGCTGGAAAAGGGCTTCAGCCCGGCCACCGTGGTCAATGACGCACCGCTGTATTTCGATGCCACGCAGACCGGCAGCGAACCGTGGGAACCGCATAACTACGACGGCAAGTTCGAAGGGCCGATGCGCCTGCGCACTGCGCTGATGAAATCGAAGAACCTCGTGACCGTGCGCGTGATGCAGGCCATCGGTCCCAAGTACGCGCAGGATTACATCGCGCGCTTCGGATTCGACCCCAAGCTGCACCCGCCCTACCTGCCGATGGCCCTGGGCGCGGGGAACGCGACCCCCTTGCAGATGCTTGGCGCCTATGCCGTTTTCGCCAACGGCGGGTTCCGGGTCACGCCCTACCTGATCGACCGGGTGGTCGACAGCCGCGGCAATATTCTTTCCAGCGCGCAGCCGAGCGTCGCGGGGGAAGGCGCCGAGCGTGCCATCGACCCGCGCAACGCCTTCATCATGACCACCATGCTGAGAGACGTGGTACGCGCCGGGACCGGCGCGCGGGCCATGCAGCTCGGGCGGCAGGATCTCGCCGGCAAGACCGGCACCACCAATGAAAATGTCGATGCCTGGTTCTGCGGCTTCAACGCCTCCAGGGTCAGCATCGCCTGGATCGGATTCGACCAGCCGAAGACGCTCGGCAACAACGAGACCGGCGCGGTGGCGGCACTGCCCACATGGATGTATTTCATGGCCAAGGTGCTCAAGGGCGTGCCGGAGGTTCCGCTGCAGCAACCCGACGGCATCCTGGTGGCCAAGATCAATCCCCAAACGGGACTGCGCGAGCCCGACGACCAGGGCGGCATCAGCGAGTACTTCTATAGTGAATTCCCGCCCAAGGAGCGCGACGACCTGCTCCCGCCGGGAAGCCAGCGGACCCCTGGCGAGGTCCGCAACCAGCTCTTCTAGAGATCGAGTTAAGGTGCCTCGCCCCGAGTCGCCGCGCGCACTGCGCAACCGGGCCCGAATCGCCCAGGCCAGCGCGCGGCTGATAGCCGAGCATGGCTTGAACGACTGGCAGGCGGCCAAGCGCAAGGCCTGCCGTCAGCTCGGCCTGCCCGACCACGAAGCCTTGCCGGGGAACGAGGAGGTGGAGCAAGCGTTGCGCGATTACAACAACTTGTTCCATGGCACGGCCCAGGAGGCGTCTCTGCGCGCCCAGCGGCTCGACGCGCTCGGCTGGATGGAGCGGCTCTCCGAATGGAAGCCGCTGCTCACCGGAGCGGTTGCCGCCGGCTGGGCGACCGAGCATAGCGAGGTCCGCCTCGAGCTCGAGGCCGAGGACGCCAAGGCGGTCGAGCTCTCGCTCATCAACGCCGGGGTCGCCTACGCGGCGGTGGCCGCGCCGGGCCGGGAGGCGCAGGCGGCGCAGCTGCGGCTCGAGTCGCGCCAGGCCACGGTGCGGCTGGTCATCCTCTCCCCGCAGCAGCGGCGCAACCGGCCGCGGCGCGACCGCACCGCGCCGCCGGAGGAACGCCTGACGCTCGAGGCGTTGCGCGCGCTGCTCGCCGTCGAAGGCGACGCCTAGGCCTGCCCGGAGCGCAGCCAGCTCGCCGCGTCGAGGGCGAAGTAGGTCAGAATCGCGTCGGCGCCGGCGCGCCTGAATGCGGTGAGCGTTTCCAGCACGCAGGCCCGCTCGTCGAGCCAGCCGCGCTCGAACGCTGCCTTGAGCATGGCGAATTCGCCGCTGACCTGGTAGACCGCAGTGGGAACCCCAAAGGTATCCTTGACGCGGCGCACGATGTCGAGGTACGGAAGCCCCGGCTTGACCATCACCATGTCGGCCCCTTCGCGCAGGTCGAGGTAGACCTCCCACAGCGCTTCGTCGGAGTTGCCCGGGTCCATCTGGTAGGTGTACTTGTCGCCACCCTTAAGGTTGGCCGCCGAGCCCACCGCGTCGCGAAACGGTCCATAGAAGCTCGACGCGTACTTGGCCGAATAGGCGAGGATGCGCGCGCGATCGAACCCGGCCTCATCGAGCGCGGCACGCAAGGCGCCGACGCGGCCGTCCATCATGTCCGAAGGTGCGACGACGTCCGCGCCGGCGGCCGCGTGGCACAACGCCTGCCGGGTCAGTGCCGCCACGGTGGCGTCGTTGACCACGTATCCGCTGTCGTCGATCAGCCCATCCTGACCGTGGCTGGTGTACGGATCGAGCGCCACGTCGGTGATCACGCCGAGCGCGGGGAAGCGGCTCTTGAGGGCCTGCACGGCGCGCGGCACGAGCCCCCGCGCATTCCACGCTTCGGCCGCATCGAGCGATTTCAGGTCGCGCTCGACCACCGGAAACAGGGCGATCGCCGGCACCCCTAGCTCGATGCAACGCTCGGCATCGCCGAGCAGCCGATCGATGCTCTTGCGCGCCACGCCGGGCAGGGATGGCACCGCGTCCTCACGACCCTGACCTTCCTGCACGAACACCGGGTAGATCAGGTGGTCGGGGCCGAGGCGGTGTTCGCGCATGAGGCGGCGCGAGAAGTCGTCGCGGCGCATGCGGCGCGGTCGTCGTTCGGGGAATTTTCCGGCGAATTGCATGGGGCCCGGGTTGGAAACCTGCGCCGGCGCTCGGGGCCGGCTCGCCGCATCCTAGCGCGCGTACTCCGTCACCGGCAAGCGCAATGGCGAGCGGCGCGCCGCCGGCGCGCATAACCATGCGCGAATCTGGGCCAATTTTTCCGTGTCGCGTGCAAGGAACTCTCGCAGCGCGCCAAGGTCCATGTCTGCAGACGGTTGAACGTCTCCCGCTTTCCTCCCTGAGCGGGTGCCCTGTGGTTGTGACTGTTCACCAATCGCAGGGCGTTTTCGGCCCCGTGTCACTCCCCTTGATGCCGGGGCCTTTCTTTTTCTGCGCCGCCTGGGTTCGGCGACTCAATCCAGGCGGTGAGCGCGTCCTCGGCCTGCTCGAGGCCGACGCGCTTGGTGGCCGAGAACAGCTGCGCTTCGATCCAGCCGGCGGGAAAATCCCGGACGATGGCATCTTGCGCCTCGCGCAGCGTATGGCGCTGCTCGCTCGAGCTCAGCTTGTCGGCCTTGGTAAGCAGGATACGCACCGGGCGGCCGCTGGGCAGGAACCAGTTCAGCAGTTGCCGATCGAGCGTGGTGAACGCATGCCGCGCGTCCATGACCAGCACCAGCCCGACCAGCGGCATGCGTTCTCCGAGGTAGCGGGCGACGAATGCTTCCCAGTGGCGACGGACCATTGCCGGCACGGCGGCGTAGCCGTAGCCTGGCAAATCGGCCAACAGCACACCCGACGGCGCGCGGAAGAAATTGATGTGCTGGGTGCGCCCCGGGGTGCGGCTGACGTAAGCCAGCCTTGAGCGCTGCGCGAGCGCATTGATCGCCGAGGATTTCCCGGCATTCGAGCGGCCCGCAAACGCGACTTCAGGCAGTCCGCCGTCGGGCAGCTGCTGCCAGTTCGCCGCCGTGGTCACAAACTCGGCGTGGTGAAACGGATGTTTCAAGATCGCGCCTTTCCGCGTCCTTGGGCTCGGCGCAAGTGCATTTCGCCGCGGCCGGCCTTTTGGGTAGAATACGCGGCGCGCAAGATTCCGTCCGCCATCAAGCCTCTAGGGCGTGTCGGTGGCTGCGGCGGGCTCGGGCGCGGCGAGGGGAGTTTGGCAATGCGACAAAACTGGGTGCTGCTCTTGGCGTGTGCCGTGTGCGCGACCGGCGTCGCGGCACAGGAGGGCGGCAGCAAACCCGATCTGGCCAAGGCGCAGAACATCGTCGACACGGTCTGTGCCGCCTGTCACGGCAGCGACGGCAACAGCAGCAACGCGGCCAATCCTTCGCTCGCCGGGCAGCTGCCCGAGTATATCAGCCTGCAGTTGACGCACTTTAAGAGCGGGGTTCGCAGCAATCCGGTCATGACCGGAATCGTGGCCAACCTGACGCCGGAAGATATGCAGGCGCTTGGCGCCTACTTCGCCGCCAAGACGCCCAAGGGCAGCGCGGCGAAGGACCCGGACCTCGCGGCGGCGGGACAGAAGCTTTTTCGCGGCGGCGACATGGCCAATGGAACGCCGGCGTGCGCCGCCTGTCACGCCCCGACCGGCGGCGGCATTCCGGTGCGCTACCCGCGCCTTTCCGGTCAGTATGCCGATTACACCTTCGCCCAGCTGCAGGCGTTCAAGGCCGGGCAGCGCGGCATGGACAAGGAAGGCAAGGACAGCAACGGCCGGATCATGAACCAGATCGCCGCCCGCATGAGCGAGCATGACATGCGCGCGGTCGCCGAATACGCGGCCGGGCTGCACTAAGCGCGCCCGGCGCGCCAGCCGACAGGCGGCCTTCGGGCCGCTTTCCTTTGGTGGCCAGCTCGCCGCCGGTCCAGCGGTCCCGCGCGGCAGGCGCGCTAGGGCGGCTCGGCCAGGCAGCGCTGCAGCGTGTCGCGCCAATGCGGCAAGCTGAAGCCGAACGCCCGCTCGAATTTCGCCGTCGCCAGCACGGCGTAGGCGGGCCGCGCGGCAGCGGTCGGATAGTCGGCGCTGGTAATCGGCACCAGCCGGGCCGGCGCGGCATCGCCCAGAATCGCCTGGGCGAACTCGAACCAGCTCGCCTGGCCCTGTGCGCTCAAGTGAAACAGGCCGCTGCGGGCGGCGAGCTCCGCCACGCCGCCGGCAAGGAGCGCGGCCGTCGCTTCGGCGAGCTGCCGGCTCCAATTGGGAACGCCGAACTGGTCGGCGACGACCCGCAATTCGTCGCGCTGCGCCGAGAGCCGTTGCATCGTGAGCAGGAAATTGCGGCCACGGCGCGCGTACACCCAGCTGGTGCGCAGGGTGATGGCGGCCGCCCCGCTGGCGGCAACGGCCTGCTCGCCGTGCAGCTTGCTGCGCCCATAGGCGTTGAGCGGCCCGGTCGGGGCCTCTTCGACATAGGGCGTCGACGCCCTGCCGTCGAAAACATAATCGGTCGAAAAGTGGATGAGCACAGCCCCCAGGCGCCTTGCTTCCTCGGCCAGGACCGCCGGCCCGCGGGCGTTGATCGCCTCGGCCACGTCGGGCTCGCCTTCGGCCTGGTCGACGGCGGTATAGGCTGCAGCATTGACGATGAGCCGGGGCCGGATCGCGCCGACGATGTCGCGGATCGCGCCGACGTCGCCGAGGTCGAGCTGTGCGCGGTCGAGGGCGGTGACCTCGCCATGCGCCGGCAGCAGGCGCGCGAGCTCGCAGCCGAGCTGCCCGCCGGCGCCGGTGATGAGAATCGTCGGTCGCGTCACGCGTTATGCAAAGACGTCGGCGAGCGAGAGCGGTCGGCCCGCCGCATCCTTCGTCGCCAGCGTCGGCGCGCCGGCGAGCGGCCAGGCGATGCCCAGCGCCGGGTCGTTCCAGAGTAGCGTGCGCTCGTGCTCCGGATACCAGTAGTCGGTGGTCTTGTAGAGGAATTCTGCCGTCTCGGAGAGCACGAGGAAGCCGTGCGCAAACCCGGGTGGTATCCAGAGCATCTGCTTGCTTTGCGCCGAGAGCGTCATGCCGATCCAGCGGCCGAAGGTCGGCGACGAGAGGCGGATGTCGACCGCCACGTCGAACACCGCGCCGCTGCACACCCGAACCAGCTTGCCTTGGGCGTGCGCGACCTGGTAGTGAAGCCCGCGCAGCACGTTGCGCGCCGAGAGCGAGTGGTTGTCCTGCACGAAGTCAGCGTCCAGCCCTGCGGCGGAGAGCGTGCGCTTGTTCCAGCTTTCGAAGAAGAATCCGCGTTCGTCGCCGAATACCCGGGGCTCGATGAGCAGCACGTCGGGCAGCGCGGTGGGGGTGACCTTCACGGCGGGGCCAGGAGCGGTACGGATGCGCCAGCGCCGGGCTTTAGCTCAGCGGATCACGGGCTCGCGCAGCAGGCCGAGCAGGTAACGGCCGTATGCGTTCTTGGCCATCGCCTGGCCGAGCGCTTCGAGCGCGGTGGCGTCGATGTAGCCGAGACGATAGGCGATTTCCTCCGGACAGGCGATCTTGAGGCCCTGCCGGCGCTCGATGGTCTCGATGTATTGAGAGGCCTCGAGCAGCGTTTCGTGCGTGCCGGTATCGAGCCAGGCCATTCCGCGTCCGAGCACTTCGACTGCGAGTTCACCCTTCGCGAGGTAGATCCGGTTGACGTCGGTGATCTCGAGCTCGCCACGCGCCGAGGGCTTGAGCGAGGCGGCGATATCGAGCACCTGGTTGTCGTAGAAATACAACCCGGTTACCGCGTAGCGCGATTTCGGCCGCTGCGGCTTCTCCTCCAGGCTCAGCACCCGGCCCTGGCTGTCGAACTCGGCAACGCCGTAGCGTTCCGGGTCGGCAACCGGATAGGCGAAGACGGTGCCGCCGCTGCCCCGCTGGGTAGCCCGCAGCAGCAGCGGCTGCAGCTCGTGGCCATAGAAGATGTTGTCGCCGAGCACCAGCGCGCAAGCATCGCTGCCGACGAAGCTGCGGCCGATGATGAACGCCTGGGCGAGCCCGTCGGGCGAGGGCTGAACCGCGTAGGAAAGTTCAATGCCCCAGCGCGAGCCATCGCCGAGCAGCTGCTCGAACCGCGGCGTGTCCTGCGGAGTCGAGATGAGCAGGATGTCGCGGATGCCGGCGAGCAGCAATGTCGACAGCGGATAGTAGATCATCGGCTTGTCGTAGACGGGCAACAGCTGCTTGGAGATGACCTGGGTCACCGGGTACAGACGTGTTCCCGAACCGCCGGCGAGGATGATGCCCTTGCGCATCGTCATGCCGTGGAGACGGCGTAGTTAAGGTTGATCCACTGCTGGTACTCCCTGCTCGTCACCGCCGCGAGCCAGGCCTCGTTGTCGAGATACCACGCGACGGTGCGCGCCAGTCCCGAGGCGAAGGTTTCCTGCGGCGACCACCCCAGCTCGCTGCGGATCTTGGCGGAGTCGATGGCGTAGCGACGGTCGTGGCCGGGGCGGTCCTTGACGAAGGTGACCTGCGCCTCGTAGTCGCGCCCCGGCCTGAGCTCGCCCAGGACGCGGCAAACCGCGCGCACGACCTCCAGGTTGGTCATTTCGGCGTTGCCGCCGATGTTGTAAGTGGCGCCGGTCGCTCCGCGTTCGAGCACCGTGCGCAGCGCCGCGCAGTGGTCGCCGACGTAGAGCCAGTCGCGCACGTTCAGGCCGTCCCCGTAGACCGGCAGCGGCTTGCCGGCGAGCGCGTTGTGCAGCATCAGCGGAATGAGTTTTTCCGGAAACTGGCGCGGCCCGTAGTTGTTCGAGCAGTTGGTGGTGAGCGCCGGCAGCCCGTAGGTGTGGGGGTACGCGCGCACCAGATGATCGGAGCCGGCCTTGGACGCGGCATATGGGCTGTTGGGGGCATACGGAGTCGTTTCCCGGAAACCCGGCGCGCTCGGATCGAGCGAGCCGTACACCTCGTCGGTCGAGACGTGCAGGAAGCGGAAGCGCGCCCGCTCGGGGCCGGGCAGCGCGTCCCAGTAGCCGCGCACTGCCTCGAGCAGACCGAACGTGCCCACGAGGTTGGTGGCGATGAACTCCGCCGGACCGTGGATGGAGCGGTCGACGTGGCTCTCGGCGGCGAAATTGAGCACCGCTCGCGGCCGGTAGCGCGCGAGCAGGGCTTCGACCTGGGCCGAGTCGCCGATGTCGCCGCGCACGAACACGTGGCGCGCATCCCGCGCCAGCGGCGCGAGGTTGCCGAGGTTGCCGGCGTAGGTCAGCTTGTCGAGATTGACCACCGGCTCGGCGCTCGTCGCGCACCAGTCGAGGATGAAGTTGGAGCCGATGAAGCCGGCGCCTCCGGTCACCAGAAGCATGAGCCCTGCCTATCGAAAGGGCGCGAATTCTATCATGCGCGGCTTGCCGCTCCGCCCTGGTAGTGCTCCTGGTACCAGGCCACAAAACGCGCGAGCCCTTCGGCGAGCGGTGTCGTCGGCGCGAATCCGGTCGCGGCCGCCAGGCGGGTAATCGATGCGAAGGTCGCCGGAACGTCTCCGGGCTGCAATGGCAGGTAGTGCTTGATCGCGCGCCGGCCGAGCAGGCGCTCCAGCTCGCTTATGAACTCCTCGAGTTGCACCGCCCGATGGTTGCCGATGTTGTAGATCGCATAGGGGGCGCTGCCCGCGGCGTCGGCGCACGGCGGTCGGGCGAGCACCCGGACGACGCCTTCGACGATATCGTCCACATAGGTGAAGTCGCGCTGCATGTCGCCGTGGTTGAATACCTTGATCGGCTCCCCGGCAAGGATGGCGCGGGTGAACACCATCGGCGCCATGTCGGGCCTGCCCCAGGGCCCGTAGACGGTGAAGAAGCGCAGCCCGGTCGTCGGCAGGGCATACAAATGGCTGTAGCTGTGGGCCATGAGCTCGTTCGCCTTCTTGGTCGCCGCATACAGGCTTACCGGGTGGTCGACGTTCTGCTCCTCGGAGAAGGGCAGCGTGTGATTGGCACCGTAGACGCTCGAACTCGAGGCGTAGACCAGGTGCGCGACGCCGGCGTGCCGGCAGCCCTCGAGCACGGCGCCGAAGGCATCGACGTTGTTGCGCAGGTAAGCCCCGGGATTGACCAGCGAATAACGCACGCCCGGTTGCGCGGCCAGGTGCACGACGTGCGAGAAATCGCCGCAGCGCAGCAGCTCGGCGGCGGCGGCGGTGGCCAGATCGACCGTCTCGCAGGTCACCCCGGCAGCGCCGAGCTGCCGGGCACGGGCGCGTTTCAGGCCGACATCGTAGTAGGGGTCGAAACTGTCGACCCCGGTCACCGTCGCCCCGTCGCGCTTCAGCCGCAGCGCCAGGTGCATGCCGATGAATCCCGCCGCGCCGGTGACCAGGACCCTCATCTGGGCAGACCGTCATGCAGCGCGCAACCGGGGTCGCCGGGAAGATTTCCCGTGCCCGTGGCCGCGCGCGCGCCGGGTCCCGGTCATGGTGCCCGCTCCGCCTGCTCGAGCGCGCGCAGCTTGGCGTACTTGCAGAAGCTGCTGAAGCTGCCTATGGCGATATGCACCAGGCCGGCAGTGCCGTCGAGAAAGCCGGCGCGCAGCACGTAGAAGCGCAGGAAGCGGGCCAGCGGCGAGGCCACGAGCCGGGCAAAGGAGAAGCGCTCGCCGCGGGCGTGCATCCCCGCTGCCTGCAGGGTCGTATAGAGGTTCTGCTTGGCCAGGTAGGCGTCGAGCGATTCCGCCGAGGCGTGCAGCAGATCGCCGTCGAGGCGGCCGACTTGCCCGTCGCAGAGCACGCGTTCGTGCACCTCATCATCGCTCCAGCGCGCATGGCGGCGGTCGAACAGCCGCAGGCTCCAGTCGGGGTAGCCTTCGCCGTGAGCGAGCCAGCGTCCCAGGAAGCGGTTGCGACGGGGCATCGCGTAGGCCTTGTAGCGCGGGTTCTGCATGGCCGCCCGAATCGTGGAGGCGAGTTGCGGCGATACCCGCTCATCGGCGTCAAGACAAACGACCCAGTCGTGTGCCGCCTGCGCGACCGCGAAATTCTTCTGCGGGCCGAAGCCGAGCCATTCGTGGGCAAGCACGCGCGCGCCGCAGCGGCGGGCGATTTCTACTGTATCATCGCGGCTGCCGCTATCGACGACGAGCGTTTCGCCTGCGAAGGCGGCGGAAGCAAGGCAGTCCTCGAGCTGTGCGCCGGCATCGCGCGTGATCACAACAAGCGACAAGGCAAGCGGGGGGAGCGGATCGGACATTGCGTCGGACGGGAGGGCGCGGCAACGATTCCTGCTCTTGCACCGCCCAAGGTTCCCGAAGGCGGCGCCAATTCTACGTCCAAACCCGCGCGCAAGCCACCGCCTGCATGCCGACCCGATGCAATGCCGGCACGGGCCGCCATGCGTGTCATGAAGCGCGTGCTGATCGTCCGGTCATCGTCGCTCGGTGACATCGTGCATGCCTTGCCGGTCGTCCACGACATGCACCGGCACTGTCCGGATCTGGACATCGACTGGGTCGCCGAGGAGCCTTTCGCGGCACTGGTGCGCTTGAACCCCGGCGTGCGCCGCGTCGTCCCGGTCGCGTTGCGGCGCTGGCGCCATGGCCTGCTCTCGGGCGCGACCTGGCGCGAGGTGCAGGCGTTCCGGCGCGAGCTGGTGCGCGAGCGCTACGATGCGGTCATCGACCTGCAGGAGCAGATCAAGGGTGCCCTGATCGCCTGGATCGCGCGCGGGCCGGTGCACGGCCCGGACCATGCCAGCGCGCACGAGCCACCGGCCGCGTTGTTCTATCGGTACCGCCACCGCATCGATACGCGGCAACACCTGATCGTTCGCTGCCGGCAGCTCGCCGGCATGGTGCTGGGCTATCAGCCCGACGGCCCGCCGCGCTTCGATCTCATTCCGCCCACGGTCGACAGCGCACCCGAGGCGCCTTACGTGGTGTGCCTGCACGGCACGAGCCAGGATGAAAAGCTCTGGCCGGAACCGCACTGGAGGGCGCTGCTCGAGCACCTCGCCACTACGGGCCTGGCGGCCGTGCTGCCCTGGGGCAACGACGCCGAAGCGGCCCGGAGCGAGCGCCTGGCCTCGGGCATCCCCGGCATGACGGTGCCACCGTCGCGCACGCTGCCGGAACTCGCCTCGCTGCTCGCCCGCGCACTGCTTGTGGTTGGCGTCGACACCGGTCCGACGCATCTGGCCGCAGCGCTGGGGAGGCCGACGGTGGCGCTTTTCACCGCCACCAGTCCGCTGCTCAACGGCGCCGAACCGGAAAGCGCGCTGGCGCGAGATCTCGGCGGCCCGGGCAGGATCCCGGCGCCGGCGCAGGTGATCGCGGTGGCCGGCGGCCTGCTGCGCGCACGGCCGGTGTGCTGAATGGAACCGGCGCGCGTCGCGTACACGCTGCTCGGGACAGCTCTATTGCCGTTGGCGCCGCTGCGACTGTGGTGGCGAGGCCGGCGTGAGCCTGGCTATCGGCGCTGGGTTGGCGAGCGCTTCGGCCGCTACCATGGGACGGTAGCCGGCCCGACGTTCTGGATCCACGCGGTGTCGGTGGGCGAGACGCGCGCCGCGGCGCCGCTGGTGGAGCACCTCAAGGCCGCCTACCCGCACGCCGGCGTGGTCCTCACGCACATGACCGCGGCGGGACGCGACACGGGCCGGGCGTTGTTTGGCGACGGCGTCATGCAGGCGTGGCTGCCGTATGACGCGCCGTTCGCCGTGGACTCCTTCTACGCCCATTACCGCCCCGCGGCCGGGTTCCTGCTGGAGACCGAATTGTGGCCGAACCTGATTGCCCAGGCGCAGGCGGCGGGGGTTCCGGTATACCTCATCAACGCCCGCATGTCCGCACGTTCGGCCGCTCTCTATCGGCGCTTTCGCGCGCTCACCCGGCCGATGCTGCGGCGCCTGGCCGGCGTCGCCGCGCAGACCGCAGCCGACGCCGCGCGCCTAACCGCCCTCGGCGCCGCGAAGCCGATCGTGACCGGCAATCTCAAGTTCGACCTGAGCATTCCTGCCGGCGCGCTCGAACTCTCTGCCGTCCTGCGCCGGCGCTTCGGGACGGCGCGCCCGACCTGGCTGGCGGCGAGCACCCGTGACGGCGAGGAGGCCCTGCTCCTCGACGCCCTGGCGCGGCGCGCGCTGCCCGGCAATGCGCTGCTGGTGCTGGTGCCCCGCCACCCGCAGCGCTTCGCCGTGGTCGCCGACTTGCTGCGCGCTCGCGGCATAGCCTTTGTCCGCCGCAGCGACGATGCGCCGGTGCCCGCCGAGATCGGCGTCGTGCTTGGCGATTCGATGGGCGAGATGGCCGCGTATTGCGGCGCATCCGACGTCGCCTTCATCGGCGGCAGCCTGTTGCCGCTGGGGGGGCAAAACCTGATCGAGGCGCTCTCGGTCGGCACGCCGGTCGTGGTCGGGCCGCACATGTTCAACTTCGCCGATGCGACTGCCGGCGCGATCGCTGCCGGCGCCGCCTTGCCGGTGGCCGACGCCGATGCGCTGCTCTCCACGCTGGGCGAGCTACTCGCCGATCCGGTCCGCCGCGGCGCGATGAGTGCCGCCGCGCGCAGCTTTCACGGCACCCATCGGGGCGCTGCCGATCGGCTGTGGGCCTGGCTCGCGCCGCAGCTGCCCGCAGCCGCCGCGCTCAGCCGCCAAACGACCGGTTGACCTCCTCGAGGTCGGCCTCGGAGAGCGTGCCGACGGCCTGCTTGAGCTTCAGGCTGTTGAGGATGAAGTTGTAATACGACTGGGCCAGATTGAAGCGGGTCTGGTAGACCTGTTGCTGCTGGTTGAGCACGTCAAGATTGGTGCGCACGCCCACTTCGAGGCCGAGCTTGGTCGAATCGTAGGAAACCTGCGCCGACACGAGCGCCTGCCTGAAGGCGTTGATCTGCGCCGCGCCGCTGGTCACGCCGGTGAAAGCCGTTTGCGCCTGCAGCTCGGCGGCACGGCGCGCCGCCTCGAGGTCCTGGCGCGCCTTTTCCTGGCCCGCGACCGCCTGCCGCACCTTCGAGTCGATCGAGCCGCCGAGGTAGAGCGGCACGTTGAGCTGCACGCCGATCTGGCCCTGGCGCGTGTCGTTGGCCACAAAGGAACTGATCGTCACCTGGGCCGCGGCCCCGGCGTATCCCTGGTTGAAGCTCGCGACCAGATCGAGCGTCGGATAATGGCCGGCGCGCTGGCGGTCGACCTCGAGCACCGCGATGTCGTAGCTCGACTGTGCGATCCGCACCTGGAAATTGTCGTGTAGCGCGGCCTCGATCCACGCTTCGATCGAGTTCGGCGTCGGCAGCTGCGGGTCGTACTTCGCCTCGAAACGCCGGAGCTCTTTCGGCGGCCGGCCGATGATCGCGCGCAGCGCGGCGACCTTGTTGTCGAAATCGTTGTGCGCCGAGATCTCCTGCGCCACGATCTGGTCGTACTTGGCCTGCGCGTCGTTGGTATCGGTGATCGTCGCCGTGCCCACTTCGAAGTTGCGCTTCGCCTGCGCCAGGTTCTCGCTTACGGCCGCTTTCTGGCTCTCGGTCAACTCGATGCTGAAGCGCGCGAGCAGCACGTCGAAATACGCCTGCGCCACGCGGACGATGAGGTCCTGCTGCGCCGAGCTGAGCACGTAGTCGCTCTGGCCGACGCTCTCCTTGGCCTGGTCGAGACGCGACCGAATTCTGCTTGCGGTACAGCGGCTGGCTCGCCGTCACCGCGTACTGGTATTGCGGAAAGCGCTGCATGAACGCAAGCGATGGGTCGGTGTGCAGGCGCTCGAAGAATTGCGTTTCGGTCGCGTTCCCGGAGAGGGTCACCGACGGCAGCAGGTTGGCGCGGGCCTGGGGCACGTTTTCCTGCGTCGCCACCCAGGTCGCGCGCGCGGAGGCCAGCGTCGGGTCGTTGGCGACCGCGTCGTGGTAGATCTGCACCAGGTCCTCCGCTGCCGCGGCCGGCAGGATTGCGCTCAAGAAGGCCCCGAGGGCGAGCGCGAACGTGCGCCTCAGCATTGCTTTAGAACACGAAGCGTGCCGGTTGCGGCGCGTTCTTGAGCGGCGCGATGACCGTCTCGAACAGATCCAGCTGGACGATCGCTCCCGGGGCGCTCCAGCGTGCCAGCCGGGCGGTCATGACCGGCGCATCGCCGACGACCGCGAACAGCCGCCCGCCGGGCTTGAGCTGCCTGAACCAGGAGTCGGGAAGAACCGGTGTCGAGCCGGTGAGCACGATCGCGTCATAGGTCTCGTCGCCCCAGCCGCGGGCGCCATCGCCCTTCTCGAGGCGGACATTGCCGATCCCGGCGCTCGCAAGGTGGCGACCGGGCCTCGGCGAGCAGACGCGGCATTGATCTCGACGCTGGTGACCTCCGCCGAGCGCCGCGCCAGCAGCGCGGTCAGATAGCCGCTGCCGGTGCCGATTTCCAACGCCGTCTCGTCGGGCTTGAGCTCGAGCTTCCTGCACCACCCGCGCCTCCATCTTCGGCGTCCACATGTGCTCGCCGTCGCCCAGAGGGATCTCGAGATCCGCAAACGCCAGCGCGCGGTACGCGGCCGGGACGAAATGCTCGCGCTTGACCGCGAACAGCAGATCGAGCACCTCCTGATCGAGCACGTCCCAGGTGCGAATCTGCTGCTCGACCATGTTGAATCGTGCCTGTTCGAAGTCCACGCGATTGCCTCTGTGCGCGAGCGTAAACCTGGATGCAACCGATCGTTGTCGCGCGCCATTATCGCACGTCAATCGCCGCGGGGCCGCCGCGTCCGCGGCGGCGATCCGTGGCTGCGGCGCGCCGCGCGCTCTGCGCCTTCCGCCATTGCGTCGAGCCGGTCGAGGTAAGTGTAGATGACCGGCACCACGACGAGCGTGAGCAGCGTCGAGGTGATCACGCCGCCGATGATCGCGCGTCCCATCGGCGCCTGCGTCTCGCCGCTTTCGCCCAGACCCAGCGCCAGCGGCAGCATGCCGAAGATCATCGCCGCGGTCGTCATCAGGATCGGGCGCAGGCGCACCTGCCCGGCGGACAGGAGCGCATCGTGCAAGGATGCGCCGCCGCGCCGCGCACGATTGGCGAAATCGACGAGCAGAATCGCGTTCTTGGTCACCAGCCCCATCAGCATCACGAAGCCGATCATCGACAGCATGTTGAGCGTCGTTCCGGTGAGCAGCAGGGCGAGCAATACGCCGATCAGCGTGAACGGCAGCGAGGCCATGATCGCGACCGGCTGGGTGAAGCTCGCGAACTGCGAGGCGAGGACCAGGTAGATGAAGATGACGGCCAGGCCGAGCGCGGCAAACAGCGCCGCCGGTCGATTCCTCCGTGTCTTCCTGCTGCCCGGCGATGACGAAGCGATAGCCGGGCGGCAGCGGCATCGTCTTGGTGATCTTCTTCACGTCCTCATTGACGTCACCGGAAGGGCGGCCCTCGGCGTTGGCGTAGAGCGCAACGCGCCGCTGCAGATCCTGCCGCTTGATGATCTGCGGGCTCGTGCTCTCGACGATCTCGGCGACCTGGCGCAGCGGCACCATGCGCAGCTCGCCGTCCGGTCCGCGCTGGTTGGTCGACAGGTAGAGATTGCCGATATCGGACGCGAGCTGGCGGCCTTCCCTGGGCAGCTGCACGTTGACCTCGTAATTCTGCCCGTCGGGAGCGAGCCAGTAGCTCACCGTTTGGCCGGCCAGCAGCGGGCGCACCGTCGCGCCCACCTGCTGCACCGTGATGCCGAGGTCGGCGGCGACGTCGTTGTTGAGCCGGATCGACAGCGCGGGATTGGCGGCCTTCTCCGATGTCTCCAGGTCCGCGATGCCGGGGACCTTGGCGACTTTCTGCGCAAACTCGGCGATGAGCTTCTTCAGCGTGTCCGGATCGGGCCCGAGCAGATTGACCCAGACCGGCCGGTCGTAGCCCAGCGCGAGCTCGATGCCCGGGATCGGCCTCAGCGCCGCGCGTATGGCGCGCTCGAGATCCTTCTGCGAGCGGCTACGCGGTGCCCCGATCGGTCAGTTTCAGGTTGACCCGCGCGTAGTTGCGGCCGTCGTCGGTGCCGACCGTGGTCATCGCCAGCAGCGACCTCCGGAAACTGCTTGAGCACCGCTTCGACCTCGCGCACCTTGGTATCGGTGAACTCGAGGCTCGTGCCGACCGGCGTGTTGAGCCGCAGCGAGATGAAGCTCTCATCGACTTGCGGCATGAACTCCTTGCCGATCAACGGCAGCAGCGCGAAGCTGGCGAAAAAGATGAGCAGGCGGCCCACAGAACGATGCCGCGATGGGTGATCGTCGCCCGGCGCGGCTTGAGCGCGCTCCAGCTGCGACTGCGCAACGCGGCCACGAAGCCGACGACCGGACACGTAGACGCGGTGCCTGGTGTCCGCAAGCGCCCATTCGAGCATGCGCCCGTAGATCGCGTGCACCCGTTCGATGACGCGCTCGACGCGGTCCATGAAGCGGCCCAGCCACGGGACGCGGCTGAAGCGCGAGCCGGGCGGGTCGCGCCACACCGACGAGAGCATCGGGTCGAGCGTGAAGCTCACGAACAGCGACACCAGCACGGCGACGGCCACGGTCAGGCCGAACTGGAAGAAGAACTGGCCGATGATGCCGCGCATGAAGGCGATCGGCACGAACACCGCGACGATGGCGAACGTGGTCGCCATCACCGCCAGGCCGATCTCGTCGGTCCCCTCCCGCGCCGCGGCGAGATGCGTCTTGCCCATCGTCAGGTGGCGCACGATGTTCTCGCGCACGACGATCGCATCGTCGATCAGAAGGCCGATGCACAGCGACAGCGCCATCAGCGTCATCATGTTGAGCGTGAACCCGAACGCGTAGAGCGCGATGAACGTCGCGATGACCGCGATCGGCAGCGTGAGCCCGGTGATGATCGTGCTGCGCCACGAGTGCAGGAACAGGAACACGATCAGCACGGTCAGCAGCGCGCCCTCGAGGATCGTGCTCTTGACGCGGTCGATGCTCCTCTGGACCTGCTTCGGCCTGGGAATAGACGACCCGCACCTCGACGTCGGGCGGAAGCCGCGGCTTGAGCGCCGCCAATGCCTCGTTCACGCTGCGCCCGGTGTCGATGACGTTGGCGTCCTGCGCCTTCTGGATGTCGATGGTGATCGACGGCCGGCCGTTGATGCGCGAGATCGAGTCGAGCTCCTTCTCGCCGTCGATGACGTCGGCGACCTGGTCGAGATAGACCGGCCCGCCGCCCTGCTGCGCGACGATGATGCGCCCGAACTGCGTCGGGATCCTTGATCTTGCCCTCGACCCGCACCACCGCGTCGTTCTGCCCGCGCGTGACCCGGCCGGCGGCGACGTCCTGGTTGGCATCCTGGATCGCGGTCATGACCTGATCGACGCCGATGCCGAGCGCGGTCAGCGCCGAGCGGCTTGATCTGGATGAGGATCTGCCGCGTCACGCGCCCGTTGACCCTGACCCGCGCCACGCCGGGGATGTTCTCGAGCGCCTTGACGATGGTCTGGTCGGTGAGCGAGGTGAGTTCGCGCAGATCGACCGTGGGCGACATCACGGCGAGCGACTCCGTCGGCTGCTCGTCGTCGATCTGTTCGCGCACGATGAGCGGATCCTTGACGTCGCGGGGAAAGCCCGGGCGCACGGCGGCGATCTTGTCGCGCACGTCCTGCATCGCGCGCGGTCGCGTCGGTGCCGAGGCGGAATTCGACGAACACCTGGCTCTGTCCCTCGCGCGAGTTGGAGAAGATCCGCTTGACGCCGGAAACGGTATTGGCCGCGTATTCGATCGGCTTGGTGACGTCCGTCTCGATCACCTCGGGCGAGGCGCCCGGATAGGCGGTCAGGATCAGCACGTACGGCAGGGTCACGTCGGGCATCTGCTCGACGCGCAGCCGGGCGTAGGAGAACAGGCCGAGCACCACGATGCCGACCATCACCATGGTGGCAAAGACGGGGTTGTTGATCGAGACTCGGGTGATCCACATCGAAGTGCCCTCCGCGCTAGCGCGCGAAGCTCGCTGCCGCTAGCTCGCGCCGACCGGCTTCGGCACGGCGTCGCGCGCACCAGTGCCGGCGTGCCCTCCTTCAGGTTGTCGAACGGCGCGGCCAGGATCGGCAATGTCGGGGGCGAGCGCCGTCTTGATCTCGACCCGGCCGGCGCTTGCATCGCGGCGGCCGACCGTGACGATGCGCCGCGCCAGCTTGCCGTCCTCGATCGTCCAGACGAAGGTCTGCCCGGCCTCGGTGCGGATCGCCACCGCCGGCAGCGTCGGGACCGGCGCGCCGGCGGCGAGCGTGACCCGGCCGGTGCCGAACATGCCGCCGCGCAGCTCCGCATCGGGATTGGGGATGTGAATGAACACCAGGATCGCCCGCGTGCCCGGCTCGGTCGTCGGATTGATCCGCTCGATGGTGCCGGGGAAGCGCCGCTCGCCGAAGCCGTCGATCGCGACGTCGACCTTCATGCCGATGGCGAGCTCGGGAATGTCGTTGGCCGGCACCATCGCCTGCAGCTCCATCTGCGCCAGGTCGACGATGGTGACCAGCGGCGCATCGAAGGCGACCTTCTCCCCGGGCTGGACGTGGCGCTTGGCGACGACGCCGGACAGCGGCGCGGTGACGACCGCGTAGTTGAGCGCGCTGCGGGCGAGCTGCACCTGGGCCTCGTTGGACTTGAGCGTCCCCTGGGTCACCGACAGGTTGCTCTCGGCGCTGTCGTAGGCGTTCTGGGAAATGAACTTCTGCTTGAGCAGCAGCTGGTTCTGGGCCCGCGTCTTCTCGGCCAGCGCGAGCTGGGCGCGGCTTGACTCGAGGGCGCCCATGCGGTCGGTGAGCCGGGCCTCGAGATCGGCGGTGTCGAAGCGCACGATGACCTGCCCGGCCTTGACCGTCTCGCCCTCGCGCACGGTCACCTGGCGGATTTCGCCGGCGACCTTGGCCTTGACGGTGGTCTGGTTGACCGGCTGCAGCGTGCCGGAAAGCGGCAGCCAGCGGGTGAGCGCATGCGGCTCGACGTGGGCCAGATCGGCGGCCGCGAACTCGAGCGTCACCGGCGCCTTGGGATCCGGCGCGTCGGCCCGCTCTTGCTGGCCCTTAGCGCCACGCTTCCCGCCAGCGCCACGAGCAACGAGCAGCGCGGCCAGGCCGCCGAGCATGCGCCGCCGCGTGAACCATCCTGCCATCAGCCAACCTCTCCCTGTGGATGCCGCGCCGCGCGCGAGCCCGGCTCGCGAACCGCAACCGGCTCGCGGACGACCTGCTAGCCTGCGCCATCCGCGCTTGGATGCGGGGACCGGTCGCGCCGGATTCGAAAAGTGCGCGAGTCTAGGCCTGCCCCGGCGCCCGGACAAGTTGAAGGCGACGAAACGCCGAGCGGCGGCCGGCAGGCGCATCTTCGCCGACGGACCGTCGGCGGCCCGCGGCATGTCGGCCCGGTCACGCCGAATTGACAGCTTACGCCTGCCAGAGAATAATTCAGGGTTCCGCTGCACGTTATTTTACCTGTTCCCCGTTCGCCACCGCTTCATTTACCCTTTCTGGGAGGAGATTCAATGACACTCAACCGCTCGCTCGGGCTTTCGCTCGTCGCCGCGGCCTTGCTCACCGTCTACGGCTGCGGCAAGGAAGAACCGAAGCAGCAGGCCGCCGCGCCCGGCCGCTGCCCCGGCCGCCCCGGCCATGCCGGAGATCGTGGTCAAGATCGGCCATGTCGGCCCGACCACCGGCCCGCAGGCGCACCTGGGCAAGGACAACGAAAACGGCGCGCGCATGGCCATCGACGACGCCAACGCCAAGGGCATCGTGATCGACGGCAAGAAGATCAAGTTCGAGCTCGATGCGCAGGACGACCAGGCCGATCCGAAGCAGGGCACGATCGTCGCCCAGAAGCTGGTCGACGACAAGGTCGCCGGCGTGGTCGGCCACCTGAACTCGGGCACGTCGATCCCGGCCTCGAAGATCTACAACGACGCCGGCATTCCGATGATCTCGCCCTCGGCGACCAACCCGAAGCTGACGCTGCAGGGCTTCAAGGACGTCTTCCGGGTCATGGCCAACGACGTGCAGCAGGGCAGCGTCATCGGCAAGGACGGCGGTCGACACTCGCTCGGGGCGAAGAAGATCGCGATCATCGACGACAAGACCGCGTACGGCGCGGGCCTCGCCGACGAGACCGAGAAGGCCGCCAAGGCCGCCGGCGCGACCGTGGTCGCGCGCGAGTACACCAACGACAAGGCGACCGACTTCAAGGCGATCCTGACCAAGATCAAGGCCAAGAACCCCGACGTCATCATGTACGGCGGCATGGACGCGCAGGGCGGCCCGATGGTCAAGCAGATGAAGGAGCTCGGCATCAAGGCGAAGTTCATCGCCGGCGACGGCGTGTGCTCGGCCGAATGGCCGAAGCTCGCCGGCGGCGCCGCCGAAGGCGAGTACTGCTCGCAGGCCGGCCTGCCGCCGGACAAGATGCCCAACGCCAAGGACTTCGTCACCCGCTTCACGGCCAAGTACGGCCCGATCCAGGTCTACGCGCCGTACTTCGTACGATGCGGCGAATGACGCTGATCGCGGCGATGAAGCAGGCCAACTCGGCCGATCCGGCGAAGTATCTGCCGGAACTGGCGAAGATCTCCTACGACGGCATCACCGGCAAGATCGAGTTCGACGAGCAGGGCGACACCAAGAACGGCGCCATCACGCTCTATCACGGTGAAGGACGGCAAGCTGGAGCCGATGGCGATCAACGTCGGCGGCAAGACCGAGAAGGTCGACGGCTGCCGAAGCAGCCGCGGCGGCGCCAGCGCCCGCCATGGCGCCCGCCCGGCGCCTGCGCCTGCGGCCGCGCCGATGGGCGACACCGCAAGAGAGGAAGAGCTGAAGAGAGGCACGAGCAGAAGAAGCAATAGCCCGCGGCACAGAGCTTGACCGCGAACGGCGCCCCGCAGGGCGCCGTTTTTTTGTCCGCGCTGCTGCCTCGCGCGCAGGCGGGGATTGCTGAGCGGTCGCGCGCAGCGGAGAATCCGCACAAGCCCCGGGCGGCCCGGGCGAGGAGGGATAGCGCGTGGACATCTTCCTGCAGCAGACTGATCAACGGCCTGACGCTGGGCAGCGTCTACGCGCTGGTGGCCCTCGGCTACACGATGGTCTACGGCATCATCGGCCTGATCAACTTCGCCCACGGCGAGGTGGTCATGATCGGCGCCATGGTCGCGCTCTCGGTGGTCACGGCGCTGCTCGGCGCGCATGTCCCGCTGCCCTCCGCGCTGGTGATCCTCGCTGGCTCTTCTGGTCGCCATCCTGGTTTGCATGGCGATCGCGTACACCATGGAGAAGATCGCCTACCGGCCGCTGCGCAAGGCGCCGCGCCTGGCGCCGCTGATCACCGCCATCGGCATGTCGATCATCCTGCAGAACGTGGCGCTGATCATCTGGGGCCGCAATTACCTCACCTTCCCGGCCTGATCCAGCCGAAGCCCTACAACATCATCGGCGCGTCGATAACCGACCTGCAGGTGGTCATCATCGCGCTCGCCGGCCTGCTGATGGCGGGGCTGGTCTTCGTCGTGCAGCGAACGCGGCTCGGCATGGCGATGCGCGCGACGGCGCAGAACCCGCAGGTCGCCGGCCTGATGGGCATCGACATCAACACCGTCATCTCCGCGGCGTTCGTCATCGGCGCCGCGCTGGCCGCGGTCGCCGGCCTGATGGTGATGACCTATTACGGCATCGCCCACTACTACATGGGCTTCCTGCTCGGCCTCAAGGCATTCACCGCGGCGGTGCTGGGTGGCATCGGCAACCTCGCCGGTGCGATGCTCGGCGGGATCCTGCTCGGCATCATCGAGGCGCTCGGCGCCGGCTACATCGGCGACGTGACCAATATCTGCGGGTTCCCGTTCCTGTCTGATTCGCTGCAGCAGCAGTGCGCGGCCAACGATGGACAGGTGAGCCTGTTCGGCAGCAACTACCAGGACGTGTTCGCCTTCTTCGTGCTCATCGGCGTGCTCATCTTCCGGCCGTCGGGTCTGCTGGGTGAGCGGGTGAGCGAGCGCGCATGAGCGCGCGCCGGCGCCGGAAGGCCATACCGCCCAAGGCCTGGGCGGGGGTGGCGCTGGTGGCGGTGGCGCTGGCGCTGCTGCCGTTCGCGGCCGGGCTCGTCGGGCAGGCGTGGGTGCGCATCCTCAACTTCGCGATGATCTACATCATGCTCGCGCTGGGGCTCAATATCGTGGTCGGGTTCGCGGGCCTGCTCGACCTGGGCTACATCGCGTTCTACGCGGTCGGCGCCTACGTGTACGCGCTGCTCGCCTCGCCTCACTTCGGCATTCACCTGCCGTTCTGGGTGATCCTGCCGCTGGGCTCCGGGCTGGCGTGCATCTTCGGCGTGCTGCTCGGCGCGCCGACGCTCAAGCTGCGGGGCGACTACCTGGCGATCGTCACGCTCGGTTTCGGCGAGATCGTGCGCATCTTTCTCAATAACCTGAACGCGCCGGTGAACCTCACCAACGGTCCGCAGGGCATCAACCTGATCGACCCGTTTCACGTCGGCAGCTTCTCCTTTGCCAAGGCCGAGAGCCTCGGCGGCATCCCGTTCTCCGGTCCGCAGAAGTATTACTACCTGCTGCTCCTGCTCACCATCGGTGTCATCGTCATCAATCTGCGGCTGCAGGACTCGCGGCTCGGCCGGGCGTGGGAGGCCATCCGCGAGGACGAGGTCGCGGCCAAGGCGATGGGCATCAACACCCGCAACGTCAAGCTGCTGGCATTCGCGATGGGCGCGTCGTTCGGCGGCATCGCCGGCGGCATCTTCTCCGCGACCCAGGAGTTCGTCAGCCCGGAGAGCTTCGGGCTGCTTGAGTCGATCATCGTGCTGGCGATGGTCGTGCTGGGCGGGATGGGCAATATTCCCGGGGTCATCCTCGGTGCGATTCTGCTGACCCTGCTGCCCGAGGTTCTGCGCTCGACGATGGAACCGCTGCAGAACCTCCTGTTCGGACGCGTGCTGCTCGACGCGGAAACGGTGCGCCTGCTCGTCTTCGGCATCGCGCTGGTCGCCATCATGCTCTATCGGCCTGCCGGGTTATGGCCGTCGGCGGTGCGCAAGCGCGAGCTCGAGTCGGCCAAGGCTGCCGGGCAATGACCCCGCTGAGCCTGCTCGTCGCCAAGGACATCTCCAAGCGCTTCGGCGGCGTGCAGGCGCTCGCCGACGTGTCCTTCACGATCAACCACGGCGAAATCTACGGGCTGATCGGGCCCAACGGCGCCGGCAAGACCTCGCTTTTCAACGTGCTGACCGGCATCTACGCGCCGGACGGCGGGTCGTTCACGTTTGACGGTGAAGCGCTCACCGGCGTCAAGCCCAACGAGGTGGCGGAGCGCGGCATCGCGCGCACGTTCCAGAACATCCGGCTGTTCCAGAACCTGTCCGCGCTGGAGAACGTGATGATCGGCCGCCACGTTCGCACCCGGGCCGGGGTACTGGGCGCGATCCTGCGCGACCGGCGCACGCTTTCCGAAGAAGCGGCGATCGAAAAGCGCGCCTACGAGTTGCTCGAGTACGTCGGCGTGGCCAAGCGAGCCAACGATCTGGCCAAGCACTTGGCCTACGGCGACCAGCGGCGGCTGGAGATCGCCAGGGCGCTGGCGACCGAGCCGAAGCTGCTGGCGCTCGACGAGCCGGCCGCGGGCATGAACGCGACCGAAACCCAGGCGCTCAAGCGGCTGCTCGAAGACATCCGCCGCGACGGCACGACCATCCTCCTGATCGAGCACGACATGAAGCTGGTGATGAGCGTGTGCGCCCGGGTCCTGGTCCTCGACTACGGCAAGAAGATCGCCGAGGACTCCTGTGCCGTGGTGCAAAACGATCCGAAGGTCATCGCCGCCTACCTGGGCGGCGAGGTGAGCCTCAACCTGAAGGGCGCGTAACGTGAGCACGCCGCTTTTGGAACTCAAGGCGCTGAAGGTCGCTTACGGCGGCATCCAGGCGGTCAAGGGGATCGATCTGTCGGTCGCCGAGGGGGAGCTCGTCTGCCTCATCGGCGCCAACGGCGCCGGCAAGACCACCACGCTCAAGGGCATCACCGGCCTGCAGCCGGTCAAATCGGGCAAGATCCACTACGCGGGTGCCGACATCACCGGCAAGCCGGCGTTCCAGCTGGTGCGCAAGGGGTTGTCGATGGTGCCCGAGGGCCGCGGCGTGTTCGGCGCGCTCACCATCGATGAGAACCTGGCGATGGGCGCCTACACTCGCGACGACCGGCCGGCGATCAAGCAGGACGTCGAGCGCGTGTTCAGCCTGTTTCCCCGCCTCAAGGAGCGGCGCAAGCAGACTGCGGGAACGCTCTCCGGCGGCGAGCAGCAGATGCTGGCGATGGGACGGGCCATGATGTCGCGGCCGAAGCTGCTGCTGCTCGACGAGCCGTCGATGGGACTCGCTCCCCTGATGGTGCAGAAGGTGTTCGAGACGATCATCGCCATCGCCAGAGAGGGCGTGACGATTCTGCTCATCGAACAGAACGCCAAGTTGGCGCTGGAGGTCAGCAGCCGCGGCTACGTGATGGAAAGCGGCGAGATCACGCTGCACGGGGAGGCGGCGCAGCTGCTCTCCGATCCAAAGGTCCGCGCGGCATACCTCGGCGAAGCGGCCTAGCCGCGTTGAGGATCGCCGGCGATGGACGCGCCGCATTGCCCGTCCGCGCCGCGCGCGGTGCCGCTAACCCGCGCCTTCGCCTGGTTCGAGACCGCCATGCGCCTGTTCAAGCAGGCGCCCTGGCGCTGGTGCGCGCTGGGCGGCATCACCTTGGGGAGCGAACTGCTGCTCGACCTGTTGCCCGGCATCGGCGTCGCCGCCGCCAGCGTGATCGTTCCGGTGGTCGAGTGCGGCATGCTGCTCGGCGCGGCGGCGGTCGATCGCGGTGGCCGACTCGAGCTCCGCTACGCCACCGCCGCCTTCCGGGCGCCTCCGGCGGCTCTGGCGGCCATCGTCCTGTCGGCGCTGTGGGTCTTCGCGGTGGAGGCGGTTGTCGCCTATGCGACGACCGGCGCCAATCTGCTGGTGGATCCGAGCGACGTGCGCATCATGCCCTCGGACCTACTGATATTCTTCGCTGCCGCGTCCTTCGCGTCGCTGCCCGTGGCTTTCGTGCCGCTCGCGGTGCTGCTGCAGAACGCCCCGTTCGGCGGCGCTTTTGCGACCAGCGTGCGCGCTTTCGCGCGCAACGTCGGGCCGCTGCTCTTGCTCGGACTCTTCTCGTTCGGCTTGATCGTGGTCGGATTGGCGGCATTCGGGGTCGGGTTGATCGCCGTCTTCCCCATCGTGTCCATTGCCAATTACGCGGCCTGGAAGGACATCTGCGCCGGGACGCCCGCGAGCTAGAGGCTCGGGATGACCTCGAACCCCTCCGTGCCGGGTGTCGCCGGCTCGACCGCAACCGTGGTCACGCGCGCCGCGGATGGTCCGCGGTGGGCCCAGGCGATGAGGGCTTCAACCTCCGGCTCGGGGCCGGCGACGAGCGCCTCGACGCTGCCGTCGCGCCGGTTTCTGACCCAGCCGGAGAGATTGCGGCTGCGCGCCTGGTCGGCGAGCGCATAGCGAAATCCAACGCCCTGCACGCGACCGCTGATCGTCAGCCGACAGGCGATCATGCAGACCGGGCTGGCGGCAGTGGCAGGCAGCGCGCGTAGAGCAGGAACGCCGCCACGGTCTTCGCGTCGGTGATCTCCCCGCGATCGATGGCGGCCTGCATGGCCGCGATCGACATCGTCTCGATATCGAGGAACTCCCCCGCATCGAGCCGCGCCCCCACGTGGGTCAAGCCTCGCGCGACGAAGAACTCGATGGCCTCGGTGGAGTAGGAGACGATCGGGTGCACCTGACCCAGCCGCTCCCAGTTCGCCGCCAGATAGCCGGTCTCCTCGCGCAGTTCGCGTCGCGCGGTGTCGAGCGGCGTCTCACCCGGGTCGAGCTTGCCGGCGGGAAACTCGATCATGACCCGATCGAGCGGATAGCGGTATTGGCGTTCGACGACGAGTCTGCCGTCCGGCAGCACTGGCACGACCAGCGCCGCCCCGGGATGGACGACGTACTCGCGCGTGGCGAGCGTGCCGTCTGCCAGGCGCACCGTGTCGCGGCGCACGTGCAAGAGCTTGCCGTCGAAGACCGCCTCGCTGTCGACTTTCGACTCGACCAGGTGGCCGGTGCTCGATCCGGGGCCGCCGCCGCTCATGCCTGCAACCAGTCCTTGGCCGGCAGAAAGTCGGTGTACAGGCGCGCCTCCGGCGACCCGGGCTCCGGCCGCCAGTCGTAGCGCCATTTGACCAGCGGCGGCAAGGACATCAGGATCGCCTCGGTGCGGCCGTTTGACTGCAGGCCGAACAAGGTGCCGCGGTCGTAGACCAGATTGAATTCCACGTAGCGGCCGCGGCGGTAGGCCTGAAAGTCCCGTTCGCGCTCGCCGTAGGCCGTGTCCCGACGGCGCTGCACGATCGGTTCGTAGGCCAGCAGAAAATGCTCGCCGACGCTGCGGGTCAGCGCGAAGCAGTGCTCGAACCCGCCATCGCCGAGGTCGTCGAAGAAGATGCCTCCGATGCCCCGCGGCTCGCCGCGGTGGCGCAGGAAGAAGTATTCGTCGCACCAGCGCTTGAAGCGCGGATGGTAGTGCGCGCCGAACGGCGCCAGGGCATCGCGGCAGCGCTGGTGGAAATGGACCGCATCCTCCGCGAAGCCATAGTAGGGCGTCAGGTCCATTCCCCCGCCGAACCACCACAGCGGTTCGCCCTCTGCGTCCGGGGCGGTTGCGCGGGCCACGAACAGGCGCACGTTGAGGTGCACCGTCGGCACGTAGGGATTGCGCGGGTGCAGCACCAGCGATACGCCCATGACCTCGAAAGCGCGGCCGGCAAGCTGGGGGCGGGTCGCAGTCGCCGATGGCGGCAGGCGCTCGCCCTGCACATGCGAGAAGTTGACCCCGCCGCGCTCGAAGAGCACGCCCTGCTCGATGATCCGGCTCAAGCCGCGGCCACCCTCCCGCTGCCACGCGTCTCGGGCGAAGGCGTTGCCGTCGAGCTCTTCGAGGCGAGCCACGATCCGCGCCTGAAGGTCGGCGAAATAGTCGCGCACCGCCGCCGTATCCATTTTGATCGCGCCCGGGCCCCGATCAGCCGCGGCGCACACCCAGCGCGCGCTTGCCGATGTCCTTGCGGTACTGCATGCCCTCGAAGTGGATCAGCGCGACGGCCTCGTAGGCGTTGCGCTGCGCCTGGCGCACCGTCTCGCCCAGTGCCGTGACGCAGAGCACCCGTCCTCCCGCAGTCACCGGCCCGGCGGCGCCGAGCGCGGTGGCGGCGTGGAACACCTTGCAGTCGGTCGGCGCCGAATCGAGGCCGGAGATCGGGTCGCCTTTGCGCGGGTCGCCGGGATAGCCGGCGGCGGCGAGGACGACGCCGAGCGCGGCGCGCCGGTCCCACTCGACTTCGCAACCATCGAGCGTGCCCTCGAGCGCGTGCTCGAAGAGCAAGACGAGGTCGGACTTCATGCGCAGCATGATCGGCTGCGTTTCCGGATCGCCGAGGCGACAGTTGAACTCCAGAGTCCGCGGCGTGCCGGCCTCATCGATCATCACGCCGGCATAGAGAAACCCGGTATAGGGCACGCCGTCGGCGTTCATGCCCTTGACCGTCGGCAGGATGATTTCGCGCATGATACGGGCGTGCACGGTCGGGGTCACCACCGGCGCCGGAGAATACGCCCCCATGCCGCCGGTATTGGGGCCGCGATCGTCGTCCTCGAGCCGCTTGTGATCCTGCGACGAGGCGAGCGGCAGCACGTGCCGGCCATCGACCATGACGATGAAGCTAGCCTCTTCGCCGGCGAGATAATCCTCGACAACGACCCGCGCGCCGCCTTCGTTGTGCGCGATTGCCGGGTGATCGGCGGCGAGCACGGCATCGATCGCCGCGTGGGCCGCGCCCAGGTCGGTCGCCACGACGACTCCCTTGCCGGCGGCCAGGCCGTCGGCCTTGACCACGATCGGCGCACCGCGCAGGTCGACGTAGGCGTGCGCCGCCGCCGCGTCGGCAAACGATTGATAGGCGGCGGTGGGAATGCCGTGGCGCCGCATGAAGCCCTTGGCGAAATCCTTCGAGCTCTCGAGGCGGGCTGCGGCGCGCGTCGGCCCAAAAATACGCAGGCCGGCGACGCGGAACGCGTCGACGATACCGGCGGCGAGCGGCCCCTCGGGGCCGACCACGGTCAGGCCGATCGATTCGGCGCGCGCGAAATCGACCAGGTCCGCAACCGCGGTGAGCGCGACGTTGGTGAGCTCGGGCTCGAGCGCGGTGCCGGCGTTGCCCGGTGCGACGAAGACCTTGGCCACACGCGAAGACTGCGCGATACGCCACGCCAGCGCGTGCTCGCGGCCGCCCCCGCCGACAACCAGTACGTTCACAGCGCGGCCTTCACTTGAGGTCGATCTTGCCGAAGACGTAGAGGATCGAGCCGTGGTTGATGCCACCGTTCAACTTCGGAATGTAGGTGGAGATCACTTCGGCCTTGTCATGGCGCAGCGAGAACAGGGGCAGCACCACCGGCACCGGTATGCCGCTGGCGATATCCGGGCGCTGGATGATCATCGCCGTGAAGCCCAGCCCGGGTTGAATGGCGTCGCGATCGAGCCAGTAGGTCGACCAGCTGTATCCCAGGTTGTACTCCGCCTGGCGGTGGGAGTCGGAGAACACCAGGAAGAACACGTTCTCGGTGTCGCCGTTGGCCTGCTCGCGCGAGCGCGCCAAGCCGCCGCCCCAGGCGAAGGAGTTTTCCATGGCCCGGCGCTCCGACGTCCAGGTCCATGGCGTGTGCCAGGAGTAGCCGGAGACAAGCAGCGCGTTATCGCCTTCGTTGTAGGTGTCGACCACGTGCCGGCAGCCCGCTTCCACCCACGACCAGAAGTCGGCGCATTCGAGCGCATGGGCCCGGCCGGACAAACCGAGCACGACGGCGGCAATGACGAATCGCTTCAAGACTGTCTCCCTTGTCGGCTGGCTAGTGGCGGAAATGGCGAACAGAGGTAAATACCATGGCCAGCCCCCGTTCGTCTGCCGCGGCAATGACCTCCGCGTCGCGCACGCTGCCGCCGGGCTGGATGACGGCCACTGCGCCGTTGTCGGCGACGACGTCGAGGCCGTCGCGGAAGGGAAAGAACGCATCGGAGGCGACCACCGATCCGACCAGCGACAGGCCGGCGTTGGCCGCCTTGAGCGCGGCGATTCGCGTCGAGTCGACCCGGCTCATCTGGCCCGCTCCGATGCCCAGCGTGCGCCCGCCCGCGGCGTAGACGATGGCGTTGGACTTCACGAACTTGGCGACGCGCCAGGCGAAGAGCAGGTCGGAGAGCTCTGTCGCGGTGGGCGCCCGGCGGGTGACGAGCTTGAGCTCCTCGGGTCGCACGTTGCGCCGGTCCGAGGTCTGCACCAGCACTCCGCCGCCAACGCTCTTCATGTCCCATGCGTTGCCGCCGCCAGCGGGCGCGACCTCGAGCACCCGGACATTGGCCTTGCGGGAGATGGCCCGCACCGCGTCCGGCGTATATCCGGGGGCGATGAGCACTTCGACGAATTGTTCGCTCACCGCCTCGACGGTTGCCGCGTCGACCTCGCGATTGAAGGCGATGATGCCGCCGAACGCCGACGTCGGGTCGGTGGCGAAAGCCTTGCGGTAGGCGTCGAGCGTCCCGGCCGCGATCGCGACGCCGCAGGGGTTGGCGTGCTTGACGATGACGCACGCGCTTTCGACGCAGGTCTTGACGCACTCCCAGGCAGCATCGCCGTCGGCTAGGTTGTTGTACGAGAGCTCTTTGCCCTGCAGCTGCCTGAAGCTGGCAATGCCGCCGGCGAGCGGGGGCTCGTCGCCATACAACGCGGCCTGCTGGTGCGGGTTTTCGCCGTAGCGCAGGTCGCAGACCTTCGCACCCTGCCAGTTCCAGCGGCCCGGGAACGTCGCGGCGGTCCCGGCGGCGTCGCGGGCGCTTAAGTAGCTGCTGATCGCGCCGTCATAGGCTGCGGTGTGCGCGAAAGCCTTCTGCGCCAGGCGAAACCGCGTCGCGAGCGAAAGCGACTTGGCGCTGGTGCGAAGCTCGTCGAGCAGGGCCGGGTAATCGTCCGGGTCGACGGCGACGCCGACATGGGCGTAATTCTTCGCGGCCGAGCGGACCATCGCCGGGCCGCCGATGTCGATGTTCTCGATGGCCTCTTCCAGGCTGCAACCGGGCCTGGCCACGGTCTGTCGGAACGGGTAGAGGTTGACGACGACGAGATCGATCGGCGCGATGGCATGCTCGGCAAGCGCCGCTCGATGCGCCGCAACGTCGCGCCGGGCGAGGATCCCGGCATGCACTTTCGGATGCAGGGTCTTGACCCGGCCGTCGAGAATTTCCGGAAACGCGGTGTGGGCCCCGATTTCGGTCACCGCGACGCCGGCATCGGAGAGCGCGCGCGCCGTGCCGCCGGTCGAAAGCAGGCGCACCCCCAGTGCCTGCAGCCCTTGCGCAAAGGTGACCAGTCCGGTCTTGTCCGAGACGGACAGCAACGCCAGTGTAATCGGTGCCGACACGAGGAACGAGGTCTAGGCTTTAGTCCGAACCAAGATCGCGGCGCCGGCGCAACGGCAGCGGGCGCAGCCCGATGCTAGCCGCCCGCGAGCGGACACGCCGTAGCGCATGCCGGCCCCGCAGTCTGTTTGCCGCGGGGCACTTACCGAATTCCGTACTTGGAAAGCTTCGAGCGCAGGGTATTGCGATTCAGCCCCAGCATACCGGCCGCCTGCGACTGATTTCCGCCGGCGCGATGCATGATCGTCGCGAGCAAGGATCGCTCGACGTTGGTTATCACCATGTCGTAGATGCCGTGCGGCGCTTCGCCGTCGAGCTTGCGAAAATACTCCTCGAGCGACTTTTCGACGCTGCGGGCGATTTCGTTGGTCCCATTGAGGCGTGTGTTTCTCTTCACGCAGCGAGGGCCTCCTCTCCCCACGAGGCTGCGGCTGTTTTCGTCGCCGGCGCGTATTCGAGCCGGTCTGCGTTCGCCGCGAGCCGATCGAAGAACCGGTTCACCGCCGCGACCTGGGCGGCGGCCGTAACGAGCTGATTGATTTCATGCCGGAACGCCACGCCGCCGATCAGGCCCGACGCATACCAGCCGAGGTGCTTGCGCGCGCAGCGCACCCCCGCATCTTCGCCGTAAAAGGCGTAATGATCGGCCAGGTGATCGAGGATGACCCGGCGAATCTCCTCCACCTCCGGCGGCGGCAGCTCTTCGCCGCGGTCCAGGTAATGGCGGATCTCGCGGAATATCCACGGCCGCCCCTGGGCGGCGCGACCGATCATGATCGCGTCGGCGCCGGTGCACGCCAGCACGTCGCGCGCCTTGGCCGGCGAGTCGACGTCGCCGTTGGCGATCACCGGGATTCGCGTCGTCTGCTTGACGGCGCGGATGGTGTCGTATTCCACCGCCCCGGCAAAGCCGCACTCGCGCGTGCGCCCATGGATCGACAGTGCGGCAGCGCCCGCGTCCTCGGCAATGCGCGCGATGCGTACGGCGTTGCGATGCTGGCGGTTCCATCCGGTACGGATCTTGACCGTCACCGGCACCTCGACGGCGCGTACCACCGCATCGATGATCGCGGCGACCAGGGGCTCGTTCTGGAGCAGCGCCGAGCCGGCGGCGACGTTGCAGACCTTCTTCGCCGGACAGCCCATGTTGATATCGATGATCTGGGCGCCGCGCTCGACGTTATAGCGCGCGGCGTCGGCCATGAGCGCCGGTTGCGCCCCGGCGATCTGCACCACGATGGGCTCGACTTCACCGCGGTGGTCGGTGCGCCGCTGGGATTTTTCGGTAGCGCGAAGCTGCGGGTTCGATGCGACCATCTCCGAGACCGCCAGCCCCGCGCCAAGGCGCTTGCACAGCTGCCGGAAAGGCCGATCGGTCACTCCCGCCATCGGCGCGACGACGAGGTTGTTGGCGATGCAATACGGGCCGATGCGCACAGCTAGGAGGCGGTGAATGAAATTCGTCGGGAGTCGCTTCGACAGGCAAGCCATTATACCGAGATTACACATCAGTGTTAGCTCGCGCCGCTAGTTCGCGCGATGCATCGTGGTGCGCGCCGTCGGGCGCAGTTCTTTTCTTCAGTGCAGGCCGAAAGACATCGCGCGCGTGAACGCGCGCTTCATCTCGGGCAACGAATCGAGCATAGTGAGCGCCAACCCTCGCGGCCAGCGCAGCAGCGCTGCGTCGTTGCCGAATACGCCGAGCAGCCCGTGCGTGAATGCGATGCCGGCGACGCGGTCGCGGCGCCGCCGGCGCGCGTACGCGGCGAGACGCTCGCGCGAGCCGATTGCATCGCGCGGCGTCGCAAGCAACTCCTGCGCCAGCTCATAGGCGTCGCGCATGCCGAGGTTGAAGCCCTGTCCGGCGACCGGATGCAATGCCTGCGCCGCATTGCCCAGCAGCGCCACGCGTTCGCCGGTCACGCTGCGCGCATAGTCGAGCTGCAGCGGGAAAGCGCGACGATCGGCGACGCGCTCGAATGGCGCGGGTCGCGTGCGCGCTGGCATGCTGCTTGCGAGGCCGAAGCGGCGTTCCAGCGCCGAGATAAACTCGCTCTCGGGCAGCGCGAGCAGGGATTCTCCCAGTTCGGGGGTTGTCGTCCACACCAGGCCGTAGTGATCGCCCTCCGGCAGCAGCGCAATCGGACCCTGGGGCGTGAAGCGCTCGAACGCGACGCCGCGATGCGGCTCGCGGCACCAGACCTTGGCAACCAGCGCCACCTGGCCGTAGTCGTGGCGGCGGCGCGCAATCCCGGCGGCGATGTCGCCGCTGCCGTCGGCGAGCGCAACCAGTCGCGCCGCCACGTCCATCTCCACGCCGTCGCGCGTCGCGCCGACCGCCGCGTACGCCGGCGTGGCACGGATCTCGCCCACCGCGGCGCCGTAGCGCACCTCGACGCCGGCACGCGAGAGCGCGGCATCGAGCGCGGACTGCAAGGCGCGATAGCTGACCACGTAGCCGAGCGCGGGCAGCCCCTGCTCGGCCGCATCGAGGCGGGTGCGCCCGAAGCCGCCGCGCTGCGAGATGTCGATGGCGGTGATTGGAGTGACCGCGTCGTGGCCGGCGGCCACGGCGCACCAGACCCCGATGCGCTCCAGGATCAGCCGTGCGCCGTGCGACAGCGCGAGCGACCGGTCGCCGCGCCCGAGCGTGCCGGGCGCGCGCGCGTCGAGCGCGACCACGTCGAGCTCGCCGTCGACCAGGCAGAGCGCCAGCGTCGCACCGACCGGCCCCGTGCCGACGATGATCAGATCACGGAGCATCGACGGCGATCGTCAACGCCCGCACGCGGCCTCTACATCGGCAACGGTCTTCGGTGTTGAGCCGGTCAGGTTGTCGTTGCCAGCGGCGGTGACCAGGATGTCGTCTTCGATGCGCACGCCGATGTCCCAGAACGGCTCCGGAACCTTGTCCGCGGGACGGATGTAACAGCCCGGTTCGACGGTAAGCACCATGCCGGGCTCGAGCGGCCGCGACTCGCCGCCGACCCGGTACAGGCCGACGTCGTGGACGTCAAGACCGAGCCAGTGGCCGGCGCGATGCATGTAGAACTGCTTGTAGGCGCCCGACTCGAGCACCGCGTCGAGCGTTCCTTCGCACAGCTTGAGATCGATCAGGCCCTGCGCCAGAACGCGCTCGGCCACCTGGTGATAGTCGTGGAAGGCGCGCCCCGGACGCACCGCATCGATGCAGGCGAGCTGCGCCGCGAGCACCAGCTCGTAGACTGCCTTTTGCGGACCGCTGAATTTGCCGCCAACCGGGAACGTGCGCGTGATGTCCGAGGCGTAGCCCTGGAATTCGCAACCGGCGTCGATGAGCAGCAGGTCGTCGGCCTGGGTCTGGCGATTGTTTTCGCGGTAGTGCAGCACGCAGGCGTTGGGGCCGGAGGCGACGATCGACGGATAGGCCGGCGACAGCGCGCCGGCGCGCAGGAACTCGTGCGCGAGCTCGGCTTCGACCTGGTATTCGTACCAGCCCGGTCGGGTGCGTTGCATCGCCCGCCGATGGGCGTCGCTGGAAATTTCTGCGGCCCGGCGCATGAGCTTGAGCTCTTCGGCGTCCTTCACCAGGCGCATCGCGCCGAGCGGGCCGCGCACGTCGATCACCGCTTCCGGCGCAGCGATGCCGGTGCGCACGCGATTGCGCACCTCGTTGAGGGTCGCCGTGATCGTCTGGTCCCAGGCCGGGTGCAGGCCGAGCGGCGTATACAGCGCCGGCTGGTCGCAGGTCCAGTCGGCGAGCCTGGCGCGAGCTCCGCAATCGGGAACGCCTCGTCAAAGCCGAAGATCTCCCGCGCCGCGTCGGGACCGTAGCGAAATCCGTCCCAGATTTCGCGCTCCGGGTTCTTTTCGCGGCAGAACAGGATCTGCCGCGAATCGCCCTCCTCGCGTCCGGCGATCAGCACCACCACGGCCTCGGGCTCCGGAAAGCCGGAGAGGTAGTAGAAATGGCTGTCCGGCCGATACGGATAGTGCGTGTCGGCGTTGCGGATCGCCTCCGGGGCGGTGGGAACGGCAGCGATGCCGCCGCCGGTATGCGCGCGCATTGCGGCGATCAGGCGCGCGCGGCGGTCGCGCTGTTGCTGGTGACTGTGGTGCATTGGGAGGCCGGCGAAGCGAATGAAGCGGCAATTATAGGCTGCTTCGCGGTCTTTGCCGCACCGCTCGCGAGCCGCCGGGTGCGCTACTATCCGCTCATGACCATGCCCTTGCCCGACTCAGGGGCCGTCTTGGGCGCCACGCTGCGCGAGGCCAAGCGTGCGCTGCGCGACCGCGTGCTGCGGGCGCGCGACGAACTCCCCGCGGCCGAACGCCGGCGCGCGAGCGATGCCATCGCCGCGGCAATTGCGGCGCGGGCGGACTTCCGCGCCGCCGCCACGATCCTGCTTGCGCTTTCCTTTCGCAACGAGTGGGACACCCGCTCTGTGCTTGCGGCGGGCCTCGCCGCGGGAAAGACCGTCGCCGCGCCGCGCGTTCACGCCCCGAGCCGGATGCTCGAGGCGTGCCGGATCAGCGATCCCGATCGCGACCTTGGTCCCGGGTTTCAAGGCATCGCCGAGCCGCTTCCCCACTGTCCGCCGGTCGACCTCGCGGCGATCGACTGGGTGCTGGTGCCCGGCGTCGCGTTCGACTCCAACGGCTACCGCATCGGCTACGGCGGCGGCTATTACGACCGCCTGTTGCCGCTGCTGCGCCGCGATGCACGCCGCGTTGCGGGCGCTTTCGAGCTCCAGTTGGTCGACCGCGTGCCCACCGCACCGCACGACCTCACCGTCGACGCGATCGTCACCGAGCGGCGCACGCTCGAAGCGCGGCGGCGGGCCTAGCGCCGATCATGGCCGGGGCGATTCCGCTCGCCGCCCTGGAGCGTCGCCCACCCTGGCCCTTCCTAGAAGCGCCCTTCGCTGCGTGGTAGCATGGTCTTTAAGGTCGCCCCACGGGCGGCCCGTGCTCAGGCGATGCGCTCGCCGGGCACCACGCCTACAATCGACCCAGAGCAGAGCAGCAACGCCGCAACCCATCGCGAGGAGTTCCCCATGGACATGAAGTCCGACGTCGACCCGCAGGAAACGCGGGAATGGCTGGATGCGATCGATGGCGTCCTCGACCACGAAGGCGCCGACCGCGCGCATTTCCTGATCGAGCAGCTGATCGACAAGTCGCGCCGGCGCGGGCGCGTACGTGCCGTTCTCGGCCAACACCGCCTACATCAACACGATCCCTGCCGAGCAGCAGCCGCATATGCCTGGCGACCAGACGATCGAGGAGAAGATCCGCCACTACGTGCGCTGGAACGCGATGGCGATGGTGGTGCGCGCGAACAAGCACACCAACGTCGGCGGCCACATCGCCAGCTATCGCCTCGGCGGCGACGCTCTACGACGTCGGCTTCAACCACTTCTGGCACGCGCCTTCGGCTACCCACGGCGGCGACCTGGTGTTCGTCCAGGGCCACTCGGCGCCCGGCGTCTACGCGCGCGCGTTCATGCTCGGCCGCCTCACCGAGGAGCAGATGGACAACTTCCGCCAGGAGGTCGACGGCAAGGGCATCTCGTCCTATCCGCACCCGTGGCTGATGCCGGACTTCTGGCAGTTCCCGACGGTGTCGATGGGCCTGGGGCCGCTGATGGCGATCTACCAGGCGCGGTTCATGAAATACCTGCAGGACCGCGGCCTGGCGAACACCGAGGGCCGCAAGGTCTGGTGCTTCTGCGGCGACGGCGAGATGGACGAGCCCGAATCGATGGGCGCGATCGGCATGGCCGGACGCGGAAAGCCTCGACAACCTGATCTTCGTCGTCAACTGCAACCTGCAGCGCCTCGACGGCCCGGTGCGCGGCAACGGCAAGATCATCCAGGAGCTCGAAAGCGATTTCCGCGGCGCGGGCTGGAACGTCATCAAGGTGGTCTGGGGCACGCACTGGGATCCGCTGTTCGCCCGCGACAAGAAGGGCATCCTGATGCGCCGGATGATGGAGTGCGTCGACGGCGAATACCAGACGTTCAAGTCCAAGGATGGCGCCTACGTCCGCGAGCACTTCTTCAACACGCCCGAACTGAAGGAACTCGTCGCCGACTGGTCCGACGAGGACATCTGGCACCTCAACCGCGGCGGCCACGACCCGTTCAAGGTCTATGCCGGTTACCACGCCGCGGTCGAATCACAAGGGCCAGCCGACGGTCATCCTCGCCAAGACGATCAAGGGCTACGGCATGGGCGAATCGGGCGAGGCGCAGAACATCACGCATCAGCAGAAGAAGATGTCGATCGAATCGATCCGGGCGATTGCGCGACCGCTTCCAGATTCCGGTGCCCGACGACAAGCTCGAATCGGTGCCCTACGTGACCTTCCCCGCGGACTCGCCCGAGGCGGAGTACATGAAGGCGCGGCGCATGGATCTGGGCGGCTTCCTGCCCGCGCGCCGGCGCCAGGCGGCAGCGCTGGTCGTCCCGCCGCTGTCGGCCTTCGAGCGCTTCCTGAAGAGCACCGAAGAGCGCGAAATCTCGACCACGATGGCGTTCGTGCAGATCCTGCAGATGCTGCTGCGCGACAAGAATCTCGGCAAGCACATCGTGCCGATCGTCCCCGACGAGTCGCGCACCTTCGGCATGGAAGGCATGTTCCGCCAGCTCGGCATCTGGAACCAGCAGGGCCAGCTCTACACGCCGCAGGACGCCGACCAGCTGATGTTCTACAAGGAGAGCAAGGACGGCCAGATCCTGCAGGAGGGCATCAACGAGGCCGGCGCGATGTGCGACTGGATCGCCGCCGCGACGTCGTACTCGACGCACGGCGTGCCGATGATTCCGTTCTACATCTTCTACTCGATGTTCGGCTTCCAGCGCATCGGCGACCTGGCATGGGCGGCCGGCGACATGCGCTCGCGCGGCTTCCTGCTCGGCGGCACCGCCGGGCGCACGACGCTCAACGGCGAGGGTCTGCAGCACGAGGATGGCCACTCGCACATGATCTCGGCGACCATCCCCAACTGCATCTCCTACGACCCGACGTTCGGCTACGAGGTCGCCGTCATCATCCAGGACGGCCTGCGCCGGATGTACGCCGAGCAGGAGGACGTCTACTACTACCTGACGGTGATGAACGAGAACTACGCGCAGCCGGCGATGCCGGAGGGCGCGGCGCCGAACATCATCAAGGGCATGTACCTGTTCACGCGAGGGTGCGCCGAAGAGCAAGGCGCCGCGCGTGCAGCTGCTGGGTTCGGGCACGATCTTCCGCGAAGTGATCGCCGCGGCCGAGCTCCTGCAACGGACTGGGGCGTCGACGCGGATCTGTGGAGCTGCCCGAGCTTCACCGAGCTCGCCCGCGACGGCATGCGACCGCACGCTGGAACATGCTGAACCCGACGGCAAAGCCGCGGTGGTCGCACGTCGAGCAATCGCCTCAAGGACACGCAGGGGCCGGTCATCGCCGCCACCGACTACATGCGCGCGTTCGCCGAGCAGATCCGCGCGCGCGTGCCAAGCCGCTACGTCGTGCTGGGCACCGACGGCTTCGGCCGCTCCGACACGCGCGAGAAGCTGCGCCGCTTCTTCGAGGTCGACCGCCACTACGTGGCCGTCGCCGCGCTGAAGGCGCTCGCCGACGACGGCGCGATGCCGGCGGCGAAGGTCGCCGAGGCGATCAAGCGATACGGCATCGACCCGGCGAAGCCGGCGCCGTGGACGGTCTGATCAAGCAGCTTGTCGCGTGCAACGAAAGGCGCCGATAGCTGCAGCGTTCCTTCGGCGCCTGCGTGTCCGGCACTAAAACAAGAAGGTCCCCATGAGCACAATCGAGGTCAAGGTTCCCGACATCGGCGACTTCAAGGACGTGCCGGTCATCGAGGTCTTCGTCAAGCCGGGCGACACGGTCAAGGCCGAGGACTCGCTGGTCACGCTCGAGTCGGACAAGGCGACGATGGACGTGCCCTCGCCTGCCGCGGGCAAGGTCAAGGAACTCAAGGTGAAGGTCGGCGACAAGGTCAGCGAAGGCAGCGTGATCGTGCTGCTCGACGCGGCGCGGCGCGCAGGCCCCCGGCACCGGCCGCCAAGCCCGAGGTTCCTGCCGCGCCGAAGCAGCCGGCTTCACCGGCGGCACCGGCGCCGCCTCCGGCCGCACCGGCGCCGGTCGCCGCGCCAGCGGACGACGCCGCGTTCCGCGCCGCGCACGCGTCGCCTTCGGTGCGCACGTTCGCGCGCGAGCTCGGCGTCGATCTCGCCAAGGTCAGCGGCACCGGCCCGAAGGCTCGCATCCTGCAGGAGGACGTGCAGAGCTTCGTGAAGCAGGCACTCGCCGGTGCATCGGCGGCGCATGCAGCCGCGGCCGCCGGCATCGCGGCGGGGACGCTGAACCTGCTGCCATGGCCGAAGGTCGATTTCGCGAAGTTCGGCCCGGTCGAGAGCAAGCCGCTGTCGCGGATCAAGAAGATCTCCGGCGCCAATCTCGCGCGCAACTGGGTGATGATCCCGCACGTCACGCAATTCGACGAGGAGCGGACATCACCGACCTCGAGGCGTTCCGCGTCCAGCTCAACAAGGAGAACGAGAAGGCCGGCATCAAGGTCACGATGCTCGCGTTCCTGATCAAGGCCTGCGTCGCGGCGCTGGTGAAGTTCCCGGAATTCAACGCCTCGCTCGACAACGACAACCTGGTCCTCAAGCAGTACTTCCATATCGGCTTCGCCGCCGACACGCCCAACGGCCTGGTCGTCCCGGTGATCAGGAACGCCGACCAGAAAGGCGTGCTGCAGATAGCGAAGGAAATGGGCGAGCTCTCCGCCAAGGCGCGCGACGGCAAGCTGGGCCCGGCCGACATGCGGGCGGCTGCTTTTCGATCTCCAGCCTGGGCGGCATCGGCGGCACTGTATTTCACGCCGATCATCAACGCTCCCGAGGTCGCCATTCTCGGCGTCTCCCGGTCCGCCAATGAACCAGTCTGGAACGGCAGGCAATTCGTCCCGCGGCTGATGCTGCCGCTGTCGCTGTCCTACGACCACCGCGTCATCGACGGCGCGGCGGCCGCGCGATTCAACAGTTTCCTCGCCGCGCTGCTCGCCGACATGCGGCGGTCGTGCTGTGACCAGGCCAGGCCCGGGTGGCATCGCGCCGGGGTCGCAGCGCGGCGGCCGCAACCGTGGCGCGGCAAGCGGGCGGGCGTTGTCCGGCGCTGCCGGTCGGAGGCCCGCGAAAGGCATGCCGGGAGTCTTTCCGGGGGTGTTTTCTTTGGGGCCGCAATGAGCACAATCGAAGTCAAGGTTCCCGACATCGGCGACTTCAAGGACATGCCGGTCATCGAGGTCTTCGTCAAGCCCGGCGACACGGTAAAGGCGGAGGATTCGCTGGTCACGCTGGAGTCGGACAAGGCGACGATGGATGTGCCCGCACCTGCCGCGGGCGTGGTCAAGGAACTTAAGGTCAAGGTGGGCGACAAGGTCAGGCGAAGGCAGTCTCGATCGTGATCCTCGAGGCGGCCGCCGACGGTCGCGAAGGCCGGCGCCGGGCTGCCGAGCCGGCCCCGGCGGCCGCGGCGGCAGCGCCCAGGCCGGCGCCCGCACCTGCCGCCGGGCCGCCCGCGCCCGGTGCGGCGACGTACACCGGCGAGGCCGACATCGAATGCGAGATGCTCGTGCTGGGCGCGGGCCGGGCGGTTACAGCGCGGCGTTTCGCGGCGCCGATCTCGGGAATGAAGACCGTGCTCGTCGAGCGCTATCCGAACCTTGGCGGCGTGTGCCTGAACGTCGGCTGCATTCCGTCGAAGGCGCTGCTGCACATCGCCGCCATGATGGACGAGGCGGCGGCGCTCGCCGAGCACGGCGTCGCTTTCGGGGCGCCGCGCATCGACCTCGACAAACTGCGCGGCTGGAAGAACAAGGTCGTCGGCAAGCTGACCGGCGGGCTGAGCCGGCATGGCCAAGGCGCGCAAGGTCGAGGTGGTGCGCGGCGTGCGGTGCATTCCTCGATCCGCATCACGTCGAGGTCGAGCTGACCGATGGCCCCGGCCAGGAAAAGACCGGCGGCAAGAAGCGTCGTGCGCTTTCAGAAGGCGATCATCGCCGCCGGCTCGCAGTCGGTGCGGCTGCCGTTCATGCCGGACGACCCGCGCGTCGTCGATTCGACCGGCGCGCTGGAGCTTGCTTCCGTGCCCGAAGCGCATGCTCGTCGTCGGCGGCGGCATCATCGGCCTGGAAATGGGCACGGTCTATTCCACGCTCGGCGCGCGCCTCGACGTCGTGGAGATGCTCGACGGACTGATGCAGGGCGCCGACCGCGACCTGGTGAAGGTCTGGGAAAAGATGAACAAGGCGCCGCTTCGACCGGATCATGCTGAAGACCAAGACCGTCGCCGCCGAGGCGAAGACGACGGCATCTACGTGACGTTCGAGGGCGAGCAGGCGCCATCCGGCGCGCAGCCGTACGACATGGTGCTGCTTTCGGTCGGCCGCAACCCGAACGGCAAGAAGATCGGTGCCGACAAGGCTGGCGTCGCCGTCACCGATCGCGGCTTCATTGCGGTCGACAGTCAGATGCGCACCAACGTGCCGCACATCCATGCCATCGGCGACATCGTCGGCAGCCGATGCTGGCGCACAAGGCGGTGCACGAGGGGCACGTCGCGGCCGAGGCAGCCGCCGGCGAGAAGTCGTTCTTCGATGCGCGCGTGATTCCTTCGGTCGCCTACACCGATCCGGAAATAGCGTGGGTCGGGCGTTACCGAAGACGAGGCGAAGGCCAAGGGGGTGGCGATCGAGAAGGGTCTCTTCCCTGGGCCGCCTCGGGTCGCGCGATCGCCAACGGCCGCGACGAGGGCTTCACCAAGCTGCTGTTCGACGCGGCAACGCACCGCATCGTCGGTGGCGGCATCGTCGGTACGCACGCCGGCGACCTGATCACCGAAATCGCGCTGGCCATCGAAATGGGTGCCGACGCGGTCGACATCGGCAGGACCATCCATCCGCACCCGACGCTGTCCGAATCGGTCGGCTTTGCCGCCGAGGCGTTCGAAGGCGTTTGCACCGACTTGCCGCCGCCACGAAAGAAGCCATGACTCAGGACGAACAGAAGCGGCTTGTGGCACGTGAAGCGATCAAGTATGTGGTCGCGGATGCGTACGTCGGGGTCGGCAGCGGCTCGACGGCCAATTACTTCATCGACGAGCTGGCAGCGATCAAGAACCGGATCAAGGCTGCCGTAGCCAGCTCGGTCAAGACCGCCGAGAGACTCGAGCGGCTCGGCATCCGCCTGGTCGAACTGAACAGCATCAGCGACTTGCCCGTCTACATCGACGGCGCAGACGAGACAACCGCGCACGGCGCGATGATCAAGGGCGGCGGGGGTGCGCTTACCCGGGAAAAAATCGTCGCCGCGGTGGCCGGGAAATTCGTATGCATCGTCGACCACTCCAAGCTGGTGGGGGTGCTGGGCAGATTCCCGCTGCCGGTGGAAGTGATCCCGATGGCGCGCAGCCATGTCGCCCGGGAGCTCGTCCGCCTTGGCGGCGAGCCGCAGCTGCGCGAGCATTTCAGCACCGACAACGGCAACATCATTCTCGACGTTGCCAACCTGGTCATCCTCAACCCGGCCGAACTGGAAGCGAAGCTCAACAACATCGCCGGCGTGGTTACCAACGGACTGTTCGCGCGGCGCGGTGCCGATGTGATCCTGGTCGGCAGCGACGACGGGGTGCAGACCCTCGATGCGCACAAGTTCTAGCCGCTCCGGGTCGTCGGGCCGGCGGAGGCTTGGCGGTACAATGGCCGCATGACCAACCTGAGCGTTCCTGGGCTCGATCTGCCGGTGTACATGCGCGAGGTCGGCGAGCGCGCGCGGGCGTCGGCGCGCGTTCTCGCCCGCGCCGGCAGCCAGGCGAAGAACACGGCGCTCGAGGCCATGGCCGCGGCGTTGCTCCGCGATACCGGGCGGCTTCTCGCCGCCAACGCGCACGACGTCACCGGTGCACGCGCCGCCGGCGGCGATGCCGCTTTCGTCGACCGGCTGACACTCGAGCCGGCGGCGGTGGTCGCCATGGCGGACGGATTGCGGCAGATCGCCTCGCTGCCCGACCCGGTCGGCGAGATCAGCGAGCTCAAGTATCGCCCCAGCGGCATCCAGGTCGGCCGGATGCGCGTGCCGCTGGGCGTGGTCGGCATCATCTACGAGTCGCGCCCGAACGTCACCGCCGACGCTGCGGCGCTGTGCCTCAAGTCCGGCAACGCCTGCATTCTGCGCGGCGGCTCGGAAGCGATGCACTCGAATCAGGCGATCGCCGCCTGCGTGCACGAAGGCCTGCGCGCCGCTGGGCTGCCCGAGCACGCGGTGCAGGTGATCGGCACGACCGACCGCGCCGCCGTGGGATTGCTCGCCACGCTGGACAAGTACGTCGACGTGATCGTGCCGCGCGGCGGCAAGGGGCTGATCGAGCGCGTCGTCGAGGAGGCGACCATTCCGGTGATCAAGCATCTCGACGGCGTGTGCCACGTGTACGTCGACGAGCATGCCGATATCGAGATGGCGATGCGCATCGCCGACAACGCCAAGACCCAGCGCTACGGCCCGTGCAACACCATGGAGACGCTGCTCGTGCACGCAGAAGATCGCTGGCGCGTGTGCTGCCGCCGCTGGCGAAGATCTATGCCGCCAAGGGCGTCGAGCTGCGCGGCGATGCGGGCGCACGGGCGGTCGTGCCGGGGATGAGAATGGCCACCGAAGAGGACTGGTATACCGAGTACCTCGCGCCCATTCTCGCGGTGCGCGTCGTGCCGTCGCTCGATGCCGCGATCGATCATATCGCCAAGTACGGCTCGCAGCACACCGACGCCATCGTCACCGCCGACCACGCCAACGCGATGCGTTTCCTGCGCGAGGTCGATTCCAGTTCGGTGATGGTCAATGCCTCGACGCGTCTTGCCGACGGCTTCGAGTACGGCCTGGGCGCCGAGATCGGCATCTCGACCAACAAGCTGCACGCGCGCGGGCCGGTGGGCCTGGAAGGGCTCACCAGCCAGAAGTGGATCGTGCTCGGTGCGGGCCAGGTCCGCACGTAGCGCGTGTCGTCGTCCGTTTCGCTTTCCATCGCCACCAATTTCGCGATCGCCCTGTCGAAGGGTTTCGGCTGGCTGGTCACCGGATCGCCGACGCTGTTCGCCGAGACGATCCACTCGATCGCCGATGTCGCCAACCAGATCCTGCTCAAGGTCGGCGAGGTGCGAGGCCGCGCCGGTCCGGACTCGATGCATCCGTTCGGCCGCGGCCAGGAAACGTTCTTCTGGGCCCTGGTGTCCGCCGTGAGCGTGTTTTTTCTTGGCTGCGGCGTCAACGTCTATCACGGCCTGCAAGCGCTGCTCTCGCCGCGGGTGGTCGAGCCATTTACTCCCCTGGTGCTCGGATTGTTGCTGTTCGCGCTCGGGCTCGAGTCGTTCACCTTCGTCGTCGCGCTGCGCGAGATCGGCGGCTGGAAGGGGCTTATCGCCAATCGCTCCCGAACGACGGTGCTCGCGGTCGTGCTCGAGGACGCGGTGGCGCTCTTCGGGATAGTGCTCACTCTGCTCGTCGCCGGCGTGTCGTTTGCGATCGGACCGCATCCGGAGTTCGACGCCACGGTGGCGATCGTCGTCGGCCTGATGCTCGGCGCGATGGCCCTGTTCCTCGCCTCGCTCAACCGCAGGCTGCTCATCGACACCACTGACGTCCCCCTCGATGGCGTTGCGGCGCAGTTTCTCGCCGGGCGCGGCATGCTGGCGGACGTCAGCTCGATCGTTCTCGATGCCGAGCGCAGCGTGATCTTCATCCGCGTCCGGCCCGGGCACGCGGCCGGACAGGAGGCGGCATCCTACGCGCTGGGGCAGGCGTTGAAGCTGCATGCCCGATCCGCGCTGGGCAGGACGATCGACGCGGTCTACTGGAAGTTCCCGACCGGCGGAGCGACGTAGCCGCCCGCCCCACCCGAAGCCGCGGCTTTAGACCGCGGCCGCCGCGTGCATTGCGGCAATGTCCGCCTCGGAGTAGCCCAGTTCGCGCAGGATCGCGTCGGTGTGCTCGCCGAGCGCCGGTATCGCATCCAGGCGGTAGTCGAATGCGTCGCTATTGCCTGGCGGCTGCAGCGCCGGCAACGGCCCCGCCGGCGAATCGACGGTGGTCCACCGGCCACGCGCGGCGAGTTGTGGATGCGCCCAGAGTTCGCCCATCGTGTTCACGCGCGCGTTGGCGATCTGTGCCGCATCGAGGAGGTCAACCACCGCGGCCGCGGTCAGCGTCGAGAAGGTGTCGAGGACGATCGCTTGCAGGGCCGCCCGGTTGGCGTGGCGCTGGGCGTTGGTGCAGAAGCGCGGATCGGTGGCGAGCTCCGGCCGGCGCAGAACGCTGTCGCAGAAGACGACCCATTCCCGCTCATTTTGCAGCCCCAGCATCACGGTCTTGCCGTCGCCGGCGGCAAACGGCCCGTAGGGGTAGATCGTGGCATGCGCGGCGCCGGCGCGGTCCGGCGCGCTGGCGCCCTCGAAGGCGTAGTACAGCGGATAGCTCATCCATTCGGTGAGCGCCTCGAGCATCGACACCTCGATGTGCGACCCCTGTCCGGTGCGCTGCCTTTGCAGCAAGGCGGCCAGGATGCCGCTGTACGCGTACATCCCCGCGGCGATGTCGGCGATCGAGCACCCGGCCTTCGCCGGCTCGGTCGGGGTTCCGGTCACTGAGAGAAATCCGGCCTCGCTCTGGATGAGCAGGTCGTAGGCTTTCTTGTCGCGGTAAGGCCCGTCGGCGCCGTAGCCGGAGATGTCGCAGATAACCAGGCGCGGATGCAGCGCTCGCAGCGTCTGTGCGCCCAGGCCGAGCCGCTTCGCGGCCCCGGGCGCAAGGTTCTGTACCAGCACGTCGGCACGCCCGATCAGGGCGCGCAATACTTCCTGCGCCGGCGCCTGCTTCACATCCAGGGTCAGGCTCTGCTTGGAGCGATTGGTCCAGACGAAATGCGAAGCCAGCCCGCGGACGCGCCGGTCATAGGCACGCGCAAAATCGCCGACCCCCGGACGCTCGATCTTGATCACGCGGGCGCCCAGATCGGCGAGTTGCCGGGTGCAGAACGGCGCGGCGATCGCATGCTCGAGCGAGACTACAAGGATGCCGTCGAGTGGTCGCATGATCACCGTTCCGGGATGTCGCGGCCCCCGGTGTGCCCCGCCGGCTCGACGCAGGTCGCCGTCGCACGCATCGCCGCCGCCCCATCCGATCCCTTGGCCCACAGCGCCATGCGGCCATCCTCGTCGATGCGGCCGCAGACATCGAACGGCTCGATATCGAACAGCGGCCGCAGCGCCCGGAACTCGAATTCGGACAGTTCGGCCCCGGGTCGCTCTCGGCGCCACAGGTCGAGCAGCAGGGTGGCGAGCAGCGGCCCGTGGACGACGAGTCCCGGATAGCCCTCGACCTCGGTGGCGTAGCGGCGATCGTAATGGATGCGATGGCTGTTGAAGGTAAGCGCCGAATAGCGAAACAGCAGGACCGCGTCGGGGACGATGCGCCGCACCCAGGTGGCGGCTGGCGCAGTGCCCTCGGCGCGGGTGCCCGTCTTTGGCGGCGCGGCATCCGGACCGCGGTAGACGATATCGTGCTCCTCGGTCAACGCGAGCCCGGAAGGGACCGATATCTCATGCCGTACCACCACGAACACCAGGTCGCCGCTTCGGCCGCGCTTGGACGTCACCGAGACGATGCGCGAGTTGCGTGTCGCCGTCGCGCCGATGGTCAACGGCCGATGCCACCGGATGCGACTGCCGGCCCACATCCGCCTCGGCAGCGGCACCGGCGGCAGGAAGCCCCCCCTCCGCGCGTGCCCGTCGGCGCCAACCTCGGACTGCCGATACCCCGGCAGAAAGTACAGCCAGTGCCAGAGGGGCGGCACCACGTCGCCCGCGCGTGGCGCCGGATCGTCGCGATCGAGTGTCGCCGACAGCAGCGCGATCGGCCTTGCGTCGATGCTGTCGACGCGGGTCTCGCTGCGCCCGACCCAGGCGCGAAGGGTGTCGCTATCGAGTTCTGCCATTGCCGCGCTCCGCCTCGTATATTGCCGGTGGTGTCCGGCCCCTCTGGCGCAGCGTGGCGAGCCAGGCCACGGCGAGCATCACCACGGCGATGAAGGGCAGCGCCACGGCATTCATGCGTTGCCAGCCCGCAACGTCGATCAGGGCGCCGGAGGAAAACGACGACACGACCATTACCGCGAACACGATCATGTCATTGAGCCCTTGCGTCTTCGCCCGCTCCGGCGCGGTGTAGGCCTCGGTCAGAAGCGCCGTGCCCCCCGTATACGTCAGGTTCCAGCCGAGGCCGAGCAGCACCAGCGCGGTCCAGAAATGCGCGACCTGATTATCCGCCAGCGCGACCGCAATGGCGGCGGCCAAGAGCAGCGAGCCGCAAGCGATGACCCTGAGCACGCCGAAGCGCTGGATCAAGCTCCCGGTGACAAACCCCGGTGCATACATGCCGACTACGTGCCATTCGATCACCATCGCTGCCGCCGTGAAAGGATAGCCGCAGAAGCTCATCGCCAGCGGAGTTGCCGTCATGAGCAGGTTCATGACGCCGTAGCCCAGCGCCGCCGACAGCGCGGCGACGATGAACACCGGCTGACGGGCAATGGTCGCCAGCGACCGGCCTCCACCCAGATTCGCAAGCCCTGGGGCGGGAACGCGGACCCTCGACTGCACGCCAAGCGCCACGACGGCAATCGCGGCGAGCGCCAGGAACGAGCCCAGGAACGGCGTCGGCAGCAGCGTCCTGCCCAAGCGGCTCACCTCCGGACCGAGGAATCCTCCGGCGATCCCGCCTGCCAGCACCAGCGATATCGCCTTGGCCTTGAATCGCGCCGAAGCGACCTCGGCCGCGGCGAAGCGGTATTGCAGCCCGAACGCCGTGTAGATGCCCATGATCGAGGTGCCGAGGCAGAACAGCGCAAAGCTCGACTGCACCAGCGCCAGGGCGCAAACCCCGCTGCCGCAGACGGCCAGCAGCGATGCCGTCATGAAGCCGCGCCGGCGACCGACCCTGGCCATCCACAGCGCCGCCGGCATGGCGGACAGCGCCGACCCGAGCACATAGGTCGTCACCCCGGCGGTGGCGAACGCCTTGTCGCCGGCCAGGGCATAGCCTACCAGGCCGTTCATCGAAATCAGCCCGGAGGTGTTCACCAGCAGCAGGGCCTGACAGCAGGCAAGCAGAAAGATGTCGCGGTAGGAGGTGCGCATCGAAGGCCGCTTCGCGTATTCGGGATGCCTGCCCTGCTTGCACGAAGCCGGTTGGTGCACTATATCAGCCCTGTACGACACGGCGGGGCGTCGTTCCATGGCAGAGGAGATTCTCGAGTTCTGGTTCGGGCGACCGGGCAGCGCCGTCTACGGCAGCGTGCGCGACGAGTGGTTTCGCAAGAACGCGGCGTTCGATGGGCTCATCCGCGAGCGCTTCAGCGCCGCGATCGAGACCGCGCTGGCGGGTGGCCTCACCGCCTGGGCCTCGCCGCGCGACGCACTGGCGCGCATCCTGTTGCTCGACCAATTCACGCGCAACGCCTTCCGCGACACGCCGCGCGCCTTCGCCGGCGATGCCATGGCGCTGGCGCTGGCCGAGGAGGCTGTCGGGCGCGGCGATGACGAGCAGCTCGTTGCCGTCGAGCGCTGGTTCACCTACCTGCCGTTCGTGCATGCCGAGTCGCTGCCCGCGCAGCAGCGCGCGCTCGACCTGTTCGGGCGCCTGCGGCAGACGACCGGGTTGACGGAGCCGCTGGTCTGGGCCGAGCGTCACGCCAAAGTGATCCAGTTGTTCGGCCGCTTCCCGCACCGCAACGCGATTCTTGGACGCGAATCGACAGCCGGGGAGATCGCTTTCCTCAGCACGCCGGGGTCACGCTTCTGACCCGCTTGGCGCCCGGCGGCGGCGCAGCCCGTCGGCCATTACAATAAGCCGATGGGCGTCATCGAATCCACGCTGGGGCTGCTGCTCGCGGTCGCGCTGGTCGGGGCAATCGGCAAATGGCTGCCGCTGCCCCTGCCGATCCTGCAAGTAGGGGCCGGCGTCGCCTTGTCCTACGTGCCTGCATTCGGCTCGTTGCGCGTTCCGCCCGAGGTGTTCTTCCTGCTGTTCATTCCCCCCCTGTTGTTCGCCGATGCCTGGCAGATCCCGAAGCGCGACCTGATGCGCGTCCTGCGTCCGGTCCTGCTGCTCGCCCTGGGGCTGGTCTTGCTCACGGTGGTGGCCGTGGGCTATCTGCTGCATTGGCTGTTGCCGGAGATGCCGCTTGCGGCGGCCTTCGCGCTGGGCGCCGCCATTTCGCCCACCGACGCGGTCGCCGTCAACGCGGTCACCAGCCGCCTCAGGATTCCCGCCCGGGTGACGATGATCGTCAATGGCGAGAGCCTGATCAACGACGCCTCCGGTCTGGTGGCGTTCAAATTCGCGCTCGCCGCGATGGTGACCGGCGCCTTCAGCTGGAGCGCGGTGGCAACGCAGTTCGTCGTCCTCTCCGGTGGGGGTTTGCTGCTCGGAGTCGGCGTGGCCTGGGCGATTGGCCGGCTGCGCGCCCGCCTCGCCCACCTCTGCATCGACGATCCCACTATCCAGACCGTGATCTCGGTTCTCACGCCCTACGCCGCGTACCTTGCCTCCGAAGCCGCGGGACTGGGCAGCATTCTGGCGGTCATCGCCGCCGGCCTGTACGCCGGCGTCGATGACACGCGCCATCTCGACGCCCCGACGCGCACCCACGCGTGGGAAGTGTGGCGGATGCTTACCTACGCGTTCAACGGTCTGGTATTCCTGTTGCTCGGCGTACAGTTGCATTCGGTCGTTGCCGGCATCCCGCACCAGAGCGCCTTCGGGCTGACGCTGCTGGCGCTGGCGGTCTCGGCGGTGGTCATCGTGCTGCGCGTGCTCTGGGTGTATCCGGCGGCGTATCTTCCGCTTCTGCTGTCGCGGACCATCCGCGAGCGCGAGGGGATCCATAACCCGCGCCACGTATTCCTGGTCGGCTGGGCGGGAATCCGCGGCTCGATGACGCTCGCCGCGGCGCTTTCGGTGCCCCTGGTGATCGCGGACGGCACCCCGTTCCCCTATCGCGAGCTGATCATCCTGCTCGCGGCGAGCGTCATCGTGATTACGCTCGTGGTCAATGCGCTGACGCTGCCGTGGATCATCGCCTGGCTGGGCATCCGCGGCGATGGCGTGGCCGAGCGCGAGGAGCGCGTGGCGCGCCTTGCTACCGCGCAGGCGGCCGCCGCCGCCATCCGGGAGCAACTGCCGAGCCTCGATGATCCGGGGGTGCGCGTTTATGCGGCCAAGCTCATCGCGGAGTACGATCGCCGGGTGCAGCATCACTCGGCCAACGCGGAGCGACGACGCGAGGCGGACGACGCCCGCGATGCCGAACGACAGCTCCGGCTTGCCGCGCTTCATGCCGAACGCGCCGAACTGATGCAGCTGCGCGAGACGGACATCATCAACGACGAAGTGCTGCGCACCATCCAGTCGGACCTCGATCACGCCGAGTCGCTGGTCGCGGCACCCGGGCGGAACCGTCGATGAGCTCTCGCTGCCCGGTGCGGACGCGAAGTCTCGGCGGCGCTGGATTGAGGCGATGAGCCGTTCGACTCGCGTGCTGGGGCTCCTCGGGGGCACCTTCGATCCGATCCACTACGGGCACTTGCGCCTGGCCACCGAGGTCAGGGCGGCGCTGTCGCTGCCCGAGGTGCGAGTCATTCCGGCTGGCCTCCCGCCGCACCGCACGCCACCGGTGGCCTCGGCCGCGCACCGCCTGGCGATGACCGCGCTCGGCTGTGCCGAGTTCGCGGGCCTTGTCGCTGACGGCCGCGAGGTCGAGCGCGAGGGCGTGAGCTACACAGTGCAGACGCTCGAGGCGCTGCACGCCGAGCAGCCGGAGTTGCCCCTCGCGGTGTTGATCGGTGCGGACTCCTTCGCCGGGCTCACGCAGTGGTGGCGCTGGGAGCGGCTGTTCACCCTTGCCCATTTCGTCGTCGTGGACCGACCGAGCACCGAGCCCGCGGCAGCTCTCCCGCCGGCGCTCGCGATACACTGGGAGCGCCGGCTGACGACCGACCCCGCGCGCCTCGAACGCACGCTTGCCGGATCGATCGTGCGCGTGCAAGTCACGCCGCAGCCGATCAGCGCCACCGCGATCCGTGCCGCGCTCGCCCGCGGGCCAGAGGGGCGAGCAGAGGTTCAGGGTTTGCTTCCCGCCGCGGTTCTAGACTATATTGACCGCAACCAACTGTACCTGACGCCCCCCGCTGCGCCTTAAAGGAAACCCGGACTTGATACGACCCGTGCCTGCGGACCCGAGAGCGCAGCGGCGGAGTTTGCGCGCTTGAGCCCCAACGTGACCGCGCGCCACCCGCCGCATCGCGCTCGCAGGTCCAAGTTCCAGAAGACCGCCCTGGATGCCCTCGAAGACATCAAAGCCCGGAACATCACGGTTCTCGACGTCCGCAAGCTGACCAGTCTCTACGATACCCTGATCATCGCCACCGCCGAGTCGAGCCGGCAGGCGAAGGCGCTGTCGCAGCACGTGCGCGACGCGCTGAAGGCGGCGGGCGCCGAGATCATCGGCATCGAGGGCGAGCTGGGCGGCGAGTGGGTGCTCGTCGATGCCGGCGACCTCGTCGTGCACATCATGCAACCGGCGACCCGGGCGTACTACAACCTCGAGGAGTTGTGGACGCCGCAGGCGCCGCGGCGACGGTCCAAGGCTGCCGTGCCCGCCTGACGTCGTGGGCCGACGATAGATCGGCCGCGCGCTGGTCGATGAAACTGCGCATTGTCGCGCTCGGCCACCGGATGCCCGCGTGGGTAGTCGCGGGCTTTGACGACTATGCACGGCGCCTGCCGCGCGAGTTCGCGCTGGAGTTGATCGAACTCAAGCCCGCGCCGCGAGGCCGCGGCAGCAGCGCAACCCGGGTCCTTGCCGTGGAAAAGGAACGCATCGCGGCGGCGACCCGAGGCTGCGTGGTCATTGCCTTGGACGAGCATGGCCAGTCGTGGACCACGCCCGAGTTCGCCGCCAGGGTGCGCGCCTGGAGCCGTGACGGGCGCCCGGTCGCGTTCGTTCTCGGCAGCGCCGACGGCCTCGCCGCGTCTGTCAAGCACGATGCCGATGTCACAATGGCGCTTTCCGCGCTAACATTGCCGCACGGCCTTGCCCGGGTCGTGCTCGTCGAGCAGATCTACCGCGCGGCGAGCCTCTTGCAAGGTCATCCCTACCACCGCGAATGAGCGAACTGTTCGTTCTGACTGAGCGTCCTTCGGTCTATCTCGCCTCGAAGAGTCCGCGCCGGCAGGAGCTGCTGCGCCAGCTCGGTGTCGAGTTCGACACGTTGATGCTGCGTGAGGCGGAGGGTCGGCGTCGCGACGTCGTCGAGGCGCCGCGCAAGGATGAGCCGCCTCTCGACTACGTCAAGCGGATCGCGCGACTGAAGGCATCGGTCGGCTGGCATCGGATGGGCCGGCGCGGGCTGCCACCCAAGCCCGTACTCGGCGCCGATACCGAAGTCGTGCTCGACGGCACCGCCCTGGGCAAACCGCAGGACGCAGCCGGTGCGGTCGCCATGCTCGCTTCGCTGTCGGGACGAACCCACGACGTGATCACCGCGGTTGCCCTGCGCTGGCAGACGCAAATCGTGGCGGCGGTGTCGAGCTCGCGCGTTACGTTTCGGGCCATCGCGAGCGACGAGGTCGACCGCTACGTGGCGACCGGTGAGCCATTCGACAAGGCAGGCGGCTACGCAATCCAGGGCAGGGCCGCCGCTTTCGTGCAGCACCTCGAGGGCAGCTATTCGGGCGTCATGGGCCTGCCACTGTTCGAAACGGCAGGCATCCTGGCCCGTATCGGCTTTCCGGTGCTATAACGGCTTTGCGATGAGTCACGAGATTCTCATCAACGTCACGCCGCAGGAAACCCGGGTGGCCATGCTCGAACAGGGCGTCGTGCAGGAGCTGCACATCGAGCGCTCGTCGGCCCGCGGGCTGGTCGGCAACATCTACGTCGGCCGGGTCGCCCGCGTGCTGCCGGGCATGCAGTCAGCCTTCGTCGAGATCGGCCTCGAGCGCGCCGCCTTCCTGCACGTCGCCGACATCTGGGAGCACCGCCAGAATGGCCATAGCCACGACGGCAAGCCCATCGAGCGCATCCTGCATGAGGGCCAGTCGCTGCTGGTGCAGGTTATCAAGGACCCGATCGGCACCAAGGGCGCGCGGCTATCCACGCAAGTGAGCCTCGCCGGGCGGCTGCTCGTCTACCTGCCGCAGGATTCGCACATCGGCATCTCGCAACGCATCGAGGACGAAGCCGAGCGCGAAAGCCTGCGCGGCAAGTTGCAGCAGCTGCTTCCCGAGGGCATGGCCGGCGGCTTCATCATCCGCACCATGGCGGAAACCGCGACCGAGCGCGAGTTGCAGAACGATATCGAGTATCTGACCAAGCTCTGGCACGACCTGACCGCGAAGTCGGGTTCGCTCCCGGTGCCCTCGCCGATCTACCAGGACCTGAGCCTGGCGCAGCGGGTGCTGCGCGACATGGCCACCGAGGAGTCGGTGCGCATCGTGGTCGATTCGCGCGAGACCTACCAGAAGATGCTGGATTTCGCAGGCCAATACACGCAGACCATCGTCGAGCGGATCTGCCATTACAGCGGCGATCGTCCGCTGTTTGATCTCAATGGCGTCGAGGACGAGATCCAGAAGGCCCTGGCGCGGCGAGTGGATCTCAAGTCGGGAGGTTATCTCATCATCGACCAGACCGAGGCGATGACGACAATCGATGTCAATACCGGCGGCTTTGTCGGCGGGCGCAGCTTTGACGACACCATCTTCAAGACCAATCTCGAGGCCGCCCAGGTGATCGCGCGGCAGCTGCGTTTGCGCAACCTCGGCGGCATCATCATCATCGACTTCATCGACATGGAGAACACCGACCATCGCGCTGCCGTGCTGCAGGAGTTCAACAAGGCGCTCGATCGCGACCGCACGCGGCTGACGGTCAACGGCTTCACGCAGCTGGGCCTGGTCGAAATGACGCGCAAGCGCACGCGCGAGAGCCTCGCCCACATCCTGTGCGAACCCTGCATCACTTGCGCTGGCCGCGGCGAGATCAAGACCGCCCAGACCGTCTGCTACGAGATTTTGCGCGACGTCGTGCGCGAGTCCAAGCAGTTCAGCGCCCGCGAGTTCCGCATACTCGCCTCGCAGTCGGTGATCGATCTGTTCCTCGACGAGGAGTCGCAGAGTCTCGCCCAGCTTGGTGATTTTATCGGCAAGCCGATTTCGCTGCAGGTCGAGACGCTCTACACGCAGGAGCAGTACGACGTCATTCTCATCTGAATCCGATGTCCCGCTCTGGCAGCGTGTGCGCGAGTTCTTTGGCCGACTTTTCCGGCGCGCGCCGCCGCGGGCCGGGCGTTTCGAGGCCGGCAGCAAGTTCTCCTGGCACGGCTGGGTCCCGGTCGCGCCGTGGGTATGGCCCTCGCGCGGCTATCTGGTCTACGTGCCGCGCGGCCACTCGCGCTGGCGCCGCCGGCCGCTGCTCGTGCTGCTGCACGGCTGCCGGCAATCGCCGGAAGAGATCGCCGGCGGAACGCGCATCACCGCCCTGGCCGACGAGCGCGACTGGCTCGTCCTGCTGCCACGCCAGGCGAACGGCGCCAATGCCTGGGGTTGCTGGAACTGGTTCGATCAGCGCACTGCGGCCGGCAAGGGAGAAGCCGCGATCGTCGCCGCCCAGGTACGCGCCGTGCGCCGGATCTACCGCGCCCACCCGCGGCGGATGTTCATCCTCGGCATGTCGTCCGGTGCCTGTCTCGCCGCGGTGCTTGGGCTGCGCTATGCCAAGCTGTTTGCCGGCGTCGGCTTGCACTCTGGCGTGGCCTGCGGCGCAGCGTCGGGCCCGGCTGCCGCGTTCAAGGCCTTGGCTACCGGAGCGGACACGGACATCGCCGCGATCGCCCGCCAGGAGCGCGAGCGCACCCCCTCGCGCGCCCTGCCGCTGCCGATATGCGTCGTTCACGGCGAGCGCGACAACGTCGTCGCGGGCAGGAATGCGATCGATCTGGTGCGTCAGTTTCTGGTCTTCAACGATTACCCGCGCCCGACCGGGGACACTGGCGACGGACTTCCGGCCACCGATGCGAGCACCACCACCGTGCTGCCTGGCGGCCGCACCATGACCACCGACGACTTTTGCATCGATGGGCGCCTGGTCGCCCGCCTCGTGCGCGTGGCCGAGCTGGGCCATGCCTGGAGCGGCGGCGACGGTGCCTTTGCGTACAATGACCCCGAGCCGCCCGATGCGACTGCCCTGTTCGGGGCGTTTTTCGGGCAGCGGCTGCGCTAGGGACCCGAGGGCGGCCGCCGGAAAAGGAACGCGCCAATGGCCATCGACGGACTGAACCATTTCACGGTGCTCACCGACGACGTGGCAAAGACGGTCCGCTTCTACGGCAGCGTTCTCGGGCTGTTTCCCGGCGAGCGGCCGAACTTCGAATTTCCCGGGGCCTGGCTCTACGCTCACGGCCGGGCGGTACTGCATATCGTCGGCGGGCGCCCTGCCGAGGCCCTTAGGGCCGGCGTGATCGACCATGTCGCATTCACCGCCCGCGGACTGGCGACGACGCTGCAGACCTTGTCCGCCCACAACGTCGAGCACGTATGCCGGCGCCAAGTTGCCTCGGGCGCCTGGCAGGTGTTCTTCTTCGATCCCAACGGCGCCCGCGTCGAGCTCGATTTCGCGTCCGACGAGTCGGACCGCGCCTGACGGCGCGGGATCGCGCGCGGCGTGGCCCGCCGCGAGCCCCGCCTTAAGCCGGCGGATTGGGCTTGCGCACCAGGCGCTGCATCGCCAACGCCAGGCTGGCACGCAGCCGCTCGGTCGCCAGAATCAGCTGATGGATCTCGTTGCCGCTCGTCCGTTGCAGCCCGGCCGCTCCCAGGTCGGCCTGCTGGCCGACGGAGATTCGCTCCGCCGCCCGCGTGACGCGCTTGATGGGGCGCACCACGGCGAACTGGATGAACAGCACGGAAATAAGGAACGCGCTGACCAGCAGCCCGATTTGCAGCGGGCCCACCACGTCGGCGGTGACCTTCCAGAACGAGCGAACGGGTAGCCGGACGCTGATGATGCCGGCGACCTCGCCTTCCTTGAAGCCGAAGCCGTGCTCGGTACCGTAGCGGATCTTGACGTCGGCGGGCGCATTCTCGGCACTGGCGTGGCAGGCCAGGCACGAGGCTTTGACATACAGGGTACGGGCGAAGCGGAAGCTGTCCGGCGACATCTCCGAGTATTCCGCCAGATGGTTGGCACGGATGCGTTCCAGGGCCCTGGCCTCGAAGGCATCCGGCTTGTTGACCGGGTTCATGAAGTTGTGCGACGTCACGCGGAACTTCGCCGGGGACGAGGATTTCTCGACGACCTCCGAGTATTCTCGTTGCGCGAGCGCCGGATTCTTCGAATAGAAATGCCAGACATCGCCGGGCGCACCGCCGGCGTCCGGAGCGCTGACCAGGGTCACCTGGCCGAGGTAGCTCTTGTTGTCGTCGCGTACCCACACACGTCCGTACTGCGACACCCAGCTGCCGAAGGCATCGACGTTGTCGGCCACGGTCTCGGCCTGCGACTTCAGCTCACTGCTGTACACGCTGTCCAGGACCAGGTAGAACGAGCCGATGACCAGCAGCAGCGTGAGCACGAATACGAAGGCGAACTGGGTGGTGATCGAGCGGTTGAAGAGCATGACTTTCTCCCTTGTAAGACGTGCGGCGGTGGCCCAGGCAGCGCCTACAGCTTGACGCAGTTTATCGCGTCGGTCACAAATGCATCCCGTCGTTCGGGGTCCTCGATATGCTCCGCCAGCAAGGCGATGTATTGTTCGATGTCCGCAGGCCGGATCTTGTTGCCCGTCGCCAGCCATGCGATGCGCGCGTCCTCGGCGAGCTGCTGTCCGAACGGCCCAACCTCGACGATGAACAGTTGATCGATGCCCGCGCAGATGCGCAGCAGCGTCGGCAGCGCGCGATGGGTAGCAGCCATGCCGTCAATCCTGCCCGACAATGGGGGCTACGGCAACTCCGCCGCCGGCATGCGCGCGAGGATGATCGGGACCTTGCGCGCCAGCCCGCGAGCCCCGGGATGCTTCTCGTAGTAGCGCGGGTTGGGCGCCATCGCCGCCAATCGTGCCGCCTGCTCGGCGCTAAGCGCTCCGGCGCCCACGCCGAAGTAGCGTCGCGCTGCAGCCTCGATCCCAAAGATGCCCTCGCCGAACTCGATTACGTTGAGGTAGAGCTCGAGGATGCGCCGCTTGTCCAGGATCGCTTCGAGCATGAGGGTAATGAGCGCCTCCTCGCTCTTGCGCCAGTAGCTTCTTTGCGATGAGAGGAAGAGATTTTTCGCCAGCTGTTGGGTGATCGTCGAGCCGCCGGCAACGATGCGGCCGCGGCGCGCGTTGCGGTCGAGTGCCTGCTGGATCCCGTCCCAGTCGAAGCCCTCGTGCTCGACGAACCTGGCATCCTCGGCGGCGATCATCGCGCGCTTGGCCTCCACCGAGATGCGCTCGTAGGGCACCCAGGTGTACGCGAGGCGCGCATCGGGGTGTGCGGCGCGAATCTCGGCCAGTCGCATGCTCATGAACGCCGTCTCCCGTGGCGGGTGATCGCGCCACCACCAGATGTGGATGGCGTACCAGCCCTGGAGCAACACCAGCGCCGCCGCAACGAGCGCCAAAGTCCACAACAGCCAGCGGCCCAGGTGCTCCATCGCGGTCAGCGGTCACTCGGAAATCAGCGAGTCGCCCGGTGCGAAGGTCCAGGTGCGCGTGATGTAGAGGATGTCGGTATCGCGCTTGATGTCGGGCGGAAATGGAGCGTAGGGTGACGCCATCTCGACGATCCTGGTCGCTGCCTGGTCGAGGACCTTCTGGCCGGAGGCATGGTCGACGGCAATGCTCTCAAGGCTGCCGTCGGCTCGGATGCCCACCGTCAGCAGCAGGCTGCCATAGAGCTTCCGCGCCCGCGCTGCCTCCGGGTAGTTGAGGTTGCCGATGCGCTCGACCTTGAGCCTCCACTCCTCGACGTAACGCGCAAAGCGGTATTCCGCGGCGCGCGCGCCGACGAATCGTCGTTTCGGCCGCTTGGCGTACGCGTCCATCTCCTTGGCAACCTGCGCCTCCAGGCGCAACGCTTCGAGCGTACGCTGCATCACCTCGGTGGAGCTTGGCAGGTCAGCCGGATCGGGAACCTCGGTAGGCTTGGAGACAGGCGGGGCGACCGAAGCCCCCGACCTGAGCTGAGTCATCAGCTCCTTCGCCTGGTTCTCCAGCTGCTCGACTTTGCGCGTCGCCACGGCGAGCTCACGGTGGGAGCTGTCGCGGGGCAGAACGGGCAGTGGCGTCTTGGCGCGCCGGTTGGCGTCGGTATTGCCTCCGCCATCGAGATTGGCCTGGGCGAGAATGTCGGCCTTGGTCGGCTTGGTCTTCGACTTGGCGTTGACGAGCGCGACTTCGAGTTGAGAAGCGTTAGGGTCGAGCGTGGGAAGCTGAAGCGGGCTGAACTTGAGTGCCAGTACCAGCGCATGGAGAAAGATCGAGCCGGCGATCGCCACCTTCAGCAACTGGTCGCTGCGCGTGTTGTCGGCAGCGACAAAAGGCAACGACACCGTCCGCGGCGCGACCAAAGCCACGGCATGCGGCGCTCGTCGTGGAGCTGGCTTGCGCGCGGCGACGCGGGCTACCGGTGCTTTTCGTTTGCGCGCGGGCTTGGCGGGCATGTCCGTGCAAGTATAGCTCCCCTGTCTTACGGGCCGGGTCGCCGGCCCGCGGCCCCGGCGCCCCGCTAATCTGCGGCCAGCCCCGCGTACCGGGCCTCGAGAGTTGCGGCAAGAAGGTCGACGCGGCCGATGGCCAGGCGCACGCGAGACTCGGCCGCGAGCGCCGGCAGGTCGGCGACGCGGGTCACCAGGGGCAGCGAATCAAGGCGCACCAGGTTGTCGCGCATCACCGTTGCGATAGTCTGGGTCACGCCCTCCTGCAGCAGCCAGCGCAGGCACCAGTAGTGCTCCATGCGGTCCTGGAACTCGGCGTATTGCGCATACGTGGCCTCGAAGTCGGCGGCGCGGCGAAGAGCTCGGCGTCGTTCTCGGCGTAGGGCGGCTTGTCGCCGGCGACGACCGCGAGCAGCTGGCGCTGGTTGACGAGGTCGCTGTAGCGGCGCAGCGGCGAGCTCGCCCACAGGTAGTGCGCAACGCCCAGTCCCTGGTGCTCGCCCGGGCGGTGCTCATCTTCACCTTGCCTGCCGGCTGCGTGCGATAGAGGCCCGGCACGCCCGCGTCGGCGAGCAGCTTTCCCCAGGTGCTGTTGACGTAGATCATGAGCTCGGACACCAGCTTGTCGAGCGGGGTGCCGCGCGGCCGCGGCACGATGGTCACGCGGCCGTCGGTGGCCGCGGCCCAGTCGACGCGAAGCTGTAGTCGATGCGCGACGCCGTCGGGCTTGCCGCGCGCCGCGGAGAGCTGCTGGGCGAGCTTCCACAGCGCGCGCAGCTCGGCCGTCCATTCCGGCTCGTCCGGGCGCGGCAGGCGTTCGCGAAAGCGCTCGCTTATCGCGTCGAGGCGCAGGTTTGCGGCCACCGGCACGCGCTCGACTCGCGTCTCGTGCGTGACGGCGTGCCGTCCGGTGCCGTCTCGACATAGAGCGAAAGCGCCGGGACGCGCGCGCCCGCCGCCGAGCGTGAAGCGTCGACGACGGCCGTCGGGGAGCATCGTGATCTTGCGGCCGGGCATGTAGACGGTCGACAGGCGCGAGCGCGCGATGGCATCGAGCGCCGAGCCGCGCCGATGGCCAGCGGCGGGCGCGGCGATGTGGATGCCGATCTCGACGTTGCCGTTGGCGAGCTCGCGCACGGAAAACGCGTCGTCGATTTCGGTCGTCGTCGCGTCGTCGATCGAAAACGCGCGCACCGCCGCTAGGGGCAGGTCGGCGCGGCAGCGGCAGCTCGCCCAAGGCGGGAAACGCGGTGCCGTGCGGAAACGCCTCGACAGGAAACGGTTGAAGTGGTAGTCGTGCGTCGACGGAATCGCGCCGCAGGCCGACAGCAGAGCCAGCGGATTGGTCTGCAGCGCCTCGCAGGCCGCGCTCAAGCGCCTTCCATTCGAGCGCGTGCTTGTCCGGCTTGTACAGCAGCATCGGCAGCTTCGCGCGCAACGAGTCCGGCAGTCGATGCGCCTGAGCTCGTCCGCCCAGCGGCGACTTCCTCCGCCTCGCGCTTCTTGCGCTCGACCGGCCAGCGCAGCCTTCAGCGCGTCGGGCGGCGCGGTGCGATAGCGGCCCTTGCCCTTCTTGTAGAAATACATCGGCGCGGCGTGCAGGCAGAGCGCCACCGCCGCCGCCTCGGCCGGCCGCGGCGCGTGGCCGTAGTACTCGCGCGGCGAGATCGGCGAATCCGAACTCGTCGTCCGCCGCACACTTCCCACAGGAAATCCGGGTCGAGCTCGGCGGCGAGCGTCTGCGCGTCGGCGATCAGCGCCGCCGGCGAGGGCTCGGCAAAGCGCAGCAGCACGCTCGCGGCCTTGATCTTGAGCCGCTTGCCCGAGGCCGCCTCGACCTGCAGCGACGTGTCGTTGTCGGCGAGGACGGTGCCGGCCTTGAACTGCCGTCGTCCTCGAAAAAGACATGCATGGATCATGGCGCGCGGTCTGCAGGATGGCGGCCGCGCGCGCCGCGAAAAGGGGCCCGGATTATACCCCGGCGACGGGGCGAAGCCTCGCCCTCCGGGGCATTGCGCAGGCCCGGCCGATTACTTCAGCATGCGCCTTACCGCGAACCCCCTTCTCGGGACGACTATGGAATTCCGCCGCCTGGGCGAGACCGGCCTCGAGGTATCGCTGATCTGCCTCGGCACGATGATGTTCGGCGACCGCACCGACGCCGCCACGGCGCAGCGGATCGTCGCCTCGGCCTTCGATGCGGGCAGTGAACTTCATCGACACCGCCGACGCGTACGCCAACGGAGCGTCGGAAAAGATCGTCGGAGCCGGCGATCACGGCCAGCCGGCGCCGCTGGATTCTCGCGACCAAGGTCGGCAACGTGATGACCGCAAAGCCGCACGACGGCGGGCTGTCGCGGCGCTGGGTGATACAGGCCTGCGAGGACAGCCTGGGGCGGCTGGCGACCGACTACATCGACGTCTACTATCTGCACCGCGACGACACCCGACACGCCGCTCGAGGAGACGGTCGGCGCGATCGGCGATCTGATGCGCGAGGGCAAGATCCGCTACTTCGGCGTGTCGAACTATCGCGGCTGGCGCGTCGCCGAGGTAGTCGGGCTGTGTGCCGAACTCAACGTGCCGCGACCGATCGTCTGCCAGCCGTACTACAACCTACTCAATCGCATGCCCGAGGTCGAAATCCTGCCCGCCTGCGATTATTACGGGCTCGGCGTGGTGCCCTACAGCCCGCTCGCGCGCGGCATGCTTACTGGCAAGTACACGCCGGGGGCCGCGCCGCCCGCGGGGTCGCGGGTCGCGCGCAAGGACGGGCGCATGATGGAGACCGAATTCCGCGCCGAATCGATCGCCATCGCGCAGACGATCAAGGCGCATGCCGAAAAGAAAGGCCTGACCGCCACCCAGTTCGCGCTCGCCTGGGTGCTCAACAACCGGATCGTCACCGCGGTGATCGCCGGGCCGCGCACCTTCGAGCAGTGGGCCGATTACCTTTCGGCGGTCGGCAAGACGCTCGACGAGGACGACGAGGCGTTGATCGATTCGCTGGTCGCACCGGGCCATCCTTCGACGCCGGGCTACAACGATCCGCAGTACCCGTTTTACGGCCGCATCGTCAGCTGACTCCCGCCTGACGGTCCGGCTCGGGCCACGTCTCGGAGAGTGACCGGCCGGATGACCGGCGACTCGCCCTACTCGTTGGCGACGCCGTGCGGCACGTGGCCGGCCGCGACATGCTGCGCCGCCGACTCGACGTGGGTGCGCTGGTCGTCGAAGAAGATATCGGCGCCGAAGGCGCGCAGGAATTCGCCCTTGTCGAGGCCGCCGAGGAAGAGCGCCTCGTCGATGCGGATGTTCCAGGCGCGCAGCGTGCGGATCACGCGCTCGTGCGCCGGAGCGCTGCGCGCGGTGACGAGCGCCGTGCGGATCGGGCTCTTGTCCTCCGGGAAATCCGACTGGATCCGATGCAGCGCGGCCAGGAAGTTCTTGAACGGCCCGCCTGGCAAAGGGTCGCGCGCCGAAGCGGTCTCCCGGGTCGCGAAGGCGTCGAGCCCGCCGGCCTGGTAGACGCGCTCGGCCTCGTCGGAGAAGATCACTGCGTCGCCATCGAACGCGATGCGCAGCTCGTCGGTCTCGTTCTTGTAGACGCTGGGAAAGATCGTCGCTGCGGCGTAACCGTCGTCAAGCGCGCGTTTGACGTCTTCGGTGTCGGCGGACAGGAACAGGTGCGAGCCGAACGCGGGCACGTAGCGCGAAGTCGGCTCGCCCTTGGTGAACGCGGCGCGGCTGATGTCGAGGCCATAGTGCTTGATCGAATTGAACACGCGCAGTCCGGTGTCGGCGGAATTGCGCGACAGCAGGATCACCTCGACGTATTGCTTGTCGGGGCGATTGAGCCGCAGCAGCTTCTTGACCAGCGTGAAGGCCGGCCCCGGAGCGAGAATCTCTTCCTCATGCTCGATCTGGTAGCGCTGGTACGCCTCCACGCCCTGCTCGGTGAAGATCCGATGGCTCTCCGACAGGTCGAACAGCGCGCGCGAGGAAATCGCGACGACCAGCTTGTCGGCGAGCGTCGGCTTGGACATGCGCCATCCTAGCGCCGAGCGGCGGCCGTGGCTATGGCGGCGCACGGCAAACGCCGCTCCGCCTGCCGGGCCGTGCCGCGCGGCGGCGGCCTGACGCGGTGCCTACGTCCGGCGCGCGCCGTTGCCGAGTTCGGCGAACACCGCGCGCACCTGTTCGACCGCCCAGTCGATTTCCGGGCGCGTGATCACCAGCGGCGGAGCGAAGCGCACGACAGTGCCGTGGGTATCCTTGGAAAGCAGCCCCCGCGCGAGCAGCCGATCGACGACGCTGCGCGCGTCGATGCGCCGGGCGTCGACTTCGAGTCCGACGAAAAGCCCCTTGCCGCGGATTTCCCGGATCAGCGGACTGTTGATCGTCTGCAGCCGGGAGAGCAGATGCGCGCCCAGTTGCGCGGAGCGCTCGATGAGGTTTTCGTCGCAGAGCACTGCCAGCGCCGCGAGCGCGACGCTGGCGGCCAGCGGGTTGCCGCCGAACGTGCTGCCGTGGTCGCCCGGCGGGAACACCTGCATGACTTCATCGGTCGCCACGAATGCCGACACTGGCAGCATCCCGCCGCCCAGCGCCTTGCCAAGCATCACGCCGTCGGGCCGCACCGCCTCGTGCTCGCAGGCCAGGAACTTGCCGGTGCGTCCCATGCCGGTCTGGATTTCGTCGGCAAGCAGCAACACGCGATGCTCGCGGCAAATGCGCGCGCATTCGGCAAGATAGCCGGCAGGGGGAACGACGATGCCACCTTCGCCCTGGATCGGCTCGACCAGAAACGCAGCCGTGTGCGGGCCGATTGCCGCGGCGAGCGCGGCAGCATCGCCGAACGGGATCAGCCTGAAGCCGGGCGCGAAGGGGCCGAAGCCGTCACTGTACTGCGGGTCGGACGAAAAGCCGACGATGGTGATCGAGCGCCCGTGAAAGTTGTTCTCGCAAACGATGATCTCGGCCCGGTCGTCCGGAATCCCCTTGACGCGATAGCCCCATTTGCGCGCGGCCTTGAGCGCGGTCTCGACCGCCTCGACGCCGGTGTTCACCGGTAGCGCGCGGTCGAGGCCGGTCAACTCGGCCAGGCGCTTGAGCAACGGCGGCAGCTTGTCGGTGTGCACCGCGCGCGAGGTGACGGCGAGGCGCTGGGCCTGCGCAATCAGCGCCTGCACGATGCGCGGATGGGCGTGGCCGTGGCTGACCGCCGAGTACGCCGAGAGCATGTCCAGGTAGCGGCGACCGTGCTCGTCCCACAGCCAGCTGCCCTCGCCATGCGCCATGACAACCGGCAGCGGCTCGTAGTTGCGCGCCCCATAACGGCGTTCCGCTTCGATCAGCGCCGACGCCCGCTCGACCAAACCGTTGCCGTCCTGGCTGCCTGCGGCATGGCGGGTGGAATGGACTTCCGACTTCATGACGCTGCTCCTTGGAGCTTGGGTTCGGCTCTAACGGGACGGTTCAATGTGATTGCGCACTGGCGCGCAGCGTGTCGAAACGGCGGGGGTGCAGACGACGGCCGCGGGCGGCCCCGACTTGACGTCGGGCGCGCGTATCAGGAACGAAGCGGGAGGCGACTGCGAAAGAGCATGTTGCTCAGTCTACCTCTGATCGATGCGCCGCGCCCGCTGCGGCGCACAAAATGCAGCGCTTCAAACCGGCCTCAGGACACGCTGCAGAAAATCGCGCGTACGTTCGTGCCTGGGCTCGGCCAGAATCTGCCGCGCGGGCCCTTCTTCGACGACGCGCCCGCCGTCGAGAAACAACACCCGGCGCGCCACCTCGGCGGCAAAGCCCATCTCGTGCGTCACCGCCACCATCGTCATGCCTTCGAGCGCGAGCGTGAGCATTACCTTGAGCACATCGCCGACCAGCTCGGGGTCGAGCGCCGAGGTGGGCTCGTCGAACAGGATCGCCTTGGGCTGCATCGCCAGCGCCCGCGCGATCGCGACCCTCTGCTGCTGGCCGCCGGAGAGCTGCGCCGGATAGGCATCGAGCTTCGCTGCCAGCCCGACCTTTTCGAGCAGCGCGATCGCCTGTTCCCTGGCCGCGCCGCGCGCCAGGCGTTTGACGTACACCGGGCCTTCCATCACGTTCTGCAGCGCGGTGCGATGCGGGAACAGATTGAAGCGCTGGAATACCATGCCGACCTCGCTGCGCAGCGCGTGCATCGACCTGTGCTCGCGCCGCACCGACTCGCCATCGATGGCGATGCTGCCTTCATCGTAGTGCTCGAGGCCGTTGATGCAGCGGAGCAGCGTCGATTTGCCCGAGCCGGACGGCCCGATGATGCATACCACCTCCCCCTTGGCGACCTCGAGGCTCACCCCGTCGAGCACGCGGTGCGCGCCATACGCCTTGCCCACATTGCGCACCGAGATCATTTGCGCGCGAACGCGTGCTCGAGGCGGTGCGCCAGATAGGTGAGCGGCAGACTCATCGCCAGATAGAGCAGCGCGACCAGCGTGAACACGGTCATGTTCTTGAACGTCGAGGCGGCGATGAGCTGCCCGCCGCGGGTGAGCTCGGCGACCGTGATGGCCGAGGCGATCGAGGAGTCCTTGAGCATCATGATCATCGTGTTTCCGTATGGCGGCAGAAATACCCGTATGGCCTGCGGCAGAATGACGCGCCGCATGATCATGCCCGGCCGCATGCCGAGCGACTGCGCCGCCTCGATCTGGCCGGGATCCACGGCCTGGATGCCGGCGCGGAAATTCTCCGCCTGGTACGCCGAATAGGCGATACCCAGGCCGATGAATCCGGCCTGAAATGCCGACAGGCGGATACCCAGATCGGGCAACACGAAGTAGATGTAGAACAGCTGCACCAGGATCGGGATGCCGCGAATGACGCTGATGAGCGCGATCGCCCCCCAGGAGAGCACACGCAGCGCAGACAGGCGCAACATCGCCCACACGAAGCCGAGCAGGGTGGAGAGCAGCAGCGCGCAGAGCGTGAGCTCGATGGTTACGATGCAGCCCTGCCACAGGATCGGAAGAAAATCCTGCGCGTCGCGAAGGAACGACTGCATCGTCCGCCTGCGCGCCGCTTATCCGCCGCTCACTGCAGATGCCATTTCGCCAGGATCTTGTCGAGCGTGCCGTTGGCCCGCAGCCTGGCGAGCGAGGCATTGATCTTGTTGAGCAGTTCGGTATCGGACTTGCGCACCCCGATGCCCACGCTTCCGCTCATCTTCGGTTCGTAGGTGGGAACGAGCTTCGCTTTGATGCCGGGGTTCTGCGAGAGCTGGTACTTGAGAATCGGCTCGTCGCCGAAGCCGGCCTTGATGCGGCCGAGGCTGACGTCGCGCAGGATGTCGGCGAGCGAATCGTAAACCTTGACCTCCGCGAAGTCGCCGTTCTTCTTCAGGAAGTCGATGTACACGGTGCCGACCTGCGCGCCCACCACCTGCCCCTTGAGCTCGGCGAAAGACTTGTACGGCGTATTGTCGTCGCTGTTGACGACCATGCCTTCGGGATAGGGAAACACCGGGTCGCTGAAGTCGATGACCTCCTTGCGCGATGCGGTGATCAGCATCGCCGCCGAGATAATGTCGATCTTGTTGCTGGTAAGCGACGGGATGAGCGCGGAAAACGGCGTCGCCTGCACGACGACCTTGAAGCCTGCGTCCTCGCCGATGGCGGTAATCAGGTCGACCATCGCGCCCTGAATGGTATCGGTCTTGACGTCGAGGAACGTGAAGGGGACGCCGGTCGGCGTCGAGCCAACGTTGTAGGTCGGGATCTGCGCGCCGCAGGGGCCGCCATACGCGACGGCGGCCAGCGCGGCGCCGGCCAGCGCGCGGCCAAGCAGGTGCATCGTGGGTTGCAGGTTCATGCTCGTCTCCCCCGGTGAGTCCGTGACATCGCGTCACGGACCCGATAGTACGCGATAGCAGCCCGCAGCATCGGCCGCTGCAGCGCGTGCAGGGGGATCGGCTTGAGCGCGGCAACCGGATAGGCGGGCGGGCGTGCGCCGTTGAGCATGTCGGCGAGCGCAAGGCCCAGCGTCGTGGCCATCGCCACGCCGCGGCCGCAATAGCCGAGCGCAGTCCACACGCCAGGCGCGAGCTCGGCGACGTGCGGCAGCCAATCGCGGGTGATCCCGACCCAGCCATGCCAGCGAAAGGGCCACTCGACGGCGGAGAGCTGCGGGTACATCCGCGCCGCGGCGCTTTGCAGTGCCGCATACACCCGCTCCGGCACCGGTTCTGCCACCGACCCGCGACCACCGATGATGAAGCGGCCATCCGCATCGAGGCGGAAATAATGCACCAGCTTGCGCGTGTCGGAGGCCACCATGCCGCCGGGAAGGATCGCGTCCCGGTCGCTCTCCGCCAGGGGATCGGTCGCAATCTGCACGCTGGTGGCGAGCAACTGATTGGTGGCAAGCTCGGGCCAGAGGGAACCGGAGTAGGCGTCGGTGGCGAGCACCACTTGCCTCCCCCGCGCCTCGCCGCCGGGCGTGGTCGCGACCCACAAGGCGCTGTCGCGGGCGATGCCCATGACCGGAGACCTGGTATGGACCCGCGCGCCCTGGCCGATTGCGGCGCGGGCGAGCCCGCGCGCGTACGCCAGCGGCTGCAGTGCGCCCGCGCGGCGGTCGAGCCAGCCGGCGGCGTAGGATTCGGTGCCGAGCAGCCGCCGCAGGCGGTCGGGTGCGAGCAATTCGACCGGGGCACCGCGCGCCGTCCATTGCCGGGCTCGGGCGACGATCGCCTGCGCGGCCGCAGCCGAGTGCGCCGGCTGGATCCAGCCGCATTGGGTGGCCGCGCAATCGATGCGGTGTTTGGCGATCAAGGCAAAGACGCGATCGGCCGCCCCGCCGGCCAACCGAACCAGCGCTTCGCCGCGCTCGCGACCGAAGCGCGCGACCAGTTCATCGGGGTCGTGCTTGAGGCCCGGGATCACCTGTCCGCCGTTGCGTCCCGACCCGCCGTGGCCGATATCACCGGCTTCGAGCAGGATCACCGTGCGGCCCGCCTCGCAGAGCGCGAGCGCGCACGCCAATCCGGTATAGCCGCCGCCGACGACGACGACGTCGGCTTCGGCGCGACCCTCGAAGATGGTGGTGGCAGGCCCGAGCGGCGCCGTCGCCCGCCAAAGCGAGCGGCGTTGGTCGGCCCCGGTCGCGTTCACGGCCGATGCGGGCGCCTTGCGCACCGCCTTACGCGGCCGCCCGTCCATCGACTCCGGCAAAGCGCAGGACCAGGGGAAGCTGCCGGGCGAAGTCACGGTAGGCGTGATCGCCGCCGCCCTGAATGAACTGCCAGGCGCCGGCGTAGAACGCAGCCGCCCGGCGCCAGTCGAGCAGTTCGTCGCCCGCCTGCGCGAGCAGCAGATAGCGCCCCGGCTGGGTGATGCGCTCGACCTTGAGCGCGCAGAGCTCGGCGAGGAACTGTGGCGTGAGCTCGTATTGCTCGCCCGTCGCCGGATTGCTTTGCCGCCCGAGGTAGGGTGCCAGGGCGCGCTCGGGATCGATCACGGGGTTGACGAGGACCGCCCTCGCTCCACGCGCTTCCGCGAGGCGCGTGGCGTAGAACCCGCCGAGGGAGCTGCCCACGAAGCTCAACTCGTCGCGTTCGGCGCTTCCCGCCCAGCGTTCGACCGCAGCGATCGCCTCGGCCGGCCAAGTCGGCAGCCGCGGCAGGAAATACTCCGGCCGCCGCGTCGGCGGCAGCGCCGCGATCGCCCGCCCAAGAGCCCGTCCCTTGGCCGATGCAGGACCGCTGTTGAATCCGTGCAGGTACGCGATCCGCATCATGGCGACGCACGCAGGCGCCCCAGGAGCCTGTCGTGGAGGCCGCCAAAACCGCCGTTGCTCATGATCACGACGTGGTCGCCCGGCTTCGCGGCGGCGACGATGGCATCGAGCAGCGAGCCAAGATCCGTGTCGGTATGCGCGCGCGCGCCGAGCGGCCTGAGCGACGCCGCCGCGTCCCAGCCCAGGTTGGCGGCATAACAGAACACCAGGTCGGCCGCGGTGAGGCTCTGCGCCAGCGCGTCTTTCATCGTGCCCCGTTTCATCGTCGCCGAGCGCGGCTCGAACACGGCGAGGATACGCGCTCCATCGACGTGCCGCCGCAGGGCCGCCAGCGACGCGGCGATGGCGGTGGGGTGATGTGCGAAATCGTCGTAGACCGTGATGCCACCGATCGACCCGCGCACCTCCATTCGCCGCTTCACGCCGCGGAACGTCGCCAGCGCCGCAAGGCTCTCCTTGACCGGGACGCTGACGTGGCGCGCGGCCGCAATCGCGGCCAGGGCGTTCAGCCGATTGTGCGCGCCGAGAAGCGCGAACGGCGCCAGCACCCCCTGCGCTGCGCCGCGGAACTGCACCGCTGCGTCGTTCGCGATCGTCCAGTCGGCGTCGATGCCGGGAGAATCCGCAGCGCAGAAGCGTTCCGTTTCGCTCCAGCAGCCGCGCGCCAGTACGCGGCGCAGGTTCTCGTCGGCCCCGTTTACGATCAGCCGACCGCTGCGCGGTATCGTGCGCACGAGGTGGTGAAACTGCGTTTCAATGGCTGCCAGGTCGGCAAAAATGTCGGCGTGATCGTATTCGAGATTGTTGAGAATCGCCGTGCGCGGCCGGTAATGGATGAACTTCGATCGCTTGTCGAAGAACGCCGTGTCGTATTCGTCGGCCTCGATGACAAAGAACGGCCCGTCGGAAAGGCGTGCCGAGATGCCGAAGTCCGGGGCCACGCCGCCGATCAGGAATCCCGGGTCGAGTCCGGCTCGCTCGAGGATCCACGCCAGCGAGGCCGTGGTGGTCGTCTTGCCGTGCGTGCCGGCGACCGCGAGGACCCACTTGTCGCGCAGCACCGCGTCGGCGAGCCACTGCGGCCCCGAGGTATAGAGGCGCCCGCTGTCGAGGATCGCTTCGAGCAGCGGGTTGCCGCGCGATATGGCGTTGCCGATGACGAACACTTCGGCGTGCTTGGCGACCTTGTCGAGTTGCGCGACCTCATAGCCCTCGGTCAAGTCGATGCCCGATGAGGCGAGCTGGGTGCTCATCGGTGGATAGACGTTGGCGTCGCAGCCGCTCACGGTGTGCCCGGCCGCCCGGGCGATTTCGGCCAGGCCGCCCATGAAGGTGCCGCAGATGCCGAGGATATGAAGATGCATGAGGTCGGTTTCAGGTCGTCGGCGCGAGCGCGCGCGCGTAGGCGTCCTCGAGAGAGCGCGCGTAGCGGCCGAGATCGGCGAGGCCCGATTGCGGCAGGCGGGAAGCGATGGCGGAGGCGATGCTTGACCGCCACGCCGCATCGTCAGCGAGGCGGCAGGCGATCGCCACGTAGTCGGCGTCGTCTCGGGCCGCCGTGTCGGTCACCCCGAGATGGGCGAGCAGGCTCCAGGTCATGCGCTCGGCGGCGCGTTCGCCAATGCGGGTGACCACCGGCACCCCCATGTCCAGCGCCGCCGCGGTGGTATCGCCCCCGGTATAGGGCAAGGTATCCAGCACGACGTCGATGAGGCGGTACCGGGCGCGATCGGTCGCATCGTCCATCGTCCAGGGCACGAATGCGACCCGCTCGCCGGCGATACCGAAGCTTGCCAGTCGCCGCAGATAGAGCCCGCGGTCGGCCTGCCGGCTGGGCGAAAAGGCAAGCACGCCGGCGGGAACCCGCTCCAGGATCGTGCGCCACAGCGATAGGCAGCGCGGCGAGAGCTTGAGCAGGCTCACGAATACCCCGAACACGACCGCGTCGCCGGCAATGCCCAGATCGGCGCGGCTGGCCGAAGGCTCCCCCGGCGCGACGCGCCGCAGAGGCAGCACGCAGCCGTCGAGGCGCAACGGCGCTTCGATCTGAAACTCGGCAGCATCGGGCGGGTCGACGTGGCAGTCGCTCAGCTTGAAATCGACCTGCTGCAACCCGACCGGGCCGTGCGAACCGAGGTGGGTGATGATCAGTGGAGCCGGCTTGTAGAGCAGGATGCCGGGTCGCGACGACCGGGAGTGACCCATCAGGTCGACGAGCACATCGAGCCGGTCCGCCGCGATGGCCTGGGCGGCGCTGCGATTGTCGAGATCATCGAGGCGGAGGAATCGGTCGCAGCACGCGCGATAGCGCTCGGTCACCGCATCCTCCAGCTCCCGCAGCCCCACCGAATAGGCAAGCACGGACAGCTTCGCCCGGTCGTGCTGGCGCAGCACCTCGAGCATCAGCCGTCCCATGACGTGATCCCGAAAGTCGGCCGAGAGATAGCCTACGCGCAGCCGCCCGGACCCCGGTGCACGAGGCCCGGCGGCGGCAAGGTCGGCCACGCCCGCGCGTTCCTCCTGGCGCAGCCGGTTGTAGGCGTCGTGCAGGCGCTTGAGCACGGGTCGGGACACGTCGAAGTATTCGGCTTGCGCCAGGGCGACGCCGGCAAACCCCGCCTCGCCGGCGCGGTAGGGCCATTCGAGCGCGAGCGGCAGGTACTTGTCCTCGTAGCCGCTGCCCGGCGCGATGCGAGCGGAAAGCAGTCCGGCGGATACGACTTGCACCGAGAGCTCCGCGTTCGCCTCGAAGGCACGGAAATCGTCGAATGCCTCTTCCTGCAGCTCGAAGAGCAGCAGGTGGCGGCGCAGGGCGAACCAGATCTGTTCGTTTGCCGGCGCGAGTTGCCGCGCGCGCCGCAGCAGCGGCAGTGCCTCGCCCCAGGCGCGGAGCTGGTCGAGCGCCCTCGCCCGGTTGAACAGGGCCTCGACCGAATCCGGCGCGAGCCCTGCCGCCTGTTCGAAGGCGCGCTCCGCATCCTCGAACCTTCGCTGCCGAAAGTACAGATGTCCCAGGGCCAGGTACGCGTGTACCCATGTCGGCTTCAGACGTGCCGCGTCACGCAGGCTCGCCTCCGCGCCGACAAGATCGCCCTTGGCCATCTGCAGGGCGGCGACGTTGTAATGCGCCTCGGCGACGGGTGCTCGCGCCAGCACCAGCAAGTACGCGGCAAGCGCATCGTCGATCCGGCCCGCGGCGGCGCGACTTGCCGCCTCGTCGAGCATGGCGCGCAAGCTTGTCATGCCGTGATGTGCCCGAGCGCGGGCAACGGCGCTCCCGGCGAACCAAGCGCGGTGTCTGTGGGGCGCGGTGGCGACGGGAAGAGCGGGTCGATCACGTTCGGCTGCAGCGACGGCACGATTGCCATTATCCCCGATTGCAGCGCCTGCACCGAGGCCGGCTGCGTCGCCACGGCGGGGCAGCAGCCGGTCATCGCAGCGCGCGTACCAGGGGCAAGTCGACGCTGACGCTCACGCCCGGCGGGTCGGCCCGGTTCGTCGCCGTCGCCCGTCCGCCATGAAACTCGGCGATCAGCCGCACGATGTAGAGCCCCAGCCCCAGATGCGGCTGTTCGCCTGGCTGCTCGCTTCGTACCGACACCATCGAGTCAAAAAGCCGGCCGTGCATGCCCGGCGGCAAAGGCGGCCCCTGATTGCCGACGCTGAGGCGAAGACCCAGGACGTCGCGCTCGAGCGCAACCGTGACCGGGGTGCCGGGCAAGGCAAACTCCACCGCGTTGGCAAAAAGCTTGTCGAGCATCTGCGCGATCAGCTCGGGTGCGCCCTCGAAGAGCACCTCGCCACCGGGCAGGCGGAGCTCGATCGCCTGCTGCGGATACGCGGCCCGATAACCGTCGACGCAGCCCGCTGCCACGCGCGCAAGGTCGAACCGCTCGCGCTCCGCGTCGGCGAGGCTCTGCTCGAGGCGCGTCGCCTCGGTCATGCGCCTCAGAATGTGCGCGAGCCGGTTGAGTCCCTGCTGCGCGCGTTCCATGTAGACGCGCGCATCATCGGGCAGCTTCTGCATGCGCAGCGCATCGAGCGACGAGCGCACCACGGCGATCGGGGTGCGCAGTTCGTGCGACAACCGGCTCGCCATTGCCTCCTGATAGGTTGCGTACTGCGCCAGGCGCGCGAGCGCGCTGCGAAAGCTCCGCGAAAGGTCGCCGATTTCATCGCCGGCAGTGGACGCGGCAACCATGCCTCGCACGCGGCCGTGGGCGTCGATCGCTGCCTCCGCCTCGTCGCGAAGCCGGCGAATGCGCGTCGAAAGCCACGATGCGTACAGTGTCAGGGCGAGCGAGCCGACGAGCAATGCCGCGAGCACGATATTGAACAAGCGTGCAAATGCGCGGTTGCGCTCCGCGAGCACTGCATTGGTCGTCTCCTCGACGATGACCGCGCCCTTGACCTCGTCGCCGACCCAGATCGGATGCGCGGCGGACACGATGACCGCTTTGCCGTCGGCTGTCGGTCGGCGCTCGACCGTCAGGATGCCGGCGAGTGCGCCCTCGACATCCTTGCCGGCGGCAATCGCATGGCCGGAGGGTTCGTCGCTGAAGTCTTCGGTCGGCTGCTGCAGCACCCTGGAATACAGCGGTTGCAGGATTTCGCGTTCCAGCCATTGCCCGACGCGGGCGATCGCTGAGCCCCCCGATGTCGCGATATCGCCCGCGGGCAATTCCGCCCGCCGCAGGCTGCCCGCGCGCGCGAGCACGTTTTGCTCGCGGTCGACCACCCAGATGCGCGCCGTGGTGCGCGACAGGCCGCGAATGATCTGTTCGATCTCCGGCGACTCCGGCAGGCTCACCGGTGGCAGGTCCTGCGCCACGCCGCCTTCGTCGCTCGCGCGGCCCGAACGCAGCGATTCGAGCGGCGCGGGGCGCGACTCGAACAGTCGCGGCCGGTCGTGCAGCGCCGTGGCCACGGCCTGCGCGGTCCCGGCCAGCGTGCGCTCCTGCGCATCGCGCAGGAAGCGCTCGAGTTCGCGCACGTATTCGTAGCCCAGCCAGGGGATCGCCAGGAACACCGTGAGCACCAGCAAAAGCTGCGCGCGGATGCCCAACGCGATGCGTGGCCCTTTCATGATCCAAAGCGTTTGCCGCCTATGCCGCGGAGTTCCAGCGATAACCCATGCCGTAGACCGTTGCGATGCAATCGAACTGCGGGTCGAGGGCGAGGAATTTCTTGCGGATGCGCTTGATGTGGGAGGTGATCGTGCTGTCGTCGACCACGATCTTGGCGTCGCGCATCAGGCTGTCGCGATCCTTGACGTGGCCCGGATAGCGGGCAAGTGCGTGCACCATCCAGAATTCGGTGAGCGTCAGCTCGACGTGCCGGCCGGACCAGGTGGCGGTCAGCCGCTTCAAGTCCAGCGTCAGCTCTTCGCGCTCGAGCATGTCCTCCGACGCCGGAGGCGCCGTTAGCAGGTCACTGCGCCTGAACAGCGCCGCGATGCGCGCGCTCAGGTGTGGCAGGCCCACGTCCTTGGTCAGATAGTCGTCGGCACCGAGGCGCAGGCCCGCGACGATGTCGAAATCGGAGTCCCGGGCGGACAGAAAGATGATCGGCACCGTCGGCGACAGCGCGCGCAACTCCCGGCACAGGGCGAATCCGCCGTCGATCTCGTCGCCGAGCCCGATGTCGATAACCGCGAGGTCGGGCAGGCGCGTGTGGAACGCGGCCAGCGCGTCCGTGCGGTTGCCGTAGGCGGCAACCTCATAGCCCTGCTTGCGCAGGACGTCGGCGTAGTTCCCGCGAATCGCGGGCTCGTCCTCGACGATGGCGATACGGCGGCTCATGCCCTCTCCAGGGATAACGAGGTGATGGCCGACTATAGCGCACCCGCGGGCCTGCGCCCGGGGCTCCCGGGCGCAGGCCATGATTTCGCCATCATTCTTCTTCGCCATGCCATGTTTGAATCCCGCGCCGCGCCATGCCGCCAGGTTCAACTAGGCACACTGGAGTGCCCGTGAAGAATACAGCCCCTGCCTACCTCGATTGCGTTGCCCGCTGCCGGCACGGGTTGCGCTGCGCTCGCGGCAGGTCGTCCAGGGCCGTGCCGCGCTGCGCACTGCTCCGCGCCGCCAGCGGCCGCGATCATTTGCGCCGGCCGCGAATCGAGAACGCCATCATGCTCGAGGAGCCACACCATGCCAACCGCTGAGCGTCCCGTCGCCACCGTGCCCGATGCGCGGCTCTGGTGGGATCTTGCGCTGCTGGCGATGCAAAGCTTCGCCATCGGCCTGGCCGCGAGCCTGCTGCTCGGGCTCGCGGTATTCGTGGTGACGTGACTCGAAAGCCGCCGAGCGGGGAGGACCATTCGGCCGGATGCGTTTCCGGCACGCGCCGCCGATACCTGGCTCGTGCCCGCGTGGCCGGCCGAGTCTTCCCCGGTCGGCGGTTCGCGGCGAGCTCAACGGCCGCGCTTCACCGTGCCGATGAAGGCGATCCCGCCGACCCAGAGCGACGCCGCAAGGAGCGCGCCGATCATGGCGCTGGCGATCCCGCCGCCGACCCCGGTTCCGCCCAGCCAAGAGACGGTCAGCCAGGCGACAACACCGCCCGTCGCGCCGCAGGCGAAGATGGCAAGCAGCCTCAGGATGAGGGGCACGGTTTCCCGGATGCGGAGGCAAGGTTTCGCGAGCGCGGGCCGCAGAGCCCGCGTTTGCTATTCTATCGCGGATGAATGACCGCGCTCGTCTCCCGCGCACCAACGCTGCCGCACGCACTGCCGTGCGCGCGCTGGTTGCCTCGCAGATCCGCGAAGTCGCCAACGCGGGCCTGGGGGAAGCGGACATCCTGCCGTTCTGGTTCGGCGAGCCCGACGAGGTAACCCCGGCCTACATCCGCGAGGCGGCGGTGGCCTCCATCAATGCCGGGGAGACGTTCTACACCCAGAATTTCGGCATCAATGAGCTGCGCGCCGCGCTCGCCGGCTACGTGTCGAGGCTGCACCGCCCCATCGCCGTCGACAATGTCGCGGTCACGGCGTCGGGCATGTCGGCCCTCATGCTGGCGATCGAAGCGCTGGTCGATCCGGGTGATCGTATCGTCTGTGTCACGCCGCTATGGCCCAACCTGACGGAAATCCCCAAGATACTCGGTGCGCAGGTCGTGCGCATCGCGTTGCAATTTGCCAGGGACGGTTGGCGGCTCGACATCGATCAGCTGCTCGATGCGCTGACTCCGGGCACGCGCGCGGTGATGATCAACTCGCCGAACAACCCGACCGGTTGGACGCTCGCACGCGACGATCAGCGCGCGATCCTCGAGCATTGCCGGCGCCTTGGCATCTGGATCGTTGCCGACGACGTCTATGAGCGCCTGTACTATGCCGACGCGCGCTGCGCGCCATCATTCCTCGATCTTGCCGACCCCGCCGATCGCCTGGTGAGCACCAACAGCTTTTCGAAAGCGTGGCTGATGACCGGTTGGCGACTGGGCTGGATGGTCGCGCCGACGGATCTGATGCCCGATCTGGGCAAGCTCATCGAATACAACACGTCGTGTTCGCCGGTATTCGTGCAGCGCGCGGGCGTCGTCGCGCTGCGTGACGGCGAGCCGAGCGTCGCCCACACGCTCGCGCGCTTCAGCGCGGCGCGCGCATTGCTGGTACGGGAATTGAGCTCCATCGAAGGCGTGGAGGCCGCGTTGCCCGCCGGTGCGATGTACGTGTTCTTTCGCGTCGCCGGGCTGACCGACAGTCTGCGCTTCTGCAAGCTCCTGGTGCGCGAGGCCCGTCTGGGCCTGGCCCCCGGCAGCGCGTTCGGACCGGAGGGCGAGGGCTTCCTGCGCTGGTGCTTCGCCTCCAGCCATCAGCGCCTGCGCGACGGTGTGCAGCGCCTGCGCGGTTTCCTGGCCCGCCGCTGAGCCGACGCGGGCGCGGCGCACGCCTTGCGGTACCGGGCATGATCGGCTCGCGCCAATGAGCTTCCTGGATTCAGTCCGGACCAACAGCCCTCGTGGGAATCATACCTAGGGCGACCCTACCAGGAACTCGCCGAGCAGGCGGTGGAAATGATGGGTCCCGCGTTCGCGGGTGGGCGAGTAGCGTCCGCGCCGATAGAGCGACGAGCGCACACCACGCTGCACGGCCTCGACCACGGCCTCATCCTCCAGCTCGACCCGATGCAGGGCTCCGCCGGCACCCTGTCCGAGTTTCGACTCGTCCCACACGTACGACCGGAACTCGACGCGCGTGCGGTCGATCGCCTCCGGGACGACGCGGTTGAGCGACAGGCCCCAAGGATAGAAGTTGAGCATCAGGTTGGGGAAGATCCACCAGTAATAGGCGGCAACACGCTGCCGGCAGTCGGCCGCGCCGGGCGGAATGTCCAGGGCGAGATCCCCTTGCTTGGCCGGAGCGAGCTGCAGGCTGGAGTAGCGGAAGAGCTCATGCGCATAGCCGCCGGTGTCGATCTTCTGGCACAGCTCCGGATGGACAAAGGGGATATGCAGGTCCTCCAGGAAATTCTCCACGTACAGCGCCCAGTGTGCGTTGATGACGTAGTCGCGGCTCGACGCGGCGGCGGCACGGAATCGGGCCACTGGCAGCCAGGCCAGGCGCGCCTCCAGCTCGCCGAGGAAGGATTGCATCGGGGCGACCGGGTCGAGGGAGGCGAAGCCGTGATTGGCCCAGGCGGCGAAGGCGACTTGCGGCAGGTCGTCGTCCGCCGAGGGAAAGTCTTTGGCCTGCCCGAACTCCGGCATGAAAGTCATTCTTCCCGACAGATCGAAGCGCCGCGAATGGTAGCCGCAGCGGATCTGCTCGACCCGGGTGCACGGCTCGCGCACCAGGATATTGCCGCGGTGGGTGCACACGTTGGACAGGCAGCGCAGCGTGCCCTGGGCGTCGCGCGAGAGCAGCAATGGCTCGTCAAACAGTCCCGGCAAGAGCTCGCGCGGCGCGAGCGAGCCGGCTTCGGCGACGGCGTCGAGATCGCCGATCCATTGCCACGTTCGTCCGAAGATTCGCTCGCGCACCCGGGCGTGGGTTGCCTCGTCGCGATAGAACGCGGCGTCGATCGTGGAGGCGACGGTGATGTCCGGGTCGACGCTATAGGCCACGGATGAATGCTACCAGTTGCCGTTGATCGGCCTGCCGCGGCCGCCTATCCCTCGCCTCCAGTCGCCCACGATTGGCCCGTTTGGCGCCGCAATCGCGACACAACGATGCCGCCAATCTCGTGGTTAAATCGGCGCCACAGCGGCCATCCACCGAGTTACAGAGCCGCCCCCGCTCAACGCCTCGAGGCCGCGCATGCCGCCCTGCCGACGGTTCCCTTCCCTCACTGCCAGCTTGCTGTTTGCCCTGGTCGCGCCTTGGTGTGCGACCGCCTCGGGGCAAGGCGTCGAGTTCTTCTCTCCGCAGGGTGAAATCAAGGCGGTACGCCAGGTCACGGCACGCTTTGCCCAAGCCATGGTTCCGTTCGGGGACCCGCGCCAGGTCGACCCGTTCGCCATCGATTGCCTCGAGAAAGGCAAGGGACGCTGGGCGGACACGAAGAACTGGGTCTATGACTTCGACCGCGACCTGCCCGCCGGCGTGCGCTGCAGCTTCACGGTCAAGCCCGGGATCACGGCCCTCGACGGCACGCCGCTTGCGGCCGGGCAGCGATTCGAGTTCAACACCGGTGGCCCGGCGATCGTGCGCAACCTCCCGTGGGAGGATTCGCGCATCGACGAAAACCAGGTGTTCATCCTCGGCCTCGACGCGCCGGTATCAGCCGATACGATTTCGACGCATGCTTACTGCATCGCCGCCGGCGTCAACGAGAAGATCGGCGTGCGTCTGGTCACCGGGGACGAGCGCAAGACGATTCTCGACAATCGCAAACCCTTCGCCGCGAGCTACCTGCGCTTCATCTTCCTCGATTCCGGCGCTGGCGCCACCCGCGGCAGTTTCCTCTTCCGCCTGCCGGTCACCGGCAGCGACGACGAGAAGTTCCTGCGCTTGCGCGACGCGCCCGAGTCACCTCTGGTCACGGTCGCCTGCGCGCGCACGCTGCCGCCCAATGCCGAGGTCAAGCTTGTATGGGGCAAGGGCATTGCCTCCTCCTCCGGCGTGCCGACGTCCGCCGACCAGGCGCTCGCGTATCGGGCGCGGCCGACGTTCCGCGCCTCGTTTTCCTGCGAGCGGGTGAACAAGGACGCGCAGTGCATCCCGATCCTGCCCTTGAGGCTTTCGTTCACCGCGCCGGTGGCGGCAAGCGATGCGGCGAAAATCCGCCTGGTCGCGAGCTCGGGCAGGACTTACCCGCCGCAGCTTACCAAGGACGACGAGGCCATCACCGGAGTCGCCTTCGGCCCGGCGCTGCCGGAGAACGAGTCGTTCCGCATCGAGCTGCCGGCGGGCTTGAAGGACGACGCCGGGCGCAGGCTCGCCAACGCCTCGTCGTTCCCGCTCAAGGTGCGCACCGACGACAACCCGCCATTGGCAAAATTCCCGGCCGACTTCGGCATCCTCGAGCGCGTGTTTCCCGACAAGTCGCACGCGCAGCTGCCGGTCACGTTGCGCAACGTCGAGGCATCGCTCAAGGCCACGGTCGGCACGACCGGGCGGACGGCGGCGGCCGGCGCCAGGCCGGATGGCGGCGAGCCGATACCGGCCCGGGTCGCGCGCGTGGCGCCGGGGGACGAAATGCGCGTCATCGACTGGCTCGGACGCTTCGAGCGCGCACAGAAGATCGACGCTCAGTACGACCAGAAGAGCGGGCGCTGGATCGTCAGGCACAACGGGCACGCGACATCGATGTTCCGCGCCGGGGATCCCCTGCGCAGCTTCGAGGTGCCCAAGCCCAACGGCGACAAGGCCTTCGAGGTTGTCGGCATCCCGCTGCCCGAAGCCGGGTTCTACGTCGTCGAACTGGCCAGCCCGAAGCTTGGCGCAGCCCTCAACGGCGATGCGCGGCCATACTTCGCGCGCACGACCGCGCTGGTCACCGACCTGGGCGTGCATTTCAAGCTGGGCCGCGAGTCGTCGCTGGTCTGGGTGACACGGCTTGCCGACGGCAAGCCGGTGAAGAACGCGCGCGTCGAGGTCCGCGATTGCGGCGGGCGCCGGTACTGGGATGGAATGAGCGACACGTCGGGCATTGCCCGCATCGACGCGGCGTTGCCCGATCGCGACGGGCTGCGCGATTGTCCGGGTGGCGACAAGGCGTTTTTCGTCACGGCTCGGCTCGGCGACGACTTCAGCTTTGCCTTCTCCAGTTGGGGCGAAGGCATCTCGCCGTGGCGCTTTGACGTGCCGACCGGCGACTGGAACGGCCCCTACGTCGGCCACGCGGTGCTCGACCGCTCGCTGTTCCGTGCCGGGGAGACGGTGTCGATGAAGCTCTTCGTGCGCCAGCAGACCGGCGCCGGCTTTTCCCTGGTCCCGACCGAAGCGCTCCAGGACACGCTCACCATCCGCCATCAGGGCTCCGAGCGCGAATATGACGTTCCGGTGCGCTGGGCCACGGTCGGCAGCGGATCCGACTACGGCGAGGCGACCTTCACGATCCCGCAGGATGCCGCGCTCGGAACCTACCGGATCGCCATGCATGATTCGCTCGGCTCGGGGCGCGGCCGCGGTGGCGAGCGGCAGGTGGGGCAGTTCCGCGTCGAGGCGTTCCGTGTCCCGTTGATGCGCGCGCGCCTGCAGCCGGTCGGGGCGCCGCTGGTCAATCCGAGCGAGGTGCAGTTTGACCTGCAGGTGTCGTATCTGTCCGGTGGCGGCGCCGGTGGATTGCCGGTCAGGCTGCGCACGCAGGTCGAGCCCAAGTCGGTCGATTTTGCTGATTTCGAAGGTTACAGCTTCGCCGCCGGGGATGTGACCGAGGGCCGCAACGAGGAGGGCGACTCGTATGCGCATTTTGACGACTACAGTTTCGTCGATTCCGACTACCCTGCGGAGGATGAAGATGAGCAGCCGGCGGTGCGCGGGCGGCAGGCGAGTGAGCTCAACCTTGCCCTCGATGGCGCCGGTGGTGCGCGCGCGACGGTCAACAACGCCGGCAAGGATTCCGCCCCGCGCGATCTCGTCGCCGAGCTGGAGTACCGTGATCCGAACGGCGAAACGCTGACCTCTTCGGTGCGGACTACGCTGTGGCCGTCGCGCATTGTCCTTGGCCTCAAACCCGACAGCTGGGTCGCGAGCAAGGACCGGCTCAAGTTTACGGTCGCCGCGGTCGATCTGGCGGGCCATCCAGCGCCAGGCGTGCGCGTGCAGACCGACGTGTTCAAGCGGGAGACGTATTCGCATCGCCGCCGCCTGATCGGCGGCTTCTATGCCTACGAGCACGGCAGCGAGACCAAGCGGGTCATGGACCTCTGCGCCGGCGTCACCGATGCGCACGGCCTGCTGATCTGCGAGGTCCCCTCGCCGGCGGCAGGCAACCTGATCCTGCGCGCCCGCGCAGCCGACAGCGATGGCAACGTTGCGATCACGCGTGCCGATGCCTGGGTGGCGACTGGCGAGGATTGGTGGTTTGCCGCCTCGGACAACGATCGTATCGATCTCCTGCCGGAGAAGAAGCGCTATGAACCCGGCGACGTGGCGCGCTTCCAGCTGCGCACGCCGTTCAAGGAGGCCACGGTGCTCGTCACGGTCGAGCGCGAAGGCGTGCTCGACGCCTTCGTGCGCACGATCAGGCGCAGCGACCCGGTGCTCGACGTTCCGATCAAGGGCAGCTACGCGCCAAACGTTTTCGTCAGTGCGTTCGCCGTACGCGGGCGCATCGGCGGCATCGAACCGACTGCCTTGATCGACCTGGCCAAGCCTTCCTACAAGATGGGGCTCGCCGAGCTGCGCGTGGGGTGGTCGGCGCACGAGCTCTCAGTCAAGGTCACCCCGGCGCGCAGCGTATACGAAGTACGCGACAAGGCACGCGTGGCGATCGCCGTGCGTCGCGCCGATGGCAGCGCGCCGCCAGCCGGGAGCGAGGTCGCGCTGGCCGCGGTTGACGAAGGCCTGCTCGAATTGCTGCCCAACGACAGCTGGAAGTTGCTCGACGCGATGATGACGCGCCGCGGCGAGGAAGTGGAAACCTCGACCGCGCAGACGCAGGTGATCGGCAAGCGCCATTTCGGCAAGAAGGCGATCGCCGCTGGCGGTGGCGGTGGCCGGGCGTCGGCGCGCGAGTTGTTCGATACGCTGCTGCTGTGGCAGGCGCGGGTGCCGCTCGACCCGGCGGGAGACGCCGTGGTGGACATTCCGCTCAACGATTCGCTCACCGGTTTCCGGATCGTCGCCATCGCGTCGAGCGGCGCGGACCTGTTCGGCACCGGCGATGCCACGATCCGTTCGACCCAGGACCTGATGCTGCTCTCGGGCCTGCCGCCGGTGGTACGCGAGTCCGACCGGTTCCGGGCGGCGTTCACGCTGCGCAATACCACCGAGCGTCCCATGCCGGTGCAGTTGACCGCTCGGGTCGCCAGCGCCGGCAAGCCCCTCGCGGCGCTTGACCCGCGACAAATCGATCTCGCCCCGGGGGCGGCGCGCGAGGTCGCATGGGACCTCACCGTTCCCATCGGCGCAACCGAACTCGAGTGGAGCGTGGACGCGCTACAGCGGGGCGCCGAGGCTCCCGGCGGGGCGGTGGAAGCCCCGCACGGCAGGGCGCACGATGCGCTGAAGGTTTGGCAGTCGGTCGTAGCGGCCGTCCCGGAAAGGACCTACCAGGCGACGATACTGCAGCTCGCCGCGCCGCAGTCCGTCGCCGTGCAGCTGCCGCCGGATGCGATTCCAGGTCGTGGCGGCGTCAACGTGCGCATGCAGGCCAAGCTGGGTGGCGACCTGGCCGGCGTCGAGGAATACCTTTCGCGTTACCCCTACTCGTGTTTCGAACAGAAGGCGTCGATTGCGGTCGGCCTGCGCAATCGATCCGCCTGGATCGCGCTCATGGGAATCCTCCCCGACTATCTCGATCGCGACGGGATGGTCAAGTTCTGGCCGGTGCTGCGCTACGGCAGCGATGCGTTGACCGCCTACGTGCTGTCGGTTGCCGATGAAGCGGGCTGGGAGATCCCCGACGATTCTCGTCGGCGCATGGAGACTGCCCTGGTCGGATTCGTCGAAGGCCGCGTGGTGCGCGACTCGGACCTCCAGACCGCCGACCTGGCGATCCGCAAAGTGGCCGCGCTCGAGGCGCTGTCCCGGCGCAAGGAGGCGATCGACGCCAAGTGGCTCGACAGCATTGCGATCGAACCGAACCTCTGGCCAACCTCGGCGGTAATCGACTGGTATCTGCTGCTCAAGCGCGCGTCGCAGCTGCCGCAGCGCGAGGAGCGGCTAAAGACGGCGGAACAGATTCTGCGCTCGCGGCTGAACTTCCAGGGCACGACCATGGGTTTTTCTACCGAGAAAAGCGACGCTCTGTGGTGGCTGATGGTCTCGGCCGATTCCAATGCCAACCGCCTGTTGCTCGCGCTCCTCGACGCTCCGGCCTGGAACGAAGACATGCCGCGGCTCGTGCGCGGTGCGCTCGGGCGTATGCAGCGCGGGCACTGGAACACCACGGTGGCCAACGCCTGGGGCGTGCTGGCAATGGAGAAGTTCTCGGCGCGGTTCGAATCCGATCCGGTCACCGGCACGACCAGCGCCATGCTTGCGCCAGAGCGCTTCGACCACGCATGGACGGCCGATGACGGCGCGAAGCCTTTCGCCAGGAGGCTCCCCTGGCCGCCGCAGCGCGCCGATCTCGCACTGGCGCACGATGGCCGCGGCAAACCCTGGATCACGCTGCAGAGCATTGCCGCGATCCCGTTGCAAGAAGCGCTGTCGACCGGTTACAGGGTTTCGCGCGAGGTGACTGCGGTGCAGCAGCAGGTCAAGGGCAAATGGAGTCGCGGCGATGTCGCGCGCGTGCACCTCGAAGTGGAGGCCCAGTCTGACATGACATGGGTGGTCGTCGACGATCCGATTCCAGCTGGCAGCACGGCGCTCGGTCGTGGGCTCGGCGGCGACTCGGCGCTCCTGGCGCAAGGCGAGGTCAAGCGCGGTACGGTGTGGCCCGCCTATGAGGAACGCACGTTCACGGCCTATCGGGCGTACTTTCGCTATGTACCAAAGGGAAGGTTCGTGCTCGATTACACGGTACGGCTCAACAATCCAGGGCAGTTTCATCTGCCGACGACGCGCGTCGAGGCGCTGTATGCCCCGGAGATGTTCGGGGAGCTGCCGAATGCGGACTGGAACGTCTTGCCGTGATTCGCCTGTGCGCCGTTCTCGCGGTCAGCAGCGCCTGGGCACTGGCGGCACAAGCGCTGGCGACGCCCCCCGATTTCGCCGCCGTCAAGGCGGGTTACGTTTCTTCCGAAGCGCTGTTGCTCGACCGCCACGGCTCGGCGCTGTCCGAGCTGCGCGTCGACAATAAGGTTCGCCGCCTCGACTGGGTGTCGCTCGCCGACGTTTCGCCGGCAATGGCCGCAACGCTGATCGCGGCCGAAGACAGGCGTTTCTACGACCACGCCGGGGTGGACTGGCCAGGCCTCGCCGGGGCGGCCTGGGACAGCCTATGGCGCGCGCTCGACGGCCGCCGACCGCGTGGCGGCTCGACGATCGCCATGCAGCTCGCGAGCCTGCTCGATCCGGCGCTCTCGCCAAGCGGCGGCACGCGAAGCCTGGCGCAGAAATGGGACCAGGCACAGGCCGCTCTGGAGCTCGAGCGCGCCTGGACCAAATCGCAGATCCTCGAGGCCTACCTCAACCTTGCGAGCTACCGCGGCGAACTCACCGGCCTCGACGCCGCCGCGCGCGGGCTGTTTGGCAAGGCTCCCGCAGGGGTCGATGCGCGTGAAGCGGCGATCCTGGTGGCGCTGCTGCGCAATCCCAATGCCCCGCCGGCCGCGGTTGCGCAGCGCGCCTGCGCCGTTGCGGCACTCGCCGCCGAAACGGCTGCCTGCGAGGAAGTGCGCGCGATGGCGATGGTGACGCTCGCCGGTCCGTACCGCATGGCCCCGCGCTGGAGCGACGCGCCACATGTCGCCGCCAAGCTGCTCAAGCTCCCGGGCCAGCGCGTCTTGAGCACGCTCGACGCCGACCTGCAGCGCTTTGCGACCGCGACGCTGCGCGATCATCTCGCCGAGCTCGCCGAACGAGGCGTGGGAGACGGCGCCCTGGTGGTGCTCGACAACGCCAGCGGCGATGTCCTGGCCTATGTCGGCAGCGCGGGAGCTCTCTCCTCCGCGCCGCAGGTCGACGGCGTCGCGGCGCTGCGCCAGCCGGGATCGACGCTCAAGCCGTTTCTCTATGCGCTGGCACTCGACTCCGGGCTCCTTACCGCGGCTTCGTTGGTCGACGACAGCCCGGTGGCCATCGCCACGGCGCGCGGCATGTACGTGCCGCAGAACTATGACCGTAATTTTCACGGGCTGGTCAGCGTGCGTACCGCGCTCGCAAGCTCGCTCAACGTTCCGGCAGTGCGCACGCTGGAACTCGTCGGGCTCGATCGCTTTCACGACACGCTCAACAGCCTGGGCATCGATACCCTGACTCGTGACGACGAGTTCTACGGTGCCGCGCTGGCCCTGGGTGACGCCGACGTGACATTGCTGGCGCTGACCAACGCCTATCGCGCGCTGGCCAACGGCGGGGTCGCCGGCACGGTGCGGCTCGTGTCCGGAGCGCAGACCGCATCCGACGTCGCACAGCCGCGCAGGGTGTTCGGCGCCGCGGCGAGCTACATCATCGCCGACATCCTTTCCGATCGCGGCGCCCGCGCCCTCTCCTTCGGCCTGGAGAATCCTCTGGCCACGCGGGTCTGGAGCGCGGTCAAGACGGGGACCAGCAAGGATATGCGCGACAACTGGTGCATCGGGTTCACTTCGCGCTATACGGTCGGTGTATGGGTCGGTAACTTTTCCGGGGCGCCGATGCGCGATGTCTCCGGGGTCACCGGCGCTGCGCCGATCTGGCGCGACCTGGTGCATCGGTTGCAGGCCGCCGCGCCCTCCAACCCGCCTGCCGCCCCTGCCGGGCTGTCTCGCATCAGCATCTGGTTCGATCCCGCGGTCGAGCCGGAGCGCAAGGAATGGTTCCTGCGCGGAACGGAGATGAGCGTCATCGCGAGCAACGCCAGCGGCTCGGACCGCGCGGGCGGGGCGACGCCGCGCATCCGCTATCCGGCCGCGGATGCGATCATCGCCCTCGATCCCGACATTCCTGCTGGATCGCAGCGCGTCGTGTTCGAAGCGTCGCCGGCCATCGGCGGCCTGGGCTGGCGGCTGGATGGCGCGACGCTGCCGGGAGCTGAGGATTATGGCCGGGCCGACTGGACGCCTGCACCGGGGAAGCACTCGTTGGCGCTCGTCGATGCCGACGGGCGAACACTCGCCACGGTCGCCTTCGAAGTGCGCGGCCATTCGGGCCACTGACCCCTTGCCAACACCGTGCGGCGCGCAACGATCGCCGCCGCCACGCCGCAACACATCACCTGCCGGGCGCGTCTCCGAGTGCGACGTCGACGGTCATTTCATTCATCAATGGTTCCAGGGCCAGCCGCAACTCATCGATGGCAACGGTCTCGGGCACGACGAGCAACGCCTTGACCTTGAACAGGTGTTCGGCGGGCGTCGCCCCGTCGACGATCTCGGTGTGGAGATCCTCGATGCTGATCCGGCGCCGGGCCAGACTTCCGGACAGTTCGCTCACGATTCCCAGCCGATCGTGACCGACCAGTTCGAGTTTGACGGCGCGGCGTCCGACGGGGACCGGGATCGGCTCCTGCTTGGCGACGGCGACGTGCACTCCCGACGGTTGCAGGCCGGCCAGCGCCACGGACAGCGGCTCGGCGTTCGGCGGCGGTACTTCGAAATGCACCAGTCCCGCGAACTGACCGGCGAGGGTCGCAATGCGACTTCCGGCCCAGTTCGCGCCGAACCCCTGCGCCCGCTCCGACAGCAGGCTGACAATGCCCGGACGGTCGGGCCCGGTCACCGTCGCCACGAGTGATGTGATCGCCGATTTACCCTGTTCGGTCAGCGAAACCGTCCTGCGGATCATCGGCGCCTTGGTCGCAAAGCGCTCGTCTTGCGGCCTGGCGGGGAGCCGGCCAGTCTGCCCGGCGTCGCGGACGACCCGGGTGAGCAGGTCCAGGCCCATCGGCGCCAGCGCGCGCTCCCACAATTCGCGCGCCGTCTCGCCCTTGAGCACGAAGCACCAGTCCTGGGCGGCGATCGCACCCGCGTCCATGGTTTCGGCCAGGTGGTAGACCGAGCCGCCGGCGATCGGATCGCCCTCCAGGATCGTCCATTCGACGGCGGCGATGCCGCGGTGCCGGGGCAGAAGCGACGGGTGGTAGCCGATGCCACCCAGGCGCGAACGGGCGAGCGCCTCGTCGCTGACCCGGGCGTGCGTATGTGCGGCCACGATCAGCTCGGTGCCGTCGGCAATCGCCGCTGCGGGCACGGTCTTTGGGTTTTCGAGCACGTGGACGGGCACGCCGGCAGCTTGCGCGGCGAGCGCGAGCCGGTCGTCGCCTGCGGGTGCAACGGCGCGCGCGATGTCGGCGCCATCGGCGAGCAGTATTTCGAACACCTTGGCCCCGAAGAAGCGGGATCCGACCAACGTGCACTTCATCGCCGCAAGCCCTCCGACTTGGTGACCCGCACCGGCGGCAACGGGACCTTGACGCAGGGCCGATGCTCGAAGCTCATAATTGTCTTCTTCGCCCGCTTCGACCGGCGCAAATGGCGCGCCATCAGAGCGAGGCTGGTGGCCATGATTTTAGGCGTTAAGCCGCATGGCGCCTAGTACGTCAATGCGGGAACATCCTCTCGACGCTGCGGATCGCTGCCCACAGAGCTATTCAGCCGCAGCGACAAGCATTAAGCTCAGCTGTGCCGTTCAACCTCGAGGAAAGCTCATGCAAGCGATTCCGGTGGGTGCCACGGGCTCCTTCAGCCTTATCGTCCTACCTGACCATCTCGCCAGCCGATTCAAGGACGCGACCTTGCCTCCGATTCTGGCCACGCCGGTCATGATCATGGTCATGGAGAATGCGGCGCTCAACGCCATCAAGCCCTATCTCGATGCCGGCGAAAGCGCGCTCGGTACGCGCGTTGACGTGCGCCATGTTGCCGCAACGCCAGCGGGCCAGCGTGTCACCGCCGCGGCGAAGGTGATCAAGGTCGACGGGCGGCGCATCGAGTTTTCGATCCGCGCGACCGACGAGGTCGAGGAGATTGGCGTGGGCACGCACGAACGCGCGGTGATACAGCTGGCGAAACTGTCCGAACGGTTGAAGGCAAAAAGCGGCCAATGATGCGACAATCGCGGCCTGCTTCGGTGACATCGCAACACGCGGCCTTCGAAGCCAATCGCCACCCTGCCCTATGAAGGTTCCCAAGCTAGCTTGGATCGTTGCCGGAGCCCTGTTCGTCGCGGGCAGCATTGTCATCCACTACGAAGTCAAGATTCGCATGCATGCGCGTTCCGGCTCGGTGCGCGAGTTCGGGGGCTGGAGGCTCGGTGAACGGTCCCCGGACTTCTCGCTCCCGGATCGAACGGGCAGCCGCAGGGCGTGGCGGGTATCGGTCGCCCTGTCGGGCGACGGCGACGTGCACAAACGCGTTGCACGACTGACCAGGGATCGACCTCGATGTCCGCCATCCGCATCGAGAATCTGAGCAAGATCTACCGGGCGGCCTGGGGGAAAAGGGACACCTTTGCCGTCAAGGCGTTGAGTCTCGAAGTCAAGCAGGGCGAGGTCTTCGGCCTCCTGGGACCCAACGGGGCGGGCAAGACCAGCACCATTCATCTATTGCTCAATCTGATCCGCCCGACCACGGGCGCCGCGTTCCTGTTCGATCGGCCGGTCACCGAAACTGAAGTCCATCGCCGCCTCGGCTACCTGCCCGAGTCGGTCAACCTGCACACCTACTACAAAGGCCGCGCATTGCTCAATTTCTACGCCGCGCTGTGCGGTGTCCCGGTGTCGCAGCGTGAAAGCCGGATCAACGCGGTGCTCAAGCTGCTTGAACTCGAGGACGCGGCGGACAAGCAGGTGGCCAAGTATTCGAAGGGCATGGCGCAGCGTATCGGCGTTGCGCAGGCGCTGCTGCACGATCCGGACTTGCTGATCCTCGACGAGCCCACTGCGAGTCTCGACCCGGTTGCACGGCATCAGTTTCGCGGGCTTCTGCTCGAACTCAAGGGTCGCGGCAAGACCATCCTGATCAGCTCGCACATCCTGTCGGAAGTCGAAGCGGTGTGTGATCGGGTGGCCATTCTTGAAAGCGGCACGCTCAAGCGCGTCGGGACCCTGCAGGAACTCTCCGCCGGCGGAAGCACCCGTCTCGTCGTCAAGGAAGCCTCCGGCGCGCTGATGGAGGCGCTTGCCGCGACGGGCGCCGAGGTGACCTTGTTCCAGGGCCAGGTGACGATCCGCTGTCAGGACGAAGCGATCAGACGATCCGTCGAGGCGCTGCTGCGCGAGCACAAGGTCGAGATTGCGCGCGTGGAAAGCGAGGCGCAGTCCCTCGACGAGATCTTCTTCTCCACGATCAAAGGGGACCCGGCAACGTGAAAACGATCCTGCTCATCGCCGCAGATGGAGTCCGGGCGCTGATTCACCAGCGCCTGTTGGTGGGCCTGATGCTGGCGTCGCTGGCGGTGACTGTCGCATTCTCGGTTTTCCTGAGCAATGCCCGCACGCATGTCAGCGTATCGCTGTCGGGCGATCGCATTGCGTCCGGCGCGCCCCAGAGCAACGAGCCGATGAGCGAGAGCGATCAGCGCCGGCTTCGAGAACAGACGCAGGGAATGTCGTCGATGTTCCAGGCCGCCTTCTATGTCGTCACCTCGTTTGGCGGCAGCATGGTCGCATTGTTCATTTTCAGCACCGCGGTTGCCGCGGAGATTCGAAGTGGCACTATCCGCCTCACACTTTCCAAGCCCGTGTCTCGGACCCAGTTCTTGCTCGGCAAGTATCTGGGAGGGGCGGCGATCATGGTGGCTTACGCGCTCATCGCCAGCCTGGCGATTTTCGTCTTCGCGAAGTCCCAGGGCCTGGATCTCAGCCCCGCGATCAAGTGGGCTCCATGGCTCATGTTCTGCGAGCAGCTCATGCTCGGTTCGCTTGCCTTGCTGCTGTCGCTGTTCGTCCACCCGATCATCGCCTGCGTCCTGGCGTTCTTCGCCGGCAACGGGTTTTATTCGCCGCCCAATCCCCTCTACTTCATTCTGCCAAGCTACTCGGACTTCGGCATGTTCTCAGAGGTCCTCCAGGGCACGCAGGTCGAGTGGAAAGATGTCGTGTTCCTGAGCCTGTACGCGTTCGACTTCGTGGCCATCATGCTGCTGCTCTCGATGTGGCGCTTCCGCACCAAGGAGCTCCTGTAGCCCGAACTCCCTGGCAGCCGAGTGCGCCCATAACACCGGCCGCCCCGACGGTTGACCACCCGGCCGGCGCTCCGCGCGCAGCGGCTTAAGCCCGGTCACGGCGCGGACCCAGGCGCACCCAGGAGCGGCAAACGGGGCTGGCGGGCCTTTACGCCGGAGCCGACCCGCTCCCCGCGTATGCGAAAATTGCGCATGAACCAGGATTTTCGGGAGGCAACGCGGGTCAAACGCGCCGACGCAGCTGCAGTTCCAGCGCCTGCCGTCCAGGCAGTGCGCACGATCGATATGCCGATGGCCTATTGGCGCGACGCACCGCGCGACCAGCACGAATACGTGAAAGTTCGCACCCTCTGGGTGACGGCCACGCTATCGCTGCTGGTTCACAGCCTCGCACTCTTCCTGGTGCTGGAGCAAACGCGTCTGTTGGCGCCTTTTGACGAAGGAACCAAGGAGGGAAGTGAGCAGTTGCAAGTACGCCTCACCGCGCCTCCCAGGCCGCTGCCGCCCACTCCGGCAGCGGAGCCTCCGCGCGAGGTCGTGGCGATGCCCAAGCCGGCACACGCGCCGAGGCCCGCCGCGCCCAGGCAGCCGCCGCCCGTCGCTCTCACCACGCCCGCGCGCTCGCTGCCGGCGCCGACGCTCCCCGCGCCCACGCCAACGCCGAGCACTCCCGCGCCGCCACGTCCGCCCGCCGAGGGCGACCTGTGGTCCTACCTGCAGGCGCGACGCCGCGAGCGTGGTGAGTCCGAGGCCGCCGTGGACGCGCCGAAGTCGGATCCCAATGCGAGCCTGGCGGCCAACCTGCCCACGGCGGCCACTGGCGTAGCAACGCCGGATCCCAACAAGGGCGGCGGCATATTCGAGATCAAGAGCATGAATTACGACGATGCCGAGTTCCTGTTCTTCGGCTGGAACCGGGAGATGGGTCGCAGGACCCCTCAGCTCATCGAGGTGCGCAGGGGAAACAACCCCGACGTGCAGATCGCGGTGGTGCGCAAGATGATCTCGATCATTCGCGAATACTCGAAGGACGATTTCGTCTGGCGTTCGCACAACCGTGACATCACGCTGTCGGCGCGCCTCGAGGACAACGCAGCGCTGGAGACTTTCCTGATGCACGATTTCGGCTTCGATCAATCGGGGCCGACCGCGGCGCCGCGCTGACGGGTTGCTTGAACCCGCGGCTTGCGTCGCGTTGCGCCGAGGCATGACAGCTGGCGGCTCGGGCAATGGGTACTGTAAGTTTTACATTGCCCCTACTGATGACAGTGTTGCCATGGCAGGCGCCGGGGTCATATACTCGGAGCCAAGTATCTCCTCACGTATAGTTGCTTCCGGATGGTCGAAGACAAGCGCCGCCTTACCAATCCGCTGGCCCTTGCAGTGCTGGTCCTTCTCTACGAGCGCCCCATGCACCCGTACGAAATGGCATGCACGCTCCGGGAGCGGCACAAGGAAGCGAGCATCAAGCTCAACTATGGCTCGCTGTACACGATAATCGAGCAGCTGCAGCGCGAGCAGCTGATTTTCCCGCGCGAAACCCTCCGCGAGGGCAAGCGTCCGGAAAAGACGGTCTATGAGCTGACCGCTGTCGGCAAGACCGAGTTGATCAACTGGATGCGCGAACTCGTCAGCGATCCGATCAAGGAATTTCCCCAGTTTGAAGCAGCGCTATCGCTCATTCCCGCTCTTCCGCCGGACGAGGTGGTGGAGCTGTTGGAGATTCGTGTCGGTCTGTTGAAGAAGGCGCTCGAGAGCCATGGCGAGGAGGGCCGCCTTTGCAGCGGCAGGAAGTTGCCGCGGCTGTTAACTCTCGAGCGCGAATACCATAACGAAATGACTCGCGCCGAATGCAAGTTCTCGGAGCAGCTTCTGGCCGACATCAAGCGCGACGCAGGTGGGCTGAGAAGCAGCTGGCTCGAGCTGCGCAGGAACCTCGCCCGCGCGAGGCTGCGATGCGGGAAGGCCCGCGCTCCGTCCGGTGCCAAGGAGAAAGCATGAGCGAACAATCGGGTGGTGAAGCGCGCGCCGGGGGGCAGCGGCTCGGGGGCCGAAGCGTTCGCTCGCGGTGCTGCCGCCACGCTCCTGCCCGAGCGTGGCGGGACTGGTGGCATGCCTGCTGTTGGCCGGCTGCATGGTCGGCCCCGACTTTCGCCAACCCGAGCCGCCCATCGCCAGTCGCTACACCGAGACGCCGATGCCGCAGGAGACTGTTGCCGTGCCTGGCATCGGCGGCGAGGTCCAGCACCTCTTGCCGGGACGCGACCTTCCTGCGCAGTGGTGGACTCTGTTCCACTCGGAGGCCCTCGATACCCTGATCCGCCAGGCCATCAACGACAGCCCGAACCTCGCTGCCGCGGAAGCGACCTTGCGCGTGGCGCGGGAGAACCTTGCCGCGCAGCAGGGCGCATTGTTGTATCCCCAGGCCAATCTGAATGCCGCCGCGACGCGGGAGAAACTCAGCGCCGCATCGATCGGCGTTCCCAGTGGAGGCTCCACTCTCTTCAATCTCTACAACGCGTCGGTCAACGTGTCCTACATGTTCGACCTGTTCGGTGGCAACCACCGCGAGCTGGAGGCGTTGCAGTCGCTCGTCGACTATCAGGGTTACCAGCTCGAGGGCGCCTACCTGAGTCTTACCTCGAATATCGTCACCACGGCGGTGAACGAGGCCACGCTGCGCGCGGAAGTCCATGCCACGCAGGAGATCATCGCCGCCGAGCAGAAGCAGCTCCATCTGGTCGAACGCCAATACGAGCTGGGCGGGGTGGCCCGCCTGGGCGTGACCCTTCTGCGCACGCAGCTCGATCAGAGTCGGGCAACGCTGCCGCCCCTCGAACGCAACCTCGCGCTAGCGCGCCACCAGCTGGCGGTGCTCTGTGGACGGCTTCCCAGCGAGGCGGCGCTGCCGGAATTCAATCTCGACGAGCTGGTCCTGCCGCAGGACCTGCCGATCAGCCTTCCATCGCAGCTGGCAAGGCAACGCCCCGACATCCGGGCCTCCGAGGCCCTGCTCCACCAGGCCAGCGCCCAGGTCGGCGTCGCCACTGCGGACCTGTATCCGAAGATCAACCTTTCCGGGGCCTTCGGTTGGGAGTCGACGCAGGTCAGCAGCTTCTTCGGGCCCCCGGTGTGGAGTCTTGCGGGTTCGCTCCTGCAGCCGCTTTTCAACGGTGGAGAGCTGGAGGCCAATCGCCGCGCAGCGGTCGCGGCCTACGACCAGGCGCAGGCGCAGTATCGCCAGACCGTACTGGTGGCGTTTCAGAACGTCGCCGACTCGCTGCGCGCGCTCGAATCCGATGCGAGAACGCTGAGCGCGCAGGCCGACGCGGAGTTGTCGGCGCGCGAAACCCTCGATCTGACCCAGCACCAATACCAACTTGGCGGGGCAAGTTCGCTCGCCTTGCTCATTGCGCAGCAGCAATACCAGCAGGCGAGGCTTGCGCTCGCTGCCGCTCAGGGCACGCGCTATGCCGACACCGCTGCATTGTTCCAGGCTCTCGGCGGTGGCTGGTGGCGGCACCAGGACCAGGCTGGGCCGCCGATGGAAGGCAAAGCCGATTAGTCGCCCGTGGGCTACCACCCACGAATAGCAACCATTCGAACGGAGAAGCAATGAAAAAGCGCATGGCGATCATGCTCGTCGCCGTAGGGCTGCTGCTCGGCGGCGTGATCGGGTTCAATATCTTCAAGGGCTACATGATCCAGAAGTTCATGGCCAGCAGCCCCGTTCCGCCCGCAACGGTCAGCACCCAGAAGGTCGACTTCCAGCAATGGCAGCCGCAGCTTACCGCGGTCGGCACGCTGCGCGCCGTGCGCGGAGTCGATGTCACCACCGAGGTTGCCGGTCTCGTGCGCAGCGTCAATTTCAAGTCCGGGGACGAGGTGAAGGCGGGGCAGGTGCTCACCGAACTCAATGCCGATTCGGATGTGGCGCAGCTGCACTCCCTGGAAGCCGCGGCGGAGCTGGCCGCGACCGTGTACGAGCGCGACAAGGCGCAGTTTGCGGCCGACGTGCTAAGCCAGGCGCAACTCGACAACGATGCGGCCGACCTGAAGAGCAAGCGGGCCCAGGTGGCGCAGCAGGTCGCGACCGTCGACAAGAAAACCATTCGCGCTCCCTTTGGGGGCAAGCTCGGCATCAGCACCGTCAATCCGGGCCAGTACCTCAACCCGGGCGACAAGCTGGTGACCCTGCAGACCATCGACCCGATCTATGTCGACTTCTACTTCCCCCAGCAGCAGCTGCCGCAGATAGCGCTGGGGCAGCAGGTCACCGTCACGGCCGACGCCTACGGCGACACGCCCTTCAGCGGCAAGATCACCGCGACCAACCCCAAGGTCGACCCCACTACGCGCAACATCCAGGTTGAGGCCACGCTGCCGAACGCGAAGCACCTGCTGCTGCCGGGAATGTTCGCCACCGTCAGGGTCAATTCCGGCTCCGAACAGCGCTACCTGACGTTGCCGCAAACGGCGATAACCTACAACCCGTATGGCGAAACGGTGTTCGTCGTCAAGCGATCGGAAAGCAAGGAGGGGAACAAGGACGAAAAAGCCAAGCCGTCGCTGGTTGCGCAGCAGGTGTTTGTCACCACCGGGCCCACGCGCGGCGACCAGGTTGCCGTGCTCACCGGCGTCGAGCCCGGAACGGAGGTGGTGACCAGCGGAGGGTCGAAACTCAAGAACGGCACGCCGCTGGTCATCAACAACTCGATCGAGCCCCTGAACAACCCCCATCCGGCTCCACAGGAAAAGTGAAAGGCTGGCGATGAACTTTACCGACATTTTCATACGCAAGCCTGTTCTCGCGACCACGATCAGTCTGCTCATCCTGGTTCTGGGGGCGCGGTCGCTGACCAGCCTTTCGGTGCGCCAGTACCCCAAGACCCAGAATGCGGTGGTAACGGTGACCACGGCCTACTACGGCGCCGACGCGCAGACCGTTGCCGGCTTCATCACCCAGCCGCTGGAAGCGGCGATCGCCCAGGCGCAGGGCATCGATTACATGTCGTCGACCAGCACCTCCGGGGCTTCGATCATCACCGCCACGCTTCGCCTCAACTACGATGCCAACCGGGCGCTGACCGAGATCAACACCCAGGTCAGCTCGGTTCGCAATCAGTTGCCGCCGGAGGCGCAGCAGCCCGTGCTCACCGTACAGGTCGGCGAGACCATCGACGCGATGTACATGGGATTCTTCAGCGACGTCCTGGCGAACAACAACGTCACCGACTACCTGGCGCGCGTGGTCAAGCCCAAGCTCGACTCGGTCGAGGGCGTGCAGACGGCAGAGATCCTCGGTGCGCGGCAGTTCGCGCTGCGCGCCTGGCTCGACCCGCGGCGGATGGCCGCCTTCGGCGTGACCGCCAGCGACGTTCGCACCGCGCTCGGCAACAACAACTACTTGGCCGCGCTGGGAACGACCAAGGGCGAGATGGTGAGCGTCGACCTGACGGCAAGCACCAGCCTGCACACGGTCGATGAGTTCAAGAAGCTGGTGATACTGCAGAAGGATGGCGCCATCGTTCGTCTCGAGGACGTCGCCAACGTGACGCTCGGCGCGGAGAACTACGATTTGACCACCGCCTTCGGGGGGCGCAAAGCGGTGTTCATCGGCATCAAGGCCGCGCCCGACGCGAACGTTCTCGAAGTGGCCAAGCGCGTCCGGGCGGTGTTCCCGGAGATTCAGGCGCAGATGCCCAACGGCCTTACCGGAGACATCGTCTACGATGCGACGAAGTTCATCAACAGCTCCATCGATGAGGTGGAAAAGACGCTGATCCAGGCGCTGATAATCGTCAGCCTTGTCATTTACCTGTTCCTCGGCAGCCTGCGCGCGGTGGTCATCCCGCTGATCGCGATGCCGCTGTCCCTGATCGGCGCGTTCTTCTTCATGCTGGTGCTCGGCTACTCGATCAACCTGCTGACGCTGCTCGCGCTGGTGCTGGCAATCGGCCTGGTCGTCGATGACGCCATCATCGTGGTCGAAAATGTGGACCGGCACATGAAGGAGGAAGGCAAGTCGCCGCTGGAAGCCTCGCTGCAGGCTGCACGCGAGCTCGGCGGACCGATCATCGCCATGACGATCGTGCTCGTCGCAGTTTATATCCCGATCGGCTTCCAGCGCGGTCTTACCGGGGCGCTGTTCACGGAATTTGCGTTCACGCTGGTCGGCGCGGTCACCGTGTCGGGCATCGTGGCCCTGACGCTGTCGCCGATGATGACCTCGCGCATCTTCCGCTCGGAGCAGGAATCCGGCCGTTTCGTGCACTTCATCGATCGCCAGTTCGGCCGTCTGCATCACGGCTACGAGCGCCTTCTGCACAGCCTGCTCGAGACGTGGGTCGTGATCGTCGTGATGGGCCTGCTGCTGCTCGGCGGGACGATTTACCTCTTCATGACCTCGAAGTCGGAGCTTGCGCCGGCGGAGGATCAGGGCGTCGTCCTCTACCAGTCGATCGGACCGCCGAACGCTACGCCGCAGCAGATGGACGAATACTCAAGGCAAATCTTCGAGGTCGCGCGCGCGATCCCGGAATACGACCAGATCTTCCAGATCACCGGCACGCCTACGGTCAATCAGGGATTCGGCGGCGTGCTCTTCAAGCCCTGGGACGAACGCAAGCGCGGCGCGGGCGCCCTGCAGCAGGAGCTGCAGCAGAAGTGGGGCGCCATCGCCGGTGCCACCGTGGCCGCGTTCCAGTTTCCGCCGCTTCCCGGCTCCCGCGGGCTGCCGATGCAGATCGTCATCAAGACCACCGAGCCGTTCGAACGCCTCAACGACGTGGCGCAGGCAGTGCTTGATCGAGCGCGGGCAAGCGGGATGTTCTTCTACGTCGATACCGACCTGAAGCTCGACAAGCCGCAGGCGACCGTCACGGTCGATCGCGACATGCTGGCCACGATCGGCCTCACCCAGCAGGACCTCGGGGCCTCCCTGAGCGCGGCGCTGGGCGGAGGCTACGTGAACTATTTCTCCATTGCCGGGCGATCGTACAAGGTGATACCGCAGGTATTGCAGGTCGACCGCCTTAACCCTGACCAGGTGCTCGACTACTACATACGCGCCCCCGATGGATCGCTGCTGCCGGTTTCGACGGTGACCAAGCAGAAGACCGAGACCGTGCCGGAGGGCATCAACCACTTCCAGCAACTCAACTCCGCCACAATTTTCGGCGTCTTCGCGCCGACGGTCACTGAAAAGCAGGTGCTCGACTTCATGCGCCAGGCGATCGCCCAGGTCGCGCCGAGCGGCTACCAGGTCGACTATTCCGGGCCGTCGCGGCAGTTTGTGCAGGAGTCGGGCGGGTTCATCGTGACGCTGCTGTTCGCGGTCATCATCGTATTCCTCACGCTATCCGCGCAATACGAGAGCTTTCGCGATCCGGTGGTGATCCTGGTGTCGGTGCCGATGGCGCTATTCGGGGCGCTGATATTCATCAATCTTGGTGCGGCGACGCTCAATATCTACACCCAGGTCGGGCTGGTCACCTTGATGGGGCTTGTCAGCAAGCACGGTATCCTGATCGTCCAGTTCGCCAACGAACTGCAGCGTGCCGGGAGGTCGAAGCGGGAGGCCATCGAGGAGGCGGCCGGGGTGCGGCTGCGGCCGATACTGATGACCACCGCGGCGATGGTGCTTGGCGTCGTGCCGCTGGTTATCGCCGCCGGTGCGGGTGCCGCCGGCCGCCACTCCATGGGCCTCGTGATCTTTACCGGCCTGTCGATCGGCACGCTGTTCACGCTCTTCGTGGTGCCCGCGGTCTACATGCTGCTGGGGGCGGAGCATCACGAGCACCGCGCGGGCGCCGGCGGCCTCGCCGCGACTCCGGCACAAGCCTAGGATCGCCATGCTCCGCTGCGACCCGCGCCATGCCCACGACCGGCCGGGTTGGGGTTGGCCTCGCCCCTTTGCGGCGCGAGCGCCGCGAAGAGCGCGCCCGCGGGCCGTGGCGGTCGCCGCAGGTCGGGGCACGGGCCGCCCCGGCATCGCCCAGGGGAGGGACGAATGAGCCATGCGCGCTGGCCCGAACTGCCCTACGAGGCCTGGAAGGGAACCTATGAGGCGCTGCACTTGTGGTCCCAGATCGTGGGCAAGGTCCGCCTCGCCCGCATGCCCTGGATCAATCACTGCTGGCAGGTGACGCTCTATCCCACGGCTCGCGGCCTTACCACCGGGCCGATGCCCTATGACGGGGAACATCTGCAGATCGACTTCGACTTCGTTGCCCATGAGCTCGTGGTGCAAACGAGCCGCGGCGAGCGCCGCAACCTGGCTTTGGCCCCGATGTCGGTCGCCGACTTCTATCGGGCCTTGATGGCCATGCTGGAGGCGGTCCGGATGCCGGTTGCGATTTACCCCAAGCCGTCGGAAATGGAGAGGCAGGTACCGTTTGCCGCGGACACGGAAGTTCGCCCCTACGCTGCCGACTACGCCTGGCGTTGCTGGCGCATCCTCAGTTCAGCCACTGACGTTTTCCGGCGCTTCCGTTCCCGCTTTGGCGGCAAGGTCAGTCCGGTTCATTTCTTCTGGGGCAGCTTCGATCTCGCGGTCACGCGCTTTTCGGGCCGCACCGCTCCGCCTCACCCCGGCGGCGCCCCCAACCTCCCCGATCGTGTTACTCGCGATGCCTATTCACACGAGGTAAGCAGTTGCGGGTTCTGGCCCGGCGGTGCCGCCGCACCCTACCCTCTGTTCTACAGTTATGCCTATCCCGAGCCAGCCGGGTTCGCGACGGCGCCGCTGCAACCGTCCGCAGCCCGGTACGACAGGCTGCTGCGTGAATTCGTCCTGCCCTACGCAGCGGTCAGCCAGGCCGAGGCTCCGGAGGAGACGCTTCTCGCCTTCCTGCAGAGCAGCTATGAGGCCGCGGCCAATCTCGGTCACTGGGATCGCGCCTCGCTCGAAGCCGCGCCGCCATGATCGGCAATCCGGATCGGGCCGATCATTCCTTCTTGGGGAGACTGCAATGAGCAACGACCTGCTGTCCAAGACTTGCACGCCGTGCCAGGGCGGCATTGCGCCGCTTGCCCGGTCCGAGGCCCAGGGCTATATGGCCCGGGTGCCGGGTTGGGAGTTCGTCGACGAGGGACGCGCGATCGAGCGCAGCTTCCGCTTTAAGAACTTCAAGGAAGCTCTCGACTTTGTGCTCAGGATCGGGGCTTTGGCCGAGACCGAGGGCCACCACCCCGATATCAATTTCGGCTGGGGCTGGGCCAAGATCAGCTGGCAGACCAAGAAGATAAAGGGCCTGCACGAGAACGACTTCATCATGGCCGCCAAGACCGACCGGCTGGCCGGGGAATGAGCCGGGCGAAAGAGACGGGCATGACAGGCAGCGACCGGAGCAAGCTCGACCGCATTCTGGCCGAGAACCGCCGCAGCGAGAGCGAGCGCGAACAGGGGTATCGGCAGCAAGCGCTCAAGATCTACCCCTGGATCTGCGGTCGCTGCGGCCGCGAGTTCACCCGCGCCAACGTGCGCGAGCTTACCGTGCATCACCGCGACCACAATCACGACAACAACCCGCCCGATGGCAGCAACTGGGAGTTGTTGTGCCTCTACTGCCACGACAACGAACACCAGCGCCGGCTCGAAGCGACCCGCGATCCCGGCTCCGTCGGTGGCGGGCCCGGCCACGCAACCCATTCGCCGTTCGCCAATCTCAAGGCGCTGCTCGATGGCAAGAAGCGTTCCTGATGCGCACGGCCGCTGATGCAGATGCCGACCGCATCCGCCCTGCACGCATGAGCCTTCCGGCTCCGCCGGCGTCCCATCCGACGCCACCGGTCATTTCCGTCACGAATCTCGGCAAGACCTATGCCTCGGGCCTGCAGGCCCTCAAGCACATCCAGCTGGAAATCCGCCGTGGCGAAATTTTCGCCTTGCTCGGCCCCAACGGCGCCGGGAAGACCACGCTGATCAGCATCATATGCGGGATCGTCAACCCATCCGCAGGCTCCGTTCTCGTCGACGGTCACGATATCGTGACCGAATACCGTGCCGCACGTGCGCTCATCGGCCTGGTGCCGCAGGAATTGACGACCGACGCGTTCGAATCGGTGTGGGCGACCGTGTCCTTCAGCCGTGGCCTGTTCGGCAAGCCGCCCAACCCGGCCCACATCGAGCAGGTGCTCAGGGATCTTTCGCTGTGGAGCCGGAAAGACAGCAAGGTCATGACGCTTTCAGGCGGCATGAAGCGACGACTGCTCATCGCCAAGGCACTTTCGCATGAGCCGCAGATTCTGTTCCTCGACGAGCCGACCGCTGGCGTCGACGTCGAACTGAGGCGAGCCATGTGGGACCTGGTCCGCTCCCTCAGGGCCCGTGGCGTGACGATCATCCTGACCACGCATTACATTGACGAGGCCGAGGAAATGGCTGATCGGGTCGGCGTCATCAGCAAGGGAGAAATCATCCTGGTCGAGGACAAGGTCGAGCTCATGCGCAAGCTCGGCAAGAAACAGCTGACGCTGCAACTGCACAGGCGGCTGGGACAGATTCCTCCCCAGCTGGCCGAATATCGCATCGAGCTTGCCAACGATGGAAGCGAACTGGTCTATACCTACGATGCCAAGGGCAAACACACCAGCATCGCCGCGCTGCTCGACGCGCTCGACAGGGCGGGCGTCAGCTTCAAGGACCTGCGCACGACGCAAAGCTCGCTCGAAGACATCTTCGTCAGCCTGGTGCGGGGGGCCGGATGAACGTCCATGCAATCCGTGCCATATACACCTTCGAAATGGCCCGTGCCAGGCGCACGCTGATGCAGAGCATCATTTCGCCGGTGATCTCGACTTCGCTGTATTTCGTCGTCTTCGGCGCGGCGATCGGGTCGCGCATCCAGCAGGTGGGCGGGATCAGCTACGGCGCCTTCATCGTGCCCGGATTGATCATGCTGTCGCTGTTGACGCAGAGCATCTCCAACGCGTCCTTCGGAATCTATTTTCCACGCTTCGTCGGCACGATTTACGAACTGTTGTCGGCGCCGGTTTCCTATCTCGAGATCGTCGTGAGCTACGTCGGAGCGGCGGCCACCAAGTCGATCATCCTCGGCCTGATCATTCTGGCCACTGCAGCGCTTTTCGTGCCGCTGCAGGTGATGCATCCGGCGTGGATGGTTCTCTTCCTGGTGCTCACGTCGGTGACATTCAGTCTGTTTGGCTTCATCATCGGCGTCTGGGCCGATGGTTTCGAGAAGCTGCAACTCGTGCCGCTGCTGATCGTGACGCCGTTGACCTTTCTCGGTGGCAGCTTCTACTCCATCAACATGTTGCCGCCGTTCTGGCAGACCGTCACGCTGTTCAATCCCGTCGTGTATCTGATCAGCGGCTTCCGCTGGAGCTTCTACGGGCTGGCGGACGTGAACATTGCCATCAGCCTCGGCATGACCCTGTTGTTCATGGCCATCTCGCTCGCGATCGTAGCGTGGATCTTCAAGACCGGATACCGGCTCAAGACCTAGCCCGGCCGCGGCCCGACGGCGGGCTCACGCCGCACCGTCGCACGCAGCCCGGCCCGCGGCACCCTCGCGCTCACCACGGGTACCATCCATACCGCATACCCGCGCGGGTCGCGAACGTTGGCGATCATCTGGTCGAAATACGCCCGCGCCGAATCGCGGCTGATCGGAGTCAGTTCGCCGATTGCCTCGACGTAGCCGTCGCGCCAGGCCTCGAAAATTGCCGCCATCGTTTCCCGCGCCACGCGCAGCGTGTCGACGACGACATAGTCGATGCTGATTTCTTCCAGGCCCATCGCGGCGAGGATCCCGAACGCATTGCGGCCGATGAACAAGTCGGTCCCGGTTGCCGCCTCGAAGCTTGCCGGCGCCACATGCCAGAAATCGCGTGGATCGAGCCTCGCGCGCTGGAAATGGAGCATGCCGTAGTCCTCGGCGATGAGATGCATGTATCCCCCCTGGCGCGTGACGCGCGCGAGCTCGGCGAGCACCCGCTCCGGGTGGGGGATTGATTGAATGACGTGCCGACAGACGGTGAGGTCGAAACTTTCATCAGCAGCTTTCAGTTCGAACACGCTTTGGTGCTCGAACGCCAGCCGCGGCGCCAGGTCCGCATAGCGTGACCGCGCCCGCTCCAGGTGGGCGTCGACGATGTCGACTCCGAGCACCTGGGCCCGGGGAAAGAGCTCGGCGAGCCGTGATGCGGCCTCGCCGGTGCCGCAGCCCGCATCCAGGATTCGTGGCCCGCTCGGCAGTGCGTAGCGCCTGATCAGGGGGACTTCCTGCGGCCAGACGGCGCTGGCCTGCGCGGCAAGCGTGCGCACCATGGATTCGTCGGCCATCTGCTTGGCCTGCGGGTTGAGATCGGTCATAGAGTCGCCCGGGAGGGCGGCACGGCATCAGCGCGCCAGCGCGATCTCCACCCGCCGGTTGCGCCTGCCTTCGCTGCGGACCTTGAGCACGCGGATGGCGCCGATCTCGGCGATATTCTTGACATGCGTACCTCCGCACGGTTGCAGATCGATGCCCGGGATCCGCAGCAGCCGCACGCGCCCCCCTCCGCGTGGCGGTTTCACGCTCATGGTCTTGACCAGCTCGGGCCGCGCGTCGAGCTCGGCCTCGCTGATCCACTCGGTCTGGGTTTGCGCACCGCGTGCGATGAGCGCGTTGGTTTCGTGCTCGATCTTCTGCGCATCGAGCAGGCTCATGTCGATGTCGAAATCGAGCCGGGCCTTGTCCGGCGCAATGTTGCCGCCGGTTACGGGCGCGACGACCACGCAGGACATGACATGCAGGGCCGTGTGCAGGCGCATCAGGTCGTAGCGACGCTGCCAATCGATTGCCAGCGTCAACATTTCCCCCGGCTCGGGGGAGGGCATGTCCTGGGCCGGGATGTGCAGCACGCTGTCGGGTGCCTCGCCCTTGCGCGTGTCGACGATGGCAATTTGCTCGCCACTCGCCCTCAGCAGCGCGCCGGTATCGCCCATCTGCCCGCCTCCCATGGGGTAGAAGATCGTGCGGTCGAGCTCGATGCCGCGCTCGTGAACGGCGACCACCCGGGCCTGCGCGGTCGTCAGGTATGCGTCGTTTCGAAACAGCAGGTCGGTGGCCATGGCGTGCGCTTGCAACGAGAGGTCGGGCGCGAGACGAGGCGCGACCGGCCGGCACGGCGGCAGCCGGTATCGTGCTCGTGACCCGGAGCCTAATGCAGATCACGCCCGGCGGGAAGCCGGCGCACCCGGGCCGACGGCCCCTGCGCGGCTCAGGCCGCTTCGCGCCCCGCCCATAGCTCGTTGAGGCGCCGCGCAAACCGGGTTCCAAGCGCCTCGTCCTCGTGCATGAAATAGACGTAGGTCTCAAGCAGGGGCTTTGCCGCAATCCGCGTCGCCCAGTCACGCAGCTCGCGGTCGTCGTAATGGCTCCGGCGCAAGCGCAGGTAGCCGCGATCGGCAGTGGCGACGAAGGGCGTATCGCCTTCGTCGGAGTCGGTGACGCAGAGCATGGCGCCGCGCCTGCGCAATACGTCGTAGACTTCTTCGTCCTGCCATGAGGCGTGGCGAAACTCGAAGGCTACCTGCTGGGCGGAAGGCAGCTGGTCAAGGAAATCGCGCAGTCGCGGGAGGTCCTTGCGAAGGTACGGCGGCAGCTGGAAAAGGACCGCGCCAAGCCTGTTGCCGAGGGTAGCCGCGCGGCGCAAGAATTCGGTCACCTGCTGCCCCGCCTCGCGCAGGCGCTTTTCGTGGGTGATGCGGCGCGGAGCCTTCAGGCTGAAGGTGAAATGATCGGGTACCTGTTCGGCCCATTGGCCGAGTACCGACTCCGCCGGCATGCGGTAGAAGGTATTGTTGATTTCCACGGTCGCGAAGCGTTCCGCGTAGTAGTGCAGCATCTCGCTCGCCGGGAGTCGCTCCGGATAGAAGGGCCCCAGCCATTCTTTGTAGGAGTAGCCGCTGGTTCCGGCCCGCAATGTCATCGCCTCGTCCACGATTCGTGGCAACACCAGGCAGTCTCGACCCTTCGTCCCGCCTGGCTTGGCAACGATGCATGGAGACCGGCGGGAAACCGAAACATTGGCGGCGTCGCGCTCAACGACGCGCCCACGTCCGCCTCAGCCAGCGCCACTCCGCGTGTGCTTCGCGCGCTTTTGCAGCCGCCTCACGGCGCTGAAGTGCTTGATTGCCTTGCTTTCCTGCCCGAGTTCTTCACAGAGCAGCGCCGCGTTGTAATGCGCATCGGAAAAGTCCCCGGACAATTCGAGGCACTTTTCGTAGCTGGCCAGTGCCGCTGCGGGCTGGCCGTGGTCTTCCAGGGCAACGGCAAGGTTGAAATGCAGCAACGGCTCGTCCGGACAATGCGCCAGCGCGGCGCGGTAGAGGCTGATCGCCTCGACGCCGCGCCCGCCTGCGCCGAGAAGGACGCCCAGGTTGACGTAGGCGTCGGCGAAGCCCGGATCGAAGCCGAGCGCCTTCCGGTACGCCGCTTCCGCCGCGGCAGAATCGTCGCCTTCGAGCTCGGTACCGCGGCCGAACCAGTAGGCCGTGGCGTCGATTCCCGCCGGCGTAGTCGCTTCCTCGTCCGGGGTCCCCCGCGCCGGCGTGCCCGCCGCGCCCCCGCCCTCGGCAAGCGGCTTGCTCAACACGCTCACGCTCGTGCCCGTTGGCCGAACTTCGAAGTCGAGCAGCAGCTGGCCGGTGTCGACCTGCCATTGGCTATCGCCATGGCGCACGGCGAGTTCATTGCCGGCCGCGGTAATGCGCAGGCCGCTCAGCGGCAGTTCGGACGGCAGGCTGTCGCGCAGGCGACGCAGGGAACGGAGGATCTTGCGCCCGGGAATCTGCGCCTCGCGCAGGCTGTGGGCGGTGCGCAGCATCACCACATCCTGGAAAGTGAACCGGTATTCGTGACGGCGGCCGCGGCCGGGGGAGACGAATCCGGCGGCCATAAGACTGGCTATTGCCGACCGCGAGATACCCAGCATCGCCTGAATCTCCCGCAGGGTGTAGGTCGTCATGCGCGCGGCGATCACTTCCTGGCGCGTTCGCGTCCCTTCGGAGCATCGGCGACGGCACCGACCGCGCGCTTGGCGGTCTTGCGCCCCTTGTTTTCGGCCGTGGCGTCGGCGACGGCGGTTGGCGCCTTGGAGGCCTTCTTCTTCTCGAGACTCGCGCGCAAGGCGTCCATGAGATCGATGACCTGTCCGCCGGAGGGCTCCGGATGCGTCGAAACGGCAATCTGCTTGCCGGCAATCTTCTCGTCGATGGCCGCCTCGATCCGCTGTTTCTCCTCGTCTTTGTAGGCGCTGGGGTCGTAGCTGTCTTCGGAGATCTGGTCGATGAGCTGCAGAGCCAGCGTCAGTTCCGGCTTCTTGACCTCGGTCTTTTCGATCTCGAGGTCCTTCATCGAGCGCACCTCGCTGGCGTAGAGGAGCTGCTGCAGCACCAGGCCCTCGCCGCCAATGCGCACCTGGACGACATACTGCTTGCCGCGCCACACCCAGGTGGCTAGCGCGCAGCGGCCGGTCTCGCGCATCGCCTCTACGAGCAGGTTATAGGGCTTCGCGCCGCGCTTGTCGGGTGCCAGGTAGTACGCTTTGTCGTAATAGATGGGATCGATTGCGCTGTTCGGTATGAACGAAACGATGTTGATCGTGTGTTCGCTCTTGTCCTCCAGCGCCGCGAGCTCTTCCGGCGTGAACATGACGTAGCGGTCTTTTTCGAATTCGTAGCCCTTCACCATGTCCGCCCGCTCCACGGGCACGTTCTCCTTCAAGCAAATGTACTGCTGCTTGAGGCGCGATCCGCAGGTCTTGTGCAGGAGGTTGAAACGGATACCGCCGGAGCTCTCGGTGGCGGGAAAGACTTTCACCGGAATCGACACCAGGCCGAAAGTCAGGGAGAGGGAAGCAATTGAGCGCGCAGCCATCGGACCTCCTTCGTTCGAAGCTGGATCTATCCGCGTGGCTTCCTGCGTGTCCGTTCGGTCAAGACGCGCCGCCACGCGTTTTCACGAATCGGCAAGGGTATACCAGGAACGCATTTGCCTCAAGCTAGCCGGCCGACATCCTGAGCGCGGCCTCCACGCTCTGCGGCGTATTGTGCAGGTCGCGCCAGGCATCGGCCCGAGCAGCCATGAGCCTGGGCACGTTGTCGATGCGGAAATCCGGGGGCAGTACCTCGGGCAGCTCTTCCCAGGTCACGGGCATCGACACCGGCGCGCCCGGCACGCCACGGGGGGAATACGCCACGTTGAGGGTTTTCCCGCGCGCGTTCATGTTGTGGTCAAAGAAGATCTTGCCCGGCCGCTTCTCCACGCTCCAGTCCATGGTGATGAGATCCGGGTGCTGTGCCATCAAGTGGCGGCCGATGAGTTCGCACACCGAGCGCGCCTCGGGGAAGGTCAGGGTCCGGGCAATGGGCACGAAGATGTGCAGCCCGGTCTTGCCCGAAGTCTTGACGAAGGATTGCAGCGACAGTGCGTCGAGCAGTTCCTTCAGCCAGAACGCGACCGTCTTGCCCGCCACGAATGCCTTCCTGTTGAACTCGGGCTCCGCACCTGCGGCTTCCTTGCCCGAATAGATGTAGGGATCGATGTCGAACACCACGTAGTCCGGATGATTGAGCGCCGAGGCTTCGAGGTTGGCCAGGGACCCGGCGTAGAGCGACTGCCTGCCCTCGGAATCGGCGAGGCTCGAATGCCACACATGGAACTCGAGCGTGCCGAGCTGGCCCAGCCACAGCAGCGTGGCCAGGTTGTTGCACAGGGGATAGACATGATTCTCGGTCCTGCTCTTCGAATACACCTCGACCGTTTCCACGAACGGCGGCAGCTTCTGCGTGAGATGCTTCTGGAAAAAGGACTCGCCGTAGATGCCGTCGGGCATGCGAATCAAGGTCAGCGGCCGGTTGGCGAGGTGGGGGAGCATATGGGGCGCCACCCCGGCCAGGTAGCGCAGCAGGTCACCCTTCGTGACCGCCCGCCGTTTCCGGTGCGCCGGCCAGAGAATCTTGTCGAGCTGGGAGAGCCCTATGCGGTGGGCGCCGACCCGCAGTGACAGGGAGGCCGGTTTGCCCGCGAGCTGCTGCAGCACGCTCGTCACCATGTCGGCCGAATCGTTGCGGGCGGCGACCCCCCGCGCGGCGTGGCGCCGGACACTCCCGGCATCGACGTCATCGCGCAGGCGCAGGAACACCGGAGCACGCAGGGTCCCGCTCGGCGTCCACTCGTGATACTGCACTTCCACGGCCAACGCCGGTCGCACCCAGGTGGTCGGCGCATGCAGGTCCGGTTTGGTGGAAAACGGGCACGCCCCGATCTGCAGCGGGTCGAGCCGCCCGCGGATCTCGGCTACGGCCCGGGAGTCGAATCCGCTGCCCACATGGCCGGCGTAGCGGAACTTGGCGTGCTCGTCCCAGAACCCCAGCAGCAGGGCCCCGAATCCGTCGCGGCGGTGCCCCTCGCCGGCGGTGAACCCGCCGATCACGAATTCGCCTGACTGCACCGCCTTGACCTTGACCCACGAGGACGAGCGCCTGCCCGGCTCGTAGATGCTGTCGACCTTCTTGGACACGATGCCTTCCAGCCCGGTCGCGATCGAAGCCTGGAACAGCGCGTAGCTGTCGGTTTCCGCGTGCACCGGCTGCAGGTGCGGCATCGGGAACAGGCACTGATTGAGGTAGCGGCGCCGATCCTCGTAAGCCGCGCCGCGCAGGTTCATCCCCAGCACATGCAGGATGTCGAAGGCATAGAAGACCGTCGGCAGGGTCTGCTCGGCGTCGGCTAACTCGCGCGGGGTGGACAGCTGCGATCGCTTCTGCATGGCATTGAAGGACGGCCTGCCCTCTTCGAAGGCGACGATCTCGCCGTCGAGCACCACCGGTTGGACCGGTTGCTGCTCGAGCTCGGCGACGATGGTCGGATAGGCGGCGGTGAGGTCGAGTCCACTGCGGCTGCGCAGCGTGACCTTGCCGGCCCGTACGAACGCGAGCACGCGGTAGCCGTCGAGCTTCGGTTCGTGCAGCCATCCGGGCCGCGCCGACGGTTCGTCAGCATCGCTGGCCAGCATCGGCGCGAGCTTCGTGGGCGGATCTTCGCGCGGACCGCGGGGAATCAGGGCGGCCAGCGCGACCCGGCGCGGTGCCGGGCCTATGGACTGCACCGTTTGCGCGGTGAGCGCCGAGCGGGCGAGATCCTCCTCGGCCAGCGGGCGTTTCGGCCAGCGGTTGCGGTGCTTGATGAGCAGCCATGATTTCGGTTCCTTCGCCGTGCGTATCAGGGCGTAGGACCCCTTCAGCTTGGTGCCCGCGAGGGTGATGCTGATCTTGCCCTTCGCCAGGTCTTCGCGCATGCGCGCTTCGGCGGCTGCGCGATCGTCAAAGGCGAGCGATCCGCCCTCGTCGGGCGAATAGATCCCGCAGTCCCACACGATCACCTTGCCCGCGCCGTACTGTTTTGGCGGGATTACGCCCTCGAATGGACCGTAGTCGAGCGGATGGTCCTCGACATGAACCGCCAGATGCTTGTCGCCCGGCTCGATTAACAGGCCCTTCGGAATCGCCCACGATTTGAGCACGCCGTCCCACTCGAGCCGAAAGTCGTAGTGCAGGCGGCGCGCGGCATGTTCCTGGACGACGAAGAGCAGCGGGCCGGAGCGCGCCGGAACGATCGGGGAGGGCTCGGGCGTGACGTCGAACGCGCGCTTGCTGGCGTAGGTAGCGAGTGCTTTTTCTTTCTGCACGCGAGCCATGGCAATGCGCATCGTACCGCGAACCGGCCGGAGCGAAGCGGGGCAGCGCCGCCGCGCTTCACCGTGCGCCATCACCGCCTGGGGATTGCCTCGCGCCGCGGCGCGGGCTCTGAGCAGCCGAGCTTCGTGGCCTGACCTGCCGTCCCGCGGCCGGTGGCGGAGGGTATCCGCCCGGCCCTGGCCGAGACCGTCAGCTGAACACGGTCGCGAGCAGCCGGCGATGCCCAGCCCGAGTGCCGCCAGCGCGTCGCCGGCGATGAGGCCGCCGCCTACCAGCGAGGCGGTGCTCATGTCCTCGGGCAGCGTCGCCGCCTTGTCCTTGCGCTTCGGCAGGCTGTTGGCGACGCTCGCGAAGACCCGCCGGCGGCGAACCATGCGGAAGTGGGCAGGTTGACGAAGCCGCCGAACGACGACGCGTAGGGCGACGGCAGCACGGCGGCATCGAGCAGGAAATCGGTGGCGAAGCCGGTCCGGCTGCCGGCGACGAACTTCCGGTACGCCGTCCGCGACTTGATGACTTTGCGCAGGACTTCGGTCACGAAACCGATCGCGACACCGACCCAGATCGCCGTGCGCTGGTAGGGTTTGTCGTCGGTGAGGCTGCGCAGGACGCCGACGAATTTGTAGGTCATCGCCGACGTCCACTTCTCCGGCTGCTGGTCGGCGGGCAGCGTGGTCTGGTCGAGCGGCAGCACCGGGTACGCGCTCATGAAGAGCTCGGCGAACACGACCGCCATGATCGCGCCCATCACGATGCCGGCGACCTGGAAGCGGAACTGGATCGTCCGGTTGGTGCCGAGCCGCCAGCCGGTCGAGCGGTCCTGCTGCATGTCGCAGGCCTCGCTCGTCGAGACCAGCAGCACGGTGGCCGCAATCAGCCCGACCGTCGGGTCCTTCAGCCCGATCGCGGCCATCAGGATCACGGTGACGACGAACGCGGAGGAAATCGGGTTCGAGTCGACCATGCCGACCGAGATGCCGTTGACCAGCGCGAAGACGAACACGAGGACCACGGCGAACGCCAGATAGCCGACCGGCTGATGGAGCACCTGCGAGCCCACGACCACGATGGCGATGCCCCAGAACACGACCCAGGCCACCAGCCGGCGCATGTTGGTGCGCTTCCAGTCCTCCTGTTCGACGGGCGTGGCCGTGCGCTGCCGCGCGCGCTGGTAGGCGCGCGCGAGAATCAGGGACACGTCGATGATCGCCGCGCCCATGATCATGCCGAGCGCGATCAGGAACGTGATCTTGCGGAACGGCTCGCCCGGCCTGAGCCAGCCGATCGACACGAAGTACGGGATCAGGGCCCAGCTTACAAGGCCGCCGACGATGGCCGGCGATGCCGATGCGCGCGCCGACGATCATTCCGGCGCCGAAGGTAGACGTGGACAGATCGATCGCGCCGAGCAGGACGCGATTTTGGCGGCGCCGATGCCGCCGGCGATGCCCAGCGCCATGCCGCCGAACAGTCGCGCCACCGAGCTGCCGGAGCAGCTCGGGATCGGTCAGCGCGCGCAGGATGTTGGCGACCGCGAGGCCCGATGGGAACGTGAGCTGCAGGCGGTCGACGAGGATCGGCGTGTAGAGCATGCCGACGCCGACGCCGAACATGCCGATGCACAGCATGTACAGGATCAGCTGCCACATCGGCGGCTGCGGCAAGCCCAGCCAGGTCATCGCCTGGATCACCACGGCCATGGCGCTCATGCCGGCCACCGATGCGGCCGTGGTCTGGATGTAGTTCGCGCCGTGACGTCCCTGCGCGCCGTAGCCGAACGTGACCGTCGATCCGAGGATGCCCGCGAGTACCTGCCCGCCGACGAAGAAGCCGAGCGAGAAATTCATGTACGCCGCGGCGAGCCCGCCCAGCGGACCGAGGATGAAGATGCCGACGACGCCGAGCAGGGCGTAATACTTCCACGTGCCAGGTCTCGGAAGCCACGTCCAGCGCGGAGCGATTTCTTGCCCGGCTATCGGTGTGGAGGTCATGGTCGGCGGGAGGGCATGCGATCCGATCGCCGCTGTGCACGGGGCGCTAACAGCTGCGCTGGCCCGTGGCGACGCTAGACTTTAGGTCGTGGCGACTCGGCGGTCAACTGCAAGCGGTCGTGGCATAGGGCGTGATTGCCGGGCGTAGACCTGTCCTCCACGCCCCAATGAAACAGACGATTTGCCGATCTTCGAGGCGACAAGCCGGACCTGCTAGAGCCATTGGCAAGCTATTTGCTGATGCCTGCGCATGCGAGCAATATGCCCCTCAGGCACGGAGCAATGCCCTCGCCGGTCACCTATGGACCATGAGCGCTTCGAAGATGGCGCGGATCCGGCGCGCCGGCCGGTGTCGTCCAACGCCGCGGCAAGCGACCGTCCGGAAAGGGACGAATCGTTGGCGAGCGCCGGGAATGGCCTCGCAAGCCAAGGGGCTGCGGCCCACCGCCTTCGCGACCTGAGATTCGTACGTCGTATCCATCGCCTTCGCACCCTGGGCCTGGGCCTCGGTTTCCTGTGCGTCGGATCGGTGCTGCGCCTGCACGATGCATCCGCGGGTTGGTGGCTGATGCTCTTCGCAAACGGCTTCGTCTGGCCGCATGTGGCCTGGATGCTGGCAACACGCAGCGCCAATCCGAGGCGCGTCGAGCTTGCCAATCTGATGATCGATTCGGTGCTCGGCGGGGCATGGATCGCGGTCATGCAGTTCAACCTCCTGCCGAGCGTGCTGCTGGCGGCAATGCTTTCGGTCGACAAGGTCAGCGTGGGCGGGCCGCCGCTGCTGTTGCGGGCATTGGCGCTGCTGGCTTTGGGGTGCGCAACAACATCGGCGATGCTCGGGATGCCGATCGATCTCGCGACCCCGATGACGGTCATCGTCGCCAGCCTGCCGTTACTGGTGCTCTATCCGCTGGCCATCAGCACGGTCGCCTATTCCATGGGGCGCAAGCTGGCGAGGCAGAATCGGCAGCTCGATGCGTTGGGCCGCACCGACGGGTTGACCGGCCTCGCCAACCGCCGCCAGGGCTTGGCGCAGGCGAAAAAGGAGCTGGCGCGCTACCAGCGGACGGGCGGGCCCGCGGTGCTGCTGATTCTGGACATCGACCGTTTCAAGAGCATCAACGATCGCTACGGTCACCCGGCGGGCGACGAGGTTCTGTGCGTCGTCGCCGAAACGCTGCGCGAATGTTGTCGCACGGTCGACGTCGCCGCCCGCTACGGCGGTGACGAGTTCCTGCTGGTCTTCCCGGACACCAATCTGGGTGGGGCCGAAGCTGCCGCGCGGCGCATCCGCCGCCGCCTGGACACGCAGACGTTCCACACCGCCCGCGATTTGCGTTGCACAGTCAGCCTCGGTGCCGCCGAGGCGACGATCAGGACCACGAATGTCGACGCCTGGATCCAGCAAGCCGACGCGGCGCTGTATCGGGCAAAGGCCGAGGGGCGCGATCGCTTCGTGGGCGCGACGGCCATCGCCCTAGCCACGCCCTAGCCCGACAGGGGCGTGAAATCCAGCCTCTTGACAAAAAGCACGAACGTTCGTATCCTTGGCAGCCATGGGCAAGGGTGAAGATACGCGTGCGGCAATTCTCGATGCTGCGCTGGCGCAGGCCAGTGAAGCGGGTTTCGAATCACTCACGATCGGCTCCCTGGCCGAGCGCGTGGGCCTGTCCAAAAGCGGGTTGTTCGCCCATTTCGGCTCCCGCGAAGATCTGCAAGTGGCCGCGATCGAGTCCGCCGCGGCCCGGTTCACCGAAACCGTATTTATCCCCGCATTCAAGGCAGCGCGAGGATTGCCGCGCCTGCGCGCGTTGTTCGATCGCTGGCTCGCCTGGACGACGGACAGCGGCCTCGTACACGGCTGCCCGATGCAAGCCGCCGCAGTTGAATTCGATGATCGACCGGGGCCGGTTCGCGACGCAGTGATCGAACACTTCGCGGGCCTGGAGCGGGCCCTGGGACGAGCGGTCGAGCTGTGCGTGGACCAGGGCCACCTGCGGGCGGATTTGGACCGCGGGCAGTTCGTCTTCGAGATGATCGGGATTATCTTTGCCTACTACCATAACGCGCGCCTGTTCCAGCGCGAGCCGTCGCAATCGCGGGCGCGAGCTGCCTTCGAGCGACTGATCGCGGCGGCCTTGCCGCCGCGCTAGATCCACGCGGAGATGCTGATGAACCTCACCTTGGGCACGCCCGAAAATAGCACGATCGTTCGATATCGGCGTTCATTCTGGAGTCTGGCACGCGCTTATTTTGCGCTGGCCTCGCGCCTGCTTCCCGACTTGGCGCGCCGTCACGCGGAGCTTTTGTTTACCCTGCCTCCGCGCTACGCCGGTCGCAGAACGCATCCGGTCGATGCGCGCCAGGAAACGGTGGTCGCGGGAAAGCATTCGCTGCCCGTCTGGCAGGCAGGGCCGGCGTGGGCTCCCGCCGTCCTGCTCGTTCACGGTTGGGGAGGGCGCGGCGTGCAATTGGGCAGTTTCGTCGCGCCGCTGCTCGCGGACGGCCACCGCGTGGTCTGGTTTGATCAACCGGGCCACGGCGAGAACCCGCGGCGCGCGGTAGCCCTGCCGGATTTCGTGCGCGCGCTCGAAGCACTCGCCGCGACCCATGGGCCCATCGTCGCCGCGATAGGCCACTCGCTGGGTGCCGCAGCGATCGGCGTGGCGCTGCGTCGCGGCGTTCAACTCGGGCGGGTTGTCTTGGTCAGTCCTCCGTCGTCGATCGGCCAGCATGCGCACAACTTCGCCCGCCTGCTCGGGGTCACGCCGCGGGTGCGCGACGCGATGCGTCATCGTCTGGAGCATCGCTACGGCGTACGCTTTGCCGACATCGATCGCATCGAAGAGCTGGCGCAGCTGCGCGTGCCCGCGCTGTTCGTGCACGACGTGGAGGATGCCGAGGTGCCCTTCGAGCACACATTGCGCTTGTCCGGGCGCATGTCCGGGGCGCGCCTGCTTAAGACCCACGGCCTGGGCCACTTTCGCGTCCTGCGCGAACCGGCGGTAGTCGCGGCGATCGTCGATTTCGTCAGTGGCAGGGTCGACGGGCTCCCCGAGCAGTGGCCGGCGCTGCCCCGCCCGGCGCCACTTTATTGAGCCTGACCGATGGCCCTCCCGTCCCCGCAGCATGGCAACGGTCGACTGTATCTGGACGATCTGCGCGCCGGCCAGCATTTCACCAGCAGGACGCACGCGCTCGACGAGCGGCAGATCAAGGCGTTTGCCGGCGATTTCGATCCGCAGCCGTTTCATCTCGACGAGGTTTTGGCCAGGAACAGCCTGTTTGCCGGCCTCGCGGCCAGCGGCTGGCACACCGCGGCCATAACCATGCGTCTGCTGGTCGACGGCGGATTGCTCATAGCCGGTGGAATCGTCGGCGCCGGGGCCGAAGTCGCCTGGCCCAATCCCACCCGCCCGGGAGACATCCTGCAGGTCGAGAGCGAGGTGCTAAGCATCACCCCGTCGCGCTCGCGCCCGGACCGCGGCACGGTCACCGTGCGCAGCGAGACATTCAATCAGCGGCGCGAGGTCGTCCAGGTACTGACCGCGAGGCTTATCGTGCCGCGGCGTCCGCCACCGCGACCATGACCGGTCGCCAGCGGCCCGCTTTGCAATCGCCGGACGGCAGCCGAAATCGCAGCTGCGTCAACGCATCAGGGTGATTGTCGCCGCCAGCTTCACGCCGGCATAGGACGCCGAGATGGTCACCCCGGCGCTCCGATGTGGCCGGGTGGTGGCGATGGTGAACGTGGCCGATTTCTGGCCGGCACCCACCACGACCTGCGCGGGTACCGAGGCGTATGCAGGTATCGAGCTGCTCAGGGTGACCACCGCACCTCCGGCGGGGGCCGCCGAGGTGAGTGTCACGGTGCCGGTGGCGGAACTGCCCCCGGTGACGCTCGCCGGCTGGACGGTCAACGCGGCCAGCGCGGCCGCCGGAGCCGCATTGGTCGTCAACGTGGTTGTCTTCGTCACGCCCTGGTACGAGGCCGACAGCGTCGTCAGGGTCTGGGTGACGACTGCGGTAGTCGTTATGCCGAATGTTGCCGAATTCGCCCCGGCGCTTACCGTCGCGCTGCCCGGCACGGAGACTGCCGGGGCGGCGCTCGACAGGGTAACGAGTGCACCGCCGGCGGGCGCGGCCGAAGTGAGGGTCACGGTACCCGTCGACGGGTTGCCGCCCACGACGGTGGCCGGGCTTGCGCTGATCGAGAGAAGTGCCGCCGGGCCTGTGGTGGGTTGCCATCCCAGTTGAACGATCTCGAAGTCGCTCGCCGTCAGCAGCGCGAAGGCCGGATTCAGTATGTCATTGTTCCAGCGCGTGTCGAAGGTACCGGTAACGTACATATCGGTGCCGTTGTCGGCAACGATGAGGCCATACTTCTGCATGGCCCGAAATATCTTCTGCACATTGGGATCGCTCGTTCGCAGCGCGGGATCCTGTCCGCCCACGTTGCTCTTCAGACGCAGCCGCGCCCCCATGGGTAACGCGCCCGAGGTCGTCCCCGCATTGTGTGAAGCCGGATAGACGTAGCCGTCCGTCGCACGCACCGTCGCGCGGAAAGCGTGGCCGATATCCGCCACCGCGGGATTCCATGCCTCGTCGTAGCGAATGAGGCCGGGAAGAATCGCCAAGCCCGCCGCATCGGCGGAAGTCCAGCCGTCCGGCCGCCGGTTGTTGGTGTTCATGTTGAAGAACGCACCGGAACCGCCGTACCACTGACCCTGTCTCGAGTCGTAGTACACGTTGTATAACTCGTAGAGGTAATTGTTGCTGCAATCGACGATCAGCAGATGGCGGTCCTGCTGGCTTCGCTCATCGACATCGCCCGGCGCGCCGCCCTCGATCCAGTGCGGCTGGCTTATCGCCTGCGCAGGGATCGGGTAGAACGAAATCCCCTTGCCGGTCTTGTAATCGACGCCATCGCTCTCGCTCCAGTAAAGAAAGGTCACCGCCTGCTTCGGCTGCGACCCATCGACGATCGCGTAGGGCATGCCATAGATCGCGGTGCTGCCAGGCGACACCTCGCCGCCAAAATCCGGGTGCAGGTGCCGCGTACCCCCGTTGTTGATGAAGGCGATATAGTTCGCAGAATTCGCATCGACCGGAGCCGACGAAATGTCCTGATTCCACCAGTTGCCGGGCGGAAACAGCGGCAGGGGTACGGGAGGAGCGGCGCCTTCGACCGGCACCGATGGGCACTGCGCCTGAGCGACCGGAGTCAGCAGAAGGCCCAGCGCGAGTACGAACGGCAGGCAAATGAGCTTCTTGCGCACGAATGATCCGCAACGGAAAACCGGTGAGCTTTCCGCAGCGCCTTGAATATGCTTTTGTCATACTACGCCCCGCGACCCCGGGTGGCAACAGGGTCCCGGGAGGGAGCAGCGCCCATGCAGCCCATCAAGGCCCTTTTGTTCGATGTCTTCGGTACCTTGGTCGACTGGCGCGCATCGGTCGTCAGGCAGGCGCGGGAGCTTCTTTCCCCGCTTGGCGTAGCCATCGACTGGGAGGCATTCGCCGACGCGTGGCACAGTCACTACCGACCGGCAATGGACGAGGTGCGAAGCGGCAGGGTGGCTTTCACCACACTCGACGTGCTGCACCGGCGAAACCTCGAGCTGGTGCTCAAGGCGTTCGGGCTCGATACCCTGGACGACCCCGTGCGCGCCGAGCTCGCTCGCGTCTGGCACCATCTGGATGCTTGGCCGGATACGGGTCCCGGTCTGGCGCGATTGCGTCCCCGCTACCGCCTCGCGCCGTGCTCGAACGGCAACATCGCGATCATGGTCGATGTCGCCCGACGCAACGGATTCATCTGGGATGCGATTCTTGGCGCCGAAGTCGCGCGCGCCTACAAACCGACTGCTTCGGTCTATCTGACGGCAGCCGCCGCCTTCGACTGTGCGCCTGAGCAGGCGATGATGGTCGCCGCGCATTCGTACGACCTGGCGGCTGCCGCGGCCGCAGGCTTGCGCACCGCCTTCATCGCGCGCCCGGACGAGTATGGACCGGGCACCGGCGAGCGCGCCGCCAACGTGCCCGTCGACCTTGCCGCGTCGAGCCTGACCGCGCTCGCCGATCGGCTCCTCGACGGCTAGACCCGGCCGCTACGAGGGAGGGGATCGCTTCACGAGCGAGGGCTGGGTAAACAAAGAGGAAATGACCACCTTTGCAATCTCAGGCTGGTCGGGGATCACGTACAGGATCGGCGTGATGAGCTCCTCGAATATGCCCCGGAGGCTGCGTGCGCCGGTCTTGTACTCAAACGCGATTTCGGAGATCTGCTCGAAGACGAGGGGCTCGACCGTCAGCTCGACTCCTTCGTTGCGGAACAGCTCGCGAAATTGCGCGTAGATCGAGTTCTTCGGTTCGATCATGATCCGGATCAGCATCTTGCGGCTCAGATCACGGAAGTGAGCGACGATCGGCAGCCTTCCGGTGAACTCGGGTATCAAGCCATAGGTAAACAGGTCAGTCGGCTTTACGCGCGAGTTCAGCCGGTCGAGAATCTTCTGGTTGTCATCTTTCGACATGGCGATGAATCCGTAGCCGTGCGTCTGCGCCATGATCTCATCGAGCCCGACGAACGCCCCGCCGCAGATGAACAGCACGTTGGTCGTGTCGAGATAATCAGCATTGCCCACGCGCACCGGGGCGCCTTCCATGATCTTCAACAGTGCGTGCTGAACGCTTTCCCCCGAACTGCTCCGCCGTTCGCCGTCGCTGGCCTTGAGCTTGTCTATCTCGTCGATGTAGACAATGCCGTCCTGAGCCGCTGCTATATCGCCGTTCGCCTTGTCGACGAGCCGGCGCAGCACCGCCTCGATTTCTTCATTGACGTAGCGCGTCTGTGCCAGTGACGTCGCCTCTGCGGTCGCGAAAGGAACTTTGAGCACTCGCGACAGTGTCTCGCATAGCAGGGTCTTTCCGGTGCCGGACGAGCCTATGAGCAGGACGTTGCTTTTCTCGATCCGCGTGTGGTCTCGTTGCGAGCGTGCTATTTTCTTGAAATGCGAGTAAACGGCGACCGCCACGGTCTTCTTGGCTTCTTCCTGGCCGATCACGTACTGATCGAGGTAGCCGACGATCGAACTCGGCTTGATTGAACTGTCGAGCATAATGGTCGTGGTTCCGTAGACCCGGCCGGTTCCGGATGCGCGGTCAAGCTTACAGGCTTCCGCGGCATGAACAAATGGGGGCTTCGATGACTAGCCAGCGGCGACTTGCGGGCACTGAGCTGCCGATCGTGCCCATGGCGGGGGCGCGAGGCGGCGCCTTGCCGGCAGTGCACGGCGGCGGAGGGTCGGGCCGGGTGCCTTGCGCGATGCCTGGCCCCGACGCCATGGCCGAGACTTGCAGGAGGCCCGGAAAGGCAGCCGCAAGCTGAGCCCGGACAGCGTTCGCATGCCGACTCGAATCTCCGACCTGCACATTGCGTTCGAAGAAGCGCTGCCCGCGCCGGCCGAGCTGCACGCCGGGCTGCCCGCCTCGGAAGCTGATGCCGTTGGTATCGCGACCGCACGCGCGGTTGTGCAGCAAATCGTTCGCGGTAGCGATCCCCGCTTGCTCGTGGTAACCGGGCCGTGCTCGATACACGAGCCGGAATCGGCGCTCGACTATGCGCAGCGCCTGCGCCAGTTCGCGCCGAGCGTGGCCGACGCGCTCTATCTCGTCATGCGTGTCTACTTCGAGAAGCCTCGGACCCGCCTAGGCTGGAAGGGGCTGATCTACGATCCGGACCTGGACGGTCGCGGCAACATCCGCCAGGGCCTCTACCAGGCCCGCCGGCTGCTGCTCGACTGCGCCCGCCTTGGAATTCCCGCGGCTTCGGAAATTCTCGACCTGGTGACGCCGCAATATTACGCCGAGCTCCTGACCTGGGGGGCAATCGGGGCGCGCACCACGGAGAGCCCTCTGCATCGGCAAATGGCCTCCGCGCTTTCGGCCCCGGTGGGCTTCAAGAACCCGGTCAGCGGCAACATCCAGGCGGCCGTTGACGCCATCCTCGCCGCAGCGCAGCCGCACCGGTTTCCGTCGATTTCGAGTGCCGGCCGCGCCATCGTCGTGACGACGACCGGCAATCCTAATTGCCACCTGATCCTTCGGGGCAGTCGCGACGGCAGCAACTACGGTGCCGCCAGCGTGCGCGAAGCGATCTCCGCGCTGGAGCGGGCAGACCTGCCGCAGCGCCTGATGATCGACTGCAGCCATGGCAACAGCGGCAACGATTACCGCCGCCAGCCGGGAGTAGCCGCGGAGGTCGCCAGGCAGATCGCTTCCGGTTCGGCCGCCGTCTGCGCGGTCATGCTCGAAAGCCATCTCATCGAAGGGCGGCAAGACATTCAACGCGGCCGCCACGGACTGCGCTACGGACAAAGCGTGACCGATGGCTGCATCGGCTGGGATACGACAACCCGCGTGCTGCAGGAGCTGGCCGCAGCCGTGCGCTCGCGCAACACGGCTCTTCCCGCATCGGCGCGAACTTGACGCGCGCCGGGCGCTTTAGAAGCCGAACAGATTCATCAGGTCACCGATCGCGGGGCGGTTGGCCGGCACGTACGAATCGACCTCGCTCATCACCGGGTTGGGAAGGCCGTCGCGGCTGCGTTCCGACAGCGGCGGCAAATGCCAATTGCGTTCGATGAACTTGAGTATCGACACGTGATCGTAGTAGGTATGGTCGACATAGCCCTTTCGCGCAAACGGCGACACGACCACCAGGGGAATGCGGGTACCGTCACCGAAAAAATCGAGGATCTGAACGTAGCCGCTGTCGTAATAGCCGCCGCCCTCGTCGGTTGTAATCAGGATCGCCGATTTGCCCCAGACGGCAGCATTGGCCTGGACCTTGGCGACAAGCTGCCTGACAAACTGCTCCAGCGCAAAGACCGTCGAATAGGCCGGGTGACCGGACTCGAGGTTGGGCGGGATCACGAACGACACGGCGGGCAATGCACCGTCCGCAAGATCGCGATAGAAGGCGTCTACGCCCTGCAGGTTGTTGCGCAGCGCGCTGGTCATGACAGCGGTCGAATGGACCAAGGGATCGCAGATCGGGCAGTAGCGTGGCCGGTCGATTCCCGAGCCGGTACGCCCGCCGCTGTACCACTTCCACGACACGCCCTTCGCGGCAAGCGCCGTGCCAATATTTGCGGTGGTCTGCGGGGGAAGGAAGGTCGTGTCCGGGCCCCGCGCCTGGAGCGTACCGTCGGCCGCGTAGGCCGGGTTGCGGTTGTTGACCAGGTAGTAGGTGTCCGGGGCGCAGTTGCCGTCGTTGAAGGTCCGGTAGGGCAGGGTCGCGAGGTAGTCTCGGATCGCCTTGACCCCGGGCTGACTCGCATCCGCGCACGCGGTATAGGAACCGCTCCCGTACCCCGAATGCTTGTACCAGTTGTTGCTGCCTGGCCGCGGATCGGGGTCCTCGACCTGGTCTGCCGAGGGCGGCGCAGGCTTGCCGGCATCGAGGTAAACGCCGACCGAGCCCGTGCTGAGCGCAAGGAAATTGGCGCCGGTCCCGCCCATGACCGGCTGATGGTAGTTGTCGGCGAGCGCGTACCTGGCGGCGAGCTCGCGGAAATACGCCGCGTCGCCGCTGCTCATGCTGTAGAACCCCATCGCCTCGCCGCCCTGATTCGTATCGGAGGATGGATCGTCGCGCCTGCGGGAGCCCTCGCCGGAACTCACGGCAACCCAAGTGAACAGGTCCATCCCGCCGCCGTCGATCTGCTGCCACATCTGGAAAAAGCGATGCACCGGATCGCCGACCGGCGCGCCGTAGGGCAGGTAGCGCGTGATCCGGTACGGCCCGTTGGGCAGGTGGGCCGGAAAGCGCACATCGCGAACGTAACTCGGCAGGCCCCTCGCATACGTCGTGCCCGGTTGCGGCAGGGTGGCGAACCCACCGCCGGTAGGCGGCGTGACCGCATAGCGATCGCGGACGCTCGCGGTGCGCTGCATGGCATCCGAGAACCGCGGCCCGGGCAATCCTTCGCGGTCGACGATGCCGCGCGATAGCAGATTGGCGACCTTGTTACCGGGCGGTGCCTCATAGGTGGCGAACAGGCAATCGAAGCTGATGTTTTCACCGATGACGACAATCAGATGCTCAATTGGCGTTGCGGTGACCGGACCCGCAGGCGGGCTCTGCGCTGCCGCGTCCGACGCCAGGCACACGCCGGCGACAACGACTACGATGACGTCGCGCATTCGCATCGGGATCCGGGGTCAAACCACGCTGGCGGCGACGGGAAATTATGCGTCTCGCCTTTGCGCATCGCAACATTGCCGGGGTAGTGTGACAGTGCGATGATGTCGTCCCGCTTCTGCCCATAGCCCCGCGTTCATGGCGTCGACGATCCTGTCCGGGAGTCCACGGCCGGCGGGAGCTGCGGGCCGCGGTGGCGGCGGGTGGCTGCAGCGGGAAAGGATGCTGTCATGAGGGTGGGAATCTTGGGATCGGGCGACGTGGCGAAAACGCTCGCCGGTGGCTTCGCCGGCCACGGCCACGAGGTCATGCTCGGCACGCGTGACGCCGCCAAGCTCGCCGACTGGCTGGCGAAAAACTCCGCAGCCAAAGTCGGCGGCTTTCTCGACGCCGCTCGCTTCGGCGAGCTGGTCGTCGTCGCGGTCAAGGGCAGCGCCGCGGCTGGCGCGCTGCGCGCCGCGACGGCGGCAAACCTTGCCGGCAAGCCCGTGATCGACGCAACCAACCCCATCGCCGACGCCCCTCCGGTCAACGGCGTACTGAGGTTCTTCACCAGCCTTGACGAGTCGCTGATGGAGCGACTGCAGCGCGAGTTCGGCGCTGCACGCTTCGTCAAGGCATTCAATTCGGTCGGCAACGCCTGCATGGTGAACCCCCAGTTCAAGGGCGGCAAACCGACGATGTTCATCTGCGGCAACGACGATGCGGCGAAGAAGACCGTAACCGGGATTCTTGGCCAATTCGGTTGGGAGACGGCCGACATGGGGAAGGCCGAGGCCGCGCGCGCAATCGAGCCGCTGTGCATGCTGTGGTGCATTCCAGGATTTCTTCGCAATGACTGGATGCACGCCTTTAAGCTTCTGGGCTAGGCCATGACCACAACCACGCATTCTCATCACGTTCACGGCATCGGCGCCACCGAAACACGCCGCCGAATCTGGGCAATCGTCGGAGGATCGTCCGGGAATCTGGTGGAGTGGTATGACTTCTACGTCTATTCGTTCACGGCGCTTTACTTCGCCGCCGAATTCTTCCCGGCCGGTAATCAGACGACGCAGCTTCTCAACGCGGCGGGCGTCTTCGCCGCGGGGTTTCTGATGCGGCCGGTCGGCAGCTGGCTGTTCGGCCGCATTGCCGACAAACAAGGCCGCCGCATCTCGATGATGATCGCCGTCATCATGATGTGCGGGGGGTCGCTGATGGTGGCGCTGCTGCCGACCTATGCCAGCATCGGCGTCGCCGCGCCAGCATTGCTGCTGGCCGCGCGACTGCTGCAGGGACTGTCGGTAGGCGGCGAGTACGGCACCAGCGCGACGTACATGAGCGAGGTCGCCGTCCACCGCCACAGGGGCTTCTACGCCTCGTTCCAGTACGTGACGCTCATCGGGGGCCAGTTGCTGGCGGTGCTGGTGCTGGTGATCCTGCAGCAGTACCTCAGCAACGCCGAGCTCAAGGAATGGGGCTGGCGCATTCCATTCGCGATCGGGGCGCTTGCCGCGGTCATCGCCTTCTTCCTCCGCCGCTCGCTTGCCGAGACGACGTCCGACGCGGTGCGGCACCAGCACGATGCCGGCACGCTCAAGGGCGTGTTCCGCTATCCGCGCTCGTTCCTGACCGTGCTCGGGTTCACCGCCGGCGGCTCGCTTATCTTCTATACCTTCACCACGTACATGCAGAAGTATCTGGTCAACACCGCCGGCATGGACGCCCGGACGGCGAGCGCAGTGATGACCGCGGTGCTGTTTTGCTACATGCTGATGCAGCCGGTCTTCGGCGCTTTTTCGGACAAGATCGGCCGCCGTAATTCGATGCTTTGCTTCGGTGTAGCCACGGTGCTCGGCACCGTGCCGATCCTGAGCGCGCTATCGCACGCCACCGACCCCTATGTTGCATTCGGTCTGGTGATCCTCGCGCTTGCCGGCGTAAGCTTCTACACGTCGATCAGCGGGCTGGTTAAGGCCGAACTGTTTCCGATGCATGTCCGCGCGCTCGGCGTCGGGCTCTCATACGCGATCGCCAATGCCATTTTCGGTGGCAGCGCCGAATACGTCGCTCTCGAATTCAAATCGCGCGGCTTCGAATCCTCGTTCTTTTGGTACGTCACCGTCATGTGCGCCGTGGCGCTCATCGCCGCGATCCTCATGCCGGACACGCGGCGCCGGGGCGAGTTGACCGAGGACGAAGCGAAGATGATGGAGACCTAGGGGCGGACCAGCCAAGGTCGTCGCAAGGCTTGGGCCGGGGGGCCGGCGGCTCGGGGACGCTCAAAGCGCAGGGATGATCAATGTACCCGCTTCCTAGCTGGCCGCTGCTGTCCGCATTCTTGGTCGCAAGTTTCATACTGGCCATCACACCGGGCCCGGGCGTGTTCTACATCGTCACTCGCAGCCTCGCTCAGGGGACGCGCCATGGATTGGCTTCGGTAGCCGGCGTGGCGCTCGGCAATCTCGGCAACGCGATTGGTGCCTCCATCGGGCTCGCGGCGTTGTTCGCCGTCTCGTCGTTCGCCTTCACGGTCGTGAAATATGCCGGCGTCCTGTACCTGACCTATCTCGGCATCCAGGCATTGCGCACCGCAGGGGCGAACAGCATCCTTCGGCCCGCGGGACCGGCGTGCCTGCGCACCGTATTCCGCGACGGCTTCGTCGTGGCGTTGCTCAACCCCAAGACCACAATTTTTTTTGCGGCCTTTCTGCCACAGTTCATGAGTACCGAAACGGCGCCGCTGGTGCAAAGCATTGTGCTCGGCTCGATATTTGTCGCGATCGCGGCGGTCACCGACAGCGTCTATGCCGTCGCCGCAGCCACGATCGGACCCGCCCTCGGCGGAGCGCGGCGGGTGCGCGCAATGGGACACTACCTGAGCGGCGGCGCATTCATCGGACTCGCCCTGTTCACGGTGCTTGCGGCGACCGAACGCGGGCGCTAACAGAACTCACTTGCCTGCAGGCGTGTCGTCGCGCGTCGTTGCCTCGGCCGGTGTCAGCCTTGTCTGGACAAGGACCTCGCCGTGCAAGGTCCGATGCACCGGGCATTTGTCGGCGATCTCAAGGAGCTTTGCCCGTGCCGCGGCGTCGAGCGCGCCTTCCAGTTCGATGACCCGCTCGATGCGGTCGATACGGCCTTCCTTGGTTTCACATTCACTGCAATCCCTGGCGTGGATCTTGGCGTGGCGCAACCGGACTCGAATGTGGTCGAGCGGCAGTTGCTTGAGGTCGGCATACATGCGCATCGTCATCGCCGTGCACGCGCCGAGCGCCGCGGTCAGCAGGTCGTAGGGCGAGGGCCCGCTGTCCTTGCCGCCGGCCGACAACGGCTCGTCGGCGAGCAGGCGGTGCGGTCCGATCGTGATCTGCTCCTGAAATTTGCCTTCGTGCGTCTCGGCCACCAGCACCGTGTCGCGCGGGGTGCTGTCGCCATGGCCATCCGCCGACCGCGTCGGCAGGTAGCGACTGGCCCATGCGGCGAGTACCGCTCCGACGTACCGCGCATCGGAGCGCCGGGTAAGCAAATGATCCGCGTCGTCGAGTGAGATGAAACTCTTCGGATGTTTGGCGGCCAGAAAGATGCGCGAGGCGTTGTCGATGCCCACAGTGGTATCCCGTGGCGAGTGGAACACGACCAGCGGGCGTGCCAGCACCGCGATCGCCGCAGTGAGCTTCTGCGCGGCGATGTCCTCGAGAAACTCGCGGCGAATGCGGAATCGGCGCCCCGCGAGCTCGACCTCGGCCTCTCCGAGGGCGCTGATTTCCGCACCCCGGTCGGGGAACAGATGCGTCACGTGAGCCGGATCGGCCGGGGCGTTGATGGTCGCGACCGCGACCGCCTCCGGCACGCTCGCCGCCGCGGCAAGGACAGCCGCGCCGCCCAGGCTGTGGCCGATCAGGATCGCCGGCGCCTCGTGCTCGCGCCTGAGCCAGGCCGCGGCGGCAACCAGATCGGCGGTGTTGGAGGAAAAAGTCGTGTTCGCGAAGTCGCCCTCCGAATCTCCGAGACCGGTGAAGTCGAAGCGCAGCAGGGCAAGACCTGCGTCGGTCAGCGCCTCGCTGATGAACGTTGCGGCACGCGAATCCTTCGAGCAGGTGAAGCAATGGGCGAACAGGGCGTAGGCGAGGGGAGGCCCCCCGGAGGGCAGGTCGAGGCGCGCGGCAAGCGCGTGCCCGGCCGCGGCCGGAAATGTGACGGCTTGACTGATGCGTCCCATGGCGCTCCTTCGACCGTACCGGGATGGCCCAGTGTAGCCCAAGCCATGGCGGCGCGACGGCGCGGCAACGCTTCCCGCCGGCCGGCGGTATGATGCTGGTTTTCCCCGGCCAAGATCGAGATCATGCGGCTCAAGGGCTCCTGTTCCTGTGGCGCGGTCAAGTTTGCGCTCGATTCCCACACACCCTATCCGTACCAGCGTTGCTACTGCTCGATTTGTCGCAAGACTCAAGGCGGCGGCGGCTACGCCATCAACATCATGGGCGAGGCCGAGTCGCTTAAGGTCACCGGCGAAGAAAACGTGGTCGTGTACCGCGCCCGGGTTGCCGAGGGCAACGGCAAGCGCAAGAAGCTGTCCGACGCACGCCGTCATTTCTGCGGCAAGTGCGGCAGCTCCTTATGGGTATCGGACCCGCGCTGGGGGCAATGGGTGTACCCGTTCGCATCGGCGATCGACACGCCGTTGCCGAAACCGATCGAAGAAGTCGAGATGATGCTGGACTATGCCGTACCCTGGGCAGAGATCCCGGAAGGCCTGGACCACGCACACTTCGCCGAACTCCCCGATGAGGGGATCGCTGACTGGCACCGCAGGCGCCTGCTCGACGTGCCTTAGGCATTCGCCCCAACGGGGCGCACAGCGCCCGAATCTTTTGCTCGCCGGGCTGTCGAACGACGGAACAATCGTAAAATGAGCCGCAAGCCTCCCGCGCCGAGCATCAATCCCGTGGTCGCGTGCCGGAGTCAAGCAATCGCGAAAATAGACGTTCTCTTCAGCAGTCCATTCCCCGGAGAGCAGCAATGAGCGAAACGAAAGAAGTAGTCATCCTGAGCGGCGTGCGCACGGCGATCGGCGACTACGGCGGCAGCCTCAAGGATTTGCCGCCGACCGAGCTGGGCGCCCGAGTCGTGCGCGAAGCGGTCAGCCGGGCCAAGATCGACCCCCAGGAAATCGGCCAGTGCGTGTTTGGCAACGTCATCCACACCGAGGCGAAGGACATGTACCTGTCGCGCGTCGTAGCGCTGAACGGCGGGCTTCCCAAGGAGTCGGGAGCGCTCACCCTCAATCGCTTGTGCGGCAGCGGAATGCAGGCGATCGTCACCGCCGCGCAATACATCATGCTCGGTGACGTCGATGCCGCAGTCGCGGGCGGCGCTGAAAGCATGAGCCGCGCCGGTTATGTCAACGTGACGCAGCGCTGGGGCGCGCGCATGGGCGACGCCAAGGATGTCGACATGATGGTCGGCGCGCTGACCGATCCGTTCGATACTGTCCACATGGGCGTCACTGCCGAAAATGTCGCAGCCAAGTGCGGTATCACACGCGGCGACCAGGACGCGTTTGCGGTCGAAAGCCACAAGCGGGCGGCCAATGCCATCGCCAAGGGGTACTTCAAGGATCAGATTCTGCCGATCGAGCTCAAGAGCAAGAAAGGCCCGCTGCAATTCGATACCGATGAGCACGTGCGCAACGATGCCTCGCTCGAAGGCATGGCGAAGCTGAAGGCGGTGTTCGCGAAGGAAAATGGCACAGTGACGGCCGGCAACGCCTCGGGCATCAACGACGCGGCAGCGGCGGTAGTGTTGATGGAGCAGTCTGCTGCAGCCAGGAAGGGCCTCAAGCCGATGGCGCGCTTGCTGGCCTACGGGCATGCCGGCGTCGATCCCAAGATCATGGGCCTGGGGCCGGTCACGGCGGTTAAAAAGGCGCTGGGCAAGGCCGGCCTGAAGCTCGAGCAGATGGACGTCATCGAGTCCAATGAGGCATTCGCCGCCCAAGCGCTGGGCGTGAGCAAGGAACTCGGCATGGATCCGGCCAAAGTCAATCCCAATGGCGGCGCCGTCGCTCTGGGCCACCCGATTGGCGCCACCGGCTGCATCCTCACCGTCAAGGCGCTATACGAGCTGCACCGCACCGGCGGCCGTTACGGGCTGATCACGATGTGCATCGGCGGAGGTCAAGGAATCGCCGCAATCATCGAACGTCTGTAGCTGGCATCGCATCGGCAGGCTCGCCTGCCGATGCGCTTCGAGCTTGGTGGGCCGGCGCTCGCCTGCGCTTCGGACCTCTGCGCTAGTGGCGGGCCGAAGCGCCGGAACCATGGTCAAGATTGCCAATCGCCAGGCAAGCTTTCACAATGGCACATGACCTGGTCGATCGTCGCGCGCGATGCGTCGGGCGCTCTGGGCGTGATCGTCGCGAGCCGGTTCTTTGCAGTGGGCTCGCTTTGCCCGTACGCGCTCAGCGGCGTGGGCGCATTGTCGACGCAGGCCCTGGTCAATCCGCTGTACGGCCAGCGCGGCCTGACGCGGCTCGCCCAGGGCATGGCGCCGACCGACGTCGTACGCACGCTCATCTACCCCGATGCCGGCCGCGACCATCGCCAGGTGCATCTGATCGATGCCGAGGGCAATCTCGCCGTGCACACCGGCGTCGAATGCATTGAATGGTGCGGGCACGTATCCGGCGATGGCTTTTCCGTCGCCGGCAACATGCTCGTCGGCCCGCAGGTGATTGAGGACACGGCCCAGTTCTACGACGCGGGACGCGAGCTGCCATTCGCCGAACGGCTGATCGCCGCGATGCAGGCGGGGGAGGCTGCCGGCGGCGACAAGAGGGGCAGGCAGGCGACTGCGCTCATGATCTGCACGACCGAGGCGTATCCGGCGCTCGATTTGCGTGTCGACGATCATCCTGATCCGCTCGCCGAACTCAACCGCCTCTACGTCAAGAGCCTCGAGCGCTTCCAGCCTTTTGTCGGCTGCCTGCCCAGCCGTGCCCGGCCGGCTGGAATAACCGACCGCTCCACGATCGAAGCCGAAATCCAGCGCTTTCAGGAAGAGTGCACTCGGCGCCAACGATGAGCGCGCTGCTCGAGGTCCGCGGCCTCAGGACGTCGTTCGCGGTCGAGGCCGGTGAGTTCACCGCAGTCGACGGCGTGAGCTTCGAGCTTGAACCCGGGCGCACGCTATGCATCGTTGGTGAATCCGGATGCGGCAAGAGCGTAACCGCACTTTCGATAATGGGACTCGTCGCGCCGCCCGGGCGAGTAAGCGGCGAGATCCGCTTCGAAGGTGTCGACCTCACCCGCCTTTCTCCGGCGGCCATGCGCGAGCTCCGTGGCAACCGGCTGTCGATGGTTTTTCAGGAGCCCATGACTTCGCTCAATCCGGCCTTCACCGTCGGCGACCAGGTCGTCGAGGCGGTGATGCGACATCGGCCTGCTTCGAACGCGGCGGCGAAGGAGCACGCCATCGAGATGTTGCGCCGTGTTCACATCCCTTCGCCCGAGCGACGTTTCAGTGACTATCCGCATCGTCTTTCCGGAGGCATGCGACAGCGGGTCATGATCGCGATGGCGCTTGCCTGCGAGCCGAGGCTCCTGATCGCCGACGAACCGACGACTGCGCTCGACGTTACGATCCAGGCCCAGATCCTCGACCTGCTGCGCAGCTTGCGCCAGGAGACCGGCACCGCGATCGTGCTCATCACCCACGATCTCGGCATCGTCGCCGAACTGGCCGATGAGGTCGCCGTGATGTACGCGGGCCGCATCGTCGAGCACGCCAATGTCGCAAGCCTGTTCGCGCGGCCGGAGCACCCCTATACGATAGGCCTCCTCGCGTCGATTCCGCGGCTCGACGTCAAGCAGCAGCGACTGCCCGCTATCGAAGGGGTCGTGCCCGACCCGCTGCAGCCGGTTCCCGGCTGCCGCTTTCATCCGCGCTGCCCGTTTGTGATCGCGCGCTGCCGTCGCGACAGCCCGGCGTTGCTGGCGGTCGGTCCGGCCCATGCCTCGGCGTGCTGGCGTTCCCCGCTTGATGCAGGAGCCGCCCCGGCGTGAAACCCCTGCTGCGCGTCGCCGGCCTCGTCAAGCACTTCCCGGTGCCTTCGAGTCCTTTCCGGAGCGGAAAGCGGGCCGTACGCGCGGTCGACGGCATCGATTTCGACGTGGCCGAAGGTGAAACACTGGCCCTGGTCGGCGAATCGGGCTGCGGCAAGTCGACCACTGCCCGATTGATCCTGCGCTTGCTCGAACCGACCTCGGGCGCGATCGAATTCGATGGCTGCGACCTGCTGTCACTCGATGCAGCGCGACTGCGTGCCCGGCGCCGCGCGCTGCAGATCGTGTTCCAGGATCCCTACACATCGCTCAACCCGCGCATGACAGTGGGGCAAACGCTCGCCGAGCCGCTCCTTCTGCATGACCTTGCGCAGGGGCGCCGTCGGGAGCGCGTGGCCGAGTTGCTCGGTCTGGTGGGACTCGCGCCAGAGCATGCCGGCCGCTATCCCCATGAGTTCTCCGGCGGCCAGCGCCAACGCATTGGCATCGCCCGCGCGCTCGCCGCGGAGCCCAAGCTCATCGTCTGCGACGAACCGGTGTCGGCACTCGACGTCTCGATCCAGGCACAAGTCGTCAATCTCCTGACCGATTTGCAGAGCCGGCTTGGCCTGGCGTTCGTTCTCATCGCGCACGACCTTGCGGTCGTCAAGCACGTCGCCACGCGAATCGCGGTGATGTATCTGGGACGCATCGTCGAATCCGCAACCACCGCGGATTTGTTCGTCAATCCGCGCCATCCGTACACGCAGGCGCTGCTTTCGGCGATCCCCGTGCCGGACCCTGCCTGGCGCCGTCAGCGCCTCATTCTGCAAGGCGACGTACCGAGCGCGATCGATCCGCCCTCCGGCTGCGGCTTCCGCACCCGCTGCCCTCATGCACGGCCGCATTGTGCCGAAGCAGAACCGGCTTTGCTCTCCGAGTACGGCCACGCGACGGCGTGCCACTTCTGGCACGAAATCGCCGTGCCGGCGGCCGCCTTGCCCCGGGCGGGGCAGCGCGCCAACTCACGTCTTGCGCGACTACAGGCTGCTTTCCGTGACCCGGCACGGATGCCTTGACGGCGGAGGTTCCGGTGGCGGCAGGTTGGCGCTAACATCCGTGCCGAGGCCTGGACCGCACGCGACCCCTGGAGCGAAGGAGAAGCAGATGAGCCTGCGAATATGGACGAGAGTAGCCCTGCCGGCCGCAGCGCTGCTGCTGACAACAACCTTTGCCGCGGCACAGACGCTGCGCATCGGGCTCGCCGAAGACCCTGACGTTCTCGATCCGACGCTTGCCCGCACCTTCGTTGGCCGCATCGTGTTTGCCGCGCTGTGCGACAAGCTGTTCGACATCGACGAGAAGCTGGCGATCGTACCGCAGCTGGCGACTGGGTACGAATGGTCGGCCGACCACAAGGCGCTGACGATCAAGCTGCGCAAAGACGTGACCTTTCAGGACGGCGAGAAATTCGACGCTGCGGCAGTCAAATTCAACATCGAGCGCCACAAAAACATGGCAGGCTCGAATCGTCGCGGCGAGCTTGCCCCCGTGACCACGGTCGATATCGTCGACGAATCGACCGTCCGCCTCGACCTGGCGGCACCGTTTGCACCGCTGCTTGCCCAACTGGCCGATCGCGCCGGCATGATGGTCTCGCCAAAGGCGGCACAGGCCGAGGGCGACAAATTCGGCTCGCACCCGGTATGTTCCGGGCCGTTTCGCTTTGTCGAGCGCCTTGCACAGGACCGCATCGTGCTCGAGCGCTATCCGGGCTACTGGAACAAGGGCCAGATCCATTTTGACCGGATCGTTTATCTCCCCATCGTCGACACGACCGTGAGGCTGGCAAATCTGAAATCGGGCCAACTCGATTTCATCGAGCGCGTCGGCACCTCCGACATCTCGGCGCTCAAGACCGACAGCCGCTTCAAAATCTCGCGTATCACTGAAATCGGCTATCAGGGCATTACGATCAACGTCGGCCACGGCGCTCATGCGCAGTCGAATCCACTCGGCCGCGACCCTCGGGTGCGCGAGGCGTTCGAGCTCGCGCTCGATCGCGAGGCGATCGTCCAGGTCGCGATGGACGGCGAGGCGGACATCGGCAATCAATGGGTCGCTCCGAGCAACGCCTACTACGCCACGAACGTCCCCGTGCCAAAGCGCGACGTGGCGAAGGCAAGGGCGCTGCTGCAGGCGGCTGGCGTACCGCATCCTGCATTTACGCTGATGACCCCCACGACCTCCGACGCGCAAAAGATCGCGCAGGTCGTGCAATCGATGGTCCAGGAGGCCGGGTTCGAGGTGAAGATCCAATCAACCGAATTTGCCACCTCGCTCGACATGGCCGACAGGGGCGATTTCGAGGCCTACGTGCTGGCATGGAGCGGTCGCGCCGATCCCGACGGCAATATTTTCAGCTTCGACGCTTGCAAGCAGCCGCTCGATTATGCGGGGTACTGCAACAAGGCAGTCGACGATCTGCTCAACCGCTCGCGGACCACGCTCGATCCCGCCGAGCGCAAGAAGATCTACGGGGAAATCGCCGCCATTGTGCTCAAGGACCGGCCGATCGTGTACCTCTTCCATCGCCACTGGCTATGGGCGTACACGAACAGGCTGTCGGGCCTGCGCACCATCCCTGACGGGCTGGTGAGAGTGCAGGGACTGAAGATGAATTGAAGCCGCAGCGCCGAACATGCGCCTGGGCCATGAGCTTCGTGGCTTTTCGCGAAATGGGCTGATCGAAAGCGACCACCGGCGTTCGCTCCCGGCTCCGCGGGCGGAGCTTACGGCAACAACATAATCGAGCATGGTCAAGTTTCTGGTTCGACGACTGGCAACAATCGCACCGACGCTTTTCTTTGTGTCCATCCTGATCTTCGGATTGCAGCAGCTGCTTCCAGGGGATCCGGCGATGATCCTGGCCGGCGAGGAACGCGACCCCACCGTGATCGCGCACCTGCACCAGAAGCTCCACCTCGACGAGCCGTTGCCCGTGCGCTACCTCTACTGGGCGTCGGGCGTGCTCAAGGGAGACCTGGGCGAGTCGGTGCGGATTCAGAGGCCGGTACTCGATCTGGTGGCCGAGAAGCTGCCGGTCACATTGGAGCTCGCCTTCCTGGCCATGCTCATCGCGCTCGTGGTCGGCATCACGGCGGGCATCGTGTCTGCAGTGGCGCGGGACACCATCTGGGATTACACCGCCAACGTCCTTGCGCTCTGGGGATTGTCGACCCCCAACTTCTGGCTTGGAATCATGCTTATCCTGCTGTTTTCGGTCACCCTGGGCTGGCTGCCCGCATCCGGCTACGTGAGCCCCCTCGTGGATCTAAGGGCCAACCTCGCGGCGATGATCATGCCGGCATTCGTTCTCGGCAACAGCATCGCGGCGGTGCTCATGCGTCACATGCGCAGCGCGATGCTGCAGGTCCTTGGTGCCGATTATGTGCGCACGGCGCGCGCGAAGGGGCTCGAAGAGCGGGTTGTCGTGCTCAAACATGCACTGCGCAACGCACTGACGCCGGTGATTACCCTTGGCGCCCTCGAATTCGGCACGCTCCTGTCGGGCGCCGTCCTGACCGAGCAGGTGTTCACGATTCCGGGCTTCGGCAAGCTCATCGTGGACGCGGTGTTCAATCGCGACTATGCGGTCGTGCAGGGCGTCGTGCTTTGTACCGCGACCGCATACATCAGCCTGAATCTGCTTGCCGACCTGGCGTACTTTCTGGTCAATCCACGGTTGCGGGACAGCCAGGCGTGACTACCGCGGCCATCGCATCGCCGCCCGGGCCGCTGTCGCCGGGCAGGCGCGCCATCAAGCACCTGGCGCGACGGCGCGCGGCCATGGCGGCGCTGGGCGTCATCGCAGGTTTCGCGATGTTGGCGCTGCTCGCGCCGGCTATCGCACCCTACGACCCGCTGGCGACAAGCTGGAGCGCCGTTCGCAAAGCACCGAACGCGGCCCACTGGTTCGGAACCGATGAGATCGGGCGCGACGTGCTCTCGCGCGTAATCTGGGGGACGCGCGCGTCGCTGCTCGCCGGGGTCGTGTCCGTCTCGATCTCGCTCGCCTTCGGCATACCAATTGGCTTGCTTGCCGGGTACGCCGGGGGCTGGCTCGACGCGTTGATCTCGCGCATCACCGACGCGATGCTCGCCTGCCCGTTCCTGATCCTTGCCATCGCGCTGGCAGCATTCTTGGGGCCGAGCCTGAGCAACGCGATGATCGCGATCGGCGTTTCGGCGACCCCGGTCTTCATTCGCCTCACGCGCGCGCAGGTCCTGCAGGTGAAGGTCGAGGATTACATCGAGGCGGCACGCGCGGTGGGCAACTCGCCGCTGCGGATCATGTGGCGACACATCCTGCCCAACATCGTCCCGCCGCTGACCGTGCAGGCTACGCTGGCAATCGCCGCCGCGATCATCGCCGAGGCAGCCCTGTCTTTTCTGGGCCTGGGGCAGCAGCCACCAGCGCCATCCTGGGGCAGTATGCTCAACACCGCCAAGAACTACATCGACAGCGCGCCCTGGATGGCGGTTTGGCCGGGAATGTCGATCTTCCTGCTGGTACTGTCGTTCAACCTGCTGGGGGACGGATTACGCGACGCATTTGACCCGAGGCAGCGGTAGCCTATTTCCGGTGCGCGGGACCATTTTCCGGCAGTACGTCTCTCGCCCAGTCGTTCTTCTTCCAGGCTGGCACCGGCGTCTCGCAACCAGGCCGCGGAACGAAGCCGGAGCGCTCGACGAGCGCCAGCTTGTGGATGTAGCGCGGGCAGTTCGGAAACACGCGCGTTACGGCCACGCGAACGACAAGCTGTGCTTCCGGGTAAGCTGGGAGCAGCGGGTCGTCCAGATGCAGGGATGCTTCGCCCGCGATCCGCAAACGCTTCGGGTGGAGGAAATCGATGAACAGCATGCCGACCCGGCGATTCTGCGCAACATTGCCCATCGACAGGAACATGCCGTTGCCATCGTAGGTAGGAAAGGCGAGCGTGCCGCGGTCGACAACGCGCACGAAGCCGGGCTCGCCACCCTTGTATGAGCAAGTCGGTTGATGGTCCGCATCGGAGGTCGCCAGGAAGAACATGTCGAGCGACTCGATGAATGCCTTGTCGTCGTCGCTGATGCGATCCGAGACCAGCCGCTGCTCGAGGCGGTCGGCGAGCCGCCGGGCGTCGAACCGGTCCTGGAGCGCCCGACTGCCGTCGTGGTAGAACGCGCTCATTCGAATTCGACGAAACCGACCTCGCGCAGGAACGCTCCGCGCTCCTGCGCCCCGAGATGGTCGGCGACGCGCTGCACGAATTCCTGGCGGTTTGCGGCATCGGCCGCGGCCTTGCGGGTAACGATCTTGGCGATCGGCCCGAGGTATACCGCGAGCCTCGAAGTTGTCTCCTCGACAAAGAGCGGATCAAGCGGCGCTTGGGCTTCTGCTCCGCCGCCGAGCGAGCGCAGCTGCGGCGTCATAGTACGCCGTACGCCAGTGCCGGTCTGGTTGCTGGCCGCGCGCTCGCCGGTGGCGCTAGCCATCCCGGCAGCGAATTTCTTGCGCACTTCGGGGTCCGAAATGCTCTCTGACAGGAGCGTGTAGAGTTCGACCGTGTCCCTGGACTTCGCCGCCGCCTTCTTGACCATCACCCGTGCCATCGGCCCTACCAGGTCGGCCAGTTGCCGTTCGATGGTGTGCAGCGTCGTGTCATCCCAAACCGGCGCGGCCTGAGCCTGCAGCTTGACCGCGGCGAGATTGATCTCGGTGGCGTCCTGGGCCTCGCGCTTGATGTTGATTTCCGGGTCAAGCGCAAGGCGCATCGCGCGGTTGAAGGCTTTTGCATTCTGGAAACGCGTAGCGGGATCCTTGGCCAACGCTGTCGCGACGATTGCGTCCAGTGCCGGCGGAAGTTCAAGCTTCGATAGCTCCGACGGGGCCCGCGCTTCCTCGTAGCAGATCTTGAACGCAATCGCTTCGATCGACCCGGCAAACGGCTTTTCCCCGGTGAGCAGCTCATAGAGGACCACTCCACAGCTGAACAGATCGGAGCGGCGGTCGATCTCCTTGCCCTGGCATTGCTCTGGCGACATGTAGGACGGCGTTCCCATGACCATTCCGGCGTTGGTCAGGTTCGACGTGTCGATGCGCGCAATGCCGAAATCGGCGACCTTGAGGGCGCCTCCGCTGGTAAGGATGAGGTTGGCCGGCTTCACATCGCGGTGCACGACGCCGCGCTCGTGGGCAAAATCCAGCGCCAGCAGCAGTTGCGACACGATCGCAACGATCTGCCCGAGATCGAAGCTGGCCTTGCGGTTGAGGTATTCCCGCAGGCCCGTGCCTTCGACGTACTCCATGGCGATGAAGGCGTTGACCTCATCCTCGTCATATTCGTAGACACTGACGATGTTCGGATGCAGCAGCCGCCCAGCCGCCTTCGCTTCGTTCTGGAAGCGTGCCATCACCTGCACGGCGAGGTCGGGGTCGACCAAGTCCTTGCGCACGGTCTTTACCGCGACGACGCGTTCGATATGCGGATCGAAGGCCTTGTACACGACCCCCATGGCGCCTTTGCCGAGCACGCTCTGAATCACGTATTTGCCGATTTTCTCCGGTTCAGCCATCGCGGTGCGATTGCAGTGCGTCGTCCTGCGCCTACGACTCGAGCATCTTGATTGCCTGGACCAGGCTCTTGTTCATCCGCGCGAGCGCAGCCGTAAGCACGCCGATCTCGTCCTTGCTCTTGCTGCGAAACTCGGCCGATTCGAGATGGCCGAGACTTACCTCGTCGGCCAGCTTGGACAATTCCTTGATGCGCTGGATTACGATCGAATGCAGCATGACATTGAGCAGTATGAAGGTTAGGACGAGCACGAGCGTCAGCAGCAGCATGAAGACCTTGAAGGTATGGTTGGCACGCTGGATCGGCAATGCGCTTGGCACCGATACGATCTGTGCGCCGACGATCTCGTTGAATTTCCAGCCGAAGCCGTTGGCCGGCCCGTAGAGCTCGATCATCGTTTTTGGCGCCTCGGCGACCGTGTTGTGACACGCCAGGCACGCCGCATCCTTGATCTGGATCGGTCGGGCGAGGTAAATGGACCGACCGGTGGCCGTGTCACGTTCGCCGACCAGCTCGGTCTTTGTCTGCCCGTCGCGGAACTTGTTGACGACGTCTGTCTCCCAATCGGTCGCGCGATCGCGCGGGTTGGTCGGATTGAGTGTCGCTTCCTTGTAGCTGTAATCGGGATACTTCTTGCGCAAGTCGTTGAATTGTTCAGTGGCGGCGTACGCCGGCACCGATTGCGGCAGAAAGGAATATTTGAGCTGCGTCTCGAGCAGCGGTTTGACCTGGGTGTTGGTATAGCTGCGCGAGGACAGCGCCGATTCCATCATCACGCGCGCGTTATCCAGAATCTCCTCGCGGGCATTGGCCTGCACCACGTCGTAGGAAACAAAGCCGGTCACGAGAAAGCCCACGAGGAACACCGCGAGCAGCACGAGATTGAATTTCCACATCAGCTTCATGGTCGTCCCTAGGTTCCCGCCGGCCTTGGCTTCGTGCTCATTTCTTCGAGCTGCCGAACGGCCAGTTCCCCGTGGATTCCGGCTTCGCCGCTTTCGCCGCCGCCTGCGACGGCTCGGCCTTGTCCGCAGGCGCGCTTTCGGCCGATCCAAGGGAACCCTGCCACTCTGGATACGCCTGGGCCTTGGCGCTGGCCAAAGTGCGGAACTCGGGGTCGGTGAGCCGCGGCTGCAGCCGTTTCAGGAATACGCGCCGATAGGGGCCGGTCAGCCACGGCTCGGCTTCGGGGTAGCTGATCGGCCGCTCCGCGACCAGTTGTATGTGCGAGACCTGGTAGAGTTGCGCACGGCTGGGCAGCGGATCCCTGAACTGACGCGGCATCGCGGCAACGAATGTTTGCGGCGCGGCCGCGGCGCTCGCGAACGGCCGGTCGCTCGCCCGGATGGCAAAATCACCGCCCCTAAGATCGTGCGTCGCGCCTTCACCGGCGGTCCTGCCGGGCTCGATCAGTTTGGCGTCGCCCTGCTCCACGAAAGTCTCAAGAGTTTCGCCCTCGGTATGGACAACTGCGACCCCGCCGCCGCTTGCAATCGTGCCGGCCGACGAGCGCACGCGCAGCGCACCGCCGCCAGGCTTCACCGCCAGCTTCAGCCAACCATGGGCCAGGTACAGCTCCGTCGGCGTTGCCTTGCCCCCGCCCGATCCCGCAACGGCGGTGAAAACCTCGGCCGCGCCGACGAAGTTGACAACCGGTCCGGCCGAAAGCTCGACCTGTACCTGCGCGTGATCCGCGGCGTCGATGACATCCCCGTCCTGCACCCGCGCGCCCTCGATCAGCTTGTACCAGTTCACGCCACGCAGCACGCGCGCGCTACCGTCCAGGATCGTGACCATCCCTACATCGGCGCCGTAACACAGCGTCGACGCCACGCACACACAGCATCCTAACAGCCAGTTCGCATTCATCGAGGGACGGCCGCACGATCGCCCGCCAGGACGGCGGTGCCAGCCGATACTAGGCTGCGCCGTCGGCGACTGTCAACGTGAATATTCCGCGATGCCCCGAGCCGCCTTATACTTGGCGCTGTCGAGCGCCGCCATGGACAAGTCACCGGAAAATTTCGCCGTTCTGTTTGCCGACATTAGCGGCAGCGCAAAGCTCTACGAGAGTCTCGGCGACGCCGAGGCTCTAGCGACGGTCGAGCGTTGCCTGGCGATCATCCGCCAGGCCTGCGTCGACAGTGGCGGGCGCGTCGTGAAGACTATCGGTGACGAGGTGATGGCCGTCTTCCCCGCGGCCGACTCTGCGGCGCGGGCAGCCGTTGACATGCAGGCGCGCATCTCCGGCCAGCGCACCGCGCGCGGCGCGCCGCTCGCCATCCACGTCGGATTCAACTACGGCCCGGTGCTCCAGGAAGGGAACGACGTCTTCGGCGATTCGGTGACCATCGCCGCGCGCCTGGCCAATCTCGCCCGCGGAGGACAGATATTCACCTCAGCGCAGACGGTCGAGGGGCTGCCGCCCGCGCTTCGCGCGCGCACTCGCAGCCAGCAGGCGCACACGATGAAGGGCAAGCAGAAGGACGTCGATCTGTTCGAACTGGTCTGGCAGGAGACCGAGGACGAGCTCACTTCGCTGTCGACCCACGTCAAGGTCCGGCCCGCCCAGCTGGTGCTAAGACACGGCGATCGCCAGATCGAGCTTTCCGAAGCTGCGCCGACCCTGTCCATCGGCCGCGACCTGCAGAACGATGTCGTGATCGCCGATCGCAAGGCCTCGCGCATGCATGCGCATATCGAGCGCCGGCGCGATAAGTTTGTGCTCATCGACCACAGTTCGAACGGCACCTACGTCACGCTGCAGGGCGAGGCCGAAATCGTGCTGCGTCGCGAAGAGTTGCTGCTGCGCTCCCGTGGCCAGGTGAGCTTCGGTCACGCCTACCAGGACGATCCGTCGGAGTTCTTGGCGTTCTCGTGCCCCGAATGAAGCCCCGGTCCGCCGGTCGCGGCTCGACGGACTACTAGCGCTCCGGCGCCGGATGAATGTTGTCGACCCAATGCACCGCCTCGGGGTTGGGCTCGACGTTGGGCAGATCAAGGTTGACCACGACCGGTTCCTGACCGCTGCGCACGAGTACGCAGGAAAGCGGCTGGTCGTCGCTGGCATTGATTTCCTGGTGCGGCACGAATGGCGCGACGAAGATGAAATCGCCGGGGCCGGCTTCGGCGACGAACTCGAGACGATCGCCCCACTTGATGCGCACTCGCCCGCTGACCACGTAAATCACGCTCTCCACCGGCCCGTGGTGGTGGGCCCCGGTTTTCGCCTTCGGGTGGATGACCACGGTGCCGGCCCAGAGCTTCTCCGCGCCGGCGCGCGCCGCGGTGATGGCTGCGGCGCGATTCATGCCCGGCGTTTGCGGCGTGTTGACGTCAAGTTCATTGGCATGCACCACGCGTACACCGTGCAGGCGCCATTTCGAATCCTGCCGGTCAGCGGCCATGGTTCCGGTGCCCAATGGCCCCCAGGTGCGCCTTTGCAAGCGCGGCGGCATTGCCGGCGCGCGTGCCTCCGCGGCGGGCGGCCCTGGGCAGGCGCGTCGGCGGCCCGGCAAGTTCCGCCAGCCGCGCGCCGGGCGGTTGCATGGCTTCGGAAAGGGTGTCGCTGCGCATGGCTGCCTCCTGGGTCGCGGCGCTGTCGCGCCTTAACCCCGACAGTCTAAGTCAACGCGCGCGCCGCTGGAATCGGGTCATCGCCCCGCCGCGATCCACAACGCCGCGACCTCCTGCCGCACCGGCAGGCGGTCGGGTACGCACCCGCGCTTGCTATAATCGCCATCCCGAAACAGGAGGCAATGCAATGACTCTCTCGATGTATCAGGCGTCGGTGCCGGTGGTCCTGAGGATGCTCGGTAATCTTCGGGGAATCCTCGACAAGGCGGCCGCGCACGCGCAGGCGAAGAAGATCGACGAATCGGCGTTGCTCGATGCCCGCCTGTTTCCGGACATGTTCACCTTCACCCGCCAGGTTCAACTTGCCTGCGATTTTGCCTGCGCCACCGGTGCGCGCCTCGCCGGGAAGGAACCTCCGGCATTCGATGATGCCGCGAAGACCTTCGCCAACCTCGCCGCGCGCGTCGATGCGGTGATCGCCTATCTTCGCACGCTCGCTCCCGGGGAGATCGACGGCTCGGAGGGGCGCGAGATTGTCCGGCCGATCCGCGGGCAGCCGAAGACCTTTACCGGTGTCAATTTCCTGCTGCAGTTCACGCTGCCCAACTTCTACTTTCACGTAACCACGGCCTACGCGATTCTCCGCCACAATGGCGTCGAAATCGGCAAAGCTGATTTCATCGGACCGCTGGATTGACCGTGCGCGGTGCTGCGTGCACCGCGTCCTCCTCGTCGACGCGAAATGGGCGCGGCTCCTCAATGCCGAATCCCTGCGCATAGTCGATACCAATGTCGCGCAGCCTGTTCAGAGTCGCGTCATTCTCGACAAATTCCGCGATAGTCTTCTTGCCCATGACGTGACCGATGTGATTGATTGACTCGACCATCGCGCCATCGATCGGGTCTATCAGCATGTCGGTCACGAAACTGCCGTCGATCTTGAGAAAATCCACCGGCAGATGTTTGAGATAGCCGAACGACGACATGCCCGCGCCGAAATCGTCCAGCGAGAATCGGCAGCCGGTAGCCCGCAGTTCGGCGATGAAGTGGGCGGCCTGTGCCAGATTGGCGATCGCGGCGGTTTCGGTGATCTCGAAGCAGATGCTGTCGGCTGGCACGCCGCTGCAGGCGCGTTGCTCGCGGATGAAGTCGAGGAACCGTTCGTCGCCGATCGACGCGCCGGAAAGGTTGATCATATAGGTCGCGTCGGCGCGGTCGGTCGTCCGGGACCTGGCGATCATCGGTAGCGCGGTACGGATGACCCAGCGATCGATCGCCGGCATGAGGTTGTAGCGCTCGGCGGCAGGGATGAACGCCATCGGCGGCACGACCATCCCCTGCTCGTCAACCATCCGCAGCAAGAGCTCGAACATCGCCGCGGGTCGGCGTGGTGCGCCGACGGCAATGATGCGCTGTGAGTACAGGCAGAAGCGGTCGGCATCGAGCGCGGAGTGCAGGCGAGCGACCCACTCCATCTCGCCGTGGCGAACCGCGAGTTCGCTGTCCTTGCGGTGGTAGAGCTGGACGCGATTGCGCCCCTTCTCCTTGGCCATGTAACAAGCCGCATCGCCCGCGCTCAGGACGTCGGCGAGAGTGAGCGGGCCCTCGGCGACGAGTACGAGGCCTATGCTGACGCCGATGGCGAACGAGCGGTCGTGCCAGACAAAATGGAAATCGGTGACGGTCTGCCGCAGCTCATCCGCGATCCGTTCGGCGTGCTCGGGAGAGCAATTCTCGAGGATGACGCCGAACTCGTCGCCGCCGATGCGCGCAAGGGTGTCGCCTTCACGCAGGCGCCCCTGCAGCAGCATGCTGACCTGGCGCATCAGTTCGTCGCCCGCGGCATGGCCGCAAGTGTCGTTGACGATCTTGAACTGATCGAGGTCCAGGTAGAGCATCGCGTGCGTGCGGCCAAGCTCGCGCGCGCTCGCCAAGGCGAGGCTGAGCCGGTGCTCGAATTCGCGCCGGTTGATGAGCCCCGTCAGCGCATCATGGCTCGCCTGGTAGGAAAGCTGACTCGCGTATTCGCGCTCGCGTCTCACGTCGTGCAGCACCAGGACCACCCCGGCCACATCGCCGTTGCGATTCCGGATCGGCGCCGTGGACTCGGTGATCGCGATCTCGCTGCCGTCACGCCGCAGGAGCAGCACGTTCGTGGCCGCCTGCGCCGTGCGGCCCTCGCGTCCCACTCGTTCCAGCGGATCCGGCAGCGCCTGGCGCGTCGTCTCGTCAAGCATTCGGCAAACGTTGGCGAGCGGCATGCCCTCGGCCTCGTGTGCCTTCCACCCGGTCAGGGTCTCGGCGACCGGATTGAAATACTCGACTCGCCCGCGCAGATCGGTCGTGATCACTGCATCGCCGATCGACTTGAGGGTGACCAGCGCACGTTCCTTTTCGCCGAAGAGCTGCGCCTCGGCGAGCTTGCTGTCGTTGATGTCGCTCACCGAGCCCGCCATGCGCACCGCCCAGCCGTCGGCGTTGCGCACCGAGCGGCCGCGCGCCCGAAACCAGCGATACTCGCCGCTCTTGCAGAGCAGGCGGAACTCCACATCGTAGGGGCAATCGTCCCGGATGTGCGCCTTCAGGGCCGCCAGCGCCGGCTCCAGATCGTCGGCGTGCATCACGGCGAAGAAGGCTTCCGGAGTATTCTCAATCTCGTGGTCCGCGTACCCGGCGAGCTCCTTGCTGCGGGGCGAGAAATAGATGTCGCCGGTCAGCACGTCCCAGTCCCACAGGCCGTCGTTGCTGCCTATGACGGCGAGATTGAAGCGCTCCTCGCTGAACTTGAGCGCGCTCTCGAATTCTTCGCTCTCGCGCAGCATTCGTCGTGACAAGATGACGCCGAGGACGACCAGAAAGGCTGCGACCATCAACGCGGCGGCGGTCAGCCCCAGTTGCATCCGCCGCGACGCCTCGCCGAGTGTAAACGAGAACATGTCTTCCAGCGGCGTCAGGTCGCCGTTGATGCGGCGGATCTCCTCGAGCAGCGGTCGGAGGCTCTCCTCGTCGGTACGGCCGGCGGCGACGCTGTGGTGCATTTGCTCGGCTGCCCCGGTCAGTTCGGTGATGTGCCGATCCGCCTCGGTCCAGATCGCGATCGCGTGGTCCACATAGCTCGCCTTGCGGAATTGGCGGAATAGCCAGATCATGCCGCTGATGTCGTCGGGATGGTTGCGTCCGTCCAGGAAGCCCTGGCGGGCGCGCTCCAGGTTCGGGCTCGCTTGCTCCAGTTCCTCGCGCGCTACGCGGTCGCCGAGCGGAACCTTGATCGCCTCGAGGTAGCGGTCGTAGTCGATCTCGGAGTGCGTTGCGGCGTAGCGATTGAGGTAGAAGACCGCGTCCTTCTGGGCCTTCGACCACAAGCTCTCGCCACCGACGTAGGCGCGCGCCGCCGACAGGATGTCCATGCTGACGCTCCATAGGATGAGCAGCAGCACGACGATGGCCAGGAACGGCCAGACGATGCGCAGAACGCGTCCGCCCTTCGGAACGAGATTGGTGAAAGCGGGCAGATAGGCCATTTCGCTCAAGCAACTGCGATCATGGGCTCGACGCGCAGCGACGCCCGCTGGCAAAGGTGCGGCCATCGACCCACGCCCGCATGCTCAGGCGCCGGCCCGGGCCGATCCGCAGGCCGCTCGAGCTGACGCGTCGGGCCGCCTGTCGCGGCGGCTGGGTGGGTCGCGGCGCAACGCCCGCGACCGATGGCGGCGGTCGATGGTCTCATCGGCTTGGCGGCATTGGCGAGCCATTGTACCGCCCTAGGCACAAATTCCCGCTTCGCTAGCCTGCCCGGTCCCTAAGCTGCGTGCACAGTCTCCGCGGCAGATCGAGCACAGCCTGCGGCGCGGGCACTGCGCGGTCTGCTTGGGCGACGATCTGGTCGATCAGGCGGCAGACGGCTCCTTCCACGGGCAGCGAGACGCCGTAGTGGAGCAGCAACTCGCCGCGGTAGATCGCCAGGGTAGGAAAGTTCTCGATGTCGATGTCGCCGCAGATCTCGCTGTCGTCTTCGATGTCGAGCCAGACGAAAAGCAGGTCCGGGCGCGCCTGCGCGATTCGTTCCAGCGTCGCGCGGAATTCGGTGCAGGTGTCGCACCAGGCCGCACACAGGGAGACGACCGCCGGCGCGGCGCGTTGCGTCCAGCGCCGTACCTGCGCTGCGGAATCGTCACTCTTCGGAGTTATGACGGCCATGGTCGAACGGCGACATGCGACAGCGAACTTATGATAGTCGATCAGCGTCGAGAAGGCCCGCGCCGACGGCTTGCTTATCCGCCCGCGCCTGCGAGGGGGGCGTGCGCGGCGTCCAGGCGTGTCGCGCCGACAACGGCCGCCGACCGCCCGCTGCTACGCCAGGTTCGGCGCGAGGTCGCGGCGCAGCGTCGCCTCGTCTCGCTGCGCCCGTGCGGCCAGGTCGCGCAGCTGGTCTTCGCCGATCTTGCCGACGGCAAAGTAGACCGCGTCGGGGTGCGCGAGATAGAAGCCGGACACGCTCGCGGCGGGCAGCATCGCGGAGGTCTCGGTCAGCCTCATGCCAATGCGGTCGGCCTGCAGCAGCTCGAACAGGGGTGCCTTGACCGAGTGATCGGGACAGGCCGGATAGCCGGGTGCGGGACGGATGCCGCGGTATTCCTCGCGCAGCATCGCTGCCTTGTCGAGGCTCTCGTCCTTCGCGTAGCCCCAGTATTCGCGCCGCACGCGCAGATGCAGCCACTCGGCAAACGCCTCCGCCAGCCGGTCGGCGAGCGCCTTGAGCATGATTGCGCTGTAATCGTCCTTTGCCGCCTCGAATTCGGAGAGCTTGTCCTCAATGCCCAGGCCAGCGGTCACCGCGAAGGCGCCCACGTGGTCCTTTACGCCCGAAGCCTTCGGCGCGACGAAATCGGCCAGGCAGTAGTTCGGCTTTCCCTGCGGCCGCTCGTTCTGCTGGCGCAGGTTGCGCCAGGTCAGCGCGATGCTGGTGCGCGCCTGGTCGCTGTAGAGCTCGATGTCGTCGCCGACCGAATTCGCCGGCAGGAGGGTGATAACCCCGTTGGCGGTGAGCCAACGCCCTTCGACGATGCGCTTCAGCATCGCTTTGCCGTCGGCGTAGACGCCGCGTGCGGCTTCGCCGACGAGCGGGTCGTCAAGGATCGCCGGAAAAGGGCCGGAAAGCTCCCAGGTCTGGAAGAAGGGGCCCCAATCGATGTATTGGGCGAGTTCGTTCAAGTCCGCGTGCTTGACTTCCCGCCGCCCGGGGAACGCCGGGGGTGAAGGCTGGTAGCTGGCCCAATCGGCCTTGAAGGCATTGCCGCGCGCGGCGGCGAGCGAGATGAGCGCCACTCCCTTCTTTGCCGCGTGCTGCGAGCGGATCCGCGCGTAGTCCGCGGCAATTTCGGCAACGAAGGCATCCCTGTGCGCGCTCGACAGCAGGTTGCCCGCCACGCCGACTGCGCGCGACGCGTCGGGCACATACACCGTAATGCCGCCATAGTTTGGCGCGATCTTGACCGCGGTATGCGTGCGCGAGGTCGTCGCCCCCCCGATCAACAGCGGCTGCTGCATGCCGAGGCGCTGCATCTCGTGCGCGACGTGCGCCATCTCCTCCAGCGAGGGCGTGATCAGCCCGGACAGCCCGACGATGTCGGCTGCCTTGTCGCGTGCGGTGTCGAGAATCTTCTGCGCCGGCACCATGACGCCGAGGTCGATCACCTCGAAGTTGTTGCATTGCAGGACGACTCCGACAATGTTCTTGCCGATGTCGTGCACGTCACCCTTCACCGTCGCCATGACAATGGTGCCCTTTGCCTTGCCGGCGTCGCCCGACTTCGCTTTTTCGGCCTCGATGAAGGGTATGAGATGCGCGACCGCCTGTTTCATCACCCGCGCGCTCTTCACGACCTGCGGCAAGAACATCTTGCCCGCGCCGAACAAATCGCCGACGACGTTCATGCCCGCCATCAGCGGGCCTTCGATCACCTGGATCGGCCGCGGGTACTTGTGGCGCGCTTCCTCGGTGTCGGCAACGATATGCGTGCCGTTGCCCTTTACCAGCGCATGCGACAACCGCTCCTCCACCGTGCCCTGTCGCCAGGCGCTATCCTCGTCGGGCTTGCGCCCCTGAGCCTTGTAGGTTTCGGCGAACGCGACCAGCCTCTCAGTGGCGTCGGCACGACGGTTGAGCACGACGTCCTCCGTGCGCTCCCGCAATACCGGATCGAGCTCATCGTACACGCCGAGCTGGCCGGCGTTGACGATTCCCATCGTCAGGCCCGCGCCGATGGCGTGGTAGAGAAAGACGGTGTGGATGGCCTCGCGCACCGGATCGTTGCCGCGGAAGCTGAAGCTGACGTTGGAGATGCCTCCGGATACCTTCGCATGTGGCAGGTGCCGCTTGATCCACGCCGTGGCGCGAATGAAATCGACGGCATAGTTTGCGTGCTCGTCGATGCCGGTCGCGATCGCAAACACGTTTGGATCGATGATGATGTCCTCGGGCGGGAAGTCGGCACGGTCGACAAGCAGGTCGTAGGCGCGGCGGGCGACGTCGATCCGACGCTCATAGCTGTCGGCCTGCCCCTTCTCGTCGAAGCACATCACGACTGCCGCGGCGCCGTAGCGCTTGACGAGCTTTGCCTGGCGGAGGAATTCTGTTTCGCCCTCCTTCATCGATATCGAGTTGACAACCGGCTTCCCCTGGATGCACTTCAGTCCCGCCTCGATGATCTCCCATTTGGACGAGTCGACCATCACCGGCACGCGCGCGATGTCGGGCTCGCCGGCGATCAGGTGCAGGAATTTGACCATCGCGGCCTTGGAATCGAGCATGGCCTCGTCCATGTTGACGTCGATGATCTGGGCGCCGTTTTGCACCTGCTGCCGGGCGACCTCGACCGCACCGGCAAAGTCTCCGGAAAGAACCAGCTTGGCAAACGCGCGCGAGCCGGTGACGTTGGTGCGCTCGCCCACGTTGACGAACAGCGAGTCGTCGTCGATGGTCAGCGGCTCGAGGCCGGCGAGCCTCATGGGGCGTGACACGTCGGGTCCAGTTCGGATTGCCAGCCTCTTCCCTGTCCAGCCAGGGGGGCGGCTGGCGGCAGCTTCAGCCGCCCCTGCCGTCGCCAGGCTGTGATGCGAATCTCCGCGGTGGCAGTTGCTGCACCGCCGCTACGATGGCGCGGATATGGGCCGGGGTCGTGCCGCAACACCCGCCGACGATGTTGACGAAGCCGTTCTCGGCGAAGTCCCTGATCAGCCGCGCCGTCGTCTCGGGAGTCTCGTCATACCCGGTGTCGCTCATCGGGTTCGGCAACCCCGCATTGGGATAGCACGAGACAAATGTGTCTGCGACCCGTGCGATCTCCTCGATGTACGGTCGCATCAGCGCCGCGCCGAGCGCGCAATTAAGACCGATGGCGAGTGGCCGTGCGTGGCGTACCGAGTTCCAGAAGGCCTCGGTCGTCTGACCGGACAAGGTCCGGCCGGACGCGTCGGTGATCGTGCCGGACACGATGAGTGGAAGCCGGATGCCGTGCATGTCGAAATAGCTGTCGATCGCGAACAGCGCGGCTTTGGCATTGAGCGTGTCGAACACCGTCTCGACGAGCAGCAGGTCGACGCCACCCTCGATCAGCGCCGCAACGGCTTCGCCGTATGCCGCCACCAGCTCGTCGTAGCTCACATTGCGAAAGCCCGGGTCGTTGACGTCGGGCGAAAGCGTTGCCGTGCGATTGGTAGGTCCGAGTGCGCCGGCGACGAAGCGCGGCTTGCCCGGCGTCCTGGCGGTCCAGGCATCCGCCCGCTCGCGGGCAATGCGAGCTGCCGCGAGATTGATATCACGAACCCTGTCCTCAAGCTTGTAGTCCGCCTGGGCGATGCGCGTCGCGTTGAAAGTGTTGGTCTCGATGATGTCCGCGCCGGCAGCCAGGAATTCGTCGTGAATCGCGGCCACGACCTCGGGACGGGTCAGAACCAGTAGATCGTTATCGCCCCTTAAGTCGTGGGGGTGGTCGAGCAGGCCGCAGCCGGCCGGGCCGCGATAGTCGGACTCCGAGAGCCTCCGGGACTGGATCATGGTGCCCATTGCGCCGTCGAGGATCAGGATGCGCTCGCGCAGCAGCCGCGTGAGCTGCGCCGTCTTGTCGATGCTGGCGGTCATTTTGCTCTTGCCCTATCGATCCCTAAAAACAAAAACCCGTTCAGCTTGCCGCCGAGCGGGTTCCGGTCGAAAACCGCTTTAGCGGAATTTTTTGATACGCGCCCCGCAAGCTGCCGGGAGGTGGTGCCTGCCCGGATCAAATCGGCGCTACTTGCCAAGGTAAGGGTTACCACCCGCGTTGTCAACTCGGCGGCCGCCAATCCGGTACCATCGCTTGCCAGCAGGCGCGAAATCCCGATGCTCGATCCCGATATCCGTCGTCTCCTCGACACGGTTTTCCGCGCGTCCCCGGCCGCGGGCGCACCCGACGTGGCGCAGCTGCGTGTGGCCGCCGAGGTGACCCCGCGCCTGCTCGGCGGCGACCCGGAACCGGTCGCATCGATCGGTGATCTGCGCCTGCCCGGCCCCTCCGGGCCGTTAGCGGTGCGGGTGTACCGGCCGGGATCTGGCGCACTGCCGCTCGTGCTCTACGCGCATGGCGGAGGTTGGGTCGTGGGATCGCTCGATTCGCACGACAAGCTCTGTCGAATACTCGCCAATCGCCTCGAGGCAGTCGTGGTCGCGGTCGACTACCGTCTTGCGCCCGAGCATGCTTATCCGGCTGCGCTCGACGATGTCGAAGCGGCTTGGCAGTGGGTACGCGGCGAAGCGCGGGCGCTCGGCGCCGACGGTCTTCGCTTCGCGGTCGCCGGGGACAGTTCCGGCGGCAATCTCGTTGCCGCGTTGACGCTGCGTCTCGCACGTATCGGGGGCGCGCACCCCGATGCGCAACTGCTTCTCTACCCCGCGCTCGATGCGACCTGCACGCGCGCCTCGTATCGCGAATTTGCGTCCGGCTACAACCTGAGCGCCGAGCAGATGGCGTGGTATTGGGGTGCGTATCGCGGCGCCGCGGCAGTCGACGTGCCCGAGCTCTCCCCGCTGGCGGCGCCGAGCCTCTCGGGGCTGCCACCGGCGGTGGTTGCGCTCGCCGAAGCCGATGTGTTGCGCGGCGACGGCATCGATTACGTCCGGCGCCTGCAAGCCGCCGGCGTCCCGGTGCGCGTTGTCGATTGCGCGGGGACGATACACGGTTTCCTGCGCTGGACCGGCGAGGTCCCTGCCGCGCATTTCTGGGTCGACGCCATCGCCGCGGCGGCGCGCGAGCTCCTCGGTTGGCGGCGGGGCTGAACAGCCGCTTGCACTCATGTCGGCCTATGGCACCCTGAGCACGCTGTTCTATGACGTGGACCGGCCGCGAGCGAGTGACGCCGAAGTCGCGTGGTACGCGGCACGACTGCCGCGGGACGCCGGTCCAGTGCTCGAGCCCATGGCTGGCTCGGGAAGACTGCTTGTCCCGCTACTCGAAGCGGGCCTCCAGGTGCACGGCGTCGACAGCTCGCAGGCGATGCTCGACAGCTGCGAGAGGCGGCTCGCCTCCGTCGGCCGCACAACCCGCCTCTACCGTCAGAACATCGCCATGCTCAACCTGCCGTCACGCTATGCGGCGGCGTACATCGCCGCCGGCGCGTTCCAGCTGCTGGCCGATCCGATCGCCGCTCTCGACGCGCTGCTGCGCATCCGCGCCCACCTGATCGATCCGGGCTTGCTGTTGCTCGACCTGTTCGTGCCCACGCAGGCGGAGCACCCGCCGGGGGCGCCGATCGTCGAGGTGCGCACCGTATCGCCAGGCCAGGGCGTGCAAATCGGCCTGCGCTCCGAGACCTTTCTCGACCTGGACATGCGCCGCATCGACGTGAAAACGCGCTACGAGCGTCGCGATCGGGCGGCAATCACCGCGCGCGAGGACGAGGCGCGGGCGCTGACCTGGTACTCCGAGGACCAGGCCGTCAGGCTGGTCGGGGATGCGGGGTACCGCGATGTTGCGACCGAGCCGCTCGCATGGTCGGTCGACGGCGGTCGGCATTTTGCGCTTCGGGCCAGGGCGTAGCTACCAGCTGCCCGAGCTGCCGCCCCCGCCCGAGCTGCCGCCGCCCCCCGAGAAGCCTCCCCCGCCGGAGGAGAAGCCCGACGAGCTGCCGCCGCTGCTGAAAGTAAAGCCGCCAATGCTCGCGGTGCCCTTGCTCTTGAGGTCCTGCGCGGCTTTCTGGTACCAGGCGCTGCGCGCGAGCAGGAGCTTGACGATCGGGTAGCCGACGACGTAGATGGCGAGCAGCGTCAGCGCGCCGTGGGTACCGACGATGACGATCGGAAACATCGCCCAGAAAGGGATCAGGAAGACGTACAGGAACCAGCCCATGCCCGGGGTCAGGATGCCGATGACCGTGAAGAGCCCGATGATGCCGAAGATGAACGCGCCGAACAGGATGCGCTCCGGCCAGGGCAGGTCCGGTTGGTTGATGTGCAGCGCGCCGCCGCTCGGCGCGGACGCGGTGTTGGGTCCATCGGCGGCGCCGACCGGCCTGCCTTCGAGCACGGCGATGATCGCCGTGACGCCGTCGGTTACGCCGCGGTCGAAATCGCCGGACTTGAATTGCGGCGTCATCACGTTGCGGATGATGCGGCTCGCGGCCACATCGGTCAGCACGCCCTCCAGTCCATACCCGACTTCGATCCGCATCACGTGATCCCGGGGTACGACGATCACCAGCACGCCGTTGTCCTTGCCCTTCTGTCCCAACTTCCAGTTCTCGAACACCCGCACGGCGTATTCCTCGACCGACTCGCCCTCGAGTGTCGGCAGGGTCAGGATCGCGATCTGATCGCCGCCGCTGGCCTGCTCATGCGCCTTGAGTATCGCGGTGATGTTGTCGCGCGTCGCCGATCTGAGAATCTCCGCGTTATCGACGATGCGTCCGGTGAGAAAGGGCACATCCACGGCCAGCGCCCGCCCCATGAGGACGAGCGCGCAGCAAGCCAGCGCGAGTCGCAAACGCGATGCGCCGCTCATGCCGGCCCCTGTTCCTCGATCGGCGCATCGGACAGCTCGTGATCGGCGCCGGTGGCGGCGGCGAATCCCTTGCCGGCGAGCATTGCACCGAGCGCGTCGAGGCCCGCCGCCAGTGCGGTGGCGCTGCGGCCATGGCGCAGATGCGGCGTCATGGCGGCGATCGTGCCGTCCCAGTCCGCAGTCGCGATCCGCGGCTGCAGGCCGACGTCGGCAAGGATTTCGATCTTGCGCTCGAATCTGCAGACCAGGATCAGGATGCCGTTCCGCCCGCTTGTCTTGAACAGCTCGCGCCGGAGAAACAGCGATTGCGCGTAGTGACGGACCTCGAGATCGCGCAGTGCCGGGCGCAGAAACAGGCGGGCATAGGCGGGAATGAACACGGCCGCCAGCGCGCTCGCGCCGCCGATGGCGAGAATCGTTGCCGTGTAAAGCAGCGCAATCTGCGCGCTCACCCAGTCCGGGCGCAGGGCGTCGGCCACGACTGCCGCCAGCGCCGAGAGCGACACACCCAGCGCGAACGCCATCCAGGGCAGCTCGGCGTAGGCATCGGCCTTGCCGACCACGGCGGTAACCACCGGAATGCCGGTGCGTGCCTCGACCCTGGCGATGCTGGCTTCGATTGCGGCGGCCTCAGCCGCGGACAGGAACATGCAGGACCATCCGATGGTAGGCGGCCGGTTCTGCGCGGCCGCCGGGCATCAGAGGCTACGCGCCATGTACACGACTCCGGCGAGCGGGTTGCTATAGTACGGTGCGCAGTCGCGAAAGCCCAGCTCGGAATACAGGGCCCTGGCGCTGGTCATCCAGTCGAAGGTGTCGAGCATGAGCTCGCGATAGCCGATGGTTCGCGCCTCATCGAGCAGCGCGCTCGCCAGGCGCCGGCCCCAGCCCTGGCCACGGTGGGTCGCCTGCACGTAGAGCCGTTTGACTTCCGCGACGCCGCCTTTCGCCTGCGGCGAAGGCATGCTCCCGCAGCCACCGGCATGCACATCGAGCGGACGCAGGGCGATGCAGCCGAAGGCCGCGTCCGACGGCCCTGCCAGCAACAGGCGGCCGCGCGGCGGCGCGTACGCTCCCGGTAGCGTCGAGAGCTCCTCCTCGAAACCCTGAAAACAAAGGTCGACCTGAAGCCAGCGTGCGTATTCGGCGAACAGCGCGCGTGCCAGAGCAACGTCACGCGGCGCGTGCGCGCAGCGAATCGTTTCCATCCGCGTCACGCACTGCTCCGTCGTCAGGCTGCCTTGTCGCAGCTGCCGACCTTGATGTCGGTACCTGGATACGCGGCCTGCAGCTCCTTCAAGCGCGTCACGGCGGGTGCCGGAGGATCGCGCACGACGAGCGCCGTCTGCACCACGGCCTGCGCGCGCGGGGCAACCTTGGCGGTCTTAACGCCCTGCGTCGCCAGCGCGTCCAGATATGCCTGCGCCGCCGCTTCGGTCTGGAAGGCGCCTAGCGAGATCGCCAAGCGCTGCGGCCCGGTGTCGACCAGCAGCAGGTCCTTCACGCCGAGTCCTTTGAGCTCGGCCATCCGCCGATCGGCCGCCGGCCGATTGGCCGCCGGCGGGATGAACACCCAATAGTTGGTGACGACCTCCACCTTCTTCTGGCTGATCAGTCGACTGAGGTCGAGTGGCTCGAGCGAGGCCAGGGCTCGGGTCTTGTCGCTATCCGAAAGCGGACCCCACTCGACGCAGACATTGGCCAGCGTCGCAACCTTGGCCGGCCCGAGCGCGGCCACCTGTTGTGGCGTCAGAAGGGTGATCTTGTCCGGCTGTACCTGCTGCTGCAGCCGAACGCCTTCGCCGCTGCCTAGGCTGTCGAGTCTGGTGTAGAGAAACAGCGTGAGATTGGCGAGCAACAGCAACAGGACCAGCGTTCTCATTCCTTGGCCGGGTATTCTGCGAGCGCCAGCACGCCCTCGAGCACCAGATTATCCACGATCTCCACCGGGGCGGTAAGGTGCGGTGCGATGTCGGACGCGGCACCCCCGGACAGGAATGCCTTGGGCGTCGACCCGCCTTCACCCAGGCGGTCCCGCATCTGCTCGATTGCGCCGCAGACCGCCTGCAGGACGCCCGACGCGAGCGCGTCGGCGGTGTTGATCGGGAAATCATGGTAGCGCCCCGGCGGGGTTCGCAGCGCCGCCGTATTCGAAGCGAGCGCCTGCAGCATCAGCCTGAGTCCGGGAAGGATGATGCCGCCGCGGAACACGCCCGTGCCATCGAGCGCATCGACGGTAACAGCGGTGCCGGCATTGACGACCACGCAGGCCGAGGGGAAGAGCTCGTCTGCGACGCGGCGTCGCGCCGCGATCAATGCCGCCCAGCGATCCGGGCCGAGCTGAGACGGGCGCGCGTACCGGTTGTACACGCCGCAGGCTTCCTCGTGCGCGATCAACCACTCCGGTGTCGCGCGCCAGCGCACGAGCTGCGCCTCGACCCGCACGCGCGTGGCCTCGCCGGCGACGTTGACCCCGACCACGCGGTCCGGTCGCGGCAGGTTCTGCCAGTCGCGCAGCGCGAGGGTTCCGATATCCTGATTGGCGATGTTGCCCTGCGAGACCCAGCCGTGCGGGCCGGCGAGCCCCCACTTGAGCCTGCTGTTACCGCAGTCGAGCACCAGGATCACGGGCGACGCAGCGAAACTTCGCCGCTGACGAAGCGCAGCCGGCGACCGCCGCTGTCGAGCACCAGGGCGCCCGCGGCGTCGACGCCAGCCACGATGCCGCGCACCTTGCCCCCATCAGGCAGCAAGACCTGCACCGGCTTTGCCTGATAGGCGTGGCGTCGTTGCCAGGCGGCGCGCAGCGGCGCGAAGCCCGCCTCGGCGTAACCGTCGAGCACCGCTGCCAATTCGGCGACGAAACCGGCGAGCAGCAGGTTGCGGTCGAGCGCGGCGCCGCCCACGGTCATCAGGTCGGTCACCGGCCTTCCGATACCGCGTCTGAGGGACGCCGGCAGTCGGACATTGATGCCCACGCCGACAATCGCCAGAGAAGGGCCCAGGGCGTCACCGGAGAGCTCGACGAGGATGCCCCCCAGCTTGGCCTCGCCGTGGATCAAGTCGTTTGGCCACTTGAGCTCGATGCCGGCAAAGCCGGCGGCCTCGAGCGCCCGCGCCAGTGCGACCCCCGCTGCCAGCGGCAGCGCGGAGAGCTCGCCCGCGCCGCGCGGGAAGCGCCAGCCGAGGGAAAAGGTGAGGCTGCCGCCGAGGACGGCAGCCCAGCCGCGCCCGCGCCGGCCGCGCCCGGCGGTTTGCCATTCGGCCACCAGCAGGTGCCGATGAATGTCTTCGCCGCGCGCGGCGCGACGCGCAAGTTCGCTGTTCGTCGAATCGAGGGTGTCGGCAACCTCGATGCGCAGCGCGCCCGCCCGCGCGGCCAGCGCCGCGAGTATTGCGCCGCGTTCTATAAACGGCAGCGCGTCGCGCAGCCGGTAGCCGCGACCGGGCTTGCGCTCCAGCCGCAGGCCGGCGGCGTCGGCCTCCTTGAGCAATTGGGACACCCGGGCCCGGGATATGCCGCTGCCGGCGGCAAGGGCCTCGCCGGAATGGATCTCGCCGTCGGCCAGACAGCGCAGCAAGGCGAACCCCAGCGGCGAGAGCACGTGGTTTCCGCTCAAGCGATGCACAGCGCCATCGCTGCGCTAGCCTTGCAGCACGCCGCGCCGGATTTGATCAAGCTCGATCGACTCGAACAGGGCCTGGAAGTTGCCTTCGCCGAAACCCTCGTTGCCCTTGCGCTGGATGATCTCGAAGAAGATCGGCCCTATGACCGGCGTGGTGAAGATCTGCAGCAGCATCTCGTTCTTGGCCGGAGCACCATCGAGGAGAATCCGATTCTTCCTGAGCCGCACCGTGTCCTCACCATGGCCGGGCAGCCTGGTGGCAAGCAGATCGTAGTACGTGTCCGGCGTATCCTGGAAGACGACCTCGCGTGCGCGCATCGTCTCGACGGTCGCGAAGATATCGGCCGTGCCGAGGGCGACGTGCTGGATGCCCTCGCCGTGGTAGGCGAGCAGATACTCCTGGATCTGCGACTTGTCGTCGGCACTCTCGTTGATCGGAATGCGAATTTTGCCGCAGGGGCTCGTCATCGCCTTGCTCTTCAGTCCGGTGAGCTTTCCTTCGATGTCGAAATAGCGCAGCTCGCGGAAATTGAACAGCCGTTCGTAGAAGCTCGCCCATTCTTCCATCCGGCCCCGGTGCACGTTGTGCGTCAGGTGATCGATGTAGGTGAGTCCCGCGCCGCGCGGATGCTGGTCCGCGCCCGGCAGCGGTACGAAGTCGACGTCGTAGATCGACATACCGGCTCCCTCCGCGCTGTAGCGATCGACGAGATAGATCAGCGAGTCGCCGATGCCCTTTATCGCCGGAATGTTGAGCTCCATCGGACCGGGGTGCGCTTCCACGCCCCACGCACCCTGCGCGGTCGCCGTCCGGTACGCCGCAGCCGCGTCCTTCACCCGAAAGGCAATGGCGCAGATCGACGGTCCGTGCACCCGCGCGAATGCCTGGGCAAAGCTACCCGGCTCGGCATTGACGATGAAGTTGATCCCGCCCTGCCGGTAAAGAAGCACGTTCTTGGAGCGGTGTCGGGCAATCGCGACGAAGCCGAGCTGTTCGAACAGGCGGCCGAGCGCCGCCGGATCCGGCGCCGCATATTCGACGAACTCGAAGCCATCGGTGCCGAGGGGGTTGTCCCACAGCATTGGTTGGGTACTGCTCACAGGCGTCGTTCGGACAGGCACCCTGCAATAGGCTCAAGCATAGCGCCTCGGCGGCAGCGGCGCATCCGGTCCGAAAGCGGGCGTCAACACCATGGTTTCCCGCTAGTGGGCGCTCGCTAGCGGGGAACGATGTCGAGGCCGCAGAGCTTTTCTTGCGCCTCCAGCAGCGAGGCCACGTACTTGTCGCCGAAACCGAGCAGGTTGGCGGTGACGAGGCTTTGATGCACGGCCTCGCCGACAATCGCCGGCACCGGCAGCGATTCGGCGAAGTGCGTGTAGTAGCGCAGGTCCTTCATCGCGTTGACCAGCGTGAACTTCAGGCCGCTGAGGTCGCCCCCCTCGAGCATCCTGCCCACCATCATCTGGAAGATGCCGGAATTGATCGCGCCCGCCGAGATGATCTCGTGCAGCTTCTTGATCGACACTCCCGATTTCGCGCATGCCGCGCACGCCTCGGCGGTGGCCGTCGCGATCGCCATGGCGATGAAGTTGTTCATGAGCTTCAGCATATGGCCGTGGCCGGGCGGCCCGACGTGGATCACGTTTTCACAATAGGCGGACAGAACCGGTTGCAGGCGGGCGAAGGTCGCATCGTCGGCGCCGACCATGGTGTTGAGCCGTCCTTCCTCGGCCTCCCTCGGCGTGCGGGCGAGCGGGGCATCGACATAGAGCACTTCCTTGCGCCCGAGGTCGCCGCGGATCTTCGCCGTCGATGCGGGTTCGGCGGTCGAGGTGTCCACGACGATGAGGCCCTTTCGGGCGGCGCCCAGGATGCCGTTGTCGCCATAAATGATCTCTTCGATCTGCGGCGAACCCGTGACGCACAGGATGACGATGTCGGACGCCTGGGCAAGCTCGGCGTGGGTTCTTGCCTCGCGCGCGCCCGCGGCGAGCAAATCCTCTGCCGGCTGGCGGTTCCGGTGCACGCGCACGGTCAAGGGGAATCCCTTGCGCAGCAGATTCTTCGCCATGCCGTGACCCATCAGGCCAAGGCCGATGAATCCGACCCGTGGTTTGTCGGTACCCATGGTGGATCTCCCCGAAGCCAGGAAAAGGCGCCCGCCGGTCCGCACGGGCATGCAGGGGATCGATTCTACCGCAGCGCCCGGCCGCATCGACCCGTCAGTCGACAGCGGCCGGTTCGTACTGAGGCAGGTTCGCCCGCCAGCGCTCGTACCAGGTGAGCACCACGCCGCTGGCCGCAATCACGATGATGCCCGTGAGCGCCCAGCCGTCCGGAAATGTCCCGAACAGCAGCCAGCCTGCCAGCGTCGACCACACCAGTTGCATGTAGGTGAACGGCGCGATCGCCGACGCCGACGCGCGCTGGAACGCGCGCACGAACAGCAAGTGGCCCACCGTGCCCGCGATGCCGATGCCGAGGAATGCCAGGAGATCCGAGATCGGATGCTCGCCGGGGTCGGGAGCGAAGGGGGCCGCGAGCGACAGTCCGACTGCCCCGACCAGGCTCGGGTACACGAGCAGCACCATGAGATTCTCGCCGGCCAGCTTGCGAGTCAGGATCTGGAATATGGCGTAGAAGCCGGCTGCACCGAGGGCAAAGAGCGATGTCGGCGCGAGCATTTGGCTTCCCGGTCGGATGATAAGCAGCATGCCCAGAAAGCCGGCGGCGATGAATCCCCACCGCGGACGCGTCAGCCGCTCGTGCAATAGCCAACTCGCCATCAGGGTCACCAGCATGGGCGAGGTGTAGTTGAGCGCGGTCGCCTCGGCGAGCGGCAGATAGCGCAGGGCCGAGAAGAAGCAAAGCGAGGACATGATGAGCACCGCGCCGCGCGCGAGGTGCAGAGGCAGCTGACCGGTGCGTACCAGGTCCAGGCGCATCGTCGGCGCCAGCAAGGCGACGAGCAGCAGCGCTTGCATGCTCCAGCGCCCCCACACCAGCGTCGGCACAGGATAGCGCTGGCTGAGGTGCTTGACCGTGACGTCGACCGTCGAAAAACATGCGCTCGCTGCCACGATCAGCAGGATCGCGGAGAGCGGCACTTGCGCCGCGCCGCGTTTCACGCCCGGCGCTCGCCTCGCGGATTGATCGGTGGCGAAGGCAAGCCCCCGGCATCAATTGCGCGAGCACGGGGGACCGGGCATGAGTAGAGTATGTTCATCGCGGGTCCGCCCCGCCTGTGCCGTCTGCGAGTCAAATCGCCGCCTAGGGGGCGAGCGATACGGGCGGCATCTTGCGCCTGTCCTGAGGCGGCCGGCAAATCGACTCGGCGGCTGCGGCAGTATCGTGGATAAAATGCGGGGTTTCAACCTTGCGCAAGCATTCGGGCCGCGAGCCGCTGGCCGGTTGGGGCGGTCGCCGCGCGAGCACAGCCGAAGGAGATGGCATGAACGCAAGCAGATTGTATCGGGGCCTGGTCGTGGCGATGGCGATCGCTCTGTTCGCTCACGCTGCGGCGGCGCAGACCGAGCAGGTCGCGGCGCGCAGCAAGGTAGTCATTCAGGTGAGCGACGCGGAAACGGCGAAATGGAATCTGGCGCTGAACAACGCGCACAACGTGCAGAGCGAACTCGGCGCGGCCAACGTCGATATCGAAATCGTGGCTTATGGGCCGGGGATCGGCATGCTCAAGCTCGATTCGCCCGTCGCCAACGGCGTGGGTGAGGCAACCGCCGCCGGCATGAAGATCGTCGCCTGCGAGCACACGATGCACGGCCAGCACCTCTCGCACCGCGACATGCTGGACGGAATCGGCTATGTAAGCGCAGGGGTGGTCGAGATCATGAAGCGCCAGCAGCAAGGCTGGGCGTACGTCCGGCCCTAGTCCCGGGCCGCGGAACCCGCCGGCACGCGGGCCGGGTCCACATCGTCGATCTGCCGCGGGGCAAGGAACTTGCGGGCGTAGTCGAGCCAGACGCGCTCGCGCAGGAAGACGTCGAACAGATCCGGGTCGACATGGCCCGACTCTTTCATCTGGCCGAGAATCGCCAGCGACTCGGCGACGGTCTTGGCGCGCTTGTAGGGGCGGTCTCCGGCGGTGAGCGCTTCGAACACGTCGGCGATGGCGATCATGCGCGCCGGCAGCGACATCTGCTCGCGCGTCAGCCCGCGCGGATACCCCCTGCCATCGACGCGCTCGTGATGGCTGCCTGCGTATTCGGGCACGCGCGCGAGGTGCCGCGGCCAAGGCAGCGATTCGAGCATCCTGATTGTCGTGGTGACGTGGTTGTTGATTATCGCCCGCTCCGCCGCGTTGAGCGTGCCGTAGCGAATGGTCAGATTGGCGACCTCGTCATCGGTTAGCAGGGGCTGGGGCACGCCGTCGGCTCCCCGGACGCGCCGCGCCGCAATCGCCCGAACCCGTTCAACTTCGGCGTCGCTCATCTGTTCGCTGCCGTGGTTGGCCTCGCGCAAGAAGTGCCGGTCGGCATCGAGCGCGGCGAGCTCGCCCCGACAGCGCTCCGCGGCGGCAGCCTGCGCTTCCCCGGCGGCTACCGCCTCCAGACAGGCAATCCGCGCGTCACCCGCCGCGAGGTCGAAGCGCGCCTCGACCAGCGCCAGGCGGTCGAAGATTCCGGAAAGCTTGGTCGCCTTGTCGACGACGTGCACGGGCGTGGTGATCTTGCCGCAGTCGTGCAGCATCGCTGCCAGCCAGAGTTCGCGCCGGTCGGTTGCGGTCATGCGAAACTCTCGCAGCGGGCCGGTTTCGGTGCGGTGTGCGGCGTCGGCCAGCATCATAGCCAGCTCGGGCACGCGTCGGCAGTGGCCCCCCGTGTAGGGGCTCTTTTCGTCGATGGCATCGTTGATCAGGCGCACCAGGCTTTCAAACAACGCCTGCAGCCGCTCGATGAGGCCCTGCTTGTCGAGCGCGATCGCGGCCAGTCCCGTTAGCGCCTCGACGAAAGCCTGGTCGTCGGCCGAGAAGCTACTTGCCGCTCCCTCGGGCGAGCGCGCGTTGACCAGTTGCAGCACTCCCGCGACCTCACCGGAATGGTCGATCATCGGCACGGCGAGAAAGGACTGGGAGCGATAGCCGTGCGCCTGGTCGAAAGCGCGCGCCGCGGCAAAGTCGAAGCCCGCTGCGGCGTAGGCGTCGTCGAGCCGAACCGACTCGCGGGCCAGCGCACAATGAGTGACCACCGCGCGGTGATTGGGCGCGCCGCTGCGATCGTAAAGGGCGGGCGCCTCCATGCCGCTCGGCATGCCCGATGCGCCACCCAGGTGCAGCCCGAGCGTGTCATTGACGACCAGTGCAAAGGACAGCGTGCAACGATCGTCCTCGACCAGGTAGACCGACCCGCCGTCGGCGCGCGTCGCGTCCTTGGCGGTCATCAGGATGCGCTCGACCAAGCGGGCGGTATCCGGCTCGCGGGCGATCAGGCGCGCGATGTCGACAAGCTGGACCAGGCGATCGCCGGCGCCCGCGACAGACATCGGATCAGGCGCCCGACGGCGGGCGCGGCGCTCCAGCGCGGCGGACCCCGCTCGCTGGAGCGGGTGAAGGGAATCGAACCCTCGTCACCTGTCGGGTAAGGAGGCCGCCTCGCGGCGACCCCCTCCCCTTAGAACCGGACGTGCAGGTTGTCCCCGCATCCGGCTCAAGCAGCCTGAAAGCCGGTCCCGTTGGGGCCGACCAGCAGAGCCGATTACTCCATTGCATGAAGCTGCATGTGACAGTTCGGGTGCAGCAGCGCAAGGTTGCTGCACTTATCCGAACCGCCGCGGGAACGCTTGACCACGTGATGCAGATGCCATCCCGTTTCTCGCGTAACCCGCTGGTCGCAGGCCGGACACATCCCGTCCTGCCACCACCATAGCCAACGCAGCTTCCGGCGTCCTTCGAGCGTCTCATCCATCTTGCGGGCAAGCCGCTTGGAAAAATACTCGTCGAACGCCGGATCATAGGGATTCGCCTTTGTATCGACCTTAGTATAAGTCCGTTTCCGGAACTCACTTAAGGTCGGCAAAAGCTTGTCCTTTTCCGCGAAGCGCCAATCGCGACCCTTAAAGCGCCGGAAGTAGCGCTGCTTAATCCACCGCGACCCCTTTCCGGGGTGTCGGCGGCAAGCCCACCGCCACAGCGCCTGCCAGGTCTGATGGTCGCAACGCGAGAAAGTGCGTGACGCCATCTGGCTTCGGTGATAGTTCGCCCAGCCCCGGATGACCGGAACCAGTTGCTCAATCACGTCGGCCTGACGGGCAGCGCACATCTTACGCAACGTGTCGCGGACCTTGCACAGGAACGCGTCGACGTTTTTCTTGGATGGCTGGATGACCAGCGCTCCTCGAAACTTTCGTACGTTCCAACCCAGAAAATCGAATCCGTCATCAATATGCGTGACAACCGTCTTCGCTTCTGAGAGCACTAGCCCGCGTGCCGCAAGAAATCGCGTCACAAGGGGTTTAACCTGTGATTCCAGCAATTCGCGTGAGCTGCCGGTGATCACAAAGTCATCCGCGTACCGCACAAGATTCACCTTCGCAGCCCGAGCTTGTCGCACCGTTGAAAACAGTGTCTCGAGCTCGTGCTGTAGGCCGTCGAGTGCGTAGTTCGCAAGCACCGGCGAGATAATTCCGCCTTGAGGGGTGCCCGCGTTCGTTGCGAAAAGAACACCTCCTTCTACAAATCCTGCGCGCAGCCACTTCCTGAGCACGCCTCTGTGCATACACACGTTGGCGAGCAGCCAGTCATGGTTGATATTGTCGAAGCAACCTTTGATGTCGCACTCCAACACCCATTCCGCGCAAAAGCCTCGGGCAAGAATGTTACGTACTTGCTGGATGGCGTCGGCGGTCGAGCGCTCACGGCGAAAGCCGTAGGAGTGCGTATCTCCCGTTACTTCGGCCACAGGATCCAGCGCCAATAAATGCAGCGCTTGCATCGCCCGGTCGCGCATGGTGGGAATGCCCAATGGGCGTTTTCCACCAGTGGCTTTGGGGATGTGTATCCGACGCAGTGGCCGTGGCTTATAGCCCTTGTTGCCAAGGACCTTGACCGCTTGCCATTTGTCGTCAGGAGTATCCCAGCATTGGCCGTCAACTCCCGGAGTCTTTCGACCACGGTTCTCCGTCACTCGGCGAACCGCCAGCGCTTTCGCGCTGGTGGAGCGAGTGAGTAAACCCTGCAGGGAGCGCACTTTCCGCCACTCACCTGCCTTTGCCGCTTTCGCAATACGGGTCTGTAGCCTCGAAACGACTTGGTGGGCGCCGGACCAAGGAATCTGGTGCCAGCTCTGCCACGTCGCGGAGGCGACATCACAATCCGACTGCACTGCGTCCATATCAACCTCCAGTTGAGTGGAGCGGGTGAAGGGAATCGAACCCTCGTCACTTTTCGGGTAAGGAGGCCGCCTCGCGGCGACCCCCTCCCCTCAGAACCGGACGGGCAGGCTTTCCCTGCATCCGGCTCAAGCCGCCTGAAAGCCGGTCCCGTCGGGGCCGACCAGCAGAGCCGATTACTCCAGTGCAACTCCCGGAGTCTTTCGACCACGGTTCTCCGTCACTCGGCGAACTGCCAACGCTTTCGCGCTGGTGGACCGAGTCAGAAGTCCCTGCAGGGAGCGCACTTTCCGCCACTCGCCTGCCTTTGCTGCTTTCGCAATACGTGTCTGTAGCCTCGAAACGACTTGGTGAGCGCCGGACCACGGACTCTGGTGCCAGCTCTGCCACGTCGCGGAGGCGACATCACAGTCGAATTGCACTGCATCCATATCAACCTCCAGTTGAATGGAGCGGGTGAAGGGAATCGAACCCTCGTCGTAGGCTTGGGAAGCCTCTGCTCTGCCATTGAGCTACACCCGCCCTGTCCCGTGAGGGATGGACGCACTGCCCCCGAGGGGACAGCACTCCATCTCCTCTCGGGTTCTCGGTACAGACCTATCTCGCGATAGGCTACCACATGGAAGTCAGCCCGCTTTCGCGGTGGGGCGATCGTTGCATCCCCTATCCGACCCATTACAGGCCAGCATTCGCTTTCTCCATGATCATCTGCCCAACAAAGCATCGGATGGCCTTACGGCCACCTTTGTCTGCCAGCCTGGCCAGACGCCATATTGGGTTTACCCTGTTCCGCAAGGAGAGCACGGATTGGGAGGGTTCCGCCTATTCGCCGGTGATCGTTTTGTCAGCGTATCCGCACCAACCAGGCGGATAACCGATCACGTGCCATTTTGGCTCGGGCCCGATACAACAAGTCGTGTTTGGCCCGTCCTGGTTCACGGCGTTTATCAGCGGTTCGCTTGCGCTAACCCTTCAACCCAGCCTAGCGCCTCATCCGGATACGACTTCCGAAATCACGACAATCCCCTCGCAGGGCTGTCGTACCCCGCAGGGCGGCTACATTGTCAGTGCGCGTAGCACGCCGTCGTTACCAACGACGCACCGCACCTAGGCTACTGGTGGCTGAGCACCAGGTCATCCTCCGGGTTAAAAGACCCGGCATGACAACTCTCTTTGCGGCTTTGCACCGCCAATCGCTTCCGCGATCCTTCTGCCCCCAAAAAGAGGGGGCCTGGGGGCTGTGTTAACTGTCAGACATCGACAGCGGTCACAGCTGACCGGTGCGACCTCCAGGTCGCACGGTTGGGAACCAAGAGCTCTGCCATTGAGCTACACCCGCGCTATCCCGTGAGGGATGGACGCACCGCCCCCGAGGGGACAGCGCTCCATCTCCTCTCGGGTTCTTGGTACAGACCTATCTCACGATAGGCTACCACATGGAAGTCAGCCCGCTTTCGCGGTGGGGCGATCGTTGCATCCCCTATCCGACCCATTACAGGCCAGCATTCGCTTTCTCCATGATCCTCTACCCGGTGGGCAGCAATCGATCTCGCAATCAATCTTGTCCGATGAACCGGACGCCCACACGGGCTTACCCTGTTCCGTGCAAAGAGCACGAATCAGAAGGGTTCCGCCTATTCGCCGGTGATCGTTCGTCAGCGTATCCGCACCAAGCAGGCGGATAGCCGATCACATGCCGTTTTGGCCAGAGCCCGATACTGCAAGTCACCGTTGGCTCTTCATGCTTCACGACGTTTGCGGCGGTTCGCATTACGCTAACCCTTTGATCCAGCCTAGTGCCTCGCGCGAGTGTGACTCCCGCGCTCATGCAGATCCCTCGCGGAGCCTGCATACCCATAAGGGTGGCTACATTGTCGGTGCGCTCAGCACGGGACCGTTACCAGCCCCGCACTGCACCTAGGCTACTGGTGGCTGAACACCAGGTCATCCTCCGGGCGATAAAGCCCCGGCATGACAGCTCCTTACACGGCTTACGCCGCAGTGCGGGGTTAAGCCCGCACAAATCTGCTGGTTAACTGCACTTGATCGACGTTTTCACGTCAGCGGTGCAGCGGTCAGCAAACCGACGCGACACTCAGGTCGCACGCTTGGGAAGCAGGAGCTCTGCCATTGAGCTACACCCGCACGGTTCTTCGAAGAAAAGTGGCCCGCGCCCGCGTCGCGAGTTGTAACGCCGCAGCGGGACGATACCTTCGCCGGGCCATTGTAGCAAAGGCGAACGCCGTCGCCGGGCACGGCTGCCGTCGCCCGCGGTTTGCGCGCCGCACAAGCCCTGGTGGCGTTCCCTCGCCGGGCGGTTCGCGGCCGCTCCATCGCCTCGTCTCGCGCGGCCTTTCGGCGTCGCGCGTGCAATCCGCGCGCCGGCTTGCCCCCGTCGGCGGAATGGCGTAACTTCCTTGGTACGCTAGGGGTCCTGTCGCGAATCACCGCGATGGGTGAGATAAGACCCTTGGTACCTGTGCGGATAATGCCGGCGCAGGGAAGCGTGCTCTTTCCGCCCCGCTCCCCGCCCCGACCTTCCGCAGGCGCAGAGGAGCGCAATGAACGCCCACGACCGATTCCTGGCCCGCGACGCGCATGTCGACGATGCGGCGCTGCAGCCGTTTCCGAATTCACGCAAGATTTTCGTCGAGGGCTCGCGCCCCGACCTGAAGGTGCCGATGCGCGAGATCGCGCAGTCGGATACCCCGGCGTCCTTCGGTGTGGAGAGCAATCCGCCGATCGTCGTCTACGACACTTCGGGGCCCTATACCGATCCGGCAGCGAGCATCGACATCCGTGCCGGCCTGCCACCGCTGCGCGCGGGCTGGATCGAGGAGCGGGCCGACAACGTCGTGCTCGCCGAGCCTTCCTCGGCGTATGGACGCGAGCGGGTTGCCACCGCCGAATCCGCGGCGCACTTCGATGCGAAGCGCAAGCCGCGCCGCGCGCGCGGTTCCGCCAACGTGACGCAGATGCATTACGCGCGGAGGGGCATCGTCACGCCGGAGATGGAATTTGTCGCCATTCGCGAAAGCTTGCAGCGGGAGAAAACGCTGCGCACGAGCCCGGAGCTCATCACCCGCCAGCACCGGGGACAGGACTTCGGCGCAGCCATTCCGGAATACGTGACGCCCGAGTTCGTGCGCAGCGAAGTCGCGCGCGGCCGCGCGATCATTCCAGCCAACATCAATCATCCCGAGATTGAGCCGATGATCATCGGCCGCAATTTCCTCACTAAGATCAACGCCAACATCGGCAACTCCGCGCTGTCCTCGTCGATCCAGGAGGAAGTCGAAAAGATGACCTGGGCGACGCGCTGGGGGGCCGACACGGTCATGGACCTTTCGACTGGACGCAACATCCACGAGACGCGCGAGTGGATCATCCGCAACTCGCCCGTACCGATCGGCACGGTGCCGATCTACCAGGCGCTCGAAAAAGTCGACGGCAAGGCCGAGGACCTGACCTGGGAGATCTACCGCGACACGCTGATCGAACAGGCCGAGCAGGGCGTGGACTATTTCACGATTCACGCCGGCGTGCTGCTGCGCTATATCCCGCTTACCGCCAAGCGCATGACTGGGATCGTCAGCCGCGGCGGCTCCATCATGGCCAAGTGGTGCCTGGCCCATCACCGGGAATCGTTCCTGTACACCCACTTCGAGTCGATCTGCGAGATCATGAAGGCCTATGACGTCTCGTTCAGCCTCGGCGACGGGCTGCGCCCCGGGTCGGCCTACGATGCCAATGACGAGGCGCAGATGGCGGAGCTGGCGACGCTGGGCGAGCTCACCGCGATCGCGTGGCAGCACGACGTCCAGACGATGATCGAAGGCCCGGGTCACGTCCCGATGCACCTGATCAAGCACAACATGGACGAGCAGCTGCGGTTATGCGGCGAGGCGCCCTTCTACACGCTCGGGCCGCTGACGACCGATATCGCCCCCGGGTACGACCACATCACCTCCGCCATCGGTGCGGCGTTGATCGGCTGGTATGGCACGGCGATGCTCTGCTACGTGACGCCGAAGGAGCACTTGGGGCTGCCCAACAAGGTCGATGTCAAGGATGGCATCATGGCCTACAAGATAGCCGCGCACGCTGCCGACCTCGCGAAGGGCCATCCGGGCGCGCAGATCCGCGACAACGCGCTGTCCAAGGCTCGCTTTGAATTCCGCTGGCAGGACCAGTTCAATCTCGGGCTCGATCCGGACAAGGCGCGCGAATTCCACGATGAGACGCTGCCGCAGGAAGGCGCGAAGCTGGCGCACTTCTGCTCGATGTGCGGGCCGCATTTCTGCTCCATGAAGATCACCCAGGACGTGCGCGACTATGCGGCGCAACTTGGAGTCGACCCTGCCGCCGCAGTGGCGAAGGGCATGGAAGCAAAGGCGGTTGAATTCGTCGGCAAAGGGGGGGAGATCTACAGCAAGGCGTAGCCTCCAGGCGGCGCCGGACGAGTCCGGCCGCCTCAGGCGGCAATGCGCACCGGCACGCGCCTGCGGCCCCAGGGGCGGCCCGGCGCGTCGTAGCGCCCGGGCAACTGCGCATCGCAATGCCGGCAATGGCCCTCGGGCGTCACCTCGTAGGCCAGGATCTCGTACCAGTCGCGCACGATTACCGCTTGGCCGCAACCAGGACAGAACGTCGTGCCGCCGTCGCGGTCGTGGACATTGCCGGTGTAGACGAAATGCAGCCCCTCTGCCAATGCGATGTTGCGGGCGCGGGCCAGGGTGGCGGCAGGCGTCGGGGGAAGGTCTGTCATCTTGTAATCGGGGTGGAACGCGGTGAAGTGGAGCGGCACGTCCGGTCCCAGTTCGCGGCGGATCCACTTTGACTCGGCCTCTAGCTCTGCGTCGGAGTCGTTCTTGCCCGGGATCAGCAAGGTCGTGATCTCGACCCAAACCTCGGTCTCGTGCTTGAGGTATACGAGCGTGTCGAGCACCGGCTGCAGGCGCGCGCCGCAGAGCTTGAAATAGAACTCGTCGGTGAAACCCTTGAGGTCGACGTTGGCGGCGTCCATCTTGGCGTAGAACTCGCGCCGCGCCGAGCTGCCGATGTAGCCTGCCGTCACCGCGATGGTCTGGATCTTGAGCTCGTGACAGGCGTCGGCGGTGTCCATCGCATATTCAGCGAAAATCACCGGGTCGTTGTAGGTGAAGGCGATGCTCTTGCAGCCCTTCGCCAGGGCGATGCGCGCAATCGCCTCCGGCGAGGCCTGGTCCATCAGGGTATCCATCTCGCGCGACTTGGATATGTCCCAGTTCTGGCAGAACTTGCACGCCAGGTTGCAGCCAGCCGTGCCGAACGACAACGCGCTCGAGCCCGGGAAGAACTGGTTCAGCGGCTTCTTCTCCACCGGATCAATGCAGAAACCCGACGACCGGCCATAGGTCGTGAGCACCATCGCCTCGCCCTTGCGCTGGCGCACGAAACACGCACCGCGCTGGCCGTCATGCAGGCGGCAGTCGCGAGGACAGAGGTCACACTGGATGCGCCCGTCGTCCAGCGCGTGCCAGTAACGGCCCGGATAATCGCTCATCGCAGCTGCCACAACCTGTGGTCGATAAACGGCAGGTTCTCTTCCCGGTCAGCGCGCCGGCTCCGGCCATCGTTCCGCGGTTGCGATCCGTTCATCATCTGCGCGCTCCTTCGCTGGCGTTTTCGCGCTCCCTCCACTTGGTCACCCGATACAGAGCAACGTTCAGGTGCGGGCTCCAGAAGTCGAGCGGGAGTCCGGCCTTGTGCTTGAGCGCAGCCAGGAAGTCCGCCGGTTCGGGCAGCGTTTCCCAGACCTGCGGCAGGAACGTGGCGCGGCGATCGTCGAGCTCGAGGGTCACCCCGTCGATGCCCGGGCGAAGGCGCATCCGCAGCTCGCTCTCGGTCTCGAAGCGAACCTTCTCGGCTGCCGAGAGCAGCGATACTTCAACCCAGGTCGCGTGGAATTCAGCCGCCCGCAGCGGTGCGAAGCGCGGATCGCGGAATGCTGCGGCCAGTGCATTCTCGCGCACGTCGCAGCCAAGCTCCCGCGTTGCCTTGAGGCTGCCAATGCAGCCACGCAGCTCGCCGCGGTGAAACAGGGTCACGAACGTCGCGCCCGGTCGCAGCAGGTCGGGATGCGCCGAGGGCTCCTCGGCGACCAACGCTAGCTCCGTGGCAATCGCTTGCCTCGCGGTGCCGATCAGCGCCCGACCGAGCTCGTCACCCGCCATCGCCGGTCCCGATCGACGTTCCGGCGCGGCCAGTCGGCGTGGCCCGATCCCGATTCGTGAATGCGAACGCCGCATAGCCGACGACGCGCGACTTGTCTCCGGCGGTATCGCCGGAATTGCGCAGGTCGATCAGCTCTGGCTTCAGATCGAGGCGCCGAGCGCACAATGCCAGGCCGTTGATTGGCGTCGCGCCGCAGGCCTGCTCGTGATCGAGCGAGCAGTCGAGCGCCAGAATCGCCGCCGCGGTGCCGCGGTCGATCTGCCGCGCCGCTGCGTAGGGGTGATAGTGGGAAAGGTCCGAGCTAACGACGATAAGCGTTTCCGGCCCGCCCCAGAGCCTCTCGATCACCGCGGCAACCTCCGCCGCGCTCGCGTCGCCTACGGCAAAGGGCACAATTCGAAAATCGTCGAGCACCGTCTGCAGGAACGGCAGCTGTACCTCGAGCGAGTGCTCGAGCGCGTGCGCCGTCTCGTCGACCGAAACGTGGGGTATCTCGAGTGCCAGCGCGACCGCCTCCATGTCCACGCTGACCGTGCCCAGCGGCGTGGCGAAAGCCTTGGCTGAGGGCAGGGCGAGGCCGCGGATCGGGACCCGGTGCACCGGCCCAAGCAGCACAACCCGGCGGATCGTCCCGCGGCCGGCGGCAATGCGGCGATAGGCCGGCGCTGCGACCGGACCGGAATAGACGTAGCCCGCGTGCGGCACGATGAGTGCCTTGGGCAACGCGGCGGTCGTTTCGGCGGGCGATCGCGCCTCAGCCAGATAGGCGCGCACCGCCGCACCGAGCACGGCCGGCGTCCCCGGGTAGAACATGCCGGCCACGGCGGCCGGGCGGACACTGAGCACGTTTCACCTCGCGGGTCGCTGGCGGCCCGCCGGGAGTGGCAACTTCGCGAGACTCCGCGATTGAGACAGCTATTGTCGCGCTGACGGCGCTACTTGGCTACCGGGGGCACTGTCTTGCGATCCGCCATGTGCCTCAGGTAGGCGAGCAGTTCCGCCAGTTCCCGGTCGGGGAGCGCCTTGTTGTCGAAGCCGGGCATCTTGGCACCCGGCCAGCGGCGCAGTGCCTGCGGATCGCGAATCAGCCGCCGCAGCGCGTCCGGGCGCAGATATTCGGTCGGGTTGTAGGGAATGTTGAGATCTGGGCCGATGGTCGCATCGCCGCCTCCGTTCAGGGGATGGCACACCATGCAATGCTTCTGGAAGGCGGCGAAGCCCACGCGAATCGGATCGTTCGCGGCGAGTCTCGCTGCCGGCGCGACCATGGGGTAGCGCTTGGCCAGGGGCTCTACGGCCTCGATTCGCACTACCCGGTAGGGCCACTGTTCGCTCGCCACGGCAGCCTTTGCAGGCATTGTCCAGACAAGGTAGAAAGGCCCGGCGCTTCCCGCCTCGCCCGCGCTGAGCGGCGGCCAGGGTGCGTCGGCCGGCTCGATGGCGAGATAGGCGATCGGGCCTTCGCGGGCGAGCAGCGCTGCTGCCGGTAGCGTCGTTGCGAAGCCGTCGGCGGCCGCAAAGCGAATGCTGTCGTCTGGCGTCGCGCCCTCGAGCAGCACCGCGACCGGGACCGCTCGAAAGGTCATGCTTCGCTTGTAGGCGATGTCGTCTGGTATCGTCACCGTCGTCGCCGAAGGCAGCGCCAGCAACCCGGAGGCGGTGTAGATCGCCGTCCTCCCGCCGATTGCAACCGTCAGCGCCGGTTGCGCGGGGACCGCCGCGGCGAGCACCGCCAGCAAACCGCCCAGCCAGAGGCGAGCGCGGATCATTCCTCGTGCGCGAGGGGGCCAATAATGTAACCGCCGGATTTTTCGTCGCGTTCCAGGGCCAGGGCGCCGCGCCGCTCGGCTTCCTCGAGCAGTCCGTTGAAGGAACGGAAGCCGTAGTACGACTCGGCGAATCCCGGGTTGCGGCGCTTGAGCGCCTGCTTGACCATCGACCCCCAGATCTTTTCTTCGGCGCCGCGTTCGGCGAACAGTGCCTCGACCGTCGCCGTGATCAGATCGACCGCCTCCTGGCGCCGCTCCTCGTCGCCCTTTTTCGCCGGGGCGCCCGACTCCACGCCACCCGCCGCGCGGGGCGGCGCCTTTCTCGCCGCCGGCCGCTTCCTCTCGCGTACCAGATCGTCGTAGTAGATGAATTCGTCACAGTTGGCGATGAGCAGGTCGGAAGTCGAATTCTTGACCCCGACGCCGATCACCACCTTGTTGTTCTCGCGCAGCTTCGACACCAGCGGTGAAAAATCGGAGTCGCCGCTGATGATGACAAACGTCTCGACGTGGGCCTTCGTGTAGCAGAGGTCGAGGGCGTCGACGACCATGCGGATGTCAGCGGAATTTTTTCCGGATTGCCGCACGTGCGGGATTTCGATCAGCTCGAAGCTCGCCTCGTGCATCGGCGCCTTGAATGCCTTGTAGCGGTCCCAATCGCAGTATGCCTTCTTGATCACGATGCTGCCCTTGAGCAGCAGCCGTTCGAGCACCTTCCGGATGTCGAACTTGTCGTACTTGGCGTCCTGGGCTCCAAGCGCGATGTTCTCGAAATCGCAGAACACGGCCATGTTGGTGACATCGGGGGCGTTGGGCATGATTCAGATCCAGGCGCTGGTCTCGGGAGCCGCTGGGGGAGGCGTTGGCGCTAGAATTCGCGCGTCGGCCCGTACGATAGCAGTATCAGGGTCAGGTGCATACGACCCCGGGGCGAGCTCGCCCCGGACCAAGGAGAGTTCGATGAGACGCCTTGCGACGCTCTGCCTTACTTTGCTTCCCCTCGCCGCGCTCGCCGCGGGGCCCTTTACGCTGGAAAGCGCCGAGATCAAGCCCAATTCGGTAATCGCCGAAGCGCAGGTATACAAAGGCTTCGGCTGCGCCGGCGGCAATGTCTCGCCGTCGCTTGCGTGGAAGAACGCGCCGGCCGGTACCAAGAGCTTCGCCGTTACCGCCTACGATCCCGATGCGCCGACCGGAAGCGGGTGGTGGCACTGGGTAGTGTTCAACATCCCCCCCACCGTCACGTCGTTGCCCGCCGGCGCCGGCAACCCGGCGAGCGGAGCTCTCCCCAGAGGCGCCTTGCAGTCGAAGACCGACTTTGGCAAGCCCGGCTATGCCGGGCCCTGCCCGCCCAAGGGCGACAAGCCGCACCGCTACGTATTTACCATCTATGCCCTCAAGGTCGACAAGATCGACGCCGACGCGAACGCGAGTGGCGCACTGGTCGGATACATGCTCAACGCGAACAAGCTCGGCGAGGCGAATTTCACGGCAACGTATGGGCGCAACTAGCCCGGCGCCTGCGTCGCTGGCGGGCCCGGGGACGAATATTTCTGCGCCTGGCGCCACTCTCGGGTTCGCGGCCCGCGTATAATTTTTCGCATCCGACCATTCGCGCGGGAGGCAGACCATGGGGCTTCTGGACAATTTGCTTGGCAACCTCTCGGGAAGCAGTGCGCCGGGACAAAGCCCTTTGGCGGCAATGGCGTTGCAGCTGATCCAGCAGAACGGCGGATTGCCGGGGATCATCGGCAAGTTCCAGCAGGGCGGGCTCTCAACCCAGGCAGGCTCGTGGGTCGGCACGGGTGCGAACCTGCCGATTACCGGCAGCCAGCTGCAGCAGATTCTGGGCTCGGGCTCGATCGGGCAGATCGCGCAACAACTCGGGCTGTCACACGGCGACACCAGCGCGGGGTTGGCGCAGGTGCTTCCCCAGATCATCGATCACCTGACGCCCACCGGACAGGTTCCTGCCGATCATAGCGAGTTGATCAAGCAAGCCCTGTCGATGCTGAGCAGGCCGAGCTGAGCGCTTCAGCGGCGAAAAGCCGGACGGCTCGAGACCGTCCGGCTTTTTCTTGCCCGTGCTTGTCGATGAGCGAAGCCAGCGACGGTCTCGGCACCGCGGGCGCTGAACGTGCGGCGGAAAGAGCCGCGTGAACGCGCCGTCCGGCAGATCATGGGTTGGGCCCGCATTGGCAGTCATCGGCGTGCTCGGCTTTTCGTTCAAAGCGATCCTCATCAAGCTGGCCTATGCCTGGGCGCCGATCGACGCGGTCACCCTGCTTGCGTTGCGCATGGCCTACGCCACACCGTTTTTCGCGCTGATGGCTTATTTCTCCTCGAGGCGGGGCAGGGCGGCGCCGATCGAACGCGGTGATCGGATCCGGATTCTTTGGCTCGGCTTCGTCGGTTACTACCTCGCTAGCCTGGTGGATTTCATGGGCTTGCAGTACGTCACGGCGGCGCTGGAGCGGCTGATGCTATACCTCTACCCGACGATCGTCGTCGTCCTGTCGGCGCTGTTTTTCAAGCAGCGAATTACCGGCCGTGTCGTGCTCGCGCTTGCGCTGTCGTACGCGGGGATCCTGCTGGTGCTCGCGCGTGACCTTTCATTCGCCGGGGATGCTGGCGGTCTTTGGATAGGTGCAGCGTTGGTTTTTGCCAGCTCGTTCTTGTACGCGGTGTACCTGGTCGGCGCAGGACCAGTGATCGCGCGCCTTGGCAGCGCGCGTTTCATTGCCCTGGCGATGCTCGCTTCCGCCGCCTTCGTGTTCGTTCAGTTCCTGGCGACCAGGCCTTTGCACGCGCTCGCCGCGCCGCTGCGCATCCAGCTGCTGTCGCTGACAATGGCGATTTTCTCGACGGTGCTGCCGACCTACCTCATCGCCGAAGCGATCCAGCGAATCGGTGCCAGCCGCACGTCGCTGGTCGGTTCGCTGGGGCCGGTGTTCACGATCTGGCTTGGCTGGGTGATCCTGGGCGAGCCGGCGCACTGGATCCAGCTGGCCGGCGCGGCGCTGGTGCTGGGCGGCGTGGCCCTGGTTAGCGCAGGAGGCGCCGGTACACGCCGGCTGCGCAAGGTGGCGGCCAGCGATACCTGATTGGCTAGTTGCTGCCAGGCTCGGATCTGGCCACGGTTTCGCCTTCAGGCCGGGAGGCGCCGACGTCCGGCCAGGAAGCGTACGCCGCCGGCAAGCGCGCCGGCGCCCGCGGGGTCCCATCGCCCGCGTTGCACGCGCCGGCGTGCTTGGCCGCGAAGCCCACCGCGGCACCGAGGGTGGCGGCAGTCGCCAGCGCCGCCGCGATGCCGCCGAAGCGCTTGGCTGAGACGGCCGACACCGCGTTTTCGACCCATCGCCAGCAGCGCGAGCGCACGGCTGCGCGCCGGCGAACGCCTTTGAGCCACTGGTAATACGCGCTCATCGCGTTCCTAGAACGACGGCGGCGTTTCGGATACCGGGCCCGACGGTGGCGGAAATTGCGCCGGAAAATAATCGGCCGCGGCCTGCTGGGCGGCCGGATCGGCCCTGGAATCAACCGCTGCCGCGGCAGGGCGCGTGCCCGTCTGGTCCGGCGGAGCCTCGACGGCAAAACGATGCTCCGCGGCCAGCACCACCGCTCCAAGGACGCTTGCGAGCGCGGCCACCTTGAGCGACGTGACGAACTTGGTAAATCCCGAAGATTGGTCGGTCAGCATGGTTCACTCCTCTGGTTTGTGAAGAAGCGGCGAAGGCCTTGGCCAGGCCCCCCGCGGTCGACGGTGCCTCGCTGCACCGCCGAACGTCCCCACTGTAACCATGCCGGGTCGGGATTTGTACCCGACAATTCGGCGCAACTGCTGCAGAAAATTCACGTCCGGCCCGTGCGCGCCGGACGACGGCTACCACCCAGGCGGGGGCTTCTTCAGGATGACGATGGTCCGGTCGCGCACGCTGAGGTAGCCGCCGGCGATCAGGTCCTTGAGCAGGCGGCTGATCATGTCGCGCGAGGCGCCGACGCGCTCGGCGATGTCCTGCTGCGTGAGCTTCTCCGGCACGATGAGTTGTCCGTTGCGCTCCACGGCGAGCGTCAGCAGCAGCTTCACCAGCCGTCCGTAGACGTCGGACAGCGCCAGGCTCTTCACGTTCTCGGTCGTAAGGCGCACCCGCTGGATCAGCTTTTCGATCAGGTGCAGGGCAAAATCAGGGTGGGCGAGGATGAACTCGCGAAAGCTGGCCCGGGCGACAATGGCGCAGGTCGTCGGCTCCAGGGTCAGCACCGAGGCCGAGCGCGGGCTGCCGTCGAGCGACATTTCCCCGATGTACTCGCCGGGCCCGTGAAACGCGATGACAATCTCGCGCCCTGCCGGGTTGCTCGAATAGACCTTTACCCGGCCGGTCAGGATGATGAACAGCGAATCGCCGCCGTCGCCCTCGTTGATGAGAACGGCGTTCTTCGGATAGCTGCGCAGGACTCCGCTGGAGGCGATCGCGCGCAGCGTCTCGGGAGCAAGTGGCCCGAGCGGGTCGTCAGAGGATTCTGACCTGGCCATGGCGCGATCTTCGGAAGCGTCGCAATCGTAGCACGCAGCGGCGCGCCCGGTCACCGAAGCCTAGTCGCCCCTGCGCAGATCCTCGATCACCTTGCCGTCGTTCGGCAGCGTCCCCGGGTCGCACAGCGCGAGCTCCGCGCGCAGCTTGGTCACGTCGCGAATCGAGGCGATGATCGCATCGGCAAGAGCCGACTGCCTGCCCTCCATCTCGACGTGCAGCGTCATGCGATCCTCGCCCTGGGGGTTATCGACGACCAGTCGTGCCTTGAGGACCTGCGGGTGCCGCCGGGCAACCTCGGCAATCTGCGCGGGGTGCACGAACATGCCCTTGACCTTGGTTGTCTGATCGGCGCGTCCAAGCCACCCCTTGATGCGCAGGTTGGTTCTCCCGCAGGGTGATGGCGTGTGCCACGAGGCGGGCAGCAGCGCCGAAAGATCACCCGTGCCGAAACGGATCAACGGGTAGACGGTCGTGACCAGGGTGGTCACCACCACCTCGCCGACTTCGCCGGCGGCGACCGGGTCGCCGGTTCCCGGGCGCACGATTTCGACCAGGACGCCTTCGTCGATGATCAGGCCTTCGCGGGCTTCCGATTCGTAGGCGATAGTCCCCACGTCGGCAGTCGCATAGACCTGGAAGGCGGCGATGCCCCGCTGGGCGAGCGCGTCGCGCAGGCTTGCCGGGAAAGCCTCTCCCGAGACCAGCGCTTTCTTGAGCCGCGGCAGTTGCATGCCGATCTCGTCGGCCTTCTCGAGGATGATCTTCAGGAACGATGGCGTCCCCACGTAGCCGTCGGGCCTGAGATCCGCCATCGCCAGCACTTGTTGCTCGGTCTGGCCGACGCCGCCGGCGAAGACGGTGCAGCCGAGCGCGTGCGCGCCGCCCTCGAGCATCGCGCCGGCCGGCGTCAGATGGTAGGAGAAGCAATTGTGAACGAGATCGCCGGCGCGAAAGCCTGCGGCGAAGAGCGGCCGAGCCAAGCGCCAATAATCGGCCTCCCTGCCCTCCGGCTCGTAGAGCGGCCCGGGAGATGCGAATACGCGTCCGCAATCACCCCACCGCGCCGTGGCAAAGCCGCCGAACGGTCGTTCCGCCCGCTGCAGTTCCACCAGTTCCGACTTGCGTATTACCGGCAAGCGCGCCAGCGCCGCGCGAGTCGTGATCGCCGCCGGGTCGAAGGCGGCAAGCATGCGCCCGTAGGCCGTGGTGCGCGATTTCGCCAGCGCAATCCGCGCCGGCAGCGCCGCGAGCTGCGCGCGCTCGCGCGCGTCCGGCGAGCGAGTCTCCAGGCTATCGAAATGGTCGCCCATGGCTGCGGTCGAAGCCCGACGCGAAGCGGCTCTTGCCGCCCGCTCCAGACGCCCGGGCCGGCGGCCCCGAGGCATCGGGCAGCTTCCGCCCCGGACGGTGGGCACCGGATCTCATGGGTCGCTATGCCAGCCAGCGCTTCCTGCGGCGATAGTGCTTGCCCTCGCGGAACGACTTGCGCCCGGCCGTCGAGAGTCCGAGATAGAACTCCTTGACGTCCTCGTTCTGCGCCAGATCCGCGGCCGCGCCGTCCAGCACCACGCGGCCGTTCTCGAGGATGTAGCCGTAATCGGCGAAGCGCAGCGCCACGCTCGTATTCTGCTCGGCGAGCAGAAAGCTCACGCCCTCGTCGCGATTGAGATCGCGGACAATGTCGAAGATTTCCTCCACGATCTGCGGTGCGAGGCCCATCGATGGCTCGTCGAGCAGGATCATCGACGGCTGCGCCATGAGCGCGCGCCCTACCGCGGTCATCTGCTGCTCGCCGCCCGACGTATAGCCGGCGAGGCTCGTGCGACGCTGTCGGAGTCGCGGAAAATAGCGGTAGACCTTTTCCAGCGCCGCCTTGAGCTCCGCCCGTGTCACTTTGCGGGTGAACGCTCCGGTCAGCAGATTCTCTTCCACCGTGAGGTGCTCGAAGCAGTGCCGGCCCTCCATCACCTGACAGATGCCCAGCCTGACCAGCTCGTTGGGCGTCAGCCGATCGACGCGCCGGCCTTCGAATTCGATGGTTCCCTTGGTCACGTCGCCGCGCTCGGCGCGCAGCAAATTGGAGATCGCCTTGAGCGTCGTAGTCTTGCCCGCCCCATTGGCCCCCAGCAGCGCGACGATCTTGCCCCGCGGCACTTCGAGCGAGACGCCCTTGAGCACCAGGATGACGTGATCGTAGATGACCTCGACGTTGTTGACCGACAAATAGGGCTTCGCGGTGTCAGGCAGCGCGTCGCCGTCGGCATTTGCCCGCAGGGTCATGGACACAAGGCAGGTCGCTCTGCAATCGCCCTCCCTCTCTCCGATCGCCGGAGAGAGGGCCGTGGCGATCGGCCGATCACGTTTCCTTGCTGCAGTCGCGCGGGGTGATGTTCTTCTCCTTGGCGTATGCCGCCGCGGATTGCTCGACCATCGACCGCACCATTTCGCGATCCGGCTGAATCCAGTCGGTGATGACGTTCCATTTGTGGCCGTCCCATTGCTGGAACTTGACGGCACCACCGCCCTCGTGGTCGCTGCAGGTCACCTTCAGTGGCTGCATGAACCCGGTCGCGCCGAGCTCCTTCAGCCGCGCTTCGCTGATCTGCAGATTCTCCACCCCCCAGCGAATCTGCTCGGAGGTCATGACCTTGCCTTTGCCGAACTTGGCCTGCGCCGTGCGGATCGCCTCGACGGTAACGATCCCGAACACCACACCGCGGTTGTAATAGATCGACCCGATGCGCGTCTTGTCCTCCATGTTGCCCTTGTTCTTGCCGTAGACGACCTTGACGATTTCCTGGACCACCGGGTAGTTCGAGCCGGCGACATTGAAGCCGGCGGCGATGAAGCCTTTCGCGGCGTCGCCCGCCGGGATGGTGTCTTCCTCCGCGCCGCTCCACCACACGCCGACGATGTGGTCACGTGGGAAGCCGACTTTGGCAGCGGCCTTGAGCGCGACCGGGTTCATTACCCCGTAGCCGCGCAGGATCACCCAATCCGGCTTGATCTGGCGAATCTCCAGCCATTGCGCGCCCTGCTCGTTGCCGGGCAGGGGCACCGGGATATGCGTGACCGTGAAGCCGTACTTCTTTGCCTGTGCATCGAGAATGGGGATTGTTTCCTTGCCGTAGGCCGAGTCGTGATAGAGATTCACGATCTTCTTGCCCTTGAGCTTGTCCATCCCGCCTTCCTTCATGCCGATGAACTTGATCTTGGCGGTGTTCTGCGACCAGTAGTTGGTGATCAGCGGAAAGACGTAGGGGAATACGCGGCCGTCCGAGGCATCGGTGCGGCCGTAACCTATGGTGACCAGCGGGATCTTGTCGGCAGTCGCCTTCTCGATGAGCGCGTAGGTGATGCCCGTGGACAGCGGCATCACCAGCGAGGCCCCGGTGCTCTTCTTCTTCAGCCGTTCGTAGCATTCGACGCCGCGGGCATTGTTGTACTCGGTCTCGCACTCCTCCCACGCCAGCTTGACGCCGTTGACTCCGCCATCGCGCAAGTTGATGAGATTGAGGTAGTCGATGTACCCGCCGAAGATGCCGGAGCCCCCGGCGGCATAAGCGCCGACCCGATATGACAGCATGGGGATGAACTGCTCATTCTGGGCGGCGGCCACGGCCGCGGCGCCGGCCAGAACCAGGCCCAACAGGGCCGTTGCAACGGACTTCATGGTATTCCTCCTGGAAAATGCCTTGACGACAATGCAAGCTCTCACAGGATTGGCCAGTCTCAATGCGGTGTCAATGTCGAAGATCAAGAATCGTGCGGTTTCGATTTCTTGTGCAGTGCAGCGTCAATGCGGGAATGGCCAGAGGCGAAGCTTTTCCTTGCCGATCTGCCACAGCCGGGCCAGGCCGCTCGGCTCGACGATCAGGAAGAAGATGATCAGCGCTCCGAACACGATCACCTCGACATTCGACATCAGCCCGGACGGCAGGGTGGCGCCCAGCAGGCGCTCGAGCGGCCTGGATACGCTATTGAGAAGGATCGGCAAGAGGGTAATGAAGGCAGCGCCGAGAAAGGAGCCCAGGATGCTGCCTACCCCGCCGATGATCACCATGAACAGGATGCGGAAGGAAAGATCGAGGTCGAACGCCTCCGGCTCGACGGTGCCCAGGTAGGCGTACGCATACAGGGCTCCCGCGACGCCACAGTAGAACGAGCTGATGGCGAAAGCCAACAGCTTGGTTCGCATGATGCGGATGCCGATGACTTCGGCGGCGACGTCCATGTCGCGTACCGCCATCCAGGCGCGGCCGATTGAGCTTCGCACCATGTTCTTCGCCGCCAGCGCCAGGAGCGTGACAATCGACAGGACCAGCAGATATTTCGCTGCGGGCGTTTCGAAGGAGTAGCCGAGGATCGTCATCTTCTGGGCGTCGATCACGCCCGACGAGCTGTAGTTGGAGAACCAGCCGAACTTGGTCAGGGCCCAGACGACGAAGAACTGCGCGGCCAGCGTGGCCACGGCCAGGTAGAAACCCTTGATGCGCAAGCTGGGCAATCCGAACGCGATCCCGACCAGCGCCGCGCACAGTCCGGCGAGGACGAAGGCGACCAGCAGGGGAATGCCGGGTACGCGGAGCACGAAGTTGTACGCGGCGAAGGCCCCAACCGCCATGAATGCCGCGGTGCCCAGCGAAAGCTGGCCGGCGTAGCCGGTCAGCAGGTTGAGGCCGATCGCCGCCAGCGCGAGTATCAGGAGCGGCATCAGGATCGCCGACAGCCAGTACTCGTTGCCGATCAGCGGGATCAGCAGAAACGCGCAGGCGAGCAGCACCGCGACCGCGATCCGGTCCTGGCGGATCGGAAAGATCTGCTGGTCCTCGGCGTAGGAGGTCTTGAACTGACCGGCTTCCCTATAGAGCATTCGCAACCCCCAATCGCCGGCGGCGCTCCCGGGCGCCGTCCGGCGCTCTAGACGCGATCGATGCGCTTCTCACCAAACAGCCCCTCCGGACGAACGAGCAGGAACAATAGCGCCAGTACGTAGGGAAACCAGCCTTCGATGCCGCCGCCGACATAGGGCCCGATATAGACCTCTGCCAGCTTCTCGCTGGCGCCGACGATGAGCCCGCCCACGATCGCGCCGGGTATCGACTCGAAACCGCCCAGTATGAGCACCGGCAACGCCTTGAGCGCGAGGAAGGTAAGCGCGTATTGCACCCCGTTGCGCGCGCCCCACAGCAGGCCCGCGACCAGCGCCACGAATCCGGCAACCGCCCACACGATCGCCCAGATCTGCTGCAGAGGAATGCCCACGGCGAGCGCCGCCTGGTGGTCGTCGGCCACGGCGCGCAGCGCGCGCCCGATGCGCGTTCGGCTGAAGAACAGCGCCAGCGAGATGACCAGCGCGGCAGCGATGCCGGCGGCGGACAGATCGAACTTGGAGATGTTCATGCCGGTCGCATCGCTGATCCATTGCCACGGCTCGTCCTGAATCCCGATGTCCAGGCCGTGCGGCTGGGCGCCCCAGAGCAGCTGGGCGAGGCCTTCGATGAAAAACGCGAGTCCGATGGTGGCCATGAACAGGGCGATCGGCGGCTGGTTGACCAGCGGGCGCAGCACGATGCGTTCGGTCAACAAGCCCAGCGCCACCATCGCCGCGAGCGTCAGGGGCACGGCCAGCCAGAAGTTTAGGCCATGCTCGGTCAGGCTGACGCAGGTCAGCGCGGCGAAGAACACCATCGCGCCCTGCGCGAAGTTGAACACCCCCGAGGCCTTGTAGATGAGCACGAAGCCGATGGCCACGAGCGAGTACATGATGCCCGAGAGCAGGCCGCCGATCAGCACTTCGAGGAAGAACTGCATTATGAATCGCTTGTTGTATCGGAATGTTCGCCGTCAGAGCCGGTCAGTTGGCGCCCAGGTAGGCGCGGATGACGACCGGATCGACCCGCACGTCGTCGGGCGTGCCTTCGGCGATCTTTTCGCCGTGATCGAGAACAACGACATGGTTCGAGATGTCCATCACCACGCCCATGTCGTGCTCGATGAGCAGCACGGTCGTGCCGAGCTCCTCGTTGACATCGAGGATGAAGCGGGACATATCCTGTTTCTCTTCGACGTTCATCCCCGCCATCGGCTCGTCGAGCAGGATCAGGATGGGCTCGGCGGCCAGCGCCCGCCCGAGCTCGACCCGTTTCTGCAGCCCGTAGGGCAGCCTTCCGACAGGCACTTTGCGGATGTGCTGGATCTCGAGGAAGTCGATGATCTCCTCCACTTTGTGGCGGTTCTGCAGTTCTTCGCGGCGCGAGGGTCCCCAGAAAACCGCCTGGAGGAGGAAATTCGTCTTCATCTTCAGATTGCGCCCGGTCATGATGTTGTCGAGCACGCTCATGCCCCTGAACAGGGCGATGTTCTGAAAGGTGCGCGCGATGCCCTGTTCCGCCGCGTCGCGCGGACGCATGTGGTGGTGCGTCCTGCCCAGGAAGGTGACGGTCCCCGATTGCGGCCGATAGACGCCATTGATGATGTTCAGCATCGAGCTCTTGCCGGCACCATTGGGACCGATGATGGAGGAGATTTCGCCGCGATTGACGTGGAAGCCGACCCCGGTGATCGCCCGCACCCCGCCGAAGCGCAGATGGATGTTCTCGACGCGCAGGAACGCGCCTTCGGCGGCGGAACTCGCATCGAGCCCGCGTTTGCGCATGTCCCCGAGGGCGAGCATCGCCTGGTCTCGCGACGCGAACATGTTGGCGCGGAACATCTCCCGTCGGGCGTCCTGGCGAATCGCCTGGCGGATCTGCTCGCTGGCGCCCGCGCGCACCGTGCCAAGGCTATGCGCGACGTTGGTTTGCTTCCCGCGCTCGGTGAAGCGATCCCATGCTGCTGGCGCGATGATGCAATCCTGGTAGACGATCAGGAAGTACCAGCGCCGGGCAGTTGCCGCCAGGACACGGTCGGCCTCGTCGTAGAAGGCGTCCACATCCGCTGCGTCGCTGAAGGTCATGTCGGTGAAATCGACCTCCATCGTCTCCATGGCGTCGTGAAGGATGATCCGGTCGCGGAGCCTGCGCTCAGTCATGGCTCATCGGCGCGCGGCTGCCGCGGGGCGGGGCAAAGGCACGAGGCGTCTCCTCAAGCGCGGGCGGCCGCGTCAGGCCGCCTTCGAAATCGGCGCCGCAAGTGGCACATCGACGATCTTCAGGTCCGCCTTGACCACGCCGCTGCGGCCGTCCTCGAATTTCACCTGCGTCGCGATGAACTGCGAAGTCTTGCCCGCATAAAGCGCCTCGATCAGGACCGCATATTTCTCGGCGATGAAATTGCGGCGCACCTTGCGGGTGCGGGTCAGCTCGTCGTCGTCCGGATCGAGTTCCTTGTGCAGGATCAGGAAGCGCCTCACCTGCGAGGCTGCGAGCGAACCCTCCTGTGCGAGCTCCGCGTTGACCTTCTCCACGCACTCCTTGATCAGTTTCGAGACTTCGGGCTTTGCGGCCAGGTCGGTATACCCCGAGTAGGCGATACCGCGGCGCTCGGCCCAGTTTCCCACCGAGCCCATGTCGATATTGATGAACGCGCACACCATGTCGCGGTTGTTGCCGAAAACGACCGCCTCCCGGACGTGGGGAAAGAACTTGAGCTTGTTTTCGATATAATTGGGGGCAAACATGGCTCCGCCGGCGAGTTTGCCCACGTCCTTGGCGCGGTCGATGATCTTGAGCTGCCCGCCGTCCTCGAAGAATCCGGCGTCTCCCGTATGAAAATACCCGTCGCCGTCGATTGATTCGGCGGTCGCATCGGGTCGCTGGTAGTACTCCTTCAGGAGCATCGGGCCGCGGACGAGAACTTCGCCGTTGTCGGCGATTTTGATCTCGACGCCCGGCGCCGCCTGTCCGACGGTGTCGAACTTCACGCCGCCATCGGGCTGCAGGCATACGTAGGCGCAGGTTTCGGTCGAGCCGTAGAGCTGCTTCAGGTTGACTCCGATCGAGCGATAGAAACGGAACAAATCCGGCCCGATCGCCGCGCCGGCGGTGTAGGCCACGCGGATGCGGCTCATGCCGAGCACGTTGCGCAGCGGCCCGTACACGAGCAGGTCGCCGAGCGCGTATGCCATGCGGTCGAGCAATGGCACCGGCCGGCCGTCGAGGTTCTGCGCACCGCAGCGCCTTGCAACCTGAGTGAAGTAGGCGAAGAGCCGGCGTTTGAACGCGCCGGCATCCTCCATCCGGATCATTACCTGCGTGAGAAGGTTCTCGAACACGCGCGGCGGGGCGAAATAGTAGGTCGGCCCGATCTCGCGCAAGTCGGTCATCACCGTGTCCCCGGACTCGGGGCAGTTGATGGTGAACCCCGCGACCAGCCACTGCGCGTACGAGAAAAGGTGATCGCCTACCCACGCCATCGGCAGGTAGGACAGAATGCTGTCGTCGGGGCCCAGCTTGTCGAAAGAGCAACCGCCCTGGGCGGAAACGATGAATGCCCGATGGGTCTGGCAAACGCCCTTGGGCTTGCCGGTCGTGCCCGAAGTGTAGAGCATGATGGACACGTCATCGGGCTGCCCTTTGGCCACTTCGGCATCGTAGAAGCCCGGATTTGCGCGGTCGAATTCGCGGCCGGTTTCGAGCAGGTGCTCGACGCTCGTCACGCCCTGGTAGTTGCGCAGCCCGCGCGGATCGTCAAAGTAGATGTGTTTGAGGGTTGGAACTTGTCCCGTCGCCTCGAGCACCTTGTCGACCTGTTCCTGGTCCTCGACCACGGTGTAGGCGATCGCGGCGTTGTTGAGCACGTAGACAAATTCCGCCGCCGGCGCGTCCTGGTACATCGGCACCGCCACGCCTCCCAGCGCCTGCGCCGCGGTCATCGACCAGTACAGGCGCGGACGGTTGTCGCCGATGATCGCCAGGTGCATGCCACGCTTGAATCCCTGCGCGGCGAGGCCGCAGGCGAGGGCGCGCACTTCGGCCGCGACCTCGGCCCATGTCCACGTCTGCCAAATGCCCAGATCCTTTTCGCGGGTCGCGGGGCGGTCGCCGCGCCGGGCGGCGTGCTCGTGCAGCAGGCGTGGAAAGGTCAGGCCGCCTGACACGGGGCCGGGCATGTCAGCATTCCTCCTTCTCGTTCGGCGCGTTGCGGCGGCCCCGGGCGGGGCCTGCTCGCTGGCGCTGCGCGGGCCCATGATACCCGCTGCCCGCGCCGGTGCAATGCCGCGCACCGGCCGCGCTGCCCCCGGTACCCGAGGCTATCGCGCCTTGATTCCCGCCGCCTTGATAACCCTGGCAGATTCGACGATTTCCGAGTCGACGAACTGCTTGAATTCGGCCGGTGTCGTGCCGGAGCGCGCGGCCCTACAGGCCATCGGGCACCGGTACATTCTCCGGCTCGAGTCTAACTCCGGAGGACTCGGCCTGCAGCAGCAGCAGCTGCGCGAAGTCGTGTTCGGTCATGCCACGACCGATGAGCGTCTGCACGATATCGTGCGTGAGCGAGGCCAACGGCATCGGCACATCGAAACGGCGACCGGCATCGAGACCAAGGTCCAGGTCTTTGCGCAGAAGCTGCGGCGTAAAGGTGACCTTGAAATCGAGGTTGACGAACGCCGGGGCTTTGTAGCGCGTGAAAGTCGAGCCCATCACGCTCTGGTTCATGAAGTCGAGGAATGCGTGGCGCGGCACTCCGGCCTTCTGCGCCAGCACCGTAATCTCGGCCAGCGACTGCGTGACCACGCCAAGGAAGACGTTGTGGCAGATCTTGACGATACGGGCAAGCTCGCCTTCGCCGACGTAGCTCGCCGCGGGCCCGATTATCTTGAGATACGGCAACGCCGCATCGAACGCAGCCTTCGGGCCGGAGCAGACGAACGACAGGCGGCCCGCCCTGATCACCTTGGCGTTGCCCGAAACCGGGGCCGCGAGCATTTCGATGCCGCGAGCCCCGAGCAACCGACGCAACTCCGCCGAGCCTTCGAGCGAAATCGACGAACACTCGACGACCAGGCGCGGTGCCTGCCCCGGCGCAGAGAGCAGGCCACCCGGGCCGGCGATCACCTCCCGGACATCATCCCAGGTTGATACCATGCAGAAGACGATGGAGCACGCGGCGAGATCGGGAAGCGCCGATGCGATCTTCGCGCCGCAGGCGGTCAAGGGCTCGGCCTTTGCTCGCGTGCGGTTCCATACCGTGAGGTCGGCGCCGCCTCGCGCCAGCCGCTCCGCCATCGCGTAGCCCATCCTCCCGGTGCCGATCCAGCCAATGCGCGTGTGCGCCCTATTCGTGCTCATCGTGTCATCCGTTCGCCTTGATGGCATCGTCCTGAGGTCATCGTGCTCCTCGCCGTTTCAGTACGGATTGGCGATTGGCAGCTCCTGCGCCGGATAGAGCGAAATCACCTTCGCCCCGCTTGGGGTGAGTATGACCTCTTCTTCGATCCGTGCCGCGGATATGCCGTCACTCGCCGGACAATAAGTCTCGACCGCGAAGACCATGCCGGCCTTGAGTTCGATCGGCTCCTTGAGGGAGTTCAGGCGCGAGATCAGGGGCCGTTCATGCAGGCCAAGCCCGAGCCCATGGCAGAAATTGAGGCCGAAGGCTTCCATTTCGCTGCTGAAGCCGATGTCCTGCGCCTTCGGGAACGCGCGGGCGATCCGGTCGCTGCCAACCCCGGGTTTGAGCAGGCCGATTGCCCGGTCCATCCACTCGCGCGCATAGCGATAGGCGGTGCGCTGCGCAGGCGTTGCCAGGCCGACGTTGAAGGTTCGGTAGTAGCAGGTCCGGTAGCCCATGAATGACTGGATGACGTCGAAAAACGCCTGGTCGCCGGGCCGGATCAGGCGATCGGTGAAATTGTGCGGGTGCGGGCTGCAGCGCTCGCCGGAGATCGAATTGATGGCTTCGACGCAGTCGCTCCCCATCTGGTAGAGGCGCGATGTTGCGAGGGCAACGATCTCGCTCTCCTTGACGCCGGGTTTGAGAGCCTCGGCGATGTCCTGGTACACGCCGTCGACCATGGCTGCGGCCATGTTGAGCAGCGTCAATTCGTCGATGCTCTTCACTTCGCGGGCGTGCAGCAATGTCTGCTGCCCGTCGCGCACCGTGATCCCGAGCTTCTGCAACTCGAAGAGCATCGGTGGCTCGACGACGTCGAGCCCGAGCGGCATCTCACCGACACCCTCGGCGTCGAGCAGCGCCTTGATCTCGCGCGCGGCATCGCGGAACAAGACGCCGTCGCCGCCGACCGCTCCGCGCAAGCCGAGCAATCCGGCCCGACAGTGGTCGTGCTGCAGCCAGGGAGCATGCAGGCGATGGTGCTTGGCCGCCGACCCGAAGTCCCAGATATAGGGGTCGCCGTTGCCAGTGAGCAGCGCGTAGCGGGTGAGCTTGTCGCGTGCCCACTCGCCGATCACGGTGCTGGTCATGTACCGGATGTTATGTTGGTCGAAGCAAAGCAGCGCCCCCAATCCGGACTGGCTGAGCGCCGCGCGCGTGCGCGCGAGCCGGTAGTCGTGCAGGCGGCGGAAGTTGACCCTCTCCTCAAAGTCGACCTGGGAATGGCCCGGGGCCGCCAGCGGACGATCCCAGCGGTGATGGGGCGCGATATCGTCGGGGCGAACGATCGTCGGCTCTTTGGCTTTCTTTCTTGGCATCGCGCGAGCTCCTCCGTTCAGCGCTTCCCGAACGCCCTGTCGTAATAGGACAGGTCGATGTACGGCGCGGGGTCGGTCAATAGCTTTCGAGGCAAGCCATACTGGCTGCGCAACCGCAGCACGGTACGGATGCCGTCGAGGTCGAGGGAAGCGTCGCGCCGGATCCCGCCTTGATCGGCGAGGAGCAGATCATACGATTGCTTCGCCAGCGCGGGCGTCATATCGCGGTTGCTGGCGACGAGCATCGCTTCGACGACATCCCGGTTGGCGCGGTCATAGAGCCATTCGACGCCGGCGCGGTAGCCGCGCAGGAAACCAATGAGTTCCTTTTCGTGGCCGGCTGCCCAGGATCGACGAGCGACGCCGACCGTGCCCTGGTACGGGCCGAGCGACCCGGTGCCCGCAAGTTCGCGGCAGCCGTGCTCTCCGGCCAGCAGTTCGAATGGCGTGCGCAGCACGGTCGCGTCCTCCTTGCCGGCAATCAGGTCGCGGTACCGGGTCGCCGTGCCGCCGGCTCGAACCCACGTGACCTCGGTTTCGGCGACAGCGTTGCGCTCCAGCAAGTCGCGGGCGACGAAGGCCAGCCCGGTGGTCATCGCATCGACGGACACGCTCTTGCCCTTGAGATCGGCGACGCGTGTGATCGCAGGCGCGGCCACGAGGGAGGCGAAGCCGCCATCGCCACCAAGAAAGGCGAACAGGTCCGGATTTCCTGTGAGGCGCGCCTCGCCCTGCCCCTCCTGGTAGGCGACAACGTTGTCCATGAGCGCGAGCGCGATATCGAATTTCGCGTCGAGCAGGGCGGTGACCAGGTATACCGACGTCGGGGTATATGAAAGGGTGACCGTGACGCCGTTGGCCTCGAAGAAGCCCTGGCGCTGAGCCGCCCACACCGGCAGGTTCCAGCCGCCATCGAAGGCGACGACGCGCAAGGGAGTTTGCGCCTGCGCGGCGAGGGCGATCAGGGTTGCTAAAACTGTCAATGCGAAACGGCGTATGCGCATGGTGTGCCCCATGGTCCACTCGGCCAGTGCAAGGGTCTGGCGCGTCACGCGGCATTACACCATATTGGCGTGCCGACGCACGCCGGGTCGAACGCGGCGGCTGCCTCGCGGTGGATGGGCGGTCGGCCTTCCAACAATGCTCGGCGCGTCTTGGCCGCGGCCCTGCCGCTGGCAAGGTCCATGCAGCGCTCACTGCAGCAGGGGCTTCTTGAGAAAATCCCGGCGGTCTGCCGAATGAATGCGCAAGCCCGATAGCTCGCGGTCGCGCAGGACCATGAGCGGAACTTCGACGCCGGCGGAACCGAGCCGCCAGACCTTGCGAAACAGGTCCGCAAGGCTGGTTACACGTTCGCCGGCGACCTCGACGACGACGTCGCCAAGGCGAACCCCGGCGCTTTCTGCCGGGCCGCCCGGGGCGAGTCCGCTGACTACCAGCCGTCGCTCCATTTCGGCTGTGTACATGCCTAGCCACGGCCGTGGTGGCCGCGCCGGTCCGGCAAATCTAAGCATGTCATCGAGAATGGGCGCGAGCAGATCCACCGGCACGAACATGTTGCCCTGCACCGGCTCGCCGTCGAGCGCCTCCTGCACCAGCAGCGATCCGATGCCAAGCAGCTGGCCGTGGCCGTCGACGAGCGCTGCGCCGCCCCATTCCGGATGCGGCGGCGCCGTGAACAGCGCCTCGTCGAGTACGTATTCCCAATAGCCTGCGAACTCGCGCTTGGCGATGATCCGGGCCTTAAGCGCGTGCCCTCGACCGCCATGGGCGATAACGATCACCTCATCCCCGACCCTCGCGCTCGCCGCCCCCCCGCGCACCAGCGCCGGCGCAACAAGGCGGCCCAAGGGCTGCACCAGGCCAAATCCGGTCACCGCATCGTATGCCAGCGGATGGCCAGCCACGACAGTACCGTCGTTGGCGGTGAGCCAGATCGATTGCGCCTCGGTGATCAGGTAGCCAATCGTGAGCAGGAGGCCGTCGTCTCGGATGACGACAGCGCTGCCTGTCCGCTCGGTGCCGAGAATCGACGCCGTAAACGCGTCCTCGGGGATTTCGGAGCGCAGCATGACAACCGCATCGAGCGCGCGCTGCAGATCGAAGCGGAGCTCGCTCGCCGAGGGCTGCAACTCCTCGGGAAAGGCCCAATCGAGCAGTTCGGCCATCGGTTGTGTCGCCGGATCGATACCGCTTCAATCTTACGCCTCTTGGCCCGGCCGCCCTCGCGAGCGGTTTACGTTTGTCGCTGCGGGCCCCGGTGCAGGACTGCGGCGGGATGGAGCCGCTCAGCTGCCAGCGATGTCGCTTCCTCCCGGCGCCGCCAGGAATCGCCGCAGCGAGAAGGCGCCAAGGTCGATCCGACTCGCCCCGTCGCTGACCAGCTCGGAGAGCGCCTCCCCGAGCGCCGCGGAGTGCTTGAAGCCGTGCCCCGAGCATGGCGAGGCAAGAATCACGCGCTCGCTGTCCGGATGAGCGTCGATGACAAAGGCGAAGTCCGGCGTGATCGTATACAGGCAGCAACGGGCCTTGATGCAGCGCTCGCTTACGCCGGATACATAGGGAGCCACATAATGCTCATACATCAGGCGTTCTTCCTCGGCGCTAACCGTCCGCACGGCCGCGTCGGGGGTTGTGACGGCGTCAAACTGCTCGGTTGCGATCTTCATCCCGCCACCGCGCCCGTCGACCGCCGGGAAGCCGTAAATCGGCTGCGGGCGTCCCTGCAGCTCCCAGATGAAAACCGGGCAGCGCGACGGAAGAAAAGCGTCGAACGGGCCGTTTATGTCGAACCAGAACATCACCTGCCGGTAGACTTTGAAATGCCGCGCGAGCCGCGCCCCGAGGAGCTCCGGCAGCCATGGGCCGGCGGCAACAATGAGCTTGTCCGCGGCGTACCGGTCGTGGTCGGTGGCCACTGTCACGCCGCCGGCCGTGGCCTCGAAGCCGGCGACCTTCTCCTGCGTGTGGATCGCTGCTCCGTGCTGTTTGGCGACGGCCAACTGCGCCCGAATGCACGCTTCCGGGCGCAGGAACCCGCCGTCGCGCTCCAGATAGCCGATCTCGTCATCGGCGAGCCTGAACTGCGGGAACCGGCGCCGGATCTGTTCCGCATTCAGGACCTCGTGCGCTATGCCATAGCGACGCGCCGCCGATAACGTGGTCGCGAAGAAATCCTCGACGTGGGTAACCGAGTTCCGGGCACGGCTGGAAACAATCAGGCAGCCATTCGTGGTCAAGAGCGTGCTCCCGGTCTGCTCTTCCAGTTCGCGCCACAGTTCGTGCGAGCGCAGCGCAAGCGGCGTGTATTGTTCCCCCTCGCCTATCGCGAGCCGGGTGACACGCGTGTCCCCATGCGTCGAGCCGCGGTCGTGTGGCGGAGCGTAACGATCGATGCCGAGAACGCTCTTGCCCTTGCGTGCAAGTTGGCAGACGGCTGCGCTGCCGGTCGCCCCCAGTCCGACGACGATCGTATCGAAGCGTCGCATGGGTCGGGCCTATTGGGCCCACGCGGCGGCGCGGTTAACCCGGTTCATCCGGCCTTCCTCGCGGTCGCGAACGCGGTATGCTTGCCGGAACTCATTCGCCTCCCGCCCCCTTAGGCAGCTCCATCGCTCGTGAACGGCAGTCGCAACGCAGCCCGACCTCGACAGCCCCGTCGATATCTCGCCGCGGTCAATCCGCCGCCGCTGCTCGAGTTCGTGGTGCTGTCGATGTTGCTGCACATCTTGCTGATCGTGCTTTTCGGCAACCCGGTCGGCGGAATGCGCCGCAGCGAAGCCTGGTGGGGCCCGCTGGACGTGACGCTGCGGCCGGCCGCGCAGGAACCGGGGTCCGAATTTCGAGTAGCGCCCGGGCTGGAACCGAATTCACCCGGCTCCGCGCTCTTGGAGCGCTCCGGCGCAGCGCCCAAGCCGCCGCCGGAGTCACCTCGTCGCGCTTTCGAACCGCGCCCGACGGCGGCGGCGCCCGGCGAGACACTGCCGCGCTTGAACCCGAGCGCGCCCGAAGAAGTTAACAAGTCACTGGCGCCCGCCGAAATATCGCCAACCACCGTCGAACCGATTGCCCCGCCGGTTCGACCACGTGCCCTCACCATACCTGCGGAACCGTCTTCGCGCCCGCCTCTGGAACTTCCGGCGCTACCGATCGAGAAGGCGGTTGCGCCGAGCAGCGAACCCCAGCTTGCACCCCCCGTCGAACTCGCACCGCGCGCAGTTCCCGCAGCGCCCGCCGCACCGCTGAAGCCGACGGCGCCGCCCCCTCTCGAACGCGAACTCGCTCCAGCCCCTGAGTTGCCACCGCGCGAGGCGCCGGTAACCCCGGCGGCGCCGCTCGAGGGCTTGGCTCCCGCTCCGATCGAGCAGCCGGTCGTCCCGCCAGTCGAACTACCGCCGCGAGTCGCGCCGACCGTGCCGGCCGCGCCCATCGAGCGCCTGGCTCCTGCTCCGCTGGAGCAACCGGTCGCTCCCCCGGTTGAATTGCCACCGCGGGTCGCACCGACCGTGCCGGCGGCGCCCGTGGAGCGCCTGGCGCCGCCCAAGATCGAGCGCGAACTGCCGCCCGCCGAGGTGCCGCTGCCGCGTGCCGCGCGTCCTGCGCCGGCGATCGCGCCCGCGGCGTCACCGCTGCCTTCCGCGCCTGGCCTGTCACCGCGGCCGCCGAGCGGCCCCGACGCAGGCGAAGAGATCTTCAAACCCCGCCGTGACACCGCGACCCCGCCGGGCGAGGCACCCCACATCGACCTCGACGCCGCGCGCAAAAAGGCGGCGCGCGAGGTTGTCAGCGAAGGCGCGGGCTCGCGTGGCGTCTTCACGATCCCGTCACCGCCTTCCGTAGAGTCCAAATCGAAGGAAAAGATGCCGCTCGAAAAGGCGCTCAAGCCCGATTGCCGCACGGCGTATGCCAACATGGGCCTGCTTGCTGCGCCGGTGCTCATCGCCAGCGCGATCGCGGCCGACGGCAGCTGCCGCTGGTAGACGCCGGGGCGGGGCGGATCCCCGGCCCGGGCGGCCTCGCGCCACCCCGCTCGAGGCACTCGGGGAAGGGCGCGCCCCGGGGTCCGCAAAACCCGTTCAGCGGCCGGCGGCAACCGCACCGGATCGTTCCGCTGCTCGGCAGCTCGTGGCGTCGTGGCAGTTCTTGATCGCCAGGAGCACCGCGTGCAGCGCTTCTTTCTGCGCACGGACAAGCGACGAGTAGGCGTTGTGCGTTATGTGGCGTGCGGTGCTCGACCAGAGCGACACTGCGCCATGGCGGCACCGGCCAACTGACGCGGGCCGTAGCGACGACATGCACATCGTCACGGCGCGCGGGTCCAATGGCCGTCGATGCGCACCCCGTTGGCCCACCGTCCTTGCGCGTCGAGGTGATTGCCGGCCACGCGCCCGTTAAGGATCGCGCTCGTCGGCGTGCCTAGATTGGCGTTCCAGCCGTCCAGCGCCACCTTGGCGACGCCCGCGCGGTCGATCGTGGCGTGCAAGGTAGCGTTCTTTCCGGCCAGCCGGGCGAACCAGCTGCCGGTCCCGACACCATTCTGGACCTTGAATCCGACGCGCCAGCAGGCCCGCTTGCTCGGGTCCTTGGGAAAGTTGCACAACAGTCCGTCGTAGTCGCCGTCGCTGGCCACGGCAGGGGCTTGTAGCGAGCCGGCGCCTGCCGCCGCGTTGCTTCCCGCAGCCGGCGCGAGGGCGAGCGTGGTGCGCTTCTTCTTCGTCTCTTCGGGCCGAGCATCGGCGGCTCGCTTTGCTTCCTCGGCTTGAGCTGCGGCCTGGCGCTCGTCCTCTTCCGCCTTCTGCCGTTCATCGTCGAGCCGCTTGCGGTCGGCCTCGGCGCGACGCCGCGCCTCGTCGGCCGCCTGCACCTGCGCCTGCAGGGCCGCCTCCCGTTTCGCCGCTTCGGCCATCAGTTGCTCGCGCTCGGCCCGGCCCTCGGCTTCCGTGGCGCGCCTGCTCTGTTCTTCCGCGGCGCGACGCGCGTCCTCCGCCGCCTTCTTTTCCGCCTCGAGCTGGGAGGCAAGCGCGCTCTGCTCGGCACGCTTCGCATCGTAGTCGCGATAGAGATAATATCCGCCGGCGGCGAGCGCCGCCGCCGCCAGCACCGCGAGCCCGAGAGCTGCCGCCGATTTGGCGCCCGTGCGGCGCAGCGCGGTCGGCAGCGCTCCCCGCTCGCCATGCGTGATGGTGAAGGTGCGGATCTTCTGCCCGATATTCTTGAACTGCTGCTCGCCCAAAGGCTTGAACTGCAGCGAGAGCTTGTTTTGGATTTGGTCGTAAACGCTGCCGGCGATACAGATTCCGCCCGGCTCGGCGATGGTCTGGATGCGCGCCGCGACGTTGACGCCATCGCCAAGCAGGTCGCCGTCCTGGACCACGACATCGCCCACGTTGATGCCCATGCGGAAGAGCATCTTCTGCTCCGGCGGCAGGTGCTCGTTCCGGGTCTGCAACGCCGACTGGATCTCGGTCGCGCAGCGCACCGCCTCGACCGCGCTCGGAAATTCGGCCAGGATCGCGTCCCCGGCGGTATTGAAAATCCGCCCGTGATGTTGCCTGAGCAAGGCGTCGAAAACGGCGCGGTGGCCGCGCAGCGCCTGCACGGTTGCTTCCTCGTGCTCGCCCATCAGACGGCTGTAGCCGGCGACGTCGGCAGAGAGAATGGTCGCCAGCCGGCGCTCGAGCGCGGATGGCGGATCGGCAGCCGGGTTTGCTTCGTCAGGCACGATCGTCTCTCAGGGCCGGGGAAGCGTGCGCTGAGGTCGATTCTACCCGGCTCGGCCTGCGCCGGCCGGGGGTGGGGCACGCTCGACCTGGGTCCGCGGGCGCGACCACGGCTGCGACCTAGCGTCCAAAGCGGTGCAGCCAAGCAACGATGTGCCGCGCCGTCTCCGCGGCGCGCTCGCGTTGCGGAAAGTGACCGGCCCCGTCGATAAGCCGGCGTTCGTAAGGCCCGCTGAAATAGGCTTCCTTGCCCGCGCTCATTTGCGCCAAGTTAACCGGATCGAGCGCGCCGTGCAGGGTCAGGGTGGGCACGCTCTGCGTCGGGGCCGGATCAAACTGCGCCTCGAGCTCGCCGTATCGCGGATCGGGTGCGGCATGGCCCCAGCGCACGCGGTAGGAGTGCAAGACGATGGCGGCCCAATCGGGGTTGTCGAACGAGATTGCGGTGCGTTCAAACTCGTCTGCGTCGGGCTTATAGGCGACGAACCACTCGTTCCATATGTGCCGCGTGAACGCGCGGCGATCCTCGCGCACGGCCGTCTCGCCCCGTGGCGTTGCCATCAGCCAGTGATACCAGTAGTTCTGGGTCTGTCGATAACTCAGCGTCTGACCGGGTGAGTTCGTGGCATAGCCGGTCGATATCCCGACGCAGGCGCACACGTCGTCCTTGTTCAGCGAAGCTGCGATGTAGGCTGCGCGCGAGCCCCAGTCATGGCCGACGAGCACATGCCGCCCGAGACCGAGCGCGGCGGCGAATTCAACCACATCCTGCCCCAGCGCCACGAGCTGCCCGCTGCGGAACGTGTCGTCGCGCAGGAACCGGGTCGCGCCGTAGCCGCGCAGCCACGGGGCGTACGTGCGATACCCCGCCTCGTGCAAAGCCGGCAAGACGCGATCCCACGTGCGCACGTCGTCGGGCCACCCATGGAGGAGGATCACCGGCAGTCCGTCGCCGGGTCCATCGACCTCGTAGCCGACGCGCAGCAGCGTGGTATCGACGGTGTGCAACTTCACGACGTTCTAGACCAGCGCCTGTTCGATGTCGCCGATCAGATCGTCGAGATGCTCCACGCCGATCGACAGACGGACCAGATCGGCGGGACAGAGTGTTCCCGGCCCCTCGACGCTGGCACGGTGCTCCGCGAGGCTCTCGACCGACCCGAGCGAGGTGGCCCGCTTGAAAACGCGTAGTTTGGCGCAGAATTCCCTGGCGGCACTCTCGCCGCCCTTGATGCGCAACGACAGCATCGCCCCAAAGCCGCCGCGCATCTGCCTGGCGGCGATGGCGTGCCCGGGATGCGACGCGAGCCCGGGATAGAGCACTTCGGCAATACTTGGGTGGCGATGCAAGCGCACCGCGATCGCCTGTGCGCTTGCGCAGGCAGCGCCAACCCTGAGGTGCAGCGTGCGCATGCCGCGCAGCAGCAGCCAGGCCTCGAAGGGCCCCAGCACCGCGCCACAGCCGCCGCGCTGGTAACGGATGCGCTGCCAGCGAGCGTCGTCTTGAGCGGTCGCCAGCGCCCCGGCGATGACATCGGAGTGGCCGTTCAGGTACTTGGTTGCCGAATGCATCACGATCTGCGCGCCCAATTCGAGCGGGCGCGTAAGCAGGGGTGTCGCGGCCGTCGAGTCAACGGCGACGGTCGCGCCGATCCGGCGAGCGATGTCGCTCGCCGCGGCGATGTCGGTGATCTCCCAGGTCGGGTTGGCCGGAGTCTCGATCCAGATCAACCGCGGGCGCAGCGTTCGCGCCTTTTCCGCGAGGTCATCGAGCGAGGCGTTGTCGTAGAACTCCAGCGCGAGCCCCCATGGCGCCGCAAACTCGAGCAGCCATTTGCGCAGTGCCCAGTACATGCTGCGCGGCGCAAGCACCCCGGCGCCGGGAGCGAGCGCCTGGAACACCGCTGCGGCGGCCGCCTGGCCCGACGCGAACAGCAGCGCTGCCGCTGCGCCCTCGAGGGCCGCGATCAGCGCCTCGGCCTGATCGTAAGTCGGGTTGTCGGCGCGCGAATAGACGCGCCCGCCCGGAAACGCACCGTCCGCGCCGCGCTCGTAGGTCGTGGACATGTATAGCGGTGGAACGATGTCACGATACGGCTCCGCGACGCGGCTCATGCCCTGCGCGGCGAGTGTTTCCAGGTGGAGCTTGCGATCGTGGGAGGGCATCGCTACTCGGCAATTGCGCTTCGACGTCAGTCAGGCAATGTCAGGCAACAGCGGGCAATCACGGCTCGGGCTTGCGCCGATACCCGCTCGCGCGCATGCAGGCATCAAACATGCGGTTAAAGGTTGTGTGCGTGGGATCGTTCTCTCCACCCACGCCGAACTGCTTTTGATCGGCTTCTGCCTGCTTGGCGCAGATTTCGCCGTCTTTGGCGAATCGCGACGCAGGTGCCTGTCCGCGATCGTAGTCGTCCGTGCCTGCGGCATTGAACGAGGCGCAACCGGCACCTATGAGAAGCGCCGTGGCGGCAAGCAGCAACAGGTATCGGTTCATCGGCTCACCTGCCAGGGACGCATATTGCCTCGCTGGCATTCGGACGCGGATCGGACATAAGCTATGCCCCCGCCCTGAATCATTAGGGGCTCCATTGTCTCACCATTGTCCAGTCGCATGCGTTCTCGGTCTTTGTCCAGGATATGGCGCGACGCCAGGGTAGACTTGCGGCGAAGGGTCGCCATGCGCCTGGTCAGCGACCGGGACTACCTTGCGCGCCTGTACCACGGGCAGTTCGGTCGCTGGCCCGACCTCGATCGACCGGCCGGTTTCAACGAGAAAGTACTCTTCAAGATCCTCAACGACCGCCGCCCGTACTTGACGCTCTTTTCGGACAAGTTGAGGGTGCGGGACTATGCCCGGCGAACCGCTCCCATGCTGCTGCTGCCGGCGCTCTACTGGTGGTCGGACCGTGCCGAAGACCTGCCGTACGAGTCACTGCCGAGAGAATTCGTGCTCAAGGCCAACCATGGCAGCGGCTGGAACCGGCTCGTAGAGGACAAGACGGCGCTGCGCGGGCGCGACCTCGTCCGGCTTGCCAGGGCTTGGCTGCGATCGGATTTCACGCTCGTCGGCCGCGAGTGGGCATACAGAAACATCCGGCGCGCGGTCTACGCCGAGCAACTGCTCCAGGATGCCGAGCACGACGCGCCGCCCGATTACAAACTGTTCGTCTTCCGCGGCGAGGTGCGCCTCATCCAGGTCGATCGGGGTCGCTTCACGGGCCACACCCAGGTTCTGTATGACGAGGGTTGGAATCGCATCGAGGGTACCGTTGCAGCAGGCCAGGGCGAGCCCGTCGCCCGCCCGGTTTCTCTTCCGGCGATGCTCGAAGCCGCGCGCCTGCTGTCCGCAGGCGTGGATTTCGTGCGCGTCGACCTGTACCAGATCGGCGGCCAAGCCTATTTCGGGGAGTTGACCAATTCGCCCAACAAAGGGCTCAGTCCGTTCCGGCCGGCATCGCTTGATCGGTACCTCGGCGCCTATTTCGAACCGGACGATTACGCGCAAGCGCTGCCGTTGCAATACGATCCCGACGGCTGGGCGGAAGCGACGCGGGCTGCCTGATCGCCCGGCGTTCTTCGTCGCACGAGCGCCTGCGCCGGAGAGTCCCGCCTGTGCCGTGCTCTGCGCCTCGACCGGTCGTGTTCAGGCCCATTCCGGGATCGCGGGAACACGAAGATGCTCGACTTCCGGCAAGTCGAAGCCGAAGTACTCGACGAGCAGCGCCCGCAGCGCCGCGCGGTCTGCGAGCTGAGTCGAATGGACCTCGTTGCCGTGACGGATGGTGAGGTCGCGATTCATCAGCGAGACACGACCATCGGCGGTCAGCGCGCGCATCATGATCCGATTGACGAAGGGCGAGGTCGGATGCGTCGCGGTGAAATGGTTGCCGACCTCGAAGTCGACCAGGTTGTCCTGATCGAGCGTCGACACCCAGCAATCGATCGTCTTGTCCCCGGGGCGTGCCTGCAGCAGCCAGTACTTGCCGTCGCGAACCATGCAGTGCGTCGACGCACCGACGTCTACGCCACCAAGCACGACCGGAACATCCGGTGCCAACGCGCCGAAGCCCGGGTCGACCACGAACGTCTGCCCGCCTACCGGGACGGTGAGGAACATGTGCGTCCGCGGAGACTCGGTGCGCGGCGACACCAGGACCACGCGCGCGGTGTGCCGCACCGGATGGAATCCAAGGCGCTCGAGCACCGCCGCGAAGAGCGTCGCTTGCTCGAAGCAGTAGCCGCCGCGATTGGCGCGGACAAGCTTGTCCTGGACAGCGCCGAGGTCGAGCCGCACCTGCCGTCGCAGAAGCACGTCGAGGTTCTCGAACGGGATCGCGGCCATGTGGGCTCGTAACAGTGCCGCCAGCGTGTCGCGGCAGGGCTCGGTCCCGCCTCCGTAGCCGACGCGCTCGAGATATTCGTCGAGGGCGAGCGCGGCGGTCATTCGTTGTCGACCAGGGCGCCAGCCTTGGGCAGCCCAAGCTCGCCTGCGCGATGCTTGCGCAGGGCGCCCCGCAGCGCGAAGAAGACCTGCAGCAGGATGAGCAGCATGCACACGATCATGAAGCCCAGGCTGATGGGCTTCTGAAAGAACACCGTCAGGTCGCCGCGCGACAGCAGGAGCGCGCGCCGAAAGTTCTCCTCGACCAGCGGCCCAAGGACGTAGCCGAGCAGGATCGGAGCGACCGGAAAGTCGAGCGCGAGGAATACCGCGCCGGCGATGCCGAACACCAGCACTTCGTTGACCTCGAACAGGCTGTTGTTGGTGCTGTACACGCCAATGGCGATGAAGAATAGCGCACAGGGAAACATGTAGCGGTAGGGGACCTGCAGCACCTTTACCCACACGCCGATCAGCGGCACGTTGAGGACAACAAGCAGGATATTGCCGACCCAGAAGCTCGCGATCAGACCCCAGAACAGGTCGGCGTGCTCGCTGATCAGCTGCGGGCCCGGCTGAATGCCCTGGATGAGCAGCGCGCCGAGAATCAGCGCCATGACTGCATCGCCCGGAATGCCGATGCTCATGGTCGGGATGAAGTCCACCTGGGTCTTGGAGTGCGAAGCCGCCTCAGGACTGGCGACGCCCTCCAGCGCCCCCTGGCCGAAACGTTCCGGCGTCTTGGAGATTCTTCTCTCCAAGGCATAGGCGATGAAGGTCGTGATGGTGGGGCCGGTGCCTGGCATGGCGCCAAAAAGCGTGCCGACCAAAGTGCCCCGCACCATGGGGAAGAAGGCCTGCTTGAGCTCCGCCTTGCTCGGTCGCATGTCACGCAGGCGCACCTTCGCTTCGCTGCCCACGAAATGGATCCGATTGACGCTGCGAAGGAAATCCGCCACGCCGAACAGGCCCAGCGCCAGCGCGACCAATTCAACCTTGTCCGAGAGTTCAGTCAGCCCGAAGGTGAACCGCAGCGCGCCGCTGTTGACGTCGGTGCCGACGACGCCGATCAGCAGTCCGACCACGGTCATCGCCACGCCCTTGAGCGGCGAGCCGCGCGCCATGGTGGCGCCGGCGAGCAGTCCCAGGAGCATGATGGAGAAGATCTCGGTCGGGCCGAACTTGAACGCGACCTCGACCAGGAGCGGGGAGGCGAAAACCATCACCGTGATCCCGAACGAGGCGGCGAAGAACGAGGCGATCATGGTGATGCCAAGCGCCGTCCCGCCCTTGCCCTTCTTGGTCATCGGATAGCCGTCGAGGCAGGTGACGGCGTGCGGCGGATGCGACGGCATGTTGAGCAGGATCGCCCCTATCGCGCCGCCGTACTGGGAGCCGTAAAAGATCCCCGCCAACATCAGGATGGCGGGCACCGGGTGCATGGTGTACGTCAAGGGCAGGAGCATGGCGATCGCCGAGAGGGCCCCCATGCCCGGCAGGACGCCGATCAGGTTGCCGACGAGCACGCCGAAGAACGACCACATCAGGTTGTGCGGCTGCAGCGCGACGCCGAAGCCGTACCACAGATCGGCAAGGGATTGCCCGATCACGGCTCAACCCCAGCCGAACAGCGCGAAGTTCATCTGCAATGCCCACCAGAAGATGACGATGCAGACCACGACTGTGGTCAGCGCGAGCACGGTCGCCGCGAGAATCGTGTTCTGGCGATCGGCGAGCGCGGCGATGAACACGATGGCGAAGGTGGCCGGAACGAGTCCGCCGTAGCGCCCGAGCACGACAAAGGCGATGATGCTAAGCCCGATGCAGAACCAGCCGCGCCATTCCGGCGGCAGTGCGGTCTCCTCCGCCTTGCGCGCGGCAAATCGGGCGCTGACCACGATCGCCAGACCCGTGAACGCAAGGATCGCCCCCACGGCGACGGGGAAAAAGCCCGGTCCCATGCGACTGAGCGTGCCGATCGGGTATTGCCTTCCCTGGATGATCGCGGCCAGGCCGATGGCAATCATCAGGGCGCCGCCGTAATAGTCCTTGTTGGATGTGGTAACGAGTCGTCGCATGACATCCTCCTGCGGCTGTCGCGACCGCAGCCTGGCTTTCCTCCTGCCGACAGAATCCTATCATCGAATCCAGAACCCAAGGCGGGCCGCGCACGACCTCGGAGTGTCCGCACGTGGCGATCGGCGCCAGGCTCGAAAGCGCCGGCGCAGAACCGTGCCGAGGCCGCGATCCGCGCCGCGCTGTGGTGCTAGACTCTGTCTCAGGCGCTCGACGCCAAGGCGCCCTCGCCAGGGCTCGCGGCTCGGGTCGGCGCAACGAAATCGCTGTCGTTATCGAGGTGTCCCTTGCGAATACCCTTTTGGACATCGGACCAGGCCGGCCGCGATCCCGCCCTCGTCGCGGCGATCGAGCAGCGGCGCGGAGGGCGGCTGCTCAATCTCGATCGCACGCTGCTGTGGTCGGAACCCCTGGCGCGCAGCTGGAACGTTTTCCTGCGAACGCTGCGCCAGGAACTGTCATTGCCTCCGAAACTGCGCGAGCTGGCGATCTGCGTGGTCGCCCGGGCGACCGGGGCGGACTATGAGTTTCACTTTCACGCGCCCGAATTCGAGAAGGCTGGTGGCAGCCACGCGCAAGTGACGGCGCTTGGCGATCCCGATGCGGCGGCGGCCGGCCCGCTATTCGACCCCCTCGAGCGGGCCGTGATCCGCTACGCGCTTGCGAGCACGCGGAAACTGAGCATTCCGGATACCTTGGGCGACGAACTGTCGCGAAGCCTCACACCGACCGAATTGGTGGAGCTCGCCGCCGTCGTCGCCGGCTACAACATGGTCGCCAGGTTTCTGCTGGCGCTGCAGGTGCCGCCGGAGACCTAGGGCGGCATCCCAATCCTGGGCTCGGAGGGGTCATGGCCATCACCAAGCACTGCCTGCTAGTCGCGTTGCTCTCTGCCGTCGCCATGAGCGCGTGGGCCGAGCTCGGAGAGATTAATGTCGCGCAACAATACGGAGTGAGCTTCCTCCCGCTGATGCTGATGGAACGCGACAAGCTGGTGGAAAAGCACGCCAAGGCCGAAGGACTTGGGGAGATCAAGGTCACGTGGGTGAAGGTCGCGGGGCCAAGCGTGATGAACGATGGCGTCATCAGCGGCGCCTTGCAATTCATCGCCGTTGGCGCTCCTTCGCTGATCACGCTCTGGGACAAGACCAGGGACAACGTTCAGGTCAAGGGCATGTCGGCGATGACGACCTACCCGCTCTACCTCAACGTGCGCAATCCGAACGTGAAATCGATCCGCGACTTCAGCGATCAGGACAAGATTGCCGTACCGTCGGTGAAAATCTCCACGCAGGCAATCATGCTGCAGATGGCTGCAGCCAAGGAATTCGGAGATCAGAACTACGCCCACTTTGACCCGTGGACGATCGGCTTGTCACATCCCGACGCTGTCCTCGCCCTGATCAACCGCAGCGGCGGCGTCGACGCCCACTTCGCGGCGTCTCCGTTTCACGAGCAGGAAATGAAAGTTCCCGGGATAAGGACACTGACCACCAACTATGAAATCCTCGGCGGCCCTGCTACCGCTGTGGTGATCGCTGCGTCGACCAAGTATCGCGACGCCAATCCGAAGAGCTACAAGGCCTTCTTCGAGGCGCTCAAGGAGGCGATCGACACCATCAACAAGGACAAGCACGCCGCCGCCCGGATCTATATCGAACAGGCGAAAGACACCAAGGACACGGCCGAAGGCATTTACGCGATAATTAACGCGGCGGATTACGCGTACACGCTGACACCGCAGAAAGTCGGAAAAACGGCGGATTTCATGTACAGGATCGGCAGCATCAAGACCAAGCCAGCGTCGTGGAAGGACCTGTTCTTCCCCGAGGTCCATAGCCTGCCGGGGGATTGAGGCACGCCGATCCATGCGCAAATTGCTGCGCATCGGCGCCGGCGCCGGATTCTCCGGCGACAGGCTGGAGCCCGCTGCGGTGCTGGCGCAGAGCGGCAGCGTCGATTATCTCGTGCTTGAATGCCTCGGCGAGCGCACCGTGGCGCTGGCGCAGTTGCGCAAGCGCGGGGACCCGGCGCGTGGCTATGACCCGCTGCTGGAGCGGCGAATGGAGCTGCTGCTGCCCCTGTTGAGACGGCACGGGGTGCGCCTCGTGAGCAACCTGGGCGCGGCCAACCCGATCGCCGCCGCCGAGGCGATCCTCGCACTCGCACAGAAGCTGCGGACGCCGGTAAAAGTCGCGGTGGTCACCGGCGATGACGTGCTGAACCGGATCGAGCCTGGGGCGCTCACGCTGGAAGACCAAACGCCGATCGCGGCCTACGGCGAGCTCGTTTCGGCGAATGCCTACCTGGGAATCGATGCACTGCTGCCGGCGCTGCAGTTCGGAGCCGATATCATCATTACCGGGCGCGTCGCCGATCCTTCGTTGTTCGTCGCGCCGGTGGCGCACGAGTACGGCTGGCAGATCAACGACCTCGACCGGCTGGCGCGCGGCACGTCGATGGGACACCTGCTCGAGTGTGCCGGACAGGTCTGCGGCGGCTATTTCGCCGAACCGGGCTGCAAGGATGTGCCGGACATGGCGCACCTGGGCTTCCCCTTCGCCGACGTCGACAGCGACGGTAATGCGACCCTGGGCAAGGTCGAAGGGACTGGAGGCTGCATCACCCTGCGGACCGTGAAGGAGCAGTTGCTCTACGAGGTTACCGATCCGTGCGGCTATGTGACACCAGACGTCGTCGCTGACTTTTCCACTGTGAGCTTGCGCGAGGCGGGCCCGAACCGCGTCGAGGTGCGCGGGGCGCGCGGCAAGGCGCGCCCGCGGGCGCTCAAAGTCAGCGTTGGCTACCATGCTGGATACGTCGGCGAGGGCGAAATCAGTTACGGCGGCGCCAATGCGTTGAGCCGCGCCAGCCTTGCCGGTGAGATCATTCGCCAGCGCCTGGGCAATGAATTCCCGCAAATGCGGGTCGACCTGATCGGCAGCACTTCTTTGCATGGAAGATCGTTCGACGCGCGGGAACGGCCTTACGAGATTCGACTGCGCGTTGCGGCGCGAGCGTCGACGTCGGAACGGGCAATGCTCGTCGGCGAAGAAGTCGAGGCGCTCTACACCAACGGGCCGGCTGGCGGCGGCGGCACGCGCAAGTACGTTCAGGAGCAGATCGGAATAGTCTCGATTTTGCTTGAGCGGGAGCGCGTTCCCACCGAAGTCGTGCTCAAAGAGTGGCGCGATGCCCAAGCTGCATGACCTGGCGCATTGCCGCGCCGGCGACAAGGGCAATACCTCGATCCTGTCCGTGATCGCGTACCGGGCGGAAGATTTTCCCCTGCTCTGCGAGCGCGTGACCGTCGCTGCCGTGGCAAGGCACATGCAGGGCATCGTCCTGGGTGAAATCCGGCGCTATGAATTGCCCGGCCTCGGGGCGCTGCAGTTTGTCTGCGAGCGGTCTCTGCGCGGCGGCGTCACCACCTCTCTCGCACTCGACGCCCACGGCAAGTCGCTCAGTTACGCGCTGCTTGAAATGATCATCTGAGCAAGCGCTGTCCACGGACCGGGAGGATCTTCGCGTCCGCGCCGGCCACGAAGCGCGTGCGCGCCCTTGTGCTACATGCTGCGGCGGTACTCGCCCCCCACTGCGAAAAGGGCCTTGGTTATCTGCCCGAGCGAGCACACGCGCACGGTCTGCATCAGTTCGGCGAAGACGTTGCCGTTCTCGATCACCGTGCGCTGGAGCCTTTCCAGGGCCTTCGGCGCGGCCGCCGCATGCCGGGAGTGAAACTCGTGCAGCCGCTTCAGCTGCGACTGCTTCTCCTCTTCCGTGGACCGGGCCAGCTCGAGCTTTTTCAGGGTCTCGCTGCCGTGTGGATTGCGGAAGGTGTTCACGCCGATGATCGGGTAACTGCCGTCGTGCTTCTTATGTTCGTAGTAGAGCGATTCTTCCTGGATCTTGCCGCGCTGATAGCCCGTCTCCATCGCGCCCAGGACGCCTCCGCGCTCCGAAATCGCCTCGAATTCCTTGAGCACCGCCTCCTCGACCAGGTCGGTCAGCTCCTCGATGACGAAACTGCCCTGGTTGGGATTCTCGTTCTTGCCCAAGCCCCACTCGCGGTTGATGATGAGCTGGATCGCCATTGCGCGGCGTACGGACTCTTCAGTCGGCGTGGTAATTGCCTCGTCGTAGGCGTTGGTGTGCAGGCTGTTGGTGTTGTCGTAGGTCGAAATAAGGGCCTGCAGCGTGGTGCGGATGTCGTTGAACGCAATCTCCTGCGCATGCAGGCTCCGACCGCTGGTCTGCGAGTGAAACTTGAGCTTCTGGCTGCGCTCATTGGCACCGTAGCGCTCGCGCATCGCCACCGCCCAGATGCGTCTGCGCGACCCGGCCTATCACCGCATACTCGGGATCCATTCCGTAGCTGAAGAAGAACGACAGGTTCGGGGCGAAGTCGTCGATGTGCATGCCGCGCGCGAGATATGCCTCAACGAAGGTGAAGCCATTGGACAGCGTGAACGCGAGCTGGCTGATCGGATTGGCACCGGCCTCGGCGATGTGGTAGCCGGAGATCGACACCGAGTAGAAGTTCCTGACCTGGCGCTGAACGAAGTATTGCTGGATGTCCCCCATCACCTTCAGGCTGAACTCGGTCGAGAAGATGCAGGTATTCTGACCCTGGTCTTCCTTGAGGATGTCGGCCTGCACGGTTCCACGCACCGTCGAAAGGGTCCAGGCCGTGATTTTCTGCGCTTCGTCGTCGGTGGGCTCGCGACCGTTGTCCTTCTCGAACTTCTCCAGCTGCTGATCGATCGCGGTATTCATGAACATCGCCAGGATCGTCGGCGCCGGGCCGTTGATCGTCATCGACACCGAATTGTTCGGAGCGCACAGATCGAAGCCTGAGTACAGAACCTTCAAATCGTCGAGCGTTGCAATTGACACGCCCGAATTGCCGACCTTTCCATAGATATCCGGGCGCAGATCCGGATCGTTGCCATAGAGCGTGACCGAGTCGAATGCGGTGGACAACCGCTTCGCCGGCATGCCGTCGGCAAGCATGTGGAAGCGCCTGTTGGTGCGCGCGGCGTCACCCTCGCCGGCGAACATGCGCGTGGGGTCCTCGTTCTCGCGCTTGAACGCGAACACGCCGGCGGTGAAGGGGAAGCTGCCGGGGACGTTCTCCTCGAGCTGCCAGCGCAGGATTTCGCCGTCGTCCTCGAACTTCGGCAGGGCGACCTTCGGGACGTGCGTGCCCGACAGCGATACGGTCGTCAACGCCGAGCGGAGTTCCGTGCCGCGAATCCTGACCACGTACTCGTCGCCGGTATAGGCCGCCTTGGTCCGCGGCCACATGTCGAGTAGTTTGCGCGCCCGAGGATCGAGGCGATTTTCGCGCTCGGCGGCCAGCGCTTCCAGGGCACGCGCGGCGCCGTGCGCGGTTTCCTGTTGCCGCGCCGCCGGCTCGCCGGTTGCAGACGCGGGCGGCCGGGAACCGGCAAGGGCCGCGTCGAGCATCGCCCCTGCCGCGCTGAGCTGCTGACGCTCGCGGGCGAGTTTCGCCTGTGCCTTCGCCCAGCCGTGGTAGGCACGCACGGTCTCGGCGATCTCGGCTAGATAGCGAACCCGTGCCGACGGCACGATGAAGTTCTGCGCCGTCGAATGCTTCACCGTCGTTACCGGCAGTTTCCCGGGAGAAAGCTTCAAGCCTTCCTGCGCCAAGCGTGCGGCGAGCGCATGGTAGAGCGCCGTCACGCCGTCGTCATTGAAACGCGCGGCAATGGTGCCATAGACGGGCATCTCGTCGGGCGCCTGCGCGAACAGCTCGTGGTTGCGCTGGTACTGCTTGCGCACGTCGCGCAGCGCGTCGGCCGCTCCCTTGCGATCGAACTTGTTGATCGCCACGAAGTCGGCGAAGTCCAACATGTCTATCTTCTCGAGCTGGCTCGCCGCACCGAATTCGGGCGTCATGACGTAGAGAGAGCAGTCCGCCAGCGGCACTATAGCCGCATCGCCCTGGCCGATGCCCGAGGTCTCGACGATAACCAAATCAAAGCCGGCGACCCGGCACGCGGCGATGGCATCTGGAAGTGCCTTCGAGACCTCGGTTCCCGCCTCACGGGTTGCCATCGAGCGCATGTAGATATTGGGATGCTCGATGGCGTTCATGCGGATGCGGTCACCGAGCAACGCGCCGCCGGACTTGCGTCTCGACGGGTCGATAGAAATGATCGCTATCTTCAGCCGGTCTTCCTGATCCAGGCGAAAACGGCGGATCAGCTCGTCGGTCAACGATGATTTGCCCGCGCCCCCGGTCCCGGTGATCCCCAGGACCGGCGCGTTGGAGGCCTCCGCCGCGCGCAGCAGCTCGTCGCGGAGCTTGGGCGGCAGCGCTTCGGCTTCGAGACCGGTTATGATGCGCGCGAGCGCACGCTTGTCACCCGACTTGAGTCCGACCAGGTCGGTGGGCAGGTCTTCGGCGAGATCGACATCGCTGGGCGCGACGATTTCGTTGATCATCCCCTGCAAGCCGAGTCGCTGCCCGTCTTCGGGCGAAAAGATGCGCGCGACCCCATACTCGTGCAACTCGTCGATCTCGGAGGGGATGATCACCCCACCCCCGCCTCCGAACACCTTGATGTTGGCGCCGCCCCGTTCGCGCAGCAGATCGAGCATGTACTTGAAAAACTCGACGTGACCGCCCTGGTACGACGAGACCGCGATACCGTGCGCATCTTCCTGCAAAGCGGCGGTCACAATATCCTCGACCGAGCGGTTGTGCCCGAGATGGATCACTTCGCAACCGGTTGCCTGCAGGATGCGGCGCATGATATTGATCGACGCGTCGTGGCCGTCGAACAGGCTCGCGGCCGTGACGAAGCGCACCTTGTGCGTCGGCTTCACGACCGGCGGCTTCTTGGCGATGGCAGCGTCGTTCATGGCGGCTCCCCGGGGGCGCGTGCCTCCCCTTGCGGGTCGGGAGGCAAAGCTTACTCCACGCTCCTGGCAGGCTACACTATATTACGTTTACGTAAACGTCAATCGGAGAAGTCGGCCCCGCGGTCCTCGGCGCTCCCCGCGGGAATGGCGGGCAGGCCCCTGGGCACGCGGGGTACCCACGATCCGATTGCGGAATAGGCGCCCGGGAACCAATGCCCGCCGCGGCGCTCCATTGGATTCCCGCCGGCGGGTGTCGCCCCGCCGGCATCCACTTCCTGCTTGGATTGCCAAGTCTCCGACCCAATGGTTGAAATGATGCTATCCCTCCGCGCCCTCGTCCGAATCTTCCTGCCCTGTCTGGCCCTTGTCGCGCCCGGGGTTGCCATCGCCCTGCCCGCGGGCGTCGTCGAGGGCCCCACGGTCGAAGGGGTCACCGAGTACACCCTGGCCAACGGCCTGCGCGTGCTGCTATTTCCCGATGCGACCCAGCCCAAGACGACCGTCAGCGTGACCTACCTCGTCGGATCGCATCAAGAGAGCTACGGCGAGACCGGCATGGCGCACCTGCTTGAGCACCTCATGTTCAAGGGCACTCCTGCGCACGGCAACATCATGACCGAGCTCGGCCGGCGTGGGATGGACTTCAACGGCTCGACCTGGTTCGACCGTACCAACTATCACGAGACGTTCCCGGCCTCAGCCGACAGCCTGGACTGGGTGCTGGCGATGGAAGCTGACCGCATGGTCAATTCGTTCATTGCCCGCAAGGATCTCGACAGCGAGATGACCGTAGTGCGCAACGAGATGGAAAGCGGCGAGAACGAACCGCGCAGCATTCTCGTGCAGCGCATGCTCTCCGCCGCCTTCAACTGGCACAACTACGGCAAGGAGCCCATCGGCGCGCGCAGCGACGTCGAGCGCGTGAACATCGAGCGCCTGCAGTCGTTCTACCGCTTGTACTACCAACCGGACAATGCGGTGCTGATCGTTGCCGGCTCCTTCGATGCCGATCAGGCGCTGCGCCTGATCGCCAAGTACTTCGGCCCGATTCCGCGGCCGGTGCGCCAGCTCCCGCCCCTCTACACCGATGAGCCGGTGCAGGACGGCGAGCGACAGGTTGTGCTGCGCCGCGTCGGCGACACGCAGATCGTCGGCGCGCTGTACCACAGCGTTCCTCAGGCGAGCCCCGATTTCGTCGCCATGGACGCGCTGACCGAGATCATGACCGTAGCGCCCTCGGGCAGGCTCTATCGCTCGCTGGTCGACGCCGGTCTGGCGAGCGCGGTCGACGGGGACAACTGGGGCATGCACGATCCCGGCGTCGTCATGTTCTTCGCCCAGGTCGCTGGAGACGGCTCACTCGCCGCGGCGCGAGAGGCCATGCTCGCCACCCTGGAAGGCGTCGACAAGCAGCCGATCACCACGGCCGAGCTCGAGCGCGTCCGTGCCCAGGCGCTCAACGAGGTGGAGCGCGTCATCAACAACCCGCAGGCGTTTGCGGGGTCACTCTCGGAATCGATCGCGAGCGGCGACTGGCGGCTATTCTTCCTGGAGCGCGATCGCTGGCGCAAGGTTACCGTCGGTGACGTGCAACGGGTCGCCGTCGACTACCTCAAGCGCTCCAACCGCACGCTGGGTGAATTCATCCCCGACGCGCGGCCCGATCGCGCGCCAGCGCAAGCGCGCATCGATGTCGCCGCAATGGTGAAGGACTACAAGGGCGACGCCGCGGTCGGCGCGGGCGAAACGTTTGACGCAACGCCCGCGAACCTCGAAGCGCGCACGCAACGGTTCACTCTCGCCAACGGCATGAAGGTCGCGTTGCTGCCGAAGAAGACCCGTGGCGGCATGGTGCAATTTGCGCTGCGCATGCATCAGGGTGACGAGCGATCGCTAGTCGGCCGGGATACCGATGGCACGCTCGCCGCGTCCATGCTCATGCGCGGCACGACCAAGCACAGCCGGCAGGAAATCAACGACGCGCTCGACGCCTCGCGCACCCGGCTTTCGATCAACGGCGAGGGCACCGGCACGCAGGTGCGCGGGCAGACGGTGCGCGAGAACCTGCCGGTCGCGCTGCGGCTAGTTGCCGAAATACTGCGTGAGCCGTCGTTCCCCAGCAGCGAGTTCGACAAGCTCAAACGCGAGCGCGCAACCGAGATCGGCGCGCGGCGCAACGACCCGGAGGATATCGCCGAGCGGCTCCTCGGCCGTTACGACAATCCGTATGCGCAAGGCGACGTCCGCTACGTGCCGACCGTCGACGAGGAAGTGCAAAACCTCGAGACGGCGAAACTCGACAGGGCCAGGGACTTCTATGCCCGCTTCGCGGGCGGGTCGCACGCCGAGGTCGCGTTGGTCGGCGATTTCGATGCCACGGCCGCGAAATCGCTGCTCGAGGAGCTGTTCGGCTCGTGGTCGAGCCGCGAACCGTACGCGCGCGTGCCGGAACCGCTCATCGTCAAGCGGGCCAAGGAAATCCAAACCCAGACGCCGGACAAGGCCAATGCCGTGTTCTCGGGGGAGCTGGACTTGCCGGTGACCGACACCAGCCCGGACTATCCGGCATTGATGGTGGCAAACTTCATCCTCGGCGGCTCACCCAATTCGCGCCTCTGGGAACGCATCCGGCAGCGCGAGGGATTGAGCTATGAGGTCTACTCCTCGCTCGAAACTTCGAGCTTCGAGCCCAATACTTCCTTGACGCTGGGGGCGATCTTCGCGCCGGAAAATCTGACCCGGCTCAAGACTGCTCTCAACGAAGAACTCAAGCGCGCCGTGGGCGATGGGTTCACCGACCGGGAAGTCGCGGACGCGAAGAAGGCGCTGCTCCAGGAACGCGCGCTTGCCCGGGCGCAGGATGCGCATCTCGCAGCCGAGCTCACCAAGCAGGCGCATCTGGAGCGAACATTCGAGTTTGCGGCATCGGTCGATGCGGCGATCGCCGCCCTGTCCACGGAAGCGGTCAACGCCACCTTGCGCAAGTACGTGAAGCCCGACGCGTTCGTCGACGTCTTCGCCGGCGATTTTTCGAAGCAGCCGTGACCTGGCCAGCCGCCTCGTGCCGGCCGCAGGCGATTTCCGTGTGACGGTCCGAATGCGCATGTCGCGCGCGACCCGCACATGGTCGAGCGGGGGGCAAGCGCGGCCCCGCACGTTGCCCTTGGCGCACGCGGGCTTGCAATGAACGCCAAGGTGCATCTTGCCGGTGGCGATCTTGCGCTCATTGTCGCGGTGGTCTCGCTATGGGGCTTCTCCTTTGTCGCGATCAAGGTGGGCTTGCGCGAAATCCCGCCATTCGCCCTCGCGGCGCTGCGCTTCTTCTTCGCCGCCGTGCCGCTAGTGTTCTTCACCAGGCGGCCGCATATGCCGTGGCCCTATATCGTCGGCTACGGATTGGCCATCGGCGTATGCCAGTTCGGCCTGCTCTTCCTCGGCATGAAGCTCGGCATGCCCGCGGGTCTGTCATCGCTCGTCATCCAGATGCAGATCTTCTTCACGGTCGGCCTGGCCATCGCGTTCCTAGGGGACCGGCTGCGCAAACAGGACCTGCTCGGCGCCGCGATCGCCTGCATCGGTGTCGTTCTGCTCGGCGTACACAGACTGCAGTCTGGAATGACCAGCACGCTGATCGGATTCCTGCTCGTGATTGCGAGCGCCCTTGCGTGGAGCGTCGGCAATGTCGTGGCGAAACGGGCGGCGAGATTCGACGCCGACATGGTCGCTCTGGTCGTTTGGTCGAGCCTTGTGCCACCGTTGCCGCTGGCCCTCATGTCGTTTGCTTTCGAGGGCGGCGCCGACGCCTGGAAGGCGGTTGCCGCCGCGAGTCCCCTTGCTTGGGGTTGCGTGCTGTTGCTCGCCTGGGGTGCCACCCTGTTCGGATTCGCGTCCTGGGCGAGGCTGCTGCACCGCTACCCGACGGCATTGGTCACACCGTTCGCCCTGCTGATCCCGGTATCGGGGCTCGCCAGCGGGGCGATCTTCCTCGGCGAAGGCCTGGCTCCGCTGCAGCTTGCCGGTGTCGCGCTCGTGCTTGCCGGCCTGGCCGAGAACGTGCTTGGCGGGCGCTTGCGCGCGCGCGTGCGACGGCCACCGGCGTGAATTCGCGCCGGCTTGCAATTAGGTCCCTTTGCCCGCATTCTCTGCGGCGGTCGGCGCGCACCGGCCGTATTGCACGTAAGCAACCATGACAGCCACCACCAGCTCTCGCATGCCGGCGATTTTTTTCGGGCATGGCAGCCCGATGAACACGCTCGAGCGCAACCGGTACACGGAAGCCTGGCGGCATTTGGGCGCGATCGCCGGCCAACCAAAGGCGATACTCGCCATTTCCGCGCATTGGTACACGCAGGGGACCGCGGTCACCGCGATGCAGCAGCCAAGGACCATTCACGACTTCTACGGTTTCCCGCAAGCGCTTTTCGACGTCCAGTACCCGGCCCCCGGCGACCCTGATCTCGCGACCCGGGTGCGCGAGCTCCTTGCGCCGGTCAACGTCGGCCTGGATCATTCCTGGGGGCTCGATCACGGGACCTGGTCGGTGCTCAAGCATGCATTCCCTCAAGCCAACGTTCCCGTCGTGCAGCTCGCCATCGACGCCACGCAGCCGGCCGCCGCGCATCACGCCCTCGGCGCGCATCTGGCGCCTCTGCGTGACGAAGGAGTTCTTATCGTCGGCAGCGGCAACGTCGTGCACAACCTGCGCCTGATCGGGTGGGACGGCGGTGCGCCCTACGCTTGGGCGGCGCGATTCAACGATTATGTGGGCGATGCCCTCGCGACGCGCCGATACGAGCGACTTATCAACTATGAGCAGGCCGGCGACGACGCACGTCTGGCGGTGCCCACGCCGGAGCATTACCTGCCCCTGCTCTATGTGCTCGGCGCACAGCGCGAGGACGAGGCGCTGCACGTCGCCGTCGATGGCATCGAAATCCGCTCCATCGGGATGCTGAGCGTCTGGATGGGCGTCGGGTGACGGGGAAATCCGTTAGCCGAAGACCGCAAGTGGCCCGTCCGGCGAGCAATTCGCCGAGCTGGCGTTGCGGTGCCGCCCTCTATGCGGCCGATTTCCGACCCGAGCGCGCGCTTTTATGATTGAATTGATGACCCCGTACACTAGTCCTTGTGCCAGGGCGCTGAACGCTCCGCGCCTTTCCGCGTCTCGCTCGTGAAACTCTATCGCAGACTGTTGCGCTATGTGCGCCCGTATCGCGGCGTGTTCACGATTGCCATAGTCGGCATGCTCATCGTCGCCGGCACCGACTTGCTGCTGCTGCAGGGCCTCACACCACTGCTCCGGAGCTTGCAAACGCCCGGTTCAACGCCCGGATGGTACTTCGCTGTCGGCATCGTCGGCGTCTTTCTGCTGCGCGGCATCGGCTCCTACGCCAGCGAGTTTGGCCTGGCGTGGATCGGCTCGCGCGTCGTGTTTGACCTGCGCTGCGAAGCCTGCGATCACTTGCTGCGGCTGCCCGCAACATTCTTCGACGACACCTCCGCCGGCATCCTGCTGTCGAAGGTAACCTTCGACGCCCAGCAGATCTCCTCGGCGGCGTCCGAAGCAATCACCGTCGTCATCCGCAACACGCTGACGATCGTGTTCATGCTGGCCTATCTGCTTTACTTGAATTGGCAACTCACCTTGCTGGCGTTCGTCGCGTTTCCACTGGTCGGGATCGCGATCCGAATGGTTCACGGCCGACTGCGACGCATGAGCCGGCTGGTGCAAGACCGTATCGGCCTCCTGACGCACGTGTTGGAGGAGGCGATCAGCGCGCATCGCGTGGTGAAGGTTTTCGGGGGCGAAGCCTTCGAAAGCGAACGGATGCGGAAAATGAGCAACCGCCTCCGGCAGGCCGTCGCCAAGCAGGCTTCCGCCGCGGCGCTTGGCACTCCGATCACGCAGGTGATCGTTGCCTGCGCGGTGAGCGTCATTGTCTGGACGGCGTTGCGGCAAAGCGCCACCGAGGGGTTTGACGCACCCCAGTTCATGACCTACGTGTTCGCCCTCCTGCATCTGCTCAACCAGCTCAAGACACTAAGCAACGTAGCCGGCACGATCCAGCGCGGACTTGCGGCGGCCGAAAGCGTGTTCGCGTTGATCGATGAGACGCCCGAGCCCGACAGCGGCACGATCGAAGTCGCTCGCGCTGCCGGCAAGATCAGTTTCGAAGAAGTCACCAAGCGCTATGGCGCAGACGACGCGGAGGCGCTTTCCGGAGTGAATCTGGCCATTGAGCCGGGGGAATCGGTCGCCCTGGTGGGTCCGAGCGGCGGCGGAAAGTCGACGCTGGCCAACCTGGTTCCGCGCCTCTACCTTCCCACCGAGGGCCGAGTCCTTCTCGACGGGCTGGATATCGCGACCATTCGCATCAAGGACCTGCGGCGCCAGATCGCACTGGTCAGCCAGGATATCGTCCTTTTCAACGAGACCGTTGCCGCGAACATCGCCTACGGGGCGCTGGCTGGCACAGCGCGAGAAGTCATTGAACGCGCGGCGGACGCGGCCAATGCGCTCGATTTCATCCGCGCCATGCCGCATGGCTTTGACACGGTTGTGGGCGAGCGGGGCGTCCGGCTGTCCGGAGGACAGCGCCAACGCATTGCGATCGCGCGGGCGATACTCAAGGACGCACCGATCCTCATTCTGGACGAGGCAACCTCGGCGCTCGATACCGAATCGGAGCGACAGGTGCAGATTGCGCTCGATCACCTGATGAGCGGGCGGACGACGATCGTAATCGCCCATCGCCTGTCGACGATTGAACACTGCGATCGCATCGTGGTTCTCGAGAAGGGACGGATCGCCGAGCAGGGGACGCACCGCGAGCTGCTGGCGCGCAAGGGTATCTACGCCCGACTCTACGAGCGCCAGTTTCAGGATGATTGACGGTACGATCGATTGCCCGGGGCGCCGGCACGCGGCCCCGGGTCCGTCGGCAGCCGCCCACATTTGCGCGGTCGCGGCAGCCTTCGCCACTCTCATGCCAGCCGCGCCAGTTCGCCGAGCTGGCGGAGCGACTCGTCGAGGATCAGGAGCTGCAGCAGTTGTTCAGCGAGACTCGCCGATCCGCCGCGCCATGCGCTGACGAAGCGGTTGACCGGTGCCGCGGCAAGCTGACCGGCGGAGAGCGCGGAGAGCCGCTCTCCCAACCCGTCCAGCCGTGGGGCAAGGTCCCCGCGCAACCAGCCGTCGAGGGGCGGGTTAAAGCCTCGCTTCTTGCGGGCGAACGGGTCGAGAGCGGCGATCGGTGCCAACGCCGGCGCAAGCAACAGTTTGGCCGGCGTGGTAAATCGCTGCGCCGGCGCAATGCCCATCACGCAGGCCGCAAAGCGGTGATCCAGGAACGGCGCACGCAGCTCGAGTCCATGCGCCATGGTGCAGAGGTCGCCCTTGCGCAAAATGTACTCGGGCAGGTAATTCAAGCGGTCGATTTCGAGCAGTGCCTGAAGGTCCGCGCGGCCGGTGTCCGCGGGCATGCGCCAGTAATGGGGTTGCGGCGCAAGATCCGGCTCCAGGAACCTGCGCTGGCCAGGCCTCAGTCCTGAGAAGCGCAGCACATACGCGGATCGCCAGTCGAGTCGAAGCTCCTCGGCCACGCGCTGCCAAGGGCGAGCGGCGATCGTCGAAGGGGCTTTCAGCCACGGCAAACTCGTTCCCCGGCGCCAGCGCGTGCGCAGGTGCTTGGCGTAGCGCTTGTATCCGCCGAACAGCTCGTCGCCCCCGTCCCCGCCGAGAACGACCTTCACATGGCGCGTCGCTTCCCGGGACAGTTGCCACATCGGCACGCTGCTCGGGTCGGCGAACGGCTCGTCGAGGTCGGCAACGACGCGAGCGAAATCGTCGGCGATGCGATTCGAGATTGCGATCGCCAGGTTTGGCAAGCCGAGCCGGGATGCCGTTTCTTGCGCTTCGCCACTCTCGTCAAAGCCCGTCCCCGGAAACCCGGCGGTAAATGTCTGCAGCCCCGAATGCCCCATCCCCGCCAATCGACATGCCACAACGCTGGAGTCGATTCCCGACGAGAGAAACAGCCCGAGGGGCCGGTCGGCAACGGTGCGCATCTGGATTGCAGCGTCCAGGGTGGACAGCCAAGGATCGGCCGATGCTTCGGGGCGCCAGTACTCATGCTCGGTCAGAGCGCCGCTGGCGAGGTCATAGCGCAGATAATGCGCCGCCGGGAGCCTGCTCATGCCTGCGAACACCGTTCGCGGTGCAGGGATCGTCCGGTGTGCAAGATAGGCATCGATGCTTTCGGCCGAAAACTCGCGCGCCCCGCGCGGCAGCCAGGGCAGCAGGGCGCGCACGGTCGAAGCGAAGGCGAAGCCATCGGGGCGATGCGCGTAAACGACTGGTTTCAACCCGAAGCGATCGCGGACTATGTAGGCGGCACGCTGGCGCAAGTCGAGGATTGCCAGCGCAAACATGCCGCGCAGCCGCTCGATGAAGTGCAGTCCCCAATGCTCGTAGGCGTGGAGGATGAACTCGGTATCCGAGTGTGTGCGAAAGTGAAAGCCCGCCTCGGCGAGCGTCCTGGCGTCAGCAGCCCAGTCGTAGACTTCGCCGTTGTAGGCGATCCACACGTCTCCTGTGGCATTGGCCATAGGCTGGTTGGCGTCCGGCCGGGGGTCGATGATCGACAGACGCGTGCTCAGCAATCCGTTTGCGGCGGGTGCGTCCGTGGGCCTGAGCTCCGAAGTCCACAGGGTGGCGGCCTCGGCGTCGGGGCCTCTCGGGCGCAGCGCATCGAGCATTCGCTCGATTGACTCGCTTGCCACGGTGCGCGTGCCGAAAAATCCCGCGATCCCGCACACTTCAGTTGACCCCCGAGACCTGGCGAAAGATGCCCTCCATGCGGTCAAGCATGGGCGCCATCCCGAAGTCGCGTAATGCGCGCACCCGGGCCTGTGCCCCGAGGCGCACCCGCAATGGCTCATTGTCGCGCAGGCGCGCAAGTCCGGCGGAGAGCGCCTCGGCGGACCGGGGTGCAACCAGGATCCCCGTGCGCTCGGGCTCGACTGCCTCCGCGATCGCCCCCACCGGCGTGGACACTACCGGAATGCCGCAAGCCATCGCCTGCATGATTGCCTGAGGCACACCCTCCTCTCCGTAGGATGGCAGCGTGACCAGGTCCATTGCCTGGAACCAGGGTACGACGTCGTCCTGCTGGCCAACGAATTGAACGAGGTCGCCGAGGCCGAGCGCGGCAAGATGCGCTTCGAGCTTCGGACGATGGGGCCCGTCGCCGACAACAACGATGGTCCAGCCGCCCCAGCCCTTTCGATCCAGCGCGATTGCCTCGAACAAGTAGTCGTGGCCCTTCCAGTTGCGCAGTGTCGCGATGCATCCGAGCGCTGGTCGCTGCGGCAGCCCGAGCCGCTGTCGGGCGGCGGCTTTATCCCCCGGAACAAAGCGGGCCAGATCTATTCCGGTCGGCACCGAGGTCACCCGATCGCCGGGGATGCGCAAACGGCTAGTCAGCTGCACTCGGAGCGCTTCACCGGTGGTGACGATATGCGCCGTCGCATCAGCGTACAGCCAGCGCGTTGCCACGCCTTCGCTGATTGCGGTGGAAACGTGCCTGGTGCGGACAATCGGTGGCGCATTGCGCATGGTGGAGCAGGCGATCGCGGTGAGCCAACTGTCGGTCGAGCTGTGCGTATTGACGATGTCGACCTGCATTCGGGTGGCCCCAAGCCAGCGACGCATGGACCAGTAGTCGTGCAGGCCCTTTTTCCGGATCGGCAACGGGATAACCGGAATTCCGGCGCGTCCTGCTGCAATCGCGATAGCCGTCTCCGGCGGCGCGACGAGCCTTACATGGTGGCCGCGCTCAAGCATGCCCGATGCTTCGCTGAGGATGCGGATCTCCTGTCCGCCCCAGCCCGCAGACGCCTCGGTATGAACAATGGACAACGGACGCATCGATCACACCACGAAGCCCGGTTGATAGCGCGTCAGCCATCGCTCAAGGACCAAAAGGGTCCACAAGCGCGTGGCGTGGTTCTTCTTGCCGGCAAAGTGCTCCGAGCAGAGCTTGCGCAGCGCAGAAGCCTTGATCAGCCCACGCCGCTGCAGCCCCTCCGGGCCGAGGGCGGAGATGATCTCCGGCTTCAACTCGGTGGCCATCCAGCGATCGAGCGGCATGATGAACCCCTGCTTGGCGCGGTACACGGTCTCGCGCGGCAGGTAGCGCTCGGCCAGACGCTTCAGGACCACCTTGGTTTCGCCGTCGGCACCCACCTTGAGCGCCGGATCGAGGCGTGCGCACCATCCGACGAGATCCTGGTCGAGGTATGGCACTCGCGCTTCGAGGGAAAAGGCCATGGTCGCCCGATCGACCTTGGTCAGCAGATCGTCGGGCAACCAAAGCCTGGTGTCGATATTGAGCAGCCGATCCAGGTAAGACGGCGAGTCGCATTCGGTGAAGAACAGTTCTGCGCGATCGGCCAACGTGGTTTGGGTGGAGAGGCGGAATGAATCGGTAAAGTAGGTTCCCCGCAAAGCGGAATCGAAGACATTGGGAATGGTGGTGTAGCGACGGCGCGCCGGTTCGAGCACGGCTTTGATAATTCGATCTCGCGTCAGACGGCCGGGAAGCCCGCGCAGCAGCAGCGGCAGCGGCGAAGCCTTCGCGCCGAGTACGGACGTGATCCGCTCCTCTCGGACACGCTTGGCGTAGTTCGCGTAGCCGCCGAAGACCTCGTCCGCACCCTCGCCGGTCAGCACGACCTTGACCGTCTCGCGGGCAAACTTGGCGAGCGCCATGGTCGGCAGTGCTGCATGGTCGCCAAACGGCTCGTCGAAGGTCTCGACCCATCGATCCAGGCCGGTCAACACGTCCTCGGGCGCAAGCATCAAGCAATGGTGGCGGCTTCCGATATGCGTCGCGACACGCTGCGCGTGCTCATGCTCGCTCCCCACCTCGTGCCCCGTGAAGCCCAGATTGAAGGTGTCGATCCCGCCGCAAAGCCGGTTGGCCATTGCCGCAACCAAACCCGAATCGACGCCGCCGCTGACAAACGCGCCGACGGGAACGTCGGATACCAGCATCGATTCGACGGACTGTTTCAGACGCTGGTCGAGCGTGTCTACCGCGCTCGCCGCGTCGATTTGATGCTTGGGCACATAGGATGGCGTCCAGAAGCTTCCAGTTTGCAGAACTCCATCGCGCACGGACAGCCAGTGGCCAGCGTCCAGCTTGCGGATCCCGGTGTAGATGCTGTACGGCGCCGGGATGTACTGGCACTCGAGGTAGAGCGCGAGGGCTTCGCGGTCGACGGCCAGCGGCAGTCCCGGGAAGGGCAGCAGGGCCTTGATCTCCGAGCCGAACGCCAGGCTTCCAGCGTGCCATGCATAGTAGACAGGCTTCACGCCTAGGTGATCTCGAGCGACGAACAGCTGCTGCCGCGTGCGATCCCATAGCGCGAAGGCGAACATTCCGGTGAGCCACTCCAGCATGCGCTCGCCACGCGCCCGCCAGGCGTGCAGGAGTACTTCTCCATCGCCGTTGGTTGTGAACTGATGGCCGGCGGCGGTTAGGGATCGCCTGAGCTCGCGGAAATTGTAGATCTCGCCGTTGAAGATAGCGACGATTGCGCCGTCGGCGGAGACCAGCGGCTGGCTGCTGCCTTCGATATCGATGATGGAGAGCCGGCGATGACCCAGCCCGACGGGGCCGTCATAGTAGAAGCCGTCCGCGTCCGGGCCGCGATGGGCGAGCGCGGTGGTCATCGTGGGGAGTACTTCCCTCGCCCGTGGATCGGCGCTCCAGTACCCGGCAATGCCGCACATAATACTTGGCGCGATCCTTGGTTATGACCCGCTGACTGTGCCCGCGCCGGTCGCTGCATTGGCGTCGGAGCACGATAGGGAGCGCCGAGTCGGTTCCGCGTGCGTGGCCTCGGACATGCCAACCAACTCCATCCTCTGCCAAAACGGCGGCCGCGGGCCGAATTTCACTGCGTAAGATTGGCGCCTTGCGACCATAGTAGCCGACCGGCGGATCACGCGCAAACCGCGACACCCCGCGAAGGGGCGGTCCAGCGGACCGCCCCTTGCAAACCGAATGTCCCACGATTGCGGATTTGCCGGACGCGTCCATTTCGGTGAAAATCCCGCCTTGCGGCGCGAAGACCAAGCGCGCCGCCCTGATAGCAGGCCCGATCCACCAGCCGGTGCGCCGCGGCAATGCCAAGCCTACCGACTGCCCAGTTCAACCAACGTCAGAGTCCACATCATGCGCACATGGCGATCGAAGCCGGCCCTGAAAGCCTGGGGTTGCACGCTTGCTGCAATGCTTATCCTCGCCAGCAACCCTGGAAGCGCGGCAGATTCGCCGATCCGCAGTATCGACGTAACGTTCGACGGCGAGACCTATGTACTCAATGCGGTCATGTTTGCGCCGGTCGCTCGGGCGGTCGCCTGGGACGTGCTGACCGATTTCGACCACATGGCGGGATGGGTTCCGAACGTGACGGAAAGCAAGGTGCTCAAGCGTGACGAGGCTTCGATAACGGTCGAACAGCGCGGCGTGGCCAAGTACGGCGCCTTGAGCTTTCCCTACGACACCGAACGCAAGCTGGATCTCAAACCCCAGGCTACCATCGACAGCACGCAGATCAAGGGCAGCCTGCGCCGGGTCACCTCTACCATGACGCTCGAACCCGATGGCAAGGGCACCCGCCTGACCTATCACCTGGAGATCGTGCCTAGCCTCCTCGCCGGCGCCTTGCTGTCAAAGGAGTTTGTCCAGCACGAGATTAGCGAGCAATTCACCGCCATCATCGCGGAGATGGTGCGCCGCGCCCCTTCGTCGTGAGCGGCGGGTCGCCGTGGTCGCCGGCGCCATGACAGGCGCTCAATGCGTGCTGCAGTAGCTCTCGAGATCCTTGCAGAAGCGTTTCTTGTCCGCTTCGGCGATGAAAGCGGCAAGAAAACTGTTGCGGGCCAAGCCGGAGAGCTCGTCGCGAGACAGGTGCAGCGCCTGCTCCGCGGCGGCGAAGTTGGCATTCACGTAACCGCCGAAATAGGCAGGGTCGTCGGAATTTAGCGTGACCCTCAGCCCCGCGGCCAGCAGTTGCTTCAGGTTGTGTTGCCGCATATCCCCGAACACGCGCAGTTTGACGTTGGACAAGGGGCAGACCGTCAGAGGCACCTGCTCGCGCGCCAGGCGCTCGACTAGCACCGGGTCCTCGATACAGCGCACTCCATGATCGATGCGCTCGGCCCTGAGCAAGTCCAGTGCCTCGACGACATAAGCAGCCGGCCCCTCCTCGCCGGCGTGCGCCACGACCCGCCAGCGGAGCTCGCGGCAGCGGGCAAATACGCGCTCGAACTTGCGCGGCGGATGCCCGCGCTCGGAAGAGTCGAGGCCCACTCCGACAATCCGGTCCCTGAACGGCAGCGCCGCGTCCACGGTTGCAAACGCTTCAGTCTCGCTCAGGTGACGCAGGAAGCACATGATAAGCCGCGAGCTGATGCCCAATTGCCGCTCCCCGGCTTCGAGCGCGCGGCTGATGCCTCCTATCACCGTGGCCATGGGCACGCCGCGCGCCGTGTGCGTCTGCGGATCGAAGAATATCTCGGCGTGCACGACGTTATCCACCTTCGCGCGCTCGAGGTACGCCAGCGTCATCTCGTAGAAGTCCGGCTCGTGTTTGAGGACACTGGCTACGGCATAATAGATGTCGAGAAACGACTGCAGATCGGTGAACTGGTAGGCCGCTCTGAGTGCCTCCACCGACGGGTAGGGAAGCGCCACGGCGTTGCGCCGGGCCAGGCGAAACGCCAGTTCGGGCTCCAGCGTGCCCTCGATGTGCACGTGCAATTCGGCCTTGGGCATGCCGGCGATGAACGTTCGGATTTGGTTTGACACGATTTAGCTTGACTCCACGCTGTTGTGGGGGCGGGCCGCCCTCGCCTTGCACGGCCTGCTCTTTGCCATCGCCTGTTGCCTCCCGGAGCAGCGGCGTCGCCTTGGGGCGATTGCCGACCGCCCGCTGGCAATTATCGGCGATGACGGGGCAATGCGCGAACGGTCCAGCCTGCGGCCAAGGCGCGGGGCTGCTCCGGGCCCGCCCGCCGGTCGCCCGGAGGCCCCACCATCATCAGGGGCTTCCGCGCGGAAGCGATACGGTGCAGGCAAGCATCGATCGAAATCACAGCAACGATTACAATCCCATGATCGAGAACGAAATGGCTATCGTCTCCCGGATGACCGAAGCGGCGCCGTGGTTTGACGAACGGCATGGCCCGCTGCCGGCGTTGCTGCTCGTGCTCACCGTGGTTACCGGACTGGTCGATGCAGTCAGCTACCTTAAGCTGGGCCACGTCTTCGTTGCCAACATGACCGGCAATGTGGTGTTCCTGGGCTTTGCCGTTGCCGACGCACAGGACTTCTCGATCCCCGCGTCGCTGGCCGCCATCGCCGCATTCCTGGCGGGCGCGCTCGCCGGCGGTCGACTCGCCTCGAGTCTGGGGCATCATAGGGGTCGGCTGCTGGCAGTGGCGAGTTACATCAAGATCGGCCTGATGGCCGCCGCGCTCGGCCTATCGATGCTGGCGCTCGACGCCGGCGGTTACCTGGCCCGATATGCTCTCATCGTGGTACTCGCGGTGGCGATGGGCCTGCAAAATGCCGTTGCGCGCCGCCTGGGCGTGCCCGATCTTACGACCACCGTGCTCACGCTCACGTTGACGGGGCTCGCAGCCGACTCGACGCTCGCCGGCGGAAAAGGCCCTGCTCCGGGGCGTCGCCTACTGGCCATGGCCGCAATGTTCCTTGGCGCCGCCATCGGCGCCTTGCTCATTTTTCGCGTCGGTGTCAGTGCCGTCCTGGCGCTGGCGCTCGCCTTGCTCGTCGTCAATGGCGTCGCAGGGCACCGCCTGTCATCGTCAACGCAGGCGTGGACAGCGGGCGGCTGACCGGACGGGCCTCAAGCCGCTCGGCATCGTGGCCATACGGCGAATGCGTCGCTTGCGAAGTCCCGTCGCGTTGGCTCGCGCGATTGCGCCGGGACGCTGCGCGTGCGCCAGGCAATCCTCCGGCTGTGCTCGAGTCTCGGCGCGCAGCCCGGTGCACGGCGGGGGGCTGACATGAACGCCTCCCCCGCCGCCTCGGACCGCGGCGGCAAGCCATCGCCTGCTCCGCGTTCGCCCTGGAGCCCGTTGCACAACGCGCTCTTTCGCAGCCTATGGATTGCCACCATCGTATCGAACGTCGGGGGGTGGATGCAGGACGTCGGTGCGGGGTGGCTGATGACCTCGCTTTCCCCCTCGCCGTCGATGGTGGCACTGGTGGAGGCCGCGGACAGCTTTCCGCTGATGCTGCTCGCGTTGCCGGCGGGCGCCCTCGCCGACATCGTCGATCGCCGCCGGCTCCTGATCGTCATTCAAGTCTACTTGCTCGTAGTCGCTGGCGCGCTCGGAGCCTTGACGTGGCTGGAGATCACCAGCGCGTGGGTGCTCCTCGGATTCATTTTCGCCCTCGGGGTGGGCGCCGCAATGATGTTGCCGGCGTGGGCGGCGATCGTGCCCGATCTGGTCACGGCCGAGGAGATGCCGTCTGCCGTAGCGCTCAACAGCATCGCCATCAACGCCTCGCGCGCGATCGGGCCGGCGATTGCCGGGTTGCTGGTGGCGGCAGTGGGCGCATGGCTCGTCTTCGTGCTCAATGCCCTGTCCTACATCGGCATCCTTGTGGTGCTGTTGCGTTGGCGGCGCGAGCACCGCAAGAGCACGCTACCCGCGGAACGCTTCTTCAGCGCCATTCGCGTCGGCATGCGCTTTGTCATGCATTCGCGCGCGCTGCAGATCGTGCTGATCCGTGGCGGCGCGTTCTTCGTGTTCGCCAGCGCAACCTGGTCCCTGTTTCCCCTCATCGTGCGGCAAGAACTCCAGCGAGGTCCGGAAACCTACGGCCTCTTGCTTACCTGCATCGGGGTCGGTTCCGTCGCCGGGGCCATGCTCCTGCCGCGAGTGCGGGCGAGCATGTCGCGCGATACGTTGGTCGCCCTCGCGAGCGCGCTCTACGCGCTCGCCATGCTCGCCCTCGCGTACCTGCCCTACGTGGGCCTGCTCGCGGTAGCCATGGTCGCCACCGGCGGCGCCTGGATCGCGATTCTCTCCGCGCTGCAGGTGTCGGCCCAAATGACCCTGCCGGAGTGGGTCCGCGCCAGGGGACTGGCCGCATTTGTCGTCGTATTCATGGGTGGCATGGCGCTGGGAAGCGTCTTGTGGGGGCAGGTCGCGACCCGGATTGGGATTCCGGCGTCGCTCGCGACAGCCGGCGTCGGCATGCTGCTGTTCATAGGCCTTACCTGGAAGTACAGACTCGGCCATCATGAGGTGCTCGATTTCACGCCCTCGCCGGCCTGGCCCGCTCCGCTTTTGGCAGAAGCTCCGGAGCCCGACAAGGGCCCGGTCATGGTCACTATCGACTATCGAGTGCAACCCGACAAGCGTGCCGAATTTGTCACCGCGATGCAGGCCGTGCGCGAAATGCGCCACCGCAACGGTGCCTACTTCTGGGAGCTGTTTCACGATTCGGCCGATCCGGCGCATTTCGTGGAGTGCTTCATGGATGAGTCATGGCTCGAGCATCTGCGCCAGCACGAGCGCGCGAGCGTAGCCGATCGTGAAATTCAGCAGCACGCCAAGCGCTTTCTGCAGGAGGGCACCTCGACGAGCTCGCGGCACTTGCTCGCGGATCGGGAAACGTGAGTTCCTCCAATTTGCAACGGTTATTGCCCCTCTCGACAGGAGATGTCTCATGGCGACGCGTGGTTTTTTCGGACGACGGCCGAGCGACGATGTAGCGCGTCGACTGCCGCCAGGCCAATACCTGACAGAGGATTTCCCGGTCTTGGCGAAAGGTCCTACACCGGGTATCGATCCGGCGCGCTGGCGACTCGCTGTCATGGATGGTCCACGAGCGCTGGCGAGCTGGACCTGGGCCGAGTTCGAGGCCCTGCCGCAGACGACCTGGCGCGGCGATATCCATTGCGTAACCAAGTGGTCGAAGCTCGATACAACCTGGAACGGGGTGACCATCGACGACTTGTTGCAAGCCGCGGGCATTGAGCCACCAACCGCGTACCTGCTGGCCGAATCGCACGACGACTACGCAACCAACCTGCCGGTGGCTGATCTGCTCGGCGGAAAGGCAATGATTGCCACGCGTTATGCCGGCGCGCCTCTCGAGGCGGAACATGGCGGCCCGGCGAGGCTCCTCGTCCCTCATCTCTACTTCTGGAAAAGCGCCAAGTGGATTAAAGGATTGCGCTTCACCGCCCGCAACGAGGCGGGGTTCTGGGAGCTGCGCGGCTATCACATGTACGGTGATCCATGGCGCGAGCAGCGCTACACGAACGACCCATGACAGCGGGCATCCCCCCGGCCGGGCCAGCGCGCTGGCAGGAGGCTGTCATCGGCCGGCTCGTGCGGCGGACGAGCCGCGTGCTAAGCGTGTTCCTGCAGGTCGAGCTCGAAGCGAGCGTGGCAGGGCAGCATCTCGACGTCCGCCTGACCGCGCCCGACGGCTACCAGGCGCAACGCAGCTATTCCATCGCTTCGGCTCCCGGCAGCGAGGACGTAGAGCTCGCCATCGAGCGATTGCAGGACGGCGAGGTGTCCCCGTACTTTCACGACGTGGCCCGGCCCGGCGACACCATCGAGGTCCGCGGCCCGATTGGCGGCCACTTCGTATGGCGTCGAACCGACGGCGGGCCGGCGCTGCTCATTGCCGGCGGCTCCGGCGTCGTGCCGCTCATGGCGATCGTGCGCGATTGGCTCCGTACCGAGTCCAGAACGCCGATGCTCCTCGCCTATTCGGCGCGCACTTGGGATGAACTGGTGTTTCGCGATGAATTGCTGGACACCCAGGCCGAGGAGCCGAATTTCACCTTCGTCGCGACCACGACACGCGGTCCTCGGCATCGCGCCGAGGATTTCGAGCGACGCCTCGACCGACCGCTGCTGCACCAGGTGTTGACGCGTTGGGGCCGTACCGCTCGCGAGGTCTATGTTTGTGGATCGAACGATTTCGTGGCGGCCGCCACCGAGAGCCTGGTTCTGGAGGCGGTACCACCCCGCCACATCCGTACCGAGCGCTTTGGCGGGAAAAACTGAAGAGGAGCACCCCTTGCACACCGCAGACAGCCCCGAGATATGGTTCGCCTCCGGCGTTCGCACGCCCTTCGCGAAGGTCGACGGCGCACTGAGCCCCTTTGACTCGATCGGTCTTTCCGTCCCAGTCGCCCGGCACATGCTGGCCCTGCTCGAAGGGGCGACCCCCGACTTCGCGGTCTGGGGAACGGTTGTGCCGAACCTGACGTGGAGCAACATCGCCCGCGAAGTGCTGATGGATGTCGGCACCGCCCCGACGATTCCGGCGTTCGCGACAGTCATGGCCTGCTCGACGAGCATGATCGGGGCGATCGAGGCGGCCGGAATGATCGACGGCGTGAACCGCAACCTCGCGCTGGTCGGAGGCGCCGAGAGCCTCAGCCGGATCCAGATCGGACTTGGCCAGTCGCTTTCAGACTGGCTACGCAGGTTCCAGCAAGCCCGCTCGCTTGGACAGAAGGTCTCGCACGCCATGGAGCTCAAGCTGCGCGACGTCAGGCTCTACATTCCCAGCGTGAGCAACCGCACGACCGGCATGAGCATGGGTGAACACACCGAGCTCACGGCGCGCGACTGGCAGGTGCGCCGTGAAGAGCAGGACCAGATCGCGCTCGACAGTCACCAGCGTGCGCTGGCCGCGTGGGAGCGCGGCTTTTTCGATGATCTTGTCATCCCGGTTGGCGACCTGCGTCGCGACACGATCCCGCGCAGCGACACATCGCTGGAGAGACTGGCGCGGCTGCCGCCTTCGTTCGACCGCACGAGCGGCCTGGGAACCCTCACGGCCGGCAACTCGTCGCCGCTTACCGATGGCGCGGCAAGTCTTTGGGTGGCTTCCAAGACGGGCCTGGCCAAACTGCCGTCCGGCGCCTACCGGGCGAAGTTGGTCGACTGGGAAATCGCCGCCATCGACTTACGCACGGAGGGACTGCTGATGGCGCCGGCATTTGCGATCCCGCGCCTCCTCGCGCGTCAGGGCCTTGCCTATTCCGACATCGACATCTGGGAAATCCACGAGGCGTTTGCGGCCCAGGTGCTTGCCCACATCAAGGCGCTCGAAAGTCCGGATTTCCTTCACCAGAAGGTTGGGCTTACCCGTTCGTTCGGCACCTTCCCGCGCGCGCGACTCAACCCGAATGGCGGCAGCGTTGCCCTGGGCCATCCGTTTGGCGCGACAGGGGCTCGGATCATTAGTCAGGCGGTAAAGGAACTCTCGAGTCGACCCTCGGGACAGCGCGCGATTGTGAGCATCTGTGCCGATGGCGGCCAGGGCAGCGTGGTCTTGCTGGAGGCTGGATAGGCGATGAACCAGCCAGCCCGTTGCCGATCAAATCGAGAGCTTGCGCAGGGATTCGGGGTTCTTCAAGACAGCCTTTTGCCTTCCCGGCGGAGCGCCGTAGAGGCCGGCGGGGGGATTGGTTTCGAACCGGTTCAGGACGGCAGCATCCGCGCAGCGCTTGTCGAACACCACGGACACCTCGCTCCCGCTTTCGCCCGCAACCATAAAGCAAGATTGGCCGAGTTTGGCGTTGAGCGGCTTGAGCACGCCGCTGGCAACCAGATCGCTCGGGGTGCCCGCGCCGGCGAGCTGCAGGTCATAGACATGCGCGTGGGCAGCGCTTCGCGGTGTTGCGTCGAGCACGTCGGGCAGGCCGACGAGCTCGGCCGCGAGCATGTCTGCCGAGGCGTCCGGCATCGCCTCGACGCTGAGCGTAACGGTCTGACTGGTCACGTTGGCGTTCTGCAGGAATAAGTCGCGTGAAAACTGATCGGCGATCCTTATGCCGATCGCGTTCAGCGCCTCTTCCTCGCTGGCCCAGCTCCCGATCCCTTTGGGCAAGGTCGTGTTGTAGTAGATCTCTTCGCCAGTGTCCCGATCGATACACTTCACCGTCCACGACGTCAGCGCATACTTGGTCACCGTCAGGCCGGAGGCCTGCAGGCGCATGGAGAGCTTCTTGATCGCTGCTTCTCCGATCACCGCAAAGTCAGCGCCTCGTCCCCCATCGCCGGGGCCGCCTTCCGACCAGGTCCGGAAGCCAAACGACTTGATGCGCTCCTTGAGGATGTTCTCTGCCACCGGGGAAGGCACCGGCGGGCTCTCCGGCTGGTCCGCATCGCGCACCGAGATCTGCACCGATACTCTCGGGTCGCCGCTGGCGCGAATGAACTCGACGCGCTCGTCGCGCGACATCTGGTTGAGCGATTTCTGCACTGCCTTGACGTTGACCAGCGCCGAGGTGGTGATGGACATGAGACCATCCTTGCCCATGCGCGGCTGACCCTCCCTGACCACGGTTTTGATGAAGGATCCGCTTTTTGACAGCAGCCGATCCTTGAGCAGGTCGTAATTCTGGGCGAGCGATTTGGTGTCGAGTAGCAGGCCGACGGCTTTTTCGACGAGCTGGCTCTCGGAATCGGCGCGCAGCTCGCTCTGCAGCAATGCCTTATCGTTTCGGTAGCGCGGATCGCTGGGGTCGACCAGACCGACCGCCGAGATCATGAGTGTTCCGGGTTCGCGCTTGTGGGTCGAGTTCGCCGCCTGCACCGGCGGCGCCGGAGGAGCGGTCGGCGCCGATGCCCCGGTTGCCACTGGCGTCTGCACGACAGGCGCCTGCGCCGGGCTTGCGGTGTCCGGCGCTACTAGCCGCTGATACAGGAACCAGGCCCCGACGGCGACGGCGGCAGCTACGACGGCGATCGGCAGGCCCAGTCCATGCGCCGCTCTCGCCGCCGGGCTCGAGGTTGCCTGGGGCGGTTGCACCGCTTCGCGCCTGGTTGTCGCCGCCACCACCGCCGCTGGCGCCGTATCGACGATGAGCGTGGGATCGGAGTGCCCCGCGACCGTTGCCCCGGCGGATGGCGGCGCCGTAGCCGCGGCGATGCTCGCCCCGGGTGCGGCCGCGCGGATCGCCTCGGCGAATTCCTGCGCGCTTTGGAAGCGCTCGTCGGCACGCTTGGCAAGCGCCTTGCGCACCACGGCGTCCATCGCGGTCGGCAACTGAACGTTGAGAGTGGTCGGCGGCAGCGGATCCTCCTTCAACACCTTTTGCATGGTCGTAGCCGCCGATCCGGAGAACGGTCGCTCCCCGGTGAGAAACTGATACAGAATCACGCCGGCCGAGAACAGGTCCGAACGCCCGTCCACCGGCAACCCCATGATCTGCTCGGGCGACATGTAGCTCGGCGTGCCCATCACCGAGCCCACCTGCGTCAGGCTCGACGATTCGATGTGGGCAATGCCGAAGTCGGCCACCTTCACCGATCCGTCCGGCAACAGGAATATGTTGGCGGGCTTGACGTCGCGGTGGATGACACCCTGACGATGGGAATAATCGAGGGCGCTGAGGATCTGCGACATGATGCGCACGATGTCGGTCATCCGGAAGCGTTCGTTGCTATCGAAGCAGTCCTTGAGCTCCCTGCCCTGCACGAACTCCATCGCGATGTACCAGACGCCGTTGTCTTCGCCAAAATCGTAGATGGCCACGATGTTGGGATGATTGAGCCTGCCTGCCGCCTGGGCCTCGCGACGGAAGCGCGCGATCACCGTCGAGTGATCGCTGCCTGCAAGCTGGTCGGAGCGGATCGTTTTCAACGCGACCGCGCGCTTGATTGACGGGTCGTAGCCCTCGTAGACCACGCCCATCGCACCGCGCCCGATCTCGCGCCGCACCTCGTATTTTCCGATGCTGTTGAGCTCTGCCATGGCTTGCTCCCCGCGCGAAAGCAGCGACGCCGGCGAAATGCCGGCGTCGGAGAACCGTGTCCTCAGCCGGTCACTTGTACTTGCTGTCGATATCCCACACCGACTTCTGCACCAGGCGCTGGACCATGGTGTCCAGGGACACCCCGCCTTGCTGCGATTGGGAAACCCCCAGCGCGCCGGAGGACGTCGCCCCGATCTCCATCTTTTCCTCGGTGTACCCCGTCGCGACCTGCTCGGTGGTCTCGGCATTGATGATCTTGTAGCGCATGCCGATGACCCAGACGCTGGTAGCCTCGTTGGAATGGACCGAGCCGACGGCGGTGCCGCCCACGGAGCCGGCCTCCGCCCCGCCGCGCGAGCCGCTAAAAACGCCAAGCAGGCCCGCCACCTGGCCCAGCGTCCTGCCGTCGAACCCGGACTGGGCGGCGGCAACCTGTTCGGTCTTGAGGATGTCGAACTTGATGACGTACTTCGTGGATTTGAGTTTTCCCATGCGCAGGAATTTGCGCGCCTGGTCCGGGTCGCCGAGGTTGTACGCGAGCTCGAATTCATTGAGCAGCGGGCCCAGGTTCGAGCGCTCGAGAACGGTGAAGTTGGCGCTGCTCAATTCGATCTCGCCAAAGTCGGCGATATTGTTGGCCGTGAACTTCTGCAGGAAGGTCGCGTTGTTGCTCTTGATTTCTCCCGGGATGACGACGACCGCCGGGCCCTTCTTGCTGGCATTGGTATAGGTGACCGGCTGATAGATCGTTTGGTCGGCCGCGGCGTTGGCCTTCTGCGAGGTCTCCTTGCCGGCGGTCGGCGACGGGTTGCCCCAAGTCGGCTGTCCGGACGCCACCGTTGCCGCAACCAGGAAGGCCACCGCGAGGAAGTACTCGGTGCAGACGATGGAAGCGCGATGTTTCATGACTAATGCACTCCTTTGGAGAATGATCCGTGCCTCTGGCGCAAGTCTACTGCGCGGCCGGCTTGCTGGCAGCGGCCGGTCCGCCTTTACGGCAATAATCTGCATAGAGCGTAGGCACTACTTCGTCCGCCTTCTCGTTCACGAGCGTGAGCGCCATCTGCTCGACATTCGCTCCCGCATACGAGCTCGAGCTCGCTTCGGTGTCGGAAATGACCCGGCCATCGCCTCCGTACAGGGTGAACTTCATGTTCACCGACACCTGGTTGACCGCCATCATCGGATTGCGCGTGGCTTGGGAAGAAATCAGCCCCCTCAGCACGAACGCCGCGCCGAGGCGCTTCGAGGCGCTGAGTGCCGCGTCCGGATCGTTCTTGAAGTAGGCGTCGATCTCGGCCTGGGCGATCTGCCTGCGGATCTCTTCGGGCGTATAGGTCTGCAATCCAAGCGCCCGCAGGCGGGTATTGATCGCCTGGAAGTGTGGACCATAGTTCTCCTGCCGCGCAGCGACGATGCCATTGGACTGCTGTTCGCCGATCACCACCATGATCTTCTTGCCCTTGAGCGAGGCACGACACGGTGTCGAGAGCTGCCCGGCAATGCGGTTCTGGCGGGCCTCCTGCTCCTGGCGGTCGGAATCGTCCGGCTGCGAAAACTTGAACCCCTGTGCGGTAGCGGGTCCGGCTCCGACCTGGGCGAGCAGTGTCAGCAGTGCCACAGCGTGTCTGGGTTGCATCGGTGCAAGGAACCCGTCCGCACCTACCGGAGCAATGTGCGAGTCCCGCAGGTTAGCCCAATGGGGGCCGAAAATCCATACGGAATATTCGACAGGCTCGTGGCGAAACGACAATATGTAGGACACGGCCGCGGGCCGCCCTTTGGCGCGCGCGGCACTGTTGGCTCGCAGGCGGTTGAATTTCGGACTCTCGGACCCTAATTAGTTCGGGTACCCGCGTCACAATGCCGTTGCGTGCGATGGCCCGATGAATTACGACCTTGTCTCGATCATAAGCCAGTACGGCCTTGCCGTCGTATTCGTAAACGTGCTGCTCGAGCAACTTGGCGCGCCTGTCCCGGCGATCCCGATACTGGTCGTCGCAGGCGCGATGATCGTGGGCGGGAAGCTCTCGCTGCTGTGGGTCTCCACGACGGCAATCGCCGCCTGTGTTCTCGCCGACGGCGGCTGGTACCTGGCTGGGCGTTACTTCGGCAACCGCGTGATGAAGACGCTGTGCCGAATTTCGCTTACGCCGGACTCCTGCGTAAGCGAAACCCAGTCGAGCTTCGAACGCTGGGGAGTCAAAGCGCTGGTGATCGCGAAGTTCGTTCCCGGGCTGAGCCTGATTGCGCCACCGCTCGCGGGCGCGACTGGCATAGGATGGGGCCGCTATCTGCTTTTCAACACGCTTGGCTCCACGTTTTGGGTAGGCGCAGGCATCGGCGGCGGTATGCTTCTCGGGCCGCAGATCGAGCTGCTGCTCGCATACGCGCACAAATTTGGGTCTATCGCGATCATCGTGCTTGGCGCGCTGCTTGCGGCATACATCGCGTTCAAATGGTGGGAGCGGCGCAGCTTTTACGCCATGCTGCGCACCGCGCGCATCAGTGTCGACGAGCTCTATCGCCTGATGGATGCCGGCCAGGACCCGGTAGTGGTCGATGTGCGCACATCGACGGCGCGGGCAATGCAGCCGCAGCGCATCCCCGGCGCTCTCCACGTCACGCTCAAGTCCGTCGATGGCCACATCAACGATCTGCCGCGAGATCGCGAAATCATTCTCTACTGTAGCTGTCCGAACGAAGCGTCCGCGGCACAGGTTGCCAAGATGCTCATCGACGCCGGCTTCATGCGCGTGCGGCCGCTGGTTGGCGGGCTCGACGCCTGGATAGCCGCAGGGCACCCGGTGGAGCCCATTGTCGTTGAAGCGGGCGATTGAGCGAGAATATTGGCGGCTTATTAGGCGTCGCGTGCCGCCCAAAATGGGGCGGAGCCGGCGCGGGGATGCAGCGCCAGCGGGTACTGCCTTCCAAGAGTTGCTTGCGGCGTCGGCCGCCGCCGAGCCGCAAGCGCCCACGTGTGCAACGAACCAAGGAGGAATCGTGAGCATTAATCTTGAGCTTGGCCCGATCGTCGCGCTGATTGCCGGTATCCTTATTCTTATCGTTCCGCGTCTGCTCAACTACATCGTCGCGATCTACCTGATCATCATCGGCTTGGTCGGGATATTTGGCTGGAGCGGAACTCATTTCCGCGCAACCGCTGTCGACAACGGTCTGGGGGCGCCGGCGCCCGTTGTGGCTTCCGTCGCTGTGCCTTCCCTGCCCATCGTTGACATCCCGCCCGGGAGTAAATGAGGCGGCTCAATCGAGCGCGCCCGGGTTGATTCGGGCAACGGATTCTGGGGCGAGGACCTAAAGGGGGTGAAGTGCTTTTTCCCGCTTACCACTATGTCCATCGGCGCCGTGGTTGTCGAGCCGCCCTCGTACCGAACCCACGACGAGGTCGCATCGCCCGCGGCCGCCGCCAAGCGGCGCGCCAAGTTTGCAGGCGCCGGGCTGCACATTCTCGACCTGCAGCTGGCGTGCCCTGTCTTGGCTCGAGGCTGAGGTGCGGGCGGGCGCGGCGCATTCTGGGCGCATTCCTCCGGTGTGCTGGGCAAAGCATTGCGCAAAAATTTGACGGTGCTCCAACGAGCGCACCCGGCGGCGGCGCTCGTGCTTTGATCCACAAGGATATCCACAGCAACGGTGGATAACTGGCGGTCCGGCGTGGCGCGATCCTTCACGATGTGGCATGGCCGCCAGACAGGATTAGCCCGCCTTCTGTGGTCATAGTTATCAACGCCTTCGCGACGAATTAGGGGCGAAAGGCAGCGCCAGGTCTGTCGATCGACCGGTAGTTACCGCGGTTGTAACAATCCATGCCGAAAGCTTCGCTACAATGTCAGTGTGACGTCAGGGAGACAACGTTGTGTCCGAAACCAAGAAACGTTTCGATCTTGGCAAGAGTGGCACCATCACGGTCTACATCTCCAAGAACGCCAAGAGGCTGTTGATTGAGTTCGATGTCGACAAGGAAGGATTGAGCAAGACCGCTGTCAACGGGCTCATCGACGCGCTGAAGGAAGTTCGGGAGAAGATGGTGCGTTAGTCGCCGACCGGCGTTGGGGCGCGCAGCCCGCAACAGCGAAGGTTGATTCAGGCGCGATCGCCGTGCTCGTCAAGCGTCCACTCGGGTTGCGCGAAGCGCGCCGACAGAAAATCCGCGAAGGCACGTACTTTTGCCGACAGGTGCCGCCGGCTCGGATACACGAAATAGATTGGGGCCCGCGTCGTCTCGTAGCCGCGAAGGATGGTGACTAGTCGTCTCGCGTGAACATCGGGGCCGACGACAAAATCGGGCTCGAGGACGATGGCGACCCCCGCGACCGCCAGCGCTTCCAAGAATCGGCCGTTATTGGCATGCACCGGCCCGACAACCCTGATGTTCCGGTCGCCGCCCCGATGGTCGCGGAAGCGCCAAAGGTTCTTGTCGGGCGAATACTCGTAGGTCAGGCAGGCATGCGTGGCGAGGTCCTCCGGCTGCTTCGGCTCGCCGTGGCGCTCGAGATACGAGCGTGCCGCGCAGCAAACCAGCTGCGTCTGGCCGATCCTTCGCCCCACCAGATTCTGACTGCCGATCGCACCAATGCGCACGGCGGCATCGAAGCCTTCATCGACCAGGTCCGTCGTACGGTCAGAGAGCTCGACGTCCAGATGCATCTCCGGATAGCGGGCTATGAACGCGGCGATGGCCGGCGCGAGGTGGCGCACGCCAAACGTCGTTCCGCAGGTAAGCCTCAGGGTGCCGCGGGGCCTGACCGTTCCTGCGCCGGCCGACTGTTCGGCTTCTTCCAGGTCGGCAAGCAGCTGGACGCAGCGCTCGTAGAAGATCCGGCCGCTTTCGGTGAGCGAAAGCCGCCGCGTGGTGCGGTTGAGCAGCCGTGAATCGAGATGCTCCTCAAGCTCCGCCACGTGCCTGGACACCGCCGACGGCGAGACGTGGAGAAGTTCGGCGGCACGCACGAAGCTGCCGGCCTCGACGACCTTCGCGAACGTGCTGAGGGCGTGAAAGCGATCCATGGCGCTGCCACATTATTGCATAATTTGCAATAGTATCTACCGTTTAGAGTCGTTTATATCGCACAGCATAATAACTATGATTGCTCGGTGACGTCATCGGCGTTCACGTTTGAAGTAGCGAATCGAATCCGCTTTTTCAGGAGAACTGCATGAAACTCTATTACTCCCCCGGCGCATGCTCGCTCTCGCCCCACATCGCGTTCCGCGAAGCGGGGCTGCAGGTGACGCTCGTCAAGGTGAGCACCAAGACCCACCAATTGGACGACGGCACCGACTATTACACGGTCAACCCCAAAGGCTATGTACCGCTGCTGGAACTCGACGATGGCGAGCGACTGTCGGAGGGTCCGGCGATCGTCCAGTACCTCGCTGACCGCAATCCGGCGTCGGGCCTTGCCCCTGCGGCTGGAACGATGGCGCGCTATCGACTTCAGGAATGGCTTAACTTCATCAGCACCGAGTTGCACAAGCAGTTCGCACCGATGTTCGCTCCGGATACGCCACCCGAGTACAAGCAGATTCTCAAGGAAAAGATAGCCAGGCGGTTTGACTGGCTGGCCGAAGAACTCAAGGGCAAGGACTACCTGCTGGGCAAGCAATTCACGGTCGCCGACTGCTACCTGTTCACCGTGCTGCGTTGGACCGGTTTCGTAGGCATCGATCTGGCCAAACGGCCGGTGCTCGCAACTTACGAAGCTCGTGTCGCGGCACGCCCGAAGGTAATAGAGGCGCTGATCGCGGAAGGGTTGCTCAAGCAACCTGCAGCCGCGGCGGTGTAAACGGGACCCGTGTCGTCCCGGGCGCTGACCGGCGCCCGGGTTGTCCATCCGATGTCGACCGCGTGAGCCGTCTGCCTACGCTGTTCTTGTCGCACGGCTCGCCCATGCATGCAGTCGATGCGGGCGCGCCTGGCCGCGCGTGGAGCGCCCTCGGGCGTTCGCTGCCGCGGCCTCGCGGCGTGCTCATCGCGTCGGCCCACTGGGAATCGTCGGTGCCGATGTTGAGCGGAAATCCGAAGCCGCAAACGATCCACGATTTCGGCGGCTTTCCCGAGGAGCTTTATCGGGAACGCTATCCTGCGCCTGGCGCGCCCGAGCTTGCTGCCGCGGCTGTGGCATTGCTCAAGGCGTCGGAGATTGCCGCCGGCATCGATGGCTGTCGCGGCCTCGACCACGGTGCCTGGGTCCCGCTCAAGTGGATGTATCCGGAGCACGACGTGCCGGTCGTGCAGCTGTCATTGCAACCCGAACTTGGAACGGCGCATCATCTGCGGCTCGGCCGAGCTCTTGCAGCGCTGGCGGACGACGAGGTGCTCATAATCGGCTCCGGCCATGCGACGCACAACTTGCGCGACTGGATGTCGAACCCGCGCCGCCACGAGCCGCTGCGCTATGCGGAATCGTTTGCCGATTGGCTCGAGGAACGACTTGCCGCACACGATGTTCAGGCGCTTGTCGCGTACCGCGAACGCGCGCCTGATGCCATCCGTGCGCACCCGACGGAGGAGCACCTTCTACCTCTGTTCGTGGCGTGGGGCGCCGCGGGCACCGACGCGGTTGCCGAGCGCGTCATCCACGGCTTCGAGGCCGGGGCGCTGGCATGGGACTCGTACCTATTCCATCCTGCGCGGGTCGAAGCAGACTAAACCTATTGAAACCGCCTGACGACCCCCGGTGTCGACTGGTCCGAAGCGAGGCCGACGCACGCTTTTGGGAGCAACGAGTCGATGGTCTTCCCTGGTCAGAGACTCTTGTTGTCATGGCGCATGTTCAGCACTGCTACCGCATGTTGTGTGGCTTCGTCATCCGTGTGACCCAGCAAATAGAGCGCCTTCTCGATTACCTCCTCGACTTCACCATCCGCAAGTGTCGGATTGCGTTCTATGAGAGGCCAGGCACTCTTCTCTTTGGGCCAGGCGGCCATCAATTCTTTCACCAACGCATCGAGACGTGCGGTCCGCTCGCGCGTTGACGCGTAATAATTTGGCTCCTGTTCGGGGCTGGCAGGATGCGCAGCCCCCGAGACAGTTGCGGCCGCCTCTGCGCGGCGCTGCGCCGCGACTGCATTGCGTTCGGCGGCTAAGGCGCTCTTTTCTGCGGCGGCAGCTGCTCGTTCCGCCGCATTCGCCGCGCGACTGGCCCAGTTGATCGCCCAAAGAGACAGGAGCAACGCGATCAGGCCAAGTGCCAATCCAATGGACATAATCAACTCCTCGAGGGAGCACCTCGGCTAACGCCCCCACGTCGCATTGTGACGAGCGACGTCAGTTGGGGCGACTCGTGTTGGAATAATTCGCTGCCCGGGTCAGCAACCGCAAGGGGTGTGCCAAAGCTAGCGAAATGAGCAGCGGCCTGCATCACCGCGAGGCATTGAGTTAATCGGGCCTGGGCGGGGATCGAGTATAGATACTCCCAGTATACCCGGTGTCGCTGTTGGGACAGCGCGAAACAATAGCGGCCACGCGGAACACTACGGGCAAGGCGCTGGTATACGCTACGCGAGAAAGGCCTGCACGACGTTCATCCGATCGACCGTCTGAAACTGGTTTTTAGACGTCCGGCGACTGAGGCAACCTTGTCATGCCTGATTGGCATCTCCCGGACACGGTTTTCCGGTCGCTTGATACACGGCATTGCACAACACGGCGGCGACCCCAGTGATGCCGATTTCGCCGACGCCTCTGGCGCCGACTGGATTGAACCTGTCGTCGATCTCGTCGACAAAAGTAGAGTTCGATCTCTCCGATGTCCCGCGTTCACCGGAATATGGTAATCCGCGAGATTGCCATTCACGAGGCTACGATAGCGTGGGTCGAGTACGCTCTTCGTCGAAGAGGGTCTGACTAACACCCCATACGATGCCGCCTTGCAGATGGCTTAGCATCGTTCTCTACAAGTGCGCCAACGGGTCGACCACGCAGCGCTTGGTCAAGCTGAACGTCGGGAGACCCACGTTAGTACCGAATGACGGGCCAGGGAACGGTTACCACGGCTGGCAGCGCATCGAGGCGCTGGTCGATTCGATAAGTCCTGTCTGGATTCATACCTCTTTCGACCGGTGGCAACCTTGCGAACACTGGAATTAGCCGTTCCCTTGCTCGTGGCCCTTTTGTTGGCCCTCCTTTGGCTCCGCCTCGGGAGCCTTGGCGGCCGGCCTCGCAGCCTCCTGTGGAGCAGCCTTGGCAGCGGCCGGCTTCTGAGGTTGGGCCCTCGGTTCCTGCGCAGGCGCCCTGGCAGCAGCCGCCTTCTGAGTCTGTGCCTTCGGTTCCTGCGCGGGCGCTTTGGCGACCGTGGATCTCTGAACCTGCGTCTTAGGCTCGTGGGCGGGCGCCTTGGCGACCGTGGACCTCTGAACCTGCGCCTTAGGCTCGTGCGCGGGTGCCTTGACCGTGGCTCTCTGAACCTGCGCCTTAGGCTCTTGCTCGGGTGCCTCGGCCAAAGAACCCCGCGGAGCCTGGGCCTTCGGTTGCTGCGCAGGCGCCTTGGCGACGGCGGGTGACCCAACTTCTCCGGCTGCCTTTTGCGGTGGCTGCCCGCGCGGAGCACCCAGAGTGCCTTGCTGAGGAGACGCAGGCGCACCTTGCGCACGATGCGCCTGATAGTATTGCTGCGCTACGCTATCTTGCGGCTGATAACGGTAATTCTGGCTTTGCAGCGCTTGCTGCTGTGCTGGTTGCGGATACTGATTGCCCGAGTATTGGCGCTGGTAGACGGGCAGCGGCGCTGGTGGTGGGACCGAGTTGTGATTCCACGAGTCCCATCCTTGGCGACGCTGCTCCCATGCAGCGCCCCAGTGGTCGCGCCAGCGTGGCGGCGCATCCGAACTCCACCCCCGGAAATACGCAGGCGGCTCCCGGTAGTAACGCACCGGTATGCGCAGGACGAACAGCGGCACCGCCTCCGGCGCCACGAGCTGCCACGGCCCGTTGTACCAGGAGCTGGCATACCAGTTGTCGCGGACGAAAACCCAGTACATGCCGTCATAGAAAAAGTAATTCGCGTTTACCTGAGGAGCGTAGTACACGGGATAGCCCGGAATTGTGACCAACTCGGGGTACACCGGCTGATTGAACCCGATACTCACCCCGGGAAGCGCGACATTGACGCTCAACTGAGCCGTGGCCGGAGTAGCCATGCAAAGCAACATTGACAGCACGATCCATCCCTTGCGCATTCTTATTTCCCTCGCGTCCAGTTTGTCGAGCACCCGCGGCGACGATGCAACACGTTGCCAGCGATACCTGTCGACCTCGAGTCTGTTCACCAATCCGGCCAAACACTACTGCGACGCCCAAGGGCTGCCTAGCGGATTTCCTCCGAATATGATGTAGGACGAATTGGTAGTTAGCACGCCACTGGCACCTACCGCATGCAGGCACGAACTTGCGCAGCGTTCTACCAGCCGGTGAAATCGAACCCTGGCAATCCTGCGCGTGATCCTGCAAAACTGCGTCGGGCGAATGGACATGACGCAAGCGGGGCGCAACCCCACAGCCAGCGCCAACGTGACGACCAGAACCAAAGCATCCTCGCAAAGTATTATTATTTAACAAGCGCGCATATTTCATGCTTGGTGACAACAATTCTGCGATAGAGTGCCCTCGGGGTCCGCACGCGGATTCGCATCACCCGTACTGCGTTGCCCTTCTTCCTCGCCGCCCGAAGCGGACCCTCAGCTCCAACAAAAGCGGACGCTATTCATACCATGGCGGCACCGTCAGAGCCGCGGTTACAACCAGACCGAGGCTTATGAAGAACAATAGCCGCGAGTTGCGATGACCATGTTGCCTCACGCGATCAATCAGCATCACCTTCATGCTGAGTAGATCGAATGGCGCCCAACAAGCCCGGCAACCGCCAAACTCAGTGAGCTTAGCGTTCCGGAAGTGGCCCCGAAGACACGAGCGCGCACGCCTCGTCGTCGGTCAGCCGGCGGCCTTCGTCGAACAACTCGTCGAGCGTGTCCTTCGAGTGCGCGGCTTCGAGGCGTGCGATGAGCTCCCTCCGAAATCGCCGCGGCAGCCGCCGCGGTCGGAACGCCCGGCGGGCATAGACCGTGTCCGCATGGGCAAGCAGGCGCGCTGCGTCGTCGAGGCGTCCACGCAGCGCGACGAACATCGTTACGTCGTAGAGCACATGCACCGCGTCGCCGTAATTGCGACGGAGCCGCAACAGCGCCTCGCGAAATAGCGGCTCGGCTTCGTCGAGTCGCCCCGCGAGCATCAGCGTCGATGCGATGTCGCGAAAGCCTCGTCCATCTTCGACTCTCTCCCAGAGTGCCGGATGGGCGGCAAGCAACTCTTGGGCCATGGCCAACGCCTCGTCCAGGTGGCCGGCGACGCACTCGATGTTGATCAGAATCTTCAGCGCAGTGCGAACGTCGACGCCGTGTTTGAACCTTCGAGCGACGTCGAGAAATGCCAGTGCGTGCCGACGTGCATCGTCGATGTCCCCGAAATTAGCAAGAACGAGCGCCGCCATGTTGTCGACGAGAGCACCGAGCCAGGGCGGCCACGCCGGATCGCGCAGACGCAGCACCTCCGCCAGCGCGTGATTCGCCTCGTCGCGTTGCCCGGTCGCACTCAACGCATACGCCAGCGTAGTCCAGCTGCGGCACAGTCCGAGCCGATCATCGAGCTGACCGTAGAGGACGAGCGCTCGCCGCGCGTCGTCGATGGCAGCAGGCGGGGCATGATAACCGCGCCAGTCGGCGCAAGCGAGCCAGAAGCGGGCGACATCGGGCGCGGGAATCGAATCGTCCACCAGAGGGCTCAACAACTCGATCCAACTTTGCGCCCTCAGCGCGGAATAGTGGAAGTAGCCGTATCCCGCGACGGCCGCGCCGAACAGCGCGATCGCGATGCGGCGGTCGCCACCGGACCCGCCGGCCCATTGCAGCGCGCTGCGCACATTGTCGAGATCTGCACTCACCTGGCCGTGCACCTGCGCCGACGGCGTGCCCTGGCGGATGGTGCGGTGAAATCCCTCGAACAATGCCAGCATCACCTCGGCATGGCGACGCATCGCCTGCATCGTCGCGCCGCGGGCGGTAAGACGTTCGAGCGCGAACGCGCGCGTCGTCTCGAGCATCCGGTAGCGCGCGCTGGTGCCTTCTTCGACGCTCACCAGCGACTTGTCGACGAGCGCGCCCAAGTGATCGAGCACGGCCCATTGATCCATGTCCGCGCCAGCGGCGAGCTGCTGCGCGCACTCGAGCGAAAAGCTGCCGGCGAACACGCCGAGCTGGTCGAACAGCTCCTTCTCCGCTTCCGAGAGCAGGCTGTAGCTCCACTCGAGCGCTGCGCGCAGCGTCTGGTGCCGGCGCAGCGCGAGGCGTGAGCCTGCCGTCAGCAGGCGAAAGCGCTCGTCGAGTCGGTCGCGCACGCCTTCCACCCCGAGCAGCGGTACGCGCGCCGCCGCGAGCTCGAGCGCGAGCGGAATCCCGTCGAGGCGACGACAAATCTCCACGACCGCGTCGACCTTGTTCTCGCTCAACCGAAAGCGCGGTTCCAGCGCTTGCACGCGCGCAACCAGGAGCTGCACCGCGCCTGCATCGCGCGCACCCGCGAGCGTCGCGTCGGCGGGCAGCCCGAGCGGCCCGAGTCGGTAGACCTGCTCTTCCGGGTGTCGGAGGAGCTCCTGGCTCGTGGCGAGGATGCGCACACCGGGCGCACCGTGTCGTAGCGCCACGACGACACGGTCCACCGCCTCGAGGAGATGCTCGCAGTTGTCGAGCACGAGCAAAAGGCACTGCGACGCCAGCGCCTGTACGACGAACTCGAGCGCACCCGGCGCATCGCCGACGCCAACGCCGAGCGCGCGCGCCACCGTGCCCGCAACGAGATCCGGGTCGGTGAGCGACGCCAGCTCTACGACTCGCACGCTGTTGGCAAATTCGTCGCGCAATCCGTGCACAACCGCTTGCGCGAGTCGCGTCTTGCCGATCCCCGCTGGTCCGACCACTGTCACGAGTGGATGACACACGATGAGTTCAGCCAGTGCCGCGACATCCTCGCCGCGGCCGTAGAGCGCAGCCCGCTCCTTCGATGCATCGGCGAGCTTTGTGCGTTCCGCCTGCGCGAGGCTTGCTGCCGTGTCGGCAGCACCGGTGCTCGGGGAAGCGTTGGCCGGGGTCATCGCCAGTCGATATCCGCGACCGGGAATCGTGACGATGACCTCGGGCCCGAGAAGCTTGCGCAGCGTGCTGATCTGAACCTGCAGGTTGTTCTCTTCGACGATCACGCCCGGCCAGACGAGATCGAGGAGCTCATTCTTGGTCACGAGCTGGCCCGTGCGCTCGGCGAGCACCAGCAAGACGTCGAACGCGCGTGAGCCGAGCGCCGCCGGATGGCCGTCGACCAGCAGCTGGCGCTGGTCCGGCCGTAGTTCAAACGAGCCAAAGCGGTAGGCGGAGGCCATCGGTACGTCGGGAGGATTTGCCGCGAATTTACCTTAGGTCGGGCCTGAAGAGTGTCTTTCAGAACGTTTAAGCCCGGCTAAAGGACTGAAACGGCATGCCGGTAGGAAAGTACGTCCCAGCAACACCCGACTTTCCCAACGACCGCAAGGAGACTGCCATGAACGCCAAGCTCACGCTAGCCCGCCCCCGCGTCGTCACGACTGTCGCCGCCGCCGTGCTGTCGACCGTCATCGCGATCGGACTCCTCACTGCCGTCACCGGCCTATTCCAGCGCGACGGCGCCCCGTTTGAGCAAGTGGTCATCGCCGAGCACGCCTGCGCCAATTACGCGTTTATGTCTGAGCGTGAGACTTGCGTGCGTCTCTACCTTGCCACATCACGCGTCCAGAACGTCGCGAGTCGCTAAAGCTCTACCCAGCGATCCATCGAGTCCCGGTCGCCGCCGTACAAACGAGGCGACCAAAGGCCGCAGGTGTACGTTGCATCACAACTTGTAAAGGAGAATGACATGAGCCTGGATCGATCCATGAAACGCAGCTGCCATGCACTCGCAGGGGCGCTCGCACTTGCCGCGACCGCCGCGTTTGCGAACCCTTTGGCTCAACCGTCGGTACCCCAGACCTCGGTGCAGCTGGCCTTGGCCGATAGCACCAAAACGGCGGCGCAGGTATCCGGTTCGACAATGCCGCGCAGCTTTCCTCCGAGCGAGGCCGGAGTCCGCCGGGCCGCAGCACAGGGACCGGAAGCACTGCGCCGCTATATCTGGCGGACTCGGATGGTCTACAACTACTACTTCTGGGACTTCGTTAAGCAGGAGTGATTCGCAGTGCTGGGTAGTGCAGTCGTTCACCTGGGCGCGGCCACCGCATGCAGTGCGCGGTGGCCGCGGCCCGACGCCTCGCAGCAGGTGCCGACGACAGGCCGGGCACATAACGAGTGCCTGCTGCCGGTCGATAGCGCCATCGAACGACCGCTCTAAGTGACTTAGCTGTACGGCCGTTTGTGGCCGATCAGCGACCATCGAGTCTGAGCGCGGGCCGTCTGATGGCCGACGGTCGCATTCCGTCGCGGACCGTCGGGCTTCTCAGAAGCGAACGGCGCCGGCTACCTTGGTTAACGGAGGACAAGGCGTTATAGGGCAACCCACTTCGACATCACCCCAGTGTAGAACTTCTCGGCTCGCTGTTTCACTTCCTCAACGCTTGTCACGGCCGGCCGATCGGGGGCGTTCCAGATTTGCGCACCCAAGACGTTCCAGTTCTTGTCGCAATGAAAGAGGAGGAGTTCTTTCATGCTTGGATCGCGGCAAATGGCGAGGTAGGGTACTGGCCCCACTCGCTTGTCCCCATGATAGAGATGCAGGGCGCCGGTGAACTGCACTGACGAATCTACAACGGCGTATTCCAGCACCTGCGCGCCGTCCAGGACCTGAGGCGGGATCGGGTCACTTTGATGCATATTGCTCTACCACACGCTGAATATCTCGAACTGCTTTGCGATGCTGCTCTAGCGTTTCGTCAACCCATGCGCGATGCTCAGGGGTCTCCTCAGGATCGTGGATAAACCACTCTTCACTTTGGAATGAAGAAGGGTTTGCCTTACGATAGTTCGCCAGCCGAGCCAGTTCGTCTTTAGGTATGTGATGGATATCAAAGCCTGGGATAGTGGCAAGAAATTGGTCAAACGGCGACTCGTCCAGTTGACTCAATGCCAGAAGGCCTCGATCGACCTGAAACTCGAGTACTATGCTCGCGCCCCCCGTCTTCCCCTCTTTCATATCCGTGAGTGCTCTTGTCGCGAGCGCGCCGCGCCACGGAGTTACGTATAGGTTATCGAGGCTCAAGCCCTCGCGGACTCCAAGCCAGTAGCCCGCAGCGCAAGCTATGATAAGGGCAGATGTGAACAGCGCAGCGAGCCAGAGGCGATTCATCGCGATGCCTAATTGTGATTGACCACGGACGCTCCCGGTCCGTGGCATGAAATTCTAGCGCGAGGGTCCGCTTGCGGAAAATACGCCAGGGTCTGCTCCTGGCCGGACTGAGACTCTGGCGACCGTCGCTTCGCTCAAGTCGAATACAGGGTGGCGGCGAAGACCACGACGTGGTACGCCTTGAGAATCACGTATAGCGTTGCGACGAGGGCGATTGCCATGAGCACTCGCCGCGGTCTCGACAAGCCGAAGACAGTGTCGAGCGCGATATACAAGTACCAGCCAAGTACCGCGGCTTCTAGGCCTGATATAACGAGGTCCATCGAATGACGCCATGACGCTGGCGCTCCGTTCGGCATCATAAAGTGCAAAATGATGGCAAGCGTTGGGAACAGCGCGCACAACCAAATCAGCGCAAACGCAAAAAAGTGCGTAGCGAACGTTAGAGAATTCCTGAAGGGCTCGCGACTATCGACCAACAGCGCACCCAGCGCTATCGCAAACGCAGGCACCATGACGATCACAAGCGACTTGGCATGCACTGCTTCGAGCGCGTTGAAGATTTGCTCATAAGCATCGTTTGACTCCGCGACAAGTGGCCGATGTTGCGCAAACAGTCGCGTCGTGAGCCAGGCGGTCGAGTCATCCGAGAGGTGAGATTGCAACGGCCAGCTTAGAATACCGAGCCCGCTCGCGGACTGAACCACGAAGAAAGCGACATTGGTCCAAAGGAACAGTAACAGCGGCGCCAGGTAACCCACACGCACGCCGTGGGTCCAGTCGGCAGTCAACCGCCCAGGGGGCGATGCAAGTGCGGTCAAGCTGGCGCGCATCCTGCCGATGAGCGAGCGCCTCGGCCCGGTCGCAGTGTTACCGCCCGCGATTAGAGCGACCGCAACATTTCTTTCCTCCCCACACGCGCCACAAAAGGCAGTCGTCGCTCCTGACCCACAGCTCGGGCAGATCCATGAGGATTCCGATGCGTTCATGTGTGGAGTCTGGGCGGCAGCGTCTTATGCCGACGCTCAAGGCAAGATCCGAGAAATTGTACCCTCCCACGTTGAACCTGATGTCGTCGAGGATCGCCGTGGAACACCCGTAATCTGGTCGCCAATATGCCGTCGAGCGTCTGCTATCGGCGAAACTCGCGACTGTCTCCTCCTGGCCGGCCTCTGCCGGTCACTTACCGACCTGAAGCGGAAGTAGGCATCCGCAAAAGCCCGGACACGCAAAATCAAATTGGCCGCTTAGGTTACACTGGAGCGCCCTCCAATCGTTTGAGATCATCCTGCAATGAAAGTCGGCCTAGTCGGTGTCGCAGGCGTCCCGCTCGGGAAGCACAAGGTCAAGGATCCACGCCTGGATCAGGCTGACAAACTCGTGAAGGCTGACAACAAGACTTACGCGTTCATCGATGTCGTCGGAGAAGAGGAGGCCTCGACCGCGGATGCGATAGTCGCCTCACCAGAGGGCCGATTTGACCTGATCGTTAAGGATTTAGAATTCGTGGAAACGCGTCTCGAGCGCAATCCCCCCGCGGCAGAAAAGGCGGTTCTCGAAAGAATCAAAGCACATCTGGAGAGCGAAGGGGTTGTCGCCGAAGCCGGATTGACGCCGGAAGAATTGCACCTCATCGAGTCGCACGCTTTTGTCACGGCGAAACCGATACTGGTGGCCGAGGCGGCGGACTCTGCGACGTTCGACAATTTTTGGGTCCGCGTGGTAAGCGCGGGCGGGTATATTAGTTTTCTCACGGTCGGCGGCTCGGAGAACCGAGCCTGGTTGATTCGCAAGGGCTCTACGGCACAGGAAGCGGGTGGTGCGATCCACACTGACATCGAGAAGGGATTCATCCGGGTAGAGATTATTGGCTACGACGACTTCGTCGCCGCCGGCGGCGAAACGCAGGCGAAGCATGCCAACAAGATGCGCATCGAGACGAAGAGTTACGTGATGCGGGACTACGACCTCGCGAATTTCCGCTTTAAGAAGTAGAGCTCCGGTAGCGAGCTTCTCAGTTCTGGCCGGCTTCCGCCAATCGCTTGCCGACCCATTGCAACCATCTACGGCTGATACCCGTCCGCCATCCATTTGGCGAACAGGTCTATCTGTGATTGAGGCCAAGGGCCATCGCCGCGCGGCGGTGGCGGGGGCATGACAGCGCCGCCGACGCCGCGAATCCGGTCGTAGATGATCCTCGCGCGCGCTTTGACGTCATCATAGCGGGCCAGATTGAACGCTTTGCTCATCGCCAGAATGTCCCGGTCCGTGAACAGCGGGCGGATGTCCGCCTGAAAGCTGGTAAGTCCTGCCATTCGGCCTCCGACTCAGACGGGAAGCAGTCGCAGCCAAGCGCGCCCCTCGAGCGCGAAAGCCGACCAGTAGCCGTGCACCCGTCAGAAACGATTCGTCTCGCGATGACTATATCACCGACGCGAACCAGGTCGTATGTCTGCTATCGGCGACGGGGTCGAACGACTGCTCATGGCCGAACTTGATGTTACCCACGAATAGTGGACAGTCCGATCAGGCTCGACCGGGTGGCCGCTGCATAGCGCTCAGCAGCCATCGGGGCACGAAGGTCAGCTATAGGCCGTAGAGCCGCCGGCCGGCGCCTCGGTTCGCATGGGCGTGAACGACCCATACCCGCCTCTGGGATAAGTCGACAGCGGACATTCTCCACGAACGCTGAAAGACGAGAAGCGGACGCTCGCAACGGGCCTCAACGCACTATTGAAGTAGACTGCCCGCTTAGCGGAATGCGGGAGGGGCCAATGACGGCAACAATCACTGACGCAACGCTGAACGATGGAGCAGCGCATCGGCCGCGTTTCTACCTTTGGATGGCTCTAGCGATGACGGCCACGGCGTTCCTTGGCTTTGTCCCGACCTTCTGGGTCCCGTTGGCTCAGGGCATACCGGAACGGATCGGGGTGCTCGCGATCCACGCCCTGCTCTTCTTCGGCTGGACACTGCTCCTGATCTGTCAAACCTGGCTGGCCGCATCGGGGAACGTCGCACGCCATCGCGATGTCGGCTTGATAGGCGTGTCGCTGGCAACCGCGATGACGATCTTCGGCATGTTAGCAGCGATCAATGCAGGTCAACGGGCGATCGCGGCAAATTTTGCCGACGCCGGCGAGGCTTTCATGATAGTGCCGATGACGGACATGCTCTCGTTCGCGGTCCTCGTGATTGCGGCGATCGTCAATATGCGTCGCTCCGATTGGCACAAGCGCCTTATGATCTCGGCGACGGCCGTCCTCCTTGGCGCGCCCATCGCACGTCCTTTCATCGCCTACATCGTGATGGGCGGCCATCTGCCGCCATTCGAGGGTACCGTGGGATTCGCCGGACTGCCAGGTCCGCCGCCGCCCGTGGTCGGGGTTCTGGCGCCGACACTCATCGGTGACCTCTTCATTGTTGCCGGTATGATCTATGACTGGCGGACCCGCGGCAAAGTGCATCCTGCATATCTTTGGGCGGGGGGCCTCGCGCTGGCAGTGCAGCTGTTGAAAATTCCGTTCAGCGCAAGCGCGCTTTGGCACGGCATGGCACGATGGTTGATCTCGCTCGCCGGCTAGGTGCCCAGCTTCGTTGCTGATAGGGATGGCAGGGGACGGATATGCACAGTAGCGCATATCCTATATTGAAATGTAACCGGCAAGGTCGGCTTTTGGGCCGTGAACCGCCTGATGGCCGATGCGTCGCAGAACGACCGAAGCAGGCATCCGCATAGCCCGAAAGGAAGTCATGGACCGTGATGACAATCAAGTCGTTCGCGGTGCATCCGGCTGCCGCAGCGGGTGCGCCTTGGCGAATGCGTCCGGTCGATCGGACTTGACCCGGCGGGCTACGGCACCCATTCGCTGCGGCGCACCAAGGCCACCCTAATCTATCGGCGGACTAGGAATCTCCGGGCCGTTCAGCTCCTGCTTGGACACAGTAAACTCGACTATCTCCCGCGCCGGACTATGTCCCGTTTAGGCGTGACAGCCTGATTGGTGGTTGTTTGACGGCTTCGGCGTGGGACATTGCAATCCTCCTTGGCAGGCACTTCCGCCTGCAAGGAGAACATCGTGGAACTTTCCTATAGGAGTGCCGATGCGCTGGCCCGCAGCATCGGAGGTCCATCAGCGGAGCACCTTGGCGCGTTCGTCGGCTCGCTGATTGCGCAGCAATACTCGGTCAGTTACGTCTGCCAGTTGGCACACCACGCGCTTGCATTCGGGCGCTGGTGTGAGGCTCGCGACTTGTCACTCAACGCGTTGAGTGAAGATGACATCGGCCGGTATCAACGTAGTCGGTCGCGACGCCGATCGCGCTGTTCGGAGACGCGACGCCGAGAGTTGCACGCGCTGCAGCTGCTGCTGGGCTTCTGGCGCGGGCAAGGTGTGTGTCCTGTCGCTCAGGCGAACGCTTCTGCCGCCGCCGACGTCGTTGAGGGCTTCGCGCGGTACCTGCAGCGGGATCACGGGTTGGCCGATGCCACCGTCGACGGGTACACGAGGACGGCGCGGCGATTTCTGGACTGGCGCTTCGGTCAAGGTGAAGTCTGCCTGCATGATCTACGCGTGGCCGACGGTGTCGGGTTCGTGCAGCGCGAAGCGCAGCGGTTGGCCCCGGCCGCGGTGAAGCCCATCGTCAATGGCTTGCGATCCTTCCTGCGCTACGGCCAGTTTGGTGGCGAGATCGTCGCCGGACTTGCCGCTGGCGTGCCCGCGGTCGCCGCCTGGGCGACCACGCCGCCCATCCCGAGGGCGATCGCAGCCGAACACGCGCAGCGCGCCATTGACAGCTGCGACCACCACACTGCGGTTGGTCGCCGCGATCGTGCCGTGCTGCTGCTCTTGGCGCGACTGGGATTGCGCGCCTGCGAGATCATCAGGTTGACGCTGGATGACATCGACTGGGACTGCGCTCAGTTGCGAGTGCGTGGCAAGGGCCGGCGGGAGAGTCTGCTGCCACTGCCCGCCGACGCAGGCGCGGCGATCGCCGCCTATCTCGAGCATGGACGGCCCGTCTGCGCGGACCGGCACCTCTTCCTGCGGTCCGTCGCGCCAATCCGCGCGCTGGTGGAAGGCTCGGACGAGGTCGGCACGATCGTGCGCCATGCGCTCAACCGAGCCAACGTCGATGCACCGCACCGTGGCTCGCACCAATTCCGGCATGCCCTGGCCATCCGCATGCTGCGGCATGGCGCTTCACTGCCCGAAATCGGCCAGGTACTGCGCCACCGCAGCCCACAGTCCACCAGCATTTATGCCAAGGTCGACCTTGACGCACTGCGAACCCTGGTCATGGCGTGGCCGGGAGGTGCGCGATGAACACCCTGCGCGAGGGCCTGCAGGAGTACCTTGATCTGCGTCGCGGCCTGGGCTTCAAGATGCACGATGCCGGTCTACTGCTGCCCAGGTTCGTCAGCTTCATGGAAGAGCGACAGGTCGAACACATCAGCGCTCGCTTGGCGCTCGAATGGGCACAACATCCGTCGGTGCAGCCCGCGGAGTGGGCACGGCGGCTTTGCTTCGTACGCGGGTTTGCCCGTCACCGCAGCGCCACCGACAGTCTCACGGAGGTTCCGCCGGTAGGCATGCTGCCGCACCGATCCACTCGTGCCCGACCGTATCTATACACCGAGGAAGAAGTCCGGCGCTTGCTGGATGCGGCGCCGAAACTGCCGGTGGCCTGGCCATCGACGCTGCTGCGACCATGGGTGTTCCACTGCCTGATCGGCTTGCTCAGCGTCACGGGCCTGCGCCTGTCCGAAGCGCTAAATCTCCAGCTTGGCGACGTGGATCTTGAACAGGCGGTGCTGACGATCCGCAGTGCCAAGTTCGGCCGGTGGCGACTCATACCCATACATTCGTCCACCTGCACCGTTCTGGCGGACTACCTTGAACGCCGCGAACGGTTCTTCGGCCGCCCAGTCTCGTCCTACGTGTTCGTGACTCGCCGCGGCAATCGGCTCGACACTGGCCACGTCCACCGGACGTTCTACGCGCTGTCACGGCGCACCGGTTTGCGCGCCATCGGCGCGAGCAAGGGACCGCGGCTGCATGACTTTCGCCATCGCGTCGCCGTTCAGGTTCTGATTCGCTGGTACCAATCGGGCCAGGACGCGTGGCGTCAGTTACCGTTGCTGTCGACCTATCTCGGGCATGTCTACGTGGCCGGCACCTACTGGTACCTGAGCGGCCACCCCGAGTTGATGGCTCAGGCGATGGCTCGGTTGGAGCGGCGCTGGGGAGAGCCATCATGACCGGTCAACAGAGCTTCGCCACCCTGTTGGAGCGGTTCTTTACCCAACGCCTGATGCAGCAGCGCCGAGCGAGCGCACACACCATCGCTTCGTATCGCGACACCTTCCAGATGCTGCTGCAGTTCGCGCACAAGCGCCTGCGCAAGACGCCCTCGGCGCTGGCGCTGGAGGACATCGATGCGCCCCTGGTCATGGCCTTCCTCGATGAACTGGAGCGAGTTCGCGGCATCACCGCACGCACGCGCAACCTGCGCCTGACGGCGGTGCACTCGTTCTTCCGCTTCGCGGCCTTCGAGGTGCCAACACACGCGGCACAAATCCAGCGCGTGCTGGCCATCCCAGCCAAGCGATTCACGCGCACACTGGTCCCTTTCCTGAATCGACAGGAGGTCGATTCGTTGCTGGCCGCACCGGACCAGCGCACCTGGTCGGGTCGCCGCGATCACGCGCTGCTTCTGCTGGCCTTGCAGACCGGGTTGCGCCTGTCGGAACTGACCGGCCTTCGGCACGAGGACCTGCACATCGGTACCGGCGCACATGTTCGCGTGATTGGCAAGGGGCGCAAAGAGCGCTGCACGCCGCTGAGCAAGAGCACTCGCGTCGTGCTGGCCGCATGGATTCGAGAGCCACCGCGGGCCGAGGATCAGCCGCTGTTCCCCAATGCGCGTGGCGGTTGGCTCAGCGCACACGGCGTGCACTACCTACTCCATAAGCACGTTGCGGTGGCCGCCGCCCAGAGCCCATCGCTCAAGACCAAGCGTGTGAGCCCGCATGTGTTGCGGCACACGACGGCGATGGATCTGCTTCAAGAAGGCGTTGATCGTTCGGTGATCGCGCTGTGGCTCGGCCATGAGTCAGTTGAGACGACGCAGATCTACCTGGACGCCAACCTCGCTTTGAAGCAGGATGTTCTCGACAGGACCACGCCACCCGAAGGCAAGCCTGGTCGGTACCGGCCTGATGATCGGCTGCTCGCCTTCCTCAGGGGCTTGTAGTCCGGGCGCCTATGTCCCGCCTGCACGAAGACAGCTGCAGTCAGTCTCGAGCACGACGGGACATAGTCCCGCGCGGGAGATAGTCGAGCCTATGTCCCGCGGGACATAGACTCGAAAGCACCGTCAGGTATCTAGGCAACGAGGTCGACGATGCTTTGGAAATCGCCGAGCAGACGGAGGTCTAGTTGCTGCGCGGGTGGTCGCGGCCGCCGTCCGCGACGGTCGCAGACCGGCCGAGACTGTGTAAAAACTCGATTTCGGTCCGTTTTGGGGAGTACCAAAACCCCTCCCGACTCGAAATAAATCGAATACAGCGCGATCTATGAGGTCGTCTTTGCCGACACCTCGTTTCGGTCCGCGTTTTTGCACAGCACTCGGCCAATTGCGGACGATCAAAGCCGCTCCGCAACGTTCCCGGAAGCAGTCATTCGAACGAATGATCGTCAGGAGCGCTGTCCTAGAGAGGTGTCAATCCACGGAGCTGGCATTAGCGCATCCGTTGATGGGGCAGACACCGTTTAACCCGCCTCGCTACTAGCAGCAGACGAAATCGTTCGTTGAGCCGTCCGTCAAGACCAGTTGGCTTGCGATCCGCCAAGATTGCCCTACCACAACGGCCTGGCGAATCTCCGCAAGGCGTATATACGTTAGCGTACGTTTGCCGATTGAAAACCCGCCCGATATGGGGCGGGCGTCATGCGGAGCGCTTACTGACGCTTACGGCGCAGGGCGAGGATTGCACCCAATCCAAGCAGCGTTGAGAGCATGATCACGCCCCATTCACTCAGCGCTGGGATGGCTTGAGATTGAGCGGCGGGAGCGGGGAAAAACGCTGCACAGACACCGCCCGCGGGTACAGGGTTTGTCCAGTTGGCGACCTGGACGTTGTTTCCCACCGTTGCCATCCCAACGCTGACGTTAGTGGAATTGAAATTCACCACATCATTGCCACCGTCGATATACCACGCATTCGCCCCCGCGCTAAATCCGGAAACATTGGACTTCTGAGGGTTTGCGATTGGACCGTCGTCATACCAGGAGATGGCCCCGGCCTGCAGGTGACCCGCCGCATCCGTGGTGAAGTTTCCAACCGTGGAAGACGTAAAGGGTTTAGTAGAAACGTTGATGGCAAGAAACACGTCCTGCGCATTGTTAAACGTGAAGATGGCGCATTGGACGTTGTCGGCAGACCATGACTGATTGGCGGCAGTGCCATTGCCATTGTCGAAAACGAACTCGATGGTGAATTGCTGGCCGGCAATGATATTCGCAGGCAACGTATCGGACGTAGTCGCTGTGTCGGTATATGTGACCGAGTACGGCGCCGCGATGACGCAGGCGGTGAACCCAAACAGTGCGGCACTGGCAAGCCATTTCGATAGTTGCTGCTTCATGCTCAGGTCCCCTAATTTAGCTTTTTTCGCAATGAGCCTTCGGAATCAACCTTCAAGACTAGGGTGGATGATTGCCCAACCACCGGCATAAAGCAAGCATGGGGGGAACCCGCGCTCGCAGATGCCGCTGTGCGGCTTGCCTTAATTCAGGCATTAGCACGATTCGAACGTCCGCTTCTCCAGCGCACGACAGGCAGCAATGGGACCCAAAGCAGAAATTCGCGGTGTGTGCAAAGATACTATGAAGGGCTGTTCGTGGTTTGCCCCCTTGAGTTAAAACGAGAGTTCGACCAACTCGATTTAACGAAGGAGAGCGAAATGCGACGCTTCGCCGGTGGCGGCAAGCGCCTGCGACGCATCGGCATTGTGGCGCTGGCCCGGCGCCTGGCCATTGCGCTGTGGCGCTACCTGGAGGACGGGTTGATCCCGCAGGGAGCGCAGCTCAAACCCACCGGCGGGTAGGCAGAGCACGTTGTTGCCCATAGCGGAGAACGATGCATCGTGAGCATTGAAGGTCAACGTGCCCGAAACGGCTGCGGGTCGCCTCCGAGCGACCGTCTGCAAAGATGGGGCGCGTTGGTAACAGGGGTTTGGACCCAGCGCTTCGCGCGCATGTGGTACGTGGTGACCGGCATGATGCCGGCACGGATAGAAGTTAGACCGAGCAACGGGCTCGGCTCTATATACCCCAACCTTGAATCTCAGATGCACCTTGAGTCAGCGATACAAGCACCGGCAACCGAATCATGGATAACGACGAAACGACGGCCGTATCACGAAGAGACGATCCACTGAACCGTTGAACATCTGAATCAAGGGGGCTTGACAAACGCCCTCATAGAAGCGGCCGTTCGTATAACCCGCGCCATCGTTGGTCAACTCTGGCCTTCGTGCTTATCCCGAGACCACATCTTTAGATTGCGTTCTGCAATGGAGAACGGTGGTCGTGCTGCTAGAATAGGCGCTTTCGGATTCGGAGTGATCACTGTGCTCAAGCGTCTGCTACCTGCCGCATTGGCACTCGCATTCTGGTACATGCCCCTGCCGGCATTCGCGCAGGGTTTTCCGAACGACTACACCGACATCTGGTATTTGCCGAGCGAATCCGGCTGGGGTGTCAACCTGGTCCAGGCGCAAAACTTCATCTTCGCGACCTTCTTCGTCTACGGGCCAAGCAACCAGCCGATTTGGTACACCGCGCAGATGTCTGAGGATGCCAACGGCAATTTCAGCGGCAACCTGTACGCAACGCAGGGAACTTACCTCGGAGCGCCCTGGAACTCGAGCCAGCTCGTCGTATCGACGGCCGGCACCGCCTCTTTCGTGCCTTCGAGCGCCTACCAGGGCACGCTCACCTACACCATTAGCGGCGGGCCGACGGTGGTAAAGACGATCCAGCGTCAGTCCCTCGTGACGATCGGTATTGCCGGCAACTACGTCGGTGGTATCGAGGGCACCTATGCAAACTCGGGCGGCGTGTGTGGCATGGCCGGTGGTTACACCGATACCTATAAACTGACGGTTTCGCAGCCAGGCGACGGCACTGCGACCTTCACGTTCACCTTCGCGAGCGGCAATCCGCCGAGTTGCACATTCTCTGGCACGCTCGTGCAGTACGGACAGCTGTATACGATGCCCAACGCCAGCTACCAATGTAACGGCAGCAACGGGTTCAGCACGACCGCGAGCATGGGTCAGATCAAAGCCACGGCGCAGGGCATCGAAGGGACCTATTTCGCCGGGTCGGAGCCAGTCAACTGCAGCGAAGGGGCCACTTTCTCCGCCGCGTTCGTTCCCTAGCGCGGGGCGGTCAGCCGCGACGGCGCTAGCGAAGGTCGCTTGCCGGCTGCGGTTTCAATCGGTCAATGCAACACACTATAGCCTGAGCAATCAGAGGAGTGTTGCAGATGAAGCAAAGACCTCGGATCTATTACACGGAGAGCCAGAGGGCGCTGATGTGGGAACGCTGGCAGAAGGGTGACACGCTTCACCAGATCGCCCAGTTGTTCGATCGGCGCCACCCATCGATAGCACGGATTTTCGCATCCGTAAGCTTCGGATGGCGCTGGGCGGCGCTGGCGGTGCTGGCCGCGACCGTCCTGCCGGTGCAGGCCGCGCCGCCCGCCGCCCAATGCCCCCAGCCCCGCTTCACCGGCAAAGCTCCCGAGGACTACTACTCGCGCACGAATCCGCTTCAGCCCGACGCCGGCAACCTCGGTGCCGGGGAGCGCTTGTACCTGGGCAAGGCTAGCGACTCTGGCTGCGCGATCTGTCACGGGGACCGAGGCGAGGGCAACGGGCCTCTTGCAACGCAATTCAGTCCTCCTCCGCGCAATTTCGCCTGCGCCAAGACCGTCAATGACATACCCGACGGGCAACTGTTCTGGATCATCAGATTCGGGTCGCCGGGCACATCAATGCCATCCCACCCAAAGCTAACCGACGAACAGATCTGGCAGCTCGTGCTGCACCTGAGGAGGCTGGCGAAATAACTGGGACGGACACTTCGCTTATCCAGGGTGCGCCTGGCGAAATCGTACTCGGGCGCCAGTTAACAAATCGCGACTGAATCACCGCTCCCGCGGCGAAGCGGACGCCCATTAGCCGGCCGATGTCAACGAGCAACAGTAAATCGCCGCAACCGGATTGCGTTAATAGCATGCAACAACATCGCCACCGTGATGCCCACAGACTCTGACCGCGCCCGTTGTCTCACTCTGTTGGTTGCCCCGTCACGCCTGAGGATCAAGCTTGCCGCGATGCTCTGCGACAGCCCTGGTGGCTTCTGCCACCCAGAGAAACTTTGGTGCCAAGCCGTGTCCAAGGGGTTGCTTGCAGTCCCGATGGCTATCGCCGTGATGACGACACCAGTCCTTTGGTGGCTCATGGCTTGGGCGATTCAGCAATCTGTATTCAGTCCGGTGGCGCAAAGGCGGCGTCCAAATCAGTCGAGTAGCTTCACACCAGTCCGCTTTCCTGGCTCGCCGCCTTTGGCCAAACCGTTATCCGAAACACAGCTGCACATCGAAGGGCTTCTGGTCCCGCAACATGTGGTAGCAGTCCCGCGCCAGCTTGTGTGCCAGAGCCTTGATCGCCAAGACACCGTTCGTCCTGCTCTTCTTGCGATCATAGAAGCTCTTGGCCTGCGGACAGTAGCGCAGGGCGAAGTTCGCCGCTTCCACAAATGCCCAGGCGAGGTACTTGTTCCCGTTCCTGGTGTTGCCTTCACCCTTCTTCTTGCCATTGCTTTCCCGCAAGCTGTCCACGCAGCGGCAGTAGGAACTGAAATTGCCCACCTGCGCAAAGCGACCGATGCAGCCCGTCTCGAGCATGATCGTGGTCGCCAGTATCTCGCCAATCCCCGGCACGGTCTTGAGCAGGTGATACTCCGGGCGCAAACGCACCCGTTCCTTCAGTCGCCTCTCCAACGCTACGATTTGTTGCCCCAGCGCTTGGCTGACCGCGCGGTTGGCCTCCATGGCCAGTGCCACATCGGGCGCAAACCCGAACGCCTCGACCTGCTCAGCCGTCAGTCGCTTGACCGCCTCGCCCTTCATACGGCCCCCGGTCTGCCGGATCAGGATGTTCTCAATCGATAGAATCTGCGCCGTGCGATAGCGCACCAGCTGCATGCGCTTGCGCGCCAGGTCCCGCGCCCCACGCTCCTCGCGTGGATAGATATATCCCTCCGCCAACAAACCCAGCCGCAGCAGCTGCGCCAGATACGCCGCGTCAGCAAAGTCCCCACTGTGCTTCAGGCCCTCATACTTCTTGATCGCGCTCGGGTGCGCCAAATGCACCCGATAGCCCGAATCCATCAACCCGTCTACCAGCCAGTACCAGTTGTACGTGCTCTCGATGACCACACCCGCCAGATCTGCCCAATGCGGCTCCAGTGCCCCCGAATTTGCCCCAGATCGTTCGGCAACCGCTGGTTGAACACGATCCGATCCTCCTCGTCGCTGACCACCACCACACTATTGTTCGAGTGCAGGTCTATGCCACAATATTTCATGTCGGTCTCCTTTGGGTCAAAGTCCATTTCGCAAATTGACTTTAACCCCGCCGCTTAACCGCGGCGAGGAGGCCGGCTACATGATCATCAGTCGGGCTACACTTCGCAACGCATCGTCCGATTAAACGACTGGTGAGGCGTCGAATTTATGAACCGATTCACCGTTGAACAATACGCTCTCTCAGTTTGCTTCGCGTGCTTCGTTGGGCTCGTCATAGCTGTTGCTACGGCAGCCTTCGCCGTGGTGGAGATGTCCCCGAGTTCTCCATGCCGCGAGCCGATCTCGTACCGAGCAACGGTGACGAATGATTCTTACTGGAAGTGGCTTAGCTCTCTTGACAAACACCACGCCCTTCCGATGAAGAACTCGCGAACGCCGATCGGAGGCACACGAGAACTCCTGACGGCTTTTTCGCAGTCCGCAAAAGGCACGCTACTTCAGTCCCTGATTTACATCGTGGTCTTGACAGCGGTGCTCGTGGGTCGCTAGCGCTTGGCAGCCAAGTTTCGGCAGGCCCTGCCGCCTTCGGCGTAGTCGTCCATGAACATTCCGCTACTGGCACCATCTGGGGCGTTCCCGATGCGCGAGATTCACCCCCGGCGCTGGCGTCGAAGCAGGCCACCGGGACCGACAACCTCCGATTGCGCCCTACCCTCTGATTGTGTGATAGTCCCGCCCGCAGGACTGTCACTTGGGGAGACCTCTATGAAGCATGCGTTTTCAGTAATATTCGGTGTGTTCCTTCTTGCGATCGGTGCGGTGGCCCTCGCTCAAAACAAGCCCATCACGGTGAAGCCCGAAAATGTGAAATGGACCGACATCAAGGAGCTGCCAGGATGGAAGGAGGCGATTCTGGTCGGGGATCCCGAGAAGCCGGGGCCTTACGTGCAGCGCATCAAGATCCCGCCCAACGCACTCGTCCCGCCACATTCCCACCCTGACACGGAGAACATCACGGTATTAACAGGCAAGTTCGGCATCGGCGAAGGCGCCCAAGTCGACAAAGCCAAGGGGCAGGTGCTCGGCGTAGGCTCGTTCTATCTGTTGCCCGCCAACACGGTGCATTTTGCGTGGGCCGGCCCCAAGGGAGCGACCCTCCAGATCCACGGTGTAGGGCCATCTGGGATGACCATGGCCGAACCCGCAAAGAAATAGCCTCGGAAGGCCGGATCAAGATCTGTTGACCGTCTGCTCAGGGTCCGGTCTCGGTCATCCAGTTCGTCCTTTCCGGGCCGTTTTTCTAGCCCAGGCGCCTCGTTCGAACACGCTCACAGAAAGCTGAAAGAGTTGATCGCCGAAATGGCCCGACCGCAGGGGGATTGGTAGGCCGTGCAGGGATCGAACCTGCGACCAACGGATTAAGAGACCGATTCTAACAATGTTTATATATTAGTGCAGAGGTCCGCCGTCGCTCACCAACGCACGCCGAGAAGCGCGCACGATTCTGTCACGTTCACCAGGCCACGTCGTCCACGAGCCTCCCTTTCGGGGCCAATGAGACATGGTTCCCTCCTGTGGATCGCCCGCTATGGCAACGATGGCATGACACACCCACCTGTCGAACGCTTCTTGGTGGCTACCGCAGCTCGCCGATGGCGTTCCGGATAGCATCGTCAACGAGTTTTCGCTCGGCAGCGGTGTCTTTCATGACGGTATCCCAATGCAGCCGCACATAGGCCGACCTGTATTTGCTCTTCAGCACCAAAGTTTGCAGGCCCCGCTGCTGGCCAAAGGCGTAATCGGTGGCATAGCCGAGAAGGTCGTGCACCCCTTCCTGCCATATGCCCGTTTGCACAGCGTCAATGATGGCAGCCATACGTCGGTGGAATTCGCGAGGCACCTCGACCGTGAGCGATTCACTATCCATTACGGCGGCGGCGTTGGGCGAATCCGCCGCCCTGCCATGTCTACTCCGAAGCATATTGTGAACCATCCTTCCTCTACGACTGATACGGGAAATTAGCCATGGCGTATGTGCGCTATCACACGTAACCGCGGCATTCTTTGTCAAGCTTGCGGCATACGAGATAGCCGTCGGCCATGAATTTGGCGCGCCGATGCGTCGCTAAGCGAAGCTCATTTGCGAAACCGAGGCCTTGGAAGCGACGTGCACGTCGACACGGTGCTCCTGTTGATCGTCCACAAGAAAGGCGAAAGCGCCTTCTTGCAGAACTCCATCGACGGTCACTTTTGCCGCATCGGAGTCGTCGTCGCCCACCACTTCCGCTCGTCGTACCACGATTTCGTAACAGGTCTCGCGATACCGATAGCGCACCGCGAATTCGTTCCACACCGGAGGCAGGCACGGCGCGAAACGAAGTCGATCTCCTTCCAGCGTGAGCCCCAGCAGCGACTCTATGACCAGGCGGTACATCCAGCCGGCAGAGCCCGTGTACCAGGTCCAGCCGCCGCGGCCGATGTGCGGCGCAAGCGCGTAAACGTCGGCAGCGACGACGTACGGCTCCACCTTATATGTGCCAAGACCCTCAGGCGTTCGCGCATGGTTCAGCGGGTTGATCATCGCCGTCAGTTCCCAGGCACGGGCGGCGTCGCCCAGGGCCGCGAATGCCATGGCCGCCCAGACCGCACCATGGGTGTACTGACCGCCATTCTCCCGCACACCGGGCACGTAGCCACGGATGTAGCCGGGGTCGAGAGCAGAGGTATCGAACGGTGGATCGAGAAGCTGGATCAACGCATGGTCGCGCCGCACCAGGCGCGTATTCACCTCGTCCATCGCCATGCGCGAGCGCGCAGCGTTGCCAGCGCCGGAAAGGACCGCCCAGCTCTGCGCGACCGAATCGATTTGACATTCAGGATCGCTCAGGGAACCCATCGGCGAGCCATCATCGAAGTATGCACGCCGATACCACCTGCCATCCCAGGCATTTTGCTCGATGCGTTGGCGCAATTGCATCGCCTCCGCCTCACACCGGTCCGCGAACGACGGATCGGCACGCAAGCGCGCCACCTTGGCAAATTCTCCGAGGACGTGACAAAGGAAGAACGCGAGCCAGACGCTTTCGCCCTTACCGTGTCTGCCGACGAGATTCATGCTGTCGTTCCAATCCCCGGATCCGATCAACGGCAATCCGTGAGCTCCGAATCGGAATCCGTGCAGAATGGCCCTCACACAGTGCCGATAGACATTCGCGCTCTCGTCGGAGCGCACGGGCAAGTCGTAGTATGAGTCGTCCTCTGCGTTGACCGGGCGGCCCTCGAGAAAAGGCGCCATTTCGTCGAGAATCGACATGTCCCCAGTGGTCAGCGCGTAGCGGCATGTCGCGAGCGGCAGCCAAAGGTAATCGTCCGAGCAATGCGTGCGCACGCCCCGCCCGGACGGCGGATGCCACCAGTGTTGGACGTCGCCTTCGATAAATTGCCGGCTCGCACAGAGCACGATGTGCGCGCGCACGAGGTCCGGTTTCGTGTGAATTAGCGCCATCACATCCTGCAATTGATCACGGAAACCGTAGGCGCCGCCCGACTGGTAATAACCGCTGCGCGCCCATAGTCGGCAGCCCAGCGTTTGGTACACGAGCCAACCATTGGTCAGTACGTTGAGGGCCACATCGGGCGTGCGCACCTGGATGGCGGTAAGAGTATGCCGCCAGTACTGAACCACTGCGTCGAGCGCGTCGCGGGCGGCCACGTTGCCGCGAAAACGCTGCACCAGTCGACCGGCCATTGCAGCGTCGCTTGCCGCACCAAGCCGAAAGACGGTCTCGCGTTGCTGTCCGTCCGCCAGGTCAAAAACGACCTGGATTGCGCCACACGGATCCAATGCGGCGCCAACCTTCCCGGACAGGTGCGTGCGGTGCAAGGCGGCCGGATCGCCCGGCGTGCCGTTGCGACCGAGAAATTCGGTCCGGTCTCCGCTTACCGTTCGCGTCGGTTCGTCGACGTCGAAGAACGCGACCCAATCGGAAAATTCGCCATGATAAGGGTTGCGGGCATACAACGCACCATGACTGGGGTCGATTTCGGTGGTCACATGCATCGCCGATTTCGCGCGCACATCGCCCAACACCCACTCGACGTATCCCGTGGCGGTCAGGCGCCGAGCGCGCCCCGAATGGTTGCTGACCTTCAAGGAAAAGAATTTGACCGCTGCATCGAGCGCCACAAAGATCGTAAGCTCCGAGCGGATTCCATCCTCCGTGTGCTCGAAACTGCTGTAGCCAAAACCGTGTCGAGTCACGTAGGGCGCGGCACCTCCACGGGGAGAGGAAGTGGGGGACCAGAAGTGCCCCGTTTCTTCGTCGCGAAGATAAAGAGTCTCGCCGCTCGATTCGCACACCGCATCGTTCTGCCATGGGGTGAGGCGAAACAGGTGGGCGTTCTCGCTCCAGGTGTAGCCGAGGCCGCTTTCCGAGATGACGGTGCCGAAGGAAGGGTTCGCCAACACATTGACCCAAGGCGCAGGTGTCGGATTGGCCACTCCCTGAACGATGACATATTCGCACCCATCGGCGGTGAATCCTCCCGTTCCGTTGAAAAGGACCAGATCTTCTCTCGCAGCTTCCACGTCCGTCGAGGATTTAGGCCGATAGGGGCGGGTCGCTGATAGGCGCGGAGGCTGCGCACCGGCAGGTACGCGGCGGTTGATTTGGTCGGCCAGGGTACCGTGAGCGTCGGTGATTATCGCGCGTGCGACGGAGTGGAACAGGACACGATCTTCGACGGAGATCTGTTCCGCATGCCGTACGAAAATTCCCCCGGGTCGATCAACAACATGGGTCTCAACACCCGCCGCTATCAGGCCGATGATCTGCTCTTGGAGCTGCTGCCGATAGCCATTGTGCTCCTCGTTCCAGATCACCAGATCCACCGCCAGCCCCTTGAGACGCCAATACGCATGCGCCTGCACGAGCTGGCGCACGAGTTCGATATGCGTGGCATCGGCAATCTGCAGCAACACGATCGGCAGGTCACCGGAGATTGCGTAGCCCCAGAGGCCAGATTGCCCACGGCGGTTTCTGATTAGGACATTCGCGGCTGCGCGTAGCGATGCGTTGGCATAGATGACCGAGCTGGCGAGGCGGCCGTAGAGCTGCGAATCGGCCTCTGAGGCATTGAGCTGGCGGAGCACCACTTGGCTGTGCGTCCAGGTGAGCTCGAACGCTCGATCTGCGAGCCGGGGATCCTGATACTTGTCGACCAGGTGCAGCACGGCATCTCGCGTCTCGCCGGCACCTGAAACCATGTCGATTGTCACCGTCGCACCAGCCTCGATGCTGAGTCGATGCCGGATCGCCGCTATAGGATCCAATACGGAACCCTCGGAGCCCGAGAGCGCTCCGGGAACAGTCATCGCGAGTGGTGCCGCGACCGAACAGCCGCGGCCGATGAAACGCATGCGATCCGTCTCGAACGAGATCTCCGGGGCGTATGCTCCACGCACGGTCATCAGGTGAAACATCCAGGGCACGTTCTCCTTTAGAGAGCGTGGACGACGGGTGCAGAGAATCGCGTGCCGTCCCTGAATGATCTCGGTTTGGACGAACAGATTGCTGAACGCCGGATGCAGTGCGTCTGCTGCCGCCGGCGCAAGAACGATCTCCGCATAGCTGGTCGCTTCGATTGTTCGGGGGAGCCGAGACCGGTTCGTGACATGGACCCGGCGAACCTCGATGTCATCTTCGGGCGAAACCACGAGCTCGGTATGCGTCTCGATCTCGAAGTCCAGGCGTCGAAACTCCGCCCGACCCTCCGAGAAGAGCGCTTGGTAGTGTTCGGCCTGCTTGAGTGTTGGCTGATACGCCGTGGACCAGAACTCGCCGCTCGCTCCGTCGCGGAGATAACAGAAGCTGCCCCAGTTGTCCGCGGTGGCGTCTTCGCGCCAGCGGGTCACAGCCAGATCCTTCCAACGACTGTTTCCACCTCCAGCGTTCGTGACCATCACGTGGTAGCGGCCGTTGGAAAGCAGCTGCACCTCCGGGATCGCTGTGTTCGGGCTGGCAAGGACGCGTACCGGCATTTCTGGGCCGCGCTCGGCGGCGCGCATGTCGGAAAGATCGGTTGCATGCAAGTGAAACAGGGTCGCCCTCGGGATTCGCTCCTGGAGCAAAAGCAACGTCGCTTGCAACAAAGGATCGGACTCGAAGCGCTGTTGCATCGGTCGTTCCAAGAGCACGTAGGCGAAGGACAACAGGCTCATCGCCTGGTGGTGCGCCATGAACGACTGCACCACGGCGCTGGCTTCGCCGCGCCGTAGCCGGGACGGGGTGTAGTCGATGGCCTCGTACAGGCCCAGCCTTCCGGCCAGGCCACTGGCGGCGAGAAGTTGCAAGTTGAGACATGCAGCCTCGGGAGCCACCATCAGGGCGAGTGCCGAGGCGTATGGCGCCACAACCAGATCCTCGCCGAGTCCGCGTTTCAAGCCCAGCCCGGGAACTCCGAAGGCGCGATACTGATAATTGAGATGGACATCGACGCTGTTGTAGCCGCTCTCCGACATTCCCCAGGGCACGCCACGTTGCCTTCCGTAGTCGATCTGTCGCTCCACTGCGGCAACGTAGGTCTGATCGAGCAAGGTATTTTCGTAACTCGGCATCACCAGCAGCGGCATGAGATATTCGAACATCGAGCCGCTCCACGCCAGCAGAACCGGTGCGCCACCCACGGAGGTGAGCAGACGCCCGAGCGCAAACCAGCTTTCCTGCGGCAGCTGCCCCTGTGCGATGGCAACGAAGTTGCACAATCGCGCCTCCGAAGCCAGCAGGTCGTAGTAACTTGCGTCGCAGCGCCGGGCCGCGACGTTGTAGCCGATTACCAGTTGCCGCCTTACTTTGTCGAACAGGAATTCATAGTCGATCGCAGTCAGTGCTCTCGCCTGTGACGCAAGGCTGTCGATGGCGGCCATACGGGCCTTTGCCTGCTCCGCGCCTCGAATGAGCAGCGGCCAAAGTATGCCGAGCCGGTCTTGCCATTCGCTCGGCAGGCCGTCATCGCGCCCGCCTGGCGGCGAACGCCCTGCGTCGAGTGCTGCAAGTTCGCGGAGCGTGGGGATATTGCGGGCACCCGGTAAGGCGGGACCAGCTCCGGGGGGCATGCCCAAGCTGAGCCACGGCGCGAGCAGAAACAGGTCGTCTCGCAAATCGGTGCATTGACGTGCGAGCGCCCGGGCCCAGAAAGCCGCTTCGCTGTCGTCGTTCGGAACGTCGCTGCCGGTAAACAATGCCGCCAAGACCGCAGCGCGATCAACCAGGCGTTCCAATTCGAACCAGGCGCCGGTCAAGGCGAGCGGCCGAGTTGCCGCCGCCAACGCGAGCGCCTGTTCGAATTGCGTGACGGCCTCTGGCGGATCTTGGCCCACCGCATCGGCCAGAACCCCGAACGTGTCACTCAAGCCTTCGATCCATCGTTGGTTGAGGATAGGCGCGTCCCCAAGAGCCATGAGCCCAGGGCACAAAGTCAGCAGATGGCCTGCGAGGTTGCCGCTATCCACTGTCGAGACATAGCGAGGGGCCAGCGGCAGCAGCGTTTGGGTGTCATACCAGTTGTAGAAGTGTCCCCGATACCGTTCCAGCGATTCCATGGCGCGCAGCGCATTGGCCGTGCGCACAACGAGTTGTCCGGACGACACGTAACCGAAATCGTGCGCCGCCAGATTAGCGAGCAGCGCCAGGCCCATATTCGTCGGCGAAGTTCGGTGCGCTACTCTGGCCGCCAGATGTACCTGCACGTTGTCAGGCGGAAGGTCGTGGTCGTCCGGGCCAACGTGCGTCTCGAAATAGGCCCATGTCTTGCGCGCCAGGTGGCGCAGGAAACGGGCCTGATCAACCGTGAGTCTGGCATTTCGCCGCCGCAGAGGGCGACTGATCCACCAGGCGATTGCGGGCGACGCGGCCCACAGCAGCAGGATCGGTCCGGCCACCGCCAACACCGCGGGATCGGTGAGGGACAGGCCAACCCATGCCAGCGTGGCTATGGCCGGCGCGATCGCCATGGAACGATAGGACGCAAGCAGGCGCGTATCCCCGGGTTGTTCCATCGCCCGCTCCACGTCACTCGACGGGTTCCATTCCAGCAGCCGGCGGCTGATCAGCATCCGCCCGATCGTGCGCAAGATCGCATCAAGGCAGAAGAAAGCTTCATACGGCAGAAAGGCTAAGGCGAGCAGGGCCTGTACCGCGCGCCGACGCGCCGCGAGCTCGACGGCGGCCAGATGTTGTCTGAGCGGCACCTCAGCCGATCGGTCGACCAGATCGGAGAGCGACGCAATGATGGAAGGCAGCAGCAGGAGCCCGACCACGACATCGCTCCAGAACCACGCAGGCGACAACACACTCCACCCCAACAACAGCAGCAACGTAAGCGCGACGGGGACAAGGCTGCGACGTAGGTTGTCGAAAATTTTCCATTGCGACAGCATCGAAAGCGGGTTGCTTTCGCGGCGCCCATCGGGCCCCCTTACGCGCCGCCGGAGCCAGCCGATAAGTTGCCAGTCACCACGGATCCAGCGCCGCCGCCGGGCCACATCAGCGCTATAGCGCGCCGGAAACTCTTCATACAATTCCGCGTCGCTGAGCAGCCCTGCGCGGGCATAGCAACCCTCCAAAAGATCGTGACTTAGGATGCGGTTTGCGGGAAAACGTCCTTTGAGCGCACGCTCGAAAGCATCGACGTCGTAGATACCCTTGCCGATGAACGAGCCCTCGTCGAAGACGTCCTGATACACGTCGGAAACGGTGCGCGTGTATTGGTCAATGCCCGGCTCGCCTCCATACAGACGAGCGTAGCGCGATCGGTTGGTGCAGGGCAGGCTGACGGACACGCGCGGCTGGAGGATGCCGTGACCCGAGGTCACCACCTCTCTGCTGGTGTCCTTTCCGGGTTCATCGAAGCGAGCGGTGTTCAACGGGTGCGCCATGGCACCGATGAACTGCCGCGCCGCGTCCCGCGGCAGTTGCGTGTCCGTATCTAGCGTGATGACGTATTTGACCTGTGAGAGGATTGCCGTCGCGCCGACGATAAGGGAAAAGCGGCCCGTGTCACCGCCGCGCAGCAACAAGTTCAGGTCGGCGAGCTTGCCGCGCTTGCGCTCATGGCCCATCCAGATCCGTGCCTGCGCATTCCAGCGTCGAGGACGATGAAAGAGATAGAACACACTGGCAAGCCCCGAATCGGACCCCGCGTCGCTGTCAGCGCCGCCAGCGGCTGCTCCCGACGCGCTCTCGCCGCGCACGTATTTTCGATTAAGCTCGTTGATCCGCGCTGCAGCCAGTTGAAGCAGCTGATCGTCCCCTGGAACGGTTTCCTCGGACGCATCGGGAAAGTCAGTTAGCAAGCCAAAGTGCAGGTGGGCATCGCGATTTGCCAGAAACCGGACTTCGAGCGCCTCGACCAGATCCTCGACGGCCCGAGAGCTGGTGAGCATGGATGGAACCACGACCAGCGTGCGCGCATCCGCTGCAATGCCAGCGCGAAAATCCATTCGGGGCAATGAGTGCGGTGTCACCAGCAACGTCGCCAGCCAGTTAACGACGGTGACCGCTGCCTGGCTGGTGGCCAGCAAGCACAGCACGATGACCACCGCCAGCGTTTCCCGGTTTGCTCCGGCGCCATAGGCGCTCGTGCCGAGCGCCGCCGTGCAGATGCCCACGATTGCGGCGATTGCACCAAGGTAGGACAGCAGGGGAAACGCGCTGCCAATGCTGCGCACCCGTCCGCTCAAGGAACCCTTGACCGCCGCGTCGCGTTCCAGCTCGGGTAAACCCTTGTCGATCAGATAAAAGCCGACGTGCGCGGCTGGAAAACGATCGCCGTTGCCGGCCGCCTTGGCATGGGCGAAGCCAATCGCTTTCGTGGCCACCTCGGCTTCCGTTAGTCGACCCGCCTTGGCGATGCGCTCGGTTGCGTGACGATAGTGGTCCCGGGTTGCGAACTCCATCGCACCATAAACCCCTTGTGGATCCTGCCGCAAAATCTTCTCTACAACGGCGATGGATTCGATAAATTCACGCCAGTCGATCGCGCTCAGGGAACGTAGACTGCCGATGCTGTTACTGATCGAAACCTGGTCCGACGCCTGTTGCTGGTTCTGCGATTGCACCAGCTGTTCGATTGTCAGATGCGATTCCGCGAGCCATTGCTCGATCCAGGTCAACGCCAGCGCAAGCGCCGCGGTTTGTCCTTGCAAGCGGCGGGCAAGCTCCGCGACAAACGCGCTGCCCATCGGCGGCGTCGAGCGTGCCATGTCGGCGATCACGAGGATGAGGCTCTTGGGATCCCGTTCCGCGGTCCGCATCATGCGGTCGGCCCAGGTATTGGCCAGATCGCGTTCGGTTCTGCCGCCGGCAATCCGCATCCCGACGCGACGCAGGTTCTCGATCAACGCGAGCCGCAGCATGATCGGAATGGCCCAAAGCTCACCCAGCTTCAATGTGGTAACCGATTGGTAGGCGACGACGAAGCGGCCAAGACTGTCAGCGTCTACCCGGCCGTCCCCGTGCGCGATCGTCTCCAGCGCGATGTCGTACACGCGCGGCAGGCCCGCCGACGGACCGAATTCGAGGCGCGGGAGCTCCCGGCTGTAGCCGCGCGGCAGATGCCTCTTGGCAGTTGCAATCTGTTCTTCGACGAGATGAAAATTGTCGAGCAGCCACTCGCCTGCTGGACTGATGCGATGGTTGCCTGAGACCGCGGCGGTCAACTGCCTGCAGACGCCGATTAGAACGCTCTCGTTTGCGGCCAGTCGCGGGAGAAGCCTGTCCGGCGACCGAAGCGACGTTAGCCGATGCGACTGCGCCAGGATCTTGCCATACCGCTCCATCTGGTCGGCGCTGAACAATTCTGACCGAAGCGGCAGCTCTTCCTCGATAGGGCTGCGCGGCAATCCGCTGCTGCGCAGACGCGCCCTGAATTGTGTGAGATGCCCGAAAATCGATGTGCTTTTCGTCACCAATTGCGTCATCCCTTTTGAAAAAATGCGAGCGCCACGCTGGAGCGATCAATCTGCTGCTTGCGCGGCTGTGACACGGGCGATGCTGCTTCGCCAGCGTGTTTTGTCGCGCCTTGGCAAGACGAACAGGCTCGCCGACGCTTCAGTCCCCGAGCAGCTCTGCCAACGGGTGCAACTGCTCCACGTGCTGCGACACGACTTTGACGATGACGATGATGGGAATGCTGAGCAGCATTCCCCACACACCCCACAACCAACCCCAGAACAGCAGCGAAATGAAAACAGCGGCTGAATTCATGTTGGCGATTCGTCCAGTCATCCAAGTCGTGACGAACGTCCCGACGAGGGTCGCGATCGCCAGAAACGCGCCGGCAACGAGGAGTGCCATGCCGAAGGATTCGAATTGCATGAAGGCAGCCATTCCTGTAGCGATGGCCGTGACGCCGGGGCCCAGGTAGGGAACGATGTGCAGCAGCCCTGCCGCGGCGGCCCAAGCGCCGGCGTTCTCGAGACCGATCCAGTGAAACGCGATCCAGCTAAGCAACCCGACCAGCAGATTCGTTGTCAGCAACATCAGCATGTACTTCTGGATCGAACCGTTGATGTCGTCGAGAATATGCACCGTAATCTTTCTCTTTGACAGCGATGGCCCGGTCAGCCGCACCAGCTTCCGCTTGAATGTGTCGCCGCCGAGCAGCAAAAAAAAGATCAAAAACACGACCATCGCCGCCTGACCCATGGCGCCGAGGGCACCCATCGAACTCTCCCACAGGAAGCTGCTGAGTTTGAAGGTGGGTTGGTCCACGATGACGTGTGTGGCGGGCTGACGTGGCGCGGCGGAGCCGCCGGTCGCCTGTGTAGTCGCCCTTTCTACTGCGGTCGCCGCGCTCTGCATTTTCTGCATATTGCCGATCTGGCCGATTTGCATACGCCCGAGCGCGGTGGCGAACTTCGTCGCCGCTTCCGGCAATTGCTCGATGATGGTCTGCATCTGGCCGCGTACCGAATAAGTGCCCATAACCAGTGCACCGATCACACTCGTCATCACGATGAGTGTCCCGATAACGCGAGGAATCTTTATGGCCTCAAGCCACACAACGAGCGGATTGAGCGTATAGGAAACGACGATGCCGAGCAACAGCGGCACAACGAAGGATTGAGCCCACGACAGCGCGAAAACGCACGCAAATGCCGCCAGAATGCCCAGCGCCAGCCCCCGCGCATCCACCGATATCCGCGTTGCGGGCAATGTGACGAGTGACTCATCAACGGCAGGGCCTAGCGGCTCGACGGCACGCGCCGGGCCAGTGGCGCCGATAGCAGTCGGAACGGCGGCGGAGTTCATCGCGTACAGGCGTACAGCAGCGTTGGTGGACGCATAGCGTTGGCGGCGCGCGCGTTCAATTTGAATTCATCGAGCGCCTCTTGATCGCGTCCTTGGGCAAGGTCACCAGCAGGTTAGCTAACTCGTCGGCGTGTTGCTCCTCCATTGCCAGGATTGCTTCCATCATGCGGCGCGTAGTGAGGCCCTGCACACCAGGGTACTGAATGATGTCGCAGTAGCTGTCTATGGCGATACGTTCGGCGACCAGATCTTCCTTGATCATGCTCACCAGCGAATCACCCTCTACGTACTCGGCCTGGCTGCGGCTTGTTAGCCCCGCCGGGGCAAAATCGGGCGCCTCGCCCAATTGCACCATGCGTTCTGCAATCCGGTCTGCATGCCCCGGCGCTTTGTTCGAATGGTCGAGGAATTGCTGGGCAACGCTTTGCGCATGAATGCCTCGCGCCCTGAAGTGATACGGCGGTAGCGCAGCACGCACGAGTTCCGTCGCCAGCGAATCATTTAGCAGCTGGAGCACCGTTACGCGGTCCGCGGAATAGCCCGCGGTGACAGTGCCTTCATCGATGTGCTGTCGGGCACGCTTGCGCAGAGTCTGGATGTCGGTGAGAAATGGGGGCTTGGGCATGGTTCTTCGTTCCGGTTCCCGTGCGGGATGCTAGAGGCGCCCCATCAACCCGGAGAGCTCAGATGGCAGTGCACGCGCTCTGCCGCTAGCCTTTCTCCTGGCCTGGTCCGGGTTCCTCCGCGGGCGCCTTGCCTTGCGGAGCCTTGTCCTGTGCCTCGGGTGCCTGCTCCTGACGCGTGGCGGCTCCCTGCGGCGCCTGATGCTGGGCCACCGCCTGGTGGGGTGGCTGCGCCTGATGCGCGGCCTTTGCCTCCGAAGCAGCAGGTCCCTTGTTCTGGTCTTGCGCCTTTCGGGGCTGCGGCTGACCCTGGGCTACCGCTTGCTTCGGCGGATGCGTCTGCGTTTGGCCTGTCGGCTTAGCTGGCTGCGGAGGCACCTTGGCGGCAGCGGATCTCTGCACGTTCGCCGCTGGCTGCTGCGGCGATTGTCCGCGGATGGGCGTTGCGGCAGCTTGCTCGGGCGCAGCGGGTGGGATAGAACCATGCTGGGCCTGTGGCGGGGAATTTTTTGCCTGGGGTGCCGCCTGCCTTGCCAGCGGTGCAGCCGCCGGCGCAGCTTGCGCTCGCGGCGCCTGACCGTGCTGCTGCACTACGACGTCGCGCGGTTGATAATGGTAGTTTTGGGTTTGCAGCGCCTGCTGCTGCGCCACGGGCGGATAGCGATTGCCCGAGTATTGCCGCTGGTATGCCGGCAACGGGGCCGGCGCGGCTACCGCCGCATGATCCCAGGTGTCCCATCCGTGTCGACGCCGATCCCATGCATCGCCCCAATGCTCACCCCAACGCGGCGCGGCGTCCGCACTCCACCCTTGGAAGTATGCGGGCGGCTGCCGGTAGTAACGCACCGGGATGCGCAGGATGAATAGCGGCACCGCGTCCGGACTCACCAGCCCCCATGGCCCGTTATACCAAGAGCTCGCGTACCAGTTGTCCCGCTGGTAGACCCAGTACATGCCGTCGTAGAAGAAATAGTTCGAATTGGCTTGCGGGGCATAGTAGACGGGGTAGCCGGGCACGGCGACCAGATCCGGGTACACCGGTTGGTTAATCCCTATTGCTGCTCCGGGGAGGCTGATTTCAACGCTTACCTGGCCAGCGGCCAAAGGGATCGATCCAAGCAGCATCCACAGTACAAAGATTGCGTTGCGCATTGTCTGTCCTTGGGTCAACAATTCTTGATCGAGAAGCATCGCCGGGGGCTTTCATCGGTTCTGTACGTTCGCCGCAGCCAGCGTCCATTCTCAGTCGGTCGCTTCATCTCAAATGAAAGCTGCCGCCGAAGAGCCCAAGCAGGCCAATGACGATCAGGTAGATGGCGACGATATAGTTCAACAGCCGGGGCATGACCAGAATGAGGACCCAGCGATTAGCGACACGAGCGGGCCGACACTCAAGTTCAGATTCATGGCGCTTCTTCCTTCTTGGAATGAATGAGAGCAAGGAACGTGCGACACATCGTTCCAAACCATAGTGTCCTTGCGCGCGACGTAACGGTCTGTGCGATTCCGCACATACGGCGACGCCGTCCGGTCACGTAGCGCGAATGACCATTCGGTCGGAAAGTGAACGTTGGCTGAAACGCGGTATCACTGCAGTCCAGCAAATAAAAAATGCGGCCGAGGCCGCACCGGTTGTACCGCGGGTCAAATAGCTGGCCCGCATACTTACCTGCCGTATGCGGAGTTGGTCGAAGTCACGCAGGAACGGAAGTGAAACAGCGCGCTTGCATCTTTTGTTGCGCGTCCTTGGCCGTGTCGTGGATCGCCTCGCCGCGGCATTCGACGTCCTTGCCGGCGCCAGCTACGGTGTTGCAACCCGTGATCACGCTCAACGTACACAGCATGCCAAGCAGCATCAGTACCGTCAGTAATTTCTTTGTCATGATTATTCCTTCTGTGATGAGTTCAAATTCGGGTTGCGGGCCCACGAGAATCATGGACTCGCCACGCGAAGGCGTACGCCTTCGCCTGAGCGCGAGCAACGCATTGACCCTATTGCCGTGAGTAAACGCTGCTGCAGGTCGAGTCAACACCAGCGATCGCTGTTTGTTCCTGGCGGCTGAAAAAGTCGGTGCCGTAGCACACATTCACCCGCACTTTTCCGCGCGGCGACGCGCCCGCTCGGTCAGTCGCGTGCGCCGCTGCCTGGGCATGCCTGCGCCAGCGAGCGACGGCTCATTTCCAATAGGGTTTGCAGCTGAAGTAGGCGTGGACTTCCGTCGCCCAGCCGGGGTCAGCCATCCGCGGCAATAGATCGCCGTCGGGGCTTGGGGCGTCGATCAGTCGTTCCAGGGCGACGTTGATGACGCACCGTTGGTAAAGACCGTCGACTGACACGGTGCTCCAGGGAATGGCATATAACTTTCGGCCCATCCCCAAGAAACCCCCGACAAGGATGAGGGCGTAGGCAACGCGCCCAGAATGAACGTCCATGACAAGTTCCTCGATTTCCCCGAGAAACCGGCCAGCAACGTCGTACACGCTGTTGCCGCGCAACGTTGTTGTCCCAACCAGAATGGCGTCGCGCTTGGATCGAGGACGATCGTCGCATGCGGCCATGCGGGCGCCCGGGCGGCGCCGGTTGGACACTCCCACCAAGCGGTCATCCGGAACGAACGAGTTCGACCCTGGCAATGCACTCTCCCGAGGCTGCATCGGCACACTGGCCACCCCGGCCGAGGGGTGCAACTGGCAAAAGGGGCCGTCTACATGCTATTCCGTAGCCCAGAGGGAATATGTGCGATAGCGCACATAAGAGGTCGGCCTCCGAGCAGGACCAGTGGCAGACCGCGCAGCGCCCCGGGAAGAACCCTCCGTCACCCACCGCACACAGCCTAGGTCAGATCGTCTAGACTATAAAGATGGCAGCGGGCAGAGCAAGCCGCAGCGGTGGGCAGGTGTCGTCCTCGCCTGCTAAAAACCAGGCGCGTCTGGCGACACTGACCGCGCCCCGCAATCCCCATCAAAATCATCTGCTTGACGCCCTGCCCAGCGGTGACTTCGATCGACTTGCATCGCATTTGGAAGTGATACCCATGAAACTGGGTGAAGTACTCTACGAACCTGGCGCCCGTTTGCGCTACGTCTATTTCCCCACGACGTGCATCGTTTCGCTGCTCTACGTCATGGAAGATGGCGCGTCGGCGGAAATCGCCGTCGTAGGGAACGAGGGCATGCTCGGTATATCTCTGTTCATGGGTGGCGAGACCACGCCCAGCCATGCTGTCGTGCAAAGCGCGGGTTACGGCGTCCGGCTACAAGCCCACATGCTCAAAGAGGAGTTCGCCCGTTTCGGCCCAATGATGCATCTTTTGCTGCGTTATACCCAGGCGCTCATCACCCAGATGGCGCAGACGGCGGTCTGCAATCGGCACCATTCGGTCGACCAGCAGTTGTGCCGCTGGCTGTTGCTCAGCTTGGATCGTTTGGCGTCAAACGAACTCTCCATGACGCAGGAACTGATCGCCAACATGCTGGGCGTGCGTCGGGAAGGGGTTACCGAGGCCGCCGGGAAGTTGCAGGACGCCGGCTTGATTATTTACCGCCGCGGCCGGATCACCGTGCTCGATCGCCCAGGCCTGGAGGCAAGGTCCTGTGAATGCTACCGGGTTGTCAAGACCGAGTTCGATCGGCTCTTGCCCTACGTCGCCAGGTAGCCCTCCAAGCCTTTGTCGCGCGCCGCATCGCCCTGGCTAGGGGCTTGTGTGCGCTAGCGAGCAGACGGGGGCCTCAGTACCGTCTTACTCTCGCGCCAAACACGGTAGGTGAGACCGCGCGTGCATCAGCAGCATCGGATATTGGGATTGCGTCCGCAATTCCCGCGTCCTGACTTGGCTGGTTTCACCGGCTCCCGAGGAGACCAACGGTGCCATCGGCCCAACGCGTCCCTGCAGTCAATCGCCTGCTGGAGGCGCTGCCAAGTAGCGACCGGCGCCGAATGCTGGCCGAGTGCGAGACCGTCGAGCTTGGGTTCGCCGATGTGCTGTACACGCCGCGGGAGCGCCTTAGCCACGTCTACTTTCCGATCGCGAGTTTCATCTCGCTGATCATGGCCGTCAACAAGTCGGCGTCCCTCGAAGTCGGTCTGGTCGGAAATGAAGGTATGTTCGGGATTCCACTCGTGCTCGGCGTCGACGTGTGTCCGATGCGAGCAGTGGTACAGGGTGCCGGACTTGCGTTGCGCATGGACGCGCCGGCGTTCTGCCGCGAACTCGGACGCAGTCAGGCGCTGCAACGCGAAACTGACCGATATATCTTTGTCCAGATAAGCCAGCTCGCGCAGACTGCCGCTTGTACTCGCTTCCACGTGGTCGAGGCGCGGCTTGCCCGCTGGCTGTTGATGACCCAGGATCGCGCGCACGCGAACAACTTCAATGTAACGCAGGAATTCCTGGCCATGATGCTAGGTGTCCGCCGGGTCGGCGTCACCAAAGCGGCGAGCGCGCTGCAAGCGCGCGGTTTCATCCAATACCGGCGCGGCGCTGTCACGGTGCTAGATCGGCGCGGACTCAAGGGCGCTGCCTGCGGATGCTACAAAGCCGATCTGGAGGCATACGATCGGATCCTCAGTTAGTCGTTCCCAGGGGCGCCTTTCGTCGACCTGGATCGACCTGGTGAATTAGTGGCATGGGTGTCATCTATGAACAGCATTCGAGCCGCCGATCACCATCACCGCCTGCCCAATCGTGGGTTGCATCCGAGCAGCGTCATCGCCACAGCGGCGTGGCTCCCGCTAATGTACGAAGCCGCACAGACGAGCGCCCGTTATCGATGTTCAAATGAACTATGTGTTCCTCTCTTCGGCCGACATCGTTCGGGGAAATGAGCTAGTTGCAATTTGATCATCGACAAAGGAGAAACAGCCATGAAATACATCCTCCTTCTTTCGATTCTCGTCGCCTCACTCGGAGGCCGCGTGCTCGTTCCAGGGATGATGATCGTTGGCGGATGACCGGGGTCACGGTAGTTGACGAGATGCCTCGGGCTCGGACAGAAGCAACTATTAATAGATAAGATATTCCGGCGCTGCTGCTTTGCGCCAAGAACAAGAGGGCAGAACTTATGACAGAACCAAGACACAGTCTGAATCACCTGAGGATACGTCAGGAAAGAGCCTACCCCGATTTAGCCCCTACGAATGGCGATGTGTGGGCAGTTGCTGGCAGAACAGCGTACCGCGAGGAGTTCCACCGAGATTATGGCCCAGACGCTGACGAGAGCTGCGACAGTACCGAATCGGGGCGCGAATTCTGAGCATCTCAGATGCAAGATACGCGCTATCAATAGCCAGCGATGCGGCGAAGGTAGTAGATCGCTCGCGGGCAAATTACGAGACGCTTCCATGCTCTATACGATAGCGGTGGTTCTGCTCATTCTTTGGCTTCACGGGCTCGTCGGGCGACGCCCGTTATGATCCATTGGACAGTCCTGTTTTCGACGTAAACCGGTGCGCCTTACCTCGGAAGCCTAGCGTGTGCTGGCGCATCGACCGCAAATGGAAAATCTTGGAAGCCCTATCGTCTCGAGACGGATTGTGGGCGTGAACGGCGTTGCGCATTTGCCTTCCAGTATTGGGCGCGCCCTCGAAATTGGACACGAAAATCGGATAGCGTTTAAGGCAAGGTCTAACACTTACGTCACCAATGAACCGGAAAACCGAACAGCGAAAAATTGAAAGGTGAATTCCATGCTCTATACAATTGCGGTCGTTCTGATCATATTGTGGCTTCTCGGGCTCGTTACGTCTTACACGGTGGGCGGGTTTATCCATATTCTTCTTGTGATTGCCATCATCATGATTCTCGTGAACCTCATCAATGGGCGTCGGTCGCTATGACACGCTTGGCTGGTCCCAGCGCTGGTCCACGAGCTTGACTTGGTCCCAAGTGAATCGTTCAGATTTTCACCTCTTTATAAAAGACAGTCTTTACTACTTCCGCTGAAACGATGTACAGCGCCACAATTACCGCAATGAGTAGAAAGAGCGAAATTGGAAGAGCTCGAAACTCAAAAATCCCGCCAAGTGGCGTGAACGGCAGAACCACGGTCACCACAACAGTCAACAAAGTTGCGATCAGGAGATACTTCGCCGGCCTGCTCTTGAAGAATGGCCTCCGGCTGCGAATGACGAGTACGATCAGGGACGCGGAAACAACCGACTCCAGAAACCAACCGGTTCGGAACTGATCCTGAGCCGCATGAACGATGAACAGCAGTACACCGAAGGTGAGGTAATCAAATACCGAACTCAGCAGGCCGAAAGTGTACATAAACTTGCGAATGGCCTTGATGTCCCAACGCCGCGGGCGGTCCACCATTTCGGGATCCACCCGGTCGGTGGCGATGGTCATCTCAGGGAAATCGGTCAACAGGTTGGTGAGCAGGATCTGCTTGGGCAGCAACGGGAGAAACGGCAGGAAGAGCGATATTCCGGCCATGCTGAACATGTTGCCGAAATTGGCGCTGGTCGCCATGAATACGTACTTCAGTGTATTCGCGAACGTCGTCCGTCCTTCACGAACACCTTGTACAAGAACACCCAGGTCCTTTTCGAGCAAGACGATATCAGCCGCCTCCTTCGCGACATCAACGGCACTCTCCACGGATATACCGACATCGGCGGCATGGAGCGCGGAGGCATCGTTGATGCCGTCTCCCATATACCCGACAACATTACCGGCCTTCTTGAGCGCAATGATGATGCGCTCCTTCTGGTTGGGTTCAATTTCGGCGAAAATGTCCACCTCAGCCACGCGTTGCAGCAACGCGCCGTCGCTTAGCTGGCGAAGTTCCGGCCCGGAGAGGTTTCGTGTACCCGACAGGCCCATCTGTCGGCTGAGATTGGCCGCCACCAGGTGATTATCCCCGGTGATTATTTTCAGCTCTACGCCCAACTGTTTGAGACTTGAAACGGTCGCGATTATATCGGGCTTGGGCGGATCAAATAGAACGAGGAATCCCAGGAACGTCATGCCGGATTCGTCGTCTTTGCTCGTCGTTGACGCGGATCCCATCTCTTTGTATGCGACGCCGAGAGTGCGGAGGCCATTATTGCTGAATTCCTCGTAACGCTGCTGAATTGCGTCCCGCATACCAGCGATATCGACACGCACTCCCGCCTCCGTTTCGACGCCCGAACAGACTGCAAGCACATTTTGCAGCGCCCCCTTGGTCACCATCAGATGGGTCGCCTCATGCGCAATCAGAATGCTCAGTCGCTTGCGCAGAAAATCATAGGGGATTTCGTCCATCTTCCGGTAGCCGGCCAAGTCAAACTCGCGCGCGGCACGGATGGCTTCATCGATAGGGTTGGCAAAGCCGGTCTCATAGAACGAGTTGAGATAAGCGTAGAGAAGCACCTTCTCACTGGATGCGCCCGACACATCAACCGCTGATTGCAAGCGCACCGTGCCTTCGGTCAGGGTGCCGGTCTTATCCGAGCAGATCACGTTCATGCTGCCAAAATTTTCAATTGACGCCAGGCGTTTAACGATCACCTTTGCAGCCGCCATTCGTTTGGCGCCGTGGGCGAGGTTGATGCTGATGATTGCTGGCAGCAACTGCGGGGTCAATCCCACCGCGAGCGCCAGGGAGAAAAGGAGAGATTCGAGAACCGGACGCGCGAGATAGACGTTGATCGCAAAGATCGCCACCACCAGCACCAGCGTCACTTCCATGAGGAAATACCCGAATTGCCGTATGCCACGCTGAAAGTCCGTTTCCGGCGGCCGGAGCCTCAACCGCTCCGAAACCTTGCCGAACTCGGTTTGCTTGCCAGTATTTACGACCAAAGCCTTAGCATCCCCACTGACCACGTGGGTACCCATCCACAGCGCATTGGTCCGCAAACCAAGCGCTGTATCAGCCGCGAGGACCCCAACCGATTTTTCCACAGGGTAGGTTTCACCGGTGAGGGTTGCTTCATCGACAAAGAGGTCCTTGGATTCAGTAAGTAGGCAGTCGCCCGGGACAATATTTCCTGCGCTCAGAATGACGATATCTCCTGGCACAATCTCTTCGACCGGAATTTCATGCTCGCTTCCGTCACGAAGCACTGTAGTCTTTACTTGCACCATCGCCAGCAACTTCTCCACGGCCTTGGTTGCGCCGTGTTCCTGCCAAAACCCCAAAAGGCCGCTCGCGAGAACAATGGCCAGAATGATCAGAGCGTTAACAGGATCGTGAAAGAAGAAGGACAGCCCAGTCGCAAACAGAAGGATAAGGATGAGCGGACTCTCGAATTGAGTCAGCAGCAGTGCCAGGACATTTGAGCGTCTTTGCGGGTTTAAGAGATTGGAGCCATAGCGGGTGAGCCGCTGACGGGCTTCATCACTGCTCAATCCTTTCGTGGTCGGCCCAAGCTGCTGGAGCACCTCGTTCGCAGATACGCTCCAGAACGTCGAAGGAGGTTGATTCATACCGGCGGTGGAAACTTACGCGGCTACTTCAGAAAATGCTGCCGGATTTTTGCCCGGATCTGGGGAGCAGTCATCTTGTCAGCCGCTTCAATACCGACGATGCGCGTAGCGAGGCCTTCACTCGCGAGACGTTTCTTGAGCTCCTGCTTTGCCTCACCCGGTCCGAAGAGCAGGATCGATTCCGCGTCATGGATACAGGAGATTACTTCGTCATAGTACCTGTTGAGATGCGCCGTATATCGTCTGTCACGCTGATCGTCCGCCGAGCCTTCTTCTGGTCTATTGCCGCCAGAAAAACGGACATGCTTCTCCATACCCGACTCTATGCGTTTTGTTGTTTCTCCTCCCTCTCCGATAAACACCACGTATGCCTCCCCGTGGTCGATCCATAGACCCACGTTTCCCTTCGTCGGTACCATTCTCGAGCCTTTCTTGTATGTGGTGACCCGTGGGGCCTCGTCACCGGGTCGGTGCTATGAAGAGAGCGAGGCTTGCCGGTACTTGGAGAGTCGTTGACATTCGCGTTTGACGACCGCATAGCCTCCAAGAAAACAACTTTGAATGTACGCGGCGGACTGGTCACATATATTGATCTCAGTCAACCCTATGTACGCTAGCGCACGAATAGCACATTGCGACCGATATTGTTCTCACGGGTCCCCGCCCGCGGCCGGTCTCTTCAGCCACATCGGCCGTAGCATTTCGAGCTTCAAGGGAGACCTTCTCCTGGCTGGGTCGGATGGCCGAGCATCGCCCTCACGCCTTAGGCCTATGTGCGGTACCGCACGGACGCCTGTAGCTTGCGCGACTAGACAGTAAGGTGGATGTTTTTTGGCCCAATAACACCTCGGGGGATTCGGATGAAGACTGCAAGTGTCATCGACAATCCGCGTGTTCGCCTTGCCACCGCTGCCCCCGTGTCATCCCTGCGCAGCGACGCACTACGGGTTGCCGTCGGATCCGCGCCCCGGCGATCGCAGCAGGCCCTTGCGCGAGTGAATGATCTCAAACGGGCGTTGACACCGAGTCTGCAAGAGTCAGCCGCGGCGCGCAGGCGCGTCGAAACTCTCCCGAAGGCCTATGTGCAGCTTTCTCGGGCCGCGATCCACCTCGAAACGAGTGCAGCGGATTCGGCATCGCGTTTGATGGGCTTCTCCTTATACGCAGGGCTCGGCGCGATTGAAATGTCACGTGTTTTCCATGCCCTGGCCAAGCGACGTCTGTTCCGGAAAGGTGACGTGCTTTTTCGATCCGGAGATTGTTTCAAAGCGCTCTATGCAATACACAGCGGCTCGTGCAAGACCGTATTGCTCGGCGTAGACGGGCAATACCAGGTCGCCGGGTTCCATATGACTGGAGAAATCATCGGTATTGACGGGATCGGGACCAACGTCCACGACTCTGAGGCGATCGCGTTAGAAGATTTGGAAATTTGGCCGATACCGTTCGCCGAAATCGAGAATCTTTCGCGACTCAGCCACGCGTTCCGGCAGAACATGAACAAGCTGCTGTCGCAAGAGAGCGCACGTCTGCGTGTATTGATGCTCATGCTGGGGACGATGCGGGCCGAACAACGCCTTGCCGCATTCCTGCTCGATTTGTCGCAACGGTATAGCGCGCACGGCTATTCGTCGTGCAACTTCGTGCTGCGAATGACGCGTCAGGAAATCGGGAGTTACCTTGGGCTCCAGTTGGAAACAGTGAGTCGGCTGTTCGCCCGATTGCAGCGCGAAGGCACGCTGCAGGTGCAGGGGCGGCTGGTGGAATTGCTTGACCGTGGAGCGCTGAGTCGACTCGTCGAATGTGGGAGCGGGTTGTTTTCACCCGTCGGATGACCATTGCGGTAACCAGTTGCCGCGACATACCGGAGCTGCAGTGAAGGCATCGCCGCGCGTCACGCTCCAGAGGGGGCGCGAAAAGTCGCTTCGCCGGCGCCATCCCTGGGTCTATTCCGGCGCGATCGCGCACGTCGAAGGCGCTCCTCAACCCGGCGAGACCATTACCCTGCATGCTGCGGATGGCGCGTTCCTCGCGACTGCTGCCTGGAGCCCGGCGTCGAACATCCGCGCGCGGGTGTGGAGCTTCGACCCCGATGCCGTGATCGATCCGGCGTTCTTCGCCGCGCGCGTGCACGCCGCGGTGCGCTCGCGCTCCGCGATGCTCGACGCGAACCACACCGCCTGCCGGCTAGTTCACGCCGAATCGGATGGACTGCCTGGCTTCATCGTCGACCGCTACGCCGATGTGGCGGTCGTGCAATGCCTCGCGGCGGGTGCGGAACGATGGCGAGATACGCTCGTGGCCGCAGTCCACGAGGCCACCGCGTGCCGCACGGTGTTCGAGCGCTCCGATGCCGACGCGCGCGCGCTCGAAGGCCTCGAGATTCGTACCGGCACGATCCTTGGCAGGCGGCCCTCGTCGCACCGGTTCGTCGAGAACGATCTCGCGTACCAGGTGGATGTCGCACGCGGACAGAAGACGGGATTTTTTCTCGACCAGCGCGCTAACCGCGCTCTCGTTGGATCGCTCGCGCGAGATCGCGACGTGCTGGATTGCTTCTGCTATACCGGCGGCTTTACTGTCGCCGCGCTCGCCGGTGGCGCGCGTTCCGTGCGGGCGATCGACAGCTCTGGAGATGCGTTGACGATCGCGCGGGCGAATGTCGCCGACAACGGCCTGGATGCATCCCGCGTCGAATGGCGCGATGCCGACGTATTCACCGAGCTCCGTGCGTTGCGCGACGCGCGTGCCGAGTTCGACCTCATCATCCTCGATCCGCCGAAGCTCGCGCCAACGGCTCGGCATGCGCCGAGGGCCGCTCGGGCGTACAAGGACATCAATCTACTTGCGCTGAAGCTGCTACGTCCGGATGGCTTCCTCACAACCTTCTCGTGCTCCGGCGGCGTGTCCGCAGAGCTCTTCCAGAAGATCGTCGCCGGCGCCGCGCTCGATGCCCGCGTCGACGCGGGGATCGTCGGCCGCTTCAGTGCGTCCGCCGATCATCCTGTCGCACTCAATTTTCCCGAAGGCGAATACCTCAAGGGGCTGCTCGTCCGCAAGAATACCCTCTTCGGCAGGCCCCTATCGTGATCAGCCCATGGGTTGCGGGCGGCAGGCAGGGTAGCCCACGGCCAATTAGATTCATCGGAGGATTAGGGAGAGCGCCCCGAGCCTTCGCTTCGATGAGACATAGCCGGTCGATGTGTGATGGTCGAGGCGACAAGGGTACAATCGCCGCTTGGTCAACGCGCTACGCAGGGGCAATTGGGTGAGCAGCGACACATGCCGGATGCGTTGCGCTTTGCCACGCACCCGCGACCCGCGTGGTCACGGCGAGATCGTCGACAGCCGAAACAGCTTCTCGAATCCGCATATCAGGCGCGCGCTGGGGCACGCAGGCGGGCACGGATTGGCTTTGATTCTGGTTCGGGGCTCTGCACTCCCTCGGTTGGACTGATCGTGTCCGAAACTCCAATCATTCCGAACTCGCGCACATGCCCTGACTCGCGTCCCTGCCTAGGTACTCCAACGCCAGCACACGAGCCGGCGGGAGATTGGCCCAAACTATGTCGCTCGCACGTTGCAAAAAACCGTGTGGCGGCCGATTTTCGGTCCAGCGCAAAGCGTAGGTAAACTGAACCACGACTCCACCGCTCGCAATAAGCGTCCTCCACTGCGCCACCACCGCTGCCGCCTCCCGTTCCGGCAAAGAACGCAATGGCAAACTGGATACAATGGCGTCGATGCGACCACCGCGGGGCAGCATCTCGTCCAGTTCGGTAGCATCCCCTTTCACGATCAGGACTCCAGGGAACCGCGCTCGAAGGTGCCGTACGAACGCCGGTGAGCGTTCGATCACGACGAGTCGCCCGGCAGCGATTCCCCGTTGAAGCAGCGCATACGTCACCGCACCTGTGCCGCCCCCCAGTTCCACCACCAGCCCGTCGCCATGGAGCGGTACCCGTGATGCCACAATTGTCGCAAGCCGGCGTGAACTGGGCCAGATCGCCCCAACGGCGGCTGGATGGCTCAACATCTCCCGGGCAAACAACCAGGGTGCACAGCTAAGCCACCCAGTCGCGCGCTGGCAATACTGCGCCACGCATGGTCTGTGCGATGAGGACATAAGATTTTCGACTGCCCGACAGTTAACCCAACGAATCGTCACCCTATTGCGGCGACCCGTGCTCCCGGCTGGTATCTTTCCCATGGACCTTGACGGCACAGCGCGCGGCGTGGACGCGTCGCTCCCGACATATATGCGGCACAGACCTTAGAATGCCAAGGGCCCGCCTTGCGGCAAGCCCTTGATGTGCGTAGCGGCACTTAGGTTACAGATTATACCGGGGCCGGACACATGGGTAACACTTCTGCACTTTGCGGGAGCGCAAAGTGCCCTGGCAGGAGTGTTACAAGATGGATGAACGGCCCCGATTTGTGGCCCAAGGAAAGCACCAGACGCCGCCACAAAGAAATCAGGTAAGGTGCTGTCATAGGAGCCGTATCCTGGAGTGCGCCAAGTAATGTCCGCCCCGGGGCGGACCGGCATCAGCGCATCGCCGTGCGTTGCGGATGATCCGTCGCTGCCGAGAAGAATCGGTAGGTGTTCTTGCCCGCTCGCTTGGCCCGATACATGGCGCGGTCGGCGTTTTTGGTCAAGTTCTCGATGTCGGTGCCATCCGCAGGATAGACGCTGATCCCGATGCTCGCGCTGATTTCGCCCTCCGGGCCGGCGAGGGGAAAAGGTTGCGCTGCGGCGGCAAGAATCCGCTCCGCCACCTTCTGCAGCTCGGATGGGTCGACGAATTCGTCAATGAGCACGACAAATTCGTCCCCGCCAAGGCGCGCTGCCGTGTCCGACCCGCCGTGCCGCCCGAGCAGGTCCGTTCGGCGCAAGCTCTCCCGAAGGCGTAGCGTGAACGTCACCAGCAGATGATCACCCGCGTCATGTCCGAAGCGGTCATTGATTTGCTTGAAGCCGTCGAGGTCGATGAACATGATCGCCAGTCGGCGTGAATAGCGCTGCGCCTTAGCCAGCGCGTGATCCAGAAGCTGATTGAACAGGGTGCGATTCGGCAAGCCGGTCAGAAAATCGAAATGGGCGAGCTGGCGGATCTGCTTCTGCGCGGCAGTCCGTGCAATGAATTGCCCGATCTGCAGACCGATGGACTGCGCCATCCGCAGCAAGGCTGCATCAGGTTGGCACGCGCAGCGCATGAAGAACTCCAGCACGCCGCAAAGCTCGTCCCCGATCCTGACCGGGAACGCGAACGCGCCGTGTAACCCGGCTTTTTCGGCGATGGAAGCGCGCAGAAAAGTGGGCTCGCGGGAGACCTCGGCGAGCCAAACGGGCTCGCCGCTCGACCACACCCGCCGGATCAGCCCTGCCGGAGTCGGGGTCAGGTCCTGCTGCTTGCTCAGCGCGACAAACTCTCTGACCTGTTTGGAGTCGATACTCCACGTGTCGGAACAGCGCAGCAGGCAATCGCGCTTGTCCCATCGCCAATAGGCCCCGCAATCCCAGGCGAACGCCTCGCCGATCATCCTTATGATCTTCGGCATGGCCTCGTCGATGGTCTGGGATTCCGCCACTACGCGGGTGACGTTGTGCTCCAGCGCCTGGCGGGTCTCGAGCTGCTTGCGATCGTTTATGTCCATGAACGTGCCGCGCAGCAGGGCCGGGCGGCCCTGATCACGGACGATGGACTCCGCGACCGCGTGCACCCACGAGGTGTCGCCTGCCTTGGACACGATGCGAAACTGTTTTTCGCAGCGGCACATGGCCAGCCGGGCGGTGTTGATCAGGTCGTTGTAGTGATGCTGATCTTCCGGGTGGATGCGCTGCAAAAAGGCCTCGCCCGCGAGCGGCGGGTCGCCCGGATCCATGCCAAAGATGTGGTACGTCGCCAGCGACCACTCGGTCACGCCGGTAGCCGGATCAATCGTCCAGCTGCCGAGCCGCGCGATGCGCTGCGCTTCCGCGAGATTGGCTTCGCTGGCCTTGACCACTTCCAGGGCTTGGCGCTGCTGCGCATTGCTCTTCTGCAGCTGCGCGCGTAGCTCGCTCAGGTAGCCGCCCATCAGGGAGAACCAGGGCAGCGTGATCACCAGCGCCAGCCAGCTCAGGGGCTCGACCCGCACGTCGAGCGTCTCCGGTTTGAATTCCCAGAGCAGCACCATCACCGCTGCATAGGCAGCCAGAATGAACAGCGCATAAAGCGCCAAGGCCTTGGCCTTGAGGCGCAGGACGCCGAACAGGAAGGCCATCAGGAGGAGCGTCACGAAGATCCCCCGCCCGTAATTCGCCGCATACATCGCGTACAGGACGACCAATGTCGCGGTCAGCATTTGCGGTAGCGTGAGGCTCGGATCGGGCAGCTGCCGATTCAGCCCGGAGCGAAACACCACATAAAAGGCGACAATCGCCAGCAGGATCACGGTAGCCAGCGCAAAAAACGCGGTGGAGCTGATGACGCCCTGCACTTGGCAAGCAAAAAGCAGCCCGATGGCGAGCAGCGAGGTTGCGGCCGCCGCAAAGTAGCGGCGCAGCCTCAGGATTTGTCTTGCATCGGAGCCGAGGACGATGTGCCTTGCCATGGCGCCGAATCTACTTGCGGCGGCGTGATGCAGTCTGGGGGTGACGGCCTCCTCGAGTCGGCACGCGCTCGACCCGGCTGCGTCGCGCGCGTGGCTCCCTATATGGGGAGGAGCGTCCGTGGCATCGGATGGCTGGTCGCCGCGGCCGGCGATCGCGGGAGGTGTTCCTTCTTGGTTCATGGATCGCGCGCTATCCGCAAGACCGCGTGGCTCATTCGGGCGCAGCACCCGCGCGCGGCAGGGATGTCGCCAGATCGCGGACCGGCGCCTCGAGCGCCGCCATGGGCCGCGCCTGCACGATCGCGTTCCAGCCCGGATCGCTCTCGGGCACCAGCTGCGCCTCGGCGCAGGCCATGCTCTCGCGCAGCAGCTTCGCCGTCGCGGCGGCGGGAAGAGGACGCCCTAGCAGGAACCCCTGGACCGTGGTGCAGCCTAGGCTCAGGAGCAGGTCGATCTGCGCCTGCGTTTCCACCCCTTCGGCCACCACCGCGAGCTTAAGGCTTTGTGCCATGGCGATGATCGCCCGCGTAATCGCCCGATCCCGCTCGTTGGCCGCATCGCGGATAAACGATTGATCGAGCTTGAGCTTGTCCAGCGGCAGGCGCCTGAGGTAGGAGAGCGACGAGTACCCGGTACCGAAGTCGTCGATGGCAATCTTGACACCCATGCCGCGCAACGCCTCCAGCGTCTTGTGGGCCTCGTCGGAATCGACCAGCAGCATCGATTCGGTGACCTCGAGCTCCAGATAGTCGAGCGGCACGCCCACCACTCGAGCGATTTCCTCGACATGTTTGGCGAGCGCGGGATCGCTGAACTGGACGCTGGAAAGATTGACGGCGATCGTAACTGCGGGCAGGCCCTGCGCCAGCCAGTCGTTATGCTGGATCAGTGCGGCGACCAGGACCCATTCCCAGATTGCCATGATCAGGCCGGATTCCTCCGCCACCCGGATGAACTGGCCCGGTCCGAGCAGTCCGAGCGTGGGATGATTCCAGCGAATCAGCGCTTCGATACCGACGATCTTGCCGGTGCGCACCTCGATCTGCGGCTGGTAGTACAGCTCGAACTGCTCGCCTTCGAGCGCCTTGCGCAGGTCATGCTCGATGGACAGCTCCTGTGCCGACGCCGCGCGCATGGCGTCGTGATAGAACGAGAAGCGGCTGCGACCTTGCGCCTTCGCGTGGTACATCGCCACGTCCGCATTCTTGAGCAGCGTATCGAGGTCCTCACCGTCGCGCGGATAGAGGACGATGCCGATGGAAGCTGACACGAAAACCTCGTGCGTGCCCAACACGATCGGCTGCGCCAGCATCGCCAGCAGGCGATTCGCCGCTCGTGCCGCGTCCTCCTCGCTCGCCACGCCGTTGAGGAGCACGATGAATTCATCGCCGCCGTGGCGGCACACGTCGCGTTGCGGCGCCTTCGCGCGCGTCGGCCTGGTGACGTCAACCGGACGCAGGCCACGCGTAAGCCGCTGCGCGATGACGCGCAGGAGGTTGTCGCCCACTGCATGTCCCAGCGTGTCGTTGATGCGCTTGAACTGGTCGAGATCGAGGAACAAGAGCGCGAATGAAGTGTCGTCGCGCCGGGCCGATTCGAGTGCCTCAGCCAGCCGGTCGTGGAAGCGGGAGCGGTTGGGGAGCTCCGTGACCACGTCGAAGTAGGCGAGCCGGTGGATTTGCTGGATCGCACGCGTGCGCTCGGTGGCGTCCTGGATCGTTCCGGCCAGGCCGCTGACGGTGCCGGTTGTGGTCAGCACCGCTTCCCCGAGCACGTGCACGTGGCGCAACGCCATGTTCTGTCCCGGGACGCGTATGTCGAGTCCCGGCATGACCTTGCCGCGGGAAAGCCCGGCGAGCCAGCGGACGAGCGTGCGGCGATCCTCCTTGTGCACGAGATTCTGGATCGCCTTCGGAGTCAGCTTAAACTCTGCCGGATTCACACCGAGAATCCGGAGCATCTCGCCGGAGCAGGTCACACGGTTGCTTGCCCGTTCCCATTGCCAGCTACCGATTCCCGCGATCCGTTGCGAACGCGCCAGCTGCTGGGCCAGATTGCAGTTGGTGGCGCTTTCCTGCGCGGCCACTTCGTACGCGGTCTTGAGCCTTTGCTCACGCCGCGTGACGCGCCGGTGCATGTCGTCGAGTTCGCGGCGCAGGCCGTCGAGGCCGTTCGCTTTGGCATCGCTGAAGGGCGTGGGTTCGTCGATGGTCGCACGAATACGCGTCAGCGCGGCCCGGAAGACAGCGACCGAGCGCGCCATGCGCACGCTAATCACGGCGAGCGCGGCGCAAGACAGGCCCAATGCCGAGAGTGCATAGACGAATCCACTGATCCAGTGAAGGCTGAGTAGGGGTAACAGCAGCCCATGCGCAAGCGCGACCGCGACGACGGACTGCACCGCAAAACCGACACAAAAGCCACCCCATAGCTCGCGCAACCGGCCACTCGCCGGAGGCTGCAATCGCGACTTCAAGGCTTCTTGTTGCGGGCCCATTGGTGCCCCTTTGCCTCCACATACCCCGCGCGAGGATTTCGCGGGAACGGCCGCGCTGGCATCCGCAGAGCCCGCTGGTTGGTCAGCACAATGCAATGATCATGCCAGTAGTTACTCGCAAGGCTGCCCGCTGCCCGATCGGTTGCGGGGTAACGCTGCGGGGCAGTCTCGGCCAATTTGCGCCAGCGCGCAGCCCGGCCGCCGGCCTGCCGACGTGTCGGGACTGCCCTGAAGAAACGCCCGTCCGGCACGGAGGTAGCACGGGTTTTCGCCGGCACGATCTGCGCCATACGAACGCGAGATCTTTGATCCAGGCCGCGTCTGCAGTTTCGCCGGAATCTTTATTTATCAGCCAACTCGTTTCGAGTCCGTGATCCAGCGTATCGCGGTGGGCAATTCAGCAAGCCAGAACAGGCGGACGTCGCCGTGAAAAAAGGGTTTGAGCATACCAACCATAACCCGTAGCCATAAATGATCCGTAACCACCGCGACGTGGCTGAAATCGTGCCAGTGCCTCAGCCCGAACGCGCTGTCATCCCAAAGCGCTCCAACCTCAAATCCCGTGAACTCTTTCCCGATGACATAGAGCATCTTGATCGGCCCCTTGCCCATCATCGCCTCCGCCCTGGGTATGAGCGTACTTTTGTAATCCTCGTGCGTAACCTTGCCCGTGGCTTCGATCGCGAGCACATCTTGCGGTAACCCGTCGATGAATTTGAACATCGCCATCCTCCATTGGTTGTTCCCGCGCACAGTGCGACGCTGCGGCGTTCGGTTGGCCTATTGTGCGCGATCAACTATGGCGGTACCGGTCAGTTCGCGCCGGATTTCCCGCAACTTAGCCTTGATCCTGGCCGCATTGTCGCGGCCAATCCGAAGCATGACCTTCTCGCCCGCGGAAAGCGCGTCGAGGGTTGGGTCGGCAAACTCATACATCACCTTGGGTTGCACGAGACGGATCGGTGCCTCAACCTCCGGCGTGATTAGGAGATCGTCAATAGCCTCGATCAGGCGGTCATTGAAGGCGCCGGAGGGGTATCCCAGGAGACGGTATTCCTGCTGAAATAAAGGGTAGAAGTGAACGTAGATGGCAACAAGCTTCTTGCTATCCACGGCTTCCACTGCCGAGACATAGGCTGCATAACGCCGATTGTTCTCCGGAGCGACGACGACACTTCCGTTCTCGGCCGCTGTTAGAAACTGCCCGGCTGCCGGTTTGACCGGTCGCAGCTGCAGGGACAGTTTCTTCCGCGGCAGGTTGTCGATGGTGACCACAAAGCGGCGGACGATGTCACTTGGATAAAAAAGCTCGGTGAACGACTTTGCCCCCAAAAGGCCTGTCAGCAGGCCCCCAAGTGCCTTGTCGCTCTGATCGAGCGCCGGAAGCGGCTCGGCCTGCCTGAATTGAGGCTGGGCTTCCGGGATCGGATGACGTATGGCCGGCTCCACGGCGGCCTTGGGTACCGGCTGAGTCTCGCTCGTGGGTGCAGGCCGAGGCGGTACCTGCTCCTGAGACAATTCTCGCCCGTAGTAGTAGACCGCTACAGCGATGCCACCGAGGATCGCGAGGGCTGTCAACCACCAGATCAATTTACGCGAGGATGTGAATGGCGCTTGGCACCTGCTGCGCCATTCAAGCACCTCACGATCGCTCGCGTCGAACTGCTTAGTGTGGGTCATTTGCTTTCCACCTGATCAGCGTTCGCTGCGCTAACAGGGAGGATGACTGCGAGCAAAGCTCCATGGCGGCCGCAGTCACCTGGCGCCTCCGCATTCCGCGTAGAAACAGCGCGCTTCAGTCTTCACTCCGGGGCGCTCTACGAACGACCGAATCGCGCGATCGTGTTGTCCAGGCAACCGTCCCCCTGTGCCGGCGGCCCCGCAACGCAATCTTTCAGTGCGCTGTGGTATGCGTCTTCCTGATTGCTGCCTGATGGTCCCGTCGCCATGTGCTTGTGCGTCGCGTGGGTTTGGTGATGAGCCGTTGGGTGGTGCTTGTGAGTGCTACTGGCAGGCGCCATGATCGAGGTGCTGGCATTCGTTGCCGCGCCGGCTGCAGGAGTCTTCCTGGTGGCCGTGGGCGCTTGCGACGCATCGCCGGTGGCCGCGTAGCAGCACTTCGGGGTGTCCTTGCAGGTATTCGTCCGCAGCCTGGCGAAGCGTCAGGGGACAGTCCTGCGCTTGATAGCGAAAGCGCTTCGCGGTACTCCAAAAAGCGGGAGCCGCCGGCGCTATGACCTTAGCTTGCAGCATCATACTTGTACCTAATATACTATTACCAAATACATAATTCTGGCAAACTAGGCATTACGGCCCACCTCGCAACGTCCGCACTCGAGGCGATCGGTCACCTTGAGCCGGATCGCTGTGCCGAGGCGTAGCCGCTCGTTGGATACGCTTCCTGTCGCGCGGCACCGTTACAGGGCGAATTCGCTGTGTTCACGGACTCTTGATGGAGGAGCTCATGTATTACCGTAGTTTCCTGCTGGCATCGGTGCTTCTCGCCGCGGCCTGTTCCAATGCACCCACGAAGGAAGCGGCTCCGGTTGCGGCGCCAGCGCCGGTCGTGCAGCGTCCGACCGAGGCAACCACCGCGCCCAACCGCGCCGGCCCGGAAACGGGGGTGGCCAATCCTTTGAAAGACCCAAGCAATATTCTTTCCAAGCGCAGCGTCTTCTTTGATTACGACCAGTCGTTGATCAAGGACTCTGACAGACCCCTACTTGAAGCCCACGCTAATTACCTTCGCCAACATCCGAGTGCCAAGGTGACCGTACAGGGCAATACCGACGAGCGTGGCGGCCGCGAGTACAACCTGGCACTCGGCCAGCGGCGAGCGGACGCAGTAAAGCGATATCTGACGGTGCTCGGCGCCGAAGACCGCCAGATCGATACGATCAGCTTCGGCAAGGAGAAACCTCGGTGTACGGCTAGCGAGGAATCATGCTGGTCGCAGAATCGGCGCGCTGACCTGGTCTACCGCGGTGACTAGCGGCAACAGCTGCAGATCGCTGTCCGCCTAGCGACTTTCCTGAGCGCGCGTACGGGCAGGCTGATGAAGCGGCTGATCGCGTCGGCTCGACCGTGAAACGGCAAACTCCGCCACTGCTTTCAGCGAACTGCCATCCGCCGCGGCGTCGCTCGGGCCGCTGCGTCCCTGCAGGAAGTCAAAGGAGTGCGAATCAGAGGACTCGTGAACAGCGCTGCCGCGCAGCGCCTCCGTGATGAGTTCGTCGGACTCGCTCAGGTCAGTCGGTACGTTCCCTAATTGCGGCGAGAGCAGTTCCACGACGACCCACGTGACCAGAACCACCACCAGAGCCACGACCAAGAGCCAGTCACGCATGGCAATCAAATCCCTGCCCGCACTGACATGACATTTCAGTACACAGGCTCAAAAAAAATGCGCGGGCTGACAATGCCTGACCAGCCCGCGCGGGAGTAGGGAGTATATCGATACGTGAAGCGTTACTCTTTGATGAAGGTATACTATTCCCTAATAGTATTGCTTGCAAGATCCTGCTCTGGCCATGGATCAGAGCTCGGCGAGCGGCTTCATCGCCGCGCGCTGGTCACGAATCCTGGCCAGCCGCAGCAGTTGTTCCAGATCACGGTCAAGTCGACCGAGCGCGTCGCCCGACATGCGGTGAAGGGCATCGGGGATGATCCCTTCAGCCGGCTTGGGTGCCCTGCGGAGAACGCCCTGTCCCGCGGGCGTGAGGTAGACGCGCACGGTGCGCTGGTCCTCTTTGCCGCGTTGACGGCGTACGAGACCTTTCGCTTCCAACCGGTCGAGCAGATTGCTCGCGGTTGACAGATGCACCGACAGAGCGACCGCCAATTCGGAGATCTTCGAGCCAGGCCGTGCCTGCAGTTCCGCCAGCGCCCAGAGTTGAGCGCCACTCACGCCGCAGCGAGACTCGATGCGCTGAAAGTGTTGCTGAGAGACGCGAAGTAGTTCGCGGATGTGTTGCAGCACCGCTAGGGCCCTAGCGGATTTCGAGCTGCCGCTATCGGCCCCCTTTGCAGGGCGCGGGACTGGAGGTCCCGTTCTCGGTGTCGGCGACCCAGGAGAAATCTGTCGGGATTTCTTGGGATTTGAGTGGCCCATGCGCTTGCGCTGAGTGGTGATTGACGGTATTCCAGCGGACGGGGAAACCACTTTGCCCCAAAACAGTGTAGCTGAAATTGGTGCGTCGGCGACAGAAGGCCTCGGTGTATGATCTAGCCGCGCTGAGCGCACGGCAGCAGCGAGCGCTTTCGAACCGCTGGCTGAGTTCGCAGCGCGGGGGTTGGATCTGGGCGCCTTTCCCTGCACAGTCGAGCCGGTGGCCAACCCAGTGCGTGAAGCGCCCATGTTAAAGATTACCGGACAGCTGGACGGTCAAAGACTCTCGAGTTGGCCGCGATAATCTGTTATGCGCCCATAAGCAGAACTGGAATCGAGAGCATATGCCCGGCAGCCCCCCCCGCGCCTGGAGACTTCGATTCCTGGCAAGAGCGCTTGCGCGCCTCATTTGGTGTGCGGCCGGCGCGGCCGCGGGTCTCGGTTTGGTGTTTTGGCTTGTCGACCCGCCCTCATCCCCGCTATGGCTCGCATCATTCGGAGGAACCGCCGTCTTCCTATTCGGACTTACTCGTGCACCCGCGGCCCAGCCACGCGCGTTGTTTGGCGGCCACCTCAGTGGCGCGCTCATGGGTGTTCTCTGTTTCCAAGCCTTTGGGGACGCGACTTGGGTTTACCTGCTCGCGGTGGTGTTGTCTCTTATTGTCATGCTCGCGACCAAGACGGTTCATCCCCCTGCTGGGGCTAACCCCTTGATCATGGTCCACGCGCATGCACGCCTCCTTACTGTCTTGGACCCGGTTGGCTTGGGCGTCCTGATCCTCGCCTTGACAGCCGCTGCTTGGAGTCGTGTCCTCTCCGGCACAGTCCGTTATCCAGCCAGTTGGCTGGAGAAGTCGCCCCCATCGCTGTTCTGGGGTGGCTGGGTTGAGTGATTTACAAAAGGCGGCACGGCCGGAATGCGGAACATGAACGGCAAGCCAAGCAAACAATGATGTTCGCATTGGGCATGCAGGACTAAAAATGAGACATCCGAGTCGCAGCGGCATGAGCGGGGTGCTGGCCGCCACGGCACTTGCCGTTGCGCTGCTCTCAAGCTCGCTGGTGCCGAGCGCCTTCGGCGCCCAGCCGAGCGTCGGTCAGCAGGATAGCCCGGCGGGCCGGCCGGCCTGCAGCGTCGATCGTCGGACCATGTGTCGCGAGGTCATTCCGGGTGCCGCACCCGACGCGGTGCTGCTCGGGCGCGATCTGGACGGCGACGGCGACGCCGATGAGATCACTATCCGACTGGAAGTCGATGAAATTCAACAAGAAGTCTATCCCGGCAAATTCGTTACGTTCTGGGTATTCTCGCCACCTGGCGACGGTATGGTCTCTCTGGCGCGTGCGCCGAGCCCCACCATCCGGGTGGAAGAGGGCGACCACGTCAAGATCATCCTCGAGAACACACACTACTTTCCGCACACGATCCACTTGCACGGCACCATTCACCCGAATGCCATGGATGGTGTACCGGACATCACCCAGACCGCCGTCATGCCCGGTAAGTCGTTCACCTACGAGTTCGTGGCGCAGCACCCTGGGACCTTCTTCTATCACTGCCACGTGCAACCCGATGTGCATATCCTGATGGGGCTCGCTGGCATGCTGATCGTCGAACCGAACCGGCCGCACAACTATTTCCGCCATCTTATCGTCGGCGCGGGACGCATTCCCGACCTCGCTGCGGCGGAGCGGGAAGAGGGCTATACGCGCGAGTACTCGCTGGTTTACCAGGATGTCGACGACCGGCTGCATCGAATACCCACGCTCTACAAGAACCCGATGCAGATTGAGCGGGCGATGCATCGCGATTACGACATCACGCAACGCCGTCCAGACGTCTTTCTGCTCAACGGCCGCTCCTTCCCGTTCACGCTGCGCGATACCCCGATTGACGTCGCCGCCGGCGATCGCGTGCTGCTGCGCGTCCTTAATGCCGGCGAGAGCACGATCAACCTGCACACGCATGGCCATCATTTCATCATTACCGCCCTCGACGGTTATGCGGTGCCGGAAGCTGCCCGCGTAGTGCGAGATGTTGTGACGATCGGACCCGCGCAGCGCGCCGACCTCGAGCTGCGCCCTGGCAGCGACAGCACCTATGCATCGGGGCCCGGCGTGTGGCTCATGCATGACCATACGGAACGCGCTGCGACCAATCACGGCATCAGCCCGGGCGGCGACGCAACCGTGATTGTCTACGATGGGTTCAAGGACGAGAACGGGCTACCCAAGGTAGCGACGAGCCTGAAGCGATTCTTCGACCCGGCGTACTACCAGGGCAACGTTCCGGTCTTCGATCCGTCGATCTATCACGAGCAGACGGCTGCGATGGGCGACGAGGCTGTAGATGCTCCGTTCCCGGTTCGCGATGCAACAGGCGACGAGCAGCGACAGCCCGATCCAATGGAGAGCCACAAGGTAGTGGCGACCTCCTGCAAGGAGCCGAGGAGCACTCTTAGGGTGTGGATCAGGGAAGGAGCCGGCGCCGCCGGCGCGGGCCAGGTCTACGGCTTCGAGCCGCGCATAATCCATGCCGAGCCGTGCCAGACCGTCGAGGTCGTGCTCGAGAACAACGACGAGATCCGCCACGACCTGATGATCCCCGGGCTCGATCCAATGTTTATACTGGATTTCCGCGGGCCTGGAGAGAGAATCGGGCGCTTCGTCACCCCCGACCATGATGTGACGCTCGAGTTCCATTGCCATGTGCCTACGCACGAGGAAATGGGTATGCACGGGCTGATCGTCGTTGGCCACGGCAATCCCGGAACCGAGGCTATGGTCGCGGCGCTCGAAAAAGGCGCTTCGGGCGCTGACACCGGCGCCGCGCCAGCGGAGGAACAGCTGCAGAGCAGCGTCGGTAACGGAAGGCCCCCGCCCGCGGCACACGTGTTCCAGGGCGTTGGCACGCTCAAAGCTATCGATCGTCGCGCCGGCAGTATTACCATCGCACACAAGGAGATTCCTGGATTCATGGCGGCGATGACTATGAGCTACCTGGTCGTGCCGGCGAATTTAGTCTCGGGGTTCAACCCCGGCGATCACGTTACCTTTACCATCGATGCCGACACGCATCAGATCATCGGACTGCATCACGCTGCAAACTAGGCCCCTTTAACTGGCGCTAATAAAGCGCTCCGTTGCCCAAGCCTTCGGCCATCGCGCAGCCGCCGTACGAGCAGCTCGACGTCGACAGGCGTTAACCCCACTGCCCCGTCCCAGCGCCCGAGAGGAAGCCGCCGAGCCCTAACCAGTCACACCCTTGCTCACGCCCGGAAACGGATTTCGAATCTCGAGGCGACCTTCGATGATCTGCCCGTCCTGCAAATCTTCCGATAGCAGCGCTTTACATCCTGCAAGTAGCGCGGAAGCGATCACCGTTGAGTCGTAGATCGACATGCCATACCGCTCGGCGATCTGCAGTCCCAGGTCGTGCGTGTCCTCGCTGATCGGCGCGATCTTGCATAGCGCACGAACGGTGGCCAATGCCTCGCGGATTTCCCCGATCGACATCTTCAGCTTGCGCGACGCCACCGACGCGAATTCATTAAGTACCTGTACGCTGAGCACGCCGCCGCCGGCGAGCGTCTCTTCGGCGCGGTCTGCCTTGGCCTCGTCGCCGGATAGCAGATACAGAAGTACGTTGGTGTCGATAAATCGTTGCGTGCCCTTCATCGAGTCACGGAGCGCTGATTGGCTTCCAGCCGATCAAACTTGAAATCGGCAGGAAGGCGGCCGCGGAATCTTCTCAGCCTCGCCAACAGCTCGCGTGCTCCAGGGCGTTTCTTGACTTCGAACGCGCGTGCACCGGCGACCTGAATCTCGATTTCGTCTCCCGCCTTGAGCGATAGGGCTTCGACGACGGTTGCGGGCAGGCGCACGGCCAGGCTGTTACCCCATTTTGCGACTTGCATAGTGCCCGCCCGTTATGATGATATACATTTCTGGATTGTATATCATACCGATTGATAAGGCAAGTGCGAGTGTCGTCGTGAGTAGCCTCGTGCTGCGGTCGTGGCCTGCAGGCATCCGCTCATTGTGGTCGTTCCCGGCATCGACCGCCAGTCTCGCGTCACGACAACTTCCCGGTCGCGGCGCCCGCGATCGTGCGGAGCACCTGGCACCATATGCGAAGCGCCTCTGTGCGTTGCAAGCCGTTGAGTCGCCGGATCAGGGCACAAATACGGCACAGGCCTGAAAACGCCAAGGGCTCGCCTTGCGGCAAGCCCTTGATTGTTTGATAGGCCGTGCAGGGATCGAACCTGCGACCAACGGATTTAAGAGAATCGGCCTCAACCAGCGCCGCATTTTAAATCAAGCTCTTGCGACACACGCCAAGTTCCAAGAGCAGCTACGCGCAGCTTAGGAGTACGTGCAAAGAACCACGGATGGTTACGAAATGGCTACGCCAAGGTCACTGGTCGGTATCTGGGGATTGCGTTGCGAAGTTTGGTACCGAGCATCTGACCGTTGCCCCAGCAAAGGATCGAGCGCGGCCGTGACGGAAACGTGATTGACGTCTTGTGACGTTCCAAAAGAACAAAAGGCCTGTCGCTGAGATAGGAGTAAGTCGCTACGACCGCCAGGGCTATTTGAGGGAACATCATGGATACGAATGTGTACCTGGCGACGTCGAGAGCCAGCGATACGAAAGCAACAAGCCGCAGACGACGTAGACTAGGCTGGCGGGCACCCACATGATGATGCCGCCGAGCTGCTGGTCCTCGAGTCCCGTCAGTCCCCAGGTCGGCGAGCTGACGGCATAGCTCCGATACCAAACGGTATTCGAGAGCGTCAACAAAGCGCCGAGGATGCTCGTGTGGACCATCGTGGTGAAGATTGACAGCAAGGCGATTCCGCGCGCGCGCCGGGCCGCTCCGCCGAGCACGCTCCACCAGAAAACGAGAGCCGTTCCCAGGAAGCAGATGTGCTGGAAGGCATGCACCGCATCGTTTTCAAGCGCTGCCTCGAAAAATGCGGGTACGTGCCATAACCACAGTGCAAGCGCGTGAAGGACCCATGCACACCAAACACCCGTGAATACCAACCAAGGCACGCGCCAGGCAGGCCGGTGGAAGAAAGCACCGATCTCGCGTCGCCAGCTTTCGGGAATAGCGGCGCTGCCGGTTCGGTTTGCCGGGGCTGGTGTCCAGCTGAAAGGGTCGATCTTTAACCCCGTGCTCTCCGCGCCCGTGCTGCTAAAATGATCCTATGGCAGCCAGCGACATCCTTGCCGACATTCTTCGCCTCCCGGCCGAGGAACGCGCGCGGCTGGTCGTGGAGCTCATCCGCAGCCTCGATGGCGAGCCCGATCCGGGCGCAGCGGAGGCGTGGGACGCCGAAGTTGAGCGCCGCGGTTCCGAGGTCGACGCCGGCACCGCCGAGACAATGTCTCTCGACGAGTACCGTGCTCACGTCGGTCAACGCAGAGCGGCTCGCGCGCGTCGTTGAAGTTTCGGATCCACCGACTCGCGGTCGCCGAGATCGATCACGAGGTCGACTACTACGAGTCGCGCCGTGTCGGGCTCGGAGCCGAGCTCGAAGACGAGATTGATGCAGTGCTGGAGACGATCCTCCAGTTTCCCGAAGCAGCACCGCAGTGGCGAAATCGGCCGGACCGCCGATTCGCCGTACTGGACCGCTTTCCGTTCGCTGTTCCGTATCAGATCAAGCGCGAAGAGATCGTGATCCTCGCGCTCGCACACACAAGCCGGCGTCCGGGATATTGGTCACGCCGCCGTTGAGGCCCTAATCTCTCAAATATCCAGTTCTGTGCTTCCTCACCCCTGCGACCGCGTGTTTGGTGTCGGGAAATTGGTACTCGGTACTTCGTCCGTCACACTTAGCATGCGCCGCTCTAAACAGGTCATTCCGACTGACTGGAATTCCTGGTTCTTACTTTCCGGCCCGGTCGGGGCGCGCATGTAGGGGGCCCCGCCCGATTACAGAGCACGCCGACCTTCCTCGAAACGGTACGATGGCGTAGCCTATTTGGATCGCTGCGCTGTCGTAGCGTCTGAGTGGCAAGGAGCACTGATGGAACGGGGCGCAAAACCTGCGAAGGCAAAGCTTGAAGCAAAGCCACCTCTCCCGGGGAAATTGCGGATCGATAGCGCTACTGGCCGGCAGCTCGAGCAGCGCCTGACGGAAGCATTGGAGCAGCAGGCGGCGACAAGCGAGATCCTGCACCTCATCAGCCAGTCGCCGAGCGGCGTGCAGCCGGTGTTCGATGCAATTGCGGAGCGGGGGGCCACGCTCTGCGGAGCGAAGTTCGCGTTCGTGACGACGTTCGACGGGGAATGGATCCACATGCGGGCCACGCACGGCCCCAGTGCGGAGGAGCATCGCGCGCATTACCCGATCAGGCCTGGAAGCGATTCCGTGGCGGCACGGGTCATCCACGATCGCGCACCCGTGCAGATCCCCGACTTTTTCGGTGACGCAGACTATGCGCACAAAGAGGGGGCCCAGAAGATGGGCATCAGGAGCGGCTTCGGGGTGCCCATGATGCGCGAAGGACAGATCCTCGGCGCCATTGCGCTCGCCCGCCCGGAGCCAGGGGTTGTTCCGGACAATCTCGTCCGGCTCCTGCAGACCTTCGCGGACCAAGCTGTCATCGCGATCGAGAACGTGCGGCTATTGAATGAACTCGAAACGCGCAATCGCGACCTCACCGAGGCCTTGGAGCAACAGACGGCGACAAGCGACATCCTACGCGTGATCAGCCGGTCGCAGACGGATGCGCAACCGGTGTTCGAGACGATCGCAGCCGCTGCCCTGAAACTATGCAATGCCAGCTCGGCGAACGTATTTACATTCGACGGCCGGTTGCTCCACGTTGCAGCCCTCGCGATCGTGAACCCGGAAGCGGCGGATGCTCTACGCAAGCGTTTCCCAATGCCACCCGGCCGCAACATGGGAGCCACCCGGGCCGTTCTGACTTGCAGCCTCGTTGCAATACCGGACGTGCTCGAGGATCCTGATTTTGCGCACAAGGCTAACGCGCTGGCCGCGGGATTCCGAAGCGTCTTAGCCGTTCCCCTGATACGCGAGGGCACGCCGATCGGCGCCATTGCCGTCGGCCGGCCCGAGCCTGGGCCGTTTCCCCCGAAGCAGATCACTCTGCTCCAGACCTTCGCCGACCAGGCGGTGATTGCGATCGAAAACGTGCGCTTGTTCACGGAACTGGAGGCGCGCAACCGCGACCTGACGGAGGCTCTGGAGCAACAGACGGCTACGAGTGAGATTCTTCGCGTGATCAGTCAGTCGCCGAGAGACGTGCGGCCAGTGTTCGACACCATAGCGGCGGCGGCCCTGAAGCTGTGCCGTGCGAGCGCGGGGCTCGTCTTCACATTCGACGGCGAGTTGATCCGCTTGGCGGCCATCGCCAACCTGAATCCAGAAGAGGCCCGAGCCTGGCGCCAGTCCTTCCCGAGGCCACCTAGCCGCGACACTGCGGCCACGCGGGCGGTTCTGACTCGCAGCGTTGTGGCGATCCCGGACACCCTTGAGGACCCTGATTATGCGATCGGTGCTACCGCCGCCGCTACGGGCTTTCGCAGCGCCTTGGCCGTTCCGCTGATACGCGAGGGGAACCCGATCGGCGTGGTCGGCGTCGGCCGGGCCGAACCCGGGCCGTTCTCCGGCAAGCAGATCGCGCTGCTGCAGACCTTTGCCGATCAGGCTGTGATCGCGATCGAGAACGTCCGGCTGTTCAAGGAGCTGGAGGCGCGGACTACAGAGCTGACAAAGTCGGTGGGAGAGCTGCGAGCGCTGGGGGAGGTGGGACAGGCGGTCAGCTCGACACTGGATTTGGAGACCGTGCTTCGCACGATCGTTTCCCGGGCTACCCAGCTCACCGGCATGGATGGCGGTGCCATCTACGAGTACGACGAAACGCGTGAGGAGTTCCACCTGCACGCAACGGACAAATTGCCAGATGAGCTGGTCGAGGCGCTCCGGGCCGCGCCCATCCGCAAGGGCGAAGGCGCACTGGGGCGGCTGGCAGCCACCGGCGAGGCGGTGCAGATCCGCGACGTCGCGGACGAAAGCGTCTACCAGAGCCGGGTCCGCGAGATCCTCATTCGGTTGGGCTATCGCTCAGTGTTGGCGGTACCCTTGCTGAGCGAGAACCACCTTCTCGGCGGGCTAGTCGTGAACCGGACTAGTACCGGCGAGTTCGCACCGCAAGTGATCGAGCTGCTAAAGACCTTTGCGACGCAATCGGCATTGGCCATCCAGAATGCCCGTCTTTTTCGCGAGATCGCAGAGAAAGGTCGGCAGCTGGAAGCAGCAAGCCAGCACAAATCGCAATTCCTCGCCAGCATGAGCCACGAACTCAGGACGCCGCTTAACGCCATCCTCGGCTTCAACGAAATGATCCTCGGTGAAGTCTATGGTCCGGTCCCGGCGGACATCAGCGAGCGTCTCCAGGATATCCAGTCGAGCGGCAAGCATCTGCTGCGTCTCATCAACAACGTGCTCGACCTCGCCAAGATCGAGGCGGGGCGTATGGAGCTGGCGCTGGCGGACTATTCGGTCCAGGATACGGTGGAGAGCGTGCGCGCAACGCTCAAGCCGCTCGCGGCGGACAAAGGGCTGGAGTTCGACATCACGGTGCCCGCGGACACTCCGCTCGCCTACGGCGACCCCGGCCGGATCACCCAGTGCCTCGTGAATCTCGTGGGCAATTCACTGAAATTCACCAAGACGGGGAGGGTCGCGGTCTCGGTCGAGTATAGGGACGGTTTGCTCACTTATCGGGTCTCGGACACCGGAATTGGCATTCCGGCGGACAAGATCGCGAGCCTCTTCACCGAGTTTAAGCAAACCGACGCCTCCATCGCGTCCGAGTACGGCGGCTCGGGCCTAGGCCTCTCGATCACGAAGAAGTTCGTCGAAATGCACGGCGGCCGGATCTGGGTGGAGAGCGAACTCGGCAACGGCTCGACCTTCGTCTTCGAACTCCCGCTACGCGCGCGCGAAAAGGCTGCGGCATGAGCGCGAAGACCATCCTGTACATCGAAGACAACGCGCTCAATCGCAAGATCGTGCGCGACCTGCTCAAACGGACTACTTATCACCTAATCGAAGCGCCCGACGGCGAAGCCGGCGTAGCGATGGCGTTAGAGAAGCGTCCGGACCTTATCCTCATGGACATACAGCTGCCCAAGATTTCCGGGCTCGACGCGACGCGCAAGCTGCGCGCAGAGCCCGCCACCACGGCAACACCGATCATCGCCATCACCTCGTTTGCGCTGAGCGGCGATGCCCAGCAAGCGAAAGCGGCCGGGGCCACCGCCTATCTGGCGAAGCCGTATAGTCCATTCGAACTCCTGGGCCTAATCCGCAAGCTACTTCCCGAAGTGTAGGCGGAACACTGCCGGCTGCTATCGGCAGCAATGCGATCGCCTAGAGTACGGCGACGAAGCCGGATCACTCTTGGCCGATTCAGTTGGAGTACGACGCACCCGCACGTAGCACTTCGAACTTTGTACGGCGAATCCCTCAAAATTTTTGCTGCAAAAATTTTTGGAAGGCCTCCTCAATTCGTTTTGCACAAGCAGCGCACAGGTCCTCACCCTGCCTTCGCCCAGCCTGAAAATGCCAAGGGCCCGCCTTGCGGCAAGCCCTTGAAAAGTTTGGTAGGCCGTGCAGGGATCGAACCTGCGACCAACGGATTAAGAGCCGGATTTTAATGATGTTTATCCAGTGCAGAGGCCCGCCCTCGCTCGCCAACGCACGCCGAGACGCGCACGATTTTGTCACGTTTACTGGCATACGTCGCCCACCGGTTCCTTGCATCCGGCGATACGCTTGCGGGTTGTCGGCATGCCCAATCCTAGGCCGGATGGCCGATGCTAAGTGACGGCATTGCGTAGTTCGTTCGCGGCCGCGATGAGCTCGGCGAGCAACCGGTCGTCATTATCCATGTGCCCTTCGTACTCGGCGAGATTGCGTCGCTCGTGCGCTTTCGCCAAGATGCGCCACTTCTCCGCGGCCATGCCGGCAGTGTGCTCCAATGCCTGAAAGACAAGGTAGCGATTGTCGGAGCGGTACCCGGCACGGCGCAGTGCCACCAGCGCCAATGCGTGCGCCGCGTTGTATGCGAGGTCGAACCGACTGGAGTAAGCCAGGTCAATACGACATGCGTCGTTTAGCCGTTCCTCGGCGGAGCGCAGCAGGCCCGCGGTCTCCTCGCCAGACGGCAGCTCGCGCTTTAGCTTGCCGATCTTCACGAGGTTATCGAGTTCAGGCGAGGTCATCGTCCGAGCCGATCACGAAGAGACGCGGCTGGCTTGCGATACGCGACACGAAGCCGGCTTGCTTGTGCTTGCGCCGCCACTCCGCTAGTGTCATTACGTTTGGATTCACAGTGCGGCCAAGCTCCGCTTCAACGGTTTGCAATGCGGAGAAAACATCCGCGTAATCCAGCTTGTCGGCGATCACCATCAGATCGATGTCGCTCGCCGCATGATCCGTGCGCTTCGCTACCGAGCCATACACGAAGGCGGTGCGGATGCGGTCGGCCAACGGGGCTAGAGCGGCCCGCAAGGGCGCGAGCAGTCCGGATGTCTTGATAATCAGACCGTGCAGTTCCGCAAACACCGGGCTCGCACGGTTGGCCTGATAATGCTTCTGATTACCGACGCGTTCGACCGTGATCAGCCCTGAGTCTGCGAGGCGGGTCAGTAGTCGGTGTACAGCTCCTGTGCCGGAAGCGGCGAGGCGGATCAGTTCCCCACTTTGAAAACGCCGATCTGGCTGCCCGAACAGAAGGCCCAGGACCCGCTGCTGGACTGGCGTGAAAAGCACTCCGCCCAAGCCGGTAAGGGGAACCCGGTCCCCCCGAGGTTTTGCGGATATTCCCATTTCGGGAATGATCATACCCGAATTGGGAATCTATTTCGAATACCTTGGCGACTTGGCGGATGACGGCCGCAGCCTCCGCAGCGCGGCCGTGACGGAAACGTGGTTGACGTTTTGTCACGTTCCAAAAGAACAAAGGGCCAGCCGCTGAGCTAGCCCTTTTGTGAAGCCCCAAGACTAAGGTGACATAAGGTGACATTATGGCTCACTTCTCAACCCGGGAGTAGGAGAGCCCTATGACTAAGACCGAACAGAACCGAGTAGTAGCTTGGTGGCTACCTTGCCTCCCTGCCGGAAGGAACGCCGTGGCTATTTCCCTCACCCACCGCTGGCGGCGGGCATACTGTGGATATTCGAAAGCCGTTCCGCCGCGTCGTGGCGGCGGCTGGTCTGGATCCGCGGCAGGTCGTGCGGCACACATTGCGCCACACCGCGATTACGCATTTGGTTCAGGCTGGCGTAGACCTTCCGACAGTCAAGCGGATTAGCGGGCACAAGACGCTCGCGATGGTGGAACGTTACGCCCACGCCCATGGCGCGCACGTTGAATTGGCGATGGATAAGCTCGAGAGCCGGTTGGAGATCGGCCCGGTGACGCAGGAACCTGGCACGATTACACAGGAACTACACAAACAGCAACGGCCCTCCATGGGAGAGCCGTTGCAAGTACTTGAAAAAATTGGTAGGCCGTGCAGGGATCGAACCTGCGACCAACGGATTAAGAGTCCGGCGTAAGAAATCTCCTATCTTGTTGACTAAATTATCGTTTCTATCGATCAGGTGTTAAATATTATGTTGAGATAACCCCTCCGCGGGCCGCATAGATGCTAGAAGCGCCGAGAAATATTTAACACTTCTCAAGGTCGGTGATTCAGGTTGCGGCCGTGTTATCGCGCTCGCACCGGTTGCTGCCGTTGCCGCGCGTTTAGCCCTTTGACGACGCGCCTCCCAAGTGGCAAATTGCCAACCATTCTTTCGCCCCAGCGCACGCTACCCAGTTGAGGTGCTTGAGTAGCGTCTGCACGCCGCCACCGAACGGCGCTGCCGTGTTCTCTGACTTGGTACCGCTTACTATCGTCGATACTTGCGTTGCGCTCGAGGCTTCTCGAGGCTATGAACGTCCAACTGGACCTCTTCCTCGATTCACAAGCGGTGGTGCTCGCCAATCAAACCATCGCTGCCCTCTCGGCACGCGATGCGAGGCTCGCCGCTCGCCACCACCAACCTCGCCAAGCTGCACTGCGACGCGCCTGGCTATCCGAACCTGAATGCCCTCGACATGCTAACCCGGGCACTCGCCGAATGGCGCCGACCTGCCGCCAATCCAATCCAGCAGCGATTTCGGACACGGTGGCGTGGCTCGAACGCGAGATCGAACCGGCCGCTAAGCTGGCGCTGGGAGCGGCGGCCCAAGCATTTGCGGGGGCCTTCTTTTGCGACTTAGCCGAGGTGGCGCGCGGACTTGCCTATGAGGCAATGCGCCCAAAGGGCCACCGGGCGTGGTTGTGTCTGCGTAGCGGCGACTGGGCAGACGCAGAGGAGGCAGCGCGCGCTATCCCGCGCGCAAACCAGACTCCCGACGCGTTGCATTGGCTGTGCATCGCGCGTTATCGGCAGTGCGGGCTCGCCGCCGCACGCTCTTCCCTCTTCGCACCGGCCTGGCACGAGCCCCAGCGGCTCGCCTCGATCCTCGTCGAACTAGGCGATGAGCTGTTCGATCGAGACTGGCGGGCGTTCGAACGCGCCTGCGAGTGGGAAACGGTCGAAGAGGCTCAGCAGGCGGCGTGGTTCCCTGCGTGGTACTTGCTCGAGCACCCCGCGGTCGCCAAGGAGCTGGGCAACGTGGAGTTTCCGGACTCGCCGCCCGCCAACGCCACGCGTCTGCTGCTGCACATCGTCGAACTGGAGCGACACGGAGATTGGCGGACGCTGACTTTGCAGCGGGAGCGGTTGCGCGCCTTGAACCCCGACCTATTTTCTGTTTACATGCGGCGCCGCGCGGTGCATTACCTCTGGTGATTTGAAGCAAAGCGTACGACCAGTGCACGTTTTTGTCACGGTCATTCTTTATGCCGATCCTATCGCCGGCGACACATCAACCGAACGCGACCGAAACCCGTCCCATCGTCCGACGGCGAGGCGCTGCCTTCACTATGATCTCCACATCGCAGCCCAGGCGGTTAAGCAACCCGATCAACCGCTCCTGCGAGTAGCCCTGAAAGTGCCCGTTGAGCAGAGCCGAAACCTTGGGTTGACTCAGACCGAGGATCTCTGCCGCCGCGGTCTGCGTTAGCCGCCGTACCCGAATAATACGTGTTATCTCCGCGACAATGCGTGCCTTGGCCAGCATCACTTCGGCATCCTTGAACCCGAGGTCCTTGTAGACGTTGCCGCTACCCGCCTCAATTTCCACGCCGGTAGTCAACCGGGCTTTGCGTCTCTTTGTCATAGTCACATTTCCTCATCTGTCTCCTGGGCAGCCTTGAGCCGTGAGCGCATCAGCTCCAAATCCGGCCGCGGTGTCTGTGTACCCTTGGTCGACTTCTTCTTGAAGCAGTGAAGTACGTAGACTGCTCGCTTAAGGCGCACTGTATAGACCGCTCGGTAGGTGTCGCCCTGGTAGTCCTCGATTACCTCCAATACTGCAGCCGACCCGAATCCCTTCAGCGGCTTTGTCGCCGGGTGCTTTTCGCCAATCTGCGCAAGGTGAAGGGCAAAGCCCAGCTTCCTCTTCACTGGCCTTGGCATGGCCATGAGGTCCTTCTTCGCTGAGGCAACCCAGCGCAGTGGTCTTGGCGATTGATGCCGCGGTATCTCCATGCGCTATTTTGTATTATCCCAGAAATAGGATAGGCGCGCAATGTCTATTGGCCACGGGCCTTAGCCCGATGCGTTCAGTACGCGCTGGCTAGCTCCCAGTCCGGTTCCAGAAACTCACTTTGCGCGCGTGCGTGTTGCGAAGCGAGGCTTCGAACGCTTCATGGGTAAGCAGCGGGCGATAGTTGCCTACCTGCGGGTCGAGCCGGCGCAACACGCCAAGATACTTTGCCGCGTGCCCGTATGCTCTCGCGTATGCCCGCGCGAGTATGGCGACGAGGAGCGCGCGGTAGCAAACGACCGCTCCGAGAAGCCGCCCATTCCTCTCCAACGTCTTGGCGAGCGGCACGAGCCGGTAATACTGCTCGCCGCGGAGGCTCGCGTGTCGGGCGACAAGCAGCGCTTCGGCGGCTTGGTCATCCTTCAGCGCGAGCAGGAGCTGCGCGCCCGTGATCGGATCGTCGATGCTCCACGCCCGCTCGCGCGCCTCCGCGACGGCACCCGCCCGGTCGGCGGGGTCGAGGACTGCATGCCAAGCTTCGAAATCGTCCGGTGACCCGGTCCGCTCGAACAGGGCCCCGAGCACGGACTGCAGGCGCACAGTGTCACCGACTGCCGCGTAAGCTTCCGCGAGCAGCCGTTCGCGCTGCTCCCCGTGACCTCCCCAATCGCCCTCGAGCCATGCCAGCGCCTCGCCGGGTCGGCCGAAACGGATGTAGCGCTCGGCGAAATGTTCCTTCTGGAGAGGATTGGGGTTGGGGCTGTAGCGCAGAGTCGCCTTGGTCGACAAGTCCGGATCGCGCAGCGCGTCGGCGACGAGCGAGATCGCCGCCGCGGCCTTGAATACGGCGTGGTTCGGGTGCTCGCTTTTGCCGCGGGGGCGGAGCGCCCGATCGAGATCCTCCTCGAAGCGACCCGCCAGCGCGCGCAGGGCCGGGGCATCGAAGAGCATGTCCGCATGCCGCAATAGCGCCTCGCGGGCGCCGTACTCGTCGGCGTTCGCGAGCGCATAAACGCGCTCGATCCAGTCAGCAGCCAATCGGTCTGGCTGCGCCTTGGCCGCGAGCAGCCAGAGTCGGCAACCTGCGCGAATCGCGTCTCCAATCGCCGCATCCGAGTCGTCCGCTTGCTCGAAGAAGCGCTCGTCACTGCACACGAACGCTTCGGCAAGCTTGTGCGCACGCGCCGGGTCGAGAGGCAGAAGCTCGCGCTCGATCTCGTCAAGCCACGATTCGAGCTCCCGGCCGAACGTGCCGGCAGCACTGCTCATGAGGAAGCGCCTGGAGCGCCGCCAAGTCTGCAATCGTTGGCGGAACTGCGCGGCGAGGTGTGGCGGATCGGCCGCGAGCGCATCCCGCACAAGACGTGTCTCGACTTCCGGGTGCGTGGCCGCAAGCTCGACAAGCAACGCGGCGAGCTCTTCCTTCGATCTGGCGTGCAGTGTTTTGAAGGTATGGTCCAGCCCGCCAGCAGGAGGAGGCTTCTTCATTGTCATGTGCTGGCTCACGCACCGCGGACGGGCGGCATCAATCCACGACCCGCACAGGTTTCTCGCCTTGGAGGCGCGCAATCCAGCGCAGCGCCGCCTTCCCGCGGCCGATCGTCTCGATCGTGGCACTCCCGTCCGGACGTACCACGACTCGGGTCTTCACGCGGCGGCCGCGGACATAGTCTGTGTCCAGATGCAGCTCGCCGTTACGGAACTTGAGGGCCGTCACCAGATCAGTGATCCGGAATTCGTCACGCTCGATATAATGCATATCGGAGACGCCTCGAGGTCGAGCGTCGGCGAACGACAGCACACCGATCACAAACAAGAACCCGAGCGCGCCCCACTCCGCGACATCGGCTCGATCCTCCTCGGGGCTGTCTTCGTCGACGAAGGATAGCTCTAACCGCACCCCGAACTCCGCTTCGTCTAGGGCCGGCATCACGGATTCCTGCAGGAGCGTCACCGGTACTGCGGCGCCGGTTCGCAGCAGCGCCTCCTCTACGTCAAATTCGTCGCTCATGACAAACTCGGTTTACGTATATCCGCCTGCGATTCTACTGGCGAATTCGCCATCGGGGACCTGCTCCGACAAGCAGAGTAATTGCTGCGGTAGCTACAGTGCGCGAAAGCGTGCATGAAAAAAGCACACGCAACCATTTGGATACTCGGTGCGACGAGCTGGACGACAGGAACACGACCAACGGATTTTTGCTACGTTTTGGTATACACCCGGGAAAAGCAAAGGGTCAGCAGCTAAGCTAACCCTTTGACTTGATTGGTAGGCCGTGCAGGGATCGAACCTGCGACCAACGGATTAAGAGCCGGATTTTAAGGATGTTTATCTAGTGCGGAGGCCCGCCCTCGCTCGCCAACGCACGCCGAGATGCGCACAATTTTGTCACGTTAGCTGGGCCGTGCTCGTGCTGCGGCCTCGGCTGTCCTCTATACCTGCCCTGCGCCCAAGTTCGTTGTCTTTGTCCGCGATCGACTTCGTCATCTGCCGTAGCAGTGCTAACCGCGACCGTCAGCCTTCTGCGCATTCAGCGCCGCGACCTGCGCCGCGGAGACCCCCTCGAGGGCGAGCCCATAGCACAATATTTCCTGAAGCCTGCGCCGGAAGCGAGTTGAAGTTCCCACACGACGCGAGCGTAATCGGAGCGAAGGTAGGGCACATCAGGACCTTTCGGTGAGGATCGGGACCGGTCACAAGCCACCGCGATTCAACCGCCGCTGAGCGGCTGTTGCGTCGCGTCTGTCGACAACGCGACAACACTGAGACGATTCAGGGCGGAAGAAGGCCGCATAGTCGACCTACCCTTGAAAGTCTGTCAGTGTCTCCCAAGATCAGTATTTAGGCGGCTGAGCCTAGCCCTACAGGGGATGAGCGGAAACGTGGAAACGATCGGCGGCGATTTACGCCAAATGCAGCGAACCCCGCTGTCCGCATCTCACGTGCAGGCGTTGCGCGAGGCGGGCAAGATAGCTACCTATCCTGCGGGTACGTTTCTTGCGCGGCCCGGCGAGCCGATAGATCGTTTTGTCTATGTTGAAGAAGGCGAGATTGAGGTAGTCAATCCCTATACCGATAAACGCCATTTGCCATCTACCTTAGGTCCCACACAGTTCATGGGCGAGATCGCCTTTTTGAACGGCGGCCCCTGGTCGCTGGCGATGCGCACGGTTCGAGACACGCGGGTAATCGAGGTGCCGCGTGAAGCGATGCTGACGCTGATGTCTCAAATCCCAGAGATGTCAGACATCATAATCACGGTGTTTTCCGCGCGCCGTCGACGTCAGCTCGACGATCGTGACGGCGTGCTACGATTGATTGGCGAAGATGAGGACCGCAACGTTCGCCGTATCGCGGAGTTTGCCAGCCGTAACCGCATTCCCTACAGCTCGCTGCCACTGCGGAGTCCTGAAGCAGAAGCTACAGCCCGCAGCTGCTCAATCGATCCGATCGTGCCCGCGGTGATCTTCGGGCAGAACGCTGTCGTGACTGATCCCACGCCGGACAAGGTCGCGCGGCTGCTCGGCCTGCATCTCGACTTCCGGAACGACGAGACGTTCGACGTGCTGATCGTGGGTGGCGGGCCCGCTGGGGTCGCTGCGGGAGTTTATGCGGGAGCTGAAGGTCTGTGCGCGCTGGTCGTTGAAGACGTTGCGATCGGCGGCCAAGCCGGGACCTCGAGCCGCATTGAGAATTATATGGGCTTCCCGACGGGTATTTCGGGTGCGGACTTGGTCTGGCGCGGCGAGGTGCAGGCGATGAAATTCGGGACGCGCTTCGCGATGCCGCGACGGGTGACCCTCCTCGAGAAGCTCTCGGATCAAAGCTTCTGCGCCACCTTCGACAACGGACAGCGCGTCCGTGCCAGAGCAGTGGTGGTCGCGACCGGCGTGCAATATCGCCGGCCGCCGCTCGACCGCCTAGCCAACTTTGAAGGCGTCGGCGTTTATTATGCGGCGACCGAAATCGAGGCTCGCTATTGCAAGGGAACGGAAGCGGTCATCGTTGGCGGCGGCAATTCGGCGGGACAAGCAGCGATGTTTCTTAGCCGTTCGGCGAGTTCCGTGCGCGTACTAGTGCGCGGGCCTTCGCTTGCAGCGTCGATGTCGAGCTACCTCTCCAGCCGGCTCGACGCGGATCCCAAAATAACAATTGAGTATGGCGCCGAGGTAAGTGCGTTGCATGGCGGCGAGCATCTCGAGGCGTTGACCATTCGTGACGTGAACACGGGAGCGGCCCGCCTCGTCAACACGCGCGCGCTGTTCATCATGGTGGGCGCTGCGCCGAATACCGAATGGCTCTCTGGCCTAGTGAAACTCGACGGTAAAGGTTTCGTGATCACCGGTTCCGGCGAGGGCTCGGCATCGTCGCCCTTCGCCACCTCGTTGCCCGGCATCTTCGCGGTGGGCGATGTGCGCGCAGGCTCGGTCAAACGCGTTGCATCCTCGGTCGGCGAGGGATCGGTCGTGATCTCTAAGGTGTGGGAGTTTGTCAACAGCAAAGCCTGACGATGACGCTCGGCAGGCAGCGAAATGCTACTGGCGCCGCACCTGGGGCGAGCCGATCAAAGCTTGTTATATGGCCCGCGCAATGCGCGCGGCCGAATTCTTGAGCATTGGCACAAGTGTCTTGAGGTCGTCCAGGGTTTTTCGCGTTTTAGGTGCCGAGACGGTGAGGCACGCAAGCACTCGGTACACGATCGAGTTTCGACCAACGGATTATTTTGTACGAAATTGTCACGGGCCTTCACTGCGAGTTAGCGCCTGCGATCTTGGCCAACAGCGTAGAGACTTGTGTGCAGCTAGCGGATCAGGCGGTCGACCAATGGATTTTTTCGTACGTTTTTGTCACGTTCAAGAAAAGCAAAGGGCCAGCGGCTAAGCTAACCCTTTGACTTGATTGGTAGGCCGTGCAGGGATCGAACCTGCGACCAACGGATTAAGAGTCCGCTGCTCTACCAGCTGAGCTAACGACCCGAATGCGCCGCCGCCGGAAACATCCGGCGGCAGGGCACGAATTATACGCGGGTGCGACCCGGCGCGGCAACGGTGCCTAGGTGTCCTGTGCGACGACACCCTGCGGGGCGTTGGCCGGTCCAACTACGTAGATCGTATACGTATGGCCGGCAATGATCGTGACCCCTGGCATCTTCAGCACCGGCGTAGTCGTGCCGGCAATATTGAAATCGAACTCGTACGCGGTTCCGATCGTCGCGTCGGCGGTCTCGTTGATGTACAGGGACGCCGAATTCTCGGCTAAAGCAGCGGTGCTCTTACTGAAATTGATGTAGACATCAATCGGTCCGAGACCCGGGGAGGCGTTAACGAACCGCACGCGCGCGTTCAACGCCGGCGGCGGCAGATTGTTGTCGTTCAGTACCAGTGGAATGAGCCCACCTGGAGGACCGCTGAACACCAGCGACGTATCCGTTGCCGAATTGAGCGTCGCGACCAGCGTCAGCAGGTTGGCACCTGGCGTCGCGGTGGCCTGGACGCTAAAAGTGGTCGAGCCAGCCGGCGTGTTGACATAGTTCGAGACGCCCTGGTATGGAATGTTTGACAGCGCAATTACATTGTTGACCAGGACGTTCAAGGCCGTGCCGGCGGTCGACGCGTTGACAACCTTGAAGTCGGCCAGAAGGTTGTCGAGCACCTGCCCAGTGCCGTTGCTGTTTTCATCGAGGAGCGCCATGCTGACCAGCCTGGCGCTGCCCTTGGTGAAAACCACAACCTCATACGAGTTCCCGTTGCTGAACATCTGCACCGCGGTGTCGTAGATGATGTTCTTCGTGCCGGTCGCGGTCGCGCGCAGCTCCAGCGTGCCGACATTGGGGCTGACGAACTCACTGATAGCGCCCAGACCGACGTTGGATACCGTCGGTGACGTCGCATTGATATCCGTTCCGAGCGGCGTGAGGTAAACGTCAACCGGACCGATGCCGGCAGCAACATTGATAACGCGAAAGTTAAACTCCCCTGAGTTCGGCGTCGGGATGTTGTTCTCGTTGATCAGGATCCCGTTGGCCGAGACGATCGGGCCGTAGACGACGTACGTGTAGTTGCCACTTCCCATGTTGAGCGTCTGGTTGATGGCAAACGATTGTCCGCCATTGGCGCTGACCATGAAATCCTGCGACCCGCCGCTGACGCTCATGTACTGGGTGAGCTGCTGGAAGATCATCCCGGTAACCAGTGGCGGGTTGGTGCCCAGCTGGACGCTTATCGCGGGCGCATCGGGGATCGCATTCATAATGCGCAGGCTGGCGTTGTTGCTGCTGCTGTGGCCACAGCTCGCGAGCACGAAAGATAACAGGCAAAGCAGGATGGTCAGTGGACGGTTTGAGTTCATCCATGTCTCCATGGGATGGTGATCGAGGTTGTCATGATTTGACCAGAATCACTATCAGTTGTCGCTGACAACCACGCCCTGCGGCGAAGATCCCGGTCCGACGACGTATACCGTATAGGTAGTACCCGCGACAAAGGTGACGCTCGGCAAGACCAAAGCCGGTGTCGTGGTGCCGGCAATGTTGAATCCGATGTTGAAGGTGCTGCCCGTCAGGTTGGCGACGAGCTCGGTGTAACCCGATGCGGAGTTGGTGACGACATGGGCGAAGGTCGGAACGAAGTTGACGTAGACGTCGAGCGCGGCCAGATCGGGCGATGCATTGACGAATCGGACGCGCGCCCGTCCCGTCGGCGAGGGCATGTTGTTGTCGGTGAGAACCAAGTCCTGCAACGCTCCCGCGGAACCGCTGATGACCACCGACGAATCGGTCGACGGAGAGAAATTCGCCTGGAACGTCAATAGGCTCGCGCCCGGTGTCGCGCTCGATTCGATCGAGACCGTCTGCGGTTGCGCCAGCGTCTTGACGTAGATCGAAACGCCCGCGAAGGGGACGTTGGTCAGCGTCAGCACGCCATCGACCAGGACGTTGAGCGGGGGGCCGACCGCCGAGGCGTTGACCAGCTTGAAGCGCGCCAGCAGGCTCTGATAGATCTGGGCGTTGCCTTGCGTGTTGAGGTTCAGAATGTCCAAGCCGGCAAGCTTGCTGCTTCCTTTGCTGTACGCGACCGCCTCGAGAATTGATTGATCGCCGAAGGCGATCATGGCTCCGCTATCGAAGATGACATCCTTGGTACCGGTGGTCGCCAGGCGCACCTCGTAGCTCCCGGTGTTTACCGGAAAGAAGGTCGTGTCCACGCCATAGGGGATGTCGATGATTGTCGGCGCCGTCAGGGCAAGATCGGCCCCGGGAGCGGTGATGTACATGTCGATGGCGCCGACACCCAGCGCCAGATTCGCCAGTCGAATAGCAAAAGTCCCGCTGTTCGGGATGGTGACGAGGGTTCCGTCCTGCGGGATGCTGATCGGACTGTCCGTCAGGAGGTTGGAGCTGGCGGCGTCCGCCGGCCCGTACACCACGAAGGTATAGGCCTGGCCGTTGGTCAGCGTCTCATTGACGACAACGAGTGTCGAGTTGCCGCCGTCGGTAACCGAGAACTCGTGAGTACCGTTAGTCGTGTCGAGGTACAGGGTCTGCTGCTCAAAGGCGAGCCCGGTGACCAGCGCATTGTTGTCGACGAGGAACGTGATCGGCGGCGAATTGGGAACCAGGTTGACGACGCGCACGGTCGTATTGATCGGCATCGCCCCGACGCCGTTGCCGGAATTGCAGCCGGCCAGTACGGCTGCGCCGAAGCAGAGCAGTATGTACAGGGCGCGGCGGAGGATCATCGGGCTCTCGATGGGCAAATGCTGACGTGCCGGAAGACGCAGGCACGGTGGCGACACGAGCGGCGAAGTATACCTTGTCGGGCTTCGGCGCGGGCAACCCGCGGCCAAATGGGGCCGACGGTATGTCCTCGGCGGACGGTCACCGCGACCCCACCGACAGGCCAAGCGGTACCGTCGAGAATACTGGTAGGCCGTGCGGGACTTGAACCCACGACCAACGGATTAAAAGTCCGCTGCTCTACCAACTGAGCTAACGGCCCGCCGAAGGGCGCGAATTATATAGCCAATCGGAGCGTGCGCGCAAAAACTCGTTACTACGTGTAACGCTATGTTTCAGCCCTTCGAGCGGCCCGAGCCAAAACGACGGCGTCGCTTCGGCCGCCTCGGCACGAAGGCAGTGAGGTTAGTTCAAATTGCGGGTAAGCGCGGCCGGCAACGACAGAAAGTCGATTCCTTCATCGCGCAATTCCTCCGCCTCTTCAACGGTGGCTTGGCCGCGGATTCCCCGCTTCGGCGCTTCATCGTAGTGGATCTTGCGCGCTTCCTCGGGAAATGCGCGGCCGACGTTCTCCGTCTGCGCGATCAACCGCCGCACCAGCTTCAGCATGTCGGCATCGCCGCCGGCAACCGCAACCTCCTTGCGCTTTGCGCCCGACTCGGCGCCGCCCCCAACCCGGATGTTGGCCGACGGGCGGCGCTCGATTTGCGCATCGTCGCAGATCGGACAGCGAATCGACGCCAGGTCGCGCTGGCGCCCATACTCTTCCGCCGACTCGAACCAGCCTTCGAACCGGTGTTGTTGCGCACAGATCAAGTCATAGACAATCATCGTTCCACTACGCTCCGGCAACACGCCAGTACTGGTACTTAAGCGCCGCGACCGACCCCGCGATGATAGCCCCCAGGGCCAGAAAGGAGCCGATCGCCAAGGTTGAGATGCCGGTCAGGCCCTGGCCAATCGTGCAGCCCAGCGCACAGACGCCCCCAAAGCCCATTAACACGCCACCTACGATATGGTTGACCAGATCTTCGGTCGATGCAAACCCTTCCCAGCGGAAGGTACGGGTCGCCACCGCCATGGCCGTCGATCCAGCCGCCATGCCGAGCACGCCGGCAATGCCGAAGGTGACCGTCCGGGACTGATCGCTCCACCATAGCAAAAGTTCCAGGAGGTAGGCGACGGGCGCGACGAAACTGTAAGACTCGGGCTTGCCGGAATTGGTCCCGATGAACGCCTCCTCCAGCGTCCGCGGATCCTCGGCGAGATGCCCCAAGTGCGCGGTAACGTACCAGCCGGCGATGATGATCGAACCGATTACCAGTCCCCCGAAAACCATCTCCCGGCTGGCCCGAAAGTCGCGGCTCGCCAGCACGAACGCGGCAACCACTGCCGCGATCGTGAGGGACAGCGCGACCTTGATTGAGCCGCCCCCTGACAGAGCTGCAACCACGCTGCCGAGATCCGAGTTCGCAGCGCCGAAGCGCGTCGTATCGAGGCGCAGCGTGTCGAGCGTTTCGACTCGCCACACCGCGAACAGGCCCTTGAGCGTCATGTAGGCCGCGATTGCAAGCACGATCAGTGCAACCAGCGATTTGAGATTGCCCGCGCCGGCACGAATGAGCAGCTTGCTGCCGCAACCCGACGCGAGCGTCATGCCGAAGCCAAACAGCAAACCGCCGACCAGGTGCGACAGCCACGGGACGCGCGGCGCTGTGTAGATCGATTTACCGAGGTCCGCGAGGCCGCCAGCCTCGAGCAACGTCGCCCCGGCGATCGCCACCGCGATCGCCAGCAGCCACATGCGCATCCGCCGCCAGTCTCCCATGGCGAAGATATCGGACACGGCTCCCATGGTGCAGAAGTTGACGCGGTTTGCGACCGCGCCAAAGACCACGGCCAGGACGAAGGCGCACCAGGCGACCAAAGCTGGAAGGTGGGTGAGATCCTGCATCGCTCGAGACCCGGCGCCGCGATGTCGCTGTTGGCCGGTAGACGAATTATGGCATGCGGGCTAACCCCGAACCGGGGCCGGGATCGTTTATAGCGGACAGCCGCCCACCGAACCGCGGCATAAAGGAGCTGACCATGCTGCAGGCAGGAAAGTTATTGGCATCGGCCGCAATGTGCGCCGCCGCACTGGCCACCACGACGCTTGCCGGCGTAGCGCGGGCTGAGGGGGTCGCGCCCGCGCGGCAAGCGACCGTTGAGGTCGTCGACCGCACCGAGGGTCGTGTCCTGCCCATTTATTGGCACCTGGGCCGCCGCTATATCGTCGGCAAGCCGGGCAACGAATATGCGATCCGCGTGCGCAACACCGGCAACGGCCGCCTGCTCGCGGTCATGAGCGTCGATGGAGTCAATGTCATCACCGGTGCCACTGCGTCGCCACAGCAGTCAGGCTACGTCCTTGCGCCCAACGAAAACGCCGACATCGGCGGCTGGCGCAAGAGCCTGTCGCGCACCGCGGCGTTCTACTTCACCGCGCTGCCCGACTCGTATGCGGCTCGTACCGGCCGTCCCGACAATGTCGGCGTGATCGGCGTCGCCCTGTATCGCGAGCGCGTGCAGCCGATCGCGCGCGCGGAGTCACGCCCCAGGGACGCCGCGCGAGCCGAAAGCGCGCCGGCGCCGGCAGCTCCGGCAGCCAGCACGGGCGCCGCCGGCAATAGCGCCACCGACTCCGTGGCGCAGGCTGCCGGAGAACGGCTCGGTACCGGCCACGGGCGCAGTGAATCATCCTATGCCAGCTACACGCGGTTCGAACGCGCGAGCGAGGCCCCGGCCGAAACCATCGCGATCTATTACGACTCCTATGAGAACCTGCTCGCTCAGGGAGTGCCCGTTTCCTCGCCGCCTGTGGCACGGCTTCATCCCGACCCGTTCCCCGACCGCGGTCGCTTCGTTCCCGATCCGCGGCTGCCGTGATGCGGCCCTGAGGCTCGCTTGCCAGCGCATGGCCCGGCTCGCATACTTTGCCGGGCCATGCCAGCGCCCGCTGCAACCAGCGACGAAGACCTTATGCTTGCCTACGTCGCTGGCGACGCCGCGGCGTTCGATGTGCTTTATGACCGGCACCGCGGAGGCGTCTATCGGTACCTCCTGCGCCAGACCCGTCACGCCGGCATCGCCGACGAACTTTTCCAGGACGTGTGGATGAACCTGATTCGCGCCCGCGCGAGCTACGCTCCGACCGCGAAGTTCACAACGTGGCTCTACCGGCTTGCACATAATCGCCTCATCGACCATTACCGCGCGAGCGGCCATCTGAAGCTGGTGTCCGCCAATGACGAGGCCCATGCGGACGCGGTTGCGACGCTCCCGTCGCCGCGCGAGAACGAGCCGCACGCCCGCGCCGAGCGACGCGAGCTTGGCGAGCGCCTGCGCGCCGCCGTCGCGGCGCTTCCGCCCGCACAGCGGGAAGCGTTCCTGCTGCAGCAGGAAGGCGGCCTGTCGCTCGCCGAAATCGCCGAGCTGACCGGAGCCGGCGCCGAGACGGTCAAGAGCCGGTTGCGCTATGCGCTCGCCAAGTTGCGGGAAACCCTTGGCGATCTCGACGGACAGTGGCGCGAGGGCCTGGGATGAACGAGAGCGAGCACGACCCTCGGCTCGACGCTGCTTGGAGCGCCGCAAGTCGCGAGCAGCCGCCGCCCGCGCTCGACGCGGCGATTCGCGCGGCCGCGAGGCGCGCTGCGGATAGCGGGCCCCGAGGCAAGCGGAGCAAGCATTGGTGGTATCCGGTGGCTGCAGCCGCGACCGTGGCGCTGCTCGCGGTCGGCATTGCCCAGCTGACACCGCCCGAACGCGTCGCCCCAGCGGCCATCTCTGACACGGCGCCTGCACCAGGCGAGCGGCGGCAGGATAGCGTGGCGCCGGCCGCCGAGGCCCCTCCGGCGCCCTCCGCCGCGCCTTCCCTGCCACCGATGCAACGCCGGTACGCGCCGGAAGAGCCGGCGCCGGCCACGGCCGCGAAGGTCGCCGGCGAGCATTCCCGGCCTGCGCCGGCGATGGCGGCGCAAAAGCCGGCCGGAGCCTCGGGCGCCGAGCGCCGGCCGCCGGAGGGCCCGTCGCCGCAGGACCGGGCTGCAGCAGAGACCGCCGGCCCGGGGCAGGGCGCGCCGAGCGCGCTGCGGGCACCTGCGGCGCCCCCGAGCAGCAACCCGTTCCCCGCCGCGGCCCCAGCGGTGCAATCCGCCCGCGATGAAAACCTTGGCACGGGTGTGGGCGCCACTGCGCCGCCCGCAGCGGCGCCCGCGGCGCCGATGGCGAGTCGGGCGACCGTCGCCAGGGCCGCGCCTGCCAGCGATGCCCTGACCCAGACCGCGGCGGAGCGGCGCGTCGAAGAATGGATCAAGCGCATTCGCGATCTCAAGAACGCGGGGCGGCAGGACGAAGCAGCGAAGGAGCTCGCGGCGTTTCGCTCGGCCTACGGCGCGGAAGCCGATGCGCTGTTGCCGGCGGATCTGCGCTCGAGCAAGCCCTAGTGGTTGTCAGGCATAGGCCGGCGCGGTGATACAAGCAGCCGCTTGGCCGGCGCGTTGCCGCAGCAGCTTCTTGATCGGCGCCGGTAGCGCTGCGCCACCGACCTCGGCAAGCGGCATCCACAGCAGCCCGGGCTTCGAGCGTCGCGGCCAGGCACGTACCACGCAGGGCAGCGGGTGGAGAGTCAGGCGGAAGTGCGTGAAACCATGTTCGATCGGAGGCAGCCGCGACAACGCGACCACCCGAGCGGCGAAACGCTGTGCACAAAACGCGACCGGATCGGACCCGACGCCGAGCTCGGGCAGGCTCCACAGTCCTGCCCAGATGCCGCTTGCCGGTCGCCTTTCAAGCAGCACTTCGCCGTGCCGCTCGAGCAACAGCACAGTGACAGCGCGTTGGGGCAGCGCCTTTCTTGGCCGCGGTGCCGGCAGCTCGCCGATGCGGTTGTCGCGCCGGGCGACGCAATCGCTCGCCACCGGGCAGGCGTCGCAGCGCGGCGCAGTGCGCAGGCACACCGTGGCGCCGAGGTCCATCAGCGCCTGGGTGTAGATCTCGATCCCGCTCGGCGGCAGCCGCGCCTCCGCCAGCTGCCATAGCGCGCGCCTCACCGTTGTCTTCGCTGGCAGGCCTGCGAACCCCGGCGTGTCGCGCGAGCACACGTTGCACGTTGCCGTCGAGGATCGCCCCGCGGGCGCCAAATGCGAAAGCCGCAATCGCCGCCGCAGTGGTGCGGCCGACGCCCGGCAGGCGCGCGACCGCGGCGACGTCGCGGGGGAACTGCCCGCCGTGCTCGGCTGCGACCGCGCCGGCGGCGCGATGCAGCAGATGCGCGCGTCGGTAGTAGCCCAGGCCACTCCACCGCTCGAGCACGCGCTCGATCGGTGCCGCCGCCAGGCTGGCGAGGTCCGGAAACGCGGCCAGGAAGCGTTCGTAGTACGGAATGACCGTCGCGACCTGCGTCTGCTGCAGCATGATCTCGGCGAGCCAGATCCGGTATGGATCGCGCGTGCCTTGCCACGGCAGATCGCGCCGGCCGTGCACTTGCTGCCAGGCGATGAGTCGCGCCGCGAACGATCGCCGCAAGTCGCCTACCGGCCGGCGAGCCGTTGTCTTGCCTTTCCTGCGGCCTCGGAGGCCGGATACTTGGCGACCAGATCCTCGAGCGTTCGGCGCGCCCCTGCGGCATCGCCGAGCTCGACCTGGCAACTGGCGATGTTGAGCATGGCGTCGGGCACCTTCTGGCTGTCTGGATAGGCTGCCAGCAGCTGGCGCTGCGTCGCGATGGCGCCGCGGAAATCCTTAAGCCCGAACTGCGCGTTACCGGTCCAGTAGATGGCCGAGGGGGCCAGCGGGCTGCGTGGATAAGTGCGCACGAACGCCTGAAAGCGCGCCACGGCTGCGCTGAAACTGCCGCTCTTGAATTGGTCGAGCGCGGCGTCGTAGGCGTGCTGTTCGCTAGTGGCATCGCCGGCCATCGGCGGCGTACGCCCTATGGCGACGGGTGGCGCAGCCCCGGCGCTCGTCCCCGGCGCTGCACTGTCGGGGACGGAGGGCGCTGCGTCCGCCGCGGGCGCCCCAGCCGCGCCCGCACCGCCCTCGAGCTTGCGCAGTCGCCCGTCGAGATCCAGATAAAGGTCGCGCTGGCGCTTCTGCGCCTGATCGAGCTCGTAGGTCAGCACCTCGTTCTGGCCGCGGAGCTTGGCGACCTCCGCCTTGATGTCTTCGACGTCATGCAGCATGTCCACCAACCCCTGGTTCTTGACCGTGGACTCGAGGGCGCCGAGGCGTTCGTTGATCGAGCTTTCGAGCTGGTCGACGCGGCCCTTGAGCACGTCGATACGGTGCCGCGCCTCGTCGTCGTCAAACAGCGCCGCATGCGCCGGCGCCACCGCCAGCTGCACGGCCGCGAACAGCGCCAGAACCGCGGGCCCGAACGAGCCTACGCGACCGGGCCGCATCGATTACTCGCCCGCGTAAACCAGATCGTCGCGCCGGTTCTCGGCCCAGGCCGCCTCATCGTGGCCCTGATTCTTCGGCTTCTCCTTGCCGAAGCTCACCGTCTCGATTTGGGCATCGGTAGCGCCGTAGAGCTGCATCATTCGCTTGACCGTGTCGGCGCGCCGCTGCCCGAGCGCGATGTTGTACTCGCGGCTGCCGCGCTCGTCGCAGTTGCCCTGGATGGTGAGATGCGCCGTGCGTGTCGCCTGCAGGTACTTGGCATGCGCTTCGATCAACGGCTTGTATTCGTCCTTCACCACATAGCTGTCGAAGTCGAAGTACACGCTGCGCTTGGACAGGACGCTGTGCGGGTCACGAAGGGGGTTTCCCTGCGCCCCGGCGGCCGTGCCGCTCACGCCGCTGCCGGTGGTTCCCGCGGTCGCGGCCCCGGTGCCGGGCGTAGTCGCCGCAACCGTGTGTTCGTCGGTCGCGGTTTTTTCCGGACTCGGCTCGCTGGCACAGCCGGTCAAAAACGCGGCCATGACCGCATACGTCCACAGCATCCGCATGCTGCAGCCCAGGTTCAGTGCCTTCATGTTCGATCTCCTCTTGTTGTCACTTGTGCAGCGGGCCCCACGCGGGCTCGCGCACATCGCTTGCTGCAGCGGTGAGCCGCTGCTTCACTCGACCGTCGCTGGAGACTGCGGCCAATATACCACGCCCTCCCGTCTCGGACGCGTACAGAATGAGTTTGCCGTTCGGCGCAACCGACGGCGACTCGTCGAGCGTACCCTGCGTCAACACCTGCACTTGCCGCGTCGCGAAATCCTCGATTGCTATGTTGAAGTTACCGCCGTCGCCGCGACGCATGAATACGAAACCCTTGCCGTCCGGAAGGTGCCGGGGTGATGCGTTGTAGCTGCCCTCGATGGTTATCCGCTCCACCGTGCCGCTCGCCAGCGTCAGCCGGTAGATCTGCGGGCTGCCGCCGCGGTCCGAGGTGAAGAGGAGGGATTTCCCGTCGGGTGCAAAGTTCGCTTCGGTATCGATTGCGCCCGAACTCAGGAGCCGCTGCACGCCGCTGCCATCGGCGTTGATGAGGTAGAGCTGCGATCCGCCGTCACGGGAAAGCGTCACCGCGAGCCGGTTGCCGTCGGGCGCCCAGGCTGGCGCGCTGTTGCTGCCGCGGAAGTTCGCCAGCACCTGCCGCTGGCCGGTGGCCAGCGATTGCACGTAGATGATCGGCTTCTTGTTCTCCAGAGACACGTAGGCGATGCGCGTGCCGTCGGGCGACCACGCCGGCGAGAGCAACGGTTCGTTGGACGTGACGATCGTCTGTGGATTGTAGCCGTCGGCGTCGGCGACCAGAAGCTCGAAGCGTGAACCCTGTTTGGTGATGTACGCGATGCGCGTGCTGAAGACGCCACGGTCGCCTGTCAACTTCTCGTAGATGATGTCGGCAATCTGGTGCGCAGTGGTGCGAAATTGCGCCGGCGTAACGACGTAGGACACGCCCGCCAGCTGCGATTGCTTCACTGCATCGAGCAGGAAGAAGCGCACTTCGACCCGACCATCGGACTGCGGCGTGACGCTGCCGACGACCACCGCATCGGCGCCGCGCCCAGTCCAGTCCCCGAAGCGCACGTCCTCGGTCCTGGCTGGCCGCGGATTGACGCCGGCCGGGTCGATCAGCCTGAACAGGCCACTGCGCGTGAGGTCGGCCCCCACGATTTCGGTAAGGGGGTACGGATAATTGGCCTCGCCGGCGAAAGGAACAATGGCGATGGGCATGGTCGTCGCGCCGCCGCCGATGATCTCGATGGTGAGCTGGGCCCGGGCGGTGGTCGCCAGACCCAGGGTGAGGGCTAGAAGCAGCAGCAGGTCGCACAAGCGTCGATTCATGGGTCTAGGCATGCCCTCTGGTTTCAACGCGTCTTGACCATGCTGTCGAGCCCCAAAGCGTCGCGGAGCCGGTCGCCGGTACGTTTCGCGTCGTCGCGTGTTGGATACGGTCCTACAACGACGCGATAAAGGCCCCCTGCCTCGTGCACCTTCGCTTCGACGCCGAGCATGGCGATTTGGTTCGCCACATGGGCGACAAATGTCTGCGCATTGGCGTTATTGGCAAACGCCCCCAGCTGGACGATATACCCGCCCGCGTCCTGCCCGACCGGCATGGGCGCCGCCGCGGCGGCCTCGCTCGCGGCCACCGGCGGCAGCGGCGCCACCGCGCGCGTCGGCGCATCGGCCGGCAACACGCTTTCGACCTCGACTTCGCCGCTGCCCCGCTGGGCGATGCCGATACGGTACGCCGCCGCATACGACAGGTCGATAACCCGCCCCGGATGAAACGGGCCGCGATCGTTGACCCTCACGATAACGCTCTTGCCACTCTCCAGACCTGTGACACGGGCATAGGAAGGGAGCGGCAATGTCGGATGGGCCGCGGTCATCGCGTACATGTCATAGATCTCCCCGGTCGCGGTCTTCTGGTTGTGAAACTTGCGCCCGTACCAGGAGGCCAGCCCACGCTCCCGGTAGGAGCGCAGCGTCGTCGCCGGGACGTAGTCGACGCCGAAGACCGAATACGGCCGGTTGGCGAAGTGGTTGAGGGGCTCGAGTTTCGGAACCGCATCGGGCACCGAGTCGAGGTTGGCTGGCGGATGCTCCCCGGGGCCGTCATCCTTGTAGTAGCCGCCGGGGCGGGGCGGCGACGCGGGCTCGGTCACCGACGGGGCCGCCAGCGGCGCCGGCGGCGGCGATCCGAGCCGGGTCGTCGCCGTACATGCCGCCAGGGGAAGGACGAAAACGGCAAGAAGGCCTCGCCTTGCCGTTCCTTGACCTCCCGGACCGCACCGAGTCGACCCCATAGAGTCGGCCATTATACGGTCAATGCGCACCGCGTCGTGCTCGATGAATAGCCGACGCGATCGGGCTCAGGTCTTGATCAGCTTTCGATTCGCCTGCACGTTCATCAGGATGCCCAGGCCGATGAACGCGCTGACCAGGGCCGTTCCGCCATAGGAGACCAGCGGCAACGGTACGCCAACGATGGGCAGCAGGCCGCTCACCATTGCCATGTTGACGAACGCGTAGGTGAAGAACATCAGCGTGATCGCGCCGGCCAGCAGGCGTGCGAACAGCGTCGACGCGTTGGCCGTGATCACCAGCGCGCGACCGATCAGGAGCAGATAGAGTACGACCAGGATGGCATTGCCGATCAGCCCGAATTCCTCCCCGAACACCGCGAAGATGAAGTCGGTGTGGCGTTCCGGCAGGAAATCGAGATGCGTCTGCGTGCCATTGAGCCAGCCCTTGCCGATGACGCCGCCGGAACCGAGGGCGATCGAGGCCTGCGTGCTGTGATATCCCGCTCCGAGCGGATCGCGCGAGGGGTCGATGAAGGTCAGGATTCGTTCCTGCTGGTAGTCGTGCAGATACGGCCACACGAGGGGGGCGGCCGCGCCGGCCAAGGCTGCCAGGCCGACGATGATCTTCCACGACAGGCCCGCGAGGTAGAGAACGTAGAACCCGGATGCGCCGATCATCAGCGCGGTCCCCAAGTCGGGCTGCCGCTTGATCAGCCACACCGGCAAGGCGATGACCAGCGCGGCTATGACGAAGTCGACCAGGCGCGGCTGTGCTTCGTGCTTCTGGAAGTACCAGGCGAGCATCAGCGGCAACGCGATCTTCATCAGTTCCGAAGGCTGAAAGCGCCCGATGCCGAGGTTGAGCCAGCGCCGCGAGCCATTGACGACGGTGCCGCCGAGAGCCACAGCGACGAGCAGCAATACCGCCACCACGTACAATGGCAGCGCCACCCGTGCGAGCTGCCGCGGCGCGAGGTTGGCGACGACCCACATCAGCACCAGGGCCACGGCCAGCGACAGGACCTGAGTCATGACCCGTGGCACACTCTGATCGGCGGCGGAGAAGAGCGTCACCAGGCCGACACCGACGATCGCCAGCGCGGCGCCCATAAGAAAGCTGTCGACACGCCGCGCCAGCAGCTCCCAGCCCTTTGCCAACAAGACGAAGACGCGGTTCATGGCGCGACCCTTCTAATCGCTTTCGTCATCGGTCGAGTGCGGCACATCGGTCGGCATGCCCGCCGGCGCAACGCCGAGCAGATAGTAGTCGAACACGGCGCGCGCTATCGGCGCGGCGGCCTGCGCGCCGAAGCCGCCATTTTCGACCAGCACCGCGAGCGCGATGCGTGGATGGTCCGCGGGTGCGTAGGCGAGATACCAGGCATGGTCGCGCAGCCGCTCCTCGAGATGGCCAGGCTGGTACTTTTCGCCCTTGAGCGAGAACAGTTGCGCGGTACCGGTCTTGCCCGCCGACACGTACTGTGCGCCGACGAAGGCACGCGCGCTGGTGCCCTCCCGCGCCACGCCGACCAGCGCATTCTTGACCACCGACAGATCCTCAGCCTTGATGGCAACAACGTGGCTTGGATGCGCGTCGATTTGACGAATGGCGCCGGTCTTGACGTTCTCCACAGCCTTCACCAGGTGCGGCTGGAAACCGATGCCGTCGTTGGCGATGGTAGCGATCGCCTCGGCCTGCTGCATGGGTGTAAAGGCGTTGTACCCTTGCCCGATTCCGGCGGAGATCGAATCACCCAGGTACCACTTGCGTTGCTCCTCGCGATAGTTCTTGCCTGAAAAATGCTCGCGCTTCCATTCGCGCGACGGCAGCACGCCTGGCAACTCGCCCTCGATGTCGATGCCCGTCTTGTTTCCGAAGCCGAACTGGGCGAGGAAGTCATGCGTCACATCGATGTCGGTGTCGGCAGCGAGCATGTAGTAGTACGTGTCGCACGACACAATGATGGACTTGGTCATATCGACGTAGCCGTGCCCCTCCGGCTTGTCGTCACGAAACCGGTGCGTGCTGCCGGGGAGTTGATAGTAGCCAGGATCGAAGATCACCTGCGTTGCCGTGCGCTTGCCCGAGGTTAGCGCGGACAGCGCCAGGAACGGCTTGATCGTCGAGCCCGGAGGATAGGCACCGCGCAGCGGGCGGTTGAGCAGCGGCTTGTCCGGCGAGTCGTTTAGGGCGTCCCAGCTCGACGGATCGATGCCGTCGACGAACAGATTCGGGTCGAAGCCCGGCTTGGACACGAGCGCCAGCACCTCGCCGTTCGAAGGATCGAGCGCAACCAGCGCGCCGCGGTGGGTGCCGAACGCTGTCTCCGCCGCCTGCTGCAAGCGGATGTCGAGCGAGAGCCTGAGATTGTTTCCCGATGTCGGCTGCGTGCGCGACAGCGTGCGCACCGCGCGCCCGGCGGCGTCCACCTCGACCTCCTCCACGCCGGTCGTGCCGTGAAGCTCTCGTTCGTAGGACAGTTCGAGGCCACTCTTGCCGATGTAGTCGGTGCCTTTATAGTTGGCCGTCTCGCGCCATTCATCGATGCGCTCGACATCGCGATCGTTGATGCGGCCGATGTAGCCAATGACGTGCGAGGCCATTTCGCCGAAAGGGTATTGGCGGAAGAGCCGCGCCTTGATTTCCACGCCGGGGAAGCGGTAGCGGTTGACGGCGAAGCGAGCCACCTCTTCGTCGGACAGGCGATTGCGGATGGGCAGACTCTCCAGGTTCTTGGACTCCTCGAGCAGTCGCTTGAAGCGCTTGCGATCGCGCGCCTGGATGTCCACCAGGCTGGCGAGCCCGTCGATCGTCTCGTCGAGGTTGCGCACGCGCGAGGGCGTCACCTCAAGCGTGTACGCGGAGTAGCTCTGGGCAAGCACGACCCCGTTGCGGTCCATGATCACGCCGCGGTTGGGGACGATCGGGACGATCGCGATGCGGTTGCTTTCCGCCAGGGTCTGAAAATGGCGGTGCTCAATCACCTGTAGATCGACGAATCGGGCGAGCAGGCCGGCGAAACCGAGCACGATGAAGGCGGCGGCGACCGTCAGGCGCCGTCGAAAGTGATACAGCTCGCGCTCCGGATTCTTAAGCTCGGGCGAGGAAAGCATCGAAGACGAGCGACCACGCTTCAGAAACAGGGGGCGCATTCGATGTTCCTCAGTGCTCGGCCAGCGATCCGGTCGGTCGCTGTGGACGCTGCGGCCACTGCAGCAAAGCGGTCACCACCGGCCACAAGAGCGCGCCGACCAATGGCCCCACGGCATAGGTCCAGCGCGGCAGCGGTGCCCCGCCGACCACGCGTACCAGCAGCACCAAAGCGGCGCAGAGCAGCAGCAGCACCGCCACCTGCGCTGCCTGCTGCCACAGCGGGAAACGCAGCACCCGGCGACGGAAATACTCGGCCGCGTAGGCGAGCACCGCGTAGGCCAGCGCATGCTGCCCGAATACCGACGCGTCGGCCACGTCCATCAGCAGGCCGAGCCCCCAGGCGATGCCGACGCTGATCAGGCGCGGCTCCTGAATGCACCAGTACAGCAGCGTCAGCGCGAGAAAGTCCGGTTTCAGCGCCAGCGCCACGCCGGTCACCGGGATCAAGTTGCCGATCAGTCCGAGGAACAGCGTCAACACGACGAACCACGGCTTGACCGGGGCCAGTATCTCCTCCGGCCGGGCCGCCGCGAATGAGGTCAGCTGCGGCATGTGTCGGCTATTCGCGAACCCGGCTGCGGCCCTTGCGTGGGGGCCCGTTGTCGGTGGCCTCTTCCGGCCGCTGCGGCAGTGCGGCGACGCGACCGAGGATTAGCACCTGCGAACTCCTATCGATGCCGGCGAGCGGCTTGCAGATCACGCGCGCGAAGATCTGCCCGGTCTCGCGCTCGACCGACACGACCTGCGCCACGGCGAGGCCCGCGGGATAGGTGCCGTCGATTCCGGATGTCACCAGCCGGTCTCCGGCCTGGATCTCCGAGTTGGGCGAGAGAAAGCGCAATTCCGGCAGGCGACCCGTCCCCGCGCCATACATCACCGAGCGCACACCGCTGCGCTCGACCCTAACCGGCACGGCGTAGTCCTTGTCGGTCACCAGCGTTACCTCGGCCATGTAGGGAAACGCCCGCGTCACCTGTCCCACCACCCCTACCTCATCGATTACCGCCTGGCCTGGCTGCACCCCGGCGGATTCACCCTTGTCGACGAACAGCTTCTGGGTGAACGGATCGCGCCCGGTGTAGAGGACCTGGGCCGCCGTCGTGGCACCCCGAAAGCGCTGCTCGACCTCGAGCAGCGAGCGCAGCCGCGCATTGTCCTGCTGCAGCAGCTGGTAGCCCTGTACTGCCGGCGCCTGGACCAGCAGCTCCTGCTTGAGGGCGGCGTTGTCGTCGGCGAGCGTGCGCTGCACCGTGAAATAGGTCATGGCGTAACCCACCGCCTCCCCCGGCCATTGCACCAGGCGCTGCAGCGGGTAGAGCGCGATCGCCACAACCTGTCGGACATTTTCCAGATAACGGTAGCGCGTGTCGGTGAACAACAGCACTAGCGAAAGTAAGCCGAAAAAGGCAAGCCGGGTAAGGGGCGAGGGTCCGCGGTGGAAGAACGGTGGCGGCTCGACCGAGAGGTGGCGCATTCCTGCGTCAAGCGTTGCGCGTCAGTCCGACGTAAAGATGGTGGAGAGCTTGTCCATGTTCTCGAGCGCCTTGCCGCAGCCGCGTACCACGCAGGTCAGCGGGTCCTCGGCGACGACCACCGGCAGCCCGGTCTCTTCCATCAGCAGCCGGTCGAGGTCGCGCAACAGCGCGCCTCCCCCGGTGAGCACCATGCCCCGTTCGGCGATATCGGCGCCGAGTTCCGGCGGCGTGCGCTCCAGGGCGCTCTTCACCGCGGAAACGATGCTGTTCAACGGATCGGTCAGCGCCTCCAGGATCTCGTTCGAGGACACGGTGAAGCTGCGTGGGATGCCCTCGGCCAGATTGCGGCCCTTTACCTCCATTTCCTTGACTTCCGAGCCGGGAAACGCCGAGCCGATGGTTTTCTTGATCGTCTCGGCCGTCGTCTCGCCGATCAACATGCCGTAGTTGCGGCGGATATAGTTCACGATCGACTCGTCAAACTTGTCGCCGCCCACGCGCACGCTGCCGGAGTACACCATCCCACCGAGGGAGATCACGCCGACCTCGGTGGTCCCGCCGCCGACGTCGACGACCATCGACCCGGTCGCCTCCGAGATCGGCAGATCCGCTCCGATGGCTGCGGCCATCGGTTCCTCGATCAGATAGACCTTCGATGCGCCGGCCCCGAGCGCAGACTCGCGGATGGCGCGGCGCTCGACTTGCGTCGAGCCACAGGGCACGCAGATGATGATCCGCGGCGAGGGGCTGAAGAGCTTCGAATCGAGCACCTTCTTGATGAATTGCTTCAACATCTGCTCAGTTACCGTGAAGTCGGCGATCACCCCGTCCTTCATGGGCCGAATGGCGGTGATGTTGCCCGGCGTGCGGCCGAGCATCTGCTTGGCCGCCAGCCCGACCTCCTGGATCACGCGCTTGCCGTTGGGACCGCCTTCCTGGCGAATTGACACCACCGAAGGTTCGTTGAGCACGATGCCCTTGCCGCGCACGTAAATGAGCGTATTGGCTGTTCCCAGATCGATGGCAAGATCGCTGGAGAAATAGCCCTTGAACGATTCAAACATGAGAACTTTCCGGCCGCGCGAGCAACCCCGGCGGCTGCTCAGACAATCCGAATATGATAACCTAATATGCTTGATCTCTATCGGCTTCTCGCGTCAAAAACGGCTAAAGGTCCCGAAAATGGCACTTTCCTCCGATGACGTCCTGCGCCTTGCCCAGCTGGCGCGGATCGAGATAACTCCTGTCGAGGGGGCCGAAGTGCGGCAAAAACTCGACCGCATCCTCGAACTCATCGGGCGCCTGCGCGCCATCGACACCCACGGCGTCGTGCCGATGGCGCACGCCCAGGAAGTCACGCTGCCGCTGCGCGAAGACGTCGTCACCGAAAACGACGAGCACGACCTATACCAGGGTCTGGCCCCGGCGGTTGCGCATGGCCTGTACCTGGTCCCCAGGGTGCTCGAATAGGGCGCGTGGTCACCGCTCCGATCGCCAGCCTCGCGCAAGGGCTTGCCGGCAGGCGCCTGTCGAGCGTCGAACTCACCACCGCGCTGCTCGACCGCGTCGCAGCCCTGGGGTCTCGACTCAACGCCTTCCTGGCCCTCGACCGCGAGCGCGCCCTGGCGCAGGCGCGCGCCGCCGATGCACGCCTGGCGGCCGGCGATGCGACGCCGTTGACCGGAATCCCCGTCGCGCACAAGGACGTCCTGATGACCGCCGGTTGGAAAACGACCTGCGCTTCGCGGATGCTCAAGGACTTCGTTGCGCCGTACAGCGCATTTGTCGTCGAACGCCTGGCCGATGCCGGCATGGTGCTGATCGGCAAGACCAACATGGACGAGTTCGCGATGGGCTCGTCGAGCGAAAGCTCCCATTTCGGCCCGGTCCGCAACCCCTGGAATCTCGATTACGTTCCGGGCGGCAGCTCCGGCGGCTCGTCGGCCGCGGTCGCGGCGCGGCTGGTCCCCGCCGCCACCGGGACCGATACCGGTGGTTCGATACGTCAGCCGGCCGCGCTGTCGGGCGTCTGCGGCCTGAAGCCGACCTACGGCGTCTGCTCGCGCTACGGCCTGATCGCCTTCGCGTCGAGTCTCGATACGCCGGGCCCGTTCGCGCAGACTGCAGCGGATTGCGCGTTGCTGCTCAACGCGATGGCCGGTCATGACTCGCGCGACTCGACCAGCCTCGAGCGTCCGCCCGAGGATTACGGCCGCCTGCTTCGACCGGGGGAGGGCGCCAAGCCACTGACCAACCTGCGCATCGGCTTGCCGAGGGAGTACAACGCGGCCGGCATCGATGCCGATGTCGCCGCGGCGGTCGATGCCGCGCTGGCCGAGTTCCGCAGGCTGGGGGCGACGACCGTCGACGTGACGCTGCCCAACCTCGACCTCTCGGTGCCGGTCTATTACGTCATCGCGCCAGCGGAGGCCTCGTCGAACCTGGCGCGCTTTGACGGCGTGCGCTACGGCCACCGCGCGGCAAAGTACGATGGGCTCGCCGACATGTATCAGAAGACGCGCGCCGAAGGCTTCGGCGCCGAGGTCAAACGCCGCATTCTGGTCGGCACTTACGTCCTGTCACACGGCTACTACGATGCCTACTATCTCAAGGCGCAGCAGGTGCGACGGCTCATTGCCGATGACTTCCAGCGGGCGTACCGCGAGTGCGACGTGATCATGGGCCCGACCACGCCGACCGCCGCGTTCCGCCTCGGCGCGAAGAGCGACGATCCGGTGCAGATGTATCTGAATGACATTTTCACCGTCGCCGCCAACCTGACCGGCGCCCCCGCGATCTCGATCCCCTGCGGCTTCGACCGGACCAACCTGCCGATCGGGTTGCAGATCCAGGGGAACCATTTTGCGGAAGCGCTCATTCTCAACGCCGCGCACCGGTACCAGCAGGCGACCGACTGGCACGCGCGCGAGCCCGCGGCGATGGCGCAGGAGACGGCCCGGTGACCTGGGAAGCCGTGATCGGCCTGGAGACGCACGCGCAGCTCTCCACGCGGGCGAAGATCTTTTCCGGCGCGAGTACGGCGTTTGGCTCGGCCCCGAATACGCAGGCCTGCGCGGTCGATATCGCCTTGCCCGGCGTGCTTCCGGTCCTCAACAAGGGCGCGGTAGAGCGCGCGATCAAGTTCGGGCTCGCGGTTGGCGGCGCGATCAACCGCCGCAGCGTGTTCGCACGCAAGAACTATTTCTACCCGGACCTCCCGAAGGGCTACCAGATAAGCCAGTATGAGATACCCGTCGTGCAAGGGGGGGCGATCACGATTGCCACCAGGGCGGGCGACAAGCCGGTGCGCCTGACGCGCGCCCATCTCGAGGAAGACGCCGGAAAGTCGCTTCACGCCCTCGCCGTGCCCGAACTGCCCGGGGGCAGGACTCCACGGGACCTCGAAGAGCAGACCGGCATCGACCTCAACCGCGCCGGGACGCCGCTGCTCGAGATCGTCTCCGAGCCTGACCTGCGCAGCGCAGAAGAAGCCGTGGCGTACGCGAAGACGCTGCATGCGTTGGTGCGATGGATCGGTATCTGCGATGGCAACATGCAGGAGGGGAGCTTTCGCTGCGATGCCAACGTCTCGGTGCGCAGGGCGGGCGTGGCCACGCTCGGCACCCGCTGCGAGATCAAGAACCTGAACAGCTTTCGCTTCCTGCAGCAGGCTATCGAATTCGAGATCCGCCGTCAGATCGAGCTCATCGAGGACGGAGGCAGCGTGGTGCAGGAGACGCGGCTCTACGATCCGGACCGGGGCGAGACCCGTTCCATGCGCAGCAAGGAAGACGCGCAGGATTATCGCTACTTCCCGGATCCGGACCTGCCACCACTGGTGATCGACGATGCCTGGATCGAACGGGTGAGGGCAGAGCTACCCGAATTGCCGGAGGCAAAGAAGCAGCGCTTTGTCGGCGACTACCCGCTGTCACCAAGCGAGGCGTCCACGCTTTGCTCGACTCCGCTGCTCGCCCAGCCTTACGAGGATGCTCTTCGCGCGGGGGCCGACCCGCGACTTGCGGCGAACTGGATCCTCGGCGAATACTCCGCCGCGCTCCATCGCGACGAATCGGATCGGGGCGCGGCCCCCGTTTCAGGACAACAGCTCGGCGCATTGCTCAAGCGCATCCAGGATGGCACCATCTCCGGCAAGATCGCCAAGGAAGTGTTCGACGCGATGTGGGCCGGCGAAGGCGATGCCGATTCGATCATCGACAAGCGGGGCCTGCGGCAGATCTCCGACACGGATGCGATCGAGAAAGTCGTCGCCGACGTACTTGCGGCCAATCCGACGATCGTCGCCGAATACCGCGCTGGCAGGGAAAAAGCATTCAATGCGCTGGTCGGCAAGGTGATGGCGGCCACGCTCGGCAAGGCCAACCCCGCCCAGGTCAACGCGGTGCTCCGGAAAAGGCTTTCGACCTAAAGGGCGCTCGGTCGTGGCTTGACGGCTCTGGCGCTACTGCATCAACGGCTTGTACCGTGGCCGGTGCGGGCGGGCGCCTTCCTCGCCGAGGCGCCTTCTCTTGTCGGCCTCGTAGTCCTGGTAGTTGCCCTCGAAGAATACCCATTTTGAATCGTCCTCTGCGGCGAGGATATGCGTCGCAATGCGATCGAGGAACCACCGATCGTGCGACACGACCAACGCGCTGCCGGCAAATTCGCTCAGCGCATCCTCGAGGGCCCGCAGCGTTTCAACATCGAGGTCGTTGGAGGGCTCGTCGAGCAACAGCACGTTGCCGCCCTTGAGCAGCGTCGCGGCCAGATGCAGCCGTCCGCGCTCGCCGCCGGAGAGCGCCCCCACGTTTTTTTGCTGGTCGGGGCCCTTGAAGTTGAAACGCCCCAGATACGCGCGCGACGGCATCTCGAACTTCCCCACCGTCAGGATGTCCTGGCCGCCCGAGATCGCCTCCCAGGCGCTCTTGTCGTTGGGTAGCGACTCCCGCGTCTGGTCGACGATTGCCAGCTTGACCGTCGAGCCGACAACGATCTCGCCGCGGTCCGGCTGCTCCTGCTTGGCAATCATGCGAAACAGCGTCGTCTTGCCGGCGCCGTTGGCACCGATGACCCCGACAATCGCACCCGCCGGAACGATGAAACTCAGATCGTCGATGAGCGCCCGCTCCCCGTAGCCTTTGCTCACATGCTTGAACTCGATGACGGCGTCGCCCAGCCTCTCGGCGACCGGGATGAAGATCTCCTGCGTCTCGTTGCGTTTCTGATGCTCGTAGGACGACAACTCCTCGAAGCGCGCGATGCGGGCCTTGTTCTTGGCCTGTCGCGCCCTGGCGTTGGTCCGTACCCACTCCAGCTCCTTGTGCATCGCCTTGATGCGCGCCACTTCCTGCTTCGCCTCGACCGCCAGCCGTTGCTCCTTTTGCTCCAGCCAGGAACTGTAATTGCCCTTCCATGGAATGCCGTAACCGCGGTCGAGCTCGAGAATCCATTCCGCCGCGTTGTCGAGGAAGTAACGGTCATGCGTCACCGCGATCACGGTGCCGGGGAATTTCTGCAGGAACTGCTCGAGCCATTCGACGCTCTCGGCGTCGAGGTGATTGGTCGGCTCGTCGAGCAACAGCATGTCTGGCTTGGACAAGAGCAGGCGACACAGGGCGACGCGGCGCTTCTCCCCGCCGGACAGGGTGTCGATTCTCGCCTCCCAGGGCGGGAGCCGCAGTGCGTCGGCAGCGATCTCCATCTGCACGTCGGAGTCCGCCCCCGACGCGGCGATGATGGCCTCGAGCCTTGCCTGCTCGGCGGCGAGTTGGTCAAAGTCGGCGTCGGCCTCCGCGTAGGCAGCGTAGATCTGGTCGAGTTGCGCCTTGGCGGCGAGCACTTCACCCATCCCCTCCTGGACCGTTTCGCGCACCGTCCTGGCCGGGTCGAGCTGCGGTTCCTGCGGCAGGAAGCCGATGCGCAGGTTTGGCATCGGGGTGGCCTCGCCATCGTATTCGTGGTCGACGCCGGCCATGATCTTGAGCAGACTCGACTTGCCCGAGCCGTTGAGACCGAGCACGCCAATCTTCGCGCCGGGGAAGAAGGACAGCGAAATGTCCTTGAGGATCACCCGCTTGGGGGGCACCATCTTGCCCACCCGGTTCATGGTGTAGACGTATTGCGCCATCGGGAGGCTGGACCCGGAAACAGGGGAAGGGCGCGATTATCGCAGGTCTTGCGTCTAACCCGCCACGCGCACCCTGGCCGCGGCGCCGCGCCGACCGCCGGCCTATTTGCCCGTGGCGCTGGCCGCGCTGGCGGGGGCGGCAGGCGCCGCCTTGCCCGAGCCCTTGGCCGATTTTGCCGCCGCGGCCTGGGCGTCGGCCGCCGCCGCTCGTTCTTCATCGGACACGATCTCGTGCCAGCGCTGCTTGATCGTGTCGTATTTGGTCGCGGTCATGGTCAGTTCCTCCTGTTTCTGCCGAATCAGAATCAACTGCCGCGAGAGTTCGGAGTCGACTGCCGCCGATTCGTGCTCGAGTTCGGGCGGAATCGGATTGCTGCCATATTTTGCTTTCTGCTTGGCGATGCCCTGTTGCCGGCTGGTGAGGTCCGAACGGTAGGCTTGAGCAGACTTGATCTGCGCCTCGATGGTCGAAACTGCGCGCGCCCTGGCAATATCGATTTCGTCCTCGGTCGTATACGACTGCAACAGCGCCTTGTCCCTGCGCGCCTGGTCGTCCTTTGCCTTGGCCAGCGCGCGCTGGCGCTCGTCTTCCGCTTCCTTGGCCTTTTGCTGCGCGGGAGTGAGCGGCGGCTCGATTTTCTTCAATTCGCGTCCCTGCTTGTCCAGCACGCTCTCCCCTCTTGCCGGCACATCGGGGGGCGCCTGGTCGCTGTAATGCACGATGCCCTGGTCATCGACCCATTTGTACATGCCGGCGGCCCACACGCTCGTCGCCAGCGCCACCGCGACGAGGGTCCCGATGCCCCGCCCAAGAACTCGAATTGCCTGCTCCATGTCAATCACTCCCGCCTCGCCTGGTCGCGCCGCTTGGTCAGCGTGGCGACCCGTAGTGTTCCCGATACGACCGCACCGCCGCCGCGGATGCCGAGAGTTCAGGTCGCCCGGCCAGGAACAGCAGCAAGTCATCCAGCGTGGCGATGGCCATGACCGGCAGTCCGAATTCCTGCGCCAGTTCCTGCACCGCCGAGCGCTCGCCGCGGCCACGCTCCATGCGATCGAACGCGATCAGGATCCCCGTCGCCTGGGCGCCTTGCGCCCGGATCAACTCGATCGCCTCGCGCTTGGCCCCGCCGTCGGTAATCACATCGTCGACGATCAGGACGCGACCCTGCAGCGGCGCTCCGACGATCGTGCCCCCCTCGCCATGATGCTTCGCCTCCTTGCGGTTGAAACTGTACGGCAAATTATGACCCTTTTCGGCCAATGCAATAGCCGTGGCCGCGGCCAGGGTGATGCCCTTGTAAGCCGGGCCGAAGAGCTGGTCGCACGCCACGCCGGAGGCCAGGTAGGCCTCGGCGTAGTAGTGGCCGAGGCGCCGCAGGCTGTCGCCGTCGTTGAAGAGTCCCGCGTTGAAGAAATAGGGTGTCTTGCGCCCCGCCTTGGTGACGAACTCCCCGAATCGAAGCACGTCGCGTGCCAGTGCAAAGGCGAGGAAATCCTGGCGGAACTGGCTCATCGGTAGAATGGGCTGGTTTGGCAGACTTGCAGCCGCCCCCGGCCGCTGTTGAGCGCCAAAAACTGACCGGACACCATTCTACAATGCGCATCGTCACGCTGAACGTCAACGGTATTCGCTCGGCCGAGCGCAAGGGCCTGTCGCGCTGGCTCGCGCGGGCCGAGCCGTGGGACGTGGTCTGCCTGCAGGAAATCAAGGCCGGCGCCGAGGACGTCCCGGGGGCGCTCAGGGCGCCGCGCAAGGCGCACGCTTTCTTCCACGCCGCCGCACGCAAAGGCTACGCCGGCGTCGCGCTTTACGCCAAGCAGCTACCCAAGGTGTCGGCGGGCTTCGGTTGCGCGGAATTCGACGGCGAGGGCCGCTACCTCGAGGCCGACTTCGGGCAATTCGCGGTGGCCAGCGTGTACTTGCCCTCCGGATCCGCTGGTGCGCATCGGCAGGCATCCAAGTTCCGATTTCTGGAGACGTTCCTTCCGCATCTGCGGCAGCTGCGCCGCCGCAAGCGCGAGATCATCCTGTGCGGTGACTGGAATATCGCGCACCAGGCGATCGATCTGAAGAACTGGCGGAGCAACCAGAAGAACTCTGGTTTCCTTCCCGAAGAACGGGCGTGGCTGACAACGGTGTTCGACGAACTCGGATTCATCGACGTTTTTCGGCGCATCAACCGCGAGCCCGGACACTACACCTGGTGGTCGAACCGCGGACAGGCGTGGCAGAACAACGTTGGTTGGCGCATCGATTACCAGATCGCCACGCCGGGGATTGCCGCGACCGCGCGCGCCGCGGCGATCTACAAGAACCGGCGCTTTTCCGATCATGCGCCGTTGATCATCGATTACGACTTTGAGTCGCGTTGATCCGCATCAGTGACCTCACGCTCGCGCGGGGCAGCAAGCGCCTTCTCGAACGCGCCGAGCTCACGATCCACGCCGGCCACAAGGTCGGGCTGATCGGCGCCAACGGCAGCGGCAAGTCGTCATTGTTCGCATTGCTGCGCGGGGAGATCGATGCCGACGCGGGCGAGCTGTCGTTGCCGTCGGCGTGGGTAATCTCGTACGTGGCCCAGGAGGCGCCCGCAGCGTCGGTCCCGGCCATCGAATTCGTGCTCGACGGTGATGCCGAGCTACGCTCGGTGCAGCGCGCACTGGCCGACGCCGGCCCGGACACGCCGGGCGATCACCTCGCGGAGCTGCACCACCGCTACGAGGCCGTTGACGGCTACAGTGCGCGCGCCCGCGCGGCGATGCTGCTCTCCGGCCTCGGGTTTCCGGCATCGCGCCATGACCAGCTTGTCACGAGCTTCTCGGGCGGCTGGCGCATGCGGCTCAACCTGGCCCGGGCACTGATGACGCGCTCCGACCTCCTGCTGCTCGACGAACCGACCAACCACCTCGATCTGGATGCCGTGCTATGGCTCGAGGAATGGCTGCAACGCTACGCCGGCACGCTGCTGCTCGTCACCCACGACCGGGATTTCCTCGACGCGGTCGTGACTTCGATCGTGCATCTCGACGGGCGAAAGCTGCGGCTGTATAACGGCAACTACTCCCAGTTCGAGCGCGAGCATGCGCTTGCCCTGGCGCAGCAGCAGGCGGCGTTTGCCAAGCAGCAGCGGCAGATCGCCCACCTGCGCTCGTACATCGACCGCTTCCGCGCCAAGGCCAGCAAGGCCAAACAGGCGCAGAGCCGGATCAAGACGCTCGAGCGTATGGAACTGATCGCCGCCGCGCACGTCGACAGCCCGTTCTCGTTCACGTTCCCGGCGACGCAAATCCATGCCCGGCAGTTGGTGAAGCTCGACCACGCCGTGCTGGGCTACGCCGGGAAGCCGGTGTTGGGAGGGGTCGACTGGGCGATCCTGCCGGGCGAGCGAATCGGCCTGCTCGGCCCCAACGGCGCGGGCAAATCGACCCTGTTGCGCGCTGTCGCCGGCGAGCTGCCGCTGCTCGATGGGCAGCGGCTGACGGCGCAGGGCCTGCGCATCGGTTATTTCGCGCAGCACCAGCTCGAGCAATTGCGCCTGGAAGAGAGCGCCCTGTGGCACTTGCGCCGGCTCGAGCCGGCGACGCGGGAACAGGAGCTGCGCGAGTTCCTCGGCGGCTTCGACTTTCGGGGCGAGCGCGTGCTCGCCCCCGTCGGGGAGTTCTCCGGCGGGGAGAAAGCCCGCCTCACGCTGGCGCTGCTCGTGCGACAGCGCCCGAACCTGCTGCTGCTCGATGAGCCGACCAATCACCTGGACATTGAAATGCGCGAGGCGCTGACCGAGGCGCTGCAGGATTACGAGGGCGCACTGATCGTTGTTGCCCACGATCGGCACCTGCTGCGCGCGACGACCGACGAGCTATGGCTGGTCGCCGAGGGTGCTCTGGCTGCATTCGATGGCGACCTCGACGACTACCGCGACTGGGTCCGCGCGCGGCGCGCACGCCAGGAATCTTCGCCGCCGGCCAAGGATGCCGCCGGCGGCGCCCCGGACCGCCGGGCGCAGAAGCGGACCGAGGCGGCGCAGCGCCAGCGGCTTGCCGCCCTGCGCAAGCCGCTGCAGCGCAAGATCGTCGAGGTCGAGGCGGAAATGCAGGCGCTCGACACCGAGAAGCGCGACCTGGAGACATGGCTCGCGTCGGCCGACGCCTACGAGGAGGGCAGCAAGGAGCAGCTCGTCGCCATGCTCGAGCGCCGCGGCGACTTGACCTGGCAGCTCGCGCGCGCCGAGGAGCGGTGGCTCGAATTGCAGGGACAACTCGAGCAGATCGGATGATCACTCCGGAGGGAGCAAAACCTCCACGGCAATACGCCAGGCCCCCGTCTCGTCGCGTTGCCAGAGGTGGACGTAGTAGCCGAGCGTCTCGTCCGCAGCCCCGTGCATGAGCGCATAACGGCCATAGGTATAGCCGAGATCGTCGCTTGCGGCCACCACCGCGACGGCCGGTGTCCAGCGCACGCGCCGCATCGGTGCGGCAAGGGCCTTGCGGGCGGCGTCGGCGCCAAGCAGGGCATAATGATCCTCGCGCAACACGCGCACCGAGTTCGCCAGCAACTCGAAATACGACGGCACGGCGGCCGGTTCCGGGTCGAGGCTCCGCGGTTCATGCTCGAGCGCGAGCAGCGCGTCCTTGCCGCGTCGGCCCGGGTTGGCCGAGCCGATCGGCGGCCGGCCCGGCGTGGCCGAAGCGTCGCCTCCGCCCGGCGCTTCAGGGCCCGGTGCCGCCGGCGTCGACACGCCGGCGTCAACGGCGACTCGCCATGCCCCGTTCTCGCGCTTCCACACCGAGAAGAAATAGCCGTAGCGGGCCGGACGGCTGGGGTCGCGCTGGTTGCGCAAGGAGTAAGGACCGGTCGTGTACCCCAGATCGCCGGAGAGGGCGACGGCGCCGGCCTGTGGCGACCAGTCGAGCAGCAGCGCCAACGGGTCCGCCGGTGCCGGCTGCGAAAGCAGGCGGTCGCGCATCGAGCCGGGACCGGGCTGGAAGTTGATGCCGTCCTAGCGAAATACTCGAGGAACGAGGCGCGGATGCCGCGCTCGGTCGATGCCCGCGCGAAGGAACGCTCGACTTCGAACAACTGTTCCCGTGCAGCGTCGGGCACGCCCACCGGGGTTGCTGCACAGGCGCTGAGCAGCAAGACGGCGCCGGCAGAACCGAACCTTGACAGGGACATGGACCCTCCGTTTTCGTCCGCGCTTGAGTTAGCCTCGACGATCGCGCAGGCGCCGGACAAACTTCAGGCCCGACCAGGTCGCGTCGATGGCGCACACTTTGACGTCGACCAGGCCGGCAGCGAGCCCGGCTTGGCGTACGACGCCCTCGGTCAACTCGCTTGCCACGCCGGAGGCCTTCTTGGGCCATGCGATCCAGATCATGCCGGCGTCGGCGAGCCTCGGCACAAGCTTCGCGAAAATCCGTCTGAGCACCTGCTCGCTCGTGGCGAACGCAAGCGCGCAATCGAAGTTCGCCACGCGGCTCAGGCGGCGGGGCTCGGGCGCACCTGCGAGCAGCGCCTCGAGCCCGGGGGGCGCATGCAATGCCACCCATCGCATCCCCAGCCCGAGGCCCAGTTTCCTCGGCAGGGGCGTTGCCGAACAACCCTCCCCGGCGAGCTTCACGGTCGGCTCATCTCCCGCGAGCGGGACGGTGGAACAGGTACAGTCCGAACCCGAGCGTGTCGCGACCCCAGCGCAAGTAAGCGTCGCGCCAGCGCCGGATGCGCTCGAGCATCGCGGGCACGTCGGGGTCCGCAGGTTGTTCCATTGCGTAGCGCTCGATCGAGCGGCTGTACTTCCATTCGTACTCGTCCCATTCATCGGCCGAGGCGACCACCGCGTGCAACGGAATCAGCCCGGTGCCGATCCCGGCCCGGACGTTGCCCTGATGGTCGAGGAATTCATCCGCCGCCGTCTCCAGGTGCGCCAAGTATTCCGCGGCCGGCGCCTTGGCCCAGTAGCCGTCGCCGATGAGAACATAGCCACCGGGCCGAGTCCACTGCGCAAGCCTGGCGCAGATGCCGGCGAATCCGCCGGGAATGCCCCCGCCGCCGAGCATCACCGTCAGGTCAAACGTCTCCGCTTCGGGGCTGTATTCCGCGATGTCGATCTTGATCAGCCGCAGGCGCGCAAGCGCCCCGCACCACTGCGCGCGCTCGCGAGCCGCGTCGAGCATCGGCGATGAAATGTCGATGGCGGTAACCTCGGCCTGGAAGCGGTCGATGATGCGCACCGCCAACTCGCCGCGGCCGCAGCCCAGGTCAAGGACCCGTGCATCCGGCTGCAGCGGCAGCAGGTCGAGGATGCGCTCGATCTTCACCGCTGCAATCGGGTTGCAGTAGTCGTGGTCGCGGTGCGCGATCGCACTGAACTTGTGCCGATTCATCGCCTCTTGTCCCCTGTGCCCGGCGCTGGCTCGTGCCACGGAGCAACCTTCAGCAGCAGCGCCATGCCCGGCAACGCCAGCGTCGCACACAGCAGAAAAAAGGCGAACCACCCGGTCTCTTCGACGATCCAGCCGGTGGTCGCATTGACCAGCGCGCGCGGGACCGAAGCGAGGCTGGTAAAGAGCGCGAACTGCGTTGCCGTATAGCGCCGATCGGTGGTGCGGGCGATGAACGCGGTGAATGCCGCGGTACCGAGTCCCACGCCCACTGCCTCGAAGGCGATCACTGCCGCCAGCAGCAGGCGGTCGGGCTCGTTCACGTACGCGAGCCAGGCAAAACCGAGGATGGACACGACCTGCACCGCGCCGAACAGCCACAACCCGCGGTTGATGCCGATCTTCAGCATCCACATGCCGCCAAGCAGGCCGCCGAGCACGCTCGCCCATAAGCCCGCGTTCTTGGCGATCAGCCCGATTTCCGACATGGAAAAGCCGGTGTCGAGATAGAACGGCGTCGCCAGAGCGGTCGCCATCGAGTCGCCGAGCTTGTAGAGAAAGATGAAGGCAAGGATGAGCAGGGCCCGCCGCCAGCCTGCACGCGTGATGAACTCGTGAAAGGGCTCGATGACCGCCTCGGCGAGAGTGCGCGGTGCGGGCCGCGCCAGCGCAGGTTCGCTGACGAGCAGCGTGTTGACGATCCCGGGCAGCATGAACAGCGCGGTCACGACGAAGACCGTCTGCCACGGAAAATGGTCCGCGAGCACCAGGGCAAGCGCGCCGGGCACCAGGCTCGAAACCCGGTAGGCCTGGACATGGATGGCGTTGCCGAGCCCCAGCTCGGCATCCGGCAGCAGTTCGCGCCGGTACGCATCGAGCGCGATATCCTGGGTGGCCGCAAAAAACGCCACTGCCGTCGCCAGGAAGGCGATCGTCCACATGTCGAGTTGCGGGCGCAAGGCGCCGAACCCCGGAATGGATACCAGCAGCATCACCTGCGTCGCCAGCATCCAGCCCCGGCGACGGCCGAGCAAGGGCGGACTGTAGCGGTCGAGAAACGGCGCCCACAGAAACTTCCACGTGAACGGAAGCTGTATGAGCATGAACAACCCGATCGAGCGCAGATCGATCCCCTCCTTGCGCAGCCAGGCCGGGAGCAGGTTGATGAGCAGGTACAGTGGCAGTCCGGAGCTGAACCCGGTGAAGATGCAGATCAGCATGCGCCGGTTGAACAGCGTCCGTCGCCACCCCGGCTTGGTGTCGCTCATGCGCCGCATTGTAACGGGACCGCGGCTTCAGCCGTGCCGAACGCGATAGATCGCAAGCGATCCGAGCAGGTTCGGCCACAGTGTCACGCGCCGCGCGTCGTGCAGCACCACGCGATCGAGGACATGGAACGCGTGTTCGACGCAGAAGGCATCAAAGTCCGCGACCGTGCAGAGATGGATATTGGGCGTGTCATACCACTGGTAGGGCAGGCTCGACGAAACGGGCATGCGCCCGCGCAGCACCTGCAATCGGTGCGACCAGTGGCCGAAGTTCGGAAACGTGACGATCGCTTCGCGGCCGACACGCAACATCTCCAGAACGATTTCTTCGGTGTGCCGCACCGCCTGCAGTGTCTGCGACAGGATGACGCAGTCGAAAGTCCGGTCATCAAAGCCGGCAAGCCCGCTTTCGAGGTCGCTCTGGATGACATTGACGCCGTTGCCGATCGACGCGAGCACGCCGGCGTCATCGATTTCGATGCCGTAGCCGTGCACTCCGCGCGAGTCGCGCAAGTACGCAAACAGGCTGCCGTCGCCGCAGCCCAGATCCAGAACCCGGGCAGCGGCGGGGATCCAGCCGGCGATGGTCGAAAAGTCCGCGCGCAGGAGCGGCGGCGGCTGCGGGCGCGCGGCGCTCGGAAGGGCAGCCGCCTCCTGGCGCGGCCCCGGCACCGCTCCTTCTTCCGGCGGCGCCAGGTAGGTCCTTACCACGGCATGGTATTGCGGCGTGTCGAGCAGGAAAGCGTCGTGCCCGTGCGGTGCGACGATCTCCGTGTACGACACGTCGCGGCGATTGTCGACCAGCGCCTTGACGATTTCCCGGGCGCGCGCTGGCGAAAAGCGCCAGTCGGTCGTAAAGGAGATCACCAGAACGCGGCTCGCCACCGGCGAGAGAGCGCGCGCAAGATCGCCGCCCGCGGCCAGCGCCGGATCGAAATAGTCCAGCGCCTTGGTAATGCGCAGATAGGTGTTGGCATCAAAGTAGTCGGCGAATTTCTCGGCCTGGTAGCGCAGGTATGACTCGATCTCGAATTCGGGCGCGAACGAGTAGTTGATGCCTTCGCGCAAGGTGCGTCCGAATCTTTCCCCCATCTGCTCGTCGGAAATGTACGTGATGTGCCCGACCATGCGCGCCACGCGCAGGCCGCGCACCGGCTTGACGCCGTAGGCGTAGAAGTGGCCGCCATGGAAATCCGGGTCGGTGAGGATGGCTGCCCTGGCGACTTCGTTGAAGGCGATGTTCTGTGCCGAGAGGTTGGGCGCCGCCGCGATGACGATCGCGTTGGCGAGGCGCTGAGGGTAGCGAATCGCCCAGGACAGCGCCTGCATCCCGCCCAGGCTTCCCCCCATGACCGCTGCGAAGCGCTCGATGCCGAGCCGATCGGCAAGCCGCGCCTGGGCATCGACCCAATCCTCGACCGTGACGATGGGAAAATCTGCGCCCCATGGCGTTCCGCTCGCCGGATTGACCGATGCCGGACCGGTCGAGCCGAAGCAGCTGCCCAGATTGTTGACTCCGACAACGAAGAAGCGTGTCGTGTCGACCGGCTTGCCCGGCCCCACCATGTTGTCCCACCAGCCCTCGCTCTGGGGCTGCCCGGCATAGGTTCCGGCGACATGATGCGAAGCGTTGAGTGCGTGACAGATCAGGATCGCGTTGGAGCGGTCCGAGTTGAGCGTGCCGTAGGTCTCATACATCAACTCGAATGCCGGCAGTGTCGCACCGGAACAGAGCAAGAGCGGCTCCGCAAACGCGGCGAGCTGCGGTTGCACGATGCCGACCGAGCCGGGTGATTGGGGCACGATGTCACCGGGTAGGAGGCGGGCTCACGCCCGCCGTCCTCCCACACTACCGTACGTACGGTTCCGTATACGGCGGTTCATGAAACGCGCTGGAGGCGCTGCACGGTATCGAGCAGCGACACCAGCCCCAGATGATCGAACCAGGACTTCGGGAAGGCAGCATGCATGTGGCTCGCGCCCGCGTTCCACCACGGGCCGCGCTTGTTACACGCCGAGCGCCACGCCCGCTCCTCCGGCAGTCCCCGTTTCATCAAGTTGCGTGCGCGCGCGTGGGGCCGCTTCCATTGCCGCCACAGGATACCGCGCAGCGTGTGCCGTATCCATCCATCCCGCTCCTCCAAGGCCCGCTTGGTTTCGGTCAGCTTGAAGTACGCCGCCCATCCCCGTAGCACCGGGTTGAGGGTCTGGATCGTGGTGTCGAGGTTGCGTCCGCGAGCACCGCGCAATAGTGCTTTCACCTTCTCCGTCAGCCGCTCGAGACTCGACCCGGCAATGCGCAGCTTCGGCTTCTGGTGCGCCGTCAGGCTATAACCCAGAAACTTGCGCTGCCACGGCCGCGCCACCGCGCTCTTGGCCACGTTCACCTTGAGCTTGAGCCGCTCAGCCAGGAACCCAGTCAGACTGTGCAGCAGCCCCACGCCCGCCCGTTGGCTTCCGACATAGATGTTGCAGTCGTCCGCGTAGCGGCAGAACGTATAGCCTCGCCTCTCCAGTTCCCGGTCAAGCTCAGTGAGCAGGATGTTGGACAGCAGCGGCGACAGTGGCCCGCCTTGCGGCGTGCCTTCCGTACGCGGCTGCACCAGTCCGTCCGCCATCATGCCCGCTTCGAGATACCGCCGGATCAGTGCCAGCACTCGTGCATCGCCGATCTGGGTCGCCAGCTTGCTCATCAGTAGGTCATGGTTGACCCGGTCGAAGAATTTCTCCAGGTCAATGTCCACTACCCAGCGCTTACCCTCTGCCACGTACTTGCGCGCGTGGCGCAGCGCCTGATGCGCATTCCTGCCCGGTCGAAAGCCGTAGCTCGCCTCCGAGAAGGTCGGTTCGAAGATCGGTTGCAACACTTGATGCAACGCCTGCTGAATCAGTCGATCCACCACCGTCGGAATGCCCAGCGTACGAACCCCGCCTCGCGGCTTGGGTATGTCCACCCGGCGTACCGGCTGCGGTTGATACTCGCCTGCCAGCAGTCTGGCCCGAATCCTCGGCCAGTGCCGTTTCAGATGGTCTTTGAGTTCGGACACCGCGAGCTGATCTACACCCGCCGCGCCCTTGTTCTCAACCACCCGCTGATACGCGAGCTTCAGGTTGTCGCGTTCCACTACGACTTCCATCAGGCTCGTTGTCGCTACCTCCGCTTTCGTCCGCGTACGGGTCGCCACGTCTGCCTCGGCGCGAGCAACAGCCCCCGCCAGATTCCGTCTGGCTTCCTCCGCTCCCACCTGATCTTCCCGATCAGCTTCCGCCTTCATCGGCTTCCTTGAGATTCCCGCCGCCTACTCGCGGCCTTTCATGTTCGGGCCTTCGGCGTCACCGCCTACTATGCCCTCGGCTGACTTCTGACGGCGCATCCCAACACCTTTCGATGTCAGTAGCCCAAGGCACGCCGCCAGATCTCCCCGGGTATTGCACATCCACCTTCACGCTTATGCCCGTCGGATATACGTCGCAGCGTTCCGTGCAAGTATCGGGCTTCACAGATGTTGGCCTGCTCACCCCGCTGCCCCGCCTCAATCCGCTTCCTGTTCGTCAGGCCAGCGCTTTGCCTTCGGCTTCCTTCAGATTCGCAGTCACCCGCGACACCCTTGCCGCTCGGCTAACACTTCCCCCTGCCGGGTGTGTAGAGGACTTTCACCTCCAAGTGAACGTGCCCTGCCGGGCACAGCAATAAAAAACCCGATCAGCTCGCGCTAATCGGGTTGGCATACTAAACCTGCGTCCTCGCCGCTTTAGCCGTATTTTTCGGAACGGTCCGTCTCCGGAGTCCCTTCGCGCCCGCAAGCTGATCAGGTCAAATCGGCGCGTGATGGCTAGTTTACCGCTGCGCTCCCGGATGTCAATTCAGGCATTGAGCTTCTCCAAGAGCGCGATGAGCCTCGCCGGCTCGTCGGTGCGGCGCATGCGCGCGACGATCGGCTTGGCGAGGCTGCAGTCGCTCGCGATCACCCGCTGCTTGACGGTCAGAAGATGCGCCGGATGCATGGAGAAGTTGGTCAGCCCCATGCCCAGCAGCAACCGCGTGAGCCGCGCCTCTCCCGCCATTTCGCCGCAAACCGCGATCGGCACCTCGGCCCGGTTGGCAGTGGTGATAGCGAGCGCAATGAGCTTGATCACCGCGGGATGCAGCGCATCGTAGAGCTGCGACACGGCGTCGTCGGCGCGGTCAACCGCCAGCGTGTACTGAATCAGATCGTTGGTGCCGATTGACAGAAAGTCCAGCCGTGGCGTGAAGGCGCTCATTGACAGCACCGCGGCGGGGATTTCGATCATGCCGCCGACCTCGACCCCAGGATTGAATTTGGCCCGCTGCTCGCGCAGACTCTCTTTCGCCTGCGCAATGAGCGCCAGTGCCTGCTCGATCTCGCTCACCGAGGAGAGCATGGGAAGAAGGATCTTCACCGCGCCGTAGTGCGACGCCCGCAGGATGGCGCGCAGCTGGGTCAGGAAGAGCCGGGGTTCGGCAAGGCAAAAGCGTACCGCGCGTAAGCCGAGCGCGGGGTTCGGTGCCACGCGGGTCAGGCCGGCGAGACCTTCCTTGTGCTTGTCCGCGCCCAGGTCGAAGGTGCGGATGGTCACCGGATGGCCCTTCATGCCCGACGCGACCGTGCGATACGCCTCGAACTGCTCGTCTTCCGATGGCAGGCCGTCGCGGTTGAGGAATAGGAATTCGGTGCGGAAAAGGCCCACCCCCGCCGCGCCGTTCTCGCGCGCCTGCTCGAGATCCTCCGGCAATTCAATGTTGGCCATGAGCTCGACGTGACAGCCGTCGATGGTGGTCGCCGGCGTCGTGCGCAGGCGGCGCAGTTTCTGCCGCTCGAGCTCGAGCTCGTCCTGCTTGAGCCGATATTCGGCGAGCACCGAGCGATCGGGATTGACGATGACGACGTTGCGGCCGCCATCGACGATAAGAAGCTCGTTCTCGCGAATCAGCGCGCGTGCGTTGTGGGTCGCCACGACCGCTGGCACGTTGAGGCTGCGGGCGACAATAGCGGTATGCGAAGTCACGCCTCCGAGGTCGGTCAGGAAAGCAGCGAAATGGTGATTCTTGAACTGGATCACGTCCGCTGGCGACAGGTCGTGGGCAACGAGAATCGTCTCCTCTTCGGCAGCGGTGGGGCGCACGACACCCGGACGGCCGAGCAGCACCTTGAGCACCCTCTCGACGACCTGAACCACGTCGGCTCGGCGCTCCCGCAGGTACGGATCCTCGATCGAATCGAATTGCTCGACCAGCACGCCGAGCTGCTGGGTCAGTGCCCACTCGGCATTGCACAGCTGTTCGGCTATGGTGCGCTTGGGGGTTTCGTGCAGGGTCGGATCGGTCAGGATCATCCAGTGCACGTCGAGAAACGCGCCGAATTCGGCTGGCGCGTCGCCGGCGGTCATCGCGCCGTGGAGATTCTCGAGCTCCTTCTGCACCGCTTGCATCGCGTGCGTCAGCCGCTCGACCTCCGCCGGCACCTGCGACGGCGTGATCGAGTAATGCGCGACTTCGATGGTCGCATGCGAGATGAGCTGCGCCCTTCCGATCGCAACGCCGCCGGAGACGCCGATGCCGTGCAGGACGAAGCTCATCGCTTCACGTCAGGATTGCTCGCCAAATTGGCCGCTGATGAGCTGCACCATCGCGCTCATCGCCTCGACCTCGTCCGGGCCCTGCGTTTCCACCCGGATGGTCGCGCCTACGCCGGCAGCCAGCAGCATCACCGCGACCATGCTGCGCGCGCTCGCCCGCTTGCCATTCCAGATCAGTGCGACGCTGCAGCGAAATCGCGAGGCCAGCCGGACGACCTTGGCGCACGCGCGCGCGTGCAGGCCGAGGCGGTTGGTTAATTCGACTTGACGTACTTGCATGATTGGTATGGCCTTTGTCAATGGCGGCCCCGAACGGCAGGCTCGGGCGCCCTCTCATTGAGCAACCTGGACCGGCATTGGTTCCATCGCGGGTGCGAGAACGAGGACCGCCGGCGCACCAAGCGCACCCCAGGGTCGCGTCACTGGCCCTCGCCGAAGTAGTCGCCGATCAGGGTGACCAGTGCACCCATTGCGTCGCCCTCGTCGGGCCCGTCGGTCTCGATCACGATGCGGCTGCCCTTGCCTGCAGCGAGCATCATCACCCCCATGATGCTCTTGGCGTTGACCTTGCGTCCGTTGCGGGCCAGGGAGACCTCGCATTGATAATGGCTCGCGAGCTGGGTGAGCTTGGCCGCCGCTCGGGCGTGAAGGCCCAGCTTGTTGACGATCTCAACTTCTTGCTGCCGCATAGATCGGATCGACATCGATGTGCAGCACGCCGTCACAGCCGCCGCTAATAGCCTTCTTGATTATCGTCTCCATGCCCTTGTCGCGGTAGGTGAAAGCCCGCACCAGCATGGGCAGATTGACGCCGGCGACCGCCTCGACGCGTCCGGCAACGAGCAGCTTGGCAGCGAGGTTCGACGGCGATGCGCCGTAGATGTCAGAAAAGATCAACACGCCGTCGCCGGTGTCAAGTTCGCCCACCAGCGCCCGGGCCTTGGGCAGCAACTCCAGCGGGTCGTCGGTCGCGGCGACCTGCAGGGTTGCAAATTGCGAAGGGCGAGCGCCTAGCACGTGCGTCACCGCACCGGCGAGGCTATCGCTCAACGTGCCATGAGCGATGATCAGGATGCCGATCATGAAAGCCCTCCCCTGTGAGCTATCTTAACAGAAGGGATCGGGCGCGCGACCGTGCCCCTAGGTCGCGGCGTGGATGAGGGCGTCGGCGAAGTGCCCGGCGACGTCAAACCCGGTTTGCTTGGTGATCTCGACGAAGCCGGTGGGGCTGGTGACGTTGACCTCCGTCAGGTGCTCGCCGATGACGTCCAATCCCACGACCAGCATCCCGTCCGCCCATAGTTTTCTGCCGACCGCTTCGGCGATCAGGCGATCGCGTGGCGTGAGGGGTCGCACGACACCACGGCCTCCCGCCGCCAGGTTGCCGCGCGTCTCGCCAGGCTTGGGGATGCGGGCGAGCGCGTGCGGCACCGGCTCGCCGGCGATGAGCACGATGCGCTTGTCGCCCTCGGCGATCTCGGGGATGAAGCGCTGGGCCATGACCGTGCGTGCACCGTGGTGGCCGACCGTTTCAACGATGACGTTGCGATTGGCGTCGTCCTCGCGGACGCGGAATACGGATGTCCCTCCCATGCCGTCGAGCGGCTTGAGTATGACGTCTTCATGCTCGTCAATGAACTCCGAGAGCAGCGTCGCGTCGCGGGTAACCAGTGTCGGAACGATGAATTCGGGAAACTTGGCGATGGCCAGCTTTTCGTTGTAATCGCGCAAGGCGCGCGGACGATTGAATATGCGCGCGCCCTGTGTCTCGGCGATTTCGAGCAGGTAAGTCGAATACACGTATTCCATGTCGAAGGGCGGATCCTTGCGCATCACGACCGCCGCAAATGACTTGAGCGGGCGCACCACGGCGGCACCAACCCGGAACCAATCGTGGTCGTCGGCATCGACCTGCAACGGCCGCAGTGAAGCGAGCGTCTGCCCTCCATCCCAGAACAGGTCCCGCTGCTCCAACGCGAACAGGGAATGGCCTCGCCCATGCAGGGCGCGCATCATCGCCACGCTGGTGTCCTTGTAGGCCTTGAGCGATGGAAGTGGGTCTAGGATGAACGCGAATTCCATGTTCGGCATGGCGGCGTGCGGGAGCGCCATCGTACCGCAATTCCGCGCCGACGCCTTTCGCCCTATTGGCCAATCGCGTCGACGCCGACCACCGTGCCCGCTGCGTCGCGTCGATAGCCGGGCAGGCGGCTCGCTATGCTGGCGAAGACGGGCCCTTGCAGCACGTCGATCAGGCGCGCCACCGCCGGCGTGGCGAGCATGGCAACGCGCACTGCCAGGTAGTAGCGTTCACGAAGCCGCGGCACGAACGCGAGCCCATACTCGGCTGCGGCCGCGCGCAGGCCGAAACCGGCGTCGGCGGAGCCGGAAGCGACTGCCGCCGCAACTGCCGGATGCGTGAACTCCTCATCGGAGTAACCGACCAGCGCGGCGGGATCGACACCCTCGTCGGCGAGCAGGCGGTCGATCAGCAGGCGCGTCCCGGAGCCGGGCTGGCGATTCACGAAGCGCAAGCGTTTGCGCGCCAGATCGCGAAAGGTTCGCGCCCGCGAGGGATTGCCCCGCGCGAGCATGAGGCCTTGATCGCGATCGACGAAGCGGATCAGCCGATCGCGATTGGCTCGAAGGAGGCTCCGGAAAGGCGTGCCCTCGCCCCAGGCGACAGGCGCCAGCGGGACGTGAAACCCCCCGACGTCGACACGCCTTTGCGCAAACTGCTCCAACGCCTGCAGACTGCCCACGAACGAGAGCTCGAGCTTCAGTCCGGCGGCGCTCGGAACGGCATCGCGCAGGGCGGAGAGCGCGAGGTCGTGGCTGGCGGCAACGCGCAGCATGGCCACTGCGGCGCGCGCCCGGCGCACCGCGCGCGACTCCAGGTCGACGCCCAGCCCGGACAACACCTCGCCCAGGCGCCCGGCCGCTGAACGCTGCGCCGTCAGCAGCCGCTCGCCCGCCGCGGCGAGGCGAGCCCCGCGCCCGCGCTCGAGCACGACCAGCGGGGCCCCGAGCTTCTCCTGGTAGCCACGCAACAGTCCCCACGCAGCGCGGTACGAAATGCCACAGGCAACGACCGCGGCCGCGAGCGACATGTTGGAGGCAATGGCTTCGAGCAAAGGGAGCAGACGCGGGTCAAGCGCCTCGACCGGGTCGGTCGCGAGCTGCCAGGTCAGCGTGGGAACCACCCGCATTATGCAAGCTCGTGCATCTTTGCACCGGTCGGTGGCATCGGCTATGCTGCAAGGCGCCTCTCAAATGGCGGGCGCTACATATGCATGATACTGCTTATATTAGCGGCGACTCGGCCCTGCGCCAAGTCCGGTGAGCACCCTGGGGGAAGCCGTCGTCCAGGCCCTGCGCCTGGTTACCGGCGCCGATCCTCGCTTGGTCGGCATCGTGCTGCTCAGCTTGCGGGTAAGCCTCGCCTCGGTTGCGATCGCGAGCGCGATCGGTTTTCCGCTCGGGGCGACGATTGCAGTCAGCCGGTTTCCCGGGCGGCACACCTTGGTAATCGTGCTCAACTCCTTGCTCGGCCTGCCTCCGGTCGTGGTTGGCCTGCTGGTGTATCTGCTGCTGTCGCGGGCGGGGCCGCTGGGAGCGATGGGCCTGCTCTTCACTCCTGCCGCGATGATCATTGCCCAGGCGATCCTGATCGCACCCATCGTCGCCGCGCTCTCGCGGCAGGTGGTCGAGGATGCATGGATCGAATATCGCGAGCAGCTGTGTTCGCTCGGGGAAACGAGGTCCGGTGCCGCAATCACGCTGCTGTGGGATCTGCGCTTTTCACTGGTCACGATCGTGCTGGCCGGGTTTGGCCGTGCCGCCGGCGAGGTCGGCGCGGTGATCATAGTCGGCGGCAACATCGACGGCGTTACGCGCGTCATGACCACCGCGATTGCCCTGGAAACAAGCAAGGGGGATCTGCCGCTGGCTCTCGGTCTGGGCACGGTTCTGCTGACCATCGTCCTCGCGCTCAACGCCGCCGCCTTTGTCGTCCGGGACATGGTGCAGCGGCGCTACGGATGAACGACTCCACGATCGGCTGCGCAGCGCCCCGGCTGCTGCCTCTGCAGTTGCGCGAGGTCGTGTTCTCGGCCGGCGGACGGCGGATCATCGATGGCGTGACGCTTACGCTCGAGGCCGGGACGCGCACCATGATCGTCGGCCCGAACGGCGCCGGCAAGAGCGTCCTGCTCCGCCTGTGCCATGGGCTGCTGCAACCGACCTCCGGGTCGATCCACTGGAGCGCACCGGAACCGCTTGGCGCACCGCGACGCCAGGCGATGGTCTTCCAGAGACCGGTCCTGCTGCGCCGCTCGGCGCTCGCCAATGTTGTCTATGCACTGCGCGTCGCCGGCGTGCCGTGGCGGCAGCGTGAGCCGCGCGCGCGCGAGGCATTGCGCAGCGTCGGCCTCGGTACGCTCGGCGGCCATCCCGCGCGCGTGCTTTCCGGCGGTGAGCAGCAGCGCCTGGCCATGGCACGCGTCTGGGCTCTGCGCCCCGAGCTTCTGTTTCTCGACGAGCCGACGGCTAGCCTTGACCCCGGCGCGACACAGGAGATCGAGCGCATCATCGGCGCGCTGCACGCCGTGGGCACCACCATCGTCATGGTCACCCACAACCTCGGACAGGCGCGCCGGCTTGGCGACGAGATCGTGTTTCTCCACCAGGGCCAGGCGCTCGAGCGAGCGCCTGCCGACCGTTTCTTCCTGCGGCCGGACTCGCGCGAGGCCGCCCAATTCCTGAAAGGACAGTTGCCATGGTGACGACCCGGCGGATGTTCCTCGCCATCCTGCTCTTTTGCATCGCGACCGGCGCTGGCGCCGACGAGCCATACATCACCGTCGCCTCGACCACTTCGACCGAGCAGTCGGGCCTGTTCGGCTACCTGCTTCCCATCTACGAGCGACAGACCGGCGTGCAGGTCCACGTCGTCGCGGTGGGCACCGGGCAGGCCCTGGATATCGCTCGCCGCGGCGATGCCGACGTGGTTTTCGTGCACGCGCGTGCCGCCGAGCAGACTTTTCTCGCGCAAGGCGAGGGCGTCAGGCGCTACCCGGTCATGTACAACGATTTCGTGCTGATAGGCCCGAAGAGCGACCCGGCGAAAGTGGGCGGCGGGAAAGATATCGTCGTTGCGCTGCAGAAGATCGAAGCATCCCACGCGCCGTTCGTTTCGCGCGGCGATCGAAGCGGCACGCATATGGCCGAGCTCGCCTTGTGGCAGACAGCCGGCATCGACATCGGCAAAGCCAAAGGAAGCTGGTATCGCGACACCGGGCAGGGCATGGGACCGGCGCTCAACACCGCGTCGGCGATGGGTGCCTATATCCTTGCCGACCGGGGGACCTGGCTGGCGTTCCAGAACCGCGGCGACTTGACGATCCTGGTCGAGGGCGACAAGCGCCTGTTCAACCAATATGGGGTGATGCTGGTCAACCCGGCGAAGCACCCCAACGTGAAAAAGGAATTGGGGCAGCAATTCATCGACTGGATCGTCTCGCCGGCCGGCCAGAAGACGATCGCCGATTACAAGATCAACGGCCAGCAGCTCTTCTACCCCAACGCCACGGATCCGAATGCGTGAGGCTGGCCTCGGCTTCGACAACTCGAAAAGTAATGCCCGCGTCGGAGCTCCCACGGCGTCGGCAGTCCTGTTGATCGACCTTCAACGAGATTTCCTTGCGGGGCCCGGCTCTCGAATGCCGGTCTCCGCGAAGGGCGCCGAGGCGGTGCTTCGCGTCGCCAATAAAATTCTTAAAGGTGAGCAACTGCAGGGCGTGCTGCCGATAATCATCGTCAACGAGTTCCCGCGGAGCGCGACGGTCATGAATGTGTTTCGCCGCCACGCTGCCGTTGCCGGGACCCCGGGTGCCGACCTCGACCCTCGCCTGGCGGACCCGGGGAGCGCGAAAAGATTCGCGAAGTCCCGCGGCAGCGCGTTTTCGAACCCGGAACTCGAGAACTATCTCCGGTCCGAGGGCATTTCGCGCCTCTACGTGCTGGGGGTCATGGCGGAAGCCTGCGTAAGAGCCACGGTACTTGATGCCAGGAAGCGCTCGTATCGGGTGACCGTCATCGCTGACGCAGTGGCCAGCTCCTCGGCCTGGAAGGTTGGCGTGGCGCTCTGGTTCATGAAGCGCGCAGGCGCGGAAGTGGCATATCTGAATGGTCCGGATGACTCGCAACTCCGTGACGAGAGCGTACTGGAGTAACGAGCAGCGGACCCACCTACCGGGCGCAGTGTGGCGCAAGACAGCCCCGGTTCGACGCGACCACTCCAGTCTTCTCTATGGTGTGTCCGTCAACGCGTCGCCAGCGCACTACTCGACGGTCACCGATTTGGCGAGGTTGCGCGGCTTGTCCACGTCCGTCCCCCGAAGAACGGCGGTGTGATAGGCGAGAAGTTGCAACGGAATCGTGTGCACGATCGGGGACAGCAGCCCCGCGTGCTCCGGCAGACGCAGCACGTGCACGCCGTCGCTGGATTGGATATGGCTGTCGGCGTCGGCGACGACATAGAGCTCGCCGCCGCGCGCGCGCACTTCCTGCAGATTGGACTTGAGCTTTCCGAGAAGCGCGTCGTTGGGGGCAATGGCCACGACCGGCATGCTCGCGTCGACCAGCGCCAGCGGGCCGTGCTTGAGCTCGCCCGCTGGGTAGGCCTCGCCGTGAATGTAGGAAATCTCCTTGAGCTTGAGCGCCCCTTCGAGTGCGATCGGATAGTGCAGGCCGCGACCGAGGAACAGGGCGTTCTGCTTCCTGGAAAATTGCTCTGCCCAGGCGACAATCATCGGCTCGAGCGCCAGCACCGCCTGAATAGCCGCGGGAAGATGGCGCAATGCAGTGAGCCAGCGTGCTTCGTCCGCCGGCGACAGGCGGCCGCGGATCTTCGCCAGCGTTAGCGTCAACAGGAAAAGCGCGATCAGCTGCGTCGTGAACGCCTTGGTCGATGCAACGCCGATCTCGGTGCCCGCGCGCGTAAGGAAGGTGAGCGCGGTCTGTCGAATCATCGAACTGGTTGCCACGTTGCAGATCGCCAGCGAGTGCCGGTGCCCCAGCTTTTGGGCGTGCTTTAGCGCCGCCAGCGTGTCCGCCGTTTCGCCCGATTGGGATACGACTACCACCAGCGCATCGGGGTTGGCCACGCTGTCGCGGTACCGGTACTCGCTCGAGATTTCGGCCTGCGCCGGAATTCCCGCGACAGCCTCCAGCCACAGCCTGCCGACCATGCCGGAGTAGTAGCTCGTGCCGCAGGCGAGAACGTGGACGGCGTCAACGGCCCCGAGTGCGGCGGCAGCATCGGCGCCGAAAAGTTCCGGATCGATGCCGCCTACGCACTCCAGGGTGTCAGCAATGGCTCGCGGCTGCTCGAAGATCTCCTTCTGCATGAAATGCCGATAGGCGCCGAGTTCGACCGCCGCGCCGGAGATTTTCACGGTGGCCACCGGCCGCGACACTGGTTTGCCGCTGGCGTCATAGACCGCGTAGGCGTCGCGGGTGATGTCGGCAAAGTCACCTTCCTCCATGTACACGACGCGCTGCGTCACGGAGCTCAGCGCGCCCGCGTCTGAGGCGAGGTAGTGGTCGTGCTCGGCGACGCCGACCAGCAACGGGCTGCCGGCGCGTGCGCCGACGATGCGCTGCGGCTCGCGCGTGCAGATGGCCGCGATTGCGTACGCGCCACGAAACTCCGCCACCGTCTTCTGCACTGCCTCAAGCAGGTCGCCGTGGTAATTGGCGTGAATCAGATGCGCGATGACCTCGGTATCGGTCTGAGTGATGAACCGGTATCCCTGTTTCTGCAACCGCTCGCGCAATGGCTCGAAGTTCTCGATGATGCCGTTGTGCACGACCGCGATTTCGTCGTGGCTGACATGAGGGTGCGCGTTGGTGGGGGTCGGCGCCCCGTGCGTGGCCCAGCGGGTATGCGAGATGCCGGTCGTGCCGCTGATTTGCGTCGCATCGGCCTGCGCCGCCAGATCCGCGACGCGGGCGGTGCTGACCAGCCGTTTCAGGGTGCCGTCGATCACGGCCAGTCCGGACGAATCGTAACCGCGATACTCGAGCCGACGGATGCCCTCAATCAGCATCGGGACCACGTTATCGCGCGCTACCGCGCCGACGATGCCGCACATGGCTAACCTTTCTTCGGTCGTTTCCAGTCGCTCCGGGCGACCTGTGTCTTGGCGTTGAGCGTCAGCGCTTCAGGCGGCGCGTCCTTCCATACCGTGGTACCGGCGCCGATGGTCGCACCGCGACCGATCGTGACCGGCGCCACGAGCTGCGTACTGGACCCGATGTGCACGCCATCCTCGATCACCGTGCGATGCTTCGCCGCGCCATCGTAGTTGCAGGTGATCGTACCCGCACCCACATTGACGTCGCGGCCGACAGCCGCATCGCCCACGTAGGACAGGTGGTTGACCTTGCTGCGTTCGCCGATGGTACTTGCCTTGATCTCGACGAAATTACCGATGTGCACCTCGTCGGCGAGCACTGCCCCCGGCCGGATTCGGGCATAGGGTCCGACGCGGCATTGCGCGCCGATCTGCGCATCCTCGACGAGTGAAAACGGTGCGATCATGGTGCCGGCAGCGACGCTTACGTTCTTCATCACGCAGTGCGCGCCAACGACAACTTCGTCGCCTAGCGTCACGTGGCCCTCGAAAATGCAGCCTACGTCGATGCTCACGTCGCGCCCGCAGGCAAGCGTGCCGCGCACGTCGATGCGTGCCGGGTCGGCGAGGGCAACGCCAGCGTCGAGCAACGCGTCGGCCTGCGCGCGCTGGTAGCGTCGCTCCAGTTCGGCCAGGTCGCGCTGACTGTTGACGCCCAATGCCTCGGTGACGCTGGTCGCGCTCGTGGTCGCCACGCTCACTCCGTCGCGCACTGCAACTGCGATGACGTCGGTCAGATAGTATTCGCCGCCGGCGTTGCGATTGTCGATGGCCTCCAGCCAGCGGGCGAACGCGGTCGTCGGTGCCGCCATTACCCCGGTGTTCACCTCGCGGATGGCCTGCTGTTCCGGTGTGGCGTCGGCGTGTTCGACGATGGCGGCGACGCGGCCGTCGGCCAGGCGGACGACCCGCCCATAGCCCTCGGGGTCGTCGAGGTTGACGGTGAGCAGGGACAGGGCGCCACGTTGGGCACGCGCCACGACTTCGCGCAGCGTCGCCGCGCGGGCCAGGGGATCGGCGCCGAACAGCACCAGCGTGACTCCGTCCCGCGGCAAGGCGGAGAGCGCGCAGCGCAGCGCATCGCCGGTCCCGCGCGGAGGGTCCTGCCGCGCCCAGACCACGTCGGCGCCGGCGAAGCGCGTGCGCAGCGGGTCACCGCCTCCCTCGACAATGCAAATCGCGCGCGGGCTCAAGGCCTGCGCCGTCGCGAGCACGTGCGCGAGAAGCGGCTTGCCGGCCAGCGGATGCAGGACCTTGGGCAGCGCGGAGCGCATTCGCTTGCCCTTGCCGGCGGCAAGAATTGCGATTTGCAGAGGTTGCATGAGGCCCGAATTATCGCATTTTTGCCCCTGACTTTCGCCCGCCAGCGCCCCCGCAGTGGTGGAGCGGCGGCATTTGTGTGCGAAAATGCCGCCCGGCGCCGCCGCCGCGCAACGTTCAAGTTGACGCCCAACAGGTATTGCAGGATTGTTGCTTCGGAAAGCAGGCCTTCGCGCCGCGGGGCCTCGCTGCGGGCGCGGGCTATCCCCGCGCTCCCTGCTGCGGACCGGCGCACCCCGTCACGGCAGGTGTACCAGGCGTCCTGTAGACTAGCCCGCCTTCATGTCGGTCATCGCGGTATTCAACCAGAAGGGTGGCGTCGGCAAGACGACCACCACCCTGAATCTGCTCGCCGGGATCGCGCAACGCGGGCAGCGGCCCCTTGGCATTGATCTCGACCCGCAGGCCCACCTGTCCGGCGTCTTCGATGCCTATCCGCATCTCGCAGACGATTCCGTGTACGCGTTTTTCGTGCACCAGCGGCCGTTGGCTGACCTAGCCCAGATCACCGCCAGTGGCGTCATTCTCTGCCCCGCGCACCTCGAGTTGACCAAGCTCGACATGCTGCTCGGCAAGGGCGTTAACGTCGTGACGCGGCTGCGGGTCGCCCTGCGCCAGTCCGGGCCGGTCTCCGGCCCGGTGGTTATCGACTGCTGTCCGCTGCTCGGCGTGCTGTCGCTAAACGCGATCTTCGCCTGCGACCTGCTGCTAATACCCGTTTCGGCTGACTACCTGGCTCTTCAAGGCGCGCAGCAGGTGGAGCGCGCTCTGCACGCGCTCGAGCCGGTTTTCAAGCGCCGTCTGCCCCGGCGCTATGTGCTCACGCGATTCGACGCGCGTCGCAAAATGAGCTCCGAGGTTGCCGACTTGATGGCACGCGCGTTTCGACCCGAAGAGATCTGCGTAACACGCATTGCGGAGAACGTAAGCCTCGCCGAGAGCCCGGCGCGGCACCTCGACGTGTTCCGCCACGCCCCGCAAAGCCGCGGCGCGCATGACTACCGTGAGCTGGTGGAGGAGTTAGTGCGTGCCGGATTTATTGCGTAGCATCGAGCGGGCGACCGCGGGAATCGTGGCTGGCTCGTTGCTGATGATGCCGATGACGCCTTCCAAGTCGAGCGGATCGCTGCGCCGGCTGACCGCTTCGCTCTGGCAGTGGATGATTTCGCAGTAATGGTACATCTGGCGCAGCCGCCGTTCCGCGTCTGCCTGGTTGGCGGCCATGATGCAGATGTTGTCGACGCGCTGGCCGCTGCGCGTTCGGATGTTGAAGCCGAATCGAAGCATCGCGATTCCTCCTCCCGCCCCCTTGACAGCTGATGGTCCGAACCGGACACCGCGGGCACTCTCGCAACGCATGAAGCGCTTGGCGTCGGCTCTTGCGATAATAGCTTAAGTTTCCACTGCAAATATCGTACCCGGCCCCGAATGACCCAGGCGCGTTCCCGCCCGCTGTCGGAAGTCTTGGCGTGGCGCAAGTTGCGCGCTACAGAGTTTCTGGGCGAGTCGCCGACAGTGACCACTCACTGGCAAACGGCAGAGCCCGTTGCGGCGCTCACCTTCCAGCGACTCGCTCCAGGATCGGACGGTTGCCGCAGCACGTCACGTGTGTCCGCATTGCGCACCCGGTGCGCTCACCGATCGCCGCTGGCCCGGCGGTTGAATACCCCGCAGCCCTAGCGCAGAATTCCCCGTCCGCGCTCCGCCGCGGGCGCGAAGGTCAAGGGGAGCAGCGTCGATGTTCTGTGGCCAATGCGGCAAGCAGGTTCCGGACGGGGCCAGGTTCTGTAATTTTTGCGGCGCAGCAATCGCCGCCTCGGGGTCGTCGGCGGCAGCACCGACCGACCCGATGTCGGCAGCGGCAGTCGCGCCGCGGCCCGAACCGGCGCCGGCGGGCCCGGCGCCGGCCCCGGAAGGCGGCGTCGCTTCGTCTGTCAGCGCAGGCGCGGCGCAAGCCCTGATGGCCCGCGTCAAGAACATCCTGCTGTCGCCGGCGACCGAGTGGCCGGCTATCGCCGCCGAGTCGACGTCGGCGCGCGCCATCTACCTCGGCTACGTCGCGCCGCTGGTCGCGATCGGGGTCATCGCAACATTCATCGGCCACAGCGTGGTCGGCGTTGCGCTGCTTGGCCGGCTCGGCATAGCGGCCAGCCTCGCGCAGGCGGTCCTTACCTTTCTGCTGTCGTTTCTGGGCGTGTTTCTTCTTGCCCTCATCGTCGACCTGCTCGCGCAGAGCTTCGGCGGGCAGCGAGATTCACTTGCGGCGCTCAAGGTAACTGTCTACAGCTTCACGCCCGGCTGGATTGCCGGCGTGCTCAACGTCATCCCCATGCTCGGCATTCTGGGGATCGTCGCCGCCTTCTACGGTTTGTACCTGCTCTATCTCGGCCTTCCGGTCCTGATGCGCTGTCCGCAGGAGAAATCGATCGGCTACACGATCGTGACGGTCATTTGCGCGGTCGTCATGTGGTTTGTGATCGGAATGTTCACGGCCTGCGCGGTCGCCGGCCTCGGCCTGGCCGGGATCGGCGCACTCGGCGCCATGAGCCACGCCGGTGGGGGCAGGCATGATACCGACGTTGCGGCGGACGTCCTGGCGAGCGTTTTTGGCGGTAAATCCGACGCCGACAGGGGACGCGTGAACGACGCGCTCAAGGCCCTGGAGAGGATGGGCGAGCAGGCGCAGCAGGCCGATAAAGCCGCCAAGGGCGGCGCCTCGACGAGTGCGCAGCCCGGGAGCGGCGGCCAGGCCGATGCCACGGCCGCGCTCGGAGCCGTCGGCCAGATCATCGCCGGCGGCAAGGACGTGCAGCCGATCGATTACCACAAGCTCGAGGGCCTGCTGCCGGAAGCGTTGCCGGGGATGCAGCGCAAAGAGGCATCGGGCCAGAGCGGTGAAGCGATGGGACTGAAGGCCTCGAGCGCGACCGCGCGTTACGGCGATGGCGCCGGCGCCAGCATCAGCATCGAAATCGCGGACATGGCTGCGCTGTCCGGTCTTGCCGGTCTGGCGTCAAAATTCGACCCGAGCATGGAGAAGGAAACCGACTCCGGCTATGAGCGCACCGCCAAGGTCGACGGCCAACTCGTGCACGAGCGCTACGACCGACGGGCGCGAAGCGGCGAGCTGGGGATCATCGTCGCCGACCGGTTCGCGGTTACGGTTCGCGGGGATGGCGTCGATCCGGCCGCGCTCCAGGGCGCGCTGAAGCAGGTCGATCTCGTCAAGCTCGCAGCGTCGCGCTGACCGCGTCTGCCGGCCGCCCGGCGAGCAGATAATCGGCGAGTTCGGCGAACCCCGCGCCCGACTCCCGTTCGGTGACGTACTTCGGCGGCGCCGCCAGCCTGCCGGCGAACCGCCGCACATTGGCAACGCCGACCGAGATCGGAAAAAAATCGAACATCGGCGCGTCGTTGGGCGAATCGCCCACGAAGGCGAAGCGTCCGCAATCCGCGTCCAGATCGATGGCGAACGCCTCGCGCAGCAGCGTCCGCGTCATGGTGAGCTTGTCGTGGTCCCCAAACCAGGCGTTGACGTGAATCGAGGACACCTTGGCGGTCATGCCTTCGGCGCGCAGCAGCGCCGCGATTCGCTCGACGGCCTCGGGCGGCAGCGGCAGGACGTCCTCGCAGTAGTCGATCGCGAGGTCGGTTTCCCGATACGGCTGGTCGGATGCCAGCGCGCACCCGGGCACTGCGCGCAGGATCCTGGCAGCGATCGCATCGAGTCGTTGCCGCGCCCTGCGACGTTGGGGTTCGCTGTCGGCGTAACGCTTCCTGAGCGACGCGGTCCGCTCGTCGCGCAGCATATATAACGCACCGTTCTCGCCGACGACTGCATCCACCGGCCACATGCGCGCGATGTGGTCGCACCAGCCCGCCGGCCTTCCGGTCACCGGGACGACGAGCAGGCCGGCCTGGCGCATTCGCTCCATCGCCGCGTAGGCCGCGGCGGTAACCCGACCCGCGGTCGAGACCGTGTCGTCGATGTCGGTGAGCACGCCGCGAATCGACCTGCGCGCTGCGTCCGGCAGCGCCGTCAATGGTCGCACGGAAGTGACCCTTCGCGCCCGTACTGCTCGTGCAGATACGCGTCGAGCGCGCTGCGCTGCGCCGCAGTCAGATGCAACCCGCACTTGGTACGCCGCCATAACACGTCCTCGGCATTGCGTGCCCATTCGTGCGCGACCAGGTAGTCGACTTCCGCGGCGTAGAGCGTATGGCCGAAATGGGTCCCCAGGTCGCTTGCCGCTTGCGCCGCACCCAGGATTCGCGGCGCACGCGTGCCGTGGCGATGCAGCAGCGCGTCGCGCAGTTCGGGCGGCAGCGCGGGGTAGCGTGTGGCAAGATCGCGCGCGAATGCACTCAGTCGGCGGCGCGGCAAGTCCCCTCCCGGAAGCGGCTTGGAGCGTGTCCATGCTCCCTTCATGGCGGGGAAGAACCGCGCGAGCTCCGCCAGAGCCGTCTCGGCGAGCCGGCGGTAGGTCGTGATCTTGCCACCGAAGATCGACAGCAGCGGCGTGCGCCCGTCGCGGTCGGCATCGAGCTTCAGGACGTAATCGCGCGTCACCGCCGAGGGATCCGCCGAGCCGTCGTCGTACAAGGGGCGCACGCCGCTATAGGCCCACACGACGTCGGCCGGGGCGATCGATCGGGCGAGGTAGGCGTTGGCGATGCCGCACAGGTATTCGATTTCGTCTGCCGCGATCGCCGGGGCCTCGAAGTCATGCACCGGGATATCGGTCGTTCCGATGAGCGAGAAGCTGCCCTCGTAGGGAATGATGAACACGATCCGGTGGTCCGAGTTCTGCAGGATGTATGCATGCTCGCCGTCGTGCACCCGTGGCACGACGATGTGGCTGCCCTTGACGTGGCGCACTTCGGCGTGGATCGGCGCCGCGTCCATTTCGTCGAGCACCTGCTTGACCCACGGTCCGGCAGCGTTGACGATGCCTCGCGCCCGCTCCTCGCGCGTCGCCCCACGCCGATCGGCAAGGGTAAGCCGCCAGAACTCCTTGTCGCGGCGCGCGTTGACGAGTCGCGTGCGGGTCCGTATCTGGGCGCCTAGTTCCCTTGCCGCGATTGCATTGAGCACCACCAGGCGCGCGTCGTCCACCCTCGCATCGGCGTAGACGAACCCGCGGTCGAAGTCGTCCTTGAGTCCGGCGCCCCACTTGCTGCCGCGCAGATGCACGCCGAACGACGAGGGCAGCGTCTTGCGTCCCCCCAGATGGTCGTAGAAGAACAGCCCGACGCGGATCATCCAGGCCGGCCGCAGGTGCGGCTCGTGAGGCAGGACGAATTGCAGCGGGGCAATGATATGAGGCGCAGCGCGCAACAGGACCTCGCGCTCGGCGAGCGCTTCCGCGACCAGGCCGAACTCGTAATACTCGAGGTAGCGCAGGCCGCCGTGAATGAGCTTGGTGCTCGCCGAGGACGTATGCGAGCCGAGATCATCCCGTTCCACGAGCAGCGTGCTGAGCCCGCGGCCGGCGGCATCGCGCGCAATGCCCACGCCGTTGATTCCGCCGCCGACGATGGCGAGGTCGTAAGGCGAGGCTGCGGGGGTCGGCATCGGATGGCGGGCGCGCAGCGGCGATTCTACCGCAGCCCGTGCACGCGTTCTGCGCTACCATCGGCTCTTCAGCGCCAAGCCAAACCGCGCATGGAGCCTTTAGCGATGAACATCCTGCCCGAGATCTCGGCTCTGGCTCCCGAGATGAGGGAGTGGCGGCACCACATTCACGCTCATCCCGAGACGGCGTTCGAGGAGTCGGCGACGGCCGCCTTCGTTGCCGACAAACTGCGCTCCTTCGGTCTCGAGGTGCACACCGGTCTGGCGAGAACGGGCGTCGTCGGGGTGCTGCGCGCCGGCGCCGGGGCGGATCCGGCGGCCGACGCGATCGGGTTGCGCGCCGATCTCGACGCCCTGCACATCGAAGAGCGATCCGGCGTGCCGCATACCTCGCTTAACGCCGGTCGGATGCACGCCTGCGGCCACGATGGCCATACCACCATGCTGCTCGGCGCAGCTAAGGCATTGACCCGAAGAAAGGCGTTAGGCGGCACCGTTTACTTCATTTTCCAGCCCGCCGAGGAGAACGAAGGCGGCGGGCGGGTCATGGTCGAGGAGGGGCTATTCGAGCGCTTCCCTATGCGCGCGGTCTACGGCATGCACAACTGGCCGCGCCTGCCTGCGGGAACGTTCGCCATGCGCGCGGGCCCATTGATGGGCGCCTACGACATCTTCGAAATCGTCGCCACGGGCCAGGGCGCGCATGCGGCCATGGCGTACACGGGGAAGGATCCGATGCTTTTTGCCGCCCAGGCAATCAATGCGCTGCAGACGATCGTCGCAAGGAACCTTCATCCGCAGGACGCCGGTGTGGTGAGCGTCACGCAGGTGCATGGCGGCGACACCTGGAATGTCATTCCGCAGGAAGTGGTGCTGCGGGGAACGGTGCGCAGCTTCAAGCGCGACGTCCAGGACCTGATCGAGCAGCGGATCCGAGGCATCGTCGCAGGCGTCGCCGCGACGTTCGACATGAGCGCAACGGTCCGCTACGAGCGTCGCTATCCGGCGCTGGTCAATAGCGAGGCGGAGACGCAACACGCGATCGCGGCGGCGGCCACGGTCGTCGGCACCCAGAACGTCGAGACGGACCCGACCCCCGAGATGGGAAGCGAGGACTTTGCCTTCATGCTGCAGGCGAAGCCCGGCTGCTACGTTTGGCTCGGCGGGGGGCGCGGTGCCGACACGCCGAACATCCACAGCCCCCAGTATGACTTTAACGACGAGGTGCTGCCGATCGGCGCCAGCTACTGGGTCACGCTCGCGGAGCAACAGCTAGTAGGGCAAAGGTTCTAGCCATCGCCGGATTCGCCCGCGACCCGCCTCGCTTCATCATGCGCCAGTTCCACCTCTTGCGGATTTCTAGCGATCCGAGGGGCGGCAGCGCATCGCCAAGCTGATCGACACTTTATCGGCCGTTACGCTGCCGGCGCAACCCTTGGCGCAGGCGACGTTGCCGTGCCCCCGCGTGGTTGGCGGTCTGAGGGCATTGGCGGCGGGACTACAATCACGCTTTCACACATGGCCCGGTAGCCAGCTGCGAACCTTGTGTCGACTGAATTCGCGCAACGATCAGTAACCAACCACTGAACCAACCGCCGATGGCCACCAACGCGAAGCCGCCCGGTACTGCCGCACTTCGCTTCGATGTAGTCGCTGGTCTCACGGCTGCGGCGGTCGTTCTGCCAATGGCCATGGCCCACGCCACCGTAGCCGGATTGCCGGTTGCGGTGGGTCTCCATACCGCCTTCATCCCGATGGTGGCCTACGCGCTGCTCGGCTCGTCGCGCGTGCTCAGCGTCAGCTCCACCAGCACGCTAGCGATCCTGGCCGGCACGCAGCTCGGCCTTGTGGTGCCAGACGGCGATCCGGCGAAGCTCGTCAACGGCAACGGCCACGCTGGCCGCACTGGTCGGCGCGATGCTGTTGCTGGCACGGCTGTTGCGTCTGGGGTTCGTCGCCAACTTCATTTCCACACCGGTGCTGACTGGCTTCAAGGCCGGCATTGGCCTCGTGATCGTACTCAGCCAGGTGCCGAAACTTCTTGGTATCCAGATCCTCAAGCATGGCTTCTTCCGCGATCTCCTCAGCGTCGTGCAGCACATTCCAGAGACCTCACTGCTTACGCTGGCCGTGGCCGCCGCGACGTTCATCGTGCTGATCGGCATGGAGCGGCTGTGGCCGCATTCGCCGGCGCCCCTGGTCGCGGTCGCCGGCAGCATCGCCGCGTCGTGGTTCTTTGGTCTGCACGCAGCGGGGGTGTCGACCGTCGGCCTGATCCCGCCAGGATTCCCGTCGCTCACCCTGCCGGATCTTGCTCTGGTCGAGCACTTGGCGCCGGGCGCGCTCGGGATTGCGCTGATGAGCTTCACCGAAACGATTGCGGCGGGTCGCGCCTTTGCGCGTCCACGGCGATCCTCCCATCAATGCCAACCGCGAACTGATCGCCACCGGCGCGGCTAACTTGGGCGGCTGCGCTGTTCGGTGCGATGCCGGCCGGCGGCGGCACCTCGCAGACCGCGGTGATTCGCGCTGCGGGCGGGCAGTCGCAGAAGGCATCGCTGGTGACCGCGGGTACCGCGCTGGCGACGATGCTGCTGCTGGCGCCGGTACTGGGTCTGATGCCGCACGCGACGCTTGCGGCGGTCGTCATCGTCTACTCGCTCAGGCTGATCAAGCCCGCGGAGTTCCTGGCCATCCGCAAGGTGCGCCGTATGGAGTTTCGCTGGGCGCTGATCGCCTGTGCTGGCGTCCTGGTGTTCGGCACCCTTAACGGTATCGTGGTGGCGATCATCGTGTCGATGGTCGGGCTCGCGAGCCAGACCGCCCATCCGCGCGTGTCCGTCATCGGTCGCAAGCGCGGGACCGACGTGCTGCGGCCGCTGTCTCCTGAACACCCCGATGACGAGACTTTCGATGGCCTGCTGATCGTGCGGCCGGAGGGGCGCCTGTTCTTCGCCAATGCGCAAGAGGTAGCGGAGCGGATTGATGCGCTCGTCGCGCAGCACGAAGCCGCATGTGCTCGCGTTGGACATGAGCGGGGTGCCCGACATCGAATACTCGGCATTGCAGGCGCTGATGGACGGCGAAAAGCGCGTGACCGAACGCGGCGTCGTGTTATGGCTGGTGGGCCTGAATCCCGACGTGCTCGAGGTCGTGCGCAAGGCGGGACTGGACCAGCGACTCGGCCGCGAGCGCATGCTGTTCAACGTGCACGCAGCGATCGAGCGGTATCAGGCGCAGCAGCCAGCGGCAGGCACGATGATGCAGCCCACCCAGTCTTGAACGCGGACGTTACATGGGCGGGACACGCGGCTGGCGAACCAACCACCGATCTCGCGCCCGTTGCCGCCAACGTAGCCTAGACGCCGCCAGGGCGCAGGCGGCTGATGCGAACGACCCGATTTTCGGGTTCGGGCGTGATTGTGAATCCGAGGGCGGTGGCCGCAGTCCCTGCCATCAGTACTTCTCAGGCACGAACTTGACCGATGCGGCCGGCGGTTGCGAGCGCACCTTGCGCTTCGGCAGCTTCACCTTCTCGCGCGGCGGGGACTTGTACGGGATTCGCGAGAGCAGGTCCGAGATGATGTTGAGCCGCACGCGCTGCTTGTCCTCGGAGCGCGCGACATACCAGGGTGCCCACGCCGTGTCGCTCGCGGCGAACATCTCGTCGCGCGCCTTCGTGTAATCGTCCCAGCGCGTATACGACTTGATGTCCATCGGCGAGAGCTTCCAGATCTTGCGGCCATCGTCGATGCGCGCCATGAGCCGACGCGTCTGCTCCTCGTGGCTCACCTCCAGCCAGTACTTGATCAGGATGACGCCTGAGTTGATTACAACCTTCTCGAACAGCGGCAACATACTCAGAAAAACCCGCGCCTGTTCCTCGGTGCAGAAACCCATCACCCGCTCGACACCTGCGCGGTTGTACCAGCTGCGGTCGAAGATTATGACTTCGCCGGCGGCCGGCAGGTGCGGGATGTAGCGTTGCATGTACATCTGCGTCTTCTCGCGCTCGGTCGGCGTTGGCAGCGCGACGACGCGAAAGACCCGAGGGCTCACACGCTCGGTGATCGCCTTGATCGTCCCGCCCTTGCCGGCGCCGTCGCGGCCCTCGAAGACGATGCAGACCTTGAGCCCCTTGTGGACGACCCACTCCTGCAGCTTCACCAGCTCGACGTGCAGCTTCTTGAGTTCGCGGTTGTAGTCCTTGGTGGACAGCTCCTTGCCGCGTGTCGAAGCGTCGCGCTCCTTCGCCGCTAACTTTGCGGCGTGACCTTCGCCCTTCTTCGTCTTGCCCTTCGCCACGTCCTTCTTTTCCGCTTTGTTCTTCGCCATCTTCATCTCCATCGAGCAAATGTCTGCGCTCGCTCCTTTTAGCCACAGCGTGAGACGGGGCAACCTTGTGCCGTCTTCGTTATCCGTGTCTGCAATATCTTGCCGGCTGGTGTAACGCGCGTCGTGTTGGGCGAGAACCGCTGTCTGGCGCAACCCTTAGGTCGTCGATCAATTTGATCGCTAATCGTCGCTCTGTTACGTCACGCCACCCGAGAGACAATCATATCGTCCGCGCTATACTGATCGCGTGCACGCTTCCACTGCGAGCGAGGATGACATTGTCCGGCGCATGCTGAACTCGCCGCCGATGCCTCATCCGAAGCCCCAGCCGAAGAAGCATCATTGGCGTCATTGTAGCTGTTATTCATTTGTCCCCACGAACGGCGAATGTTCCGCCCTTCTGATCAAGGCGCTGCCGTTCAGGTCTACCGCCGACGCTTATGGGGTCAACGGTCCGGGCGATTTCTACCCCATCGCGACCCCGCAAAGCAGCCCAGGACCGCACAGCCCCACCCTCGCGAAAAGTCCGAGCGCAAACCTGTCGTGACGCTGTGTGTTTGCGCCAGATCAAAGTAGGATGCAGGAGGGTGTGCGACATTTTAAGGCTTGGCCGCCAACCTGCTTGCGGCCGTAGTGGCACGACAGCGCTTGTCGCTGAATGCCACCGCGGCGCGGCAGCGCTGTTTGCGGATTCACTGGTTCGACGAAGCGACATGACACGAATCTTTCCGTCGGGGTCGAAGTACTCGCCATGCTTGACAAAACCGGGGTGCACGGGCATCGTCACAGGTCCGCAATGCTGCGGCCTAACTCCAAGTCGCATGCCGCAAGCCGTAATTACTTCCACGCCACATCCACGTTGGCCTTTAAGTGTTTGCGCGTCAATCCTCTCGTCTCATCTGGCTTGAACGGCGCAGTCTCGGCGGCACGGGGGCATCGGGGTGGCGGGGTTCTTCACGGCCTTGTTCCTGGCGGTGATCATTTCAGCATGGTGCCTTTTGTTCGCGACGAGTAAGTAGAACGGATCTAGCCGATGGCTGGCAAAACCCCCACCGAGTATATCCAGCACCATTTGACCTTCCTGTCCCAGCCGGTCAGGGAAGGCGGCGGTTTCTGGACCGTGAACGTGGACACGCTCGCCACGGCGGTGTTCCTCGGAATCCTGGGCCTGGGCCTCATCTGGCTGGTGACCCGTAAGGCAACCACCGGTGTGCCCAACAAGAGGCAGGCGTTCATCGAACTGGCAATCGGATTCGTCAACGAGCAGGTCAAGGGCATCTACAACGGCGAGAGCAAATGGGTCGCGCCCATCGCGCTCACTGTGTTCGTGTGGGTCCTCCTCATGAACTCGATGGATTTTCTGCCCACCGATATCATGACGCTCTTCTACCAGCATGTCCTGCGCCAGGAGCACTGGCGCGCTGTGCCCACCGCCGACATCAACACGACGTTCGCACTATCGCTTACCGTCTTCGCCCTGATGATTCTCTTCACCATCAAATCGAAAGGGCTGGGCGGGTGGGCGAAGGAACTCTTTACCGCGCCGTTCGGCAACCACTTCCTGCTCTGGCCGCTGAACTTCCTGTTCCAGCTCGTCGAGTACGTGTCGAAACCACTTTCGCATTCGCTGCGGCTGTACGGCAACATGTACGCCGGCGAAATCATATTCCTGCTGCTCGGTTTGCTCGCCGCGGCGGGACTTGCCGGTACGATCTTCGGCGCTTTTTTGAACCTCGCTTGGGCGATCTTCCACGTCCTGATCGTCGTGTTGCAAGCTTACATATTCATGATGCTGACCATCGTGTATTTGGCGATGGCCGAGGAACAGCACTAATACGCGGTTCAGTTTCATTCTGATGGTTCAACTCTCGCGATTGAAAGGATAAGACATGGAGAAGCTTCAACTGCTGGCGATGGTCCAGGCCTCCACCGGCATCGGCATCGGCCTCATGATCGGCCTGGGAGCGCTCGGCGCCTGCGTCGGCGTCGGCGTCATGTGTTCGCGATTCCTCGAAGGCGCGGCCCGGCAGCCGGAGCTGATGCCGCAGCTGCAGGCGAAGGTCTTCCTGCTGCTCGGCCTGATCGACGCCTCGTTCATCATCGGCCTAGGCATCGCCATGTTCTTCGCGTTCGCCAATCCGCTGTTGAACGTTCTCGGCTGACGGCGCGCAGCCATTCTTCGGGACGAGGGTTGCCATGAATTTCAACCTGACGCTGATCATGCAGGCCGTTGCATTCACGGCTTTCATCTGGTTCTGCGCGCGATTCATCTGGCCGCCTCTGATGCGGGCGATCGAAACCCGCCAGCAGCAGATCGCCGACGGCCTCGCCGCGGGTGAGCAGGCTCGACAAAGCCTCGCGGGCGCCGAGAAGCGGATCGCCGACATGGTGGCGGAGGCAAAACAGCGAGCCTCCGAAATCATCGCCCAGGGCGACACACGCAAGAGCCAGATGATCGAGGCGGCCAAGACGGATGCAAAAGCGGAAGCCGACCGCATCCTCGCCGCCGCCAAGGCCGAGATTCAGCAGGAAGTCGCACATGCGAAGGAAGCGCTGCGCAACCAGGTTGCCGATCTCGCGGTGGCCGGCGCGTCGAAAATCCTGCAGCGCGAAGTCGACGCCAAGGCGCACGCCGACCTGCTCGCTGCGATTCGGCAGCAACTCTGAAAAGACGCCCGATGGCCGAACTGACGACGATCGCCCGGCCCTACGCGGAGGCGGCATTCCAGATCGCGAGCGACGCGAGCGCCTTGCCGGTGTGGTCGCAGATGCTGCGCCTCGTGAGCGGAATCGTCGCCGACCCACGCGTCAGCTCGGCGCTCGACAACCCCCAGCTCGGCACCGGCGACAAGGAAGCGCTGCTGCTCTCGATCGTCGGCGACCGGCTCAACCCCCTGGGCCGCAATTTCGTGCGCGTGCTGATCGAAGCCGACCGCCTCGCCGTGTTGCCGGAGATCGCGATGCTGTTCGAGAGCCTGAAGGACGCCGCCGACGGCCTGGCCAAGGCGCGCATCGACAGCGCTTTTCCGCTGTCCGACGCGCAGGTCGCGGAAATTACGGCGGCCTTGGAGAAGCATTTCGGGAAGAAGATCGAAGCGACGGTCAATGTCGAACCGAGTCTGATCGGCGGGGCGCGGATCACCGTGGGCGATACCGTGATCGACGGTTCGGTGCAGTCAAAGCTGCAGGCGATGGCGATCCAGTTACGGGCCTAATTTCGAAATCACCGTGGCGCCGGCGCAACGGCGCGCCGGCGCGACACGAGGAAGCGACACCATGCAATTGAATCCTTCTGAAATCAGCGAACTGATCAAGAGCAAGATCCAGAACCTGGACACCAGCGCAGAAGTGCGCACCCAGGGGACGGTCGTCTCGGTTACCGACGGCATCTGCCGCATCCACGGCCTCGCCGACGCGATGGCCGGCGAAATGCTGGAGTTCCCGCAAAACACGTTCGGCCTCGCGCTGAACCTCGAGCGCGATTCGGTCGGCGCGGTGGTCCTGGGCGCCTACGAGCACATCTCCGAAGGCGACACGGTCAAGTGCACGGGCCGCATCCTGGCGGTGCCGGTCGGGCCGGAACTGATCGGCCGCGTCGTCAACTCGCTCGGTCAGCCGATCGACGGCAAGGGCCCGATCAACGCCAAGGAATCCGACGTCATCGAAAAGATCGCGCCGGGCGTGATCTGGCGCCAAGGCGTGTCGCAGCCGGTGCAGACCGGCCTGAAGGCGATCGACGCGATGGTGCCGATCGGCCGCGGCCAGCGCGAGCTCATCATCGGCGACCGCCAGACCGGCAAGACCGCGGTGGCGGTCGACACGATCATCAACCAGAAGGGCAAGGACCTATTCTGTGTCTACGTCGCGATCGGCCAGAAGGCGTCGACGATCAAGAACGTCGTGCGCAAGCTCGAAGAGCACGGCGCGATGGAGTACACCATCGTCGTCGCCGCGACGGCTTCGGAATCGGCGGCGATGCAGTACATCGCGCCGTACTCCGGCTGCACGATGGGCGAGTACTTCCGCGACCGCGGCCAGGACGCGCTGATCATCTATCGACGACCTGACCAAGCAGGCGTGGGCGTACCGGCAGATTTCGCTGCTGCTGCGCCGCCCGCCGGGCCGCGAAGCCTATCCGGGCGACGTGTTCTATCTGCACTCGCGGCTGCTCGAGCGCGCCGCGCGCGTCAACGCGGAATACGTCGAGAAATTCACCAAGGGCGCGGTCAAGGGCAAGACCGGCTCGCTGACCGCGCTGCCGATCATCGAAACGCAGGCCGGCGACGTAACCGCGTTCGTGCCGACCAACGTGATCTCGATCACCGACGGCCAGATCTTCCTCGAGACCGACCTCTTCAACGCCGGCATCCGCCCCGCGATCAACGCCGGCATCTCGGTGTCGCGCGTCGGCGGCAACGCGCAGACCAAGGTCATCAAGAAGCTGGGCGGCGGCGTGCGGCTGTCGCTCGCGCAGTACCGCGAGCTCGCGGCGTTCGCGCAGTTTGCGTCCGACCTCGACGAGGCCACCCGCAAGCAGCTGGACCGCGGCCGCCTCGTCACCGAGCTGATGAAGCAGCCGCAGTACCAGCCGCTGCAGGTCAACGAGATGGCGCTGACGCTGTTCGCGGTCAACAAGGGCTACTACGACGACGTCCCGGTCGAGAAGGCGCTGCATTTCGAGGCCGCGCTGCGCGCGTACATGAAGAGCAAGTACGCGGCGCTGATGGACAACATCGAGAAGACGAAGGACCTCTCCGCCGACGACGAGAAGGCGCTCGCCGCCGGCGATCGAGGACTTCAAGAAGAACGGCACCTATTGACCGGTTGCGGGACTAAGCAAGGATACGAGTCATGGCGGGATCGAAAGAGATCCGCAACAAGATCAAGAGCGTGCAGAGCACGCGCAAGATCACCAAGGCGATGGAGATGGTCGCGGCCTCGAAGATGAAAAAGGCCCAGGACCGGATGCGCGCGGCGCGGCCCTATGTCGCAGCGCGCGCTGCAGATCGCGATGAACATCGCCAAGGCCAACACCGAGTACAAACATCCGTTCCTCGCCAAGCGGGATGCCATCAAGCGCGTCGGCGCTATCGTCGTCACCACCGACAAGGGCCTGTGCGGCGGCCTCAACACCAACGTGCTGCGCCTCGTGCTGAACCAGCACAAGGAGTGGCAAGGCAAGGGAATCTGGAGGTCGACTATGTCGCGATCGGCAGCAAGGGTCTTGGCTTCCTGCAGCGGATGGGCGCCAACGTCGTCGCGAGCGCGGTCCAGCTCGGCGACCGGCCTCATCTGGACCGGCTGGTCGGGCCGGTCAAGGTGCTGCTCGACGACTATGTAGCCGGCACCATCGACGAGGTGCACATCTTCTTCACGACGTTCATCAACACGATGAGGCAGGAGCCGCGGCATGCGGCAGATGCTCCCGATCCCGGAAAAATTCGTGACGGCTGAAGGGCAGGAGCGTACGGCGCAAGCGCAAGCGGGATCCTGGGACTACATCTACGAGCCCGACGCGAGGAGCCTGCTCGACGACATGCTGCGTCGCTACATCGAGGCGATCATTTTCCAGATGGTCAACGAGAACATGGCCTCCGAGCAGTCGGCGCGGATGGTCGCGATGAAGGCGGCGTCCGACAACGCCGAGACTATCATCGAGGAGCTGCAGCTGATCTACAACAAGTCGCGCCAGGCGGCGATCACCAAGGAGACTCTCGGAGATCGTCGGCGGCGCGGCGGCGGTGTAACGGTCGACGCGAAACTCCCGGAAACACTTTTGATTCGAATCGATATCAAGGACAGCATCATGAGCCAAGGAACCATCGTTCAGTGCATCGGCGCGGTGGTCGACGTCGAGTTCCCGCGCGACGGAGATGCCGAAGATCTACGACGCGCTGAAGATGGACGAGATCGGGCTGACGCTCGAGGTGGAGCAGCAGCTTGGCGACGGCGTCGTGCGTACCATCGCGCTTGGCTCGTCGGACGGTCTGCGCCGCGGCATGAAGGTCGACAATACCGGCGGCCCGATCAAGGTGCCGGTCGGCAACAAGACGCTCGGGCCGGATCATGGACGTGCTCGGTCGCCCGATCGACGAGGCGGGACCGGTGGACGCGCAGACCACGATGCCGATCCACCGCGAGGCGCCGACCTTCGAGGAACTGTCGCCGTCGACCGAGCTGCTCGAGACCGGCATCAAGGTCATCGACCTCATCTGCCCGTTCGCCAAGGGCGGCAAGGTCGGCCTGTTCGGCGGCGCCGGCGTCGGCAAGACCGTCAACATGATGGAGCTCATCAACAACATCGCGACGGCGCACGCGGGGCTGTCGGTGTTCGCCGGCGTCGGCGAGCGCACGCGCGAAGGCAACGACTTCTATCACGAAATGTTGGAAGCCGGCGTCGTCGACAAGGCGGACCTGTCGAAGTCCAAGGTGGCGATGGTGTACGGCCAGATGAACGAGCCGCCGGGCAACCGACTGCGCGTCGCGCTGACCGGCCTCACGATCGCGGAGTCGTTCCGCGACGAAGGCCGCGACGTACTGCTGTTCATCGACAACATCTACCGCTTCACGCTCGCCGGCACGGAAGTCTCCGCGCTGCTCGGCCGGATGCCGTCCGCGGTGGGTTACCAGCCGACGCTGGCCGAGGAAATGGGTAAGCTGCAGGAGCGGATCACGTCGACCAAGGTCGGCTCGATCACCTCGATCCAGGCAGTGTACGTGCCGGCCGACGACCTGACCGACCCGTCGCCGGCCACCACCTTCGGCCACCTTGACGCCACCGTCGTGCTGTCGCGCGACATCGCTTCGCTCGGCATCTATCCGGCGGTCGATCCGCTCGACTCGACGTCGCGCCAGGTCGACCCGCACGTCATCGGCGAGGAGCACTACAACACCACGCGTGCCGTGCAGTCGGTGCTGCAACGCTACAAGGAGCTGCGCGACATCATCGCGATCCTGGGTATGGACGAGCTCTCTCCTGAGGACAAGCTGGCCGTGTCGCGGGCGCGCAAGATCCAGCGCTTCCTGTCGCAGCCGTTCACCGTCGCCGAGGTTTTCACCGGCTCGCCGGGCAAGTACGTGTCGCTGAAGGACACGATCAAGGGCTTCAACATGATCGTGAACGGCGAGTGCGATCACCTGCCCGAACAGGCGTTCTACATGGTCGGCGCGATCGAGGAAGCGATCGAGAAGGCGAAGACGCTGCAATAACCTGGACTACGCATGACCCACACCATCCACGTCGACGTCGTCAGCGCCGAGGAGCAGATCTTCTCCGGTGAGGCGGAGTTCGTCGTTCTTCCCGGCATTATGGGCGAGCTCGGCATTTTTCCGCGGCACACGCCGCTGCTCACTCAGATCAAGCCCGGCACGGTGCGGATCAAGCTGCCGGACCAGGACCAGGAGGAGCTGGTGTTCGTTCAGGGCGGATTTCTCGAAGTGCAGCCGCAGCGAGTGACGGTGCTTGCCGACACCGCGATCCGCGCCAAGGACTTGGACGAGGTCAAGGCGCTTGAGTCGAAGAAGGCGGCTGAAGAAGCGATGCAAAACAAGACTTCAGAGGAGCAAATCGCCAGCGCCGAGGCCGAACTCGCAGCGCCATGGCCCAACTCGAAGCCATCCGCAAGATGCGACACCGCGCATAGAATCGCACCCCGCGGAAGTCCGTGCGCACGCGCCGCGCAACACGAGCACGGGCAAACCCTGCGGTACGCCGCTGCGACGCAATTCGTTGCCGGGATTCCTCGAGGCCGCCGCGTGCAAGGTCACGGTGTCGATCCTCGTTGGCCTCCACGGCGACAATGCGATACTTGAGACGGCCCGATCAACCCCTATCCGAACCACAAGCGCAGGGTCGGCATCAGCCAGGACGCCATCGCCCACATCTTCGGCATGCCGAGGGGAACGCGGGTCGCTTCAGCGAGTGACGAGCGTCGAGCTCTTCAGCTCACGCCCCTTCCAGTACATGCCGTCCAACCGCAGCGCGAGATTGCCCAGTGCCGTGCTGGTGCCGGAAAACTGCAGTAGCGCAGCCGGATTCTTGCCGTCGCCCTCAACCCGCTGAATATCGGTGCATTCGAGTTCCGGTCCGTATCTCTTCACCAACGCCTTGATCTCGTCATCGGTCGTAGCCGGTGCAACGTTTGCGAGCCACAATTTCATTTCCTTCCCCCATCAGCGGCCCGCACTTCCGAGGACACGGGCGGGTCGGCTGACCCCCCCGTCGATGACGGCCCCTCCCCCATTCTATTCCGTCTTGGCAGGCGCTCAAACAGGAGGGTAGCGTGGCCAGCGATTTGCAAAGGCTCTCAATACCAGCTGTTGGTCCGATTAGGAAGCGATTACAGCCCCGATTTCGGCCAAGGTGCGCGCTAAGTCGTGTACTTGTTGCTGCGGAATACCCAGCTGCCGCGCAATCTGCGTCAAGGAAAAAATGCCGCGGACCGTCCGTTGACCATCGGACGCTCCCTCAATCGCTTCAACCACCAAGGCGTGCTGACGGCCGGCAAGTCTCAATGTGGCAACCACGTCGCCTACTCGAGCCCGCTGGACGTCGTGGAATTCGAGGATCTCCAGTCGATCCGCTGGCGTCATGATGTCGCGTACGATGACCTCCGTGTAGCGAATCTCGCGCTCCTGCGCAAACTGTACCGGCCTTTCGCCCAGGATGTCGGTAGACGTAATGAACCCGTGCACCTGGCGAGCCTCGTCAACGACAAACAGGGTACGCACCCCCATGGCGATCATCGCCCGATTGGCTTCGTCGATCGACTTATAAGAATCTATCGTAACTGCGCTCACTCGGCGCAGGTCGGTCATCACCTCGGTCGCCGGCGAGTCGAGCCGTATCGGCGCGTCGACGCTCGGCAGCGGCAAATTGTATCGATCACCAGGCTTGGTCGTTGAATGTCGCAAAGGGACGTAATCGCCGGTTTCAAGCTCGACATGTTGAGAGCCCAACAACGTCCCGATCCGGTGACTGCCCTGAAACAACATCAGCTGTAGGAAATGGTCCTTCTGGCCGGCTTCGTGTGGCGGTGCAGCTGATGAAGCCGTTGGCCCGCTAGCCGTAGGGACTTTGTGATCGGCGGAGGCTCTCTTGTCCATGATGCGTCTCCCGGAAAAGCCACGAATTCGAACCTCAAGTGTACAGTTTCGATCGCAGACGATGAGCATGGTTCCACGGGACCTATGTCGAAACCGTCGGACTCACTTAGCTTCGTGAACACCGCGCGGATTCACGCTTCCCGTCCCTTTCTCAGAAACGAACAATACTCGGTCAAGCGCGTACGCATCGGCTTGCCCACTTGTTCAATCGATCGGGTCTCGAAACAGAATCGCCGCCTGCGAAACGAGCACCGTGCACACGAACGCGGCAATAAATGCGCCGGGCATGATGCCCCGATAGCGGGTCAGCACAAGCCAGAGTTGCAGCACGATGACCGCCACTTTCGCCGTTTCGGCCCGGAAAAGCGTCCGAACGGTCGCCCCCGCCGTCCGAGGGCGACCGAGCCACACCAGCAGCGCGAACACGACGCCGGCGGTGACGTTCACCATCCCGCCCAGAAGCGCGGAAAGAGCCCCGTGCCAACCCGCCCACCACCCACTACCTGCGGCCACCGCTCCACTGGCCAGCAACTGCAACCCGGCAATCCGACCAGCGGGGTAACGTGGGGCAGGAATCGACGCGGGGTGGACCACCGTAGTTCAAGCAAGCTTTTGGGTTGTCATCTGCTTAACTGCACTGGCTCGTCGAATCCGCGTTGCAGAATCGGCGTGCCTTGCCCAGGCGCGGCCTTAGCCACCCGACAAGGCGCACACGATCATGACCTCGTCGGGCTCAGAGAGCGGTTCGGCGAGGCTGCGTCGCTGCACACCGTTGACGAAGAAGCGGATGTGCGGGCGGATCTGCCCCTGCTCGTCGATGATGCGGAAGCGCATCCCCGGGTAGCGCCGGTCGAGATCGACCGTGAGCTCTCCCAGGGTCTTTCCCAGACCGGTGACCAGCGGCGCGCTCGCGGTATAGGAGCGCAGGGGAGTGGGAATGAGAACGCGCATCGCCGCCACCCGCGCCGGCGCCCTTATGCCGCTTCCACCGCGTAGATGTGCGGCAGGTGCGCCGCCAGGCACTTCCAGGTGCGTCCCTCATCGCGGCTGCCCCACACCTCGCCGCTGGTGGTGCCGAGGAAAACGCCGACCGGTTCGCCGCTGTCGGCGGTCATCGCCTGGCGCTTCACCGTAAGCCACGCCTGGGATGACGGCAACCCGGTCGCGTGGCGCTGCCAGGTCTTGCCGCCGTTGACCGAACGATAAACGGCGGGCTTGCCACCGGGCGAGACGCGCGGCCAGACGCTCGAGCCGTCCATGGGGAAGACCCACAGCGTGTCCGGATCGCGCGGATGCAGCACCATGGGGAAGCCTATCGCGCCGACGCTCTTGGGCATGGTCGCGCCGATGTCCTGCCAGCGCTCGGCCGGGCGATCGATCCGATAGATGCCGCAGTGATTCTGCTGATAGAGCCGGTCGGGCAGGGCCGGGTGCAAGCGCACGCAGTGCGGGTCATGCCCATACTCGGGGTCAGGGTCAGGCAGAAAATCCGCGCGCACGCCCCGATTCAACGGCCGCCAGTCGGCGCCGCCGTCGCTCGATTCGAACACGCCTCCGCTGGACATGCCGATGTACAGGTGAAAAGGGTCGCGCGGATCGACGAGTATCGAATGCAGCTTCGGTCCGTCGGGCGTTCCATCCTGGTCACCGCCGCACCACGCCTTGCGCTGCGGGTGGTCGTTGAACCCGTCGACCCCGCGCCAGGTGGCGCCTGCGTCTTCCGAGCGGAACAGGCCCTGCGGCGAGGTTCCGGCGTACCAGACGCCCGGCATCGATGCGTGTCCGGGCGCCAGCCAGAAGGTATGGTTGACCACCCGTCCCGTGCCCTCGCGAAACGCCGGCGCCTGCTTCGCCTCGTGCCAGGTTCGGCCTCGGTCCGAGGAACGGAACACGGTCGGCCCGAGGTGGCCGGTACGGGCTGCCACGAGCATGGTCTTGCGGTCGCGCGGATCGGCCACGGCGTGATGGACGACATGGCCCAGAAACTGCGGCCCGGCGAGCCGCCACTGGCGGCGCGCGGCATCGCTGCGCAGTTGCCACAGTCCCTTCTTGGTCGCGACTAGCAGCGTCACGCCGTTGCCTCCCGGGCTCTTCGCCTTTGCCATGGTTTCCCCTGATTTGCCTCCGCCAGTAGCGGACTGTCGAAGTTACGCCTTCGCGCAATTGCCGACAAGGCCGCGGCGCAGCGGCGATGTCTGGCGCATCTCTGCCCGGCGCACATTTCCGCTACAATCGCCGTTCGATTGCGCGCCATTTCGGGCGCGTCACCGACGCGCCCGGCGACGAGGAGACAGCCATGACGATCAAGGTTGGCGACCGGCTACCCGCCGGTTCCCTGAGCGAGTTCATCGAAGTCGAAACGGCTGGCTGTACGCTGGGCCCGAACGAATTCAAGGTCGAGGACATCACGCGCGGGAAAAAAGTGATTCTGTTTGGCCTGCCCGGCGCCTTCACTCCGACCTGCTCCGCCAAGCACGTACCGAGCTACGTTGCCAATTACGACCGGCTCAAGGCCAAGGGTGTCGATGACATCCTCTGCATGTCGGTCAACGACGCGTTCGTCATGGGTGCCTGGGCGAAGGATCAGAAGGCTCAGGGCAAGGTGCGCATGATGGGCGACGGCAGCGCGGCATACACCCGGGCGCTGGGGCTGGAGTTCGATCTGACGGCGCGCAACATGGGGGTGCGCTGCCAGCGCTTTTCCGCATTGGTCGAGAACGGGGTCGTCAAGGTCCTCAACGTCGAGGCGCCCGGCAAGTACGAAGTGTCCGGGGCGGAAACGATGCTGCAGCAACTCGGCTAGCGAAGCTTGGCCAGGATTCCGTCGAGTTGATCGAGGCTCGAATAGCGGATCACGACGCGGCCCGCGCCCTGGCTTGTCGGCTCGATGCGGACGGCAGCACCCAGCGCCTCGGCTAGCTCGGTTTCCAAGCGCCCAATATCGCCGGTCGCAGCGCGCCGCGACCGGCGACGGCTGCGCTCTTCGCCGGGGTGCAGGATCGCCTGCACCAGCCGCTCGGCCTCGCGCACGGAGAGGCCCTCGGCGACGAGCTTTCCTGCCGCGACGGCCTGCCGGGCGGTTGGCAGCGCCAGCAGCGCTCGCGCGTGTCCCATGTCGAGCTTGTCGGCGAGCAGGAGCGCCTGCACGGGCGGCGCGAGTTGCGTCAGGCGCAACAGGTTGCTCACCGCGCTGCGCGAACGGCCGATCGCGAACGCGGCGGCCTCGTGGGTGAGGCCGAATTCATCAATCAGGCGCTTGATGCCTTGCGCTTCTTCGAGTGGATTGAGGTCCTCGCGCTGAATATTCTCAATCAGCGACAGGGCCAGCGCGGTCTGATCGGGCACCACGCGCACCAGGGCGGGAATCTCCTTGAGGCCCGCACGTTGCGCTGCACGCCATCGCCGTTCTCCGGCGACGATCTCGTAGCGGCCGCCGTCGACGGGCCGCACCAGGATCGGCTGCATCACGCCCTGCGCCTTGATCGATTGCGCGAGTTCTTCCAGCGAGGCTTCGTCCATGCGGGTGCGGGGCTGGTAGCGACCGGACCCGATCCGATCGAGCGCGAGCGATTGCAAGGCGTCCGCCCTGTCGTCGGATCCCGATAACAGTGCATCGAGGCCGCGTCCGAGACCTTTGAGTCTAGCCATTGCTCACTCCCATCGCCGGCGCCTTAGCCGCCGCAGCGCCCTCGTCCCGGCGCAGGATCTCGCCGGCCAGCGCGAGGTAGGCCTGCGCGCCCTTGGACGACTTATCCAAATGCAGGGCCGGGATGCCATAGCTCGGCGCCTCGGCGAGACGGATGTTGCGCGGGATCACCGTGCGATAAACCTTGTCCCCGAAGTGCTTCTGCAGGTCGGCCGAGACGTTGAGCGCGAGCGTGCTGCGCGGGTCGTACATCGTGCGCAGCAGCCCTTCGACCTCGAGTTTGGGATTCAGATGGGCGCGCACGCGGCGGATGGTCTGCACAAGATCGGACAGTCCCTCGAGCGCGTAGTACTCGCACTGCATGGGGATGAGCACGCTGTCGGCGGCGCACAGGCCATTGAGGGTCAGCAAAGACAGCGACGGCGGGCAATCGAGCAGGATGAAGTCGTAATCCGGGGCCACCGCCGAGATCGCGGCCCGGATCTGCGACAGCGCCGCGGCCAGGGCGTCTTTGAGCCGCATCTCGCGTTCCGGCAGATCGACCAGTTCGACCTCCGCGCCAGCGAGATCGCGGTTCGAGGGCACCAGATCGAAGCCGCCCGAGGGGGATGTCGTGCGCACGTCGACAATTCTCTTTTCCCCAAGCAACACCTGGTAGATGGTGTGTGTGAGCGCACGCTTATCTATACCGGCGCCCATGGTCGCGTTGCCCTGCGGATCAAGGTCGACGAGCAGGACGCGGCGCTTCATCGCCACCAGGCTCGCGGCGAGATTGACGCTGGTCGTCGTCTTGCCGACTCCGCCCTTCTGATTGGCGACGGCGATAATCCGGGTCATGCCGCTTCGCCGCGCTGCTCCACGATCACCAGGTGCCGCTCGGCTTGGAGGCCGGGTACGGCAAGAGCCGGCACGGCCACGAGGCGCGACTCCGGCGGCAGGTGCGGAAGTTCGCGCTGCGGATAGACGCCCTTCATGGCCACCAGCAGACCGCCGGGGCGAACCAGGTGGCGCGCTGCCATGATGAAGGGGGCCAGTTCGGCGAATGCCCGGCTGATCGCGACGTCAAACTGCACTTCCGGCACATAGTCTTCGACGCGTTGGCCCACGACCTCGACATTCGCGAGGCCAAGCTCGGCGGCAACCTGACACAGGAAGGTTGCCTTCTTGCCCTTGCTGTCGAGCAAGGTCACCTGCCAGGACGGGCGCGCGATAGCCAGCGGCACACCAGGCACGCCGGCGCCGCTGCCCACATCGACGAGTCGCATGCCCCGCTGGGGTGGCAGATGGGGCAGCGTCGCCAAGGCGTCGAGCAGATGGTGCGGCACCATCCGATCGGGATCTCGAATCGCGGTCAGGTTGTAGGTGCGGTTCCACTTCTCGAGCAGGGCCAGATAGGCCAGCAGTTTCGTCTGTGCCGCTTCGTCGATGTCGAGGCCGAGCGCGGCGATGCCCGCAGCCAGGGCCGGGCCGAGCCTCATGCCGAGAGTTTTTCCGCACTCGCTTGCGCGTCCCTGAAGCCTCGCTTGAGGTGTACCAGCAACAGCGAAATCGCAGCCGGGGTCACGCCCGAGATTCGCGCCGCCTGGCCGACCGTCTCGGGCCGGTGTGCATTGAGCTTCTGTTGCACCTCGATGGAAAGGCCGCGCACCCGCCGGTAATCGATATCGGCGGGCAGGCGTTGGCCTTCCTGCGCGCCGCGGCGGCCGATTTCCTCGTTCTGGCGCTCGATGTAGCCGGCGTACTTGGTGCTGATTTCGACCTGTTCGGCGACTGCGGCGGCGACGACCGGCCCGCCGCCGGCGCCGGGCAGGGTCATCAGATCCGCGTAGGTCACGCCCGGGCGGCGCAGCAGTTCGGCAAGCGTCGCGTCGCGTTCGAATGCCCGGCCAAGCACCCGCTCCGCATCGGCGGGCTCGACCAGGCGCCGATCGAGCCAGGTCGACTTCAGCCGCTCCAATTCGCGCCCCACCGCGTCGCGCTTGCGGCAAAACGCCTCCCAGCGAACGTCGTCGACACTACCCAGATTGCGCCCGATCTCGGTCAGCCGCAGGTCGGCATTGTCCTCGCGCAGCTGGAGTCGATATTCGGCGCGGCTGGTGAACATGCGATACGGTTCGCTGACGCCGCGGGTGACCAGATCATCGACCAGTACCCCGAGGTAGGCCTCGTCGCGGCGGGGTGACCAGCCCTCGTCACCCGTCGCCCGGCGCGCGGCGTTGAGCGCCGGCAAGCAGACCCTGCGCCGCAGCCTCTTCATAGCCGGTCGTGCCGTTGATCTGGCCGGCGAAAAACAGCCCGCGGATCGCCTTGGTCTCAAGACTCGCCTTGAGCGCACGCGGATCGAAATAGTCGTATTCGATGGAATAGCCCGGGCGCAGGATGTGCGCCTTTTCGCAACCCTGCATCGAGCGCACGAGCGCGAGCTGGATGTCGAAAGGCAAGCAGGTCGAAATGCCGTTGGGGTAGATCTCGCTGGTGCCTAGCCCCTCTGGCTCCAGGAAGATCTGGTGGCTTGTCCGCTCGGCAAAGCGCACGACCTTGTCCTCGATCGACGGACAATAGCGCGGGCCGATACCTTTGATGACGCCGGTGAACAGCGGCGAGCGGTCGAGCCCGCCGCGGATGATGTCGTGCGTGCGCGCGTTGGTGTGGGTGATCCAGCACGGCAGCTGCCGCGGGTGCATCGTGCGATCGCCCAGGAACGAGAAGACCGGCGCAGGGTCGTCGCCCGCCTGCACGCCGAGCCGAGAAAAGTCGATCGTACGGCCATCGAGTCGCGGGGGCGTGCCGGTCTTCAGACGGCCCACCGGCAGCTTGAGCTCGCGCAAACGGGCACCGAGCGTCGTCGCCGGAGGCTCGCCGGCGCGGCCGCCCTGGTGATTGTGCAGCCCCACATGGATGAGGCCCGACAGAAACGTCCCCGTGGTCAGCACGACACTGCCAGCGTCGAATCGAACGCCAATCTGCGTGACTACGCCGGCGACGCGGTCGCCCTCGAGGGCGAGATCGTCGACGGCTTGCTGGAACAACGTCAGGTTGGGCTGGGCCTCCAGCCGGGAGCGAATCGCCTGCTTGTAGAGGACCCGGTCGGCTTGGGCGCGGGTCGCCCGCACGGCCGGTCCCTTGCTCGAATTGAGCATACGAAACTGGATACCCGCCTCGTCCGTGGCGAGCGCCATCGCGCCGCCGAGGGCGTCGATTTCCTTGACCAGGTGACCCTTGCCGATGCCGCCGATCGATGGGTTGCACGACATTTGGCCCAGCGTTTCGAGGCTGTGCGTCAGCAGCAGCGTCTGCCGGCCCATGCGCGCGGCGGCGAGTGCCGCCTCCGTGCCGGCATGGCCGCCGCCGACCACGATCACATCGAAATGTTTGGGAAACTGCATGGATCTACGCCGCAAAACCACCCGCCGAATCGAGGGCCGATGATACGGCAAACCGCGTGCCGGCAGAAGCCGCGCCGGCTTCGCCGCTGCGGTGCGCTCGGGCAACGCAAGCCATGGGCCGTCTGGCTGCAGTCGGCGGTCTTTCGTTGCCATCCGATCCGGCCTCGGCGTCGCTCCCGGCGCAGCTGGAAGCGCGGGGAGGATGGAGGCTATATAATCGATTCGCGTGGCCCGAGAGCTTGCCTGGCGTATTCCATCACAGGGACCCTTATTCGAGGGCGACTGCGTGGGCGTCGGCTGGCCGGAAGCGGATGAAATCGATCGGCTCACGGCGTTGCGCAATCGCCCGCAGGTCCGCGTCAAGTTCCTCGATCCCCGTCCGCTCGACCTGGCGCGCAATCGCGCTTGGATCAGCCACGGCATGCGGCGCCCGTACGAGGCGTTGCTGTCCATCCGTCTGAAACGCACGGGGGTGCTGGTCGGGGCGATCGGCTGGAGCCATGGCGACCCTGGCGAAGGCAGCCTCGAGCTCGGCCGGGCAATGGTCGATGCCGCCGCGCTGCGGCAATACAGGCACGAGTTCCCCCGTGGCTATGCCGGTGTGGCAACCGACGCCGGCGTGGCGCTGCGCGACTTCGTTTTCCGGGCGCTCGGGCTGACCGTCATCCGCAGCGTGCTTATCGACGACAACCTGCTTTCGTTACGGGCGTTGCTCCTTGGCGGCGGTCGCGTCGTCGGCACCTCGCGGGTGCAGCGGACCGACGGCAGCGAGGTTGCGGTGACTCGCCTGGAGCTGCGCCGCGAAGCGTGGGAAGCGCTGGTTGCGCGCCGCGGGCAGTCACCGCCACCCTTCGCCGCACGCGCCGATCCATGAGCGACGCGACGCGTCGAACGACCATCCCCTTGTTCCGGCCGCAGGTGCCGGCCACCATGCGGCGCAGGCTCGAGCGGACCTTGGACAGCGGCTGGATCGGCTACGGCGCGGAATGCCGAGCACTCGAGGCGGCTTTCACGGCGCGGCGCGGCGGCTGGGCGCTTGCGACCTCGTCCTGCACCAGCGCGCTCTACCTCGCCGGGCGCCTAGTCCAATCCCGTCACGCCGCGGCGTCCGAAATCATCGTCCCGTCGGTCACCTTCGTCGCCTCGGCGCTGGCGTTTCTCCAAGCCGGCGTTCGGCCGGTGTTGGCCGATGTCGACCCCCGCACCCTGTTGCTCGCACCCTCCGCTCTGCCTCGGCTGCTCACGCCGAGCACCAAGGCCGTGCTGGTGGTACACCTCTACGGTCAGCGCCATCCCGCGATGTCCGAGCTGCGATTGTTCGCAGACCGTCACGGCTTGTTGCTGGTCGAAGACTGCGCGCATCGAGTAGATCTGCTCGACGCGACTGCGCCAGTCGGCGATCTGCTCTGCTACAGCTTCAACGCCGTCAAGGAACTTCCCGGTGGGGAGGGCGGGATGCTCTGGGGCCGGAACCCGGAGCACGAGCAATGGGCGCGCGAAATCTCCAATCTTGGCCTGGCCTGCGACACGCTGCAGCGAGCCAGCACGCTGCGCCACGCGGACTACGCATTCGGGACGATGCCCGGCCTGAAGCTGCGAAGCAATGACATCGCGGCGGCGCTGGTCAATGCCGCGCTCGGGCAATTGCCGGAGTGGCGCGCCGAGCGACGCCGGCAGTTCCAGATCTACGACCGATTGCTCGGGCCCATGGCGCCCCGCGCCGGTCCGCTGCAGCGTCAAGACGACGATAGCTGCCTGATGTACGTGGTCAAGGTCGCTGCGGCCAGCCGCGAGCGCATTCGGGCGGTGCTTGCCGAAGCCGGCATTGCCACCAGCGTGCACTATCCATCGCTGGCACGGCACCCGCTCCTGGGCAGCGGCGGCGCGGCTTGCTCGCCGGAGGACGAATGCCTGCTGACACTGCCTTCTTTTCTCGGCCTGAAGGCCGCGGATATCGCGCGGATTGCTGGCGAACTCGAGCGCGCCCTGGCGCTGGAGCCGGGCGAGGACTGCGCAGCCAGAGAGATCGCCGAGGTCCAATCGTGCCGCAACGCCCCGGTTCGATGAGCGAGGCGTCCGAGGCAGTTGCCTCGGCGCCACGCGCCGAGCTCACCGCCGCCGACATCAAATCAGGCCGCGTCGCGAGCCTCGTCGCCGCAGTCGCCAACCGAGGAAGTTCGGTCGTGCGGGTGGATATCCCGCTTGGCCCGGACTCCGGCCCTTGCATCTGCCTAGTCGGTGCACAAGCGGCCGAAATGGCGTTAGGAGCGCAGCGGGACGCGTTCAGTAGCGATCTGGGCTGGCGCCCAATCCTGGGCGCCGGCTTCGGGCGGGCCGTGCTCAACGTCGACGAGCCGATCCACTCCCATCAACGCCGCCTGATCGCCGCGGCGTTCACGGCGGAGTTTGTCGAGCGCTATGTCGGCAGCATCGTCGCTTACGTCGACGCGGCGCTCCAACCCTGGCTCGATGGGGCGGTCGTCGACGCCTACAAGGAAATGCGCCGCCTCGCCTTTGTGGCCGTTGGCGCGACTGTAGGCGGGCTGCCAGAGGCCAAGATCGACCTGGCTTATCGACTGTTGTGCGTCATCCTCGACGGCTACGATTTCGAGACCGAATCGCGTGACGACTTCCTCGCCCGTGCGGCTACTGCGCGCGAGGCTTTGCTGTCGATCCTGCGCGAGGTGGTACGTGAGCGCAGGCGCCGGCCTGTGGCCGAGCCGCGTTCGGTGCTCGACGTCCTGCTTGCCCACGCGGCTGCGGGGGAACCGGAACTCGGTGACGAAGCCGTCGCCGGTTATTTGGCGATTCTGCTCATCGCGGGTCACGACACCGGGGCGACGATGTACGGGCGCGCGGTCTATTGCCTCTCCCTCATGCCCGAGATCGCCGACGCGCTGGCCCGCGAGCTGACCGCCGCCGGCTGGAGTGCGAGGCGGCCTCTGGGCGTCGCCGATCTCGACCGGCTGCCACTGCTCGAACGCTTCATGCTTGAGGTCGGCCGCCTCTACCCGCCCTTGATCAACCTGCCGCGGGTGCTGGCGCGCGACCTAGACTTCGCCGGGTACCGGCTGGCGGCGGGGACCCGCGCGGCGATCGCGATCGCCGCCAGCCATCGGCTGGCGGCGGTTCATCCCCATGCGGAACGATTCGATCTTGCTCGCTACGATGATCCGAACACCGATCGCAGGACCCGCCCGTTCCTGATGCTCACCTTCGCGGGCGGCGGACGCATGTGCATGGGCATGCGCTTTGCCCAGATCGAATTCAAGGCAATCATGGCGCGCGTAGTCAGCGCGATGCGGCTCTTGCCTTGCGCAGCCGGCGAAATCGCACACGCGGGATTCTGGTCCGCGCGCCCGGGCGCGCCATTGCGCATCCAGGTCGCGTCGCGCTAGTCGCCGCACTTACGGCGGGCCGGCGGCACCGGCGGCTCGCCGCACCAGCAGCTCGCGCAGCGATGCGGCGAAGTCCCGCCGCGAGTAGATCGCGAACGCGCGCTCGGTCAGCGCGAGCCGCCGGGGCTCATGATCGAGCAGGTCGCGGCAGATCGCGCCGAGCTCCGACGCACGGCCGATAACCAGTGCCTCGGCGAGCTCGGGGTCGACATCGCCAGCGTGTCCGGCTTCGGTCACGAGCAACCGGTGGTTGGCAAGCGCCTGCGAGATGCGGGCGAACTCGAGGCGCGAATCCTCGCGCGAGTGGATATTTACGATCAGCTTCGCCCGCGCGGTGAGGGCGTTGCGCTCGGCACCGTAAACGTTCACTGCCCCATAGATGCGCACCCCGGCGCGCGCGATGTCCCGCAGGATCGCGTCGCGGCGCCAGTTGATCGAGCCGTAGAACAAGGCGTCGATGTCGCTCTTCACGGCAGGATCGATCGCCGTGTCTTCCGGCAAGTAGCCCGGGCGCAGCAGCCGCACGCGATCGGAGATGCCTGCGGCGCGCCATGCAGCGACGTTGGCGACGCTGTAATCCCAGGTTTCGAAGCGGCCGATGAAGGCGCTCAAGCTCGGCAGGAATGGACTGCCCGCGACCATCATTTCGACGTTGTAGACGATCGTGTTCTGCGGCAGGGTGTCGATGAGCGCGAGGTCGAGATTGTGGACCCCGACGAGGACATTGGTGGCGTCCCAGACGACCTCGTTTTCCGCCACCCGGGCAGGATAGCCGAGGCGTCGCAGTCCGTTGCAGAGCTGGCGCGCGGCGCCGGCATAGGCCTCGTGGTGAACGAAATCCGTCGGCCGGACCAGCAGGACGTTGAAGCATTCCACGACCAGCCACCCGTCAGGATCGAAGGTGGCTATGTTTCACGTGAAACAGCGCCGCGCCTTGTTTCACGTGAAACAGCCCTCAGTCCGACGACTGACCGGAGCCGGCGCAGTCGTCTCCCGTAAGATCAATTTGAGCGGTGCCTGGACAGCCGGCGGCGGCGTGCCCTGCTCGAGAGAGCGCAGCAGGCCGTCGGCGAGCTGTTCGCCGAGAGCGGCTCCAGCGACGCGCACGGTCGTCAGCGCGGGAACCGCGCGGCGCGCGAAGTCCGCATCGCCAAAACCGATGACCGAAACCGCCTGCGGAACAACGATGTCCCTTCGCAGGCAAACCCGCACCGCCGCCAGGGCATGCAAGTCGCTGCCGCAGATCACGGCGGTCGGCGAGTCGTCGCCGTCGAACAGTTCCTGCATGGCGGCTTCGGCTGCATTGGGATCGCGCACCTCGCGCGCTGCACGGGCAGGCCGCGGCAGCGTGGCTGTCCCCGAGCGCATCGATCACACCTGCCGCGGTGGCCGCGGTGGCGGCAAGTACGGCGATGCGGCGATGACCCAGGCTGACAAGTAGCGGCAGGACAGCTCCGCACCGCGACGACGCCGCCCGTCGACGGCGAGACTCCGCTCGGTCCAATCCGTCGCCAAGGCCAACCCACGGCAAGCCGCGAGCGCGCAGCACGGCGACGAGCTCGGGTCCGTGCGCCGGCTCGGCCAGGGCAACGGCTTCCACCCCAAGGCCGATGAGCTGGCGCAGTGCCTGCACGCTCTCCCCCGGCGAGCCCCGGCTGGTCGCGAGCGCGACGCCGAAGCCCGCCTGGGCAAGCCGACGTTCGAGCGCTGCGATCACTTCCGCGACCAGGGGTTCGGCGAGTGTATTGACCATGATCCCGATCAGGCCCGAGCGCCGCGCCGCCAACGAGCGGGCCGCCAGATTGGGCGTGTAGCCGAGTCGTTCGGCGGCAGCCAGAATACGCCGCCTCAGATCGGCGCTGACAGCGCCCTCCCGGGCCAGCGCGCGTGACGCCGAGGCGGTCGAGACGCCCGCGGCGCGGGCCACCTCGCGTAGCGTGGTCGGATGGCGTTGATCGGGCACGTGATGCAACCGCTTGCTGCAAGCGTTTGCAGTGAACGCTTGCAGGAATCGATTTCATTCTAGCGTCGCCGCCCAGCCCGCTGCAAGCTCGCCGACACCAAGGTTCCCCTTCCGGATCGCGATCCGGCCGAAGACGGAAAGCGGCGTTGCGCTCGTCGAGATTACGTAGAAAGCCTTGCGCCCAAATCCCGGCGCAAATCCGCCAGCGCCTTGGGCTGCTTGCTGCCCGAGCTGGGCCAGCAGCACGTCGTGCGCAGCGAGCTCGCGCTGCCAAAGCTCGCGCTCCAGCCGCATGACCTGGCCGAAGCGATCCGGCGCCGAAATCCAGGCCGCGCCAGTCGAGATCGCCGTATTCGGGCTCAAGCCCAGCGCGGTCTCGACGGCGTGCGCCTCGCTCGAGGCAGCGATCGACGATCCATTTCAGCACGCGCATGTTCTGGCCGAAGCCAGGCCAGGCGAACTTGCCGTTCGCGTCGGTGCGAAACCAGTTCACCTGAAGATCTGCGGCGGCCGCGGCACGGCACTGCCCATGGCCAGCCAGTGCTGGAAATAATCGCCCATGTGATAGCCGCAGAACGGCAACATCGCAAACGGATCGCGCCGCACTTCCCCGACCTTGCCCGCTGCTGCGGCGGTCGTCTCCGACCCCATGGTCGCGGCCTTGTACACGCCGTCCTCCCAGCTCGAACGCTTCGACGACCAGCGGCAGCGTGTCGCTGCGCCGCCCGCCGAAGATGAACGCGGCGATCGGCACGCCATCCGGGTTGTCCCACTCCGGATCGAGCGAGGGGCACTGCGTCGCGGCCACCGTAAAGCGCGCATTCGGATGCGCCGCCTTGCGGCCGCAGCCGGGGGTCCATGACTTGCCCTGCCAGTCGGTCAGATGCGCCGGCGGCTCGCGGGTCATGCCTTCCCACCACACGTCGCCGTCGTCGGTCAGCGCAACGTTGGTGAAAATCACGTTCGCCTTGAGCATCTTCATCGCATTGGGATTGGACTCGTACGACGTGCCCGGCGCGACGCCGAAATAACCGGCCTCCGGATTGATCGCATGAAACTGGCCGTCCTTCCCGGCTTTGATCCAGGCGATGTCGTCGCCGACGGTCGTCACCTTCCAGCCCTCGAGGCCCTTGGGCGGAATGAGCATGGCGAAGTTGGTCTTGCCGCAGGCGCTCGGAAAGGCGGCGGCAACGTAGGTCTTCTCCCCCTGCGGCGAGGTGACCCCGAGGATCAGCATGTGCTCGGCCAGCCAGCCCTGGTCGCGACCCATGACCGATGCGATGCGCAGCGCGAAGCACTTCTTGCCCAGCAGCGCGTTGCCGCCATAGCCGGAGCCGAAGCTCCAGATCTCCCGCGTTTCCGGGAAATGCACGATGTATTTGTGCTCCGGGTTGCATGGCCACGGCACGTCGCGCTTGCCCGGCTGCAAGGGTGCACCGACCGAATGCACGCAGGGGACGAAACGTCGCCTCGCTCGCCGAGCACTTCAGCGACCGCCGCGACCCATGCGCGTCATGATGCCCATGCTGGCCGCGACATACGGGCTGTCGGTGAGCTCGACCCCGATGTGCGCGATCGGACTGCCGAGCGGGCCCATCGAAAACGGCACGACGTACAGCGTCCGCCCGCGCATGCAACCGTCGAACAGCGCGTCCAGCGTCGCGCGCATCTCGCGCGGCGCAACCCAGTTATTGGTCGGGCCCGGCATCGTCCTGGCGTTCGCTGCAGATGAAGGTGCGGTCCTCGACCCGCGCCACGTCGGCCGGATCGGACCGCGCCAGGAAACTGCCAGGGCGCTTCGCCGGTCGAGGCGCATCAGCGTCCCGCCGGCGACCATTGCGTCGCACAGGCGCTCGTATTCCTCGCGCGAGCCATCGCACCAGACGATGCGGTCAGGATGGCGTTCGCGCTCGGCGAATTGCCGTACCCAGGCGACGAGCCCCGCGTGCCGCACCCACGCGGGCGCCTGCACCGCGGCGGCCGCGATGGCGAAACTGGATTCGGACTGATTCATCGTATCGGCTATGACGGCAAAGATGCGCCCTGCGTTGCGTCGCGCATGCACCGCGCCGCCGAGACGATAGAGCAATAACTCTAGCACGCGTAGCGCGCGCGCGCCGTAACTCGGCGCTCTCCTACGCAGATCGGTCAGGCCACTGGGCCGCAACCGAATTTATCGTGCCGCGGTGCGCACCATGGCGCAGCCAGCGGAACAGCGGCGCGGTGCAGGTGAGCAGCAGGACCACGCGCGCGACATGGAACGCGGTCACCACCGGAACCCCGAGGTCGAGCACCTTGGCGGTGATCGACATCTCGGCGATGCCTCCGGGCGCGGTGGCGAGAACCAGCGTTCCCGGATGCAAGCCCGTTATCGCCGCCAGCGCCCAAGCCGAACCCCGCCGACAGCAGCATCGCCCCGGCAACGCTTGCCACGACCGCGCCGACAAAGCGTGGCGCGCGGCGCAGGAAGCTGCGCTCGAAGCGCGCGCCGAGCGCGCAGCCAAGCAGAAGCTGCGCCACATTGGTAAGCCAGCGCGGAACGGCGGACAGGTTGACTTCGGCCACCGTAAGCGGAATCGCCACCGCCAGCGCTCCCAGCACAAAGGCGTTGGCCACCCGCGCCCGCTGCAAGCACCAGGCCTCCGGCTAGCGTGGCGGCGAGCAGCGCCGCGAGCCCGAGCGGCCGCACTTCGGTCGTGCCGGGCCGAAACGTATCCTCGCCATGCAGCTTCAGGACGGCGAAGATCCACGGGATGACTATCACCACGAGCATCATGCGCAGCGATTGCGCCGCCGCCACTTCGTCCACGCGCGCGCCAAACCGCTCGCCGAGCACCGACATCTCCGCGGCGCCTCCGGGTACGCTGGCGAACACCGCGGTCGTCCGGTCGACCCGCGCCATGCGGGCCAGGACAAACCCGGACAGATATCCCAGCGCCAGAGCGAACAGCGCCGCCAAGAGCAGCAGCCACCAGGCCCGGGTCACCAGCTCGGCGACCTGCGGAGTGAAGTAGAGGCCCAGCGTGCTGCCGATCACCCATTGTCCGGCCTGGCGGCCTCCCGGCGCGGCGGCGCATTCGATATCGAAGAAGCGGCAAGCCGCGACGGCCATGAGCGGCCCGATCATCCAGGGCAGCGGCGCGTGCAGGAATACAAAGATCGCGGCCGCGGCAAAACCGATGGCCAGGCCCTTGGCGGCGGGCACGCCACGCCAGGCGCAACCTCCGCCAGGCCCGCTTGCGCGCGCGGATGGTCAGCCCTTCTTCTGCGCGTCGGCGTCGGCGGCCGGCGGGCGTCTGCGTTCCAGCCGCCGCCCAACGCCTTGATCAAGGCAACGCTGTCCGTGAGCCGCTGGCCGAGAATGGTGAGCGCGGCGCGTTCGTTGGTCAGCGCAGTGGCCTGCACCACCACGACGGCCAGGTAGTTCACCGTGCCGGCACGATACTGGTTCAAGGTGATGGTCACCGACTCCCGGGCCGCCTTGACCGCCTCGTCCTGCACCGCAGCCTCCTGTTCGAGGATGCGCAGCGCCGCCAGGTTGTCCTCGACATCCTGAAAGGCGGTCAGGACGGTCTGGCGATACGTGGCGACGTTCTGGTCGTAAGTCGCGATCGGCCTGCGCGGTCTGGGCGCTGCGCAATCCGGCGTCAAAAATGACCTCGGCCAACTCGGGGCCGAGCGACCAGTAGCGGCTCGGCAGCGTGAAGAGGTGGGACCACAGCGTGCTCTGGTAGCCGCCGTTTGCCGACAGCGTGAGCGAAGGAAAGAAAGCCGATTCCGCCACACCAATCTGCGCGTTGGCGGCGGCGGTGCGGCGCTCTGCCGCCGCGATATCGGGGCGCCGTTCGAGCAGCTCCGACGGGAGCGCCACCGGAATGATCCGGAAACGCCGTCGGCACGGGCTCCACCGCGATCGAGAATTCTGCCGGCGGCTTGCCGATGAGAATCGCGATGGCATGCTCGAGCTGCGCCCGCAGGACCATGGCGTCGATCGCCTGGGCCTGGGTCGACTTGAGCTGGGTCTCGGCCTGAACGACGTCGGCGCGGCCAGCCACGCCTACGGCATACTGGTTGCGCGTGAGCTGCAGCGATTTCTCGTACGCGGCCGCTGTTTCGTTGAGCAGGCGTATCTGCGCGTCCTGCGCGCGCAGCATGAAGTAATCCTCGGCGAGGGTCGCCTGCGCGGAAAGCGTTGCCGCCCGGAGATCGCCCTCGCTTGCTTGCGCGCTCGCCTCGTTGGATTCGACCGTGCGGCGGATTTTTCCCCAAAGGTCGATTTCCCAGGTCGCGTCGAGCGACACGTTGTAGTTGTTGACGCCCCCTCCGCCTCCGGTCGAGTTGACGTTCCCGCCGGACGAGCTGGGCCGGCCCCCGCTGCGCGTCATGCTGGCGTTGGCCGTGACGACGGGCAAAAAAGCCGCGCGCGCCTGATCGGTGATCGCCTGTGCCGCCCGCACCTGCGCCTCGGCGGCCTTGATCGTCTGGTTGCTGATCGCCACTTGAGTGACCAGGGCATCGAGCTGCGGATCGTTGAACACCTCCCACCAGTTCCCGCGCGGCTTCTCGTCCTGCGGCGATGCCTGCTTCCAGCCCTGGGCCTCCTTGTACGCCGCGGGCGTTACCACCGGCGGGCGCACGTAATCCGGGCCGGCCGTGCAACCGAAGAGCGCCACGACCGTCCAGGCGACCCGGCACGCCGGCTTAAGTTTCAATGTCAGCGTTTTCTCCAGCCTTTCCATTGCCGTCAATCTCCGATTTGCGCCGCGGGTCGCCCAGCGACATCGCGGCCCTGCCGCAACCACAGCCTGAATCGATCCAGATAAAGGTACACCACCGGCGTGGTGAACAAGGTCAAGAGCTGGCTTAACATCAGCCCGCCCACGATGGAGATGCCCAGCGGCTGCTGAGCTCGGCGCCGTTCCCGTGCTCAGCGCCAGCGGCACCGCGGCCAGCAGAGCCGCCATCGTCGTCATCATGATCGGGCGGAAGCGCAGCAGGCAGGCCTCGAAGATCGAATCGCGCGAGCTCAGTCCGCGGCTGCGCTCCGCGTCGAGGGCGAAGTCGATCATCATGATGCCATTCTTCTTAACGATGCCGATGAGCAGGATGACGCCGATCAGGGCGATGATGCTGAAGTCGGTGTGAAACAGCTTCAGCGCCAGCAGCGCGCCGATTCCAGCGGACGGCAGCGTCGACAGAATCGTGATCGGGTGCACGTAACTCTCGTAGAGAACACCGAGCACGATGTAAACCGCGATGAGCGCCGCGAGAATAAGCCAGGGCTGGCTGTTGAGCGAAGCCTGGAACGCGGCCGCCGTGCCCTGGAAGCTGCCGTGGATGCTCGACGGCACGCCGATGCGCACGAGCGCCGCGTCGATGGCCTGCGTGGCCTGTCCCAGCGAGACACCCACCGGCAGGTTGAACGAGATCGTCGAGGCGACGAACTGCGACTGATGGTTCACCGCCAGCGGCGTGTTGGTCGAAACGTAATGTGCAAACGCCGACAGGGGAATCTGCGGCCCCCCAGGCTTCGTGCTCACGTACACGTGGTCGAGCGACCCCGGCTCCTGCCAATACTGCGGTGCGGCCTCCATCACCACGTGATACTGGTTGAGCGGGGCGTAGATCGTCGAGACCAGCCGCTGGCCGTAGGCATCGTCCAGCGTCGCGTCGATCAGCGTCGGCGACACGCCCAGACGCGCCGCCGTCTCGCGATCGATCACCAGCGAGATTTGCAGTCCCTTGTCCTGCTGGTCGGTGTTGACGTCGGCGAGCTCGGGAAGCTGGGTCATCGCCTGCCTGATGCGCGGCTCCCAGCTGCGCAGCAAATCGAGATCGTCGGCTTGCAACGTATACTGGTAGGTGGCGTTGGCGGCCCGTCCCCCACGCGGATATCCTGCACGGGGTTCAGGATGAGGGTGGCTCCCGGCTCGCTGGCGAGCTTGGTGCGCAGCCGGGCGATGATCTTGGCGGCGGAGTCCCTGCGCTCGCCAAGCGGCTTGAGCGAGACGAACATGCGGCCGGTATTGCGCTGCGCACCGCCGGTGAAGGCCACCACGTTCTCCACCGCCGGGTCGGAGCGGACGATGTCGACGAATGCAGCCAGCTTGGGTCGCATGGCCTGGAACGAGATGCTCTGATCGGCCTGGATGAAGCCGATGAGCCGCCCCGTGTCCTGCTCGGGAAAGAACCCCTTCGGAATCGTGAAGTACAGATAGACATTCAGCAGCACCACCACGAGCAGGACCAGAATGACGATGGCGCTGTGATCGAGCACCCAGGTGAGGCTATGCTTGTAGCCGTTGTGCATAGCCTCGAAGCCGTGTTCGCTCCAAGCGTAGAGTCGGCCGCGCTGCTGATGCTTCTCCGCGCGCAGCAGGCGCGAGCACATCATCGGGGTCATGGTTAGCGACAGGACGAGCGAGATGAGCACCGCCACCGAAAGGGTCACCGCGAACTCGCGAAAGTAGCGGCCCACGATGCCGCCCATGAGCAGGATGGGAATGAATACCGCGATGAGCGACAGGCTCATCGACAGCACGGTGAAGCCGACCTCGCGCGCGCCGAGCAAGGCGGCCTGCCTCCTGTCCATGCCCTGCTCGATGTGGCGCGACACATTCTCGAGGACAACGATGGCGTCGTCGACCACGAAGCCGGTGGCGATGATGATCGCCATCAGCGACAGGTTGTTGAGGCTGAAGCCGAACAGATACATGGCGCCGAAGGTGGCGATCAGCGACACCGGCACGGCGACGCTGGGAATCAGCGCCGCCCGCCAGTTGCGCAGGAACGCGAACACCACCAGAACCACTAGGATGAATGCCACGATCAAAGTGCGCTCGACGTCGCTCAGCGAGGCGCGGATGGTCGAGGTCCGCTCTACCGCAACGTCGAGCTGGATCCCGGCCGGGATCGACGCGCGCAGCAGGGGCAGCATCGCGCTGATGGCATCGACGGTCTGGATGATGTTCGCGTTCGGCTGGCGGAAGATGATGATCAGCACCGAGGGCTTGCTGTTGAACGATCCCGCGTTGCGGAGGTCCTGCACCGAGTCCACGACATCGCCCAGGTCGGTGAGCTTCACCGCCGCCCCGTTGCGGTAAGCCACCACCAGCGGCAGGTATTCGGCCGCCGTCTTGGCCTGGTCGTTGGCGTAGATCTGCCAGTGCTGCTCGCCCTGTTCCACGGCACCCTTCGGTCGGTTGGCATTGGTGGCGGCGAGCACGGTGCGCACGTCCTCCAAGCCGATGCCGTACTTGTAGAGCGTCTGCGGGTTGAGCTCCACGCGCACCGCCGGCAAAGAGCTCCCGCCGACCAGGACCTGCCCCACGCCCTGCAGTTGCGAGAGCTTCTGCGCGATGATGGTCGAGCCCGCGTCGTACATCTGCCCCTGCGTCATGGTGTCCGAAGTCAGCGCCAGGATCATGATCGGCGCGTCGGCGGGGTTGACCTTGCGGTAGGTCGGATTGCTGGGCAGCCCGGTTGGCAAGAGGCTTCGCGCCGCGTTGAGCGCAGCCTGCACGTCACGCGCCGCGCCGTCGATGTCGCGGCTGAGATCGAATTGAAGGACGATGCCGGTTGAGCCCAGTGCGCTGCTCGACGTCATCTCGGTGATGCCCGCGATGCGCCCCAGCGAGCGCTCCAGCGGCGTGGCCACCGTCGCCGCCATCGTTTCGGGACTGGCACCCGGGAGCTGGGCCTGTACCGAGATCGTGGGAAAGTCCACTTGCGGCAGGGGTGACACCGGCAGCAGCGGAAATGCCGCCGCGCCTGCCAGCGCCAGCCCGATGGTGAGGAGCGTGGTCGCGACCGGGCGCTCGATGAACGGCGCAGACAGGTTGAACTGTCCGTTGCCAGGATCGCCCTTTTCGGCCATGTCAGTCCCCGGGCATCAACGCGCCGGGCTCGCGCCCGCGCCGCTGCTCGACGCGACGGGCGAGCCGATCGAAGGCGAGGTAGATCACCGGCGTGGTAAACAGCGTGAGCATCTGGCTCACGATAAGCCCGCCGACCATGGTCATCCCCAGCGGATGGCGCAGTTCCGAGCCCACGCCCCAGCCCAGCATCAGCGGCATGGCTGCAAGCAGCGCCGACATCGTGGTCATCATGATCGGCCGGAAGCGCAGCAGGCACGCTTGGTAGATCGCCTCGCGCGGCGGTTTGCCCTCGCGGCGCTCGGCGTCGAGCGCGAAGTCGATCATCATAATGGCGTTCTTCTTCACGATCCCGATGAGGAGCACGATGCCGATGATGGCGATGACGCTTAAGTCCTGGCCAAAGAGCATGAGCGCCAGCAGCGCGCCGACGCCCGCAGAGGGCAGGGTGGACAGGATCGTCACCGGGTGGATGTAGCTCTCGTAGAGCACGCCGAGCACGATGTACATGGTGACGATGGCGGCAAGGATGAGCCACAGCTCGTTGCTAAGCGCCCCCTGAAAGGCCGCGGCCGCTCCCTGCAGTTGGATCTGCGCACTGGCCGGGACCTGGAGATCCTTTTTGGCCTTGTCGATCTCGGCCACCGCATCGCCCAGCGACGCATTCGGCGCGAGATTGAAGGAAATGGTCGCCGCCGGGAATTGGCCGATGTGATTGACCACCAGCGGCGCGGCGTGCTCGCTGACGCGGGCGATCGCGGTCAGCGGCACCTGCGTCGAAGCCTGCGTGCTCACGCCGTTAGCCGCGGTCGGCACGCCCGCCCCAGGGGCGGCCTGCGCCGCCGACGCGTTGCCGCCGCTGGCGCTTGATGCCGGCCCGGCCGACGCGGCCGTCCCCGGGTTGCCTGCCGGAATATAGATCTGCGCCAGTGCATCCGGCCCCTGCTGAAAATCCGGCATGACCTCGAGCACGACGCGATACTGATTGGTCTGGGTAAAGATCGTCGACACCAGCCGCTGCCCGAACGCGTCGTACAGCGCGTTGTCGACCGCCGCCGGGGTGATACCCAGGCGGCCCGCAGTGGACCGGTCGATGTCGACGTACGCCTGCAGGCCGCCGTTCTCCAGGTCGGTCGCCACGTCGACGAACTGCGGCGCCTGGCGCAGGCGGTCGACAATCTTCGGCACCCACAGCGCCAGCTCATCTGCGTTGACGTCTTCAACCGTGAACTGGTACTGCGTGCGACTGACGCGATCCTCGATGGTCAGGTCCTGCACCGGCTGCATGTACAACGTGATCCCCTCGACCCCGGCAAGCCGTGTCTGCAGGTTACGAATCACGTCCACCGCCCGGGCGCTGCGCTGGGCGAGTGGCTTGAGATTGATCAGCATGCGGCCGCTGTTGAGCGTGGTGTTGGTGCCGTCGACGCCGATGAACGACGACAGGCTCTCCACCGCGGGATCCTGCAGGATCACGCGCGCCAGCGCCTGCTGCCGCTCGGCCATCGCCTCAAAGGAAATCGACTGCGGCGCCTCGCTGATGCCCTGGATGGCGCCGGTGTCCTGCACCGGAAAGAAGCCCTTCGGGATGAGAATATAGAGCACGATGGTGAGCAGCAGGGTGACTACCGCCACCAGCAGCGTGGCGGCCTGGCGATCGAGCACCCAGTTGAGCATCTGCCCGTAGCGCTGGATGGTGCGCTCGAAAAGCTCCCCGCTCTTGCGATAGAAGCGACTCTGCTGCTCGGCTTCGGTGTGGCGCAGGAATCGTGCCGCCATCATCGGCGTCAGCGTCAGCGACACCACCGCCGAGATGAGGATGGAGATGGCTAGCGTGATCGCGAACTCGCGAAACAGCCGCCCCACCACGTCGCCCATGAACAGCAGCGGGATCAGCACGGCGATCAGCGAGATGGTCAGCGAAATGATCGTGAATCCGATCTGCTCCGCACCCTTGAGCGCCGCGTCCAGCGGTTTCTCGCCCGCTTCGATGTAGCGGGCGATGTTCTCGATCATGACGATCGCGTCATCGACCACGAAGCCGGTGGCGATCGTCAGCGCCATCAGGGTCAGGTTGTTGATGGAGAATCCGGCGAGGTACATCACGCCGAAGGTGCCGATCAGAGACAGTGGCACGGCTACGCTCGGGATGACCGTCGCCGACAGACTGCGCAGGAACAGGAAGATGACCATCACCACCAGGGCAATGGCGAGGAACAGCTCGAACTGCACGTCGTGCACCGAGGCGCGGATGGTCACCGTGCGGTCGGTGAGCACCTTGACGTCGATCGCGGCCGGCAAGGATGTCTGCAGCTGGGGCAGCAACTGCTTGATCCGGTCGACGACGTCGATGACGTTGGCCCCCGGCTGGCGCTGGATGTTGATGATCACCGCCGCCTGTTCATTGGCCCACGCGGCGAGCTTGTTGTTTTCCGCCCCGTCGATGACATTGGCCACGTCGGTCAGCCGCACCGGCGCACCGTTGCGATAGGCGACGATCATGCCCTGGTAGTCGGCGGCACTCTTGAGCTGGTCGTTGGCGTCGATCGTCGAGGCGCGCGTCGGGCCGTCGAAACTCCCCTTGGCTTGGTTTGTGTTGGCGTTGGTGATGGCGGTGCGCAGGTCGTCCAGCGACAGCCCGTACGCGGCGAGCGCGGTCGGGTTGGCCTGGATGCGCACCGCCGGCCGCTGTCCGCCACTGATGCTGACCAGGCCGACGCCGGGAAGCTGGGACAGCTTGGTCGCGAAACGCGTGTCGGCCAGATCCTCGATCTGGGGCAGCGGCAGCGTCTGCGAAGTGAGCGCCAGCGTCATAATTGGCGTGTCCGCCGGATTGACCTTGTTGTAGATCGGCGGGGTAGGCATGTCGGCGGGCAGGAAGCTCCCGGCGGCGTTGATCGCGGCCTGGACTTCCTGCTCCGCAACGTCGAGCGAAAGGGTCAGGTCGAACTGCAGCGTGATAACCGAGGCTCCGCCGGAACTCGTCGACGACATCTGCTTGAGCCCGGGCATCTGCCCGAACTGACGTTCGAGCGGCGCGGTGATCGACGAGGTCATCACATCCGGGCTCGCTCCCGGGTAAAGGCTCACGACCTGGATGGTCGGGTAGTCGACCTCAGGCAGGGCCGAAATCGGCAGCAGGCGATAGGCAAGGACGCCGGCCAGCAGGATGGCGAGCATCAGCAGCGAGGTCGCCACCGGCCGGAGGATGAACGGGCGGGACGGGCTCATTGCGCGCGCCTCCTCGATCGGCCCACTGCCGGGGACTTAACCGCCGCTCTTGGAGCGGCCACGCTTGTCGCCCGACGAATTGTTCGCGCCGGGCTGCCCCTTGTCCGGCGGCGCCGGCGCCGCCGCACCCGGTGCCGCGGCGCGTGTGCTGGCGTCCACGAGCTGCACTTTGGAGCCGTCGCGCAGCTTGTCCGCGCCATCGACCACCAGCAGGCTCCCGGGTCCGAGTGGCGTTTGCAGCTCGGTGGTCTCACCCTCCACCGCGCCGAGCTTGACCGGCGTCATGGCAACGGTTTGATCCGGCTTGACCAGGAACACGAACGTGCCGGGCGCGCCGCGCTGGATCGCCGCCGAGGGAACCAGCGTCGTGTCCATGCGTGTCTCCACGACCATGCGTATGTTGACGAACTGGTTCGGAAACAGCGCATCGTCGCGGTTGGGGAACTCGGCCTTGAGCTTGACCGTCCCCGTGGTCGTGTCGATCTGGTTGTCGATAGTCAGCAGGTGGCCGGTGCCCAGGTGGACCTTGCCGCTGCGGTCGTAAGCCTCGACCGGCACGTCCTGCTTGCTCTGCATGCGCTTGACGATCCGCGGCAGGTCGTCTTCGGCAACCGGATAGACGACGTCCATCGGCTGCTCCTGAGTGATGGTGACGAAGCCGTTGCTGTCCGACGCATGCACGATGTTGCCCGGATCGACCAGGCGCAAGCCGACCCGGCCGGTGATGGGCGCGACGACGCGCGAATAGGTGAGCTGTAGCTTGGCGTTGTCGATCGCGCCCTGATCGGTCTGGACCTGGCCCTGGTATTGATGCACCAGCGCCTCCTGCGTGTCGACCTGCTGACTCGCGATCGAGTCCTGCTTGAGCAGCGTCCGATAACGCTCGAGATCGAGCTGCGCATCCTTGAGCAGGGCCTGGTCGTGCGCCATTTGCCCTTCCGCCTGGGTGAGTTGAACCTGGAACGGCCGCGGGTCGATCTGCCCAAGCAGATCGTTGGCGTGCACGAGTTGACCCTCGCGGAAGGCCACACTCATGAGCTGTCCATCGACTCGCGTATGCACGACCACCGTCGCGCGCGGCGTCACGGTGCCCAGCGCGCTGAGATGCACGTCGATGTTGCCTTTGCGCACCGGGCCTGCGACCACCGGCAGCGCCGCGGCGCCGGCGCCCGGCCCGCCATGGCTGTTCGCCGGCGCGTTGCCGGGCGAACGCAGCAGGTACCAGCCGATCACGCCGGCGATGAGGACGAGCACCGCCCCCGCCACCAGCCAAACTCGCCCGTGCGCACGCGGGTTTGCCTGCACTGCATGCGCTACGTCGGCCTGAGATGGCTGCGTGTCGTTCATCGGAAGATTGCGGAAAAACCGCGCGGGTGACGATGTTTTAGTCTGATTCTAGGGCCAACGTTCGTGGCCAATTGTAAGAAATTATTATCGGCCCGGGCTGAGCCGGTCCGCAATCGGACACCATCCTACGCGCACCGACGCGGCGACCGGTCGCCAGCCGACCGCCGGTGACGCCATACTTTGCGCGGGCGGCGGCCGGTCGCCGCCACTATTTGCCGATGCAAAAGCGGCTGAAAATAACTCCCAACAAATCGTCAGCGGTGAACTCGCCGGTGATGCTTGCGAGCGCTTCCTGCGCTGCGCGCAGCTCCTCGGCGAAGAGCTCCAGCGGCGGCACAGGCGAATCGAGATGCGCAGCGGCCGCGGCCAGATTCGCCGCCGCGGCGTGCAGCGCACGCAGGTGCCGTTCGCGCGCCAGGAAAGTGCCCTCCATATGCTCCTGCGCGCCGACCGCGGCGAGGATGGCCTCGCGCAGCAGTTCGATGCCTGCGCCCGTCTTCGCCGACAGCCACGCCTCGCTCACTTTTTCCTGGCGTTCAAGCCTCGGCTCAAGCCCTGCCAGATCGATCTTGTTGTGCACCAGGACACGCGGCAGCGGCGCAGGCAGTCGCGCCGCGATGCCGGCATCGGCCGGGTGGTCGGGTTCGCGGGCGTCGGTAACGATCAGCGCCAGGTCAGCGCCAGCGATCGCCGCCCAGGTGCGCTCGATGCCGAGCCTCTCGACCGTGTCACCGGTGGCGCGCAAGCCTGCGGTGTCGATGACATGAAGCGGGATGCCGCCGATTTCGATGCGGCTGCGGATGGCGTCGCGCGTGGTACCGGGCACCTCGGTCACGATCGCCACTTCCTCGCCGACGAGCTCGTTGAGCAGACTCGACTTGCCCACGTTGGGCTGGCCGATCAGCACCACGCGCAGTCCCTCGCGCAGCAGGCTTCCCTGGCGCGCGCGGGCGACTATGCTCGCCACATGCTTGCGCAAGGCAGCGAGCTTGCCGGTGGCATCGGCCGCGCGCACGAACTCGATGTCTTCGTCGGGAAAATCGAGACTGGCCTCGGTGACCATGCGCATTTCGATAAGCGCCTCGACCGCATGGTGAATCTCGCGCGAAAAGGCTCCGCTCAGACTGCGGGCGGCGGCCCGCGCCGCGGTAGTCGTTGCCGCCTCGATCAAATCGGCGACGCCTTCAGCCTGCGCCAGGTCGAGCTTGCCGTTGAGAAACGCGCGCTGGGTGAACTCGCCGGGAGCGGCCAGGCGGGCGCCGAGGTCGAGGCAGCGGTTGAGCAGCAGCGACAGCACTGCAGGGCCGCCATGGCCATGCAGCTCGAGCACCGTCTCCCCGGTGTACGAAGCGGGGGCCGGGAAGAGCAGGGCCAGGCCCTGATCGAGCGGCTCGCCGTTTTCCCCCCGAAACGTGGCCAGTGTGGCCACCCGCGGTGCGAGCGCGCGGCCGACGATGCCGGCAACGATGCGCCCCAGATCGGGGCCGGAGACGCGCACCACGCCGATGCCGCCGCGCCCGGCCGGCGTGGCCACCGCGGCAATGACGTCGGCCGGCACCGGCACCACGGCGTCCCCGCGCTCAGCGGCGCTTGGCCGCCGCAGCCGCGGCTTCGCGCGTGAGCAGCCGGTTCATGTGCCACTGCTGGAAGATCTGGATCGAGTTGTTGACCAACCAGTACAACACCAGGCCGGAGGGGAAGAACAGGAACATCACCGAGAAGGCGATCGGCATGATCTGCATCACCTTGGCCTGCACCGGATCCTGGATGGGCGTTGGCGAGAGCCTGACCTGCAGGTACGCGGTGACCGCGTAGACGACCGGCAGCACGAAATAGGGATCGGGCGCGGACAGGTCGTGGATCCAGCCGATCCACGGCGCGTGCCTCAGCTCGACGGCGCCCAGCAATACCCAGTAGAGGGCGATGAACACCGGGATCTGCACCAGGATCGGCAGGCAGCCACCGAGCGGATTGATCTTCTCGGTCTTGTAGAGCTCCATCATCTTCAGCTGCAACTGCTGCTTGTCGTTGGCGTATTGCTCCTGCAGCGCCTTCATCTTCGGCGCGACCACTTTCATCTTGGCCATCGATCGCGCGCTGGCATGGTTGAGCGGGTAGAACACGCTCTTGATGAGCACCGTCATGGCGATGATGGCCCAGCCCCAGTTGCCGAGCAGCGAGTGAAGCCACTTGAGGAGCAGGAAAAGCGGGGCGGCGATCACGGTGAAGATGCCGTAGTCGACCACCAAGTCCAGGCCAGGGGCCAGCGACTTCAGGGTGCCCTGCTCCTGTGGCCCGACGTACAGCGGCACGTCCGTGCTCGCCGTCGCTCCCGGGGCGATGGTGCCGAAGGGAATCCTCACCCCCGCGTAATACAGGTTGTCGATCTTGTTGACGTAGAACTCGCGCGGCTCTTTGGTCGCATCGGGCGGGAGCCACGCCGCCACGAAGTAATGCTCGACCATGCCGACCCAGCCGTTGTCGTCCTTGTCGGTGAATTTCGCCTTGCCCTTGTCGATATCGGCAAAGGCGATCTTCTTGTACTTGTCGGCTTCGTTGTAGAGCACCGGCCCGGTATACGCCGTCGGCGCCCCCCAGCTCCGGGTTCCGGTCGTCTTGCTGTCGCGCGCGAGCTGAAAATAGGCTTCCGCGGCGAGCGGAGCCGTGCCGGTGTTGGTCACCTCGTAGCCGACGTCGATCAAGTAGCTGCCGCGGTGAAACGTCAGGGTTTGTATCACCTTGGCGCCGGATGACGTGCTCGCCTGGAGCTTGAGCTCGAGCTTGTCCGCTCCCGGCGAGAGCTCGCGCGGCCCGGGAAGCGCCTGCCATAGCGTGTGGTGATTGGGCATTCCCTCGCCGATCAATCCGCTCTCGGCCACGAACGTCCGGTTTTCGTTCCTCTGCAGCAACTCGTAGGGCTTGGCGGCGCTGTCGGTGTCGCGATGCTCGGTGAGCGCGACCTCGGTGATCACCGCACCCAAGGTGTCGACGTCGGCGCTGTAGCGATCGGTCTTGATGGTGATGATCTCGCCCCGGGTCGCCGTCGCGCCGTTGGCGGGCAGCGCCCCGGGCACCGGCAGCGCCGGCGTCGTGCTCGAGGGCACTGCGCTCGGGGCGGGCGCCGCGCCCGGCGTGCTCTGCACCGGTGCCGGCAACGCTGGCTGGTGCGCGCTCTGCCATCGCTCCCAGAGGAACAGCGCGGAGAAGGAGAAGATGACGAACAGAATCAGGCGTTGGGTGTCCATGGACGCGAGTGCGAGGTGGGAGGCTTGCTGGCTCTCGGTTCAGGGCACCGGGTCGTGGCCGCCTGGATGGTAGGGATGACAGCGGGCGAGGCGGCGCATGGCGAGCCACGACCCCCTGCCCGCGCCGTGCCGTTCGATCGCCTCCGTGGCGTAATCGGAGCAACTCGGGTAGAAACGGCAGTTCGCGCCGAGCAGCGGTCTGATCGCGTACTGGTACGCGCGCAACAGGGCGAGCAGCAGCGCTCTCATTGGCGCGGCGCCGGGAGCCCCGCAAGGAGCCCGTCGAGCAGCCTCGCCGCCTCGGCGGCAACCGCGACGAGCTCGGCCGCCGCACAGGGCTGCCGCAGCCGGACGACGAGGTCGTAGGCATTCATCGCCGGCCGGCGCTTGCGGATCGCCTCGCGCAGCATGCGCTTGAGCCGATTGCGGTCGACGGCCCGCCCCAGAAGCTTTCTGCCGATGACGTAGCCAACCCGGCCGCTGGCCGCCGTGGTCGGCATTGCCAGAAGCTGCAGCCGGCTCGCTTCGAAGCGGCGACCGCCGCGGAACACCGCGGCAAAAGCCGCGGCGCCGCGTAAGCGATGGCGGCGGGTCAAGCCGAACAGGGTGTCCCGAAGCTGGTCAGACGGCCAGCCGGGCGCGACCTTTGGCGCGGCGCGCACGCAGGACCTTGCGGCCGCCGACGGACTTCATCCGGGCGCGGAACCCATGGGTCCGCTTGCGGCGGACAACCGAGGGCTGGTAAGTGCGTTTCATGGCTTTGCCTTGCTGAAAAAAAGCTTTGTATTAGAGCGTTTAGCGCACCATCCTGTCAAGGCAAATCGCGGCCCGAGCCAGCTGACCGCCGCCAGTCGGCGCTGTGGATAACTCGGGCGGAATGCGCGTACAATGCACCGCCAACGGGCACCGTCACGGCGCCCGAATTTTTTCTCCAGCCCCGGACTCTCCTGCCTCATGTCGACCGCCTCGTTCTGGCCGAGCTGCCTGGAAGCGTTCCGGCGCGAGCTCACGCCGCAACAGTTCAATACCTGGATCCGCCCCCTGCGCCTCGAGCAGGCGGGGGAAGGGTTGGTACTGATCGCGCCCAACCGGTTCGTGCTGCAGTGGGTCAAGGAGCGCTTTGCCGGGCGCATCGAGGAGCTCGCGACGGTCGCGCTCGGACGTCCGCCGCGCATGGCACTGGTGGTCGCCGAGGAGCAGGACCGGCCGGCAGCCGTGGCCGTGGCGACGCCAGCCCGGGCCACCGCGGCTCCGGGGGGGCGGCGCAGCGAGCAGGCGAGCCTCAACCCTGGCTTTTCCTTTGCCTCGTTCGTCGCCGGCAAGGCCAACCAGCTCGCCCGCGCCGCCGGTCTCCAGGTCGCTGAGCATCCGACTTCGTACAACCCGTTGTTCGTCTACGGCGGCGTGGGCCTGGGCAAGACGCACCTGATCCAGGCCATCGGCAACCACATCCTCGACACCAGCGCCGACGCCAAGATTCGCTACATCCACGCCGAGACCTACGTCTCCGACGTCGTGCGCGCCTACCAGCACAAGGCCTTCGACGAATTCAAGCGCTATTACCGTTCTCTCGATCTGCTGCTGATCGACGATATCCAGTTCTTCAACGGCAAGAGCCGAACCCAGGAAGAGTTCTTCTACCTGTTCAACACGCTCATCGAGGCGCACAAGCAAGTGGTGATCACCTGCGACACCTACCCCAAGGAGATCGCCGGCATCGAAGAGCGGCTGATTTCGCGTTTCGGCTGGGGCCTGACCGTGGCACTGGAGCCTCCCGAGCTCGAGATGCGCGTGGCGATCCTGTTGTCGAAGGCCGCGGCCACCGGCATGAAGGTCGACGAGCAGGTCGCCTTTTTCATCGCCAAGCACATCCGCTCCAACGTGCGCGAGCTCGAAGGCGCCCTCAAGCGCGTGCTCGCCTACTCGAGTTTCCATGGTCAGGAGATCTCCTTGGCGCTGGCCAAGGATGCGCTGCGCGACCTGCTCGCCGTTCAAAACCGCCAAATCTCGGTCGAGAACATCCAGAAGACGGTCGCCGACTATTACAAGATCCGGGTCTCCGACATGCATTCGAAGAAGCGTTCGCGCGCGGTCGCGCGGCCGCGCCAGGTCGCCATGGCCCTCGCCAAGGAGCTGACGCAGCTTTCGCTGCCGGAAATCGGCAGCAATTTTGGCGGGCGAGACCACACGACGGTTCTGCACGCATGCCGCCAGATCGCGAAGCTCCGCGACTCGGTTCCAGAAATCAGCCACGACGTGAATTTCCTGCTGCAGGTGCTGCGCAACTGAGCACGCGGGCGCCCCGTTGCGCACGCCGAGGTATGAATCGTGTGCGAAGCAGTCTATAATTTGTGCATTAAGCGTCCGGTTGTGAAACCCACGGTTTTGTCCCCAAATAGCCCACAGGTGGCACAGCGGTTGTCTGCGGGGTTGTCCTTGCGCCAAGCCGCGGAACGAATGGACATTTCCAGGGTTTGAACCCTAAACCATCCTGTTCTATTAGCTATTCTTAGGTTTGAATAATGCAATTAAAACAAATTCCCAAGGACGCGCTGCTCAAGCCGCTGCAGGCTGTTTCGGGAATCGTCGAGCGTCGCCAGACGCTGCCGATCCTGGCCAACGTCTTGCTGGAGCAGAAGGACGGGCAGCTGTTCGTTACCGCCACCGACCTCGAGATGCAGATCACCGCGCACAGCGACTTGCCCGGCAAGCAGGATCAGTCGATCACCGTCGGTGCGCGCAAGCTGCAGGATCTGCTGCGCGCGCTTCCGGATGACGCGGCGCTCACCGTCGATACTGCCGGGGGAAAGATGACCGTTCGAGCGGGGCGCTCGCGGTTCAACCTGCAGACGCTGCCGGCGTCGGACTATCCGCGCATCAGCCTTGCGCAGGAGCAGTTGCAGACCATTGCTCTGCCGCAGCGCGACTTCCGAGGGCTGCTCAGGCTCGCGGAGTTCGCCATGGCGCAGCAGGACATCCGCTATTACCTCAACGGCATGCTTCTGGTTGTCGACAAGGGCTCGCTGCAGGCGGTCGCCACGGATGGCCACCGGTTGTCCTACGCGAGCCTCGAGGTGGCGGGAAATTACTCTCGACAGGAAGTGATACTGCCGCGTAAGACGGTGCTCGAGCTCGGCAAGCTGCTCGAGGATAGCGAAGAGCCGATTACCATCGACATCCTCGCCAACCAGGTGCGCTTCCGGTTCTCCAACATCGAACTCGTGAGCAAGGTGGTCGACGGCAAGTTTCCCGATTACAACCGCGTGATCCCCAGCGGGCATTCGAAGCAGCTCGACCTTTCGCGCGCCGAATTCCTGCAGGCGCTGCAGCGCGCGGCGATCCTGTCGAACGAGAAATTTCGCGGCGTCCGCCTGGTGCTCGGCACCGATCAGCTCAAGATCATCTGTACCAACAGCGAGCAGGAGGAAGCCGAGGAAGAACTCGAGGTCGCGTACAAGGGCGAGGCGCTCGATATCGGCTTCAACATTACCTATCTGCTCGACGTGCTGCAGAATCTTGCCACCGACCAGGTTGTCCTGGCCCTGGGCGACGCCAACTCAAGCGCGCTCATAACCATGCGCGAGCGCAACGACTACAAGTATGTCGTCATGCCGATGCGGATCTGAGTTTTGGACCGAGTATTCGACCCGCCGAGGCGCCGACTCCGAGTCGGCGTCGGCTTTTTAACGGAGTGCAAGTTGCGAGATGACTGCGAATGAGTAAGGACGGTAACGGCAACGGCGGCAACGGCAGCGAGTACGATTCGACCAGCATCAAGGTCCTCAAGGGCCTCGAGGCCGTGCGCAAGCGCCCTGGCATGTACATCGGCGACACGTCCGACGGCACGGGCCTGCACCACATGGTGTTCGAGGTGCTCGACAACGCGATCGACGAAGCGCTTGCCGGGTACTGCGACGAGATCCGAGTGGTGATTCATGCCGACAACTCGGTGTCGGTGGTCGACAACGGGCGCGGCATTCCAACCGACATCAAGGAAGACGACGAGCAGAAGCGCTCTGCGGCCGAGATCGTCATGACCGAGCTCCACGCTGGCGGCAAGTTCGATCAGAACTCATACAAGGTTTCGGGCGGATTGCACGGCGTGGGCGTGTCGGTGGTCAACGGCCTTTCGGAGTGGCTGAAGCTCAAGATCTGGCGTGACGGCGAGATGCACCAGATGGAGTTTCGCGACGGGGTCCCTGTTGCGCCGCTTGCCGTCGTCGGCCCGACCGAGCGGCGCGGCACCGAAGTGCATTTCAAGGCGTCGCCCGCGACGTTCAACAACATAGAGTTTCATTACGACATACTGGCACGCCGCATTCGCGAACTATCGTTCCTCAACAACGGCGTCAAGATCGAACTCGTCGACCAGCGCGACGGCAAGAGCGAGAACTTCGCCTTTACCGGCGGCATCAAGGGGTTCGTCGAGTACATGAATCGCAGCAAGACCGCGCTGCATCAGAGAATCTTTCACGCCATCGGCGAGAAGGAAGGGGTGACGGTCGAGGTCGCGATGCAATGGAACGACTCCTACGCCGAGTCCGTGCAGTGTTTCACCAACAACATTCCGCAACGCGACGGCGGGACGCATCTGACGGGCCTGCGCCAGGCGATGACGCGGACCCTCAACAGCTACATCGAGAAGGAAGAGTTGGCGAAGAAGGCCAAGGTCGAGACGACCGGTGACGACATGCGCGAAGGGCTGACCTGCGTGCTGTCGGTAAAGGTGCCGGAGCCGAAGTTCTCTTCGCAGACCAAGGACAAGCTGGTCTCGTCGGAAGTGCAGCCGATCGTGCAGGAGATCGTGGGCGGAAAACTCAACGAGTTCCTGCTCGAGAACCCGGGCGACGCGCGCATCATTTGCGGCAAGATCATCGAGGCGGCCCGGGCGCGGGAGGCCGCGCGCAAGGCACGCGAGCTGACACGGCGCAAAGGCGTACTCGACGGCATGGGTCTGCCAGGAAAGCTGGCCGACTGCCAGGAGCGCGATCCGGCGCTATGCGAGCTCTATCTCGTCGAGGGCGATTCCGCGGGCGGATCGGCGAAACAGGGCCGCGATCGGAAGTTCCAGGCGATCCTGCCGCTGCGCGGCAAGATTCTCAATGTCGAGCGGGCGCGCTTCGACAAGCTCATCAGCTCGCAGGAGATCGTGACTCTGATCACTGCGCTCGGCACCGGCTTCGGCAAGGCTGCCGGCGACAAGGAGGACAAGGACGACTTCGACATCGCCAAACTGCGCTACCACCGCATCATCATCATGACCGATGCCGACGTCGATGGATCGCACATCCGCACGCTGCTGCTCACGTTCTTCTATCGCCAGATGCCGGAGTTGGTCGAACGCGGCCACATCTACATCGCCCAGCCGCCGCTGTACAAGGCGAAGCAGGGCAAACAGGAAACCTATCTGAAGGACGACCACGAACTCAAGCAGCATTTGCTCCGGGTGGCGATGAACGGCGCGGAGCTGACGCCGGGGACGGGGAAGCCGCCGCTCGCCGCGCAGACCTTCGAGAATGTCGCGCGCCAGTATCTGCTGGCCGAGGCCGTGGTCGAGCGCGTTGCCCGCGTGGTTGATCCGGCGGCACTCTACGCCATGCTCGGCGGCGTGCGCGTCGAACTCGGATCCGAGGCCGCGGCTACCCGCAGCGCACAAGCGCTGCAGGATGCCATCGCCGATCCGGAAGTGCGGGTCGAGGCGCGCTACGACGCCGCCGCGGAGACTCGACGCCTAGTCATCTTGCGCACCCACCACGGCACGCCGCATCTGACGGCGCTCGACGTCGACTTTCTGGCGAGCGGTGACGGCGCGCAGATCCGCGCCGCGGCCGACGTGCTGCATGGCCTCATTCAACCCGGAGCCGTCATCAAGCGCGGCGACAAGCAGTTGGCCGTCAAGTCGTTCAAGGAGGCGCTCGACTGGCTGTTCACCGAGGCGCGAGCCAACGTCGCCATCCAGCGCTACAAGGGGCTCGGGGAAATGAATCCGGAGCCAACTCTGGGAGACGACGATGGATCCCGACGTACGCCGGTTGCTCCGGGTGCAAATCGAGGATGCGGTGGCGTCGGAAGAGATCTTCTCGACGCTCATGGGCGACGAAGTCGAGCCGCGGCGCGCGTTCATCGAATCGAATGCGCTCGGCGTGCGCAACTTAGACGTCTAGTCTGGTTGCCCGATGGGAGCAGTCGGCGCTGCCTTGCTGTCGCGTCTGGGACTGGAGCCGCGCAACGCCGGCGCCTGCGCCGGCCCGCAGGCGTGGCGGGGCGGGGGCCCGCTCCTCGCCTCGATCAATCCGAGCGACGAATCGCGGCTAGCCGAGGTCGTCACGGCGACGGCCGCCGATTACGATGCCGTGCTGGCGGCCGCGGTGGCGGCGGCACGCGCCTGGCGCGAGGTGCCCGCACCGCGACGCGGCGAGGCCGTGCGCCGCCTGGGAATCCTGCTCCGTGAGCACAAGGATGCGCTCGGATCCCTGATTGCGCTCGAGAACGGCAAGATCAAAGCCGAAGGCGACGGCGAAGTGCAGGAAATGATCGATATCGCCGACCTGGCCGTCGGCCAGGCCCGCATGCTCTACGGCAAGACGATGCACTCCGAGCGGCCCGGGCACCGGATGTACGAGCAGTGGCACCCCCTGGGCGTGGTCGGGGTGATCACGGCGTTCAATTTCCCGGTCGCGGTATGGGCGTGGAATGCGCTGCTTGCGGCGGTGTGCGGCAATGCCACCGTTTGGAAGCCATCCCCGAAGACGCCGCTGGTCGCGATCGGGGTGCAACATCTGTGCAACCGCATCGTGGTGGAGCTCGACTTGCCGCCGATATTCACGCTGCTGATCGATGCCGGACGCGAGGCCGCGGCGCGGCTTGCCACCGACCCGCGGGTCGCGCTGCTGTCGTTCACCGGATCCTCGGCGGTGGGCCGGCAGATCGCGCAGGTTGTGGCGGGCCGCTTCGGCCGCTGTCTGCTCGAGTGCTCCGGCAACAACGCGATCGTCGTTGCCGCGGACGCCGATCTCGACCTGGTCATTCCCGCGGTGGTCTTCGGGGCGGCGGGCACGGCCGGCCAGCGCTGCACGACCACGCGCCGGCTGCTGGTGCACGAGTCGATCGAGGCCGAGGTCGTGCGGCGGCTCGCCTCGGCGTACGCCCAGCTGCGGGTGGGTGACCCGTGCGAAGCGGCGACCTTGATGGGGCCGCTGATCGACGCGGCCGCGGTAGCCGGCTTCCGGCGCGCGGTCGAGGAGGCGCTTGCCGCCGGAGGCACCCTGGTGTGCGGCGGAAAGGCGCGGTCCGGGCCCGGATTCTTCGTCGAGCCGACCATCATTGCCAACGCACGCAGCGATTGGCCGGTGGTGCAGCGCGAGACCTTTGCCCCAATCCTCTACGTGATGCGCTACCGCGACCTGGAGGAAGCAATTTCGCTGCACAATTCGGTGCCGCAAGGGCTATCCTCGGCGATCTTCACGAGGAGCCTGCGCGAGGCCGAGCGGTTTCTGTCCGCGGCTGGCAGCGATTGCGGCATCGCCAATGTCAACCTCGGGACGTCCGGCGCCGAAATCGGTGGCGCGTTCGGTGGCGAGAAGGAGACTGGAGGCGGGCGCGAGGCGGGATCGGACGCCTGGCAGGCCTACATGCGCCGGCAGACGAACACGATCAACTGGGGCCGTGCGCTGCCGCTCGCGCAGGGGATCGAGTTCGGCGGCGCGCCGCCCGCCGCCTGAGGTCGAGGGTTCCCTGCGGCAGCGCCTTCAGGCGGCCCGCTTGCGCTGGGCCGGTTTCGCACCCGGCTTGGCGACCTTCGTGGCCTTGGCGGTCTTGGTCTTCCCGGCCTTCTCGGCGAGCAGCTCGAGCGCCTCGTCGAGCGTGACCGCGTCGACCCGCTCCCGGTCGGGCAGCGTCGCGTTGATGCCGCCGTGCTTCACGTAGGGCCCGTAGCGGCCGGCGTGCAGCTCGACCGGCTGCTTGTCCTTCGGATGCGGCCCTAGCACGCGCAGCGCGCCGCCGCCGCGGGCGGCCTTGGCGCCGCGGCCCTTGCCGCTTGCTTGGCCTCGAACTCGAAGCCGATCTTGCCGTCGGGCTGGCGCACGAGGAATGCCGCGAAGGGCCTGCGGGTGCGCGCCGAGACGAACTGCAGCAGGTCGGTCTTGCCGGCGGCGAGCAGCTTCTCCATCTGGGCGCGCTCGATGGGCCGCTGCAGGATGATGCGGCCGGAGCGGAAATCGCAGGTCTTGTCCGGGCCGACGGCCCTCTCGCAGACATAGGCCGCGGGCAGCTCGAAGACCCGCCACCGCATTTGGGGCAGGCGCCGAGCGGCTCCTGGGCGCTGAAGTCGGGCGCTTCGGCGGCCGGTCGCCGTCGCTGCCGTCGCCGAAATCGAACTGCACCTCGTTGGCGTCGTTGAGCTTGAGCCGGGCCGCGAACGGCCGGCCGAGCTTGCTGCGGAAGCCTTCGAGCGGCCCGACCGCGCCGGTGGTGAGCAGCGTCTCGGCTTCGGGAATCTCGAGCTGGCGCCCGGCGATGATCTTCCAGATGCCGAAATCGCAGGACTGGCACTGGAATTTCTTGTAGTTCTCGTGCACCTCGCCGCCGCATTTCGGGCAGCGCGCCGTCAGCGTCGCGAAGTCGCCCGGGATCGTGTCGCTCTCGTAATCCTTCGGCCTGGCCCACGATGCGCTTGGTCATGCGCACGATCTCGCGCATGAACTGCGTCGCGCTTGAGCTTGCCGTGCTCCATCTGCGCGAGCTTGAATTCCCACTCGGCGGTGAGCTCCGGCGAAAAGAGCTCCGGAATGCCGAGGCCGTGCAGCAGCGTCATCAGCGAGAACGCCTTCGCCGTCGGGATGAGCTCCTTGCCCTCGCGGTGGATGTACTTCTCCTGATCAGGCCCTCGATGATCTGCGCGCGGGTGGCCGGCGTGCCCAGGCCCTTTTCGCGCATCGCCTCGCGCAGCTCCTCGTCCTCGATCAGCTTGCCCGCGCCCTCCATCGCCGAGAGCAGCGTCGCTTCGTTAAGCGCGCCGGCGGCTTGGTCTGGCTGCCCGGCTGCCCGAACTTCTTCGGTGGCGACCTTCTCCTGCGGCCTGACCTTCGCCAGCATCGGCTCCTCGTCGGATTGCGCTTCCTTGCCGTACACGGCGAGCCAGCCGGGATTGACGAGCACCTTGCCCTCGGTCTTGAACGGCTCACCTGCCACCCGCGTGATCCGGGTGGTCAGCATGTATTCGGCCGGCGGGTAGAACACTGCCAGAAAGCGCTTGACGACGAGATCGTAGAGCTTCGCCTCGAGTTCGTTCAGGCTCTTCGGCTTGTGCAGCGTCGGGAATGATGGCGAAGTGATCCGAGATCTTCGCGTTGTCGAAGATCCGCTTGTTCGGCCTGACCCATTTCTGCTTCAGCACCTGCGCGCGAAACCGGCGTACGCGTTCTGCTCCCGCAGCGCCTCGAGCGTCGCCTTCACGGTCGGCGAGATAATCCTCGGGCAGCGCGCGCGCATCGGTGCGCGGGTAGGTGAGCACCTTGTGCTTCTCGTAGAGCGCCTGCGCGAGCGAAAGCGTGGTGCGCGCCGAGAAGCCGAAGCGGCCGTTGGCCTCGCGCTGCAGGCTGGTCAGGTCGTAGAGCAGCGGCGGGCTCTGCGTCGATGGCTTCGATTCCTCGGAGACCATGCCCGGCTGGCCGGTGCAAGTGGCCGACGATCGCCTGCGCCCTTGCCTCCTCCCACAGGCGCTCGGCGCGGGCGTCCGGATCGTCGTCGGATTTGCGAAATTTCTCGTCGAACCAGCGGCCCTCGTATTCGCCGCCAGCGGCGCGAAATCGCGCCAGAACCTCCCAGTAGTCGCGCGGCTTGAAGCGCGGATCTTCTCCTCGCGCTCGACCAGGATCGCCAGCGTGGGCGTCTGCACGCGGCCGACGGTGGTGAGCTGGAACCCGCCCGACTTCGAATTGAACGCCGTCATGGCGCGCGTGCCGTTGATGCCGACCAGCCAATCGGACTCGGAGCGGCAGACCGCCGCATCGGCGAGCGGGCGCATCGCTTCGTCGCTGCGCAGAGCGCGCGAACCCGTCGCGGATTGCCGCCGGGGTCATCGACTGCAGCCACAGGCGCTTGATCGGCTTGGCGGTCTTGGCGTACTGCGCGATATAGCGGAAGATGAGCTCGCCCTCGCGGCCGGCGTCGCAGGCGTTGATCAGCGCGGCGACGTCCTTGCGCTTGATGAGCCTCAGCAGCGTACTGCAGCCGCGACGCGTTCTTTTCGATCGGCCTCAACGCAAACTTGCGACGGTATCGCCGGCAGGTGAGTGAACGTCCACTTGCCGCGCTTGACCTCCTCCTCCTCGGGCATGCCGATCTCGAGCAGGTGACCGATGGCCGAAGACAGAACGTAGCGCTCGCTTTCGAAATAGTCGTCGTGGCGCGCGAACCCGCCCAACGCGCGCGCTATATCGGTCGGCGACGGAGGGTTTTTCGGCAATGATGAGGTGCTTGCCCATCGGCTGGTCAGGCTGTATGGGGGATGATTGCCCCCAACGCAAGGGGGTGAATGATAAGCAAGGAGTGCGAGGGTAACAAGAAAGCTTTAAGCCCGCGGCGTCTGCCGCGGCCGGGTGGCGGCGTCGGCCTGGGGCGGACGGGGAACACGCCCCCGGCAGCTGGCTGCGGAGTTCGTCGAGCACGTCATCGACGGTTTCGACCAGCTTGGCGCCCTCTTTGATCAGTCGGTGGCAGCCCTTGGAAAAGGGCGAATGAATCGATCCGGGTATCGCGAATACCTCGCGTCCCTTGCGCGGCGGCGTAGGCGAGCCATGACAAGCGCGCCGCTCGCCGAGCGTCGCCTCGACCACCAGCACGCCGCGGCAAGGCCGCTGATCAGGCGGTTGCGGCGGGGAAAGTTCGCGGGCTGCGGCGCGGTGCCGGGCGAAAACTCCGACAGCAGGCCGCCGCCGCGAGCGAGCTGACTCGGCCAAAGGTCGCAGGGCCGGGGGGTAGATGCGATCGAGCCCGCCCCGACCGCCGCCACGCTGCTGCCGGCCGCGGCCAAGCCGCCGCGGTGGGCGGCGGCGTCGATGCCGCGCGCCGAGCCTGCTGACGATGGTCGACCGGCCGCCGACAGCGCTTCGGCGAACGCGCGCGCGTGGCCGACTCCCTCCGGGGTGGCGTTGCGGCTGCCGACGATGGCGATTGCCGGGCGGTTGAGCAGCTCGCGCCGGCCGATGTAGTAGAAGACCGGCGGCGGGGCCGTCGTGCCAAGTAGCGCAGCCGGGATAGTCCGCATCGTCCCAGGCGAGCAGCCAGTGGCCGGGGTGCGGCGAGCCAGGCGAGCGTGCTTTCGAGTTGGCCGGCGGCCGGGCCGCGTCGCAGCGCGGCGGCGACCTCGGCCGGACACGCAGCGCAGCAGGCTGGGCCGCGAGGCGCCACGCACGGCGGCGGGGTCGCCGAGGGCCTTGAGCAGCCTGAACAACGACGTCCGGATCGAGCCCGGGGATGAGTTGCAGCCACGCCCACGTTTCGACGCGGGCGTCGACGTCCATCGGCGGGCGATGCGGCTAGGGCTTGCGGACGATGTCGCCCGCGACGATCGGCTCGGTCGTGTTGAGCACGATGCGCGTAGGCGACACGGTCGAAGACGCGGAAGACGAACAGCAGGCCGGTGCGCTCGCGGCGGCAGCTCCAGGTACGGTCGGCGGCACGATGGGCCGGGTCTGGTCGACCAGCTTGGAGATGACGTCGGGGCCCTGGTACGGTCGCGGGTCCGCGATCACCGGAGCGGCGTGATAGATGGCCAGGACGCTCCCGGTGTCCAGGCCGTCCTGCGCTGCCGCGGTCGACCGTGACGATATAGCCGCGGCCGGTCTCCGTCGCGTCGTTGGCGAGCAGGATGATGCGCCCGTCGACCTGCCGCGTCCGGCGCGTGCGGCACATAGTTGATGATCTGCTCGTGCGGCGCCGGGACGAGCAGGTCGCCGATCAGAATCTCCTCCCGTGCCGAGGTGATGCAGCATGGTGCTCACCTCGCCAAAGTGCTCGACGCTGGCGGTGCCGAGGAAGCGCATCTCGTAGCCGAGAATCTCGCCGCTGCCGTACGAGCGCAGTATCGCGCCCGGGCGGTAGATGTACCACAGGTTGCCGGCCTTCTGGTCGATGCCGACGGCGTAGAGGGAGTCGCCGGCGCCGCGGACGACGCGGGCATCCTGCGCGGCGACAAATTCGCAGCGCCGGGCAGGCCTTCGGGTGCCGGTGACCAGCGGACGCGGAGATACGGTTCGATGTCGCCTGGCGGAATGCTCGGAATCGCCGTGCGCCTCGAGCGGGGCAACCCGGACCGTGGGCGACAGCCGCGTGCGTTCCCGCGGACTCAAGCGAAAGCCGCGGCTCGCCGCCGCTGCGGTCGAGGACGATGACGTCGCCCGGGATAGATCCAGTGCGGATTCTTGATCTGCTCGCGGTTCATCCGCCAGACGTCGGGCCAGCGCCAGGGCTGCTTTAGGAACTTGCCGGCGATGCCCCACAGGGTGTCGCCCTTCTGCACGGTGTAGCGGTCCGGCGGGTTGTCCTGGAGTTCGATGTCCTGCGCGCGCAGCGTCGCCGGACGCGAGCAGAAGCGCGCAGCATGAAGGCCGAGAGCAGCAATGACGCTGTGATAGACTTCGCGCGCATAACGCCTCTCCGCAACGAAAGGTTGACGGGCCTTGCTAACGTCCTAAACCGCCGCAAAATAAGGGCTTAGGCGTGATTCTGCATCCCGAACCTGCATTTTGCAAGCAATTATGCTCCTCGACATCCTCGAATACCCCGACCCGCGGCTCAGAAAGATCGCGGCGCCGGTGCCCGTCGTGACGGCGGAGATCCGCGAAATTGGTCCGCGACATGGCCGAAACCATGTATGCCGCGCCCGGCGTCGGCCTTGCCGCGACCCAGGTCAACGTGCACAAGCGCGTGATCGTGATCGATGTCAGCGAGGCCCGCGACACGCTGCGGGTGTTCATCAACCCGGAGATCGTCGCCGCCGAGGGCGAGGCGGAAAGCGAGGAGGGCTGCCTGTCGGTGCCGGGTTATCTACGACAAGGTGCGGCGCGCCGCGCGGATCACGGTGCGCGCCCAGGACGAATCCGGGCGGCCTTTCGAGCTCTGCGCCGAAGGCATGCTCGCCGTGTGCATCCAGCACGAAATGGATCACCTCATCGGCAAGGTATTCGTCGATTACCTCTCGCCGCTCAAGCGCGCGCAGGCTGGCCGCGAGGTGGGAAAAAGCAGCGCATCGCAGGCTAGAGCCAGGCGGGCCGATGCACATCGGGTTCGCGGGAACGCCCGCGTTCGCCGCGGCGGCCCTCGGGGCGATCCTCGACGCCGGTCTGGCGGTGACGCTGGTACTCACCCGGCCCGACCGGCCGCGCGGCCGCGGCATGAAGGTCGAGCCCGGGCCGGTCAAGGCGCTCGCCTGTGCGCGCGCGGCATCCCGGTGCTGCAGCCGGCGGGCCTTAGGGACCGCGACGCGCGCGCGCAGCTCACCGCCGTGCCGCTGGATGTGCTCGTCGTCGCCGCGTACGGGCTGATTCTGCCGCGAGCGCATGCTCGACTGGCCGCGGCACGGCTGCATCAACATCCACGCTTCGCTGCTGCCGCGCTGGCGCGGCGCGGCGCCGATCCAGCGCGCCCTGCTCGCCGGCGACAGCGAAACCGGAATCTCGATCATGCGCATGGACGAGGGCCTCGACACCGGCCCGATCATCGCCCGCCACGCCGTGGCCATCGCCGCCCGCGAGACCGCGGGCAGCCTGCACGACAAACTCGCCCGCGGTCGCGCCAGGCGCGATCGTCGAGGCGCTGCGCGCAATTGCAGCGCGACGGCCAGCTGCCTGCGGTGGCGCAACCGCTGGAGGGCGTGACCTATGCGGCGAAGATCGAGCGCGCCGAGGCGCTCATCGACTGGCGGCAGGACGCGGCGCGATCGATCGCCGCATCCGGGCTTTCGATCCGGCGCCCGGTGCGCAGACGACGCTCGGGGGCGAGACGATCAAGCTGTGGGAGGCGCTCGCCGCTGCCGGCGCGACACGGCCGCGCCCGGGAACGGTGGTCTCGCGCCGACGCCGAGGGCATCGCGGTCGCCTGCGGCGAAGGCGCGCTCAGCGTGCACCGCGCTGCAGCGCGCCGGCGGCAGGAGATTGTCCGCGGCGGCGTTTCTCGCCGGCCATCCGCGTTGCGATCGGGACCCAGTTCGCGGAGCGCCAGCGGTTGAATCGAGCCGCTGCAGCCGCCATCTAAGACGATTGCGAGCCATAACAGGCCGGAGAGGAGCGGAATGCTGGGCAACTGGTTGAAGACTGGATTGCTGATGGCGGCGATCATGGCGCTTTTCGGCATGGTCGGCGCGGTGCTGGGCGGAGGCCAGGGGATGTTGCTCGCGCTGTTGCTCGCCGCGGCGATGAACCTGTGGGCGTACTGGTTCTCCGACACGATGGTGCTCAAGCTCTATCGTGCGCGCGAGGTCGATGCGAGCTGCGCGCCGCAACTCTACACGACGGTCGCGGAGCTCGCCGGGCGGGCCGGCCTGCCGATGCCCAAGGTCTACCTGATCGACGAGGCGCAGCCCAACGCGTTTGCAACCGGACGCAATCCGGAGCATGCCGCCGTTGCCGCAACGACCGGGATTCTGCAGCTGCTGACCGCGCGCGAGCTGCGCGCGGTGCTCGCGCACGAACTCTCGCACGTCAGGCATCGCGATATCCTGACCTCCACCATCACCGCATCGATTGCCGGGGCGATCTCGACGCTGGCGAAATTCGGCATGTTCTTCGGCGGGCGATGAGGAGCGGCGCAACCCGCTCGTCGCCCTGCTGGTGCTCATTCTCGCGCCCATCGCGGCGATGCTGATCCAGCTCGCGATCTCTCGCGGCCGCGAATACGAGGCCGATCGCGGCGGCGCCGAGCTGTCGGGTGATCCGCGCGCGCTCGCCGACGCGCTGGCGAAGATCGACCGCTACGCGCGGGGTCTGCCGCTCGAGACCGCCGAGACGCATCCGGCCACGGCGCACCTGATGATCATCAATCCGCTTTCGGGCGCGGGCTTGGCGGGCATGTTCAGCACCCATCCGCCGACCGAGGAGCGCATCCACCGCCTGCTCGCGATGGCGGCGTAGGCAAGCCTTCGCCCGCCCTGCGATGGAGCGAGCGCAGCGCATCGCAGCGAAGGCCGTACGGCGAGTCCTGGCAGGCGCCGACCTGACCGCGGCATTGGCCGAGGCGCACGGTGCCGCGGGCGGCGAGCGCGCGCTCGTTCACGAGCTTGCATACGGCACGCTGCGCTTCCTCGGGCAGCTGCGCGCGAGCGTGCGTCATCTTGCCGACCGGCCGCTCGTCGACGCCAGCGTCGAGGCGTTGCTCTGGGTTGCGCTGTATCAGCTGGTCCATACCCAAGCGCCGCCGCATGCCGTCGTCGACAGCGCCGTGCGCGCCACCGCTCGCCTCAACCGGACCTCGGCCAAAGGGCTGGTCAACGCGGTGCTGCGCAACTTCCTCCGGCGGCGCGAGGCGGTGCTAAGCGCGGTCGAGCGGCGGCGCCGGAGGCGCGTTTCTCCTATCCGCGCTGGTGGATCGATCGCATCGAGGCGGAGCAGCCGGAGCGCTAGCGCGGCGGTGCTCGACGCGGGCAATGCCCGGCCGCCGCTGTAGCTTGCGGGTCAACGTGCGGCGCATCGCCCCCGATGCCTACGCCGCGCTGCTGGCTGCCGCGGACATCGCGGCGGAACGCGTCGGCGCCTGCCGGGCGTGGTGCTTGCCAAGCCGCGTCCGGCAACCGAGTTGCCCGGCTATGCGAGCGGATGGTTCTCGGTCCAGGATGCCGGCGCGCAACTCGCCGCGCCGCTGCTCGATGTGCGCGACGGCATGCGCGTGCTCGATGCCTGCGCGGCGCCGGGCGGCAAGACCACGCATCTGGCTGAGCTCGCCAAGCTCGACCTGACCGCAGTCGACATCGATGCCGCGCGGCTGGGCCGCATCGCCGAGAACCTGGAGCGGCTCGGCCTGTCGGCGCGGCTCGTCGCCGGCGACGCGGCTGTTCCCGGAGGCATGGTGGAACGGAGAGCGTTCGACCGCATTCTTGCCGATGTGCCGTGCAGCGCGTCCGGGGTCGTGCGCCGCCATCCCGATATCAAGTGGCTGCGCCGGGAGAGCGATGTCGCCGGGTTTGTCGCGCAGCAGCGCCGGCTGCTCGACTCATTGTGGGCCCTGCTCGCCGGCGGCGGCAGGCTTCTGTACTCGACGTGCTCGGTGTTCCGGGCAGAGAACGCGGAGCAGATCGACGCCTTCTTCGCCCGTCATCCGGATGCGGCGCGAGTGCAGCTGCAGCCCACCGGTGCGCCGGCTGGACGCCGATGGACAACTCTTGCCAGCGGAGGGCGCCGCAGAGCACAATCACGACGGGTTTTTCTACGCCCTCCTGCAGAAGAACTAAATCTCCACCCGGTCGCGCGGCTCGCCGCCGCCCGTGGCATGTCGCCAAGCATCGCTTCCTAGGCCTGCTGTGCCTGACCGCGTCTCTGTGGCTTGCCGTGCGCGCCGGCCGCGCATGCTGACACGATCGCGGTCAAGTCGGCGGAACTGCGTCCGGAGGACGAGAGCTACGTGCTCAACGCGCAGTTCGACGTCGCCTTCAACCCCACGCTCGAGGAAGCGCTGCAGAAAGGCGTATCGCTGTACTTCGTGCTCGAATTCGAGCTGACGCGCCCGCGCTGGTACTGGCTCGATGAGAAGGTGGTCACGGAGTCGGTGCAGTACCGGATCAGCTATTCGCCGCTGACGCGGCAGTATCGCGTGGCGACCGGGCTGCTCGGCCAGCAGTTCGACTCGCTCGAGGAAGTCGAGCACCTGCTCTCGCGCGTCGTGTCGCGGCCGGTGGTCGCGATCGATGCCCTGACGAAGGGCGCGCGCTATGAGGCCGCGGTGCGGCTGCGCCTCGACGTCACCCAGCTGCCCAAGCCGTTCCAGGTCAACGCGCTCGCCTCGCGCGACTGGTCGCTGCAATCCGAGTGGTACCGCTGGAGCTTCGTGCCATGAGCGGCATGCTCTCGCCGCGGGTGATGCGCTACGTGCTTCTCGTCTGCGCGCTGCCTGGGCGTGATCTTCCTGTTTCTGCTCGCGACGGCGAGCGCCAACACCGCGCTGTTCGCGCGCAGCTACAACCTTCTGCTGGCGCTCAACGGCACGATGCTGGCGGTGCTGACGGGGCTCGTCGGCTATCAGCTGCTGCGCTTGCGCAGGAACCTCAAGGCCGGCGTATTCGGCTCGCGCCTGGCGGTGCGCCTGGTGCTGCTGTTCGCGCTGGTCGCGGTGCTGCCCGGCGCACTGCTGTACGGCGTTTCGGTGCAGTTCATCGGCAAGAGCATCGAATCGTGGTTCGACGTGCGCGTCGACCGGGCGCTGGAGGGCGGGCTCAACCTCGCCCGCAGCGCGCTCGATTACCTGCTGCAGCGAGACGACGAACAAGGCAACGCAGCTCGCGCTGACGCTGCAGGAGGGCGAGCCCGGGAACATCGCCTCGCGCCTGAATCGTGCCACCGAGCAGGCCGGCATCTACGAGGCGGCGCTGTTCTCGTCCTCCGGCGGCGTGCTCGCCGTCGCGGGCGTCTCCGGGTCGATGCTCACGCCCGGAGCCGCCGCCGGCGCAGGCGCTGCGCCGGGCGCGGCTGCAGCAGCCCTATTCGGTGATCGAGCAGATGGGCGACCAGGGCCTCATGCTGCGCGTCGTCGTTCCGGTCAACAGCCCCGACCCGCTGGAGCCGCTGCGCGTGCTGCAGGTCGTCGAGCCCGTGCCCAAGCAGCTGCAGCTGGAGGCCGACAAGGTCCAGGCGGGCTATCGCGATTACCAGGAGATCTCGTTTTCGCGGCAGGCGTTGAAGCGCCTGTACGCACTGACCCTTACCCTGACGCTGCTGCTCGCGCTGTTGTCGGCGCTGGGGCTGGCGGTCGTGCTCTCCGAGCAGTTCAGCCGGCCGCTGGGACTGCTCGCCGAGGGCACGCGCGCGGTCGCCCAGGGCGATTTCAGCCGGCGCCATCCGGTGCAGAGCCGCGACGAGCTGGGCGTGCTCACCGAGTCGTTCAACACCATGACGGCGCAACTCGCCGAAGCGCAGCAGAAGGAGAAGGAGAATCGCGACCGCGATCGAAACGACGCGCGCCTACCTCGAGAGCGTGCTCGCCAACCTGTCCGCGGGCGTGCTCGCGTTCGACGACGCGTTTCGGCTGCGCACGGCCAATCCCAGCGCGGCGGTGATCCTGCAGCAGCCGCTGGCCGACCTGATGGGCGTGCCGCTCGCCGACTGGGGGCGCCGCATGCCGGCGCTCGGCGCCTTCGCCGACCTCGTCGCCGAGGGCTTTCGCAGCGGGCGCGACGGGCAGTGGCAGCGGCAGGCCGAGCTGTCGGTGTCGCAGCAGACGCGGGTGCTGCTGATGCGCGGATCCGGACTGCCCGGGGAGCCTGCGCCCGGGTGCGTGGTCGTGTTCGACGACGTTTCCGAACTCGTCCAGGCGCAGCGCGACGCGGCGTGGGCGGAGGTCGCGCGCAGGCTCGCGCACGAGATCAAGAATCCGCTGACGCCGATCCAGCTCTCCGCCGAGCGCCTGGCCGTCAAGCTCGCCGGCAAGCTCGGCGGCGCCGACGAGGAGACGCTCCTGCGGGGGACGCAGACGATCATCGCGCAGGTGACCGCGATGAAGCACATGGTCGACGATTTCGCGATCTATGCCCGGCAGCCGGGCCCGGGCAAGATGCAGCCGGTCGACGTCAAGGCCCTCTTGCTGGACGTGCTCGCGTTGTACGAAAATCTGCGGCCCTACGTGTCGCTGAAGCTCGCCGAGCACGGCGCCGTCATCCAGGGCGAACCGACGCGCCTGCGCCAAGTGTTCCACAACCTGCTCCAGAATGCGATCGACGCGCAGGCGGACGTCGCCGAGCCGGCGCTACGAGTTTGTCCTCGAGGTGCGAGGCGACGAGCTGATACTGTCCGTCGCCGACGCGGGCAGCGGGTTTCCCGAGGACATGATGCGCCGCGCGTTCGAGCCTTACGTGACGACCAAGGCCAAGGGCACGGGCCTGGGGCTCGCGATCGTCAAGAAGATCGTCGACGAGCACCGCGGCCGGGTCACGATCGAGAACCGGCGGCCGCGCGGGTGCGCGGGTAACCCTGCACTTCCCGCTGGAAGGGAGCGAGACGTGATGGCGCAGCCGAAGGAGATTCTGATCGTCGACGACGAAGTCGGCATTCGCGAACTGCTGTCCGAAATCCTGCAGGACGAGGGCTATCGCGTGAGCCTCGCGGAGAACGCGGGCGAGGCGCGCAGCTACCGTGCGCGCAGCCAGCCGGCGCTCGTTCTGCTCGACATCTGGATGCCGGACACCGACGGCGTCACGCTGCTGCGCGAGTGGGCTGCCGGCGGCCAGCTGACGATGCCGGTGGTCATGATGTCGGGGCACGGAACCATCGAGACGGCGGTCGAGGCGACCAAGATCGGCGCGTTCGATTTTCTCGAGAAGCCGGTCGGTCTGCAGAAGCTCCTGGCGACGGTGACGCGCGCGCTCAAGACCGGGCCGGGACAAGGGCCGCGCGCGCATCGCCTGACGCCGCTGGGAACGAGCACGGCGGTGATCGAAGCCGAGCGGGCAATCGAGCAGCTGCTGCGGGCCGCACGGCCGATCCTGATCATCGGCGAGGCCGGTACCGGGCACGAACTGGTCGCGCGCGCGGTGCACGTCGCCCGACACGCCGTTCGTCGCGCTGCCAGGGCGGCCTGCGCCTGGCCGCCAATCCGCTGCAGTTGCTCGAGGAAGCCCGCGACGGCATGCTCTACTGCGCCGAGATCGGCAGCTATTCGAGAGCCGAGCAGAAGGGACTCGCCTTCCTGCTGCCCAAGCTCGAGAAGCACAACACGCAGCTCGTATGCAGCAGCAGCGAGCAACTCGGCAACCTCGCCGCCGACGGCCGCTTCGATCCGGCGTTGCTGGCGACCCTTTCGGCCGGCGCGGTGATGCTGCCGCCGCTGCGCGACGCGGCGCGAGGACATTCCGGCCCTGGTCGAGCGCTTCTGGCGCGAGATATCGTCGAGCCAGCGCACGCAGGCCACGCTGCACGGCGGCGCGGTCGTGGCGCTGACGGCCGCCTACTGGCCGGGCAATCTCGACCATCTGCACAACGTCATCGCCAACCTCGCGCTTACCGTCAACGGCGAGATCACCGCCGATCACGTGCGCAGGCTGCTCGGCGACAGCGCGCTCCTGCCGCCGGCCGCGGTCGCGCCCGAGATCACCGCGCGCTTCTTCGAGCTGCCCCTGCGCGAGGCGCGCGAGGCATTCGAGCGCATCTATTTCGAGCAGTTGCTGGGCAAGGAGCAGAGCAACATGAGCCGCGTCGCCGAGCGGGCCGGACTCGAGCGGACCCATCTTTATCGCAAGCTGAAGCAGCTCAACATCCGCTTCTCGCGCCGCTCGGACGAGCCCTAAAAAAGGCCGGCTCGAGGCCGGCCTTGCGCGGAGCTCGGCGAAGCTTCGCCTACAGCGCACCGAGCTCGCCGCGCATGGTCTTCAGCGCCTTGCTCTCGATCTGGCGGATCCGCTCGGCGGACACGCCGTACTGGTCGGCGAGCTCCTGCAGCGTCGCCTTGTCGTCCTCGCGCAGCCAGCGCGCTTCGATGACGTCCGCGGCTGCGGCCGTCGAGCTTCGAGAGCGCCCGTGCAGACCCGTCGCTGCGGTTGCGCGCCGTCTCGGCGCGCTCGAGAATCTGCGCCGGCTCGGCCTCGGTGTCGGTCAGATAGGCGATCGGCGTCAGCGTTTCGCCCTCGTCGCCGGGTTGCGGGTCGAGCGCGACATCCTGCCCCGACAAGCGCGTTTCCATCTCGAAAACTTCTTCCGGCTTGACGCCGAGGTCCTTGGCGATGGCTCGACGCCTCCTTGCGCGTGAGCGCGCCAGGACCCGCCTTCATGCTGCGCAGGTTGAAGAACAGCTTGCGCTGCGCCTTGGTCGTCGCGACCTTGACCAGCCGCCAGTTGCGCAGGACGTATTCGTGGATCTCGGCCCTGATCCAGTGCAGCGCGAACGACACCAGGCGCACGCCCGCGCTCCGGGTCGAAGCGGCGCACCGCCTTCATCAGCCCGACGTTGCCTTCCTGGATCAGGTCGGCCTGCGGCAGGCCGTAGCCGAGGTAATTGCGGCTGACCGCGACCACCAGCCGCAGGTGCGACAGCACCAGCTGCCGTGCCGCGTCGAGATCATTGCTGTCACGCAGCCTTCGGCCAAGCTCGACTTCCTGCTCCGCCGTCAGCAGCGGAAAGCGGTTGACCGCCTGGATATACTGATCGAGGCTTCCCAGCGAAGCCGGGGTCGGAAAGGCCAGCGTAGTCGTAGTGCTCGTCATCGATGTCGATCTCCTTGGAGCGCATTAGTATATTTTAGCACTCGGATATTATGAGTGCTAAAGGAGTCGTAAGTTCCGGCGGCAGGCGGGGCCGGGGAACCGGTTCTTGCTCCCCGGTCAGCCACAGGAGTCAGCGCTCGCTACCGCTCTCGAAGGAGGCTAGCCCAGGAGGGCGTCGACGAACTCCGAGGCGAGGAAGGGGCGCAGGTCGTCGATCCCCTCCCCGACCCCGATGAAGCGCAGCGGCACCGGCTTGGTCCCGGCGATGGCGGCCACGATCCCCCCCTTCGCCGTGCCGTCGAGCTTGGTCAGGATGAGGCCGGTGAGGCCCAGGGCGGCGTCGAACGCCTCCACCTGAGCGAGCGCGTTCTGCCCGGTGTTGGCGTCGACGACGAGCAAGGTTTCGTGCGGTGCGCCGTCCTCGGCCTTGGCGATCACGCGGCGGATCTTCTTGAGTTCCTCCATCAGTGGCGCCTGCGTCGGGAGGCGGCCGGCGGTATCGGCGAGCACGACGTCGATGCCGCGCGCCCGGGCCGCGGCGATGGCGTCGAACATCACCGCCGCCGGGTCGCCGCCCTGCTGGGCGATCACCTGCACGCCGTTGCGCTCGCCCCAGGCTTCGAGTTGTTCCCGCGCCGCGGCGCGGAAGGTGTCGCCGGCGGCGAGCAGGACCGACAGCCCTTGGCCCTGCAGCCACTTGGCGAGCTTGCCGATCGAGGTCGTCTTGCCCGCGCCGTTGACCCCGGCCAGCATGATGACGAAGGGTCGCTGCGATCCGACGACCAGCGGCGCTTCGAGCGGCAGGAACAGGGCGGTGAGCGTGGCCTTGAGAAGCTGCCTCGGGTCGGCCTCGGCGTCCGCCGCGCTTCCAGCGCAGGCGCAGATCGGCGAGCACGCGCTCGGTCGTCGCCACGCCGACGTCGGCCACGAGCAGGGCCGATTCGAGCGCTTCGAGGTCGGCATCGGCGAGTGCCTTGCGGCCGACTATCGCGGCGAGCGCCGCGGTCAGGCGCTCGCGCGAAGCGGCGAGACCGGCGCGCAGCCGCTCGCCCCAGGAGCGGTCATCGGCGTCGGGTTTGCGTTTGAACAGGTCGAACATCGGAGCTTGCTGCCGGCGAACGATATAATTCTACCGTCCTCGCCCCGCTGGCCCCCTCCGTCCATGGCCGCCAACGCAATTCGCATCATCGGCGGCCAGTGGCGCGGTCGCAGGCTGCGCTTTCCCGCCGCCCCGACGCTGCGCCCGACGCCGGACCGGGTGCGCGAAACGCTGTTCAACTGGCTCGGCCAGGACCTGACCGGCTTAGCACGCCTCGATCCGTTCGCCGGCAGCGGCGCGCTGTCGTTCGAAGCCCTGTCGCGCGGCGCCGCGCTCGCGGTCGCGGTCGATCGGGACCGGGCGCTCGTGCGCGCGCTCCTCGCAAGCGCGCAGAAGCTCGGCGCGCAGCGGACTCGAGGCGCACTGCGCCGAGGCGCAGAGTTTTCTGGCGCGCGACGCGCGTTGCTATGACGTCATCTTCCTCGATCCGCCGTTCGCGGACGAGCCGTGGCCGCGGCTGCTTCCGGCCGCGGCGGCGCGACTCGCTCCCGGTGGCCGGCTCTATGTCGAGGCGTCGCGCCGATCGACTGCGCCGCCAGGGCTGGCGGTCTGGCGCCGCGACAAAGCAGGGCAGGTGCATTATCATCTGCTGCGCCACGCCGGCGGGAATTAAACGCAATGCTCAAGGTCGTCTATCCGGGAACGTTCGACCCGTTCACGCGCGGGCACGAGGACGTCGTGCGCCGGGCCTCGAGGCTGTTCGGCGAGGTCATCGTCGGCGTCGCCGCCAGCGAGAGCAAAGGCCCCCTGTTCACCGCCGCCGAGCGGGTGCTCATGGCGCGCGAGGTATTCGCCGGCTACGCCAACGTGCGGGTGATTGGGCTTCTCCGGCCTGCTCATGGAATTCGTCCATTCGGTCGGTGCCACCGTCGTGCTGCGCGGTTTGCGCGCCGTTTCGGACTTCGAATACGAGTTCCAGATGGCCGGAATGAACCGCAACCTCTACCCGGAAGTCGAAACACTGTTCCTGACGCCGGCCGAGCAGTACCTGTTCATTTCCTCGACGATCGTGCGCGAGATCGCGCGCTTCGGCGGTGACGTCGGCAATTTCGTGAGCCCGCCGGTCGCCGCGCGCCTGGCCACCAAGTTCGCCGCACGGCCCCCCGCCGCGCGAGCCGGGTAAGGGGTCGCGATGGCCCTGATCATCACCGACGAGTGCATCAACTGCGACGTCTGCGAGCCGGAGTGCCCGAACGACGCGATTTCGCAGGGGGTGGAGATCTACGTCATCGATCCGGCCAAATGCACCGAATGCGTCGGCCATTTCGACCGCCGCAGTGCGTCGAGGTATGCCCGGTCGATTGCATCCCGGTCGACCCCGACCGGATCGAAACGCGGGACGCAGCTGCGCGCCAAGTACGAAGGCTTGATGGCGGCAAAGAGCGCCGCGGACACGCGCTAGCCGGGACGCTTCAGGCGTTTGCGGCCAGCGGCAACAGCTCGGGCTGCTCGATCACCGCGTCGATCGCCGCGATCTCGCGCGCCAGCGCGTCGACCTGGGCCTTGACGCCCGCCTCGGCATGCTCGAGCTCGGCGATGCGCTCCTCGAGCTCGTCGCTGGCGCGGTGGATGCGCTTGACGCTTTCGAGCCGCCGCCGCAGCTGCATATGGTGCTCGCGCACCTGCGTTTCCAGCGGCGCCATCACGGCCTTGAGCCAGGACTCGAGGTCGCGATTGGCGATATCGTAGACATGCTTGACGCGGATCGCGATCGTTTCGAAGAACCGCTTCATCAACGTGAACTTCGCCTTGCTCACCATGTTCCACAGCGTGTTGAAGTGCACGTTGTAGGCGCGCTCGAGCCGGTCGATCTCCTTCTGGTACTTGAGCATCGAAAACGGCGGCGGCGTGAACGGCTCGAGGCCGTGTTCCTTGGCGAAGCGCGTGTACATGGCCTCCATCATGTCGTGGATTTCCAGGGTCCTTTGCGCGCTGCGCTCGATGTTGCCGCGAATCGCGGCAAAGAAATCGCTCATCGCCATGCGCACGCCCTTGGTGAACGGGCTGGCCTCGATGCGTTTGCGGGTTTCGCCGGCGGAATCGCGCAGGGTCTGCAGGCCGATTGACTCGTAGAGCGCGGTTGTCTGCTGCGTGAACACGGTTCGCAGCGCGGTGTAGCGCTGCATCCCGCGCTCGAACAGCTCCTTCTCCTGCTTGATGCGGTCCATCATGTGCTCGACGACATCCTGGTTCTTGCCGCGCAGACCGCGCAGCTCGGCAAGCTGCTCCTGGATTCCGGCGCGGCGCGCATCGAGGATCGAGCGCACCGTTGCGGCGAGCGTGCGAATCTCGCTTCGGGTCGCCGTGCCGACGATGTCGCGCTTGGCCGGGATCAGCTCCTTCGACAGCGCCTGCTCGAGCTGCGGCAGGCGGCTTTTCGCGAGCAGCGCATCGTCGCCGTTGACCTTGGCCAGCAGCGCCTTCTGCGCCGATACGGCGAAGACCTGCGCCGGCGGGATGGCGAGAAGCTGCGCCGAGGTCTTGACCTGGCGCGCGATCTCCGCCTCGATCTCCGCTGCGCTCTTGAGCTCGTCCCACAGCCCGTCGATCTTGTTCAGAACCACGAGGCGGCCCTCCTTGGTGGCGGGCTCGACGCCGACCAGGTGGTTCTGCCACACGTCGATGTCGGTACGGGTGACGCCGGCATCCGCCGCCAGGATGAACAGGATCGCGTGCGCGTTGGGCAGCAGGTTGAGCGTGAGCTCCGGTTCGGTGCCGATCGCGTTCAAGCCCGGCGTGTCGAGGATGACCAGGCCCTGCTGCAGCAACGGATGCGGAAAGTTGATCACCGCATGGCGCCAGGAGGGAATGTCGACCGCCCCTTCGTCGTCGCCGGACAGCGGCGCGAGCACGTCGCCGTCGCGTAGAGGCCGTACTTGCGCGCGAGCGCGATCGGGATGCGCTTGGTCTGGGACACCTGGGAGAGCACCTGGCTCATCTTGTCGGCCGACGACAGGTCGAGCGGCAGAGTGACCCATTCGTCGGCGTAGTTCTTGAACTCCGCGACCGACCCATCCTTGGCCGCGGGTCTCGATCGGCAGAAGGCGGATCGACGGCGGCGCGCGTCGGGTCGTAGAGCAGCTCGGTCGGGCACATCGTCGTGCGGCCCGGCCGAGGACGGCAGGAGGCGCTGGCCGAAGTCGGCGAAGAAGATGGCGTTGATCAGCTCCGACTTGCCGCGCGAGAATTCGGCGACGAAGGCGACGACGAGCTTGTCCTGGTGCAGGCGCTCGAGCAGGTGCTGGATCTTGAGGTCGGCTTGGGCGTCGGCCAGGTCCTGCTGCGACAGCCACTCGTGCAGCCCGGAGATCCCGGCCGACAACCGCCGGCGCCAGTCGCTATAGGCCTCGAACCGCGCGGCGAGCTCTCTCGATTGCATCATTCCCCTGCCTTCCCTCGGGCCTGCCCTCACCCGTCGTCGGCCACTCTAGCATAAACCGCGCCAAAACAAGGGCCTAGCGTGGCGCGGGCCGGCAGCTTCAGCGCTGGCAGAGCGGGCAGTAGGTGGTTGCCCGCCCGCCAAGCCGAAGCGAGCGGATTGTCTCGCCGCAGACGCGGCAGGGCTCGCCCTCGCGGCCATAGACGTAGTAATCGAGCTGGAACGATCCCGGCTCGCCGCGGCTGTCGACGTAGTCGCGCAGGGTGCTCCCGCCCTTGGCGATCGCATCGGCCAGCGTTTCCCGCACCGCGCTCGACCAGCTGCTGGAGCTGCCGGCGCGACACCCGCTTGGCGGCGCGACGCGGGCGGATGCCGGCCCGGAACAGCGCCTCGTTGGCGTAGATGTTGCCGACCCCGACGACTACGTGACTGTCCATCAGCGCGAGCTTGATCGCGACCCGGCGGTGGCGCAGTCGCCCGCTGAAGATAATCGGCGGTGAACTGCTCCGCAAAGGGCTCGACGCCGAGCTTGGCCAGCAGCGGGTGCTGCGCCGACGAGGCCGGCGACCACAGCATGGCTCCGAAACGGCGCGGGTCGCGGTAGCGCAGCACCACGCCGTTGGCGAATTCGAGTTCGACGTGGTCGTGCCGCTGCTTGGGCGCCGGCGCGGTGGTGAACACGCGCAGGCTGCCGGTCATACCCATGTGCACGATCAGGGTATCGGCGCCCAGACGGAACAGCAGGTACTTGCTCCTGCGGTCGATGCGATCGACCGTCCGGCCGACCAGCCGAAGTTCCAGATCGCGTGGAACCGGCCAGCGCAGGCGGCGGTCGTAGATCCTTACGGCGGTCACTTTCTGCCGCTCTACGTGCGGGGCGACGCCGCGTCGCGTCGTTTCGACTTCGGGGAGCTCAGGCATGGAACGTGCAAAGTCGGGTTTGTGGCCGCGCCGACTATACCCTAAGATATTCGGTCTCCCGAGCGGTGATTCGCTCCCGCGCCGGTCCTTTTGAGAAGGCGATTGGCAACGTGTGTAATTCCAACGAGCTGCGCAACACTCTGGCCGCGTTTGTTGCGCTGGCCGTAATCGCATCGGGCCGCGCGCGGCATGGCGCAGACCCAGTCGGCGCCGGCGGCGCCGGACCACGTCGCGCCGCGCGCCAGAAGGCACTCCCCCGGCGGCGCCCGAAGGCACCCCGCCGGCGGCAGCCGAGAGCGCTGCCCCGCAGCTGACCGCGGAGATCATGTACCGGATCCTGGTCGGCGACATCGCGCTGCAGCGCGGGCAGCCGGCTCTTGCGGCCCGGGCCTATTTTGAGGCGGCGCGCGACGCCCAGGACGCGACGCTGGCGCGGCGGGCGACGGAAATCGCGTTGTTCGCGCGGCAACGCGGGCTGGCGGTGGACGCCGCGCAGTTGTGGCAGCAACTCGATCCGAGCTCGGATCGAGCGCGGCAGATGGTCACGATGCTCGGGCAGCCGGGCGCGAGCGGAGACCTCAAAGGGGACCTCGAGCGCCTGCTGGCCGATGCGGCAGCGAACCCGAAGACCCTTGGTGACGCCTTCCTGCAGCTCAATCGGGCGCTCTCGGCACAACCGGACAAGGCCGCGGTCTACGACCTGGTGGCCGAGCTGGCCAAGCCCTATCCGGGCGTTCCGGAGGCCCAGCTCGCGGTGGCCATTGCCGGCTACAACACCGGGCTTACCGACTTGGAAATCGTTGCCGCGGCAACGCGCGCAGTCGACCGCTCGCTGGCGCTCAAGCCCGGTTGGGAGCGCGCGGTGCTGGTCAAGGCTGACATCCTGGCCAAGGCTTCGCCCGATAGCGCGATCACCTACCTCAACGCCTTTCTGGCCGGAGCGCCTACTTCGCGCGCCGCCGCGAGTGCGCTCGCCCAACTCTATATCGAGCAGGAGCGCTATGCCGACGCGAGAGCGGTATTTCAGCGCCAGCTCGACGCCGAACCGTCCGACCGCGAGCTCGAGTTCGCCGTCGCGGCCATCTCGCTGCAGATGAGGGACTATGCGAGCGCGCAGCGGCTGTTCGAGGACCTGAAGCAGGCCGGATTCGGAGAGCCCGGAGCGGTGGCGTTTTACTTGGGCGAGATTGCGGAGGAAACGCGGCACTACGACGAGGCGATTGCGCGCTATCGGGAGGTTACCGAGGGTGAACGGGCATGGCTGGCCAAGCTGCGCATCGCCTCGGTCATGGGCAAGCAGGGGCACGTCGCGGCCGCGCGACAGTTCCTGGGCACGCTCGAGGCGGACGGGCATGACCAGGAGATCGAGGTCAAGCAAGCCGAGGCGCAGCTGCTGGAGGATGCAGGCGATTACAAGGGCGCCTACGCGGTGCTCAACCAAGCTCTCGAAGACGAACCCGATTCGGCGGACCTGCTCTACGATGCCGCGATGGTCGCCGAGAAGCTCGACCGCCTCGACGAGGTCGAGTCGCGCCTTAAGCGGGTGATCGAGCTCAAGCCCGACAACGCCCAGGCCCTCAACGCGCTCGGTTACACCCTCGTCGACCGCACCCCGCGCGCCGTCGAAGGCATGCAGCTCATCGAGCGGGCGCACGCGCTCGCGCCGTCGGACCCGTTCATCCTCGACAGCATGGGCTGGGCGAATTTCCGTCTCGGAAACCTGAGCGAATCGGAGCAATTCCTGCGCCGCGCCCTGGCCGAACGGCCGGACCCCGAAATCGCGGCGCACCTCGGCGAGGTTCTCTGGGCCAAGGGTGAGCGCGATAACGCGCAGGAAATCTGGCAGTCGCAGCTCAAGGAAACGCCGGACAATCCGGTGCTGCTCGATACCGTTCGTCGGCTGGCGCGCTAGAGCGCTGCCGGCCGTGACGCGTGGGTTGCGGCCTCTCCTGTCGGGCAACCGTTCGCGCCGCGGCGGCCGTAGCCTGGCTCGCGATCGGCGCGCTCCTCGCAGGATGCGCTGCTCCCGCGCTCGAGCGCGGCGCCGCGGGCGCCGCGCTGCCTGCCGTGCTCACTGCCTTCGAGGTGGCGGGGCGGATGAGCGTGCGCCATCGCGACGCCGTGGTCACGGCGGGCTTCCGCTGGCAGCATGCCGACGAGCACGACCAGCTGGAGCTCGTCTCGCCGCTGGGGCAGACCGTTGCCCTGCTGTCCGGCGACCCGGCTTCTGTGCGCCTGCAGGGCGCCGACGGCCAGGTTTCGATCGCCAGCGATTGGCGCGCGCTGACCGAGCAGGAGCTAGGCTGGCCGCTGCCGGTGCGGGGACTTTCGTACTGGATCCAAGGAGCCCCGCGCTCGGGCGAGAGCTTCACAGTCGAGACCGACAGCGACGGCCGTGCGGCCGTCCTCCGCCAGGACGGCTGGACCATCGTCTACCAGAGCTATGCCCAGGCAAGTGACGCGGCGTGGCGCCCGTCGCGGCTGGTTTTGAGCTACCCCGAAGTCGAGGTGCGCATCGCGATCGATCACTGGCAATGAGCAGGCGATGAATCCCGCCCAGGCAATGCATCTGCCAGCGCCGGCAAAGCTCAACTTGTTTCTCCATGTAACCGGCCGCCGGAGCGACGACTACCACCTGATCGAGACCTTGCTCGTGCCGATCGATCGCGGCGATCGTGTCACTTTGAGCGCGCGCGACGACTCGCGGGTCGTGCGCGTGCGCGGCCCTGCCGGCGTCGCCGCCGACGACGACCTCAGCGTGCGCGCGGCAAGGCTGCTGCAGAGAACCTGCGGCGTCTCGCGCGGCGTCGACATCGACATCGACAAGCGCATTCCGCTCGGCGGCGGGCTAGGCGGGGGCAGTTCGGATGCCGCCACGGTCCTGCTCGGGCTCAACCGGATGTGGGACCTCGGGCTGCCGCGGCGCCGGCTCATGGAGCTCGCGCTGGAGCTAGGCGCCGACGTGCCGTTCTTTGTTTTTGGCGCGCCGGCCATCGCCCGCGGCATTGGCGAGCTGCTCGAGGCGGTGAGCTTGCCGCCGACTTGGTTTGTCGTCATCACTCCGCCGGTGCAGGTCGCCACGGCGGACGTTTTTGCGGCGGCGGAATTGACACGCAACAGCCGCTCCACGAAAATGTCTGTCTTTTCCGAAGGGTACGGCCGCAACGATCTGCAGGTGGTTGCAGCTTCGCGGTTCCCGGAAATCGCGGCCAGTCTCGATGCCCTCGTACGCGAGGCGGCCGACGCAGCATCGGTCGCCATGTCTGGCTCAGGGGCGTGCGTCTTCGCCGCGTTTTCCGCTGAGCGGGCCGCGCTGCAGGCGCACGCCGGGATGAAGCGCGCGGGGCGGACCGGGTTCGTGGCGCGGGCGCTCAACGAGCATCCACTGCAGCGTTTTGCGGCGCCCTGAAGACTTCGGGCACGACGGTTTTCTCTTGGGGAGTCGCCAAGTGGTAAGGCACCGGATTTTGATTCCGGCATTCGTAGGTTCGATCCCTACCTCCCCAGCCACTATTATCAGCAATTTATCGTAGCATTCGCCAAGCGCGCCCACCGCGCGGGACACCGACGGGACAGTGTCGTAGGTAGGGGGAAGGCACCCGGGCGCAAAGCAGCTAACCCTGGCCGTTCGCGCCGAGGGCCTCTCTGGCGGCGGCCAAGTCCGCAAACTGCTTCCCGACGGTTACCCTGGCGGGTGTTAGGCCGTTACGCCGCCACCGACGAACCGCTTCAAATTGCGTCGGGCCTTTGTTTTCGATTTCGCAGGCGTTGCGACTATCGGACAGGCATTTGCAGATGAAATTTTTAGGGTGTTCGCGCTACAGCATCCAAATATCGAGTTGGTATCAATGCACGCGAGCTCAGAGGTTAAGCGAATGATCGAGCGAGCAAAGTCAGCGTTGGTTCCAGAAGGACCACAACCTGACCGACAATCAGTACCGGGCCTCGAATCGCCTGGCGATCAAACGCCCTCAGAGAGTTAGGCGCTTTCGCGGAGTATTCTGGCTCCGTGGGCGCGGCCTCGCTAGTCCAATGGCTTGTGTTTGAAGTGGCCGGCGAGCGCTAGGCCCCAGTGCGATCTTATGGGACACTGGCGGGACACGGAGCGGAAGAAAACGAGAATCAACCAGAGACGGTCAGAATAGGTAGGTCGCTGATTGTCTTGTTCTAGTTTGCTCTACAATATTGCCAATTTCTCGATTCCCGCGATTTTGATTCCGGCATTCGTAGGTTCGATGCCTACCTCACGTTCGCGATTCCCCTGCCCGCTTGGGGTATTCGTCGCCTCGACCCCTATCTGCCCAGCCACCCACAGCCACGGGCGTGCCGCCGGCGAGTTCGCTGCGACCGGCCCGTCCGACCGACCTCCAGGACGCGGCCATGGCCTTTGAACGGATGCGCATCTTCACCGGCAACGCGAATCCGAAACTCGCCGAAGCGGTCGTGCGCCACATGCACATCAGCCTCGGGCGCTGCATCGTCGGGCGTTTTTCCGATGGCGAGATCATGGTCGAGTTGCTCGAGAACGTGCGCGGGCGCGACGTGTTCGTGCTCCAATCGACCTGCGCCCCGACCAATGAAAACCTGATGGAAATACTGGTGATGGTCGACGCCCTGAAGCGCTCCTCGGCCGGACGCATCACCACGGCGATTCCCTATTTCGGCTACGCGCGCCAGGATCGCCGCCCGCGGTCCGCCCGGGTGCCGATCACGGCAAAGGTAGTCGCCGACATGCTGACCTCGGTCGGCGTCGATCGGGTGATGACGATGGATCTGCACGCCGATCAGATCCAGGGTTTTTTCAACATCCCGGTCGACAACATCTATGCGACGCCGGTGCTGCTGGGCGACCTGTGGAAACAGAATTACGACAACCTGCTGGTGGTGTCGCCAGACGTCGGCGGCGTGGTGCGCGCCCGGGCGATTGCCAAGCGCCTGGACTCCGATCTGGCGATCATCGACAAGCGCCGTCCCAAGGCCAACGTGGCCGAGGTCGTGAACATCATCGGCGACGTGGAAGGGCGAACCTGCGTGATCATGGACGACATCGTCGACACCGCCAATACCCTGGTGAAGGCCGCGGCCGCCCTGAAGGAGAACGGCGCGCAGAAGGTGCTGGCCTACTGCACGCATCCGGTCCTCTCCGGCGGTGCGGTCGCGCGCATTGCCGAGTCCGAGCTCGACGAGATCGTGGTCACCGACACCATACCGCTCTCCGAGGAGGCCCGCGCCTGCAAGCGCATCCGGGCCCTGTCGTGCGCGCAACTGCTCGCCGAGACCATGACGCGCATCTCCAACGAGGAATCGGTGAGTTCACTTTTTACCGAGTAGCCGGCCTGGCGCGGCGCCAAGGCGCGATTGCGGTCCGGCGGCGTTTCCGCATATAATTCAAAGCTTTCCCCGAAGTTTAGCGCCTGGTGGCGCGAGCCGCGGGGTGTCGCCACCGCGGACGACCGCGCGGCTGCTCGAGGCAGCGGCGGGAGGCCGCAGACAGAGGAGTCGTCCATGCACAAGGAATTCACCGCCTTCCCGCGCGGCGTCGAGGGCCGGGGCGCGAGCCGGCGCCTGCGCCGCTCGGGGCGGGCACCGGGGATCGTCTACGGCGGCGCGGCCCAGCCGCAGCCGATCGAGCTCGACCACAATGCGCTCATCCACGCCCTCAAGAACGAGGCCTTCCATTCCTCGATCCTGACGATGAAGATCGGCCCGGAGTCGCTGCAGGTGCTGCTGCGTGACGTGCAGATGCATCCGTTCCGGCAAGAGGTGCTGCACGTCGATTTTCAGCGCGTGGAAGCGAATCGCCGGATCCGCATGAAGGTGCCGCTGCACTTCACCAACGGCGAGAAATCGCCGGCGGTGGTCGCCGGCGCGATCATCAGCCACGTGATCACCGAGCTCGACGTGGCATGCTTGCCGAAGGATCTTCCCGGCTTCATCGAGGTCAATCTGTCCGAGCTCGCGCTCAACGAGTCGATTCACGTCACAGACCTCAAGCTGCCCGGCGGCGTGAGCGCCGTTGCGCACGGTGGCATGAACCCGGTCGTCGCGACGGCGATCATTCCCAAGGCCATCGCCGAGGTCGAGGAAGCCGCACCGGAAGCCGCCGAGGAAGCCGCTGCCGCGGAAGCAGAGGCGGCTGCAGCCGGCGAGAAGCCTGGCGAAAAGGCCCCGGACAAAGGCGGGGACAAGGCGGCCGACAAGGGTTCGGAGAAAGGTTCCGACCGTTCGCCCGGCAAGAAGGACGAGAAGAAATAGACGGACGCCGGTGCGAGAAAGCCCGCCGGGCCCGATCCGGCGGGCTTTTTTGTTACCCCTGGTCGCCATGGCACTCCCTCTGCGCCTGATCGTCGGGCTGGGCAACCCCGGCCGCAGCTACGCCGCGACGCGCCACAACGCGGGGGCGTGGTTCGTCGAACGTCTCGCCCAAGTGCTGCGGCTGCGGTTCGACGAAGAGGCGCGCTTCCATAGCCGGGTGGCGAGGGACCGAGCGGCCACGGGTAGGGACATGCGTCTGGTGCTGCCGCAGGACTACATGAACGAGAGCGGCTACGCGGTCGCTGCGCTGGCGCGCTTCTATCGGCTGTCCTCGGCGGAGATCCTGATCGCGCACGATGAACTCGACCTCAAACCGGGCGGCGTCAAACTCAAGCTCGGCGGCGGCAGCGCCGGCCACAACGGCCTCAAGGACGTTATCGCCCAGCTGGGGGGCGGCGAGTTCTGGCGCCTGCGTCTGGGCATCGGGCATCCGCGCGACACCGGCCTCGCGGCCCAGGAGGTGGTCGATTACGTGCTCCACTCACCGCGCCCCGAAGAGAAGCCGTTGATCGACGACGCGATAGGCCGGGCGGTTGCGATCTGGCCGCGGCTCGCCGCCGGGGAGACCGAGCGCGCGATGCACGAGTTGCATACGCGCCCCGCGCGCCCGGAACCCGGCGCTTCGGCCGACGAGCGAGGACCGGAGCAATGAGTCTGCGCTGCGGCATTGTCGGATTGCCGAATGTCGGCAAGTCGACGCTTTTCAACGCGCTGACCCGGGCCGGCGTCGCGGCGGAGAACTATCCGTTCTGCACCATCGATCCGAATGTCGGCATGGTCGAGGTTCCCGATCCGCGACTCGCGGCCCTCTCCGCCGTCGCCCATCCGGAGCGCGTCGTGCCGGCGACGGTGGAATTCGTCGACATCGCCGGCTTGGTCGCCGGAGCCTCGACCGGCGAGGGGCTGGGCAACCAGTTTCTGGCGACCATACGCGAGACCGATGCGATAGCCCACGTCGTGCGCTGCTTTACCGACGACAATGTCGTCCACGTCGCGGGCTCGATCGATCCGGAGTCCGACATCGAGACCATCAACACCGAGCTCGCGCTGGCCGATCTCGCCAGCGTGGAGAAGCAGCTTGGCAAGTACGCAAAGGTAGCGCGCGCCGGTGGCGACAAGGAAGCGCAGCGCCTGGTTGCGGCGCTCGAAAAAGTTGCCGCCGCGTTGAACCAGGCTAAGCCGGCGCGCACCGTGGATCTGTATCCCGAGGAGCGCGCGCTGCTCAAGCCGTTGTTCCTGTTGACGATGAAGCCAACAATGTATGTAGCCAATGTCGCTGAACACGGGTTCTCCGGCAACCCGATGCTAGCGGCGGTCGAGGCGCGGGCGCGCCGCGAGGGTGCGCCGGTGGTCGCGATCTCGGCCGCGCTCGAAGCGCAGATCGCCGACCTCGAGGCCGAGGATCGCCAGGTCTTTCTCTCCGACATGGGCCTGTCCGAAGCGGGGCTCGATCGGCTGATCCATGCCGGATACGAGCTGCTCGGCCTGGAGACCTTCTTCACCGCCGGGCCGAAGGAGGTGCGTGCCTGGACGCTCACCCGGGGCAGCACCGCTCCGCAGGCGGCCGGGGTCATCCATACCGACTTCGAAAAGGGGTTCATCCGCGCCGAAGTGATCGCCTACGCGGACTACATCGCCTGGCGGGGTGAGCAGGGCGCGAAGGAAGCCGGTAAGATGCGGCTCGAGGGCCGCGAGTACGTCGTGAGGGATGGCGACGTCATGCATTTCCGCTTCAATGTATAGAGTCAGCGCAACGTCGCCGCGATGGTTCGTCACGTGGCCGGCGCCGCTGCAGCCGTGACGCCGCGCCGGCTGGGCGACGCCGCCCTGATCGCGCTTGGCGCGGTGATGCTCGCCGCGGCGTGCACGTCGACCACCAGGCACGGCATCGAGGCGCCCTCGGTCACCGTGGAGGGCGTGCGCGTTGTGCGCATCGCCGATGCCAAGGCCTCCGTCTCGGTCAGCCTGAAGCTCGCCAATCCCAACCCTTTCCCTCTCCCGCTCGATGCTGTCGCTTGCGACTTCACCCTGGACCGGCGGCCCGCCGCGAGCGTGCACAGCGTACACATGGATCCCTTGCCGGCCGGCGGCGAGGCGAAGCTGGAGCTCGCCGGGCAGGTCGACATCGTGGTGGTGGCGGGTTCGCTGATGGCGCTGGGTACGCAGTTGCCGGTCGAATACACGCTCGTGGGTAGCGCCACGCTGCGCGACGGCACTGCGCTGCCATTCTCGGGCAAGGGGCAGATCACCGTCGCCCGGTTCGAGGGCGCGCTCGGCTTGCACCCATGACCGGGCGCAGGCTGCGTTTTACCAAAATGCAGGGGCTCGGCAACGATTTCGTCGTCCTCGATGGCGTGCGCGAGAGAATCGAGCTGCAGGCGACGGAGATCCGCCGCCTGGCGGACCGGCATTTTGGGGTCGGTTGCGACCAGGTGCTGCTGGTGGAGAGGCCGACGCGTCCGGACGCCGACTTTCGCTACCGGATCTTCAACGCCGACGGCGGAGAAGTCGAGCAATGCGGCAATGGGGCGCGCTGTTTCGTTCACTTCGTCCTGGCAAAGGGGCTTAGCGCCAAGCGCGCGCTTCGGGTCGAGACCGCCGGCGGCGTGATCGAGCCGACGCTCGCCGCCGACGGCGAGGTCACCGTGGACATGGGCGTGCCGCAGTTTCGCGCCGCCGATATTCCGTTTCTCGGCGGCCGGGGAGGGATTGTCGAGCCGCTGGAAGTCGACGGTGCGACGGTGGCGATTTCGGCGCTTTCGCTGGGCAATCCACACGCGGTCCAGGTCGTCGCCGACTTGGAGGCCGCCCCCGTCACCACACAGGGCCCCCTGATCGAGGCGCATGCGCGTTTTCCGCGGCGGGTCAATGTGGGCTACATGCAGGTCGTCGATCGCGCTAACATTCGCTTGCGGGTGTGGGAGCGCGGTGCAGGCGAGACGCTCTCGTGCGGCACGGGCGCATGCGCCGCGGTTGTCGCGGGCATCCGCCGCGACCTGCTCGACTCGCCGGTGCGCGTGGCGACCCGCGGCGGCACGCTGACGATCGCCTGGAGAGGCGAAACCATGCCGGTCATGATGACCGGCCCGGCGGAAACCGTGTTCGAAGGCGAGTGGAGCGTTGCGGAGCGATGATGGCCATGGACAGGAATGGTGAGATGGATGCGAGCGTGGTCGCCGACTATCTGAAGGAGAACCCGGGCTTCTTCGAGCAATACGCGGATTTGCTCGCCGAGATCTTCGTGCCGCATCCGCACGGAGGCCGTGCGATTCCTATCGCCGAGCGGCAGATCGTCACCTTGCGCGAGAAGAACCTGCAGCTAGAAACCAAGCTGCAGGAACTCATCCAATTCGGCAGCGAGAACGAGGCCATCGGCGAGAAGCTGCATCGCTCGACCCTTGCCTTGTTCGCCGCTTCCGACCTCGAAACGACGCTCGGCGTGCTCTACCACAGCCTGCTCGACGACTTTCGCGTGCCGCAGGTTGCGCTGCGCCTCTGGGGCAAGGTGCCAGAGCAGTCCTACCTGCCGGAACTCGCGGCGACAAGTCAGGAGCTGCGCGAGTACGCGGCAGCGCTGGGCGAGCCGTACTGCGGGACCCACGCGCCGTTCGAGTCGCGGGAATGGTTCGATGCGCTCTCGCCGCTCCAATCCTTTGCCTTTCTGCCGCTGCGCACGCACCATACCTTCGGCTTGCTGGGCCTGGGCAGCGAAACTCCGGGACGCTTCTACGCCGGCATGGGCACGATCTACCTCACCCGCCTGGCCGAACTCGCCAGCATGGCGACGGCCCGCTTCCTTCCGCAGCCCTGAGCGCGATGCGCGCTGCGCGCGAGGTGGCCGAATCGACGTCCTCGGGCGCGGACGCGGCGCTGCTAGACGCGTTCGAGCGCCATCTGGCTGGGCTGCCGTCGCGAACGCAAGAGGCTTATCGGCGCGATGTCGGCGTGCTGCGGACGCTTGCGGGGCAGACGCCGCTGACCGCGCTCTCGCCGGCCGCTCTGCGCAGATTCCTCGGTGCCTTGCACGGCCGCGGCCTCTCCGGCAGGAGCCTCGCGCGGATGCTCTCCGGCTGGCGTTGTTTCTATCGCTTCGCCCTGGAGTCCGATCGAGCGCTCAAGAACGACCCGTGCGCGGGTCTCAAGGCGCCCAAGTCGGCGCGCCGCCTGCCGGCGACCCTTTCGCCCGACGAAGCGGTGAGACTGGTCGCCATCGAGGAGGACGATCCGCTCGCCGTTCGCGATCGCGCCCTGTTCGAACTCGCCTATTCGTCAGGGCTGCGCGTGTCGGAATTGGCCGGACTCGACCTCACCGCGATCGATCTGGCCAGCGGCGAGGTGCGCGTTTGGGGCAAAGGCTCCAAGGAGCGCATCGTCCCGGTCGGCCGGCCGGCGCGTGATGCCATCCGGCGGTGGATCGCGGTTCGCGCGGGCCTCAAGGCCGCCGACGCGCAGGCGATGTTCGTGTCGCGATCGGGTCGGCGCATCGCCCCGCGCGCGATCGAGCGACGGCTCGCGGCGTGGGCCCTCAAGCGCGGTCTGCAGCACGTGCATCCGCACATGCTGCGCCACTCATTCGCCTCGCACCTGCTGCAATCCTCCGGCGATCTGCGGGCCGTGCAGGAGATGCTCGGTCACGCAAGCATCGCCAGCACCCAGGTCTACACCCACCTCGATTTCCAGCACCTGGCCAAGGCCTACGATCAGGCACACCCGCGGGCGCGGAAGAAAGCCTGAAGCGCCCTCAGGCCACAATCTCGACCAGCCCGGGCAGCCACGGCAAGTCGGTAACGCCCGGGTCGACGCCGGCCTGCTTGAGCAGCGTCGTCAGCTGGCCCCGGTGATGGATACCGTGGTTGAACATGTGCACGGTGGCGACGCCGGCGGACAGCCGCCGTGTCCGCCCATCGACGAGGCTGGTGTATTGCAGCGGGGCGGCGAGCCATTCGACGCCGACTTCGGCCGCCCAGACCTGCATCGAACGATCGGTTGCCTCGCGTTCACGCTGCAGGTCGGCAAAGTCTGCGAACATGTCGGCGCCGAACGGTGGGTGCGTGCACGGCACGGCGACGAAACGCCCGAGCCACATGCGGTCGCCCCAGAGAACGTGGTTGAGCGTGCGGTGAATCGATCCGAAGAAGGCGCCGCGCTCGCGCTTGCGCTCCGCCTCGCTCATGCCGGCTAGGAGCGCGTACAAGCGCTCGTTCATCCAGCGGTTGTAGCGCGCCATCAGCCGGCAATAGTCGGGAGTCATGGCTCTGTGAGGGGGGCGTCACCGCATGCCATTGTAAGGGATGGACTGCGGCGAAGCGGCCGGAAAAACGGGGCGCCTGGAGGCGCCCCGAAAGCCACTGAGGAGAAACGATATCGAACGTGCGTGCCGACTCACTCCACCCGTTCGCCGTGGAGACTGACATCGAGGCCTTCGCGCTCCTCTTCTTCGCTCACGCGCAGGCCGATGGCCATGTCGATGACCTTGAGGATGATGAAGCTGCCCACGCCGCTGTAGACGAGCGTGGTCGCCACCGCGCCCAGCTGCACCATCGGCCGGCGTCGGCGCCGCTGATGTCCTTGACGTTGAAGTACCCGGTCAGGATGGCGCCGACGATCCCGCCGATGCAGTGCACGCCGAAGGCGTCGAGCGAGTCGTCGTAGCCGAAGAACTTCTTCACGCTGGTGGCCGCGAAGAAGCAGACCACGCCCGCGGCAATGCCGATGACCAGCGCCCCGGTCGCTCCCACGAAGCCCGACGCCGGCGTGATCGCCACCAGCCCCGCCACCGCCCCCGAGGCGATCCCCAGCACCGACGGCTTGCCCTTGACCAGCCACTCGGTGAACATCCACGACAGCGCCGCCACCGCAGTGGCGAACTGGGTCACGAACATCGCCATCCCGGCCCGGCCGTCGGCGGCCACCGCCGACCCGGCGTTGAAGCCGAACCAGCCCACCCACAGCAGCGAGGCGCCGATCAGGGTCAGCGTCAGGTTGTGCGGCGCCATCGGCTCCTTGCCGTAGCCTAGGCGCTTGCCCAGCACCAGCGCGCACACCAGCCCGGCGATGCCGGCGTTGATGTGCACCACCGTGCCGCCGGCGAAGTCGAGCACGCCCTTGGCCGCCCAGTACCCCGACGGCTCCCACATCATGTGCGCGATCGGCGAGTAGATCAGCACCGACCACAGGCCCATGAACCACAGCATCGCCGAGAACTTCATCCGGTCGGCAAATGCCCCGGCGATGAGCGCCGGCGTGATGATGGCGAAGGTCATCTGGAACGTCATGTACACCGACTCCGGGATCGTCAGCCCCAGGTGCGATACCGTCAGCTTGCCGGCGTCCTTCATGAACACCATGCCGTTCAGGAAGAACCGGTCGAGGCTGCCCGACGATACGACCCGCCCGGGTGAAGGCCAGGCTGTAGCCGACGATCACCCACAGCACCGTGACCAGGCAGGTGATGGCGAAGCTCTGCATCAGCGTCGCCAGCACGTTCTTCTTGCGCACCATGCCGCCGTAGAACAGCGCGAGCCCCGGGATGGTCATCATCAGCACCAGCGCGGTGGAGGTGAGCATCCACGCCGTGTCGCCGCTGTTGATCTTGTCGCACGCCGATGAGCTGCGGCGTGTCCGGCGCCGGCGGGCGGCGGCCGGCGCCGGCGGCCTCCGCCTTGGGCGCCTCGGCCGCCTTGGCCTCCGCCGCCGCCGGCGCCGGTGCCGGTGCCGTCGTCACCGCCGGCGCGGCCGCCTTCTGACCGCGGCCTTGTCCTGGGCCTGCACGCTACCGAACAGGCCGCAGGCGCCTGCCAGGGCGATCAACGCGAGCAATCGCTTCATGGTGTTCCCCTTACAGGGCGTCCGCGCCGGTCTCGCCGGTGCGGATGCGCACGACCTGTTCCAGGTCGAAAACGAAGATCTTGCCGTCGCCGATCTTGCCGGTGTTGGCCGCTTTCTCGATCGCCTCGATCACGCGGTCGAGCAGATCGTTGGCAATCGCCGCCTCGATCTTGACCTTGGGCAGAAAATCGACCACGTATTCCGCGCCCCGATACAGCTCGGTGTGGCCCTTCTGCCGGCCGAAACCCTTGACCTCGGTCACGGTGATGCCCTGCACGCCGATCGCCGACAGGGCTTCCCGCACCTCGTCGAGCTTGAACGGCTTGATGATGGCTGTTACGAGTTTCATGTGTCCCTCGCTGATTGCGGACGGCTGGCTTGTGCCTGCCGTCCTTAGCTAGAGCGCCTTGCGCACGTGGCCCGCGATCGAATCGCGGCGATCTTTATGGCTTCTTGCTCCAGGCGTCCGAGTACGGTCCTTTCGTTCGCGTCGCCCAACCTGGCAGATTGGCCGAGCAGGTCGCCGGGCCCATTCGAGCATTTCTTATGCCATTGAATAAAAGTATTGTTATTCATAGCGTTATTTCAACAGCCGAGCAGGAACCCCGAGGAGGGCGGAGATGCGCAGCACCAACTGTGTGCAATGGCCACAGCCATGGGCACGAATTTGGCGCGGAGGAGGCAGCCGATCAGGACTCGGTTTGTTAGACTGGAAAAGAGCGCAACGTGGACGCAGTGGCGCGCAACCAAAGGGACCTGCCATGGTGAAGGTGGAGACGCTGGACGATCTGGCGCGCAGGATTGGTCGGCTCATCGAATCGTCCCCTGCCCGGGACATCGAGAAGAACGTCAAGGCGCTGCTGCAAAGCGGCCTGCAGCGCCTCGACCTGGTGCCGCGCGAAGAATTCGATCTCCAGGCGCAGGTCCTGTCACGCAGTCGCGAGAAGCTCGAGGCGTTGGAGGCGCGCGTGGCAGAGCTGGAGGCACGTATCGCCGGCCCGGGGAGCGGCAACTAGCCTCGACGGGATGCGAGGCGGGCCGTCGGCTGGATCGGATGCGCAATTGAGCACGCTCGAGCGTTCCGGGCTCGGCAAGCCGACGGCGTTTGCCGAGCGCTACGATGCCGGGTTGCTGTTCCCGATCGATCGGGAAGAGCAGCGGTGCTTCATGGGCCTGCGCGGCCGGCTGCCGTTCGGAGGCGTTGACCTGTGGACCGCGTACGAAATTTCCTGGCTCGATGGGCGCGGCAAACCGCAGGTGGCCATCGGTCAATTCGGTATCCCTTGCGACTCGCCTGCGCTCGTGGAGTCGAAGTCGATGAAGCTCTACCTCGGCTCGTTCGCTCAGGAATCGGTGCGGCACGGGTGCTGAGGTGGCGCGGCGGATCCGAGGCTGATCTATCCGCTGCCTGTGGTGCGCGCGTCACGGTCGCGCTGGTGCCGCCGGAGCTCAGCGTCCCGGACACGCGCTCGGCTTTGCCGGGCGAGTCAATCGATGCCATCGACATCGCCACTGACGTCTACGAGCCGGATCCTGCGGCGCTCTCGAGCACCGGTTCGGGTGTCGAGGAGACGCTGCGCTCGGCGTTGTTCCGTTCGCGCTGCCCGGTCACCGGCCAGCCCGACTGCGGCGACTTCATGATCCGTTATCGGGGGCCGCGCATCGACCGCGCTGGATTGCTGCGCTATCTCATCTCCTATCGGCGCTACGCGGCTTTCCACGAAAGCTGCGTCGAGCGCGCGTTCGTCGATATCCTCGAGCGCTGTGCGCCGCAGGCGCTGACGGTGTATGCGCGTTTCCTGCGCCGCGGCGGCATCGACATCAATCCGTTCCGCAGCAACTTCGAGCCCGCAGCGCCACAGGGCGTGCGCACGCCGCGGCAGTAGCGCGGCAGATTGGCTCCGGCGCCCACCGGGCCGGTTGCTGCATTGCGGTAGAATCGTTTGCCCATGAACAGTCTTACCGAGGCACCGGTTGCCGACGCCGACGCGGACGTGCGGCGGCTGCGCGAGATTCCCTACAACTACACGTCGTTCTCCGATCGCGAGATCGTCATCCGCCTGCTCGGAGCGCAGATGTGGAGCCTGCTCGACGAGCTGCGCGCCGAGCGCCGCACCGGCCGCTCGGCGCGCATGCTCTTCGAGGTGCTGGGCGACATCTGGGTCGGTCGAGCGCAACCCGTATCTGCAGGACGACCTGCTCGACAGCCCAGCCCGCAGGGACTGCTGATCGACGCGCTGCGCCACCGTTTGCGGGAGATCGAAAAGCGGCGGCAGCTGAGCGTCGAACCGGCGCGCGACGCCAAGGTTGCGCGGTTGCTCGCGGCCGCCCAGGCTGCGGTCGATCGTTTCGCGCGCGAGTTCGCCGCCACGACCGATCTGCGCGGGCGTGCCCTGCGCGTGCTGTCGCGTCAGACGCGCCGGGACAACATCGCCTTCGACGGCCTCGCGCGCGTCTCGCACGTCACCGATGCGACCGACTGGCGCGTCGAATATCCGTTCGTCGTGCTCTACCCGGACACCGAGGAGGAGGTCCCGGGCCTGGTGCGCGGCTGCATCGAGCTCGGGCTGACGCATCATCCCGCGCGGCGGCGGCACCGGCTACACCGGCGGCGCGGTGCCGCTCGACCGGCGCTCGGCGGTGATCAACACCGAAAAGCTCGAGCGGCTCTCCGCGATCGAGCGGCAAGTGCTCCCCGGGCACACCGCCGCGACGCCGACGATCGATGCCGGCGCCGGCGTGGTCACCAGGCGGGTGATGGACGCGGCCGAGGCCGCCGGCCTGGTGTTCGCCGTCGATCCGACCTCGGCCGACGCGTCGTGCATCGGCGGCAACGTGGCGATGAACGCGGGCGGCAAGAAGGCGGTGCTATGGGGCACGGCGCTCGACAACCTCGCTTCCTGGCGCATGGTGACCCCCGAAGCCGACTGGCTCGAGGTCACCCGCCTCGATCACAACCTCGGCAAGATCCACGATGCCCCGGTGGCCACGTTCGAACTGGCGTACTACGCCGCGGATGCCAAAGGGGCGTTCGGGGCGCTGCGGCGCAAGGAAATCCTGACCATCCCCGGGGCGACTTTCCGCAAGGCGGGCCTGGGCAAGGACGTTACCGACAAGTTTCTCGCCGGGCTGCCCGGCATCCAGAAGGAGGGCTGCGACGGCATCATCACTTCGGCGCGCTTCATTCTGCACCGCATGCCGCCGGCGATCCGCACCGTGTGCCTGGAATTTTTCGCCGCCGTGCGCGATTCGATGCCGGCGATCGTCGAGATAAAGCGTTACCTCGATACGCGCCCGGGGGGAGCCATGCTGGCCGGCCTCGAACACCTGGACGAGCGCTACGTGAAGGCGGTGGGCTACGCGACCAAAGCCAAGCGCCATGGCCGGCCGAAGATGGTGCTGATCGGCGACATCGTCGGCGAGGACGACGACGCCGTGGCGCGCGCGGCATCGGAGGTCGTGCGCCTGTGCAACGCGCGCGGGGCGAGGGCTTCATCGCCGTCGCGCCGGAAACGCGCAGGAAATTCTGGCTCGATCGCGCCCGCACCGCGGCGATCGCCAAGCACACCAACGCATTCAAGATCAACGAGGACGTGGTCATCCCGCTCGAGCGCCTGGGCGACTACACCGACGGCATCGAGCGCATCAACATCGAATTGTCGATCGGCAACAAGCTCGCACTGTGCGATGCGCTCACGGACTATCTTGCCGCGGCCATGGTCCCGGCGCAGTGGGGGCACGATACCGAGGCCCGGCCCTCGCCGGAACAGCTCAAGGCCAAGGTCGACGAGGCGCGCGCGCTGGTCGGCGCGGTGCGCGCGCGCTGGCAGGGCCTCCTGGACCGCATCGACGAGACTTTCCCGGCGCTGCAGGAGCGACTCGCGGTCGTGTCCTGGAAGACCGAGCTCAAGGGCCCGCTGGAGGAAATATTCGCCGGCCTGACCTTCGCGCCGATCCTCAGGGGCTGCATCGCGGTTCACCGCGAGGTGCTGCGCGGGCGGCTGTTCGTCGCGCTGCACATGCACGCCGGCGACGGCAACGTGCACACCAACATCCCGGTCAACTCGGACAACTACGAGATGCTCAGGCAGGCCAACGCGCGCGGTCGCGCGCATCATGGCGCTGGCGCGCTCGCTCGGCGGCGTGATTTCCGGCGAGCACGGCATCGGCATCACCAAGCTCGAATACCTGAGCGCGGAGGAGCTCGCGCCTTTCGCCGACTACAAGCGGCGGGTCGATCCGGAGGGCCGCTTCAACCGTGGCAAGCTGCTGCCCGGCGGCGATCTGGGCAACGCCTACACGCCGAGCTTCAGCCTGATCGGCGCGGAGAGCCTGATCCTCGAGCAATCGGAGATCGGGCAAATCGCCGATTCGATCAAGGATTGCCTGCGCTGCGGCAAGTGCAAGCCGGTCTGCGCGACCCACGTGCCGCGCGCCAATCTGCTCTACTCCCCGCGCAACAAGATCCTCGCGACCTCGCTGCTGATCGAGGCGTTCCTGTACGAGGAGCAGACGCGTCGCGGCGTGAGTCCCAGGCACTTCGACGAGTTCTCCGACGTCGCCGACCACTGCACGGTGTGCCACAAGTGCTGCCCCGTGTCCGGTCGACATCGACTTCGGCGACGTCTCGATCGCCATGCGCAACCTCCTGCGCAGGCAGGGCCGGCGAAGCTTCAACCCCGGCACCGCCGGCGGCGATGTTCTTCCTCAACGCCACCGACCCGGCGACGATCAAGCTCGCCAGGCGCGGGATGATCGACTGGGGCTATCGCAGCCAGCGCCTGGCCCACCGGCTCGTGCGGCGTCTCGGCCTGGTGCAGGCGCAGACCAGGCGGCCGCCGGCGAGCGTCGGGGCGCCGCCGCTGCGCGCGCAGGTGATCCACTTCATCAACAAGCCGATGCCGGGGGGCCTTGCCAAGCGCACCTCGCGCGCGCTGCTCGACATCGAGGACGACGCGATCGTGCCGATCATCCGCAACCCGGCGCGCGCGGCCGAGGAGTCCGACGCGGTGTTCTACTTTCCCGGCTGCGGCTCGGAGCGGCTGTTCTCGCAGGTCGGGCTGGCGACGCAGGCGATGCTCTACCACGTCGGCGCGCAATGCGTGCTGCCGCCCGGCTACCTGTGCTGCGGCTATCCGCAGACTGCGGCGGGAGACCACGACCGGGGCCAGGAGATCACCACCGCCAACCGCGTGCTGTTCCACCGCGTCGCCAACACGCTCAACTACCTCGACATCAAGACCGTGATCGTCTCCTGCGGCACCTGCATGGACCAGCTGCAGAAGTACGAGTTCGACAAGATCTTCCCCGGCTGCCGGCTGCTCGACATCCACGAATACCTGCTCGAGAAGGGCGTGCGTCTCGACGGGTTGGCCGGCGTGCGCTACATGTACCACGATCCCTGCCACACGCCGATGAAGACCTATGCGCCGCTGACAGGTGGTCAACGCGCTGATGGGCGCTGCGGTCGCGCAGAACGAGCGCTGCTGCGGCGAATCGGGCACGCTGGCGATGACGCGGCCCGACATCTCGACGCAGGTGCGCTTCCGCAAGGAGGAGGAGATGCGCGCGGGCGCCGACAGGCTGCGCGCCGACGGCGCTTCCGGCCGGGTCAAGGTGCTCACCTCCTGCCCCTCCTGCCTGCAGGGCTTGTCGCGCTTCGACGACGACGCCGGCACGCAGGCCGACTACATCGTGGTCGAGATCGCCCGCAGGGTCTTAGGCGAGCACTGGCTTGCCGACTACGTCAAGGCGGCCACCGCAGGCGGCATCGAGCGGGTCCTGGTCTAGCGCGTCGGCCGCCTCACGGAGGCGTGGGTCGCATGGGCGAGCAGAAACGGTGGGGCACGGGTCGCCGAGGCAAGCAGCTCGGGGCCGGCGTTGCCGGTGCTCGCTGCGGCGTCGAGCACCGGCTGGGCAAAGTGGGCGCTGGCGGCGACGGCCAGCGTGGCCAGTGCGACGCACGCGGCGTTCATGACCCAATAACCGAGCCGCAAGTGCCGGCGGCCTGCGAAAAAGACCCCGCGACTGCGCGCGGGACGCGCAGCGCGGGTTGGAGGCAAGCGGCGCGACGGGAGCGCTTCGAGCCCTGCTGAGGCGTCGAAACGGGCCCGGGATGCATCGGGGGTCGGGGGGTGGTCAAAGGCGCGTGGCATGGTGTCCTCGGTTCGGGGCATGGCGTGGATCGCTTCCATGCCGCACAGTCTGCTACGGGCCGAACCTCGGCCGCGGCGGAGGATTCGACACCGCGGGGGTGAATATTCTGCATCCCCGGATCCGGCCGGGTGGCGCGGCCGGCGCGCCGGGCGGGGCCCGTGGCGCCCGCGGTTTGTGCTATAACACCCTTGGGACCCCGAGGCACGGCTCGCGAGAAGCGCTTGACCCGGGGAGCGGTGGGGATCCCGGGTGCACGGAGAGACGGTGACCAACGAGTTCACGCTCACTCAGGCCGGCTCTGAGCCGACGGCGTTGGCGTTTGCCGATGCGGATGGTTGCGCACGCTGGTTGCGGGCGCTGCCGCTGTCGAACATCCCCAAGCATTACGAGGCCATACGCGGCCAGCTCAAACGGCTGTCCGAGGCCAACTTCACACCCCGGGAACGCGCGCGCATCGCCGAAGTGCTGCGCGAGCCGGTCGCCTACCTGCACACCGAGCTCGCGCGTCGCTACGCGGGCAAGCCGCATCCGGCGAGCGAGCGTGAACACGAGGCGGCCGAGCAGGCGCTATCGCTCTGGCACGGGCTGTGGAATCAGTATTCGGCCTGCCTCAAGCCATTGCTCGAGGGCGATCCGGAGTTGCAGGGGGTGAAAGCGAAGGTCCTGCAACGGGGCCTGTGGGTCGGCAAGCAGATCATCCTGGTCTACGGTCTGGCACGCCGGCTGCCCTCGCCCAATGTTTGGCAGGAACTGCACGCGTACTACCGGCTGGCCGAGATCCTCGAATGCTCCGTGACCGCCGTATCCGACGAGCTGATGCCCAATGCGATAGGTGTGTCGTGCTATTCGACCTACTCGCACGCGCTGCTGCTGCAACTGGCCGATCCGTGTGCCCTGACGGTGCGGCAGATCGAGCTCACGGACCGCTGGCTTTGCATGTGGGCGCGCAAGGTTTTTCCCTATGCGCAGCAACGCGAAACCGAGGGCCCGATCATCGTCGCCGACCTCGATGCGCCGACTGGAGCGACACTGTCGCCGGTCGCGCCGCGGCATGTGAACGACGCAACGCGATTTGGCTACCCTGCGAAGCTCGCCACCAGCGTGAGGGGGCGGCTGAAGCGGCTGGCCACGGGCGCCAATCCGGCGGAGCTGCAGCTCGGCCACGACGTTTCGGTCGAGGCGAGCTCGGCGCTGCTCTCGCATCTCGATTCGCACTGGTACGGCCTGCCCAAGAAGACGGGGCACGATGGGGCCCAGACCGGCCTCGACCTGTGCGTCGGCGGCCTTGGCGCGGCGTATTTCCGTGTCGCCGGGCGAACCTTCAACCGCCAGGATCCCCTGGGCCGGCTGTCCTACCACGGCACCCAGCATCTGGCGACGCTCGGCGCGCTCACCGACTACGATCGCAACAAGGATGAGGCCGAGAAAAGCTGGGCGTGGGAGCATTGGCAAGGCACCTACGACTGGGACGAGGCGAGTGTCCGCCGCATAAGCCGCGCGCAGCACCGGTGGCATCTGGAGCAACTGGTGATTCTGCGCGACGACGAGCGGGTGCGCTGCGGCTACGTGGCGCGGGTGGCGCTCGACAGCCACGGCGAGCTGTCGGTGACGCTCAAGCTGTGGTCGGGCGCGCCGACGGCGCTTTGCGTACGGCCTTACTCGACGATGCTCTCCGAGGACCCACCGGTACCCGTGGTGCTGCTCGGGGCGACGCCCGACGACAAGCCGTCGATCATCGCCCCGCCCCGAACCTTCAATCCGGGTCGAATGCTGCGCACGATCGATTCCGGCCCCGAGCGACGCTTCCGCCTTACGCGCCTGCTGCAGCGCGGGGCCGATTTCGAGCGCGTGGCCTTCGAGGAAATGCCGGCGTAGCTTTCATTGCCCAGGCGAGGCCGCGAGTGCCCAATCGTTTGGCGGGCGAGACCAGTCCGTATCTTCTCCAGCACGCCGGCAATCCGGTCGACTGGTACCCCTGGGGTGACGAGGCGTTCGCCCATGCCCGGCGACGAGGACAAGCCGATCCTGCTGTCGATCGGCTATTCGGCCTGCCATTGGTGCCACGTGATGGCGCACGAGTCCTTCGAGGACGCGGCCGTCGCGGCGCTGATGAACGACCTGTTCGTCAACATCAAGGTCGATCGCGAGGAGCGGCCAGACCTCGACCAGATCTACCAGATGGCGCACGCCATGCTCACGCAGCGAAGCGGCGGCTGGCCGCTGACGATGTTCCTGACCCCCGACCAGGCGCCGTTCTTCGGCGGGACATACTTTCCCAAGACCCCGCGCTACGGTCTGGCCGGATTTGCCCGAGCTGCTGCCGCGCATCGCCGCGGCCTATCGCGAGCAGGGCGAGGCGATCGCCGAACAGACCGCGCGGCTCAGGGCGGCGTTGGCGCTCACCAATCCGGAAGCGCAGGACCCGGGCGCGGCGTTGCCGGTCGCCGCCTCGGAGCGCGCGCTGGCGGCGCTCGCGCGGTCGTTCGACCCCGTGCACGGCGGCTTCGGCGCCGCGCCGAAGTTTCCGCACCCGTTCGACCTCGAGTTCTGCCTGCGGCGCTACGCCGGGCACGGCGATTCGAGCGCGCTTGAGATCGTCGCGGTCACGCTCGCGCGCATGGCCGACGGCGGCATCCACGACCAGCTCGGCGGCGGATTCTGCCGCTACAGCGTCGACGCCGAATGGACCATTCCGCACTTCGAGAAGATGCTCTACGACAACGCGCGCGCTGCTCTCGGCTGTATACCGATGCCTGGCGGGCGACCGGCGAAGCGCGACGTTCGGTCGTGCCGCGCGCGGAATCGTAGCCTGGGTGCTGCGCGACATGCGCGCCGGCGAGGGCGCGTTCTGCTCGAGCCTCGATGCGGACAGCGAGCACGAGGAAGGCAAGTTCTACGTCTGGACGGCGGCCGAGGTCGGGCGCTGCTCGCCGCGGACGAGTGGGCCGTTGCCCGGCCCCACTGGGGACTCGACCGGCCGCCCAATTTCGAGGACCGGCGAATGGCATCTGCGCGTCGCCGTGCCGCTTAGCCGACGTCGCCGGCACGCTGGGCGTGGCGGTCGCCGACGCCGAGGCGCAACTCGAGCGGGCGCGGGCGAAGCTGTTTGCCGCGCGCGAGCGGCGCGTCCATCCGGGCCGCGACGACAAGATTCTAACGTCGTGGAATGCGCTGCTGATCGGCGCGCTCGCGCGCGCCGCGCGGGCACTCGACGAGCCACGTGGCTGACCGCGGCGCAGACAGCGGCCGATTTCATCCGCGCGGCGCTGTGGCGCGAGGGCAGGCTGCTTGCCACGCTGCAAGGACGGCCGCGCCCATCTGAATGCGTATCTGGACGATCACGCCTTCCTGCTCTCGGCGCTGCTCGAGCTGCTGCAGGCGTCGTTTCGGGCCGCCGACCTGAGCTGGGCGATCGAGATCGCCGACGTGCTGCTGCTGCGCTTCGAGGATCCCGCCGGCGGCGGTTTCTTTTTTACCAGCCACGACCACGAGGCGCTGCTCCATCGTCCCAAGCCGGCGCACGACAACGCGACGCCGGCCGGTAACGGCGTCGCGGCGCAGGCGCTGCTTACGCTTGGGCACTGGCTTGGCGAGACGCGCTACTCGAGGCTGCCGAGCGGACCGTTGCGCGGCGTTCGCGCGCGAACTCCGAACGGCCCTCGCGGCGTCTCGCTCGCTGCTGATCGCGCTCGAGGATCTCGTGTCAACGCCGCCGGCGACGGTGCTGCTTGCGCGGCGATGCGGCAACCTGCGCCTCGTGGCAGCGCACGCTCGAGCGCGCGCTATCCGCCCGGGCGCTGCGGGTCCTCGACCTGTCGCATGACGCCGGCGACCTTGCCGCGGCGTGCTGTCGCGGCCGCACCAGGGGTGACGGATTCGGCCACCGCGTGGGTGTGCCGAGCCGCCGTGCCCGCCACGGCATCGCTGCGTTGCCGCCACGCGATCGACAAGAAGTCGTCGGCCCGCGTAGTCGATGTCGCCGCCAAGTACAAGGGCGACGCCGCTGCGCGCGAAGCCGTGAAGGCGGCTCGGCGTTGGGGCCCGATGCCTTCAGCGCTCGACGCCGAGCAACAAGGCGCCTGGATTCTGACGTTGACACACCTCGCAGCGCGCGCCGGTAACCTTGGCGCTCCCGTGCAGGAGAGCGCGGCTTTACAGCGCGCCGCCGCCGAAGGCGTAACTCCCGCAATCGCTCAGGCACCCAGGACTGCGCGGACGGCAAAACCAATCTGGAGAGCGGCCGCGCCGCGTTGCCGGGCGGCCCACCGAAGGGGCACCGGCGCCGCGTGCTGACGGCGCCGCAATCTCTCAGGTAAAAGGACAGACGGGGCGGAGCCGCTGGACGGCTTCGCCCCTTTTTGTTCGTCCGGGAGAGCCGTGCTCCGCCAGACCCCGCTCAACGCCGTGCACCGCGCCTCCGGCGCGAAGATGGTCGATTTCGGCGGCTGGGACATGCCGTTCAACTACGGCTCGCAGATCGAGGAGCATCACGCGGTGCGCCGCGACGCCGGCATGTTCGACGTCTCGCACATGCGCGCCGTCGATCTCGCAGGCGCGGGCGCGCGCGCACTTCCTGCGCTACGCGCTCGCCAACAACGTCGACAAGCTGCCGCTGCCCGGGCAAGGCGCTGTACTCCTGCCTGCTGCGGCCGGACGGCGGCGTGATCGACGACCTGATCGTCTATTTCCTGCGCGAGGACTGCTTTCCGCATCGTCGTCAACGCCGGCACCGCCGACAAGGACATCGCGTGGTTCAGCTGCACTGAACGCCCGAGCGTGCGGCCGGCCTGTCGCTCGACGCCGCGCGCGCGACCTCGCGATGATCGCCGTGCAGGGCCCGAACGCGCGCGACAAGGTCTGGCAGGCGCTGCCCGGCAGCCGTGCCGCGACCGCGGCGCTGAGCCGTTCATCGCCGGCGAATTCGGCGACTACTTCATCGCGCGCACCGGCTACACCGGCGAGGACGGCTTCGAGATCATGCTGTCCGGCGGCGCAGGCGACGGCGCTGTGGGCGCGCTCGCGGCAGCCGGCGTGCGGCCCTGCGGCCTCGGCGCGCGCGACACGCTGCGCCTCGAGGCCGGCATGAATCTCTACGGCCAGGACATGGACGAGCGGTCACCCCGCTCGAGTCGGGCCTCGCCTGGACCGTCGATCTCACAGCCCGCGCGACTTCGTCGGCAAGGCGGCGCTCGCCGCGCATCCGCCGACGCGGCAGCTGGTCGGCCTGCTGCTGCTCGACAAGGGCGGCGTGCTGCGCGCCATCAGAAGGTCGTGCACACGGCGCACGGCGACGGCGAGATCACCAGCGGCACGTTTTCGCCCGACGCTCGGGCAGCTCGATCGCGCTCGCGCGCCTGCCGCGCGGCGTCGCGCCGGGCGACACCGTCGCGCGTCGAGGTCCGCGACAAGGAGCTCGCTGCCGCGCGTGGTCAAGCCGCCGTTCGTGCGCAACGGCAAGGTGCTCGTGCAGTCAGTGAGCATCCCGCGACTTTCCGTTCCCGAACCGCTGACCCATGGAGCCATCGCATGAACATTCCCGCTGACCTCAAGTACACCGACGAGCCACGAATGGGTCCGCGCCGAGAGCCGACGGCACCGCTGACCGTCGGCATCACCGACCACGCGCAGGAGGCGCTGGGCGACCTCGTCTTCATCGAGCTGCCCGCAGGTCGGCCGCACGGTCGACGGCCGGGGAGGCCTGCGCGGTCGTCGAGTCGGTGAAGGCCGCCTCCGACGTCTACGCGCCGGTCGCGGGCGAAGTCGTGGCGGTCAACGAGGCGCTCACCGAGGCCCCGGAGCAGGTCAACACGGACGCCTACGCGGCCTGGTTCTTCCGGCTCAAGCCGGCCGACGCGCGGCCGACGTCGGGCAAGCTGCTCGACGCCGCGGCGTACGCCAAGGTCATCGGCGAACGCCTGAGGGCCCCGGCGTGATGAAGGCCGACGAAGCTTCCAGCCGCGGTCGGTCGCCGACTCCGCTGTCCGAGCTGGCAATCGCGCATCGCGGCGTTCGTCGCGCGGCACATCGGCACCACGCGCCGCCGATCAGGCGGCGATGCTGGAGACGCTCGGCTACGCGTCGCGCGCCGCGCTGATCGACGCGCTCGTGCCGCCGTCGATCCGCATCGCGGGCCGCTCGCGCTGCCGGCGCCGAGGAGCGAGGCCGAGGCGCTCGCCGAACTCGAAGGCGATCGCGCGCGAAGAACCGGGTGCTGCAATCGTTCATCGGCCAGGGCTACTACGGCACGCATCACGCCCGGCGTGATCCTGCGCAACGTGCTCGAGAACCCGGCCTGGTACACCGCCTACACGCCCTACCAGCCGGAGATCTCGCAGGGCCGGCTGGAGGCGCTGGTCAATTTCCAGACGATGGTGTGCGACCTGACCGGGCATGGCGATCGCCAACGCGTCGATGCTCGACGAGGCGACCGCCGCGGCCGAAGCGATGGCGCTGTGCCCGGCGGATCGAGCAAGAGCAAGAGCGCGACGATTCTTCGTCGCCGACGACGTTCTTCCGCAGACGCATCGACGTCGTGCGCACGCGCGCCGAGCCGCTCGGCATCGAGCGTGGTCGTCGGCGCCGGCCGACGCGGCGGCCGCGAGCGCGGCGACGCTTCGCGCGTGCTGCTGCAGTATCCCGGGCGCCAACGGCGACGTGCGCGACTATCGCGCGCTGGCCGACGCCGTGCGCGCGCGGCGGCGCGCTCGTCGTCGTCGCCGCCGACCTGCTGGCGCTGGCGCTGCTCGTCCCGCCGGGCGAGTGGGGCGCGGACGTCGTGGTCGGCTCGAGCGCAGCGCTTCGGCGTGCCGATGGGCTTCGGCGGCCCGCATGCGGCGTTATCTCGCCACCCGCGACGAGTTCAAGCGCCGCATGCCCGGGCGGCTGGTCGGCGTGACGCGTCGACGCCGACGGCGAGCCGGCGTACCGGCTCGCGCTGCAGACGCGCGAGCAGCACATCCGCCGCGAGAAGGCGACCTCGAACATCTGCACCGCGCAGGTGCTGCTGGCGGTGATCGCGGCGATGTACGCCGTCTATCACGGGCCGGACGGGCTGCGCGACGATCGCGCGCGCGCGTGCACCGGCTGACCGGCGTGCTGGCCGCCGGCCTCGAGCGCGCTCGGCTTCGCCGTCGCCAACGACAGCGTTCTTCGACACGCTGACCGTCGCGACCGGAGCGCGCACCGACGAGGTTCACGCGCGCGCGGCGCGCGGCCGGCGTCAACCTGCGCCGCGTCGACGCGACGCGCATCGGCATCTCGCTCGACGAGACCACGACGCCGGCGGACGTCGCGCGTGCTGTGGCGCGATCCTCGCGCCGCGACGGTGCGACGACGCCGGACTTCGACGCGATCGAAGCCGCGGTCGACGATCGGCTGCCCGGCGGCGCTGCGCCGCACAGTCGGCGTTCCTCACGCACCCGACGTTCAACCGCTACCACTCGCGAAACCGAGATGCTGCGCTACCTGCGGCGGCTCGCCGACAAGGACATCGCGCTCGACCGCGTCGATGATTCCGCTGGGCTCGTGCACGATGAAGCTGAACGCGACGGCCGAGATGATCCCGGTCACCTGGCCCGAATTCGGCGCACATCCACCCGTTCGCGCCGGCCGAGCAGACGCGAGGGCTACCCGAGCTGATCGCCGAGCTCGAGCGGATGCTGTGCGCGATCACCGGCTACGCCGCGGTGTCGCTGCAGCCGAACGCCGGCTCGCAGGGCGAGTACGCCGGGCTGCTGGCGATCCGCGCCTATCACGCGAGCCGCGGCGAGGCGCATCGCGACGTCTGCCTGATCCCGGCATCGCGCGCACGGCACCAACCCGGCGTCGGCGCAGATGGCCGGGCATGCAGGTGGTCGTGGTCGGCCTGCGACGCCGACGGCAACGTCGATCTCGCCGACCTGCAGGCGAAGGCGGCGAGCGCACGCGGACGAGCTCGCGGCGCTCATGATCACGTATCCGTCGACGCACGGCGTGTTCGAGGAGGGCATCCGCGGAAATCTGCGACATCGTGCACGCGCACGGCGGGCAGGTCTACATCGACGGCGCGAACATGAACGCGCTGGTCGGGCTTGCCGCGCCGGGCGAGTTCGGCGCCGACGTCTCGCACCTCAACCTGCACAAGACGTTCTGCATTCCGCACGGCGGCGGCGGGCCCCGGCGTGGGGCCGATCGCGGTCGGCGCGCACCTGGCGCCGTTCCTGCCCGGCCACCGCGCACTCGACGCCGGCCCGGAGGCGATCGGTGCGGTCTCGCGCGGCGCCGTACGGCAGCGCCGGCATCCTGCCGATCTCCTGGATGTACATCGCGCATGATGGGCGGCGACGGCCTGACGCGGCGCGACCGAGGTCGGCGATCCTGACCGCGAACTACGTCGCCAGGCGCCTGGCGCCGCACTATCCGGTGCTCTATTCCGGTCGCGGCGGACTGGTCGCGCACGAGTGCATCCTCGACCTGCGTCCGCTGAAGGAGACGAGCGGCGTCAACGTCGAGGACGTCGCCAAGCGGCTGATGGACTACGGCTTCCACGCGCCGACCATGTGCTTTCCGGTGGCGGGCACGCTGATGATCGAGCCGACGGAGAGCGAATCGAAGGCCGAGCTCGACCGCTTCATCGACGCGATGATCGCGATCCGCGAGGAGATCCGCGCGATCGAGGAAGGACGCATGGACCGCGCCGACAATCCGCTCAAGAACGCGCCGCACACCGCGGCCGCGCTGCATGGCGGAGGACTGGAGCGCACGCCTACAGGCGCGAGCAGGCGGCCTATCCGCTGTCCGGCGCTCAAGGAGGCCAAGTACTGGCCGCCGGTGGCGCGGGTGGACAACGTCTACGGCGACCGCAACCTGTTCTGCGCCTGCATTCCGATCGAGGCCTATCCTTGAGCGCGGCCCGCGCATGAACGTTCTCGTTCTCGGCGCCGGGGTCGATCGGCACGACGACGGCCTGGTATCTGCGCGCCGCCGGCCACGAGGTCACGGTCGTCGAGCGGCGCGCGGCCGCCGCGGTGGAGACTTCGTTCGCCAACGGCGGCCAGATCTCGGTGTCGCACGTCGAGCCCTGGGCCAACCCAGGCGCGCCGCTGCAGATCCTCAGGTGGCTGGGACAACCGGACGCGCCACTGCTCTTCCGGCCGCGCCTCGACTGGCGGCAGTGGCGCTGGGGGCTGCAGTTTCTGGCCGAGTGCCTGCCGTGGCGCACCCGGCGCAACATGCTGCAGATCCTGGCGATCAGCGCCTACTCGGGCGCCGCGCTGAAGGAGCTTCGCGCGGCGACCGGCATCGACTACGACGACATGCAGCGCGGCATTCTGCAGATCTACACCGATCGCAAGGGCTTCGAGGGCGCCGCGCGGGCCGCCGAGCTGGTTCGCGGCTACGGCATCGCGCGCGAGGCGAAGACTGCCGAGGAATGCGTGGCGATGGAGCCTGCCCTCGCCGCGCGCCGCGACTGGATCGTCGGCGGAACCTACACTGCAACCGATGAAAGCGGTGACGCGCGCAAGTTCACGCAGGCGCTCGCGGCGCTCGGTGCCGAGCGCGGCATCGCGTTCCGCTACGGCGTGACGGTCGAGTCGCTCGCCGTCGGCCCCGACGCGGTCCGCGGCGTGCGCTTGGTGAACGAGAACGAGCGCAAGGAAGTGCTTGGCGCCGACGCCTACGTGGTCTGCCTGTCGAGCCACAGCCCGAAGTGTCTCGACGCGATCGGCGTGCACACGCCGGTCTATCCGGCCAAGGGCTATTCGGCGACCCTGCGCATCGCCAACCCCGCGCTGGCGCCAACGATCAGCATCACCGACGATGCCAAGAAGATCGTCTTCACCCGCCTCGGCGATCGGCTGCGCGCCGCGGGAACGGCCGAGCTCTCCGGCTACGACCTCGAGCTCAATGCGCTGCGCTGCGAGGCGCTGACGCGGCGCGCGACGGAGTGGTTCGGCGACGCCATTGACGCCACGCGCATCGAGTACTGGGCGGGGTTGCGGCCGGCAACGCCTTCGAGCGTGCCGCAGATCGGCAGAACGCGCTATGGCAATCTTTATCTCAACATCGGCCACGGCACGCTGGGGTGGACGATGGCCGCCGGCTCGGGGAAGGCGCTGGCCGAGATCATTTCCGGGCAAAAGCCCGCGGTTGCCTTCGCGTTCATCGGCAGCTGAGCCCGAACGCAACCCTCGCCTCGTCAACGGCGTTCGACTGCGCGCGCAGCGAGCGGCAACTCGCTCAAGGCTTCTTTCCGCGCCGGCGGTTGAGACCCGGCGTCATGCGACGCTAGAATTTGGACCCAAGCACCACATCTGTCGCGCAGTCGATGGTCCTGCGAAGACTCAGTCGCTGGAAGGCGGCGACGATCTATTTGGGGTTGTCCGCGACGATCGCCGCGATGATCGTCGGCATGATGCTGCTCGTGTGGCATCCGTGGCCCTACTTTGAGGCCATGGGGGGTGGGCCTTTCGCAACGACCCCATTACTGCGTGCCCTACGCGCAAGTCGCCGCCAAGGCGGCGGCCCGCGCGAAGCCCGCTCGGAACCCTCGCGCAGCGTCAGCCGGACCAGGCCGGCGTCATAAAGGCTCTGGTGGCCGACTCCGGCAGGCGGGAGGATGAACTCGGCTTTCTTCCGATGGAGGCGCGCAACAAGGACATGAGCGTTGTCGTTGCCTTGAACACCGGGGAAGTCATCGGCATCCTGCGCATTTATCCCTGGTAATCGGGTCGCGGGCCGCGACCAGGCAGCCCGCGCAGGAGGAGGCGGTGAGGGTCCGCTTATGACGCGACGGTATAATGCGGTCAATTCCCGCATTGGTCTTTCCCATGTCTTGGCCTCCGTTCTCGCCGCTGGCGTGCCTGTTCGCGTTCCTCTCCGCGACGGCGACAGCGCAAACCGCTACGCCTGCGGCGCAAGCCGCTCCGGCTGTGGCGCAAACCGCTCTCGCTGCGGCCGTGCCACCCCCTGCGATAGCCGCCAAGTCGTATCTGCTCGTCGACGTGCTGAGCGGGCAAACGCTGGTCGCGCAAAATGCAGATGAGCCCCGGGAGCCCGCATCGCTGACCAAGCTGATGACCGCCTACCTGGTGTTCACCGCCCTCAGGGACAAACAGCTCACGCCCTCGCAGATGGTGACGGTTTCGGACAGAGCGTGGCGCACCGAGGGGTCGCGCATGTTCATCGATCCGAAGAAGGCGGTATCCGTCGACGAGCTCCTGCGCGGAGAGATCGTGCAGTCGGGAAACGACGCCGCCACGGCGCTGGCCGAGGCCGTGGCCGGTTCGGAGGAGGCCTTCGTCGTGCGCATGAACAGCGAGGCGGCGAGGCTGGGCATGAAGGATACGCGATTCGTCAATGCGACCGGGCTGCCGGCGCCGCAGCAGGTGTCGACCGCGTCCGATCTCGCGCGCATCGCCATGGCGATCATCCGGGATTTTCCCGATTACTATCCGCTGTACTCGCTCAAGGAATATCGCTACAACAACATCACGCAGTCGAACCGCAACCGCCTGTTGTGGACCGACCCGTTCGTCGACGGCATGAAGACCGGATTTACCGACGCGGCTGGATACTGCCTTGTCGCGTCGGCGAAGCGAGGGCCTCGACGCCTCCTGTCGGTCGTCCTCGGCGCGGGATCCAGCGCGGCGCGCGCCAGCGAGTCGCAGAAGCTCCTTAACTATGGATTCCAGTTCTATGACACGGTTCAGCTCTATCAGAACGGCCAGGCGATAAGCACACTGCGGGTTTGGAAAGGGGCCGCCAACTCCGTTCCGGTGGGCTTTGTTGCCGATCAGTACGTCACGCTCCCGAAGGGCCAGGCGCAGAACCTCAAGCTGACCGTGGAGGCCGTTGAGCCCTTGGTGGCGCCGGTGGCGAGCGGCCAGGGCGTCGGCGTGGTGAACGTGACGCTCGACGCAAAGCAGGTGGGCAAATACCCGCTGGTCGCACTGGCCGAGGTGGCGCCGGCGAGCCTCCTCGGCAGGCTCTGGGACACGCTGCGCCTGTGGTTCAAATGAAGCCAAGCTAGAGGAATCGAGGCAAACGATGACGGTCTATCTCAACGGAAGGTTTCTGCCGCTCGACGAAGCGAAGATCTCGGTGCTCGATCGCGGCTTCATCTATGGCGACGGCGTATACGAGCTCGTCCCCGTATACCATCGCCAGCCTTACCGTCTGCGCCCGCACCTGGCCCGTCTGCAGCACAGTCTCGATGGCATCCGCCTTGCCAATCCCCACCCCGATGCGCAGTGGGAAGCGATCTTTCACGACCTGATCGCCATGCAGCCGTTCGATGACCAGGGTGTCTACTTGCAGATCACCCGGGGCGCCGCCAAGCGCGACCACGCCTTTCCGCCGCATGCGATCCCGACCGTGTTCATGATGAGCAATCCGTTGCCGGTTTTGTCGCGCGAGCAGATCGAGGGCGGCGTCGCCGTGGTCACGGCGGCCGACGAGCGATGGTTGCGTTGCGACCTGAAGACCATCTCACTGCTGGGCAATGTCCTTGCGCGCCAGTTTGCCGTCGACCGTGGAGCGGTCGAAACGGTCATGTTCCGCGACGGCTATCTGAGCGAGGCATCCGCATCGAACGTGCTCATCGTCAAGGACGGGGCGATTGTTGCCCCGCCGAAGGACAATCACATCCTTCCGGGCATCACCTATGATGCCGCGTTGGAGCTTGCGGCCGGGGCCGGTCTGCCGTTCGCGATCCGGCCGATTACCAAAGAAGAGGCGCTTGGCGCCGACGAGATGTGGCTCTCCTCGTCGACCAAGGAGGTACTGGCCGTCACCACGCTCGACGGTCGGCCCTTCGCCGGCGGCAGGCCGGGGCCGGTATACCGGCGCATGTACGAGCTGTTCCAGGCGAGCAAGCCGAAGCCACGCCGTGCGGCATGATCCGCGGCGCTCGCGGACTTCAGTCGCCGCCATGTTCGGGATGTGGCCGGCTCAGCCGGTATCGGCCGCTGTGCCAGAGCAGCGGCAGCACGGGCCGGTGCGCGGTGGAGATGACCTCGCCTATGAACAGCAGGTGATCGCCGGCACCATGAACGGCGTGATGCCGGCACTCGAGCCAGGCCGCACAGCCATCGATCAAAGGCGCGTGCGAGGCCCCGAGCCGGAAGGCCACGCCCGCGAAGCGATCGGCGTGCGGGCGCGAGAAGCGGCGGGCCAGTTCGATCTGATTATGGGCAAGGACATTGACGGCATACTGCGCGGCGCTGTGGAAGACCGCCAGACTTCGTGACCGCCTGGCGAGGCTCCAGATGACCAGGGGCGGCTGGAGCGAAACGGAGTTGAATGAATTGGCAGTGAACCCGACAAAACCCTGCGGCGCGCGCGCGGTGATGACAGTGACGCCGGTCGCGAATTGCGCCAACGCGTCGCGAAAATGCCGTTCGGCGACGGCGGTTCGCGATTTGCGCTTGGCGGCTGGCGGCATGGTCTGGTGTCGCGGCGCCTGCGAAGCGGGCGCCCGGGGCGGCGCATCTTAGACAGCAACATTGCGAGATGTCAAAAAGGGGGCGCGACCGCCAGCCGGCGCCGTCCTTAGCCGGGTTGGCGCGCCGCAGCGTCGCGTGCGCGCCTTGGCCGAGGGCTGCTAAACTGTAGCCGGCGCTCCGCCTCGCCGCCGTCCTACGCCGCGCATGAACGAGCCTCTGCAAAAGATAATTGCCCACCGTTACGCCGGTCGCGACATTCCGATCTCGCTCGTGCTTCCCGACGGCGGGCGCGTGCCGCTGTCGGCAGCGCCGGAGGTCGATGTCTACGCCCGCACCTGGCAGGGATTGAGGACCCTTGCGTCGCCCCAGTTGGGGGCGTTGGCACGGGCCTACGTCGAGAACGACCTCGATTTCAGCGGCGGTGCCCGGCGTGTGCTCGGGATTGCGGAAGCGCTGGTCGGCAACGTGGTCCATGGGCGCGACCGCCTGGCGGTGCGCGCGCGCGCGTGGCTTAACCGTCGCCGCAGCAACCGGGCGAACATCCAGCATCACTACGACGTCTCGAATGCGTTCTACCGCCTCTGGCTCGACGAGCAACTGGTTTATTCGTGCGCATATTTCCGCAATGAGACGGACTCGCTTGCGCTGGCCCAGACGCAGAAGCTGGACCACGTCTGCCGCAAACTTATGCTGAAGCCGGGCGAAGAGTTTCTCGATATCGGCTGCGGCTGGGGAGCGCTGATCCTTCGCGCCGCGCAGAGCTACGGCGTCAACGCGACCGGCATTACGCTGTCGCAGAACCAATACGATCACGTGCGGGCGAAGGTCGCCGAGCTCGGGATCGGCGATCGGGTGCGGGTGCAACTCTGCGATTATGTCGACCTGCCTGAGGAAAGGCTTTACGACAAGATCGCCAGCATCGGCATGTTCGAGCATGTCGGAATCCGCAACTTTCCACGCTATTTTGGCAAGATCCGGCGCCTCCTCAAACCGGGCGGACTGGTGCTCAACCACGGCATCACGCACAACTGCCTGGGCGCTGACAGCCTGGGTAGCGGCATTGGCGATTTCATCGAGCAATATGTATTTCCCGGAGGGCAGCTCGCGCACGTGTCGCGGGTCATCCAGGGAATGGCCGACGTCGGATTGGAGGTGATCGACGCCGAGGCACTGCGCGAGCACTATGCGCGCACGCTGTGGCAGTGGGTCGACCGGCTGGAAAGCCACGCCGATGCCGCCCGACGCGAAGTCGGCGAGGAGAGATTCCGCGTGTGGCGCATCTACCTTGCGGGGTCGGCGCACGCGTTCGACCGCGGCTGGATGTCCATATTTCAACTGCTGGCCGGCAGGCCCCTTCCCGACGGGGCGCTGCCACACCCGGCGACGCGCGATTACATGTATCGCAACGCTGACGCCTAGGCTTGCGCAGCCGGCGGCCCGGCCCCATATGGGGGCGATGGACATGACCGAGACGCTCCTTGAATTTCCCTGCTCGTTCCCGATGAAGATCGTCGGGCGCACAGAGGACGGGTTCGCGCAGGCAATCCTTGCCGTGGTACTGCGCCATGCACCTGATTTCGACAGCGCGTCGATGGAAATGCGCGCCTCGAGGGAAGGGAAATACCTCTCGCTCACTTGCACCGTGAACGCTACCTCGCGCGAGCAGCTCGACGCGCTTTATCGGGAGCTGTCCTCGCATCCGATGGTGACGATGGTGCTGTAGGCGCGGCGGATGGACTTCCGCGGAGAGCCCGCCCGCGCCCGCGGCAAGCTGGCACCGGAAGGCGCATTGCCGCTGCCGACGCGACAGCTCGGTCGCACGGATTATGTCGCGACGTGGCGGGCGATGCAGGATTTCACCTCGGCACGCTCGACCGACACGGCGGACGAAATCTGGCTGACCGAGCACGATCCGATCTACACCCTTGGACTGGCGGGAAGACGCGAGCACATCTTGCGCGCCAACGGCATTCCCGTCCTCAAGGTTGATCGCGGCGGGCAGGTCACCTTTCACGGGCCGGGGCAGCTTGTCGTCTACCTGCTTTTCGATCTGAGGCGCGCGCGATTCGGCGTGCGCGAGATGGTCGGGCGCATCGAAGCGAGCGTGATAGAATGGCTCGAAGAACTCGGCATCGAGGCTTTCGGCAAGCCATCCGCGCCGGGCGTCTACACCGTGCGCGGCGGAGTCGAAGCGAAGATTGCGGCGCTCGGGTTGAGGGTTCGCAACGGCGGCACTTACCACGGCTTGAGCGTCAACGTCGCGATGAATCTGTCACCGTTTTCTGACATCGATCCCTGCGGCTATCCCGGTCTTGCGGTGACGCAACTCGCCGACTTTGGCATCGCCCGTACCGTCGATCAAGCCGGCGCGGAATTGGCGCCGCTTCTAGCCGCGAGGCTTGCGCCCCGCACGTCGAGATGAGCGACGCCGCCAAATCGGTGCCCGACAACGCAGTCGGGGTCAAGCACACCGGGGCCGCGAAGACGGCGCGCCTCGGACAGTATGCGATCAAGGTCGTCGCGGCGCAGAGGCTCCCCAAGCCAGAGTGGATTCGCGTGCGCGCCCCATCGGGTTCGCGCTTCCGCGAGATCAAGCAGATCCTGCGCGAGCACCGCCTGCACACGGTGTGCGAGGAAGCGTCGTGCCCGAACATTGGTGAATGCTTCGGCAAGGGCACGGCGACGTTCATGATCATGGGCGACATTTGCACCCGGAGATGCCCGTTTTGCGATGTCGGGCATGGCCGGCCGTTGCCCCTGGACAGCGAGGAGCCGTCGAATCTGGCGGAGACGATTGCGGCCCTGAACCTGGCGTACGTCGTCATCACCAGCGTGGATCGCGACGACCTCCGCGACGGCGGCGCCAGCCATTTCAGGGATTGCATTCGCAAGGTGCGCGAAATCTCGCCGGCAACGCAGATCGAAGCGCTGGTTCCGGATTTCCGGGGCCGACTGGAGCGCGCCTTGGCGGTTCTTGCGGAATGCCCGCCCGATGTGATGAATCACAATCTCGAAACCGTGCCCAGACTCTACCGGCAGGCGCGGCCGGGCTCCGACTACGCGCATTCGCTCAACCTGCTGCGGGAATTCAAGCGCCGGTTTGCGGGCGTACCCACCAAGTCAGGGTTGATGGTTGGCCTCGGCGAAACCGACGAGGAGATCCTCGCGGTGATGCGGGACATGCGCGCTCACGATATCGATATGTTGACGATCGGCCAGTACCTGCAGCCCACCGTGGCCCATCTTCCGGTGATGCGTTACGTCCATCCGGAAACCTTCGCGCTGTTCGAGCGCGAGGCGTATGCGCTCGGATTTCGCCATGCCGCCGTCGGCGCGCTGGTGCGCTCGTCGTATCACGCCGATCGACAGGCGCACGGCGTGCTCGCAACGACCGAATGAGCGGGCGCCGGCGACGGTCCACTTCCATGGGTAGCCGCGCTGCGCGGGAGATTGCACCGCTCGTCCTGCTGACTTTTGCCGCGGGCGCGCGTGCCAAGATCCTGACCGACCCGAATTCACGATTCTCCATTGTGCCCGAGGGCACGATGAAGTACGCCGAGTTCAGGTCCCGCGTCGGTACCATCAAGGCGAAGCCGGCATCATGGAAGGCACTGTTTTTTCCGCTGCCGCACGCGCTCCCTGGGAGCTGAGCGGCGCGCGGGGTGGTGGCGCGTCCCTCGGCCAGAGCAGCCATAGGCGCGCCGCCTGCTTCATCCGCCCGGCTTCGCGAGCGGCCTCTTCGCCGAAGCCCCAGAAGAAATCGGCCCGCAGCGGCCCGCGGATCGCCCCGCCGGTATCCTGGGCGAGCATCAGCCGCTGCAGCGGCCGCGGCGACAGGGGCCAGGTCGTGGCGAGGTAGACCGGGGCGCCGAGCGGAATCGAGCGCGGATCGACGGCGAGCGCACGGCCTGCGGCGAGCGGGACGCCCAGCGCGCCGATTGGGCCGTCGATCGCGGCGGTTGGGTCCGGCGTCAGTTCGCGAAAGAACACGTAGCTCGGGTTCTCGTCGAGCAGCGCCGGAAGCGCGTCCGAATTTTGTCGCGCCCATTGCTTGATCGCCTGCATCGAGGCGCCGTCAGGGGAAAGCTCGCCGCGGCTGATCAGCACGCTCGCGACCGAGCGGAAAGGCTGGCCGTTCTGATCGGCGTAGCCGAGGCGCATGACGCCGCCCTCGGCAAGCTGCACGCGCCCCGAGCCTTCGATCTGCAGAAAGAATGCGTCGACCGGGTCGTCGACGAAAACCAGCGCCTTGCCCTGGAGCGGCGCCCTGCCCGCCTCGATGTCCGCACGGGGCCAGTAGGGGACCACGCGCTTGCCGTCCACCCGGCCGCGCAGGCGCTTATCCTTGAGCTCCGGGTAGAGCTCGGCAAGGTCGATCGTCAGCAGGTCGTCCGGCGGTGCGTACAGCGCATAGCGGTTGCGCTCGCTTCGCATCCGACTGCCGTTGAGCAGCGGCTCATAATAACCGGTGACCAGGCCGCTGTCCTGGCCGTCAGGGGTGAGCGCCTGGTATGCGGTAAAATGCTGCTCGAAGAACGCGCGCACGGCCTGCGCGTCGTGCGGATCGACGGTAGTCGCGGCGGTGCAGGGTTCGTGCCAGACCCTCGACGTCGCCGCCTGGGCAAGCAACGCGGCGCAACCGGCTGAGAAGGCGGGCCATGCATCGGTGAGCGTGTCGTCCGCCCAGCCGGGGAGCTCCTGGAACGCGACGGGTTTCAGCACCGCGCGCTCCGCGTCCGCGGTGACGGCCGCGGGGTGCACCGCCTTGGGAACGCTTTCCGGCAGGGTGCTGCATGCGGCGCACAATGCGCCCACAATCGCCCAAGCCACTTTGGGGAGAAGCCTGGCCATGGTTTGGTTCTTCATCGAGGTGCTCGTCGCGCTGCTGCTTGCGCTGTTCATCGTCTGGTTTACGATGGGCCCGAGGCGCAAGACGCTGCCGCCGCCGGCCGACGGCGACGACGACGGGGAGCAGCACTAATGCAGGATGCGGGGTACCGACAAGGTGAACGAGGCGATCGGTGCGTCGAAGTGCCGTCCGTCCTCGGCGATCATTTGATACGTTCCATGCATCGTGCCCACCGCGGTCTCGAGCTGCGTGCCGCTCGTGTATTCGAAGCTTTCGCCGGGCTTGAGAAGCGGCTGCTGGCCGACCACGCCCAGTCCCTTGACCTCAAGCACCTTGCCGTTGGCATCGGTGATGATCCAATGCCGGCTCATGAGCTGCGCCGCGACGTTTCCCGTATTGCTTATGGTAACCGTGTAGGCGAAGACGTAATGGTTTTTCGAAGGATCGGACTGGTCCTCGACGTAAGTTGCCTTGCACGAGACGGCAATTTCGTATTTCGTGTCCTCGGTCATTCGTCGGCATCCCACTGATCCACGGGCAAGATTATAGCGCCATGACCGACTGCCTCATTGCCCCTTCGATCCTCTCCGCCGATTTCGCGCGGCTCGGCGACGAGGTGCGCGCGGTAGCCGCCGCCGGCGCGGACCTGATCCACTTCGACGTGATGGACAACCACTACGTCCCCAATCTCACGGTCGGTCCGCTCGTTTGCCAGGCGCTCAAGCCGCATACGACGGTGCCGATCGACGTGCATCTGATGGTAAAGCCGGTCGACCGCATCATCCCCGACTTTGCCAAAGCCGGCGCCGCGATCATCAGCTTCCATCCCGAAGCTTCCGAGCACGTGGACCGGACAATCGGCCTCATTCACGACTGCGGGTGCAAGGCGGGACTGGCGCTTAACCCGGCAACGCCCCTCGTCTGCCTCGATCATGTGCTCGACAAACTCGATCTGGTGCTGATCATGTCGGTCAATCCCGGCTTCGGCGGTCAGTCGTTCATCACCGAGGCGCTCACCAAGCTCAAGCTCGCGCGCGCCAGGATCGAAGCGGTGCGCGCCCGCAATGGACGCGAAATCCGACTCGAGGTCGACGGCGGGGTCAAGATCGACAACATTGCCGCCATCGCCAAGGCCGGCGCGGACACGTTCGTCGCCGGCTCGGCCATCTTCGGCACCCCCGACTACGCCGCCACGATCGCGGCGATGCGGGCCGCCGTGGCGGGCTAACTCGGGAAGGTGCTATAGTGCAGCCGTTACCCGCGAGCGACACGAACCAGCCGCTCAGGCTGCAATGATGTTCAACACTTTCACCTGCAACGGCACCGGCCGATTCCAGGCGCCTCGGGCGCGTGGCGGCGGTTGGCGCTGGCGGCGGCCTTCGTAAGCCGCGCCCGCGTCGCGCGCGACAAGCGACGCCAAATAAGCCGTTGCATACCTTGAGAGTACCGTTGCAACATCATGACCGAAGCCGAATTCCGCGCGCTTGCCGCGCAAGGATACAACCGTATTCCGCTGGTCCTCGAGTCGTTCGCCGACCTCGATACGCCGTTGTCGCTGTACCTGAAGCTCGCTAATCGTCCATACAGCTTTCTGCTCGAGTCGGTCGTAGGCGGCGAGCGTTTCGGTCGCTACTCGTTCATCGGCCTTCCGGCACAGGTGCGCATCTGCGCGCGCGGCCAAGACATCGAAGTCGCCAACGGGCGCATGGTCGCCGAGAGGCACCAGGGAGACCCGCTCGACTTCGTCGCTGCGTTCCTGCGCCGGTACCGCGCCGCCCCCGTCGCCGGGCTGCCGCGATTCTGTGGCGGGCTCGCCGGCTATTTCGGTTATGACACCGTGCGTCACATCGAACGGCGCCTCGCCGCATCCTCGCCACCGGTAAGCGATGCGCTCAGTGAAATCCCCGACATCCTGCTGCTGCTGACCGAAGAACTTGCCGTCGTCGACAACCTTCAAGGCAAGATCTTCCTCATCGTATACGCCGATCCGTCGAAGCGGGATGCCTTTCGCGACGCGTCGGAGCGCTTGCAGACCCTGCGGCAGGCGCTGCGGACCCCGGTCGACATACCTGACGCGACGGCGACTGCCGTGACCAGGGCGGAAAGCGAGTTCGGCGCCGCCGGATTTCAGCGCGCGGTCGCGCGCGCCCGGGAGTACATTGCCGCGGGCGACATCATGCAGGTCGTGCTTTCGCAACGCATGACCATGCCGTTTGCGGCGTCGCCACTGTCGCTCTACCGCGCGCTGCGATCGCTCAATCCGTCGCCTTACATGTTCTATTACGACTTCGGTGATTTCCACGTGGTCGGGGCGTCTCCCGAGATCCTGGTGCGCAAGGAGGGCGACACGGTGACGCTACGCCCGATCGCCGGCACGCGCCCGCGCGGCGCTGGGCGCGAGGCAGACGACGCGCTTGCCGCGGAAATGCTCGCCGACCCCAAGGAGGTCGCTGAGCACGTGATGCTGCTCGATCTTGGCCGCAACGATGTGGGGCGCGTCGCGGCGATCGGCAGCGTGACGGTGACCGAGCAGATGGCCGTCGAGCGATATTCACACGTGATGCACATGGTGTCGAACGTCGAGGGCCGATTACGACCGGGATTGAGCGCTCTCGACGTACTGCGCGCATCCTTTCCCGCCGGAACTGTGAGCGGGGCGCCGAAGGTGCGGGCGATGGAGATCATCGACGAGCTGGAACCGTCGCGCCGCGGCATCTACGCCGGCGCCGTGGGCTACGTCTCGTTCCAGGGCGACACGGACCTGGCGATCGCGATCCGCACCGCGGTGTTGAAGGGAGGCATGCTCTACGCGCAGGTGGGCGCCGGCATTGTGCACGATTCGGTTCCCGAGAACGAATGGCGAGAAACGCTCTCGAAAGCCCGCGCCGTGCTGCGCGCGGCCGAGATGGCACAGGCAGGCCTGGACACAAGATCCTGAGACAGGTGTGCAAGATGATTCTGATGATCGACAACTATGACAGCTTTACTTACAACCTCGTCCAATACCTCGGCGAGCTGGGGGCGGATGTCCAGGTATTTCGCAACGATGCGCTGACCCTCGAACAGATCGAGGCATGGAAGCCTGCCAAGATCGTCATCTCGCCGGGGCCCTGCACACCCTCCGAGGCAGGCATCTGTGTTCCGCTGATCGAGCGTTTCGCTGGCGTGATTCCCATTCTCGGCGTATGCCTCGGCCATCAGGCGATCGGCCAGGCCTTCGGTGGCCGCATCGTGCGTGCCGGGCGTGTCATGCACGGCAAGCTGTCGGAGGTGACCCATCGCGGAGCCGGCGTGTTCGCCGGCCTGCAAAGTCCGCTGACGGTTACGCGCTATCATTCCCTGGTCATCGAACGCGCCAGTCTGCCTTCTTGCCTCGAAGTGACAGGCGAGAGCGAAGATGGAGAGATCATGGGCGTACGGCACAAGGAGCTGTCCGTCGAAGGGGTGCAGTTTCACCCGGAAGCGATCCTGACGCGCCAGGGCCACGAACTGCTCGCCAATTTCTTGAGTATTCATTGAAGAGGACCCGATGCCAATCACGATGCAGCAGGCATTGCAGCGCACGATCGAGCACCGCGAGATCTTCCACGACGAGATGCTCGATTTGATGCGCAAGATCATGAGCGGCGAGGCTACGCCGGTGATGATTGCGGCACTGACGGTCGGACTGCGCGTGAAGAAGGAGACCGTGGGCGAGATCGCGGCGGCCGCGCAGGTGATGCGCGAATTCGCCACCAGGGTCAATGTGCCGGATCAGGACAGCCTGCTCGACATCGTCGGTACAGGCGGCGATGCATCGCATACGTTCAACATATCGACCGCGGCGATGTTCGTGGCCGCTGGTGCCGGCGCTCGCGTCGCCAAGCACGGGAATCGTTCGGTGTCCTCGAAGTCCGGCAGCGCTGACGTGCTCGAGGCGCTCGGCGCCAACGTCATGCTTACGCCCGCGCAGGTCGCCCGGTGCATTGCCGAGACAGGGGTCGGGTTCATGTTCGCGCCTGCCCATCACGGGGCTATGAAGCACGCCGGCCCTGTGCGCAAAGAGCTGGGCGTGCGGACGATTTTCAATATCCTGGGACCGCTCACCAACCCCGCTGGCGCGGCAAACCAGCTCGTCGGCGTTTTCCATCCCGATTTGGTCGGGATCCACGTGCGCGTGCTGCAGCGGCTTGGCAGCAAGCACGTACTGGTAGTCTACGGCAAGGACGGAATGGACGAGGTATCGCTTGGCGCGGCGACCATGGTGGCCGAGCTAAAGGATGGCGAGATTCGCGAATACGAAATCCATCCGGAAGACTTCGGCCTGCACATGAAATCAAACAGGGGTCTCAAGGTCGATGGCGCCGCCGAGTCTAGAGCCATGCTGCTCGAAGCTCTCAACGATGTCGACGGCACGCCGCGTGAGATCGTGGTGTTCAATGCCGGTGCGGCGCTCTACGCCGCGGGAGTCGCCGAGTCAATCGACCAGGGCATCGCGCAGGCGCGCGAATCGATCGCCTCGGGCGCGGCGAAGAACAAGCTCGACAGCTTCATCGCCACGACGCAGAAGCTCGGCGCGTCGCGGTGAGCCTTGTCATGACCGCACCTGCAAGCGCCGACATATTGACGCGCATCCTTGCTGCGAAGGCGAAGGAAACCGCTGCGGCGCGCGCGGCGAGACCGATCGCGAGCTTGCGCGAGCAGGCACGCATGGCGCCGCCAGTGCGCGACTTCGTGGGCGCACTGCGCCGGCGCATCGCCGCCGGAGCGCCCGCGGTAATCGCCGAGATCAAGAAGGCGAGCCCAAGCCGCGGCGTGCTGCGCCCGGTCTTCGATCCGGCCGCCATCGCCGGCCGCTACCAGGCGGGTGGCGCGACCTGCGTGTCGGTGCTGACCGACCGCGAGTACTTCCAGGGCGACACGAGCCATCTCGTTGCAGCAAGGGCTGCATGCACCCTGCCGGTGTTGCGCAAGGATTTCATGCTCGACGAGTACCAGGTCGTCGAGTCACGGGCACTCGGTGCTGATTGCATCCTGCTGATCGTCGCTGCGCTCGACGATGCGCGACTCGCGGCGCTCGAGACCGCTGCGCGCGAACTCGGCATGGCGGTAGTGGTGGAAGTCCACGACGGCGCCGAGCTGGAGCGTGCGTTGCGCCTGGTAACGCCGCTGATCGGCATCAATAACCGCAACCTGCGGACCTTCGACGTTGCGCTGGAGACGACCCTGGACCTGCTGCCGCGCATCCCGCGCGAACGGCTGGTGATTACCGAAAGCGGCATACTCGTGCGTGCCGACGTGGCGCGGGTGCGCGCGGCGGGCGTGCATGCCTTTCTTGTCGGCGAGGCCTTCATGCGCGCAGCCGATCCCGGAGCCGCGCTGAGCTCGCTGTTCGCCTGAGGGGCGCCTGCGGATTCAGGGGTTTGGTATCATTGCGGCCCGGTGTGGGACGAGCGGGTGCCCCCGTCCACCTTGATCCCTGCGAGGGCCCCACCGCATCATTGGCTCATCGGTCGTGGATTGCCTTGCACACTGCAAACTTGCTGGGGCTGCATAGAGGCCGTCTATGTCGGCGATCGTCGTCGAAAATGTCAGCAAGCACTGGACGACATCGGAGTCCGAGGTCCGTGCGGTCGACGGTGTGTCCTTTGCCCTTGATGAGGGCACGCTCAATGTCCTGCTTGGCCCGTCCGGCTGCGGCAAGTCGACGACGTTGCGGCTGATCGCGGGGCTCGAACCGGCCGACGCTGGACGCATTTTCATAGGCGGGCAGGAGGTCACGCACCTGCCGCCCGCACGCGCGCAGCATCGCAATGGTGTTCCAGTCCTACGCGCTGTTCCCGCATCTGTCGGTCGCCGAGAACATCGTTTTCGGCCTGCGGGTGCGCAAGGTCGCCGCGGCGGAGCGTGATCGGCGGCTGCAGCGAGTCTCGGGACTGCTCGGCTTGAGCCTGCTCCTCGATCGTAAGCCGGCACAGCTTTCCGGCGGCCAACAGCAACGGGTCGCGCTCGGTCGCGCGATCATCGCTGAAGCGCCCGTGTGCCTTATGGACGAGCCGCTGTCGAATCTCGACGCGCAGCTGCGCCAGGAGATGAGGCAGGAGATCCGCAATGTTCAGCGCACGCTCGGGATCACGATGGTGTATGTCACGCATGACCAGGTGGAGGCGATGTCGATGGCCGATCGGGTAATCTTGTTGAACGCTGGGCGCATCGAGCAGAACGGTGCGCCCGCCGATCTCTACGAGGCCCCGGCCAACCGCTTCGTCGCCCGATTTATCGGCACGCCGCCAATGAATCTGCTCTCGCTCGAGGCAGGGTACGGGGGTGCGGTCATCGCCGGAACGGACGGGCCCGTGGTTGCACCCGCAGATCGGGCGAGCGCGATGCTCGGGGTGCGACCGGAACACATCGTAGCCGGGGCCGGCACCGGCGTCGATGCACGAGTCGAGGGTGTCGAGTACCTTGGCAGCGATTCATTGCTTATGTGTCGCGTCGGAGCGCAAGCGCTCACCGTGCGCGTCGCGGGCCGGACCGGGCTTTCCCGGGGCGATGACATACGCCTGTCCTGGGCCCGCGGTGCGCAGCATGTCTTCGACGCCGCAACCGGTAGGCGCACCGAGGATGAAGGCAGTCACCATGGCGCAACGATGTTTGCCTAAATTTGAAAGCGAACAGGGGGGAAATCACGATGACACGCGGGAAATGTATGACGTGGCTGGCCGGTCTTGTGGCGGCGTCGCTCTCCACGGTAGGGCTGGCGCAGGCACCCGTCGAAATCTCGTTCTATTATCCCGTCGCGGTCGGCGGCCCGATCACGACGATCGTGGATCGGCTGGCGGCGGATTTCGAGAAGGAAAATCCGGGTATCAAGGTCATGCCGATCTATTCCGGCTCGTACCAGGAGTCGATCACCAAGGCCCTAACCGCCGTCAAGGGTGGCGATGCGCCGACCACCGCGGTGCTGCTGTCCACGGACATGTATACGCTGATCGACGAGGATGCTGTCGTCCCCTTCGACGACTTCGTCAAGACCCCCGAAGAGAAGGCCTGGATCAAGGCTTTCTATCCGGCGTTCATGGAGAACAGCCAGACCGGGGGCAAGACGTGGGGCATTCCATTCCAGCGCTCGACGATCGTGCTCTACTGGAATAAGGAAATGTTCAAGGAGGCGGGCCTCGATCCGAGCACGCCGCCGGCAACCTGGACCGACATGGTGGCGTATGCCCAGAAGCTCACGCGTCGGGACCCCTCGGGCAAGGTCACGCAATGGGGCGTGCAAATACCCTCTGCGGGGTTTCCCTACTGGCTCTTCCAGGGCCTGACCACCGAGAACGACGTCATCCTGATGAACCCCGCGGGCACCGAGACCTATTTCGACAAGCCGGGCGTGGTCGCGGCCTTGCAGTACTGGGTCGATCTGGTCAACAAGTACAAGGTTCATCCACAAGGCATTGTCGAATGGGGCACGACGCCGAAGGACTTTTTCGAGCGCAAGGTCGCCATGATCTGGACCACGACGGGCAACCTTACCAACGTGCGCAGCAATGCCAAGTTCGATTTCGGCGTCGCGATGCTGCCGGCGAACAAGCGGCGTGGCAGCCCGACCGGTGGTGGGAACTTCTACATCTTCAAGCAGGCGAAGCCGGAGCAGCAGGCGGCGGCGGTGAAGTTCATCCGCTGGATCACATCGCCCGAACGCGCCGCGCAATGGGGTATCGACACCGGCTACGTCGCCACCCGGCCCGACGCCTGGGAGACTCCGGCGATGAAACGCTACGTCGCGGACTTCGGAGCGGCCGCCGTCGCTCGCGACCAGCTGCAATATGCGGTCGCAGAGTTGTCGACGCACGACAACCAGCGCGTGACCAAGGCGCTCAATGACGGCCTGCAGGCGGCGCTCACAGGGTCCAAGTCGCCCGACCAGGCGATGAAGGACGCGCAGCGCGAGGCCGATCGCCTGCTGCGGCCGTACCGGAAGTAGGCATCGACGGTCGACGTCGCTGGCGCGACATTGCGGCCAGGAGCGTTGCGCGTGCCAGCGTGTGGATGACGGGAGGCGTGTCGTGACGCGGTCGGCACGATGGCTCTACGGCTGGCTGTTGCTCCTCCCGGCGGCGGCACTGCTCGCGCTGTTTACGCACTACCCCGCCGTTGCGACCTTATGGCAGAGCTTCCATTCGACAGCGCGGGGTCGGCACGCGAGCGCGTTTGTGGGCATCGACAATTACCGGGCGCTGCTCGACGACCCGATCTTCTGGCAGGCGTTGTCGAACAATCTCTGGTACGCCGTGGCCACCATTCCCCTGTCGATTGCACTGGCGCTGCTGATGGCGTCCTGGGTCAACGGCAGGATTCCCGGCCGCGACTTGCTGCGGCTCGCGTACTTCACGCCGACCGTGCTGCCGATGATCGCAGTAGCGAATATCTGGCTCTTCTTTTACACGCCCGAATACGGGCTGCTCGAGCAGATAACCGGCGCCCTGGGCCTGCCGACGCATAACTGGCTTGGGAGCAAGGATACGGCCCTCCCATGCCTGATGGTCGTCGCCGTGTGGAAGGAAGCTGGATTCTTCATGATCTTCTATCTTGCGGCGCTGCAGCAGATGTCGCCGCATTTGGCGGAAGCGGCGGCGATCGAGGGCGCGTCGCGCTGGTATTTTTTTCGCCGGGTCACCTTCCCGCTGCTCATGCCGACGACGCTTTTCGTCATCGTCAATGCGGTCGTCAACGCGTTCCGCCTGGTCGATCACGTCGTCGTCATGACGCGTGGCGGGCCGGATAACGCGACCGAGCTGCTTCTGTACTACATCTACGAGATCGGTTTCCGCTTCTGGGACCCGGCATACGCCGCCACTCTGACTATCGTGCTGTTGACGATCCTGGGCCTGGCCGCACTGGCACAGTTCGGGTTTATCGAGCGCCGGGTGCATTATCAATGAACCCCACCGCCTACCGCGCGGGCGTGCTTGGCCGCGGCCTTGAGGCCATGGGCGCGTGGCTGCTCGGCGCGCTGTGGATCCTGCCGCTTGCCTACGCCTTCTGGACCGCCTTCCATGCGGGCGAATACTCGACTCGGTTCGTCCTCACCGCCCCTCTCACCCTGGAAAACTTCGCCAGGGCGTGGCACGCGGCGCCCTTTGCGCGCTACTTTCTCAATACGATCCTCCTTTGCGCCATGATCCTCGCCGCGCAGCTTGTGCTGTGCACGCTCGCAGCCTACGCCTTCGCCCGTTTCGAATTTCCTGGACGGGCGCTGCTTTTCGCCCTGGTCTTGCTGCAGTTGATGGTCATGCCCGACGTGCTGATTGTCGAGAACTACCGTACGATGACCGCGTTGGGGCTGCGCGACACCATCGTGGCGATCGGCCTGCCCTACATGGCGAGCGCATTCGGCATCTTCCTGCTGCGTCAGACGTTCAAGACCATACCTGCTGAACTCGACGAAGCGGCGCGGGTCGAAGGCTGTACGCCTCTGCAGGTGCTGTGGAAGGTCTATGTTCCACTCGCGCGGCCGGTTTACGTCGCGTACGCGCTGGTCAGCGTCAGCTACCATTGGAACAATTTTCTGTGGCCGCTGATCATTACGAACTCGGTTGAGTCGCGACCCCTGACGGTCGGCTTGCAGGTCTTCTCTGCGACCGACCAGGGCATCGACTGGTCGATCATAACGGCGGCGACCCTATTGACCACTGCGCCCTTGCTGATCGCGTTCTTGTTGTATCAGAGGCAATTCGTTCAGTCCTTCATGAGAGCGGGAATCAAGTGAAACTCATTACCTGGAACACGCAATGGTGTCGCGGTGTCGACAAGCGGGTGGACCCGAAGCGAATCGTCGAGCACGCTCGCGCGATCGCCGATTTCGACGTGCTCTGCCTGCAGGAGATCGCCAATAATTTTCCCGATCCACGGCTGCCGGGCAGCCGGGGCGAGAATCAGTTCGCGCTCCTGTCCTCCCTGCTGCCTGGTTATCAGCCGGTGCCCGGCGTGGCGGTCGACGTGCCGGCGGAGGAAGGCGGCCGGCGGCATTTCGGCGTCATGATCTTCTCGCGCTACCCCGTTGGGCAGGTGTTTCGGCATCTCTTGCCCTATCCGGTCGATCCGGGCGTCAATGGGATGCCCCGTATTGCGCTCGAAGCGGTTATCGAGGCTCCGTTCGGCGGGGTGCGCGTGATCACCACGCATCTGGAGTATTACGGCAAGTTGAAACGGACCGCGCAGGTCGAGGCGCTGCGCGCGATCTACGCCGAAGGCAGCGGCCATGCTCGCCTCGGGACGATCGTCGATCGGGAGGGGGGGCCTTTCGAGACACGGCTGCGCCCGGCCGCAGCGATTATCACCGGAGACTTCAACCTGGAGGCAGATGATCCGCTGCACGCGCGGCTGAGCGAGCCTTTCGCAGACGGTACCGCGCAGCTTGCCGATGCCTGGGAAGTTGCTTACCCGGGAGAGGCGCATCCAGCCACCTTCAAGATCTATGAGAAGGAAGAACCGGGCGAGCCGGAGCAGCACTGCGACTTCGTCTTTGTGTCCTCCGACCTGGCGTCGCGCGTGAAGGCGGCGCGTGTTGACCAGAAAACGCAGGCATCGGATCATCAACCCATGTACCTGGAGCTCGCGTGAGCTCGAGGCACTCTGGCTGGCCGAAATGCAGCGGGTGGCTGCACTTGGGGCATCGCTGGTGAGGACCGTGCATGGCCAGACGACGGTCGACTTTGCGCAACACGAGATCCGCCCCAGACAGGCATTGCTCAAACGCATCGAACGCGAAGGCATCCTCTGCAGCGGGCGGAACGATCAACTCGACGGCCATGCCGCGCCCGAGGGCGAGTACGTCAACGTCTATCACTCGCGGAGCTATGTCCATCGCATCTGGGGACGTTATTTCGAGATCGTGGCGGTATTGCCCGGATATCTTTTCCCGCATGGCCTGGTTGTCATGCGCAGGCGCTGAACGGCGAACCGCAGACACGCGCGCGCTCCGCTCGGCTATGCCAATGGCGACGTCAGTCGGGTTTCGGGAAAATGGCGCGCCTGGGGCCGCGCATGAAACGGTCGCTCGAGGACCGAAGCCGCCCAGATTGCGACCTTCACGCTTTCCAAACGAAGATTCGCTTCGAAGGAGCGCTGCAATGCCCGTCGTGGCAGCGCTTAGGATCTCCTCAGCAAGTAATCAAAGTATTTCCACAGCCAGAATCCGTGAATGCGATCGAGCTCCGCGCATTGCTCGCGAACCGTTGCATCACGCTCCGAGACCAGCGCTTCCGCGTGGGCGAGCCCCGCGCGCAGTTTGACGATCTCATCGCTGAGCTCCGCGACTCCCTCGCTCCACTGTTTCTGGATCGCGTCGACGGCACGAGTTACGTTCTGGTAATCGCAGTACACGTGCTCGTCACGATCGGCGAGCACCGAAAGCCTCGGAGCGACGCCGGCAAGGGAATTGGCGTTCCTGCTCGCAATGACGATGAAATACAGGGGCCGCGCGTGTCCCGGCGCCGGTGTATCGGCCTGTGGCTCCGACACTTCGAAGATCTCCGCAGTTGCCGTGCCCGACTCAGGCCACAGAACCGAATAGAAGCTGGGGCGCTGGCCATACCACGCGCTGTGTTGGAAGCGCGGCGCCAGCAACGCCGAGAGCTCGTCGCGATAAAGTTCGCGGACATGGAAGGCGTTGACGACGCCGTTCTTGTCGGTGTATTCGACTTTATTGGGGCAGGATAGAATGAACAGGCCGTCGCTGCGCAGCACCCGACGCACCTCGTCGAGGAAAGTCTCCTGCGCGGCCACATGTTCGATGGTTTCGAACGACACGACCGCGTCGAACGAACCTTCGGCGAACGGCAACGCCGTGCAGTCGGCTTCTCGGAATTCCACGTTGGGCTGGGACGCGTAGCTCTCTCGCGCGCGCGCAATCACATGGGATGCCACGTCGACACCGGTAACGTGCCGGGCGCTTCGCGCAAGAAGCGCGCTGCCGTAGCCCTCGCCACAGGCGACGTCGAGGACCTCCCGTCCGGCGACGAGCCCGGAAGCGAAAAGGTATCGGTGCCAGTGCTCGTACCAGATCTCGCCAGCGGCTCCGGGAACGAAGCGTTCGCCGGGCAATTCGAGATCGTCGTTCATGTCTGGGTGCCGTCAACGAGCGACGATGAATGCATCATTCTACGCGTACACGCTATTTGCTGGCGGGGGAATGCCCCGTCGGTGAGAGCTGCGGGTTGGCGCAACGAGGCCGCCGGATGGAATGGTAGAATACAATTCCATTCTGCGCCGGCAGGTGCCCCGCGCCTGTACACATTGCCTGCGACACGCCGCAGCGCTTGCGCGATTCACAGATGACGGAAATCACCCGACACGAGCTCCGCTACAGCGTCGATCGCCTGATCGCCCGCGGAAGACGCGTCTTCGGGTGGGGCTGGGCCGCGCACTCGGCGCAGGCAATTGAAGCGATTACGCTCTCGGTCAAAGGCAAGGGATGGGAGGCGCAGTTGTCGGTCAACCATGGTCTGGCCCGCGATGATGTCAAAGAGGCGTTTCCCGATCTCGTCAACGGCGGGTCTTCCGGTTTCGTCGTGACCGGTTACCTTCCGCACGTTCCCGCGCTCGATTTCAGCATGGAATTGAAGCTTAGCGATGGTAGCACTGCGTCCATTGATGTCACTCAGGCGATGGAGGCGCACTCAGCTCGCCACCGCAGAATACGCGAGGTCCGTTGGCTTGCCCAGGCTGTTCTCCGGCGCGCCAGACAGGGGGACTTTCGTGGCATCATCCGCCGCGCGAAATCCCAGAATTATCGCGCCCCCTCGCTCGATTCGCTGAAGATCGTTGCAAGCCTGTTGCCTCGTTTGAAGACAGGCCGGGTCCTGTCCCTCGTGTTCGACCACAACATGGGCGGTGGGGCGAACCTCTACCGCAGGGCCGTAGTCGACGAACGGGTCGCGAGCGGAAGGATCGTGCTGCTCTGCACCTACAATCTTCCCACGCTCGATTACCGGCTCCATCTCTTCGTGCCAGGTGAGGAAGAGCGGATTTTCCGGATTTCTTCGTTCGTTGTACTCGAATGCATTCTTGATGAGGTTTACGTCGACGAGCTGTTCCTCAATAGCCCAGTTTCGTTCGACGAGCCGCTGGTGTTCGCAGAGTGGCTGGCGACGATGCGCACACTCCATCCGAAGACTAAGCTCACCGTCGCCACCCATGATTACTTTTCGGTTTGCCCGTCATTCGTGCTGTTGAATGCTGAAGGCCGTTATTGCGGGATTCCCAAGATTTCCGAGTGCGCGGTGTGCCTCAAACAACATCGCGCGAGTTACCTGGCCCTGTCGCCACGCACCGAGATCGGCGCGTGGCGCGCCGTATGGGGCCGTTGCCTCGCTGCAGCAGACGAAGTGCGCTGTTTCTCCGAATCAACGCGGCGACTGCTTCTGCGCGCTTATCCGAGCATTGAGGTTGGCCGGATCAGCCTAGTTCCACACCGCGTCGACTACATGCCAGCCCGGCTCCCGAAGCCCGACCACAGCGCCCCCCTGACCGTCGGTGTCATCGGCCATATCAGCGTGCAAAAGGGAGCGCTGGTTGTCAAGGAAATGGTGCGGGAAATCGAGCGCCGGCGCCAAGACATTCGGGTGGTCGTGATCGGGACCCTCGATGCCGCCCCCGACTCGGCGCAACTCATCGTCACCGGAAGCTACCAGCGTGATGACCTTGCAACCCTCGTCGAGGAACACCGAATCAACATGTTCTTATTCCCCTCGATTTGCCCGGAAACGTTTTCGTACGTCATCGAGGAAATGATGCGGCTCGGCTTGCCCATCGTGGCGTTCGATCTCGGCGCTCCAGGCGAGCGGCTGCGCGACTACGCCGCGTCGAGGCTTTGCGACGACGTTAGCGCGCAGGGCGCGCTCGCCGCCCTGGTCGAATACCACGCGCAGCTGATGGCAACGCAGACTGCGCCAGTCTAGCAGCAGCCGCTCTGCTCTCGACGGTTCCCCATGGCGGAGACTCTGCATATTTTCACCAGCGCGGCGGTGAACTATTTGCCGAAGGTGCGCATGCTGTGCCGATCGGTGAAACGATTCCATCCGGAGGCCGTGGTTCATCTTGCGCTCGCCGACCTGCGCCCGGGCTGGCTCGGGACGCAAGGAGAGCCATTCGATAACATTCTTGACATCGCGGAACTCGAGATCCCGAATTGGAGGGCATGGAGCTTCACCCACAACGTCGTCGAACTCTCGACCGCGATCAAGCCCTTTGCACTGCGCCATTTGCTGCGCCAGTCCGACACTGGGATGGTTCTGTATTTCGATCCCGACATCGTGCTGTTCTCGAGGGTCGACGACATCCTGGCGATGCTCCAGGACGCAAACATCGCGCTCACGCCGCACCAAGTCACGCCGGAGCGGACCCTGGAGGCTATCCTCGACAACGAGCTAGCAAGCCTCAAGCACGGTGTCTTCAATCTGGGGTTCCTTGGAGTGCATAACACACAGGAGGGGCATCGGTTCGCAGACTGGTGGGCGGACCGGGTTTATCGGCTCTGTCGGGCGGAGGTGGAAAGCGGCCTTTTCACCGATCAAAAATGGATCAATTTCGCGCCGGTGTTCTTCGACGGCGTCAGGATCGTGAAGTCAGGACGCCACAACGTCGCGACTTGGAACCTTACCACGCGCCAGGTGACGGGAAGCTTTGAATCTGGGTTCGAGGTCGACGGCGAGCCGCTCTCCTTCTATCATTTCAGCGGATTCGACAGTGGCGCGCATCGGATCATGGCCATTAAGAATGCGACGACGAGCCCGCCCGTGCAACGCCTGATCGCCTGGTACGAACACGAGATTGCCATCGCGGAGGGCGATCCCGTCAGCAAGTGGCCATGGGCCTTTGGGCAGTTTTCCGATGGCACGCCGATCACCCCCGTCCATCGCTTCCTGTATCGTGAACACGTCGACCTGCAGTCGGCGTACCCGGATCCGTACGACGCCGAGGCCGGCAAGGCAACCTTCCTCCGCTGGTGCAATACCGAGGGTAGGTTGCGCTATCCCAAGCTGCTGTCGGCGGATGGGCCGCACCTCCCGCTCAGGGTTCCGCTGCGCGGTGCCATGTCGTTCGGTGCCGCGATTCGCTTGCTTCGCCTCATGATCCTGCCAAAAACAGGCAGGGCACTACGGGCGAAGGTCGCCAGGATCGTTCGCAGCGAAGGAATCGGCGGAGTGGCGCGGCGGTTGCACTCCCGCCGATGATTGGGACCGCGTGATCGACGTCATCATCCCGGTCTACAGAGGCGCTCGCGAGACTCGCCGCTGCATCGACAGTGTGCTCGCCAGCGAGCAGCGCGAGACCCTCGAAGTCGTGGTCGTGGACGACGCGAGCCCCGATCCGGACATCGTCGCTGGCGTGCGTGACCTCGCTGCGCGAGGACGCATTACATTGGTCACCAACGAGACGAACAGCGGATTCGTCCATTCGGTCAACCGAGGAATGTCACTGCATCCAGATCGCGACGTGGTGCTTCTCAACAGCGACACCGAGGTGGCGAACCAATGGCTGGATCGGCTGCGGCAGACCGCTTGCAGCAGTCCCGACATCGGCACTGCAACGCCTTTTTCGAATAACGCGACGATCTGCTCGTATCCGTTTCCAGGTTGGAACGGAGGGGTCCCCGGTACGCTCGGCCTCGCCGCACTCGATCGCCTGTTCGCGACCACCAACGCCGGCCGGATCCTGGATCTGCCGACGGCGGTCGGATACTGCATGTATATCCGGCGCGCCTGCCTGGAGCAGGTTGGGCTGTTCGACGCCGAGCGCTTCGGCCGCGGCTATGGCGAGGAAAACGATTTCTGCCTGCGCGCAGCGCGCGCTGGCTGGCGCAACGTGCTGGCCGGTGACGTCTTTGTCTTTCACGAGGGCGCCGTCAGTTTCTCCAGTGAGCGCAGCGAGCGCGCAGAAGCCGCGCTCCAGGCTCTGCTCGAGGTGCATCCGACTTACACGCGCCTCGTGCGCGACTTCAGCGCGCGCGATCCAGTCCACTCGCTACGCGAGGCTGTCGACGCAGCCCGTATCGCGGCCGGCATGGAGGAGGCGCACCGCGTACTGGCAGAACACGCGATCCACCGCGCGCAGCTTGCCGCGAGGCTCAACGCCGCCGAGGAGCTGTGCGAGGAGCGCGCCCGGCTTGTCGCGGAACTACAGCGCGGGCTCGCGCACGCAGAGGGGCTCGTCGGAGAGGGCAATGACGAGATCGCCAAACTGCGCGCCGGGCTTGCACATGCTGAAGCCATCGTACTCAAGCGGAACGCGGAGCTCGAACGCATTCGCGCATCGTGGCTTGGGCGGTACGTTGAGTTTCTCCTGAAGAAGACCTGATTGACATGCTGTGCCGTCTGCAGGACGGCTAGACTCAGTCTCATCGGGTGTTCGACGGGAAGATCACGATCGGTAGCCGATGTGAAGTTTTTCCCGAGGAAGGGCCTTGATAAGGCAAGGACATACCCATGCAATTGATCGACGCCGTACTTGACCGCCTGTACTGGATGCTGAATGGATCCGCGCGGGACCGTGGCGCCAGTCCCGACTCGATCGCGATGACCATCGCCTTGACGCTGGCCATAATCGCGTTCGGTTTTGAGCTGACTAACCCCACCCTCGGCATTGACGACGTTTCGTTTCTGGCCGTCCCATTTCGCTGGGAGGAGTTCTGGGTCGCGCGCGGAAGCTGGGGTGCTCTTCTTGTGCAATACCTGACGCCCGGCGGCTGGATAACGCCGTTCATCTCGCTCGTCATTGGCATTCTTCTGCAGTTGCTGGCCGTAGTGGTCATCGGGTGGTGCTTGGAATTACGGATGCTGCCATTGGTGCAGCAAGCGCTGCTGTATGCGCTGTTTGTCGTGTTTCCCTATTTTGCCTGCCAGATGGCGTTCCATTATGTGCAGATAGCCTATTCGCTGGCCACATTTCTGATGGCATGCGGCGTGCTGTTGGCGCTCGCCGGAGATGCAATCCGCGCCGTATGCGCGGCACTTGCGATAGGTTTTGCCGTTTCCATCTACCAAGGCAGTCTCAGCGTTCTCGCACCGCTGGCGCTGCTGGCACCGTTTGCTGGTGGCGGGAAGGAAAAAAGGGAAATCGTCAGGCGCTCTCGTCGGGTGCTGCTTGCCGTTCTTGCCGGTGGCGGCCTCTATCTCGCAACTCATAAGTTGATCCTAGCCATCACGGGCATCGTTGCGAAAAGCCAGTACTACTCCGTGAGTTTCGACTGGCACTTCTGGGAGAGATGGCGGTTTATCCGCAGCGAGATCGAGTTTCTGTTTCTCGGCGCGGGCGATGTAATCCCCGCGAAAGTCGTCGCGATCTTTTTGCTTGCTGCACTTTTGTGGATGCTGCATGGAGTGGCGCGGGAGCGAGGCGCATTGCGGCGGCTGCAGTGGCTCGCGCTGTACTTGGTGCTCGCAGCCCTGCTTATAGTGTCACCGTTTATGGTGCTTTTCGTCCATGACGGCCAGCTTGCTCCACGCAGCTCGGTCGGCGTTGCCGTCGTTTGGATTGCACTGTTCGCGTCCATGCTGGCGGCTTCCTCCATCTGGATCCGGCGCGCAGGCACGGCGTGTCTGGGCGTGGTGGTTCTGTTTTTCCTATTCCAGGACAATCGAATGTTTTTCTCCCAGCATCTGATCACGCGGGCTGACATCATCATGATGGCTCGCATTGCCGAGCGCATCGATCAGCTGGGAGTGCACAGTGATGCGGGCGCGACCGACGTCGTATTCATAGGACAATACAGCCAGCCCGAGTACGAGGGCATGCCTCGATTCAGTGGCGACGCGCTTGGGCATTCGCAGTTCGAGTGGGAATTGAACAGCGACGACGCGCGCTGGAGAATCCGCGGGCTGGCAAAGGCGATCGGCGTCGACCACTATGTGTGGCCGAGCTCCAGCGATCTGGGAGAATCTTTCCACGATCCGCTCCTCTTGCGGGATCGGCAACCTTGGCCGGACAGCAGTTCGGTGTTCGCGCACGACGGATACGCCGTCGTATGGCTGGGTCACCGCCGCGAGGAGAGCCGGTCGGCGCCGTTGCAGGTCTGGTTCGATGCCGTGGCGAGGAACCTGGTCGGCAGCTGACGCGCTGGTATGCCCGATGTATCCTGACCAGGCGATGCGAGCCTGGCGGCGTCGTCAGGCGCTCCGGCGAAAAGTCCACTCGCGATGCGCCAGGAAGCTCGTCGCGATCGGTGAGAGGACGCCGATCACGTGCCCGACAGTGTGAGGATGGAAGTCGAAGCCGATGTAAGGAAACAGGTAATCGGCGAGCAGGACCGATACGACCAATACCTGCGCAAGCGCCGCGACGTTAACAAGTCCAAAGCGGACGTATTCCGTGGCCGGATGACTGGTACTTGGACCGAACACATAGCGTCGGAAAAGCAGCCACGCCGTAGTGAGGCCGACTAGGAACGCCAGCACAATCGACCAACGGTAGCCAACCAGCGGGGTCGTTGCCACCCGGGTCAAGACATTGACCGCGGCCGCCACGCCGCCCGCGATGAGGAATCGGGTCAACTGTTCGCGGGTGCCTGGCGTCCTGGAGGGTCGAGCCATCGTCTCGACGGGCTATGTTTCACGCCACATGGTTCGCAAGCTCGGCGGCGACGCGCACGCTTTCCGCGATGCCCCGATCTTCGGGGTAATAGCAGCAGGTGTCCGCCACCTGCAGACCCTCGATGATTCCCCGTACCGGAGGCAACGTCGCGAGGAATCCGGGCGGACAGATTGGCTGGGCGTGGCGTAAGCGCCCGACGTGAGACGCAATGCGATCGATGTCAAGCAGGGCCGGATTGAGCAGGCGAAGGTATCTGAACGACTCGGCGACGAAAAATTCGTTGTCGCGGCGAAACTTGGGGTGGGTGACAGGCATGTAATACGGGACATAGACGACGCGAGCATCGCCAACGTCGCGCAGATTAGAGAATTCGACGATCCCGGGAACTTCGATCCGCTCGTCGTTTATGTTCACCCAGAAGTTGGTCGAGACACCTCGGCGCAGCTTATGCACGACGCAAACGACACCGATGTTATCCAACTCGCGATATTTTCTTTTTATCTCTTCAGGCAACGCCGGAATCAGGGATGGAACGAGAGGAAACGGAACGGTGCAGACTACCGCATCGCAGCGGTGAAAAGCCCCATCGGCGACAATGCCGGTTACGCGACCCGCCTCGACGCGAACCTCGCTCGTCGGACAGCGGAGGTGGATGCGGCCACCGAGTGCTTGTATCTGCTCCACCAGAGCGTCCACCAGCGTTCGCGACCCCCCGTCAAGATACCCCAATTCTTCCTGCATCAACGAACGGCGCGAAGTCCCCAGGCGCTTGATACGCGCCCAAATCCACGCCGCGGAAATATCGTGGCTGAATTCGAAAAACTTGAGCACAAACAGTCTTTCCCACAGCAGCTGCCACGCGCGTGCGCCCTGTCGCGCGCGCAGCCAGTCATCTGCGCGCAGGCGATCGAGATCCGTCCAACGCGTGCGCCGCGTCAACAAGAACATGTGTAACCCATACCGCACCTTTGAAGCGATGTCGAGGTGCGGAAAGCGCAGCAGCGCAAGCGGATTTCCCCAAGGGTATAGCTCGCCCGCGTAGAAAAAGCCCATCGAGGTGGGGCGCCACTTGAGTTTGTCGGCAATGCCAAGATCAGCTAGCAACGCGAACGTCGGGCGATCCGCCTTGCAGATGAAATGATAAAAACGCTCGATGTCGAGACCATCGAGGTCGAAGTGCGCCGCCATACCGCCGGGGCGATCATCGGCCTCAAACACGTCGACCGCGTGTCCTGCCTTGAGCAGGTGATACGCGGCCGCGAGTCCCATCGCGCCTGCGCCAATGACTGCCACCCGCTTCATGCTTGAACCCCCGGGCATGCCTCAGAACTCAAGGACCACGTCGCAATATGGCCCGCCCCCGAAGGATTCCTCAATCGCTTCGGCAAAAGGTGTTGCCGGCACACCGAAAATCTCCCACCAAGGAATGACTTCAAACTCGTCGGGCGCCACTAATGCCTCGAGCTGGCTGGTAGTGAACGGAGGATCGCGGTCAATTACAGCGTAGGCCTTCAGGAGCCACCAAAACAGACGATAGGGAACGTGCACGAGCACGGCCTTCGCGCCGATTGCCCGCCTAATGGCACGAATCATGTCGACATAGTCAACCCGTTCCCGTCCCGTGATGTTGTAACTCCCGCCCTGTTCGCGCCGCTCCAGGCAGGACAGGATGATGCGGCAGAAATCCATCACATACAGGGGCTGCCGCATAAAACGGCCAGACCCTGGAATCGGGAACAAGGGGACACGCTGCATGAAGCGCGCGAGCCAGCCCAGATGCTTGCGATCAAATCGGCCGAACATCAGCGTCGGCCGCAGAATGGCAGATGCAAGGCCGCTGGCGACAACAATCGACTCCTGCTCCTTCTTGGATTCCGTGTACGGATCGCGGACGATCGACTTGGTTACTGACGAACTGGCATGGACCAGGTAGGGCACCCCGTGGCGCGCGCAAGCACTGAGCGCGCGCTGGGTCGAGACGACGTTGTTGCGGTAGAACTCGTCCTTGCTCGTGCCACCAATCTGCGCCTGCAGCATGACGACCGCGGCGGCGCCCTCGATGCAGTCTTCCCATCGCCCGGGCTCGGCCATGTCTGCCAAGAACGTCTCGACCTCGGGATTGAGCCTGCCCAGAATCGCCAGGTTGGCCGCGTGCTTATCGACAACAACAATTCGAGTGTAGCCTTCGGTCTTGAGCAGCACGACAAGGTTCTGGCCGACGAGCCCCGCACCTCCGAACAGGACGAGCTTCGCAGATTTTTCCAACATGGCGTGACGACGAGCGGCTTCGCCCTCGATCAGATTGGCAGGCGCTTGAATACTGCCTCCGGCAGGGCCCGGATAATGCACATGATGCCGCGCCAAAACCAAGGGGTATAAACGACGGCAGCGCCATTTTGAATGCCGCGACGGATGTCGCGGGCAACGCGATCCGGTCGCGCCCACAAAGGTCCGGTCCTCGGGAGTGCCGCCGTCATCGGCGTGTCGACGAAGCCGGGCTTGATCAGAATGACGGTGACCCCGCTCGCGGCCATTCGTTGCCGCAGACCTTCCACAAAAACGCCGAGGCCTGCTTTGGCACTGCCGTAGATATAGTTGCTCCGTCGTCCCCGGTCGCCCGCCACCGACCCGATCACCGCGATCGCGCCGTGCCCCTGAGCTTCCAGGACGTTTGCGACATGCGTCAAGATCGATGCCGGGCTCAGGAAATTGCCGGAGATTTCGCGCAGGGCGAGATCGGCGTCACCAACACAAGCGTCCTGGTTGCTGAGCGTGCCATGCGCCAGGAGCACCAAGTCGATGGTGCCCAGAGCGGCTTGTGCCTGCTCAACGAGCGACGCGTGCAACGCACAGTCCGCCAGATCCGCGATCCGGGTCGCCACCCCATGCGCACCGCGTACAACCAGGTCCGCGGCAACTGCCTGGAGGCGTTCAGGGTTGCGGCCGACGAGGAAGAATTGTGCGCCTTCTCTCGCATAGAGACGGAGGACCGCCTGCGCGATGGCCGAGGTCGCGCCAAAAACCACGACGTGGGTCATGGTGCGCGTTCCGATGCACATTCAATCGTTACCCGCCGCCAAAATGTCGAAGAGAACGCCGGATCCGCACACTGTGCCAATTCCTTCCAACGCGGGAAGCCGTGCTGGAAGTCGGCGGCGGACATTCGCCCATCTTTCGCGGGATAAAGCCGTCCACCCGAGTCACGAACAATCCGATCGAGCCCCTCTAGCAGCTCCAAGGTCGCCCGTCCGCGGTTCGGGAAATCCAGCGCGAGGGTCGCACCATGCATCGGGAACGACAAGAGGCCGGGGGACGGTCGGTTCCCGAACACTTTTAGGACCGAGAGGAAGGAACCTTCACCAGATGCCGCTGCGCGATCGAGCAACGCTGACACCGCGCCGCTAGCACGGTTCATGGGGACGACGCATTGATATTGGAAGAATCCACGCGCCCCATATAAACGGTTCCAGTGCGCGATTGCGTCGAGCGGATAGAGAATCGGATCGATCGTCCGCAAGTTGTGTCTCGGATGTCGTGGAAAGCGACGCCAGTAAAGACGGTTGAAGGCGCCCACACTGTGACGATTCAAAACGAATTCGGGAAGGTCCACCGGTACGGAAAGGCGCGGCCGGAGCGATACGGATCCGTCACACCGAGCTGGCGTGTCCGCAGTGTGCCGCGAGCGGGAGAACACGCCGCGTCCCAGGTGCCGGCCGCGACCGAGGCAATCAACCCACGCCATGGTGTACTCCCAATCGGCTGCCGATTCCTCGGAAAGCTGGAAGAAGGCGTCGAGGTTGTCGTAGCGAAATTCTTCCGACTCGAGCCAGAATCCCGGAACGCGCTTGAGGCGGATGCATGCGGACAGGATGAGGCCTGTGAGGCCAAGCCCCCCAATAGTCGCTCTAAATAGTTCGGCATTGCGCTCCAGTGAACAGTCCAACTCGGTCCCATCGGAACGCAACAGGCGCAGTGATCGGACGTGGCTGCCAAAGCATCCGGCGGTATGGTGATTCTTGCCGTGAACGTCATTCGCGATCGCGCCGCCGATTGTGACGAACTTTGTTCCGGGCGTCACCGGGAGGAACCAGCGCGGCTCGTCTGCGGGGCGCGAGGTCAGTACGCCGAGCACGTCTGCCAGCGAGACGCCAGCCTCGCATTGAAGCTCGCCATTGGTCGCGTCGAATGCAATGAAGCGATCCAGCGTCCGCGTATCGAGCAATGCCTCTCTGTCATTGAGGCAACTGTCGCCATAGGAACGCCCGAGTCCGTACGCCAATACGGAACGGCCATTGCCAGCCGCGGTCCTTAGCGCGTCACGGGCAGTGTCGATGAAGCTCAGCGGGAAGACGTAATGCTCGTAGTGGTGGGCGCGTCCCCACGAGAGGTACTCCATTCCTAGGGGTTGCATCGAAGATGCATTCCGATTACCAGCGCGCCGCCAGGCTCACGACAAGCGTTAGCGCACCCAGCACAAGCGACACGCGGTCGCGCAGCGCAAATAGCACCGGATCGACGTGCATGCCACCTCGGCTGGCGATGAGCCACGCGCGTCCGAGCCAGTACGCCAGGATCACACAAATGATCCACATTAGCTCCGGATGCGAATAGCTTCGAGAAGGCGAGGCGGGATCGACCAGGTAGATGAAGAACACGAGTGCCGAGCAGAAGCCGCTGCTCAGGCCCACCGACATCAGAAACGTGCCGTCGGTTGTCCGATAGCCGCGGCCCGGGATCCCGGGCGAGCCGCTCATGGCCATAACCCGGACCTCATCATATCGTTTGATAGTCGCAATGCTGAAGAAGAAGAACATCGAAAATGTCAGCAGCCATGGCGAAAGCGGCTCTCCGATCGCAAACATCCCCGCGACAAGACGCAATGTGAACAGGAGCGCCAGCACAATGAGGTCGAGCACCGGGGCTCGTTTCAGCCAAGCGGAATACGCGACCGAGCATACAGCGTATAGCATGACTGCGACGCTCGCGCGCCAGGGAAGCGCCAATAGCACCACCGCGGTCGTCCCCGCTAGCAGCGGCAACGCGAGCAGCCCGGATCGGATTGATAACGCGGCTGACGCAAACGGCCGCTCGCGCTTGCTCGGGTGGGCGCGGTCGGCGGCCAGGTCCATCAGGTCATTCACGACGTAACTGGCAGACGCGGCAAGGCTGATCGCCACAAAAGCTAGTAACGAAGCCAAGGCAAGGCCGGGAGCCAGAAACCCCGAAAGAAGCAGTGGTACGAACACGAGCACGTTCTTGATCCACTGATAGGCTCGCAATGCACGCAACCACTGGCGGACGCCACCACTGGGAACCGGAAACGACTCTTCCACCGTTACCTTGTCGGACAGAAAGCGGCGCAGGCGTTCGACGTCACCGACCAAGACCGCGGAGCGGCACTGGCGCCAGATGGCCACGTCACTGTGACTGTTGCCGGCATAGGTAAACTTCGGCCCACAGCGTGCTCGGATTGCTTGCCACTTTGCCTCGCCGGCAAGGTTCAATCGACCGTCGCTGCCTTGCGCGTATCGGAAAATCCCGAAGCGTTCGGAGACCTGTTGAACGATCGCGTTATTCGAGGCCGAATATAGTTCAAGCACACGTTCTCGCCCCCGTTCCCGCTTGAGCCACTCGAGCAAAACCAGGTTCACAGGAAGCTGCGTCACATCGAGTTCGACGCGCCGCGCCAGCTCCTTCTTCAGCGCAGCCCTGCCGCGAACGAGATGGAACGCGAGTGAGAGGAGGGACCACGGTCGCTTGAGCAGTAGGGCGACCGACTCGTATGAGACATCAGTCCGCAGAAGGGTGCCGTCCAGATCAACTGCGAGCACGCCGCCCCGGGGCCGGGTAGGGCTCACGTCAGCCATAGATGCTTCAGCGTCCAAGCTCGGGTCCTGACCGACGACGACTGTATCCACCGCGGATAAGATCGCTCTTCTCAACGTTCACGTCAAGGTTCGACTTCAGGGGTCTTCCATTGCGATCAAACCCGATTGCTTTCAGCCGGCTGTCATAACAGCCTCGGGCGAACGCTCGCGGCGGCAACGCTTCTTGCACCGGCGACTTGAAGCTTTGTCGCTCAAAGAACGGTCCGCCTCCGGCGCAAGCGGCGCATGATCGGCGCGCGCCAGGCGAACAATCGCGCAAGCCACGGCCGGGCACCGATGAAGTGACGCACGACAGGGCGGCCGACCATCGAGGGGTAGTTGCTGCGCATGTGTGCATCGGCCATGTGCGCAATATCCTGCGGCGATACCAGCAGCTGCAATGTCTTTTGACGCTCAATGGCGTCACGGTAGGCGCCGTCGAGTAACGTTTGCCGCGCCGCAGCCTCGCGTGCACTTGCCGGCACGCGGTACTTCGATGTCGTTTTCTCTGTCAGCACGAAGTCGTCCTCGAGCGTGTAGCGTGTCCAGAGGTTCCAGTCTTCGAGCTGATCCATGTCCTCGGCAAATCCGCCATAGCGCTCGTAAAGGCTGCGGTGGAACAGCACCGCCTGGATGGGCAGAATGTTGTGGTGCCAAAGCGTCAGGCGGTCGAAGGGATACCGGTGGCGCGTGAAGTAGGTGAGCTCTTCGTACTTCGCCTTGTCCCGGTCGGTGACGCGGGTCGGCGTTTCCCAGGCGAGGCCATAGGCGCCCTTGGTGCCATGTTTCTGAACCGCGTCGAGGAGCACTTCGACATGGTCCGCAAACAGGAGGTCGTCGTCGTCGAGAAAATTGAGCCATTCGCCACGGGCCTCGGACAGCGCGATGTTGCCGGCACGCGCGCGGCCCACTTTCCTACCGGTTGCCCGGTAACGCACGTTCAGCCTGTCGCGGAAACGTTCGACCACCGGCTCGGATCGGGCCGGGCCATCCTCGATGACGACCGCCTCGATATTGGGCCAGGTCTGATTGGCAACCGTTGTCAGCGCCTGCGCAAGCCACGCACTGCGATCGACCGTGCGAATGAGTATCGAGACGAGCGGCGTACTTGGGCGCGGCAATTCTCGTTGTGAGCGCAGCGGAACAAATGCGCCGTCGCGTCGTATCTCGTAATTCCAGCCAGAAAATATCGGCGTGAATTCTGCCGTCGGCACAACCCGCGTGGAATAAAAATAGCGCCACTGCCAGAGAAAGCGGAATCCGGCCCGGAGCATGCCTATCCGGCGACCCGGAAAATCCGCAGGGGCAAGTATCTCGGCGCCCAACCGCATCAATCCCCGGAGCGTGCATCTCTTGCCGCCGAAGCGTGCGCGAAGGCATAGGTTGGTCTCGACTCCACCGAGAATCTGCAGCGGTTTGACCTCGCCCTCCACTTTGTAGGTCCGATGCACAACGGCGTAGCGTGGCAGGTAGCGCAAGCGAAATCCCCTTGCGCGAAGCCGCCAGGAAAGGTCGACATCCTCTCCGTACATGAAGATACGTGGCTCGAAACCTCCGACCGCGTCATAGGCGCTGCGGCGGAAAAGGGTGGCCGCACCGCTTACCCAGGGTGTGTCAAGCGTCACCGGGTCGTAGGTCTTGGGGTGCTCGTAGGGAAGTTGCCGCAGCTCCCAGGCCGCAACCCGCACGTCGTCGTTGCGTGCCTCCTCGAGCAGGGGTGCAAGTACGCCCGGCTCGAGCACGCAATCCTGATTGAGAACAAAAAAGAGTGGCGCGTGCCCTCGCGCCGCATTCGCGTTGTGACCGCGACCGAACCCCAGGTTCTCGCCCGAGTGCTGCACGTTGACCTGGGCAAATGATTTCTCCGTCGCGAGATTGCGCTCTATTGCCTTCGCCGTCTGGATGTCCGGGCTGTTGTCCTGGATCAGGAGGTGGGCCTGGATGCCTTGCAGCTGCTCGCGAAGGCTGCCAACAAGCTCGCCGAGTGCAACAAGGCCCGGATCGTACGTCACGACGCTGATGTCAACGACGGGCACGAAACACTTTCTTGAGCAACAAATTGCGCAGGACCAGTGGCAGTTGGTCGAACGCGGCCTTGTCGTCGAGCAGGCGCCGGTTCTCTTCGAACAGTTTCTTGGCCTCGGCCGTAAGGACGTCGATGTCACGCTCGAGCTTGCGTGACCAGGCCTGTGCTTCGCGGAAATCGTGCTCGAGCTTGGCTGCCCATGGCCTGGCGTCCTCCAAGGCTGCTTTGAGCTGTACCGCCTCCCCGGTGAGCTTGATCAGTTCCTTGCGGAACACGAAGCCATCAAGGTTGGCCGCAAGCAACGGCCGCAGCGCTTCGTCTCCGGCCGCAGGGTCGTTCTCGGACGGAAGCGGCTTGAGTCCGAATCGTTCATAAAGGGCGTCGATATCGCTGGCCATCGAGGCGAGGGTGGGGATGCGGGCGGGATCACGGGGATCGATCTGCGATTTTACGCGAGCGCGCTCAGCCGCGCTGCCCGGATCGAACAGTCGCAGCAGCAGGTGTGCGGCTTGCTCCGCCGAGAAACGCTCCGGCAGGAGCCAGCCGCCCTGATGGAGACGGACGCGTTCCGCGAGGGCACCCTCTTCGGGGACAATGACCGGTATGCCGGCCGCCCAGACCTCGGAAAGCGTGTAACTGAAGCTTTCCGGCAGGCGATTTGGAAACAATGCAAGGTCAACGCCGTAGGACGCGATAAGTCGCGGCAAGTCCGCGTTCATGTAGGGGCCATGCACATAGCTGCGGCCCGGCACCCGCCAGCCTTGCGTGAGCTGCGAATCGACGTAGCCGATGACCACGAGGCCGATATCAGTCTCGTGGAGTCGATTGACGAGCGCATCGAGCAATCCGCTGCCCTTGTGCGGGCCGATAGCGCCGATGACTGCAACGTTGTGCTTCAGTCGCTGCGCGGCGAACTCGGCGGGCACGCTGGCGCGATCGCCATTCGGTGCAGCGCCAATGCCTGGCTGGACTATCTGACACCTCACGTTCGGGAAGTGCCGCAGCGCAAGCGCGCGGATGTATGCCGAAGGGGCGATGACGGTCGCGGCGTGTGCCAGCGTATCCGAGACTTCTGCGATCCAGGCAAAATTGGGCTCGGCTACTCGACCGGTGAAGGCCTGGGGATCGATGAAAGTCAGATCATGCAGGGTCACGAGCCAGGGGGTGGCCCTCACGACCTGGAGCAAGGAAAGCCGACGGCGGCAGCGCGCGTCCAGACCGTGCAGGTGGATGATGCCGATCCCGTTAGAGCGCAGCCACTCGGCCAGTTGCGTGGCGGCGGCGAAATCCTCGACGGCCTTGGACAGTGGAAGGAAGCGCTGGGTGGCCAAGTCCTCGATTACGTCGATCCCGGAGCCGACATGCCACAGAAAATGGCGCCGGTGCACAGCCTCGCCGACGTCGCGAATGTAGCGATCGACGCCGCCGCCTTCGGCGGCGCTGACGTGGAGGACGGAAGGAAGCCTCAAAGCGGACATGATGGTCGCTTCACGCGATCTTCTCGATCCACAGGCTTCCGCCGCCGTAACAGGCTCCGTCCGGGTTGCGCAATGCCTCGCGCAACAAGTCGACGTGTGCGGTGAAGGCATAGCCGCTGCCGAACAGGACGCGGAAGCAGGCGCTGTACATCAGCAGCGCGCGAACCACGTATTGTTCGTTCCAGCTCCGATTGTCGTCGAGTGCCCACGGCTTCGGGTAGTCCTCGGGCAGGAAGATGTCGTGGAAATGCACGCGCACGCCCTTGCGCAGCCGCGGCAGCACCTCGAAACAAAGATGATTGACGTCGCTTCCGGTCTTCGCCACGTGCGAGGAATCGATGAACAGGACATCTCCGGCCTCGAGCGCATCAAACGGGGCGAAACCGATCTCCTGGACCTTGCTAACGAAAAGCTGCTCGATTCCGAGTTCTGGGGAATAGAGCGCGGGCCTGGGGGAAGGCTCGACGCAATGGATCTTCATGCCCCCGCCCAGGAACCGGCGGTTCACATCAGCAACGAGAAGCGTGGAGAAACCGGAACCCACCTCGACGAAGCGCCGTGGTCGCCACACCCGAAGCAGGACAAACAGCGCGCGGCAGTCGAGCCAGCTGAACTGATCGTTCTCGACGTAGAACGTCAATGGATTGCCGTCGAATCGCAATGGGTAGGCGAAGTCCGGATAGAAAGATGGAAAAAAGTCCCTCAGCACTTGCTCGTGATAGGCATCGTTGAAATCGATACCGAGCACCTCAGGCTCCGATGGCCAGACCCGCGACTGCTGGCCGCGCAGTTCCGCTACGTCCACGATTGGCGAGTAGAAATGCCCTGGCGGAAAAAGCGTCTGCTGTGCAGCGGGCGGACGCACAAGCTTGCGCAACAACTGTTGGACCCTGCGCATGGGGCGCTATTGACTCGAGCGGTGGCGGAAGATGACGTCCCACACCCCATGCCCGAGCCCGAGGCCGCGGCGTTCGAACTTAGTGAGTGGCCGGTGCGCGGGTCGCGAAGCGAACCCGGGGCCGGAATTTTCAAGCAGCGGTTCGGCTTCGCATGTCGCCAGGATCGCCGCGGCGTAGTCCTCCCAGTCGGTTGCCACATGCAAGTAGCCGCCGGGTACCAGTCGCATCGCGAGCGCATGCACAAATGGCGGCTGCAGCAGACGCCGTTTGTGATGCCGCTTTTTCGGCCACGGGTCGGGAAAGAACACGTGGATGCCTGCCAGGGACGCGTCGGGCACCATCTGTGCCACGACTTCGACCGCGTCATGCTGCACGATCCGGATGTTGGACAGCCCGCGCTCGTCGATCATCTTGAGCAGGCTGCCGACGCCTGGCGCGTGGACCTCGACGGCCAGAAAGTCACACTCGGGCATCGCCTGAGCGATGGCCGCGGTTGTCTCCCCCATACCGAAGCCGATCTCCAGGATCCGCGGCAGCCTGCGAGGGAAGAGGGCGTCGAAATCCAGAGGCGTTGCCTCGAACGGCACGCCGAAGTGCGGCAGCAGAGATTGGTGGGCGCGCTGCTGTGCCGCCGAGAAGCGGCCCTGACGCAATACGAAGCTGCGGATCGGCCGGCGTGTTGCTGCCGCGCGCGCTTCGGTCATTGGACCCGCTTCCAGCCCGAGTCGCCGAGTGCTCTATCCATCTTGCCGCTTCCGCTCGAGGTCGTGTACTCGAAGGTGAGGGTCCCGGCATCCTTCCATTTCGCGCCAGCGTCGATCCATCCTTCCGGCGACCACGTCAATTCCTTGCGGATTCCTTCGGGTGTGACGCGCCATACGGCGACCTCGTTGCTGCAACGCGCCTCGCATACGTCGGCGGTCACAAGGTGCTGCCGATCGGGCGCAAGCTGCGGCTCGGTCGGAAGCTCGATGCGCCGGTTTGTCGTGCGTTGCAGGAGGGTGAAGAAGGTGGTCTCGCCCCTGGTGGTGTAGAGGAGCACTGCGTTGAGAGCATCGAGGTAGTCCCAGAGGCTGTAGGCTCGTGCGCCGGCCCCGTCGCCGCTGTCGGTAAAGGTCGCGGTACCCGACGGATACAGCGAGACGGAGAGCACGGAGCCCTCGCGCCGGGCGAGATTGGGCAGGCGCTTGAGTTGCATGGCTTCGACAAGCCGTGCGCAATGGGCCGCGCCTTCGGCTTGCGCACAGACCTGCTCGAGTTCAGCGTCGGTCGGCGGTGCGGCCGGCGCAGGCATTGCGGCAAGGGCGATCATCGCGGCGACCGCGCGCAGGGATCGCATCATCGATCGGGTATCAGCCGATCAGACCGGCGGTCGGTGAGCTCGGGGTCGCGGCGTAGAGCTTGCGCGGCATACGACCAGCGCGGAAAGCCTCACGCCCTGCCTCGACCGCCTTCTTCATTGCGCCGGCCATGAGTATCGGATGCTCTGCCAATGCTATCGCGGTGTTCATCAGCACGCCGGCACAACCGAGTTCCATCGCGACCGCGGCGTCCGAGGCCGTGCCAACGCCGGCATCGACGAGCACGGGTACCTTGGACTGCTCGATGATGAGTCTGAGGTTCCACGGATTGAGGATACCCATCCCCGAGCCGATAAGCGAGGCGAGCGGCATGATCGCCACGCAACCGACCGCTTCCAACTCGCGCGCCACGATCGGATCGTCGGAAGTGTAGACCATGACTTCGAAGCCATCCTTGACCAACGTCTCGGCGGCGCGAATCGTCTCGCGTACGTTCGGAAATAGCGTCTGCGGATCGCCAAGCACTTCGAGCTTGACCAGAGCCCGCCCATCGAGCAGTTCACGCGCGAGGCGCAGCGTGCGCACCGCGTCGTCCGCACTGTAGCAGCCGGCGGTGTTTGGCAGCAGCGTGAACTGCGACGGCGGCAGATAATCGAGCAGCGATGGCTCGTCGGCGTTCTGACCGATGTTAGTGCGGCGGATTGCGACGGTCACAATTTCGGCGCCCGAGGCATCGATGGCGGCCCGTGTTGCCGTGAAGTCCTTGTATTTGCCCGTGCCGACCAGCAGCCGCGAGCGGTAGGCCTTGCCGGCGATCACCAGCAGGTCATCGTGCGCAAGGACAAGGTTTTCGTTGGGCGCGTTCATGCGGCAAACCGTCAGCCCCCACCGACGGCGCGGACCACTTCGATGCGATCGCCGTCGGCCAGCGCTGTGTCGCCGTGGCGGCTTTTGGGTACGATCTCGCCATTGCGTTCGACCGCGATGCGCTTGCCTTCGAGAGCAAGCTCACGGATCAGATCGGCAATCGTTGCCTGGTCGGCACACCGACAACACGAGCCGTTAAGCACGATCGAGAGCACGGCGGATACCGTCTTTGGAGGCCACTGATTTTACCACGCAACGGCGGCTGTCCGCCGATGGCACCTCCCGGGCCCGTTTCGGATCGGGCGCTGCTACTGCCGGTAGCGTTGCATGGCCTGGCGCAGGAAGCGTATCTGCCACGCGAAGCGACTGCACGCGTCGCACAGGAGCAGATGCAGCCGGATCCGCAGGTACAGCGGCAAGGCGACGTCGCCGTCCTGCAGCTGCGAGAGCGCCCGGCTCGCTTCCTTGCATGAGATCATCAGGCCCAATTTGCGCACCACCTTCGCTGGATCACCCGTCTCGGGCGGGCTGGCCAAACCAGTTCTGCTCCAGGCATTGGCGCAGCGCCACCCTTGCCCGGTACAGAATGACCCATAGGTTGGTCGACGTGATCGTGAGTTCCTTACAAATTTCGCTGCTCGAAAGCTCCAGCACCTCACGCATCATGAAAACCCGGGCCGTATTGGGTGGCAGCTTGTCCAGGCAGAATTGCATGACGTCAAAAAACTGCTGGCGCGACAGGCTGGACTCGGGGTCACCCCATTCCGCGGGCGGATTATCCCAATGGCCCGACTCGTCGAACAGCGCGTCAAGATCGTCAAGCTGACATTCATCTTCGAGCGTCGCAAACGCCGGCTCGCGAGATTTGCGCCGGATCGCGTCGACAATCTTGTGCTTCAGTATGCCGGTAAGCCATGTCTTCAGGCTCGAGCGGCCGGAGAAGCCTGTTGCTCCTTGAAGCGCCGCGAGCAAGGTGTCTTGCACGATGTCCTCGGCAAGATCGCTGTCGCGCAGTTGCAGCGTAGCTACCCGCAGCAGATAGCCGCGATGCGCATTGCATTGGGACGCGAAGTCGGGTTGTGTCATCGCTTGGGCAAGCGGCGGCACCGGCGCCGCGCCCGACCTTGGTCAGGGCTGGCTCTTCGACCAGGTCGAATCCGGGTCGAAACGCGTCATGCGCGAAGCAATTGCCGCGGTGGCTTCGCCAAGATTTTTCTCGTAGACGACGCCGTCGTGATTGACGACGAGCGTCATTATTCCTGAATCGCCCCAGCGGACCGGGTAGGCGACCAGCGCGAAGCCGCCGATCATCCGGCCACCGACGATGTAATCGTAGGGTCCGCCTGGCGCATTGCCGCCCTGGCCGGTCAGTATCCGGTACAAGTACCCATGGTAGGGTTCGTGCGCCGCGTTCTTGGCCTTGCCGTAACCCTCCTCCCTGGCCTGCGCGGCAAGGGGACCCAGTGGGCTTAGCGGCTGCCCCTGTTTCGTCGGCCAGTACAAGCCATCCTTTTTCCCCGGCGCGCTCACAAGCTTCATGGCGTATTCGTGCACGCCGTCGCGGTTGCCTTGCGTCAGCGCATATTCGCGCTGGGCATCCACGTAGGCCAGACACACCTGGATCGCGGCCCGCTCGTTGCGCCCGATGCGTCGGTTGAGGATCTCCTCGGCGCCGGACTCGGTGTCGAATCTCCAGCCCGTGGCATCCTTCACCAGCGGGAACGGGAGAGGCCAATCGTTCTCGCCAACGGTCAGAACCGCCTTAGCATCTCCCTCGGGCTCGATCTTCGAACGTTTGTCGAATGCGGCGACGAAGCGCGCTCGTCCCTGTCGATCGGCAACCGGATCGCCTGAGTTGATCAGCGGTTCGCTGCCGGGGCCGAGTATTGCGCCCAGCCGCCGCGGGTCGTTGGCACGCAACGCGGCCACCAGCGCGTGGGCCGCCGCCTCTACAGTCGGGTAGTGCTGCTGAACCCGCGGTTGCGCGGCTGACGCTGCATCCCGGGCGGCAATCGCCGGCGGTGCGACCGCCATGACCCATGCGCTCAGGGCAACGCTCACGAACGTCGCGGCCCGGGATGGCGGAAACCTCATGGGGTCCTCGTGCGGATGATGGGGCAGTTCATGGGTCAATGCCGGACTGCGCCGCCTTGCCCCTGCGGCGCTCGCGCCGGCGCCGGCGCGGGAGCCGGGGCGCGATTGACGGGCGCCCGGAAGACCGGTGCCGGGGCCACGGGAATGGATTGTCGGCTTTGCATCCCGCGCTGGGCGTTGATCTGGGTCTGCTGGCGTGTATAGGTTGGGTCGAAAGGAAGCGCAGGGGGCACACGCGGCGCGGCACCCGGCGTCGAGGGCACGCGCTCGTAGCCGCGGAAGTCCTGTCGCGCGCGCACCGCATTGGGATCGACGCTGAGGTACCGCTCACGTGTCGCGGTGTTCGGATACGCGACACCGCGGCGGTGGGCCGGTGAATGTTGCCAGGTGCCGTCCGGGGCCAATTGGGCTTGCCGCGCATGGTTCCAGAACAAGTTGTTCTGAGGGTTGACCACGACGCGATGCGTGTGCCAGTAGGGGTGCGCCCAGCCCCAATGGGGGTACCGGATTGGCCAGGGCGCGCCGAAGATGATACCGACCGTATACACCGGGCAGAACGGATAGCCGAAAATCGCCGGCGGGCACCAGAACCATGGCGGATAGGCCGGGGCCCACCACGGGCCATAGATGAGCAGCGGATTGTAGACCGGCACGTACACCACGTCCGGCTGTGGCGTGTCGATCACGATATCACCGTCCTGTGTCGCCACGGACAGTTGCGGAATGGATTGCAGGTTGCCGGCTGCCATCGCTCTTTGGCGCAGCGATTGCACCGTATCCATAACCGCCGGCTGGTCGGCGAGAAACGCGTCCCCCAAGCGCTGCGTCCACTCGAGGTTGTCGTTCATCATGGCCAGCACCTGTGGGTACGCGGCAAGCGACTGCACGCTTGGATCCCAGTTCTTGGCGGCCACCGCCTGGTCCAGCACATCACCCTGGAGATCGGGGCTCTGTTGTACGAGGCGGGCAGCCTCCACGACCTCGAGCGGGTAGGTCGCTGCGATCAGGATCTGGGTTAGCAGTTCATCAGGGTAGAGGGCAATCGGCGCCAGCAGTTGATCGAGTTCGTCCTGGCTGTAACCGGGCGCGGCAGCGGATTGCGCACCGGCCGCTCCCGCGAAGACGAGCGCCGCGAGGAGGGCGATCAAGCAGCGGGCTATCCGCTGCGGAACGCAACCCAGCATGTCGTGCGCAATGTCCATGACGCAGCCGAATCTAGCCACAAGACATGATATTACAAGTATGCAGCCGGACCTACCGCCGAGCCTCCGGAGTTGTAACGGGGGATTCCGCCACGCTGTTTCGCCGCCTGCGTGCGGTGGTTGCGTGAGCGATCTGCCGTCGAGGATGTCCACTGGCGTAGCGTCGTGCCAGCGCGCTTCGGATGCCTTGGCACTCGCCAGGGCGCGATCCGCGTCGACCAGACAGAACGCGTTGAGCGCGGGGTCGAGTTCGGCGATGCGGCCAGCACGGCTTTCATTACATCGAGCGGCGAAGCTTGGACCGATCGGTACAGTTCTACTTGCTCTCTCGCGGTGGGGTCGGCGAGGTCGCTTTGAGAAGCAGGCAAGGATCTTTCCTCAAGGACTGGTAGTCGAAGGGAAACGCCGGCACGGCCGCCTGATCCCACCGAGCCGGTACGACCAACACCCCCGGGGCAAGAATGGGCCTGATCGCATCATGGGTAAGGACTCATTGGTCTCCGCTGGATTAAGAGGCGCCTTTAAGTGTTAGCATTGACCGAGTGCCGGACGGGGTCCACGAATTGGGGCCGTGTTGAAGCCGATCTATCGGTTCGAAGCTGCGTCGATGCGCTTCCTGGGGTGCCGCGCTCGTTGGCGTTCGTGGACGGCGTGCTGCGCCGCGGTTGCGTTGCTTCTGCCGTCGCTCGCACTGCTGCCTGCCGTCGATTTCGAATCGGCGGCTGTGCACGGTCACCTCACCGCGGCGCATCCCGGCTCAGGCCGCGATCACGCGAGTCGGGATAGCAGCGAGCGACTGTCAGACCTCCCCGGGGGGCCGACGCACCCGATCAATCACGACTGCACTCCATGTCAGGTTATCAAGTTCCTGACTACGGGCTTCTTGCCCCAGGCAGAGTTCGTGCTTCCGCCTGCGGGGCCCGGCGATGTACCGCCGGCCGCTGAGCTCCATCAGCCGCCCCGCATCGCTCGTGTTGCCCTGATCCCACCGATTCGCGCCCCGCCACACCCCTCCACCTGACGCACCGCATGACGCCCTAATCGGCGTCGACTCCAGTCGCGCGTGAGCAGCAGGTTCTGTGCCCCGCCGCGGCATTTGGCTTCGCGGCCTCGCTGCCGCGAGCAGTGAGTGGAGCATGGCAATGACCAGGATCCCGTCGACTGGCGCGAACCTGCAACACGGCTATTTGGGTAACTGTGCTTGGACCGTGACAAAACGCGGACGTACGCATGCCAGGGCTCCCGCGCCATCGCTGCTCATGGCGGCGGCCTTTGTGCTCGGCGCGGTATTCCCCCGCGCTGCACTGGCCTGCGCAACCTGCGGTTGTTCGTTGTCTACCGATGCTGCCATGGGCTATTCGGACATAGCAGGCTGGCGCGCAACGTTCGAATTCGACTTCATCAATCAGGACCAATTGCGGTCCGGCACCAGCAGCATTTCGAACTCGCAAGTGGCCGCGATCAACGACGCCGGTGGCAACCAGGAAGTCGAGAAGCAGACCATCAATCGATACTTCACCGCGGGCATAAGCTACCAGGCCCAACGGAGAGTGGAATTTCAACCTGCTGGTTCCCTACATCGACCGCAGCCACTCCACCTATGGCGCCGCGATGAACCCTCTCACTCCCGACAAGGTAAGCGGCGCGAGCGTTGACAGCCTGGGGGACATCCGATTCATTACCAGCTATCAGGGTTTCCTGCCTACGCACAACCTCGGCTTTCAGCTCGGGCTGATATTGCCCACCGGAGACTATGGCGGGCCAAATGCCGATGGCACTGGCACAGTAGGACGTAACCCGGTCGCATTCAACTCGGGGCCCAATTCGCAGATCCCCTCGCCGGGCAATCTGCTCGACACCAGCCTGCAGGCCGGTGCTGGCGCTACCGACCTCATCGTCGGTGCGTACTACTACCAGGCGGTGAGCCAGAACTTCGACGCTTTCATCAACGGCCAATTTCAAGCCGCGCTGTGGCACAAGCTCGACCAGCCAGGCGAGGACTACCGCCCCGGCAATCTCGTCACCGTGAGCTTCGGCGTGCGCTACGAGGAGAACCCCGACATCGTGCCGCAGCTGCAATTCAATATCACTAACAAGCGCACGGACCAGGGGGTGCTTGCCGACACCATTTCCACGGGCGGCACGGTGGTTGTACCTGAGCCCAGGCGTAAGCATGAGCATTACGCACGACATGCAGGTCTTCGCCTTCGTGCAACTGCCGCTATACAGTGACCTCACAGGCTACCAGCTTTTCCCGCACTGGACGGCCTCGGTTGGGGCAAGCTATGCGTTCTGACTCGCCACGGCTTGGGCGGCGGGGCATCGCTGACACGGGTTCAGCAAACCTTGGGTCAGGCAGCAGGGCAAGGCCGCAAGATAGGTTGATGACGTTCGATCATGGGGCAAGTCATGGCAAGCCTCGACTCGACACATCGATTGAACGGCAACGCGGCATCAAGGGTCGCGCGTCACCTGCGGGTTGGAAGACGGCGCTGCTCCTTCTTTCCTGGTGCGGCCTGTCGTTCGCGGCAACAGAGGGGCGGCCCGCGCCCGAGATACAGGCCAAGCTTCTCGACGGCACGGAGTTCAATCTTGCCGACTACACGGGCAAAGTGGTCGTCGTGAACATATGGGCGACTTGGTGCGCACCGTGTCGCGAGGAGATGCCGGCACTCGATGTGTATTACCGCCAGCATCGTGACCAGGGTCTTGTCCTGGTTGCTCTTAGCATGGATGACGCCGAAGGACGAGGCCAAGGTGCGCGAGGTGACGAAAGGCTATGCGTTCCCGGTCGGATTTGAGCACGACACTTACTTGAAAGGTTACGGGCGTATCTGGCGCCTTCCGCTGACCTTCGTCGTGGACCGTAAGGGCATCCTGCGCAAGGACCAATGGTATGGCGACCCGGGCCTTGACGCGCTACTGCTCGACCAGACCCTTACGCCACTGCTGCACGCCCGCTGAGGGACCGCGGCGAGGCACGAGCTGCATCGGGTGCCATGCACAAGGACGCCAGATGACATGGCAAGGGAGCTGCGTAACACGGCGCCAGGCGGCGTCAGACTCCCGCTCGAAGTGCTCAATCGTCGCGCTTGAAAGCAAGATGACCAGAGCCAATCAGACAAAAAAACCGCCGGATCCGCACGTGTGACCTGGTCGAAGAGCCGGGGCATCGGCAGGGGAAAGCGACTATCCCCGCCAACTTCTGGATCTCGCGCACCGGCAGCAACCACTATGCGTTATCGGCCCGGCAGAGTAATCTCTCGCCTGACGCCTTGGGTCGACCTAATTTCCACTGGTCGGCTGTTACGAACGAAGCCGTGCCCGACCACTTGGCGCTCACGGCTCGGCTCACGTCTTAGGGTACACATGCCAGTATTCAATGCACCGCTGCAGGTTATCGCGCGCGCAATGCTGGGGGCGATCGCATTCGCCGCCACGGTCCAGTCGGCCGTTGTGCAAGGCACACTGGAGGACGGGCCTGGCGGCATATCGCGCAGCAGGATTATGTGAAAGCGGTCGAGATCTGGCGCACGCTTGCGGAAAAAGGGCGATCCCGTCGCCCAATATCGGCTCGGTGCCTTGTATGCCGAAGGCAAAGGGGTCGTGCGGGACGACGCGACAGCGATGATGTGGTTCCAGCGTTCGGCCAATCAGGGCAATGCCGATGCGCAGTACAATGTCGGGGCCAGTTATGCGGAGGGCGCCGGCGTCGACAAAAACGAAGCGACGAGGCGGCCAAGTGGTTCCGCCGGGCGGCGGACCAGGGGATGGCGTACGCGCAGATCAACCTTGGTTTGCTGTATGCGGCCGGCAGAGGTGTTCCGCAAGACAACGTCAGGCAATGAAGTGGCTTGGTCTCGCCGTCATTGCGCTGCCGCCCGGGGGCCCTCGCTCCGATGCCGCCCGTGCCATGCAGGACGTTGCCGACAAGATGACACCCGATGAGCAAGCGCGGGAGGCGAGGGAACAGACGAGGGCATGGAGGGCGAAGCCGGAAGCAAGTGAAAAGCGGTGATCGAGCGCTGAATCGCGAATCATCCGATTGGCCCGCGGTACCCCACGGAAATGGTGGCAGGCGAGCGACGGTCATGAGATTTGATCGCGAGTAGTATGTCTCTGGGCAACGCCCCTTTTCGATTCGATGGACCGACATCTGACCCGCGAGCCGCACGCGCCACCCCCAGCGAGCTCGGACAAGTCGCCGCAGCGCAGACTCTTGCCGCACTCGCGCTGGGAGCGGCCGCGATCGGCGCATTGGCCATCGGCGCGGTGGCGATCGGCCGGCTGGCCGTAGCCGTGCCCGGATCCGGAGGCTGGAAATTGACGAGCTTGTCGTGCAGTCGGCTTCGGGTCATCGAAGCGCTCGAGGCCCCAGCGGAACCTGGTCCCGAAAGATAAGCCAGCCGCGCACGCGGCATGAATCAATTGGGCATCCACGACTACTGGCTGTTCGTTGCGACGGGCATATTCCTGAACCTCATGCCAGGACAGGATACGCTCTATATTCTCGGCTCCAGCATCGCCTATGGTCGCCGGGCAGGAGTCGCTTCCGCGTTGGGGATCAGCGCCGGCTGCGTGGTACATACCCTCGCCGCCGCCGTCGGCCTCTCGGCCGTTCTTGCCACGTCGGCAACCGCATTTGCCGCGGTTAAGTTCGTCGGTGCGGCGTACCTCATCTATCTGGGGATTCGTGCCCTCATGGCATCGGCCGCGGTCATATCGCCATTGCAGCACTCTGATTCGATACCCTCGGGGCTCGGCCTTCCGGCGCGGCGTTCTGACGAACGTCCTAAACCCCAAGGTAGCCCTGTTCTTTTTGGCCTTTCTGCCACAGTTTATCGACTCCGATAGCCCGAACAAGGTCGGTGCATTTCTCGCACTTGGTATTACCTTCGTCGTCGACGGGAACCGCATGGTGTCTATTCTTGGCTGCGGCGGCCTCCCATATTCGCGGATACTTTGTCGACATCCGGCAGCGCTAGGTCACATTTCTCGTGCCAGCGGCGCGCTTTTCGTGCTTCTTGGCCTTCGGCTGGCGGCGAGTGGAGCGATGACGCCCGGTTGCCGGCAAACTGATGTACTGTGCTCGTGCGCCAGCGAGTTCGAACACTTCCGCGCCGCGTCGGTTGCGGGCGGCGTGCGCCGATATCTTCCTGGTCTCGAGCGTGGCGATGCTCACGGCTTGCGCAACATCGGCGCCGGGCAGCATGGTGAAAATCGCGCGGGCTCGCCACTCGGCTCGCTCGATGGTGTCGAGCCCCGCGTGGGGAGAGCGGGCGCTTCTCCCGACTGTCTGCCGCTCGGGGGAGCGAGAGCTCTTCCTCGGCTTCGACCTTCATGATGAAAAGGCGGGCATCGTGACGCGACTTATCGTCGACCCCGCAACCGGGCCGGTCATTCGGGTCTTTGCGGTTTCCGCGCCATTCGAAGAGACTGATTCTCTTCCACCCGTCCGCATGTCGACGTTTTTCACTTCTCGATCGAATCGACAGGCTGGCGCATCAATCGAATTCGAGCAGCTGGACGTGTCGCTCGATCTGGACTGCCGGCTTTCCTCTGGGTCGAGGGCATCGTCGGCAAGGTGTCCGCTCCCGGTTGCCTTTGACGCGTCTCAATCGCGGCAGCGGGACGGCTTCGGCGGGAAACGACCTACAGGAGTCGAGCGGCTCCGGAAGGCACGGGCCCGATAGCACGGCCGGCTTGCGCGTCATCGTGCCGATGCGCCATCACAGATCGAAAACGGACCCTCCTAAGAGCGAAGCCGCTCATTCCACCGCATACACGTTGCCGTCCGTGCTCCCAAAATAGACGACGCCATCGACAATCACTGGCGAAGAGAGCACGGAGCCCAGCGAATACATTCGGTCCACACCTATGATCATCCCGTCAAGGGTGGCGTCGGGGTACAGCGCTTCGCTCCTAATGTTGCCGGAATTGTCGACGTATTTACTCGCGTTGTCTTCGAGCCGTCGGTCTGGAAGTCGCCCTTGGAATGCCCCGTGCGACCAACGATGGCGTGAAGCCAGCCATCCGAGGTGCCGTAGAAGATCGTGTCACCGACCACGCCTGGAGATGAAAACGACACAGCATTGTTGGAAATGTCGTAGACCGTGGAGCCTGTCGCCGCGTCGAGTGCCTTGAAGCGTTGCCCATCGGAGGTCGGGAAGTAGACGATGCCATGGTCGACTGCTGGCGAGGCGATCACCCACCCCATTTGGTTGTCGTGCGCCCATTTCTTGGCGCCGGTCTTTGCGTCCACAGCGTAGAAGTGCCCGTCGCGACAACCAAAGAACACCGTGTCTGCCGGCGACCGCTGCCGAACTTGCGATGCCAACTTGATTATAGATGTCGGTGTCGTCGCCGGTCTGAAACTTCCAGATCAGCTTGCCCGTCGCTGAATCGAGCGCATAAAGATTGCGGTCCCAGCTGCCGACGTAGACGACGCCAGCGGACACGGCGGGCGAGGCATGCACGACGTTGCCCGTTTCGAAAGCCCAGAGCATCTTGCCGGATTGCGCATCGAGCGCATATACATGGTGGTCGCCGCTGCCGATATAAACGGTTCGGTCGACGACGGCCGGCGAGGAAAGGAAGACGTCAAAAGGATCAGGCATCAACTCGGTTCGTGGCATGGTCCCATGGATGCCTGGCGCGGTGAAACGTCGCTCGCCGCCCGTCTTGAATTCCCATTCCACCTTGCCATCGACTGCGTCGAGAGCATAGACATTGCCATCGAGGCTTGCGACGAAAACCATGCCCATCGCGACCGCCGGCGACGAATTGACCGGACCCCGGGTCTTGTAGCGCCACTTGACGCTACCGTCCGCCGTGCTCAGGGCATACACGGAATGGTCGGCGCTTCCCACATATACCGTATCGCCGCTTACTGCGGGAGAGGAAACCACCTTGGCGCCGGTGTGGAACTTCCATTTGACATGCTCCAGGGTGGGAACTCTGGACGAGGAGTAGACACCCGAATGCGTCGCGTCGCCACGGAACAGCAACGCGTCGGCCAGCGCCGCCGGGCCGGGGAAGAGAGCAGAGCTGACCGCGCCAAGAGCGAGCGCAAAGTCGCCTCTGAAATTGAAGCCCATCGCGCAACTCCGGTGGTGATGAACGAGGACGATTATGCGGCGCACTCCCGCCGGTGGGCTGACGAGCGACGAAATGCCTCTGTGGTGGAGTGGAATGCGCTGGCAGGCCGCGGGGTGGTACTGCGGGTCAACCGGTTGGGCTTGACCCGATTGCCGTCCGGGCACCGGCCTCGGCACGTCGTGCCGGTGCTTGCCGCAGCGCAGCGGAAGCAGACGTGATTGCGAGCGCCAAGCCGGCCAGGCGGCTCAGGATATCGGGAGCGTGCAACAGTTCGCAGGGCTCGCCGGCGTTGGCCGCGTCTTGCCGACTCGAGTGACGTCGCCCTGCTCCTGGAACGGCAGGCGAAGAGAGCTTGTGCCTACATCGGCTTCGCGGCGCGATTCAACCCATTAGCGTGGCTTCCACTCGCGCGTGAGCTTCTGCGCCTCGGCAACTTGGGCTGGCGCCATCTTGGTCGCGACGTTGTCGCGGTTCTTGACAACTTCTTCGGCAAGTTCGCTCTCCCACGCCGGGGTGCGGACAACGGCCAAGCTCCAAAGCTTGTAGGCCTCCACGTAATCCTGCGCCACGCCTCGGCCTGACTCGTACATTGACCCAAGGTAGTCCAGCCCACGCGCGTCCCCCTGGTCGGCCGCTATGCGGTACCAGCTGGCCGACTCGGCATCGTCCTGAGGCACACCCTGGCCGAATTCGTACAGGGTCCCGAGGTTCACCTGGGCTGCGGGATTACCTTGGTCTGCGGCCTTGCGGAACCAACTTGCTGCCTTCACGTAATCAAGCGGTACGCCCTCACCAAACTTGTACATCACCGCAAGGTTGACCTGAGCCTTGGCGTAGCCCTGCTCGGCGGCACGTTCGTACCACGTGGCCGCTGTCGCGAGATTCCGTGGCACACCCTGGCCGGCATAGTACTGGTCGCCGAGACGGGTCCTGGCCGATGCATCGCCCGGATCGGGCGCCGTCGTGGCCGGGTTGGCGACAGGCGCCGCCGATGGCGACTCCCGCCCGCCCGGCTCGACCGACCCGCTCACCCAAGGCGTCGGGGCAAAGGGTTTCATTTTGCTGATCGGCAGCAGCTGGGTGGCGCCAACGAGAACGACCAACACCACGCCGGCCGTCCAAATACGTGATGCCGTGCGCGAATGCAAAGCGCTAGTCGAGAAGGCCTGACCGCCGGCTACCGGTTTTGCAACCGGCGGCACATCAACACGCCGGAGGGTGGGCGCAACATGCTTTTTCTGCAGACTAAGATCGGCAACGCGCAGCTTCATGTACTGTGCTTTGGCCCGATTAGGGTCCCCGCCGGCATCGGAAGATGCCTTGGCCCATAAAGCGGGCACGGGATGCAGCCCTTCGATTTCCTTGAGAGCTTTCACATGCAAAATCAGGTCGTTAATCATAAGAATCCCTGCCTGGCTGGCGCGTCGATACCGCCATTCGAGGAAATCGAAGCAAGATGCTTGCCGGGGCGGTTGGAAGGCGCTTGCTAGGCGATTGCCGCGAAGCCAGTCGATTTGTGCCCCAGGGCCGGGCGCTGGAGCGCCGTTCGGCCACGCCTTTGCGGCGGCACTGAGTGCCGCCCAGCGTCAGCCCTAGACCTTGAAGGCGGCTTGCGACAACCTGATGCGCTGGATTGCTCCCGCGACAAGTCCGTACGGCCGACTCGAGCGTGGGCGAGGCCACCGTACAAATCAGGGCCGCTCAGACTATCATTCGACCGGTCGACGACAGGTACTTGGCCAGCAGGTGTTCTACCCCTTCAACGCCGTTCGAGAGCTGGAGTCATGACCTACGTTCATTTAAAGCCCGCTGGAAGCGATATGAAAAGATGGGTGATGGCAATTGTTATCGGCTTGAGCAGCCCAGCGTTTTCGCAAAGTTCCGGGCTCAAACCAGGCCTCTGGGAAATGAAGTCGATCCACCAGGTTGTCGACGGGCAGGATATGAGCGCCCAGATGGCTGCTGCCAGCGCCAAAATGCAGGCGGCGATGGCCAACATGACTCCCGCTCAACGACAACAGATGGAAGCCATGATGGGCGCACAAGCTATGCCCGGCCAGACTGCCCAGGGCACGACACGCGTGTGCGTCAGCGCTGCGATGGCCGCTCGGGACAAGCCCATGGTGGACCCGGAGGGACGTTGCGAGCCCGCGAAGGTTACCCGCAGCGGCAATAAGTCCAGTTTCGAATTCAGCTGCGCCGGCAATGGACGCTCCGAGGTGGGCAAGGGTGAGAGTACGATCAGCGGCGACACCGTGGCGACCCACGTTGACATGACGATGACCGACGCTCGAGGCCAGCACACGATGCAGACCGACTCGGAAATGAGGTATCTCGGCTCCGACTGCCAAGGCGTCAAACCCCGATACTAGGCCCGGTCGGGCCGAGGCTGCTGCGCCGGGTTCTCCGGCTGCGCAAGCGAGCTTTTCTGCATGCGAGGCTTCCGAGTCGCGCGCAGCTGGGGTCGGCGACCGCTCCGCTGTAACCTGCCTTGTTCTAGAATTGCTTGGCCCGTCCTTGATCGAGGAGTTTCCATGATCCCATCTCGAGCGCATAACCTCGCCCCCGCATTGGGCGTATGCGCCCTGCTCTGGTTTGCCGCCAGCGGGGCGGCTCCGCCTGGCAAGGGTGTTGGGGCACCGGAACTTGCGGTCGGCGATCATTGGCAGTATCGCCTCACGGACAACCTGCGCCGCGGCGCGGTGTCGCAGCTTGATGTCGAGGTCATCGATGTGACCGGGAGCACCGCTCGAATCCGCTTTGATCGTACGGACCCCAGCGGCCGCAGCGAATGGATTGATGAGGTCAACGGCGAAGGTGGACTGGTCGCCGGTTCGCTCAACCACGAGCCGACACGTCCATTCAGCCCGCCGGCACAGTTGCTGGCCTTTCCGCTCGACAAGGGCAAGACGTGGCGCCAGGTTATCGATACGCAGCGGAAGGACACTGGACTCAAGGACCAGATCCTCATCTACGGCAGGGTTGACGGCCCCGCTACGACGACAGTGCCCGCGGGCCGATTCGACACGGTATATGTCTATCGGACCTTGCAGCTCGATGACGAAGAGTTCTGGCGCACGCGTACAACACGACGTGACTCCATATGGTATGCGCCGGCGGCAAAGGCGGTGGTGCGGGAAAAGCGCGAGGGCCAATATGTCCAGAAGGACGGGCGCACGCCACCGATCCGCACCGAATCGACGCTGCTTGAACTGGTTTCGTTCAAGCCCGGTGGGAAGTGACCAGCCACTGGGCACGCTCGTCGCCCGTTGCGCCCGCGTGTGGGGCTCCCTGAGGCGCCCTATTCCCCGGACCTGCGCGTGCCGGCCTGCGCGCGAGACGGTACTTGTCAGTCGTTGATGATCGGACCCAAGCCTATGTGCAGGAATATCAGGACCCTTTTCAATTTCGATCCGCCCGTGACCGAAGAAGAAATTCTTGCTGCGGCTCTGCAATTCGTACGCAAGGTCAGCGGTTTCAACAAACCGTCAAAGGCAAACGAGGCGGCGTTCGCTGCTGCCGTTGAAGGAGTCGCCGCTGTGTCCAGAAGCCTCCTTCACTCGCTACACACCGATGCGCAACCGCGGAATCGGGTAGAAGAGGTTGCCCGAGCGCGGGCGCGAGCTGCCATCAGATTCTCGAGATAGCCGACTGCCCCTGGCTATTGTGCCGGCATGAATTCGTAGACCGTACCCCGCGACCCCAGGTCGCGGACATTGCCGGGAGGCCGGGCATTTGCTCTGCTCGTGTCGGTCCGCCTGCTCCTTCGGTTGCCAGGGTCGCCGGCAATCTGCTGGTTGCAAGTTAACGATCGAATCTTGGGGGGTTGGGACCCGCGAGACTGCTGTCGCAAGCATGGGCAATGGAGGGCACCTCGTTTCCTTGACATCTTCGCCCGCCTCCGTTGACATAGCGACCGCCGCGGGTGGCAATGCATTCATTACCGCTACAAATGGCCTTTCAGTGGCGATCGTGATCAACGGTGTCTCGTTGCTGAATGCGCTGCCTGGTCAAACGATCGATTCCGTGGGCACTACCTGCATTTCGGGCAAGACCATCCTGGCGCCCGGCGGCACGTGCACGGTCAATGTACTGGGCGGCGCCGCATAACTCAGCGAGTCCCTCTTTAGGCGCGTTTACCTGACGCTCAGGCTGCGGCAAGACGCGGCAACGCCCGCAGCGGCGAAGGTGTGTCTGGTCTGCGCCTGGGCTGGGTCAACCTGCAGATGAGGCAGGCTGGCGCGTTGAAACGCCGATCAGACCTTCCTCAGCAAGAACTCGATGTAGCGCCACAGCCATGTTCCACGGATGCGCTCGAGCTCCGCGCTCTGCTTGAACGCGAGCGCTTCGGCATGGGCAAGCCCGCCGCGGAGTTTGGCTATCTCTTCGTCGCGCTCTGCGACCAGCGCTTCCGCGTGGGCGAGCCCCGGGCGCAGTTTGGCGATCTCATCACGAAGTTCGGCAAGCGCTTGCCTGCACTGCGTCTGGGCTAGGTCGATGGCACGAGTCACGTTTTCGTAATCGCGGTACAGGTGCTCGTCACGATCGGCGAGCACGGAAAGTCTGGGCACGACGCCGGCAACCGAATCGGCGCTGCTGCTGGCAATGACGATGAAATACAGGGGCCGCGCGTGTCCCGGCGCCGGTGAATCGGCCTGCGGCTCCGACACTTCGAAGATTTCCGCGGTTGCCGTGCCCGATTCGGGCCACATAACGGAATAGAAGCTGGGGCGCTGGCCATACCACGCGCTGTGTTGGAAGCGCGGCGCCAGCAAGGCCGCGAGCTCGTCGCGATAGAGCTCCCGGACGTGAAAGGCGTTGACGACACTCTTCTTGTCTGTGTACTCAACCTTGTTCGGACAGGACAGGATGAATAGACCATCGGGGCGTAGTACCCGACGCACCTCGTCGAGGAACGCCTGCTGCGCGCTCAAGTGCTCGATGGTTTCGAACGACACGACCGCGTCGAACGCACCTTCTGGAAACGGCAACGCCGTGCAGTCGGCTTCGAGGAATGCCAGATTCGCCTGAGAAGCGTAGCGCGCGCGCGCGCGTGCGATCACATGTGATGCTAGGTCGACACCGGTGACTTGCCTGGCGCTCCGCGCAAGTAGCGCGCTGCCATAGCCCTCGCCGCAGGCGGCGTCAAGGACCTCGCGTCCGGCGACGAGCCCGGAAGCGAAAAGATATCGGTGCCAGTGCTCGTACCAGATTTCGCCAGCGGCCCCGGGAACGAAGCGCTCGCCGGTCCATTCGAGTTCGTCGTTCATGTCTGGGCGTCATCGGCGGGTGACGACGGATGCATTATTCTACGCGTGGGCGCCAGGGCAGCATCCCACCAGGCCAAGTGCTGCACTGCGAAGCGGCCGGGCGGGCTGATAGAATACAACCCATCCTGCGCCGGCGGTGCTTTCCGCCTTCTCTGCCCTGAGCTGTCCAGCGTGCACACGATGGCCGCTACGCGGAGCGCGATGCAATGACTCTTGAGCAAGCTGCGGAGCTCGCTCGCATCCGCAGCTCCTGGCTATAGCGACCCTGCGAGTTTATGAGGGGGAAAATCTAATCGGTACCTTACGGAGACTGGAGCGCCTTGTACTGCATGCGCGGAATCTCCGTTGGCACGCGCTGGCACGGGCGCCGTGGAGCGCCAGGGATGTCGAAGCAATACTGGCGCCGGGAGTCGAAATCCACCGCGACGGACTCATCCTGATCGACCGCCAATGGTCGCCAGCAGGCGTGACCGCGCAGTTTATCGGCGATGCCGAGACATATCATCGGCGCTATTTCGAGCGCCTCGACTTTCTCCATCTCGTCGACTACTGCCTGACGCTCGCCGGTATCGATCGGGAGGCGGCGATGCGCGTTCTTGACATCGGGTCAGGCGGCGGCAGTAGCGTGTTTGCCGCGTGTCGGCTGCTGCCGCAGGCTGAGATCCTTGCCTCGGATATCTCGCCGCAGCTCCTCGGCATGCTTGCAGAACTGGTCGAGTCTCGCGACGATCTGCGCGGGCGCGTCAAAGTCTTCTGCTTTGACCTGCACCGCCGCTTCTTTAGGCCGGAGGTCTTCGATGTCGTGATCGGCGCTGCAATCCTGCATCACCTGCTCGATCCGAGGGCGGCATTGACCAACGTAGCCGCCAGCCTGAAACCCGGCGGGAAGATCATTCTCATTGAGCCGTTGGAAGCGGGTTCGCTGCTGCTGACCGCGATGTATGCCGGCGTCCTGTGCGCCCTCGACAAGCTGGGGCAGTCCAACGGCGACCTGGGACGATTGATGAGGGCGCTTCGACTCGACATCCAGTCCCGGCTGGGTCCGCCGGTCGAGAAGCCCTGGACCGCGGCGCTCGACGATAAATGGGTCTTTGATGGCCCCTATCTGGCGGAGCTCGCCAGGCAGCTCGGCTTGTCGAGGGTCGACGTCTATCCGGCGCAGCCAGACCTGACAAACGTCTACGAGGGCGCGTTTCGCAGCGTCTTGTCAGACAGCGGAAACGGGGAGTTGGCCATCCCTGAGGAGGTATGGGAATGTGTGCGCGAGTTTGACCGTGGCATCGGTGCGGGTCTGAAGAAGGAACTCTGCCCCACAGGCATCATCGTGTTCACGAGATGATCGCCGTGGCCTAGGCTCGCAATTGCCGCGGCCTGGCGTGGACGAAGAACTGCCGGCTTCTTGCGCCGCGCTGCCTCGCGCTCACACGGACTGCGCCAGCTGCCGCCAGGCGGCGGCCGACGGCGCCACAGCGAGCCTGGCGAACAGAGCGAGCGCCGCATCGAGGTTGCGCATCGCCGTTTCACTGATCGGATCGCCCAGATCGAATTCAATGCCTGCGATGGCTAGTTGAAACGCGGGTGGCGGCTCACGGTCGAAGGCGGCGCGAAAGGCAGCAAGGACGCCGGAAGGGCTCATTCCGTGCGTAGTGAAGGTCGGGTCCCGTTGCGGCTTGAGCTCGTTGAAGGAAATCGGGGTGGCAAGACCTCTGCTCGCGTCGACAAAGAGCGCCAGGTCACGCTCCTCGAGATCGGTCGCGTGCTCGGGCTGCAGCTGGAAATCGGTGACAAACTCGAACGTTTCGCAGGCGTGCGTCGCAACACTCTCGGCGCGGCAAAGAAACTCAGGTCCGAGCGCATCGTCTCCGCGGCTCGGGTTGCCCCAGGCGATTACGACCACGCGCGCAGGCGTCATGCGCGCTGGGGGGACGACACTGTGCAGTCGCTGTCGCGCTGCAGCCGGCCGATGCAAGCGCCGCTGGCATCGATCAGCTCGACGGCGAGCGGCATCTGCCCCAGTGCGTGCGTCGCGCACGAAAGGCACGGATCGAAGGCCCGGATCGCGACCTCGATGTAATTGAGAAGTCCCTCGGTCAGTTTGCGCCCGTCGAGATAGCGCTTCGCAACCTGGCGGATCGCCTCGTTCATCGCCTGGTTGTTGTGCGTTGTCGATACGATCAGGTTCGCTCGGATCACCTGGTCGTCGGCGTTGATCCGGTAGTGGTGGATCAGCGTGCCGCGTGGCGCCTCGATCACGCCGATGCCGCGCCGCTGCCGCTCCCCGGTGACCACGAGATCTTCGCCCAGCAGGTCGTCGTCGTGCAGCAGCGCCTTGATCTCTTCGGCCGCGTACAGCATCTCGATCATCCGCGCCCAGTGATACGCAAGCGTGGCGTGGATCGGCATGTTGCCGCCGAAGTCGACGAATTCCCGGCGCTCGGCGTCGGCCAATGGCGTGGGAATTTGATCGCAGTTCTGCACGCGTACCAGCGGTCCGACCTTGTACCAGCCCGTCTCCGGACCAAGCGCGCGCAGGAATGGAAACTTCATGTACGACCACGGCTTTACTTCCTCGGTGATCTGGTCCCAGTAGCGGCGGTAGTCGAGATGGTCGAAGATCAACTTGCCGGTGGCGTCGCGCGCCCGCAGCGCCCCGTGGTACAAGTCGAGCCCGCCGTCGTCAGCCACGAGGCTCATCATGTTGGAGCGAAACGCGCCGAAGCTGTTGTAGAGGCCCGGGTTCTGCCAAATGCAGTCGTTTGACCAGCGCGACCGCCTCGCGGCTCCAGCCGATCATCACGTATGCGTTCGCGTACAGGCCGTCGCGCTCCTCGCGCGTCAGCGCCTTGTTAACGCCGCCAGGGATCGCGCCGGTGCCATGGACGCGCTTGCCTGCCGTCACGCGAATCACTTCCTGGCCGAACTTGCGCAGCAGCACGCCCTTGCGTGCGATGTCCGGGTACGCGGCGGCAACGCCGACGATGTTGCGCCTGGCCACGTCGGAGTCGAATCCGAATAGCAGATCCGGCGAGGCACAGGTGGAAGAAATGCAGCGCGTGCGATTGCAGGATCTGTCCGTAGTGCATCAAGCCGCCGGATCTTCTCTGCCGTCGGCGTGAGGCGGGTCGCGCCGACGATGACATCGAGCGCCTTGGCCGCGGCGAGGTGGTGGCTCACCGGGCAGATGCCGCACAGCCGCTGCACCATCACCGGCAGCTTCCCAGTAACGGCCTGCCCTGCACGAATTTCTCGAAGCCGCGGAACTCGACGATGTGCAGCCGTACCTGGTGCACGCGGTCGTCATCGTCGAGCAGGATGCGTGACCTTGCCGTGGCCCTCGACCCGCGACACCGGATCGATCGCGACGCGGCGCAGCCTGCGGGCTGGGCGGCGGTTTCGAGTTCGAAAGACATCGAGTTCCTCAGTCGTAATGGATCAGGCCGTGCCCGAGCTCGGCGTCGCGTCCGGCGATCAGGTCGGTCAGGAATGTCCAGATCGCGTCGGCCGATGGCGGACAGCCGGGAATGAAGTAGTCGACTTTCACGACCTCGTGCAGCGGATGCACCTTGTCGAGCGGCAGCGGCAGTTCGGGGTCGTTGGGAATGCAGCCCGTTGGCGAGCCCTGGCTCGGTCAGGTAGACCTCCTGCAAGCAGATGCCGAGGTCGAGGTGATTGCGCTGCGCGGGCAGGCCGCCGTTGACGGCGCATGCGCCGACCGCGACCAGGATCTTGCAGTTGCGTGCGGAACTCGCGCAGCACGTGCACGTTCTCGGCATTGCAGATGCCGCCCTCGACGATGCCGATGTCGCAGGGTCCGCAGTGCTTGATGTCGGTCAGCGGCGAGCGGTCGAACTCGATCAGCTCAAGCAGCGCGAACAGCCGCTCGTCGATGTCGAGGAACGACATGTGGCAGCCGAAGCAGCCGGCAAGCGAGGTGGTGGCCACTCGCAGCTTGCGACCCCTGACTGTGCTGGGGGCGCCGCTCATCGTGACTTCCAGGCGTCCGTTTGCGGCGCTCGCGGCGCGTCGTCAAGCGCCTGCGCGCTTACCGGCCGCAGGTCATAGCGGCGCTTGCCGATAGGCACCGCGAAACCCACGCGCTTGCGGAGGATGACACCGACCGGGCAGACCTTACCGCCTTGTCGTCGGCCGCGATGTCGGTGTCGGCGAGCCGGCCGGATTCGGCGTTGACGATGAGGTGCTTGGTGATGCCGCGTCCGGCGAGCGCAAACACGTTCTTGCCGTCGACTTCGTCCGACGCGCGCACGCACAGCTCGCAGAGGATGCAGCGGTTGAAATCGAGCAGGATCTCCGGGTGCGACGCGTCGACCGGCCGGTTGGGGAAAAAGTAGTCGAGGTGCGGTAGATACCACGCCCAGATCGTAGGCGATCGCCTGAAGCATGGCAGTTGCCGCTCTTCTCGCACGACGGACAGAAATGGTTGCCCTCGACGAACAGCATCTGCACCAGCGTGCGCCGCTGCTCGTTGAGCACCTCGGTGTTGCTTTCCACTTCCAGGCCCGGTTGCGCCGGCATCGTGCACGACGCGGTGGTGTGGCCGTCGACCTTGTACGGTGCAGACCTTGCAACTGCCGTGCGGCTTGAATTCTGGGTGGTAGCACAGGTGCGGGATGTAATGACCCGCGGCGAGTGCTGCCTGGATCACCGTCTGGCCCGGCGCAAAGGCCACCGGCACCCCGTCGAGGAGGAACGTCGCGTTGTCGGGGGAGCCGCCATCATTCGGGTCCCAGGTGGGCGCCAGCGTCGTCGCGACCGGTCATCGTGCCGCGCCCTTGCCAGCGCGCCATCGAGGTCGAACGCGGGCGCGAAATCGCGCGATTGCAGCCGCTGCTCATAGGCCGGCCGGAAGCGCTTGAGGGTATCGAGCACCGGATTGCAGGCCGTGTGCCCGAGGCCGCAGTGGCTCGACGACTGCAGCAGCTGGTTGAGCCGTCCGATCCGGTCGAGGTCGTGCTGCGAGCCCTTGCGCGTCGTGCAGCTTGTCCATGATGTTGCGGAGCAGCGGTCGTGCCGACGCGGCATGGCGTGCAGAATCCGCAGCTTTCGTGGGCGAAGAAGTGCACGTAGTTGCGCGCGACCTCAAACATGTCGCGCGACTCGTCGAAGATCATGAACGCGCCCGCCGTCGCCAAGTCCTCGAAACCGATGCGCCGATCGAACTCGCCGGCAGCGACGCAGACGCCGGACGGCCCGCTGATCTGCACCGCCTGGGCGCGAGCCGCGCCGCAGTCGGCGAGCACCTGGCGTACCGTCACGCCGAACGGGTATTCGTAGATTCCGGGCCGCGCGCAGTCGCCGGCAACCGAAAGCAACTTGGTGCCCGCTGAGCGCGCCGTGCCGACTGCGCGGTACCAGTCGCCGCCTTTGAGCGCAATCAGCGCCGCCGCGCATAACGTCTCGACGTTGTTCACCACGGTCGGCTGCTGCAGGTAGCCATGGGTGACCGGATAGGGCGGGCGGTTGCGCGGAATGCCGCGCTTGCCCTCGAGCGACTCGATCAGCGCCGACTCCTCGCCGCAGACATAGGCACCCGCGCCTAGGTGGATAGCGATATCAAAATCGAAACCGGTTTCGCCTGCAATCGCGGCGCCCGAGCAGCCTGGCGGCGCGCCGCCGAGCCAGGGCCGCCTCGAGCGGAGCGAGCAGATAGCGGTATTCACCGCGCAGGTAAACGAAGCCCTGCTGTCGCGCCGATGACATAGGCGCAAAGCGTCATGCCCTCGAAGACCAAGTCCGCATGGCGCGCAAGTAGCACGCGATCCTTGAACGTGCCAGGCTCGCCTTCGTCGGCATTGCAGACGACGTAGTGCCGGTCCCCGGGCGCGCTGCGGCAGGCCTCCCATTTGAGCCCGGTGTTGAAGCCGGCGCCGCCACGCCCGCGCAGGTTTGAACGCTTGAGCTCCTCGAGCGTTAGCGCCGGGCCGTGCAGCTGAGCCTGCATAGAGTCAACCGATGATCGACCTTCGGGCGTGTGCCCGTGCATGCCTGCCTGGCCGCGCGCGATCGCGGCGCGCAGCGCCTCACCGGGCAGGAACCGGGTGCCGAGTAGCATGTCCTCGCGGTAGACGTTGTCGGTGACCTCGAACAGGTCGCGAGGCCAATCATCCAGTGCCACCTGCGCGCGTATCAACTCGGCAATCTGGTCGATTCGCTCGGATGTCAGATTCGGAATCGCGTGGTTATTCACGAGCAGCGCCGGGGCCTGGTCGCACATGCCGGTGCAGGAGGTGGTGTCGACCGAGACCAGCGCGTCCTCGGAGGTCTTGCCGCGTTCCACCCACAAGCTCGTGCATAGCCGGTTGAGAAGTTCCTCGCTCCCGGCCATGCGGTCGGTGACGTTGTCGGAGAACAGCACCCGGTACCGTCCAACGGGAACCAGGTGCAGGAAGCTGTAGAAGCTGGCCACGCCTTCGACACGCGCGCGCGGCAGGCCGAGGCGCGCTGCGAGGTAGGAGATGGTCGCGGGCGGGAGCCAACCGTCCAGCACCTGCGCTTCGCGCAGGATCTGGACGAGCATCCCCTCCTCGCGGGCGTGACGTGCGAGAACGCGCTCCATGAAGGGGTCGACCGGTGCATCCGGTTCGCGCGCGGGCATGCGGGGATGATCACGCCGAACCGGGGAGGGTTTGCTGACCTAGGTCAATCCGGGCCTATTCTTGCCCGCAGGCGGCGAGTGCCCGATAGGCTTAGCGCGCCCTTGCAGGGTGTTGTCGATCGTAGCCATAGGCGCAAGTCACGCACAACCCCTCAGAGCGGGCGCGGACAAGGCCGACTTATCCACGGCCTTGGCGAACGCCGGACCCGCAATTCCTGGCGGGCGGGGTGTTATCTCTGCGTGCTAGCCTTGAGTCCAAGTCCGGTTATCCAATGAAGTGCTGCTTGGGCACTTCCCACGCCGGTGCTTCGGAAGACATCGCTTGCAACTCATGGTCCGACAGCCCGTTCGGATGACTCATCTTGAAATAAGGATCTGCAGCGGCGGTGCTGAATTCCAGCTGACTCAGGCTATATTGCCCGGCCCATGAACCCCAACGCGCTTGCATTTCGCGCTCGGACAGCCCATTCGGATGGCTCGCCCTGAAGGAAGCCTTGGCAGGGGCGTTGCTGAATACCGGCCGCCGCATACTGTATTGCCCTGCCCATGAGCCCCACAGAGATTGCATTTCGCGCACCGATAACCCGTCCGGGTGGCTCTGGCGCCACGCCGAAGGCGCGTTATCGGGTACCCAACGCATGCTCTCATCATTGGCGAACGCCATGCTTGAGATACTGGCCATGAGCACAGCAGTTGCCGCCACGGTCCTGCACATCGACACCTTGCTCTTCATGGTTACTCCTTGCCAAGTTGAGGTTAAGCCGACGTAGCATCCAAGAACATCGCAGGCCACCCTGGGTTTGAACGACACCGGGGAAATCCGGTTCCGCAGATCAGGCGCCGACAGGTTTAGTCATGCTTCATCGGCCCAAACGCGCACCAGTGCGAAACGACCTTATGCAATGGCGTGTCTAATCTAGGTTTGGGATAGGTTTCGTCAGCGGCGCGTGGGGCGTTTAGAACCCGATGGTGCAGCAGCCGATCGAGAATCGCGGTTGCGACCACGGGTCGCCGAACCGATTGGCAGATAACAGGCGCGCCTGAGATCCGATACGTCACAGCAACGAGTGTGGAGCCGTTCGGGCCGCGAGTCGCAGCGCACGCTATCATTGCACCCATGCCGATGTGGACCCAATGACAGCTGTGGGGACCGACGGCAAGGGTCTGCGGAACCATCACATTGGGAGAAACGCCATGCGCAATGGGTTTGGGATAACCGCGATCGCGACGGTCCTTGTGGTCGGCCTTACTCCGTTTCAGACGAGAGCCGACGACCAGGGTCCGCCGATGCCACCGCCGACGAACTACCTTCCTCCAGCAAAGCCTCGCGGCGCGCCATCCTGCGCGGACTGGGTGAAATACTCAGGCTCGCACCCAAATAGCGTGGAGAAATCGATCGAGTTATCACAGCAGGCGTGGCTGATTGGGTACCTCGTTGGCTTGGCTGCAGCGACCGAAACGGACATTCCTCCCCGAATTACCAATGCGGCGCTCTACGCATGGATAGATCACTATTGCAGCGCAAACCCGCAGGCAACGGTAAGCGACGGAGCAGGCAATCTCGTCTTTGGACTCAGGCAAAACGGCAGTCTATGATGGAGCGACCTTGCCCGGAAGCGCCTGACGCATGAGACGCTGATCGCCGAGCTGAAGGACGGTCTCCGATGCCGCTACACGCGTGTTGCATGAGATCGTGATTGCCACCTTCCGCCGCGAGCACGGACGCGACCTGGCGACCAAGGCGGAGTATCGAGGCTACCTCCGCAAGCTATACGAAGAGGCTATTGCTGCGATGGCAGTACGGACCTAGGCGACTGAGTGGCTGACTACGGACGACGAGCAAGCCATCCAGTTGGCAATGACGTATCCCGACTTGGACATTGTTACGTCCCCGTAGCGACAAGCCACCCTTACCGGCCCGGTTTCCTATCGTAGGTTGGAAATGCGGTTCAGCGTATAGGTGACTGTATACGCCGGGGCGTATAAACCGCATACGCCACGACGTATATTGACATATATACGCCACCGAACGCCTGCTCACGCAGATCCCGTCGATCCACGCTTTCGGGTTAGGGCCAATTCCCCGAGGATACCGGCTAGTGCGGCTTGAATCGACGTGGCTTGGTTATTCATGGTGGTGGCTCCTATTCAGTTTGGGCGGCGGACGTCGGCTTGTGCACGGCGGCCTCATGCGAGCGTGACGCCAACCGGTTAGGGTCGGCCTCACGCTCTCGAAACGCCACGCATGGGCAGGCCATACATCATGTGCTGATCCTTCGTGTTGTCGACGGAGAAAAGGTCGACCGAAATGAGCACCACGGGAGTGTTACCGGTGTTCTGCCACCAGTGCGATGTGCCCTTCTTCTCCGGAGCGGCGAACGGCCCACGCCGCCCCCAACCAGCCGCAAACCAAAAGGTGGGAAGCCGCGCTCGATGGACCTGCCGGGAGCGCAGCAACAGATCGGGCACCGCAGCGTCAGAACGATGGAGGTTTATCTGCGTGCCCGAGCCGGCGATAAGTTACACCGACAAAGTAATCCACCGAATTGCGTAGCTCGGCCGGTTTTGCGGATTGAAACGCAACCGCCAAACCGGCCGAGACCCACGCTTGTAATTGGTAGCGAGCGAGGGACTCGAACCCCCGACCAAAGGATTATGATTCCTCTGCTCTAACCAGCTGAGCTAGCTCGCCGAAGGGGCGACATTATCTGGGATCGAACCGTCACCTGTCAAAGCGCGTCACGCCAGGGCCCGGCGCAGTAACCTCAGCACCGGCCCGATCACTGGCAGCTTGGCGTAGAGCTCCTGAGCGGCGTCCCAGTAATCGCGGTGATAGCCGATTTTGCCGTCGGCGGTCAACTTGAGGTGCGAAACACCGTGAATGGTTTGTACCTCGGCGGGCCGCCAGCGCTTGATGCGGAACGTGAAATCCCATATGAGGAAGACGTCCCCGCCTTCAGCGACGGTTCCGGTGACCACGAACCGGCAATCGTCGAGTTGCTCGAACATGTGCGCGTACACGCGCGCGATCTCGGCAACACCGCGCACGTCATTGAACGGGTCCCGAAAACAGGCGTCGGCCGCGTATATCTCGCCGATGCGTGCAACATCGCCCGGGGCGATATGCTCGAAGAACGCGACGATCCGCGCCAGAACCGCGTGGCTCACAGGCCGGTCGCCTTGCGGATGAGCGCGAAGTACCAGCGATAGGGCAGCATGCGCAGCAACTTGAGCTGCCGGGTGAACGCCTTCGGAAAATCGATCTCGAACTCGCCCGCGGCAAGTCCCGCCAGGATGGCAGTCGCCGCCTCTTCCGCCGTAATCAGATGCGGCATGCGGAACTCGTTTTTGTCGGTGAGCGGCGTCTTGACGAAACCCGGATTGATGAGATAGACGCCGAGCCCTTTGGCATGCAGATCGAGGTAGAGCGTCTCGGCGAAATTGATCAGGGCTGCTTTCGATGCCCCGTAGATGAGCGCCTTGGGCAGGCCGCGGTAACCGGCGACGCTGGACACGATGCCGATGGCGCCGCGGCCCTGCGCCAGCAATGCGGGCAGCACGACGGCCGTCGTGTTGATGACCGCGTGGAGGTTTGTCTCCAGCAGGGCCATGGCATTTTGCTCGGTCAGCTCCCAGGCCCGGATCTCGGCATGCGTTCCGGCGATGATCAGGACCAGGTCCGACCCGCCCCATGCGGCGCGGATCCGCTGCCACGCGGCGGCGACTTGCGCGCTGGCGGTAAAATCGAGCGGCTCGATAAGGGCATTGGCGCGACCACCGGCGACCTCGGCGAGGCGTTCGGCTTGGCGCGCGGAGATCGCCACGCGGGCACCCTCGGCGAGCAGCCTGCGCGCGGTCGCAGCGCCGATCCCCGTCGACGCACCGATGACCCAAATGCGGCAGTCTGGCCACGACGGGAGGGGCGGATTGAGGGCCATGATCGTCTTACTGGAACTTGCGGAACCGGAGCAATGCCGCGCCTGCGCCGAGCTTGAGCACACAGGGAAGCAACGCATACACGACAGCCAGCGCAGTAAGGCCTGCTGCATCGCGTCCGCCAGGCTGGTAGCCAAGTGCCTCGAGTAGCGGCAGAGCGATGCCGGCGGCGAGCGCGAGGTTGAGCTTGGTGGCGAGGGTCCAGAGGCCAAAATAGCTTCCCGTTGCTTCCATGCGGCCACGGCGACCGATAACGTCGGCGAGCAGGGATGGCGGAAGCGCGAGATCGGCGCCGAGCGCAAGGCCCGAAAGGACGCAGATCAGCGCAAATTCGCTGGTGTCACCGGCGCCAAGCCGCGACGCCCAGACGAACGACGCAATGGCGAGGGCCATCGCCACGAACCAGGCCTGGGGCTTTCCCACGCGCGCGGAAATGCTCACCCACACCGGCATGCCCGCTGCTCCGGCGACGAAGTAGAGCGTTAGAAACAGCCCTTGGCGCGACTCGGCATCGAGCACATCGGCGATGAAGAACAGCACCAGCGTCGCCGGTATGGCTGCGGCGATGCCGTTCAACATGAACACGACCAATAGCTTGCGAAAAAGAGGGTCTGCCAACGGCTGAGCGATCAGATCGCGCAGCCGCGACCCGGAGCCGTGTCGAGATGCGGGCAGCGCGCCATCGGGGGTGCCGAGCAATGTGATGGCGAGGCAGGCCAGCGTGAAGCCGGCATACAGGATTGCAAAGCGCCCCAATCCGCCGTCGTTTCCTCCGAGGAAGCTCGGGACCACGGCGGCGAAGACCACCCCGCAGAGCGCAAGACCTTCGCGCAACGCCGTGATGCGCGTGCGCTCGACCGGGTCTGTTGACAACTCCGCGCCCCATGCGTTGTGGTTGATCGTCGCCAGGCTGAAGCCGAGATAGACAATGCCAAGCATTGCCGCGAGCCAGGCGATCAGCGCGACCCCGCCCCGCGGCAACGGCAGGAACAGCCCGACCATGCCCAGGGCGAGCAGCGGTGCCGCGAAGGCGAGCCAGCGCTTGCGCGCGCCGCCGCGATCGGAAAGGACTCCCAGCAAGGGATCGATTGCGCCGTCGACCAGGCGCAGACCGAGCAGCACGCCGCCGAGGAGCGCCAGGTCGACCCCGAGGTGGCCGCCGTAGAATTTGGGTAATTGCACGTACAGCGGAAGCGCCGCCATGGCCAGCGGCATGCCGAACACGCTGTACGAAATCAGGGTGGCGGCGGACAGGCGCCGCGCCACCAGCGGGGCGGCGGTGGTCACGACGTTATCTGATGATGCATCCACGGAGAGACGCTGCCCGCCCGTGCCTGGCCAGGAGCACCGCCTGGTTACGCCGCGGACAGCGTGATTTGCGCGACATCGGTCGTCCCGCTGGCAAAGCCTGCGATACAGTACGCCAGATAGAACCGCCAGCAGCGTATGAATCGATCATCGAACCCCTGGGCGCGGACTGCGTCAACGCGGGAATCGAACGCCGTCAGCCAGCGCTTCAGCGTTTCCGCGTAGTCCGGGCCGAATCGGTAAACGTCGTCGACCTGGAGGCCGGCGCGATTGGCTTCGGCTACGAAGCGCGATGGCGAGGAGAGCATGCCGCCGGGGAATATGTACTGTTGAATGAAGTCGCTGCCCTGGCGGTATTGGGGGAAACGCTCATCCGCGATGGTAATCGTCTGGACGCAGGCGCGCGCGCCGGGCCCGAGCGCGCGTCGCACGGCGCGGAAATATTCCGGCCAGTATCTTTCGCCGACGGCTTCGAACATCTCGATCGAGGCGACGCCATCGTACCGTCCGGTCACGTCGCGATAGTCCTCTATGCGCAGGCTTACGCGATCGGCGTAGCCCGCTCGCGCGAGGCGCTCGCGGGCGTAGGCAGTCTGGGCGGCGGAGAGGCTGATGCCGGTGACGCGGCAGCCCGCTCGCACGGCGGTTTCCGCAAACCCGCCCCAGCCGCAGCCGAGCTCGAGCAGCCGCGCTTCTCCGGACGGAGCCACCTGCCGCAGCACCCGAGCGTACTTTGCATGCTGGGCTGCGGCGAGCGGACGCGTCATATCGCCCTCGAAGAGCGCCGACGAGTAAGTCATCGTCGGGTCGAGCCAGAGGGCGTAGAAGTCGTTGCCCAGGTCGTAGTGCGCCGCGATATTGTGCCGCGCGCGGCGCCGGCTGTTGCTGCGCAAAAAATGCCTCAAGCGCAGCACAAGCTGGCACCAGCGATGACCATAGAAGGCGTGCTCCAGCGCGCGCTGATTGCGGGCCATGAGGGTGAGCAGCGCCACCAGGTCGATTGTCTCCCAATGGCCACTGATGTAGCCCTCTGCGAACGCGACGTCTCCGCCGGCGAGGACCCTGCGGCACACGGCCCAGTCGCGTAGCCGGAGCTCCACGGCTCGCGCGACTCCGGCGACGCCCTGCCCGAAGTGGCGGGTGAGACCGTCCGGCGTCGTGAAGGCAAGTACGCCGCAATCGATGCGCTCGAGCAGCGCCATTACCAGGCGGCAAGCGGCTGGCATTGCCACCTGGTGGTTACCCGCGGCGAGTTGTGTCCCGAGCCAGCTCATCGCGTCGTCCCTTGCGCCGGCGGCGCGGGTTTGGCGACATATCGCACCCGTTTTGCCCAAAGCTTTGCCGCCTGCCAGTGAATGCGCAGGATGACGCCGAGCGTGAACCAGCGATAGCGCCATAGCAGGCCTCGTGCGGCGCGTCGCGAAAGGGGCTCGGCGATTCCCGATATCGAGGTCTCGAGCAGAGGGCCCGAGTCCGCAGCCTCGCCTACGTCGTGGGCGTCGTCGTAGTCGATGCGCGCCAGCCAGCGGTCGGATGCGAAGTGGAAGCGGAAGCGGTAGCCCCCCTTGATCTGGCAGAACGGTGAAACGTGGAAGACCTTGCGGCAGGCGACGGTCTCGCCAGACACGAGAGGGCGATTTTCTCGATGGGCGAGCAGATAATTGTGGCGCTCGCCGAAGGTGTTGCATACCTCGCACAGCACCGCGCGCACGCTGCCTGCCCGGTCGTGGCAGACCCAGAAGCTGACCGGATTGAAGACATATCCGAGCATGCGCGGAAAAGCGTACAGAACGATTTCCCCGTCGGCGTGAACCTCTTCCGCGGCAAGGAGGTGCCGCAACCACGGTTCGAGCGCAGTACCGTCGCGCGGCCCGTGATCGCTATCGAAGAAGCTGACGATCCCTTGTCGATTGTGCGCGATACCGAGGCGCGGGAGCTCGCCGATTCGAGCCAGGGGCAGCGCCAAGCAGAACGAACGATAGGTGAAAGTGTTGTCCACCGGGCGGTTACGCCGGTGCATGATCTCGCCGTGGAGCAACGAGGGCGTGTCGATGGGCATGGCCAGACAGCGAAGCTCACGCCGCCGCGAGCCCGGCCGTGGCCATTGCCGACCGCGTCGCGATACCCTGTGCGACGACGTGTGCGGAGGCGATCCCATCCTCGTGGAAGCCGTGGCCGAGCCAGGCCCCGGCGTACCACGTGCGCCGCCTGCCCTGCAGGTGCGCGAATTTCTGCTGTGCCGTGACCGTGGCGGATTTGACGAGCGGATGGGAGTACTCGAATTCGGCGATCAGTGTCTCGGCGCGTGGCTCCAAGGGTGGATTGAGGGTGCACAGCAAGGGCGTCTTGAACGGCAGCCGCTGCAGCTCATTGAGCCAGTAGCTCACGGCAACCGGCCCCTGTCCTGCGGTGGCGTCGAGCGAGAGATGATTCCATGCCGACCATGCGCGGCGTCGCCTGGGCATCAACCGAGCATCGGTGTGCAGCGCGACGCGGTTACCCTGAAAGCGAATGCTGCCCAACAGCGCGGCTTCCTCGCTCGACGCGTCCGCAAGCAGCGCGAGCGCTTGATCGCTGTGGCAGGCGATGACGATCTCGTCGAAGCGCTCGGCCGCGAGGGCGCGGGTGTCGACCTCGACGTGGCCGCCGCAGCGGCGGATGCGCAGTACCGGGGTCGAGCAGCGCACGTCGGTCAGTTGCGCCGCGATGCGGCCGACATATTCCCGCCCGCCGCCGGCCACGGTCCGCCATTGCGGTCGGCCGAAAATGCCCAGCAGTCCGTGAAGGTGACAGAAATGCACCAGCGTCGGCAGGGGGAAGGCAAGCACTTCGCGCGCCGGGGAGGACCAGATCGAGGCCGCCATTGGTAGCAGGTACCAATCGCGAAAAGGCGTGGAATAACCGCGTACGTCGAGGAAATCGCCCAGCGTCACCGCTTCGATGCGTCCCGCGCGCTGCATCGCGGTCGCCTCGCGGTTGAAGCGTAGGACATCGAAGAGCATGCGCCAGAACGCGGGCCGCAACGCGTTGGTCGGCTGCGTGAACAGCGAGCCGAAGTCGGTGCCCGCCCACTCGACGCCTGCGGCGTCGTCACGCACCGAGAAAGTCATCGTGCTCGGCGTCGACGCGACCCCCAGGTCGGCGAACAAGGCGACAAGCTTCGGGTAGGTGCGATCGTTGTAGACCAAGAAGCCGGTATCAACGGGCGCCGTGATGCCGTCGAGGGTCACGTCGATCGTGTGCGTGTGTCCGCCGAGGTAGTCGTTGGCTTCGAAAAGCGTGACTTCCCGGCCCTGGCGCGTAAGCAGCCAGGCACAGCCCAGACCGGCGATCCCGGCACCGATGACGGCGACGCGCAAGCTCCCTCCCTGAAAGGATCGATGCGGGGGGCGGGAGCCGGCCCCCGCGATCAGTATTCCGCTTGGCGGGTCAGTCGATAAGCCCTGCGCCTACGCCCGCAATCTCCGCATACGCAGAATGATTGTGGATGGATTCAAAATTCTCGGATGCCACGCGGAAACGTCCGATCCGCGGATCCCCCTTGAGCCGCAGGGCGATGTCACGGACCAGATCCTCGACGAACTTGGGATTGTCGTACGCCCGTTCGGTGACGAACTTCTCGTCGGCACGCTTGAGCAGACCGAAGAGTTCGCACGACGCGGCCTCCTCGGCGATGCGCGCCAGCTCCTCGAGGCCGAGTTCGCCCACGGTGACCTCGACCCGCACGCTGATGTGCGAGCGCTGGTTGTGCGCCCCGTAATCGGCGATCTTCTTGGAGCAGGGACACAGGCTGGTGACCGGCGCCATCAGCTCGACAAAGAGGCGCGTCTTTCCGTCGCTTCCGGTTTCCGCCGCCAGCCCAGCGTCGTAGTCGAGCAGGCTCTCCACCCCGGAGACCGGTGCGGCTTTGCGAATGAAGTAGGGAAAACGCAACTCGCTGCGGCCCGTGACCGCGCCGAGCCGCTCGAGCATGCGCTGATGCATGGTGCGCAGGCCCGCGAGGTCCAGGGGGTCGCGCTCTTCTTCGAGGATTTCGACGAAGCGCGACATGTGCGCGCCCTTGACGTCGTGCGCGAGGCCGACATACAGGGCGAACTCGGCGATTGTGTTCTGTACGCCGCCTTCGGCGGTGCGCAGCGCGACGGGGTAGCGTAGCCCCTTCACGCCCACGCGCTCGATGGGAAGCTCGCGCACGTCGGGCAGCGATTGCGTGTCCGGCAGCGGCAAGTACTCGGGGGCGTTCATGGTCAACCCCTGGGCGGGACGGGCTGATCGGCGAGCAGTTTCTCGAGCGCGGCGACGAACTCGCGATCATCGGGCTCGACCTTGCTGGCGTAGCTGCCCGTCGGGTTCCCATTGCGGTCGACGAGGTACTTGTGGAAATTCCACTCGGGTGAGGAGCCGGTGCGCGCGGCGAGCTCGGCGTAAAGGGGATTCGCCTTCAGGCTGCTGACGCTCGATTTCTCGAACATCGGGAACTGCACCCCATAGGTGAGACGGCAGAACTCCGCGATTTCGTGATTGCTGCCAGGCTCCTGGGACCCGAAATCGTTCGACGGAAAGCCCAGGACCACCAGGCCCCGATCCTTGTATTTTCGATACAGCGCTTCGAGGCCCTCGTACTGGTGGGTGTAGCCGCAGTAACTGGCGGTATTGACGATCAGCAGCACTTTGCCCCGGTACTGACACAGCGTTTCCGCGTTGCCCGTCTGCAGGCGATTGAATTGGTGATCGAGCAGAGCCGGGCACGCGGCGTCGTCGGCCGCGGGGCCTTGCGCGCATGCCTGGCCGGCCAGAAGCACGCCGGCGGCGAGCAGCGGTAGAACGAGGTATGACGAGCTGATTCGACGCATCGGCGGGGTTCGGGCCAAGGCTGAACGAGCAGTATACCAATAAAATTTGTCATGGACAATCCGCCGGGCAAGTGGCTTCCCAGCCGAGAATGATCATGGTATGGTTTGCTTGTCCAGGACGAAATTGACGTGGAGTCGCTGACCTCCCCCCTTAACATCAGCGCGGTGGAGCGCGAGACGGGGCTGTCGAAGGATGTGCTGCGGATGTGGGAACGCCGCTACGGCTTTCCCGACCCAAGGCGCGACGACAACGCCGAACGCCAGTACGCTCCCGACGAGGTCGCGAAGCTGCGGGCGATCAAGCGCTTGATGGACACCGGCTTGCGGCCGGGGAAGCTCATCAGGCAATCGCTCGACGAGCTCAATGCGCTGGCGGAAAAGCGTGTCCATCCGCGCCGCGAGGCGCTCGCGCCGGCAATCGAGCGCGACGTGCTGACGCTGCTCAAGGCGCACGACGCGGCGGGATTGCACGTCACGCTGTCGAGCCTGCTGGTGCGTCATGGCGTGCAGCGCTTTGTCGTCGAGACCGTCGCTCCGCTCAATCGTGCCATCGGCGAGGCCTGGATGCGGGGCGAGCTCCAGGTTTTCGAGGAGCACCTGTATACCGAGCAGCTGCAGGTGGCGTTACGCGGCGCACTGCAGGCCTTGCCGCGCCAGGCCGGCTTGCCGCGGATCCTGCTCACCACGGTTCCGGGTGAACAGCATGGCATCGGCCTGCTGATGGTCGAGGCGCTCGTTTCCCCCGAAGGCGCGCAGTGCATCTCGCTGGGGACGCAGACGCCCTTCGAGGACATTCGCCGCGCCGCCCTTGCGCACAAGGCGCACATCGTCGCCCTGTCGTTCTCGATGGCCTATCCCCTGCGCCAGGCCGGCGAGGCGCTCTCCCAGCTGCGCCGGCAGCTGCCTTCCTCGGTAGCGCTCTGGGCCGGTGGAGAGATCACCCGCCGGTTGCGCAAGAGCCTGCCGGGTGTGCAGCTGATCGCCGATATCGGCGACACCCTCGGCGCGCTCAAGAACTGGCGAGCCGAGATCGGACCAGGCACGTCCCGTTAGCCGACGCCCACAAGCGCGGCGCGGTTTGCGGCTCGGGGCGCCGATGGTACCATCGCGCCCGCCGGTGTCACGCTAGGCGATCTGCCCTGCGTCCGCAGCAACCGCTGCGACGTATAAGAAAAGCGCGGCAAGCACCCGACGGTGCAACCGGCTTCGCAGCGGGAACCAATCCATGCTCTACCATGAGCTGTTCAAGGCTTTCGAGCAGATTCGCTGGAGTCTGCAGGATGACGTGCCATGGGCGCGCTTCGATGCCGCGCGGCTCTCGGACGAGCAGGCGCGCACCATCAAGATGAACGCCATCACCGAATGGGCGGCGCTGCCTGCAACCGAGATGTTTCTGCGTGACAACCACGGCGACAGCGACTTCTCCGCGTTCATGTCGATATGGTTCTACGAAGAGCAGAAGCATTCGCTGGTGCTGCAAGAATACCTGCGGCGATTCCGCCCCGAACTGGCGCCGACCGAGGAGGAGCTGCATGCGGTGCGCTTCGAATTCGATCCGGCACCCGCGCTGGAAACGCTGATGCTCCATTTCTGCGGTGAAATCCGCCTCAACCACTGGTATCGCCGCGCCGCGACCTGGCATACCGAGCCGGTGATCCGGCATATCTACCGGCTGATCTCACAGGACGAGGCGCGCCATGGCGGCGCGTACTTGCGCTTCATGCGCCGTGCGCTCGAGCGCTCCGGAGAGGAGGCCCGACGCGCATTCGCAAAGATCGGCGTGTTGATGGCGAGCCCCAATCGCGCCGGCAGGCCGCTGCATCCAACGAACCTGCACGTGAACAAGAAACTCTTCCCCAATGACACCATACAGAGCCGTCTCCCCGATCCGGAGTGGCTGGAGCGATGGCTCGACCAGCAAATCCGCTTCGACGGGGAGTGGGAGGGCCGCGTTTCGCGAATGATCCTCAAGAACCTGTCCTCGCTGTTCGGCCAGCCTCTGGAGACGGTGCAGCAACTCAACCGCTTTCGCAAGACGCTCGTGGCCGCCTGACGGGTCTCATCGGCGCGGGCGTACGCCCGCCGCATTCCTTCCGCGGCGTCGCTCTATGACCGCCCTGCTGCTTTTCATCGCCCTGGTCGCCGGCATCGCCGGTTACGTTTCCTGGGCAGCGCACGGCGTTGCCCAGGGCGCGGCCGAATGGTGGTATGTCCTTGGTGCACCGCTGGCCTATTTCGCGCCGGCGCTCTTGCTCGTCCCGCTTTGGTTCACGTTGGCGTGGATATGGCGCACGCCGCGGCCGCCGGAAGCGCGCCTGAACTTCGCAGGCATGCTGTGGCTGTTCCTGACCGAGGTCTGGGCAGTGGCGTCGTCTTGGCCGCTGATGGTGCTGCATCGGCTGCTGATCCGTGATCCGGCGCCCGCGCCGGCGACGCATCCGGTGCTCTTGATACACGGGGTTCTGGTCAACGACGGCGTGTGGCTCCGCCTGCGGCGGTTCCTGCGGCGGCACGACGTCGCTCCCGTCTACACGTTCAACTACGGGCCGCCGCTGGCAGACATCGAGTACTTTGCCGAGCAACTCGACGCCCGGATCGAACAGATCCGTGGCGCGACCGGGGCCGAGCGCGTGGTGCTCGTCGTACAGAGCATGGGCGGTCTGGTTGCGCGCGCCTACATGCGTCGCTTCGGTGCCCGGCGTGTCCGGGCGCTGATCACGATTGGCACTCCCCACCACGGAAGCGTGCTCGCGTACAGCTTCCCGGGAAGCTGTTTGGCGCAGATGCAGCCCGGCAATCGCTGGCTGGTCGAGCTCAATCGCCACGAAGCCGAGCCGGCAGCCGCGCCGATCACGTCGATATGGTCACGACACGACAGCATGGTCGCGCCGCAGGCGAGCGCGGTGCTCGCCTGCGCGGAGAACATTGCGCTCATTGGCATTGGGCACAACAGGCTCATTGGCGACCGGCGGGTGATGGAGCTGGTGCTGGAGCGAATCCCAAGGCTGCTCCGTTCCTGACCCGCGCCGCCATGACGTCGCTCGGCCGGCGCCGCGACCGCAGCGCGTCAAGTTGTCGCACCGGCGCGTAAGCTTCGCAGGTCGCGACGCGTCCCTACCAGTGTATCCCCTGCGTCAACTGGGCAAATGCCATCTGCTCCGGTGAAAGCTGTGCCTCGCCTTCCTTCTTGCCTGCGGCAGCGGCCGAATCGGGGAACATGTTGAAAGCGGTGTTGAGAAGAATCTGCGTGAACCTGGGCGCGATGGCGTGGCAGACAGCGCCGAAGATGCCCAGACGCGTCGCTATGCGCACCGGCCTGTAGACGATCGCCTCGACGACCAGTTCGGCGGCCTGCTCCGGCGTGAGCGTCGGCACGTTCTCGTACATCCTGGTCGGCGCGATCATCGGGGTGCGCACCAGCGGCATGTTGATCGTGGTGAAGTCGACGCCCTTGTCAACGAATTCCGAAGCCGCACAGGCCGCAAACGAATCGAGAGCCGATTTGGAGGCTACGTAGGCCGAGAAGCGCGGCGCGTTCGACAACACGCCGATCGACGAGATATTGATGATATGCCCGCGCTTCTGGGCCACCATCCGCGGCAGGAAGCCCATGATCAGGCGCAGCGCGCCGAAGTAATTGAGCTGCATCGTCCGTTCGAAGTCATGGAAGCGGTCGAGCGAGTTGAGCACGCCGCGGCGGATCGAGCGTCCGGCGTTGTTGACCAGGTAGTCGCATCCGCCCTGGTCGTTGAGGATCTTCGCGACCACCGCATCGCATGCGGCCATGTCGGAGACGTCGCACGCATAGGCCCAGGCTTTGCCGCCGCCGGCCTCGATCTCCTGCCTGACGGCGACGAGTTTTTCCTCGCCGCGCGCGACCAGCATGACCTTCGCCCCGGCCGCGGCCAGCTTGAGCGCGGTAGCCTTGCCGATTCCGGAGGAGGCGCCGGTGACGACGACCACCCGGTCCTTGACCCGCCCGGAAAGACTGCGGTCGATGAACAGGTCCGGATCAAGGTTGCGCTCCCAATAATCCCAGAGGGCGGGCGCGTAGCGCTCCAGCGGCGGGACAGCGATGCCGGATCCTTTGAGCGCCTTGGTCGCCTCGCGGTTGTCGTACCGCGTCGGCCAGTTGATGAACTGGAACACGTCCTTTGGTAAACCGAGGTCCTTGAGCACGGCGCGAATCATTCGCTTGACCGGCGCCAGCGACCCGATGCCGTACAGGATCGGCGCCGGAATGAAGCCGAACATGCGCGCGTTAATGCGCATGGTCATCAGCGGCGCATGCGCGGCGCGGGCGAAGATGTTGAGTACCTCGCCGACGCGATAGGGCTCCGGATCGGTCAGGTGGTAGCACTTGCCGTCCAGCCCCTTCTTGTGCGCGAGATAGTCGAGCGCGTCGGCGACGAAGTCGACCGGCACGATGTTGATTCGTCCGCCTTCGATGCCGACCGTGGGCATCCATGGCGGCAGCATCTGCCGCAGCTTCTGCACCGGCTTGAAGAAATAGTACGGGCCGTCGATCTTGTCGATGTACCCGGTTTTCGAATGGCCAACGACAAACCCCGGCCGGTAGATGCGCCACGGCCTTCGGCACTGCCCGCGCACGATGCCTTCGGAATCGTGCTTGGTCCTGAAGTATGGATGGTCGAGCTCTTCGGCCTCCTCAAACATGTCCTCGCGAAAGACGCCGTCGTAGAGGCCCGCGGCGGCGATCGAGCTCACATGCTGGAAACAGCCCGCCAGCACGGCCTCGGCGAACTCGACCGCATGCCGCGTGCCCTCGACGTTGGCGGCCCGCTGCGCCTCCGCGCTAGCCGCGAGATCGTAGATGGCGGCGAGATGGAACAGGTGCTCGATTGTTCCCTTGAGCTGCTTGAGATCCGCGTCGCTGACCCCGAGCTTCGGCTTGGTCAGGTCGCCGACGACGGCGATGACGCGATCTTCGCCGACCCCCCATTCGGTGCGTAACGCGGCGAGCTTCCGTTGCGAGTTCTTGCGCACGAGGACATAGACGGGCTCGCCCCGACGGAGCAGATTGGCGACCAGGAAGCGGCCGATGAAACCCGTGCCGCCGGTAACAAAGTAAGCCATTCGCGGTTCCTCCTTGGGCGCCCTTGCTGCGGATCATTATACGGCGCGGGGAGTGCGCGACGAGGAACGGCGGGGGCGCTTGGACAGGGGCGCGCGACCGCTTCGAGCACGCTCGACTGCGAGACTCCGGCACCGTCGCGTTTAGTATGATTGCTCTAGCTTGGGCGCCTAGAATGAGTGCGGGTCGAGCCCACCGGTTCCCAGGAGAACGACATGCTGAAGAAGGCCAAAGCCGAATTTGCCTCGAGCAGGGACGAACAGACGAAGGATCGGTCGCAGGCGGCTCAAGGCTCATCGCGACAGATCTGGCTCGCAGGACTTGGGGCGTTAGCCAAGGCGCAGCACGAGGGCATGAGGATGTTCGATACCCTGGTCAAGCAGGGTGAGCACGTCGAGGCGACGACGCGCACGGCGGCCACCGGCGCAGCCGATGCCGCCCGCGGCGCGGCCAAGGCCAAGGCCAAGGAAATGCAGGCGATGGCCGGCGAGACCTGGGACAAGCTCGAGCAGGTGTTCGAGAATCGCGTCGCCCGCGCCCTTGGGCGGCTCGGTGTCTACTCGGCCACGGACGTCGAGAAACTGGCCGAACGTGTCGACGAGCTTGCCGCGGCGGTCAACGCCCTGCTCAAGGCACAAGGCATCCAGCGCAAGCCGGTCAGGCCCGTCGGGGGGACGGTGAAGGGGGCGGTGAAGCAGGCGACGCGACAAGCCGCCCGAACCGTTTCGACCGCGGCCAACACCGCGGCAAGAACCCTGTCGACGGCGGGCAGGACCGCGAAGAAGACGGTGCGCAAGGCGAGCAAGCTCGCCAAGGCGGCGTTGAGCTAGCGCCCGCCGGACCGGCTGCCGCGCTGCCTGCGGGCGGGCGCTAGGGGCGGTTCAACCGCTCCACTTGCCGGATGTAATTCTGCATCGCGTCGTCTTTGGTCATGCCCTTGAGCTTGGCCCAGGCGTCGTACTTCGCGCCGCCGACGAAATCGAAGCCACCCGGCCGAGCCGCCTTCACGTCGCCCTCGGTGGCCTGTTTGTAGAGCGAATACAGCTTGAGCAGGGTCGGGTTGTCCGGGCGTTTCCTGGTTTGCTTGACGGCAACCGTGGCGGCCTCGAACTGCGCCAAGAGATCCTTGGGTGCGGCTGGCATGATCTTCTCCTCGCGGCGTGACGGTCGATTTCGGCGCCGCCGCTTCTATGCTACTTTAGCCCGCCGCGGCGATTACGAACAATCCGATGCCAGCCAAGAAGCGCGAACGCATGTCCAGCGTGGATGTCGCCTGGCTGCGGATGGATCGGCCAAGCAACCTCATGATGATCTGCGGCGTGCTCGTTCTCGGCGAGAGGGTCGACACGGCGCGCCTTAAGTCGACGCTCAACCGCCGCTTTCTGCGCTTTGCGCGCTTTCGCCAGCGCCCGGTCCTGACGCCCGCGGGCTATGAGTGGCAGGTCGATCCTGCATTCGCGCTCGCCCACCACGTCAAGAAGGTGGCGCTGCCGCGAGGCGCTGGCGATGTCGAGCTCGAGGCGCTGGTGAGCCGGTTGCTCAGCACCCCGCTCGACCCGGCGCATCCGCTGTGGCAATACCACCTGGTCGCGAACTATCAGGGCGGCAGCGCGCTGATACTGCGCATCCATCACTGTTATGCAGACGGCATTGCCCTCATCCGGGTGCTGCTGTCAATGACCGATGCCGATCGCGGCGGCAGGGCCGCGGGCGCGGCGCCGCGGCGGACGACGCAGGCGGACGATGCCGGCGCCGAATCGCTTTCGCAGCTGCTCACCGACCCGCTCGCTGGCCTTCTGAAGATGGTCACCAGGACGGGTTCGACCCTGATCGAGAAGGGCGCCGAGCTCTGGCAGGATCCCGGGAAGGCGCTTGAGCTCGCCGGCCAGGGCGGCGCGCTGACCGGCGAGATCGCCAAGCTGGCGCTGATGGGCGAGGATTCTGCCACGCCCTTCAAGGGCAAGCCGGGCGTGGTCAAGCGCGTTGCCTGGGCTGACCCGATCGCGCTCTCTGAGGTGAAGGCGGTGGGCAGGGCACTGGGCTGCTCGGTCAACGACGTGCTGCTGTCGTCGGTGGCGGGGGCACTGCGCGCGTACCTCGTGCGCCGTGGCGCCGCAGTCGACGGCGTGACCATCCGCGCCTTGGTGCCGGTGAACCTGCGTCCGGCCGAAGACGCCTGCCAACTCGGCAACCGCTTCGGGTTGGTGTTCCTCGATCTGCCGATTGGCATTGCCAATCCGATTGAGCGCCTCTATGTGGTGCGCGCCAACATGGAGTCGCTGAAGGGGTCATTCCAGCCGGTGATCGCACTTGGCATCCTGGCGGCGATGGGCGCCGGTCCACAGTTGCTGCAGGAGACCCTGCTTGCGATGCTGGCGAAGAACGCGACCGCGGTGATGACCAACGTGCCCGGGCCGGCGCAGCGCCTGTTCTTCGCCCGGGCGAGGATCGATCGGCTGATGTTCTGGGTGCCGCAATCGGGCGACATCGGCATGGGCGTGTCGATCATCACCTATGCGGGCGACGTGCAGTTCGGCCTGGTCACCGACTGCGCGCTCTGTCCCGATCCGGAGAGCGTGATCGCGCGCTTTGCGCCGGAGTTCGAGAAGCTCGTGCTCGCGACCTTGATGGCGCCGTGGCCCTGGGACGAGGCGCCCGGCGCAGAAGAGCTCGAGCAGCAGATCGTCGCCGCGGCCGAGTAGGGCAACGGTTGGCGGCCGCCTACTCGAGCTCGGATCGCGCCAGCTCGACATCGAGCCGCTCCATCGCGTCCATGGGCTCGCATGCGGCGGCTTGCTCATAGAGCGCCGTTGCCTGCTCGAGGCGGTCCTTGCCGAAGAGCAGGATCAGCCCGTTGGCGTATTCAATGCGCGCGATCGCGGATTCCGGATGCAGCTTGAGCGCCTTCTGGTAATGCTCGAGCGCGGAATCCTTCTTCGCGCCGTAGGTCATGCCAGCGACCAGGCCGCCAACCTTGTTGACGACCTCTGCCTGGTATGCCCCGTAAGCAGTATGGGCCTCAGCGTGCGAGGGAGCGAGCTTGAGCGTGAGCGTCAGCGCGTCCTTGATCTTGCCGCCGAAACCCTGCGCCAGCGCCTTGGCGACCGAGATGCCCTGGCTGTAGCGGCCCAGCGCGTAGGCGTACAGATAGTGCGCGTTGGCGTCTTTCGGGGCGCGCGCACGCCTTTCGGCCGCCCAGCCTGCTGCCTCCTCGAACAGGGCGAGCTTTTCCTTGGCCGCCGGTTCGAGGTAGTTGGCGTAGATCGACTGCGCCTTGACGGCCGCGTTGACGCCGGCGCTCCCGGCCGCGATCCCGGATTCGACCGCATCCTGAAACTCGCCCGCGTGGTAATGCCGCCATGCGTCGAGCACCGCAACGTCCTTCGGCAGCGGTTCGCAATCGCCGCGGTGCAGCCGATCCCATTGCTTCTTCAGTGCCGCCCCATCGTAGGCATACGCTGCCGAGCGGTGGGGAAACTTCGCCCATTTCTTTGCCATGCAAATCCTCCGCGCAGGGTGTCTATTCGTAGTCCCGGCTCAGGCGATCGAGCAGCCTGCGCGCATCACCGCGCAGAAACGGCGCGATCAAAGCCAGCACCTGGTAGGCGGCGCGATCGAGGCTGATCGGTGCCGTTCCTCCAAGGCCCGTCGATATCTTCTGGTACGAGATCCAGTAGGTCGCGATGAGGGCGACGTTATCGGCAAGGGCGGCGATCTCGCGTTCCGTCGCGTCCATGGCGCCGGTCGCGGCCATCGCCCGGCACAACTCTATCACGGTGAGCGAGCCCTGGTGCATGAGGAGTGCAAAGCGTGCCGCAAGCTTGCGGTTGCGCGACAGGATCTCGTCGAGGTCGCGGAATAGAAACCGATGCTCCCACATCGCCTCGAACAGCAGATGCAGGAGCAACCACAGGTCCTCGACGCCCGCGCTGCGGCCCTCCGGCTCCCTGAGCAGGCCGTCGAGCCGGCGCTCGAACATCGCGAACAGCTCGGCGATGATCTCGTCCTTGTTGCGGAAGTGATAGTACAGATTGCCTGGGCTGATCTCCATCTCACCGGCGATGTCGGCGGTTGTTACGTTCGGCTCGCCGAGGCGGTTGAAAAGCAGCAAGGCGGTTTCGAGGATGCGCTCTCGTGTACGGCGAGGGCGCTTGCGCTCCGCCATGAATCCGGTCCAGGTTGGGTCAAGCCTGCAGTGTAGGGTGCGCTGGGCGCAGGGTCTAGCGCCGGGTTTGCCGTCCCTCCGGATGCCGGCGTGGCCGTGCAGAGGCGAGCCAATGCTCGAGGTAGTCCAGCGTGTAGCCCAGGTCGCGGATCGCGCTGCGCATGCTCGGTGAGCGCATCGACAGCGAGCGCGGGGCAGTGAGCGCCGCGTGAATCGATCGGTGCGGATCGGCCAGGTGCTCGATGTTGAGCCGGATGCCATGCCGGGCCAGCAGCGGCCGCACGACGGCGCGTCGCTCGAGCAGGCGTTGGCGGGTCTTGCGATACGCCGCCTCGCAGATCCGCTTGCGCTGCGTGTAGCTGAATATGTTGGCGAAGAACATGTCGGCATCCTCCCGATCGGGTTCGAACAGCAGGATGTCGGCGCGCGGATATTGGCGGCGGTATTTTTCCATGCCAACCTTCATGCGCGAGTGGATGATCGCCCGAAAGGTCTGCGCCAGAACCAGGGGCAAACCGCCCTGATGGATGGTTTTCACGGTGAGAGGGCCTTCGCGCGCCGCCGAGCTCGCGTCGAAGGGGACCAGCGGGTTGACGCAAAGCAGCAGATCGACGCCCTCGTCGAGCGCGACCGATGCGTGCAGCGTCTTGTTGAGCGCGCCGTCGACATAATACTGGCCGCGGATCGCCACCGGCGGGAACAAGCCCGGCAGCGCTGCCGATGCTGCAATCGCCTTGTTGATCGGCACGTCATCGAAGCCTGCCGTGCCGAACGTGACCGAGGCTCCCGTGTCGAGGTTGGTGGCGACCAGAAAAAGCTTCCGTCCGAGCTTGCGAAAATCGGCCGTCCGTCCGCCGCTTGCGAACATCCGCACCAGAAACGCGTCGATGGCACGCTGATCGAACAGGCCGGTGGGGACGGCGCGTCCCAGAGTGGCAAACGACGCCGCCGCGCCACGCCGCAACGGCTGGCGCAGGAAATCGCCGGTGGCCGTCGCGAGCAGTCCGGGGACCTTCAGAGCGCGCCGCACGAACTCTCCAACCGCGGGGCGCAGGAAAAGTCCGGGCGAAAGCACCGCGTCGACGCCATCATCGATAAACAACCGATATATCTGCGCCGGCGAGATGCCGTTGGCCAGCGCCGCGGCGACGAAGCCGCCGGACGAAACGCCGACGTAGACGTCGAGGTCGTTTAGATCCGCCCCCTCGAGCGCTTCGGCGAGGGCGAGCAGGGCGCCGATCTCGTAGATGGCGCCGAGCGGCCCGCCGCCGGCCAGCGCGAGACCGAGGTGCGGGCGAGAACGCCGCATTCCAGCCCCCCGCCGGCCGCCGTGAACCGTCCGGCCGGTGGTCATGACACGCCGCTCCCCCTCCCGGGGCCGGGGCGCATTAACGCCGCGCTAGGCCGAACGCTTGCTGCGGCGCGTCTTGCGCGAGGCTCGCCGCGTCGCCGCGTGCGCTTTCTTGACCCCTGCCTTGACGGGACGCTTGGCGGCGCGAGGAGCCCGAGGGCCGGGGACGATCGCCGCAACGGACTTGACCACGCCGTTGAGGGTCGCCTGCGCTGCGCTGCGCGCCCGGCTCAAGGCCGTGGTAGCGAGCACGATCGAGGAATCAACCTGCCGCCCGATGCGGCGCAGCGCGCGCGCTTCGACCGTAGAGCCTTCCTTGACCAAGGTACGGAACGCTTCACCAGCGTCATTGCGCGCCCATTGCCGCGTCATGGTCGCCGCACCCAGCCCAGCGAGCCAAACTTGGCGCGAGGCCGCGAACGCGACATCGGCGACACGGGTGGCGCCGCCGTTTCCAGCAACATTCTTGAGCATGTCTACTCCTTTTTCCGTTGGCGACTTTACAAGCTAAGACTAGCGCGCGGCGTTAGAGCAATCACCCTAATCGCGCTGCCCGACTGGTCGGGGGCGCAAGGCTTCGCCGAGAGCGCTGGCAAGCTTGGCGCTCACCGCATAGATGGATAGCTGCGGATTGGCGCCGATGCTGGTGGGAAAAACCGAGCCATCGAGGACGTAGAGATTTTCCAGGTGGTGGTAGCGGCCGCTCGAGTCGACGGCAGACCGGCGCACGTCGGGGCCGATCGGGCAGCCGCCCATGACGTGCGCGCTGACAACCGGCGTGACCAGCGGCGCCAAGGGCAGCTCGGCGATCGCCTGGCGCGCCTCGGGCCAGCGCGTGAAGCTCGTCGCGGCGCCATGCACCGGCATGACGCTCGTGGCCCCGGCGGCAAACTGGATCTGGGCCATGGTCGCGAGGGCGCGCCGGGCGCCATCCCAGAAGTAATCGTTGAGAGCGTACTCGAGCAGCGGCGAACCGTCGCTGCGGAGCACGACGTTCCCGCCCGGGCTGTCGCGATGAAAGCCGTCGCGCAGCAGGGCGATGATGACCTGCAGGTGCGGCAGCTCGTGCATCCAGCGTGCGTGCGCCGGGCCGAGGCCGGGAAGGGTGATTGCCGCGAGCACCGGGTGGATGGGCGGAGCCTCGAGCTTGTAGCCGATGGGGCCGTCGGTTGCGCCACCCAGAAACTGATCGGAATAGATGGATTGCGGCGCACCGGCGAAGCCGTCGACGCGCTCCGGCATCAACGCCGCCGACACCACGGTCGGATGCAGGAAGGTTCGCTTGCCGACGACGCCGTGGGGATCGGGGACGTTGCTGCGCAGGAGCAGTGCCGGCGTGCCGATCGCGCCCGCCGCGGCGATGAAAGTTTTCGCACGCACGACGATCCGCCTTGGCGTCGGATCCGTTCCGCGGGCATCGAGGCCCAGGCATTCGAGTGCGCCGATGCGGCCGCCCGGTCCGGATGCGGGCTCGAGCTTCCAGGCTCGGGTACGCGTGAGCAGCGTGGCCCCACGCGAGAGCGCGGCCGGGATGGTCGTGACCAGCATCGACTGTTTGGCGTTGGTGGGGCAGCCCATGCCGCAGTAGCCGATGTTCCAGCAGCCCACGACGTTACGACGTATGGTGCCGACCTCGACCCCAAGCGCCTGCGCACCGCGCCGCAATACCTCGTTGTTCTGGTTCGGGGCGACAAGCCAGGGGGCGATGCCGAGGCGGCGCTCCATGCGCTCGAACCAGGGCGCGAGATCGGCGGCCGCGAATCCTTCGAGCCCGAAGGCGTCGTGCCAGTAGCGCAGGGTGGCCTCCGGAGTGCGAAAGCTCGACGTCCAATTGACCGTCGTGCCGCCGCCGACGCAGCGACCCTGAAGGATGTTGATCGCCTTGTCGCCGGTCTTCCGGCTCGCCGATTCCTGGTAGAGCTGCGGGTAGGCGTCGGCTTCGCGCATGCGGAAGTCCGACGAGGTGGCCAGCGGGCCTTCCTCGATCATGAGCACCGAAAGGCCGGCGGCGCTCAGGATCTCGGCGGCGGTGCCGCCACCTGCGCCGGTGCCGACGATCGCCACATCGGCTTCGAATACGCGATCCTCGGCAAGCGTCGAGGCGTCGATGGCCTTCCAGCCAGCCGCGAGTCCATCGCGAAAAGGGTCGGGCAGGCGCGGCGGGTGCTGCAGATCAAGATCCATCAGCCGCTTCCCAGCGGGGGCGGTCCCGGGTAGCCGATCGCGGGCCACGCCAGGGGATTCGCGTACCAGGCCGAAAAGACCAGCTGATGCAAGGCGGCATGCGCCGAGCGCAACAGCGCGAAACGACTCTCGCCCCAGCGGGTCAGAAACGACGCGATCGCCTCGCGTGTTGCGTCGGGCCAGTTCGACCAGACGCCCGCGATCAGGCATCGGCTCGGAGGGAAGACGAGCAGCGAGAACAGGTCCGCGAGCTCTTTGCGCGTCGCCGGCGGCAGGCCGGCGATGATGCGCCCGACGGCGTCGAGCGTCTGCGCCTGGGCGGCTGAAGCTTCCACACCGCCGGGCAGCGCGCCATCGAGAAAGACGGGGATAATTGCAGCGACCACCGAGCGCGCTGCCGGATCGAATCCGGCGGCGTCCTGGGCGCCGCGCGCAGGAGGCGAGGTCGAGGTGTAGAGCCAGCGCGCGACGACCAGCGCCGCGCCGCCCGCTATCCCCGCCTTGAGCAGCGCGCGACGGCTCATTCGAGGCGACGTTGGATCGAAATTGCGCAAGGGAATACGACCGGATTTGATAACGCGGGTAGGCGCAAGCCACTCTAGCCGCGGCGTTTAGAGAAAACAATCTAAAGGCGCCGGCACGTCGGATGGCGGCCGATCGAGTGCTGCTAATCATTGGCGCTGGCCCGCGGCGCCGCCTAATCGGACCGTTTGGCCGAGGAATCCATGCCGTCTGCAACTGAATCCGAGCTGGTCGGGCAACTGGAGCGCGCGCGTGCGCTGCACGAGCAGCGCGCGGCTGCGCCGGAGCTCGCTGCAGCGCTCGACCGGCTTGCCGCGTGGCAGTCGAGAAGGCTTCGTGCAACCTATGCCGATCTCGCGCGCCAGGCGCGTTATGCGGACGCGATCGAGTTTTTTCAGACCGATCTTTATGGCCCGGGCGACTTCAGCCGTCGCGACGCCGACTTGGCGCGCGTCGCCCCGCTGATGGCCAGGGTCATGCCGGCGGGGATGATGGCGATGGTCTCGCGCGCGATGGAGCTGTCCAACTTGTCGCACGAGCTCGATCGCGCGCTGCTCTCGCAGCTGCCGGAGCGGGCACCGCTTTCGGCGGCGACGTATTGCGAAGCCTATCGGGCGCTCGCCAACCGCGCCGCAAGGGAGCGCCAGATCGCGCTCATCGTCGGCGTGGGCCGTGCGCTCGACCGTTACGTCGGCAAGCCGTTCGTTCGCTCGATGCTCTCCGCGATGCGGCAACCGGCGCGCCTCGCCGGCCTGGGCGCGTTGCAGCATTTCCTCGAGCGCGGCGTCGCCGCCTTCCGGCGCATGGGCGGGGCGGACGAGTTCCTGGCGACCGTCGAGACTCGCGAAACGGCGTTCATGAACGCCATTCTCAGCGCCGAGCGGGCGCCGTTTCCGGAACCCTGAAGGCGCTAAGCCTTGCCGAACAGGGCGTCGAGTTGTTTGTGGATTTCCCGCTCGATGGGCCCTTTGAGCGGGGTGAGCAGAAACGAGAGCTGAACGTCGAGGCGGACGACGTTCTTGCCCACATGCATGTTGCCGGACAGGCCCGGCCGTTCGAAGGACACGTCGTCGCGGTCCCACTCGTAGGCGAGATCGAAGCGCTTGTTGAGGTCCCGTGCGATCTTGTCCGCGGCAGCCTTCGCCTTGGCGTGGCTTAGCGTGTGGCGGCGCTGGATCGAAATCGTCGGCATCGTGAGGCCTATCGGATCGCCGATCAGTATAGCCAACCCGGCGGCACCACGGTCGAAGGCTCCCGGAGCCTGGCCATGGACCCGCCCGGCCAAAGGCGGCAGAATCGGGGCGGCGCAGGTCGTGGCGCGGCAGGAGGACACCGTGGCCAACATCGGCGATTATTTCCGGCAGCAGCTTGGGGCGCGCGACAAGTTGCTCTATCGCCATTTCGAGTCCGGACAGTGGCGCGACGTCAGCGCCGGCGAAGTCGGCGCGCGCATCGGTCGCTGGCAGGCCGCGCTCGTTGCCCTCGGGCTCTCCCCCGGCGACCGGGTTGCGATCTGCCTCAGGAATGGCGTCGAATGGATCGGCCTGGATTTAGCGGCACTCGGGCTGGGCCTGGTCGTCGTGCCGCTGTATGTCGACGACAGCCCGGACAACATCGCCTGGTGCATCGCCAACGCTGGGGCGCGGCTGCTCGTCGTCGAAACCACGAAGATGGCGAACGCGCTCAAGGCGAGCGCAGGCGAGCTGCCGCCGATCTACGTCCTGCGCGCCGACGCCGGCGACACGACGCCCACCGTTGCCTCGCTCCTGCCTGCCACGGCACAGGCGCCGCAGTTCCATTCGCTGCCCGATGCCACCCTGGCCACGATCTGCTACACCTCGGGCACTGCGGGCCGGCCGAAGGGAGTGATGTTGTCGCACGGCAATATCATCGCCAACGTAACCGCGTGCCAGCAGACCGGCATGGCGCGACCGACCGATCTGTTCCTGTCCATCTTGCCGCTGTCGCACATGTTCGAGCGCACCGGGGGCTATTACCTGCCGCTGTCGATCGGCGCCAGGGTCGTCTATGCGCGCGGCGTGGCGGAGCTCGCCGAAGACCTGGCCTCCCAGGCCCCCACGATCATGTTCGCCGTGCCGCGCATCTTCGAGAAATTCTCCGCCCGCCTCGATCAGGCGCTGGCCGGGTCGGCGCTGAAACGATGGCTGTTCGGGCTGTGCGTCGGGCACGGCTGGCGCGTCGAGAGCGGCCAGGGCAACTGGCTCGACCGGCAGGTCACAGCGCTTCTGCGCGGGCTCGTCGCCCGGCCGGTGCTCGCCCGCCTCGGCGGACGGATGCGCCTTGCCATCGTCGGCGGCGCGGCGCTCGATCCGCAGATCGCGCACACCTTCATCGGGCTCGGGCTGACCCTGCTGCAGGGCTATGGCATGACCGAGGCCTCGCCGGTGATCTCGGTCAACCGCGAGGGTGACAACGACCCGGAGTCGGTCGGTCCACCCCTGCCCGGCGTCGAGGTCAAGCTCGACGCGGGTGGCGAGCTGCTGGCGCGCGGCGGCAACGTCATGCGAGGCTACTGGCACAACGATGAGGCGACGCAGGCGGCCGTCGATGCCGAAGGCTGGTTACATACCGGCGACGTCGCCGAGCTGCGTGGCGGCAGGATTTACATCCGCGGCCGTGTCAAGGACATCATGGTCATGTCGAACGGCGAAAAACTGCCGCCCCAGGACGCTGAATTCGCGCTGCTGCGCGACCCGATGTTCGAGCAGGTGATGCTGGTCGGCGAAGGGCGGCCGTTCCTGACGCTGCTCGCGGTGACCAGGGAGCGCGACCAGAAGACGCTCATCGCTCGCGCCAACGAGCAGCTGAAGGCGTTCCCGCGCTGGGTACGCGTCCGCCACGTGATCCCGACGCCCGACGCGTGGAGCATCGACAATGGCTTGCTGACGCCGACGCTCAAGCTCAAACGCCCGCTGGTGCTCTCCAAGTTCAAGGACGCCATTGACGCGCTGTATGGCGCGGAAAGCAAGGGCGGGGCGGGCCGGGAGCCGCTCACCGCGTGAGCCCCGCGCCACCCGCGTTGACAGCGATGGCCCACCCCCTTAAGATCAGGATTCAAACAAACGTTTAAATGACTTTCGCGCTCGACGCGGGAGCGCCTGCAACCGGAGGGTCGGCAAATGGGAGGAAGAGTCATTCCATTCGACGCGCCGAAGAATTCGGTGACCAAGAGCAAGATCCTCGATGCCGCCGAAGAGCTGTTCATGGAGCACGGCTTCGAGGCGACGTCGCTGCGCCAGATTACGGCCGCCGCACGGGTCAACCTGGCGGCGGTCCATTATCACTTCGGCAGCAAGGAGGACCTGTTCGAGGCGGTGCTCACGCGCCGTCTCGATCCGATGAACCAGGAGCGCGTCGCGCTGCTGACCCGCTTCGAGCACGCGTCGGCGCCGAAGCCTCTTTCCTGCGAAAAAATCCTGGCGGCGATGTTCATCCCGGCGCTGAAGCTCGCGCGCGATCGCGAGCGCGGCGGCAAGAATTTCCTGCACCTGCTCGGTCGCGCCTACGCCGATCCGGCACCGTTCATCCGTCATTTCCTGTCCGGCGAATACGCAGTGATGATCGCTCGCTTCAAGGCCGCCTTCGGGCGGGCTCTGCCGCAGCTGCCGCGCAAGGAGCTTGCCTGGCGGCTGCATTTCGTCATGGGAGCGCTGTCGTTCACGCTTGCCGGCACCGATGCGCTCAAGCTGATCGCCGCGCTGCGAGGCGAGGCAGGGAATGACGAGATGCTGTTGCGGCGGCTGGCGCCATTCCTGGTCGCCGGACTCAAGGCCCCGCTTCCCGAACTTTCCGAACTCGACGGCGAGGACAGCGGCCGCGAGTTCCTCACCCGGTAGGAGCGCTCATGTTGACAGTCATCTGGATCGTGGTTGTCATCGTCGGTTTCTTCGCCCTGGCGTACATCGACGCGGCAGGGTGGCTCTGGAGCGCAGGCCTCGCAGCAGCGCTGGTGCTCGCCTGGGGCGCGCAGCTGCTGCCACCGCCGGTGGTCGTGGTTCTCGCGACGATCCTCGTCGTGCTCGCGATCCCGCTCAACTACGGCCCACTGCGGCGGGCCCTGATCAGCGACGGTGTGCTCACTCTGTTCCGCAAGATCCTGCCGGCGATGACCTCGACCGAGCGCGAGGCGATCGAGGCCGGTACGGTCGGCTGGGACGGCGAGCTGTTCTCCGGTCGGCCCGACTGGAAGAAACTGCTCGCCTCGCCGCCGCCGCGGCTCAGTGCCGAAGAGCAGTCCTTCCTCGATCGCGAGTGCGAGGAAGTGTGCCGCATGGTCAGCGACTGGGAGACCACGCATGTCTACCGCGATCTTCCGCCAGCGGCGTGGCAATACGTCAAGGACAACGGCTTCCTGGGCATGATCATCCCCAAGGAACACGGCGGGCTTGGATTCTCCGCGTTCGCGCATTCGCAGGTCGTGACCAAGCTCGCCTCGCGCTGCAGCGCGCTGGTCGTCACCGTGATGGTCCCCAATTCGCTGGGACCCGGCGAGCTGCTGCTGCACTACGGTACCGACGAGCAGAAGCGCTACTACCTGCCGCGGCTGGCGAAAGGCCTGGAGATTCCCTGTTTCGCGCTGACCAACCCGCACGCGGGCTCCGATGCAGCCGCGATTCCGGATTCGGGCATCGTTTGCATGGGCGAGCACCAGGACAAGCAGGTGCTGGGCCTGAGGCTCACCTGGGAGAAGCGCTACATCACGCTGGGCCCGGTGGCCACCCTCCTCGGGCTTGCCTTCCGCGCGTTCGATCCCGACCACCTGCTGGGTGAGCAGGAAGACCTGGGCATCACCTGCGCGCTGATACCGGCCGACCATCCGGGCGTGCATATCGGGCGCCGCCACATGCCGCTGTCCGCGGTGTTCCAGAACGGCCCCAACTGGGGCAAGGATGTGTTCATTCCGATCGACTGGGTCATTGGCGGCAGGCCCATGGTCGGCAAGGGCTGGCGGATGCTGATGGAATCCCTCGCCGCAGGGCGGGCGATCTCGCTGCCGTCGCTCAATACCGGCATGGCCAAGATGGTCGTGCGCGCCACCGGCGGCTACGCGCGCGTCCGCAGCCAGTTCAAGACACCGATCGGCAGGTTCGAAGGCGTCGAGGAGCCGCTGGCGCGAATGGGCGGCTATCTCTATTCGATGGACGCGACGCGCGTGCTGACCGCCGGCATGGTGGATCTGGGCGAGAAGCCGGCGGTGCTGTCCGCGATCAGCAAGTACCACCTTACCGAGCGCGGCCGGCAGATCGCCATCGACGCGATGGATATTGCCGGCGGCAAGGGAATCTGCATGGGGCCGTCGAATTTCCTCGGTGCGGCGTACATGCAGATCCCGGTGTCGATTACCGTGGAAGGCGCCAACATCCTCACCCGCAGCCTGATCATCTTCGGCCAGGGCGCCATTCGCTGTCACCCGTATGTCCTCAAGGAGATGGCGGCCACGCGCGAAGCGGACGCCCATGCCGCGTCGATCGCCTTCGATCAGGCGCTGTTCGGGCACATCGGCTTCGTGCTGTCGAACTTCGCGCGCACCTTTGTGCTCGGGCTCCTCGGCTCGCGCCCGGTGCCGGTGCCCGACGTCGCGCCGGAAACGCACCACTACTACCAGCAATTGACGCGCTTCTCGGCGGCGCTGGCATTTCTCGCCGACGTGTCGATGGGCGTGCTCGGCGGGGCACTCAAGCGCAAGGAGAAGCTCTCGGCGCGGCTGGGCGACGTTTTGTCATACCTGTATCTGTGTTCGATGACGCTCAAGCGCTTCGAGGACGAGGGCCGGCAGCCCGAGGATGCGCCGCTGATGCACTGGGCGATCTGGGACGCGATGTTCAAGGCGCAGACCGCGCTCGAAGGGGTGATCTCGAACTTCCCCAACCGCCTGATCGCGATGGTGATGCGACGGACGGTCTTTCCCCTCGGCCGACCGTACGTGATTCCCTCGGACCAGCTCGGTCACGAAGTCGCAAGGCTGCTGATCGAACCCTCCGCGACGCGCGACCGGCTTACCGCCGGCATGTACATGCCACAGGCCGAGGACGACGTGGTGCGTGCGATCGAGTCCGCGGTCGAGGCCACCCTGGCCGTCGAGCCGATCGAGGCGCGCATCCGCGAGGCGCAGAAAGCCGGCCGTCTGGCGGTCAAGGGCGGCGAGGATCGCGCCGCCGCCGCGCAGGCGGCGGCGGTCATCAGCAGCGACGAGCTGGCCCTGGTCCGACGCGCGCAGCGGCTCGTCGACCAGGTGATCCGGGTCGACGACTTCGCCTCAGACCTCGGCCTGTCCGAAATGCGTCCGCCCGCGGTCACGCCTGCCTCGCCCGAACCGGTCGCGCGCAAGGTGGCGGCGTAAGAGCGAACGTGCGCGGCCGGCGTTGCCGGGCGTGCCCCTAGGAACTGACCATGACGCAGCCGGTTTACGTCGTCGACGGCGCAAGAACGCCGTTCCTCAAGGCGCGCAATCGTCCCGGACCGTTTGCCGCATCCGACCTGGCCACCCAGGCAGGACGCGCCCTGCTCATGCGGCAGCGCTTCGCCGCCGACGAACTCGACGAGGTCATCCTCGGATGCGCGAGCCCTTCACCTGACGAGGTCAACATCGGCCGCGTCGTCGCCCTGCGCATGGGCTGCGGGCAGAAGGTGCCGGGCTGGACGGTGATGCGCAATTGCGCGTCGGGCATGCAGGCGCTCGATTCGGCGATTGCCAACATCCGTGGCGGGCGCTCGGACCTGGTGCTGGCCGGCGGCGTCGATGCGCTGTCCCGGGCGCCGCTCCTGTACTCCGACAAGATGGTGCTCTGGTTCGCGCGCTTCGGCGCCGCCAAGAGCCTCGGCGAGAAGGCGAAGGCTTTTCTGCAGCTCAACCCGGCAGCGGCGCTCACCCCGGTCATCGGCATCATGAAAGGGCTCACCGACCCGATGGTCGGCCTGCTCATGGGCCAGACGGCGGAGAACCTGGCGTTCCGCTTCGGCATCACCCGCGGCGAGATGGACGAGTTCTCGGCGCGCAGCCATCGGCGCGTGCTGGCGGCGCAGAAGGATGGGCATTTTGCCACCGAGATCGAGCCGCTGTTCGACCACGACGGCAAGCTCTACGCCCAGGACGACGGCGTGCGCGAGGATTCGACGCCGGAGAATCTCGCCAAGCTCAAGCCATTCTTCGATCGCCGCTACGGCAACGTCACGGCCGGCAACAGCTCGCAGATCACCGACGGCGCGGCGTGGCTGGTGCTGGCCTCGGAAACCGCCGTGGCCAGGTACCAGCTGCCGGTCCTGGGCAGCATCGTCGATAGCGAATGGGCCGGCCTGGATCCCGCCCAGATGGGACTCGGACCGGTGCACGCGGCCACGCCGCTGCTCAAGCGCCACGGTCTGCAGCTCGGCGACATCGACGCCTGGGAGATCAACGAAGCGTTCGCCGCGCAGGTGATTGCGTGTCTGCGCGCCTGGGCCGACGAGGCCTACTGTGCCTCCGAGCTCGGCCTCGAGCACGCACTCGGGAAGCTCGACGAGGGGAAACTCAATGTCGACGGCGGGGCGATCGCCCTGGGACACCCGGTAGGTGCCTCGGGCGCGCGCATCGTGCTGCACGTGCTCAACGTGCTCAAGCGCATCAACGGCAGGCGCGGCCTGGCGGCCATCTGCATCGGCGGCGGCCTGGGCGGCGCCATGCTGGTCGAGCGATCGTGAGGCACCGATGAGCGCCACCGCGCGCAACTGGAGGCTCGAGCGCGACGGCGACGGCATCGCCTGGTTGGTCTTCGACCGGGCCGGGGCCTCGACCAATTCGCTTTCCGCCGAGGTCCTCACCGAGCTGTCCGCGATCATCAACGAGCTCGCGGCCGCGCCGCCTAAAGGTCTTGTCGTTCGCTCCGGCAAGGATAACGGCTTCATCGCCGGCGCCGACATCGACGACTTCGAGGCGGTCAAGACGGTCGATGACGCGCTCGCCATCGTCAGGCGCGGCTGGGACGTATTCAACCAGCTGGCGGCGGTGCCGTACCCGACGCTGGCGCTGATTCGGGGCTTCTGTCTCGGCGGCGGGCTCGAGCTCGCCCTCGCCTGCCGTTACCGGGTGGTGGTCGACGAGCCGGCAACGCGCTTGGGCCTGCCGGAGGTCATGCTGGGCATCGTCCCTGGCTGGGGCGGAATGCGGCGCCTGCCGCGGCTGGCCGGCGCACCCGCTGCGCTCGACCTGCTCCTGACCGGGCGCACGATCGATGCCCGCAGGGCCAAAAGACTCGGCATTGCGGACGAGTGCGTGCCGCCGCGCATCATGATGAACACCGCGCGCGGGGTGCTGGCCGCGGCACCACCCCCGCGGCGCCTGCCGTTCCCGCTGTCCCTGACGCTCAACGGCCTGCTACGCCCGCTCATCGCCGCGCAGGCCAGGAAGCAGGTCGCAGCCCGGGCGCGCCGCGAGCATTACCCGGCGCCCTATGCGATCCTCGACATCTGGGTCAAGCACGACGGCGACGCACTTGCGCCGCCGGCGTCCGACCCGGCTTCGATCGCGCACTTGATCCAGACGCCGACGGCGATGAACCTGATCCGGGTATTCCGCCTGCAGGAACGGCTGAAGGCATTCGGACGCGACGAAGGAGTCGCCGCCCGGCACGTGCACGTCGTCGGCGCCGGAACGATGGGTGGCGACATCGCCGCCTGGTGCGCGCTGCGCGGACTCACCGTAACGCTGCAGGATCAAGACGCCGGACGCTTAAGCCCGGCAATCGAGCGCGCCGGCAAGCTCTTCGCCGAGCGGCTCAAGGATCCGCGCCGCGTGCGCGACGCGTTCGACCGGCTCGTCCCCGACGTCGCCGGGGACGGCGTCGCGCGCGCGGACGTTATCATCGAAGCGATATTCGAGAATCTCGACGCCAAGCAGACGCTGTTCCGGGCGCTGGAGGCGAAGGCGAAGCCGGGCGCGCTGCTCGCGACCAACACCTCGAGCATTCCGCTCGAGCAGATCGGCACGTCGCTTGCGGATCCGGGACGGCTGATCGGGCTGCATTTTTTCAACCCCGTGCCGAGGATGATGCTCGTCGAGGTCGTCGCCGGGGCGAGTACCCGCGCCGAGCTGGTGCCGCGGGCGGCGGCCTTCAGCCGGCAGCTCGACAAGCTGCCCCTGCCGGTCCGAAGCGCGCCCGGTTTCCTCGTCAACCGCATCCTGGCGCCCTATCTCATGGAGGCGATGCGCTGCGTCGACGAGGGCATCGCGCCGGAAACGGTCGACGAGGCGGCACTCGCATTCGGCATGCCGGTAGGGCCAATCGAGCTCGCCGACACGGTCGGCCTCGAGATCTGTCTTGCGGTCGGCAAGATGCTCGACTCGCAGGCGGAGCCGCCCAAGAAGCTCTCCACGCTCATCGCCGCGGGCAACCTCGGACGCAAGACCAAGCGGGGCTTCTACGACTGGTCGAGCGGCAAGGCGGCCAAGGCCCCTTCGGGCGCGGTGCCGCCGGGCCTCGCCGACCGGCTCATTCGCCCGTACGTGGCCGAGGCGCAAGCCGCGCTGGCCGACGGCATTGTCGCCGACGCGGACCTGGTCGACGCGGGCGCGATCTTCGGCACCGGTTTCGCGCCCTTCCGGGGCGGGCCGCTGCATTATGCGGCCAGTTCGAGCGCCCCGACGCCCGCTGCTAGCATGGGCCAGGACTAGAGCGGCGAGCCGCAGGAGGAAAGCGTGGAGAGGATCTGGCTCAAGTCGTACCCCAAGGGCATCCCTGCCACGATCGATGTCGACCAATACGCGTCGGTGCGCGACCTGTTCGAACGCGTCATCGCCGAGTTCGGGCCGCGGCCGGCGTACACCTGCATGGGCAAGTCGATCAGCTTCGCCGAACTCGATGCCGCCTCGGCACGGTTCGGCGCGTTTCTGCAGGGACGCGGGCTCAAGAGGGGCGCGCGCGTGGGGCTGATGCTGCCCAATATCCTGCAGTACCCGGTATGCCTGTTCGGCGTGCTGCGCGCCGGCTACACGGTGGTCAACATCAATCCCCTGTACACCGCTCGCGAGCTCGAGCACCAGCTGAGCGACAGCGGCGCCGAAGTCATCGTGGTCGTCGAGAACTTCGCGCATACGGTGCAGGAGGTGCTGGGCAGGAGCGCGGTACGGCACGTGGTTGTGACCAGCATCGGTGAGATGCTCGGCTGGAAGGGACCACTGGTCGATTTCGTCCTGCGCCGGGTGAAGAGACTCGTCCCGCCGTGGAGCCTCCCCGGATCGGTGCGCCTCACCGAGGCGCTCGACGAAGGTGGCCGACGCCGGCTGGAGCATGTCCCCATCACGCACGACGACATCGCTTTTCTGCAATACACGGGCGGAACGACCGGGGTTGCCAAAGGCGCGATGCTGCTGCACCGGAACATCATCGCCAATCTCCTGCAGGCTGCCGCATGGGTGAAGCCCTCGATCGGCGTGGAGCGCCACGTCATCCTCACACCGCTGCCGCTCTATCACATCTTCTCGCTCACGGCGAACTGCCTGGTGTTCATGACCCTCGGCGCCGAGAACGTCCTGATCCCCAATCCCCGTGACATACCCGGCTTCGTCAAGGAAATGAGCCGGCACCGGTTCACGGCGATCACCGGCGTCAACACCCTGTTCAATGCGCTGTTGAACAACCCCGCCTTTGCCAACCTCGATTTTTCGTCGCTGCGCCTCACCCTCGGCGGTGGCATGGCGGTGCAGAAGGCGGTCGCCGAGCGCTGGAAGCAGGTAACCGGGGTGCCGCTCATCGAAGCCTATGGCCTTACCGAGACCTCGCCCGCCGCGACCGTCAACCCGCTTGATCTGCCCGAATACAACGGCGCGATCGGTCTGCCCATCCCGTCGACCGATGTGATGCTGCGCGACGACGCCGGGCGCGAGGTGTCGCTGGGGCAGGCAGGCGAGATCTGCATCAGGGGGCCCCAGGTCATGGCCGGATACTGGCAGCACCCCGACGAAACAGCCAAGGTGCTCGATGCCGAGGGCTGGTTTGCCACCGGCGATATCGGTGTCATGGACGAGCGCGGGTTCGTGCGCATCGTCGATCGCAAGAAGGACATGATTCTCGTATCCGGCTTCAACGTCTATCCGAACGAGATCGAGTCGGTCGTCGCCATGCATTCGGGCGTGCTCGAATGCGCGGCGATCGGAGTACCCGACCCGAAATCGGGCGAGGCGGTGAAGCTGTTTGCGGTCCGCAAGGATGCCGGCCTGACCGAGGAGGCCCTGCTCGCCTACTGCCGGCAGCACCTGACCGGATACAAGTGCCCGCGCGAAGTCGAGTTCCGCGCCGAGTTGCCCAAGTCGAACGTCGGCAAGATCCTGCGGCGCGAGTTGCGCGACGAGGCGCGGAGAAAGGCCGCATGACCATGAGCCAAGGTGCCATTCTTCCCGACAAGAACCCTGCACTGCGCGTGGTTCCCATGCCCGCCGATGCAAACCAGAACGGCGACATCTTCGGCGGCTGGGTCATGTCCCAGGTAGACATCGCCGGCTCGGTTCCGGCGGCGCGCCGCGCGCGCGGGCGCATCGCGACGGTAGCGGTGAACTCGTTCCTGTTCAAGCAGCCGGTCCTGGTTGGCGACCTGGTGAGCTTCTACGCCGAGATCACGCACGTCGGCCGGACGTCGGTGACCGTCGACGTGCAGGTCTATGCGGAGCGAAATCCAGGCAAGATGATCTGTGTCAAGGTCACCGAGGCGAGCCTGACGTATGTTGCAGTCGGGCCGGATCGGCGACCGCGCCCGTTGCCGGAAGAATAGCCGCGCGGGACGCCCGGATGCGGCTCACCTACCGCCGGTGTATAGTTGGCGCAGCCGCCACTGCAGGGCAGAAAAATTCGACTAAGCGGTAACCATTGAGAGACTGGAGGGAGTCACCATGAAATTCGCTGCATTGCGTCGCACGCGTTTGGCGGCGGCTGTTGCCGCCGCGCTGGCACTGTCCGCGGGCCAGGCGTTCGGCTCCAACTTCGCCCTGCAGGAGCAAAGCGGCAGCGGCGTGGGCAACGCCTTCGCCGGTGGTGCGGCGGCCGCGGAGGATGCGAGCACGGTCTGGTTCAATCCGGCCGGCATGTCACGGATTCCCGGCATCCAGGGCGCGATCGCCGGCGACGTCATCTGCCTGTCGACGAAATTCAGCAACAACGCCTCCGAACCGGCGGCCCTGCAGCCGCTCGGCGGCGATGGCGGCGACGCTGGCACCTGCGCGTTCGTCCCCAGCCTGTATCTCGTGGTTCCGATCAACAAGCAGTTCGCGTTCGGCCTGGGAGTCGGTGCGCCGTTCGGGTTGAAGACCGACTACGACGCAAGCTGGCTCGGCCGCTTTCAGGCCGTCGAGTCGCGCGTGGCCACAGTCAACATCAACCCGGCCCTGTCGTGGAAGATAAACGACATGTTCACCGTTGGCGCCGGCGTCGATTACCAGCATATCAACGCCACCCTCACCAACGCCGTCAATTACTCCGGGGCTCTCGCGAGCGCAGCCGCCCAGGCGGCGGCGGGCGGGCTGATTCCGCCGAGCGTCATTCCGCCCATTCTGGCCGGAGTCGGCGGTCTCGAATCGCAGGCTGCAGTCAACGGCAACGACAATGCCTGGGGCTGGAATATCGGTCTGCTGTTCGAGCCTGACAAGGATACGCGCCTCGGCGCGCAGTACCGCTCGGCGATCAAGTACACCGTCGCCGGCCAGGTCAACTTCAACAATCCTGCGTTGCCGTCGACGCTGCCGCCGTCGTTGGCCCCGATCGTCGGATTGCTCGCAACAGGGGTCAACCAGGTGCTCGCGAGCGGGGACGTGACGCTGCAGCTCAAGGTACCCCAATCGTGGAATGTCTCGGTTTTCCACACGCTCGAGGACAAGAAGTGGGACCTGATGGCCGACCTGCAGTACACCGGCTGGAGCAGCATCCAGGCTCTCACCATCGTGCGCAGCACCGGCGCCGTACTTTCGACGACGCCCGAGAATTTTCGCAACACCTGGCGCGGCTCGATCGGCGCGAACTATCATTACAGCGACCAGTGGATGTTCCGCGCCGGGGTGGCTTACGACCAGTCTCCGGTCAACGACACGTGGCGTACGCCGCGGCTGCCTGACAACAATCGCACGTGGATCGCAATTGGCGCCCAGTATCGTGCCACGCCGCAGCTCGCCCTGGACCTCGGCTATACCTACATTTTCGTCAGTAACCCCAGCATCAACCAGAACGAGGGCAGCACCGATGCCAACGGCCTGATCAACGGCTCCTACCACAACACCATCAACGTCATCGGGTTGCAGGCCACGTATACGCTCCAGTGACCGTCCAGCACTGATCCCTGCACGCCGTCGCGCCGCAGCTTCTGCGGCGCGGCGTTTTTCCGGGAACCTCCACTCACCTCGACCGGCCATGTCGCAGTCGCGCTTCCTCGTCCGCAGGGCCGCCATCCTCGGCGCTGGCGTCATGGGCGCGCAGATTGCCGCGCATCTCGCCAATGCCGGCGTGCCGACGCTGCTGTTCGACCTTGCAGCGAAGGAGGGCGACCCGAACGGCATCGCCCAGAAGGCGATCGACAATCTGAAGAAGCTCGAGCCCTCGCCACTGGCCGCCGGCGACCGGCTTTCCGGCATCACGCCGGCCAACTACGAAGAGCACCTGGCCCTGCTTGCCGGGTGCGATCTGGTGATCGAGGCGATCTCGGAGCGCATGGACTGGAAGCAGGCGCTCTACGAGAAGGTGGCGCCGCACATCGCCGACCAGGCGATCTTCGCCACCAACACCTCCGGACTTTCGATCGAGGCGCTGGCGCAGGCCTGCCCGGCCGCATTGCGACCGCGGTTCTGCGGCGTGCATTTCTTCAATCCGCCGCGCTACATGCATCTGGTGGAGCTGATCGCCCAGCGGGCGACCGAGGCGCAGCTCATCGACCAGCTCGAGACCTTCCTGGTGACCGTGCTGGGCAAGGGCGTGGTTCGCGCCAAGGACACGCCGAACTTCGTAGCCAACCGGGTCGGCGTCTTTTCGCTGCTGGCGACGATGGTGCATACGCAACGGCTTGGGCTGGGCTTCGACGTCGTCGACGCGCTCACCGGCCCGGCCATCGGGCGCGCCCGGAGTGCCTCGTATCGCACCAGCGACGTGGTCGGCCTCGACACCATGGCGCACGTCATCCGCACCATGGACGAGACGTTGCCCGACGACCCCTGGCACCGCTACTACCAGGCCCCTGTGTGGCTGCAGGCGCTCATCGCCAAGGGGGCGCTGGGGCAGAAAACGAAGGCCGGCTTCTTTCAGAAGGTGGGCAAGGAGATCCAGGTCTTCGATCCCCCGTCGCAATCCTATCGACCCTCGCAGGGATCGATCGACCCCGAGGTGGCGGCGATCCTGGCGCTGAGGGCGCCGGGCGAGCAGTTCGCGCGCCTGCGGGCGCATGCGCATCCGCAGGCACAGTTTCTATGGGCAATCTTCCGCGACCTGTTTCATTACTGCGCCTATCACCTGGCAACGATCGCCGACAACGCGCGCGATGTCGATTTCGCCATCCGCTGGGGCTTCGGCTGGAAGCGAGGACCGTTCGAGACCTGGCAGGCCGCCGGCTGGCACGACCTCGCCGCCTGGGTCGAGGCGGATATCGCCGCCGGCAAGGCGCTCGCGCCGGTCGCCTTGCCCTCGTGGGTGACCAGCGGACCGGCGGCTGCCGGGGCGCATACGCCCGAGGGCGCCTATTCACCGGCGACGAACACGTTCCAGCCGCGCTCGAAGCTGCCCGTCTACGCGCGCCAGTATTTCCCGGACCCGATCCTCGGCGAGACCCTGCCGCGGGGGACAACCATACTGGAAACCGCTACGGTAAGGGTGTGGCACACCGGCGACGATATCGCCATCGCATCGTTCAAGACCAAGCAGCATACGGTCAGTGCCGAGGTGCTCGACGGCTTGCTCGGCGCGATCGGCGAAGCGGAGCGCAACTGGCGCGGGCTGGTCATCTGGCAGGCGGCCGAGCCGTTTTCCCTCGGAGCGGACCTGGCCTCGCTCGGACCGACGGTGCAGGCAGGGCAGTGGGACAGCGTGGAAGCGGTCGTCGCCAAGTTCCAGCAAACCTCGCAGCGCCTGCGCTACAGCCTGATACCGGTCGTTGCCGCGGTGCGGGGGATGGCGCTGGGCGGGGCATGCGAATTCATCATGCACTGCGACCGCGCCGTCGCCGCGTTGGAGTCGTACATCGGCCTGGTGGAAGCGGGCGTTGGCCTGCTGCCCGCTGGCGGCGGGTGCACCGAGCTCGCCGCCCGGGCGGCGGCGGAGGTCGCCCGCGGCAGCAACGGCAGCCAGCTCGACCAGTTCCCGTTCCTGCGCACCTACTTCCAGCAGGTGGCGCTGGCGAAGGTATCGAAGAGCGCGCTCGAGGCAAAGGACCTCGGCTATCTGCGCCCTGCCGATGTCGTCATTTTCAATCCCTACGAGCTGCTCTGGGTCGCCAAGGCGCAGGTGCGGGCGTTGTCGGAGGCTGCCTATCGTCCGCCGCTGCCTAGGGCGGCCATACCGGTGGCGGGCAAGACCGGCATCGCCACGCTGGAAATGATGCTGGTCAACATGCGCGACGGCGGGTTCATCTCGGCGTATGACTTCGAAGTGGGCCTCGCCATCGCCCGCGTGCTGTGCGGCGGTGAACTGGAGCCTGGCAGCCTGGTCGACGAAAAGTGGCTGCTCGACCTCGAGCGTCGCGAACTCATGGCGCTGCTCAAGAATCCGAAGACGCAGGAACGCGTTGCGCACACGCTCAAGACCGGCAAGCCACTGCGCAACTGAGCCAACGGAGAGTGCATGGCCAAGCCATTGCAGGAAGCCTACATCGTTGCCGCCACCCGGACTCCGGTCGGCAAGGCGCCGCGAGGTGCGCTCAGGCATACCCGCCCCGACTCGCTGCTCGCACACGTTCTGAAAAGCGTGCTCGCGCAGGTGCCGCAGATCGAGCCGGCCCGGATCGAGGACGTGATCGTCGGCTGCGCCATGCCCGAGTACGAGCAGGGAATGAACGTGGCGCGCATCGGCTTGCTGCTCGCCGGATTGCCCAACACCGTGGCCGGGATGACGATCAACCGCTTCTGTTCCTCCGGGCTCAACGCCGTGTCGATCGCCGCCGATCGCATCCGCACCGGCGAGTCCGACATCGTCATCGCCGCGGGCACCGAGAGCATGAGCATGATCCCGATGCTCGGCCGGCTCGCGCTCAACGCTGAAGTGTTCGCCAAGGACGAAAACCTCGGCATTGCCTACGGCATGGGACTGACCGCGGAGCGGGTCGCGACGGGGTGGAAGGTGTCGCGCGAAGACCAGGACGCCTTCGCCCTGGCAAGCCACCACAAGGCGCTCGCGGCGCAGGCTCTGGGCGAGTTCGACGCCGAGATCTCGCCCTACCCGATCCGCGACAGCGTGCCCGATCTGATCTCGGGCAAGATCATCGCGCGCGAGCGCCGGTTCGATCGCGACGAGGGACCGCGCGGCGACACGAGCGCCGAGGGTCTGTCCAAGCTCAGGCCGGTGTTTGCCGCCAAGGGTTCGGTCACTGCCGGTAACAGCTCGCAGACCTCCGACGGCGCCGGCGCGACGGTTGTCGTCAGCGAAAGGGTGCTGCGTGAGCTCGGCCTCGCTCCGCTCGCACGCTGGGTCGGTTTCGCAGTCGGCGGGGTCGCGCCGGAGGTGATGGGCGTCGGCCCGATCGCCGCGATTCCCAAGGTGCTGCGCAATACCGGCATCCGCCAGGCAGATCTCGACTGGATCGAACTGAACGAGGCGTTCGCCGCCCAGAGCCTGGCGGTCATCAAGGAGCTCGGCCTCGATCCGGCGAAGGTCAACCCCTTGGGCGGGGCGATCGCTCTCGGGCATCCCCTGGGTGCGACCGGCGCGGTGCGGACGGCGACCATCGTGCATGGCCTCAAGCGACGCCGGCAAAAATACGGCATGGTCACGATGTGCGTAGGAACCGGCATGGGTGCGGCCGGAATATTCGAATCCGTGTAGGGCGGCGAAGGGAGGGCGGCGATGAAGAGCTTGCTTTGGGTCACCGGCGTCGGCGCGCTGGCGCTGTTGGCGACGGGCGCCGCGATGGCCACCGAGGTCGGCGGCGTCGCGATCGCGGACCGGACGACGGTGGGCGGGCAGGAACTGGTGCTAAACGGTGCCGGCGTGCGCGTGCGGGCGATCTTCAAGGTTTACGTGGCCAGCCTTTACCTGCCGCAGAAGGCCGGCGATCTGCAGGGAGTGCTGGCGAAGAGTCCGCGCCGCATTCAGCTCGATCTGCTGCGCACGCTCTCCGCCAACCAGCTCGCCGAGGCCTTGAACGACGGCCTGGTCGAGGGCAACACGCCGGCCGATGTGGCCGCGGTCAAGCCGCAGGCCGATCAACTCCTGGCTATCATGAAGGCGTTCAAGGAGGTCAAGGAAAAGGATGTGGTGACGCTCGACTTCGTCGACGGCGCAACCAAGGTCGGTTGGAATGGCGAAACCAAGGGGACGATCCCGAATGCCGCATTCAACCAGGCGTTGATGAAGATCTGGCTTGGCGACAAGCCGGTGCAGGCCGACCTTAAGAAGGCGCTGCTCGGCGGCTAGCTGCATCCGGGCGGCCGCGGCCTGCGTGGCGGCTTACTTGTAGCGCGCAAGCTCCATCTTCCCGATCTGGTTGCGGTGCACCTCGTCCGGCCCGTCGGCCAGGCGCAGGGTGCGCACATGCGCGTAGTGGTGGGCGAGCGTGAAATCGTCGCTTACGCCGGCGCCGCCGTGCGCCTGGATCGCCCAATCGATCACCCGGCAGGCCATGTTCGGCGCGGCAACCTTGATCATCGCGATCTGCTTCGCGGCGACCTTGTTGCCGGCAGTGTCCATCATGTGCGCCGCGTTGAGCACCAGCAGCCGTGCCTGGTCGATGAGAATGCGCGACTCCGCGATGCGCTCCAAGGTCACCGTCTGCTCGGCAATCGGCCGGCCGAACGCGACGCGAGATCGCGCGCGCCGGCACATGTCCTCCAGCGCGCGCTCGGCCAGACCGATGGTGCGCATGCAGTGGTGAATCCGGCCCGGTCCGAGCCTTCCCTGGGCGATCTCGAAGCCCCGGCCCTCGCCGAGCAGCAGGTTGGAGGCCGGCACGCGCACGTTCTCGAACACGACCTCGCCATGTCCGTGCGGGGCCTCGTCGTAGCCGAACACCGGCAGGTGGCGCAGTAGCGTAACCCCGGCCGCGTCGCGCGGGATGAGGATCATCGACTGCCGCTTGTGGCGGTCGGCGTTTCCGGGATCGGTCTGGCCCATGAAGATGAACAGCCTGCAGCGGGAATCGAGTGCCCCCGAGGACCACCACTTGCGGCCGTTGACGACGTAGGCGTCGCCGTCGCGGACGATCGAGCTTTCGATGTTCGACGCGTCGCTGGATGCGACCGCGGGCTCGGTCATCGCAAAGCAGGACCGGATGCTGCCCTCGAGCAGTGGCTCGAGCCAGCGCTTCTTCTGCTCGGCCGTTCCGTACCGGACCAGTGTCTCCATGTTGCCGGTATCCGGCGCCGAGCAGTTGAACACTTCCGGTGCCCAAAGCACGCGTCCCATGATTTCGCACAGCGGCGCGTATTCGGTGTTGCTGAGGCCCGCGCCATGCTCGGAGTCCGGCAGGAACAGGTTCCAGAGGCCCTGCGCCCTGGCCTTCTTCTGCAGCGCGTCGAGCAGCGGCACCGGCTGCCAGCGATCGCCGGCGGCAACCTCGTCATGGAAGCGTCTCTCGTTGGGGTAGATGTGCTCGTTCATGAAGGCGAGCAGACGCGCCTGCAGGTCTTTGGTCTTGGCTGAGTATTCGAAATCCACTGTGTTCTCCCGGTTTACCGCGGCTTGAGCGCGAGCGGTCAGCGCCGCGCCGTGATGCGTTCCACCTGTCGCCACCCCAGTTCGGACATCACCCGCGCCCACCGCCCGACCTCGACTGCGTGCTGGCTCGCCGCGGTTCCGTCGACGACTCGGCCCATGATGCCTTGGGCGATGCCGGCGGCACGGAACATGTTGTAGGCGATATAGAAGTCCCAGTGGTCGGGATCGATCGGCCCGCGTCCGGCATGGCGGCAGTAGGTCGCGATGTAATCGCGCTCGGACGGAATGCCGAGAGCCGCGAGATCGGCGCCGCCCAGGCCCCTGAACGGGCCGGGAGGCACGCGCCAGCTCATGCAGTGATACGAAAAATCGGCGAGCGGGTGGCCGAGCGTCGAGAGTTCCCAGTCGAGGACGGCGACCACGCGCGGCTCGGTGGGATGGAAAATCAGGTTGTCGAGGCGGTAGTCGCCATGGACGATCGCGGTCTCGTCCGCATCGGGTATGTTCTCCGGCAGCCAGGCGATGAGCCGCTCCATGGCGTCGATGCGCTCGGTCTGCGAAGCGCGGTATTGCTTGGTCCAGCGTGCGATCTGCCGGGCGAAGTAATTGCCCGGCTTGCCGAAGTCCCCGAGGCCGACTGCGCGGTAATCGACCTGGTGCAGCGCGGCGATCACCCGATTCATGTCCTCGTAGAGCGCCCGCCGCGCCGGCTTGTCCAGCGCCTGCAGCGACGGGTCCCACAGGACCCTTCCCGCGACGCAATCCATGATGAAGAACGCCGTGCCGATGACGGTGTCGTCCTCACACAGCAGGTAGGTCCGCGGTACCGGCACATCGCTGTCGCGCAACGCGGTGAGCACCCGGTACTCGCGATCGACGGCGTGCGCCGACGGCAGGAGTTTGCCTGGAGGCTTGCGCCGCAGCACATAGGATTTGCCGCCGGCACCGACGCGAAAGGTGGGGTTCGACTGTCCGCCCTTGAACTGTTCGATTGCGAGCGGCCCGTGGAAGCCCTCGATATGGCGGCGCAAAAACGCTTCCAGGCGCGCCGCGTCGAAGCGATGCTTCTCCTGTACCGGCATGGTGCCGATAAATTGCTCGTTCATGCCAATGCTCTGCGCCTTTATCGATAGGTGATCACTCGCGCGTCACCGGTCTGTTCGAGGTAGGCGAAGTTGTTGACATAGCTGACGCTCGTCCTGCCGGGTCGGTAGAGCAGCGCGGTGACCCCGCCGTTGACGAGCGACAGGTTGACATCGAGGGCGCTGCGGTCCGGCAGTTCGAGCAGATACTGACAGATCGCCGCTATCGGCCCGCCGGAGGTGAATACCAGGCTGGTGCGCGATGGGCCGGCGGCGGCGATCAGGCGGTCGAGCGCCGCCACGCAGCGGCTGCGGAAGGCGGTCCACGACTCGCGGTATTCGGCGTCGTGATCGCCACCCATCCAGCGTCTCATGGCCGCGGCGAACAGGCTGTGAAAGGCGCGGCGCGGATGGCCCTCCTCGACCATGTGGCGCCACAGGCACTCCGGGTCGGCGAATTCGGGCCGATGCCGCGCCACGATTTCCCCGGCGTCGTATTCGTCAAAATCCGCTTCCGGCCGAGGGCTGGCTGCGGGCTGGAGCGCGGGCGGCAGGGCGGCGACGCACGCCTGTGCCGTTTCGCGATGCCGCCTGAGGCTCCTGGTTACGGTCAGGTCGATGCGCCGGCCGCGGTTGGCGATCCACCACCCGAGAAGGCGCGCCTGTTGCGTGCCCAGTTCGGACAACCGGTCGTAGTCGGTGCTGCCGAAGGACGCTTGGGCGTGGCGAACCAGGAGGATCTGCCCCATGGTAGTTGCGCGCTTGGAGCACGCTCGGGTCGACGGGCTACTGGCGCCGCAAGTCCATCTGCGCGACGGCGTGGTTCCACAGCGCCGAGCCGACCAGGCTCGAGCCGCCGTCGACGCAGAGTACCGCGCCCGTGATGTAGGCGGCCAGTGGCGAAGCGAGGAACACCGCCGCCTGGCCAATCTCGTCGGGCTGGCCGTACCGCCGCAACGGAATGACCTCTTTGTGGCGGGCGTCGTTGTCGGGCGTGGACAGGCGCCGCATGCCCTCGGTGCCTTCGATCGGCCCCGGCACGATGCTGTTGGCGCGGATGCCGTGCCGGCCCCATTCGAGGGCGAGATTCTTCATCAGGTTGTCGATCCCGGCCTTGGCGGCGCCGACGTGCGCCTGGTAGGCGTGCGGTACGAAAGCCTGGCCCGCGGATATGAAGATGATGCAGCCGCGGGTGGCCTTGAGCTGGGCGAACGCTTCGCGCGCGGCGTGGAAGGCGCCCAACAGATCGATGTCGATGACCGTCTTGAAGCCATTCGGCGAGAGCTCCTCGGCCGGGCAGAGGAAGTTGCCGGCAGCCCCGGCGACCAGCACGTCGATCGGCCCGATCTCGGCCTGCGTGCGGGCAAAGGCAGCGGCGAGTGCGGCGTGATCGCGCACGTCGGCGGCGACCGGGAGTACCTTGCCGCCGGCACGGGCGTTGAGCGCGGAGAGTTCGGCCGCCGCGCGGTCGAGCTTCTCCTCGCTGCGGCCGCAGATGGCAAGGTGCGCGCCAAGGGCCGCGAAGTTGCGGGCGACGCCGAGGTTGATGCCGCTGCCTCCGCCGGTGACGAACACGGTCTTGCCTGCGAACAGATTTGCGGACAGGTATTGCTCGACGAGCATGTTCATCGCTTCCTGTGCGCTAGAAGCGCGAGAAATCGGCGGGGCGCTTGGCGACAAAGGCGGCGAAGGCTTCCTTCGCCTCCGCGCTGGCCAGCAGCCGGGCGAAGCTCGCGGCTTCCTCGTGAATCGTTTGCAGGACCAGCGGGGCCAGGCGGCGCTTGAGCAGGGACTTCGAGGCGCGAAGCGCCGCGGGCGGCTTCGCGGCGAGGGCCATTGCCCGCGCCCGTGCCTGCGGGATCGCCTGCCCGTCGGCGACGACGCGGTTGACGAGCCCCCAGTCGCGCGCCTGGCCTGCACCGATCGCCTCCCCAAACAGCAGCAGCTCCGCGGCGCGCAGATACCCGACGGCGAGCGGCAACAATAGGCTCGAGCCGCCTTCCGGGCACAGCCCGAGATTGACGAACGGGGCCGACAGTTGCGCGCTCTCGCCGGCCACCACGTAGTCGCAGTGCAACAGCATCGTCGTGCCGATGCCCACGGCGACGCCGGTCACGGCGGCGACCAGCGGCTTCTCGCTCTGGCTGAGGAGCGTGAGAAAGCGCAGCACGGGGCTGTCCGAGCCGCCCGGCGGCAGGTTGACGAAGTCGACGATGTCGTTGCCGCTGGTGAACACCTCGGGCTGCCCGTGGATCAGGATGGCACGCAACTCGGGGTCGCCTGCGGCCCGCTCCAGGGCGGCCGACATCGCCTCGTACATTGCCACGGTGATCGCGTTCTTCTTGTCAGGGCGGCGGAGCTCGATGCGCAGCACGCGGTCGCGGGTGTCGGTATGGATGTGTTCGGACATCGCCGTCCTTTCGCCCCGGCAAACCGCGCTCCGGACTGTAACGCGGGCGGCCTTCTAGTATGATCGGCCAACGCTTTGATGCCGCCGGCGCCGTCGAATCCGCGCCGCCCTGTCATGGTACTTCGCGGCGGCAGAGGAGGATGCTATCTCCGGCCGGGCAAGTTGCAAAGCGGCGTGACCGGCCGAGGAGAACCGATGCCCGATTTCTGGCCGTCCTGCGGCTATCGCCTGCTCGCCGCCGCCTCCGAAGGACGGCTCTCGGTCAGCGACGAGTTTCTGCGCAGTTTCCTGCTGCGCCCCGAGCTCGCGCCAGTGCCCGAGTCCTGCGCCGCGGAATTGGCGCTCCACGGGCAGCTGCTGGTGCGTCCGCGCGGCGAGGTGAGCGCCGAGCAGATCGCCGGGGTGAGGGACGCCGATGCGCGCGACAACTACCGCATCTGGCTGCGCTTCCGTGATCGCTTGCTCGCAGCGCCGACGCTGGAGGCCGCCTACGCGGCACTGTTCGCAGGCGAGGGCGTCGACGCGCCGCCGCAGTTCGTGCAGCAGTTGACGCAGATTCTGCTGCGCCACCTGCTCGGCGAAGGCGCCGACCCGTTGCAGGCGCGGGCGGCGGAGATGCTGTTTCGCCCGCAGCGCGTGAGCCTCCTGCCCGACCGCGCGCCGATGGCCGCCGACCTGGAGACCGTCGAGTTGTACGCGACCACCGGGGGCTTCGGCAGCCTGGGGGAGCTGCTGGCGCAAAACCGCACGCCATCCCGAACCATCGACCTCGACGTGCTGTCGCAGGACAATGCCGCGGCCTATTGGGGGCGGGATGAGCGTCATGATTTCGCCCTCAGCCTGGGCCGGGGCGGGCCTGCGCTCGATGCGCTGTGCCGCGTGCTCGAGCGCTGGATTGGGCACTTGCTGGGCGTCTGCGTGTCGATCCGGCCGCGGCGCGAGATTGACGACCGACGCTGGGTATGGCACGTCGGCCTCGACTCGGAAGCGAGCGCACTGCTCAACGACCTGTACAATCGCGCCGAGGTCGGCGAGGAACGCCTGGAGCGGCTGCTTTGCCTGTTCGAGCTCAACTTTGCCGACCCGGCCGCCATGCGGCCGGCGCTCGCGGGTCGGCCGGTGTATCTGGCGATGGCCATCGATCGCGAATATCGGCTCAAGCTCAAGCCGCAGAATCTGCTGTTGAACCTGCCGCTCGCGCGGCCGCAATGAGGAACGAATGCCAATGAACCGATCGACACATCCCGGGAGCGTTGTGATGGCCTGCGCCATGCTGGCCGCGAGCGTTTTCGCCACCCAGGCGCAGGCTGCCGGCGCCGTCCCCGTCACCCCCGCCGCCGAGTCGGCTGCGCCGCCGCCGGCGGCCGCGGCGCTCGAGCAGCTTGCCTGGCTGCGCGGTTGCTGGGCCGGCAACGTCAACCGCCGGGACTTCGTCGAGCAGTGGCTGCCGCCGCGCGGCGACATGATGGTCGGCGTCAGCCACACCGTCGTGCAGAGCAGAAAAGACACGAGCGAAGTGCGCACCGAAGACTATACCTACCTGCGGCTGGAAGCGCGTGCCGATGGCGTCTACTACATCGCCGTGCCCTCCGGCAAGACCGAGCTGCCGTTCAAGCTCACTGACGTGTCCAACGACAGGGGCGTCACGGTGTTCACCTTCACCGGCGAGGGCGACGGTTATCCGCAGCGGATCGTCTACCGTCGCACGGAGGGTGGAATGCTCTTCGCGGGCATTGCCGGCAAGCTCGACGGTAAGGACAAGGAGGTCATCTATCCGATGCGCCACGTCGACTGCATGACCGGCGAATCGCCTAAGGGGTAGCATGAGCGATCTGGCGCCCGCCGCGGGAGGAGCGCTGCATAACCTTGAGCGCCTGCTCGCCGCCGGCAAGGACGGTGCTCTGTTGCGCTTCGGTCTGGGCAACGAGTACCTGAAGCTGGGAAATGCCGAAGCTGCCGTTGTTCACCTGCAACGCGCGGTAGCGATCGACCCGGCCTATTCGGCGGCGTGGAAGCTGCTCGGAAAGGCCCTCGCCGCCGCGCATCGCGAGGAGGACGCCCTCGCCGCCTGGCGGGACGGTGTCGCGGCGGCGGAACAACGCGGCGACAAGCAGGCCATGAAGGAGATGCAGGTCTTCACCCGGCGCCTTGCCAAGCAACTTGGCCGAGAGTAGAGTAATGTCGTGTTGCGGCGCAACAATGGCGCCGTGTCCTGCGTCTTCCCGTCGCATCATTCACATCCTCTCGGCGCAAGCGATCCGCTGACCTCTGCCGCGCGTGGCAACGACGCAGGGCTTTAGCGCGCCGCGGCACAGCAACCCATGACGTCCTACGAGAAACTGCGCCAGCTGGTCATCGGCGCGCCTCTCGATCCGCTGAGCCAGAAGACCCGTCAGCACATCGCGCTGGTCGCCTTTCTCGCCTGGATCGGCCTCGGAGCGGACGGCCTGTCGTCGTCGGCCTATGGTCCGGAAGAGGCCTTTCGCGCGCTTGGCGTGCACACCCACCTCGGCCTGTTCATGGCCCTCGCCACGGCGGCGACGGTGTTCATCATTTCGCTCGCCTACAACCAGGTCATCGAGCTGTTTCCGACCGGCGGCGGCGGCTATCGCGTCGCCACCAGCCTGATTGGCCCGCGCGCGGGCCTCATTTCGGGCGCCGGCCTGATCGTCGATTACGTGCTCACGATCGCCATCTCGATCGCCAGCGGCGTCGATGCGCTGTTCAGCCTGTTGCCCGCCGCCGCGGGGAATTTCAAGCTCGGGACGGAGCTGTCGCTCGTCGCGGTGCTGCTGGTGATGAACCTGCGCGGGATGAGGGAGTCGATCACGGTCCTGCTCCCGATCTTCGTCGGCTTCTTCGTCACCCACGCGCTGCTCATCGCCTACGGCATCCTCGGCCATTCGCAGGGACTGACGCTGGTGGTGCCCGAGGCGATCGAGGACACGCGCAAGCTCGCGCACGACATCGGGTGGGTGGCTGCCCTGTCCTTGTTCCTGCGTGCCTACTCGCTCGGCGGAGGCACCTACACCGGGATCGAGGCGGTGTCGAATAACGTGCAAACGCTACGCGAGCCGCGGGTGCGCACGGGCAAAGTGACCATGTTCTACATGGCGACGTCGCTTGCCTTCACGGCTGGCGGCATCATCCTGCTCTACCTGTTGTGGAGGGCGGTGCCGGTCGAGGGCCAGACGCTCAATGCCGTGGTGTTCGGCAAGATCATCGACAGCCTGGGACTGAGCGCCGGCATCAGCCAGAGCACGCTCACGGTGGTTCTGGTGTTCGAGGCGGGGCTGCTGTTCGTGGCCGCCAATACCGGCTTCCTCGGCGGCCCGCAGGTGCTGTCGAACATGGCGGCCGACTCCTGGTTGCCGCACCAATTCCGCCATCTCTCGACCCGCCTGGTGACGCAGAACGGCATCGTGATCATGGGCCTGGCGGCGCTGGTCATCGTGCTCTGGAGCCGCGGCAGCGTCGACCTGCTGGTCGTGCTCTATTCGATCAACGTGTTCCTGACCTTCACCCTGTCGCTGCTCGGCTTGTGCATCTACTGGTGGCATGCCCGCGGCAAGGACTGGCGCTGGCTGCATCGGCTGGCGTTCTCGGGGCTGGGCCTGGCGGTCACCTCGGGCATCCTGGGAGTGACCCTGATCGAGAAGTTCGGCGAGGGCGGCTGGGTCACCGTGCTCATCACCTCGCTGGTCATCGCACTGTGCCTGGCGATCCACCGCCACTACGACTGGGTCAAGGCACGGCTGAAGGAAGTCGACGAGATCTTCAGTGCCGCGCCCTGTCCGAAGTGCGACAACCCTCCCCCGCTCGAGCCTGACGCGCCGACGGCGGTGTTCATTGTCGGATCGAGCCGCGGCGGGGGCATCCATACCCTGCTGTGGGTGCAGCGCCTGTTTCCGAAGCACTTCCGCAACTTCATCTTCATCAGCGCCAAGGCGGTCGATGCGCAGAGCTACGGTGGCGGCGAGCAGAGTGACCGGCTGCGCGCGGAGCTGGAGCGCGCCGTTTCGTTCTACGTCGACTATTGCCACGCCAACGGGCTCGCCGCGACCTCTCGCCTCTCGCTCGGAACCGACCGCGTCGACGAGCTCACGAAGCTAGCCGAAGGCGTGCAGAAGGATTTCTCGAACTGCGTCTTCTTCACCAGCAAATTGGTGTTGCGCAGCGAGAACTGGGCGACGCGGCTGCTTCACAACCAGACGGCGCTTGCCCTGCAGCGCCGATTGCATTTGAACGGCATGCAGATGTTCATCCTGCCGATGCAGCTCTAGCCGCCGGGCGCGAAGGCTGCTACGGTCGGCCCGCCGCCAGGCGCAGCATGCTCTCGGCGCCCCGGTTGGCCAGTTCGTCGGCGCGCTGGTTGCCCGCCGAGTCGGCGTGGCCCTTCACCCAGTGCCAGGCGACGCGATGGGTGGCGGCGAGGCGGTCGAGCTCGAGCCAAAGATCGGCATTCTTGACCGGCTTGCGCTGGCTGGTTTTCCAGCCGTTGCGCTTCCAGGCGTTGATCCACGTCTCGATGCCGTTCTTGACGTACTGGGAATCGGTGTAAACCTCGACTGTCGCCGGGCGCTTCAGGCTTTCAAGCGCCCGGATGACGGCGATGAGTTCCATCCGGTTGTTGGTCGTTTGCGACTCGCCGCCGAAGAGCTCGCGTTCGTGGCCGCGCGACTGCAGCAGCGCGCCCCAGCCGCCCGGGCCAGGGTTGCCCTTGCACGCGCCGTCGGTATAGATCACCACTGGCGCCGTCATGCGGCGCCGCTCACTCGGGGATGTCCGCGCACTCGCGCACCTGGCGCGCGGCAGGCGAGAGCGCCTTCTTGCGCACGCGGCGCGACCAGGCCGGGGTGATAACGCGCATGCCCAGGATGCGCTTGGTCGCGCGCAGGAAGTACACGCCGCCCGCGATCGGCCACCAGCGATCTCCGGCTTTCTCGAAGAAGTCGAAGCGATGCAGCCACCGTTCCTGGCGGAACGGCGGGACGTAGCAGTCGAGCCGGCCGCCAGCGACTTCGAATCCGAGCAGCGAGAGCCAGTCCTTGAGCCGGTAGAGGGCGACGAAGTTGCCCGTCCAGGGCATGGTCTGCTCGCGGCCGAAATAGCGCTTGGCGCCGAACAGGCTGAACGGGTTGAAGCCGGCGATGATCAGATGGCCCTCGGGGCGGATCACCCGGTGCACCTCGCGCAACAGCTGATGCGGCTCGTCGGTGAACTCCAGCACGTGCGGCAGCACGATCAGGTCGACGCCGTTCTCGGCAAAGGGGAGCCAGTGCGGGTCGGCGAGCACCTGCGCGGGCTCCTCGAGATCGACGGTCAGCCGCGTGCTGATGCGCGACCCGCGCAGGAACGGGTATTCCGGGAGGCCGATCTGCAGCGCGTGGAAGCCGAAAATATCGGCCAGCGTGCGATCGAAGTAGGACAGCTCGCGCTCCAACAGGTAGCAGCCCAGCGGCGTCTCGAACCAGGCCGCCAAGGTGCCCGTTGACAGGGTCGCCGGCGCTGTTGAAGATTCGGCCATGACGGCGATTATCCCGATCCCGGCATTCGCCGACAACTACATCTGGCTGCTGCGGGAGGCTGGCAAGGCCGCCGTGGTCGATCCCGGCGATGCGGCGCCGGTGATTGCCTACCTCGAGCGCGAGCAGCTCGAGCTCAGTTGCATTCTGAACACGCACCATCACGGCGATCACGTCGGCGGCAACCGCGCCCTGCTTGCGCGCTGGCCGGTACCGGTATTCGGGCCGGCGCGCGAAGCGATTCCCGGCGTGACTCGCACGCTCGCCGAAGGCGACGCCTTGACGCTGCCGGACATCGGCGTCGTCCTGTCGGTGCTCGACGTGCCCGGGCATACCGCGGGTCACATCGCCTGCTTCGGACGCCTCGAAGCGAGCCCGGTCGTGTTCTGCGGCGATACGCTGTTCACGGGCGGCTGCGGACGGCTGTTCGAAGGGACGCCCTCGCAGATGGTCGATTCGCTGTCCAAGCTGGCGGCGCTGCCGGGTGACACCGCTGTCTTCTGCGGCCACGAGTACACCATGGCGAATCTTCGCTTCGCCGAGGTGGTCGAACCGGGCAATGTGCCGCTGCGGCAGCGCCGGGCGCGCGACCAGGCGAAGCGCGATCGCGGCGAACCGACGGTGCCGTCGACGATGGCGGAGGAGCGTTCGACCAATCCGTTCCTGCGGGTTGACCAGCCGGCGGTGCGCGCGGCGGCCGAGCGGCACGCGGGCCGGCCGCTCGCTGACCGAGTCGCCGTGTTTGCCGAGGTGCGCGCCTGGAAGAACGCCTTCTAGCCCGCCCCGACGGCGAACTTGACGCCTTGCCGCGCCGGCACCTACCATCGCCCCCATATTGCATAAAGTCCGATCAGCCTTCACCAGCGCGGCGGCGCTTGTATTCGCATCGGCGTGCGCTGGGATCCTGGCCGCGTGCGCGACGGTACCGAGTGCGGCCCCGCCTGTCGCCGTCGCTGCGGCGCCCTCCGCGACGCAGAGCGCGGGGTCCGTGGTGCGCCCGCAGGAGCCTATCTGCGCCGCAGAAATCGGCGCGGAGCCGATGTCGGCCGACGGCGAGACCCCACCCGAGATCGCCACCGGCGGCGACCCCGATTCGGTGACCAACGCGACGCTGCAGCTGCGTTCCGAGTACGGCGACCTGTGGACGCGCATCCGCCAGGGCTTCCTGCTCGACGACATCGACACGCCGCTGGTAACAACCGCGGAGCAATGGTACGAGGCGCGGCCGGACTACGTCGCACGCATGATCGAGCGCAGCCGGCGCTACCTTTACTTCATCGTCGTGGAAATCGAGAAGCGCAACATGCCGATGGAGATCGCGCTGCTGCCGATGATCGAAAGCGCGTATAACCCGATGGCCTATTCGCGCAGCCGTGCGTCGGGAATCTGGCAATTCATCCCGTCGACGGGCAAGCTCTACGGCATGCAGCAGAACTGGTGGCTGGACGACCGCCGCAACGTGGTGACGGCCACCGAAGGCGCGCTCGACTACCTGCAGACGCTCTACGCGGAGTTCGGCGACTGGTACCTTGCCCTTGCCGCGTACAACTGGGGCGAAGGGGCGGTCCGGCGGGCGATAGCGATCAACCAGAAGCGCGGCCTGCCGACGGATTATCTGAGTCTCAAGATGCCGGAGGAGACCCGCAACTACGTACCGCGGCTGCAGGCGGTGAAGAATATCGTCAACGATCCCGAAAAGTTCGATCTGGTGCTCGCCGACATTCCGGATGCGCCCTATTTCACGGTGGTGCGAACCAAGAAGAAGATGGACGTCAAGGTCGCCGCCGAGCTGGCGGAAATGCCGCTCGACGAGTTTCTGTCGCTCAATCCGCAGCACAACCGGCCGGTGATCGCCGGCGCCGACGAGGCCACCGTCCTGCTGCCCTACGACAAGGCGGAGCTATTCGCCGCCAAGCTCGAGCTGACCAATCAACCGATGGTGACCTGGCAGGCATACAAACTCAGGGCGGCCGATACGCTGCCGGCGGTCGCCTCCCGGTTCGGCCTGTCGCTGGAGACCCTGCGCAGCGTCAACGGCATCGGGCCGCGGGCAAAGGTCCCGGTCGGTCATGCGCTGCTGGTCCCGTCGCAGGCGCCGTCGGACGCGACCGCGGCGAGCCTGCAGGACGCCGTGTTCACGACCGTGCCCAGCGGCCGGACCTTCTACCACCGCGTGCGCAAAGGCGAGACGCTGGCGTCGATTGCGGCCCGCTACGATGTCTCGACGCAGGACCTGAAGGGCTGGAATGCGGGCGCTGCCGGCAAGCTCACCCCGGGCCAGCGCCTGCGCGTGGTGAGCGATGCCGGCCCGGTGGGCGCGAAGAAGTCCAAACGCGGGCGCAAGGGTCGGGCCACTGCCGCGAGGCCGGTGGCAGGCAAGGGCGCGACCCGGGCGAAGTCCGCCGCCGGGCATCGCCGGCGGCCCCCGCCACACTCGCAGCAAGCCAAGGCTTCCTGACGTTCGCCCAAACAAAACAGGCGACACTTTCGCGTCGCCTGTTTTGGGGGCCATCGCAGTCCTGCGACGGCCATGCGGCGGGAAGCCTAGAGCTTCTTCGCCTTCTTGGCCTTCTTCTTTGCTGGCTTGCGCTTGGCAGCCTTGCGCTTGGTTGCTGTCTTCTTCTTGGCGGCCTTCTTCTTGGCCGGTTTGCGCTTTGCCGCTTTCTTCTTCTTCGGGGCGGCCTTCTTCGCCTTCTTCGCCGGCTTGCGCTTGGCGGCCTTGCGCTTCTTCGGGGCTGCCTTCTTCTTCGCCGCCTTCTTCTTCGCCGCCTTCTTCGGCGCCGCCTTCTTGGCCTTGCGCTTCTTCGCCTTCTTCTTTGGCGCAGCCGGGGCCGCCGGAGACGCCATGGTCATCATGTCAGCCATCATCTTCAGTTCTCCTGTCTGAGTTGCTGAAACTGTTATGTACTACTGCTTCAGCGCAGGCATCGCCGGTTTCATCGCGGATCGCACTGCATTTCGATGACCCTTGACAAACCCATTGACACCTGCTGCCTGAATTCTAGCCAATTTTTTTTGAAATTCAAGATTTAATTGCGATTTCGGGCGATGCTGAAGCTCGGTGTTGCGAATTAGCACATGTGCGCGGGGCGCATTTTTGGCGTTTTTGCAATCGCAAGGCGGCAGCGGCGCGCTCGATCAAGGCAGGCGCGATTCGCGTGCGAAGAGCTCGCCCACGGTCTCGCGCCGCCCGACCAGATGCATCGCGTCGCCGTCGACGAGCACCTCCGCGGCGCGTGGCCGCGAGTTGTAATTCGAGCTCATGGCCATTGCATACGCGCCGGCCGACAGGATCGCCAGCAAGTCTCCCTCGGCAAGCGCGAGCTCGCGATCGCGGGCCAGAAAGTCGGCGCTTTCGCATACCGGACCGACGATCTGCCACGCCCGTGGCGGGCCGTCGCGGGGGCGTACCGGCCGCACTTCGTGCCAGGCGTCGTACAGCGCGGGGCGCAGTAGGTCGTTCATCGCCGCGTCGACGACGGCGAAGCTGCGCGCCGCACCGGGCTTGAGGTAGCAGACGCGGGTAAGCAGGACTCCGGCATTGCCGGTCAGCCGTCGTCCGGGCTCGACGATGAGCGTTTCCGAGCGGCCGCGGAAAAGGGCGGTGACCATCGCCGCGTATTCGGCCAGGTCCAGCGGCGTTTCGTCGCGGTAGCGAATGCCGATCCCTCCCCCCAGGTCGACGTGCGCGAGGCGGATGCCTTCGCCGGCGAGCGCGGCGGCGAGCTCCAGCACCTTCGCGGCTGCCTGGCGATAGGGCTCGAGCGTGGTGATCTGCGAGCCGATGTGCATGGCGATGCCGCGCAGCGCGAGGCCGGACAGTCCGGCGGCGCGCCGATACAGCGGCAGCGCCTCGCCGAAGGCGATCCCGAACTTGCTGTCCTTGAGGCCGGTGGCGATGTACGGATGGGTTCGCGCATCGACATCGGGATTGACGCGAATGCTCACCGGCGCCATCTTGCCGGCGCGCCTGGCAGCCCGGTGCAGATGTTCGAGCTCGCTGGCGGACTCGACGTTGAAGCTGAGGATGTCCAGGTCGAGCGCCTGATGCAGCTCCTCGTCGCTCTTGCCGACGCCGGAGAAGACGACCCGGCGCGGATCGCCGCCGGCGGCTATCACGCGCGCGAGTTCGCCGCCGGAGACGACGTCGAAGCCGCTTCCCAGGCGGGCGAAGACGTCGAGCACGGCGAGGTTGGAATTGGCCTTCATGGCGTAGCAGGTGAGGTGAGGCAGGCCCGCCAAGGCAGCGTCGAACTCGCGGTAGGCGGCGGTGAGCGCGGCACGCGAATACACGAAGCAGGGAGTGCCGTAGCGCGCCGCGATGGCGGCGAGCGGCACGCCCTCCAGGCAGAGCTCGCCATCCCGATGGGCGAGCACGGTCACCGCCTCTGGTCCTTGCTTTCGTCCGGAGTGGTGCTGGCCGGCGGAGGCGGCGTGTAGACGGGTCTGTCCGACGAGGTTGTGGTGGGAATCGCGCCGGGCGGAAGGCCGGTCGGCGCCGGGGCCGTTTGCCCCGGGGGGAGCCTAAGCGGCCCCTTGACTCCACAGCCGCAGATCATGGCCACGGCCGTGCAGGCGATGATCGCGGCGAGGGGACGGCGTAACATGCGGACCACTGTGCACGACATCTTCTTGCAGGTACGACGGAGTCTATCATGTCGCAGACGCTGCCTTCGCCGATCGACGAGAGCCAGTTCAGGGCGCTGACCGACCGAGTTCTCGAGGCCATCGGCACGGCTCTCGACGCTGCCGAGGGCGACCTCGACTGGGCGAATAACGACGGCGTGCTGAGCATCGACTGCGGCGACGGCAACCGGCTCATCGTCAACCGCCACGTGCCAAACCGCGAGCTTTGGGTCGCCGCGAAATCCGGCGGTTTTCACTTTCGCGCCGAGGGCGGGGCGTGGCGGGATACGAAGAGTGGCGAGGAGCTGGGCGCGGCGCTGGAGCGGCTGCTGCGCGCGCAATCAGGGATCGGCGTGCGCATGCCGCCCCTGGCGGTGATGTAGGGTTGCCGGTCAGTCCAGCAGCGGCGTGAGCGCGTCGAGCTCGCGCCGGGCCTCGCGGTGCCCGGGCAGGAGCGACTCGACCAGCGCCCAGAAGCGGGCCGAATGGTTGAGTTCGACCAGATGCGCCACCTCGTGCGCCACGACATAATCGGCGATGCCTGGCGGCAGCTGGACGAGCCGCCAGTTGAGGCGGATCTCGCCGCGGTGGTTGCAGCTGCCCCACTGGGAACGCGCCTCGGAGAGCTTGATTGCCGGCGGCCGTGCCCTCAGGCGGCCGGCGAAGTGATGCACCCGTGGCGAGAGCAACGCCAGCGCCTGTTCCCTGAGCCAGCGGCAGCAAAACGCGGCGATCTCGCTCTCGTCGCCCGGGGTCGGATGCAGCACGGTCAGGTGCAGCAGGTCGGCGGCGATGGCCTTCCGGCGCGCCGCGAACAGCGCCAGCGTCAGCGGTCGCCCCTGAAACAGCAGCGGCGCGCCTTCCCGCCACGCGCTTGGCAGCGATTCGCGGTTGCGCCCGCGCCACTGCGCAAGCGTCGCGATAATCCAGCGCGCGCGCTCCTGCAGGGCCAGTTCGATTTCGCGGATCGATACCCAGCGCGGCGCGCGCACGGTCAGGCCGGCGTGATCGATGGTCATGCCGATGGACTGCCGGCGGGCGCGAATGAGGCGGTATTCGACTTGCTCCCCGGCGAGCGGCACGCGGCGCAGGGCCGGGTCGAGGGCGCCCCCGCGGCGCGCGATCAGCCCTGCGCTTCGGGCAGCTTGGTTAGCGGATTGCCGAGTCGCGCGACCTCGTCTTCGATCCACGATTCGACCTCGTTGGTCAGCTGCTGCATGTCCTTGCCCTCGATGCCGATCGGCGGCCCGATCGACACGGTCACCGTGCCGGCACGCTTGCCCAGCACGCCCTTGGGCCACAGGTAGCCGGCATTATGCGCCACCGGGACAATGGGTATGCCGAGTGCGAGCGCGAGCCTCGCGCCACCGGTCTTGTAGTGTGCGTGGGTGCCGGCCCTGATCCGCGTCCCTTCCGGGTAAAACACGATCCAGAACCCTTGCTCGAGCCGTTCGCGTCCCTGCGTGGCGATCTGCTGCATCGCGTCGACGCCTGCCTTGCGGTCGATCGTGATGGGCGAGGCGAGCTTGAATGCCCAGCCAAAGAACGGGATGGACAGCAGCTCTTTCTTGGCGACGAAGGCAAGCGGCGGGAACAGAAAGTTCAGGGAGAACGTCTCCCAGGTCGAGGAATGCTTGGACATGACGATATGCGGCCTGTCGGGGGGCGGGATGTTCTGCGCGCCAGTGGTCCGGTGGCGGATGCCGCAGATCCACCGCGCGGCGAGCAGATTGAGCCAGCACCAGCCGATGATGAACTTGAAGCGCGGCACCGGGGGCACCCAGAACGACAGCAGGACGAGCACGGCGTAGACAGGGGTGACGACGATCTGGAACAGCGCGAACAGCAGCGAGCGTGCAGCCGACATCAAGCGCGATCCAGCGTTCAATCTCCGGCCAACAGCGCCGTGACGGCGAAGGCGAGATCGGGAAAGATGATGGTGTTCTTGGGAAAACTGCCTTCGCGCAACGTCTTCTCGCCCTTGCCGGTCAACACCAGGATCGGCTGCGCGCCGCAGGCTTCCGCCGCCTGCAGGTCACGCAGCGAGTCGCCGATGCAAGGCACCCCGGTAAGCTCGACGCCGAAGCGCTGGCCGATATCGAGGAGCATTCCCGGCTTGGGCTTGCGGCAATCGCAGTCGGCATCGGCGGTATGCGGGCAGAAGAATACCGCGTCGATGCGGCCCCCGACCTGGGACAGCGCCTTGTGCAGCTTCTCGTGAATCGAGATCAGCGTTGCCGTGTCGAGCAGCCGCCTGCCGAGGCCGGATTGATTGGTCGCGACGACGACGCGGAAGCCGGCGTGGTTGAGGCGCGCGATAGCCTCCAGGCTGCCCGGAATCGGGCGCCACTCGTCGGGCGACTTGATGAACTGCTCGCGGTCGTAGTTGATGACCCCGTCACGGTCGAGGATGATCAGCTTGACCTGGCGGGTTTGCGGCGCGGGTTCGGACAGGAACTGGACCAAGGGCGCTCCGTCAGACGGCCAGCTTGGAAATGTCGGCGACCTGGTTCATCGCCGTGGCCAGACCGCGCAGCAGGGCCAGCCGGTTGGCGCGAAGCGCCGGGTCGTCGGCCATCACCAGAACCGCATCGAAGAAGCGGTCGACGCTCGCCCGCGCCGAAGCGAGCGCGCGCAGGGCCTGGGTATATTCGCCGCGCTCGACGTGTCCATGCACCACCGGGAGCAGTCGCTGCACCGCGGCAAACAGGTCGTGCTCCGCGCCATCGGACAAAAGCGAGCGATCGATCGCCACGGCCGCCTCGGCTCCCGACTTCTTGAGGATGTTGACGATGCGCTTGTTGGCCGCTGCCAGCGCCTCGGCCTCCGGCAGGGCCACGAACGCCTGCACCGCCGCCAGTCGCTCGGGCACGAGGTCGACGCGCCGTGGCGCGGGCGACATGACGGCGTCGATCTGGTTCGTCGTGTAGTTGCGCTCGCGCAGGTAGGCCCGCAGCCGGTCGAGGATGAACGCTTCGACTTCCTCGACCGCGTTTCGAACCGGGGTGGCTGCGGCAAAGCTCGCGAAGGCGAGTTCGATCAACTGGCGCAAGTCGAGCGCGAGCCTGCCCTCGATGAGGATGCGCAGGACGCCGATTGCGCCGCGGCGCAGAGCGAAGGGATCCTTTTCGCCGGTCGGCGCTTCGTCGACTCCGAAATGGCCGGCCAGCGTCTCGAGGCGGTCGGCGAGCGCGACCGCCTGCGCCACGGCGCCCGCCGGCAGATCGTCGCCGGCAAAGCGCGGCCGGTAATGCTGGGCCAGCGCGTCGGCGACCACGGCAGGTTCGCCGTCGTGCAGCGCATAGTAGCGGCCGATGGTTCCCTGCAATTCCGGAAACTCGCCGACCATCGCGGTAGTCAGGTCGGCCTTGGCGAGCAAGGCGGCGCGATCGGCCAGGTCCGCGTCGGCACCGATCTCGGCGGCGATCTGCCGGGACAGCGTGCGCAGCCGGCGCACGCGGTCTCCCTCGCTGCCGAGCCTGCGGTGATGAACGACGCCGTCCAGCGCGGGCACCCTCGACTCGAGCCGGACCCGGCGGTCTTGGTCGTAGAAGAACTTGGCATCGGCGAGCCGCGCGCGCAGGACGCGCTCGTTGCCGCGGATGATGGCCTCAGGGTCGCGGGGCTCGAGATTGCTGACCAGCAGGAAGCGGTTCTGCAGGCGGCCGTCGCCCCCACTCAGCGCGAAGTATTTCTGGTTCTGCTGCATGGTCAGGATGAGGCATTCCTGCGGCACTTCGAGAAACGCCGCGTCGAATCCGCCGGTATAGACCTTGGGCCATTCGACCAATGCGGTCACCTCGTCGAGCAGCGCCTCGGGCATTAACACCGTCGCGCCGGCGGCGGCGCTGGCCAATGCCGACACGATCCGGCTGCGTCGCGCGGCAAACTCCGGCAGCACTTTGCCCTCGGCCTCCAGGGTGGGCGCATAGGCCTCCGCGTGCCCGATGTCGATGTCGGGCCGGCTCTCGAAGCGATGGCCGGCCGTGGTGCGCCCGGCGGCAAGGCCGAGCGCACTGACCGGAATGGTCTCGGCGCCGTGCAGCGCGATCAGGCGCTGCGCCGGGCGGACGAATTTCTCGTCGTTGTAATAGCTGCCCGGCCGCGCGTAGCTCATCACCTTGGGTATCGGCAGGCCGGCGAGGGTATCGGAGAGCGCCGACTGCAGTGCAGCGACCAGCGGGCCGCCCTCGGCGACCCCGGCGTAGAAGAGCACCTCGGCCTTGCCATCGAGTTCGCGCAGCAGCGCACCGGGGTCGATTTGCGAGAGCTGCTTCGCCTTGAGCTTGCCGCGCAATGCCGGGGTGGGCTGTCCCTGCGCGTCGAATGCCACGCTGACCGGCAGCAGCCGCTCCTTGAACGGCTTGTCCGGTGCGACCGCGCGAACGTGGCTGATGGAGACCGCCAGCCGGCGCGGGGTCGCGTAGGCGGTCGCCGCGCTCTCGGGCGTGAGAAAATCGCGCGCCCGCAAGCCCGAGGTGAGCGCGGTCGCAAACGCCTCGCCGAGACTCCTCAGCGCTTTCGGCGGCAGTTCCTCGGTCAGGAGCTCGACCAGCAGCGTGGCCACGCTCATGCCGGCGCTTCCTGGTACTGCGCCGGAAGGCTTTCGCGCAGGGTGGCCGGGAGCATCGGAAAACCCAGCCGGCGGCGCGAGGCGACATAGGCCTGCGCCACCAGCCGCGACAGCGAGCGAATCCGCGCCATGTATCCGGCGCGCTCGGTGACCGAGATGGCGCCGCGCGCATCGAGCAGGTTGAACGTGTGCGCGGTCTTGAGGATCATCTCGTAGCCTGGCAGCGGCAGCCTGGCCTCGAGCAGGCGCTTCGCTTCGCTCTCGAAGAGGGCGAACTGCTCGAACAGCTTGGCGGTGTTCGATTGCTCGAAGTTGTAGGTCGACTGCTCGACCTCGTTCTGGTGGTACACGTCGCCGTAGGTCAGGGTGCGCGGTGTGCCGTTCTCCCGCCACACGCTCCACACCAGGTCGAACACGTTTTCTTTTCCCTGCAGGTACATCGCCAGGCGCTCGAGTCCGTAGGTGATCTCGCCGGTGATCGGATTGCATTCCAGGCCACCGACCTGCTGGAAATAGGTGAACTGCGTGATTTCCATGCCGTTGAGCCAGACCTCCCAGCCGAGACCCCAGGCTCCCAGAGTCGGATTCTCCCAGTCATCTTCGACGAAACGCACGTCGTTCTTCGACAGATCCAGACCGAGCGCCCGCAGCGATCCCAGGTAGAGGCCGAGGATATCCGGTGGCGAGGGTTTGAGCGCCACCTGGTACTGGTAGTAGTGCTGCAGGCGGTTCGGGTTCTCGCCGTAGCGGCCGTCTTTGGGCCGGCGCGAAGGTTGAACGTACGCGGCGCGCCACGGTTCGGGCCCGAGCGCGCGGAGAAACGTCGCGGTGTGCGAGGTGCCCGCGCCGACCTCCATGTCGTAGGGCTGAAGCAGCGCGCACCCTTGCCCGCTCCAATAGTCCTGGAGCATTCCGATGACCTGCTGGAAGGTAAGCATCAATGCGTCGAGGCGGGCATTTAAGGGCCTGATTCTAGTGGATGAATGCTACGCCACGCCACCGCCTAGCGCGGAGCACGTTTGCGCCGCCTGCCGAGCAGGAAGGACAGTGCCGCGAGAACCACGCTGGCGGCGACCGCGATCGCGTCGCCGTAGCGCACGTACGGCGTCGTGCCGCTGCGGCCGGCGATTGCCGTATCCTCGAGGATGCCACGCGTGAACCAGGGCAGGCGCGCGATCTCCGCGCCGCGATGATCGATGATCGAGGTGATGCCGGTGTTGGTCGCGCGCAGCATCGGCCGCGCAGTCTCGCGCGCGCGCATCGCCGCGATCTGTTCATGCTGCTCGGCGGCGAGCGAGTGACCGTACCAGGCGTCGTTGGTGACGTTGACAAGCAGCGTCGCTTCGGGAAGCTGGCGAATGAGTTCGCCGCCGAAAGCATCCTCGTAGCAGATGTTGACCGCAAGGCGCTGGCCCGCCACGTCGAAGGGCGGCTGATCGGCTGCGCCCGGAGTCTGGTCGGCGAGCGGGATGTGCAGCACGCGACGGATGAACCAACCCACGATCGGCTTAGCCGGAAGCGTCTCGCCGAACGGCACCAGGTGGCGTTTAATGTACACCTGCGTGGGCGAGCTACCGAGGCTGAGGACGCTGTTGAAGTAGTGGTCTTCGTCCTCGTTCGTGGCCCGGGGCTGGAAGAGAAAGACGCCCACGAGCAGATCGCCGCCCCGCTTCAGCGCGGCTGCGCGCAGCCGGGCAAAGTAGTCGGGCGGCACCTCGTCGGCGAACATCGGCAGCGCCGATTCCGGCAGGACGATCAATCGCCCCTTGGCCTGCTCCGCCAGCTCGGCGTAGGTGGTGAGGGTCGCCTCACGATGGGCCGATTCGAACTTGAGGTCCTCGGGGACATTGCCCTGGATGAGGCTAACCGCGATGGGATCGCCGACCGCACGGCTCCATTCGATGCTGCCCAGGCCGAGGCCGGCAACCCACACGCCGAGCAGCGCGCCGATGAGCGCAATGCTGCGTTGCCGGGTGCGAATCGCCCGCGGCGGGTAGGGCGCCAGGGCAGCGAGCAAGGCGGCCGAGACCGCCACGGCGAGACTGACCAGGAAGACGCCGCCGAGGGGGGCGTAGCCGCCAAGCGGAGCATGGGTCTGGGCGTAACCGACCGACAGCCACGGGAAGCCGGAAAGAAGCCAGCTGCGCAACCATTCGCTGACCGTCCAGCAGCCGGCCGCAGCGGCGAGGCGCGGGGCAGCGTCGAGGGGCGCCAGGCGGGCAGTCGCCCAGCCGGCAAGGGCCGGGAAAAGCGCCAGGTAGGCGCAGAAGCCCGCGGTGGCGAGGCCGGCGAGCAACCCGTGCATGGCGCCAAACTGCGCCAGGGCGATATAGACCCATGACGCACCGGCAGCGAACAGGCCCAGGCCGAAGCCGAAACCGATGACCGCGGCGCGGCGCGGCGTGAGCGCACGCAGCCAGAGAAGAAACAGTGCGGCGAGGGTCAGTACCGGCAGCGGCGAGAGGCCGAACGGTGCGAAACCGAACACCGTCGCGGCACCGAGCAGAACGGCTGCGGCGACGGGCAGGCGCGGTGCCATCAAGCCGCGCCCGCAGGCGACTTCTCTTCCGGCTCCGGAGCAACCCGCTCCACTTGCAAGGTATAGAGCCGGCGGCTGTCGGCGCGCACCACCTTGAAGCGGAAATTGGCGATCGTCGTCGAGTCTCCGCGCTTGGGGAGCCGGCCGAACGCCTGCAGAACCAGCCCGCCTATGGTATGAAATTCCTCATCGCTGAACCTGGCGCCGAGCGTGTTGTTGAAATCGGCGATCTCCGTCTGGGCCTTCACCCGGTAGCGTCCACCTGCCTCGGGAATGATGTTGTCCTCGGCTTCGTCGAAGTCATACTCGTCCTCGATGTCGCCGACGATCTGCTCGAGCACGTCCTCGATGGTGACCAGGCCGGACACGCCGCCATATTCGTCGACCACGATTGCGATATGGTTGCGATTGGCGCGGAAGTCGCGCAGCAGCACGTTGAGTCGCTTCGACTCGGGCACGAACACGGCCGGGCGCAGGGTGTCGCGCAGGTTGAACGATTCCGGGTTGGCGTAGTAGTTGAGCAGCTCCTTGGCGAGCAGGATGCCGACGACGTCGTCCTTGTTCTCGCCAATCACCGGGAAGCGCGAATGCCGGGTCTCCAGCACAAACGGGATGAACTGTTCCGGCTCGTCGTCGATCGACACCACGTCCATCTGCGCACGCGGAATCATAATGTCGCGCACGGTCATCTCGGAAACCTGCAGCGCGCCCTCGATGATCGACAGCGCATCGGCATCGAGCAACTTGTGCTCGAACGCCCCGTGGAGCAGCGAGAGCAGCTCCTCGCGGTCTTCCGGCTCGCGGATGAGGAACGCCGAAAGCCGCTCGAGCAGCGTCGGCCGCTGCGGGTCTCGGCTGGTCGCGTGTCCGCTCATCGATAAGCGCGCCGCACAGGTCCGGCCGGCAAGCCCGGCCCGATCACGTAGGGATCGCCGAAGCCCAGGCGGGCGAGAATTTCGATCTCGCGCCGTTCCATCTGCGCCGCGCCTGCCGCACGATCGTGTTCGTAGCCTTGTAGGTGCAGCATGCCGTGGACGACGAGGTGCGCGCAATGCGCGGCCAGAGGCTTGCCCTGGCTGATTGCCTCGCGTCGCAACACCGGCGCGCAGAGGATGATATCGCCGCTCAGCATGTCCCCCCCGGCGCCACGCTCACCATCGTACACGAACGCAAGCACGTTGGTGGGACGGTCACGGTTGCGGTATCGCCGATTGAGGGCGCGGCTTTCGCTCTCCTCGACGAAGCGCAGCACGATGGCCGTTGCCGCAACCTCGGCGCCGAGTGCCGCCCGGACCCAGCGCCTAAGCAAGGGACGTGCCGGCAGGTCATCGCCGGCCGCGGCGTACTGCACGCTCAGCGCAGGCTGGGGCGAGGTTGTCGGTCCACCAGCGCCAGCGGCGCTGAGGGCGTTGCCTCGGTTCTCGGGAGGGGAGAGCATCAACGCTCGCGGCGACGGTTGCCGTCGGGGGCATCGATGCGCTCGCTCCGGGTGTGCTTCTCGTAGGCGCTGATGATCTTCTGCACCAGCGGATGGCGCACCACGTCGGCGCTGGTGAAATCGGTGAACGCGATGCCGCGCACGTCGGCGAGCACCCGCCGCGCTTCGATCAGTCCGCTCTTCTGGCCCCGCGCAAGGTCGATCTGGGTCACGTCGCCGGTGATCACGGCCCGGGTGCCGAAGCCGATCCGGGTCAAGAACATCTTCATCTGCTCCGGCGTCGTGTTCTGCGCCTCGTCGAGGATGATGAACGAGTGATTGAGCGTGCGTCCGCGCATGTAGGCGAGAGGGGCGATTTCGATGGTGTTGCGCTCGAAGCTTTTTGCGGTCTTGTCGAAACCCATCAGATCGTACAGCGCATCGTAGAGCGGTCGCAGGTAGGGATCGACCTTCTGCGCGAAGTCTCCGGGCAGAAAGCCCAGGCGCTCGCCGGCCTCGACCGCGGGGCGCACCAGCACGATGCGCTTGACCGCATCGCGCTCCAGCGCATCGACCGCGCAGGCCACGGCGAGGTATGTCTTGCCGGTGCCGGCCGGCCCGATGCCGAAGGTGATGTCGTGATCCTGGATGTGCTGCAGATACGCGATCTGGTTCGGCGTGCGCCCGTGCAGGTCGGCGCGCCGCGTGCGCAATACGGGCATGCCGCGGTCCACGCTATCGCCGGGCGTGGCGGCATCTGGCAGCGCGCGGCGCAACTCGATCAGGCCGAGCTGAATATCGTCGACGGTCAGGGGCTCGTGCGCCTGGGCGTAGAAGCGGTGCAGCGCCGCGCTGGCCCGCTCGACGCCGCCACGCGCGCCGTGCAGCGTGAAGGTGGCGCCGCGACGGGCAATGGTCACGTCCAGCGCGGACTCGATCTGGCGCAGGTTGGCGTCGAGCGACCCGCAGAGGTTGGCGAGCGCCCGGTTATCGACCGGCGCGAGCGTAAGCTCGGCGCTATGGGGCTTCAAGGGCCGCGTCGGGCGATGGGGAGCCTGGCCAATCTAGACACCCTGCCGCAGCAGCGGGGCCTTGAGGGCCTCGTCGAGCGTGCCCGCCGATTCGAGCAGGTGTGCGCGCGTCACCGCATCGCGGGAGCCGCCACCGGCGGCAGCCTTGATTTGCGCCGAGAGCCGCTTCGCCTCCTCGCGGAACAACGCGGCCGCATCCGCGGGAGTGGCCGGCGAGGGCCGGGTGAGAACGTTGACGATGTGGCGGACGTACTCGCGCTGCAGGTCGCGGCGCGGGGCCGGGATCGAGCCGCCGGTTTTGAGTTCGCTCCAGATCGAGGCGCGCAGGGTGTCGATCAGTTCGTTGAGCGTGAGCGCCTGACCCGCCGCGCGCACTTTGATCTCGGAGTCGAGCAGGCGCGAGAGCACCGCATCGCTCAGCAGGTGATTGAGCACCGAGACCTGCAGCGCCAGCACGCGGCTCCTGAGGCTGAAATCGGGGTCGAAGCGGCTTGCGCCGCCGCCGCCGCCGATGGTGACGTTGAGATAGTCAATTCCCATGCTGCGCAGGAATTCGGGCTTGAAACGGAAGCTGTCGGCCGAGAAGATGCCGGTGGCGATCACGTTCAGCGCCGCGCGCTGCTGCTCGGGAGACACCGGCGTGAGCGGCAGGTTCGAGGTACCGGCAAAGTCGCGGACGTAGTACACGCCGCCCACGTACTTGGCACTGAGCGCGGCGGCGCGGCTGATCTGGCGGAAGCCGGCGTCGAAGCCACGCCGCAGCACGTCGTAGGACTCTCCCGGCTTGAGCTGCCGGTCCTGCAGCCGCTGCCAGAGCTCGTGCGAAATGACCAGTCGCTTCGAGAGGTAGAGCAACGGATCCGAGCCCAAGTCGAACTGGTTCGCGTCGGGGTCGAGGCCGGCGATCACCTCCTCGTCGGACGAGAACGCCAGCAGCGGGTCGGTCGCGCCGCGCGCGGCGATCTTCGCCAGCTCCTCGGTCTCGGTTTCCTTGGGCAGCGGCCGGTAAGCGTACTCGATCGCCCAGTAATCGTAGGGGCCGATGGTCGGGTCGACATACGCGCCCTGCTCTTCGCCCTTTACGGCGATGTTGAGCGGGTTGTAGTCCATCACCGAGCCCGAGATGCCATGCTCGCGGGTCCAGGCCGGGTCCGACAGCTTCGTCAGCGGATACACGGTCGAAGCGCGGAAGTTGTGGCGCAGGCCCAGCGTGTGCCCCACTTCGTGCATCACGACCGCCTTGAGCGACGCCGCGACGAACGCGTCCGCCTCGGGGCTGCCGGGCTCGATTTCACCGCGCTCCATGAGCAGGTCGAGGCCGAACTGCATCTCCGCGAGCGCCTCCGAGGCGTAGCTGCATCGCTCCTCGTCGAGAACGGCCGAGCCGTCGTCGGCGTCGAGCGCAGGCGGCGAGGGCGGTGCCTGCTCGGAAATGAACGTGCGGTTGTAGCGCGACCACGCCTCCGGGATGGCCACCTGCGCGTTCAGGATCTCGCCGGTGCGCGGGTCCACCGTGGATGGGCCGATCGCGAACTCGGCATCCTTGGAGACGAACCAGCGCACGGTCGCATGCCTCGCGTCGTAGGTGTCGACCGGGGAATCCTGCTCCTGCTGCTTGACGACGATCGCGTCCTTGAAGCCGATCTTCTCGAACGCCTTGTTCCATTCGAGGATGCCGTCGCGCACCGCGGCGCGATACTTCTCCGGCACGGTGCGGTCGATCCAGAAGACGATCGGCTGCTTCGGCTCGGATAGCGCGGCCTCCGGATCCTTCTTCTCCAGTCGCCAGCGATTGACGTAGTGCGTCTTGGGAGTATGGCTGGTGTCGGCGGAAAAGTCCCAGACCTCGCTCTCGAAATGCCCGACGCGCGGATCGGCCACGCGCGGCGTCATCGGTTCGGGCAGTTGCGCGAAATTGTACGTGTAGCCCAGGAACAGGCTGCGGGCGTCGGGGAGCGTGGTGAAGGGCGGAAACCGGTTCGGCGGCGGCGGGTTCGGCGTCGGCGGCGGCGGCAGCGAGGCCCTGGGGTTGGAGTAGTGCGCCGAGACGATGAAGGTCGACTGCTCGGCGGAGCCGCGCACGCCGTCGAAACTCGAGTTCTTGGCGTCGAAGCTGTAGCTGCGCATGTGGATGCCGGCGGTGAAACGCTCACCGGCGGGGATATCGGTCAACAGCAGCGCATTGGCGTCGATCAACACGGTTTTGCGCTCCGGGTGCGGCTGGCTCGCCACCGTCGTCGACCCCAGCAGGCTGTCGGTAAAGCCCTCCTTGACCCCCTGGGCGACGGGCGCGTTGGTGCCGCCGGTGAAGGAGTAGTTCTCTGCCAGCAGCTGCACCGAGTTGCCGATGCGCTTGAACACGACAATCTGGTCGAGCAGCATCATCCCGCCGTACACGCCCTGCTCGCCGACGCCGCGACTCAGATTGGCGGTGAAGAGGTAGGGCACGCCGAACTGCTCGGGGGCGATCTCGATCCAGACCTTGTCGTCCTTCCGCCACATGGGAAACAGTCCGGGCGTCTGCTTGGCGTCCTTGATCACGTCGGCGAACGGACGCGGCTGCCCGGCCGCGGCAGCCGCCGGGGTCGCCCCGGGGGCTGCGCCCTCCGGCGTTGCGCCGGCGGCGGATACGGTGGCGCAGCCGGCGAGCGCAAGAGACGTCGCGACCAGGGCCATGGCCAGGAGCTGAAGCGCGGCAGAGGGTTGTAGTGGTCGCTTTAACATGTTCGCTCTCGGGCAGGGGATTGTGACAGGTGGAAAGTGGGGGCGGCAGACGCGTCAGTCTGGTTTCCATTCGCCGCGCAGCGAATGCGACAGCGCGGCGGTTATCGTCACCGTGGCGTAGCGGCCGACGAGCGAGGCATCGCCGGCGAAGTTGACGACGCGATTGTTGTCCGTGCGTGCCTGCAGTTCGCGCCCGTCCCTGGCGGCGCGCCCGGTCACCAGGACGCGCTCGTCGGTCCCGAGCATGCGTTCGCTGCGGACGCGGTACTGGGCGTCGAGTGCCGCTTGCAGCCGTGCCAGCCGCGCCTGGGCGAGGTCGCGCGGCACCTGGTTGGCATAATCCGCTGCGGGGGTCCCGGGTCGCGGGCTGTAGATGAAGCTGAAGCTGCCATCGAAAACAATCTGCTCGACCAGGCGCATCGTCTGCTCGAAATCGGCTTCGGTCTCCCCGGGAAAGCCGACGATGAAGTCGGAGGTGAGCGACAGCTGCGGGCGCACCGCGCGCAGCCTGCGCACGATCGCCTTGTACTCGAGCGCCGTGTAGCCGCGCTTCATCGCGGCGAGCACCCGATCGGAGCCCGACTGCACGGGAAGGTGCAGCGCCGACACGAGCTTCGGAAGCCTTGCGTAGGCCTCGATGAGGCTCGACGTCATCTCCCGGGGATGCGAGGTCGTGTAGCGGATACGCTCGAGGCCCGGCATCTCGGCCAGGTATTCGAGCAAGGTCGCCAAATCGGCGGTCTCGCCTCCCGGTTGCAGTCGATCGCCCATCGCGCCGCGGTAGGCATTGACGTTCTGGCCGAGCAGCGTGATTTCCTTCACGCCATGGTCGACTAAGTCGGCGACCTCGGTCAGCACATCGTCGAAAGGACGCGATACCTCCTCGCCCCGGGTGTAGGGCACCACGCAGAAGGTGCAATACTTGCTGCACCCTTCCATGATGGAAACAAAGGCGCTCGGGCCCTCGACACGGGCCGGCGGGAGCGAGTCGAACTTCTCGATCTGCGGAAAGCTGACGTCGACCTGCGGCTGCCCGGTGCGTCGCCTGCGGGCGATGAGCTCGGGCAGTCGGTGCAGGGTTTGCGGGCCGAACACCACGTCGACGAACGGGGCCCGGCGCACGATCGCCGCGCCCTCCTGGCTCGCCACGCAGCCGCCGACCCCGATGATGAGCGCCGGGTTGGCTGCTTTCAGTTCGCGCACGCGGCCGAGGTCGTGGAAGACCCGCTCCTGCGCCTTTTCGCGCACCGAGCAGGTGTTGAACAGGATCACGTCGGCCTGGTCGGGGCGATCGGTGGGCTCGAGGCCGTCGGTCTCGTGCAGAAGATCGGCCATCCTGTCCGAGTCGTACTCGTTCATCTGGCAGCCGAAGGTCCGGATGTAGAGCTTCTGCGTCACACGGTGCGCCTCGGTGCCGGTGGTCATCCGGGGGAGGCCTTAAGCGGGGAAAAGGGGCGAAATTATACCAGCCCGGGAAGGGTCCGGTGCCGCGATCGCGCCGCCGCAGGGGCCTATAATGCGCGCGGTTGCGCCCGCGCCTTTGCTCCCGGCGCCCGACGGGCGCGATCAACGGCGTTGCTGCAGGCTGCCTGCGCAACCGCGACGAAACTGGTTCGCTGCGTGCTCCCCAACCTCTTTGCGGCAGTGCTGCTCTCGCTTTGCGGCCAGGCCCTCGCCGCGCCGGTCGCGGCGCAAGACGCCACCGGCGCGACGATCGTGCTCGCCGCCCCGGCGCGGCGCATCGTGAGCCTCGCCCCACACGCGACGGAGCTTCTGTTTGCCGCCGGCGCGGGCGATCGCGTGGTCGGCGTCCTGGCGCCGGCCGACTGGCCGCCCGAGGCCGCACGCCGGGTTCATGTCGGCACCGCCGCTGGCCTGGACCTGGAGCGAATCGTTGCCCTCCAGCCCGACCTTATCGTCGTCTGGCCCTATCTCGCCCCGGCGCAGATCGAGCGCCTGCGTGCCCTCGGCGTGCCGATGTTCGTTTCCGATCCGCGCGAGCCGGAGGCGATCGCGGACGACCTCGAGCGGCTTGGCAGGCTGGCCGGGACCGCGGCACAGGCCGCCGCCGCCGCCGCCGCGCTCCGCGAAAGCCTTGCCCGGCTCGAGCACCGCGCCGCCGGCGCGCCGAAGCTTGCGGTGTTCTACGAAATATGGAATCAGCCGCTCTATACCGTCGGTGGCGGGCACCTGATCAGCGCCGCGATCCGCTTGTGCGGCGGGGAGAACGTGTTCGGGCGTCTTTCGCAGCCGGCGCCCGCGGTGGGCGTGGAAGACGTGCTCGCGGCGCGACCGGAGGTCATCATCGCCGGCACGGACGCCGCCGTGCGGCCTGGCTGGCTCGACGCATGGACGCGCTATCGCGGCTTGCCGGCAGTCGCGCACGGCAACCTGTTCGTCGTCGACGCCAATCTGCTGCACCGCGCCGGGCCGCGGTTCGTCGCCGGGGTCGAGCAGCTTTGCGCTGTACTGGATCGGGCGCGGGACAACCTGCGTTGATCACTGCGGCACAAAGAGGCTGCCGCGCGGCCCTTCAACGGCCTTGAGCTTGACGCCAAAGACGGCCGAAAGTCGCTCGGCGCGCAGGAGCTCGGGCGCGGGCCCGGCAAGCGCGGCGCCGTCGGCGAGCAGCAGGGCATGGTCGCAGTAGCGTGCCGCGAGATTGATGTCGTGCACGACCATGACCAGTGCCTTGGCGCCGCCGCGGACCGCGTCGGCGAGGCGATCGAGGAGCGCGAATTGGTGCGCGAGATCGAGGTGGCTTGACGGCTCGTCGAGCAGGAACAGTTGCGGTTGCTGGGCGAGCAGCGCGGCCAGAGCCACCCGCCTTCGCTCGCCGCCGGAGAGCGTGCGCACGTCGCGCGCCTCGGTGCCGGTCATGTCGGCGGCGGCGAGCGCGTCGCGCGCGATCCGCAGATCCTCGGCGCCCTCCAGCTGCCAGCGCGAAAGATGCGGGTGCCGGCCGATGAGCACGGTTTCGAGCACGGTGGCGGGAAACGCGTCGCTGTCGTCCTGCGCCAGCAGGCCACGCAGGCGCGCGATGTCGCGGCGGCTGGTGACGGCGAGCGGGCGGCCAAGAAGCTCGATCGTGCCCGCTGCCGGACGGCGCAGCCCCGAGAGCGTGTGCAGCAAGGTCGTCTTGCCGGCGCCATTGCGGCCCAGAATGGCCCAGCATTGGCCGGGCTCGACCCTAAGATCGAGCCCGCTGCACACGCGAATGCCGGCGATGGTCACGGTGAGGCCGCGGGCGGCGAGCAGCGGTGCGCTCATCGATACTCGCGACGCAGCAGATACAGAAACGTAGGCACGCCGATCAAAGCGGTCACGACCCCGGTTGGCAGCTGCGCCGGCGCGGTGACTTGTCGCGCCAAGGTGTCGGCGACGAGAAGCAGGGCCCCGCCTGCCAGGGCCGATGCCGGCAACAGCAGGCGCTGGTCGTTGCCGAGCACGAGCCGAACGGCATGCGGCACGATCAGGCCCACGAAGCCGATTGCGCCGGCGGTGGTCACCGCCGCCGCGGTCAGGAATGCGGCAAGCGCGAAGAGCAGCCAGGGCAGATGCTCGACGTCGACACCCAGCGCCGCGGCGGCGATTTCGCCACGTGCCATGGCGTTCAGATCGCCGGCAAACGGCATCACCGCGACAATGGCGAAGAGCAGCGCCGCGAGCGTCAGCCACGCTGCCGGCGGCGCCGAAAGGTCGCCGATGAGCCAGAACAGCATGCCCCGCAACTGCGTCTCCGGCGCGAGCGAAAGGATGAGCGCGACCACCGCACCCCAGCCAGCGGCAACGACGACACCGGTCAGCAGCAGGCGGGTCGGCGACCACGGGCCACTGCCCCGTGCCAGGCCGAATACAAGGACCGTCGAGGCGAATGCGCCGCCGAACGCTCCAACCGGAACGAGCCAGGCGACCGCGCCCAGCAACATCGTCGAGAGCGCGCCGGCAGCCGCGCCGCCGGACACGCCAAGCACGTAGGGATCGGCGAGCGGGTTCCTGAGCAGTACCTGCAGCAGCGCGCCGGCGACTGCAAGCGATCCGCCAGCGGCGAATGCCGCGAGTGCACGCGGCAGGCGCAGTTCGCGCACGATCGCGCGCTGGGTCTCGTCACCGGAAGAAAACAGCGCGCGCAGGACCGATGACGGCTCGATGGCGACGCTGCCGATTGACAGCGCCAGGACGAACGCGGCAAGCGCAATGGCGGCGAGACTTACCAGGGCGTATACGGCTGAGATTCGGGGCATCGCGGCGAACGCGCGGAGGGAGGGCGGACCGACAACAGCGGCGATTATATCCCGCGTCGGCGCTGCGCTCGCTCGCGCCGCGGCATATAATTGGCAATGGGTCGGCGCCGGCCGGCCCGCTTTGAGGTCGAACGTGAAACAGTCGGCATGAGCAAAGCCTTCACCCGGGAAGAAGAGATCGAGCTCGACGACGATCTCGAGGAGGCCTCGCCCCTTCCCGCCGGGAGCCGCAATTACATGACGCCGGGCGGCTTCGCGCGGCTCAAGAATGAACTGAGTCGTCTTAGCGACAAGGAAAGGCCCGAGGTCGTGGCGACCGTCGCGTGGGCGGCCAGCAACGGCGACCGATCGGAAAACGCGGATTACATTTACGGCAAGAAACGGTTGCGCGAGATCGATCGCCGCATCCGCTTTCTCATCAAGCGGCTCGATCGCGCCGAGGTGGTTGACCCGGCAGCACAGCGTGACGCAGACAACGCCGACCAGATCTTCTTCGGCGCGACCGTCACGGTCAGGGATGGGCGCGGCGAGCAGCGCACGATCAGCATCGTCGGCGTTGACGAGATCGATACCTCGCGCGGGTACATCAGCTGGGTGTCGCCGATGGCGCGGGCGTTGATCAAGGCGCGCGAGGGAGACAGCGTCAGGCTCAGCACGCCCGGTGGCGTCGAGCAGCTCGAGATTCTCCGGGTTTCATACGAACGTCTCGCTATCGACTGATGGGCGCTGCGCAGCGTCGCTGGTTGACGGCGCTGAAACGTTCCGCCTATAGTGACTGATGGATTCCGAACTGGCCAAGCTGGAGCAAAAGCTCGCCCTGCTGCTGGCCGATTATCATCGGGTACGCGCCGAGAACGAGTCGCTCAAGCGCGAGCTGAAGCGTGCGCAGGAGCAGCATCGCGCGCTCGCGGCGCGAATGGCCGCGGCGACCAAACGCCTCGACTCGCTGCTGCAGCAGTTGCCTGAGTCGGCGAACTGAAACATGGAAGAGCGCCCGCTTACCCTTGACGTGTCGCTTCTTGGCCGTGACTATCGGGTTGCGTGCCGGGAGTCGGAACGCGAAGAGTTGCAGCAGGCGGTGCAGTTTCTCGATCGGCGCATGCGCGAGATCCGGGATTCGGGGAAGGTCGCGGGCTCCGAGCGCATCGCGGTTATGGCAGCGCTCAATATTGCGCACGAGTTGCTGCGCGCGAGAAGCGGGGCACCCGCGACCGAAGGTTTTGACAGCGCCGCCATTCAGCGTAGAATTTCCTCGATGCAGGCTGCCATTGATCGCGCGATGGCGGAGCAGGAAAAGTTGTTCTGACGCCGGAGTCCCGGCGCGGGCGCGACTGCCCTGCTCGACTGCGAAGATCGTCCCCTGCGGTGTTCGATCTGGCCAAATACTCTTTGAACCAATGCTACGTTAGCGAGGTTGCCGCGCCTTAACGGACCGGTGTGCGCTCCCTACGTGGAAGTGCCTAATGGTCCAGGCAGGCGACCCTCTTGAACCGAGGTTCAAGATGACGGTCGGCACGGCACAGGCGGGGGGCCTATCCGGACGCGGCGTCGAAGGACGCCGCGTTTTTTTTCGCGCCGCGGTCTGGTGGCGCGTCGTTGTTGGTACTTACTCCGTAACCTAGCGGATGGCGAATCCGCGCGGGTGCCAATCCCGGCATCACCGGACTCATTTGCAAGCACCCGCCCCCCGGCGAAGGCCTTGGGCGACATCCGGTGGCTTTCAAGGCAACGCCGATTTGGGCAGGGCGAATCGTAGGGCGGCGCGAGCAGTCGAATGGCGGCCCGTTAACCGCCAGCGTGGCCGCTGCGGCCAACGGTTTCTTTGAGGTACGTCAATAGACCTGCTGCAGCTTGCCTATAGGCTCTCGCATTGCAGTGCAGCAATTTCGTCGGGAGCCCCCATGGAGTGTTCAGGAAAGGTTGCGGTAATCACCGGTGCGGCCAGCGGCATAGGGCGGGCAGTTGCCTTTGAGCTCGCGCGCCGAGGCGTGCGCGCGATGGCCCTGGTGGACATCGGTGAGGCCATCGAAGGCGTCGCCGCAGAGGTCAATGCGAAGGCCGGCCGGCAGGTCGCCTACCCCTACCGGGGCGATACGACCGACCAGGGGTTCTGCGCTTCGGTCTACGACTCGATCAGCAGCCAGTTCGATACCGTGACCATGTGCGTGCCGGCCGCCGGCATCACGCGCGACGATCTTGCAGTCCGTATCGACAGGGTCACCGGCGAGGCACGGATCTATCCGGTGGAGCGGTTCAAGCAGGTCCTCGACGTGAACCTCGTCGCGCCCGTGTACTGGGCGCTCGAAATGATCGGACGCATTGCCGAGAATCGCGCCGCCTGCGGTCTCAAGCGATGGCAGCCGGCGGAGGGAATGCAGGGCGCGATCGTGTTCATCGGCTCCGTTTCGTCGCAGGGCAATCGCGGCCAGATCTCCTACGCCAGCGCCAAGGCCGGCCTCGAGGGAGCGGCGGCGACGATCATGAAGGAGGCCGTTTTCTACGGCGTGCGCTGCGGACTGATTCACCCCGGATTCACCGACACGCCGATGGTGCGGGCGATGGGTGATGACTACATCAGCAAGCACATCTTGCCCTTCACGCAGCTCAGCCGGTTGATTCGCCCGGAGGAGATCGCCGATGCGATCTGCTTCATGCTCGCCAACTCGGCGGTCAGCGGCGAGCTGTGGGCGGACGCAGGCTGGCATGCGCCCGCGTAAGAGAGACCTGTTAAGCGGGGCTGCCGTTGATCTGCTGGCGCCGGATGCAGCGGTCGGCACCCAGGACGGACCGGCGATGCCGATACCGGCAAGCACGACGCAGCCGCAGTGGCCCGGTACGGACCCGAGCCGAGTTTGCGGCGCCAGCGCTTTCGCCGCTGCCCGCGGCCTCAACGTGCCCGTTATCGCCTCGTCCGGGGAAATCGTTCGTGCCCGGGAGATCCGGGAGCAACTCAAGAAAAGATACCTGGATCGCCCCGACGAGCTTTGCGCTCCGTGGAGCGTTGGTATCGACTAGGCGACCGCGAGCCCGAGTCGCTGCTCCACCGCCACCCAGCATTGCACCCTTCGCCACCAGTCATTGGCGTCGGGCCCTGCCGCCCGTTGCCGTCTGGACGCTGAAAGGGCCCCTGCCTAGCTCGGCAGAGCCCTTTCAAAGAAACCGAGCGCGCGACGTCGCGCGCTCCGTGCCTTTACCGGTACCCGCGTCTTACAGTCCCTGCAACTGCCCGAGTGGCAGAGCGAACGGTGGGCGCATCGTCGCATTGTGCGCCCCAACCAGGCCCGCGGGACGATCTTGCCGCGATCGTGATAAAGCAAGTCGTGGTCCCCGCTCAGGGCGCCGCGATGAACTCGCGGCGCCCCCCAAAGTGCACTGCGGGGTCCGCTAGAAGAGGCATTCGAAGGACGCGCCGTTGGCACGGAGTAGGTCCGCGATCGCAAACGCTAAACCCTTTACGAATCCGCGAGATGGACGCGAAATGCAGCATCGCCGCGTGAACTGAGGCGGGGCGCGCCAAGTTATCCGATTGCTTGCAAAAAGGTTGCCTCGCTCTTATTTGCGGGCGTTTACGCGCGTACAATCGATTTGTCAGCAATCCGTCAGGGGGCGGGGGGGATGGTTTACGGTGCCGGCGCGGGAGGCGACGTCGCGCTGCTTCTCTTGCCATGGGGGCACGCCGTGTCCCCGGCGGCGTGGCGGCTCTGCCGTGCAATGCTCGCGCGTGCGGGCACCCCGGCGCGGGCGCTGCGCTGGCCCTTCGGTGTCGCGGCCTTCGAGTGAACGCTCCGGACGCGTCCGCCGGCAACGCGGCCCCGGGCTTGGCAGAGGCTGCACGATGGTTCGTGCCCGCATGGCAAGTGCTGCCGATTGACCCTCAGCGCTGTCTGGTGCGTAACCCGCTCAACGGCGCGATGGTCGAGCTCTCGGCCGGCGAATACGCGGTATTGTCCGCCTGCGATGGATGTCGAACGCTACGCGAGCATGAGGTCCGCGCCGGGTCGCAACTCGGTGCACCGCCAGAACATCGCCCCGCGATTCGGGCGTTGCTTGAGCGCTGTGCGCACAGCGGAGCATTGAGCGCGGTATCTGACCTCGCGGCCGGGTTTGGTAATCCGCGCGAGGAGTTTGATTCCCCTCTGGCAGGCATCGTCGTTCGCACCTCCGATCGCCCGCAGTTGCTGCTGCGGCTCCTGACCGGTGGAGCACAGCTGCAGGCGAGGTCCGGAGTCGCCTATCGCTGGTATATCGTCGACGACTCAAGGCAGGAAGAGAGCCGGCGCGCGAACAGAGCGGCGATCGCGGCCAACGCGCAGTTGGATGCGACGCATATGGATCTGTCGGTTGCCAATTCGCTCGAAGCAGAACTTGTCGCGGCCTTTCCACAGCACTCCGCCGAGGTGCGTTGGCTACTGGGCGCGGCTCGGGGTGGCGAGGTAACGTACGGGCGATCACAGAATTACTTGCTGCTTCGGTTCGCTGGCAGGCGGTTACTCATGGTCGACGACGACGTCATGGTGGCGCCGCGTCGGCCCGGGCTGTCGAGGCCGGGAGCGGAGATCTCGGTTGGGCCGGAAGGCGCAATTTGGTACGAGAATTTCGATGCCGCGTTCGACGCTTGCCCGGAACTCGACCTCGACCCATTCGCGGAGCACGAGCGTTGGCTTGGCCGGCCGCTGGCGGACGCGTGGCAGCGTGCGGCGCGCTACCCGGGTGGATTATCCATCGGGAGTTTGCCGGCGGACCTGGGTAGCAGTTTCGCGCCTGGCGCGCGCGTCATCTTCACGCGCAACCACGTGCTCGGCGATCCTGGCTGGAGCACCTTCGCGAGGCAGCAGATCGACGTCGGGCCCGAGACGCGGCGCTGGCTTGCGTCCCGCCCGGACGCGGCGCGGTATGCGTTCGAGAGCCAGATTCATTGGCGTGGGCCGGTGTCGCTGCGCCTTGCACCGCATCGGACACTTAGCACGACGACGGTCACCGGGATCGACAACACGTTGTTAATGCCGCCCACGGTGCGCGCGGCTCGCGGATCGGACACGTTGCTGGGCGACGCAGCACGCCACATCCACCCTTTGGGATGGATGGTGGACTTGCCGTTCGCACTGGTGCACATGCGGGCGGCAAGAAGGCAGTGGCTCAAACCGGCAGACACCTTCGTCTTGCCGGCGATTCGCTTGCTCCGGTCGCAGGCATGCGTCCGGGCCCCGTCCATCGACGCAGAAGGCGCTGAACAGCGGACGCAAACCTTTGGTGCAATCCTGCTCGACCTGGCCGCCGCGGACGATTCGAGGCTGACACGCAGGCTCATCGAAATGACTGCGGAGTATGCAGCGGGGGTTCGGTTCTCCATTCGGGAGCAACTGGACGACGCCTCGCTTCCCGCCAGCTGGAAAGAGGTGTTGTCGCAATGGCTGGTCTCACCAACGTTCAAGCTAGACCCTCCCTCGCTGAGGACTCGCATCGCCTCACCACAGGAGGTCCGTTTCATGGCGCGGGAATATGGGCGCGCCCTGCAGGCATGGCCGGACCTGTGGTCGTACTGTCGCGACCGGTTCCGATAGTCCGATGCGCCGACCAGACTGTCGTTGCCGCGTCGGGGCGCGGCGGTGGCTACGGGTTGGGCCACGGTCTTGTCTTGCGAAGTCCCATCCAAGACCGCAAAATCCTGCCCAGATTCCAACCCCATTTCGCCACCAAAGAGCATGGTTGCGTGCTCGGCCCGTGCCGAGACGTCGCTTGGCGTGCTGGCCGAGCAACTCATATTGAGGACTGCATGGCACAACAAAAGCGGTCACAGGACAAGGCATGCGTTACTGGCTGATGAAGTCGGAGCCCGAAGAGGTATCGATCGATGACCTCGCCAAGCTACCCGGCAAGACCATCGCCTGGTTCGGCGTGCGCAACTATCAAGCGCGCAACTTCATGCGCGACCAAATGCAGGTCGGCGATCAAGCCTTCTTCTATCATTCGAGTTGCCCCGAGCCGGGTATCGCCGGCATCGTGCGCATAAGCAAGGCGGCGTATCCGGACGCATCGCAATTCGACCGCAAGAGCCCGTATTACGACGCGAAGGCAACGCGCGCAGCGCCTCGCTGGTTCAACGTCGAGGTGACGATGGTCGCGAAGACTCGCCTTGTCCCGCTCGCCGAATTGCGCGCCCAGCGCGAGCTCGCCGGCATGCGACTGCTGCAGCGGGGCAACCGCCTGTCGATCACGCCAGTGGATCCCCGCGAGTGGACCTACATAACCGAGAGCATGTTGCGGCGGTAGAGTGGATTGGCAGCTGATCCCGGTCTTCATCGCGATCGGCTGTGGCGTCGGCTTCCTGGCCGGGCTGCTTGGCATCGGCGGCGCCATCATGGTGATCCCGGTACTGACGGTCATTTTCGGGCGCGAGCACTTTCCCCCAAACCACGTTGTTCACATGGCAATCGCCACCTCGCTGGCGACGGTCGTCTTTACCTCGATATCGAGCACCCGCGCTCATGCACGGCGTGACGCGGTGCTCTGGCACGTGGTGTGGGGCATGACGCCTGGCATCCTGCTCGGTTCGCTGGTCGGGCCGCAGATCGTAGCCGGCATGTCTTCGGCGCTGCTGGCGGGGGTCTTCGCGCTGTTCACCGGAAGCTCGGCGGCGCAGATGCTGCTCGAGAGCAAGCCGAAAGCCACGCGCGATCTACCGCGCCGGGGCGGCCTGTTCGGCGTGGGCACGGCGATCGGCGTGCTGTCGAGCATGGTCGGAGCGGGGGGCGGATTCCTTTCCGTGCCGTTCATGCTCTGGTGCAACGTCCGAATTCACAAGGCAGTCGCCACATCGGCGGCGCTGGGATTTCCCATCGCGCTCGCCGGGACTGTCGGCTATATCATCGCCGGACTGAGACTGCAGGGCCTGCCGCCCTACTCGCTGGGCTTCATCTACCTTCCCGCCCTTGCCGCCATCGTCGTCGCAAGCATGCTCTGCGCGCCGGTCGGGGTCAGGGTTGCCCATAGCCTGCCGGTGACCAGGCTGCGCCGCGGCTTCGGCGGCCTGCTGCTAGTCATTGCGGCGTTCATGTCGTGGAAGGCCACGACTTATTGACAGTGAGAGCGCGGCGCCGACTAGTGCCGCGCGTACCTGTCCCGCAACGCGCTTTTTTGCACTTTGCCCATGGCATTGCGCGGCAGCTCGGTCGCAAAGTGCACCCGCTTGGGCACCTTGAAGCTGGCGACCTCCGCTTTGAGGGTAGCGATGAGGTCATCCTCGGCGAGCCCGCAGCCGGAGCGGGCAACGACCACCGCAGTCACGGCTTCACCGAAATCGGCATCGGGAATGCCGATCACCGCCGATTCGAGTACCCCGGGAAGGGCGTTGATCCTCTCCTCGATTTCCGCCGGGTAGACGTTGAGGCCGCCGGTGATGATCAGGTCCTTCGCGCGACCGACGAGTCGAAGATAGCCGTTGGCAAGCCACTCGCCCAGATCGCCGGTCCTGAAGTAACCGTCGGCGCTGAATTCCTCGCGCGTTTTCTCGGGCATGCGCCAATAGCCGCGAAACACATTCGGCCCCTTGACCTCGATATCGCCGACAACGCCGGTATCGCAGGGGCGCCCTTCCACGTCGACGATGCGCACCGAGACGCCAGGCAGCGGCGGGCCCACCGTGCCCGCGATCCGCTCGCCAGCGAGCGGGTTGGCGGTGTTCATCCCGGTTTCGGTCATGCCGTAGCGCTCGAGGATCGCATGCCCGGTGCGGGCGCGGAATGTCTCGAAGGTTTCGGCCAGCAGCGGTGCCGACCCCGACACGAAAAGGCGGATGTTGCGGCAGGCCGCGGCACCGAACTGCGGCTCGGAGAGCAGCCGCGTGTAGAACGTCGGCACGCCCATCATCACCGTTGCCTGCGGCAATCGCGCGCAGGCTTCGGCGGCGTCGAACTTGGGCAGCCAAAGGATCCGGCTGCCGGAGAGCAGCGCGCAGTGACAGGCGACGAACAGGCCGTGCACGTGATACACCGGCAGCGCGTGCAACAAGACGTCGCCGCGCGTGAATGCCCACTGCGAGACCAGGGTAAGGGCATTGCTGGCAAGATTGCGATGGGAAAGCATCGCGCCCTTGGAGCGGCCGGTAGTGCCTGAGGTGTAGAGAATTGCCGCGAGGTCATCGGCCCGGGACATCACGGTGTCGAACTGTGCCGGCTGATGGTCGGCGCGCTCGAGCAGCGTGCCGGCGCGATCGCGAAGCGTAAGAACGCATGCCTGCGGCCTGATACCGGCGATCAACTCCGCCGCGTCCGGGTCGCAGACGATGAGCGCCGGTTCGGCGTCGGCAAAAAAATACGCGAGTTCCGCCTTCTGATAGCCCGTGTTGAGCGGCAGGTAAACCAGGCCGGCGCGCAGGCAGGCCAGATAGAGCGCGAGCGAGTCGGGGCATTTGTCGGTCTGCACGGCCACGCGATCGCCGATGCGGCAGCCGGCGCCTGCCAGCGCGTGGGCGATGCGCGCCGAGGCCGCGTCGAGGTCGTCGTAGTGGATCACCGGGCCCCCTGGAATGAGCAGGCAGGGCTGCTCCGCATCTTCCGGGAAATGATCGCGCAGGAGCGCGTAAAGGTTCGCGTTCATACGGACGACCGGGAGGCTACAATTGTACGTCCGAACAACGAACGATCAGGCAGCAGCCGATCATGAACTTGCCCTCGACCATGCACTATATCCTCGCCCGCGAGCCGGGGCCGCCGGACGTGTTGAGCGTCGCGGCAACGCAGCTGCCCGTACCCAAGGACGGAGAGGTGTTGATTCGCGTCGCCTATGCCGGCGTCAATCGGCCCGATTGCGTGCAGCGCGCGGGGGGTTATCCACCGCCGCCGGACGCCTCGCCGATCATCGGACTCGAGGTCTCCGGCACTATCGCCGCGGTCGGTAAGGGAGTCGAAGACTGGCGCGTCGGCGACCTGGTCTGCGCCCTTACCCCGGGCGGAGGCTACGCCGAGTACTGCGCGACGCCGGCGGCCTACTGCCTGCCGCCCCCGGGCGGCTTGTCGCTGCTCGAGGCGGCGAGCCTTCCGGAGAACTATTTCACCGTCTGGCACAACGTCTTCGAGCGCGGACGGCTGCGCGAAGGCGAGGTGTTCCTCGTGCACGGCGGCTCGAGCGGCATCGGCCTTGCCGCGATACAACTGGCGAAGGTGTTCGGGGCGACGGTCGCCACCACGGTCGGCAATCCGGCCAAGGCCGCATTTTGCCGCGACATCGGTGCCGACCACGTGATCGACTACCGCGAGCAGGATTTCGTGGCCGAGGTGGCCCGCATCACGGGCAAGCGCGGCGTCGACCTTGTGCTCGACATGGTCGGCGGCGAATACATTGCAAGGAACCTGAGGTGCCTCGCGCTCGAGGGTCGGCTGGTGATGATCGCCTTCCTCCACGGTAGCAAGGCGGAAGTCGACTGGCGTCACATCATGCTCAGGCGCCTCACCGTCACCGGCTCGACCATGCGCGCGAGCCCGCACGAACGCAAGGTGGCTATCGCGCAGGCGCTGCGCGAGCGCGTCTGGCCGTTGTTCGAAGCGGGTCGGGTGAAGCCGGTTATCTATCGTGTGTTTCCGCTTGCCGAGGCCGCGACCGCGCACGCACTGATGGAGTCGTCACAGCACATCGGCAAGATCATGCTGGCGGTGAGACCCGAGTAGACGCGCGATCTATATCAGGCCGGCACCGCGTGCCCACCGATACTTCGCGCCGAGCACCGCGACTGGCATCTCCGTCGAGTAGGGATAGGCCGGAATGCCGTGGTCGAACAGGTACTCGGCAGCTTCCTCGACCTGCACATCGCCGGCCAGAGATGCGACAACCGGCTTGTCGATGCCCTGAGCGCGCATTTCCTCCACCACTTCCGAAACGAGCTTCGCAAACACCATCGGCGGCGTGATGATGGTGTGCCAATAGCCGAGGATGAGGGCGTGGATGCGCGGGTCCGAGAGCCCGAGGCGGATGGTGTTCTGATAGGTTTTTGGAGGCTCGCCGCCGGTTATGTCGACCGGGTTGCCGGCCGCGCCGAACGGCGGAATGAACTTGCGGAATGCCTGGTCGAGGTCCGGCGGCATGGCCATCAGCGTGAGCCCGTTGTCGACGACGGCATCGGAGAGCAACACGCCGGATCCGCCCGCACCGGTAATGATGATCACGTTCTCGCCCTTGGGGGTCGGCAGGATGGGAATCGCGCGCGCAAACTCGAGCAGGTCGCGCAGGCTGCGGGCGCGAATGACGCCGCATTGCTTGAGCACGTCCTCGTAGATCTTGTCGTTGCCGGCGAGGGCGCCGGTATGCGAGCTTGCGGCCCGCGCTCCCATGGCGGTGCGGCCGGCCTTGAGGACCACAATCGGCTTCTTTTTCGATACGCGCTGGGCGACTTCGGCGAACGCGCGCCCGTCTTTCAGGTCCTCGCAATGCTGGGCGATGATCTGCGTATTGTCGTCCTGCTCGAAGAAGGTAAGCAGGTCGTCCTCATCGAGGTCACACTTGTTGCCGAGGCCGACGATCGCCGATACACCCATCTTGGCCGAGCGCGAGAAGCCGATGATGGCCATGCCTATGCCACCGGACTGCGAGGAGAGCGCTGCCTTGCCCTTGACGTCGTATGCGGTGCAGAAGGTTGCGCACAGGTTCTTGGGCGTGTAGTAGAAGCCGTAGATGTTGGGCCCCATCAGCCGCACGCCGTACTTGCGGCCGATGGCGACGATCTCTTTCTGGCCCTCCACATTTCCGGTCTCGGCAAAGCCCGAGGGAATGAGCACCGCGCCGGGAATCTTCTTCTCGCCGACCTCGACGAGCGCCTGCGCCACGAACTTGGCGGGGATCGCGAACACCGCCACGTCGATGCTGCCGGGCACGTCCTTGACGCTCTTGAATGCCTTCCTGCCCATGATCTCGGCGGCCGACGGGTTGATCGGATAGATCGCACCCTGGTATCCGCCGTTGATGAGATTCTTCATCACCGAGTTACCGATCTTCCCGTCCTCTGCCGAGGCGCCGATGACGGCAACCGAGTCGGGTTTCATGATGCGGTTCATGTCGCGCACGATTTCTTCCCGGCTCGGACGGTAGCGCGCCTCAACCGGCGCAAAGTCGACGACGATGCGAACGTCCGCCGCAACTGCGCCGGTTTTTGTTGCGAACACCGGATTCAGATCCATCTCGACGATTTGCGGGAAGTCGGACACGAGCTGCGACACGCTTTGAATCAGGCCGGCCAGCGCGTCGCGGTTGACCGGTTCGGCGCCGCGCACGCCGCGCAGAATCTCGGCCGCGGCTATGCCGTCGAGCATTGAAAGGGCGTCTTGCTTTGACGCCGGCGCCAGGCGAAACGTAATGTCCTTCAGCACTTCGACGAGGATGCCTCCCAGTCCGAACGCGACCAGCTTGCCGAAGGACGGATCGGTGACCGCGCCGACGATGACTTCCTGGCCCCCGGAGAGCATTTGCTGCACCTGGACCCCCAGCAGGTTGGCCTTGGCGTCGTACTTCTTGGCGTTGGCCATGATGGTGTCGAAGCCTTTGACCACGTCCTCGGCATTCTTCACGCCGACCAGCACGCCTCCGGCTTCGGTCTTGTGCAGGATCTCGGGCGACACGATCTTGAGCACGACCGGGAATCCCATCGAGGCCGCAAGCGCGGCGGCTTCGGCTCCCGACGTCGCCACCCCCTCCTTTGGCACGGCGATGCCGTACGCGTCGCAGACGAGCTTGCCCTCCGGTGCCGTCAACGACGTGCGGCCTTCGGCCCGCACCTTGTCCAGGATCCGCTGGACTTCGGTCTTGTTGTTCGCCATGGTTCTTTCCTCAATATGATTCGCGGCTGCGCAGGTCGCGCGGCCGATCATCGGGTTCCGAGATTGCGCTTCAGATAGCTTTTTCGGCGCGCAGCGCCGCGATCGCTTCCTTGCTGTAACCCAGTTCCGACAGGACCTCGTCGGTGTGTTCACCCAGCAGCGGCGAGCGCACTACGTCGGACGGACTGTCGGACATCTTGATCGGGTTGCCCACGGAGAGGTATTTGCCGCGCTTGGGATGGTCGACCTCGACCACGGTCCCGGTCTTGCGCAGCGACGGCTCCTCGGCGATCTCCTTCATCGACAGAATCGGTCCGCACGGGATGTCGTGTTGGTTGAGGATGTCCATGGCCTCGAACTTGGTCTTGGTCTTGGTCCATTCCTCGATCTTCCCGAAGATCTCCATCAGGTGGGGCAAGCGGGCCTTTGGCGTCGAGTAACTGGCATCGGTCAGCCACTCCTCGCGTCCGATCACCTTGCAGATCTCGCCCCAAACCGGCGCCTGGGTGATGAAGTAGATATAGGCGTTGGGGTCGGTTTCCCAGCCTTTGCACTTGAGGATCCATCCGGGCTGTCCGCCTCCCGATGCGTTGCCGGAGCGCGGCACGGCGTCGCCGAACTTTCCGTTGGGGTACTGTGGGTACTCCTCCATCACGCCGGTGCGCGCGAGGCGTTGCTGGTCGCGCAGCTTGACCCGACACAGGTTGAGGACGCCATCCTGCATGGCCGCGAGCACGCGTTGCCCGCGCCCCGTGGTCTTGCGCTGGTAGAGCGCGGCGACGATCCCCAATGCAAGGTGCAGCCCGGTGCCGGAATCGCCTATCTGGGCGCCGGTGACCAGCGGCGGGCCGTCGTCGAATCCGGTCGTCGATGCCGCCCCGCCTGCGCACTGGGCGACGTTTTCGTACACCTTGCAATCCTCGTACGGTCCGGGCCCGAAGCCCTTCACCGAGGCCACGACCATGCGCGGATTGAGCGACTGGATGTGGTCCCAGGTCAGGCCCATCCGGTCGAGCGCGCCCGGGGCGAAATTCTCGACCAGGACATCGCAATGCTTCACCAGCGTTTCCAGTATCTGCTTGCCTTTCGGATGCTTGGCATCGACCGTGATCGAACGCTTGTTGTGATTGAGCATCGTGAAATAAAGGCTGTCGACGCCGGGTATGTCGCGCAACTGGCCACGCGTGATGTCGCCCTCGCCTGCGCGTTCAACCTTGATGACGTCGGCACCGAGCCAGGCGAGAAGCTGCGTGCAGGTTGGCCCTGATTGCACGTGGGTGAAATCGAGAATCTTGACGCCGTCTAGTGCCTTGCTCATTGCGTTCCCCTATCCGATACCGTCATTCCGAAACCGCGACCCGGAGCCAGAAGGCCGTCACGGTTTCTTCTTCGCCGCGGGATTGAGACTGGTGATGCGGCCGCTTTCCGTGCCAGCCTTTTCGTCGATGACCGTGTTGATCAGCGTGGGTCGACGCGAGCGGATCGCTTCTTCCATCGCGTGGCGAAGCTCGGAGGGCGTAGTGGCCAGCGCGCCGACGCCACCGAAGGCCTCCATCAGTTTCTCGTAGCGCGCGCCCTTGACGAACACCAGGGGGGACGGATCGCGGCCTCCGGTCGGATTCACCTCGTCGCCCCGGTAGACGCCGTTGTTGTTGAGGATGACCACACAGACCGGCAGGTTGTACCGGCAGATCGTCTCGACTTCCATGCCGGAGAACCCGAACGCGCTGTCACCCTCGACCGCGATCACCTGCTCGCCGCTGACCACTGCCGCGGCGATCGAAAAGCCCATGCCGATACCCATCACGCCCCAGGTGCCGACATCCAGCCGCTTGCGCGGCTTGTACATGTCCACGATGCTGCGCGTGAAGTCGAGCGCGTTCGCTCCCTCGTTGACGAGGATCGCATCCGGGCTCGCCTTGACGATGTCGCGCACGACGTTCAAGGCGCTGTGGAAGGTCATCGGCGAGGGGTTCTTCGCCAGCGCTTCGGCCATCTTCGCGACGTTCTTGGTCTTGCGCTCCTTGATGGCGTCGAGCCACTCCGTCGGCGGCTTCGGCCAGTTCGAGCCGAGGCCGTCGAGCATGGCCGAGACGCACGAGCCGATGTCGCCGACGACCGGGGCGTCGATACGGACGTTGCTGTCCGCCTCCTGCGGTGAGATGTCGATCTGGACAAACCTCTGGCCGCCCCATTGCTTGCCACCGTTGGCACCCCATGTCTTGCCCTTGGCGTGCGAAAGCAGCCAGTTCAAGCGCGCGCCGATGAGCATGACCACGTCGGCCTCGGGCAACACGTACGAGCGTGCGGCGGCCGCGGACTGGTCGTGGGCGTCGGGCAACAGACCCTTGGCCATCGACATCGGAAGATAGGGGATGCCGGTCCTTTCCACCAGGGAGCGGATATCCGCATCGGCCTGGGCGTACGCCGCGCCCTTGCCGAGGATGATAAGCGGACGTTTGGCGCTCCTGAGCAGATCAAGCGCGCGCTGCACGGCGTCGGGCGCCGGGATCTGCCGCGGCGCCGGGTCCACCACCTTGATCAGCGACTGCCTACCCACTTCCGCGTCGATCGTCTGCGGGAACAGCTTGGCCGGCAGGTCGAGATAAACCCCGCCCGGGCGACCGGAGACCGCCGCCCGGATCGCCCGCGCCATGCCCACGCCGATGTCCTCGGCGTGCAAGACCCGGAATGCGGCCTTGGCGTGCGGCTTGGCGATTGCGAGCTGGTCCATCTCCTCGTAATCGCCTTGTTGCAAGTCGACGATCTCGCGCTCGCTCGAGCCACTGATGAGAATCATCGGGAAGCAATTGGTGGTGGCGTTGGCAAGCGCCGCCAGTCCATTGAGAAAGCCGGGAGCGGACACCGTCAGGCAGACGCCCGGCTTCTGCGTCATGAAGCCGGCGATCGAGGCGGCATACCCGGCATTCTGCTCATGTCGGAAGGAGATGACGCGTATTCCCGCGGCCTGAATGCGGCGCGTGAGGTCGGTAATGGGAATGCCGGGCAGGCCGAAGATCGTGGCGATGCCGTTTAGCTTGAGGGCATCGATGACCAGTTGAAAGCCGTCGGTTTCCTGTGCCGGGGCGTTGACCTCGCCAGTGGCGACTCTCGGCGTGTCTTCGACGGGGCTCGCTCCGGGCGAGGGCTTGGCGGTTCCGGTGGGATTGGCGAGCATGGTTGTTTCTCCGAGTAGGTGCCGCGCGGGGGCGGCCGGACACGGTCGCGCCGCGACGATCCTCTCGCGGCGCGACCGTCCGGCGTTTCTAGGTGGCCGCTTTCTGCGCCGCCGCCATGGCGTTGCCGCTTGCCTGCTGGCGCGCGCGCAGCGGACGCAGCACGAGCAGCGCGAGCGCGACCACGACGAAATTCGCGATCGCGGTGACGATGAACACGCCCTGCCAGCCGTGCAACGCATTCTTCAGCACGTTGGCCAGCGGCACGAGCAGCGCGGACGTGCCCTTGGCCGTGTAGAGCAGGCTCGTGTTCACGGTTGCAAACTTGGAACCGAACGTATCGGTACAGGTGGACGGAAACAGGCTGAAGATCTCGCCCCACGTGAAGAAGATCAGGCCGGCAAACAGGACGAAAGCCCAGGGGTTGGTACCCAGGGAACCGAGCAGCCAATAGGCAACGCCGCCGGCGCCGAAGGCAAGCGCCATGGTTGGCTCCCGTCCGATGCGATCGGAGACCCAGCCGAAGAACGGGCGCGCGACGCCGTTCATCACGTTATCGAAGATCAGCGCGACGGTCAGCGTCGAGGCGCCAAGGAACAGTACCGTGTTCGAGATACCGTTGTCCTTGGCGACCACCGCGATCTGCGCAGTGGCCATGAGCCCGCTCGCGGAGATCAAGACGAACATCAGATACAGCAGCCAGAACGTCGGCGTGCTCAGCATTTCCATGGGCGAGAAGCTTCTTGTGGATTGCAGGACACGTGCGGTGGACGCCGCTGCCGGAGCCTCGCCGGGCAGCGGGCCGCGTAGCAGCCACCCCACCAGAAACACAACGCCGCCTTGGATGACGCCGAACCAGAAGAAGGTCGCCGCATATCCCGACGACTCGATCATCATGCGCATCGGGATCACGGTCAGCGCCGCACCCGCGCCGTAACCTGCGGCTGTCAATCCGACGGCCAACCCGCGACGGTCGGCAAACCATTTCACGGCGTTGCCGACGCACACCGAGTAGACGGCCCCGCCGCCTATCCCGGAGACAGCCGCGCCCAGATAAAGCAGCGAAAGCGAGTCGGCGTAGGAATTGATCACCCAGCCGATTGCCACCAGAACCCCGCCGAAGGCGACGACGAGCCGTGGCCCCACCAACGGCCCCAGCCGATCGGCAATCCAGCCATGAATCGGGGTGAACCAAGTCTCGAGCGCGATGAAGATGCTGAACGCGACCTGAATCGCCGCGATATCCCACTGATGCGCCTTGTTCATGGGCGCGACGAAGAGCGTCCAGCCGTATTGCAGGTTGGCGATCAGCACCATACACACGATGCCAATGATTAGCTGCGACCAGCGGTTCGTGGTCGAAGTGCCGGCCGTCGTAGCGTTTTCTGCCATGGTTTCCTCCAAAGTGCTTTAGCGCGTCGTTGCGCGCGGTTGTAGTGTCACTGCCATATCGAGTGCGGAAATGCCAGCCAACAGCCCGGACGACTGCATCCGGGTAATGCCTATCCGGCGATGACGGGCAGGTGATCCTCCGCGCCCGGCGCAGGCATCGGCCAGCGCCCGCGGCTCCGGAGCGGTCCCCGCCCAGGGCCTATTGGTTTCTTCGGCGTTCTGGCGTAACGTATTTGGTATATCAGACATTGTCAATAATGCTTTCGGGTCACTTACAGGGCCAGGCTCGCGGCTCGGTCGCCCCTAAAGCGCGCGTCGAAGAATGGCAAGGAATCGAACCAGGGTATGCATCTTCGGCGCTGGCGCAATCGGGGGGTACTTCGGTGTTCAATTGGCGCGAGCCGGCATCGACGTGGTTCTGGTCGCTCGCGGCCCCCACCTGGCGGCGATCCGCGAACACGGCCTGCGCTTGCAGATCGGGGGGGTCGAGCATGTTGCCAAGCTGGCGTGCACCGATCGCCCGGCGGAACTCGGGGTTCAGGATTATGTCATTCTGGCGCTAAAGGCCCACCAGATCCCGGAGAACGTCGACGCGATGTTGCCGCTGCTCGGCCCGGAGACCACGATCGTAACCGCAAGCAACGGCCTTCCTTACTGGTTTTTCGCCTTCGGCGCGGCGCCGTATCGCGGAGTGACACTGGAAAGCGTCGATCCGGGCGGCCGGCAGCGGTCGCTGTTGGGGCCGGAGCGGGCGCTCGGCCTGGTCGTGTATCCGGCTACGGCAATGCTCGCGCCGGGGGTCATTGTTCATGAACATGGTTCGAAGCTGCCGATCGGCGAGCCTGGCGGCGGCCGCAGCGGGCGGGTGGTTCGCCTGCACGAGATGCTGGTTGCTGGCGGCTTCGATGCGCCGATTCGCGACGATATCCGTGATGAGATCTGGCTGAAACTGTGGGGAAACGTGTGCTTCAATCCGCTTAGCGCGCTGACCTGCGCGACAATCGACCTGATCGCGACCGATCCTGGAACGCGTGGCGTCTGCCGCGCGATGATGTCGGAGATGGCGTCGATCGGCGAGCGGCTCGGCCTCAAGTTGCGGGTCGATATCGAGCGACGCATCGATGGCGCCGCGGCGCTCGGGGCGCACAAGATGTCGATGCTGCAGGACCTGGAGAGTGGCCGGGCGATGGAGGTCGAGCCGCTGGTGGGAGTAGTCCAGGAACTCGGTCGCCTGCTCGCCATGCCTACCCCGACCATCGACATCGTCCTCGCGCTGCTGCGGCAACGCGCAAGCAGCGCCGCGCGCTCATGAAACCGCCTGCAATAGCGGTCGTTCGAGGGAACGAAGACAACACGCCGCACAGTGCCGAAACCGCCGCTGAGCCTGCCAGACTGGTCCTGCAGCCGCTGAGCACCAACGTGAGCCTGCGCGAGCAGGCCTACGCCGCGCTCAAGCAGGCGATCATGGACGCCGATATCTACGCGCAGCGCGAAGAGATCCGGCTTGACGAGCGGCAGTTGAGCCAGGCGCTCGGCGTCAGCCGTACCCCGATTCGCGAGGCGATGTCGCTGCTCGAGCAGGAGGGGTTCCTGCGCACCGAGCCGCGGCGCGGGGTGTTCATCGTGCGCAAGACCAAGAAGCAGATCATCGAAATGATCGAGATGTGGGCGGCGCTCGAAAGCATGGCTGCGCGGCTGGCGACGCTGAATGCCTCTGACGCGGACATCGGGGCGCTGCGACACATGTTCGACGACTTTCTCAACTCGGCCCCGGCCGAGCATATCGACGAATACTCCGACGCCAATATCGCCTTTCACCAGGCGATCATCCGGCTCTCGGGGTCGCACCTGATGGGTAAGACCATCGAGAACCTGTTCATCCACGTTCGCGCCATTCGCCGCATGACCATTTCCCAGCGCGACCGTGCGGCCCGGTCAATCGTCGATCACATGCAGATCATCGAGGCGCTGGAGCGCCGCGACACCGAGCAGGCCGAGCGCCTGGTGCGCGAGCACTCGCTCAATCTCGCGGCGCATGTCGAGAAGTATTGCGATTTCCTGGACTGACGCGCGTTTCGCCTGGCTCATGCGCTGCTCCCCAACCCACTGCTTCAGCCTCGCGACCAGCCGGCGATGGCACAGGAATCGGTAATCGATACCTCGGGGCTGGCGCGCAAGCGCGCGGCCCGAAGCACGCCAAAGGGGCGTCAGGTCGACCCGAAGGCCTTGGCCGAGGTGCGGACGTTGCTCGCGGATGCGCCCCGCCGCCGCGACCTGCTGATCGAGTTTCTGCACCGCATCCAGGATGCGCACGGCTGCATCAGCGCGGCGCACATCGTCGCGCTGGCGCAGGAGCTGCGGCTGGCGATGACCGAGGTGTACGAAGTGGCGAGCTTCTACCATCACTTCGACGTGGTGAAGGAGGGCGAGCCGGCTCCGCCACCGATCACGGTGCGGGTGTGCGAGACGCTGTCCTGCCAGCTCGCCGGCGCGGAAAGGCTGCGTGCCGAGCTGGCGCAACTCGATGCGCGCGAGGTGCGGGTGGTCGGCGCGCCGTGCATCGGACGCTGCGAGCATGCTCCGGCCGCGGTCGTCGGCCGCAGGACGATCGATCGCGCCTCGGCGCAGGCGATCAGTTCGGCGGTCCGGGCGCGCGGCACCGAGGCTGAGTTGCCCGTCTATCCCGGGCTGGACGAATACCGTCGCGCCGGCGGCTATCGGACGTTGTGCGCCTGCGTCGCCGGCGAGCGGTCGATCGACTCGGTCACTGCCGAGCTCGAGCAATCCGCGTTGCGGGGCCTGGGCGGCGCCGGCTTTCCCGCCGGACGCAAGTGGCGCATCGTGCGTGCCGAGGCGGCCCCGCGGTTGATGGCGGTCAACATCGACGAGGGCGAGCCCGGGACGTTCAAGGACCGCCACTATCTCGAGCGCGACCCGCATCGTTTTCTCGAGGGCATGCTGATCGCGGCATGGGCGGTCGGCATCGACGAGGTCTACATCTATCTGCGTGACGAGTATGCCGCGTGCCGGGCCATTCTGGAGCGAGAACTGCGCGCCCTTCAAGCCGCCCCCCCGTGTCTCCTGCCGCGCATGCATTTGCGCCGGGGCGCGGGGGCGTATATCTGCGGCGAGGAATCGGCCATGATCGAGTCGATCGAGGGCAAGCGCGGGATGCCGCGACTGCGCCCGCCGTACGTCGCCCAGGTCGGGCTGTTCGGCCGGCCGACGCTCGAGCACAACATGGAAACGCTCTACTGGGTGCGCGACATTCTGGAGAAGGGCGCTGGCTGGTTCGCGGGCCAGGGCCGCAACGGGCGCAAGGGGCTGCGCTCGTTCTCTCTTTCCGGCCGCGTGGCGAAGCCCGGCGTGCACCTGGCTCCGGCCGGCATCACGGTGCGCGAGCTCATCGCCGAATTCGGCGGCGGCATGCTGCCTGGGCACGAGTTCTATGCCTATCTTCCGGGTGGTGCATCCGGCGGCATCCTGCCCGCGACGCTCGGTGACGTGCCGCTGGACTTTGATACGCTGCAGCCGTACGGCTGCTTCATCGGCTCGGCCGCGGTGATCGTCCTGTCCCAGCACGACCGCGCCCGCGACGCCGCGCTCAACATGATGCGCTTCTTCGCCGACGAATCCTGCGGCCAATGCACCCCGTGCCGCGTCGGCACGGAAAAAGCGGTCGGGCTGATGGGACGGGAGCGGTGGGACGCGACGCTGCTCAACGACCTGTCCCGGGCGATGGCCGACGCGTCGATTTGCGGGCTGGGCCAGGCCGCCCCCAATCCGATCACCTGCGTGTTGAAGTACTTTCCTCAGGAGCTCGAATGAACGCTGAGCGCGCGCCGGACTCGAGGCAAGGCGCATGAATGCCCCGTTGACGCAGGCATTGGAGCAGGAGCGCATTGTCTTCAAGCTCAACGGCGAAGACGTTACCGGCCTTGCCCACGAAACGATTATCGAGGTGGCCGACCGCGCCGGCGTCGCCATCCCCCGGCTTTGCTATAAGCCCGGCATGCGGCCGGATGGCAACTGCCGCGCCTGCATGGTCGAGATCAAGGGCGAGCGGTTGCTGGCGCCGTCCTGCTGCCGGCGTCCGGTCGCAGCGATGGAGGTGACGAGCCAGAGCGAGCGCGCCGTGCACGCGCAGAAAATGATCCTCGAACTGCTTGCCTCGGACATGCCCGCCCGGGCCTATCGGCCCGACTCGGAACTCGCGCACTGGCAGCGCGCCCTGGGCGTGGGCAAGCCGCGCTTCGAGCCGCGGGCGCAGCCGGCAGCCGACCTTTCGCACCCGGCGATGGCGGTCAACCTCGACGCGTGCATCCAGTGCACCCGCTGCGTTCGCGCCTGTCGCGAGGAGCAGGTCAACGACGTCATCGGCTACGCCCTGCGCGGTGCGCATTCGCGCATCGTCTTCGATCTCGACGATCCGATGGGCCAGTCGACGTGCGTGGCCTGCGGCGAATGCGTCCAGGCCTGCCCGACCGGTGCGCTCGCACCCGCCCGCGACGCATACCTTGTGCCCGTCGATCGTGCCGTGGCATCGGTGTGCCCCTATTGCGGAGTCGGCTGCCAGCTCACCTACCACGTCAAGGACAATCGCATCGTGCGCGTGGAGGGGCGCGACGGCCCAGCCAATCACCAGCGCCTGTGCGTCAAGGGTCGCTTCGGCTTCGACTATGCGCATCACCCGCAGCGCCTCACGAAGCCGCTGATTCGCAAGCCGGGTGTGCCCAAATCGGCGGAATTCACGATGGATCCCGCCGATGCACTGTCGGTATTCCGCGAGGCGACTTGGGACGAGGCGCTCGAGCTCGCGGCGGGCACGCTCAGACGCATCCGCGACGAGCGCGGCAGCAGCGCGCTGGCCGGCTTCGGTTCGGCCAAGGGATCCAACGAGGAAGCCTACCTGTTCCAGAAACTCGTGCGCACCGGTTTCGGTTCGAACAACGTCGATCACTGCACGCGCCTCTGCCACGCCTCGAGCGTCGCGGCGTTGCTGGAAGGCATCGGCTCGGGCGCGGTGTCCAATCCCGTGATGGACGTGATGCAAGCGGAAGTGATCTTTCTGATCGGGGCCAACCCTGTCGTCAATCATCCGGTCGCTGCGACATGGCTTAAGAACGCCGTCAAACGCGGCGCAAAGCTCATCCTGGCCGATCCGCGTCGCTCGGAGCTCGCGCGGCACGCGACCCATTACCTCCAGTTCCGGCCCGACAGCGACGTCGCCCTCCTCAACGCGATGCTGCATACGATCGTTGCCGAGGGCATGGTCGACGAGCGCTTCGTCGCCGACCGGACCAGTGGCTATGAGGCCATCCGCAAGAACGTCGAAGGCTACAGCCCGGAAGCCATGGCCCCGCTGTGCGGAATTCCGGCGTCGACGATTCGCACGGTCGCGAGGTTGTATGCGCAGTCTCGCGGGTCGATGATCCTGTGGGGCATGGGCATCTCGCAGCACGTGCACGGCACCGACAACGCCCGGTGCCTGATCGCGCTCGCGCTGGTCACCGGGCAGGTGGGCCGGCCGGGAACCGGGCTGCATCCGCTGCGCGGACAGAACAATGTCCAGGGCGCGAGCGACGTGGGCCTCATCCCGATGATGTACCCGGACTACAAGCGGGTCGACGACGCGGATGTCCGGGGCAGTTTCGAGGCGTTGTGGGGCAAGACGCTCGATCCGCAGCCCGGGCTCACGGTGGTCGAGATCATGCAGGCGGTGCATGCCGGCCAGATCCGCGGCATGTACATCATGGGCGAGAATCCGGCGATGTCGGATCCCGACGTGCGCCACGCGCGGGAGGCGCTCGCCGAACTCGAGATGCTCGTCGTGCAGGACATCTTTCTCACCGAGACCGGGTACCTGGCCGACGTCATCCTTCCGGCGTCCGCGTTTCCCGAGAAGACCGGCACCTTTACCAACACCGATCGCTCGGTGCAGATCGGCCGGCAGGCCCTCGATCCGCCCGGAGAGGCGCGACAGGATCTGTGGATCATCGTCGAAATGGCCAAGCGTCTCGGCCTGGACTGGCAATACGCGCATCCGCGCGAGGTGTTCGCGGAAATGCGCACGGCAATGCCGTCGATTGCCGGCATCACCTGGGAGCGGCTTGAGCGCGAACACGCGGTGACCTATCCCTGCACCGGCGACGACGATCCGGGACAGCGCGTGGTCTTCACCGAGACTTTCCCGACCGCAACGGGTAGAGGCCGATTCGTACCGGCGCACATCATTCCGGCCGCAGAGCAGCCCGATGCGGCATATCCGTACGTGCTCATCACCGGCCGCCAGCTCGAGCATTGGCATACCGGCAGCATGACGCGGCGCGCCGAGGTTCTCGACAGTCTCGAGCCTGTGCCAGTGGCGTCGCTGCATCCGGACGATCTGCGCTCGCTCGGCGTGGCGCCGGGTGAAACGATTCGCGTGACCTCGCGCCGGGGCAGTATCGCACTGGCGGCGCGGGCCGACGACGGCACGCCGCGCGGCGCGGTCTTCATCCCGTTCTGCTTCTACGAGGCCGCGGCCAACCTGCTGACCAACCCGGTGCTCGACCCGTTCGGCAAGATCCCCGAGTTCAAGTACTGCGCGGTGCGTGTGACTGCGAGCGGCACGGTCGGCGAGGCTCGCGGCTACGGTCCGGCCAAGGCGGTCGCGCTGGACTGACGCGAGCAGCGCGCGGCGCGGAACACCCGCGCCAGCTGCTCGGCGCGGTCGGCGAGCAAGCCGGCCGCATCGGCGATGCATTCCTCGAGCGTGGCGGGGCCGAAGGTGATCGAGTGGCATCCGGCAAAATGCTCGCCGAGCCCGGGCAAGGCGTTGCGGTCGATCCCGCCGGAAACCAGGGTGGCAGGCACCCCCTTCAGGGCGGCGCGCCGGGCCGCGACCAGGGGCGTCTTGCCGAGCAGGGTTTGCCCATCGCTGTGCCCTTCGCCGGTGATCAGCCAGTCTGCCCCGTCGAGGGCGGCATCGAGGCCGAGCAGGTCGGCAATGACCTCCGCGCCCGAGCGCAGTTCGCCGCCAAGGAGCAGCAGCGCGAAGCCGAGTCCGCCGGCGGCGCCGGCACCGGGGCTGTCCCTGGCATGTCGCCGGAGCGCGCTTTCCACGAGCTCCGCGAAGTGCGCGAGCCGCGCATCGATCTGCGTCACCGCCCCCGGCGGGACGCCTTTCTGGCGCCCGAAAATCGCCGTGGCGCCCTGCTCGCCGCAAAGCGGATTGGTGACGTCCGACATGATGGTGATCCGGGTTTGCGCCAGACGCGGGTCGAGGTCGCGCACATCGACCGCCTCGAGGGCTGCGAGCCCCGCGGGTGTCGGCTCGAGGCTCCGCCCGTCCGCCGCGACGAGCCTCAGGCCCAAGCCCGCAAGCAGGCCGGCCCCGCCATCATTGGTGCTGCTTCCACCGAGTCCGACCATGATGCGGCGAATGCCCGCATCAAGCAGCCCTCGCATCAGTTCGCCCACGCCCCGGGTGCTGCGCTGCTCGACAGCGCTCGCCGTCGCGCTGGCGTCGGTGAGGCCTACGACCTGTGCGGTTTCGATGATCGCGGAGTCGGCCGCAAACAGGCCGTAGGCGGCGTCTATTGCCGCCCCGGCCGCGCCGCTCACACGCGCGCTGCAGCGCCGCCCGCCGGCCGACAAGACCGCGTCGAGGGTGCCTTCGCCGCCATCGGCCAGCGGCACCAGACGCAAGTCGACATCGTCCCACACCCGGCGCAGACCTGCGGCGATGGCTGCGGATGCACGCGCCGCGGACAGCGAGCCTTTGAACGAGTCCGGGGCGATGACCACGCGGAGCGGCGGCGCCGGCATGGTCCTCAGGCGCTGCGCGTGGCTCGGCGCAGCCGGTCACGCACGGCGTGCCACTCCGGTCCGTCCGGAGGCGTCTCGATCCAGATCTCATCGGCGGCCAGCGCGTCGAGCGCGCGCAGGTTGGCGTAGAGCTGCTGGGCGTAGGCCGTGTCGTGGGCGGGCGCGTCGAACCAGGCGCCCTCGAAGAACGGCGGTTGCGCCACCGAGTGGGCGAGCACGGCGATGTGCGCGCCCGGGCTGACTCGTTGCCGCAGCGCTGCGGCGAATTCTGCCGAGGGCACAAGGCGCGCCGGAGTGCGGGGCGCGTAATGCGTCTCAAGGGTGCCCGGTGCGCGCGGGGCGCCCGCGCTCGCCGCCTTGGGCTCGTATCCCAGCACCCGCGCGAGCTCGGCGAGCGGTACGGCGCCCGGGCGCAGCAGCACCGCGTCGCCGTCGGTGAAGGCGACGATCGTCGACTCGATGCCGTGCTGGCAAGGGCCGCCGTCGAGGATGAGGGCAACTTCCCCTGCGAAGTCGTCGGCAACGTGCTGTGCGGTGGTTGCGCTGATGCCGCCGAAACGGTTGGCCGAAGGAGCGGCGATACCCTCGCCGCCGATGGCTGCAAAGCTTGCCAGCAACGCCTGGGCGACGGCGTGGCCGGGAACGCGCAAGCCCACGCTGTCCTGGCCGCCGGTGACGATATCGTCGACGTCGGGTCTTCGCGGCAGGATCAGCGTCAGCGGGCCCGGCCAGAAGGCCTCGGCGAGCGCGCGCGCGGCGGCGGGGACTGCGCGTGCCCAGCGCGGCAGCGCGCCCGGGTCGGCGATGTGCACGATGACCGGGTGCGCGGCGGGGCGCGCTTTGGCGGCGAATATCCGCCGCACTGCGGCGGCGTTGGTGGCATCGGCGCCCAGGCCGTACACGGTCTCGGTCGGGAACGACACGAGCTGTCCGGCGCGCAGCAACTGCGCCGCGCGGTCGATGTTGTCGTGGGTCGGTGCAACGATCATGCGCCGCGGGCTTCGACTCGGCGCCCACGCTTTCCAGGGGGCAGGGCTCGCGAGCGCTGGATTTGGTAGAATTGCCGACTTTGCGCCTCCCGGGAACCCGGGTGCGCCATGCCGAGCACGGAGCGCTGATGAGCGATTTTCTGTTCACGTCGGAATCAGTTTCAGAAGGCCATCCCGACAAGGTGGCCGACCAGATCTCCGACGCAGTCCTCGACGCGATTCTAGCGCAGGACCCCCACGGCCGGGTGGCCGCCGAAACGCTGGTGTCCACCGGCCTGGTCGTGCTGACCGGCGAGATCACCACCGAGCACAAGCACGATTACGGCCGCATCGCGCGCGACACCATCCACCGCATCGGCTACAACGACCCCGAACTGCGCTTCGACGCCGAGGGCTGCGCGGTGATGGTCTGCTACGGCCGGCAGTCGCCCGACATCGCGCGCGGCGTCGAGCGCACCTCCGAGGAGTACCTGAACCAGGGTGCTGGCGACCAGGGCCTGATGTTCGGCTACGCCTGCGACGAGACGCCTGCGCTGATGCCGTTTCCGATCTACTACGCGCACCGGCTGATGCAGCGGCAGAGCGAGGTGCGCCGCGACGGGCGACTGCCCTGGCTGCGTCCCGACGCGAAGTCGCAGGTGACGGTTCGCTATGCCGACGGCCGGCCGCGGAGCATCGAGACCGTGGTGCTCTCCACCCAGCACCACCCGAGCATGAATCACAAGCAGAAGGAGCTCGCCGAGGCGGTGATCGAGGTGATCATCAAGCCGGTGTTGCCCAAGGAGATGCTGGTCAACACGCGCTACTCTGGTGAATCCGACCGGCCGTTTCGAGATCGGCGGCCCGCATGGCGACGCGGGTTTGACCGGGCGCAAGATCATCGTCGACACCTACGGCGGGGCGGCGCCCCACGGCGGCGGCGCGTTCTCGGGCAAGGACCCGTCCAAAGTCGATCGCTCCGCCGCCTACGCCGCACGCTACGTCGCCAAGAACATCGTCGCCGCGGGCATCGCCCGGCAATGCCAGGTGCAGCTCTCGTACGCAATCGGCGTCGCCCAGCCGATCAACGTGACCGTCTATACCGAGGGCACCGGCAAGATCGCCGACGAAAAGATTGCCGCGCTGGTCACCGCCCACTTCGACCTGCGGCCGAAGGGCATCATCCAGATGCTCGACCTGCTGCGGCCGATCTACCTCAAGACCGCGGCGTACGGCCACTTCGGCCGCGACGAGCCGGAGTTCACCTGGGAGGCGATCGACAGGGTCGAATCGCTGCGCGACGCCGCCGGGATTCGCGGCGCACCCCCGGAGCATCTGCGGCCGCATCGCGAACCGGCGACATGATCCAAGGCCCGGCGTCAGGCAGGCGCGCCCCGGCCGCGATGGGCAAGAGGATCGCGCTGGCGTGCGCGCTGCTTGCCCTGGCGTCATGCGCACGACCCCGCCGCCGCGCGCAATCGACGCTTCCGCCGACGGTTCGCGGATCACCCTCGCCCCGGGCCAGATGCTGCGGGTCACCGTCGCGGCCAATCCGGCGACCGGTTACCGGTGGGTGGTCGACAGGGGTGCCGCCGGGGTGCTGCAGCCGGTCGGTCAACCGCTGTACACGCCGAGTTCGACCAGCGCTCCGCTGGTGGGCGGCGGCGGCACCATGACCTTCGAGTTCGTTGCCGCTGCGGCGGGCAGCGACACGCTGCAAATGACGTACCGGACGCTGACGCCGGGCAGCTCCGGCGCGGTGCGCAGCCTGCAAGTCGAAGTCGTGGTGCAGTAGCCGTTGCGGCGACTCCACTCGGCAGCGCAGCGCCATGGTGGCGAGGCCGCTCGCCGTCGCGATGGCGCGGCGCGCGAGCCTAGTGCTGCTCCGGCAGGGGGATGAACTCGGTTTCGTCCGGGACCGGCGGGAAGCCTTGCTCCTGCCAGCGCTTGCTCGCCGCATCGATCAGCGCGCGCGAGCTGGCGACAAAATTCCACCAGATCAGGTGCTCACCTGGCAGGGGCGTGCCGCCGAGCAGCATGGCCCGAGCGCCGGCCGGCGCCTCGATGCGCAGCGTGGCGCCCGTGGGCAAGACGCCCAGATGCCGCTCGGCCAAGGCCTCGCCCCCGATGCGCAATTGCCCTGCGACGGCATAGACCCCGCGCTCCTCGTGCTCGGGCGGCCATTCGAGCGCGGCGCCCGGTTGCATGTCGAGCGCCAGGTAGTGCATCGGCGAGAGCACCGGCGTGGGCGCCCGCATGCCGAGGGCGGCGCCGGCCAGCAGGCGCATGGTCACGCCCGGCAGCGCGATCTCGGGCAACGCCGCCCTCGGCTGGTGACTGAAGGAGGGCGCGGTCCGTTCCTGGTGCTCCGGCAACGCGACCCAGGTCTGGATGCCATGCATGCGATGGCCGCGTGCCCGGGCTTCCGGCGCCGTGCGCTCGGAGTGCACGATGCCGCTGCCCGCGGTCATCCAGTTCACCGCGCCCGGTTCGATGCGCTGCACGGTGCCGAGGCTGTCGCGATGGATCATGTCCCCCTCGAACAGGTAAGTCACCGTGGCCAGACCGATATGCGGATGGGGCCGAACATCGGCGCCGCGCCCGGGGGCAAACGCGACCGGGCCGAAATGGTCGAAGAAAATGAATGGCCCGATCAACTTGGCCGACGCCGAGGGCAGCAGCCGCTGCACCGTGAAGCCGCCGAGATCGCGGATGTGGGGTTTGAGCATGAGCATGGCCGAAGCCTCCGACGCTAGTGTAGCGGTGCGCCGGCGGCGGCAAAAGCCCGCGGCCGCGCGTGATCCCGGTGGCGCTCGAGCGCGCCGGGGGACGGCTGGAGTTCGATGATGCGCTTCGGCTACTACGAGCGACTCTCTTCGGCGCGCAAGAAGATCTACCGCCGCAGCGACGGTATCGCCGAGCTCGGCTTGCCGCCCGGACTCGATCTTGGCGCGACCGTCGCGCGCATCGAGGCCGCGCTGCGCGCCGACGAGCGCGCGGCGGTGCAGCGCGAGTGCCAGAGCCTGATCGACACGCTTGTCGCGGGCTATCGCGTCCCGAAGCTCCGGGTGCGCGTGCTGGCCGAACGCCCCGCCGACGACTATGGCGAGCTGCACGGCCTCTACGAGCCCGAAGAGGGGCGCGCATCGCCGCGGCTCACCGCCTGGATGCGCACCGCGCGCAAGCGCCAGGTCGTCGCCTTCAAGACCTTTCTGCGCACCGTAATCCACGAACTCTGCCACCATCTCGACTACGAGCTGTTCGCGCTCGAGGAAACCTTTCATACGGAGGGCTTCTACAAGCGTGAATCGAGCCTGGTAAACGCGCTGCTGGCGCAGCGCCAGGCGGCGATCGATTCCTCGCCGCCTTAAGACCGCCGCGCGGCTTGGCAAGGGCGGTCCTTGCGCTATAATTCGGGGCCTCCTCGAGGAGCGTTGCAACAGGACGGCCGAGCAGTTCGATGCCCGCCCTGCCAGGCTCGAGGATTCTCCAACTTTGCAACGGCGCTCGTTGAACCGCGGCTCGCGCGCGGGGTGACGAGCAAAGGTCTCCCACGGCGCGGTCCCCGACAAGGAGTGACAGATGAACGCTGTGACCGATACCCGGAAATTCGCCGACTTCAGGGTCGCCGACGTTGCGCTCGCCGGCTGGGGGCGCAAGGAAATCGCCATCGCCGAGACCGAGATGCCGGGCCTGATGGCGATTCGCGAAGAGTTCGCTCCGCAGCAGCCGCTGCGCGGCGCGCGCATCGCCGGCTCTCTGCACATGACCATCCAGACCGCCGTACTCATCGACACGCTCAAGGCGCTCGGCGCGGAAGTTCGCTGGGCGTCGTGCAACATCTACTCGACCCAGGATCACGCCGCCGCCGCCGTGGCGGCCTCGGGTACGCCGGTGTTCGCCTACAAGGGCGAGACCCTCACCGAATACTGGGAATTCACCCATCGCATCTTCGAATGGCCGGACAATCGGGGCCCGAACATGATCCTCGACGACGGCGGCGACGCGACGTTGCTCGTGCACCTGGGGACCATGGCGGAGACCGACCGGGCGGTCATTTCCCACCCGGCCAACGAGGAAGAGTTCGCCTTGTTCAGCGCCATCGCGCGGCGCCTGGCGACCGATGCGCATTTCTACTCGCGGCTTCGGGCCTCCATCAAGGGAGTCACCGAAGAGACCACGACCGGCGTCAAGCGCCTCTACCAGATGCACAAAGAGGGGAGGCTCGGCTTTCCCGCCATCAACGTCAACGATTCGGTTACCAAGTCGAAGTTCGACAACCTGTACGGTTGCCGGGAGTCGCTCGTCGATGGCATCAAGCGCGCAACCGATGTGATGATCGCGGGCAAGGTGGCCGTGGTCAACGGTTACGGTGACGTCGGCAAGGGCTCGGCGCAGGCGCTGCGCGCTCTCTCGGCCCAGGTCTGGATCACCGAGATCGACCCGATCTGCGCGCTGCAGGCAGCGATGGAAGGCTATCGCGTCGTCACCATGGATTACGCCTGCGACAAGGCCGACATCTTCGTCACTGCGACGGGGAACATCGACGTGATCAACCACGAGCACATGCGGCGGATGAAGAACAACGCGATCGTGTGCAATATCGGTCACTTCGACAACGAGATCGATATCGCGGCGCTGAAGGCGTATACGTGGGAGAACATCAAGCCGCAGGTCGATCACATCATCTTCCCCGACGGCAAGCGCATCATTCTGCTGGCCTCCGGGCGCTTGGTGAATCTGGGCTGCGCGACGGGCCATCCGAGCTATGTGATGTCAAGCTCGTTTACCAACCAGGTGATGGCGCAGATCGAGTTGTGGGGTGACGCGCAGTCCGGGGGCAAGAAGTATCCCGATCGGCGTCTATGTCCTGCCCAAACACCTGGACGAGAAAGTCGCGCGCCTGCAGTTGAAGAAGCTCGATGCGGCGCTCACCGAGCTCTCCGACAAGCAGGCGCGCTACCTCGGCGTTCACGTCCGCGGCCCCTACAAGCCCGACAGCTACCGCTACTAGGCTTCGTGGCGCGCGCGGAGGCGCGGCAGGACAATTGGCCGGGAGAGGGTGATGCGCATTGCAGTGATGGCAGCCGGCGGCGTTGGCGGGTACTTTGGTGCGCGGTTGGCGCAAGCCGGGCACGACGTGGCCTTTGTCGCCCGCGGCCGCCACCTCGCGGCGATCCGCGAGCGAGGTTTGACCGTGCGCAGCGCCGGCGGGGATATTCACCTCGCCAGGGTAGCCGCGAGCGACGATCCGAGTTCGCTCGGCCGCTTCGACCTGGTGCTCTTCGCGGTCAAGCTCTGGGATACCGAAGTGGCCGCGGCGGCCAGCCTGCCGCTGGTGGCCGGCGGCGGCGTGGTGATCCCGTTTCAGAACGGCGTCGAGAGCATCGAACGGGTCGGTGCGGTGATCGGCGCGGCGCAGGTGCTGGGCGGCGCCGCGTATATCGCCGCAACGATTGCCGAGCCGGGGGTCATCGTGCATACCGGGCAGATGGCGCGCCTGCGCTTCGGTCCGGTGCTGCCGGCGCAGGAAGCTCCGGCGCACAGCTTCCTTAAGGCCTGCACCGAGGCCCGAATCGACGCCGAGCTCGTTGCCGACGTGCGCCGGGTATTGTGGGAGAAGTTCGTGCTCCTCACCGCCTTGTCCGGGGTGACCAGCGCGACCCGGCAGCCGATCGGCGCTATCCGCAGCGATCCCGATCTGCGCGCCGTGTTCGAGGCCGCAATGGCCGAGGTATGGGCCGTCGGGCGCAGGCGGGCAATCGCGCTCGACAAGGATCTGGTGGCGCAGATCATGGCACTTGCGGACGGCCTGCCGGCCGAGATGAGATCGTCGATGCTCAACGACCTCGTCGCCGGCAACCGCCTCGAAGCGCCATGGCTGTCGGGGGCGGTGACGCGCATGGCGAAGGAGTCCGGCCTGGCGGCTCCGGTCAACGCCACTTTGTACGCGAGCGTGAAGCCTTTTTGCGACGGAAGGAGCCGAAGCCAGGCGGCCGAGGAGAAGCAACGATGAAACTGCTGCTGGTGTGGCTGATCAACGCGGTGGCGCTGCTCGCGCTGCCTTACCTGCTGTCGTCGATCAAGGTTGACTCATTTGCGGCCGCGCTCGTCGCGGCGCTGGTGCTGGGCCTGATCAATACCTTCATCCGGCCCCTGCTGGTGCTGCTCACACTCCCGGCGACCCTGCTCACGCTGGGGCTTTTCATCTTCGTGATCAACGGCCTGCTGTTCTGGTTCGTCGGCTCCTTCATCGAGGGTTTTCACGTGGCGGGATTCTGGCCGGCGTTCTTTGGCGCGATCCTCTACAGCATCATTTCGTGGGCGCTCTCGGCACTGCTGCTGAGGAAGGTCGCCTGAAACGAGCGCCGATGGCCCAGTCCAGCGACCGCATCTTCAGCTTCGAATTCTTCCCCCCGGCGACGCCCGAGGGCGTGGCCAGGCTGCGGGCAACGCGCCAGCAACTCGCCGAGCTCGGCCCCAAGTTCTTTTCCGTGACCTTCGGTGCGGGCGGCTCGACGCGGGACCGCACCCTGTCGGCCGTGTTGGAGATCCAGGGCTCCGGGCAGCGGGCTGCGCCGCACGTTTCCTGCATCGGTTCGACGCGCGAGAGCATAAGGGAGACGCTGGCGACCTATCGCGAGCACGGCATCGGCCATCTCGTCGCATTGCGCGGCGACCTTCCATCGGGGACCGCCGACGTCGGCGAATTCCGCTACGCGAACGAGTTGGTCGAGTTCATCCGCAGCGTGACCGGCGACTGGTTTCATATCGAGGTTGCCGCCTATCCGGAATACCATCCGCAGGCGCGGACGCCGCAGGAGGACCTCGTCAACTTCAAGCGCAAGATCGATGCCGGCGCCAATTCGGCCATCACGCAATACTTCTTCAACCCCGACAGCTACTATCACTTCGTCGACGAGGCAGCCGCCCAGGGCGTCGCCGCGCCGATCGTCCCAGGCGTGATGCCCATCCAGAGCTTTTCGAAGCTGGCGCGGTTCTCGGATGCCTGCGGGGCCGAGATCCCGCGCTGGATCCGGCGCAAGCTGGAAAGCTTCGGCGACGACACCGCGTCGATCCGGGCTTTCGGCCTGGACGTGGTCACCGACCTCTGCGCCGACCTGCTGGCGCATGGCGCGCCCGGCCTGCACTTCTACACCCTCAATCAGGCGAGCCTGACGACGATCATCTGGCAGCGCCTGGGCCTGTCCTGAGCCAAGCGGCCCGCCCGGCACGGCACGGTCATCGGCCTCCCGGCCGAAACGATTCGAGCTCGAGCACGACCGATTCGGTACGCACTGTCGCCGAGTCGGGACCGTCCTTCTCGGTATATTGCGCTTCGCGTTCCTCGCGCACCGACCCCTTGGCCCCGGGCGCGTACCAGACCGCGGTGCGAAGCAGGGTTCGCGTTCGCCAGAATTCCTCGTCGTCGAGGCGCACGATTCGATAGACGTAGAAGGCATCAAAGCTGCCGGCCGGCACGGTCATCACGCCGGGGGAGTCGACGCGGCCGTAGATCAGGATCTGGTCGTCGAGCTTGGTGTCGGGCCTGACCGTATTGATAACCTGGTTCCAGGTCTTGCCCGGGTCGAGCGGGAATGCGAGCAAGCGCGCCGCCGGATCGAACGGGCGCGGGGGTTCACGGTAGAGCGATCCGGCGCGCAGGCCGCCTTCGCTGTCGACGTCGGCGACCCATTGCGTGTCCCCGTCGGCGCCGGCATGATCGAAGCGGAGTCGCGCGTCGCGGCCCGACAGGGCCACGACCTCCACATCAAGCCGCGACACCGTGCCCCGGCGCAGGTTGTCGGTGACCTTGTATTGCCAGCGATCGCCGAGCGCCAGCTGCGGCGCAGCGACCCCGATGCCTGCCGGCACCGAGGCGCAGCCGGCGAGCCACAGAACGACCGCGGCGGCGAATGCCGACGCGACGCCTTGCCAGTGCGCAAACCAGGTCATTGGGGCGAACCTTTCTCCGCATTCCGGCGTTGAGCTTCGACCAAGGTGCCGTGCCCTTGGTTGCAGGGTGCTGGCCGCCGCGCCGAAAGGCTAGGTGCCCTGATCGGTGATCGCCCCGAGGCTTGCCGTCGACACCAGGCGCAGATACTTGGCCAGCACGCCGCGCGCGTACCTCGGCGCCGGCGGTTGCCACCGCGCGCGGCGACGCGCCAATTCGTCTTCGCCGACGTTGAGCTGGATGCAAAGCCGTTGCGCATCGATGGTTATTGAGTCGCCCTCCTCGATGAGGGCGATGTTTCCGCCGACATAGGCCTCGGGCGCGACGTGGCCGACGACCATGCCCCAGGTTCCCCCGGAGAAGCGCCCATCGGTGATGAGGCCAACCGACTCGCCGAGGCCCTGGCCGATGAGCGCGGATGTAGGCGCCAGCATTTCCGGCATGCCGGGCCCGCCCTTGGGGCCTTCATAGCGGATGACGATCACGTCGCCGGGCTTGATCTTCTTGCCCATGATGGCGTCGAGGCAAGCGCGTTCGGAGTCAAACACGCGCGCAGGGCCGGTGATCGCCGTGTTCTTGAGCCCGGTGATCTTGGCCACGCAACCTTCCGGCGCCAGGTTGCCCTTCAGGATCGCCAGGTGACCATGGGGGTACAGCGGCTTCGACCACGTCCGGATGACCTCCTGATCCGCTCGCGGTGTCGCCGGGACGGCGGCAAGCTCTTCGGCCAGGGTCTTGCCGGTGATGGTCGTGCATTCGCCGTGCAACAGGTCGTGATCGAGCAGCATTCGCAGCACCTGCGGGACGCCGCCTGCGGCATGAAAGTCGGTGGCCACGAAGCGCCCGGAGGGCTTGAGCTCACAGATCACCGGCACCCGCCTGCGCACCCGCTCGAAGTCGTCGATCGTCCATACGACTCCCGCTGCCGCGGCGATGGCGAGGTAGTGCAGCACCGCATTGGTCGAGCCGCCCGTGGCCATGACCAGGGCGATCGCGTTCTCGATCGCCTTGCGGGTGATGATGTCGCGCGGTTTGAGGTCGAGCCGGACGGCGTTGACCAGCGCGCGCGCCGACGCGGCAGCCGAGTCGGCCTTCTCCTCATCCGGCGCCGCCAGCTGCGAGCTGCCGAGCAGGCTCATGCCCAACGCCTCGAACGACGAGGACATCGTGTTCGCGGTGTACTGGCCTCCGCAGGCACCGACCGTCGGGCAGGCATTCCTTTCGATGCCGTCGAAGTCTTCCTGGGACATCTTGCCGGCGGCGAACGCGCCGACCGCCTCGAACGGGCTGACGATGGTGAGTTTCTCACCCTTCCAGAACCCGGGCTTGATCGTGCCGGCGTAGACGAAGATGCCCGGCACATTCATGCGCGCCATCGCCATCATGCAGCCCGGCATGTTCTTGTCGCAGCCGCCGACGCAGACGACGCCGTCCATGCACTGTCCGTTGACGGCGACCTCGATCGCATCGGCGATCACCTCGCGCGATACGAGCGAATACCTCATCCCTTCGGTGCCCATGCCGATGCCGTCGGTCACGGTCGGGAAGCCGAAAACCTGCGGCATCGCGCCGGCGCGCTTGAGTTCGGCCATCGCCCGGTCGACGAGCGGCTGGATGCCAGCGTTGCACGGGTTCATCGTGCTGTGTCCGTTGGCCACGCCGACTATGGGCTTGTCGAAATCGCCATCACCGAAACCGACCGCGCGCAGCATCGCCCGGTTCGGCGAGCGGGCTACGCCCTCGGTAATGATCCGGCTGCGACGGTTGCTGGGCATCGGGAACTCTCTTTCGCGGTCTCGTATAATCGGCGGATTCTAACAAAGCCCGCGGCGCGCCCGAGTCGCGCCGGCCACTCGATGCTCGTCCACCCGCAATTTGATCCGGTTGCCTTCCACGTGGGGCCGCTCGCGGTGCGCTGGTACGGTCTGATGTACCTGATCGGGTTTGTGCTCTTCGTGGTGCTGGGGAAGATCCGCGCCCGCCAGAACCTGCTCACTGGCTGGCACCCGCGCGACGTCGACGACATGCTCTTCTTCGGCGTGTTCGGCGTCATCCTCGGCGGCCGCCTGGGCTATGTTCTGTTCTACAAGCCGCTCTTCTACTTTGCGCATCCCCTGCAGATACTGGCGATATGGCAGGGAGGGATGAGCTTCCACGGCGGATTTCTCGGCGTGCTGATCGCCTTGGCCGTATTCGCGCGACGACGCAACAAGCGCTGGCTCGAGGTTACCGATTTTGTCGCGCCCCTTATACCGCTCGGACTGGCGGCGGGCCGAATGGGCAACTTCATCAATGGCGAGTTGTGGGGCAGACCTTCGAATCTGCCGTGGGCAATGGTGTTTCCACAGGTCGACGCCGTGCCGCGCCATCCGTCGCAGCTCTACGAGTTCGGTCTCGAGGGGCTGGTGCTGTTTGCGCTGTTGTGGCTCTATGCGCGCCGGCGTCGGCCGGTCGGCGCCGTTTCGGGGTTGTTCCTGGTCGGCTACGGCTGCTTTCGATTCCTGGTCGAATACGCGCGCGAGCCCGATGATTTCCTCGGCGTGCTCGCGCTGGGGTGGACGATGGGACAGTGGCTGTCACTGCCGATGATCATCGCCGGCGTCGCCATGATGCTGTGGGCCTATTGGCGTGCGCGCAAGGCACAACCGACGCTGTTCGGACCCTAGTCAACGCGGCGAAAGTCCCCCTCGAGCGAATCGCGTCGGAAACTGCGCCTGAAACTGGCCGACTGGATGGCGAACGGCGGCCCGAGATTGAGCGGCAGCAGCAGCAGGAGCAAAGCGATCAGATCGGAGACGACGCCCGGCAAGATCAGCAGCAATCCGGCCAGGACCCTCCGCCCGCTGTCGAGCAGTCCGCGCAGCAACGGTTGATCACCGCGCAACGCGGCAAGCGTCTTGGCGCGGAAGGTCATCCGCTCCTTGCGCAGCAGCAGCACGCCGGCGATGGCGGGGGCGACGAACCAAACCAGCGCCGGAATGCCCGTCCAGCGCGCAAAGCGCAGGGTGGCCAGGACATCGAGCACCGGGAAAATGAGTACAATCAACAATACGACGAAACGCATGCGAACTCCTCGCCGCCGGCGGCATGGTTCCCGATGCAACGGGCGGCCCGCGGAGGGTCCAGTGGCAGCTCAGTCGAAAACCCGGTCAGGCCCCCCGGTGCCCGAGGGGCCGCCGGGAAGCTCTGCGTCCGAGCCATCGATTCTCATCCTCACCACCCTGCCCGAGCGGGGCGCGGCAGAGGCGCTAGCGCGCCAGCTGCTCATGACCCGTCTCGCGGCCTGCATCCAGATCGGTGCGACGGCGCAATCACTTTATCACTGGCGAGGCCAAATCGAAACGGCTGCCGAGATCCCACTCGCCATCAAGACGCGCGCCCGCCTCTATTCGCGGGTCGAAGAGGCGATCCGCCGGCATCACCCCTACGAACTTCCCGAAATCGTCGCTGTCCCCATCACCTGTGGCTTGCCTGCCTACCTTGACTGGATCGCCGCGGAGACCGAAGCGCCTGCTTGAGGCGCATTGGCGTCGGCTGTTGACCGGCGTCGCCGCCGGCATGCTCCTCGTGGCTGCCCGGGCCGGGGTGGCACAAATCGAGCCGCTGCCTCCGGACCAGGCGTTCCGCTTCACCGCCCGGCTGGTCGATGCGGACACCGTCGAGGCGCGGTTCATGATTGCCGACGGCTACTACCTTTACCGCGACCGGATTCACTTCGCCGTCGAGCCGGCGGCCGCCGGCCTCGCGGTGCCTCGCCTGCCCGCGGGAATGGTGAAGGAGGACCAGTTTTTTGGGCGCGTCGAGACCTATCGCGGCGACGTCATCGTGCGGCTGGCGCTGAAGGACCCGAAACCGGGACAGTCGATCGTCATTGCTGCCGAGTCGCAGGGTTGCGCGGACATCGGAATCTGCTACCCGGCCACCGTGCAGCGCGTGGCTTTGGAACTGCCCCTGGCCGGCAAGCCCCCTGTGGCGCCGAGCCAAGCGCCGAAACGGGCTTGGTTCAACTGAGCCCGGTCAGATAGTGGGCGCTCGCTGCGACATCTCATGAGCGGTCGCTTGCGCAGGCTTGTCGTCGGCGCCGGCGTCGGCGCGCTGGCCCTGGCGCTGGGCGTTGGTGTCGCGCTGTGGAATTCCAAGGCGCCTGACGCGAGCGCTCTGCTCGCCCTGTCGCTCCCGGACACGCAGGGAACCGCCCAGCCATTGCGGCAATGGCGCGGCAAGGTGCTGGTGGTCAACTTCTGGGCCACCTGGTGCGAGCCCTGTCGGGAGGAAATGCCCGAGTTCATTCGGGTCCAGCGCGAGCTCGGCCCCCAGGGCGTGCAGTTTGTAGGGATCGCGGTGGACAGCGCCGACAAGGTCGGGCAATTCGCCAGGCAACTCGATCTGAACTATCCGGCGCTCGTTGCCGGGTACGATGCCATCGACCTCTCCAAACCCCTGGGTAACCCCCTTCTGGCGTTACCCTTTACGGTAATCGTCGGCCGCGATGGCCAGGTCGCGCTCACCCACGTGGGGCCCATTAGCCCCGTGCAACTGCGGTCAACTATCGCCAAGTTGATCTAAGTCTGCGTGTCTGCTCTCCAAGCAATCATCGCGCCGGGGACAGGTTAGGGGGCAGCTGGGGCGGCGACCCAGGGTTTTCCGGGATGGCCGCCCGCGAGGCACCCGCGGGTGGCCTCGAGTCGGCATGGGCGCGCAGCAAATTGCTGCTAACGCTGGACAATCTGTCGCGATCTCCTGCAAACTTGCGGCCTACTCGGGCAGGGGGATGGGGGATGGATGGACCTGCGCAAGCTTAAGACATTGATCGAGCTGGTGGAGAGCTCCGGCATCGCCGAACTCGAGATTGCCGAGGGCGAAGAGCGGGTGCGCATCACCCGGTCGCTGCCGCCTCCCGCCTCGCCGCCGGCGCCAGCCGCGACCAGTCTGCAGGCGTCGCCTGGGGCGCCGGAGCCGATCCCCGTGCCTGCCGTCGCGCCGGAAGGGCACGTGGTCAAGTCGCCCATGGTCGGCACTTTCTATCGGTCGGCTTCCCCCGGGGGCAAGCCGTTCGTCGAGATCGGCGACGAGGTGCAGGTGGGCGATGCCCTGTGCATCATCGAGGCGATGAAGCTGATGAACGAAATCGAGGCCGATCAGGCCGGCGTGGTCAAGGCGATCCTCCTCGAGAACGGGCAGCCCGTCGAATACGGACAGGCGCTGGTGGTCATCGGCTAGGCGCGCGGGGAGAGCCGCGCGCCGGCGGCATTCCCTGAGGGCGCCTTTTCCAGCACCAGGCTAACGTGTCGACCAAGAGCGCCGGACAGCTGTTCGACAAGGTCCTGATCGCCAATCGGGGCGAGATCGCGCTGCGCGTCCAGCGAGCCTGCCGCGAGCTGGGCATCAAGACCGTTGTCGTTCATTCCGAGGCCGATGCCGACGCCAAGTACGTGCGCCTGGCCGACGAATCGGTTTGCATCGGGCCGCCGCCATCGGCACAGAGCTACCTCAATATCCCGGCCATCATCAGCGCTGCCGAGGTCACCGACGCGCAGGCGATTCATCCGGGCTACGGCTTTCTGTCCGAGAACGCGGACTTTGCGGAGAAGGTCGAGAAGAGCGGCTTTGTCTTCATCGGCCCGCGCCCGGATACGATTCGACTCATGGGCGACAAGGTGAGCGCCAAGATCGCGATGACCAAGGCCGGCGTGCCCTGCGTGCCGGGCTCGGCCGGCGCCTTGCCGGACGATGCGAAGGAGGTACTCAAGCTCGCTCGCGAGATCAAGTATCCGGTGATCATCAAGGCCGCGGGCGGCGGCGGGGGTCGCGGCATGCGCGTGGTGCATACCGAGGCCGCCCTGTTGCCCGCCGTCAGCCTGACCAAGACAGAGGCGTTGGCGGCATTCGGCAATGCCACCGTGTACATGGAGAAATACCTCGATCACCCGCGGCACCTCGAGATCCAGGTGCTGGCCGACGCGCACAAGAACGCGGTCCACCTTTTTGAGCGCGACTGCTCTATGCAACGGCGGCATCAGAAGATAATCGAGGAGGCTCCGGCACCGGATATTCCGCTGCGCTCGCTCATCAAGATCGGCGAACGCGCGGTCGAGGCCTGCCGCAAGATCGACTATCGCGGCGCGGGAACCTTCGAATTCCTGTACCAGGATGGCGAATTCTTCTTCATCGAGATGAATACGCGCATTCAGGTCGAGCACCCGGTCACCGAAATCATCACCGGCATCGATCTGGTGCAGCAGCAGCTGCGCGTGGCGGCCGGCCAGAAGCTCGCCTTCCGCCAGCGCGACATCGTGCGTCGCGGGCACGCCATCGAATGCCGCATCAACGCCGAGGATCCGGAGACCTTCGTGCCCTCGCCCGGGCGGATCACCTCCTACCATGCGCCCGGGGGGCCCGGAATCCGCGTCGACTCGCACGTATACCAGAATTATGTCGTCCCGCCCCATTACGACTCGATGATCGGCAAGGTCATCGCCTTCGGCGACAGCCGCGAGCAGGCGATCGCCCGCATGCGCGTGGCATTGTCGGAAATGATCGTCGAGGGCATCAAGACCAACATTCCGCTGCATCAGGAGCTGCTGCTCGAAGATTCGTTCCTTCGCGGCGGCACGTCGATCCACTACCTCGAGCAGCGGATGGCGAAGCGCAAGTCCGGGGCCTGATCGAGGCGCCCTGCGACCAGCGCATGCCCTACCACGCGCTCTGCTTCGACGCGCCGGCGCTGTCGGCGGAGCGCTGGGCGGACGCGCTGCTCGGCGCCGGCGCGCTCTCGGTTGACCTCGCCGACGCCTGCGCCGGTACGCCGTCGGAACGCCCGCAGTACGGAGAACCGGATCATTCCCCGTTACCGCCCTGGCCGGTGAGCCGGATCGTGGCCCTGTTCGACGCGACCCGGGACGTGCACTCGGCGCTGGCGGCAGCCGCATCCTGGATGGACGAGCCTGCGCCGCCGCACTCGCTGACGGCCATTGCCGACGCCGACTGGGTCCTCGAGACGCAAGCTCAGTTCGTGCCGCTGCGTGTCAACGAGCGCTTGTGGATCGTGCCTTCGTGGCGCGAGCCGGTCGACCCCGGTGCGGTCAACGTCAGGCTCGATCCGGGACGGGCATTCGGAACCGGCAGTCACCCGACGACGCGACTGTGCCTGCGCTGGCTCGCGGAGAATGTCGAGGCCCAGGCATCGGTACTCGATTATGGCTGCGGCTCGGGCATCCTGGCGATCGCCGCGGCAAAGCTCGGGGCCGGCCGCGTGGCCGGTGTCGACGTCGATCCGCAGGCGATCGCTGCGAGCCGCGCCAACGCCGTCGCCAACGGAGTCGCCGCCGAGTTCGCCTTGCCCGACGAACTGGCCGCCGGAGTGTTCGACGTGGTGGTGGCCAATATCCTCGCCCAGCCGCTCGAGCTTCTCGCCCCCCTGCTCGCGCAACGGGTTCGCGGTGCGGGCCGCGTGGTCCTGTCCGGGATCCTCGAGGCGCAGGCGCAGGACGTGGCCGCGGCGTATGGGCGATGGTTTAATATCGTCCCATGGGGGAGCGCGGAAGGATGGGTTACGCTCGCGGGCGTGCGCTTCGCACCCTGATCCGCGCACCCCATTCGGCGCCGCACCATGGCTGAACAGCAATTCACGCGTTGCCCGGGCTGCAAGACGATATTTCGTGTCACGCAGCAACAGCTCGCGCTGCGTGGCGGGCAAGTCCGCTGCGGGCATTGTCACACCGTATTCAACGGCATCGCCGCCGCCGTCTCGCTGGCCCTAAAACCGCATCCAGAGCGCAGCGAACCGGTGCTGGACGAGGCGGCCCTTGGACCGCCGACGGTCACGCTGCGCTCCGCGCACGCGCTCGAACCGCCACCACCGGACGACGAGGGCCCGGAGCACAGCGCCGAACCCTCGGGCGAACCGGCGCTGGCCGAGGACGAAGACGAGGACGGCACCGACCCTGAGGCTGCTTACGCGGCGCGATTCTCGTGGCAGGAAAAGCGGACCCGGGGCGGGTTGCCGGCGTGGCTCTATGCCGTCGCTGCGCCGTTGCTCGTGCTGCTGCTGGCCGGACAGGCGCTATTCCACTTCCGCGACGCGGTCGCGGCGCACTGGCCGACGACCAAGCCCGCACTGATCAAGCTTTGCGCCGCCGCGGGCTGCCGCTTACACGCGCTCGAGGAGGTCAACGGACTGTCGATCGAGGCATCGGATCTGCAGGCCGACCCCGCCCACAGGGGCCTGCTGATCCTCTCGGCGACCATCCGCAACCGGATGCCGTACCCGCTCGCCTACCCTTATCTTGAGCTGACGCTGTCCGATCTGCAGAAGGAGACGCAGCAGGACGTGGTGGTCGTTCGCCGCGCCTTCGCGCCGCAGGAGTACGTCAGCGGCACCGCCGACCTCGACAACGGCATTCCCGGCAACGGCGAACTGAGCGTGAAGCTGTTCATCGACGCCAGCGCCACGACCCAGGCCGGGTATCAGGTCTACCTTTTCTATCCGTAACGCCCCGACCGCCGCTTGGGCTAGCCCTGCACCCAGGGTAAGCCGGCCCGGCGCCAGCCACCCAGGACTCCACGGTGGCCTTCCTGGTCCCTGGGACCCTCGAAACCCTCGAGCAGGTTGAACGCCATGGTGTACCCAGCATCCACCGCCAAGCGCGCGGCGCCATCCGAACGCTGACCGCTGCGGCACAGGAAGACGACGGGAGCTCGCGGATCGGCTGCCGCGACGCGCAACTCGTCGAGAAAGCGCGGATTCCGGGCCCCGCTCGGATAGGTCGTCCATTCGATCAGGATGCTGCCAGGCACGTGGCCCACGTATTCCCATTCGGGCCGCGTCCGGACGTCGATCAAGCGTCCATTCGGATGTGCCGCCAGCAACGCATGAGCTTCGGCCGGCAATACTGCACCATAATAGGGCAGGCCGAGCTCCGCCCGGCGTTTTTGTGCTGCAGTCAGTATCTCGTCGTCAGGGCTCGTCATAAAGAATGCTTCGGGCATCGAGGCGGCGGCCGTCATCGCAAAACGCAGCCCAGGTCGCGCCGGGGCCGTTGCGGCCGCACTCGAGCGATAGCATACGCCTGGCCACGCTCAGGGTCGACGCGAGCGCGCTGCTGCACCACAAGGGTCGCAGCACCACCTCAACTGCCTCATCCTGGTGCGCCGCGGCTGCCGGTGGCAGCCGATTTGAAGCCTGCAGCCCCGTGTCAGCGCCACCGGCTTATGGCATAGTTTCTGCTCGTGGTTGTCGTGCCAAGAAACCCGCTTCGTCGTCTCACAATCCCATCGCATCGCTACCGCCCGGACAGGAGAAACGCATGGCTGCACCCGCCGATGTGCTCAAGACAATCAAGGATAAGGAAGTCAAGTTCGTCGATTTACGGTTTACCGATACGCGCGGCAAGGAACAGCACGTGCAAGTTCCGGCGAAGGTGTTCACGCAGGACAAGTTTGACAATGGACATGCCTTCGACGGTTCGTCGATTGCCGGCTGGAAGGGGATCGAGGCGTCGGACATGCTGCTCTCGCCGGACGCGGACTCGGCGCGGATCGACCCGTTCACCGACGAGACGACCTTGAATATCACCTGCGATGTGATCGAGCCAATGGACGGCAAGGGCTACGATCGCGACCCGCGGTCGTTGGCCAAGCGAGCCGAGGCCTACCTGAAGTCGACGGGGATAGGAGACACCGCCTACTTCGGACCCGAGCCGGAATTCTTCATATTCGATTCGGTGACCTGGAGCGTCGACATGTCCGGCAGCTTTGTGAGGATCAAGTCGGAAGAAGCGCCGTGGTCGTCGGGGGAAGAATACGAGGGTGGCAACATGGCGCACCGGGCGCCGGTGAAAGGCGGTTACTTCCCCGTGCCGCCGATCGACTCGCTGCAGGACATCCGCAATGCCATTGCGCTCGCGCTCGAGGAGCAGGGAGTGGAGGTGGAGGTCTTCCACCACGAGGTTGCGGCGGCCGGACAGAACGAGATCGGGACGAAATTCAATACGCTGGTCAAGCGCGCTGACTGGATGCAGATCCTCAAGTACACGGTGCACATGGTGGCGCATACCTACGGCAAGACGGCGACGTTCATGCCCAAGCCGATCGTGGGCGACAACGGTTCGGGGATGCACGTGCACCAGTCGGTGTGGAAGAGTGGACAGAACCTGTTCGCAGGCACCGGCTACGCGGGGCTGTCGGAACTCGCGCTCTACTACATAGGCGGGATCATCAAGCACGCCAAGGCGCTCAACGCCATCACCAACCCGGGGACGAACTCGTACAAGCGGCTGGTGCCGGGATTCGAGGCGCCGATCAACCTGGCCTATTCGGCGCGCAACCGCTCGGCGGCGTGCCGGATCCCGTACGTCAGCAACCCGAAGGGGCGGCGGGTCGAAGTGCGTTTTCCGGACCCGACCGCCAATCCGTATCTGGCGTTTGCGGCGATGCTCATGGCCGGGCTCGATGGGGTGCAGAACAAGATTCATCCGGGCGACCCGCTGGACAAGAACCTCTACGACCTGGAGCCCGAGGAAGCGGCGAAGGTCCCGCACCCGTGCGCATCGCTCGAGGAAGCGCTGGACAGTCTCGACCATGACCGCGACTTTCTGACCCGCGGCGGGGTGTTCTCCAACGACATGCTCGATGCCTACGTGGCGCTGAAGATGGAGGAGGTCACGCGCTTTCGCATGACCACCCATCCGATCGAATTCGAAATGTATTACAGCCTTTGAGTCGGGCCCTGCGGGATTCGCAGCGAAGGGGGCGGGCCGGTGACGGCCCGCCCCCTGCCTTTGGTACACTGCGCCGCTATGCAGCGATTCTTCAGGCGCCTCGCCACGGTGCGCTACCTCTGCGCCGCGGCATGGTGCACGCCGCTGCTGCTTGCCATGCCTGCCGCGGCCGATATCTGCAAGTACGCCGACCGCGATGGAAATCTGCACTACACCAATGTCGCGCCGGAGAAAGGCTGGAAGAAAATTTCCTGCGGCGTGGGCGGAACGCCTGGACCGAGTGAGTCCGAAACCAGGTCTGCGCCGAGCCCCGGGAACTTTCCCAAGGTCGACGCAGGCACTCAGAAGGGCCGCGACGAGTTGCGCCGCAAGGTGCTGACCGAGGAGCTGACGACCGAGGAGAAGCTGCTCGACGAGGCGCGGATCGCTTACGGCAACGGATCGCCGCCGCCAACGCCGGAGGAAGTGAACCAGCCGCAGAAATACGCTGACCGGCTCGCCAGGCTGCGGCAGGCGGTCTCGCTGCACGAGAAGAACATCGAAGCACTGAAGAAGGAACTTGCGACAACGCGCTAGATTATCGGGCCGAAGCAACGGGCGCGGAACTTGCTAGATGGCTTGACTGCTGCTGCAATCCTGCGATACCGCATGTCCGTCCAACCTCCTCTTGTGGCCGCCGCCGATGCGCAGGAAGCCTATCCCGGGCTTGAGCTGCTCGCCACGGCGGTCTTGCTGCTCGATGCCGACCGCTGCGTCCGTTACGCCAATCCCGCGGCGGAGAACCTGTTCGAGGTGTCGCGGCGGCAGCTGGTTGGCAACTCGGTGCGCACCCTGTTCGGCGACGCGCCCGCCCTGGTGCACGCCATCGACAAGGCAGTCGCCAACGGCGCGTCGTACACCGAGCAGGAGGTCGAGCTCGGCATCAACGGCAAGCCGAGGTTGCATCTCTCGTGCACCGTTTCGCTGGTCGAAGTGGCGCTCTCCACGCTGCTGCTCGAATTCCGTCATATCGACCAGCAGCTGAAGATCGCGCGCGAGGAGCGGCTGCTGGAGCAGCAACAGGCGAATCGGGAGCTCATCCGCAGCCTTGCGCACGAGATCAAGAATCCGCTCGGCGGCATCCGCGGCGCGGCACAGCTGCTTGAGCGTGAACTCGATCGCCCGCCGCTGATCGAATACACCCAGGTGATCATCGGCGAGGCTGACCGGCTGCAGGCGTTGGTCAACCGCCTGCTTACCCCGCATCGGCTGCCGACCTACCAGCGCACCAACATCCACGAGCTGTTGGCGCGCGTGGCCAACGTCGTGCAGGCCGAGTTTCCCGACGTTGCGATCCATTCCGATTTCGACATCAGCCTGCCGGAATTCGATGCCGACCCGGAACAGCTGACGCAGGCGCTGCTCAATGTCATTCGCAATGCGGCGCAGGCGCTGCAGGGCATCACCGGTCCGCGGCGAATCCGCCTCAGGACCCGTGTCGCGCGCAGCGTCACCATGGCTAAACGCCGCTTCCGTCTCGCCCTCGCCGTATCGGTGGAGGACAACGGCCCGGGCGTGCCCGAAGCTCTGCGCGACCGGATCTTCTTCCCGCTGGTTTCGGGACGGGAAGGCGGCAGCGGGCTGGGACTGACGATCGCCCAGACGTTTGTCTCCCAGCACAACGGCACGATCGAATGCGAGAGCATTCCGGGTTGCACCGTATTCACAATCCTGCTGCCGCTGGAATTCAACCGCGACGGCGCGTAGAGTGAGGCCAGAATGCATGCCTATGACGACCACCAACCATCCCGGGGCGAACTCGTGAAGCCGGTGTGGATTGTCGACGACGATCGCTCGATCCGCTGGGTGCTCGAAAAAGCCCTGGCCCGCGAGGGAATCGCGTACAAGACGTTTGCCTCGGCGCACGAAGTGCTTCAAGCGCTGCAGCAGAGTCAGCCCCAGGTGCTCGTCTCCGACATCCGCATGCCCGGCGAATCGGGGCTCACGCTCTTGAACAATGTCCGCGAACGTTTTCCGCAGGTTCCGGTGATCATCATGACCGCCTACTCGGATCTGGACAGCGCGGTCGCGGCATTTCAGGGCGGGGCGTTCGAGTATCTGCCCAAGCCATTCGACGTCGATCACGCGATCGCCCTGATCCGTCGCGCCAGTGCCGAGGTCCCGGCGACTGCTGGTGCCATCTCGGCCGTGGGCGAGACCGCCGAGATGCTGGGGCAGGCTCCGGCGATGCAGGAGGTCTTTCGCGCCATCGGCCGGCTTTCGCAGTCGACGGTGACGGTTCTCATCACCGGCGAGTCGGGTACGGGAAAGGAACTCGTCGCCCGCGCGCTGCACCGGCACAGCCCGCGCTCGGGCGGCCCCTTCGTGGCCATCAATACCGCTGCAATCCCGAAGGACCTGCTTGAGTCGGAGTTGTTCGGGCATGAACGCGGCGCGTTTACCGGAGCCCAGAACGCACGCCGCGGCCGCTTCGAACAGGCAGAGGGCGGGACGCTCTTCCTGGACGAGATCGGCGACATGCCGCCGGATCTTCAGGTGCGCCTGCTGCGGGTGCTTTCCGACGGCGAGTATTACCGCGTCGGCGGACACGCGCCTCTGAAATCGAGCGTGCGCATCATCGCCGCGACGCATCAGAACCTCGATGAGCGCGTGCGGCAGGGGCTTTTTCGGGAGGACCTGCTGCATCGTCTCAACGTGGTGCGGCTGCGCCTGCCGCCGTTGCGCGAGCGCGGCGAGGATATCGCCCCGCTGGCCCGGCATTTCCTGCAGAAGAGCGCGCGCGAGCTCGCGGTGGAGTCGAAGGTGCTCTCCGAGGCAGCTCTGCGGGTGCTGTCGACGTTCCCGTTTCCCGGCAACGTGCGCCAGCTCGAGAACATCTGTCACTGGCTGACCGTCATGGCGCCGGGCCTGCGCATCGACGTCGCCGATCTGCCGCCTGAGCTGCGCGCGGACTCCAGCCCCGGCGGCCAGGGCGACGGCAACTGGCAGCTGGCGCTCGATCGCGAGCTGGCACAGGCTCTCGCCCGCGGCGAGCGCGCAGTCGGCGAGCGCCTGGAGAAGGAGTTCGAGAAAACGCTGATCCTGCGCGCGCTGCAGCACACCGGCGGGCACCGCATGGAGGCCGCGCAGTGGCTGGGCTGGGGCCGAAACACCCTGACGCGAAAGATTCAGGAGCTCAAGCTCGACCCGGACAAGCGCTGATTACGCAGAGAGCTCGGCGATCACCGGTGCGTGATCCGACGGCTTTTCGCCCTTGCGCGCCTGGCGGTCGATGCGGCACGACGTGCACGAGGCGGCCAGCGCCGGCGAGAGCAGGATGTGGTCGATGCGCAGGCCGTGATTCTTGGGAAAGGCGAGCTGGCGGTAATCCCACCAGCTGAACGCCTTCTCCGGCTGGTCGAAGAGCCGGAACGCATCCTTGAACCCCAGTCCCAGCCAGGCGCGAAACGCCTCGCGCTCGGCATCGGTGCACAGGACCTGTCCGTGCCAGAGCTCCGGATCGTACACGTCGCGATCCTGCGGCGCGATATTCATATCGCCAACGACCGCGAGCCGTGGAAATCGCCCGAGCTCATTGCGGACGTAATCGGTTGCGGCCGAGAGCCAGCGCAGCTTGTACTGGTACTTGTCGGACGTCACCGACTGGCCGTTGGGGACGTAAAAGCAGACGAAGCGGATGTCGCCGATCGTCGCTGCGAGCACGCGCTTGTGGTCGTCGGGAAATTCCGGCATGTCCGGAGATACGTCGGTGGCGGGCAGTCGCGACAGGATGGCGACGCCGTTATAGGTCCGCTGCCCGCAGAAGATCGCCCGGTAGCCTGCGGCCGCGACCTCCATCGCCGGGAACCGGGCGTCTTCAAGCTTGGTTTCCTGCAGGCCGATGATGTCGGGCTGGTTGGTGGCCAGCCAATCGAGCAGCCGCGGCAGTCGCACGTTGAGCGAATTGACGTTCCAGGTGGCGAGCTTGAGAGGCATCGTCGCTTGCGGCGCGGGCGCGAATCCGCGCCCACCCTCCTACCGGCAATGAGCTGGCGGGACGGCGCCCCGCCGCCCCAAAGAGCCCTATTGCGGGTAGCCGCCGCTGGCCGGAGGGGTCACGGTCTGCGTGGTCGTGGCGGGCTCGGATGCCGGCGCGGGCGCCTTGCCGACCGGCGCGGTGCGCGGAGGGGGGGTCTTCGGGTAGCCGGCGTCATTGAGCAGATTCTGCCAGCGACTTTCGTTGAAGCCAGTCGCGTACTGGTCGCCCACCTGCAGCGCCGGGGCATCGAGCCCGCCGGTAAGGCGCTTGAGCTTGTCCGCGCCGTCGCCCTGTCCGACATCGACAACGGTGTGCGGGATTCCGCGCTTGTTGAGCAGTGCCGAGGCGGTATCGCAAATCGTGCCGCATCCGAACGTGTACAGCGTTACCGGAAAGCGCTCCTGCGCCATTACTTCTGAATACGACAGGTCACTGGTCTCGATGGTGTTCTGCCCGACGCGCTTGGCTTGCGCGTCGCGTGCATTGGGCGGCGGCGGTTTGTCCGAATACACGACCCGTCCGTCGGGGTCGACGTAGCGGTATACCTGCTGCGTTTGCGCCGTCGCGGCCACCGCGACGAAGAGCGCGAGCAACGCGAGCGCGCTCGCGGCACGGGTTTTGAGGACGGTCATGACGCCTCCTGCTCGAAGTCGGCTTATGACGCTGACATCCCATTATGCCTCAATAGCGTGTCCATTGGGGTAACCGACCGCGAAACGGACAGGCCTGAGCGCCCGCCGGCTCGCCGCCCCGCGCTGGAAACACGTCCCGGGGCGTGCCTCGGGGGGAGAGCCCGCCGCACCCCTGGCGCGAATGCAGGCGTCAGCCGAGAGCGCCTGCACGACGCAGCAACCCATCGAGCGCGGCCAGCTCGTCGGGCGTGCCGACATTAGCCCAGGTGCCGGCGTAGCGCTCGCCGCTGGCCCACCCGCGTCGGATCCAGGCTCGGTACAGGGGCAGCATGGGCAGCTTTTGGCCGCGCGGCAGCTCGCTGAAGAGCGTCGTGCGATACAGGCCGATGTTGCCGAACGTCAAGCGCGCAGCGCCGTCGAGCTCAAGCCGCCCCTCGGCGAGCGCAAAGTCGCCTTCGGGATGGTAGGTGGGGTTGGCAACCATCACCAGGTGCAGATGGGGCGGCGCGGCGTCTGCGCTCATGACTGCCGCGCGAGCAAGGAGTGAGGCGTAATCGTATTCGGTGTACACGTCGCCGCTGACGACGAGCACCAGGTCCTCGCCGAGCAGCGGCAGCGCCGTGGCGATGCCTCCGGCGACTTCCAGCGGCTCAGGTTCGCGCGAATAGCGGACCCGGGCGCCGAAGCGCGAGCCATCGCCCAGAACTGCGGCGATCATCTCGCCACGGTGCGCCACGTTGACAACCACATCCGCGCAGCCACCGGCGACCAGGCGCTCGAGCTGCCAGACGATCAGCGGCTTGCCGCCGACCTCGAGCAGGGGCTTCGGCAGCGCGTCCGACAGCGGGCGCATCCTTTCGCCGCGACCCGCCGCCAGGATCATCGCCTGCATCCGGGGGCTCAGAACGTATAGCCAGCCACCGCCTGGCGCTGCCCGAGCTCGTCTAGTAGCTTGAGCAGGGGGCCGAGCTCCCGATAGCGCGCGCACGCACCCCGCAGGTAGCCCATCACGCGCGGCATTTCCTTGAGGTATGCGGCCTTGCCGTCGCGGTGAAAAAGTCGGGCAAAGATACCGAGTACCTTGAGTTGGCGCTGCACGCCCATCCACTCGTAATCGCGCCAGAAGTCGGCGAAGTCGTCGCGCACCGGCAGCCCCGAGGCACGCGCCGCCTGCCAGTACCGCACGGCCCAGTCGATCTGATGCTCCTCGTCCCAGTCGATGTAGGCATCGCGCAGCAGCGAGACGAGGTCGTAGGTAACGGGCCCATACACCGCATCCTGGAAATCGAGCACGCCCGGATTGGGCTCGGCCACCATGAGGTTGCGGGAGTGGTAATCGCGGTGCACGAACACCCGCGGTTGTGCCAGGTTGTTATCCAGGATGATACGGAACGCGTGATCGAGCACCGTCCTCTGCGCGGCGCTCAGCACGACGCCGAGATGTCGGGCAACGTACCAATCGGCAAACAGATCGAGCTCGGCGCGCAGCAGCGCTTCGCTATAGGGCGGCAGCTCGCCGTCGCGGCTGGCGAGTTGCCAGCGCATCAGCGCGGTCGAGGCGTCGGCATAGAGCGCCGGTGCCGTCGCCGCGTCGAGCGCATCGAGGTATGTCCGCGTTCCCAGGTCGGTCTGCAGCAGGAAGCCGCGCTGCAGATCCATGGCCAGCACCGCCGGCGCGTGCACCCCTGCCGCGTCGAGCAGCCCCGCCACCGCGACATAGGGACGGCAGTCCTCCCGCGGGGGCGGTGCATCCATGGCGATCAGCGTCGCGGCGCGCGCGGCCCGGGCGGGAACGTCGATCGAGTCTGCGAGCCAAATGCGAAAGTAGCGACGAAAGCTCGCGTCCACCGACGCCGGTGCGATCGCGGTCATCGGCAGCGGAAGGACTTCGGCAAGCCAGGCACGCAGCGTATCGAGTCGGCTATCGGCGGCGGTTACAACGTGGGATTCTGGCGATTCGCCCATCGACGGCGCATTACACTAGAATGCGCTATCTTAGCATTCGCCCGTCTGCCTCCTCGGATGTCCCGTTTCTCCGGCTGCGCCTGCTTTGCGATCGTATTGCTCGTTGCGGACGGTGCGTGGGCGCAATCGGCAAGTGACGGGAGCAACGCGCCGCCCCCGCGGTTGACGCCGTCACCCTATCTCGAGCCACCGCTGCCCAATGCGACGCAGGGCAGCGCGCAAGCCGGCGAGCACGAGGCCATCTTTCTTCGCGCCGACCGCCTCGAGGGCATCGGCCAGCAATGGATCGAGGCCAGCGGCAACGCGGAATTGCGCAGCCGCCGCAGGACCGTGCTGGCCGACTGGCTGTACTACGATATCCCGGGCGACGAGGTATGGGCCAAGGGTGAAGTGACGGTGCGCAGCGGGATCGACTGGATTACCGGACCGGAAGTCAAATTCAATCGCGCCACTGACATCGGTTTTTTCACCACGCCCGAGTTCCACATCGGCGAGAACGAATCACGGGGCAGCGCGAGGGAAATCCTCTTCACCGGCCCGAATCGCTACGACCTCAAGGACGCTAGCTACACCACGTGCGTTGCCGGCGACGATGACTGGTATCTGCGTTCGGCCGACGTCGATCTCGACCGCTCGCGGCTGGTGGGGATCGCGCACGATGCAACCGTGTATTTCAAAGGCGCGCCGATCCTGTACGCGCCATACCTCGATTTTCCGCTGTCCAATGACCGCAAGTCGGGGTTTCTCACCTCGGCGCTCGGCTCGTCGTCGAGCCGCGGCTTCGAAATGTCGCTGCCGTATTACTTCAACCTTGCGCCAAACTACGACACGACGCTTACTCCGCGCTTCATGACGCGCCGCGGCCTGCAGCTCGGCGACCAATTCCGGTATCTGTTCCCGGACATCGCCGGCGAGACCAATGTCGAGGCTCTTCAGGACCGGGTGACCGGCACGTTTCGCTACCTCCTCGCCTGGACCCACAATGAGACTTTCTCCTCCGTGCCCGGGCTGGGCGCATTTGTCAATCTGGAAAAGGTCTCCGATAACAACTATTTCACCGACTTGTCCGACCGGCTGGTGAACACCTCGCAAACCAATCTGCCGCGTAACGGAGGATTCGGCTATATCAGAGGGCCATTCTCGGCCCTGGTGCAAGTGCAGGCGTTCCAGACCCTGCAGGATCCGAACAACCCGATTACCCCGCCATACTGGCGCGAGCCGCAGGTGCTGGTGAACGTGGACCCTGTCGAATGGGGGGGGTTCGACTTTGCCGGCAGCGCCGAGTACGTGAGCTTCCACCAGCCGACGCTGGTCGAGGGCCAGCGCGCCATGTTCTATCCGACGGTGAGCTGGAGCCGCCGCGGCAACGCCTGGTTCGTGACCGCCAAGACGGGCCTGAGCATGACGCACTACGATCTGAACGAAATGACCCCGGAGGGTTCGCACATCAACCGCGTGCTGCCGATCAGCAGCGTCGACACCGGGCTCGTGTTCGAGCGCGACGCCGATTACTTCGGACGCAGCTGGACCCAGACGCTTGAGCCACGCGCCTACTACGTCTACATTCCCTACCGGTTACAGAGCGAGATTCCGATCTTCGACAGCGCCGACGACGACTTCAACTTCTCGCAACTGTTCACGGAAAACCGATACCTTGGTTACGACCGGATCGGCGACACGAGCCAGCTCACCGTGGCCGCGACCACGCGACTGCTTGACCCGCAGAGCGGTGACGAGCGCCTTCGCGTCGCCATCGGCCAGCGCTATTACTTCGAAGACCAGCGTGTGACGCTCAACGAACCGCTGCGGACCGCCGACACGTCCGACGTCCTCCTGACTGCGGAGAGCAAGCTGTCTGATTACTGGACCGCCGCCGGCTTGTACCAGGTGGACCTCGGCGCGAAGCAGACCGACGAGCTGGACTTTGGGCTCCGCTGGCAGCCCGCCCCCGGCAAGGTGATCAATTTCAGTTACGACTTTATCCGCCAGCAGCAGGACGACAACAACCTGCCGCTGAAACAGTTCGACGTATCGGGGCAGTGGCCAATCGGAAACTGGTCCCTGATCGGGCGATGGAACTACTCCCTGATCGCGCCGCGACAGACCCTGCAGGGCGTGATCGGGGTCGAGTATAATGGCGGCTGCTGGGTGGTCCGCGTCGTTGCCCAGCGACTCGTTACGCAGACGCAGACGACGAGCAGTTCGGTCTACGTGCAGCTCGAATTGAACGGGCTGGCGCGCATCGGTACGAATCCTATCGACGTTCTCAAGCGTAACGTGCCCGGCTATCTGACCGCCAACGAGCCGGGCGCACAGCCCGGCAGCGCTGGCGCCCAATATTTTCCGGGGTTCTGAACATGCCGATTCGATTGATTCAGTTTGCCGCTTTGTTGCTGATCGCCACCGCGGTGGCGGCGCAGAACGCGCCGCCGGCACCCTCCACCAGGCCGGCGCCACGCCCGGCTGTCCTCGACCGCGTGATCGCGGTGGTCAACGACGAGGCGATCACGCAGTACGATCTGGACGAAGCTCGGAGCGTCGTCGTCAAGCAGCTCAAGCAGCAGAAGGTCCAGCAGCCGCCCGCCGATGTCCTCGACAAGCAGGTGCTCGAGCGCCTGATCACGGAGCGCGCGCTCCTCCAGTTCGCGAAGGAAAACGGCATCAAGGTCGACGACACCCAGGTCGACCGCACGATCCAGCGCATCGCCGAGGACAACAAGCTCACCCTCGACGGATTGCGCCAGGCGCTGGCCGCGGATAACGTGCCCTATGCCAAGTACCGAGAGGACGTGCGCAACGAAATCATCGTGCAGCGACTGCGCGAACGTGAAGTCGACCAGCACATCACGGTGAGCGACGCCGAGGTGGATCTGTACCTCGCCACGGTGAAAGCGCAGGGAGGCGACGAGGAATACCTCGTGTCGCACATTCTCGTCGTCATTCCGGAACAGGCGAGTGCTGACCAGATCGAGGCGAAGCGGCGCCGTGCCGAGGAGGCGCTCAAGAGCATACGCGGCGGCGCCGATTTCGCTCAGGTTGCCGCCGGATTCTCCGATGCCAGCGACGCGTTGTCTGGCGGCAATCTCGGCTGGCGACCGGCGGCCCGGCTGCCGACGGTGTTTGCCGAGGCAGTGCGCGACATGAAAGTCGGCGATGTCTCGCCGGTGCTGCGCAGCTCGGCGGGATTTCACATCGTCAAGCTCCTCGACCGGCGCAGCCACAATGAGCCGACGCTGGTTGACCAGACCCACGCCCGGCACATCCTGATTCGAGTCAACGAGATCACTTCGGAGGCCGATGCCAAGGCCAAGATCGAGCGCATCAAGGATCGAATCGACGCCGGCGCGGCATTCGATGAAATGGCCAGACTCAACTCGGAGGATGCCACTTCGGCCAAGGGCGGCGACCTCGGCTGGATCAGCCAGGGGGACACCGTGCCCGCTTTCGAGGAAGCGATGAACAAGCTGGCGATAAATCAGGTCTCGGCACCGGTGCGCACGAATTTCGGCTGGCACCTGATCGAGGTGCTCGGTCGCCGCAAGCAGGACGTCTCGGCCGACCGTGAGCGCAGCCAGGCGCAGCTCGCCCTGCACCAGCGCAAGTCAGACGAAGCATTCCAGGAGTGGGTGCGCCAGACGCGTGACAGCGCGTACGTCGAACTGCGACTCGACGACCGGTAGCGCATGGATCTCGCAGCGGTCTTCGCCGAGCCGCTTGTCGACCTGGGGGCGGAAACGGCCGCCTTCGAGGGAATCTACACACCGAGGAGCTTCCACGGCGCGAGCAAAGTCGGCGTAACGGCGCAATTCCTGGAACACGCCGAGCAGTATCATCGCAGCTACTTCGATACCGGCTATTGGTCCTTTCTGCTCGGCAATGCGCTCGCTGCGGCGGGCAATCCGCAAGCGCCGGAGCGCATCATCGACATCGGATCGGGCTCCGGCAACTCGGTGATTCCGCTAGCGGAGCGTTTCCCCGAAGCCGAGATCCTCGCCACGGACATCAGTCCGCAGCTGCTGGCGATCCTGCGTGACTACCTGCGCCGGCGCTCCGGCGGGGACCGACGCTTCGGACTGGTTTGCGTCGACGCGATGGCGGCGTGCTACCGGCCGGGCGTGGCCGATCTGGCCGTCGGCGCGGCCATCCTGCACCATCTGCTCGAGCCGGACCGCGCATTGGCATCCTGCTTCCATGCGCTCGCCCCGGGGGGCTGGGCGATCTTCTTCGAGCCCTTCGAGGCCGGCAACGCGCTGCTCAAGTTCACCTACCGGCGGATTCTCGCTGCAGCATCCGGCGCCGAAAGGGCGACGCCGGGATTGCGCTTCATCGAGCGCATGACCGAAGACTACAAGAGACGCGAGCGGCCCGCCTCGGATCCCCTCTACCGCGAGCTCGACGACAAGTGGATGTTCACACGCACCTATTTCGAGCGCATACGTTCCACCCAGGGCTGGTCGGAGTTGATTACCTATGGACTGAACATATCTGCGACGGGTCTGCGCGATCAGGCAAGCGTGCACCTCAGGCTCGGAGCCGGGCTGAGCGCTGCGGCGCTTCCGGACTGGGCGTGGTCCATCATCGACGAGACCGATGCCGGCATATCGGATGACCTGCGCAAGGAATTGGGCCAGGAGGGCGCCGTACTGCTACGCAAGCCGGGGCCGGCTTGACCCGGCTTGTAGCGCGGGCGGCGGCCACGGGTCCGCGGCCTATCCGGCGCGATGCCCCGCTCTGGCTGGTTGTCGGGGCTGATTCGATTCGCGGCGTTCGCTTGCCGCTCGACGGGCCTATGATCGCGTCATGACGGCCGGCGACATCCTGCAGGATCAGATCGACTATTACCGTGCACGCGCCGGCGAGTACGACGAGTGGTGGCTGCGCAGGGGCCGCTACGATCGGGGCCCGGAGCTGAACCGGCGCTGGAGCGCGGAAGTCGCCGTGGTCGAGTCCGCGCTCGAAGCCTGGCTGACGGCGCGATCTCCGCGTACGCTGCTCGAACTCGCGTGCGGCACCGGGTTGTTCACTCGGCATCTTGCACGCCGCGTGAACCGCATGACGGCGGTTGACGCATCGCCAGAAGTGCTCGCGCTCAACCGGGACCGCGTCGCCGCGGCAAATATCGAGTACGTCGAGGCGGACCTGTTCAGCTGGCGGCCGGTGCAGCGCTATGACGTCGTGTTCTTCAGCTTCTGGTTGTCACACGTTCCCGACGATCGCTTCGCAGCATTCTGGGACGGCGTCGCCGCAGCACTCGCGCCCGGTGGTGCGGCGTACGTGATCGATTCGGCTTTCGACCGCTCGTCGACCGCGAGGGACCACGTCCTGCCGGGGCCCGACGCGGAGACCGTTACACGCAAGCTCAACGACGGGCGCGAGTTCCATATCGTCAAGCGGTTCTGGGAACCGCAACAGCTTGCAACGCGGCTCGGCGAGGTTGGCTTCTCGGCGGCGATCGCGCAGACGTCGAGCTACTTCATCCACGGGTCGGCGCAACCGGCGTCCGGACAAGCCATCGACCACCGGAGTGCGAAGCGCTGAAGTCGGTGCGGGCGGCGGCGCTTCAAGTCGCGGCCGCGGACCTATTCGGAGGAGTATACGTAAGGCGACTGCGGTACCCGACCCCGATCCATTATGCGCTCTTCGGACAGCTCGCGAGGCGTCTTGTCCCACCAGATGGCGCGCGCCTCGCGCTGTTTTTCCGCAAGTTGCGGATGCTGCCGCATCAGCTCACGCATGAATTTGGTGTGCTCGGACTCATAGTTGCGGCTAGGCAGCATCACGGCGCGGCTCCGGGATTCGAAAATCAGGCGATATCTTATCATCGGGCTCGTGCGCGCGCCGACCCGGCGATTAGACGGTACTCGTACAGGCGGCATTCCAGAGCGCCGTTATAGAGCGGGGTGCGCCGGCTGGCCTTGAGGCCGATGAGCTTCGGCAACCGTGTATCGGCGCTGAATAAATACGCCGCCCAGCCTGCGAAGCGTTGCTTCAATGCGTCGCCCAGCCGCGGATAGAGCGCCGCCAGCGCCGCCGCATCCGCCAAGCGCACACCGTAGGGCGGGTTGCTGACGATGACACCCGCCGGGGCCGGTGCAGGGCGCGAGAGCGCGCTCGCGCATTCCACGACCACCGCCGCCGCGACGCCCGCCGCGGCGAGGTTCGCGTCACAGCGCGCGACCGCCTGCGCGTCATCGTCGCTGGCATAGATGGACGCCGGCACGGCGGTCCGCATTCGCCGCTGCGCCGCCTGCTTGATCCGCTGCCAGGTCGGCCCATCGTACCAGGCAAGCTTCTGAAAGCCGAACGTGCGCTTGAGGCCGGGCGCGATATCGAGCGCGATCAACGCCGCTTCGACCACGATCGTGCCGCTACCGCACAGGGGATCGAGCAAGGGCACGCCCGGCTCCCAAGCCGCGAGTCGCAGCAGCCCGGCAGCAAGATTCTCGCGCAGGGGCGCCTCCGCAGTCTCGCGACGATAGCCGCGCTTGAATAGGGGCGGCCCCGAGGTGTCGAGGTAGAAAGTCGCTCGGTCCGCGGTGAGGTAGGCGTGAACCCGCACGTCGGGTCGATCCTTGCTTACGCTGGGCCGCTTCCCACACGCGGCACGATGCCGGTCGCAGACGGCGTCCTTGATGCGCAGTGTCGTGAACTCGAGGCTTTTCAGCGGCGACCGCGTTGCGGCCACGTCGACACGCAGGGTACGGTCGGCGCGAAACCAGCGCGGCCAGTCGAGTTCGAGAGCAAGCGCGTAGATGTCGCGTTCGGTGCGATAGGGGCCGTCGCCGACCCGCCAAAGCACGCGGCTGGCCAGGCGGCTCTCGAGATTGGCGCGATAGGCGAGCTCGAGCGGCCCGGAAAAGCCGACACCGCCGTCGGTCGGCGCGATGTCGCCGGCGCCCAGTGCCGCAAGTTCGTTCGCAAGGGCGCCCTCCAGCCCGCGGGGGCAGGGTGCAAAGTACATTTCCACCGGTTACCCTTCAGAACGGCTTGATAACGACCAGCAGCACGATGCCTACGAGCGCCGGCAATGCGGGGATCTCGTTGATCCAGCGATAGAACGTGTCGCCGTGCCGGTTGCGTTCCCGTTGAAAATCGCGCATCAGCTTGCCGAGCCAGACATGGTGCGCGATCAGGCTCGCGACCAGCAACAGTTTGACGTACAGCCAGGTGCCGGAAATGCCGTAGCCGAGCCATAGCCAGAGGCCGGAAGCAATGGTCAGCACCGCGCCGGGAGTCATGATGCCGAAGTAGAGCTTGCGCTCCATCAGCTTGAACCGCTCGATGCCGACGGCGTCAGTCGCCAGCGCGTGATAGACAAAAAGCCGCGGCAGATAGAACAACCCGGCGAACCAGGTAACCATGAAGATAACATGCAGCGACTTGATCCAGAGCATGGCATCGCTACTTCAACAGTCGCCGCCGGGTCAGGACCAGCGCGATGTAGTAGGTGACGCAGGCGTAGGCCAGAAGCACGAGAAGATGGAGCACGATATCCTCCGGCACTTTGCCGGTGAGCAGCGGTCGCGCGATATCGATCGCATGCGACAGCGGGAGTATCGCCGCGACGGTGCGCAACGTCGGCGGCATCTGGTCAACCGGAAAGAACACCCCTGAGAGCAGGAGCATCGGGGTCTGGAAGAGAGTCAGCGAATAGGTGAAGAAATCATAGTTGCGGGCGAGAGAGTTCATAAGCAGCCCGAACCCGGCGAAGGTGAGGCCGACGACGAACCCCAACGGCAGCACCCAGATCGCGAGCCATGAGTGACCGAAGCCGAGCGCAATGATCACCACGAGGATGGCCAGTACCGACATCACGCTCTTCGACGCCGCCCAGATCCACTCGGCGAAGACCACGTCGTCGAGCGAGACGGGGGCATTGATGATCGCCTCCCAGGTCCGCTGCACGTGCATGCGTGAAAATGCAGAGTACATCGCCTCGAAAGACGACGTGAACATGGCGCTCTGGCACACCATGCCGGTGCCGATGAACGCGATGTACTTCATGCCTCCGATTTCGGGGATGAAGGCGCCTATGCCGTAGCCCAGCGCCAGCATGTACAGCAGCGGGTCGGCGATGTTGCCGAGCACGGAAGCGATCGCAAGCTTGCGCCAGACCAGAAGGTTGCGCCGCCAGACCGGAATCCAGCGCACCGACATTTCCGGAAAACGATACAGTGTGGCGGAGAGCATGCGTTGGCGAGAACTCATTATGAGTATAACCTGAACATGTCGCTGGCCAGGTGCGCCCTGCGGGAGACAGGAGTATCGTCTCCGACCTGCGCGGTCCGCGGCGGCCAGCGTGCCGATGAGTTGGAGCTCCGGGAGGTCGAATGCGCATGGCGTTTCACGATGACCGGTTGCGGTGCGCGGATACGGCGGCGGCGGTGGGCGGCGTGCGGCCTGAGAAGGCCGACAAGGCGTGCCTGTTGTCGGCCTCGTCGGGTACCGCCCAGCCGGCGGCCGCGTAAGTCGACTGCGCCGGAGCGACGATGCTTGCGATCGTGATCCCCGGGTTTCGCCAGCTCGAACTAGCGCATCTGGTCCTCGACTTCAACGGGACGCTCGCCATCGACGGCCGGCTTCTACCCGGCGTGCGCGAGGTGCTGGGTGCAATTTCCGACCGGCTCGAGATTCACGTCGTCACGGCCGACACGTTTGGGCGTGCGCGAAGCGAGCTCGCGGGGCTGCCGGTCAAGCTGACGGTCATCCCGCTCGAGTCGCAGGCCGAGGCCAAGCTCGCGTATGTCCAGCAGCTTGTTGCCGATCGCGTGTGCGCGATCGGCAACGGTCGCAATGACCGCAAGATGCTTGCCGCCGCGGCGGTCGGTGTCGCGCTGGTCCAGCGCGAAGGCGGTGCCGGCGAAGCCCTGGCTTGCGCCGACATCGTGGTCTCCGATGTCCTCGACGCGCTCGATCTGCTGCGAAATCCCTCGCGCCTGATCGCGACGCTGCGCTCCTAGTGATCGGTCAGTCGCGCAATTCGCGGCCGGTGAGCTTGATGAACAGGTCCTCCAGATTTGCCGGTCGGTGCAGGTAACGCACGCCAGGCGCATGCGAGAGGTCGGCGAGGAGCGGGGCTGCGTCACGGGCGTAGCAGAACGCCGTCTCCCCCGCCAGCTCGAGCCGATCGACGAGTTGGCGGCCTCGGGCCGCCGCCCAGGAGCGCGCTTCGTCACCGTACACTTCGATCACCTCGGGCTCGACGTGGGCGGCGATCAGCGCTCGCGGCGAATCATTGGCGATCATCCGTCCGTGGTCGATGACGGCAAGACGCGTGCATAAACGCTCGGCCTCGTCCATGAAGTGCGTGGTCAGCAGGATCGTCTTGCCCTGCGTGAGCAGGTGGCGCAGTCCGTCCCAGATCAGGTGCCGCGCCTGCGGATCCAGCCCTGTCGTCGGCTCGTCGAGAACCAGCAGCTCGGGATCGTTGACCAGTGCACGCGCCAGGGTCAGGCGCCGCTTCATGCCGCCAGAGAGCGTCCGTATGTTGGCATCGCCCTTGGCTGACAGACCGGCAAACTCGAGCAGCCGCGGAATACGCTCGTTGATCAGCGCGTCGGGGATGCGGAAATAGCGGCCGTAGATGACGAGGTTCTCGACCACGGTGAAGTCGGGGTCGATATTGTCCATTTGCGGCACGACCCCGACGCGGACGCGAGCCTGGCGAGCGGCCTCTGGGACCGGTTCTCCGACCAGGGTGATGGTGCCGGCGTTCGGATCGGTCAGGCCGAGGCAGCAACGGAGCGTCGTGGTCTTGCCCGCGCCGTTTGGGCCGAGCAGGCCAAAGCATTCGCCGCGGCGAATCGAAAAGTCGAGTCCGCGCACGACTTCGTTCTCGCCGTAGGACTTGCGCAGGCCGGAAACCGACAGGATGGGGGCGTCGCTGAGATTCACCGCGCCCACATCCCGGCTATGGTGCGCTGCAACTGCGGCAGTCGGCCGTGAAAGAAGTGGCCGCAACCGGGGAAGACAACGATGGGCAATTGCTTCGGGCGTGCCCACGCCAGCACGTCGGCGAGCGCGACAATATCGTCTTCCTCACCGTGAATCACGATGGTATCGGCGGGCAGGGCGTCGGCGCGAAAGCGGTTTACCGCGGGTCCGACCAAGACCATCCGCTCCGGCTCGACCACCGCAGCGACACGCGCCTGCACGTAGGACCCGAAGGAAAACCCCGCCAGGGCCGGCGCCGTGGCGGCCAGGCCGGTGAATCGCGTCCTGGCGAACTCAAGCGCGGCCAGGGCGTCGTCAGTCTCGCCGACGCCATCGGCGAATTGCCCCTCGCTCTTCCCGACGCCACGGAAGTTGAACCTTACGCTGACATAGCCGAGCGCGACGAAAGTCTTGGCGAGCGTCTGCGCGACCTTGTTGTCGAGCGTCCCGCCCTGCAAGGGGTGCGGGTGCGCGACGAGCGCGATGCCGTGGGGCCCTTCCGCAGGGACGTTGAGCGCCACTTCAAGCGCGCCAGCCGGACCCGCAATCGTGGTGCGGTCTTCCCCACGCGTCAAATCTTCAGCCTTTCGACGACTTGGCCGTGAACGATGTGCGAATCGATGATTTCGTCAATGTCGTGCTTGTCGACGTAGCTATACCACACCGCGTCAGGATAGACGACGAGCACCGGGCCCTCGTCGCAGCGGTCCAGACAGCCGGACTTGTTGATACGTACCTTACCCTTGCCGTCGAGGCGCAGAGCCTTTATGCGCTGCTTGGCATAAGCCTGCATGTCCAGCGCGCCGTGATTGTTGCAGCATGCTTCCGGCGCCTCGCGCTGGTTGCAGCAGAAGAAGACATGGCACCGGTAATAGGTCATCGCGGCGGCGCCGATACTTGCGCGCCGTGGCAAATTATACTCGATCACCCGGCTCGCCTTGGTTTCCGCGCTGCCCCCATCCCGGCTGTCCCGCTTGCCATAGCAGGTATGCGCTGGCAAGCATGGGCCAGATGACGAGCACTGCATGCGTAAGGCGGTTGAAGTTCAGCAGGTGGCCGTACGGCCAGTCGAAGAGCGCGAGCGGCGCGCGCGCCCGCCACAGGTCCGGCACCAGGAGCGGCGCGACGAGGGAAGAAAGCAGCGCCGTCGCGCACAGGGTCATGCGCACGGAGCGCGGCAGCCAGATCGCGAGCATGAGAACCAGCGCGCCGGCGGCTACGCCGAGTGACGTGCCCGGCTCCAGCCAGAGCGCCCACGCCCCCGACTTGAGCAGCAGCGACGCGGCGGCGACCTTCAGAGCCAGGGCGATTGCGACCAGTGAGAGCACGGCCGCTCCGAGACCACGCCGCTGGCGCAGGAGCAGGCCCAGGAACAAGCCGACACCGACGACGTTGAAGGCGCTCTGCGCTGCTTCCAGCAATGTGCCGGCAAGGTCACGCGCGAGCTCCAGCGAGGGGTCGAACGTCGCCGCGAACAGCGGTATGCCCGGATTGACCTGCGACAGCAGCCAGACGCAAAGCAGCGCGAGCCCCAGGTCGCCGCTCGGGCCGCCGAGAAAGGTGCGGTATCGCCACCGCGCGATGCGATCGCGCATCCCCGGCGCCCGATCGAATGCGACGGCGGCCAGCCCACCCAGGGTCGCTCCCGCCGTGTTGGACAGCACGTCGATGGTGCTGGCGTCGCGCGTGGGCAGGAACATCTGCGTCGTTTCCATCGCTAACGAAAGCAGGGCACCGGCGCCAGCCGCGGCCATCAGGCGCAGCGCCGGCCGGCGTCGCGCATCGATCTGCGCGAGCAGAAACCCAAACGGTGCATAGGCAAGCACGTTGACAGCGATTTCGAAGCGCGTCAGGTGCTGCGGCCACGGGGCGAACAGAAAGAACGGCGTATCGGTCAATGGCGCCATCCAGCCAGAGAACGGCTCCAGGCTGGCATAGACGATCATCAGCCCGTACAAGATGCTGAGATAGAGCGGCAGTCGGGTCGGCTGCCGCCGCGTCGGTGCTGCAGGCGAAGGCATGGGCTCGCGCTTACGGCGGACCGGCGAGCAGCTTGCGGACGACCGTCAGGCGCTTGTCCTGGCCAAGGACACTGAACCCGGCATCGAGGAAGAGCGAGAGCGGGCCGTGGAAGTGATCGCTGTCGAGCTGGCTGTCGCCGGACTTGAAAGGGAAGGCGTCGACCAGCTTGAAACCGCGGGCCGCCAGCGACTCGAGCGCCCCGCGCAAGAGCGCACGCGCGATGCCGCGACGTCTTCGCGACGGGGAAACCACGAAGCAGACGATCGCCGCAGCCTCGAATGGCTGGCAAGGCAGCGGCGTTGGAGCGATGCCCATGCGGGCAAAGCAGTACGGCAGCTTATGGCGCGCCTGTGCATTCACCCAGCCGACGACCTCGGCGCCCTCATAGGCGACCAAGCCTTCCATTTCGCCGACCTTGATGCGGGCCTCCATGGCCTCACGATTGCTGGGTGCGGAAAGCGACGCCCACCGGATCGCCTTTGGTACGTGGTAGTAGCGGCAATAGCATTCTGCCCATTGGGGATTGTCGGCAAACGCCGCGCCGCGCTCATGGTCGAAGAAGCGCAGAAACTCGCCGGCATCCTCGGGGCGCAGGGACCTGGTAACGACCGCGGCAGTCTCACTCATGCGGCCTCGCCCCTACGCGGCGGCTTCTCGATGACCGGCATTGCGGCAACCGTGCCAAGTGAGCCGGCTTCACTCCACCGGTCTCGTGATGCCCCGAAATGTGCCAAAACGCTTGCGCGCCCGACGGCATCTCCGCGAACAGCCTGGGCGTCAGCGCCCCGCCTTGATGTCGGTCCACATCCGATTCCGCAGGCGCCGCTGGGCGGCGGTCAGATCCTTTAGCTGCTCGAGCTTCGCCGCGACCGCCTTGTCGGGGAAGATCGCCGGATTCTTTAGGATCTCGGGCTTGATGTACTTGACCGCTTCGAGATTCGGATTGCCGGAGCCGATCAGGTTGGTGAGTTCAGCCGAGTTCTTGCCCTCGAGCATGAAGTTGATGAACTTGAGTGCCAGGTCGGGGCGCGGCGCGTCCTTGTGAATCACCATGTTGTCGACCGCGAGTACTGCTCCCTCCTTGGGCATGCCCTGCAGGATATGGAACGGTCGCTTGGCTGCCTGGGCATCGAGATTCGCCTGGAAGATGTCGTTGGAGTAACCATGCACGAGCCAGATGTTGCCCACGGTCAGTTCCTTGATGTAGGACGAGGCGTTGAACGCGGCCCAGTACGGCTTGGCTTTCTCGATCACGTTCGCAGCTTCCTTCCAGTGCCCCTCGTCGACGTCGTTGGCGGAGTAGCCGAGGTACTTCAGCGCGGCCGCGAACAGCTCGTTCGCGCTGTCGAGCACCGTAACGCGTCCCTTCACTTTCTCGAGGTACTTCGGATCGAATATCACCGCCCAGGTGTCGGTAGGCAAACCCAGCTCTTTCATCTTCTGGTCGTTGTAGCCGATGATCGTCGTCGACATCGCATACGGGACCGAGTACTTGTTGCCAGGATCAAACGACGTGTTCATGTAGACCGGGTTGATGTTCTTGAGGTTCGGCAACTGCGACTTGTCGAGCGGCAGAAGCTGCTTGCCATGGATCAGCGCCTCCACGGCGTTCGCCGTGGGCACCAGCAGGTCGTAACCCCTGGCGCCGGCAGCGAGCTTGGCCAGCAACTCCTCGTTGTCGGAATAATAAGTCTGCACCACTTCGCACTTGCAAAACTCCTCGAAGCGCTTGATCGTCTCAGGCGCGATGTAGTTATTCCAGTTGTAGAGGTGAAACTCGTCCTTGGCTTGGGCCGGAGCCACCGGCAACGCGGCCAGTGCGAGGGCGAAACTCAAGGCAGCAAGTTGCTTCATGCAATCACCTATTCGGAGCGCAGCAGGCTCGGCGAGAGTCTGGAAGCGACGATGATAAGCGCGAGCGTGAGCAGCATCAACAAGCTCGAAACCGCGTTGACCTCGGGGGTTACCGCGATCTTGATCATCGAGTATATCTGCAATGGAAGCGTAACCGTACCCGCGCCGGCGGTGAAGAATGTGATCACGAAGTCGTCGATCGACAGGGTGAACGCCATCAGCGCTCCGGCGATCACGCCCGGCATGATGAGCGGCAGGGTGATATAGCGGAAGGCATTCCATGGTGAGGCGCCGCAATCGCGCGCCGCTTCGGTCAGCAATTCGTCCATGCCGGCCAGTCGGGCCCTGACGACGATCGCCACGAAGCCGATGCAGAACGCGATGTGTGCCAGCGCGACGGAGACAAGTCCGAGCGTGAAGTTGAGCAGGACGAAGAAGATAAGCAGGCTCACGCCCATCAGGATCTCAGGGATGGCGATCGGCGCGAGCACCAGTACCGAAAGCAGGCGCGAGCGCTGGCGGTACAGCGCGACGCCTGCCATCGTGCCAAGAACGGTGGATACGGCGCTCGCGGTGAGCGCGATGAGCAGCGAGTTGCCCGCAGCGGTCAGCATGTCCTGGTCGTGGAACAGACGGGCGTACCAGTCAAATGTGAACCCGACCCACTCGGCGTTCAGGCGCGAGTCATTGAACGAATAGGCCACGACGATGACGAGCGGGATGTAGAGGAAGGCGTAACCCGCCCCGGCGGCGACCCATAGCGCGAGCGGCTGCCTACGCACGGGCTTGCTTCGCCGACGACGGCGCGCCGAGGTTGCGGCGCCCGATCCAGGCCGCCAGGCCGGCGAGCGCCAGGGCGGCGACGGTCAGCACGATCGACAGCACGCTGCCGAACGGCCAGTCGCGAGTTTCCAGGAACTGTTGCTTGATCACGTTGCCGATCAGGCTGTCCCCGGGCCCTCCCAATATGTCCGGTATCGCGAAAATGCCGAGCGCAGGAATGAAGACCAATGCCGCGCCGGCGTACACCCCCGGAAGCGACAGGGGAAAGGTGATGCGCCAGAACCGTTGCCAGGCGTTGGCGCCCAGATCCTGCGCCGCGTCGAGCAAGGCCTGGTCGTGCTTCTCCAGATTCGCGTAGAGTGGCAAGACCATGAACGGCAGGTGCACGTAGACCAGGCACACCAGTACCGCAAAGGAGCTGAAGAGCAACGGTACCGGTTCGTGTCCGAACCAGGCCAGCGCGCCATTGACGGTTCGCGCCAGGGCGGCGTTCGGGCCAAGGATGATCATCCATGCGTACACGCGGATGAGGAAATTGCTCCAGAACGGCAGGATGACCAGCAACAGCAGCAGGTCACGGTAGCGCTGCGGGCTTTTGGCAATCAGCGCCGCCAGGGGGTACGCCAGAGCCACGCAGAACAGCGTCGTCAACAGCGCATACCATACCGATTTGAGAAAGATCTGCGCGTAGACCGGGTCGGTGAAGAAGCGGGCGTAGCTATCGAGGTTGAGATCGACCTTGCCGTCCTCGAGGAACGGCGCCAGGCCGCCGAATTCTCCGGGGCTGCGAAACGACGCCAGCACCATGATCAGCGACGGGATGGCGAAGAACAGCAGCAGATAAAGCAATGGCGGGCCGCTCACCAGCCACCTGCCGAAGCGCGATGGGCCTGCGGCCGAAGGGGGTCTTGGCGTGGTGTTCACTCTTCGATGAAGTGACCCGCGTCGACCGCCCAGCTCAGTTCCACCGCATCGCCGACCTCGAAGAACTTGGCGCTGCCGCTCTGAGAATTGGCGAGCAGAGCTTCGATGCGTACGCCGCCAGCGGTTGCGATCCTGTACACCGTTACGTCGCCCAGGTAAAGAAGATCCGCGACGGTGCCGCGAAAGTGATTGTCGGCGCCGTCGCCAGAGGTGGCGCGAATCCGGATCTTCTCCGGGCGCAGCGCGATCGTGCCGGGTCGACCGGGGGGCAGTTTCGAACCGGTGGCGATGCGCACCGGGCCGAGCGCGGGAACGTCGAGGGTGATCGTGCCTTCGCTCCCGCCGCTGGCGACGGGCCCCGAAAACAGGTTGCACTGGCCGATGAAGTCGGCCACGAAGCGCGTGCGCGGAAAACCGTAGATCCGCGACGGTTCATCGAGCTGCTCGACGCGGCCCTTGCTCATTACCGCGATGCGGTGCGAGAGCGCCAGCGCCTCGGTCTGGTCATGCGTCACGTACACGAACGTGATACCGACCTCCTTCTGCAGGTTGATGAGCTCGAGTTGCATCTCCTCGCGCAGTTTCGCATCGAGCGCGGCCAGCGGCTCATCGAGCAGCAGCACGGTCGGATGCGTCACCAGCGCCCGCCCGATCGCCACGCGCTGCTTCTGCCCCCCGGAGAGCTCGTGCGGATAACGCTTGCCGAAGCCTTGCAGGCGCACGTCCTCGAGGGCCGCGGCGATCTTGGCCGGGATATCGACGGCGGGAGTCTTTGCCATCTGCAGCGGAAAGGCGACGTTGCCCTCGACGGTCATGTGCGGGAAGAGCGCGTAACTCTGGAAGACAGTGCGCACGGGGCGCTGCTCCGGCGGCCGACGGGCAAGGTCTTCCCCGTTGAGTAGGATGCGGCCGCCGTCGGGGAGATCGAAGCCGGCGATCATTCGCAACAGCGTCGTCTTGCCGCAGCCGGAAGGACCGAGCAAGGTGAAGAACTCCCCGGACTCGATGCCGATACTGACGTTGTCGACCGCAGTGAAATCGCCGAAGCGGCGGGTGACGTTCTGAATCTCGAGCAGCGCCATTGGCAGCCGCGACCCCTTGGCGTAATCGGCAAATTGTAGCAAAAATATGCGGTCTCCTGCCTTGTTGGATGCCGCGATGCGACTACGCTTGCTGCTGATGTTGACGGTCACACTGGGTTTGACCGCCGCCGCGGAAGAGCCGCGCACCTATCAGCTCGACCCGTTTGCGCAGGCTACCGGAGGGTTCGCAAACTGCCCGGCCGCTCCACCGCCGTTGCTCACGGAGCAGGAGATGCGCATCCAGGCGCACGAGCGGGCCGAGCGCGGCACATCGTGCTGCCTTGCCGGGACTTGCGAATGCGGAGGAGCCTACAAGCGCGATCCGGAGATCAACGACCGGGTCATAGCGGCGATCCGCGACGACAAACGCTTTCGCGACACGAGCGTGTGGGTAACGACGATGCGCAAATTCGTCACGCTGCAGGGTTGCGTGCGCAGCGGGTCGCAAAGCAAGGCGCTCGAGCGCCTGGTGAAGCGCCAGCCGGACGTCGCCATCGTCTGGAACGAGACCACCATCGGGGTGAAGAAATAGCGGCAGTGGCGCGGGCAGCGATCGGCCCGGGCACGAAGCCAAAGCCTACCCGGGTCGCGTCAGCCTGAATTCTGGGTCTTGGCGCCGAGCGCGGACAGCATCTCCAGCGGCAGCGGAAAGACGATCGTCGAGCTCTTGTCGCCGGCAATGTTGCCCAGCGTCTGCAGATAACGCAGCTGCATCGCCTGGGGCTGCTGCGCGAGCATTTGCGCCGCCTGCAGCAGCTTTTCCGAGGCTTGCAGCTCGCCTTCCGCATGGATGATCTTGGCCCGCCGCTCGCGCTCGGCCTCCGCCTGGCGCGCGATCGCCCTCACCATCGACTCGTTGAGGTCGACCTGCTTGATTTCCACGGTCGACACCTTGACGCCCCAGGCGTCGGTTTGGGTGTCTAGCACGCGCTGGATGTCGAGGTTGAGCTTTTCCCGCTCGGAGAGCAGCTCGTCGAGGGCATGCTTGCCCAGCACTGCGCGCAGGGTGGTCTGTGCGAGCTGGCTCGTCGCTACCAGGAACTTCTCGACCTGGATCACCGACTTGGCCGGATCGACGACTCGCAAATACACCACCGCGTTGACCTTGACCGAAACGTTGTCGCGGGTGATCACGTCCTGAGGCGGCACGTCCATTACGATCGTGCGCAGGTCGACGCGCACCCATTGCTGGAGGATGGGAATGATGAGGATCAGTCCCGGGCCCTTCACCTTCCAGAATCGGCCGAGCATGAACACGACACCGCGCTCGTATTCACGCAGGACGCGGAACGAGATGGCAATGAGCAGGAGGACGAAGACGAGGAAGCCGCCGAATCCCATTCCAAAAATCATGGTTATCCTCCTGCGCTTTCGTTGAGCGGTACCACGGTCAGCACCAAGCCGTCGCGGGCGGTGACGCGAACATCCTGCCCGCGCTTGAGCGGAACCGGACTGTGTACCTGCCACTGTTCGCTGTGCACGCGCGCCCAGCCCTCTGTTCCGGTGTCTTCGAGCACGACCCCGACGCTGCCGATGAGTTCTTCGGTCCCCGTGACGACCGGCCTGCGGCGGGCCCTGAGCGCGAGCCCGCCGACGAGGATGATGAACGCGGCGGACAGCACGGCGAGCGAGCCGATCAGCCAGTAGGGAACGCCGAATCCGGGCACGTCGGTATCAATCAGCATTACCGCGCCGATGACAAAGGCGATGATGCCGCCGACGCCGAGTGATCCATAGCTGGGCAGGAAAGCCTCGGCAACGAGGAACCCGAGCCCGAGCAACACCAGCGTAAGGCCCGCGTAGTTGACCGGCAGCATGTTAAGGGCGAATAGCCCCAGGCAAAGGCAGATCGCCCCGACGACTCCCGGCAGAACGAATCCCGGATTGGAAAACTCGAAGAACAATCCATAGACGCCCAGCATCATAAGGATCAATGCCACGCTGGGGTCGGTAATCACGGCCAGAAACCGGCTCTTCCAATCGGGCTCGACAGTGATCGCCGCGGCGCCGGCCGTGGCGAGCACGCGGGTGCCGGCTGCCGTCGTCACGCTGCGGCCGTCGAGCTTGGCCAGCAAATCCGGCACATCGCGCGCGGTCAGGTCGATGACGTTCTGCGACAGCGCTTCGTCCGCCGACAGGCTGACCGCTTCGCGCACAGCCCGCTCCCCCCATTGCGCATTGCGCCCGCGCAGCTGCGCGAGGCCGCGAATGTAGGCGGCGGCATCGTGCGTTTGCTTCCTGGTCAGGGTGTCCTGCGTGGCCGGCGATTCGTCGGCGCCCTTGTCCTTGCCTTTTTCGGCCGGCCGTGGTGGCTCCGACGGCGCGGACGAAGGCATGCCGATCTGCACCGGCGTGGCGGCTCCGAGGTTGGTTCCGGGCGCCATCGCCGCTATGTGACTGGCGTAGAGAATGTAGGTTCCGGCGCTCGCCGCGCGCGCGCCGCTCGGGCCGACGAACACGGCAACCGGGGTCGGCGAGGCCAGGATTGCCTTGATGATCTCGCGCATCGACGTGTCCAGGCCGCCGGGAGTGTCGATCTGCAGCACAACCAGTTGCGCCCCCTCGTGGTCGGCGCGCGCGATGCCGCGGGTGACGAAGTCTGCGCTGGCCGGCCCGATTGCGCCGGAAACCGGCAACACCATCACCGGCGCGGGCGCAGCGCTGACCACGCCCGCGGCGATCGCGAGCGACATCCAAACGGCTACCAGCTTCACCATCTTCGGGCGAACTGCCTCGCGGAAATCAGGCAGGGCAATGATTATTGCAGAAAACGCGCCTTGTCGCGCGACAACCCCCGCGGCTCACCACGAATGCCAGACAAGAACGGCGATCAGGCCGGCCAGCAGCAGGGCGACCACGCCGAGCCAGCGGGTGACGGCGCGTTGCGCGGCGGCGATCTCTTTCAGGGCCAGGTCGGATACGGCCGCCGGCGCCGTGAGATCCTGATAAATCAGTCGCGGCAATCGCGGCAGCATCCTGGAAAGGAAAGGCGCCTCCTCGCGAAGCCGGCGCTCGAGCGACCGCCACCCCACCTGGTCCTCCATCCAGCGCTCGAGGAAGGGCTTGGCGGTCACCCAAAGATCAAGATCGGGATCAAGCTGGCGACCGAGGCCTTCGACATTGAGCAGCGTCTTCTGCAGCAGCACAAGCTGCGGCTGGATCTCGACGTTGAACCGGCGCGAGGCACGGAACAGCTGCACCAGCACGCGCCCGAGCGAGATCTCCTTTAGAGGCCGATCGAAGATTGGCTCGCACACCGCACGAATTTCGCTCTCCAGTTCGTCAACTCGCGTTTCGGGTGGCACCCACCCGGACTCGATGTGCGCAGTGGCGACGCGGTGGTAGTCGCGACGGAAGAAGGCGAGGAAATTCTGCGCCAGGTAGCTCTTGTCGGTCTCGGAGAGGGTGCCCATTATGCCGAAGTCGAGGGCGATGTACTTGCCGATGGAAGCCGGACTGTTGGCGACGAAGATGTTGCCCGGATGCATGTCGGCATGAAAAAAACCGTCGCGGAATACCTGGGTGAAGAAGATTTCAACGCCGGCGCGGGCCAGCCGCGGAATATCGATGCCCTCGGCCTTCAGCCGCTTGACATGGCTGATAGGGATGCCGCTCATTCGTTCCATCACCATGACTTCGGTGCTGCACCAATCCCAGTAGACCTCCGGAACGAGCAGCAGCGACGAGTGCAGAAAGTTGCGGCGCAGCTGCGAGCAGTTGGCCGCTTCGCGGGCGAGATCGAGCTCGTCGTGAATCGTCTTGTTGAACTCCGCAACCACCTCCTGCGGTCTCAGGCGCTTTCCGTCCGACCACAGCCTCTCGACCAACCACGCTCCCATCTGCATGAGAGACAGGTCCTTCTCGATCGTCGCCGAGATGTTAGGACGCAATACCTTGACCGCTGCCGCTGTACCGTCGGGCAGCTCCGCGAGATGCACCTGCGCCACCGAGGCGCTCGCCACCGGCTCGCGGTCGAATACCTTGAATACCTCGTTGACGGGCTTGCCGTAGACACGGACGAGGGTGGCGATCACCTGCTCTGTCGGAAAGGGCGGTACGCGATCCTGCAGTTTGGCGAGCTCGTCGGCGATGTCGGGCGGCAACAGATCGCGCCGGGTCGACAGCACCTGGCCGAACTTGACGAAGATGGGCCCGAGATCTTCCAGCGCCAGGCGCAGCCGTACCCCGCGGGGCGCCGAGGTGTCACGCCAGAACGTCAGCACCCGGGCGGTGGGGCGCAGCCAGCGAAACCGCTCGTGTCCGAGCAGGAACTCGTCGAGCCCGTACTTGAGCGCGATCAGCCAGATTTTTGCGAGCCGGAACCAGCGCATGCCCGCGATTGTAAGGTATGCGTTTGACGCGCTCGCACCGAGCGCGTAGATTCCGATCGGCGCCGCCCTGGCGGCGCCACAGTCGCGCCACCATGCCCCTTGTGCGCATCTCGCTTCGGGCCGGCAAGCCGGCTCAATACCGCCGTGCTATCGGAGAGGGTATCCATCGGGCCATGGTGGAGACCCTCGCGGTGCCCGAGCACGACCGCTTCCAGATCATCACCGAGCATGATGCCGATGGACTCGTATACGATGCGAGCTATCTGGGCATCAACCGAACCGACGACGTGGTGGTGGTACAGGTCACGTTGAGCGCCGGGCGCAAGCCGCAGCAAAAACGAGACTTCTTCGCCCGCGCAGCCGAACTGCTGGCGCAGGCCCCGGGCCTCGAGCCGCGAAACCTGTTCGTCAATCTTGTCGAAGTTGCCTGGGAAAACTGGTCGTTCGGCGAAGGCAAGTCACAATATACGCAGTGACGACACCCGCCTGCCGTGGCGAGTGTCCGCAATTCCGCTCGGTTCGGTCGTTGCCGGACGGATGCTCGCGTTGGGAGAAAACGATGCATTCCGTCGTCAGGGCCTATGCGGTGCTGCCCAGCAAGGAACCGGACCTCGAAGCCTTCGTGCGCGCCCTTGCCGGTCCGCGCCGGACGGAAGCGCAAGAGTTCTACCGCGGCCTGGGCGTGCGGAGCGAATCCTGGTACTTCCAGTCGGCCCCCTCGGGGTCGGAACGCTAGCGGGAATTGCGCCTGACTCTCCCGGCACCTTGCCGCGGTGGCGGCCCGGGAGGAGCCGGAGAGGTCGAGCAGGCCAACGCATCGATGCGCTGCGCCAGCGCGTCCACACGTGTGGCCAGCGCGGTGATCTCGCCGGCAACGACGCGCGCCTCGGCGGCGCCCGCTGCGAAGCGTGTGTCGTTGCCGACGTAACTCGCTACGCTGTCTGTGAAGCGCTCGGCGGCGTAGCCCGGGAGGGCCAGCAAACGGCGCCCCAGGTCGGCGAATCTCTGGCCGGCGACCGGGCCGAACGCCCTGGCGCACAACTGCTCCACAAACCACGGTAGCGTCAGCGCGAGCTCGCGCAAGGTCGCCGCCAGGACGGCATCACCCTCGGCTGCCACCCAGTCGCGCCAGCGTTCGGGTTGTGCCAGCAGAGCCGGAAGCCGCAGTACCGGGATGGTCAGCTTCAGGTCGGGGGCGGCCTCACTCGCGTGCAGCCACCCGCCGGCATCGATGGCGAAGACCTGACTTGCCAGGCCGATCTGCACTCGCACGGCGCGACCGGCGTGGGCGGCAAGCCTAGCGCGTGCCCAGTGCTCGCGCTCCAGCGCCTCATTGGCCATTGCGATCGCCAGAAACACGCCGCCCCTAGAAGACGTAGCCGCGGTGCAAGGCCACGACGCCGGCCATCAGGTTGAACCACTCGACGCGGTCGAATCCAGCTTGCCGCATCAGGTCGCGCAGCGCCGGCTGGTCGGGGTGCATGCGGATCGATTCGGCGAGGTAGCGATAACTCGCCTCGTCGCCGGCGACGAGCTTGCCGAGTCGCGGCAGGACGTTGAAGCTGTACCAGTCGTAGACGGGCCTGAGCGGTTCAGCTGCTTGGCTGAATTCGAGGATCAGGGCGACGCCGCCAGGCCGCAGAACCCGGCGCATTTCGGCCAGCGCCACCTCCTTGTTCGTGACGTTGCGCAGCCCGAATCCGATGCATACACAGTCGAAGCATCGGGTCGGAAACGGCAGCGCTTCGGCATCGCACTGGACCGCCGGCACGAGGCGGCCTTGGTTGAGCAGCCGGTCGCGCCCCGCAGAGAGCATGGCCGCGTTGATGTCGCTCAGAATGACGCGGCCGGTCGGCCCGACGCGCTCGGCGAACAGGCGGGCCAGGTCGGCGGTGCCGCCAGCCACGTCGAGCACCCTGCCGCCGGCGCGAACACCGCTCGCGGCCACCGCAAAGCGCTTCCATAGGCGGTGCAGGCCCCCCGACATCAAATCGTTCATGAGGTCGTATCTCGCCGCGACCGACTCGAACACGCCGCGCACCCGCCGCGCCTTGTCTTCCGGCCGAACCTGCTCGAAACCGAAATCGGTCGTTTCGCCCATCGTCGCACCCGCAGCTTCGGCGTTCAGCGGTTATGGCCGCAGGCGTGGGCCGGCGCGGCAGGTGGAGGGCTCGTATCGGGGTCACGGCTCGCACCGGCCGCGGCGAGTCGCGCAAGATAGCGCTGCCACAGATCCTGCTGGCGGGCGCCCAGATCGTGGAGATACTCCCAGGAATAGATGCCGGTATCGTGGCCGTCGGAGAACTTCGGCCGGATCGCATAGTGACCGATCGGCTCGACTTCGACGATGGTGACCTCGCGCTTGCCGACCTGCAGCGTTTCCTGCCCGGGGCCATGTCCGCGAACCTCGGCCGAAGGGGAATACACCCGCAGGTACTCGTACGGCATGCGGAAGCGCGTGCCATCGGCAAAGCTTAGCTCCATCACGCGCGAGGCCTGATGCAGCTTGATCTCGGTGGGAATGGGGGTGTGGGGTTCGAGGCCAGCCATGGTGGTCATTTCCCCGAAGACGGCCGGGCGGAGCAGTAGGCTACCACACTGAAGCCCCGCGGCAACGGCCGCCCAACCGGCTACGTCTGGACGATGTCCATGTTGCCGATACCGGCCATCACGTTGCGGTTCTTGGCGTCCTTGCCGTGCAGCTTTATTTCAAGGCGCAGGTCGTTGAGCGAGTCAGCATTGCGCAGCGCATCCTCGTAGCTGATCATGCCTGCCTCGTACAGGTCGAACAACGCCTGGTCGAAGGTTTGCATGCCGAGCTCGCGGGATTTTTTCATGATCTCCTTGATGCCGGAGACATCGCCCTTGAAGATCAGGTCGGAGATCAGCGGCGAATTGAGCATCACCTCCACCGCCGGCACGCGCCCGCGTCCGTCGCGACGGGCGATCAAACGCTGCGCGACGAACGCACGGATGTTCAGGGACAAGTCCATGAGCAGCTGCGCGCGGCGCTCCTCGGGGAAGAAGTTGATGATGCGGTCCAGTGCCTGGTTGGTACTGTTCGCGTGCAGCGTCGCCAGGCACAGATGTCCGGTTTCCGCGAATGCAATGGCGTAGTCCATGGTATTGCGGTCGCGGATTTCCCCGATCAGGATGACGTCCGGCGCCTGGCGCAGAGAGTTCTTGAGCGCGATTTCCCAGCTGTCGGTATCCACGCCAACCTCGCGCTGGGTGATGATGCAATTCTTGTGCTCATGCACGAACTCGATCGGATCCTCGATGGTGATAATGTGGCCGTAGCTGTTTTCATTGCGGTAGCCGAGAAGCGCGGCCATCGACGTCGATTTGCCGGCGCCGGTGGCGCCGATGAACATCATGATGCCCCGTTTGCTCATGCATACATCCTTGAGCACCGGCGGCAGGTTCAGCTCCTCGAACGTCGGTATGACGACGTTGATGGTTCGCATCGCCATGCCGACACGACCCTGCTGCACGAACGCGTTACAGCGAAAGCGGCCGATCCCCGGGGGGGCGATGGCGAAATTGCATTCCTTGGTTGACTCGAACTCCATCGCCTGCTTGTCGTTCATCACGCTGCGCACCAGCTCGATCGTATGCTGCGGCGTGAGAGCGGTCTTGGATACCGGCGCGATTTTGCCGTCGATCTTGAGCGCCGGAGGAAAACCGGCGGTGATGAACAGGTCCGAGCCCTTCTGCTTGACCAGCAAATCGAGCAGCTCGTGGATGAACTTGGTGGCGGTCTCGCGTTCCATGAAGCGACTCCCGGGAGTGGGCGGCTACCCGCCGAAAAGGTCCTTGTTGACCGCGCGCGCCCGCGCTTCGGCAAGCTGAATCTGGTTGCGACGGACCAAATCGGTCAGGCATTGATCCATGGTTTGCATGCCAGCCGCCTGGCTGGTCTGAATAACCGAGTACATCTGTGCGACCTTGTTTTCCCGTATGAGGTTACGGATCGCCGGCGTGCCGACCATGATCTCCCACGCCGCCACGCGGCCCTGGCCATCCTTGGTCTTGAGCAGCGTCTGGGAGATTACCGAGACCAGCGACTCCGACAGCATCGCCCGCACCATGTCCTTCTCCGCGGCAGGGAACACGTCGATGATTCGGTCGATGGTCTTTGCGGCGGAGCTCGTATGCAACGTGGCGAAGACGAGGTGGCCCGTTTCCGCCGCCGTCAGGGCCAGGCGGATCGTCTCCAGGTCACGCATCTCCCCGACCAGGATGTAGTCGGGGTCCTCGCGCAGCGCCGCGCGCAGCGCGTTGGCGAACGATAGCGTGTGCGGCCCGATTTCGCGCTGGTTGACAAGACACTTTTTCGACTCGTGCAGAAACTCGATCGGGTCCTCGATGGTGAGAATGTGCCCGTACTCGTTCTGGTTGACGTGGTCGGTCATGGCCGCCAGCGTCGTCGACTTGCCTGAGCCGGTCGGTCCGGTGCACAGGATGAGGCCGCGCGGGCGCGTAGTCATGTCCGCGAACGACTTTGGCGTGCCGAGCTCTTCGAGCGACAGGACCTTCGACGGAATCGTCCGGAACGCCACGGCCGCGCCGCGTTGCTGGTTGTAGGCGTTGACGCGGAAGCGGGCGAGATTGGGGATTCCGAACGAGAAGTCGCATTCGAGCATCTCTTCGTACATCTTGCGCTGCGCGTCGCTCATGATGTCGTACACCATGGCGTGCACATCCTCATGCTCCATCGGCGGCAGGTTGATGCGCCGGATGTCGCCGTGGACGCGGATCATCGGCGGCAGGCCCGCCGAAAGGTGCAGGTCCGATGCCTTGTTCTTGACCGCGAATGCTAAGAGTTCGGCAATGTCCATTTATAATCCCTGCATACTGACGCGCCGCAGCGGGGTAAGCTGGGATCGCCGTGGCAGGCCCGGCGATCCTGTTCACCCGGTACGAGTTGTGGGTTACACCCGCTGCTCGGTATGCCGGCGTCATCTGATTATGAGCCTAGACGAGAAGGCGTGGCAAGCAGTCCGATCCCGGATCGCGCTTGCGGCACGGCGAGCGGGACGTGACCCGGCGACGGTTGCGTTGCTCGCCGTAAGCAAGGGACAGCCGGCGGCGGCCGTGCGCGCCGCCTACGCGCTCGGCCAGCGGGCATTCGGTGAGAATTACGTGCAGGAGAGCCTCGCCAAGGCCCGCCTGCTCGCCGCACTTCCGGGCATCGAGTGGCACCTCATCGGGCCCCTGCAAAGCAACAAGGCGCGGCTTGCGGCGGCGAGCTTCGACTGGGTGCAGAGCATCGATCGGCTGAAGACCGCCGAGCGGCTTGCGGCCGCGCGCGATGTGCGGGCGGGACCGCTCAACGTATGCGTGCAGGTCAACATCAGCGGCGAGGCGAGCAAGAGCGGTGTCGCGCCGGACTCGGCGCTCGCGCTCGCCGGCGCGATCGCGCCGCTGCCGCGAATCGTCCTGCGCGGATTCATGGGCATCGCGGAGGCGACGACCGACAGTGTGCGCCAGCGCGCCCAATTTCACCTGCTGCGCGAGCTGTTCGACGCCGCGCGCGCCGGCGGGCTCGCACTCGACACGTTGTCGATGGGTATGTCGGCTGACTTGGAGGCGGCGATCGCCGAAGGCGCGACCCTGGTCCGCCTCGGCACGGCGCTGTTCGGCGAGAGAAAGACCGCCGCAACCGAGGACGCTACGGCATGAACGTCACGACCATTGGCGGGGGCAACATGGCTCGTGCGCTGCTCGGAGGGCTGATCGCGCGCGGCCACGGGTCGGATACTCTGGCGGTCGTGGAGATCGATCCCGAGGCGAGGGCGACGGTCGGGGCGCGGTTCGGCGTTGCGACATTCGCCACAATCGAGCCGTCCGCGGTGCTTCGCGCCGACGTCATTGTGGTCGCCGTGAAGCCGCAGCACGTGCGCGGCGTGGCGCGCGACCTGGCGACGCTGCTCAAGCGGCAGGTCGTGCTGACCATCGCCGCGGGTATCCGCCTTTCCGATCTTTCCCGCTGGCTGCTGGGCTATCGGCGGCTGGTGCGCGCGATGCCAAATACGCCGGCGTTGATCGGCGCCGGGATCACCGCCCTATACGCGCTTGGCAGTGTCGACGGCGAAGGCCGCTCGCGCGCTTCGGCGGTGCTCGAGGCGGTCGGCGCCACGCTGTGGTGCGAACGCGAGGACGAGCTCGATGCGGTGACCGCCGTGTCGGGCAGCGGCCCGGCGTATGTTTTCTACTTCCTCGAGGCGCTGGAACAGGCGGCGCGTGAGCTCGGATTCGCGCCGGCTCAGGCGCGCCGGCTCGCCTACGCCACTTTCTCGGGGTCGGTCCGGCTGGCCGAGCAGAGCGACTCCAAGCCGGAGCTGCTGCGGGCCCAGGTCACGTCGAAAGGCGGCACTACCGAGCGCGCGATCGCGCGCCTCGACGAGGCCGGGGTCAAGGCCGCCATCGTCGCTGCGGTGCAGGCCGCCGCGGCACGCGCGAGGGAACTCGGCGAAATCCTCGGCGACGAGCCCTAATGCTCTACGACGCGGCACGCTTCCTGATCAACATCACGTTCGGCCTGCTGGTGTACGCCGTGCTGTTGCGCTTCCTCATGCAATGGCTGCGCGCGCCGTTCCGCAATCCGCTGGGAGGCGCGGTAAGCGCCTTGACCGACTGGGCGGTCAAGCCGCTGCGCAAGATCCTGCCGGGCTATCGCGGCTACGACTGGGCATCGCTGGTGGTTGCCTGGCTCCTGCAGGCGCTATGGCTGACAGCCCTCATGGCACTGGGCAGTGGCCTGGTCTCGGGCAGCGCCGCGGGCCTTATCGCGGCGCTGGCCGTGGTCGAACTCATCCGGGCGCTGCTGTGGATCGTGATCGCCACCGTGTTCGTTCAGGCGCTGCTGTCCTGGATCGCCCCGGACGGACCGCTGGCCGGCGTGCTCAACGCACTTACCTTCCCGCTTCTGACCCCTGTGCGCCGCCTCATCCCGCCGCTCGGAGGGGTGCTCGACCTCTCGCCACTTATCGTCATCGTGCTGGCGCAACTGGCCTTGATTCTGCCGGTGGCATGGCTCGAACAATACGTTGTCCAGCTCCTCCGTTGACAGGCCCGCGCCCGCGTGGCGGCGCATTGCCGCCGATGGGTCGCTGACGCTTGCGCTCCACGTCCAGCCGAACGCGAAGCGCAGCGAAATCACCGGCGTGCGCGGCGACGCGGTGAGGGTTCGCCTGGCTGCGCCAGCAGTCGAAGGCAAGGCCAACGTTGCGCTGATCGCCTGGTTGGCCGACGCATTCGGCGTGCCCGAGCGGGCGGTGACGCTGCTTCGCGGCGCCAGAGGCCGGCGCAAGATCGTGCGCATAGCGGCGCCCGCGCAGCGGCCGGACCGGACCTGGGGCGAATGACTCTACCGGGCGAGGACATTGGCCAGGCGAACGAAGTCGCACACGGCAAGCGTCTCGCCGCGGGCGCCCGGATCGACGCCCGCAGCCTCGAGTTCCTGCGCCGTCGCCCAGCGCTGCAATGCGTTGCGCAGCGTCTTGCGCCGTTGCCCGAAGGCGGCGCCGACGACCTCCGCGAACAGTGCCTCGTCAGCGATCGCCGGACGGGCGGCGCGCAGCGGCTCAAGGCGCGCTATCGCGGACTCGACCTTCGGTGCGGGACGAAACGCCCCCGGCGGCACGCTGAATAGCCGCTCGACGCGGAAGCGGCACTGCAGCATGACGCTCAGCCGGCCGTATTCCGGCGTCGCCGGAGCCGCGGCCATCCGCTGCACCACCTCCCGCTGCAGCATCACGGTCAAGTCGCGCAGGCTAGCCTCATAGCGCGAAAGGTGAAACAGCAGCGGCGAAGAGATGTTGTACGGCAGGTTGCCGATCACGCGCAACGCGCCGCCCAGCGTGGCGAAGTCAAAACGCAGCGCGTCGACCTGGTGGAGGGTCAGACGATCCGCAGCAAGCTCGCCGGCGATGCGCGCCGCGAGATCGCGGTCGATCTCGATGACGGTGAGCCGCCGTACCCGCTCCAGTAACGGGCGCGTGAGCGCTCCGAGTCCGGGCCCGATTTCGACGATGTTGTCGTCGGGTTGCGGGTTCACCGCGGCGACGATGCGGTCGATGTAATGGCGATCGACCAGGAAATTCTGTCCAAACCGCTTGCGCGCGGCGTGGCCGCCCCTTGCGGTCAGACCAGGCTTTCCCACCACGGTGGCCTAGGCGGCAAGGCGATGCCGGCCCTAATTCCAGTCCAGGATGACCTTGCCGCTCTGGCCGGAGAGCATGGTCGCAAACGCCGCCTCGAACTGTTCGGCAAGGAAGTGGTGGGTGATGATCGGGGACAGGTCGAGGCCGCTCTGCAGCATGGCGACCATCTTGTACCAAGTCTCGAACATCTCGCGGCCATATATGCCCTTGATCTCCAGGCCCTTGAAGATGACCTGGTTCCAGTCGATCGCCATGTGCGCCGGGGGGATGCCGAGCAGGGCCACCTTGCCGCCGTGGTTCATGTGCTCGAGCATGTCGGAGAAGGCCTGCGGCACGCCGGACATTTCCATTCCGACATCGAAACCTTCGGTCATGCGCAGGCCGGCCATGACCTCGCGCAGGCGTTCGCGCTCGACGTTGACCACGCGAGTCGCCCCCATGCGCGAGGCGAGCGCGAGCCGGTAGTCGTTGACGTCGGTGACGACGACGTGACGCGCGCCGACGTGGCGCGCGATCGCCGCCGCCATGATGCCGATCGGACCGGCGCCGGTGATCAGCACGTCCTCGCCCACCAGATCGAACGACAGGGCGGTGTGGGTCGCGTTGCCGAACGGATCGAAAATCGCTGCCAGGTCGTCCGATATGTCGTCGGGGATCTTGAACGCGTTGAACGCAGGGATCACCAGGTATTCGGCGAACGCGCCTTCACGATTGACGCCGACGCCGACCGTGTTGCGGCACAGATGGCGCCGCCCGGCGCGACAGTTGCGGCAGTAGCCGCAGGTAATGTGGCCTTCGCCCGATACGCGGTCACCGACCTTGAAACCGCGCACTTCCTGGCCGATTTCGACGATTTCGCCGACGTATTCGTGTCCGACCTGCATCGGCACGGGAATGGTCTTTTGCGCCCAGTCGTCCCAGTTCCAGATGTGCACGTCCGTGCCGCAGATCGCCGTCTTGCGGATGCGGATCATGACGTCGTTGTGGCCGACTTCGGGCTTCTTGACCCGGGTCAGCGTCAGGCCGGGGGCCCGGTCCATCTTTGCCAATGCCTTCATCTGCGATGTCCCACGGTTCAGCGAATGACGCCCAGCGCTTTGCCGACCTTGGCAAACGCGGCCACCGCCTGGTCGATTTGCCCGGTCGTGTGCGCGGCACTCATCTGGGTTCGAATGCGGGCCTTGCCCTTGGGCACGACCGGATAGGAAAAGCCGATCACGTAGACCCCCTCCGCGAGCAAAGCATCCGCCATGCGGCTGGCAAGGGCCGCTTCGCCCAGCATGACCGGAATGATCGGATGCTCTCCGGGCACCAGATCGAAGCCCAGAGCGGTCATCGCCTTGCGGAAGCGCTGGCCGTTCGCCTGCACGCGCTGGCGCAAGTCGGCCCCCTCGGCACCGGCCAGGAGCTCGAATACCCGCAGCGAGGCCGCCGCGATGGACGGCGCCAAGGTATTGGAGAACAGATATGGGCGCGAGCGCTGGCGCAGCAGCGCGACCAGATCTCCGGGTCCGGCGACGTATCCACCGGAAGACCCGCCCAACGCCTTGCCCAGCGTGCCCGTGTAGACATCCACCCGACCCTCGACCGCGCAGAATTCGGGGGTTCCGCGCCCGCCGGCGCCGATGAAACCGACGGCATGCGAATCGTCAACCATCACCAGCGCCTGGTGGTCTTCGGCGAGCGCACAGATCGCGGACAGCTGCGCGACAGTGCCATCCATGGAGAACACGCCGTCGGTGGCGACCAGCTTGAAGCGAGCACCTGCGCCATCGGCTTCGGCGAGCTTCACTTCCAGATCCGCCATGTCGTTGTTGCGATAGCGATATCGTTTGGCCTTGCAGAGGCGTATGCCGTCGACGATGCTCGCGTGATTGAGTTCGTCGCTGATCACCGCATCCTGCTCGTCGAGCAGGGTCTCGAACAGGCCCCCGTTAGCGTCGAAGCAGCTCGAATAGAGGATGCAGTCATCGGTCTTCAGGAAGGCGGCAAGCGCCGCTTCGAGTTCCTTGTGCACGCTTTGCGTGCCGCATATGAAGCGCACCGAGGCCATGCCGAAACCGTGAGCGTCGAGACCGTCCTTCGCCGCCTGGACCAGGCGCGGATCGTCGGCCAGGCCGAGATAATTGTTGGCGCAGAAATTGAGAACCTCTCGACCGTCGGCGAGGCGGATCTGCGGCGACTGCGGGCTCTCGATCACCCGTTCGGTCTTGTAGAAGCCGTCGGCGCGGATCCGCTCGATGACTCCGCGCAGATGGGACAGGTAGCCGTCATGCATGATCGAGCACTCCGGTCAACTCGATTGCCAGGTCGACCGCCGCGAACATGCTGCCCGGATCTGCCGAACGGGCGCCGGCGTCGAACGCCGCGAGGTCGAGCGCGGTGCCATGGTCGACCGATGTGCGTACGAAGGGCAGTCCGAGCGTGACATTGACGGCGTGACCGAAGCTCGCGTACTTGAGCGCCGGCAATCCCTGGTCGTGGTACATCGCGACCACGCAGTCAAAGCCGCGCCCCGGGACGAATGCGGTGTCGGCGGGGAGTGGGCCGACCAGATCGAGGCCGGAGTCCCGCAACGTCGCGATGACCGGAGCGATGATGTCGATTTCCTCGCGGCCGAGATAGCCCCCTTCGCCGGCGTGCGGGTTCAAGCCGCAGACGGCGATGCGCGGGCGCAGGATACCGAATCTGCCGGCGAGTTCGGCGGCAACGACGTTGAGGGTCGCGGTCAGCGACTCGCGCGTGATCGCTGCCGGCACGGCGGCGAGCGGCAGGTGGGTCGTCGCAAGGGCGACGCGCAGCGTCTGCGTCCGCGGGCCGCCGATGAGCATCATCACGACGTGGGATGCACCGCTGCGCGCGGCGAGGAACTCGGTATGGCCGGTGAAGGCGATGCCGGCGTCGTTGAGCGCGCTCTTCTGCACGGGCGCTGTAACCAGCGCCGCGAACTCGCCCGAGAGTGCACCACCGACGGCCGCGTCGAGGGTCGCGAGCACGGTTCGGGCGTTGGCAGGGTCCGGCCGCCCAGGGGTCACGGCGGCCGCGAGCGGAAAGTGCGCGACTTCCGACGTTCCCGACGGGGGCGACGCGTGCCGCACGTAGGCGCCGAAGCGCACGCCGGCGCCAAGGCGCCGGGCGCGCGCGCGCAGCAACTCCATGTCGCCGATGAACACCAGGCGCGCGGGCCAAGTGCGCTCGGCCAGGCGCACGCACAGGTCGGGGCCGATGCCCGCCGGCTCGCCTACGCTAACGGCGATGGTCGGTAACTCGGTCATCACCGCCAATGGCCTCCACTAACCGAGCACGTCGATGGCGATGCCGGTTGCATCGCCGAAGGTTTCGACTTTGACCGATGGCGCTGCGGCGACCGTCGCGCGGCCGTCGGTCACGGCGATCCTCGCCTGCGCGAATCCGTCTAGGGGCTGAGCCGGCTTGCCGAACAGGTACAAGGCCGCAAGCGGCTTTGCCGGATCGATCTCGCCGGTGTGCTGCACGACCGGCCCGAGCGGAAGCGCGTATCCCTCGCGCCCGAACACCGGAAATTTGTCCAGCGTCGCACGGTAGCGGATGACTTGCCGGCCCGGCAGGCGCTGCCGGCTGGCCAGGTCGTACCATGCGCCAGGCGGCATGGCGACCTCGACCTCGCCGCCGGGGGCGACGATTGGCGCGATAAGCAACGCATCGCCGCACATGAACTGCGTTTCATAACCACGCGTCAACGCAACGTTGGGAAACATAAGCGGCATCGCACGCATGATCGGCAGGCCGGTCGCCACTGCCTGCGCGATCACGGTCCGCAGGTAGGGCAACAAGCGATAGCGGAACTCGATCCATTGCCGGGCGATGGTCTCGGTATCTTCGCCAAAGGCCCACGGTTCGCGCGCGCCCAGGCCATGCAGGCGCATGTGCGAGCTGAACACGCTCATCTGCAGCCAGCGCAGATAGAGCTCCGCCGATGGCTGTTCCGAACCGTAGAAGCCGCCGATGTCGCTTGAGTGGTAGGGTGCTCCACTCATGCCCCACGACAGGCCGCCGCGGATGCTTGCCGCCAGGCCTTCCCAGTCGCTCTGCGGTTCTCCGCCCCACTGGACGGGATAGCGCTGGCTGCCCGTCCAGCCGGCACGGCTCCAGACGATCGGCGGCTGGGTTGCCGCCGGCGCGAAGCGCTTCGTCGCTTCGTAAACGCAGCGGTTGTAGAGCAGCGGATAGACGTTGTGCAGACGCACGCCGCGATCGCCGTTGAAGGCAACCGCGTCGTCGGGGACCTGCTCACCGAAATCGCTCTTGATCACGTCGACGCCGGCCTTGAACAACGGTTCGTGGGCATCGCGCCACCAGGCGTAGGCGGCGGGATTGGTGAAGTCGAGGATGCCCGAATCGGGCAGCGGCGTGAGCATCCCGGAGAACGGCGAGGTCGCAGGCGCGGTGTCCCAGGAAAACACGTAGGGCTCGCCGGCAGCGGTGGTCAATAGAAAGCGCTTCGCGGCAAGCTCGGCGAAGAGCGCCGAATGAACCGACACGTACGGATATTCCCAGACGCAGATTCTGAGGCTGTGGCGCTTCATGCGCGCGAATGTCGACGCGGGCTCGGGGTAACGCAAGCGGTCCCACTGGAAATCAAACCGGGTCCGCACCTCCCAAACAGCCCGGCCGTCAAGGACCAGGACATCGCAGGGGATCTTGCGCGCGCGCACTTCCTCCGCCACCGCCATCGCCTCATCGGCGGTGCGGTAGTACGCACGCGACATCCACAGGCCGAGACTCCACAACGGCACGTCGGGCGCGCGGCCGGTCAGCGTCGTATAGCGGTCGAGCACCTGCGCCGGATCGCGGCCGGCAATCAGGAACAGGTCGAGGGCTTCGTCATCGACGACGACGGAATATGAGCGATGCGACCATTCGGGATGCCCGACGCCGTGCGTCACGGTGCCCGGCGTGTTGATCAGGATGCCCCATGCGCCGCCCTTCGAGGCCAGGGCATTTCCCGGGCTCCAGCATAGCGGCACGCTCTTGTACGACTGCCCCGTGTTGACGCCAAGCGGGTCGTCGACATGCGAGGTCACGAGCTGCCCGCGTTTGTTGAGCGGGCCGAATTTCTCGCCCAGGCCGTAGACCGGTTCCCCCGATGCCAGCGCAAAGGAAGCGATCCACTGTTGGCCGTTGCGCGTGCGGCCGATTACCGGCAGGCGCGCAAAGCCGCGGAAGTGCTCATCGGTGATCGACGTGATGATCGGCTGCTCATCGTGCAGCAACCGGATGCGCAGAGGCTCGCCGGTCAGCTCGAGCCGGGTACCTCCCGCCGCAAACGACCATACGCCGGGATCGACTTGCGTGATGTCGCAGCGCTGCGCCCGGCCGACCACCAGCCCGTAGTCGGGCCGGGTGTTCGCGCCGATGCGCAGGCGGAATACCCCGGGTCCGTAGGAAGTGACTTCCAGCACGTCGCCGGTGCTGGTCGCGAAAGCGCCGCCGGAGGCCGACATGCCCAGGCTGCCGGAGGCGGTCAGGCGGATGTACGCGGCGGTATCGAGTTGCATCGGCGGGGTGTCGTGGCGCTGCGCTCGAGAAAAGGCCGCACTCAGCCCGCAAACTTCGGTTCGGGCATGCCGGGCACGTCGACGCGCATGACGAAGATTCCGCCCGACTGGGGCAGACGTACCAGTTCTTCCGCCCCGCGCCGCTGGCGCGCGGTAGTGACGTAGAGCGTCTTCAGGTCGGGGCCGCCAAACGCGCACATCGTCGGGCACATCGCCGGCACAGGAAACTCCGCGACCGTCTCGCCTCGCGGCGACAGGCGCACGACCTTGCCGCCGCCATAGAACGCGCTCCAGTAGCAGCCCTCGCGATCGACTGCACCGCCGTCGGGGCGGTCGGTTTCCGCGGAGAACTGCGCGAACAGCCTGCGGTTGGCAACCGTGCCGGTCGCGGGGTCGAAATCCCATGCGTGGATCGTTCGCGTGGGGGTGTCGGCGTGATACATGGTGCGGGAATCCGGGCTCCAGGCGAGGCCGTTGGCGATGGTGATATCCGACAGCACCGGGGTCAGCGCCAGGCTCGCATCGAGTCGATAGAGCATCGCGCTGGCGGCATCGCGTTTTTCGTTCATGCTGCCGGCCCAGAAGCGGCCCTGCGCGTCGGCGCGGCCATCGTTGAAACGGTGGTGCGCCGGATCGTAGGGCGCAGCGGCGATCTTGCGTTCGAGCTTGCCATCGGCACCGACAAGCCAGATGCCGGAGCGCAGGGCGGCGACGAGGCTTCCTCGGTCGCGCAGCGCAAAACAGCCGATCGCCTCGGGCATCGGCCAGGCGATGCTCTTGCCGGTGAGCGGATCGAAGCGGTTGAGAGAAGGTGCATTGATGTCCACCCAGTACAGCGATTGCTCGTCGACCGACCAGGTCGGGCATTCGCCGAGGCTCGCCTTGATGTCGAGCACGCACTCAAACGGCGACCGCATCCTTGGCACCGGGCGAGACGGAAATGCGCATCGTACAAGAAAACGTAGCCCCTGGCGCGAGCAGACGGGTACCCGTGGCCGTCGCACCTGCAGCGGCGCGATTGAACGCGTCGGTCATGTGGGTGACCGGTTCGACGGCGAGAAAATCGCAGTCCGGCGGCACGTACACCACAAGGTAGTCGCACCCGGCATCGGCGCTGATCTCCGCCGCCAGGCCCCTGTCCGGCCAGGCGACCGTGGCCGGCGGCCGCCATCCGGCGAAGCAATGATCCAATGTCGTCGCGGCAATCGCATGTGGCGCCTCGAAGTTCCATTTTGCAGGCACGCGAGCGCACCGGGTCGGCAGCAGCGTGGCGTCGGTATGCCAGATGCGGGTCGCGGCAAAACCGAGCCTGGTCAAGGCGTTGCGCGGGAAAAACGGATGCCAACCGAGGCCGAATGGAAACGATGCATCGCCGGCGTTGGCAATCGAGAGCGTCATCGCGAGCGAATCGGAGTCCAGGGAAAAGGTCTGTCGCGCACGATAGGCAAACGGCCATTCGCGGCCACTCTCTCCGACCGCCGCGTGCGCGAGTTCCAGTACCGCCCGCGTGGGGGCAGCGTCGACAACCGTCCAGCGGCGGCGCCAGCCGTTGCCATGAATGGCGTGCGGTACGTTGGCAAGCGGGCGCTCGAGCGCGTACACGGCCTTGTTCCAGTGCAGTCTGGCGTGGGCCAGCCGATTGGAAAAGGGGAGCAGCGGATAGCACGAGAAGTGCCCCACGTCGCCCGCGGCGAGCGCCGAGCCGGGCGTGGGCCGCAGCACCGGCTGGCCGCGCCACTCGTACGCCGCAATCGCGGCGCCGACCTCCGGCGCAAGCATCACGCGCGCGCCAGCGGCGCGCAATTCGAGCGTGGCCGTCACCTTGACCGCGGTCCGTCAGGGCCTGGGCGGCGCGCCGCCGACGTTCTTGCGCACGGCGCTCAGGTATTCCTGCGCACGGCTGACCAACATGGCGAGGTCGGAGCCGACCGCAACCCAGGAGAAGCCGTAGTCGAGGAACTTGCCGACCATTTCCGGATTGGCACCGACGATTCCGCAGGGTTTGCCGAGCCGCTTGCAGGTCTGTGCGCCGGAACGGAGCTTCTCCTGTACCGCGGGATTGCCCATGTCACCCGGGAAGCCCATCGACGCGGAGAGGTCGGCGGGGCCGATGAAGATCGAATCGACTCCAGGCACCGCGGCAATGGCCTCGAGCTGGTCGAATGCCGTGAGCGTCTCGATCTGGACGATCACGCAGATCTCCTCGTGCGCGCGCTGGACGTAATTCGGAATCGTGCCGTAGCGACTGCCCCGGTGCATCGCGGCGACGCCGCGTACGCCCGCCGGTGGATAGCGAGTAAAGGCAACGGCGCGCCTGGCCTCGTCGGCGCTTTGCACGAACGGCAACAACAGGCTTTGCGCCCCCGCATCGAGTGCGCGCTTGACCATGACCATGTCGTTCCACGGCGGCCGCACGATCGCCTGCGCCGGGGTGCCGGCGATGGTCTGCAGGATGCCCACCATCTGCTGCATGTCGACCGGCGTGTGCTCGGTGTCGACGACGAGGAAGTCGAAGCCCAGGCACCCGAGGGCCTCGGCAGTCGAGGGCGCCGCGCTTACCAGCCAGGCCCCGATCGGCGTCGCGCCGGACGCGAGCGCGCGCTTGAATTGATTGACCGGCAGATCCATCACCATCTCCTCGACGCTCCGGGCCGGGGCTGCCGGCGCGACGCGCGGCAGATCAGCCGGCGTCGCCGGCTATTCTAGCCCCGCTTCACATCGAAGTCGTCCGTGTGCTATAGATGCGTGGCCTCGTTCGCGATCGCGACTGCCGTGGCCGACACTGCTGCCCGCTACCCAAGCCTTGCCGGAAGGGTCGTGTTCGTATCCGGGGGCGGATCGGGAATCGGCGCCGACATCGTTGCGCGCTTCGTGCAGCAGGATGCGCGCGTGGCATTCTGCGACGTGGCCGAAGAGCCTGCCCGGGCTTTGGTCGCACGACTCGCGCCGGCGACGATCCGTTACCACGCGTGCGACGTGCGTGACATTGCCGCCCTGCGCGCGGTCCTCGACGCTATCGACAAGGACTGGGGAGCGGTCACGGTGCTCGTCAATAACGCCGCCCGGGACGACCGGCACCCGCTCGAGAGCGTGACGCCGGAGTATTGGGACGATTGCTTCGCGGTCAATCTGCGCCACCACTTCTTTGCCGCCCAGGCGGTCGTGCCCGGGATGGCGCGCGCAGGCGGTGGCTCGATCATCAACCTGGGATCGGTGTCGTGGATGCGCGGCACGTCCGGCATGGTTGCCTACACGGCCGCGAAAGCCGCAATTTGCGGCCTGACGCGCACGCTGGCGCGCGAGCTGGGACCACACAACATCCGCGTCAATTCGATCGTGCCCGGAGCGGTCGATACGCCGCGGCAGCGCGCATTGTGGCGCACGCCGCAGCTGGAGCGGGAGTTTCTCGATCAGCAATGCCTGAAATTCAGGCTCGTCGGTGACGACATCGCGCGCGGCGTGCTGTTCCTGGCATCCGACGAGGCGCGCGGCATGACCGGTCACGATCTGATCATAGACGCCGGCCTGGCGCAGACCAGCGGCGGCGGTTGAAACGGCCCAAGCCGCGGCGGGCCGGGCGCGTGCCGCGTCGGCTGCTGGCCTGCGCACGGATTCATGTTCGCGGCGGCGAATTTGCGTCGTTGCGAGAGCGTGTCGCCGCCGCCCCGATCCGACGTAAGGCCCGATGCCGGCGTGCGCTATACTTCGCATGTCTCCTCGCGGGCCCGCAGCGACCTCACCGCGGGCCTTTGTTTGCCAGCCATGCGCACGTATTTCTCCCGCCCCGCGTTCTACCAGGGCGCGCGCGAAATCGCGCCGATGCTCATCGGCATCGTTCCCTTCGGCATCGTCTGTGGCATCGGCGCCATTGCCGCCGGCGCTTCGCCCGCGGCCGCCCTTGCCATGTCGATGATCATGTTCAGTGGCGCGGCGCAGATCGTTGCCATTCAACTGCTCGTGGCCGGGGCCCCGTTCGCGGTGATCCTGCTCTCCTGCCTGGTGGTCAGTCTGCGGCTTATCATGTACAGCGCCGCCATGGCGCCCTATCTGCGGCCGCTCGATCGTCGCTGGCGCAACGTGCTGTCCTTCTTGCTTACCGATCAGGCATTTGCCGGGACGTTGCAGCGGTTCCGCAGATCACCCGACATTCGCGCCAATGCGTCCTACTTCCTTGGCAGCGGCGCCTTCATTTGGGTAACCTGGCAGGTCGCCACCCTCGCAGGCATTCTTGCCGGCCAGGTTGTCGCAGCGTCATGGCAGCTCGACTTCGTAGTGCCATTGTGCTTTCTCGCGGTGCTGGTACCGCTGTTACGCGACCGCGTATCGATGCTGGTGTTTGCGGTCGCGACGGTCGCGGTGGTTACGCTCGATGCGCTGCCGTTACGATTATCGCTGGTCTGCGGCGGCCTGCTCGCGATCGGTGCGGGAATGCTTGGCGACAGGTTCGCGCGCGGGCATGAGTAGAGAACTCACGATCTGGCTCCTGATCTTCGCGGTCGGCGCGATCACCTATTGCGCCCGGCTGTCGTTCATCGCCCTGTTCGCACGCCGCGACATGCCGCCGTTGCTTGCGCGGGGACTCAAACACGTTCCGGTGGCGATGCTGACGGCGATCGTCGTGCCGGCGGTCGTGTTCGTTCCGCCAGGCGTGTTGCGGATCGACCCCGGCAATGTCAAATTGATCGCGGCGCTCGTCGCCGGCATCGTCGCCTGGTGGCGGCAGAGCGCGGTGCTCACCATTGCCAGCGGCATGATCGTGCTCTGGGCACTGCAGTACGTCATGCGTTAGGATGCATAGGAGAGGGACAACGATGCGCTTCGAAGGCACCGATACCTACATCGCCACGCCCGACTTGATGCTCGCGGTCAACGCCGCGATCACCCTGCAGCGGCCGTTGCTGGTAAAGGGCGAGCCGGGAACTGGCAAGACGATGCTGGCCGAGGAGGTTGCGCGGGCCATCGGCCGACCGCTGGTGCAGTGGCATATCAAGTCGACGACCAAGGCCCAGCAGGGGCTGTACGAATACGACGCGGTATCGCGCCTGCGCGACTCGCAGCTTGGCGACGAGCATGTCGCCGACATTGCGCACTACATCAAGCGCGGCGTGCTGTGGGAGGCCTTCGACTCGCCGACGCCCACAGTCGTCCTCATCGACGAGATCGACAAGGCCGACATCGAGTTCCCGAACGACCTGCTGCGCGAACTCGACCGCATGGAGTTCTACGTTTACGAGACGCAAGTCACGATACGCGCTCGGCATCGTCCATTGGTGGTGATCACCAGCAACAACGAAAAGGAATTGCCCGATGCATTCCTGCGCCGTTGTTTCTTCCATTACATCAGGTTTCCCGACCGGGAGACGATGACGCGCATCGTTGACGTTCACTTCCCGGGTTTGAAGAAGGCGCTGCTCAAGGAGGCAATGGAGGTGTTCTTCGAGCTGCGCGAAGTGCCGGGGCTGAAGAAGAAGCCGTCGACATCGGAGCTCCTCGACTGGCTGAAGCTTTTGCTGGCGGAGGATATCCCGCCCGAGGCGCTGCGCAGCACGGACAAGAAAGTCGTCATCCCGCCCCTCTACGGCGCCCTGCTCAAGAACGAACAGGACGTGCACCTGTTCGAGCGGGTGGCATTCATGGCGCGCGCGGGAAGATGACCGGACGCTTCATCGAACCGGTCTCGCTCAGAGGACGCTGCGCCGCGCTGGAACCGCTCGCGCGCGAGCATGCGGCCGGGCTGCAGCGCGCCGCCGCCGAGGGCAAGCTTTGGCAGCTTTGGTACACGTCGGTTCCCGGCCCCGACGCGACCGAGGCCTACATCGAGACTGCGCTGAAGATGCGCAATGATCTCGGCGCGATGCCATTCGTGGTGCGCGACAACAGCGATGGCGAAATCGTCGGCTGCACGCGCTACTTCAACGTCGACGCGGGCAACCGCAGGCTGGAGATCGGGTATACCTGGTACGCGACCCGAGCACAGCGCACCGCGATCAACACCGAGTGCAAGCTGCTGCTGCTCGCGCATGCCTTCGAAAAGCTCAAGTGCATAGCGGTCGAATTCCGCACCCACTGGTTCAATCAGGCCTCGCGGGCAGCGCTGGCGCGCATCGGCGCGAAGCAGGACGGCGTGCTGCGCAATCACCAGATATCCGCCGACGGCAGCTACCGCGACACTGTTGTTTTCAGCATCATCGAAAGCGAGTGGCCCGCGGTGAAGCGGCACCTGGGATTTCTGCTGGCGCGGCAGCGCTAGCGCGGCGATGCTGATCGATTTCTTCCTGCACCTCAAGGCCGCGAAGCTGCCGGTCTCGACGCGCGAGTTCCTCACGCTGCTCGACGCGCTCGAGCACAACGTGGTTGCCAACAGCATCGATGACTTCTACTTCCTGGCGCGCACCTGCCTGGTCAAGGACGAGGCACTCTACGATCGGTACAACCTGGCATTCGGGACGTATTTCCGCGGTGTCGAGGGAGTCTTCGACATCGGAGCGATGGTTCCGGAGGAGTGGATCCGCAAGCTGGCCGAAGGCACATTGAGCGAAGCGGAGAAAGCGCGGGTCCAGGCGCTCGGCGGCTGGGAAAGGCTCATGCAGGTGCTCAGGGAGCGTCTCGAGGAGCAGCGCGGCCGCCACCAGGGCGGGTCCAAGTGGATAGGGACCGCAGGCACCAGCCCGTTCGGCGCATACGGGTACAACCCGGAGGGCATCCGCATCGGCCAGGAGAGCGGGCGCAGCCGCAGCGCGATCAAGGTTTGGGATGAGCGCTCGTTCCGCAATCTCGACGACTCGGTGGAACTCAATACGCGCAACGTGAAGATTGCGCTGCGCCGGCTGCGCCGCTTCGCGCGCGAGGGCGTGCCCGAGGAACTCGACCTCGATGCGACCATCGAGGGAACGGCGCGAAACGCCGGATGGCTGGATCTGCGCCTCGTCCCCGAGCGGCGCAACCGTGTCAAGGTGCTGCTGTTCCTGGACGTAGGCGGCTCGATGGATCCGCACCTCCCGGTGTGCGAAGAGTTGTTCTCCGCCGCGCGCAGCGAGTTCCGTCATCTTGAGCACTTCTACTTTCACAACTGCGTCTACGATCATGTCTGGCGCGACAACCTGCGGCGGCGCGGCGAGCGCGTCGCGACGTTCGATATCATGCACAGGCACGGGCCCGATTGGCGCCTGATCTTCGTCGGCGACGCGGCGATGAGCCCCTACGAGCTACTGCAGTCGGGAGGCAGCGTCGAATACGCCAACGACGAGCCAGGGCTGGTCTGGCTCAAGCGTCTCATCGACACCTACCGGCACGCGATCTGGCTCAACCCGGAGCCCGAGCGCGCCTGGGCTTCCACCCGATCGACCCAGATCGTGCTCAATGCCCTCGGGCCCCGCATGTTCCCGTTGACCCTGGACGGCTTGAGCCGGGGGATCGCGCAGTTGCGCAAATAGCGGCGAGGCGGCCATAATGGGACAGGAGGCCCCTATGCGCATACTGACTATCCTCGCCATCGCACTGGCGGCAGCCGCGGCCGCGCCGGCCGCGAACGCGGTGATCTGTTACACGCTGCTCGATCGCAACGATGCCGTGCTGTATCGGGGCTCGGCGCCGCCGGTCGACATGAGCGATCAGGGCGCGCCACAGCGCCAAGCGCTTCGCCGCCAGCACGAATACCTGATGATTGCGGACGTCGAGAATTGTCAGGCGGTGGCCGCCTCCGGGGCGGCGGGCTACCGCCCCGCGACTGTTGACGAGATCGTCTCGGAGATGCGTGGCTATCTCAGTTACGGTGGCATCAGCAGCGCGCCCGGGCGAGTGGGCGGCGGCGCGATCGGCGGTGGCGGTGGCGGCGAGGTGGCGGCGCCGGCGTCAGGCGGCGCCGCGAGCGCACCGCGCGGCCGCTACTGAGACCCCCGCGGTCGTCGGTTCGAGCGCATGCATCGCGTTCCCGCACGTCGCCGCTGCGCAGGAATCGACGCGGGTTCGGGGCGCGCAGTGGAACAGCGCGCCCCCGCGCACCGATCGATGCCCTGGAGCTTGCGAACCGGGCCTCGGGCCTGGACGCTGCTTGTCATCGCCGCCTTGGCGGCGACTCCCGCGCTGGCTACTGACGAATACCAGGTCGATGCGCTGCGCATCGAGCATCCGTTCGCTCGCGCGACGCCGCCGGGTGCGAAGGCCGGCGCGGTATTCTTCACCGTCGACAATGCAAGCAGCGAGGGAGACCGCCTTATAAGGGCCTCCACGCCGGTCGCGGCCGGGGTCGCGATGCACCAGATGGTGCTCGAGGGTGGCGTGATGAAGATGCGCGCGGTGCCGTCGGTCGAGGTTTTCCCGGGCGGAAGGGTGGAGTTCACGCCCTACGGGTACCACCTCATGCTTTTGGACCTCAAGCAGCCGCTCAAGGTCGGCGAGCGATTCCCGTTGACGCTGACCTTCGAACGCGGCGGATCGATCCTGATTTCGGTGGCGGTCGAGGCCATGGGGGCAACCCAGGGAGGGCCGCAATAGAAGGCCGATCGGTCGTGCCCGTGGCGCGTCGATGCGGTCTCGTTCGCGCGGCCGCGCGCGCCGTCGCGGAGGCCGGGCGGAAGGCCTGCTGTGGGAGAATCCGGCCATGCAGATGATCGATGGCGCGCGGCCTGGGTCACTCTCCGGCGCCGTGGGGCGTGCCGGTCGGACCGAAGGCAACCCGCGCGCGGTCGCGGCTTGGCTGTTCGTCTGCTGCACCTTGGTCTTCGCAATGGTCGTGGTCGGCGGTGTCACGCGCCTTACTCATTCGGGGCTGTCGATCACCGAGTGGGCGCCAATCGTCGGTACGCTGCCCCCGCTGTCGGAAGCCGATTGGACGGAAGCGTTTTCCCGCTACCAGGCGACGCCCGAATTTCGCCAGGTCAATCCCGATATGGACCTCGGCGGCTTCAAGCGCATTTTCTGGTGGGAATACGCGCACCGGCTGCTCGGGCGCGCGATCGGTGTGGCATTTCTGGCACCGTACCTGTGGTTTCTCGTCCGGCGCCGCATTCCACGCGGCTACGCCGCTGCGCTCGGCGCGATTTTTGCCCTCGGAGCCTTGCAGGGTGCGCTCGGCTGGTACATGGTGCAAAGCGGCCTTATCGACGACCCGCGGGTGTCGCAGCTGCGTCTGACCGCGCACCTCGGCCTTGCCTTTCTTATCTTCGGCGCGATGCTCTGGGTCGGGCTATCGCAGCTGCGCCGGCCGTCGGCGAACGCGGGCAGCGCCGAGCTGCGGCGTTTTGCAGGCCGGCTCGCCGCACTGGTGTTCCTGATGGTCCTTGCCGGCGGACTGGTCGCCGGCATCCGCGCGGGCTTTGCCTACAACACCTTCCCGCTCATGAGCGGCCACTGGGCGCCACCCGAGATCCTGATGCTCGAGCCGTGGTATCGCAACTTCACCAACAACATGGCAACCGTCCAGTTCGACCACCGCCTGCTCGCGGCAATACTGGCGCTGCTGGTGCCATGGTTCGTGTGGCGGGTGCACCGGACGGCGGGCCTTCCCGCGCCGGCGCGACGGGCGGCTGAACTGTTCCTGGCGCTGCTTGCCGTGCAGATCGCGCTGGGCATCGCGACGCTGCTGCTGGTCGTGCCGCTGGCCCTTGCCGCCGCGCATCAGGCCGGCGCGGTGCTGCTGTTTGCGGCGGCGCTGAACGCCCGCCACGCGCTGCGCTGACGGGTGTGCGGGCCCGCCGCGACTCTTTAGCAGGCCCGAAGCCCGATTGGCCGCATCGCCCAGGGCCGGCGCGAATTTGCATTCCACAGCGGCTCGGGCGATCATTACGGGCTCCCCCGGGTCCCAAACAGCCATGGCCGAATCGAACAAGCTCGACGAACCGCTTTCCGAAACCGAATACGATGCGCTCGAGGCATTCTTCGGATCCAACGCCGTGCCGCAGGACTGCATGGATCTGGAGATGCTCGACGGCTTTCTTACCGCCATTGTCAGCGGCCCCGAGCTGATCCAGCCGTCGGAGTGGCTTCCAGTCGTGTGGAGCGACAGCCAGCGCAGCGTCGCGCCGGTGTTCGCCGACAACGAGCAGGCGGAGCACATCCTATCGTTGATCCTGCGCCTGCAGAACGGCATCGTGCGCACCCTCACCGATTCGCCCACCCGCTTCAAGCCGTTGCTCTATCGTGCCGATGAAGGCGTCAAGGGCCGTTCCGGCACCAAAGCCGAAGGCGGCCGGCGGGAGGAAGTGGCACCGCCCGAGGCGAGCGCTTGGTGCGAGGGCTACATGACGGGCGTGATCCTGCGCGAGGAATCCTGGGAGCCGATCTACGCGAACGAGCAGACCCGCGATTGGATGCTGCCGATCGAGGCGCTTGCCTACGGCGACCACGACCCGGAGTATCTCGACTGGGTCGATACCGAGGAAAAGCGCCTTGGCATGATCGACGAGCTACCGATCGCCGCGGTGCTCGTCCAGCGTTTCTGGCAGGCTCGGCGCAGCGGGGAGGGCGTTAATCGCGCCGAGCGCCGCGCCCAGCGACGCGAGGCATCGCGTAAAGTGCGCCAGCGGCTGCACTAGTCGCTGTCGCCACGGCCGAGTTGCAGCCGATAGCGGCCGATGCCTTCCTTGAATCCGTTCGAGCTTGGGATCTGCGCATGCTTCCGGCGCAGCGTCTTGAGCACGAGGGCGATGACCAGCAGAGTGATCGAACCGAGCAGGATCGCCAGCGTCAGGGCATCGATTGTCGGCAGTTTCAGGTCGTCGATGGCGATGCCGGTGGCCGCATAGGCCGGGGTGACGACCGCCCCGGCGATGAGCGCCCACGGCGCAGCGTTCAGGATGCGATGCAGAAGCGTTTGCGCGGTTTTCAGACTTCGATTCATGACCTACTCCCGATGCAGTGGCTGTACCTGCAATCTAGTCACGCTTGGCAGCGCGGGAAATCGGTCCCGGTCTGATTTCGCTGTAGGATGGTCTCCGATGCAGCTCGCCGGGTCGCGGAAGCGACGTGTCAGGCGCGCAGAAAATCAAAATCGCAGCCGTGCTCCGCTTGCAAGACCCGCTCGGCATAAAGGCGCCGATAGCCGCGCGGTGGCAGCGGCGGCGGCCGCCATTCCGCTTGGCGCCGCGCGAGCTCTGCGGCGCTGACCTCGAGGTCGAGCCGCCGTTGCCGTACCGATAGGCGGATGCGATCGCCGCTGCGCACGAGCGCGAGCGGGCCGCCGGCAGCAGACTCCGGCGACACGTGCAGGACGACAGTGCCGTAGGCGGTACCGCTCATGCGGGCATCGGATATGCGCACCATGTCCTTGACGCCGGCGCGGGCCAGCTTGGCCGGAAGTGGCAGGTATCCTGCCTCCGGCATCCCGTAGCCGCTCCTCGGCCCCGCGTTCTGCATCACCAGAAAATCTCCCGGCTCCACGTCCAGCGCTGGATCGTCGATGCGTGCTGCGAGATCAGAGGGCGAGGCGAAGACGACAGCGCGCCCCTCACGCTCGAACAGGTTGGCGTCGGCGGCAGAGCGCTTGAGAATCGCGCCGTTCGGCGCAAGCGAGCCAAACAGCGCGACCAGGCCCCCGAACGGGTGCAACGGTTCGGCGAGCGATCGGATGACCGTGCTGTCGATGCCTTCGGGCCGCACCGCGAGGCGCTCGCCCAGACGTTCCCCGGTGACCGTAAGGCAGTCGAGGTCGAGCAATGGTTTCAATTCGTACAGCACCGCACTCATGCCACCGGCGGCGAAGAAGTCTTCCATGTAGTGGGCCCCGGTCGGCTTCAAGTCGACCAGCACCGGGGTCATATCGGAGAGCTCGTTTAGCCGTGCGAGGGAAACCGTGATGCCGAGCCTGCCGGCGATTGCTGTCAGGTGGATGACGGCATTGGTCGAGCCGCCAACCGCGAGCAAGACGCGCAACGCGTTCTCGACTGCCGCCGGAGTGATAATATGATCGATCGTTCTCCGGGAGTAGGCGAGTTCGACGGCGGCCCGCCCGGTCGCCTCCGCCGCGCGCAGGCGATCGGCGTGAACTGCCGGTATGGCAGCGGTTCCGGGCAATAACATGCCGAGCGCTTCGGCGATGCAGGCCATCGTGCTGGCAGTGCCCATGACCGCGCAGGTGCCGGCGGTGGTCGCAAGCCTCGCCTCGACGCGGTCAAGTGCAGCGCGATCGATTTCTGCGCTGCGGAATTTGGCCCAGAAGCGCCGGCAATCGGTGCATGCACCGAGCCGCTCGCCCGCGTGGCGCGCGGTCAGCATCGGACCAGCGACCAGTCCGATCGCTGGGACGCCGGCCGACGCGGCGCCCATCAACTGCGCCGGCACTGTCTTGTCGCAGCCGCCGACCAGGACGACCGCGTCGAGAGGCTGTGCGCGACACATCTCCTCGACGTCCATGGCCATGAGATTGCGATACATCAGGCTCGTCGGATGCAGGAAGACTTCGCCCAGCGAGATCGTCGGAAACGCGAGCGGTAGCCCGCCGGCAGCGAGGACTCCGCGCTTCACCGCGTCGATCAGCTCCGGGAAATGCCGGTGACAGTTATTGAGGTCGGAAGCGGCGCTGGCAATGCCGATGGTAGGCTGCCCGAGCAGCGCGGTCGAATAGCCCATCGAACGGGCGAAGGATCGCCGCAGGAAGAGTGCGAACCCAGCGTCACCGTACTGGGTAAGGCCGCGGGCGAGACCCTGCGGCGTGTCGTCGGACATCGAGGCAACCGTTCGCGAGTCGAGGCGCGGTCGAATCGCCGCTACCTCGCGAACGAACTCTCCGTGCAGCTGCCGATGCGACGGCTCGACGCGGTGACCGTGACGCCGTCGGAACGGATGGTGCCGGTAGCCGAGTCGCCTCGATACGTCGCCGAGACGGCACTCTTCTGCTCGTCGTCGCCAAGCCGACAGGTCATCGTGTAGTTGACGCTGTTGCCCGATTGCGTGAAGTCGGCATAGCGGCAGATACCGTCGACGCGCTTCGATTTGCCCTGCAGCAACCGCTCCATCTCGTCGATGTCGGCGCGCGTGTAGCACTTGGCGCTGCCTGCCTGCGCCTGCCCGTCCGCCGTGATCGTGGTCTCCCACAATCCTTCATTCATGTTGAGCGCTGCGGCCGCGGGCGTGGCCGCGAACGCGGCGACGACGGCCAGCTTGACGATGGACCGCACTCCGGGCCTCATGCAGTGCTCCTGGACCAGCGATTGTAGCCGAGTGCGGCCTGTGCGTCGCCGCCAGGGCATGGCCGTGCGAGCAGCAGGGGCGACGCGGCGCCAGTTAACCGGCGCGGCCGGTCAACCGGCGCCCGGGTTGTGGCGTTAATGGGGTGCTGGCGAGCGTTTGGTAACGGTGGAGCGGTGACGTGAATGGCTTTTCGACCTGCGCTCGGTCACGGCAGCTTGATCTTGCCGCCGCCGAGTCCTCCGGGCGGCAGCCCTCCGGTCAGTCCGGCTGCGGCACCCGCGCCCGGCAGGACGATGGACGACGAAGCCTGGCGACGCATTTCCTGCAATTCACGGACCGCGCGCTCGACGCCGACTTTGGCCGCCGCACCATAGTTCTCGACTGCCTCGGCGAGGGTGGCGGCTTCGACTTCGAAGCTGATCGGCAGCGGTCCCATGTTGGTCAGGATCTGCGCCTCGCCAATGAAGAGAGTTGGCCGCGCGCTGTCGCTGGAACCGTCTGCCTTGACGGGCACCAGCACGCGCAGCGTGCCAGCCGCGCGGTCGGTGTACACCTCTTCGCGATAAAGGGAGGTCACGTCCATCTTCGCGTCGCCTGCTCTCGAGCCCACGGGCTCTGCCATGATTGCTTGCTCCTTGGTGCGGGGTCGCACGATTCTAACAAATTGGGCGGGCCGCCGATGCTTCAAGGGCCGGCCTCGCTCTGACGGACAGACGTGCTGCAGGTTGTTGTTGCTAGACGAACTTGGTTGCATGGGGCTACTCTAAGAGGGAGTAGCGAAAGGAGATAGGCGATGAAACGATTTGCAATGATTTTGCTGGCTGCTGTGAGCTTGGTGGGCATGAGTGGCTTTGCCAGTGCGCAATCGCACGGCGGCATGCACGGCGGCGGTGGCGGAGGATCTTGGAGCGGTGGCGGGTGGCATGGCGGTGGCGGCGGCTGGCATGGCGGCAGCGGCGGCTGGCATGGCGGCGGCGGTTACTGGCATGGTGGCGGCGGTTACTGGCATGGCGGTTACCGGGGTGGCGGATGGGGCTGGTATTGGCCGGGAGTGGCGATCGGCTGGGGATGGGGTTGGCCGTACTACTATCCCTACTATGGCGGATACTACGGCGCCGGTTACGGCTCCTATCCGTATGGTGCTGATTACTCGACGCAAACGTATATTCAGCAGGATGCCCCCGCGTACTCCGAGGGACAGGGACAGTTCAGTCAAGGCGGGCCTGCTTTTCTGTACTATTGCCCGGACCCGGCGGGTTATTACCCGCAGGTGCCCTCCTGCAGCAAGGGGTGGATGCGCGTGCTTCCTCCTGGCGCACCCGGACCGGGCGCTCCGGCGCAGCCCTAAGGAGCCCGCATGAGGATGCACTCAGGCTTCGCTGCATTGGCTGGCGCACTGGCGCTGGTCGGCTGCGTGACCGTACCTACCGCCCCGGCCGTGATGGCCCTGCCGGGGTCGGGAAAGACTTTCGATCAATTCCGTGCCGATGATTTTGCCTGTCGCGATTACGCGCAATACTCGCTCGGGCCGGACACGCAAAAGGCTGCGTCGGACGCGGCGGCGGCAAATGCGGTCGGTGCTGCGGCAGTCGGTGCTGCCGCGGGCGCGATCATTGGGGCAGCGGTCGGCCAGGCTGGACATGGCGCTGCGATCGGCGCCGGCAGCGGCTTGCTTGTCGGCAGCGCGGCCGGAGCCAATTCCGCCGGCTATTCGTCCTACGACATGCAGCGGCGCTACGACGGAGCGTATCTGCAATGCATGTATGCGAAGGGCAACCAGATCCCCGGAGCGGCTCGCTACGCGCCGCGCTACGGCCCGCCCGGGTATCCGCCTCCAGCGTACGGCCCGCCGCCTGATTGGCGCCCGCCGCCGGGCGAGCCGCCGGCCAGCTAGTCCGGCATTGGCTTTAGCACTTCGCATAGAGGCTGACTTTCCTACTTTTGGGGTGGCAACCGGGGTCCCGGCGATGGCCGGGGCCCCGACTTTTGTCGACGCGACGATGAGTGCGTCACGGGGTCCGTCTTGCAGGCGCAGGCGTGCCCGACCCCCGGCCTCGTCACCCGCGGTTTGAGCGGTCAAGCGTTCCAGGCGTTGCGTAAGCGTCGCCGCTGGCACGACGCGTGTTGATGCATAATCGCCGGCGCGCGGGCTGAATTTGACGACACTGGCGATGCGTTCTCATGCGGCTCGACGTTGGCTGCGGCTGCTTTGGCTGCTGACGTTGTGCGTGTCCTCGGCTGCCTGGGCCGCGGATCCGCAGAAGGTGCTGCGCATCGCCTCCCCCGATATCGAGACGCTGGATCCGCATCAATACAACGACGACCCGTCGTTCCAGGTCATCGCGGCGATCTTCGAGGGTCTCTACGAGTGGGACTATCTCGCGCCAACACCCGTACTCGCCCCGGTGACCGCCGAAGGGCCGCCGGAGATCAGCGCCGATGCTCTGACCTGGACAATCCGAATCAAGCCAGGCATCTATTTCACCGACGATCCGGCCTTCCACGGCCAACCGCGCGAGCTTGTCGCGCAGGACTTTGTCTACTCGATCACCCGATGGCTCGATCCGAATCTGCGGCGCGGCGGAGCACCGGTAGCGACCGATCTGCTCATCGGCGCGCGAGCGGTCATCGACGCTGCGCGCAAGAGCGGCAAGCTTGATTACGACCGCCCAATCGAGGGGCTGCGGGCACTAGACCGCTATACGCTGCAGCTCAAGCTGAGGCACGTCAATTATCCAATCGCGCAGACAATTCTCAACTACTTCGTTTGCGCGCGCGAAGTTGTCGAGGCCCAGCACGGAGATATCCGCGCGCATCCGGTCGGCACCGGACCATACCGGCTGCGCGAATGGAAGCGCGGATCGCGTATCGTGCTGGAGGCCAATGCCAAGTATCGGTCGTTGCATTTTCCCGCGAGCAGCGATCCGGCGCGGGCGGCGCTGGTTCAAAGCATGGCGGGGAAGACGCTGCCGCAGATCGGTGTGATCGAGATCAACATCATCGAGGAAGACTTGACGCGATTGCTGGAGTTCGAGCGCGGCGTGCTCGATTTCGTCGTGTTGCGCGCTGAGGTTGCCGGCCGATTGCTCAAAGACGGCAAGCTCAGTCCGGAGTACGCAGCGCGCGGCATCGCGCGCCACGTTTTTGCGGAGCCTTACCTGTTTGCGATCTACTTCAATATGGCTGATCCGACCGTGGGCGGCATGAGCAGCGACCATGTCGCCCTGCGCCGGGCAATCGCGCTCGGGTTCGACCGCAGGACATTGATTGACGTCGTCTATGCGGGTGAAGCCCTGCCGGCCAACCAGCTCGTCCCCCCTGGCGTTTCCGGGCATGATCCCTCGCTGCCGGCGCTGGCGTACGATCCTGCCGCGGGCAATGCATTGCTCGATCGTTTCGGCTACACGGCGCGCGACGGCGACGGCTATCGCAAGACGCCGGACGGCCAGCCACTGACGCTGCGGTTGTCGCTGCGCACGGGCGCAATTTCGAGGGAATTTGCCACGCTATGGAAGAAGAACCTCGATGCGCTCGGTCTGCGAAGCGACTTCCACCTTGCGCCGTTTCAGGACGTGATCAAGGAATTGGAGGGGGGCAGCTTCCAGCTGTTCTCCGGGGGATACGGCGGAATTCCATTCGGCTATGCGCAGATTCTTCAGCTGGACAGCCGCGAACCGGCGACGGTGAACGCGTCGCGTTTCAAGTTGCCCGAGTACGATCGGACGCTCGACCGTTTCTTCGCCAATCCGACCGAAGAAGGCCGCATCGCCGCCGGGCGCGAGGCATCCGCGCTCGCGGCGACCTACGTGCCCTTGCTACCGACGATCTTCCGTCTTGAGGACGACTTCGTCCAGCCGTGGGTGCGAGGCTACAGCGCGCCGGTATGGACCAGTTACTGGAAATATCTCGACATCGATCTCGAGCGACGACGGGCAGCGGCGAGGTAGGCCGCCCTCGACACGCGCTTGGCCGCGACGCGCCGGGCGGCGAAGTGCGCTTCCACGTCCGCACCTGCGGACGTCCACCGCGCGCGGCCGCGGCCACCGCGGCCCGGGACCGCGTCGGGTACACTGGCACCGACGTTCGAGGCTGTGTCCCGAGACCCCTCATGACCGAGCGGCTCATCGCTCATCTTGACATGGACGCCTTCTATGCGTCGGTCGAGCTGCTGCGCTATCCGGAGTTGCGGGGCCAAGCCGTCGTCATCGGCGGGGGAAGTCGGCACCAGCCGGTCGAGGCGATCGATCCGGAAAGCGGTGCCACGGCAAGGCAATTCGCGCGATTGCACGATTATGCCGGGCGCGGGGTGGTCACGACTGCGACCTATGAAGCGCGCGCACACGGCGTGCATTCGGCAATGGGCTTGATGAAAGCCGCCCGCCTTGCACCGGACGCGGTGTTGCTGCCGACGGATTTCGACGCCTATCGGCTCTACTCGCGGCGCTTCAAGGCCGCGGTGCGCGCGCTCGCACCGCAGGTCGAGGACCACGGCATCGACGAGATCTACATCGACCTCACTGATATCGTGCCCGGAAGCGGGATCGGCGTGACGGCGGCGGCGACCGCGACCGAGCGCGCGCGCTGCATCGGTCGCGCGCTCAAGGACGCGGTGCGCGCTGCGACGGGCTTGTGGTGCTCGATTGGCATTGCGCCAAACAAGCTGCTCGCCAAGATCGCCTCCGAACTCGACAAGCCTGACGGGTTGACCATTCTCGGCGCCACCGACGTCTGCGGGCGGGTGTGGCCGCTGCCGGTGCGAAAGCTCAACGGTGTCGGCCCGAAGACCGCAGCGAAGCTCGATGCGCTGGGGATCGCAACCATCGGCGAGCTCGCCCGTGCCGATCGCCAATGGCTCATGCGCGGGTTCGGCGCCAGCCGGGGCGCATGGATGCACGACGCGGCCAACGGTCGTGACGAGCGCGCGATCGTCACGTTCAGCGAACCGGTCACCATCAGCCGCGAGACAACATTCGAGCGCGATCTCTCGGCGCGACGCGATCGCGAAGCCCTGGCGCAGATATTCACCGAGCTTTGCGAAGGCCTGGCCGGCGACCTGCGGCGCAAGGGTTACGTCGGAAGGACCGTCGGCCTCAAGCTGCGTTACGACAATTTCAAGACCGTCACGCGCGACCACACCATCGCCGCCCCGACGCAGGATGCCGCGACGATCCGCCGCGCGGCGGGGGCTTGTCTGCGCCGCGTGCCGCTCGAGCGCCGCATCCGCCTGCTAGGAGTGCGGATCAGTGGTCTTTGCCGGTCGGAAGACGCCGCCGCCGCCGTGCGCGCTGCCGAGGTGCAAAGCGCAGCGACCCCGTCGCTCTTCGACCCTCAGGAGGACGTGCGACGCTGAGACGGCAGCGACCGGCGTGATTATGCGCGGTAGGAAACGGTCAAGCGCTATATTCCCCGCGTCAGCGCCTGCTTGAGCGCCCGCAGCCTGGCCTTGACCCTTGCCTCGTTGTCTGGACCCATCCGCACCAGCATCTTCTGGCCCGCCGAAAGATCCTGCAGCGCCGGGTCGGCGAATTCGTACAGGACTTTCGGCTGGGTAAGCGCGATCGGGCCTTTTATGTCCGGCGCCGCGAGCAGGTTGTCGATGACCTCGAAGACGCGATCGTTGAAATAGCGCGACGGATATCCGAGCTCCGCGTACGCCTGTTGGAACAACGGGTAGAGGCGGACGTAGGCCGCTACCAGCTTGGCCGAATCGACCGCCTCCATTGCGCGTACGTACGGGGTATAGCGAGCCGCGTTGTCCGGGCCGATGACCAACTGCCCTTCCGGACCCGCCGTGCGCAACGGCCCGGGTACCGGCTTGAGCGGCATCAGCCGCTGGGCGACGGTCTTGCGGGGCAGGTTGTCGATACTGGCGACAAAGCGGCGGATGATGTCCTGCGGTTGAAAGAACTGCTCAAAGGCCGCGCTTCCGAACAGAGCGGCGAGCGCCTCTTGGCTGGAGGAGTCGCTTTCGGCCAGCGCCGGAAGCGACGGAGCGGGTGGCGCCTCGACCGGGTGCTCGATCTGCGCTTCGGGGATCGCGGGGGGCGCCGCCTTAGACGCTTCGGCGGGTGGCGCTGCGGGCTGCGGCTCGGGGTGCAGCGACCAGAAGTAGTACAGCGCGCCGCCCACGGCGATCAGTGCCCCGACAAGCAACGGAAATCCCCATCGCCCAGGAGGCTTGCCGGGTCGGAACGGGGGGCGTTCGTCGGCCATTAATTCGCGCTCGGGATCGGCCATGATGGTCTCGGCTGGAGGTGGGTTGGGGGCTTTCGCTTCAGGTGGCCTCGCTGGGTCGGGTCAGCGCGCGCAACACCAGAGCCACTGGCCTTCGATTCCCTGGTAGAGGCATAAGAGCGCCTCGACACCCAGCACGGCAAAGGTAAGCGACGCACCCCAGATGCGCCCGAAAGGAAACTGGGCGGTGAACGACAGCGCATAGCCGTGGAGCAACCGGGCGACAAGGAGGGTGATTCCCAGCGCATGCAGGACGTAGATCGAATAGCGGCTCACCTCGAGCATGCCCATCAGCAACAGTGCCAGCGGCACATATTCGGCAAAGTTGGCATGCCCACGAATGACGCGCAGGAGCGCCTGGTCGCCACCGTCGCCGAGGAAGATGCCGCTGCGGCGGCGCTGCACGACGCGCCAACTCAGGACCAGGAACCACAACGCCAGCAGGCCGGCGTACAGGGGCGTTACGAACACGGCTCGCTCCACGATCCGGTCTGTGCTAGCGCCAGGCGCGGCGCTGTGACGCCCAGCCGCCCCCGGTCCATCGTCCGCTGTGGCCGTTGTGTCTCCGGCTGCGCACGGCACTATCCTTTGCGAATGGCCTCGTAGTGCGAAGGCGTCGCCTGCGCGTGGGCCAGGTATTCGCGGATGTGAAGGATATCCTGGCGGCCCAGGGCGTCACCGTGATGCGGTCGGTGCAACGTGCCCTCGACGCCGTTCAAGCGCACCCGCAGGCGCGCCTTGGCCAGCGGCTCGGTTATCGCGCCGAGATGATGCAGCAGCGATTCGACCTCGCGCCATTGGATGTTTCCGCTTACCGGATCCTGAAATATCGCGCGCAGGAGGTTTTCGTGTTTACGGCTCATCGGCGGCAATCCTCGAAAAAGCAACGGTGCATCATCGGATCAGGCTGCGTCCATGAGCCTATTTCCTTGCGAAACCTTCGGTTTCGCTCCACGGTCAGTGGCGGGCGGCCAATCCAGCGCCGGCGGGCCATCGCTGGATTGTACCTGCCCGCGCCGGGCTCATGTTCGCGGCCCCGAGTCACGTCAGGTGTCCGGCCTCGGCCGGGCAGCCCATTGCAGTCCTACAGCAGAATCAGACAAACGCTGATTCACACGGGGCGGCCGCAGCGGAAAATGCGCAACTGGCGAGACTACACGGCGGCGTCAAACTGCCAACCCGGATAGGTCGAGCGGCGGGCCCCTCCCCAAGTCGGTCTTCGCACGGCCAGCTGCACACAATAACAACAATAAGGTGATGATTCCTCGAGCCCGTTCCCATCGGGGCGGGTACAGGAAATCGACGGGCCATGAGAGTGGCCCGTTCTTGTTTTCATTTTCGCAGGAGAATCCCACATGGCTAACGCCAATCAATCCTCATCGAGCGGGCGTCAACAAGGGCGACAGCAGGCCCCCGAGGCGGGCCGGGCGACATCCGCGTCCGGGCAGCAGGGCGGTCACGGCAATCAGACCTTCGGATCAGCAAACCGCCTGGCAGAGCCCAAGGACGGACCAGCAAACCTCGGGCGCGGTGCGGCCGCAGCGCGGTACCTGGCCCGCTTCATTGTCGCATTTCGGCGCCTGGGGCGCAGCGCCGCTTTCCATGATGCGTCGCATCAGCGAAGACATGGAGCATCTATTCGAGAGCTTCGGCTTCGGGCGCGGGCAGTTTCCAAGCGCGTTCGGCGATGCCGATACGCCGCGCTTTGGCGGCGCAGAAGGCACCGAGTCGCTGTGGGTGCCGCATATAGAGCTCTACGAGCGCGACGGCAAGTTGGTCATCAACGTCGAGCTTCCCGGCGTCAAGAAGGAGGACGTCGACGCGGAGATCACCGCCGACGCGGTGACCATCCGCGGAACGCGCAAGCAGGAGAGAACGAGCAGCGAAGGGGGCATTTATCGCAGCGAACGCAGCTACGGAAGCTTTTGTCGCCTGATACCTCTGCCAGAAGGCGCCGATCCCGAAAGCGCGACCGCGAACTTCCGCGACGGCGTGCTGCGCATCGAGATGCACGCGCCGGAGCGGCGGACGCACGGCCGAACCCTGCAGATCGGCGACAGCGGCTCGGACACGACGCGGCACGCGTCAAGCGGTAGCGAATCGCAACCAATGGCCGGCGGGTCGCAACAGCATCGCTAGAGTAGTCTGCCCGTGCCGACGGGTGAGCCCGCGCAGCCGTCGGCGGCACGCGTTGGGGCAGTCGCCTCAAGCCTGCGCGCGGCGAGGTGCCAGATCGCGGAGGTCCCGCAACGGCGAGCCGGCCGGCCCCCACATTCCAAGCGTTGCCGGGCGAAGAGCTTGGGCAGCTTCGCGTCCAACGCTACAATGACCAACGTTAGGGGGAAAAATGTCGCGGTTGACTTCCCGCTGTCGATGCCGCGCGCATCGTTGCGCCGCGCTGGTCCTTGCCTGCCTGACCGTGCCGGTCCTGGCCCAGGACTATCCGGCGCGGCCGGTGAAGATCATCGTGCCGTTTGCCGCCGGCGGTCCTGCCGACGTCTATGCCCGCTTCGTGGGACAGAGGCCTGCAGGAAGCGCTGGGCCAGCCGTTCGTGATCGATGATCGCCCCGGCGCAGGCTCCGTCGTCGGCACCGACGCGGCCGCGAAGAGTGCGCCGGACGGCTACACGCTGCTGCTGATCTCCAACGCGCAGACGGTCAACGAGTCGCTGCTTGCCGAACAAGCCTTACGCGTTGATGCGCGATTTCGTCGCCGATTGCGCCGATCAACTACTCGGACCTGGTCATGGTCGTGCATCCGTCGGTTCCGGCCAGGACGCTCGCCGAATTCATCGCGCTCGCGAAGGCGCAGCCGGGCAAGCTCAACTACGCATCGTCCGGGCCCGGCACGCCGTACCACATGGCCGGAGAGCTATTCAAGGCGATGGCGGGCGTGGACATCGTGCACGTGCCGTATCGCGGCAGTTCAGGTGCGCGCACCGACCTCATCGGCGGCCAGGTGCAGATGATGTTCGACGCCGTGACGACGATGAGCGAGCACGTCAAGGCGGGCCAGGTGCGGGCGCTGGCCACGACCGGCAGGACGCGCTCGCCGTCCTTCCCGACGTGCCCACGATTGCCGAAGCGGGCGTGCCCGGCTACGAGGCGACGATCTGGCTCGGGGTCATGGCGCCCAAGGGCACGCCGCCGGCGATCGTCGACCGCCTCAATGCCGAGATCACGCGCATCGCGAGCCGTTCCGACGTGCGCCGCGAATGGGCGGCGCAGGGGGCGGTGGCGATGACCATGACGCCCGATGAATTCAGCCGGTACATCGCCGACGACATCGTGAAGTGGGAGCGCATCGTCAAGATTTCCGGCGCCAAGCCGGATCAGTAGCCGCGGCTTCTCGCCCAGCGGGCGATACGGGCAGGCGAGGCGCGGTAGCCGGGGCGCGGGTTCCGGCGCGGGCGCAGCCGTGGCAGAATCGCGTCCGTGAGTTCGCAGGACATCACCTTGCAGCTGGCCTGCCGCGGCGACGCGCCCGCGATCGCGGCCATGTCGCGCGACCTCATTGAGGCGGGACTCGGCTGGCAATACCGAAGCGAGCGCATACGGCAGTTGATCGACGACCCCGAAACCGTGACGCTTGTGGCGCGAGACGGCGAGCGCATGATCGGCTTTGCGGTCATGAGCTTTGGCGATGAGCGCGCCCACTTGGTGCTGCTCGCCGTCCGCCCGGCTTGTCAGCGACGCGGCATTGGGCGCCGGCTGGCGCAATGGCTTCTGCAGTCGGCGACGGCGGCCGGGATCGCGTCGATCCACGTCGAGCTTCGGGCGCAGAATCAGGCGGCATACGGCTTGTACCGGACACTGGGCTTCGGGGAGACCTTGCGGCTGCCCGGATACTATCGCGGACGGGAGACCGCGGTGCGCATGATGCGCGTGCTGCGGGTGAACGGCCCGGCCCTGCCGCTGTGGCGTCCTCCTAAGCGCTGGGCTTAGGCGCGCGCCACGGGGACGGGTGCGGCGCCTGCACATAGGACCGGAAGCGCAATCGGCGTTCTCGGCGCTTGCCCGCCCGGACGCGTCGGCGATGTATGCTTGCCGCGTACCGGCCCCCACGATCATGGTTCCCGAAACGCTACTGCTTCTGTTCACGGCCGTCGGTGTGTGGTACGCCTTCGACGCACTGCGTGCCCGAGAGGCCGCTATACGCGTCGCCCGGCGAGCCTGCAAGGACCACGGCCTGCAACTGCTCGACGACACGGTGCAGGGCCCGCGCCTTCGCCTTGCCCGGGACGCGGATGGCGTCGCGCGGGTGCGCCGGACGTTCGCTTTTGAGTTCTCCGAGGACGGGTTCGCCCGCCGCACGGGCTCCCTCGTGATGCTCGGCACCCAGGTCGAGTCGCTGCGGCTCGAGCCATATCGGTTGTCCTAGAGCGCGCCAGTCGCGTCCCGTGCAGCGCCGTTCCCTGGAGCCGCCATGCGAGACAACCCGGTCAAGAAATCCCTGCAGGCCGGCGGTACGGCGGCCGGCGCCATGGTGTTTGAGCTCCTGGCGCCGGGCCTGCCGCAAATCTGTCGCAACGCCGGCGCCGACTTCGTGCTCTATGACATGGAGCACACCGGGGTCGGCTTTGAAACGCTCAAGACACAGGCCGCGCTATGCCGGGGGTTGAACGTCGTGCCGATGGCCCGCGTGCCGCGCGGCGAATACCATTTCATCGCCCGGGCGCTCGATGTCGGCGCGCTCGGGGTGATGGTGCCTATGGTGGGAACGTGCGCCGAGGCCGAGCACGTGGTCTCTTGCACGCGCTATCCGCCGCAGGGACGCCGTGGCGCGGCGTTTGGCTTCGCGCACGACGACTATGAAGGCGGCGACGTCGCGGCCAAGATTGCGGCCTTGCATGAGCGCACGTTGGTGATTGTCCAGGTCGAGACCGCCGAGGGACTCGATAACGTGGAGGCGATCGCAGCCGTGCCCGGCGTGGACGCGCTATGGGTCGGGCAGTTCGACCTGACCAATTTCCTGGGCATACCTGCCCAGTTCGAGCATCCGGCCTATCGCGAGGGGATCGATCGCGTGCTGCGCGCCTGCGCGACGCATGGCAAGGTACCCGCCATGCTCGCCACCGACGAAGCCTGGGCGCGCGATTACGCCGCCCGGGGTTTCCGGCTCATGACCTTCGGCGTCGATCAGTTGCTGCTGCAGGACGCGCTTCGCCGCGGCCTCGACGTGCTGCGCGCCGCGCTGGCGAAAGGGAGACAGGCATGACGGCCAAGTTCCGCGTGGGCCTGACCCGCGACATCCTCGACGCCCGGGGAGAGCCGGCGTTCGGCCGCGCCGCGCTCGACATCCTCGAAGGAGCGAGCGATATCGAGTGGGAATACCTTCCGAGAGTCCAGCCCGCGATCGGCGCCGACGAGGCTGCGCGCTACGACGCGGTCTACGTCAACATCGCGCGCGTTCCGGCATCCGCGGTGGCGCGGCCCGACTGCCGCTTGCGCGTGATCGCCCGCCACGGCGTTGGCTACGACACGGTCGATGTCGCGGCGATGACCAGGGCGGGAGTGATCGTGACCAACACGCCGACGGCGATGCCGCGGCCGGTGGCGACGAGCGCATTGACATTCATGCTGGCGCTGGCGGGCAAACTCTTCCTCAAGGACCGGCTCACCCGCGCCGGGCGGTGGAACGAGCGCATGGACAACATGGGGCGGGGCCTGACCGGGCGCACGCTCGGGGTCATCGGCGCAGGCGGAATCGGACGCGAGCTGCTGCGCATGGCGCGCACCTTCGACCTGAAGCTCATTGCCGCGGATCCGTTCGCCAACGACATCGAACTGGGCTACCTCGATACGCGCAAAGTGTCGCTCGAGACCTTGCTGAGCAGCGCCGATTTCGTGGTGGTCTGCTGCCTCCTGAATGAGCGGACTCGGCATCTCATCGGCGCGCAGCAGTTTGCGCTGATGCGCCCCGACGCGTATTTCATCAATGTCGCGCGCGGACCGATAGTCGACGAGCAGGCGCTGATTGCCGCGCTAAAGGAGCGACGCATCGCCGGCGCGGCGCTCGACGTGTTCGAACAGGAACCGGTCGACCCGGCTAACCCATTGCTCACGATGGATAACGTAGTCGTGACGCCGCACGCGCTGTGCTGGACCGACGAGTGCTTTCACAACATGGCATCCACGGGTCTGCAAAGCATCGTCGAGGCGCTCGGCGGCCGCGTACCGGAATTCGTCGTCGACCGCGAGGTCCTCAAGCACCCGCGCGTGCAGTCGTGGCTGCACACCTGACTAGTGCCGAGCCTCCTCGTGGTTGACGTGCTGCTGGGCCTGTGGATGCGGCTGCTGCTGGGCCTGCGGATGTGGCTGCTGCTGGCCGTGCTGGTGCGGGTTGGTCTGGGCGTAGGGCTGGGCATGAGGCGCGTTTTGCGTCGCCGCCAGCTTGTGTGGCTGCCCGGTGCTCGGAAGGTGATTGCCCGCGCCGACGTTGGCCTGCTGCTTGTACGCGGCGGCCCGGGGTGTCGCCAGCAGCGAGGGCGTGCCGTGATTGACCGACGCGAGCTGGGCCTGATTGGTGCTGGCCAGTTGCTGGTGCTTGGCCTGCAGCTGCGTTGCAGGCCGATGCTGGTCGCGCTCGGCAAGGCGTTCCTCGGCCGTGGGCAGGGCGGTGACGCCGCCGGCTCCGCCGTTGTAGCTCACGCGTGACAGCGCTGCGGTATTCTGCGCCAGCGGTTGGTTGTAGGTGGCGAAGGTGTTGTTGCGAATGTTGGTCACATTGACGTTGGTCACGGCACTGTTATAGCGGAACACGCCACCGTTCCAGGCCCCCCCGACATAGCCTACGCCGCCGTAGCCGAATCCATAGTTGATGCCGCCGTAGTACCCTACGTGGGGGCCCCAATAGCCGGCGTGCCAGAGGAAGGCGCTACCCCCCCAGCCCCAATAGCCCGGGGTCCACAGCGCGCCCGCATACGGCGCAAGCACCCAGGTTCCGGGCACCCAGTAGTAGCCGTCGGGACCGTAAGCCCAGTACCCCGGGGTCCAGATGTAACCCGGCCCCGGGACTACCGGTTGGGCGTACACCGGGAGCGCTGGCGGGGCGATGCCGACCGACACGAAAACCGCGGCGAACGAAGCCGCCGGCATGACGACCAGGGCGACAGCTAATAGGAGCGACCGAATGAAACGCGGGCCCAGGCGCTCGGTTATGGTTCTCATGTTGCAACCTCCATTGACGTGACGGTCCAATAACGCGGCGGCGAGGTTTGCAGTTGACCGGGAGATGGAGATCGCAGTGCAACATGGGTGCGTTATACAATGCGCGTCCCGCGTTGCCGACCGCCCTGATGTCCGCCAACCCTGCCTTGCACTGCCAGGAACGCCTCAATGCGCTGCCGCGCGAGGTGCTGCGGGGCCTCAGGCGGGGGATCGAAAAGGAGAGCCTGCGCGTGCGGCCGGACGGAGCGTTGGCGATGACCCCGCATCCGGCGCCGCTCGGATCGGCCCTCAAGCATCCGCACGTCACCACCGATTTCAGCGAATCGCAGCTTGAACTCATCACGGCAGTGCACACCGACGCCGAGTCGTGCCTGAAGGAACTGCTCGAGATACACCAGGTCGTGTATCGCGCGGTCGGCGACGAGCTGCTCTGGTGTGCGAGCATGCCCTGCCGGCTGCCGGCGGACGACGCCATTCCGATCGGCCGTTACGGCAGTTCCAACGTCGGTCGTGCCAAGACGGTATATCGCACCGGGCTCGCGCATCGCTATGGACGCCGCATGCAGACGATCTCCGGCATCCACTACAACTTTTCGCTCCCCGACGCGCGTTCCAATGACGCCTACTTTGCGCTCATCCGCAACTTCCGCCGCCACTCCTGGCTGCTGCTCTACCTTTTCGGTGCCTCGCCTGCCGTGTGCTCGAGCTTCGTCGCCGGGCGTGCGCACGACCTGGTGCAACTGAGCCGCGACACGCTTTATCTGCCGTACGCGACGTCGCTGCGCATGGGACGGCTGGGCTACCAGAGCGACGCGCAGTCCTCGCTGACCGTGAGCTACAACGACTTGAACAGCTATGCTGCCTCGCTCGAAGAGGCGCTGACCAAGCCGTATCCGGCATACGAGGCGATCGGGATCCGCAGCGGCGAGGAGTACCGGCAGCTGGCGACGAGCCTGCTGCAGATCGAGAACGAGTTCTACGGCACGATCCGCCCGAAGCGCGTCATCCGCCCGGGCGAGCGGCCGCTGCACGCGCTGCGCGACCGCGGCGTCGAGTACGTCGAGGTCCGGCTGATGGATCTCGACCCGTTCCTGCCGATCGCGATCAGCGCCGCCACGATGCGCTTTCTCGATGTATTCCTGCTGCACTGCCTGCTCTGCGACAGCCCGCCGGACACGGCGCAGGAACTCGCCGACATCATGGGCAACAAGCAGCGCGTCGCCTCGCGTGGCCGCGAGCCGGGACTGCGCCTTGCGCGAGGCGCGCAACAGATCGAGCTGGGCGAATGGGGAAGCGAGGTCCTCGCCGACTGCGCGCCGATCGCGGCGGCGCTCGACCGCGCCACTGGCGGCAACGCGCACGGCGAAGCGCTGGCGGCTGCGGTCGCCGCGCTGGCCGATCCCGACGCGACGCCGTCGGCGCGCGTCCTGAAGGCGATGCAACGCTTCGACAATTCCTACGTCGCCTTCGTTCTCGCGCAGTCGCGCGCGCACCGCGAGTCGATTCTCGCGCTGCCCCTTTCCGCCCGGACTGCCGAGCGCTTTGCGCGCCTTGCCGAGGAATCGATCCAAGAGCAGCGCCGCATCGAGGCTGGCGACGCGATCGACTTCGAAACCTACCGGCAGCAATACCTGTCGCCGCTGCGCCTGAACGTGCAGGCCGCCGCCAGCGTAGTCGACCACCCTGCGCCGCGCTGCCTTCAACTGCCCACGCCTGACTTTGCCCTCGACCCGACGACGATGCGCCGCTTTGCTCGGTCGCGTCGGCTTTCGCCGAGGCGGCATGGTGGCGGCGCTGTCCACGAGCGCCTGCAGCCGCTCGAGCGCGTCCTGGCGATTGCGGTCCTGACTCCTGTAGCGCTGCGCCTTGATGATGACCACCCCGTCGGCCGAGATACGCTGATCGTTGCGCGCGCAAAGGCGGGTCTTGATCGCGTCGGGCAAGGTTGACGCCCGAATATCGAAGCGCAGATGGACGGCGCTGGCGACCTTGTTGACATTCTGCCCGCCCGCGCCTTGGGCGCGTACCGCGGTCCATTCGATTTCCTCCGGATCGACGCGGATCATCGGCCGGGCCGCGGCGGTGCAGACCGCAGCCGCTGCTCGCTTGTCATGCCGAGTGACGCAAGCCCGCGGGGATAAACCATTGCTCGCCGAGGCGGAAGCCGCCTTCGATGAGCAGCGCCAGCGCAGCCGCGGGGATCGCGCCGGCGAGCAGCAGCGAGTGATCGTTGAGCGCAAGCCCGGTGACGATGCGTTCGCCATAGCCGCCGGCGCCGATAAAGGCGGCGATGGTTGCGGTGCCGACATTGATCACCGCCGAGGTCTTGATGCCGGCCACGATGGTGGGCGCGGCGAGCGGCAGCTCGATCCTGGCCAGGATCGTCCTCGCCCGCATGCCGAGCGATTGCGCGGCCTGCGTCATGCCGCGCGCAATCTGGGTGAGCCCGGCGTGCGTGTTGCGCACGATAGGCAGCAACGCGTAGAGGGCGAGCGCGATGAAGGCCGGAACCGCGCCGATGCGCCCGGTCAGCGGAATGAGCACGGCGAGCAGCGCCAGCGAGGGGATGGTCTGCACGACGCCGGTCGCGCCGAGGATCACGCCCTCGGTTGCCGGCCGCTTCGCCGCCAGCACGCCCAGCGGGATGCCGATGACGATACTGGCGGCGAGCGACACGAAGACCAGCGCGAGATGGGTGAGCGTGAGTTGCGCGAAGTCCGGCCCGAAGAGCTTGCTCCAGAAATCCCCGCGGCGGCACGGCTCGTCGCCACCGCGTCCGCCGCCGGTCGAGTTCGCTGCGCCAGGAAGCCCGCCGCCACCGTGGCGAAGTCCATGCCTTGCAGCTCGGCGGCCGCGTTCATGCTGCGCATCGTCGCCGCGTCGATCGTGCCCTCGAGCTGCGCGAGCGCGGCCCAGGCTTTCGGAAATCGCTGCGGCAGATCGGCGCGATAGAGCAGGACCGCGTCATAGCGCGGAAAATAGTTGCGGTCGTCGGCGAGCACGGTCAGGCCGTAGTTGTCGAGCTTGGCGTCGGTCGAGTAGACGTCGATCGCGTCGACCTGGTGCCCTCGCGATCGCCTCGTAGGCAAGGCCGTGGTCGAGGCCGCGCGGCGTGGCGAAGGCCAGCTCATAGGCGCGCTTCAATCCCGGCCAGCCGTCGGCGCGACCGATGAATTCCTGCGACAGGCCCAGGCGCAGCCCCGGGTGCGCCTTGAGGTCCGAGAGCCTGGCGAGGCCCATGGCACGCGCGTCCTCGGTGCGAATCGCGATGGCGTAGGAGTTGTTGAAGCCAAGCGGCACGCCGGCGGCGAGGCCCATCGATGCAAGCTTCGCGTTGAGCTCCGGCAGCGGCGGGCACCGAGTCGAGCTTGAGGATCTCCTTGGCGATCGTTCCGGTGTATTCAGGGTAGACGTCGATGCTGCCGCTGGTGAGCGCGCTGAGCACGATCGCCGTGTTGCCGAGCCCCTGGCTGTGGGTGGCCGGCGTCTCGCCGGCCCCGCTCACGGTTTGCCTGATGATCTCGCCCAGGATATACGACTCGGTGAAACGCTTGGAACCCACATGCAGCGTAGGCCCGGCGCCCGCCGCAGCGCACGCTGCGAACGCGATGGCGGCCGACAGACAGCCGATGGAGATTTTCGCCCGCATGAATGCCCCCCGCAGTCGTCGTTGCCAGCGCGCGCGCACCGCGTGGGTGCATGATACGCTGCGGCGCAACGGGCTTTGCACCGCGCGCCGCGTCTGGCCAGCGGCTCGCCAGGCGGGAATCGACTAAGCTTGCCGATATCGCCGGACCCTGACCGGAATGTCCCCCTATCCCCACCTCCTCGCCCCGCTCGACCTCGGCTTCACGACCCTCGCCAACCGGGTTGTCATGGGCTCGATGCACACCGGGCTGGAGGAAACTTCGGACGGGTTCAACAAACTCGCCGCGTTCTATGCGGCGCGGGCGAGAGGTGGCGCCGGACTGATCGTCACCGGAGGCATCGCGCCCAACTTCACGGGGCGGCTCGAGCCCCGCGCGGCGCAGTTGAGCTTCCGGTGGCAAGTCGCCAGGCACCGGATTGTCACCGAGGCGGTGCACGCGGCAGGCGGCAAGATCGCGCTGCAGATCCTTCACGCGGGACGCTACGCGCACCACCCGCTGTGCGTTGCGCCATCGGCGATCAGGGCGCCGATCACGCCGTTTCGTCCCCGCGCGCTGACGCGCTGGGGAATCGGGCGCACCGTCCGCGCGTATGCGCGGTGTGCGCAGCGGGCGCAGGAAGCCGGCTACGACGGGGTCGAGATCATGGGCTCCGAGGGCTATCTGATCAACCAGTTTGTCGCGCCGCAGACCAATCATCGCCAGGACGAATGGGGGGGCTCGTTCCTCAACCGCATCCGCTTGCCGCTGGCGATAATCCGCCGCATCCGCGAGGCGGTCGGCCCGAAGTTCATCATCATCTATCGCCTGTCGATGCTCGACCTGGTCGAAGGCGGGAGCAGCTGGGATGAGGTCGTCGCGCTCGCCCGGGCGGTCGAAACCGCGGGGGCGACGCTGATCAATACCGGCATCGGCTGGCACGAGGCGCGCATTCCGACCATCGCGGCCATGGTGCCACGCGCGGCCTTCGCCTGGGTCACACGCCGCCTCGTGGGGCAAGTGAGCCTTCCTCTGATCGCGACCAATCGCATCAACGATCCCGCCACCGCGGAGGCGGTGCTGGCCAGAGGTGACGCCGACATGGTGTCGATGGCGCGTCCGTTCCTCGCCGATCCGGAGTTCGTGAACAAAGCTGCAGACAATCGCGCCGACGAGATCAACACTTGCATCGGCTGCAATCAGGCGTGCCTGGATCAGATCTTCGAGCGACGCACGGCGACGTGCCTGGTGAATCCGTTCGCATGCCGCGAGACGGAACTAAAGCAGGTGCCCGCCGCGAGAAGCCGGAGGGTAGCCGTGGTGGGAGCTGGTCCGGCGGGCATGGCATGCGCGATGACGGCGGCGGAGCGTGGCCACGACGTGACGTTGTTCGATGCGGCGACCGAGATCGGTGGTCAGTTCAATCTCGCCCGCCGCATTCCGGGCAAGGAGGAGTTTGGCGAGACTTTGCGATTCTTCCGCACTCGGCTCTCCAGGCTTGGCGTTGCCCTGTGCCTGAACCGGCAGGCGGCGGTCGAAGACCTGCGCGGGTTCGACGAGGTTGTCTTGGCGACGGGGATCGTGCCGCGCCGTCCCGCCATACCCGGCCTGGACCACGCCAAAGTCGCCGGTTACGTCGAGATCGTGGAGGGCCGGAGAATCGCGGGCCGACGGGTCGCGGTGGTGGGTGCCGGCGGCATCGGCTTCGACGTCGCCGAGCTGCTCAGCGAGGGGAACGATTGGCCCGACGGCCACTTGAGCGACGGTCGCGCGGACGATCCGGCGGTCATCGCGTTTCGCGATCAGTGGGGGATCGACGCCGATTACGCCGGACGTGGCGGCCTGAAGCCAGCACAAGCCCCGCGGCCATCCCGAGAGCTCTGGCTCCTGCAGCGCAAGAACGCCAAGGTCGGTGAGGCGCTGGCAAAGACCACCGGCTGGATCCGCCGCACGCTGTTGCGGCAGCGCGGCGTGAAGATGCTCGCCGCGGTCGAATACCTGAAGATCGACGATGCGGGACTGCACATCAGGGTCGAAGGCAGGCCACAGCGGCTCGATGTGGACACGGTGGTCATCTGCGCCGGACAGGAACCGCGGCGGGAGCTCGTCGCGGATCTCGAGGCGGCAGGCATCCGGCCCAAACTCATCGGCGGCGCAGACCTCGCCCTGGAGCTCGACGCCAAGCGTGCGATCGAGCAGGGGACCCGGGTCGCTCTCGCCCTTTAACGGTTCCCGGAATCGCTGATAGGCGAACCGAGCCGGATCCACCCAGGCGGAATCTCACTCCCATGCCGACAGATCCGGCCGGCGCGTATGCCATTCGGTTACCGATTGGAAGGCGCGTCCGAGGCGTACCAGCGTCGCGTCGGCGAACGCTGCGCCGATGAGCTGGATCCCGATCGGCAGGCCCCCCGCCGAGCTGCCTGCCGGGAGCGACAAAGCGCAGGCCCCGAAGTAGTTGGCGGCGCGCGTAAAGGTAGCCAGCGGCGAGGTCGCTTCGTCGACGTCGGCCAGTGGCAATGCGGTGATCGGCAAGGTTGGCGTGAGCAGCGCATCCCGGCCGAGCATCCAGGTCCCGAGGCGCGCCGCAGCCTGCTGGCGTCGGACCTGTTCATCGAGGTACTCGGCAGCACTGATCGGCTTGCCGGCGAGCGTTCGCTTCCGCACCCAGGGGTCGATCTCGAGCGTTTCGTCCTCGATATACGGCCGATGCAGGGCATAGGCCTCGGCGGCGATGATGCGGCCATTGCGCTGCATCGCGTCCTCGAGGTCGAACGGGATACGCGCCTCCTCGACATCGGCGCCGAGCTCGCGCAGCGTCGCCATCGCACCCGCGCGCGCGGAGAGCACCTCGGGCAAGGCGGGCCAATGAAATTGCTCGACGGCCAGCGCCGTGATGCGCACCCCGCTGAGGTCGGGTCTGGCGGCAAGCGCGGGCGCCCAGTCGACGCGCGGTGCCGCGAGCGTTGCCGGATCGAGCCGATCGGGGCCGGCCATCGCTTCGAGCAGCAGCGCCGCGTCGTCGACGGTGCGGGCAAGCGGGCCTAGCGAATCGAGAGTGGATGCCAGAGCGAACACCCCGGCGAGACTGATCAGCCCATAGGTCGGCTTGAACCCGGTGAGCCCGCACAGCGAGGCCGGAATACGGATCGATCCGCCGGTATCCGAGCCGATGGCGGCGGGCGCGAGGCCGGCGGCGACGGCGACGGCGGAGCCGCTGCTCGATCCGCCGGCGACGCGCTGCGTCGTGGTATCCCACGGATTCCACGGCGCGCCCAGCGGCGCGTTGCGGCCCCAGCCGCCGAATGCGAACTCCACCAGATGCGTCTTGCCGAGCGGAATCATTCCCCTGGCGAACAGCCGCTCGGCTGCGGTCGCGGTTTCCGCGGCGATACCGTGCGGGCGGCTCTTCGATCCGGCACCCGTGACCTGGCCGCGAATATGCAGCAGGTCCTTGATGGCGATGGGCAGGCCATGCAGCGGGCCACGCGCGGTGCCGTTGCGACGCTCCCGGTCCGCGCTCTCCGCCTGGGCAAGCGCGCGGTCCCGGTAGACATCGACATAGGCGTGCAGGCGGGCGTCGAGCCGGGTGATGCGGTCGAGATACGCGGCGACGATCTCGCGCGACGAAACTGCGCCCCGCGCAAGCAAGCGCGAGAGCTCGGCGAGCGACTGCCAACAAAGGTCGGAACCCATGCAAACCCCGCCTTGCGTGCCTTTGCGCACCCGTACAGTGGCCGGTTCGGGCCGCGGCTAGAGTGTGGGCCCGAATGCCATCCGAAAGGAAGCGTCGCGCTGGGGAGGCGAGCGCGTGACCGGGAGGCTCAGGGGATCCTTCGTCGACCGGGCACTCGCTTGCGCAGGGAAAAGCCTGGTTAGATCGTTTCGGATAGCGCTTGTCGCCCTGTCGTGTGCGGCACAGCGTGTTTTATGCAAAATACCTGTTAAAAGACAGGCCTGTAAGAGCGTTAATTTTTAATGGTGCAATGCACCACAACGGATAGGTTCCATCATCATTACAGATGCTAACTATAGGATTAAACTATTTGATTTATTGATACATCGAACCTAACATGCAATGCTGCGTCGCAATAATGTCATATATATATGAGGTAATTGCCGACGACAGTGCAGCAAGGTTTTGTTGCCAATTCAGGGCTTTGGAGAGTGGCTCTGGCGGCGCCCACAGCGCCGCGGCCGGCGAGGATATTAGCGGCCACTTACTCTCAGTCATGGGCGTCGATCCTGGGCCAGCCTCGGGGTCGGCGGTATGGTCATTATGCAGACGACCGCAGCTCTTCATTCCTCGTCCCGCGCCCTGGCCGCGCGCCGGCCGATCGGTCTCGCCTTGCAGGGCGGGGGCTCCTGGGGCGCCTTTACCTGGGGCGTGCTCGACGCGCTGCTTGCCAGCCGCAGCTTCAGCGTGGCGCAGCTTTCCGGCACGAGCGCCGGTGCGATCAACGCCGCGATCGTGGCCGGCGCCCTGGCTCAGGGAACGCCGACGCGGGCGCGCGAACTGCTGCGCTCCTTCTGGCTGCACATCGCGCGGCCCGCCGTTGCCGACCTTGGGCGCGAGGTCTGGGGTCCGATGGAGCGTACCTGGCGCAATACGCTCGGCGCGTGGCTCATCTCGACCGGCTCGTTTTCGCCTTACAACACCAACCCGCTGGGTATCAATCCGTTGCGCGATGCCATCGCGGCGCACGTGGATTTCGACGCGATCCGCAGCAAGCAGGCACCGCCATTGTTCGTCACGGTCACCAACGTGAAGACCGGGTTGCCGCGCGTCATTTCGAACGAGTCGATGACCGTCGACGTGCTGCTGGCGTCGGCTTGCCTGCCGCAATTGTTCCAGGCGGTGGAAATCGAAGGCGAGGCGTATTGGGACGGCGGCTACTGCGGCAATCCTACGCTGTGGCCGATGATTCACAGCGGCATCACGCGCGACTTGATCGTCGTGCAGCTGGTGCCTGACAACACCGAGGACGTGCCGACGGAAGGGACGGCGATCCGGCAGCGCGTGGGCGAGATCGTGTCCAATTCTTCGCTGGTCGCCGAGATGCAGGCGATCGCGGCGATGCGCAGCATCGCCGCGCGCGGCGACGGTGCGTCGAGCGTTCTCGACCTGCGCCTGCACCGGATCGGACCGCCGCCCCGGGGCCTGCTCGAGCAAGGGTCGTCGCTGGAGAGGTCGCGCGCATGGCTGCAGCGTCTGCACCGCGAGGGACGCGCCGCAGCGAGGCGCTTTGTCGCCCGCCATGGCGACGCCGTCGGGGTTCGCGAGACGCTCGACATCGCTGGCGAATTCCACGATGAACACAAGCCCAAGGTGCGCGCCCCGGCGAATGATCCGCTCTACGACGGCGCAGGGCGGGCCTGACCCGCCAGCGAGCGTTGTCCGTCCCGTCCGGCAGGTCGCGCCGCGCCGCTGACGCTTGGGTGTCACGACAGCGTGCGACAGTAGCCGAGCCGGAGCATTCTCTGCCCGCGAGGCGGAGAGAACACGGCGATTACGGGGGCCGTGCGCGGCCCTCCTAACCGGGATTGCGGGATCGCCGCCGTGCCTCGAGGCACGGTCAGCAGTCGCGGACGCCCGGCGGGGCGACCCGCCGGGCCCGTGGCGAATCCCTGCGCTTGCGGCTATCGTTGTCAGCGGAGACGGCAGCGCTTCAGCGGCCGCTCCCCAGGACAAGCGGAGCGGACGATGCGCTCCCCAGAACAGTATGCACAACGTGCGCATGTGGACGCAGAGCGTCCCGGTCGAGGAAGCGGCGTACCAGCAGATCCGCAATATCGCCTCGCTGCCCATTGTCGGCGGACACGTTGCGGTCATGCCCGACGTGCACGCCGGTAAGGGGGCCGCGGTCGGGGTGGTGATCGCGACTCGTGGCGCGATCATTCCGGCCGCCGTGGGCGTCGACATCGGCTGCGGCATGGTTGCGGTGCGCACGACGCTCAGGGCGTCGGATTTGCCCGATTCGCTCGCGCCCTTGCGGGGCGAAATCGAGGCTCGTGTCCCGGTCGGGTTCGGCGCGCACCGCGAGCCGCTGCGGCCGCACGGCGCCGCGGGAGATATGCTCCTGCGCCGCATGGCGGACCTGGTGCAGCGCTTCGCCGTTCTGCGCATCATGCATCGCATCGGAGAATACGACCCGGCACGCGCCTGGTGCCAACTGGGCACGCTCGGCGGCGGCAACCACTTCATCGAGCTCTGCCTGGACGAGGACGATACGCTCTGGGTCATGCTGCACTCGGGCAGCCGCAACGTCGGCAACACGATCGGCGAGGCCGCGATCGCCACTGCGCGCAGGGTCGCGGAGCGCGAACACCGCCGCCTCGCCGACAAGAACCTTGCCTGGCTGTCCGCCGGGACGGCCGAATTCGACGAGTATGTCGAGGCGCTGGCCTGGGCGCAGGATTATGCCGCGCTCAATCGCGACCTCATGGTCGACCTGATCTGCGCAGCGCTGCGCCGGTTCTTCGGCGGCGAAGTGCTGCTGCGCGATGCCGCGGTCAACTGTCACCACAACTATGCCAGCCTGGAGGAACACTTCGGCAGCGCCCTGTGGATCACTCGCAAGGGCGCGCTGTCGGCCCGCTCTGGACAGCTTGGCATCATCCCCGGTAGCATGGGCACGAAATCGTTCATCGTGCGGGGCAAGGGCAATCCCGCGGCGTACCACTCCTGCAGCCACGGGGCCGGGCGCAAGATGTCGCGCAGCGAGGCCAAGCGCAGATTCACGCGGGCTGACCTCGCCGAGCAAACGGCAGGCGTCGAGTGCCGCAAGGACGCGGGGGTCATCGACGAGCTGCCGGCGGCGTACAAAGACGTCGACGCGGTGCTCTCGGCGCAGCGCGATCTGGTCGATGTCGTGCATTGCCTGAAGCAGGTACTTTGCGTGAAAGGATGATCGGCGCCCGCGGCGCCGCTCGAGCAAGAGCAAAGGAGACGAGGGTCGTGGAACCGCTGGTGCTGACTGTCGACATGTCCGGCTTGCCGCAGGCGTGGGTCGCGCTCGAGGACGCGATCACCTACCACGCCAAGCAGCTCGTCGCGTGGTCGGTGGGCGACGTGGTGCGCGAATTCCGCGGCGGCTGGCAGCGCAATGGCACGCGATCGCGCATCGCGACCAAGTCGATCCTGGCCATCAAGGGTACGATCCCGGGCGGACACTTCCATACCCCGGGACTGACCAATGCCCTGCTGTTCGCCCGTGACCGGCAGCTCTGCGCCTACTGCGGCCAGCGTTTTCTGCTGCGCGATCTGTCGCGCGACCACGTGGTTCCGGTATCGCGCGGCGGCCGCGACGTGTGGACCAACTCGGTGACGGCCTGCCGGCGCTGCAACACGAAGAAGGCCAATCGCTCGCCCGAGGTTGCGGGCATGCCGCTGTTGTATGTCCCCTACGTGCCGAGCCGGCACGAGCATTTCATTCTGCGCAACCGCCGCATCCTCGCCGACCAGATGGAGTACCTGCTGGCCGGCGTGCCGCGCTCGAGCCGGCTCTACGCCGCGGCGAAGCTGTCGTAGGCCCCCCCGGGCGGCGAAACGCGCGCTGGCGCATGGCGGCCGGGCGGGGTCTCCCGCGACCCCTGGGGGGGACGCGCAGCGGGTCCTCTTGAAGCGCCGGGTCTTGGGCCGCATATGCGATCGACCATGACCACACGAACCCTGCAACGAGCTATCGAAGCGATCCCCACCTCGGACGGGGCGGGCGTGAAGCTGCGCCGCAGCCTCGGGCAATCGGCCTGGGCACGCCTGGATCCGTTCCTCATGCTCGACCACTTCTCGACCGAGAATCCCGACGACTATATCGCCGGATTTCCGGCGCATCCGCATCGCGGCTTCGAGACGGTGACCTACATGCTCGACGGTCACCTGCGGCACGAGGATCACCTCGGCCATACCGGGGACCTCAAGAGCGGCGGCGTGCAGTGGATGACCGCCGGCCGCGGCATCGTCCACTCGGAGATGCCGCAGCAGGAGCAGGGGCGGATGCGGGGTTTCCAGCTTTGGATCAACCTGCCGGCGATCGAGAAGATGAAGCCGGCCGGGTATCGCGACATTCAGGCGGCGGAGATTCCGGTTGTCGACCTGCCCGGTGGAGGGCGCGTCAAGGTGATCGCCGGCACGCTCGTCCAGGGTAGTGCCGCGACCGCCGGTCCGATCCAGGGCCTGACGACCGACCCGCTGTACCTCGACATCGAGCTGCCGGCCGGCGCGACGTTCAGGCAGCCGGTCCAACCCGGCTACCATGCCTTCGTCTATCCGTTCGAGGGCAGCGTGGAAATCGGCCCGGAGGGCTCACGGCGCCTGCTCAAGACGCATCACGCGGGCGTCTTGTCCGACGGCGACAGCATCGAATTGACCGCAGGCCCGCAAGGCGGGCGGGCGATTGTGCTTGCCGGTCGACCGTTGCTCGAGCCGATCGTGCAGTACGGTCCGTTCGTCATGAACTCCCAGGAGGAGATCGAGCAGGCAATCCGCGACTACCAGAGTGGCGCGCTGACCGCTGCGGCGTGATTGTGCGTCGCGGGCGGCACTCATGCCGCCTGCGGCGTGGCGTCCGCTGCGGCGGGCGGGAAGCGGATCACGATGCGAGTTCCCTGGCCGTCGGGCGATTCGATGCGCAGCGCGCCGCGATGGCGCTGCACGACTTCCTTGACGATGGCCAGCCCGAGGCCGGCGCCGTCGCCCGGCGTGTCGTGAACGCGATAGAACCTTTCGAAAACCTTGGCGTGCGCGGATTCCGGAATTCCGGGTCCGTTGTCCTCCACGCTGAGATACGGTTGGCCGAGCTCGAACCCGCAGCGCACGGTGACCGTTCCGCCCGCGGGCGTGTAGCGCAGCGCGTTGTCGAGCAGATTGTCGAGCAGCTCGCCCAGCTGCACCGGGTCTCCGGTAACCGGCGTGTGCATGAGCACGAAACCCAGGTCGATATCGCGCGCGATCGCCCGTTGCACCCATTCCTGGACCGCCCGGTCGGCGACCGCGTAGAGGTCGACGGTCGCGAGCCGGCCGAAGTCATCGACCCGCGCTTCCGCCTTGGCCAGGGCGAGCAGCTGATTGGCAAGATGGCTCGCGCGCACGGTCGCAATGTGCATGCCGGCGATCGCTTCCCGTACTTCGGGGCTCAGGTCGCGCCGTAGCAGCAGTTCGAGGTGCATCTGCAGCCCGGCAAGCGGCGTTCGCAACTGGTGGGCTGCGTTGGCCAGGAAACGCTGCTGCATCTGGTTCGAATCGCGCACTTGGCCCAGGAGCCGGTTCAGCGCCTCGATGGCGGGTGCAATTTCCTCCGGCGCCGCGCTTTCGTCGAGTGCATGAAGGTCGGACGGCGTGCGCCCGAGCAGCTGGGTCCTGACCCACGCCAGCGGTGCGATGCCCCGCGCGACGCCGGTCCACGCGAGCGCCAGGGTGGCGCTCGCGATGAGCAACGCGGGCAGCATCCCGGCGGCGAGAATCTCGCCGATCAGGCGATTGCGCTTGTGCAGGGTTTCGGCGACTTGAACGTACAGACCCGAGTCGGAGCGGACCGCCGCGACGCGCACCGGCTGGCCGTGGGAACTGCTGTCGAAGAAGGATGGCTTGCCCGTTTCCAGCTTCGGCGGGGGCGGCAGGTCCTCGTCGCCAGCCACGACCTGGCCGCCCGGCCCGCGGATCTGGAACACCAGCGTATCCTCGTGGTCGTAGAGCAACGCCTCCTGCGCCTGCTCGAGCATTGCAAGCCGCGGACCTGCGGGCTCCATTCTCACGTTGGCAGCCACGTCGAGTGCCGGATCGAGCAGCGAGCGGTCGTAGGCTGAGGTCGCGACACGCAGGCCAACGTAGTAGGCGAGCGCCGCCGCGCCGAAGATCAGCAGCAGCAGCGAAGGGATCAGAAACAGCAGCAATCGTCGCCGAATGCTTCCCGGCCGACGGGCATGGCTAGCCATCGGTGGTTTCCCACAGGTAGCCAAACCCTCGCACCGTGCGAATGCGCACCCCGGCGGTCTCGATCTTCGCGCGCAATCTGGAAACGTAGACTTCGATGGCGTTCGGCGTCAATTGCGCGTCGTAATCGGCAAGCTGCTGGGCGATCTGTTCCTTGCTCAGCACGCGTCCGGGGCGGGCCATGAACAACTCCAGCAGGGCCCATTCCCGAACCGTCAATTCGATCGATGTCCCGTCAACCCGGACGCGCTTGGCTTCGACGTCGACGGTAAGGCCGCCAATGGACACGGCCCCCGCAGGAAGCGAGGTGCGGCGCAGCAGGGCACGCACCCGGGCCTCGAACTCGGTCACCGAGAACGGCTTGGTCAGGTAGTCGTCGGCCCCCAGATCGAGGCCGTGCACCCGGTCCTCGACGGCGTCACGCGCGGTCAACACCAGCACGTTGGTGGCGGCATGGCGGCGACGAAGACGGCGCAATACCTCGAAGCCATCGATGTCCGGGAGGCCTATATCGAGCACGACCAGTTCGTAGGGCGCGGTACGCAGCGCCCGGTCGGCCTGCAGCCCGTTCTCGGCCTGATCGACGGCGTGGCCGGCCCGGGACAAGATGCGGGTGAGTCCCTGCGCGAGCAGCGAGTCGTCCTCGACGACGAGAATGCGCATTGCCTGCTCCTCTTCGGGCGCGGCGGCCACGAGCTGCAGCGCGACGACGCCAGCCAGCTGGGAGGGTGACAGCCGCGACGCGTAGGCGCGTTGCTCCGGTGCGGCCATGCCGCCGAGCGTAGGCCTCAGTGTTGCTAGTTCGGCCCCGCGGCGCAAGAGGTCGGCGGCCGGGTGGTGGATGGACCGGTGGCAACGCGGCCGGGTGCCTTGCGGCTTGCTGCTGGCGCCAAGCCTTCGCATCGAGGCCTGGCGCCCGGCCTGGACGCGGAATGCGGCGGCCCCAAAACGACACGTCCGGGCAGCGTCGCTAACGACGCTGCCCGGACGCACGGTCCTGTCTGTGGAACTGCGGCCTAGAAGCGGAAGCTCACCCCGACCGAGATCGCCTGGATCCTGCCGCCGGCATAGCAGTGCGGACCGCTGTTGGTCACGCCACCCGCCCCGTTGTTGGCGGTCGGATCGAATGCGGCCTCGGGGGTCGAATCGTGGCAATCGGTGGTGACTCCGTGGCCGCCGGCGCCAAGGTCATAGTGCGCTGCGCTGCCATTGGCGGTCAGCGCCCAGTCGGCATAGAACTGCGTGCTCCTGTCGATATTGTGCCTCCAGTTCAGCGCGTACATGTTGGCTGAGTTGGGCGGATTGGCGCCGCCAGGGGTGTTGTGCTGACCCGGGTCGCCCGGCGTGGAGCCGGCGTGCGCCCAGCCGAAGCTCACGCTGTCCTTTTCGGTCAGCACCTGGGTCAGAGCGAGCCAGGTGGCGTTGTTGCGCGTGCGTTCGTTCTGGTAATCAAGATACGACGGAATGCTCCGATGCGTTCTTTCCCAAAGCAGATTGATCGTGGTCTTGGTCGCGAACGTGTATTGGCCGCCGACCTTGAACGCATACTCGTCGCCCACGTCATTGGGATCGCCCGTGGTGTCCTGAGGCGGCGTCGTCGGGAACCCGATGGTGTCACTGGTGCGATTGACGTTCTTGTGCATTTCATAGGCGGTCGTGAGGTAGAGCGGGCCACCTAGATAGGCGAGGCTTATGCTGTACAGATTCCCGAACGAACCGTCGTTGCAGGTTGGCGGGAGCGCGCCGCTGCCGGGAATGTTGCCGCCCGCGCAGTCCGGCTCCCCGGAAGCGACAATGCTGCTGGTGTCGTCGCGGTTCTGCCCCGGCGAGTACATGGCGTTGAACGAGACGCCGTTCCAGTTGGGCGATTCGTACCAGATGGCATGCGCCGCGCGCAATCCGAACTCGACCCGGTTGTCGCCACCGGTATTGCCCAGGATGACCCGGTAGTCGCCTTCCTCCCCCGAGAACGGATTCAGGCGATCGGTCGAGGTCTTGTACGGAGTTTCCGACTTGCCGATCTTGACCGCGCCCCAGCCCTTGCCGGCGAAGCCGATGTAGCTGTTGCGCGAGAACAAGGCGCCGTTGACGGCATCGCTGTTGTTCGAGGTGGAAATCTTGGTCCCGGGAGTCGCGGAAATGTCGATCCCACCCTCGAGCTGCCAGACGAAGTTCACGTCCTGGAGCGGATGCTGGCCGCGGACGCCTATGTAGGACAGGTTGGTTGCGATATCCGGCTCCCAGCCCATTTGTCCGTAAGGCGAACCGCCCTGGGAGTAGCTGCTGTCCAGGCCCTTGGTCGCATAGTCGAACGAGACGTCGAGGTTCCCGTAGAGCTGCACCGAACCGCCGCCGGGCACGACGAAGGTTAGGCCGCTGCCCGGCTCCATCGTCAAGAAATTCTTATTCTTCTTTTCCTGCTCTTCTTGTACCTGCTTCGTCTGCTGCACGCTCGTCGTGATCTGGTTCAGCTGCGCCTTCAGATCGTCCAGTTGCTTCTGCAGCGCATCGACCTTCGCCTTGAGATCGCTTTGCGCGTCAGCGCGGGCTGTCACAGAAACGACACAGCTTGCCGCAGCCAATAGGGCCAGCAATATCCTAAGCTTCATGGGGCTCCTCCTCTCGCGCTTGTGTTTTGACGATTTCCACTCGGACGAACAGCCAGAGCCTGACTGTCGTCGTATGGGCGTTCTTTAGCGGTCTGATCGTACCCGAGGTTATTCGCCTCGCAGTGCACAAAATGCAATATACCTGACACTTTGCTGACATGTTGCGCGCCAACAACAGTTTCGGCCGGGTGAGGCGGGCCGCTTTTTGCCTCGGCCCGCGCCGCAGCGCCGCCGTTTGTTTCGGGCCGAGGGCGGACGCTGCGCCACCTGACCGATGGCAAGCCGGAGTCGACTTGTTCCATCCCGCGCCGCCGGCTCAGTTGGGACCGGCGACGCGGGCCGTCCCTGCCGGGGTTTTTCTTCGTTGCCCGCTCACGCTGGCGTGCCGGATCGGACCCCGCATTGTTCTCCGCCCGGAACCTCGCCGCCGCCTCGGCATCAAATCACCGGCGACGTTCGCGCTTCTTCTCCGGCCGCTTGCGGGAAAAGGAAGCTGACGCAATGCTCGGGGCTGGTGCATCGGGTGGGCGCGTGGGCCAGCAACGGGTCAAGCGTTGACCCTTCGGGCGAAGTGGTTCGACGCTGTTTCTGGTTGCAGACCCCGCTGCTGAGCCGACCGGCGGTCGGCATTCCGTCACGCGGCGAACATTTGAACGAGCGATAATTGGTCCAGCGTGTCGGGCCGATCCGACGTTGAGGAAACTACCGTGCGCATCAACATCGAGTCCGTCTTTGAGCAGTTCGACCCGCAGCTCTCCGCTGCGCTGGCGAAGGCTGCTCTGCAGACCATCCCCGGGATGACCACGAAGACTGCGCTGCGCCTGTACGAGACATTCCGGCGCAACGCAATCAGGAGTCTATCGCCATGGGAGCGTTTGCCGTCCACCGCGCTCGCCGGAGACACGATCACCGGCGCGCCGCCTGCGGCGGACGGCGGGATCGCCCTGCCGCCAGTTCCCGATTCGCGCGAATAGATCGCGACGGCGGTCCGGCGAGCGCCGGACCGCCGTGGCTTACCACCTCCCGCGCAGCAAGGCAGGTGTGCGAAGCTTGTGCCGCGGCTGCCTGCGGCCGGGAGGGCCACAGCAGCGTCTACTGGGCGCTCGGCGGCCTCTTCGGACGAATATACAGCCTCGGTACCGCGCAGCAGGGCAAGGTGTCCTCCGGCGTGCGGGCAGGGGATATCGGGCTCGTCTAAAGCGCGACTCGGCCGCGCCGCTAGCGCCCCCAGCGCAGTGCGAGCGGGTCGGCCTCCCTGGCGAGCTCGAGCAGGCCCGCCCGTGTCGCCGGGTGCAGAGGCTCGAGCGGGTGGCGCACCGCGTCGCTGCTGATGACGCCCCCGGCTGCCATGACGGTTTTGGTCGCGCGCAGGCCGCACTGGCGGTTTTCGTAATTGATCAGCGGCAGCAGGCGCGCGTAAGCAGCCGCCGCCTCCTGTCTGCGTCCGGCGCGGTGCAGAGTGAACACGCCCTTGATGAGGTCCGGGAGCAGGGCGCTGGGCATGGTGCCGGTTGCGCCCGCGTCCAGATCGGCCATCAGGGTGATTGCCTCTTCGCCGTCGAAAGGGCCATCGATGGCATCCGCCCCCGCAGCGATCAGGCTGCGCAGCTTGGCGGCGGTACCTGGGATTTCGATCTTGAAATAGCGGACGGCCGGCAGCTCGCGCGCGAGCCGGACCAGGAAGGGCACCGACAGGGTCACGCCGCTCAAGGGCGCATCCTGGACCATGATCGGAACGCGGGTGGCTTCGGCCACCCGGGCGAAGTGCTGCAGCATCATCGCTTCGTCCGCGCGCAGTCCGGCGCCGTGGTAAGGGGGCATGAGCATGACCATGGCGGCACCGGCCGCACCCGCCTTGCGCGCCCGGTCAGCGGCAATGCGCGTGCTGAAATGGCTGCAGGTGACGATGACCGGGACCCGGCCGTTCACGTGCTCGAGACACACCTCGAGCAGCGTATCGCGCTCCTCGTCCGAGAGCAGGAACTGTTCCGAATAGTTGGCAAGGATGCAGATGCCGTCGACTGCCTGGGCGACCATGCAATCGAGGACGCGACGCTGTCCTTCGATGTCCAGCTCGCCCGATGCGGTAAACGGCGTCGGCGCGATCGGGAAAACTCCTGCGTACGGCTTGGCGGCTGCCACGCGAGTCTCTCCTAGGTTGTGTCGTGCCGGGCAGGGGCGGTGGTCGACGGCGCCGCCGCCCGGCCCGGGATCGGGATGGCGGTCGAGTCAGCGCACGGCGTCGGCGACGACGCGGCCCACCGGCAGGATCGCGTCGATGAAGCTCGCCAGCTCGGCCGTCGCCGGCGCGTTGAACAGCCGCGAGGGAGGGCCCTTCTCCCAGATTCGCCCCTGGTGCATGAAAACGATCGTATCGGCCGCATGGCGCGCAAATCCCATCTCGTGGGTGACCAGGATCATCGTCATTCCCTCGGTGGCGAGCTTCTCCAGGACGTTGATCACCTCGCCGACCAGCTCGGGATCGAGCGCCGAGGTAATCTCGTCGAACAGCATCAGGCGTGGCTGCATGGCAAGCGAGCGCGCGATCGCCACCCGCTGCTGCTGGCCACCGGAAAGCCGAAGCGGCACCGCGCCGAGCTTGTCCTCCAGTCCGACCTGCCGCAGCACCTCGCCTGCCAGCTCCCGGGCGGCGGCCAGGGACAAGCCTTTCGCGACCATGGGCGCGAGGGTGATGTTGCGCTCGACAGTGAGATGCGGAAACAGGTTGAAGCTCTGGAAGACGATGCCGATCTCGCGGCGCAACGATCGCAGGGCGGCCCGCGAGCGTTGCACCGGGCGCCCGTCGAAGAGGATCTCGCCGCGGTCCGGCGACTCCAGGCCGTTGATGCAGCGCAGCAGCGTGGTCTTGCCCGAGCCGCTGCGTCCGATGATGGCCACGACCTCGCCGCTTTCGATGGTGAGCGACACCTCGTCGAGCGCGACGTGCGCGCCGAAGCGCTTACAGATGCCGTTTAGCGCCAAGATCGGCATCGATGCGCCTTTCAAGGGAGCGGCTGAGGAGCGAGAGCGGCCAGCACACCGCGAAATACAGGGCCGCGACGATCGGATAGACGACCATGGGTTGGAACGTCACGTTGACGATGAGCTGCCCGGCGCGGGTCAGTTCGACGAAGCCGATGATGGCCGCAATCGACGTGCTCTTGACGAGCTGCACCAGGAAACCGACGGTCGGCGGGATGGAGATGCGCATCGCCTGAGGCAGGATCACGAAGCGCAGCTGCTCGATGTAGCCCAGGGAGAGGCAGGCCGACGCCTCCCACTGGGTCGGCGGAATCGCCTGGATCGATCCGCGCCAGATCTCGCCCAGGAACGCCCCCGCGTAAAGGGTGAAGGCAAGCGCCACGGCGGGCCATGCGTCGACCTGCATGTCGTAGAGGACGGCGAGCCCGTAGTAGAACAGAAACAGCTGCATGAGCACCGGTGTGCCCTGAAACAGCTGTATGTAGCCCGTGGTCAGCAGGCGCAGGATGCGGGAGTTGGTGGTGCGCAGGATGGCGACCACGAAACCGACCGCGCCCCCGCCGAGGAAGGCGACCAGCGACAGCAGCAGGGTCCAGCGCAAGGCGGCAAGGAGGTAGATGAATTCCGGTAAGGCGAAGCTGCGGTTCACGCCCGGCGCCTCTAGGACCGTCGGCCGCGCACGAACACGCGCCAGTAGATTCCGCCCAGGACAGCCCGGAAGCCCAGCGCCATGGCCAGATACAGTGCGGTGGCGACGAAGTAGAACTCGAAGGGGCGGAAGGTGGTCGATTGCAGCGAGTTGGTAACTGCGGTCAGTTCGACCGCGGAGATCGCGGAAACGACGCTTGAGGCGAGCATCAGCAGGATAAATTGGCTCGCCAGCGCCGGAAAGACGGTCTTGAGTGCCGGAAAGAGCACGACGTGGCGGAACGTCTGCAGGCGCGTAAGCCCGAGCGCCCTGGCGGCGTCGATCTGGCCATGGGGCACCGACTCGATGCCGGCGCGCAGGATCTCGGTGCCGTAGGCGCCGAAGTTGACCACCATCGCCGCCAGCGCCGCTTCGTTGGCCCCCACGGCAATGCCCAGCGCCGGGAGCGAGAAGTAGATGATGAAGATCTGCACCAGGAACGGCGTGTTTCTTATCACCTCGACGTAGGCCGCAACGACCAGGCGCACCGCGCCCGGCCCGGCCGCCTTGGCGTAGGCGCACACCGTCGCCAGGGCCATCCCGATGACCAGCGCCAGAGACGAAAGGCGGATGGTGAGCCAGGCTCCTCCGGCGAGGTCGCGCCAATGGTCCCACACTACGTTGAAGTGAAAGACGTAGTGCACGCCGCTCCCGAAAGTCCTCTTGGCCGTGCCCGGCCGGCGTCGCTGAGTCCCTGTGCCGCCCGCCGAGCGGGCGGCACCCGATCAAAGGTCTAGAACGTCGGCAGCGGCGGCAGGTCGACCCCGGTGTATTTCTTGTAAATCGCGGCCAGCGTCCCGTTCTGCGTATTGATGAAGATCCAGGTGTTGATCCACTGCCGCAGCTCGAAGTCGCTCGGGCGCACGATCGGCCCGTAGAAAGCGGTCGTCACCAGCAGCTTGTTTTCGAGATGCTTGCCCGGGTTCGCGTCGGACACGGTTTTTTCCGCGAACGCGGTCATCGCGGCGGCGTCTACCTGGCCGGAAAGCAGAGCCTGAACGGTCGATGCCAGATCGTCGAACCAGACGATCTTGGTGCCCTCGGGCGCCATCTTGGGCACCGTCGCCTCCTCGAGAGTGGCGCGCGTGATGCCCACCCGCTTGCCGACCAGATCCGCGGGGGTCTTGATGTGGACGCTTTGCGGGCCAAAGATGGTGATCGACAGCGCCCCGTTCGGATTGCAATACATCACCGCCTTGGCGCGATCGGTGGTAACCGAAATCGAGGCGATGGTGACGTCGGCGCGGCCTGCCAGCAGCGCCGGTATGCGACCCGTCGATGGCACTTGCACGAACTCGATCTCGGCGCCAAGGTCCTTCGCCAGCGCCCGGGCGACCGCGACGTCAGACCCGTCCGGCTGGCCGCTCTTGTCGAGCACGCCGAACGGCGGGTTGGCCACGTCGATGGCGACGCGAAGCTTCTTTGCGCTCAGGATCTTGTCGAGCGTGCTCTCGGCGCTGGCCGCGTGTGCCAGAAGCAGAGCCGAGACGGCAACCAGCATTGCTCTTGCGCAGTGCTTCAAACACTTGCTCATTTCATCTCCTCCTTGCAGTGTCGAATCGCGAACTCACTCCGATAACGGGCAGCCGAGCCGCCTGCCGGTCCGTTTGGGCGCCGGTTACCTTCGATCTGCGCGGCGCCTGCGATCACGCTCCCGCCTGGTGCTTCTGCGATGCAATGATATGCAGCGACGCCACATCGAACTGTTGCTTGATCAGGCGCACATGTTCCGACATGGCGCGGGTCGCCGCCTTCGCGTCGTGCGCGGCTATGGCCCGGAAGATCTTGACGTGCTCCTGCAGCGCGAGCTGCGAGCGTCCCGCCTCGCACACCCGCGACACCTTGTGCAGGCGGATGATGTCTGGCGTCATCAAGCCGATGAGCGACGCCATAACCGGGTTCTGCGTCGACTTGGCGATCGCCAGGTGAAACGAGAGGTCCTCCTCCACGGCGGGGCGCCCGGCCTCGACCTCGACCCGGAAGGCGTCGAGCGCGGCCTTGATGTCGGCGATGGCCGTCTTCGATGCCCTTTGCGCGGCGAGCTGCGCCGAATGCATTTCCAGGATTCCGCGGGTTTCGGTCAGCGCCTTGATGTCGTCGCGGTCGAGGTCGAGGAGATTGGAAATCAGACGCTCGAGCGCGCCTGCGCCCAGGCTCGCCACGATCGTCCCGCTCTGCGGAAAAGTCTGCAGAATGCCGTAGAACTCGAGCTTGCGCAGGGCCTCGCGGACGTGCCCCCGCCCGACACCGAATTGCGCCGCGAGCTCGCGCTCCGGCGGCAGGCGATCGCCCGCCTTGAGCGAGCCATTGGCGAGCAGGTTCCTGATCTGGCGCATGATCAGGTCCGCGGGCCTGTCGAGCTGGATCGGGCTCAGTTGGGCGATGACCGGGGAGGGTTTGGGCATGCGCCGTCAAATTGGTTAACCAGCGACTACCTTAGCAGTTTGGCGGTCGCTGTCAAGCGGCGCGCTGGCTTGCCCGTCGCCGGTCGTGCCGGCGATCGTCGCTAGGGCCGCGAATCCGGGCCAGTCCGGGTCCTGCGTCGGCGCAGGTAGACGACGCCGGTCGCGACCAGTGCCACCCCGGCGAGGCCTCCCAGGAGCCAGGCCCCGACCGGGGAGAGCCGACGCAGCAGCGGTTCCAAGGCTTCGCCCAGCCCGTAGCCGGCGCTGACCCAGCAGGCGCTCCACAGGCAAGCCGCCACCAGGTCGAGCATGATGAAGCGCGCCCAGGTCATGGTCCCGGCACCGATCACCGCCGGCCCGACGCTGCGCATGCCGTACAGGAAGCGAAGGCTGATCACGGCCGTGTTGGGCAGGCGCTCGACGAGCGCGTTGGCGCGCGCGGCCGACCGCGCGAGGCCTGGAAATCGTTGCAGCAGGGCCGGGCCGAGCACCCGGCCCAAGGCGAAGAAGACGTTGTCGGTTAGCAGCGACCCTGCGGCGCCGACGGCAATGAGCAGCGGCAGACTGAGGTAGCCGCGGTTGGCGGCCAAACCGGAAAGAACAAGAAAGGATTCGCCCTCGAGCAGCGTGCCTACAAACGTAGCAGCGTACCCATACTTGGCTATGAGCGCGGCGAACTCGGCGTCCATCGATCGGTGGTAACGGCGAGTGGCGACCGAGGGAACGGGCACGCTGCGGCCGGCAGGGCCGCGGATGCCGTTTGCAGCGAGGTTAGCGAAGTGTGCGCCTTGGCACGGCCCGCGGCGGCCCTTGTCGAGCGCCAGTGCCGCGAGCGGGATTGCCCGGGAGGCGCAGCGCGGCCAATTATCACCGAGGCGCCATATCTATTTTGCAGACCGGGGCCTCTTGTCATAAATGGGTCAACAATTCGCGCTGCAATCTCGACGGGTCTACCTTGCAACCGTCCAGTAAGGAGGTTCTTAATGAGTAGCGTGTGGCGAACTCTTCAACAGCAACGTTGGGATGATCATCGCTATTACCACCACAGCCGCATCAACCAGTCGCTCCATCTCCTCAGTGCCATAGCTTTTCTCGGCAGCTACATGCTCCTGTTTTCCGATCCCGTTAAGGCGGCGCTGCTGGGCTGGCTGGTCGCCATGATCAGCCGGCAGGTCGGACACTTCATCTTCGAGCCGAAGGGCTACGACGCCGTCAATCGGGCAACCCACGAATACAAAGAGCAAATCAAGGTCGGCTATAACCTGAGGCGCAAGATCGTGTTGCTGGCCATCTGGGCGCTCTCGCCGCTGGTGCTCTATATCGATCCGACGCTGGGCGGAGTGTTCGAAGCCGCCCGCCGATTCGGCCGGATTCATCCGCAATATGGCGATGCTCTGGATTGCCATCGGCATCGGCGCGCTGCTGTTCCGGACCGTGCACCTTTTCTTTCTCGAGGATGTGGAGACGGGGCTGTGCTGGCTGACGAAAATCCTCACCGACCCGTTCCACGACATCAAGCTCTACCACAAGGCGCCGTTCTACCTGCTTCGTGGCGAGTTCATCGATCCGATGTCCGGAACCAAGCACGTCTAAACCGGGGGGCGTGGCGCCCGTCGGTGCTGCGGCGAATGGGCGCCGACGCGGCGAAGTCGGTGAGCGATCATCTCCCGCAAAATCCGCCTCCGGATGGCCTCGTTGGTCACCGAGGCATCGGCCCACCACCACCCCTCCCGCTGCATCGCGAGCGCCGCCGCCACGAAGCGATCGGCAACCGCGGCAAAATCGGCATCCGTGTAGTTGAGGCTGAAGATCAGGCGGCCGGTGCCGACCCAGCTCAGGGCGAGACCCTCGGCGCGCAGGTAGTACTGCAGCATCCAGTTGTACCGGGAGGCCGCGTGTAGCAGATCGTCCAGATCGAGGACAGGTTGGCGACCCGCACCGGCAGGCCGTTGTCGGCAAGGCGTTGGTTGAGCCTTGCCGCGCGCGAGCGTTCCAGACCGCGTCGAGATCGGCGTAGAGGTGCGTGATCTGCGGCGTATCGAGCGCTTGCAGGAATTCGTGCATGGCGGCCATCACGTAGGGATGGGAGTTGAAGGTGCCGCGGGCGAAGCAGATGTTCGTCGGTCGATCGTCGCGAAAGCGCTTCATCAGGTCCTCGCGGCCGCAGACCACGCCGACCGGGAAGGCCGCCGCCAAGCGTCTTGCCGTAGGTGACCATGTCGGCCTTGACCCCGAAATACTCCTGCGCGCCGCCGGGCGCGAGGCGAAAGCCGACGAAGACCTCGTCGAAGATCAGACGATGCCGCGCTCGGTGCAGACCGCGCGCAGGCGCCCGAGCCACTCGGTGTACGCCGCGCGGTCGAAATGCGCCTGCGCGCGCTGTCGACGAGCGCCGAATCGCGCCGGCGCATTGGCGTTCGGGTGCAAGCGCCTGCAGCGGATTGACCAGCACGCAGGCGATGTCGCGGCGCTTGCGCAAGACTCGCAGCGAGCGCTCATCGATGTCCTGCAGCGTATAGCGTCTCAGGCGCGCGGCGCCGGGTTGCCGATGCCCGGCTGCACATCGCCCCACCAGCCATGATAGGCGCCACAGAAGCGCACCAGCTGCGAGCGCCCCGTGTGGTAGCGCGCAAGCCGCACCGCCTGCATGACCGCCTCCGTGCCGGACATGTGGAACGACACCTCGTCCGTGCCCGGAGATCTCCTTGAGCCGCTTGACGTTGTAGGCGACCACCGGATGATAGGCGCCGAGCACCGGGCCGAGTTCGCGCACGCTGCGCGCTGCCGCGCTCCATGCATTCCTTGTAGAAGTCGTAGCCGAGCAAGTTGACGCCGTAGGAGCCGGTGAGATCGTACAGACGATTGCCGTCGAGATCGGTGAGCGTGACGCCGTCGGACGAGCGCACGAAGGCGCCGGCGTTGAGATGCTCGCGCACCAGGCGCTGGACTGGAACGGTACGCGATAGGCGCTGGTGAATTGCAGGTCGGAGATGCCCTCTTCGACCTCCGCGGTCAGCCGCGCCGTGGCGCGCGTAACGTTCGCGAAAGATTCGCCGACAGGCGCATGAATCCGCTGCGGCGAAGGGCGGCGATTTCCTCTGGCGCACCGTCGGAGCCGAAGAACTCGGCTTCGTCGTATTCGTAGAAAGGGGCGAGCGAGGCGAGTCGTCGCGCGAGACGCGAGTGCCCTGGCAAGCGAGGGGTGTTTGGCACAGGACAGCGCCAGACGGCTCCTCAGCTTCGAGATCGAGACGGCCGATGCGACGGCGCCGAGCGTGTACAGAGCCAGGATCGCGTCCATATTCCTCCGCAGCGCAGGTCTACCCGAGCCGCGTTACATAGGCATGACGGTCCGATCCGCGCTCTCCGATTCTTCCAGCAGGAGGACATCAACTTCCTGCTCACCAACCGCGTACCCCGGCGACTGCTGACCCGGTTCATGGGCTGGTTCAGCCAGATCGAACAACCGGTGGTGCGCGATCTGTCGATCGGCGTCTGGCGGTTTTTTTCCGATCTCGACCTCGGCGAGGCGAAGACAACCCGGTTTCGCAGCATGCACGACTGCTTTGTCCGGGAGCTCAAGGCCGGGGCCCGGCCGATCGACCCGGATCCGGCCGTTCTCGTGAGTCCTTGCGACGCCATTGTCGGACCGTGCGGCCGTGTCGAGAGCGGCGTGCTGATCCAGGCCAAGGGGCAGTCCTACACGCTCGAGGAGCTGCTTGCCGATGCGGCCCTCGCCCGCCTCTACCACGACGGCTGCTATGTGACGCTGCGGCTGACCTCGGGCATGTATCACCGCTTTCACGCCCCGCACGACTGCCGGATCACACAAGTCACCTACATATCCGGCGACACCTGGAACGTCAACCCGGTTGCCCTCGAGCGGGTCGAAAGGCTGTACTGCCGCAACGAGCGCGCGGTGCTGCCGGCCCATCTGGCCGCCAATGGCGACATCGTCACCCTGGTGCCGGTCGCGGCGATCCTGGTGGCGAGCATCCGCCTGCACTTCGTCGACGTGCTCCTGCATCTGAACTACCCCGGGCCGAACCGTATTCCTTGCGATGCGCCACTGCGCAAGGGCGAGGAGATGGGCTGGTTTCAGCACGGGTCGACCCTCATCGTTCTTTCCCCGGGGCACTACCAGCGCTGCGCCAGCGTTCTTCCGGGCTGCCGCGTGCGGATGGGGCAGGCGTTGCTGCGCTCGACTAAGGCCTGACTGCAGGATCCCCGGCTGCGTATCGTGCAGTCGGGCCTCAAGTCCGGCCGCTGGATTCCCGGTGGCCGCCGGCGGGCGATCGAGGACGCGCACGGAATGCTGTTCGTCGCGCTCGAGCAGCGGCAGGCAGCTTAAGCCTGCCAGGGCCAGCGCCTCAGGACCTGGCCGGCATGGGCTCGTCGTTGATGTTGGGCTCGGGCTGCTCGATGCCTCGCATCTCGTCGAGCGGGTCCTCCTCCATCAGCGGCGCGTCCTCCTGTGGCGTGTCCTTGGGCAGGAACCCGCCAGACTGGTGCTTCCACAGCAACGCGTAGTGCCCGTTCAAGCGCAGCAGCTCGCCGTGCGTGCCCTGCTCGACGATGCGGCCTTGTTCGAGCACGATCAGGCGGTCCATGCGGGCGATGGTCGACAGGCGGTGAGCGATGGCGATCACGGTTTTGCCCTCCATCAGCCCAAGCAGTTGGTCCTGGATCGCCAGCTCGACCTCGCTGTCGAGCGCCGACGTGGCCTCATCGAGCACCAGGATCGGGGCATCCTTGAGTATGACGCGCGCGATGGCGACGCGCTGCCGCTGCCCCCCCGACAGCTTCACGCCGCGCTCGCCGACGTGCGCCTCGTAGCCGGTGCGTCGCTTCCAGTCGTGCAGGTCGAGGATGAAATCGTGGGCCTGCGCCTTGCGTGCGGCCGCCTCGATCTCGGCCATCGTCGCCCCCGGGCGACCGTAGCCGATGTTCGCGGCGATGGAGCGGTGCAAAAGCGAGGTGTCCTGGGTGACCATGCCAATGGCCGAACGCAGGCTTTCCTGCGTGACCGAGCTGATGTTCCGCCCGTCGATGCGGATGCAGCCCTGTTCGACTTCATGAAAGCGCAGCAACAGGTTGACGAGCGTGGACTTGCCAGCCCCTGACCGGCCGACCAGCCCCACCCGCTCGCCGGGTCGAATGACCAGGTTGAGGTCGTCGAGGACGCGCCTGCCGTCGGCGCGGCCATAGCCGAACGACAGGTGCTCGAAGCGGATCTCCCCGTGCGGAACCTCGAGCTCGCCCGCATCGGGCCGGTCGACCAGCCCATGCGGCACGGCGATGGTTTGCATGCCTTCCTGTACCACGCCGACGTTTTCAAAAATGCCCGTTACCTCCCAGCTCACCCAGCCGGCAACGTTGGAGATCTGCCACGCCAGCGGCAGCGCCGTCGCCACGACACCGGCGCTGACCTGGCCCTGCCCCCAGAGAGTGATGGCGATGCCGGCGGTGCTCACCAGCAGCAATGCGTTCATCGTCGACAGCGTTGCCATGAAGCGGGTGATCAGCCGCATATGCGCCGCGATCGCGGCGGTGTGCTCGTCGACGACCGCGCGCACGTAGGCGTCCTCGTCGCGCGCCCGGGCAAAGAGCTTCACCGTAAGAATGTTGGTGTAGCTGTCCACCACGCGGCCCATCACCAGGGAGCGCAGCTCCGAGCTGGTCTTGGCGAGGTCGCGCATCCGCGGCACGAAATAGCGCAGAAAGAACACGTAGCCGGCAAACCACAGGACGGTCGGGATCGCCAGGCGCCAGTCAGCCAGGGCCATCAGCACCAGCGCGCTCAGGCCGTAGATCGCGATGTACCAGATGGCACGGATGCTCGATACCACCGACTCGCGCAAGGCATTGCTGGTCTGCATGACGCGATTGGCGATGCGCCCGGCAAAGTCGTTCTGGAAGAACGGCCAGCTCTGTCGCACCACATGCCAGTGGCTCTGCCACCGTATGAGGCTGGTAACGCCCGGAACGACGGCGTTGTTGCGCACCAGGCTGTCGGCAAGCAGCGTGAGCGGCCGACCGAAGAGCACAACGGCGGCCATTCCCAGCAGCACCGGAGCGGCGCCGCGGAACGCCGCGGCGCGGTCGGCGGCCTGCATCAGGGTGACCAGCTTGCCGATGAACACCGGGATCAGCGTGTCGATCAGAGCCACCGCGAGGCCGGTGACGAACATCGCCGCGTACAGCCGCCCCGTCTGGCGGATGAAATGCCAGTAGAACGGCAGAAGGCCAGCCGGCGGCGGATCGCGTGGCAGCGCGGTAGGTCGAATGCGCCTTTCGAAAAATGCGAACATGGCTCTTGCCCAGGGCCTGCAGTGGAATTCCGTTTGTAGCGAGGCGGCGAAGGAGCCGGCGGAGCGGTCCGGGCACGATGTCGCCACCGCCAGCGCCCCGCTGCGGACCTAGCTGCGCCGCGCCCGCCGTGTTGCTTCTTGCGCTTGAATGGGCCGCCTTGGCAGCGGCGGCTCGGTATTCACGGAAATGGGTGAGGGTCTTGGTGGAGACGAAGGGGATCGAACCCTCGACCTTCGCATTGCGAACGCGACGCTCTCCCAGCTGAGCTACGTCCCCGGTGCGCCGAAATTATAGCCAGATGGGCCTGCGGCGTAAACTCCAGTGCGGCCGAACCTTCCTGTTCCGGGCAGATGGCTCCTAAGCTCATAGCGCGACGTTATCGGGCTCGCTATTGACCTTGCAATGCGTCGCCCCAATAGACTGATGCTGGGGCAATCGCTTTTGCCGCCATGAATCAATTAATCTCACTCATCGAGCATTACGGCCTGGGCTTTGTGTTCCTCAACGTGCTCGCGTTGCAGGCCGGGCTGCCGCTTCCCGCCTATCCGACGCTCATCGTCGCCGGCGCGCTCGCCGCTGGCGGCGGGCCTCCGGCGTTCGAACTGGTCGGCGTAGGGGTAGTGGCTGCGCTGATTGCCGACACCGGCTGGTACGCCGCCGGGCGCAGGTTCGGATTGCGCATCCTGAGCACGCTGTGCCGCGTGTCGCTGTCGCAGGACAGCTGCGTTCGGCAGACCGAGACGATCTTCCAGCGCTTCGGCCCGGCGTCGATGCTGGTCGCCAAGTTCGTGCCCGGGTTCGCATCGGTGGCAACCGCGCTCGCCGGGGCCATCCGCCTCAACTACGGGACCTTCGTCGCGTTCGACGCGGGGGGTGCCGCGCTGTGGGTCGGCGTCGGCGTAGGGCTGGGCTACGTGTTCCGCGACGCGGTCGGCGAGGTCCTGACGAAACTCTCCTCGCTGGGCGAGTATGGCCTGATGCTCATCGCGGCGATATTCGCCCTTTGGATCCTCAGCAAATGGACGCGACGACACCTTCTCATCAGGCAGCTGCGGATGGACCGGGTCACCGTCGACGAGCTGCGCGAGCTCATCGCCGGGCAGAAGGTAGGGGCTCTGGTTGATGTGCGTTCTGCCCTGACGCAGGCCGCGACCGGCCGCATTCCCGGCGCACGCCCGATCGACATGAAACGCATCGGCGAGGCGTTCAAGAATGTGCCGATCGACGGCGAGGTCATCGTCTACTGCGCCTGTCCGAACGAGGCCACCGCCGTGAGAGTGGCGGAGAAGCTGAGGAAGATCGGCTTCAAGCGCATCCGGCCGCTGCTCGGCGGCATCGACGCCTGGATTGAGGCCGGCAACGAAGTCGAACACTGAGCGCGGGCTCGTCGACGCATGGTAAATTGGCGCGAGGAGGGTGTCATGAGCAGACAAGCAATCCATACCAACGCCGCGCCAGCGGCGATCGGCCCCTATTCGCAGGCGATCCGCGTCGGCGAGACGGTGTTCCTGTCCGGGCAGATCGGGCTCGATCCGGCAACCGGCAGCCTGCGCGACGGAACCGAGGCGCAGGCGCGCCAGGTGTTCGCCAATCTGCAGGCGGTGGCGGCAGCGGCCGGCGGCGCCCTAAACGACATGGTAAAGATAACGCTTCTGCTCGCCGACATGGCCGACTTTGCGCGGGTTAACGACATCATGGCGGGCTTCTTTACCGCGCCGTATCCGGCCCGGGCGACCTACCAGGTCGCCGGGCTTCCCCGCGGTGCCCGGGTTGAAGTCGAGGGCATCCTGGTGCTCAAGCAGGAGTGACCGGGAGGGTGCTTCCTGGCGCATGGCCACGGCAAAGAAGACCGCTGAGCCGAAGGCGGGCAACAGCCTCGCGGACAAGCTCTCGCGCCTGGGCATCCTCCGCGAGCAGGACCTGGTGCTGCATCTGCCTCTGCGCTACGAGGACCATACCCGCCTGTGTCCGCTCTCGGCGCTCAAGCCAGGCCAAGCCTGGCAAGTCGAGGCGACCATTGCCAATACCGACATTCACTATCGACCGCGACGACAGCTCGTCTGCCTGCTCGAAGACGGACAAGCGCAGCTGGTATTGCGTTTTTTTCATTTCTATCCCAGCCAGCAAAAAGCGCTGGCCCCGGGCAAGCGTGTGCGCGCGTTCGGGGACGTGCGCGAAGGCCACTTCGGGCTCGAAATCGTCCATCCGAGCTTTCATGTCGTCGCGCCGGGAACGCCGCTGCCGGACCGGCTGACACCGGTCTACCCGACGACGGCAGGCCTTGCCCAGGACGAGTTGCGCCGCCTCGTGCATCGTGCGCTGCAAACGGATGCGGCGTACCTCGCCGAGACGTTGCCGCCGTGGACGCGGGAGCCGCGCCGGCTGTGGGGCTTCGCCCAGGCCGTGCGCTATCTGCACGAGCCGTCGCCGGACGCGTCGCAAACCGCGCTCGACGAGCGCACGCACCCGGCGTGGAGGCGATTGAAGTTCGACGAACTGCTCGCGCAGCAGCTGTCCCTCAAGATGCACCGCCGCGCCCGGGCGCGGCGCCGCGCGCCGCGATTGCCCGGCGACGGGTCGCTCGCCCGCGCGCTGTATGCGCGCCTGCCCTTCACGCTGACGCGGGCGCAGCAGCGGGTCATCGCGGAGGTCCGGCGCGACCTCGCCAAAGCCGAGCCGATGCAGCGGCTGCTGCAGGGTGATGTGGGCAGCGGCAAGACCGTGGTGGCGGCGCTGGCGGCCCTGCAGGCGATCGAGTCCGGCTACCAGGTCGCGTTCATGGCCCCGACCGAAATCCTGGCCGAGCAGCACTACCGCAAGCTCGCCGCGTGGCTCGACGGGCTGCCGGTGAAAATTGCCTGGCTGTCCGGCGGTTTGCCAGCCAGGGAACGCAAGCGCGCGCTGGCGCTCATCCAGAGCGGCGAAGCACAGTTCGCCATCGGCACGCATGCGCTCTTCCAGGACGAGGTGACGTTGCCCAAGCTCGGTTTGGCGATCATCGATGAGCAGCACCGTTTCGGTGTGGCGCAGCGCCTGGCATTGCGCCAGAAAGGTATCGGTGACGCGCACCAGTTGATGATGAGCGCGACACCGATTCCGCGCACCCTGGCCATGAGTTTCTACGCCGATCTCGACGTATCGGTCATCGACGAGATGCCGCCCGGGCGCACACCGGTCGCGACACGGCTGGTAAGCCAGCGCCGGCGGGCGGAGATCATCGAACGGGTGCGCAAGCTCGGCGCCGCGGGGAGGCAGGCGTATTGGGTATGTCCGCTGATCGAGGAGTCGGAGAAGCTCGAGCTGCAGACCGCGGTCGCGCTGCATGCCGAGCTCACCGTTGCGCTCTCCGAGCTGAAGGTGGGGCTGCTGCACGGGCGGATGAAGCCCGATGCCAAGGCCGCGGTGATGGACGGGTTCGTGCGCGGGGAGATCGACGTGCTCGTCGCGACAACGGTGATCGAGGTCGGTGTCGACGTGCCGAATGCTTCGATGATGGTCATCGAGCATGCCGAGCGCTTCGGCCTCGCGCAGCTCCACCAGCTGCGCGGGCGCGTCGGTCGCGGCGCCGAAGAGAGCGTTTGCGTGCTGCTCTTCGAGGAGCCCATGTCGGACACGGCGAAGGCGCGCTTGAGGGTCATCTACGAGAACCACGACGGCTTTGAGATCGCCCGCCGCGACCTGGTCATCCGCGGACCGGGCGAGTTTCTCGGGGCTCGGCAATCGGGTGCGCCGCTGCTCCGGTTTGCCGACTTGGAACGCGACGTCGACCTGATCGAATCGGCGCGCGACGCGGCCGACCAACTGCTCCGGCGCGAGGCGGGGGCGGCCGCCGCGCATCTGCAACGCTGGCTGGGCGCGAAACAGGACTTCGTCAAGGCCTAGCGTCCCGCCCCCGACGCGGGCTGCGAACCCAAGGCGACGGACCTGTTTCAATGTCCGCCCGTGATTTGATCGAAATCAAGCTCTTGCGACCGATGCCGCAGCGGCTGCGGTAGAATACCCGGCTCGACGAGAGCACCTCCACATGCCGCTTTTCGCACTTGGCCTCAACCACTCGACCGCGCCGCTCAAGGTGCGGGAACAAGTCGCCTTCCAGAGCGATACGCTGGCGAGCGCGTTGCGCGACCTCTTGGGCCAGCCCAAAGTCAAGGAAGCGGCGATCCTTTCGACCTGCAATCGCACCGAGGTCTATTTCAACGGCGGCGATGCCGGGCCGGTCGTCGATTGGCTCGAGCATTTCCACCGCGTGCCGAAGGCATCGCTGTCGCCTTACGTTTATACCCTGGCGCAGGACAAGGCCGTGCCGCATGCGTTCCGCGTCGCCAGCGGGCTCGACTCCATGGTCCTGGGCGAGCCGCAGATCCTCGGCCAGATGAAGCAGGCGGTGAAGACCGCCGAGGCGGCAGGCTCGCTGGGGCTGGTGCTGAACCGGCTGTTCCAGCGCACCTTCGCAGTGGCAAAGGACGTGCGCACGCAAACCGATATCGGCAGCGCGTCGATCTCGATGGCCGCCGCCGCGATCAAGCTGGCCGAGCGCATCTTTCCGTCGATTGGCGAACAACGCGTGCTGCTGATCGGCGCCGGGGAAATGATCGACCTCTGCGCGACGCATCTCGCGGCCAGGCAGCCGAAGGCGATCACGGTCGCCAACCGCACGCTGGAGCGGGGCGCGCTGCTCGCCGCTCGCGTACAGGCCGATGCAATCACGCTCAACGAATTGCCGGAGCGCCTGGCGCAATTCGACATCATCATCACTTCGACCGCGAGTTCGCTGCCGATACTGGGCAAGGGCATGCTCGAACGCGCGATCAAGACCCGCCGCCACGCGCCGATGTTCATCGTCGACCTCGCGGTGCCGCGTGACGTGGAGCCCGAGGCTGCCGAGCTCGACGACCTCTTCCTGTACAGCATTGACGACCTCGCCAACATCGTCAAGGACAACCTGCAGATCCGCGTCGACGCGGTGCGCGAGGCCGAGGCGATGATAGCGACCCAGGCGGAAAGCTTCCTGCGCTGGCTCGAGGGACGCGTGGTCGTGCCGACGATCACTGCGCTGCATGGCCATCACGACGCGCTGCGCGCGGCCGAACTCGAGCGGGCGCGCAGGCTTCTCGCCAACGGCACTGCGCCCGAGCAGGTGCTCGAACAGCTCGCGCGGGGCCTCACGCACAAGTTCCTGCACGGCCCGACGCAGGCACTCAACCAGGCGGGTGAGGCGGAGCGGGCCGAGTTGCAGGCGCTCTTCCACCGCATCTATCACCTTCCGGACGAGCCTTAGGGACCGGGTGATCCGGGACCGGCCGCCCCGTCGGTCCGGCTCATCGGGCATGCGAGCGGGGATTCGAAGGCGCAGCATGCAAGCGGCCGACGCGGCCGATATCCCTTAATCCGCTTAAGAAGCGGCGCTCCTGATCCAAGAATGCGCGACAACGTATGAAATCGTCATTGTCCACCAAGCTGGCCCAGCTTGCCGCGCGGCAGGAAGAACTCGACGGCCTTCTGGCTGCGCCGGATGTCACCCGTGACCTGGACCGCTTTCGGGCCCTGTCGCGCGAGCACGCGGAGATCGCTCCGGTCGTGGCGCTGTACCGCGACTGGCAGCATGCCGAGCGCGATCTGGCAAGCGCCCGCGAGATGCTCGCCGATCCGGAGATGAAGACCTACGCCGAAGGCGAGGCCAGGCAGGCACAGGCGACGATGGAGCGCCTCGAGGAGGAGCTGCAGCGGGTGCTGCTGCCCAAGGATCCCAACGACGAGCGCAACGTCTTCCTCGAGATTCGCGCCGGCACCGGCGGCGACGAATCGGCGTTGTTTGCCGGCGACCTGTTTCGCATGTATGCGCGCTTCGGCGAGCGCAACCGCTGGCAGGTGGAAATAGTCTCCGAGAGTCCGGGCGACATGGGTGGCTTCAAGGAGGTCATAGCCCGCATCGCCGGGCAGGGTGTCTATTCGAAGCTCAAGTTCGAGTCCGGAGGGCACCGGGTGCAGCGGGTGCCCGAGACCGAGGCGCAGGGGCGCATTCACACCTCGGCGTGCACGGTCGCCGTGCTTCCCGAAGCCGACCCGATCGCGGACGTCAGCATCAACCCGGCGGATATCCGCATCGACACCTTTCGCGCCTCCGGCGCCGGCGGGCAGCACGTCAACAAGACCGACTCGGCGGTGCGGGTGACACACCTGCCGACGGGGATCGTAGTCGAGTGCCAGGACGACCGTTCCCAGCACCGCAATCGCGCCCAGGCGATGGCCGTGCTGGCCTCGCGCCTGCTCGACCGCGAGCGCCAGCAGCGGCAGCAGAAGGAGGCAGCAACCCGCAAGTCGCTGATCGGCAGCGGCGATCGGAGCGAACGCATCCGGACTTACAATTTTCCCCAGGGGCGTGTCACCGATCACCGCATCAACCTCACGCTCTACAAGATCGACCAGATCATGGACGGCGATCTGTTCGAGCTCACGCAGGCGCTGGCCCAGGAATTTCAGGCCGAACTGCTCGCCGCCCTGGGCGAGAACGCGTGATCCCGTTTCTCGAAACGCCACGGCTGGCGCTGCGCGAGTTCCGCGCCGACGACGCCGACGACCTCTATCGGCTGCACGGCGACCCGCGGGTGATGCGCTACATCGGCGATGGCTCGGTGGGAACGCGGGCGTCGGTCGGCACGACGCTGGCGCGGGCGGCACGTCGTTACCGCGATTATCCGGGTCTCGGCATCTGGCCGGCCACCGTGCGCGAGAGCGGCGAGTTCATCGGCTGGTTCTGCCTCAAATACGCGCCGCAGAGTGTCGAGATCGAACTCGGATATCGGTTATTGCCCGAAGCTTGGGGATACGGCTACGCGACCGAGGGCGCGAGCGCCCTGGTCTGCTACGCCTTCGAGGGCCTCGGTCTTTATCGGCTCATCGGCCTGACCCATCCCGGCAATACCGCTTCGCAGCGCGTGTTGCGCAAGGCGGGCCTGCGCGATGCCGGCTGGGGCCACTACTACGGCCGCGACCTGCGGCTGTTCGTCGCCGTGAGCGACGTGACCATGGCGCGCTGACCGCGTCAATACTCGTGCACACTGCAAGGCGCCTCGCGTCGACTGACGGTCGATGACTCCTGCGACGGTTTCCGCTGCGCTGGCGATGAGCGGCCTGGTGCCGTTCGAGGCCAAGCTGCTGCTCGCGCACGTCATCGATCGCGACCGTGCGTGGCTCGCCGCGCACGGCGACGCTACGCTAACCCGCGAGCAGGCGCTCGCCTTCGATGCGCTCTCGCGCCGGCGCCGAGCAGGCGAACCGGTCGCCTATCTCACCGGCCGGCGCGAATTCTTCGGCCTGGATCTCGAAGTCACGCCGGACGTGCTCATTCCACGGCCGGAAACCGAGCTCTTGGTGGAGCTCTCGCTCGCCTGGCTCGACAAGGCCGCGGCCTCGCCGGTGCTCGACCTGGGCAGCGGATCGGGTGCGGTGGCGCTTGCGATTGCATCGCAACGACCGGGCTGCGGCGTCGTCGGGACGGATCTCTCGCCGGCTGCCGTCAGCCTGGCGCGCCGCAATGGCGAGCGGCTTGGCATCGCGAACGCGACCTTCATCGAGTCCGACTGGTTTGCGCGCGTGCCGCAGCGGCGCTTTGCGTTGATCGTGGCCAACCCGCCGTATGTCGCCGAGGAGGATCCGCATCTGGGTCGGGGCGACCTTCGCTTCGAGCCTGCCGCGGCGCTTGAATCGGGCAGCGACGGACTCGACGCGATACGCGCCATTGTCGCTGCGGCGCCGGGGTATCTCGCACCCGGGGGCGTGCTTGCGCTCGAGCACGGCCACGATCAGGCGACTGCGGTGCAGGCTCTGTTGCGCGCGGCGGGATGGCGCGACGTCGCCTCGGCGCGCGATCTGGCCGGGATCGCGCGCGTGACCCACGGCATTCGCTAGGTGCGCCGCAATGTTTGCCGCAGGTCTTCCGCTGGTGCGGAGCGGTGCCTACGAAGCCGGCTCCGGCGGAGCCACACGGTACTTTTGCGCCCACGGCAGGAGCGCGGGCAGGATCGTCGGATAGAGCGCGACGCCTTGGGCAAGCGCCTCGCGATAGCGCCGCAGCGCGAGTTCGCCGGGCAGGCGCACCGGCTCATCCGGGCGGCGCGGCTTGGCCTCGCGCGCGGCGCCGACGATGAAGTCAAGCTGGCGCGCGAACGCGTCGAATCCGCCGAATGCCTCGGGGTCGACGACCTGCACGAAGACCGAGCCGCCCCAGCCGGCAGGGGAATCGGCGCGCCCGTGGCCGGCGAGCCCCGCGGTCAGCGCCTCGATCAGCAGCGCCAGGGCAAAGCCCTTGTGGCCCGCGTCGAGCCCTCCGAGCGGCAGCAGCGCTCCCTTCGGCTCGCGGAAAAGCGCTCCCGGATCGGATGTGGGATTGCCCGCGGCGTCGATCAGCCAGTCGCCGGGAAGCCGCCTGCCGGCAAGCATCTGCTGCCGCGCGTAGCCCATGCTGGTGATCGAGGTCGACACGTCGACGAGTATCGGATCGCCGGATGTGGGCAGCCCGGCGGCGATGGGATTGGGAGTGATGAAGGCAGTCAGGCCGCCGTGCGGAACCACCGCCGCCACGGCGGGGTCCGAGCTTTCGATGATCGCCACCATGCCCTGGTCGGTCGCGCGCCGCAGATAGGCGGCGAGGCAGGCGATGTGATGCGAGTGGCGGATGACCACCGTACCGGTGCCGCATTCGCGCGCCATGGCCATGGCGGCGTCGAGCGCGCGCAGCGTCAGCCACGGGCCGGGCAGCCGCTTGCCGTCCCAGGTCTGCGCGGCGCGTCGCTGCGAGATGATCGTCGGCTCGCCGTCACGGGCCATTCGGCCGTGCTCGAGCTCGTCGAGGTACGGTGCGAGCAGCGCAAGGCCATGGGTCGTGTGCCCGAGCAGATCGCCGTCGAGCAGCACGTCGGCGACGTCGTCGGCCATGTCCCCGCGCACGCCCGAGCGCTCGAGCAGCGCACGGGCAAAGGTGCGCAGATCCGACGCTGCGTAACGGGGAGGATTCGCGCTCATTGGGTCGGACGCAGTCTGCGCCGGCAATTGACGCAGGCGCAGCAATCAACGACGATTCTAACCCAGCCCGCGATTCCCGCCTTCCTTGACTCCCGTAACGCTGACGGTCAGCATCGTCACGTATCAGCCGGACCTTGCGCTTCTCGAACGCTGCCTAGCCGCGCTCGCGACGGCGCTGCAAGCGGCGCAGCATGACGGACTGCTGCGCCTCGCCAACGTCGTGCTCGTGGATAACACCGGGTCGCGGCCGACCGCCGAGGCCGTCGTCGCCCTCGGCGAGGCGCGCTTCAAGGACTCCGGCGTGACCATGAATTATCTGCATCGCCACGCCAACATCGGTTACGGCAGCGCGCACAACCTGGTCATGCATGGCGGCAATACGCATTACCATCTGGTGCTCAATCCCGACGTCGAGCTCGCAGCGGATGCGCTGACCGAGGGCCTGAAGTTTCTTGAAGCGCAATCCCGATGTCGGGGTGCTGGCGCCGGCGGTGTTCGCTCCCGATGGCGCGCGCGAATTCCTGTGCAAGCGCTACCCCGCCGTGCTCGATCTGCTGCTGCGCGGGTTTGCGCCGGCATTCATGCGGCGCCTGTTTTGCAAGCGGCTCGATCGCTACGAGATGCGCGACAGCATCGCCGCCGGAGCCCAGGTGTCGCCGGTGCCGATGATGAGCGGATGTTTCATGCTGCTGCGGCGCAAGGCAGTCGACGCCACCGGCGGCTTCGATCCGCAATACTTCCTCTATTTCGAGGATTTCGACTGGAGCGTGCGGTTGAACCGCGTCACGGGCAGCGCCTATGTTCCGGCGGTGCGCGTCGTCCACCACGGCGGCGGCGCGTCGCGCAAAGGCTTGCGACACGTCGGTGATGTTCATGCAGAGCGCGATGCGCTTCTACAACAAGCACGGCTGGAAGTGGGCCTGAGCGTGCGCATTGACCGGCAGAGTCCTGGTGACCGGCGGCAGCGGCTTCATCGGCCGCATGCTCTGCGCGCGGCTCGCGGCGGCGGGCGTCGATCACGTGGCGGCGGTGCGGGTCGCGTCGGATGCGGATGACAGCCGGCGCGGCACGGAGGTGGCGCTGGGCGATTTCGCCGCGGCCGATTGGGACGACATCATGCGCGGCGTGGACGCGATCGTGCACCTGGCTGGACGCGCGCATGTCCAGCCCGGCCGAGCGGCTGACACCCCGACGCCTTTCATCGTCGCCAACGTGCACGTGACCCGGCGCGTCGCCGAAGCCGCAGCGCGCGCCGGCGTGCGGCGCATCGTGTATCGCGAGCAGCGTCAAGGTACACGGCGAAGCGAGCATGCCGGGTCGGCCGTTTCGCGCCGGCGATGCGCCGGCGCCGGTGGATGCCTACGCGCGCAGCAAGGCGGAGGCCGAAAAGCGCGCTCGGAGAGATCTGCGTAGGCATGGCATGGAGGCGATCGTCCTGCGCCTGCCGCTGACCTACGGGCCGGGCGTGAAGGGCAACTTTCTCACTCTGCTCGAGGCGGTCGCCTCGCAACGGCGCTTGCCGCTGGCGGGCATCGGCAACCGGCGCAGCCTGCTCTATGTCGGCAACGCGGTAAGCGCGATCGAAGCAGCGCTCGTCGCGCCGGCATTGCCGGGCGAGGCGCTGGCCGATCGCCGACGCCGAAGTCGTGTCGACCTCCGAGCTCGCCACCAGGCTTGCGCGCGCGCTGCGCGTTCAGCCCCGCCTGTTCCATGTCCCGCGACGTTCCTGCGCGGCTCCGCGGCGCTGATCGGCCGCGGCAGCGAGGTGAGCCGCCTGCTCGACTCGCTCGAAGTCGACGCGGTCGCGTTTTCGCGAGCTGACGGGCTGGTCGCCGCCGAACTCGCTCGACGAGGGCCTCGCGGCGACCGCCGCGTGGTGGCAGTCGCGGCAGTCGCCGTGACCGCCACGACGAAGCGGCCGCCGCGACCGCTATAATCGACGGCAGGATGGACGGGAACCGGCGATGAGCGTTCGCGCCTCGGGCCGGCGCGCCGACGAGCTGCGCCCGCTTCGCATCACGCGCCATTACACCCGGCACGCCGAAGGATCGGTGCTGATCGAATGCGGCGACACGCGCGTGCTCTGCACCGCGAGCGTCGAGGAAGGGCGTGCCGGCGTTCCTCAAAGGCCAGGGCCAGGGCTGGCTCACGGCCGAGTACGGCATGCTGCCGCGGGCGACCAACACTCGCGCGCGCCGCGAGGCGGCCGAAGGCAGGCAATCGGGCCGGACGCAGGAAATCCAGCGGCTGATCGGCCGCAGCCTGCGCGCCGTCGCCGACCTCGCGCAATTGGGCGAGCGCACGATCCGCGTCGATTGCGACGTGCATGCAGGCCGATGGCGGCACGCGCTGCGCGGCGATCACCGGCGCTTGCGTGGCGGTGCCGACGCGGTCGCGTGGTGCAGGGCGCAGGGACTGTTCGGCGGCGAACCGCTCAACGATTTCGTCGCCGCGGTCTCGGTGGGCATCGTCGACGGCGTGCCGGTGCTCGATCTGGACTATGCCGAGGATCCGGCCTGCGGCACCGACATGAACGTCGTCATGACCGGCCGCGGCGGCTTCGTCGAAATGCAGGGCACCGCGGAAGGCGCGCCGTTCACGCGAGCCGAGATGGATGCGCTGGTGGCGCTCGCCGGCGCAGGGCATCCGCGAGCTGGTCGCTGCGCAGAAGCGCTGCGCTCGAGGCGTGACGTCGCTGGCCAGGGCGTCGCGCATGCCGCCCTTTCCCCGCCTGGTCCTCGCCTCCGGCAACGCCGGCAAGCTGCGCGAATTCCGGCGGCTGCTCGTCGCCGCTGCGCATCGAAGTCGTGCGCCCAGGCGGAGCTCGGCATTGCCGGAGCCGACGAGCCGCATTCGACGTTCGTCGAGAATGCGCTGGCGAAGGCGCGGCACGCGAGCCGGCTTTGCGCGCCTGCCCGCGCTCGCCGACGACTCCGGCGTCTGCGTCGCCGCGCTCGGCGGCGCGCCCGGCGTGCATTCGGCGCGCTACGCCGGCGACCCCGCGGTCCGACGCGCGCAACAACGCCAAGCTCATCGCCGCACTCGCGGGGGTCGCCGACCGCCGCGCGCATTACTACTGCGTGCTCGTGCTGGTCCGCCACGGCGACGATCCGGAGCCGATCATCGCCGAAGGACGCTGGCACGGGACGATCATCGATGCGCCAAGGGGCACGGCGAGGCTTCGGCTACGATCCGCATTTTCTCGACGCCGAGAGTGGGCATGACCGGCGCCGAGCTGCCGCTGGCGCAGAAGAACGAGCGCTCGCATCGCGGCAAGGCGATGCGGGCGCTGATTGCGCGGCTCGGCGTGGAGGCCTAGTGGCGACGCAGCCCTTGACCCTGAGTTCGCCTTCGCGGCCGCGCTTCGCCGCGCTGCCGCCGCTCGCGCTCTACGTCCACATTCCGTGGTGCATCCGCAAGTGCCCATACTGCGATTTCAATTCGCACGAGAGCCGCGGCGCGCTGCCGGAGACGCAGTACGTCGACGCGCTGATCGCCGACCTCGAATTCGCGCTGCCGTCGATCTGGGGCCGGCGAGTCGGCTCCATTTTCTTCGGCGGCGGCACGCCGAGCCTGTTCTCGGCGGCGGCGATCGATCGCATGCTCGCTGCGATCCGCGCCCGCGTGCCGCTCGCACCCGACGCCGAGGTGACGCTGGAGGCGAACCCCGGGACGTTCGAGCGGCAGAAGTTCGCAGGATTCAGGGCCGCCGGCGTCAATCGCCTGTCGCTGGGCGTGCAGAGCTTCAATCCGCAGCATCTGCGCGCGCTCGGACGCGTGCACGACGAACGCGAGGCGCGAACCGCCGCTGCCGCGGCGCTCGAGATCTTCGGCAACGTCAATCTGGACCTCATGTACGCGCTGCCGGGGCAGACGCTGGACGAAGCGCGCGCCGACGCCGCGGCGGCGCTCGCCTTCTCGCCGCCGCATCTTTCTTTCTATCACCTGACGCTCGAGCCGAACACGCTCTTTCACCGCTATCCGCCGCCGCTGCCCGACGCACGACGCTTCCGCAGCGATCGAGGACGCATCGAGGACGCGCTGGTCGAGGCGGGGTACCGGCACTACGAAACCTCGGCCTTCGCGAGAGCCGGCCGCGAATGCCGGCACAACCTGAATTACTGGCAATTCGGCGACTATCTCGGCATCGGCGCCGGCGCGCATTCGAAGCTGTCGTTCCCGCACCGCATCGTGCGCCAGGTGCGCCACAAGCAGCCGCAGCAATATCTGGAGGCGGTCGCGCGCGGCGACGCCGCTTGCCGGAGCAGCGGGAGGTGTCGCGCGGCCGACGTCGGCTTCGAGTTCATGCTCAACGCGTTGCGTCTGACCGACGGCTTGCCAGCGCCCAGTTCGCGGAGCGCACCGGCTTTGCGCTTGCGATCGTGCAGCGCGAGCTCGACGAGGCCGAACGCCGCGGGCTGCTCGAGCGCGACCACCAGCGTGTCCGACCGACGCCGCTGGGCCGGCGCTTTCTCAACGACCTGCAGGCACTCTTTCTCCCGCCGGAGGCGCCATCCAAGCCGGGGCCCGACGAGCGCACGCTGCTGCGCGCGGAGCCATGAGCGAGTCGTTGCACGCGCTGTCGCTGATCGACGCGCTGGCTGCGTTGCGCTCCGGCGCGACGACCAGCGCGACGCTCACGCGCGCCATCGCTCGAGCGCATTGCCGCGACCGATGCCGGCGTACAGGCGTGGGCGTACCTCGATGCCGATGCGGCGCTCGAGGCCGCCCGCATATCCGATGTCGAGCGCGCGGCCGGCACGGCGAATCGGCCCGCTTGCGCGGCATCGGCATCGGCGTCAAGGATATCATCGCGACCGGCGACCAGCCGACGCAGCTGGGCTCGCCGATCTACGCTGCGGCGCAGCCGATGTACGACGCCGAATGCGTCGCTCCGGCTGCGTCGGGCAGGCGGATTCGTGCTCGGCAAGACGGTGACCACCGAATTCGCCTTCATGCATCCGGGCAAGACGCGCAATCCATGGGGCGCCGCGCACACGCCGGCGGCTCGTCGTCCGGCTCGGCCGCAGCGGTGGCCCTCGGGCAGGTCGCGGCAGCGATCGGCACGCAGACCAACGGCTCGGTGATCCGGCCGGCGGCATATTGCGGCGTCGTCGGCTTCAAGCCGACGATGGACGCGCTGCCGTTCGCCGGGGTCAATCTCTTCAGCCCGACGCTCGATACGCTCGGCGTCTTCGCGCGCAACGTCGCGGATTGCGCGCTGCTCGCCTCGTGCCTGGCCGATCCCGGCCGCATCGCACGCCGAGACCGCGGCGACGGCGCGAGCGCCGCGGCTGGCGTTGCTGCCCGGGTTTCCCTGGGTCGCGACGGGCGCCGAACAGGAACGCGCCGTGCGGGCGGCGCTGGCGAGCCTGCGCGACGCCGGGGCGCGTCGTCACGACCGTCACGCTTCCCGGGGCCTGGGCCGACGCGCAGCGCGTCCATCGCACGATCATGCTGTACGAAGCGGTGCAGCAGATGGGCGAGCTGCAGGTGCGCGACCGCGGGCGCCTGTCGTCCGAGCTCAACGCCGCGCTCGACGAAGGGCGGGAGATCGACGCGACGGCTTATGCGGCGGCGCTGGCGCGACGCGACGTGCTGATCGCCGCGGCGACCGAATGGCTGGCGCCGTTCGATGCCATCGCATCGCCCGCCGGCGCCGGCCGCCGCGCCGGCCGATCTCACGCCAGACCGGCGATCCGGCGTGTTGCACGCTCTGGTCGCTGCTCGGCTTTCCCGCCGTCTGCCATCCCGATCGCCGCTGCGGCCAACGGCCTGCCGCTGGGGCTGCAGCTCGCCGCGATCGCCGGCGCCGACGATCGCCTGCTCGCGGTCGCGCAGTGGTGCGAGGCCCGCTTGCCGTTCGCGGGTCTGGTGTGAAGCGCGCCAAGCGGCATGCGCCACCCAGGCCGCGCAATCCGGTCGCGCGCTCGCCGCTGCTCGGCAAGGGCGGCGCGCACGGCAAGTCGACCGCGGCCAAGCGACGGCGGGCAAGGTCGAGTTGGCGCAGCAGATCCGCGACCGGCGAGCCCGAGCTCATGACCCTGTCGCGCCGCGATCTCGAGGAAGGGCGCATGCGCGCCGTCTATGCGGCGGCGGTCGACCCGAGCCACGCGCTGACCGACGAGGAGCTTGCCGCCTCCCTCGCCACGACATTGAAGCGCAAGCCGCCGCGCTCGGCGTGGTGGGTATTCGCGTACGGCTCGCTGCTGTGGAATCCGCTGTTTCCCTTTGAGGAAGCGCGGCCGGCGACGCTCAGGGCCGACACCGGCGTTTCTGCCTCTGGTCGCTCGCTTCGCGCGGCACCTCCACTCAACCCGGGCTGGTGCTCGGCCTGGATCGCGGCGGCTCGTGTCACGGCGTCGTCTATCGACTGCCGGCGCGCGTCGCGAAAGACGAGCTGCATGCTGCTGTGGCGGCGGGAGATGGTGCTCGGCGCGTATCAGCCGCTGTGGGTGACCGTGCGCTGCGGGCAATCGCCGCTGGTGGCGCTGGCGTTCGTCGTCGATCGCACGCACCGGCAGTACACCGGAAAGCTCACCCTCGGAGAGCAGGCGGAGGTCCTTGCCAGCGCCGCCGGCGCATTCGGTTCTTCGGCCGATTACCTGGAGCGCACGCGCGTCGCGCTCATCACGCACGGTATCGTCGATCCCTATCTGGAGCGCTTGCGGTGCTGGTTGCGCGGCGACGGCAGCGCGTGCGCCGTCGCCATCGCGCAGGTCGATGGGCGACGCCCGGCGCAGCGAAGGCGTCGCGACGTGGGCCACCGACCGGACAGCTGAGTTCCGACGCGGAAGGCGCCAGCTGCGGATCGCCGCCGCCTGTCGCGCGACGGCCGATCGTTGCTCACAGCGCGACGTGCCGTCCCGCCGTCGACGTTGATCGTCTCGCCGGTGACGTACGTCGCTTCGGCGAGCAGAAAATGCACCGCCTTGGCGATGTCCTCCGGGGTGCCCTCGCGCTTCAGCGGCGTGTGCGAAATGATCCTTTGCCGCGACAACTCGTCGAAGGTATCGTCATCGGGCCACAGGATCGGCCCCGGCGCGACCGCGTTGACGCGGACCTCGGGCGCCAGCTCGCGCGCAAGCGAGCGCGTCAGTCCGACGAGACCTGCCTTGGCGACGCTGTAAAGCACGTAATTCTTCAGCGGCCGCTCGGCATGGATGTCGGTAATGTTGACGATCGCTCCCTGGGTCTTCCTGAGCGCGGGCGCGGCGGCCTGGGCGATGAACAGCGGCGCGCGAAGATTGGCGCCGATGAGCGTTTCCCAATCGTCGGCGGTGATTTCGCCGACGGGCGTGGGATAGAAGCTCGCCGCGTTGTTGACCAGCGCATCGAGGCGGCCGAAGATTTGAACCGTCTGATCGATCAGCGACGGCAGCTTGCCGAGATCGAGCAGGTCCGCCTGGATCAGCGCCACCGAGTCCTTGCGCTGGTGGTTGAGTTCCGCCTGCAGCAGCCGCGCCTCGCCGGCGGAGGCGCGATAATGCAGCATCAGGTTCGCGCCGGCGCCGTGCAGCCGCCGGCAGATGGTGGCGCCGAGGCGCTTGGCCCCTCCCGTGATCAAGACGACTTTGCCCTGCACGTGGCGCTCCGGCTACACTCCACCTCGACCTGCCAATCTAGCACATCGATGTCCACGGCTCCACTCGAAGCACGTCCGGAGCGGCTTGCCGCCGCCGTCGCTGGCGGAGCGCGAGCACAGCGATCGCGTCGTCGCGCACCTCGTGCACATGATCGCCGAGGCGGAAGGCTGGATTTCGTTTGCCGATTACATGCATGCGGTGCTCTACGCGCCCGGCCTCGGCTACTACGCCTCCGGCGCGCGCAAGCTCGGCGTCGGCGGGCGACTTCGTGACTGCGCCCGAGCTCACGCCGCTGTTCGGGCGCGCGCTCGCGGCGCAGACTCGCGCAGGTGCTTGCGCAAGTTGGCGACGGGCGAGATCGTCGAAGTGGGGCCGGGCAGCGGTTGTCTCGCCGCCGACTTGCTCGACGGCGCTGGCGGAGCAGGATGCGCTGCCGGCGCGCTACCTGTCTGCTCGAAGTGAGCCCCGAACTGCGCCAGCGGCAACGCGAGCACATTGGCGGCGCGAGTCCCCGAGCTCATGCCGCGCGTGGCATGGATCGACACGCTTCCCGAGCGGTGGCGCGGCGCGGTCATCGCCAACGAAGTGCTCGACGCCGTGCCGGCACACCTGGTCGCGCGGCGTGGCGGGGAATGGTTCGAGCGCGGGGTGACGATCGACGCGAGCGGCGCGACTCGCGTTTTGCGACCGGCCGCTGGCGCCGCGGGCTGCTGCGCGACATGGCGCAGCTGCGCTTTCCCGACGCGCGGCGACTATGCTGTCCGAGTTCAACCCGGCCAGCGAGGCGCTGGTGACGGACCTCGGCCGGCGCTGCGAGCGCGGCCTGCTCCTGCTCGTCGACTACGGTTTTCCCGCGGCCGAGTATTACCATCCGCAGCGCGACTGCCGGCACGTTGATGGCGCATTATCGCCATCACGCGCTCGCCGATCCGTTCTTCTGCCCCGGATTGATCGACATGACCGCGCATGTCGATTTCAGCGCCATGGCCCGCGCCGGCAGTCGCCGCGGGCATGACGGTCGCCGGCTTTGCGACCCAGGCGCAGTTTCTGCTTGCTTGCGGCGTGCTCGACGCGCTTGCGCGCTGCGGCGAACCCGGAATCGGCGCGCGTATCTGCGCGCCGCGAACGCCGTGCAGAAGCTCACTTCGCCGGCGGAGATGGGCGAATTGTTCAAGGTGCTCGCATTGACTCGCGGCCTCGATCGTCGAGCTGCTCGGGTTTCGCGACGGCGACCGCAGTCACCGGCTGTAGGCAGCCGGGCCGGGATGCCCGTTTCAATGGGCGCCGGCTGCCGCCGTCCGCGTTGGCCGCGTGCTTGAGCGGGCGGGCGAGCCAGACCACGCCGATGAGCAACAGGAACAGCAGCGCCGAAGCCAGGAAGATGTCGTCGGCGGAAAGCATGAATGCCTGCTGATCGATCAGCCGGTTCATAAGCGCCGTGCTCTGCGACGCGTCGAGTCCGCTTGCCTGGAGGTTTGCGAGCGCCTGCGTCGAGGATGGGTCGTAGGGCGTGATGTGCTCGATGAGCTGCGCATGATGGAGACTTGCCCGCCGGTCCCAGAGCGTGGTGGCGATCGAAGTGCCGAATGAGCCAGCAGTGATGCGGGCGAAATTGAACAGTCCCGAGGCCGCCGGTATGCGCGACGGCGCAAGCCCCGACAGGGCCAGGGTAATGAGCGGTATGAAGAACACAGCCAGCGAGACACCCTGGACGATCGTCGGCACGATCAGGGTCGCGAAGTTGGCGTCGGTGTTGAAGTGCGAGCGCATCACCAGCACCAGCGCCATTGTCGCGAAGGCGCCGGTGGCGAACCAGCGCGGGTCGACCCTGTCGATGTTGCGGCCCACCAACGGGGTAAGCAGGATGGCAAAGATTCCCACCGGTGCGAGCACCATGCCGGCCATCGTCGCGGTGTAACCCATGTATTGCTGGAGCCAAAGCGGCAGCAGCACGACGTTGCCGAAAAAGGTGCCGTAACCGAGCGACATCGCAAGCGTGCTGGTCCAGAAGTTGCGGCCCTCGAACAAGCGCAGGTCGACCACCGGGTGCCGGTCGGTAAGCTCCCAGACGATGAAGATCGCGAAGCCGATGACCGCGGCCAGCGCCAGGGTCACGATCTGCCATGACTGGAACCAGTCGAGGTCCTTGCCTCGGTCGAGCATGAGTTGCAGCGCACCGACCCACAGCACCAGCAATCCGAGTCCGACGGCGTCGATCGGCAGCCGCACGGTTGGCGTTTCGCGCTTCTGGTAGATGAACCAGGTCACGGCGCCCGCGGCGAGTCCGACCGGGACGTTGATGTAGAAAATCCACGGCCAGGAGATGTTGTCCGTGATCCATCCGCCAAGGAGCGGGCCGACGACCGGGGCCACCAGCGTCGTGATCGACCAGGCCGCGAGCGCGCTGCCCGCCCTGGCCTTCGGATAGCTCGACAGCAGCAGCGACTGCGACAGCGGGATCATCGGGTCCGGCCACCGCGCCCTGGATGATGCGGAACGCGATGAGCATCCCGAGCGACGGCGCCAGGCCGCACAGAAACGAGGCGAGCACGAACAGCAGTACCGAAATGGTGAACAGTCGCACCTGGCCGTAGCGCTGCGTCAGCCAGCCGGTCAGCGGCAACGAGATCGCGTTGGCGACGCCGAAGGAGGTGATGACCCAGGTTCCCTGGTCGGGCGCCACGCCGAGGTCGCCGGCGATGGCCGGAATCGAGACGTTCGCGATCGAGGTGTCGAGCACGTTCATGAATGTCGCGAGCGACAGGACGACGGTACCGAGCGCGAGCGCGGTGCCCTGGAGCGGCGCCGGATGCGCCGCGTCGGGGTTTGCCATCTTGGCCATGGTGAATCGTATTGCGGCGCGTTACAGCGTGGGCCGGTGCGTCGCGGCGGCATCACGCGGGCGGGTGAAGCCCGCGAGCTGGCGCAGCGAGGCCGCGCTTGGCGATGCCGGGGTCTTCGCGCTGCGCTCAGGACCGCCCTCGTTGGCGGCGATAATGGTCTTGACGCGCTCGTCGGCGATCGAGTCAAGCGAGCCAAAAACGTCGGTCGCGTAGGCTGGAGCGCTGCGCGCGAATTGTGGCAAACGCGCGCCGCTGCGGTCGCGGGTGTCGACCTCGGCCTGCATCGACAGACCGATCTGCAGAGGGTGTGCGGCAAGTTCCTGCGGGTCGAGGGCGATGCGCACGGGAACCCTTTGCACAACCTTGATCCAGTTTCCGGTCGCGTTCTGCGCCGGCAGCAGGGCGAAGGCCGAACCGGTCCCGGCGCCGAAACCGGCGACCTTGCCCCGGTACCTGACCTTGCTGCCGTAGAGATCGGCGGTGAGGGTGACGGGCTGCCCGACGCGCATGCCCGCGAGTTGCGGCTCCTTGAAGTTGGCATCCACCCAGACCTGGTCGAGCGGAACGACCGCCATGAGCGGGCTGCCAGGACTCACGCGCTGGCCGAGCTGTACCGTGCGCTTGGCGACGAAGCCGGCGATCGGCGCAGGAATCGCGGTACGGGCATAGGTGAGGTAGGCGTTGCGCACCCGCGCGCTGGCGTCGCGGACTTCGGGATGGTTGTCGACGGTTGTGTGGTCAACCCGGGCCCGGTTCGCCTCGAGCTGCTGCTGCGCACCGAGGAGCGCGGCCTTGGCGCTGTCGAATGCGTCGCGTGCGTGTTGCATTTCCTCGCCGGAGATCGCCCCCGAGCTCGCCAGCCGTTCACGGCGGTCGAGGTCGGCACGCGCCCGGTCGAGATCGGACTGGCGCACCGCAACGGCGGCCTGCAGCTCGGCCGAGGTCGCGAACAGGCCTCGGACTTCGCGCACGGTCTTGGCGAGCTGCGCCTCGGCCTCGTCGAGGGCGACCTTGGCATCGGCCTGATCGAGTTGCACCAGCGGCTGGCCGGCGGCGACGAACTGCGTATCGTCGGCGTCGATTGCCACCACCGTACCCGAGATCTGCGGCGTGATCTGGACCACGTTGCCGCTGACGTATGCGTCGTCGGTCGACTGCCAGTAGCGCAGGGCGAGCATCCAGTACGCACCGTAGGCCATCGCCAGCGCGGCCACCGTCCCGATGACGAGGGCGAGCCAGCGCTTGCGCGTCGTGTCAAGCGTTTTGGTCTGGATTAGTTGAGCGTCGCTGGGCATGGAACCTTCTTCCTGAATGTGTCTTAGTGAAGAATCGCTACCGGCAGCGCGGCGATATCGGCAGCTTCATCGGGAATGCAGCCGGCAACCGGCACCGTCATCGCGCTGTCGGTAAGCAACGGCGCTTGGCGGATTGCCCATGATTCGCCGTGGAAGATGACGATGGCGGCAAGGATTGCGCTTGCGATCAGCGCAAGAGTCCTGCCGATGCGGCGCCAGGTGGCGGTGACCGGATGGCAGCTTGCGGTGCGGTGGGGCATGGTGGTCTGCCTTATCGGGAGGTGGTGGCCGAGGCGATCGGGCCGGCCGGCGGAGAAAAGCCGCCGCCGAGTGCCCGCACCAGGGCGATGGAGATCTCCAAGTCGCGCGCGCGCAGATCCGCCTCGAGGCTCTGTTGCACCAATAGAGGGGATTCCGCGCTCAGCACCTGGAGGTAGTTGCCGATGCCTTCGCGGTAGCGCAGCAGCGCCAGGTCGTAGGCTTCCTGCGCATCGGCAAGCGCCTGCGCCTGGTCCCGATGCTGGGCCTCGACGCTGGCGAGCGAGGTCAGCTGATCGACGATATCGCGCAAGGCATCGGCCAGCAGCTGGTTGTATTGCTCGACGGCAATGTCGTACTCGGCGTCCGTTCCGGCGAGGTTGCCGCGCAGCCGGCCGCCATCAAAAATCGGCAGGCTGACCGCGGGGCCAAAGCCCATCATGCGACTGGCCGCGCTAAACAGCCCTGCGGAGCCAAGGCTCTGCAGGCCGATTAACGCCACGAGGTTCACGTCGGGATAGAACGCGGCCTTCGCGCTGGCGATATCCTTTTGCGCGGCTTCGACCCGCCAGCGCTGGGCGACGATGTCAGGGCGCCGGCCGACGAGGTCGGCCGGAACGGCCGAAGGCAGGGCGACAGGGCGCAGGGCGTCGGCAACGGGCCGGCCGATCGCCAGGCCGCGGTCGGGACCGGCCCCAAGCAGCGCGGCCAGCGCATTGCGCGTCAGACCGATGGTCTCCTGCAGTTGCTCGATCTGCTCGCGCGTCGCGGGCAGCGCGGCTTCGGCCTGCTTGAGCTCGAGGCGCGAGTCGATGCCAGCTGCATTGCGGTCGCGCGTCAGCGCGTAGATCTGGGCCCGCTCCTCAAGGGTCGCTTGCGCGACGTCGAGCTGCAGGTAGGCGCGGTACAGCTGGACGTAGCTCTGGGCGATGGTGACCGACAGCGCCAGACGCGCGGCATCGGCGTCCACCTCCGCAGCGCGCGCCTCACCCAGCGCGCTTTCGTACGCGGCTCGGTTCTTGCCCCAAAAATCGAGCTCCCAGTCGAGCGTAGCCTGCAGCTGATACAGCGTTCCCCAGAGGCCGTTGAACGGCGGCGGGGTCAGGCCGTGTTCGGGCTGCAGCTCGCGGCTGACTTCGGCGCTACCGTTGACCTGCGGGTAGAGCGCGGACTTGGTGGTGGCGGCGAAGGCTAGCGCCTTGCGCGTACGCGCTTCGGCTACGCGCAGCGTCGGGCTCTGCGCCAGGGCCTCGTTGATCATGGCGTCGAGTTGCGGGTCGTTGAACGCCGTCCACCAGTCGCCGCGTGGCCACGCCGAGGGCGACAGCTCGGCCGTCGCCAGTGCCTTCTGCGCCGCAAGCGCGTTCGCGTCGTTCAGCGACGCTTGCGGCGACAGGCCGTTCGTGCTGGCACAAGCGGCGAGCAGCAATGCACCGCCAAGCGCTGCGACGACCAGTCCGCGCTGAATGCTCATTTCACGTCCTCGCCGCCTTGCGGTTGTAGAGCCACAGCAGCAGCGCCAGCAGCGAGCCGCCCGGCAGAATGAGTTCGACCAGAAGGTAGGGGCCCAGCGCGCGCAGGTTCGCCGCTACGAGACCCAGGGCGCGTTGAATCGAGATTGCCAGTGGGTGCTTCATCTGCTTTCCTGTTGGCGATGCCGTTGAGTTACTTACTGCCCGGGCTGGCATTGCCAAGTCTGTAATTGCCTAGGCAAGTTGAGCACAAAAAAAAAGATCAGCCGTTGTCCAGGATGCGCTGCAATAGGCGCTCGAGTTGCTCGGCCTCCGGCTTGGTAAAGCCTGCCAGGCAGCGATTCATGACCGTCGCGGCGCTGGCGATGAGCTTCGGATATACCGCCTTCCCCTCCTCGGTGAGCGCGAGCTTAACCACCCTGCGATCATCCGGACAGCGCACGCGCCCAACCAAGCCCTTTTTCTCGAGCCGATCAAGCATCCGGGTCATCGCGCCCGGGTCGTAGGACACGCCCTTGCACAGGCCCGACGCCGAATCGATACCATTGGCCAAACCAACCAGGATCACGTACTGCGCTGCGGTGATGTCGTAGGGCGCGAGCTCGGCTTCCATCGCTTCGAACAACTTGAGTTTCACCCGCGACACCAGACCGCCGATCGCGGTCTTGGGGTTGAAGGTCTTCGGGTCGTAAATGGCAGTCATGGTCGCTGGCTTCGTCGACTACGCTGTGAATAATATATTGCCTAGGCAATACTTGTCAAGGCCTTTATTGATCGGCCGTCAAACGCCCCAGCGCGTCATCGATAACTGTTTGATTTTTCATAAATATCTATTCTAGCGAGCTGCTAGGCCGCAGTCACGCCCCCGTCGACCGCGACGGTCTGGCCGGTGATGAACGAGCTGGCATCGGAGGCGAACAGCGCGACGAGTCCCTTCAGGTCTTCCTCGCCACCGACGCGCCGCAGTGGCGCCCGGTCCCGGATGGCGTCGCCGGCGGTGTCCAGCACGCCCTGAGTCATCTTGGTCGGGAAAAAGCCTGGCGCGATGGCATTCACGTGGATGTTGTATTGCGCCCATTCGACGGCGAGCGAGCGGGTGAAGCTGATCACTCCGCCCTTGGTCGTGTTGTAGGCCAGTGTCGGGGCGCGGCCGGGTTCGCCGCCGCCGACGAGTCCCAGAATGGAGGCGATGTTGATGATCTTGCCGCGCCGCCGCGGCACCATGCAACGCCGACCGACTTCCTGCGTGATTGCGAACATGGCGGTCAGGTTCAACGAGAGCACCTTGTTCCATGCCTGCAGGGGATGCTCGAGCGTGGTCGCTCCCCAAGTCGTGCCGGCATTGTTGACCAGGATATCGATGGGTCCCAATGCCGCGACCGCGCGCTCGACTAACGCCGGAATCGCGGCCACGTCGGCTAGGTCGCAGACCAGCGGCAGCGCCTCGATGCCGAGGCGCGACTTCAGTTGCGCCGTGGCGATGTCCAGTTCATCGGATTTCCTTGCCACGAGCGCGACGCGCGCGCCCAGTTCACCCAGCGCCTCCGCAATCTGCAACCCAAGACCACGCGATCCTCCGGTCACAAGCGCCGTCCTGCCGGTGATGTCGAACAGCTGCTTTACGCTCATAGCGGTCTCCTCATACTGCGAGCCAATCCTGGCGCACCTGGTCGTTACCGAGCAGCGCCTGCGGCGAGCCTTCGAACACGATGCGGCCGTGGCCCATGACGTAGAGCCGATTCGAAATGGCCAGCGCGATCGTAAGCTTCTGCTCGATCAACAGGATCGCGACGCCGCGCTCGGCGATGCGTTGCAGCAATTGGCGCACCAGATCGACCAGCATCGGCGCCAGGCCCTCGGTAGGTTCGTCGATCATGATCAAATCCGGGTCACCCATCAGCGTGCGGCAGATGGTCAGCATCTGCTGCTCGCCACCGGACAAGACCTCGCCTGGCGTGTCGGCGCGCTCGCGCAGCAGCGGAAACAACGCGAATACATCGTCGATCGACCAGCGGCCGCGTGGTTGCGAGGGTTTCATGCCCAGGAGCAGGTTTTCGCGCACCGTCAGGCCGGGAAAGATCTCCCTGTCCTCGGGCACATAGCCCAGCCCCCGCCGCGCGATCTGGTGCGGCTTCAGGCCGTCGATCCGCGTCCCCTTGAAGCGGATTGCGCCCACTGGCCGAATCTGGCCCATTATCGTTCGTACCGTTGTCGAACGTCCGGCCCCGTTCCTGCCCAGCAGGCTGATGATTTCGCCCTCGCCGACGCGAAACGATACACCCTGCAGGATGTGGCTCTTGCCGTAATAGGCGTGCAGGTTCTCGACGTCAAGCATGGACCGCGCTGCCGAGATAGGCGGTTTGTACTGCGGCGTTGCACCGGATACGCGAGGGCAGGTCAGTGGCGATGATTTCTCCGTAGACCAGCACCGAAATCCGGTCGGCGAGATCGAATACGACCTCCATGTCATGCTCGACCATGACCAGCGTTCGCCCCTGCGATACCTCGCGAATGAGGGCCACGGCATGGTTGGCCTCTGCCCGGCTCATTCCGGCGGTCGGCTCGTCGAGCAGAATGACTTGCGGATCACCCGCGATGGTGATGCCGATCTCCAACGCGCGCTGTTCGGCGTAGGTGAGCACGCCGGCTGGCGCGTCGCGCCTGGAAGTCATGCCTATCGCTTCGAGGGTTCGTTCGGTCTTTTCGGCGGCGTCGCGCAGCCTGCTCACGCCGCGCCAGAAGCAATACCGGTAGCCCAGCGACCAAAGCACGCTGCAGCGGATATTTTCATAGACGGATAGGCGGGGGAAGATGTTTGTGACCTGGAAGCTGCGGGAGATGCCACGGCGATTGATCTCGAACGCTGGCCGCGCCGCGATGGCTTTGCCATCGAGCAGAATGCACCCATGGGTGGGCGCGATGCGCCCGCAGATCAGGTTGAACAGCGTTGATTTGCCTGCCCCGTTGGGACCGATAATCGCATGGCGCTCGCCGCGAAGAATGTCGAGCGAAACACCGCGAATGATCTGCGTCGCACCGAAGCTCTTACGCACGCCACGCAACTGCAGCACGCACTGGGTTTCGCTGCCGGCGCCGGGGGTCATGACCTCGCCTCGCCGCGCAGGCGCGCTTCATCGCCGGCGTGTTGCCAGGCGGCAGTCACCAATGGCCAGCTCCAGCGCAAGGCAAGCAAGCCGAAGATGACCAAGCCGGACGCCGTGAGCCAAGGCCAGGGCGTCGACGTGTCCATGGTCACTCCGAACAACTTCACCTGCGGGCCAGCCTCGGGCTGGGTGGCGCGCCGATAGTTGATCTCAAGCAGCGTGACCGCGCCGGCGACCAGGGCGCCTGCCGGCACCGCTGCGAGCGCATACGCTTTGAGCACCGCGATCCAGGCGCGGGTGCGGAAAAGGCGGACGTGCATCGAGAGCAGGCCCGCCAATCCGTTGGGCACGAACAGCACCACAGCCATGAAAAACAGCCCGAGATAAAGCTGCCAGGCAGTGGTGTAATCGCTCAGGCTGACCTGCAGCCAGGTAATCACGACAGCCCCGAGGATCGCGCCGAGGAAACTGGCGACGCCGCCGATGTACGCCATCAGGAGAACCGCACCCGACCGGGCCGGGCCCACCGCATCAGCCGCAACGATCTCGTAATTGAGGGCGTGCAGGCCGCCCGCCAGGCCGGCGAACATCGCCGCGACCGAGAAGGCGATGAAGCGCACGCGCACCGGATCATAGCCGATGAATTCAGCCCGCTCCGCGTTGTCCCGCACTGCGTTGCACATCCGTCCCACCGGCGTTCGCAGGAACGCCACCATGAGCGCAGCGGAGAGCACTGCCCAGAATGCAATGACGTAGTAGATCTCAAGCTGTGAGGAGAACGTCAGCCCGAACACGTGCGGCCCGGCGCCGCGGTCGGCGGTTATTCCTTCTTCGCCGCCGGAGAAACCCTGAACCATGCGCATCGAAGCCAGGACGAGCTCGCCCACTCCGAGCGAGATCAGGGCGAACACAACGCCGGCGCGGCGCGTCGTCAGAATTCCGAACAGCATGCCGAATGCCAGCCCCGCGGCGGCCCCGGCGATCGGGACCAGAGGCATCGGGACGGGCAGGCCAGCGTTGATCGCGCGCATGAGGTGAATACCGGCGTATGCGCCGAGGCCAAAATAAACTGCATGGCCGAACGACAACAAGCCGGTCTGGCCGAGGAGGAGGCTGTAGGACAAGGCAAAGACGGCAGCGATGCCCATCTGCGAGAGAAGCGATCGACTGAAGTCGCTCCCTAATCCAGGGAAAAATGGCAACACCAGCAGCACGGATGCGACGCCGAGCCAAACCCGGTATGACGTGGTCCATTGCCGAAGCAAGACCGCCGGGGCGCGAGGCGGAACGCCGAGGTCGTCGTAGCGGGTCATGTCTCGCGCGTGCCGAGCAGGCCCCTGGGCCTGAAGATGAGCATCACTACCAGCAACAGATAAGGAATCAGCGGTGCCGCCTGCGCGATCTTGATCGCGCCAATCTCGTAGAACGGCGAATCGGGCGGCACGGCAACGCGCACCAGCCGCAGCAGGTCGAGCAGAGAATAGTCGAGCGCCACCGCGAAGGTCTGCACGAGGCCGATCAGCATCGAGGCGATGAACGCACCGGAGATCGAGCCCAGGCCGCCGACCACGACAACGACGAATACGATCGGGCCGAGCGCCTGCGCCATCGATGGCTCGGTGAGCAGCGCAAACCCGCCGATAACGCCGGCCAGACCCGCCAGGGCGCTGCCGATCGCGAACACGAGAACAAAGATGCGCGGCACATCGTGCCCGAGTGCGCCGACCATCTGCGGATGTGTCAGCGCCGCCCGGATGACCAGCCCCAGCCGCGTACGCTTGAAGGCGAGGTACAGGAACGCGAACATCGCGAGCGCAATCGCCATCATCAGTCCCTTGTAGAACGGATAGCGGGTACCGAAGAGGGTGAACAGCGGGAAATCGATTGTGGCCGGTACCTGGTTCTCGATCGGGTTGCGGCCCCAGACCATGACCACGAATTCGACGATGAGGTACGCCAGTCCGAACGTGAACAGGATTTCCGCGACATGTCCCTGGCGGTGCACGTGGCGCAGCCCGAAGCGTTCGGCCGCGGCACCGATTGCGCCGACCAGCAGCGGGGCGATGACGAGCGCCGGCCAGAAGCCGATCCACCTGCTGATCTGATACGAGAAGTAGGCCCCGAGCATGAACATGCTCGCGTGCGCGAAGTTCAGCACGCCCATCATGCTGAAGATGAGCGTAAGCCCGCTCGAAACCATGAACAGCAGCAGGCCATAGACCACGCCGTTCAGGAGCGAAAAGGTGATGATCTCGAGCACTTTCGACCCCGACGCGTCAGCATTGGCCGCAAGCCACGGCCCGGCAGGGTCGCCGAGGCGCGGTGCCCCACCGGCTCAGTTTGGGCGCTGCATCCGGCAGGTCGTGGGCAGCGCCGTGTCCTTGGCGTCGACCTTGGCGTCGGTCTTGAATCCGAGCCCCGTGCGCTCGACGTCGAACTTCACGTTGTCGGAAAACGTCGAGACAAACAGCGGTTGCAGCAGCTGGTGGTTGTCGGCACGCATCTCCACTTCGCCGACGGTGGTCATGAGCTTCATGCCTTCGAGCGCCCTGGCGACCTTGATCGGGTCGTTCGATCGGGCCTTGTTCGCCGCAGCGGCAAAAAGCAGAAACGTGGTGTTGAGCCGATAGTAGCTAAACTCGTCGTCCTTTTCGGTAAAGCGCTTGCGAAACGCCGCCGCATCCGGATCGAGCTCGGGCAGGGCATTGTTGTGATACTCGGTTACCTGCTTGACCACACCGATGCCGTCGCGGCCGATCGCGCTGGGTGCGCCGAGGTTCCCCGCATAGTAGGTGTACCAGTTGACTTTGAGTCCCGCGTCCTTGCCGGCCTTGAACAACAGCAGCATATCGTTGCTCCAGTTGCCGGTGATCACAGTGTCCGCGCCCGAGGCTTTGATCTTGGCGACGTAGGGCGAGAAATCCTGCACCTTCTGCAGCGGATGCAATTCATCGCCGACGATCACGATGTCGGGGCGCTTCTCCTCGAGCATGCGGCGCGCGGCGGCGGCGACCGCCTTGCCGAACGAGTAGTCCTGGTTGATTAGGTAGACCTTCTTGACCTGAGGTTGCGTCGCGATCACGCTCACCAGCGCCGCCATTTTCATGTCGACGTCGGCGTCGAAGCGGAAATGCCAGAAATTGCACTTGGCGTTGGTCAGCGCCGGGTCGATCGCGGCGTAGTTGAAGAACAGCACTTCCTGGCCAGGGTTGCGCTCGTTGTGCTTGGCGACGGCATCGGAGATGGCGAGCGCGACCGCGCTGCCGTTGCCCTGGAAGATGTAGCGTGCTCCGTCGTCGAGCGCTTTCTTGAGCGCAATCAGCGATTCCTGCGGGTCGACCTTGTTGTCGAAGGAAAGCAACTGTAGCCGTTCGCCATTCAGGCCGCCGCCGGCGTTGACCTTGTCGACCAGGTAGATCATATGCTTCTGGGCGTTGATGCCAGCGCTGGCGGCGCCTCCCGAAAGCGGATCGATGTAGGCGATCTTGACGTCGGCCGCCGCCGGCCCGCAACTAAGCGCCGCAGCAAGCGCGAGCCACGCCGCGGAATGTGCAGTAGTTCCCATGGTTCCTCCTCCGTGACCTCTCCAGCAAATGCCGCCGGCTTGAGGTCGTGGGGGCCGTGCTGACGCGCCGGTCGGGCCGCTGGAACGTCGATGCTACCGGGGCGCCCGGGGCATTTCAAGCACGCGCTAGAATGTCGTGAAGGCAGGCGCGCAGCGCCGCCGTCCAAGGCGAGGAGGAACTATGCAAGGCCTGATGATGGAGGTGCCGCTCCTGATCTCGTCGCTAATCCGGCACGCGGACCGCTATCACGGTGACGCCGAGATCGTCTCGCGAGCCGTCGAGGGGCCGATTCATCGCTACACGTATCGCGACGCTCACGCGCGCGCCCGTCGGCTCGCGCGGGCATTGCAGCGACTGGGCGTTGCCCCCAGCGACCGGATCGGAACGCTGGCCTGGAACGGCTACCGCCACTTCGAGCTCTATTACGCCATTTCAGGCATGGGCGCGATCACGCACACCATCAATCCCCGCCTCTTCCACGACCAACTGGCCTACATCATCGGGCATGCCGAGGACAAGATGGTGTTCTTCGATCTCACCTTCGCCTCGCTTGTCGAGAAGCTCGCGGCCGTGTGCCGGGAGGTCAAGCACTGGGTGGCCATGACCGATCGCGGGCACCTGCCGCAGGCGTCAATTCCTGACCTGCTCTGTTACGAGGATCTCCTTGCCTCCGAAAACGACGACTTCGAATGGCCGGTGTTCGACGAGAACAGTGCCGCCGCGCTTTGCTACACCTCGGGCACTACCGGCAATCCGAGGGGCGTGCTTTTCAGCCACCGCTCATCGCTTCTGCACGCATATGCGATCTCGCTGCCGGATACGAAGTGCCTCTCGGCATCAAGCTCGGTGCTGGCGATCGTGCCGATGTTCCACGTCAACGCCTGGGGCATTCCCTACGCCGCCCCGATGGTCGGCTGCAAGCTGGTCTTTCCCGGCCCCGCGCTCGATGGCGCGAGCCTGTACCAGCTCCTGGAGAGCGAAGGCGTCGACACCACGTCTGCGGTGCCGACCGTGTGGATGGGCTTGATCAACTATGTGCAGCAGAACAAGCTCAGATTCTCCACGCTTCGCCACACGACGATCGGCGGCTCGGCGTGCCCTCCGGCGCTGATCAAGACCCTGGCGGAGGAATTTGGCGTACGCGTGATGCACGGCTGGGGTATGACCGAGATGAGTCCGGTCGGCACGCTCAATGCACCCAAAAGGAAGCACGCCAATGTCCCCGCCGATGCGCGTTTTGAACTCTCGCTCAAGCAGGGGCGCCCGCCGTTCGGCGTGGACATGAAGGTGGTCGACAGCGAGGGCAAGGAACTGCCGCGCGATGGGAAAGCCGCGGGCAACCTGCTGGTGCGGGGACCGTGGATCCTGCGTCGCTACTATAACGATGCCGGCGGCGATCCGCTGACTGCGGACGGCTGGCTGCCGACCGGAGACGTGGGAACGATCGACGCCGACGGCTACCTGCAGATCACCGATCGCTCCAAGGACGTCATCAAGTCCGGCGGGGAATGGATCAGCTCCATCGAGCTGGAGAATATCGCCGTCGGGCACCCGGCCGTGCTCGAAGCGGCGGTGATCGGCGTGGCGCATTCTAAATGGAATGAGCGCCCGCTGTTGATCGTCGTCAAGCGGCAGGACGCCGATCTCACCCGCGAGGCGATGCTCGCCTTCTACGATGGCAAGATCGCGCGCTGGTGGCTGCCCGACGACGTCGTGTTCGTCGAAGAACTGCCACACACTGCCACCGGAAAGCTCTCCAAACGCACCTTGCGTGAGCGCTTCCAGGGTTATCGTCTGCCGACCGATTAGGTCCCGCGCGTTGCCACCCGACCGATGAGCACAGCCGAGCGCCGCTTCGCACTGCAGTCGCCGCGACAGGACGGCGCGATTGCTGCACGCCTGCGCAAGGAGGTGCAGGGCGAAGTCCTGTTCGACGCATTCAGCCGCGGGCGTTATAGCACCGACGCATCGATCTATCAGATCATGCCGGTCGGCGTGGTCGTGCCGCGCAGCGAGGAAGATGCCGTATGTGCCCTCCAGATCGCCGTCGAAGCAGGCGTTCCCGTCCTGCCCCGCGGCGGCGGCACCTCGCAATGCGGCCAAACCGTCGGCGAGGCGCTGATCATCGACCACAGCAAGTATCTCAATCGCGTGATCGAATTCGATAAACGGGCGAGGACGGTGTGCGTCCAGCCGGGCCTCGTGCTCGATCACCTCAACAAGTACCTCAAACCGCAGGGTTTGTTCTTCCCTGTGGATCCTTCGACTGCCGACCGGGCGACCCTGGGCGGCATGGCAGGCAACAATAGCTGCGGCACACGCTCTCTGCGCTACGGCAACATGGTTCACAATGTGCGCGCCATCGACGCCGTGCTCGCGACCGGGGAGACGGTGCGATTCGGCCTTGCGCCGGCCGACCTGGATGCCTTGGCCGCAACTCCCCGATACCTCGAACTGGTGCGCACGGTGCGCGCGCTGCACCAGCGCGAGGCGTCAGAGATCGACGCTCGTTATCCCAAGCTGCTGCGTCACGTCGCCGGTTACAACATCAACACGGTTCATCCCGGCGGGCACAATATGGCGCAGCTGCTCGTCGGCTCCGAGGGCACGTTGGCAATGTTCCGGCGGTTGCACCTCGATCTGCAGCCAACGGTCCCGCACCGGGTGCTCGGCATCTGCCACTTTCCTCGGTTTCGCGATGCGATGAGCTCGACACGCGCGATCGTCGACCTCGAGCCAGCCGCGGTAGAACTCGTTGATCGGAACATGATCGAGCTCGCCCGCAACATCGCGGCGTTTCGTCCGACCGTCGAGCGCTGCATCGAGGGCGATCCGGATGCGATTTTGCTGGTGGAATTCGACGGCAGCATGCGGGAGGAACTCTTGGCGAGCGTGCGCCACCTATCCGAGCTCATGGCCGATCTCGGCTTTCCGGGCTCGGTGGTCGAGGTGAGCGACGAGGCGGATCGGCAGAGTGTCTGGGAAGTGCGCAAGGCCGGTCTGAACGTCATGATGTCCATGAAGGGCGACGGCAAACCGGTTTCCTTCATCGAGGATTGCGCGGTGCGGCTGGAAGACCTGGCCGATTACACCGACCGCCTCAGCCAGGTGTTTGAGAGGCACGGCACCCGAGGCACATGGTACGCGCACGCTTCCGTCGGTTGCCTGCACGTTCGCCCCGTGATCAATCTCAAGACGGAGGAGGGGGCGCGGAAGATGCGCGCCATTGCCGAGGAAGCCTGTGCCCTGGTGCGCGAATACAAGGGAGCCTATTCAGGCGAGCACGGCGACGGTCTGGTGCGTTCAGAATGGATCGAGCCGATCCTGGGTACCCGAATCGTGCGCGCCTTCGAGGAAATCAAGGACGCGTTCGATCCGAAAGGCCTGCTCAACCCGGGCAAGATCGTGCGCGCACCGAAGTTCGACGATCGGTCGCTGTTCCGTTTCCAGCCAGGTTACCGGACCGTACATCTCGACACGGTACTGGACTGGTCCGAAGGTGGCGGGTGGGCCGGCGCGGTCGAGATGTGCAATAACAACGGGGCGTGCCGCAAGAGCGATCCCGGCGTCATGTGCCCGTCATTTCGTGTCACCGGCGACGAGCAGCATCTAACGCGGGGCCGCGCCAACACGCTGCGCCTCGCGCTATCCGGTCAGCTCGGGCCGGATGCGCTCACCTCCGAGGCCATGTTCGAAACCATGGATCTTTGCGTCGGCTGCAAGGGCTGCAAGCGAGAATGTCCTACAGGGGTCGACATGGCGAAGATGAAGATCGAATTCCTGGCCCACTACCGCAAGCGGCACGCGTTGCCACTGGGTGAGCGCGTGATCGCCTACTTGCCGCGCTATGCGCCGTTTGCGCGACACCTGGCGCCGTTGCTCAACCTGAGGGACCGGATAGCCGGCGCCGCGGCGCTGAGCGAGCGATGGCTCGGGTTGAGCGCCAGACGCAAGCTTCCGCGGTGGCGACGCGACGTGTTCGAAGCCGAAGCGCACGCCAGCGGAAGTGGCGCCGCTGGCGAAATTGTCCTCCTTGTCGACACGTTCAACCGCTACTTCGAGCCGGAAAATGCACGTGCCGCGTTGCGCATACTGCGGACCGCAGGCTATCGGGTGCACTTGCCCCAGCCGGCGGGCGAACGACCGCTCTGTTGCGGGCGGACGTTCCTTTCCAGCGGCTTGGTCGAGGAGGCAAGGAGTGAGGGCCGCCGCCTGGTGCAAGCTGTGTACCCTTTTGTGGCTGGCGGGGCCGCAATCGTCGGCCTCGAGCCCTCGTGTCTGCTGACGTTGCGCGATGAACTCCCATCGATGCTGCCGGGAGAGAGCACAAGGGCCCTGGCTCAGGCTGCGTACCTATTCGAAGAATTCCTCGCCCGCGAGGCGAACGCGGGCCGGCTTGAGCTGCCTCTCAAAGCCATCGCTTCCGGCGTCCTGCTTCACGGCCATTGCCACCAGAAGGCATTTGGAGCGATGGGTGCCGTGGAGCAGACATTGCGCCTGATTCCCGGTCTCGATGTCCAAACGATCGCCTCGGGTTGCTGCGGTATGGCCGGTGCCTTTGGCTTCCAGGCAAGCCATTATGAGCTTTCCATGAAAATGGCGGAGCTCGATCTTCTGCCGCGACTGCGGAGCGCCGCAAGGGATACAATCATTGTGGCGGACGGCACGAGCTGCCGGCAGCAGATCCGCGATGGGTTGGGGCGCGAAGCGGTCCACGCGGCGTCTCTGCTTGCATCGGCGCTGCCCTGACCACCTGCACGGAGGGTGGAGCGCCGGCGTGGCCGCTGGGCAATGCGTACGACATCAAGAAGGCGTAGCGAGGCAGAGGTTCAGATGGGAAAACTTACCTTGGATCAGGCCGTGCGTGTGATCGACGGCGCTCTTGCACGCGGAACCGAACTCGGATGCGCGCCGCTCACCGTGGTGGTACTCGATGCCGGCGGACACGACCTGGCCTTGAAGCGTCAGGACGGCGCGGGAATTCTGCGCTCGGACATCGCCCGCGGCAAGGCGTGGGGTGCGCTGGGCATGGGCTTCTCCAGCCGGGAACTGGCTGATCGGGCGCAGAAGGTTCCAGCCTTTATCGGTGCACTGGCCTCTGTAAGCCAGGGGCGGCTAGTCCCAGCAGCCGGGGGGGTGCTGATCTATGATGATGCCCGCAACGTCCTCGGCGCCGTCGGGATAAGCGGAGATACCTCGGATCGCGACGAAGATTGCGCTTTCGCGGGTATCAAGTCCGCCGGACTGCAGGCGTAGACGGCCCGGCAAACCGGCAGCGGCTGCGTTCGGGACCGCTGGAAAAGGCACAGCAGATTGACTGCGGTCTGGGCAACGGTTTCCCGGGGTCGGCACAAACGCTTGGCAGTGCCTGTTTGCGCCGGCGGCAACACCGAAGGCGATCGTCGACAAGCTTTTCGCTGCGGTCGGGGCTATTTTGTCGCGGCCCGAAACGAAGGACCTGCTCGCGCGACAGATGATGGCCGTCGCCGTGTCGCGCTCACCGCAAGAGTTCACTGACTGGGTTCGCGCCGAGACGCTGGCGCGAGCGGACGTGGTCCGCGACAACAAGGTCAAGATCGAGTAGGCTTCCGCGGAAATCGGCTGGCGACCGCTCCCGGCTTGCCGTTGGCGCGACCCTGGGCGGGCAATCTTGAGCATCGAGGAGAAACCGATGGGCATCAAACGCATCGACCATTACTCGATCCGCACTCTTGACGTCGAAGCTTCGCGGAAGTTCTACACGGAGATTATCGGGCTCAAGGTCGGGCCACGGCCACTGTTTGATTTCCCCGGCCTTTGGCTCTACCGCGACGAGCCGCCTGCGGAACTCGACCATGCGACCGGCAATTACGGCCTGGTCCACATCATGGGCGTTGATCTTGCCAATCCGCAGGGTCTGATCGACACCTTGGGCTATGTCGATCCCGGCACGCTGCACGGCGGGACCGGTGCGTTTGATCACATCGCGCTCGCCGTGACGGGGCGTGAGGAGATGATCGAGCGCTGCCGTCGCGGCAACATTAGCTTCTTCGAGCGTACCGTGCCAACGTTGGGCCTGCACCAGGTGTTCATCAAGGACCCCAACGGTGTCACCATCGAGCTCAACTTTCCTGCATCCGAGGCGCCGCAGGCGCAGAACGCCGCCGCCTGAGGCAACGTTGTCGATCGAGGTCGTAGCCCGCGCTGCGGCGCCGGTTCTTTCCGCCGATGAGGCATTGTCCCGTGCTCGGGCGATGGTGCCGCGGCTTAGGGAGCGCGCGTACGTCGCCGATGCGCTGCGCCGCTGCCCGGATGAATCGATTCGCGAGCTCGACGAATCGGGCTTGATGCGAGTGTTGCAGCCGCGACGCGTGGGCGGTTCCGAACTTCCATGGGTGGTCCTGATCGACGTCGGTTCGGAGCTGGCGCGGGGCTGCGCCTCGACTGCCTGGAACTGGGCGAATTATGCAGTGCATCACTGGATGTTGGCGTTCTGGCCGGTTGCCTGCCAAGAGCGAGTTTGGGGGGGCGATCCTGGGGCATTGATCGCCTCGTCGATGGTGTTTCCCGCGGGAAAGGCCAAGCGGACGGCCGGCGGTTATCGCCTCAGCGGGCGGTGGCCCTTCTCAAGCGGCGTCGATTCCGCCTCCTGGAACATGTTGGGTGGCATCACCCGGGACGAGGGCGAGGCGGGCGAATACCGGATCTTCCTGCTGCCGCGCGAGGATTACACGATCGTCGACAACTGGCACGTCCTGGGCCTGCGCGGGACGGGTAGCAAAGACGTCGAGGCAGACGATGTGTTCGTCGCCGAGGAGCGCACTCTCTGCGTTGAGGCCACCAAGGGCGGTGCGCATCACCCCGGGGCTGCCGCCAATCCGGGGCCGCTGTTCAGGATTCCGATCTTCGCAACCTTTCCCTACATGTTGACCGGCATCGCATTGGGCATTGCGCAGGCGGCCTACGAAAGCGTCGTCGACGGCTTGCGTGGCCGCATCGCTCGCTATTCTGGCAAGAGTCTTGCCGACATGACGGCGATTCAACTGCGGGTCGCCGAGGCCGGGGCGTGCATCGACACCGCGCGGCGCGTCATGCGCGACCATTGCCACGCCGCCCAGGCGTTGGCAGAGCGCGGCGAGGTACCGGACTTGCTGGCCAAAGCAACTTGGCGCCGCGATGGCGCGTTTTCGGCGGGATTGTGCGAACGCGCGGTCGACGTGTTGTTCAAGACCGGCGGCGGCAGCGCGTTATACGACGACCATCTGCTGCAACGTGCATTTCGCGATGTGCACGCGGCCACTGCGCACATCTCGATGATCTGGGAGCCGCAAGCAACGACCTTCGGCCGCATCGTGCTCGGCCTTCCGGGGGATAATCCGACGCTCTGATGGCGGCTCCTGCAAACGGCTCGGCCAAGAAGCAAGCCGCGTTACATCCCTAGATAGAGCTTGTGCACGAGGTCGTTATTGGACAGCTCGTCGCGGGAAGCCCCTTCGTACTCGATTCGGCCATGGACAATCACGTAACCGCGGTCGGCGATCCGGATCGCCTGGTGGAAATTCTGTTCGGCCATGAGTACCGTGAGGCGATACCGCTCCTTGAGCTCGCGAATCTTGTCGATGGTGTGAATGACAAGTATCGGCGCCAAACCGACCGAAGGCTCGTCGATGAGCAGAATCTTGGGTGCCGTCATGAGCGCGCGCGCGAGTGTCAGCATCTGCTGTTCCCCTCCGCTCATGCTGCCTGCAAGCTGGGACCGGCGCTCTGCCAGAATGGGAAAGGTCGCGAAGCAAAAGGCGAGGTTGCGTTCGATCGCGGAGCGCGCCGTTCGGCGATACGCGCCCAGCATGAGGTTCTCCTCGACCGTGAGTCGCGGGAACAGCCGCCGCCCCTCGGGAACAAGCACGATCCCGAGGTCGACAATATCCTCCGTTGCCATGCCGGCAAGCTCGTGCCGCACACCATCCACCACTGCGCTGATGCGGCCGGCACTCGGACGCACCAAGCCCATGATGCACTTCATGAGCGTGCTCTTGCCGTTGCCGTTGGCGCCAAGCAATGCGACGGTCTCCCCGTCGTTCACGCACAGCGAGACCGCCTCGAGCACCCGCACTGCGCCGTACCCGGCAGACAGGCCCTCGATCTGGATGCTATTGGCCAAGGTAGGCGGTCACTACTTCGATGTCGCTCGCAACAACCTGTGGTTCTCCATCGGCGATCTTTCTGCCTGCAACCAGAACCGCGATGCGTTCGGAGAATTTCATGACGGCACGCATATGATGCTCGATCATGATAACGGCGACACCGTGCGCCTTGAGTTCCGACAGGAGTCCGAGGATGTCGTTGACTTCCGATGTCGACAATCCAGCCAGCGCTTCGTCCGAAATCAGGAGCTTGGGTCTGGCAGCCATGGCCCGCGCAAGCTCGAGCTTTCTCAGGTCAACCTGGGTGAGTTGCCCCGACAACACCTCGGCCTTGTCGCGCAGGCCAACCTGCTCCAGGATCTGCGCCGCTTCATCGCCCGCGTGACTGGCGGCGAAACCCTGGCGCCGTCTTGCCGCATACAGCAGAGGAATGCGCAGGTTATCGAGCACCGTCATGCTCGAAAACGGCCTGGGTATCTGAAAGGTACGTGCCAATCCCAGTCGTGCGCGGCAGTGGGCCTGCTCGTTGCCGATGTCGCGGCCTTCGAAGCGAATCTGGCCTTCTTCGTTGCGCAGCGTCCCCGAGATGCAGTTGACCAGCGTGCTCTTGCCCGACCCATTGGGCCCGATGAGCCCCAGGCGCTCGCCCGGGCAGACGTGCAAATCGACATGGTCGAGCGCAGTGAAACCGCCAAAGCGCTTGCTGACACCGGATACCTGCAGAACAGGCTGGTTCATCCGGTACGCTCCAGGCGGGCGGCCCGATGCCGCCAGGCGCTGACCCAGCCCATGATGCCATTCGGTGCGAGGGTAACGAACACGACCAGCAGCACGCCCACGATCAGCAGGTTCCAGGCCGACGAAACCGTGATCTGGACGACTTGCAGCGCCGTGCCAAGAAGTACCGCACCCAGGACCGGCCCGAGCCAGCTCAGCATCCCGCCGATCAAAGGCATGGCGATGCTGTTGACCGCATAGGACAGGTTGAATGCCGCACTCGGTTCGACATAGGAGAGGTAGTAGGGAAACGTGGTGCCGGCCATGCCCATCAGCGCCCCGCTGACAGCGGCGGAGAAGATCTTGAGCCGCAGCGTCGGGACTCCGGAGCACTCCGCGGCAAGCTCGTCGTCGCGTATCGCTGCCAGGCCACGTCCGATCGTCGACCTTTCGATCGCGCGGGCAACGATCAGCGCAGCAACGGTCATAAGCACCATCGCCGAGTAAAGAAAATGAACGTAGCTAGATAGCCCGAACGGGACCTCGTGCGGCTGCAGGATATAGGCTCCGCGCGCGCCGCCAACGTAATCCCAGTTCACCACGAAGGTATACAGCACGACCGAAAGCGCCAGTGTCGCAATCGCGAAGAAGACGCCGCGCAGACGCAGCGTGAGGTAGCCAACAAGGAGGCCGAGCAGGCCGGCGGCCAGCGTGCCGGTCGCGATCATCACCAGCAGTGGCGGTTGCAGCGCCTTGTAGAGAAATACCGAGGAGTATGCGCCGGTCGCGAAAAACGCCGCCGAGCCGAAATTCACGTAGCCGGTGTACCCGCCGAGGATGTTCCAGGCAGTGGCGAGAATGACAAACTGCAGCACCGTATACGCTGCAGTGAAGAAATACTCGTTGCCGATGAACCGGCTGGCGTAGACGAGGGCCAAACCGGAGGCAAATGCGGCTGCAGCAAAGGTGCGGTTGCTCATCGTCCAAGGAGTCCGGAAGGCTTGAACGCGAGCGTGGCGAGCAAGAGGCCGAACGAAACCGCCGGGGCCCAGGAGGGCCCGAAAAAGGTGGACGTAAACGACTCGGCGAGGCCGAGCACGAGCGCGCCGAGGAGCGTTCCCCAGATCGACCCCATTCCGCCGAGCACGCAAACCGCGAAGACCAGGCCGATATACTCGCGCCCGATCGCCGGTTGCACCGGCTGGATCACGATCAGGAATGCGCCCGCCACGCCGGCGGTCGCAATGGATAGCGCGAAGGCAAATTCCTTCACCCGGAACGTGTTGACTCCCATCAGGCGCAGTGCCAGCGTATCCTGCGCCACGGCCAGCACCGCACGGCCGAAAAAAGTGTGGGTGAGAAACAGCTGGATGCCAACTACCATGGTCACGGACACAAGAAACGGTACGACCAGGCGCATCGGAAAGTCGACGGCACCAAGCCTGACGGTCGTCTCGGAGTAGGCAGTCTGCACCATTCGGTAGTCGACGCCGAAGATCAACACCAGCGCAACTTCGGTGATGAACAGAATGCCGAAGAAGAATGCGAGCCCGCGCAGCGACTCCTGGCCCCGCTTCTCGAAACAGATGTAATAAACGCGATACAGCAATGACCCGAGAAGGAAGAACAAGGGCGAGAGCACGATCGAGACTACAATCGGGTCAAACCCCATCCGGTCATTGACGATGTAGGCGATGTAGGAGCCCAGGATAATGAACGCCGGGTGTGCGATGTTTACGACGTCGAGCATTCCGAACGAGATTGAGACGCCGACGCTGACGGCGGCGTAGAAGCCGCCGAGCAACAGCCCGGCAATGATGGCGTTGAACAGCAACGCCGTCGCAGGTTCCATCGGGAGAAACGCGACGCTTCCGGGCTCTGCGGCGCGTTTCCTGTCCTAGCGTCTACTGTCTTGGTACGGCGTCGTCACGGTGCCGGTGGCGTAGCTGGGCGGTGCAAGCACGGTGACGCGGCCCGGCTTTTTCCACTGCTCGAGGTCGTTCCCGGAGATCCCGTGGTACTGTACGGCGAGCATGCGCGGCGCCGCCCACTCCCCGTTGCTGCCGAAGCGCACCTTCCCGACGCAGGTTTCGAACTCGGTCTTGTGCATGTAATCTGCCAGCTTGGCCTGGTCCAGTCCGCCCGTTGCCTTGATCGCCTGCTCAAGGACCTGCATCATCGCGTAGGCGTACGGGGGCAGATAGTAGCCGAGCGGGTCGACGCCCGCCTTGACGGCGCGAGCCTGATATTCGACTAGAAAGTGGTCCAGGAACGGAAACTTCGCGGCGACTTCAGGCACATAGGCTTCGTAGTTTACGAGCCCATTGAGCAACGGTCCGAGCTGCGTCTTCAGCGCGGCAAATTGGGTTCCGACCATGCCGCCCCCGAACATCCGCGTCTTGAGACCAACTTCGTTCGCGGCGCGCACGATGCCCGCGGAATCGGGTGGATACGAGGCGACAAAGACAAGATCGGGATTGGTCGCCTGAATCGCACGCACGATTGGTGAGAAATCGACTGTGTTGGGCGGGTAGGTCTTGTCGTAGACTACCTTCAGACCCGTCCGCTTGACCTGCTCGCGGGCCCCTTCGAGCGCCAATGCCGGATACTCAGCGTCCGCGCCGACGAGGGCAATTGTTTGCGGCTTGGGGTGACAGACCCATCGCGGTATCGAAGAAGCCCTGGGTCCAGCCGATGGCCGGCTCAGGCCCCGCAGGCATGATCTGGAAGTAGCGCCCGTAGCTGAACTTCGAATTGACGTTCAGGCCGAACAACGCCATGAACGCCATGTTTCTCTGCATCACGATCGGCATGGCGGGCGCGATCACATTCGTGCCGTATCCCGACACGATGAGATCGACCTTGTCGACATCGAGCAGCTTGGTGTAGATGCTCGGCACCGTCGAGGGATTGGTTTGGTCGTCGTAATAGACGAGCTCCACCTTGCGACCGAGAATCCCGCCCCTGGCGTTGACGTCCTCGGCCCAGATCTGCATCGAGATCAATGCTGCCTTGCCGTTCCCCGCAAGCGGGCCGGTAAGGCTCATGCCGAAACCGATGCGCAATGGCGGCTGTTGCGCCTGTGCCGGAACGGCGAACACGAGCGCGAGGGCGAAAAACCCGGTCGAAAGCCACGGCGTCAATCTGTTCATTGCCAGTCTCCTCATCTTGCGGTAGGGATGCTTACACGGCGTTTTCCGCGCTGTCAATCAAACCGGGCGAGAACCTGCCGGGGAGACCTGTGCGCGGAACCAGTCGAGGATCTGTTCGCCGGTCCAATGCACCACGCCTGGCTTGCCGAGCACGTGCCGATACAGTCTCTCGAGATAGCCGATGCGGTGCGGGACTCCCGAAACGTAGGGGTGCACGCTTATTGCCATGATTCGGCGCGCCACGGCGCTTTCCTCGTACAGGCGATCGAAGTGATCGCTGCCGCGGCGCAACATTTCCTCGGCCGAGTGGTGCTGCACGACCATCATGGCAATATCGTTGACCTCAACCGTGTAGGGCACCGAGACGATCGGGCCATGCGCGGTCGCGATGTAGACGGGTTGGTCGTCGAGAACCCAATCGGCGACGTACTCGATGCCAGCCGCGGCGAGGTGGTCAACCGTGTCGAAGGTTTCGGTCAGGCCGGGGCTTTCCCAGCCGCGGGGCGGCTTGCCGCAGACGCTGCGAATTGCCTCCATTGTGTCCCTGATCGATACGAGCTGGTCCTCGACGTTGTGCATCGGCTGCTGCAGCCAGCCATGGCCCATGAACTCCCAGCCCGCGTCCCTTGCGGCCTGGACCACGCGCGGATAGTTGCGACACACCACGCCGTTGATTGCGAGGGTCGGCGTCACGCCGGATTTCTGCATGCAATCGAACAGCCGCCAGAAGCCCACGCGCATCCCGTACTCGTGCCAGGCCCAGTTCGGCAGATCTGGGCGGAGCGGCTGGCCCATCGGCGGCGACAACACGGTGCGCGGCATGGGTCTCTCGATGCCCCAATCCTCGACGTTGACGATGGTCCACACGATCATGCGCGCGCCCCCCGGAAGGGTGAGCGGCGGACGGTCGACTATGGCCGAGTACGGCACGCGCTCCGTCGGTGTCCTGGCCATGATCGGACCTTACTTGCTTGGGGGCGGGGACAATTCAATGTCCCGCAGCACCGGATCGGCGGCGCGAGCAATCTCGTTCTCGACCAGGGCCCCGCAGCCCGGGCAAAAGAACTGGCGAAATACGGGACGCTCATCGATATACCGCCGGTAATCGCCGATGTTGGGGTTCGCCGCGCTGACGTCGGACTCGCGCCGCACACAGTGGTCCTTGTAGTTATCGTCCACGGGCCCGAGATCCGCGGCACACTTCGAGCAAGCGATGCGCAAGCGGGATTTTTCACGGCGCAGTTCGAGATTGTCGGTGATGCGAGCGACCACTCTGCCACGGAGATGGATCACGTCGCCGTCCGCGCTGCGATTCGCATCGCGTCTCTGGGCCCGCACAAGCCGCGTCGCTTCCGCATCGATTCGACCATCGGCTGCAATCACCACGCCGTAAATCTCCCGCGCTGCGGCAGTCGAGACCGTGCCATTGTCGACCACGTCCTCGCGCACCTTCTCCGGCTCACGCTCGAGTGGATCGCCGAAGCCGCCAGCTGCCGCCCAGATGACCGCGTAGACATCCGCGGGTTGCTGAAGGAAGCTCTCCTGGCGCAACTGCAGGGTAACCTCTTCCCCAATGACCTCGGCGATGTCTGCGGGCATTGTGCGCGCGGCAAGACGCGCGGCGATGTCGGTCGCGCGCTTGAATTTGTACACGTTGGTCGTGCCCGGATAACCGCCCATCATCCCCGGCGAGGTCGGTATGGCATTGCCGGAGGATAGGGTGTCCTGGGTAATGAAATCGGTGCGATGAGGAATGAAGCAGGATTCCGCCGAGAGCCCACCGCGGAAGCGCCCCGCCCCACCCGAGTCGATTACCTCCTTGCGGTACAGGAACAGCAGCGGAAAGGTCTGTTCGGTGTGCTCCACGTTAGGCAGCTTGCAGATCGGAGTGCGCGACTGACCGCCCGTCGAAATTCCGTCGCCCCCCGCGAACGCACCGATTGCCCCGCCGATCGGGTCCACCAACAGGTACCCGTAAGGGTCGCCCCATTGATCGATGCCCCGGAATATCGTCGCCGGCCATTGACTCGTGCCGCCAATGCACATGATGTCCTGGCGCATTTGCGCGTCGCTGTGCATCATTTTCGAGAGCACGTTGTAGGCGGGATAGAGCGATATCTCCATCGCCTGGATCGGAGCCGTCGATACCGACGCCGGGAAATTCGCGCAATTGAACGTACCAGGGGTCGGGTCGAACTGGACATGACGCAACGCGCCGCCAATGCAGAAGTATTGGTCCCAGCACAAAAGCTGATTGAGCGCCACCATGATGGAGCCACGCCAGCCCGAGTAGGTGGCATTCATCGCCCCGGCTTGCGGGGCGGTGCCCGCATTCTCGAACACCAGTGACAGGCCCTTCTTGCGCAACGTCAGCATGACGCAATGGGCGCGGCGGTCACCCGGGCGGCAGCATTCGACGTACGAACGCTCCCGCCAAACACCGTCTGGCAAACGCTTGAGTTTCTTCAGGAACGCCGCTTCCGCGTTGGCGATGATTCGCTTCATCACGCCCTTGACCACTTCTGGCCCGTAGCGGTGTATCAGTGCCAGCACCCGGTCGCGGGCGGTGATATTGCCTGCCAGTTGGGCACGAAAATCCAGTGCAACGGCCTCGGGTTTGCGCGAGGAACGAAGGTACAACTCCTCAATGTCGCGCCTGATCTCGTTGCCCTCGACGATTCTCACCGGCGGGATGCAGATCCCTTCCTCGAAGGCCGATTCTGCGGAACCGCAGAATGACGATGGCGTGATGCCACCGATATCGTATTGATGCAGGCAGTTGGTAACCCAGCAGAAGAGCTCGCCTTTCCAGAAGACGGGGCAGATGAGCATGACATCCTGCTGGTGCGCCGCCCCAACCCAGGGGTCGTTGGCCAGGAACATGTCGCCGTCGCGAATGCCAGGGTTGGAGCTGCGGAACTCGAGCACCCATTTCACTTGGGTATCGGTCACGCCTGACATGTATTGCATGTAGGGACCGAAGTACACGAACTCGCCATCCTCGGTGAGAATCGACGGGTTGAGATCGAGCGCATACATGGCGACTGGCGATCCGGACACGCGCTGGATGGTCGCTCCATGCTCTTCATTGACGTGCCAGAGGGCGTGGCGAATGACTTCGTAGGTAATCGGATCGATCCCCTTCGCCACGCTGCGCTGCAGCCTCAACTGCGGGCTGACCCGGAGTGTCTTCGGCGGCACATAGCCCATTTTGCGGCCATCGAAGTCGGAGCCGCGCATTTCGCTTATTCTCGGCATGCTCATGCGGCGAACCTGATCTCGAAATTGCCGAATGCGTCCACAGCAAGCGAGCGCCCAGGATGCACGACGACCGTGGTATCGGTGGTTTCGATGACCGCTGGTCCCTGCATCCGATCGCCGGGCGCAAGCAGGGCGCCATCGTAGATCGGGCTCGCGTCCGAGCGCTTCAGCTCGGACCAGTAGATCTTTCGCTTGCCCAAGATCGCCCGCGGACTCGGCGCCGCGCTGCGCTTCCTTGACTCGGTCAGCTTGGGGTGCCTTGTTCCGGCAGTGGCGCGCAGGCGCAGCGTCACGATCTCCAGTTGCGCTCCGGCGTAGGAGGAACCCCGGCCAAAAAGCTGCTCATAGCGGGCGCAGAAATGCCGGCGAAGGTTTGCCGCAAAGCCGGCCTGGAGGCGTTTTCCGGGCAGCATGACCTCCACCTCGTTGATCTGGCCTCGATGCCGCATGTCGAGCGAGAACCGGAAGCGGCGTCGTCGCGGGGTGATCCCATCGCGGTCCATCTGCGCGTTCGCCTTCCGTTCCAGCGCTTCGAGCGCGCAATTGATGCGTTGCGCATCGAAAGGACTCGATTGGATGTCTACCTGTTCGTATACGTGCAGGATGTCGGCCGAGGCAGCGCCGAAAGCGCACCAGGTCGAAGCGATTTCCTTTTGCGGGATCACCACTTTCTGCACCCCAAGCTCATGCGCGAACACGCCCGCATGCGCCGGGCCCGCGCCACCGAACGCGAAGAGCACGAAATCTCTCGGATCGAATCCCTTTTCGATCGTCGTCTTTCGGATGATGTCGGCCATCTTGAACTCGGCGATCCGGGCGATACCGCTGGCGGCCTCGAGCAGTGTCAATTTCAGCGGATCGGCGACGCGCTGCACGGCTGCGATGGCCCTCTTGGCGTCAAGCCGGATTCGGCCGCCCAGAAAATTATCCGGGTTGATCAAGCCGAGCACGACGTCGGCGTCGGTTACCGTGGCCGCCAATCCCCCCTTACCGTAGCAGGCGGGGCCAGGATCCGCCCCCGCCGACTCCGGCCCGACGGTCAGTGTCCCGGAGTCTGCATCCACGTGCACGACCGAACCACCTCCCGAACCGATTGCCTGGATGTCGACCCTGGGAAGGAAGTATTCGTACTGCGCCGCGGTGGACACGAACGAGTAGGCCGGACGCCCATCGAAAATGATGCCGACGTCGAACGAAGTGCCGCCCATGTCGGTGGTTATTATGTTGGGGCAGCCCATGAGCCGGCCGAGATACTCCGATCCGGTGACACCGGATACCGGTCCAGAGTCAAGCGTCAGCAGCGGCGACTCCATCGCCTTGTCGATCGAAATCGACCCGCCCGCACTTTGCGTGATCTGCAGCGGCTGGGCGTAGCCAGCCGCCTTGAGTTTCCGATCGAGATTGCCAAGATACCGGGCCATAACCGGACCGATATAGGCGTTAAGCACGGTTGCCGTCATGCGTTCGTATTCGCCCCACTTCGGCGCGATGTCTACAGAGCATGAAACAAACAGATGCGGGGCGAGATCGCGGATCATTTCCTTGAGCCGTAATTCGTGGCGTGGCTCCTTGAACGACCACAGAAAGCAAACCCCGACTGCCTCGATGTCCTGTTCAACCAGTCGCAGAATCGCATCCGCGGCCTCGGCCTCATTGAGGGGCACGACGATTTCGCCGAAGCAATCAATGCGCTCGGACACGCCCGCGATGAGCCGCTTGGGCACGATCGGCGACGGCTTCCGGCTTTCCGGAAAGTGCACGACCTTGCGCAGGTCGCGGGAGGTCACCCCGCGCGAGCCGCGCATGATGTGGATTGCATCTTCGTGGCCGCGAGTCGTGATCAGACCAACGCGCGCCCCCTTTCTCTGGATGAGCGCATTGGTACCGACCGTGGTGCCATGGGTAAGCACGGCTATCTCGTGGTAGAAACGTTCAAGAGACATGCCGAGGTCCTCTGCCGCCAGGCGCATTGCGTCCAGCATTCCCTCAGCGAAATCGTTCGGCGTGGATGGAGATTTGGTCGCCGTGAGCCGGCCTCCTCGGTCGAGCACCACGCAGTCGGTGAAGGTGCCGCCGATGTCGACACCGACGAGTAGGCCTGCCACCGGCAACTCCCGTTCGGGCCCTGGCGCAGGCTTAGGTTGGCGTGCCAATATCTTCTAGCGTTCGGTCAGTCGGAGGCCGACCGATCGCATCATCAGATCGGATCGGCACAAGCTTAATCCGGGCAGGCCCGCAGGCACAAATTTCTCCTTTTCCGTGGATGAATGCCCGCCAGGCCGGACACGCACCACCGTCAGCGCCTGATCCGCAACAGGCGCGCCGCGTTGCCGCCCTCGATCATGTCCCTCTGTGCCGCCTTGAGGCGCGGGACGCTGCCGATCAGCCGAACCGGGTCCTGCTCGCCCATGTCGTATGGGTAGTCGGTGCCAAGGAGCACATGTCGGGGGCCGTACTGGTCAATCAGATGTCGCAGCATTTGCGAATCAAAAGTGATTGTATCGAAGTACATTTTTTTCAGGTAGCTTGATGGCGCCCGCTTGATCACGGTCCGGCAGTCCGGTCGCGCACGGTACGCATGATCCATGCGCGCCCAGTAGTGCGCCAGATATCCCCCCCCATGCGGCAATATGATCTTGAGCTTCGGGTTTCTTTGCATCACTCCGTCGAAAATAAGGTGGCTTGCGGCGATCGTCGTCTCCATCGGATTGCCGATGACATTGTTGAAATAATGATCAACGAGCCTCTCGCCCTGTGTGAATCCGATCGGATGCATGAAGATGACCGCGCCGAGATCCTCGGCTCTGGCGAAGAACTTCTCTAGGTTCAGCCGCGGATTCGTCAGATCCATGCCGTTGACGCTAGGGTTGATCTCCACACCGCGCAGGTCGAGTTGTTTCAAGCAGCGCTCGAGCTCCGCGAGGGCGAGTTCGACGTTTTGCAGCGGCACGGTACCGAGCGCGACGAAGCGGTCTGGCCATGTTGCGACGATCTGCGCCAGCCGATCGTTAACCATCCGCGCCAATTCCGCGCCAAGCCCTGGCTCGGTCCAGTAGTAGGTCTGGTTCGGTGCCGGCGAAACCGCCTGCATGTCGATGCCCATGCGATCCATGTCCCTCAGGCGCGCCTCGATCGTTGAGAGTTTGTGGGCGCGATCCTGGATTTGCCTGACGTTGACCTCGCGCGTAAGCGCGTTGGCAAACGCGACCGACGGGTCATGCTGAGCCGGATCGAGGTGCGCGACCTTCGCCGCAGCCATCTGGTTGAGGTAATGACAGTGGATGTCGATGCGAAGGGATTTGCCTCTGCGGTTGCGAACGACACGAGTCGAGGCGGAGGCCCGCGCCGCCGCGAGGAGGCGACGCCGGGCCCCGCCCGTGCAGTTGTCATGCCGTGCTTCAGGGCAGCCAGGTGGGGTGCAGGTAAACATCATGACGATCAGTCCTCCGCGGGGGTTGTTGCGCGTGCTAGAACACGCCTAGATGCTGCGTAACAAGCGCTTCGTCGTGGCGCACCTGATCCATCGTTCCGGCAAATACGGCATGGCCGGTGTTGAGCAAGACGACGTCGTCGGCCAGATCGAAGGCAAGGCGCAGGTTCTGCTCGACAAGGAGGATCGATTGCCCTTCCTGTTTGAGACGCGCGATGATGCGGCCGACCTCGGTGACGATCCGCGGTGCAAGGCCCTCTGACGGCTCGTCCATGAGCAAGACGCGCGGGTTGCCCATCAGCGCACGCCCGATGGCAAGCATCTGTTGCTCGCCTCCCGACAGCGAGCCACCGTGCTGCTGCTGCCTTTCCCGCAACGGCGGGAACAGTTCAAATACGCGTTCGAGCGTCCACGATTCGGTCGTCCCAGGCCGCGACCGTGCCGCGACGGTCAGGTTCTGGCACACCGTGAGACTGGGAAAGATGCGGCGCCCCTGCGGCACGAGGCCTACGCCCTTGCGTGAAATCCGTTCGGGCGAAAGCCCTGAGATCGCCTCGCCGAAGAGCCGGATCTCACCTCGACGCGGCGGAAGAAGACCCACGATGGCGTGGATGCAGGTCGTCTTGCCGGCGCCGTTCCTGCCGAGCAGCGCTAGTACGCGGCCGGCATTGAGCGTGAACGAAACGCCGTGCAGGACATGGCTATCGGCATAGAGCGCGTCGACGCCCGAGAGTACCAGTGCGGGGTCAGTTGCCAAGATAGATCTCGCGCGTCCTCGGATCCGCAACCACTTCAGCGCGCGAGCCTGCGACAATTATCCTGCCGTAATGAAGAACGGTAATTCGTTCCGCCAGGTCAAGGGCCGTGTCCATGTCATGCTCGATCATCACGACCGTGACATCCCGCGGAATCCCTGCGATTAGCGCCTTTACCGCGACTCGTTCTTCTCTCGAGAGTCCGGCCAGCGGTTCGTCGAGTAGCAATAGCTTCGGTCTTTGTGCCAGCGCCATCGCAATTTCTACGCGTCGCTTTTCTCCATACGAGACTTGGCCAATCAAGCGCGTGGCACGGTCCTCGAGACCCACCATGCCGAGCACACGCCGTGCCTCCGCCTGTAGATCGGTGTGGCTTGCGAGTGGCTGGAACAGGGTCCAGCGAAGCTCGGAGAGTCCGAGCAGCGACAGGACTATGTTGTGCTCGAGCGAATCCTTGGGGAACAGAGTGATGATTTGATAAGTGCGCGCCAGGCCGCGATGCGCCCGCTGATGCGACCTGAGTTGCGAGATATCCTCGTCGAAAAGGTGAATCGTTCCGGCATCCGGTGTCAGGGCGCCGGTAATCAGGTTGAACAGCGTGGTCTTGCCCGCCCCGTTGGGGCCGATGATGAGGTGACGCTCGCCGCGCGCGACCTCGAGCGATACATCGTTCATTGCCGGTACCCCGCCGAATGCCTTTTTCAGGCGGGAGAGGCGCAGCGCTGCGGTCATCCGCGTCTCCAGCGCAGCCAGTAGCGCCGTAAGCCCGGCACGACGCCCTCCGGCATGAAGATCACGATCAAGACGAAAACCACGCCGAGCAGCATGTTCCAGCGCTCGAAATAGGCCGAGACATAGTTTTTCAGAATCAAGACAATCGCCGCCCCAACGATCGGGCCGGCAAGCGTTCCGGCGCCGCCCGCAATTACAGCGAGCAGTGCCTCGGCCGAATTCGTCAGTGACAGCGTCGTAGGGTGGATGTACTTGTGGTAGTAGACGAACAGCAATCCCGCAATAGCGCCCCAGAAGGCGGAGTAGACAAACGTGATCCAGCGCACCAACCAGACGTCGTGGCCGAGGGCACCCATCCGCCGCGGTTCGTCGCGGGTGCCACGCAATGCGGCTCCGAATGGCGAGTTGACAAATCGCGCCATCAGCCAAAGGGCGCCGACCGCGACCAGAAGAGCAAAATAGTAGAACGCAGCCGGGCGGTCGAGATCGACCCCGAAGGGCGAAGGCCGGGTCAGCCCCGACAGACCGCTGTCGCCATTGGTCACGGCCGACCAGCGGTACGCGGTGCCCCATAGGACTTGTGACAGCGCGAGCGTGAGCATGAGGAAGCCGAGGCCTGTTGCGCGCAGGGCGATCCAGCCGAACACGGCCGCAGTCAGAGTTGTGACGCCGAGCGCCATTGGTGCCGTCAGAAAATGACCGAGACCAAGCCGCAGATGCAGCCACGCCGACGTATAGGCAGCCAGGCCGATCCACGACGCATGGCCGAGGGATACGAGGCCGCCGTAACCGACGAGCAGGTTCAGACTTGCGGCGAAGATAGCCGCGATGAAGATCTGGCTCGCAAGGTTGAGGTAGAAATCTCCACCAAACAACGGAAACACTGCCAGTGCGAGGCCCAGCACAATCCATATCGGCAAGGAGCGTCTTGTCACCCGCCTGGACTCCTCATGCCATCGAGTCCCGCGGAGCCATCGCCCCGTCTTCGAGGCCAGCCGGAGCGGATCTCGTCCCGCGCCCGGATCCTGGCCGATCGACTCACGCGGCTACCCGTCCAAACAGGCCTCGCGGACGAAAGGCAATCACGACGATCATTGGCAGAAACAGGATCACATAGGCCAGGTCGGGGAGCAAAGCGGAGCCGAAGGTGTAGATCACGGCAGTAATGAAACTGCCTACAAATGCCCCCAGCAGGCTGCCCACGCCACCGAGGATGACCACGATCAGCGCGAGGGGCAGCATGTCGGCGTCAAGTCCGGGGTAGGCCGACATGATCGGGCCGCCGATGACGCCTCCCGCGCCGGCGAGCGCGGCGCCGAGGCAGAAGACCGTCGTGAACAGTCGCGACACGGGAATGCCGACCGCGCGCGCCATTTCCATGTCATCGACCCCGGCGCGAATCATTGCGCCCAGGCGAGTCCATTCCATCAACATATGCAACGCGATGGCGGTTACCACCGCGATGCCGAGTACAACCAACCGGTAAGCAGGGAAAGCGACGCTTCCGACGACGATCGGCCGTTGCAGCGACGTTGGTGTCGGCAGCGGTATCGGATCGCCGCCCCAGATCATCAGGCACAAATCGGCGATGATGAAGGATAGGCCCAACGTGACGAGTACTTGTCCCAATGGCTTGGTCGTAAGGGGTCGCAGGAGCAGTCGTTCGACGAGGCCGCCGAATGCCGCGACTGTTCCTCCGGCGAGCAGTGCGGCCAGCCACAGGCTCGGCACGACCTTGAGAAAAGTCACGCCCAGGTATGCGCCAAGCATGAACAGCGAGCCGTGGGTTAGGTTGGCGATGCGCATCACGCCAAAGATCAGCGAAAATCCGGCGGCGAGCAGAAACAGCAGGCCGCCCAAGGCGAGGCTGTTCAGCGTCTGTATGATCCAGAAATGCATAGTCGCGACCGGCGGTCGTTGTCGGCGGGACTCCTGGTGCTAGGGCTCCAAGTTCTTCGCCGGCGGCCAGTCGCGCGAATACACAGGGTTCTTGAGGAACTCCTTCGGGTCGTAGGTCCAGAACTGGCTCACGTTGGGATACGTGTAGATAACCGTATTGACCAATCGTCCCTCCTTGCGTTCGACCTTGCGGATATAGACGTTGCCGACAACATTGCCGTATTCGTCGAAGGATACCGGTCCGCGTACTGTTTCCACCCTGGTCGCCCGCAGCGCCTTCATGAATGCCGTCTTGTCCTCGATTCTGCCTTTGACCGATTCCAGCGCAGCCTCCAGCACCTCGCCCTCGACATACGTCGCTGCGGCGTAGAAACCCGGATCGTACTTCCATTCCGCACGAAACGCGGCGGCAAATTTGCGGTTCAGAGGATTGTCGAGCTCAGCCGAATACCAGCAGGATGTGAGGATGCCGATAGCCTCGTCGCCCATGTTGCGCAACACCGCCTCGTCGAACGCGGTCATGCCGCCGACGACGTTAATCTTTCCTCTCAATCCATATTCATTGAACTGCTTGTACCAGCGGAAACCGTTCGATCCCGCAAAACCGAGAAAAATACCGTCGATATTGGTCTTGAGCTGCGCGAGGTAGGTCGCGTAATCCGGTACCGTGAGCGGAGGGAAGGTCTTTTGCACGATCTTGCCGCCCTCGTCCTCGAATACGCGCTGGAAACCAGCGCACATCTCGTGGCCGTAGGCGATGTCGTCGGCAATCACCGCCATGCGCCGGTACTTGAGCGTTCGGTAGCAATAATCAGCCAACGGCTGAGAGCACTGTGAAGAAGTCGACGTGGCGCGCACGAACCAAGGGTTGGGATTGCGCTGGGTCATGTCCTCGGCAGCCGCAACCGACAGCGTCGGAAGCTGCTGCTGGCGAATGTAGTCGTCGGCGGCTAGGGCTTCACCCGCCGCAAGAGGCCCGATCAAGACCTGGATCTTGTCCCGCTCGACGAGTTCCTGCAGCTTGGTACGCGCCTGCGCCGGAACGCCAGCGCTGTCGCCCACGTAAAGCTCCACCTTGCGCCCGGCCAAGGTATTGTCGCGCTCGTGCAGAAACTGCATGAGGGCGCGCTCCATGTCGACGCCTCCGGACGCAAGTGGCCCGGTCTTGACCGTCATCAGCCCGAGCCGAATGGGCTCGCCCTGCGCCGGCGTGGCATTTGGGTAACCGAGCGCCGAAATAGCGAGGCCTGCGCCGGTCGCCTGGATGAGTCTTCTGCGCGTCAATGTCATGTGTCGTTCTCCTGGTGAGGAACCATCGTCTTAGTGGATCGGGCTCTTCGGCGCATCGGGCTGCTTGACCGGTTGCGATCGGTCAAACGCGTCGATCTTCATGCAGGTTTCGAAAATGCGCCTGACCGTCGGCATGGCGGTTATGTCCGCCTTGAAATAGCCGGCGGCGAAGACCTGGCTGGCCAGGCAGATGTCGGCGATTGTCGGCGCATCGCCATGACAGAACACTCCCGTGTCCTGCTCCTTCGCTAAATGGCTCTCCAGCGCCTCGAGTGCCTTCAGTGTCCAGTGCTGGAGCCAGCGGTTGCGCGCCGCCTCGTCAAGGTGCATCTCTTTGTCAAGATAGTCGCGGATGCGCGGGACGATGAGCGGATGGCCGTCGCAAGCGACGATCAACGATAGGCCGCGGACTCGGGCGCGACCGCGGGGATCCTTTGGCAGCAATGGAGGCTGTGGCCGTGTTTCTTCGAGGTATTCGAGAATCGCAAGCGACTGGACCAGCGGTGGACCCTCATCGATCTGCAGTGCCGGCACAACGCTCTGTGGGTTGACCGCCTTGTAGGCGTTGTCGTGCTGCACGCCCTGAAGCAGGTTGATTGACACCTCGTGCACCTCGATGCCCTTGAGCGCCAGCCCTACCCGCACGCGGTAAGTTGCCAGGGAGCGCCAGAATCCGTATAGCTTCATGGTCGAAACTCCAATCCGTTGAGACCGCGGGCCAGCTCAGCTCTTTACCGGTATCACGGGCAACAGAATATGTGCTTGCTGCGTTGGGCTCGCGTGTAGGGTATTGGTGCCGCCGAAGATGTTGGCCGGGCGATCGCGCGGGTCGTCGTGAAGGAACGGCCCGCAACCGGTCAGCTCGTTCTTAAAATTCGACAGCCTTGCACCGGTAGACTTGCCCCAGATGTAATCGCGACCGCGCACGGTCAGTGCCAGCCGGTAGCCGGCTGGCACCACGACGCAGGTCGGCCAGAGCTCAATGTCGAGCGCCACGACGGCATCGGGGACGAGCGGCTGCAGCTCATCGTGAGCGTGATACGGACGGTACGCCGTCGACAGTTGTGGATCGAGCTTGCGATGGGAAGCGCGCAGCCAGCCCTGTGCCACGGGGGTATGAGGGTCGATCGCACCCGTGAACACGACTTCCCGCATGTCCGGCGTGAACACGCGAAATACCAGGAACAGGTCCGCGTCGGTTGTCGACGAGGACACGAACAGCCTTGCCGCAAGGGGTCCGGTTACCTCCGTCTCATGGTCGAGCGGCGCGGTGACAAACGTGACGCCGTCTCCCTGCGCGTCATAGCTGATGCTGCCGGGTGACGCGACGGGGCCGTGCGACAGGCTGCAACCGGCCGGATTGAGATACAACTTGGTCCATTGGGTCCGGGCGATCGGCCACTCGGCTTCGTTTCGCTCCGCAAACCGGTCGATGTGTCGCACCTGCAACTGGACGCGCGATTGTTTTTCCCAGCCGTTGTTCGCGTTCTTCAGGAAGCAGTCAAAGAATCGCCTCTGCAGGCTGACCCCGTAATCGGTGTAGAAGTGGGTCCAGTGTTCGAGGCCGTGCACCTCCAGCCACTTGTGCTGCGAAGCGGCGCGCACGAAGCCCTCGAAGTTGCCGCGCGGGTGCAGGCCCTGTCCCCCCCAGTTGGCGGCGGACAAGAACGGCGTCGTGATCCTGTCCCAGACCGGTGAGCGAGCCTTGTGATAGTCGTCGTCGAGCGGGTGGGCGAGGATCGCATCGCCGAGGTCGCAGCGATTGCGGTAGAGCTCGCCATCGGACAAGGTCTCGTCGCCGCACACCGGCTTGCCAGTGTTGCGGCTGCGCGGGCCACGCGCGCCCAATCCGTACTGTACCGACTTCACCTGCATGTCGTACCAGTTGGCCCAGAAGGTGGAGAGGATCCCGCCGTGGTGTGTCATGTCGCGGTAGCAGTCTGCGGCGCCTTCCCAGACACACATCGCGGCCAGGTGCGGTGGTTGCATAGAAGCCACGTGCCACTGGTTGATGCCGTAGTACGAAACCCCAGACAGGCCGACCTTGCCGCTGGACCAGGGTTGCGTACCCGCCCACTCGATGCAGTCGAAGAGATCCCGCGTCTCGCGCGGAGAAAAATGGTCGATAAAGCCGGGCGAACGGCCCGCACCACGGGAATCGACACGCACGCACGCGTAGCCGTAGGGCACCCATTTCTCGGGATCGACGACTTCCCAGCTCTGATAGCGGTTGCTCGAGCCATAGGCGACGTCGGGATGCTCGGCAACCATGCGCTGCCAGGCGCTGGGATAGCCATCCTGGAATGCCAGCCCTTTGCCATAGGGCCCGTAGCTCAGGATGACCGGGTGCGGTCCGCCCTGGGGCGGGCAGAAGACGTCCGCGCTCAGGGCAAGTCCGTCATCCATCGGGATTGGAGTATCCCAGTCGATGCGCATCCCATCGCGGAGTTCGCTGCTGGGCGAACTCATCGGTTCCTCCTCCGGCAATTGACTGCCATGCGGCTGAAAATCATTGTTTTTGTAGCGCGTCAATTTGACGCCTTGGGGTGGCCCGTGTCAACGTAGGCGCACGCCATATCGCCAATGATGGAGCTGCCATTGAAAATCGGTATCGCAGGCACTGGGCGCATGGGTGCTGCGCTCGCGGGGCGGCTGCTGGGAGTTGGCCATGCGCTGACGGTCTGGAACCGTACGGCCGCGAAGACTGAGGCGCTGGTAGCGGCCGGCGCCACCGTGGCGGCAACGGCCTGCGAACTCGCGACGGCCGCCGACGTGGTCATAACCATACTCACCGATGCCGCGGCAATCGATGCCACGTATCATGGCGCGGGGGGCCTGCTCGCCGCTGACGTTCGCGGAAAGCTTTTTGTCGACATGAGCACCGTGCGGCCCGAAGTCGAGAGGACGCTTGCGGCAAGGGTCCGCGCTTGCGGCGCGGCACTCGTCGACTGTCCCGTCGGCGGCACCGTCGGCCCGGCCAAGGAGGGGAAGCTCTTCGGGTTTGTCGGCGGTGATCCCGACGACGTGGCACGCGCCAGGCCCGTGCTCGACCAGTTGTGTCGCCGGGTCGAGCATGTCGGACCCGTGGGGGCCGGGGCAAGCGTGAAGCTCGCGATCAACCTCCCGCTGCTGCTGTATTACCAGGCTCTGGGCGAGGCGCTCTCGCTTTGCCGGAGCCTGAACATCGATCCGGCGCGGTTGGTCGACATATTCGCGGATACCTCGGGCGGCCCGAACATGCTCAAGGTGAGAGGGTCGGCGATTGCTGCAGCGTTGCAGGGGCAGGACAGTTCGCCGGTGACCTTTGATGTGAACCTGATCCGCAAGGATTTGCGCACTATGCTCGAGGAGGCGGCAGGCCTCGGCGTCGAGCTTCCCCTGACCGCGCAGGCGCTCCACTGCTATGACGCGGCCGCGCGCCGAGGTATGGGGGCAAGCGATGCGACCATGCTGCCGGCGGACTGGTTGCGGCAGGGCGGGCGTTAGTCCGGCCGGAGCCGGCTCGTTGGGCGTGGATGTTTGGTTGTGCTTGCCAATTCGCGGTCGCGTTGCAAGAGGAGGGCGCATGGCGGTTCCTGATCGGGTCGGAATCATCGGTCTCGGCATCATGGGTTCGGCGATGGCGGCCAACCTCGTCCGCGCCGGATTTCTGGCGATCGGCTATGACCCGGTGGCGCGGTGCCGCAGTGAACTGGTCAGGAATGGCGGCCGCGCGGCACGCAGCGCACGCGACGTTGCCCGGCGGGCGCCCGTCGTCATCACATCGCTACCGTCAGCGGCGGCACTGCTCGACGTCGCCGCAGAGATCGCGGGGGCTAGGCGGCCCGGGCAAATCGTGGTTGAAACGAGCACGTTGCCGATCGCGACGAAGGAACAGGCGCGCAAGATCCTTGCGGCCCGGGCGATCACGCTGCTCGATTGCCCACTGAGCGGAACCGGAGCACAGGCCAGGGCCAAGGATCTCGCCATCTATGCGAGCGGCCAGCGTCGGGCGTATCGGCGCTGCATTCCGGTCCTGGAGGGCTTCGCGCGCGCATATTTTTTTCTTGGCCCGTTCGGGGCCGGCTCCAAGATGAAGTTCCTGGCCAACCTGCTCGTGGCGATCCACAATGTATCGACCGCCGAGGCGTTCGTGCTCGGACTCAAGGCCGGCCTGGACCCCGCCACCATGATCAAGGTCCTCGGCGAGGGCGCCGGCTCTTCCCGAATGCTGCAGATTCGCGGACCGATGATGGTTCGCAACGACTACCGCGACGCGATGATGAAGGTCAGCATGTGGCAGAAGGACATGCGCATCATCGCGGATTTTGCGCGCGAGTTGGACTGCCCAACACCATTGTTCGCCACGACCTCGTCAATCTACAACGCGGCGATGGCGCAAGGTTTCGCCGCGGCCGACACTGCGTCTGTATGTGCGGTTCTTGAGAAGTGGGCGAGGACGCGTCGCTGACGCCCGGCTCAGAGGCCGGCGCGGCTCTTGCCCCGCACTTCCGGGTTTACCACATGCAGTGGCCACTGGCCGGCAAGCACCCGCCGGACCTCGCCGGGTGCTCCTGCCTGGAGGCCGACGAGCGCATGCTCGCTGTACCATGCGACGTGGGGAGTGAGGATGACATTCTCGCGCCCGCGCAGCGGATGCGGGTCGGGCAAAGGCTCCGGGTCGGTCGTGTCGAGCGCGCAGCCAGCAATCCTTTTCGCATCAAGCGCGCGCACCAGCGCAACGGTATCCACGATCGGCCCGCGCGAGCAATTGATAAGAAAGGCGGCCGGCTTCATGCGCGCCAGGGCCTCGTCGTCGATCATCTTTCGAGTTTGGTCGGTGAGGGGCGGATGAAGCGAAACGAAATCCGATTGCTCCAGCAGTTCGGAGACGCTCATTTTCTTGGCGGAAACCCCAACCGTGCTCTGCTCGACGAACGGGTCGGCGAAGACGACGCGCATGCCGAAGGCCGCCGCGCGCAGCGCCACTTGCCGGGCGATATTGCCGAATCCGATCAACCCAAAAGTCATCCCGGCCAACCGGAACATGGGCTTTCCTGGAGGAACCTCCCAGCGGCCACTGCGAATCAACCGGTCATAGACGGTTACTTTGCGAGCACACGCGAGCGCCAGCGCCAGCGTGTGCTCGGCAACTTCTTCGATGCAGTAAGTCGGATTATTGGTGACGATGATGCCGGCTCTGGTCGCTGCATCGAGATCAATGGTGTCCACGCCGATCCCGTAGCGGGCGATGACGCGGCACTTCGGCATCCGCGCCATCGCTTCGGCGGTGATCGGGCCGGCGTAGGTATTGAGCAGCGCATCGCAGTCTCCGGCGTCGGGCAGAAACTCCTCCGGTCTCTTCGTTTGCAGCGGAACCAGGTCAGCGAGGCCCTCAAGCGTCTTTCTCTCGACCTCCAACGACTCCCAGACATAGTCGGTAAGGACCACCTTCGCTTTGGCGCTCATGAGGGCTCCCTCTGCGGCCGAGTCGACTGCCGTGCAAGTCTCGCAGATCCTGGCGGATGAGGATTGGTCATGGTTTTCGCCGTCAACCCGGCGCGGCGTAGATCTCGGGATTCCAGCAGTTCGGTGGCTGGCGACCCTGCAGAACTGCAACGATGTTGTCAACGACCACGTGCGCCATCGCTTCGCGCAGTTCGGAGACTGCACTGCCGATATGGGGCGTGAGAATAACGTTGGCCATGGTGAGCAACGCCGGCTCGACTCGGGGTTCGTGCTCGTAGACATCGAGCGCCGCGCCCGCAATCCGCCGTTCCGCGAGCGCGTGAACGAGCGCTCGCTCGTCGACGATCGGTCCGCGCGCCGTGTTGATGAGCAATGCACTTGGTCGCATCAGTGCAAGCTCGCGCTCGCCGACCAGATGCCTCGTCTCCGACTTGAGGGGCGCGTGGATGGACACGAAATCGGACTCGGCCAGCAGCCGGTCGAGAGGGACATAGTCCATGTCAAGCTCGTCCTCCTCGGCCTCGGGCATCCGTCGCGGTCCCCAGTAGAGCAAGCGCATCGAAAAGCCACGGGCGCGCCTTGCGACCGCGCGACCGATGCGCCCGCCGCCTCCGATCAGCCCGATGGTCTTGCCGTAGACATAAACGCCTTCGAGGCGCATCGATTGTGCGCCGGGGAACACGCCGCTGCGCAGCAGCCGATCGCCTTCCAAGATGCGGCGTGCCAGTGCCAGCATCAGCCCGAAATGCAAATCGGCGGTGGCCTCGGTCACGACCGGCGGAATGACGGTTACCGGTATGCGGCGCGCCGTGGCAGAGGCGACGGCGATGTCCGACGGAGTTATCTTCATTGACGCCACGGCGCGCAAGCTGGCGTTAGCGGCGATGACGTCGGCATCGACGCGATCTTGCAGCAGGCAGAACAGGATATCGTGCTTACACACCGCAGCACGGAGCTCGTCCTTGGTGAGAATGTGCGTGGCATCGGAATTCCAGTTCACCTCAGCGATAACGCGCAAGCGCTCGATCGCGCTAGGCGCCACCGGTTGGGTAATGAATACGCTGGGGCGCATCAACGCATCCAGCGCACGACTCCCGCGACTCCGTCGACCGCAATCTGGACGCCGTCGGGTATGCGCTGCGTGGCATCGAGCACGCCCAGCACCATGGGTATGCCCCGTTCGCGCGCGAGCGAGGCGAGGTGCGATGTGCTTCCTCCCAGTTCCGCCACCAAGCCTGCCACGCGCGGTAGCACCGCGCTTAGCGCAGGGCCCGCGACCCTGGTGACCAGAACATCACCCGGTGCAACGCGCGCGAGTTCGCATTCGCAGTTCACGACGCAGGCGCGTCCCGCGCCCCAGCCGACCCCGGCCGGATGACCGTTGAGCCCCGGGTGGCGCGACCAAATTTCATCTCGAACTGGCGCCGGCGCCAAATGTAGCGGCCGGGCCTGGAGCAGCTTGAATCCAGCATCGTCTTGCGCCCACTCGATCTCGACAGGCAAACCCAAGATATCCTCGACCCGCCGCAGCATCTGCCCGAGTGCCACGGCCTGCTCGGCGCCAAGGCATGGTCTGCCCGTGCGAGGACCCGGTTCCTTGGACGCGCCGTGCGCGCAACCGAGACGGTGGGATACCCTCCCTGCGACAATGTCGCGCAGGGCGCCATCGCGACTGAGAACGAAGCGATCCGGTACAACCTCGCCCTGGGCGATCGCTACTCCGAGGCCCCGGGTTGCGTTCACCACCATGTCTCCGTCGGCGGTGCGACTCAGCCCCCCACCCGAGCAACGGGCGGATATGAGCGGCTGCACCAGGACTGCCATTGCCGAATTGCCAAGGCATGCGTCGCGGGTTGCCATGTAACGCAGCACTCGGGTCGACCAAAGCGCGGCCCAGCAGGAGCGCACTGCCATCTCGAAGTCATCCTCACTCTCCAGGCCGAGATAGCTTTCGAACTGCCCTGCGTAGCTCGACCCAAGCCCGTCCTCGCTCAGGGCCGACGACCGCACAACCATCGGAGCGCCAGTCGCCGCCGTGAGCACACGCCATGCATCGCGCAGCGGCAGAAGGACTTCCGGCACGATCGGCCGATCGAGCAATCCGAGCTTCATCGCCAGCGCGGCGCGGCGCGCTGTCACCGAATCCGGCGAGTTGACGTCGCGCGCGTGGCCGGCAAGGCCCAGCGCTGCAACCTGAATGCGATACGCCTCGGCATCGACGCAAAACCCGTCTGGAACCGGCAGACCAGCACGACCCAGGCGAGCAAGGGTCGCCGCCTTGGGCCCGAAGCGCTCGCGGTCGGTTGCCTCGGCGGCGGTAGCGGGAATTATCAGCCGCTGCATGGGAATTCAATCATGACTTGCCGTAGCTCGAATAGCCGGGCATCGGATCGACAACGGTAATCTGCTCGACCGGAAAGTTGGAGATGATCTCCACGCGGTCCTTGTGCACGATAAGCATTTCCTCGATGCGAACACCCCACTGGTGCATCTTGCCATGCTGCGTTTCGAGCGCGAAAACCATGCCTTCCTGGATCTCCACCGGGTGATCGAGCGACCAGATGCGCGAGATTACCGGAGGATCGTACTGCGCCAGCCCCAGGCCGTGACCCCAGAGGTTCGCCGCGGCCTGGTCCTCTTCCTCATAGCCCCAGGCCTCCTTGGCCGATGGCCACTTCAGCGCGATCTCGCGCGTGGTCGTGCCGACCTTGACAGCCTTAATCGAATCGTAAAGCCACTTGAGCGCAATGGCGTAATACTCCTGTTGCTCCTTGGTTGGTTCCTTGCCCACGCAGTAGGTACGGTAGTAGCACGACTTGTAGCCGTTCCAGGTAAGTGCCGCGAGATCCATGAACACGATGTCGCCCGGCTTGATTATTCGATCCGAAAAGTTGCGCCAGTTGGGCCAGGTGTTGAGGCCCGAGGAGACGATGACATCCTCAACGTCCTCCATGCCCGGAATCGAGTAAAGGAACTCCATGATATGCGCCGTCACTTTGTTCTCGGTCAAGCCCGGCTTGAGGAATTTCATACACTCCCAGTGTGCCGCGTCGCCGATTGCGCCAACCATGCGCATGCATTCCTGTTCGTCGACATTCTTCACCGCGCGCGCCTCCATCATCGGCGTCATGCCATCGACCCATTCGATCTTTGCGTCCTTGAAGACCTGAATGATGTTGATATCGACGAAGTCCACACCGAGCTTCATGCCGGCCACGCCGCTTTTTTTCATTTCCTTGACGATGGCGTTGGTGAACTTTGTCACCTGCTGCAACGATGCTGCCCCGGCCGCCCCTTTTATCCATGCGTAGGACCAGCGGATGTTTTCCTTCGGGATCCAGGGCGAGTGACGGGCGATGTGCGCACCGAGATCGCCCTGCTCGAAGAGTACCGGAGGGTCGTCGCCGCAAAGCAATGCATAGCGCAACCCGGGCTTCAGCCGGTTCCACCCCGGAGTCAGCGTGCTCGTGACGTATCGGACATTCTCGTCATACATGAGCAGCATCGCCCCGAGTCCGTGGGCTTTCATGCGCTCCCGCGCCCGTTCCAGCCGGTAGTTGCGCAGGCGATCCCAGTTGACGCGCTGTTGCCAATCCAATCCGACCATTCCAAAGTTTGCCATCGACCACCTCCGGTTATGTTCCGATCCGCCGCACGCAGGCGCGCGGGTTAGTCTATCGTCGCGCCGGACTGCTTAGCCAATTTGCCCCAGCGGGTGATTTCCGAATCGACAATATGCGTGAAGTCCTCCGGCGTTCTGCTGCTGATCGCGTTGACGCCGCCAACGGCAAAACGTTGCCTTATCTCCGGCGATTCCAAGATCTCGAGCAGCGCGACGTAGAGCTTGTCGACAATTGAACGCGGGGTTCCGGCGGGGACGAAGATCCCTTGCCAGGAACTGCTAACCATCTGTGGATAGCCCGCTTCAGCCAGGGTCGGCACCTGCGGCAGGGCGTCGATGCGCCCGGTCGTGGTAATGCCGAGCGGCTTGAGGCGACCCACGTGGACGAAAGTCATAGCCGAGGATAGCGTGACGAACATGACTTGCGTTTCGCCGCCGAGCAGTCACGCGCCATCGGGTAGTGGGTCGTTTCCGGAGTGGCGGAGATGTAAATCGCCTCGATTTCGCTGTCGCCGAGCGGCTCCCGATAGTCTGTCACCGCAGTGCGGGCGCCCGTCGCCGACGCAACCTCGGCCAGCCGCTCGGGTCGGATCTCCGCCAGATGCAGGCTCTTTACCAAGGGGCTCGCGGCGCAGGTCTGCGCGCGGATGCCGCCGCACCAGCCTGTGCCGATGATGCCGACGCCGATCAGTTTCATTGCGCGCTCCTCCTCATGGCCATCAACCGAGCTCGCTTCGAGCTCCCTTGGCCCGCCGCTGCACCGACCTTCCGCTCATTAGACCACCGCGACCGACCCGGCACCAATCGTGATTTGCTATGCTAGGCATACCGTTCCGGCATGCGTGGGCTCGAGTAGGGAACCAGCGCGCCCCATGCCGTCGCGAACGAGGCGTTGTCACCCGGCATGAAATGCCGACTTGATATGTGGTTGGCCGACCCGCCCCGGAGGCCCTGGCGTCCATGGAATTGCGCAGCATCCAGTATTTTGTCCAGGTTGCCGATGAGGTAGCATCACGCGCACTGCGGAGAAGATTGGAATTGCCCAGCCTGCCCTCACTCGGCCATGCCCGGGCCATTATGGTCGAAGTTTCGCGGGCCAGCGAACGCGTTCGCGGCAATGCCCAGGCACCGCGTGGCAGCGTCGTGATGGGGACCTCGCCGACGCTCGCGCCGCTCCTCTTGCCGGGCTGCGACGCCCGGGCGCGGCAGCAATGTCCTTCGGTCACACTGAAGGTCGTGGAAGGATTCAGCCCCCAGCTTCTGGACGCGCTGCTCGCAGGCCGTCTGGATCTTGCCGTAATGACCAATCCGCCACGCACCACTGCACTCGCTCTGACTCCATTGTGCTCCGAGCCGCTGGTCGTGCTTTCGCCCCTGCAGCGCTTGCTTCACGGGGGATCTTCAGGATGCCGGCGGCAGGGGCGGCTGCCTCGAGCCGGCGCCACCCTCGGCACAAGGCAAACCGAAAGCGGCGTACGCGAGCGGTTGCCTGTGCCGCAAGAGGGTAAGGGACGATCGCGCGGTGGAATGCAGTCAGATCATTCTTAACTAGACAGGCCGCCAAGCCATGACCGGCGTCAAACCCGAGCAAATAGTCTTCCGGGTCAACGACCGCGAGCACACGCTCACCGTAGACGGCGAAACTTCGCTACTCGACGTGCTGCGTAACGTGCTGGGGCTCAAGGGCACCCGATTTGGCTGCGGCAGCGAACAATGCGGCGCCTGCTTCGTTCTCGTCGATGATCGTCCGGTTGCCTCCTGTGCGACACCGCTGTGGGCAGTCAAGGACAAATCGGTTACGACGGTCGAGGGGCTGGGCGGACCGGGGGCTCCACATCCATTGCAGCTCGCATTTATCGCCGAGCAGGCGGCGCAATGCGGGTATTGCACGTCAGGGATGCTGATCAGTGCTGCGGCGCTTCTGGCGCGCTCGCCGTTGCCCAGCGAAACGGAGGTAAGACAAGCCTTGGACCGCAATCTGTGCCGCTGCGGGAGCTATAACCGAGTGGTGCGTGCGGTGTTGCGGGCGGCCGAAGGATCGGCACCATGAGCGATGCGGCCGCCCGTCCGCCGTTGCCTGCAAGCCTGCGCACCAATCGGCGTCTCTCGCGATGGCTGCGGGTGCGTGGCGAGGGATATGTCGAGGTCCTCTCGGGCAAGGTCGAGATCGGGCAAGGCATCCTCACTGCGCTGGCGCAGATCGTCGCCGAAGAGCTCGATGTTGCAATCGGACAAGTGCGCATGATGCCGGCTTCGACCGCTTGGAGTCCCGACGAGTCGATTACGTCGGGCAGTCTGTCGGTGCAGGACTCGGGCGCTGCCTTGCGCCAGGCGTGTGCCGAGGCGCGAGCGATCTATTTCGCCGCCGCCGCGGAGCACCTCGGCGTGCCGGTCGAATCGCTTGCCGTAAGAGAGGGCAACATCGTCGGTGCAGGAGGGGCGCGGACGAGCTACTGGGAGCTTGCTACCGACGAACTGCTCGAACGCGAGGCAAGCGGTCAGGCAATGCCCAAGCCGACGAGCGTGTACCACGTCGTCGGCCAATCCGTCGCGCGCCACGATCTTCCAGACAAGGTTTTCGGCCAGCCATGCTTCATTCATGACCTTGAACTGCCCGGGATGCTGCACGGTCGCGTGCTGCGCCCGCCAACTTCGGGCGCGACGCTGAACGAGTTCGCTACCGCCACAGTAGTGGCGCTGGCTGGAGTGGTTGCGATTGTCCGGGATGGTTCATTCTTGGGGGTGCTGGCGGAAAGCGAAGGCGAGGCCGACGCGGCGCAGCGCAAGCTTGTCGTGGAAGCGACTTGGCAACCGGGCGCGAGCCTTCCGGATCAGGTGTCACTCGCGACGTGGCTCAAATCGCAGGATGCGGAAATCAGCATTGTCGACAGCAAATCCGCGCCGGCGTCCCTGCCGGTAGCACGGACACTCAGGGGAAGCTATACGCGCCCATACCTCTCCCACGCCTCTATCGGACCCTCGTGTGCCCTCGCCCAATGGCGTGACTCGGAGCTGACAATCTGGACGCACAGCCAGGGAATCTTCAACTTGCGCCGCGATCTCGCCCTGGCGTTTGGTTTGACCGAAGACAGGGTCCTCGTGCACCACGTGCAGGGTGCCGGATGCTACGGCCATAACGGAGCCGACGACGTCGCATTTGACGCTGCCTTGCTTGCGCGGGCCGCCGGCCAGCGCCCCGTGCGCGTGCAGTGGTCGCGTGCAGACGAACTCGCGTGGTCGCCGTTCGGCCCGGCGATGGTAGTCGAGCTCGAAGCCGACCTCGACGTGTCGGGCGGCGTTGGGGCATGGAGGCACGAGGTGTGGAGCAACGGTCACACCTCACGCCCTGGCGGAGCGAAAGCGCCCGCGTTGCTCGGTGCATGGTACCTGGACAAGCCGTTCACGCGCTTGCCGGCGACCAACCCGGCTGTCGCCCGCGGCGGCGGGGCCGAGCGTAATGCGATCCCGTTTTATGACTTTCCTGCCTGGCAGATCGTCAATCATTACGTCATGTCAATGCCGCTGCGGACATCCGCGCTACGCTCGCTTGGCGCGTATACCAATATATTCGCGATCGAATCGTTCATCGATGAGCTGGCAACGGCGGCGGACGAGGACCCCGTCGCGTTCCGGTTGCGCTATCTGAAAGACCCTCGGGCGCGGACCGTTCTGGAACTTGCCGCGCGCAACGCCGGATGGAGCCGCTGGCGGAAGCAAGATGGGCGCGGCCACGGTGTCGGTGTTGCACGGTACAAGAACCTTGGCGCTTACTGCGCGGTTGTGGCGGAAATCGAGGCGGAAGCAGAAATTCGTGTGCGGCGCCTGGTCATCGTCGTCGATGTCGGGTTGGTAATCAATCCCGACGGTGTGGTGAACCAAATTGAAGGCGGCGCCATCCAGGCAACCAGCTGGACGCTCAAGGAAGCGGTGCAATTCGATCGTACCCGCGTGACGAGTGAAAGCTGGGAGACGTATCCGATTCTTCGTTGCTCGGAAACGCCCGCGGTCGAAGTCGAGCTCGTGTCACGGCCCGATCATCCGGCAGTAGGCGTGGGAGAAGCGGCCCAGGGCCCGACTGCGGCAGCGATCGCCAACGCGGTGTTCGATGCACTTGGCATCCGGGCACGCGACCTGCCGTTGACTGGTGAGCGCATTCGAGCCCTCGCGGCGGCCACCTGAGATGATTTCGCGAGGGACCCTGTCCGGCATGGAGTGATCACGCGGAGGCAAAGCCTGGCGCATAGCCCCACCCGAAAGCTTAGGTGGGATCCTCTAATCCAGCGACGAGAGGCGATGCCGCATACGATCCGCAAATGTGAAATCCCTGATAGCCCGAGTTCGCCGCAGCTAAGGGCAGGCCGCCGCGCTGGAGAAGGCGCTCGGAGAAGAAGCCGAATACGGGAAAGCATAATGGATGCAGCAGCGGGCCAGGCGACAAGGGGCATAGGTAGCGAATAAACTCCGGACTCCTAGGGTTGAGCAATGGCGCCGCGCGACTGCGATGACCGCAGGGAATTGGCGGGAGGCGCCCCTTGGTCGTAAACAGGGGTTTGTCACCTGTTCGTCACATCGACACAATAGCTTGCCTCGTGAACGCAGGCGCGGATGCCTCGTAATTGAATTTCCCTGCGTTCCGGCCAGGCTCGCGCAACGGCCATTTGTCCGGCTGCGTTGCCCAGCGGAATCCCGGTAAGTCGTGACGTCCCTATGAGAATAACAACCGCTTGCATGTGGGCAACCTGGCTGTGTGGCGTGCCGATCGGTCCGGGTTCGGCCAACGAGCTCGGTACTCCGGCTGAGCAGCTCGTCACAGCATCCGAATCACCCATCCCCGCGAACACTACACCGGCGCCGTCTGAAGCGGCCGCTCTGGAACCGTGGAATCTTTACGGTCAAGCGACCTTTGTCAAGCAGTACCACCCGGGCTTTACCTCTCCCTATCAGGGACCGAACAGTCTGTCGCCGATCAGCAGCGGCGAGGAGACCACGGACCTGACGCTGTTCCTGGGTATTCGGCTCTGGGATGGAGGTGCGCTTTACGTCGATCCCGAGATCGACGAAGGCTTCGGTTTCGACGATACGCTGGGCCTTGCCGGCTTCTCCAGCGGCGAAGCTTACAAGGTGGGCAGGGCCGAGCCTTACTTTCGATTGCAGCGCGCCTTTGTCCGGCAGCGCTTCGACTTCGGCGGCGAATCGACGTCGCTGACACCTGGTGTCAATGAACTCGGGGGAACGCAAACCGCAGACAACGTGACCCTGACCATCGGCAAGTTTTCCGTGGTAGACATCTTCGATACCAATAGCTATGCACACGACCCGCGCGGCGATTTCCTGAACTGGTCCATAATCGACGCGCCGGCGTTCGACTACGCGGCCGACTCGTGGGGCTACACCGTGGGCGTCGCAGCCGAATGGACGCAGTCGTGGTGGACGCTGCGCGGCGGATTCTTCGATCTGTCCAACGTTCCCAACAGCTCGAGCCTCGAACCCGGATTCAAGGAATTCGCACTGATCGGCGAATTTGAGGAGCGTTACGAGCTTCAAGCGCATCCGGGAAAGCTGAAGCTGCTAGGCTTTGTAAATTACGCGCGCATGGGGAGCTACGGCGACGCGGTGCAACTCGGTCAGGCCACGAACTCGATACCCAGCACCGCCCTGATTCGACGTTATGCATGGCGACCCGGCGTCGCTCTCAACCTCGAGCAGGAAGTCAGCGCCGACCTTGGTGCATTCGCGCGCGTCAGCTACAACGACGGCAGCAAGGAAGCGTACGACTTCACCGACGTCAACCGCTCCGCTTCTGCGGGCCTTGCCCTCAAGGGCATGGGATGGAATCGCGCGGACGATGTCCTTGGCCTGGCGGCGGTAGCCAACGGCATCTCGGGCGCGGCGCGCGCCTATTTCGCCGCCGGCGGCCTGGGCATCCTCATCGGCGACGGGAAGCTGCCGCACTACCGGTCGGAGGATATCCTGGAGACGTTCTATTCGGCGCGCGTGACCGAACACTTCACGCTGACCGCGGACTACCAGTACGTGGCCAACCCGGCCTATAACCGGGACCGTGGGCCGGTTTCGATCTTTTCGTTGCGCGTGCATGCGGAGTTTTGAGAGGGATCCGGACAGCACCGACAGCGCGGGTCCTCGGCAACGCCATTGAACCCCCCTCGCTGCCGCCCTCGAGTATCAGGCCATGGGGTGGTGAGAATGGCAGCGCAGCGGCCAGATGCCGGTGCTCCCCGCAGCGCACAGGTGCCGAGTAGATTCTTTTATAATTGGCGCTGGGCCGCTTGCACGAAAACACGACACGGGGCCGGGATACAGCATGCAATTTTCGACTCGCAGGTTCACCGACGTAGTCGTTGCCGCGCCCATGGGTCGAATCGATCACTTCAACGCCGGGCCTTTCGAGGATGCGTTGCGGCCGGTATTGGAGCAATCGGGCGGCAGCGGCGAAGCCGTGGTGCTCGATTTTTCCGGCGTCGAATACATCAGCAGCGTTGGCTTGCGCGTCTTGATGGCGGCGGCGAAACAGGCCCACTCGCAGGGTTCCAAAATCGCCGTCGCCAGCTTGCAGCCCATCGTCGCGGAAATCTTCGCCATCAGCCGCTTTGACCGCATTCTCGACTTGTATCCATCGGTGGCGGACGCGCTCGCACGACTTTCGCTGCCTGCGCTCGAGGCCTTCAACGCAGCAAACAGCGGTTCGCCGACATGAAGCGAATTCGCTTCTGGGGCACCCGAGGCTCGCTCCCGGTTGCCTTGACGGCCGCAAAGGTGCGCGAGAAGCTGACCCAGGCGCTGCGTGGCGCCTCGGGGCGAGCGTTCGCTTCGGATGCGGAAATCGGCGTCTACCTGGACAGCCTGCGGTTTCCGGTCTCCGGCACCTACGGCGGGCACACCTCCTGCGTGGAAATCGAGACCGCCGGCCCGGAACACGTGCTCTGCGACCTCGGCAGCGGCGTGCGACCCTTCGGGCAGGCGGCCGTGACGCGGTACCCGGGGTCGTCGCAGAGTTATCACATCTTCATGTCCCACGTGCATTGGGACCACATCATGGGGCTGCCATTCTTCGCGCCGGCCTACGTCCCGGGGAACCGGATTCGCATCTACGGTGGCCACGTAGGGCTGGAGGCGGCGTTGCGCCGACAGCAGGACCAACCCTCATTTCCGGTCGATTTCAACATCTTCCGCGCCGGCATTGAATTTGTGCACATGGATCCGGGCAGGCACTATGACATCGCCGGCATGTCGGTAACCACGAAGCTGCAGCGACACGGCGGCGACTCGTACGGCTATCGCTTCGAGTCGAGCGGCCGGACGGTCGTCTATTCGACGGATTCGGAGCACAAGCTGGCCGATCCTGAAGAAACCAACGGCTTCGTGGAGTTCTTCCGTGATGCCGACGTCGTCATATTCGACGCCATGTATTCGCTCGCCGACGCGATCTCGATCAAGGCGGACTGGGGCCATTCGAGCAATGTGGTCGGGGTTGAGTTGTGCCAGATGGCCGGCGCCCGCCACCTGTGCCTGTTCCATCACGAACCCTCATCGGATGACGAAGCGATCGAGAGGTCGCTGGCGGAGGCGCGGCGTCTGGAGGAAATCACACGGACCGGCGCCCCGTTGCTTGTCACCGCCGCCTACGACGGAATGGAAATCGAGCTTTGAACCCTTCGGTGGCGGCCGCGCCGGGGGAGCGTGCGCCGGGCCGTGTCCGCGCCGTCGGTGCTGTTGTCCTGATCGCGCTCGCTGCCCTGAACTGGCTCGCGGCGCCTTGGACCGCGCGCCTGCAGTCGGCGTGGTTTGACGCCTACCAGGCTCTCGCTCCGCGACAGGTCGAGTCGATGCCGGCGACGGTCGTCGAAATCGACGAGAAGAGCCTGGCAGCATTGGGCCAGTGGCCCTGGCCACGCACGCTGCTGGCGCAAGTGGTGAGCGCTGTTGCGCAACAGCAGCCGGCGGCGATCGCCCTCGACATACTCATGCCGGAGGCCGACGCGCTATCGCCCGAGCAGGTGCTCTCCCGCACGCCGCATCAGAGCCCTGCCATGATTAGCGCGTTCCGCAGCCTACCATCCAACGATTCCGAGCTGGCGCGCGTCTTGACCGCGGCGCACGCCATCCTCGCCGTCGCCGGAACAGCAGAGCCGACTGGAAGGCTCTTGCACGCGCCGGCGTTCGGCGTGCGCGATTTGACCGCCAACTCGGTGTCGACCGCGCCGCCGCAACCCAAACTTGTCCACTATGCCGGTGCGTTGACCAGCATCGATGAACTCGATCGCGCCGCCGCCGCAACGGGACTGATTTCCGTCGAGCCTTCGGGCGGCGTCATTCGTCGGATTCCGCTCGTCGCCACGATCGGCGGAACTCTGGAGCCGGCCCTTGCGATCGAGATGCTGCAAGTCGCCCTTCACGCGCCTTCGCTCCGCCTTCTGGTTAAGGGCGACTCGGTGCAGGGCATCGCCATCGGCGACTTCGTCGTCCCCACCGAGGACGATGGCGCGGTTCGCATCTACTATTCGCCGCGCGATCCGGGCCGCATCGTCTCGGCTGTCGACGTCCTCGAGGGCAAGGTCGACCCGTCTCGTCTGCGGCGCAAGCTGGTGCTCATCGGCGTCACCGGGCTCGGACTGGTCGAGTACCAGAACACGCCGATTGGGCAACGGATGCCCGGCAGCGAAATTCACGCCCAGTTGCTCGAGAACCTTTACGACCAGACCCTGCTTCGCCGACCGGCCTGGGCCGCGACGCTGGAGATGGCATTGTTTCTTGCGCTCGGAGCGCTGCTGGTGTGGGCGACGCCGCGATGGAAGCCGCAGCACGCGGCCCTGCTTGCCGCGGGTTGCATCGCAAGCCTGGCGGCATTGGCGCTTCTTGCCTATCGATGGCAGCGGCTGCTGTTCGATGCCGCCACATCGGGCTTGAGCCTGTTGCTGCTTTTCAGCGTGATGCTGGGGCTAACCCTCGCTGAAGCCACGCGGCAGAAGAAAGCGCTCGAGCGCACGCTGCAGGCACAGCGCGAGCAGAGTGCCCGCCTGGCCGGCGAGCTCGAGGCCGCGCGTCGAATTCAAACCGCGACCCTGCCGCGCGAAGATCTTCTGCGCACCGAATGCCGTATCGATCTTGCCGCGACCATGATACCGGCGCGCGAAGTTGGTGGCGACCTGTATGACTTCTTCTCCCTGGACGAAAACCGCATTTTCTTCCTGGTCGGCGACGTCGCCGGCAAAGGCCTCTCGGCGAGCATATTCATGGCGGTCAGCAAGGCGCTGTACAAGAGCACAATGCTCAGGACGCCGGGGGCGGACATCGGCGAGGTCATGTCCCGGGCGAACGCCGAGGTCTCGCGCGACAATCCGGAATTGCTCTTCGTGACCGTTTTTGCTGGAATCCTGGATCTTGAAACCGGCATGTTGAATTACTGCAACGCCGGGCACGAGAATCCCTACCTGCTCCATCCCGAGGACGTCGCACTGCGCAGAATCGAGGACGGGGACGGTCCACCGCTGTGTGCGGCAACCGAATACCCCTACCGCGGGGGGGGCTACGAAATGCGCCCTGGCGAGCTGCTCTGCGTGATTTCCGATGGCGTCACCGAAGCGCAGAACGTTGCCGGAGATTTCTACGGCCGCACGCGGCTTGAAGCCATAATCAGGCTACGAGGTGGCGCAGCGAACGCGCGGGCGCTCATCGAAGCGCTGCGCAGCGACGTGGAAGGCTTCATCGCCGGCGCCGAGCCAGCAGACGACTTCACGGTCCTCGTGCTGCGCTGGCACGGGCCCCGGGAAAGCACTTGAGCGCCCGATACGAGCAGTGCGGAGAAGGCAATCAGCGTACGACGATTTCAACCCGGCGATTGCGTGCCTCCGACACTCCCTCCGCGGTCGGGACGACCGGCTCGCGCTTGCCGCGCCCAACCGCGGTGACGTTCTCGGGGGCAATGCCATGAGCGATAAGCGCGGCGCGAATCGTCTCGGCACGCTGGCGCGAAAGCGCATCGTTGAGTTGATCGGTCCCCACCGCGTCGGTGTGGCCGACGATCAGAACGTCGGGCACCGGTCGCCGCGAGATCTCGGAGAACACGCGTTCGACGATTTGCTTGGACTCGTCGGTTAGTTCGTCTTTGCCCTCGACGAAGTAGAGGGTGAATTGCAGCGGGCGCATCGGCTGCGCCGCAAGAGCCGCGCCAAAGGTACTCTGGACCTCGTCCGGATTCGAGCGATATGCCTGCGGCCCAAACGGCGTCTGCCGGGCCGCAGCATAGGGCTCCTTGAGCAAGACCTCCTTGTCGCCCTGCCTTACGGAGACCGCCGTCTCTCGACCGCTCTCTTCCGGGAGCAATATGACCGTCCCGGTGCTGCAGGCACCCGAACACAAGGCAGCCAGCAGGCCGATCGACTGCCAGCGGTCAAAGCGGCGCCGTCTAGTCACCGGCGCTTACCACGAATTCCGTGCCGCGTACCCCGAGAATAGAGCTCGGCGTACGCACCGTCATGGCATCAGGGGCCTGCTTCGCGATGTGGCCGGAAATCACTGCCAGCGAGCCCTTCCTGAGCCCTGCATCGAATACACCCTTGCGTGTCACCGGATCGAAATCGTAGCGGTCCAGCGACAAGATGCTGTTGGGCCCGGCGGAAAGCAGGGAGTCGTCGCTCATCGTGACGCCGACCGAGCCGTCAGGTCCGGTTTTCAGAACATCGGAGGTTTCGAGGCGTACGCCGACATTGCCGGGAAGAATCCGGCCATCGCGCTCGATCGACACCTGGCCCTTCGAGACCTTTATCTGGCCGATCTCGGCGGCTGTTGCCGACGCAGCAAGCCCCAGCGCGAACGCCGCGATAAGTGCAGGCACGCAGGAAGACGAAAAGGGCATGGAACGGCAAGCCGGATAATCGGTTAAAGGGCTGGCAGCGACGTAAAATGCAGCGATTCGACGTACCGGTCGACTGCCGACTTTACTGCGAAGGCCAGTCTACACCCGTCGCGGGGCATCTTTCCATGACTGCAACTGAACACCGCGTTTTCAGGGCCCGACTGGGCGCGCTGCCGGAGACCGCCGCCTTTGTGGCGAAATTCTGCAATCTGCACGCAATTGGGCCCGCAGATGTCCTGCGGCTTACTCTAGTTGTCGAGGAACTTTTCACCAACACGGTGCAACATGGCTACGGCGGAGAATGCGATGCGCCGATTCACATCGGGTTGTCGGCCGGCGCCGGAGCAGTCGGCCTGCTCTTCGAGGACGCAGCCCCGAGATATGATCCACTCTCTCCGTTGGCCGGAGTCGCGGCGAACCTCGATGCCGCGATCGATTCGCGGCCTATCGGAAAGCTTGGCATTCACCTGATCCGTCAGCTCAGCGAAGGCGCGCGCTACGCGCACGAGGCCGGGCGCAACCTCCTGTGGCTGCAATTGCGCTGCGGAAGTTAGCCGACTGCACCTCGGCCCGGGCGGTCGGCATGTCAAGGAATTGCAACAGTAGGATGCAATGTTGGGAAAACATCTGCGGCCGGGATAAGATTCGGCGCACCTGCGCGCTGTGACCATCGGTCACAGCACCCTTCCGATGGCCGACTCTACGCTTACATCGCCCGCGCCGCCGGCAGGCGAAGTTTCGGGTCCCCTCGGCGCGCTGATGCTTGGCGCCCTCGGAGTCGTCTACGGCGACATCGGGACCAGTCCGCTCTATACGCTCAAGACCGCGCTCGAATGGGCGGGTGGCGCCACGCCCGATGTGGCATACGGGATGCTTTCGCTGGTCGTCTGGACCCTTATCATCACGACGTCGATAAAGTACGTCGCGATAGTGATGCGGGCCGACAATGATGGCGAGGGAGGCATCCTCGCGCTGACTGCGCGCCTGGCGCTGAAGGGCCACGAGCGTCATGGCCTCGTCGTCGTGGGAATCCTGGGCGCCGCCTTGCTCTATGGCGACGGCGCGATCACGCCGGCGATCTCGGTGCTGAGTGCCCTCGAGGGCCTCAAACTGCCGGTCCCGGCGGTTGCGCCCTATGTATTGCCGCTCGCGCTGCTGGTTTTGCTGGCGCTGTTCATATTGCAGCGCAAGGGTACCGCGGTGATCGGCGGCCTGTTCGGGCCGGTAATGGTGGTTTGGTTCCTCACTATCGGGGCGATGGGCGCGATCGGCATCATGACGCATCCGCAGATCCTCCTCGCAATCGATCCGAGCTACGGCCTGCACTACCTCGCCACACATGGCTTCGCCGGGTTCACGGTGCTGGGCGCGGTTTTCCTGAGCGCGACGGGCGCCGAGGCGCTCTATGCCGACATGGGCCACTTCGGCGCCAGGCCGATCCGCCTCAGCTGGTACGGCATCGTGCTGCCGATGCTGGTGCTCAACTACGCCGGGCAGGCCGCGCTGGTTGTCGCCGGGGCTGTGCCACCGGATGGCAATCCCTTCTTCCTGCTCGGAGCCCCGTGGTTGCAGTTGCCGCTGGTCGCTCTCGCGACCGCGGCCACGATCATTGCCAGCCAGGCGATCATCAGTGGCGTATTCTCGATGACACGGCAGGCGATCCAGCTCGGGCTGTGCCCGCGCCTGACCGTGACCCAAACCTCGGCCGTCGGCTACGGGCAGATCTACGTCCCCGCGGTGAACTGGCTGCTGATGATCCTGACGCTCGGTTTGACGGTCGGCTTCGGCTCTTCGGACAAGCTGGCAGCAGCATTCGGGATCGCAGTTTCACTCACGATGCTGCTGACCACCCTGCTGATATACAAGATCATGATAGAACAATGGCACTGGTCGCACGTAGCCGCGATCCCCGTTGCGGGAATATTGGCTCTGGTCGACGCCTCGTTCGCGTCCGCAAACCTGACCAAGGTGGCCCAGGGTGGCTGGGTGCCGCTGGTCACCGCGTCGCTGCTGTTCCTGCTGATGGAAGCCTGGCACGCCGGCCGCACTGCGATGCTGCGCCAGCTCGAGCGCGAAACGATGCGACTCGATCTGTTCATCGAGTCGATGGCCGGCGAAGCGAAGGTCTCTGGCACCGCGGTGTACCTGTCGCGCCGCGCCGACATGGTGCCGATCGCGATGCTCCATAGCGTAAAGCACTACCACGTCCTGCACCAGCGCATCGTGATCCTGAGCGTGGAGACCGAACACGTGCCACGCGTGGCCGCCACGGAGCAGATCAGCGTGACGGCCCTCGGCCACGAGTTCTATCGCATCGTGCTGCATTACGGCTTTATGCAGGACCCCGACGTCCCGGCCGCGCTCGCCTACTGTTCTCTTGGCGGACAGGCATTGGAAGAGATGGAGACGACATACTTTCTGTCGCGCGTGTCGGTGGCCAAATCGGGCGCCGGCCCGCAGCGCCTGAATCCGATTTTCTGCCGGCTATTCGGCTGGATGCATCGCAACGAAGCGGATGCCACCGAGTTCTTCCGCATCCCGCGCAATCGGATCGTCGAGCTTGGGGCGCAGATCGAGCTGTGAGACCGGGGCATCGCCATGCGCATCGCCTGGACATCGCTGGTCACGGCGATCATTTCCACGCCTACCCTGGCCCGGGTCGCCGCCACATGGAGGTGCGCCGCGCCTATGGAATCTCGTACACGGCGAGTTCGTTCGCCACGCCGCGGACAGGCAGGCGGCGTGCCAGCGGCCTGATGCCGTCCGCCTCAAGCAATTCGAAGGCCTGTGGATAGTCTACGACCGGACCGGTCGCGAGAATCGCGCGCGACACAGCCAGGCCTTGCACGCGCGCGGCGATATTGACGGTCTGACCGAAATAGTCCTGCCGGTCATTGAGCGTGACCGCAAGGCACGGGCCTTCGTGAATGCCGATTTTTAGCAGCAAATCCTCGTTCTTCCGCTCCTCGTTGAGGGAGCGCATCGCTTCCCGAATGCGGAGCGCGGCGGCGAGGGCCCGATCGGGGGTCGCAAAGGTGGCCATGACCGCATCCCCAATGGTCTTCACCACGGCGCCGGATTCGGCAGCGATGATTTCCTGCAGGATTCGAAAGTGCTCCCTGACGATATCGAACGCGACTAGATCACCGACCCGCTCATACAGGTCTGTCGACCCCTTGAGATCGGTAAACAGGAACGTAAGGCTAGTGATCTTGAGCCGCTGGTCGACATCGAGCGTGCTGGTGCGGTAGATTTCACGAAATGTCTGATTGGTCAGCAGGCGCTTGGCGGTGAGGAACGGGCGACGCTTGCCGAGCATGTCGTGCATTGCCTGCCCTGCGATATACACGCCCGGCACCAGCCGCGCGCCGGTGCGATTGTCCAATGCCAGGTGCAAAGGGCCCGGTCGCATGACCAGGGTCGGTGCATGTGCGTGCTCCCGGTTGTAGATGATCGACAGCGATTGGGGCACATCAGTGGGCTCGCCTTTGACGTCGATGAACTGCGCCGTGTGCGTCACCGGGTCGAAAACGATCACGAATTCGGCCGGCAGTGTCAGTGACAGCATGGCTTTCTCGCCGGATGGCAGTTCGACCAAGTCGAGCGTGATGTTCCCGATCGCCTGCGCGAAGTCATCGTCGGGAAGATCGATACCCGAGCCCCAGAAGATCTGCCGGTAATACTCGACCGCGGGGAGGTCCTGCGGTGAATGCGCCGCGATGCGACGCAACCGGGGCATCACCGTGAAGGTCACTTCGACCATTTCGTCGAGGGTCGGTTCGTAGCCGGCCGCGCAGAGTGCGCAGGAGTACTCTGCCTGGCGCACGCTCTTGAGCGATGTACCGGCATCGAGGACTCCGCCGCAGCCGGGGCAGAGCACGTTCCACGACAATTCGAACAAGCCCACCCGCGCGGCATGCAGGAACGCGGCGATGACCCGCTCCTCGTCGAGGCCCTTTTTTTCCGCGAAGGCCAGCGCGTTGATGCGATTGATGCAGCGATCCGGCGCATCGCGTACGAGCGCTTCAATGGCGGACACCACATCGGGATCGGCGGCTTGCCGCAACGCAGTGAACAGGTTCTGACTCTCGCTCATGAAAAAAGCTTACGCCTAAAAGCAATGCAGCGGTATCGGCTCAGCAAGGCAGCGCTGCGCCGATAGCATCGATGCGACCGTCAGTGATTGCAACGTCGTTGATCGACGGGGGACTGCCGGTGCCGTCGAATGTCAGCGCATTGCGGAACAGCAGGTCATGCATTGATCGCGCCTGTGATTTTGAGACGACTGGATCGGGACCAGGCTGTTGCCGATTGTCGCCCGGTTGCGCGGGGCAAGTCCACACGGGAGACTGGCCGCGGTTGACCGGCTAACCTGACAAGTATAGATTTTGGCTGCCCAAAAAGGGAGTGCAGCTTCTGTTCACCAGGCGGCCATTGCCCTCCACCGCTCGCGGGGAATCGGTATCCGCCGCTGATTTCCGCCAACCAAGAGGGAGACAAAATGAAGCAAAGCGGATACCTGGTATTTCTCGGCAGCATGACATTGACCTTCATGCTCTGCGGCGCCTCGGCCGCGCAGTCCAAGTCGGAACTCAAAGGCGCGGCAATCCTGAATCATCCTTGCGGCAAGGTCGCCGTGAAGCAGATGGGACTGACGCATGCCGGAAACTTCGACGAAGCGAACAAGCTCACCACCAAGGAAATGCAGGACCAATGGAAAAGCATGCCCGCCAAGGACCGGACGATGATGTCGGGCATGATGAAAGAGATGTCGGAAACAGAGGAGCAGTACTCGGCCGACATCAAGGCCAACGGTCTTCTCGTCATCGATGGTCAGGACGCCACGCTGACCGTGCAGAAGAAGACCAAGGACGCGAATGGCACGAGCACCTCGACGACGACCCAAAAGTTCAAGCTCGACGGGGGCAAATGCCTCATCAGCCGTTAGACAGCGGGCCGCCGTTCTGCGGAGCGGCGGTACCGGCCACACAGGTGTCTGCAGCCGCTTGAGCGTCCGAGATGCTAAGTAGAACCCGCACCTGTGCTCTGATTTTGATCATTGTGGGAGCTGTCTTCCTACTATCGAACCCGGGTTGGATTCCAGAAATTCGTCCTCTCCTGCGTCAATGGTGGCCGTTCATACTTATCGTAATCGGTGTCTTGATGTTGGTTCAACGCCCGTAGCGAGGGCGATTCGAGGCCCACCGGCGCCAGCTGCGTAAATATGGCTGCGGTGGGTCATTGGACGATCGGATCATGTAGACATTGAAGATGGAAATCGGGGGCATGAGGATCGTCGCGCGAAGCTGACGCTCACCACACTTCCGGATGTCCGATATCGTAGTAGCACAATTGTGCTACAATACGCTTTTTCAGATGAGGAGCCTCGTGATGTCCACAACGACTATTCGCCTGCCACAGGATCTCAAGGAGCGCGTCGCTCGCGCAGCAGAACGGGCAGGAACCACCGCACACAGTTTCATTCTGGAAGCGATAGCGGAGAAGGCTGAACAGGAAGAGCGCCGAGGGGAGCTCCAAAATACCGCCGAGCGGCGGTATGCCGAGATTGTCGCCTCTGGCAAGACGGTGCCGTGGAATGAGATGCGTCGCTATCTTGAGCGTCGGCTTACCGGCAACAAGATTGCTCGACCGAAGCCGCGAACGCTCGCGCGCTAGGTATGTCGCGCATCGAGCTCGCACCAGAGGTCGGGGATGATCTCGATCGCATCCTGGAACATCTCTTTGCGCATCAGGTGGCGGATGCGCCAGCGCGTATTGAAGACATCACGAGGGCAATCGATGTGCTGGAACGCAATCCACTGATCGGCCGGCCTGCCCGGGCGGACCTTAGAGAGCTGGTGATCGGGCGCCGTGCACGCGGTTATGTCGCACTCTATCGATACGTTGCAGAACTTGATACGGTGTTTGTGCTCGCGATCCGCGGCCAGAAGGAGGCGGGTTATGCAAGAACATAGGATTATCGGGCGACAACACCGGCCGCTGGGGTCTGTGCAGCGTCGCAGCGGGTGCGCTCGAAATGGCTGAAGCGCGTGCGCTACGTGTGCACTGACAATCCACTCGGGCGGAGTCGACTGCGAATTTCAGAGTGCGAGGCCGTAGCCCGGGGTAGGCTATCGTGCTACCGTGGCAGTAAAATGATCAACCGTTCCGATGGCCTACTGGACCGCCTGAGCGTCAGAAACCCGCAACCGAATGAACAACTCAACGCATCGATTGTGCGTGGCCCCCATGATGGACTGGACAGACCGGCATTGCCGGTACTTCCTGCGCCTCGTCAGCCCGCGCGCCCGGCTGTACACGGAGATGATCACGACCGGTGCGCTGATGTTCGGCAACGTGCCGCGACACCTTGACTTCGACCCTGCCGAACACCCGATCGCCCTGCAGCTCGGGGGCAGCGATCCGGGAGCGCTCGCCCATTGTGCGCGGCTGGGCGAGGCGTGGGGCTACGACGAGATCAATCTGAACGTGGGTTGCCCGTCGGAGCGAGTGCAGACGGGCAGCTTCGGCGCCTGTCTGATGGCTGAGCCGGCGCTGGTTGCCGAGTGCGTTGCCGCGATGCGCGACGCGGTCGTGCTGCCGGTGACGGTCAAGCACCGCGTCGGGATCGACACGAATGAGGATTATGAGTTCATGCGCGATTTTGTCGGTTCGGTTGCGCGGGCCGGCGCAAGCGCGTTTCTGGTGCATGCGCGCAACGCCATTCTCAAAGGCCTGTCGCCGAAGGAGAATCGCGAGATACCTCCGCTCAAGTACGAATACGTGCATAGACTCAAGCGCGACTTTCCCTCGCTGACCATCGTAATCAACGGGGGCATCGAAACACACGCTGCGATTACCCGCCAGCTGGAGCAAGTCGACGGCGTGATGATCGGCAGGGCCGCCTACCACCGTCCATGGCTGCTGGCGGAGGCCGACCGCTATTGTTTTGCGGAAGAGGTTAGCGCGCCGCGGCGACGCACGCGCGCCGAGGTCGTCGAACAGCTGGCTGCCTATGCCGAGGCGCAACTCGCCCAGGGGGTGAGCCTGCGCGCGATCGCACGGCACGTCCTTGGGCTCTTCCATGGCAAGCCGGGAGCGCGCGCGTGGCGGCGAACGCTCTCCGACGAGGCCAAGCTCAAGGACGCCGGGCCGGAACTGTTCCTGCGCGCACTGCGCGAGGTGGAGCCCGGCGAGCTGTTGGCGGCCTAGGCGTGTGACTGCTTGAGCTCGTCCGCGATGTAGGCGCGGACGATGCTGTCGAAGTCCGGGTCGGCCCGCATGCCAAGCGAGGTGGCGAGCGCGGGGACAAGGCGCGCGGGCCAGGTCGAGACGATTCGATCGATCAGCGGATCGACTCGCCACTTGACGCGTTCCGCTACGGCGTCGCCAGCGATGCGACGCAGCGCGGCGATGGCTTCGCCAACGCCGACCTGCAGACCCGGCAGGTTGACCGAGCGCGTGTCCGCGAATCGGGTCGCGGGTGCTTCATGGCCGATGATCAGGTTGTCAATGGCGGTGCGTGGTGACGATACCCATATTCGGGTGCTCGGCGCCACCGGGCAGAACACGTCAACACCGGAAAGCGGCTCGCGGATGATGCTGCTCGCGAACGACGAGGCAGCCTTGTTCGGCTTGCCCGGTCTTACCGTGATCGTCGGCAGGCGCAACGATCGCCCGTCGATGTAGCCCTTGCGAGTCATATCGTAGACGAGAAGTTCGCCGATTGCCTTTTGCGTGCCGTACGAGGTCTGTGGCGTCACCGGCGCGTCGTCGGGCACCGGATCGGACAGCGCCCCGCCGAAGACCGCGAGCGAGCTTGCGAATACGACCTTGGGCGGATGCAACAGCCCGCGGCAACCCTCCAGCAACATGCGGGTCGTGTCGACGTTGACCCGCATGCCGACGTCGAATTCCGCTTCCGCCTGACCGCTGACCACCGCCGCGAGGTGGAACACGGAGTCGGTATCGGGGGTCATGACTCGCCTCATCAACGCGGGGTCGGCGAGGTCGCCGGTGACCACGCTCAGGCGCGGGTCGGAAAGTCTCGCCGGCGCCACATCAATCAGGACAAGCTCCCTCACCGTGCGCGTTTCCCCACGTGCGTCGGTGAGCGCACCGAGGGTGAGGAGCGCGCGGGCAAGGCGGCTGCCCAGGAAGCCGGCGCCGCCAGTGATCACGATACGCATTGATTGGCTCCGCGAGAACCACACCGGAGCGAACGGCGCTCGCTCGATCGGCTCGCCCATTATATGATGGCGTCCCCTTGGCACCCTGGAGTCGAAGCCGATGCCACGCCCCTTCCATTTCGAGATCCATGCCGAGAATCCGCAGCGGGCGATCACGTTCTACACTGAACTTTTCGGCTGGACATTCAGCAAATGGAACGGTCCGCAGGATTACTGGCTGATCAAGACCGGCGAGCCTGGCGCGCCGGGCATCGACGGAGGCCTGCTGCCGCGCCACGGTAGCGGGCCGGCGCCGATGCAGGCGACCAACGCGTTTGTGTGTACGGTCGACGTGGCGGACATCGACGCGGCGATGCGCAGGGTGGGCGATCTGGGCGCGAAGATCACCGTGCCCAAGATGGCGATTCCGGCCCTGGGCTGGCTCACCTACGCGCATGACACCGAGGGCAACCTCTTTGGCATGATGCAGCTGGACGCCCAGGCGAAATGACAGCCGCGCTAGCCGCCGACGGGGTCGTTGCCGGTGCTTGCGCCGCGCTGGCCGCCGATGGGATCGCGGTGGTTCCGGATTTCCTGCCGGCGCCGGTCGGCCTGGCGCTGGCTGCGGAAGCTCGTCGTCGCGATGCCTTGGGCGATTTCTGCGCCGCGGAAATCGGGCGCGGAGCGGATCGTGTCAGGCGCAGCGACATCCGGGGCGATCGGACGCTGTGGCTCGACGCTGAGGCGCCTGCTCCTGCCGAGCGTGCCCTGTGGCAGATGCTCGAACAGCTGCGGGTTGCGCTCAACGAGGCGACTTTTATCGGCCTCTTCTCGTTCGAGGGACACTATGCGCTTTACCCTCCGGGCGCGTGCTACCGCCGCCATCGGGACCGATTTCGTGACAACGATGCGCGCGTGCTTTCCTGCGTCCTCTACCTCAACCGGGCATGGACGGCGGCCGATGGCGGCGCGCTGCGCATTTACCTGTCCGGAAGCACTTCGCGCGACGTCCTTCCAGTCGGGGGCACCTTGGTGTGTTTCCTCGCCGATCAATACGAACACGAAGTCCTCCCGGCAACGCGCGAGCGGCTGGCGATTTGCGGGTGGTTCCGCCGCCGGGAGAGGTAACGCAGATGCTAGAATCGGTGCGCTGCGGCGGTGCCCACTAGCGCCGCCGTGTTGCCATGTCCACCGCGCCATTCCCGCCCGCGACACTAGTCATTGCCACGCGCCAATCGGCGCTTGCGCTATGGCAGGCCCAGTACGTGCGCGAGCGTCTGCGCGCTCTCTATCCGTCGTGCCGCGTCGACCTTCTGGGCCTCACAACCCAGGGCGACCGCAAGCTCGATCAACCGCTGGCAGACATCGGGGGTAAGGGGCTGTTCATCAAGGAACTCGAGCAGGCGCTGGCCGACGGGCGCGCCGATCTCGCGGTGCATTCCCTGAAAGACGTTCCGATGGCCATGCCGGCGGGGTTCACGCTTGCGGCGATCCTCGAGCGCGAGGACCCCAGGGACGCGTTCGTCTCGAATGCCCATCAATCGCTCGCTGCCATGCCGCCGGGCAGCGTGGTCGGCACCTCGAGCATGCGGCGCGAGGCACAGTTGCGCGAACGCTATCCACGGCTGGTAGTCGAGCCGCTGCGCGGTAATGTCAACACGCGGCTGCATCGCCTCGATCAGGGTAATCATGCGGCGGTCATTCTCGCCAGCGCGGGCCTGAAGCGCCTCGGCTTCGCCGCTCGGATCACGGCCATGCTAGAGCCCGAGGATAGCCTGCCGGCCATCGGCCAGGGGGCGCTGGCGGTGGAATGCCGCGCCGACCGCGGGGATGTCGCGAAAGCCCTCGAGCCGCTCGCCGATGCCGAGACGACGTTCGCCACGGCAGCCGAACGCGAGTTCGGGCGCAAGCTCGCGGCGAGCTGCCGTACCTCGCTCGCGGCGTATGCGATTGGCCGCGGCGGAGCCTTGTGGCTGCGCGGCTTCATCGCCAGCCGTGACGGGAGCCGGGTATTGCGCGGCGAGCGGTCGATGCTTGTTGCCGGTACCGACGCCGCGGTGGCTCTCGGCGCCGCGCTCGGTGACGAGTTTCTTGAGCGTGGCGCTGCGGCGATCCTGGCGGAAGCGCAGTGACCCGCCCGCTCGGTGGTGCGGGCGTCGTCATCACCCGGCCCGCGCGCCAGGCCGCGGCACTCGCGCGTGAGCTCGCGGCCCTCGGCGCGAGGCCGCTCGTGTTTCCCGCCATCGTGATCCTGCCTCCCGGGGATGACGTGCCGCTGCGCGATGTACAACGCAATCTGGCTCGCTACGACATCGCCATTTTTGTCAGTGCCAACGCTGTCGAATACGCCGTCGCCGATCCTTCGGCATGGCCGGCGCGGCTTCTGGTATTCGCACCCGGACCGGGGACCGCGACCGCACTCGCTGCAGTCGGCATCGCCGGCGCCAGGGTGCCGGCGACGACGATGGACAGCGAAGGCCTGCTCGCGCTGCCGGAACTCGACGATGTCGCGGGAAAGCGCGTTGTCATTTTCCGCGGCGCCGGGGGCCGCGAGCTCCTGCGCACCACGTTGGAGGCGCGCGGCGCCAGGGTTGAGCAGATCGAGTGCTACCGCCGCGCCAGACCCGCAACCGGCGCCGGCGGACTGATCGATGCCTGGCGCGAACATCGTGTCGATGCGGTCACGCTCACTTCCAGCGAGGGCCTCGACAACCTGTGGGCAATCTTCGATTCCGAGGGCCGCGGCTACTTCACCGCTACCCCGACCTTCGTCCCGCATCCGGCAATCGCCGAACGCGCCCATGCCGTCGGTTTGCGTTCGGTCATTGTCACGCCTCCCGCCGACGCGGGACTGATCGCGTCATTGTTAGAATATTTCGCTGCTCACCCGCGGCCAAGCTGAGTCCACACCATGCCCCCGGATATTCTCGTCACTGCGCCCCTGCCGGCGTTTCTCTACGATCCGTTGAAGGTCGATTATCGATGTCATGACTACGTTCAGGCGAATGACAAGGCCGCGCTCCTGGCAGCGGAGGGCGCGCGCGTACGGGGCCTGGTGCAGGCCGGCGGCACCGTAACGCCGACCACGCTGCTCGACCAACTGCCGAAGCTGGAGATCATTTCCGTATTCGGTGTCGGCTACGATGGCGTGCCGGTCGCCTACTGCAAGCAGCGTGGGCTCAAGGTTACCAACACCCCTGACGTGCTGACCGATGACGTCGCCGACGTGGCGCTGGGCCTGATCCTGATGACCGGCCGTGGTTTCGTGCGCCTTAACCGTTTCGTGCAGGCTGGCGGATGGGAAAAACGCGGGCCGGAACTTACGACCAAGCTCGGCGGACGGAAAGTAGGCATCCTCGGTCTGGGTCGCATCGGCAAGGCAATCGCCGCCCGCGTCACGGCGATGGGCATGAAGGTCGCATACACCGGGCGCAAGCCGCAGAACGTGCCGTACGAGTATGTGCGCGAACTGAAGTCGCTGGCCGCGGGGGTCGATTTCCTCGTCGTCTCCTGTCCGGGCGGCGAGGACACGCGCGATATCGTCGATGCCGAGGTGCTCGCTGCGCTGGGCAAGAAGGGAACGCTGGTCAACATTGCCCGTGGCTCTATCGTCGACGAGCCCGCTCTGGTCGCGGCGCTCAAGGCGGGCGTGATCAAGGGCGCCGGGCTTGACGTGTTCGCCCACGAGCCGCACATACCGCCGGAATTGATGACCATGGACAACGTCGTGCTCCTCCCGCACGTCGGAAGCGCGACGCGCGAGACGCGGCAGGCAATGGGTGACCTGTGCAAGGCCAACCTCGACGCTTACTTTTCCGGCAGGGGCGTGCTGACGCTCATTCCCGATCTCGCCTAGCTGCGGACGGGTGCCTGCCATGCAGCTTCTTGCCACCCACATCGACGCCGGGTTACCTGCGTTCGGGTACCAGCACCACCGCAAGCGAGGTCAGCACCAGGGCCAAGGCGATGAACTCGGCCGGCCCTGGGCGCTCACCGAGCACGAGCATGCCGGAGATCACTCCGACGACCGGCACCGGCAAGGACGAAAGTGAGCTGACCACGACCGGCAGCGTGCGCGCCATCCGGAACCATGCCCAGTACGCGACCGTGCCGGCAAAGAAGATGTTGTAGATCACTGCGAACCAAGTGGCGCCGGACATTGCCGCGAGCGACGCGAAGGGATGCGGATCGAGCAGCGGCGCCGCGGCGGCGAGCGGTGCCCACCCAAGTAGCATCATCCACCCGGTCAGGGTGTTCTGTGGCAACGGCGGGGCCCAGCGGCGCAGCAGGACCGTGCCCAAGGCCCACGATATGGCAGCACCGATGATCAGCAGCGCCCCGACCGGGGTGCGGCGCACGTTGACAATCTCGTCCCCGAGCAAGATCGCTAAGCCGGCGATTCCGACCAGCAATCCGGCGAGCTTGCGCGGCGAAATCGGCTCGTGCAGGAGCCAGATCGACAACAGCACGCTCCAGATCGGCAGCGTGTAGGCAAGGATCGCCGCGCGGCCGGCGGCCATTTGCTGGATGCCAAAGAGGATCAGCCAGTTCCAGGCCGTGATGTTCAACAGCGCGAGGACGGCGACCCGCGGCCACCATTGGCGCGGAATGCGGGTCGACTCGGCGGAGACCTTCGCAATGGCCAGCAGGCCCAGCGCGGCAAAGGGCAACGTCACCGCCCGAAATGTCAGGGGAGCAAGGCCGGCGACACCGAGCTTGAGCACCGGCCAGTTGCATCCCCACACCAGCGAAAGCAGGACCACGAGCACCAGGCCCCTTGCGGGCAGGGCGTGCTGCGCGGCGGGCGCCAGCACCGGCCTGCTCACGCGCCGTCGCCGTACTTGGAACGATGCAGAGCGCGCGCCTGAGTCACCCACTGGTCCCGCACGATGCGGCCGGGAAACTCCGGCAGCTTGGCGTCGAACTCGGCAATGTCGCGCTCCGTCCAGTGGGCGATCTGCCGAAACATCGTCACCCCGAAGCCGTGCAGCATGCGTTCCAGCACGGGTCCGACGCCGACGATCAGTTTCAAATCGTCGGGCTCGCCGGAACCGGCGAGGATCCGCGGCGGCGCATTGGTCTCGATGTCGATGACCAGCTGTCTGTAGCGCGCAGCGGCGCCGCGCGCATCCGCAAGGTCCCGGAACAGCCGCCGTCTCTCACGCCCAAAATCTTCCAGCTGCCAAGCCACGGCGTCGCGCCGGGCGAGACTGCGACGCAGCGACTCGGCTTCGTCATCGCGGCTGCGGATGATGCGGGCTTTCTCTTCGCCGATACCGGCGCTGTCACAGCAGCGGGCGGTCACCGGAGCCGCGCTTGGCGCCGCCGGCCCCGATGGCGACGCAGAGACCGACGGCGGCACAGCGGGCGCTTCCGTTCGCCGCCGGGCGCCGAGCGAGTAGCCGGCGACTGCCGCAATCGCGACCAGAACGAGGAGCGATAAAGTGAACACGATCCAGCCAGCACTCGGCGCGAAGGACACGCGCGGCCGATGAGATCCGCATTCTAGTCGAGCCCGGGCCGCGCGGCCAGTCGCAGCGCGGGATTTGGCGCGCAACCCTGCTACAATCGACGAGGGCTAAGCATATCCCGCCTGCACGATCCACCATGTCCGCTCCCCAGGACGAGGGCCGCACGGCCGCGCCCGTCGCGAAGCACCCGCTGCCGCCGATGGCAGAGGCGAAAGCGCGCGAATCGGCCAGACGCCGGCGCTGGGTGAGGGGTGCGCTGATCGGGCTGCTGGCCGCAGCGATTGCCATCATCTGGATCGGCGCCTACAACCGCGACCGGCAATTGCGGACTGACGTCGCGCGACACTTCGCGGAGCAGGATGCGGACATCAAGTCGACGCGCGCGGCGATGCAATCCGCAGAGGACGACCTGCGCGATGCGCAAGCGAAGATTGCCTTGCTGGAAAGCCGCCTTGCCGAATCGCAGTCACAGCAGGCCGCTCTGGAGGCTTTGTACCGCGAGCTCGCGCCGTCGCGCGATGAGTGGGCATTGACGGAGGTTGAACAGGTGCTGCTGCTCGCAAGCGAGCAACTGCAGCTCGCTGGCAACGTGTCTGCGGCGCTGGCCGCGTTGCAGCTCGCCGACACAAAATTGCAGCGCCTGGACCGACCGCAGTTCGTGCCCCTGCGGCGTGCTCTGGCGCGCGACATGGACCGGCTCAAAGCCGTGCCCTACGTCGACGTACAGGGATTGTCGTTGCGGCTGGACCAGGCGATCGCCCTCGTCGACACGTTGCCGCTCGCGCTCGAGGAGCGCCTGCCGGCGCCGCTGCCGGAAACCGCGGCGAAGGACGAGCCGGGATGGCGCCGCTTTGTGCGCGATGCCTGGCAGGATGTGCGACAACTCGTGCGCATCGAGAATCTCGACCGGCCGGAGCCGCCATTGCTCGCGCCGTCGCAGCAATTCTTCCTGCGCGAGAATCTCAAGCTCCGGCTGCTCTCCGCGCGATTCGATCTCCTGTTCCGTGATCAGGCGAACTTCCGGGCCGACCTCGCGGCTGCGGATCTGTGGCTGAAGAAATACTTCGACACGCGGTCTAAGCCGGTGCAGTCGCTGCAGGTGTTGCTCAAGGAGCTGCGCGCCACCGACATGACCACCGAGCTGCCCGGGCTCGCAGGCAGCCTCGATGCGGTGCGGGTACTGCAGCTCGCGCGTGAAAAGCACCTGCGCTGACGGTGCGCACAGGCGATGCGCTTTCTGTTCTGGTTCCTGTTGCTTGCCACCGCCGCGGTGGTCGCCGCGCTGGCGGCGAAGGTCAACAGCGGCTATGCGCTGCTGGTTGCGCCTCCGTACCGCGTCGAGCTGTCGCTCAATCTGCTGCTCATCCTGATTGTGGTGGGCTTTATCTCGCTCTACCTCGGTCTGCGTATCGTCACTCGCACCGTGCAGCTTCCGGAGCGGGTACGGCTGTGGCGCCGGCAGCAGAAAGAGCAGCGCGCGCGGGCTAAGCTCGATGCGGCAATCGTCGCCTTGCTGGAGGGGCGCTACGGCAAAGCCCAGCAGGAGGCCAAGGAATCGCTGGAGTTGCCGCGCTGCTCTCCTCTGGCGGCGCTCGTCGCGGCACGGGCGGCGATAGACATGCGGCAATTTGATGTTGCGGAGGCGTTCCTGTCCCGGCCCGAAACGCAGGCAACGAGCCTCGCGGTGCCCCGCCTCACGCTGTCCGCGGAAATCGCGCTGGCACAGGGGCAACCGCAGGAGGCGTTGCGAATCCTGGAGTCACTACGGCGGGAGGCGGGCCTGCATACGGCGGCGTTGCGACTCGAGTTGCGCGCCACACAGGCTGCTCGCCGCTTCGCGGGTGTTCCGCAGCTCGTCGAGCAGCTGGTCAAGCGAGGCGTGTTCGACGCGGCGCAGGGCGAACAACTGAGGATCGCGGCGCAGCGCGAGCAACTGCGGGCTCTTGCTCACGACGCTGCCGGTTTGCGTGATGCGTGGAATCGCTTGCCCGAAGCGACTCGCACGCAGTCGCAGGTTGCGCGTGCTGCGGCGTTAAGCTTCCTCCAGCTTGGCGGTGACCGGGAGGCCGTCGACATCCTCTCCCGCAGCCTCGACCGCGCCTGGGACTCCGAATTGGTGGAGCTCTACTCCGAATGTCGACTAGGCGATCCGACGCACCAGCTCGAGCAGGCCGAGCGCTGGCTTGTGACGCACAGCCACGATGCGGCGCTGCTGCGCGTGCTGGGTATCCTGTGCCAGCGCCAGCAGCTGTGGGGCAAGGCGCAGACCTATCTCGAAGCGAGCGTTGCCCTCGAAGACAACTGGCGCACGCATCTGGCATTGGGCGAGATGCTCGGCCGGCTGGGCAGGGGTGACGAGGCCAATGCGCACTTCGTCGCGGCGCTCAGGCTTGCCACCGAGGAGCTCAACCGTCGCTAGGGTTCGAGGGCGGCGCCGAAGGGCGGGAGCTCACGCCGGCGCGGCGTAGGTGAACGAGTCGGCGAAGAAGTGCTCCGCCGGCAGGCCGAGCTCGGTGGTGAACGCACGCTTCGCGGCGTCGATCATCGCCGGCCCGCCGCAGGCGTAGATCTGGTGGCGCGAAAGGTCGGGGAAATCGGCCATGACCGCCTTGTGCACGAGGCCCGTGCGACCCGGCCACCGATCCTCGGCCAGCGGCTCGGACAGAACCGGAACGAACCGGAAATCGCGGTGCCTCGCCTGCCAGCGTGCGGGCAGATCGGGCAGGTAGAGGTCACGCAAGCTGCGCACGCCCCAGTAGAGCACCATGGGCCGTTGCACCTCGTGATGCAATGCGTGCTCGATGATGGCCTTGATGGGCGCAAAGCCGGTACCGCCGGCGACGAAAATCACCGGCTTGTCGGATTCCTCGCGCAGGTAGAACGTCCCCAGCGGCCCTTCGAAGCGCAGGATCTCGCGGCCCTTGTACTCGTTGAAAAGCGCGCCGCTGAAGTAGCCTCCAGGGACGTGCCGGATGTGCAGTTCGAGGAGCGCGTCATCCTCGGGCGCGGTGGCTATGGAGAAGCTGCGCCGGCGACCATCTTTGAGCAGGAGATCGACATACTGCCCGGCAAGGTACTGCAGGCGCTCGTTCGCGGGCAGCTTGAGCGAGACGATCGCGACGTCGGGGGCAACCTTGTCTATGGTCTCGATCCGGCAGGGCAGCTTGCGAATCGGAATGTCTCCGGCGCGCCGGACCTCACGAACCTCGATGACAAGCGGGGTCTTGGGCCTGGCTACGCAGAACAGCGCCAGGCCCTCCGCCTTTTCGGCGTCGGTGAGCGTGCCGGCCTGGTACGCGCCATAGTCGACCTGCCCGTCAAGGATCCGCCCCTTGCACGTGCCGCAGGCGCCGTTCCTGCAGCCGTACGGAATCATCAGGTCCGCGCGCATGGCCGCGGCGAGCACCGTCTCGCCGTCGTCGCAGGCGAAGGCGTGCTCGCTCGGTTTTATGGTAATCTGCAGCGGCATAGCCAAATCGCCCATTCAAGTCGTTTCGCGCAGGGCACGAGAGTGATACGGGTACTGTTGATCGGCTGCGGCGACATCGCCTTGCGTGCCGCCGAGTTGTTGCGCGGCAGAGTTCGCCTCTATGGCCTGACACGGCGCCCCGAAGACGTTGCCCGGCTGCGCCACCGCGGTATCGTACCGATCGTGGGTGACCTCGACCGGTATCACTCCCTGGAACGCATGCGCGCGGCACCCTTTGCGGTCCTGCATTTCGCGCCGCCTCCGGGCGAGGGCCGCGACGACCCGCGCACCAAGCGACTCATAGCCGCGCTGACAAAGGCGCGGATTATACCTCAGCGTTTCGTCTACATCAGCACCAGTGGCGTCTACGGTGACTGCTCGGGGGCTCGTGTCACCGAGTCGAGACCGCGCCGCGGGCAAACGCCGCGCGCGCGGCGGCGCATTGCGGCGGAGGACCGCCTGCGGCGGTGGGCAAAGCGCTATGGAGTCAGGCTGGCGATCCTGCGCGCCCCGGGCATCTACGCTGAGACGCGTTTGCCGCTCGACCGCTTGCGGCAGGGAACGCCGGTACTGCGGGCGGAGGACGACGTGTTCACCAATCACGTTCATGCCGCGGATCTGGCCCGTGCTGCGGTTGCGGCCGCGTTTCGCGGCAAGCCCAACCGCGCCTACAACGTTGCCGATGACGCCGAGTTGCAAATGGGAGCCTGGTTCGATGCCGTTGCGGACGCGTTTCAGCTGCCGCGCCCGCCCCGTATTTCTTGGGAGGAAGCCGAAACCCGCATTGCCCCATTGCTTCTCTCGTTCATGAGCGAATCACGGCGGTTGGCCAATGCCCGCATGAAAAAGGAGCTGAGGCTGCGGCTGCGATACCCGACGCCGCATGCCATGCTCGCGGAAGTGGCGCGGCGCCAGTTGAAGAAGCAGCTTTCTTTGCCGCTGTGAACCAGGAGGCAGTGCCACGGGGCGAAGTGCCAACGCGTTGGCAGAAGGTTGTCGCGCGCCTTGACGCCTACGAACGGCTCATTCGTCTCGACAAGCCGATCGGCACGCTGTTGCTGCTCTGGCCGACGCTGACCGCGCTGTGGATCGCCGCGGCGGGGCTGCCTTCGTGGATCGCAGTAGGGATCTTCGTCATCGGCACGCTGCTGATGCGCTCCGCAGGGTGCGCGGTCAACGATTACGCCGACCGCAATTTCGACGCTCACGTAAAGCGTACCGCCAACCGGCCTCTGGCCCGACGCGAGATCGCGCCCTGGGAGGCTCTCGTCGTCGGTCTGGTGCTGGCACTGTGCGCGTTCCTGCTAACGCTGCGCTTCAACCGGTTTACGATCCTGCTGGCGATCCCCGGGCTGGCCATCACGATCGCCTACCCCTTCGTGAAGCGCTTTTTCGCGATCCCGCAGGCTTTCCTCGGCATCGCTTTTTCCTTTGGTATCCCGATGGCATTCGCGGCAGTCAATGGTCTCCTGTCGGCGACCGCCTGGTGGCTGTTCGGCGCCAATTTCTTCTGGGTAATGGCCTACGACACCGAGTACGCGATGGTCGATCGCGACGACGACCGGAAGCTCGGCCTGCGCACCTCGGCGATCTTCTTCGGCCGCTTCGACGTCGCGGCGGTGATGCTCTGCTACGCGATCTACCTCGCGCTTCTCACCTGGATCGGGCGCAAGGAGAGTCTCGGGTCGTGCTTCTACATCGGCGTGCTGGCCGCCACGCTGCTGGCACTGTGGCACTTCAAGCTGATTCGCGGCCGGGACCGGGACGGCTGCTTCCGCGCATTCCTCGGCAATCACTGGCTCGGCCTGGCTATATTCGCCGGCACCGTCGCCGATTATGGCCTCCGCCTGCACCGCTGGCCCGGGTGGCCGAAATGAGGGGCCGCGCTATCGCGCCGATCGGCGATGAACCGCGGGACCGTCGCTGCAGCAGCCGCGATCGGTCCGGATGGGCCTAGCGGCGGGCGCGCCGGGGGCGGGCCGCCCCGCGAAGCATGACCGCGCCAATCAATGCCAGCAACGCCGCGGTCGCGGCGAGCCCGAGCGTGGAAAGCGCGGGCGCAGGTACCCCCGAACCTCGCGATGGCTGGGCAAGGACTACCGATCCGGTGGTGCAGTTGAATTGGAGCGAACTGACGAAGGTGGTCGCGCCACTCAGATTGGGGCCCGAGTGGGTGGTGATCGTGATCGTGATCAGGGTGTTCGGTGCCAGCCCGCCGCCGAAAGCCGGGATCTGGAACATCGGATAGACGGCGTTGTACGGGCCGATGTTCTTGCCCGTTTCATCGGTGAATTCCTCGATCGTGCCGATATCAGGCGCAGTGACCTTCACATCCGCCGAGGACTGCGTGGTCACGTTGATGTAGGTGTTGACGGTGAAGTCACTGCCGCCACAGGTGCCGGCTAGAGCCGGCTGCGTGGCGAGCAGGAGAATCGACGGCACCGCGGTCATCGTTCGCCCACCCGCACTCGGGGCCGTCGACACGGTACCGGTTGCGGACCCGGGAAGCGCAGCAATACCCGTCGTCGCCCAGCAAAGGGCGACGATTCCCGTGCAGGCCATGAGCGCGGCCGCCTTGTTTCGCAAGCGATGATCTCCTCGGGAAAGCCGAGGCCCCAAAGGACCCAGTAGACAGGATAGCGGTTGACCGCGGCGCTGGTCCAGCCGCGAAGGTCGATAATAGCCCCTCGGCAACCGGCTGTGGCATCGATACGACGCCCACTGTCGCCGTCTCCCGACAAATCGCGCCATTTTCGCGCCGATTTCCTGCTGCGCTCGATCGGCGCCTTGTCTGGGGCCGCCCGGGGCGCCCGCACCGCGACTGGTAAGATGCCTGCGCTTCCGACCAAGCTTGTCATGGGCCGATATGAAATATGCCGACCTCCGCGATTTTCTGGGCCAACTCGAACGCCGCGGCGAACTCAGGCGCATTTCGCACGAGATCGATCCGTACCTCGAGATGACCGAGGTATGCGATCGCGTCCTCGAGGCCGGTGGGCCCGCGCTGCTGTTTGAAAGGCCGAAGGGGTTCGCCGGTGGAGAGGGGTACCCGCGGATTCCTGTACTCGGCAACCTCTTTGGGACGCCGTTACGCGTTGCGCTCGGCATGGGTGAAGAATCGGTCGCGGGGTTGCGCGAAATCGGCAAGCTCCTCGCCTTCCTGAAGGAGCCCGAGCCGCCGAAGGGGCTTATCGACGCCTGGCAGAACACGCGACCGATATTCCTGCAGGTCATGCATATGGCGCCCAAGGAGCGTGCTTCGGGGCCCTGCCAGGAGACCGTTTGGGAAGGCGGCGACGTCGATCTGGCGCGATTACCGGTGCAGACGTGTTGGCCCGGCGACGTCGGGCCTCTGATCACCTGGGGCCTGACGGTCACGCGCGGACCGCTCAAGGCGCGGCAGAACCTGGGCATCTATCGCCAGCAGGTGGTTGCCAGGAACAAGGTCATCATGCGTTGGCTCCACCATCGCGGCGGCGCGCTCGACTTTCGCGATCACGCCCTGGCCTCGCCCGGAGCGCCATTCCCGGTCGCGGTGGCACTGGGGGCCGATCCGGCGACGATCCTCGCCGCGGTGACGCCGGTGCCCGACACGCTGTCCGAATATCAGTTTGCCGGACTGCTCCGCGGCGCCCGGACGGAGATCGTCAAGTGCCTCACGCATGACCTGCAGGTGCCGGCGTCGGCAGAGATCGTGCTTGAAGGATTCATCCACCCCGACGCCGCCGATCCGACCGGCTATGAGACCGCCGCCGAGGGGCCGTTCGGTGATCACACCGGCTATTACAACGAGGTCGAGCGCTTCCCTGTTCTTACGCTCGAGCGCATCACGCTGCGGCGCGATCCCATCTATCATTCGACGTACACGGGCAAGCCTCCGGACGAGCCGGCCGTGCTTGGCGCCGCGCTCAACGAAGTCTTCGTTCCGCTTCTGCAAAAGCAGTTCCCGGAAATCACCGATTTCTATCTTCCTCCCGAAGGCTGCTCATACCGACTTGCTGTCGTGAGCATGAAGAAGCAGTATCCCGGCCACGCCAAGCGCGTCATGTTCGGCGTGTGGAGTTTCCTGCGCCAGTTCATGTACACCAAGTTCATTATCGTCACCGACGACGACGTCGATGTTCGCGCATGGAAAGAGGTCATCTGGGCACTCGCCACGCGGGTCGACGCCGCGCGCGATACGCTGATCGTCGAGAACACGCCCATTGACTATCTCGATTTCGCCTCGCCTGCCGCGGGGCTCGGCAGCAAGATGGGCATCGACGCGACGAACAAGTGGCCTGCCGAGACGTCGCGGACCTGGGGCCGACCTATTGCGATGGATGACGCGGTCAAGCGCCGAATCGACGCCCTCTGGCGCGACCTGAAGCTGTGAATGACTGCCGGAACGGAACCGGTGGCGCCCGCCGCGCCTAGCGCCCGAAACCGCGCCAGGCGCGCGCAATGCGAAACACAGCAACCGCGATCGCGCCGAGGCGAACCACGCTGGCGAAGCGCTGCCAGCCAAGCAGCCGCGCGACAATGTCGACCAGCGCCACGAGCGCCGCAGGCCGCGCCATGCCAGCGCCGATCAGGCCCGCGGGGCGCACCGCGTTGCGCGCGTCGTCGGCGTACAGCGCAAGCTGCATCCGCTGCAGCTGCGATTGTGCAATCAACACCTGCTTGCGCGCCGCGGCGCGTCGCAGCGAATCGCTCATCGCACGTGTCTCACTGTTTTGGGCGCAACGCGTCCGCGTCGCGTTCCAGCTCGGAGAGCGTCGCGGCGAAAGGTCGGCCGCGCGCATCGAGCTGGTGCCTGATGGCCAGCAGGGCGCCGGCGGCGATAATTGCGTAGACGAGCGCCACGCCGGCGATCACCGTGAGCGGGTAGCGGTCCCAGAGCCATACCACGACCAGAACCGACAACGCGACCAGCGTAAAGCACGAAAAAACGGTCGCGATCACGATCAGCCCGATCATCGTCTTGAGGCGCTCGCGCTCCTCCTCGAACTCGACCGTGGCAAGTTCGAGGCGCGTGCGCAGCAACGCGACCAAGGTCGCCGCGATACCGGACAGGGCGACGCCGAGGCGCGCGGCGGGCCGCTCTGCAGCGGGTTCGGGCACCCGAGACTACCGGCGGCTGATCACGAGCCCGACGAGGAAGCCGATCCCGGCCGCGACACCGATCGCCTGCCACGGGTTGTCGCGCACGTAATCATCGGTGACGCGGGCCGCCGCCTTGGCGGTATCGATCGCGTCGTCCTGCAGGTCCATGAGGCGCAGCTTGGCGGCGCGCAGCTTCGCTTCGACCTGGGTGCGCAGATCGGTCGCCTTGTCACCTGATTCCTTTGCGGCCTGCTTGAGCAACGTCTCCGCTTCCGCGAGCACGTCGGAAAAATCCTTGACCAGTGCGTCGCGACTGCGCTCGAATCGTGCGGTTGTCATACGGATCTCCCGTGGGGTGAGGGGCAGATCGAGTATTATAGCCAGTACAGCCGCCCGCGGGGCCGGCAATACGACCGGCGGCGTCGCGAACGTTGAAAAGAGGGGGGTGAAGTGACCGATCCAGCCGTTCCATCCGGCTCCCCTTCGCCGGCACTGATTTCAATGACCCTGGTCGTGTACGCGCTATTCGGCTTCGCTGCGGTGGTGGCGCTTGTCACCCACGTTTTTCCGCCGATTGCTCCGCTCGGCGGCATCGTGGGCATTGTCGCGATCATCCTCGCGCACGTGAAACGCAGCGATGCGGTGGGCACCTGGCTCGCTTCGCACTACCGGTGGCTGATCCGGACGTTCTGGTTTTCGATGCTGTGGGGCGTCATCGGCGCCATCGTTTTTGCGCTGCTGCTGATCGTGCTCATCGGACCGCTGATCGCGCTGGTGATCTGGTTTGCCACGGCGATCTGGGTCCTCTACCGGCTCATTCGCGGTTACGTCCTGTTCGGCAAGAGCCAGCCCGTGCCGGGAATGTAGCGACCGGCCTGGTCGCGCTTGCTGCCGAGGATCGAGTGCCGGCCCTAGCGGCCGCCGCGGCGAGCAGGACGCGAGCGGTTCGATTCGAGGCGCGCCTGCAGTAGCGCGACATTGGCCAACGTGCGGCGGCGGGCGGCGTGGTCGTCCTGCGTGGCAAGCAACGCGAGCAGAGCGGCCACCTCACGTCGCGTCTCGACCTCCGGCGGCACGCAACCGGCATTGGCCAGGATCCGCTAGGCGCCGCGCAGCTCTTTTGGCACCAGCAGGCCGTCAGCGATGACGAGCGGACGGCCGGCGCCTGGAAGATTGTCGAGCATGCCCGAGGCTATCGCGTCCTCGATGCGCGCCTCCGCCAGAAGGTCGAGCAGGAGCAGGCCACTCATCGCGAGCCTCGCAGAGCGCCGGAATAGATGCGCTCGACGAGCATATCCAGCGCCGGCTGCGCGCGCGCCGCGTTCGGGTGATTGACAAGACAGACGACGACATAGCGCCGTCCGTCCGCGCCGTAGACGTAGCCGGCGAGCGCGCGCACGCCCTCCAGCGTTCCGGTCTTGAGCAGCGCCCAGTCGGCGACGTCCTCGTCGGCGAAGCGCTTGCGCATCGTCCCGTCGGTGGCCGCTACCGCCAGGGAAGAAATGAATTCGCTGCGCAGCTTGCTTGCGTCCGCCGCGAGGAGCAACAGTGCCAGGCTCTGGGCCGCGATCCGTTCCCTGCGGGACAGTCCGGAGCCGTTGTCCAGCACCAGCTCCGGAAAGCGCAGCTTCTGGTGTACCAACCAGTGGCGGACGGTCTCGGCGGCCAACTCCGTGGTCGCCGGCGGGGCGTGCTCGGCCGTCGCCAGCGTCAGAAACAACTGTCGCGCCATGACATTGTTGGACAGCTTGTTGATGTCTCGCACCGCGTCGTAGAGAGGCGGCGATTGCAGCGTCGCGAGCAGCTTTGCCGCCCGCGGGACCCGGCCGTCGCGCACACCTCCCGTGAAGCTTCCGCCCGCTTCCTTCCAATAGTGGGCGAACATGGCGAGCACATAGTGGGGATGGTCGAGGAGTGCGACGTACCAGTCACGCTCGCCGCAGGCCGTAGGATATCGCCCGCCAAATTCGGCGCTTGCGGAGTCGGAGCGATTGACGAATGTGGCCGCAACTCCGGAGCGCCAGTCCCCGCATTCGCCGGTCACCGGCCGCGGCGCGCCGTGCTGGTTGATATTGGCGAGCGGAGGGTCCATGCGCACGTCGACGCCGTCGCCGGTTGCGTTGGGTTCAAAAACGAAGCGCACGCTCTTGAAATTGACGAGCAGCGCGTCGGGGCCGACGTTGTAGGGCTTAAGCGGCTCGGCATCGAACGCCGCCGGATCGTGCGCCGCCGGCGCGAAGTAGCTGCGATCGAGCACCAGATCGCCGCGGATCGTCGTAAGCCCGGTCGCGCGGAGCGCCGCAATCAGGGCCTGGAACTGCTCGATCGTGATCTTCGGGTCGCCGTAGCCCTTGAGCACGAGGTCGCCGTCGAGCCCCGCGCCGTCGATTGGCCCGTCGGCGTAGGCTTCGGTTTTCCATCGGTAGTCGGGCCCCAGCAGCTCGAGCGCGGCGAACGTGGTCACCAGCTTCATGGTCGACGCAGGGTTCATGGGCCTGTCCGCCTGATGCGACAGGAGCGGGCGCGCGGCCCCGATCTCTCGTACGTAGACGCCGACCGCCGTCAGCGGAATGCCCTCGTCGACAAAGGCGCGCGCGATCTCGGGCGGCAGCGCGGCGCAGGCGGTTGCGGCCGCCAGCGCAGCCAGCATTGCGGCCCCGAGGATCGAGAGCGAGCGTGGACGCATCATGCGCACGCCACGATCTCCAGTGTCCGCTCGGCGAGCAGCTGCGCCTCGGCGGGTTCCAGAACGTAGGGCGGCATCCAGTAAACGGTATTGCCGATCGGTCGCAGCAGCAGCTCACGGTCCAGTGCCGCGGCGAAGCACCAGCGGGAGAAGTCCTGCCGTTTCGATTCGACCTCGAACGCCCAGATCATGCCCAGGTGGCGGAAGTTTCGCACCTTCGGGTGCCGCGCCAGCGGCTGCGCCAGGGTGGTCAATTCGGAGGCCCGGGCGCGATTGCGGGAGATGACGTCCTGGTCGCGGAACAGATCGAGCACCGCGAGCGCGGCGCGGCATGCGAGCGGGTTGCCGGAGTAGGAATGCGAATGCAGGAAGGCGCGGCCGGGGTCGTCGTCATAGAAAGCGGCGTAAACCGCGTCGGTCGTCAGCACCACGGACAGCGGCAGATAGCCGCCGGTGATGCCCTTCGACAGGCATAGAAAATCGGGCTCGATCTGGGCCTGTTCGCAGGCGAACATCGTGCCCGTGCGCCCGAACCCGGTCATGATCTCGTCGGCGATCAGGTGCACGCCGTATCGCGCCGTCAGCTCGCGGGCGCGCACGAGATAGGCCGCATCGTACATGGCCATGCCCGCTGCGCCCTGGACCAACGGCTCGACGATCAGGGCGGCGATGCGGGGATGGTGCTCGGCGAGAACCGCCTCGAGCCCGGCAGCTGCCGCAAGCGCGTGCTCGCGCGCCGCCGTGCCGGGAGCCGCGCCGCGCGCATCCGGGGAGGGAACGGTGGTGTTATGGCGCAGGAGCGGGCCGTAGACGTCGCGAAACACCGCCACGTCGGTCACGGCGAGCGCGCCGAGCGTCTCGCCGTGGTAGCCGTGCTTGAGGCTCGCGAAGCGAGTCTTTTCCGGCCTGCCGGCGTTATGCCAGTAGTGAAAGCTCATCTTCAGCGCGATCTCGACCGCGGACGCGCCGTCGGAGCCAAAGAAGCAATGTCCCAGTCGACCGGGCGCGAGCGCGGCAAGCCGCTCGGAGAGCTCGATCGCCGGACGATGCGTGAAACCGGCGAGCATCGCATGCTCGAGTTCCGCGAGTTGCGCGCCGATTGCCGCGTTGATCGCGGGTTGGCCATGGCCGAACAGGTTGACCCACCAGGAACTCACCGCATCGAGGTAGCGGTGACCCTCGAAGTCATAAAGCCATGGGCCCCGCGCCCACGCGAGCGGCACCAGCGGCAGCGATTCATGCTGCTTCATCTGCGTGCACGGATGCCAGACAGCCGCGCGGCTGCGCGTGAGCCACAAGTCGTTGGCGGACGTCATGAACCAGGTGGGGGCAGGAGCCTTGCGGCAAAACAGCGAGCAATGGCCATGGCATTATACGGGCGCGAGCTGGCGAGACGGACGATGACAAGGGCGGGCCCAACTGTCGAGCCAAGGTACACGAGCACGGCCATCGTGCTGCATTGGCTGATCGCGGCGCTGATCGTGGCCGGGTTCACGCTCGGACTGTCGATGGTCGGGCTGCCGCTATCAAGGCAGAAGCTGCAGTGGTACGCCTGGCACAAGTGGATAGGCATCACGGTGTTCCTGCTCTCCTGCGTCCGGCTTGCCTGGCGCTGGTGGCACCCGGCTCCGCCGGCACCGACGGCCATGCCGCTCTGGCAGGCGCGCGCGGCCCGCGCCGTGCAGGGCTTGCTATACGCGCTTCTGCTCGTCATCCCCCTGACCGGCTGGCTGTTTAGCTCCGCCTCCGGCGTGCAGGTCGTCTATCTGGGGCTCTTCCCGCTGCCCGATCTGCTGCCCAAGGACAGGGCGCTGGCCGCGATTTTCAGGGCTTGCCACGTGTCGTTGAACTTCACGCTGCTGGCGCTTGTCTGTATGCATGCCGCGGCAGCGGTCAAGCATCATTTCGTCGACGGCGACGCCGTCCTGACCCGCATGCTGCCCGCGGCGCCACTGAAACCACCGCGCTGAGGCCCCCGGACATGGTTCTGTTGCGATCCTTCATTCCGACACTCGGCATGCTGCTCCTCGCCGCCGGCCAGGCCGGGGCGCAGGGCGTGCTCATCGACCGGAGCGAGATTCGCTTCGTGTCCAAGCAGATGGGCGTGAATGTCGAGGGGAGGTTTCGCAAGTGGAAGGCGAATATCGTTTTCCTGCCCAAGAACCCCGGCGCGTCCAAGGCGGACTTGGAAATTGATCTGGGCAGCATCGATCTCGCGAGCGACGAGGCGGAGGCCGAGATCAGGCGGCCGTTGTGGTTCGATACCACGAAATTCCCGGTGGCGAAGTTCGTGTCCAGCGCGGTGCGGGACACAGGCGCAGATAAATATGAAGTGCAGGGTGCGTTGACGATCAAGGGCGTCACCCGAGACGCGGTGGTGCCGATCACGGTCCGGAAGGACGCTGCCGGCAACAGCGTCGCCGAAGGAAGCTTCGCACTCAAGCGCCTCGACTTCAAAGTCGGCGAGGGAGAGTGGGCCGATACGGAAACGGTCGCCAACGAGGTACTCGTCCGCGTGCGCATGGTGCTGCCACCGGTCAAGTAGCCCGGAATAGCCGACCCACGGCGACTGTTCACCTAACCTTGTCGCGGGCGAATCCCGCCGGACCCAATCTCAGGAGCTGTCGACAATGGACCGATTCATCGCGAGTGCCGCACTTGCGCTCATCGTCGCCGCGCCGGTAGCCGCCGCGGAGGACATCTACGACATCGATCCGGTGCACTCGCAACCGATGTTCGAAATCGGCCACATGGGATTCTCGCTCCAGCGCGGATCGTTCGCGAAAGCGACCGGCAAGGTGACGCTCGACCGCGTGGCAAAGAAAGGCGCGATCGACGTCACCATCGACACCACATCCATCAGGACGATTGATCCCCGGCTCGATGCCCATGTGAAAGGCGAGGATTTCTTCAACGTCGCCAAGTACCCGACGATGACGTTCAAGTCATCCGACGTCATCTACGACGGCGGCCGGGTCGTCGGCGCGGAGGGCGAGCTGACGATGGTCGGCGTCACCAAACCGGTTTCGCTCAAGGTCGCGAATTTTGTCTGCGGTGACCATCCAATGAATCGGAAAGCGATGTGCGGGGCGGAAGTCACGACCACGATCAAGCGTTCCGAGTGGGGCATGAAATACGGCATCCCCAAAGTGCTGGGCGACGAGGTGAGGATCACTATTCCGGTCGAGGCGTACAAGGAGTAGCGACACGACGCGGCTCGGGCTCATCGAGACCCGCGCAATCGCCCGCGTGAAAGCGCTGTGGCCTCAGGCGAGCTTGTCACGGAAACGATCAGTCGCCGCGACGAGCTCGCGCGCGATGCCAGGCTCGCGTGCCGAATGGCCGGCGTCGGGCACGACGACGTATTGGGCTTCGGGCCATGCGCGGTGCAGGTCGTCCGCGCTGCGGATCGGGCATACGATGTCGTAGCGACCTTGGACGATCGAACACGGGATGTGCCTCAGTCGCTCGACGCCGTTGAGAAGCGCGTCTTCGGACAGAAAGACCCCGTGCATGAAGTAGTGTGCCTCGATGCGGGCAATGGCCAGGGCGACGGCGTCTTCGTCAAAATGGGCGACCAGTTCGGGGTCGGGCAGCAGCGTCGAGCACGAGCTTTCGTAGTGGCTCCAGGCGTGCGCCGCCGGCAGCTGTAACGCCGGATCCGGAAGGGTCAGGCGGCGGTAATAGGCCGCCAGGATATCGGTGCGCTCCGACTCGGCAAGGAAACCCGCGAACGCGTTCCAGGCTTCGGGAAATATGAAGCGTATGTCATGCATGAACCAGCGTATTTCCCAGGCGCGCGCCAGGAAGATGCCGCGCAGCACCAGGCCCAGCACCCGTTCGGGATGGGCCTCGGCGTAAGCGAGTGCCAGCGTCGATCCCCACGACCCGCCGAAGACCAGCCAACGTTCGATGCCGAGGTGGGTGCGCAGGCGCTCCAGGTCGGCTAGCAGGTGCTGCGTCGTGTTGTCGATGAGTTCCCCGCGCGGTGTCGATTGGCCGGCGCCGCGTTGGTCGTAGAGCACGATACGATAGAACGCGGGGTCGTAATAGCGCCGGTAGTCGGGCGCGATCCCGCCACCGGGTCCGCCGTGCAGAAACACGACCGGCACGCCACGCGTATTCCCGCACTCCTCCCAGTACATCTTGTGCCGGCCGTCGAGGACCAGCAGTCCGCTGCGACGCGGTTCGAGCGCCGGATAAAGATATTGCTCCCGCGAAAATAGCCGGGTCGGGGCGCTGGCGGCCGCAGACCGCGCGGCGCTCATCGTTGTGCTCGCCGGGGCGTCATGCCCGACCGAACGGGCGCAGTTCGCGCCCGCCGAGTCGGAGTCGAGCGGGCCCCGCGCGGGGGTCAGGGCGGGCAACGGGCTCCACCCCCGGCAGGCAGGGCAGGCGGGTCATGCCGGCGCCCACCTAACGCTTCCTCTTGTAGGCAATCACCTTCTGCCGCTGTTCGCCCAGACCGGCGATGCCGAGGGTTACGACGTCGCCCGCCTTCAGGTACTGCGGCTCGGGCTTCATCCCCATGCCGACTCCCGGGGGGGTACCGGTGGTGATGAGGTCGCCCGGAAGCAGCGTCATGTATTTCGAAACATCGGCGACCAGATCGGCGACACCGAAGATCATGGTTCGCGTGTTGCCGGTCTGCTTGCGCACACCGTTGACGTCCAGCCACATGCTCAGGTTCTGCGGGTCCTTGATCTCGTCGGTTGTGACCAGCCACGGGCCCACCGGGCCGAAGGTGTCGCAGCCCTTCCCCTTGCCCCACTGGCTCGCGCTGCGTTTCATCTGGTACTCGCGCTCGGATACGTCGTTGACGATGCAATAGCCGGCGACGTGCCTGAGCGCGTCCTTCTTGTCCACGTGCCGCGCGGTCCTGCCGATCACAACGCCCAGCTCAACCTCCCAGTCGGTATGCGTCGAATCCGGTGGCAGCATGATGGCGTCGTTTGCCCCTATGATGCAGGTCTCGGCCTTGAAGAACACCACAGGGTGCTCGGGGACCGGATTGCCGGATTCCTTGGCATGATCGATGTAGTTCAGGCCGATGGCGACGAACTTGGGTGGCGTGGCGACGCAGGGGCCGAGCCGCGGGCGGCCCCTTACCAGCGGCAGCCTGTTCGGATCGAGCTTGCGCAACTGCGCCAGTTGGCCGGGCGATAACATCGCGGCGTCGATGTCTCTCACCTTGCGCGACAGGTCGCGCACCCTGCCCTCGGCGTCGAGCAGTCCGGGCTTTTCCTTGCCTGGCGGGCCGTAGCGTACGAGTTTCATGGTCGTCGTGCTTTCTCCAGGAATCGCCCCTCGACGAGCTCAAGGCGATCGGTTGGGCCAGCGCCGTTCGGGCTGAGCGGGTCGAAGCAGGAACGGCGATTGCTGCTGCGCTTCAGATCGTCATTCCACCATCCACGGAGTAGACATTTCCCGTGGCGAATGCCGATTCATCGGAGGCCAGAAACACCACGATCGGCGCGATCTCTTCGGGCTGGGCGAGCCGGCCCATCGGCTGGCGCGCAATGAAGGCCTTGCGCGCTTCGACTGGATCGGCATAGGCGTTGATCCGCTCGCCAAGGGATGGCGTATCGACGGTCCCGGGAGCAATGGCATTGCAGCGGACGCCCCTGGCAACGAAGTCCGCCGCCACTGCCTTGGTCAGACCGATCACCGCTGCCTTGCTCGCGCCGTACGCACAGCGGTTCGGCAGGCCCCTGATCGACCCGGCGACGGAGGCCATGTTGATGATGCTCGCACCGCCGCCGGTCGGGTCATGCCGTTCAAGCATCCTCGGCAGCGCGCAGCGGATCGTCATGTACATGGCGCGCACGTTCAGATCGAAGCTGAAGTCCCAATCCTTAGGCTCGCAGTCGAGGATCGTGCCGTTGTGAACGAAGCCGGCACAGTTGAAGAGCACGGACAACGCCGGCACCCCGGCCATTGTCGTGCGGATCGCCGCGTCGTCAAGGACGTCGAGTACGCGGGTGGTGATCCCCGCTGTGCCCGCGAGGCTCTGCAGCAGGTATGGATTGACGTCAGTGGCGATAACCGCCGCGCCTTCACGCGCCATCGCAATCGCAGACGCCCTGCCGATACCCTGACCCGCCGCGGTGACCAACGCCGTCTTGCCCGTCAAGCGTCCCCCCACCGCCCGCTCCTCCTTGCCCAGACCCCGCGCCCGCGGTCGCACCCACTCGCGTCCAGGGCTGCATCATAGTCCCATTTCGGCGCTTGGCCAAAAAGTGGTCAGACCACTTGACCAGATCGCCGGATCGCGCGTAAGCTGCCGGTTTGCTGCACGGTCGCGCCAGCGCCAGATCCGTGGCAGCCCATGCCGATCCAAAGCATCGAACCTCGCCGGCTCTACCGCCAGATCGCCGACCAGATCCGGGCGCTCATCCGATCCAGGGAATTTGCGCCCGGGGCGCGGTTGCCTCCCGAACGCGACCTCGCCCGGCAGCTCGGTGTCTCGCGGCCGTCGGTGCGCGAGGCCCTGATCGCGCTCGAGGTCGAGGGACTCGTTGAGGTGCGGATCGGATCGGGCATCTACGTGCTCGGGCCGCGCGCCGACGGCGACGAGGGAATTGCCGTGCAGTCGGCGCTGGGCCCTTTCGAACTGCTGCGGGCGCGCTGGATCATCGAAAGCGAATGCGCCGCGTGGGCGGCAAGAGCCGCCAAGCGGCCCCAGATCGTTGCCATCGAAGATGCGCTGCAGCAGATGCAGAGCGTCAAGGACAAGGAAAAGCGGCAGCCGCTGGCCGGCGACCGGCTCTTTCACCTGCGCGTCGCCGAGGCGACGGGCAACGGCGCGCTGGTCGCGGTGGTCAAGATGCTTTGGGAGGAACGCATGGGTCCGCTGTTCCTGCGCCTTGAGCACCATTACGACAACCCCCGGCTGTGGACGAGCGCCATCGCCGAGCATCGCGTCGTTCTCGACGCGATCGTTCGTCACGACACGGACGGAGCGCGGGCGGCGATGCAGCGTCATCTCGATCGCGCCCACAACCGCTTCAGCAGGAGCTGGGACGCACGGCATTGACGCCGCAGCGTCGGAAAGGAGCGGGCGAATGTTGACCTGTCGAATTCACGCCAAGGAAGACCTGCGCATCGAGCCTGCGGCGGAGCCGGAGGTCGGTCCGGGCGAAGTGCTGATCCGCCTTGGCGCCGGTGGAATTTGCGGCTCGGATCTGCATTACTACTTCGAGGGCAGGAACGGCAGCTTCGTCATCCGCGAGCCGCTGATTCCGGGGCACGAGGCGTCGGGGGTGGTGGCGCGAATCGGCGCCGGGGTCACCCGGGTCAAGCCCGGCGACAAGATCGCGGTAAGCCCGTCGCAGGCTTGCGGCCGCTGCGATTACTGTCGTCAGGGCCGCGAGCATCTGTGCCGCAGCATGCGCTTCCTCGGCAGCGCGAGCCTGTATCCGCACGTGCAGGGTATGTTCGCCGAGTATTTCGTACTGGGTGAACGCCAATGCTATCCGGTCTGCGGCGAGGTGAGCCTGGGCGAACTCGCGTTTGCCGAACCGCTTGCGGTCGGGCTGCACGCCGTCGCCCGCGCCGGCTCCCTCCTGGGCAGGACCGTGCTGGTGACCGGCGCCGGAACGATCGGCTGCCTGACGGTAATTGCGGCGCGACTAGCCGGCGCGATTGCAGTGACGGCCTCGGATGTGCTCGACCGGCCGCTGGCGATGGCGCGCGAGGCGGGTGCTGCACGCACCGTTCGCGCGGACAAGGATGCCGACGCGCTGGCGGAGCCGCAGTTCGATGTTGCCTTCGAGGCCTCCGGAAGCTTCGCCGCGCTCAAGAGCTGTGTGGCGGCGGTCAAGCGCGGCGGTACGGTGGTCCAGGTTGGAACGCTGCCGCACGAGCCGCTGCCCTTCGTCGTCAACGAAATCCTGGTCAAGGAACTCGACTTCAAGGGTGCGTTCCGCTGGGGCATAGAGTTCGACTGGGCAGTCGACTGCATCGCCACGCGCCGGGTCGACGTGCGGCCCCTGCTGTCGGGCCAGTTTCCACTCGCCGAGGCGGTCAAGGCCTTCGAGTTGGCAAAAGACAAGGGCCGGAGCACCAAGGTGCAGCTCGTCACCACGGTGTGTCCGGATGTCCCGATCCACGCTCGGGCATGACTGCACGGGCAATCCCGGGGCGCTGTCCGCCCGCTACCTCGCCCGGCGCCATCGCGGCGCCGCGGGCGTTTGGCTTTGCCACCCCGCCGCCGGAACGCGACTAGAATGACATCTCTCCGCACGGAGCCAGTCTCATGCTGACCAAGACTTCGCTGACGATCCGCCTGCATCCCGACGACGACGTGGTCATCGCCCGCCAGCAACTCGTGTCCGGCACGGCGCTGCTCGACGAAAATGTCACGGTCTCCGGCCTCGTGCCGCCCGGGCACAAGATCGCCACCCACGCACTCGCGGCCGGGGCACCGGTCAAGCGCTACAACCAGATCATCGGCTTCGCCAAGCGTCCGATCGCGGCGGGCGAGCACGTGCATCTGCATAACCTGGCGATGGGCGAATTCGCGCGCGATTACGCATTTGGCGCCGACGCCAAGCCGACCCGCTACGTCGATGCACCGGCGACGTTTCGGGGCATTGTTCGGAGCGACGGCCGCGTGGCCACGCGCAACTATGTCGGCATCCTGTCGACGGTCAACTGCTCCGCGACGGTGGCGCACGGTATTGCCGACGCGTTCAAGTCCGGCGGGCTGGACGCGTTTCCCAACGTCGACGGCGTGGTTGCGCTCACGCACGGCAGCGGTTGCGGCATGGACGTCAACGGCGAAAGCATGCACGTGCTGCGCCGCACGCTCGGAGGCTATGCGCGGCACGCCAACTTCGCCGCCGTGCTCATCGTGGGCCTGGGCTGCGAGGCGAACCAGATCGGCGCCTTGCTCGGCGCGCAACAGCTCGTCGAGGGGCCGCTGCTGCGCACGTTCTCGATACAGGACACGGGCGGGACGGCGAAGACGATTGCCCGGGGCGTCGCCATGATCCGGGAAATGCTGCCGGACGCCAATGCGGTCGGGCGCGAGATCGTGCCGGCCGGCCATCTTACCGTCGGCTTGCAGTGTGGCGGCTCGGATGGCTACTCCGGCATCACCGCCAACCCGGCGCTCGGCGCCGCGGTCGACCTGCTGGTACGTCACGGCGGCACGGCCATCCTTTCGGAAACCCCCGAGATTTACGGTGCGGAGCACCTGCTCACCCGGCGCGCCGCGGCGCGCGAGGTCGGGGAGAAATTGATCGAGCGCATCAGGTGGTGGGAGGATTACACGGCGCGCAACAAGGGAGAGATGAACAACAATCCCTCGCCCGGCAACAAAGCCGGGGGCCTGACGACGATACTCGAGAAATCGCTTGGCGCGGTCGCCAAGGGAGGCACGACCAACCTGGTCGCTGTCTACGAGTACGCGGAACCGGTGACCGCAAAAGGCTTCGTGTTCATGGACACGCCTGGCTACGATCCGGTGTCGGCGACCGGCCAGGTCGCCGGCGGCGCCAACATGATCTGCTTCACCACCGGCCGCGGCTCAGCGTACGGCTGCGCGCCCGCACCGTCGCTCAAGCTCGCCACCAACACGGCCCTGTGGAACCGTCAGGAAGAGGACATCGACATCAACTGCGGCGAGATCGTCGACGGCTCGTCCACGGTTGGGGAGATGGGGGAACGCTTCTTTCGCATGATGCTCGATACGGCGTCGGGGCAGAAGACCAAGAGCGAAGGGCACGGCTACGGGCAAAATGAATTCGTGCCATGGTACCTTGGCGCGATCATGTAGTCGCGGGCCGTGCATCGACAGCAACAAGACCTGCTCCTAGCCGCGGTTGTTCCGCCTGGTCTACCTGCCGCTGATGACGCCCTCGCTGGTGGCGATCGGCACCTACGCGCTCCTGCTGGCGTGGAACGATAAGAGCTGAAGCGCGATTGCCGGAGTCGAACCATGGCGTCGGTTACCTTTCACAACGTCGAGAAGATCTTCGGCGGCACCAAGGTCATTCACGGCATCGGATTCGATATCCACGATGGCGAGTTCATGGTGCTGGTCGGTCCGTCCGGGTGCGGCAAGTCGACCCTGCTGCGCATGCTTGCCGGGCTGGAAGAGATTTCCAGCGGCACGATCTCCATCGATGGCCGGGTGGTCAACAACATGGAGTCGAAGGATCGCGACATCGCGATGGTCTTCCAGAGCTATGCCCTCTATCCGCACATGACCGTCGCCGACAATATGGGCTTCAGCCTCAGGCTGCGCAAAGCGCCACAGGCGACGATCCAGGAACGCGTGGCGAAGGCGGCCCGGATTCTCAACCTCGAGCCATATCTGCAGCGCTATCCGCGCGAGCTGTCCGGGGGGCAGCGGCAGCGCGTGGCCATGGGAAGAGCGATCGTGCGCGATCCCAAGGTGTTCCTGTTTGATGAGCCGCTGTCGAACCTCGACGCGAAACTGCGCGTTGCGATGCGCGGCGAGATCAAGGCGCTGCATCAGCGATTGAAGACCACGACAGTCTATGTAACGCACGATCAGGTCGAGGCGATGACGATGGCCGACCGCATTGCCGTGATGCACGACGGGCGCGTGGAACAGATCGGCACTCCACTCGATCTCTACGACCGGCCGGGAAACCTGTTCGTCGCGCAATTTATCGGATCGCCCGCCATGAACGTGATCGAGGGCACTGTGCGGCGCGGCAACGGGGCCCTGCACCTCGAGGCAGAAGGCGGGATCCGCTGGCCACTCGGAGACGGTGGCGGGGCGGACGGACAGCCGGTCGCCTACGGCATCCGCCCCGAACATGTGATGCTGGCCAGCCCGGGCACGTTGGGAGTGGTCGGAGGGGAGATCATCGTCGTCGAGCCCACCGGGGCCGAGACCGAGCTTCTGGTCCAGGCGGGCTCGGCCCAGATTGTTCTGCGAACGCACGGGCGCCCGGTTGTCAATGCCGGTGACAAGGTCGGACTCAGCGTCGACCCGACCATGGTGCACGTGTTCGACAGGCAGACCGGGGGGCGGCTCGCCGCGTGACCGGCCATGGCCAAGAAACCGGGCAGGTCCAACCGTTCGCTGCGCTCGAGTGCATGGTTTGGCCGCCACGATCGCGATGGGCTGGTGCACCGTTCGTGGATGAAGAACCAGGGCATTCCGCATGACCAGTTTGACGGCCGACCGGTAATCGGTATCTGCAACACCTGGTCGCAGGCCACGCCCTGCAATGCGCATTTCCGTGAACTGGCGCAGCATGTCCGCGACGGCGTGCTCGATGCAGGCGGATTCCCGATCGAGTTTCCCGTCATGAGCCTCGGCGAGACGCTGATGCGGCCGACCACCATGCTGTTCAGGAATCAGGTCGCGATGGACGTCGAGGAATCGATCCGCGCCAACCCGTTCGATGGCGTGGTGCTGCTGATGGGTTGCGACAAGACCACGCCGGCCCTGCTGATGGGCGCGGCGTCATGCGACCTGCCTACCATCGGCGTGTCCGGTGGACCGATGCTCAACGGCAAGTTCCGCGGCGAGGACATCGGCTCGGGAACGCACGTCTGGAAGTTCACCGAGATGCTCAAGACGGGGGCGATGACCGAGGTCGACATGATCGAAGCAGAGTCCTGCATGTCGCGCTCTGCCGGGCATTGTATGACCATGGGAACCGCCTCGACGATGGCGTCGATGGTCGAGGCGCTGGGTGTCGGCCTGCCGACCAATGCGGCGATTCCCGCGGTCGATTCGAGACGGCGTGTGCTCGCGCGCATGGCCGGGCGCAGGATCGTGGCGATGGTTCACGAGGACCTGCGCCTGTCGAAGATCCTGACGCATGACGCGTTCGAGAATGCGATCATGGTCAACGGAGCGATCGGTGGGTCGACCAATGCCGTCGTGCATCTGCTCGCCATAGCAGGCCGCGTCGGCGTGGAGCTGACCCTGGACGACTGGGACCGCCTGGGGCGGGATATGCCGTGTCTGGTCAATCTGATGCCGTCGGGCGAATACCTGATGGAGGATTTCTATTACGCCGGCGGGCTGCCGGTCGTGATCAAGGAGATCGGCGAGTCCATTCATAAACGTGCCCTGACCGCCAATGGCCGCACGCTCTGGGATAACGTCAAGGACGCGGTCAACTACAACGAGGCGGTGATCACTCCGCTGGCGAAGCCGTTCAAGGCGCACGGCGGCATCGCGGTGTTGCGCGGAAACCTATCGCCGCGCGGGGCGGTGATCAAGCCATCTGCCGCCACGTCGAGACTGATGCGGCATAAGGGTCGCGCCGTCGTGTTCGAGGACATCGACGACCTCAACCGCCGCATCGACGACCCGAAGCTCGACGTCGACGCCGATTCGGTTCTGGTGCTCAAGAATTGCGGCCCCAGGGGCTACCCCGGTTTCCCGGAAGTTGGCAACTTCGCGCTGCCGGCGAAACTGCTGAAAAAGGGCGTGACCGACATGGTTCGCATCTCCGATGCGCGCATGTCGGGTACCGCGTACGGCACGGTGGTTCTGCACACCGCGCCGGAGGCGGCGCTGGGCGGCCCGCTGGCGCTGGTGCGCAACGGCGACCTGATCGAACTCGACGTGGCCGGGCGCAAGCTGCAGTTGCATGTTTCCGAGGCCGAGCTCAAGCGGCGGAAGAAACAATGGCGGCAGGATAAACCGCACTCCGACCGCGGTTGGGTCAAGCTCTACTGCGATACCGTGCTACAAGCCGACCAGGGTGTGGACCTCGACTTCCTCGTCGGCAAGTCGGGGGCCAAGGTCGGCAGGGAGAGCCACTAGGCGCGCCAGCACCGCGACCAGGCGGTCAGTACCAGCCGCCCGCCGGCGCGGGCTCGCGTTCGAGCCTGTGGATGCGGTATTCGAGATCGCAGTGATCGCTGGCCTGGGCCAGGTAGGCCTCGCGACGCAGGCGCTCACCCTCGGCGATCCCCTCGGTCAGCCAGTCGAAGAATCGAAGCATTGCCTTCATTACCGTTCCTTTGCGTGATGCGGAAGCGCCGAGCCCCGGCAGCTCTCGCGAGCCATGGGCGCTTCGGCAGGCAGCCATTGCTGCATTGCACAAAGAATAGGGATTCGGCCACGAAAAATCCAATCGCATCGGCGAATGCCGCTCATCAGCCGGCCCGATTGCTCGTAAGTCATTGTTGCAACGCGCATTTGATACAATGCCGTGCACCGATCGCGCCTTAGCCCATGGATTTCAATCGCCTTCGCAGTTTCGCCGCCGTGGCCGAAACGGGTCACCTGACCCGCGCAGCCGAGAAGCTGCACATCAGCCAGCCGGCGTTGTCGGCGCAGATCAAGGCGCTCGAAGATGAGCTCGACCTGACGCTGTTCGAGCGCACGTCGACCGGGATGACGCTTACGGCTGCCGGCAAGCGGCTGTTGGTCGAGGCGGACAAGGTTCTTGCCGCCAGCCAGGCCCTGGAGGCCGAGGCACGGGCGCTGAAAGGGACGGTGTCGGGCACGGCGCGGGTGGGCACGCTTTCGGACCCCGCGTTCATTCGCCTCGGCGAGTTCATGGCCACGTCGCTGGAACGCTATCCGCGCCTCGAGATCATTTTCCAGCACGAGATCACGGGCGTTGCCCTGCAGCGCGTACGCGACGGGTCGCTGGAAGCAAGCTTCTACTACGGCCACATGCCGCACCCGCAGGTCGCCGGCATAGGGCTGCGCGAACTCGCCTATCGCATCGCCGCGCCCGCCGCGTGGCGCGAGCGGTTGCAGCAGGCCGGCTGGCGGGAGATCGGCGATTTGCCGTGGATCATGCCGCCGCCGGTAAGCACGCATCACCAGTTTGCGGCCGCCATGTTCCGCGAGCATGGCGTCGAGCCGTCAAAGGTGATTGGCGCCGACGACGAGGCAGTCGTAAGCTCGCTAGTCGTCTCCGGCGCCGGCCTGGCACTGATACGCGAAGACGTTGCCCTTGAGATGGTGCAAGCAGGCGAAGTCTGCCTGTGGCAGGATATACGCATCGGCACGATGCTTCGATTCATCTATCTTCGGTCCCGCGAACACGACCCGATCGTCCGGGCGCTGCTTGACGTGTGCAAACTGTCGTGGCCCGCGCGCCGTGACGCCAGGGCCGTGTCGCGACGCCGCCCGGGACGCCTCGCCAACAATCAGTCGACGGCAAAGGCCGCGACCAAGGAGTCATCGTCATGACCGGCTCTACGCACGGGGCGGCGCCGCACAGCCTGCCGCGGCATCTTCCGCTGGCGCTTGTCATGCTGTTTTGCGCAATGCCGAGCGCGTATGGCGACGAGGTCCCGCTCTTGCGCCAGGGCTTGTGGGAGTATCAGCGCACCGCGGGCACGCAAAAGTTCGCCGCCACGGAATGCATTGACCCGAGCGAGGATCTGCGGCGCCAGCACGCGGCCCTGGAACGGATGGGCTGCAAAGTCGCGCCGGTGCAGCATGAAGGAACGACCTACACGTACTCGGCCGACTGTGCCCTCAAACTGCCATCGGGCGTGGTTGCTTTCAGCATGACCAGCGTGCTTACTGCAGAGAGCGAGACCGCCTACCGGGTCGAGAACCGGATGACCAACCAGGGCGGGACGAGCGACGAGATCATCACCGCGCAGCGAGTCGCCGACTGCGCCGGGTAGAGGGCCATGATTGCCGGCGCGACCTGGCGGCGAGTTGGTGGCAAACCGGCCGGGCGGGACCTTCGGCTGCGTTCTGGCGCCTTCGCCCGGGCTTAAACGTCGATTTCAACCTCCGCTTCGATCTCGACGGGAATGTTGAAGGGCAGTTCCGCCATGCCAACCGCGGATCGTGAATGCCTGCCGGCTTCCGGTCCGTAGAGATCCAGAATCAGATCCGAGCAGCCGTTGATGACCGCAGGCTGTTGCGCGAATCCCGGCGCCGAAGCGACCATCCCGAACACCCGTAGCCAGGCCAGCACTCGGTCGAGCTCCCCTAGTTCGCGCTTGAGACTTCCCAGGATCGAGAGTGCGGTGAGTCGTGCGGCCTGATAGCCTTGCTCGACGCTGAGCTCGCGCCCGAGCTTGCCCAGGGGCGGCGCCATGCTGCCGTCTTGGTTCTGCGGCCCATGTCCGGAAATGAAGGCCCGGTTGCCGCGTACGCGCACAAAGGCGAACGGCAGGCGTACGCCCGGGGCCGCCACCGGCCCCGGCAGGGCCAGCCCCCGCGCCCGCAGGCGAGACTCGATCAGGTCCATGTTCGGCCGCCCGGGGTCATGACCGCTGCGCTCGCCCCGAGCCCGGGGCGCCGCAGTGGCGCGACTTGATCGGCCTACGCGGGCGAGGCCCGAAAGGCTCACGCGAAAAGATCAAGCTGGTCTCCAGCGGCGCCGGGTGGCCGGAACCGCGTCGTGTCCAGGTGCAAGCTGCGCTCTTCGCTCAAACCCAACCGCTTGCACGCGAGCCTGAACCGTCTCTCGATCAGGTCGGCGAACTGTCCCTCCCCCCGCATGCGCGAGCCAAACTCGGCGTCGTTGTCGCGGCCGCCACGGACCTGGCGCACCAGGCTCATGACGTGTTCCGCGCGCAGCGGGTAATGGTGCAGAAGCCAGTCGCGGAAGAGCTCCTTCACCTCGCGCGGCAGGCGCAGCATGATCCAGGTCGCGGCTCGCGCGCCGTGCGCTGCCGCCGCTGCGAGAATCGCCTCCAGATCCATGTCGGTCAGCTGCGGGATCACCGGCGCGATGCTGACCCCGACGGGGATGCCCGCGTCGGCTACCGCCCTGATGGTCGCCAGCCGCCGCTGCGGCGATGGGGCGCGCGGGTCGAGTTTGCGCGCGAGCTCCCGGTCGAGCATCGCAATCGAGACGTAGACGCGAACCAGGTTCTTGGCCGCCATCGGGGCGAGCAGGTCGAGGTCGCGCTCGATGAGCACGCCTTTGGTCGTGATCGTCAAAGGGTGTTCGCATTCGCAGAGCACCTCGATCAACTGGCGCGTTATCTTCCACTCACGCTCGATAGGCTGGTACGGGTCGGTGTTGGTGCCAAGCGCGATCGGCTCGCAGCGGTAGCCGGCCCTGGCGAGCTCGGCCCGCAGCAGGCCCGCCGCGTCGGGCTTGGCGAACAGGCGTGTTTCGAAGTCGAGTCCGGGCGACAGATCGAGGTACGCGTGCGACGGCCGGGCATAGCAATAGATGCAGCCGTGCTCGCAGCCCTGGTACGGGTTGATCGACTGGGTGAACGGTATGTCGGGCGAATCGTTGCGCGCAATGATGGTCCGGGCGCGCTGGATCGAAATCGTCGTCTTGAGCCGCGGCGCGTCCTCGTCGCTCGCCTCGTCGCTCGCCAGCGACCAGCCATCATCGACGGAATCGCGCGCTTCGCGCCGGAAGCGGTTGGCGGGGTTGAAGGTCGCGCCGCGTCCCTTGAGCGGCTGGCCTGGAGGGGCGGCCATCGCGACCCGCTCAGACAAGCTTCGCGTCCATCGAAATGTTGGCGTTGAGCACGCGCGACACCGGGCAATTGGCCTTGGCGTTGCTCGCGATCTCGGCGAATTTCGTGGCATCGATATTGGCCACCTGCGCCCGGGTCGTCAGATGAATCGAGGTAATGGTCCAGGCCCCGCTGACCTGATCCATCGTCAGCGCCGCCTCGGTGTCAATCGCATCCGCGGTAAAGCCCGCATTGTTGAGCATGAACGACAGCGCCATGGTGAAGCAGCCCGCGTGCGCGGCCGCTATCAGCTCTTCGGGATTGGTACCCTTGCCATCGCCGAAGCGGGCCACGAACGAGTACGGCGTGTCCTTGAGTGTTGCGCTCTGGGTCGAGATGGTACCTGCGCCTTCCTTGGCGGTGCCCTGCCAGCGGGCCGAAGCCTTGCGCTGCATCGCGTTCTCCTTGGGGTTGCTAATCCGAGCGCTCAGTTTAGGCCGGCGCGCACGTCGCGCCAAGTGCTATCGCCTGCCGTCGCCGCCGATGCGCTACCATAGCCGGAGCGCGCATTGGCTGACGCGCCAATCCATGTCGTGCCGACGATGACCAAGCCCAAGACGACCCGTTTCGACACGCTGGCGCTGCACGCCGGCGCGCGCCCCGACCCGGCGACCGGCGCGCGCGCCACGCCGATCTATCAATCCGCGTCGTTCGTGTTCCGCGACAGCGACCACGCCGCGGCACTGTTCAACATGGAGCGCGCGGGGCACGTTTACTCGCGCCTTTCCAATCCAACCTGCGCGGTGCTCGAAGAGAGGATCAGCGCCCTCGAAGACGGCGTGGGGGCGATCGCGGTGGCAAGCGGACAGGCGGCGCTGCATCTGGCCATCGTCACGCTGATGGGGGCCGGGTCGCATATCGTCGCGTCGCGCGCGCTTTACGGCGGCTCGCATAACCTGCTCGATTTTACGTTGCCGCGGTTCGGCATCCAGACCACGTTCGTCGACCCTCGTGACATTGATGCATGGCGGGCGGCGATCCGGCCGTCCACGCGGCTTCTGTTCGGCGAGACGCTCGGCAACCCCGGCCTCGAGGTCCTCGATATCCCGCGTGTGGCGCAGCTCGCTCATGAACACGGCTTGCCGCTGCTCGTCGACTCGACGTTCACCACGCCGTATCTGCTGCGTCCGTTGCAGTATGGCGCCGACCTGATCTATCACTCGGCGACCAAATTCCTCTCCGGCCACGGCGTGGTGATCGGCGGGCTGCTGGTCGACGGCGGACGGTTCGACTGGGATGAGCCGGGCAAGAGTGCGGGCAAGTTCCCGACACTGACCGAGCCCTACGCCGGATTCCACGACATGGTGTTCGTCGAAGAGTCGACCACTGCCGCCTTTCTGCTGCGTGCGCGGCGCGAGGGAATCCGCGACTTCGGTGCCTGCATGGCGCCGATGACCGCGTTCCAGATCCTGCAGGGCATCGAAACGCTGCCGCTGCGGATGCAGCGCCACACCGAAAACACACGCAAGATCGTCGCCTTTCTTGCCGCCCACGCGCTCGTCGAGTCGGTGGCCTACCCGGAGCTGCCCCAGCATCCCGATCACGAGGTGGCGCAGAGATTGCTGCCTCGAGGGCTGCGGCGCGGTGTTCAGCTTCTCGATTCGGGGAACGCGCGAGCAGGGGCGCAGATTCGTCGAATCGCTACGCATCTTCTCGCATCTTGCCAATGTCGGCGACGCCAAGTCCCTGGTCATCCATCCGGCCTCCACGACGCACTTTCGCGTCTCGGCCGCGGATCTGCGGGCGGCCGGCATTGGCGAAGGCACGATCCGCCTATCGGTCGGCCTGGAAGACGCCGAGGATCTCGTCGAAGACCTCAGCCGCGCCCTCTATGCCGCGGGCAAGGCCTGATGCGCTGCGCGGTGAACGGCGGTTCGGTCTACGCCTACACTGCGGCGCGCCGTTTCGACGCCAGGCTGCCGACGCTCGTGTTCGTGCACGGCGCGGCGCAGGATCACAGTGTCTGGGCGCTGCAGGCGCGCTATTTCGCGTACCACGATCGCAACGTAGTGGCGGTGGATCTTCCCGGGCATGGTCGGACCGGTGGCGACCCGCTCTCGTCGGTCGAGGCCTCCGCGCAATGGCTTCTGGCGCTGCTCGACGAGTTGCGTCTGCCCCGGGTCGCGCTGGTCGGGCACAGCCTGGGGGCGCTGGTCGTGCTCGAGGCGGCCGGACACCACCCGCAGCGCGCCGCGCAGATCGCCCTGCTGGGCCCGGCGGTGCCGATGCCAGTCTCCGACGTGCTGCTCGACGCGGCCCGGGCGAACGATCACCTTGCCTACGAGCTGATAACCGGCTGGAGTTTCTCCGCTGGCCATCAACTCGGTGGCAATCCGCAGCCGGGCGTATGGATGGTCGGCAACGCTTTGCGCCTGATGGAACGCTCGCGGCCCGGGGTGCTGTACGCGGACTTGCTCGCCTGTCACCGCTATACCGGCGGCCTGGCCGCGGCCGCCGGCGTTCGCTGCCCTGCGCTGGCCATCCTCGGTGAGCGCGACCTCATGGCGCCGGCGAAGAACGCCCCGGCATTGATTGCCGCGCTAGCCGACTGCTCGGTGTTGACGGTAGCCGAATGCGGGCACAGCCTGATGACCGAGGCGCCCGACGCGGTGCTCGACGCCCTACGCGATTTCCTGCCCTTGCCGCCTAGCCCTCAGTCTTCCACTTGATCGAGCAGCCGACCGAAGGTACCTGGACCGCCGGACCGCGGCCGGTGCGCGCGACCTGCACCATGGCGTTGAACAGCTCGCGCGGCGCGTCCGGCTTGGCGGAGCGTCCGGCGTCGTCGAGACGGCCGCGATACTGCAGCCCGAGCTTGCCGTTGTAGCCGAAGAAATCCGGCGTGCAAACCGCGCCATACGCCTTGGCGACCTCTTGCGTTTCATCCCACAGATAGGGGAAGGGAAAGCGCATCTGCGCGGCGAGTGCGCGCATGTTCTCGAAGGAATCCTCCGGATAAGTGGCGGCGTCGTTGCTGCAGATCGCCACCGTGCCGATACCGTGGCTTTGCAACTCGCCGCCGTCGCGCACCAGCTTGTCGAGCACCGCCTTCACGTAAGGGCAGTGGTTGCAGATGAACATGACCAGCAGCCCGTTCGGTCGCGCCAGGGCGTCGCGGCCGTAGCGGCGGCCATCGGTGGCCGGCAGCTCGAAGTCCGGCGCCGGGAGATCGAAATCGCAGACTGGGGCGGCAGCGGCCATCGTCTAGTCCCTCGTTGCAATGTGGCAAAATGCTAGCATGCCCCGTCCGCTTGGGTGTAGGTCGCGACCGGCGGCGACGCATCGGGTCGGCGGTGGTGGCCATCGCGGCTGCAGGCGTGGCGCGCCGTGAGTCGCCGGTGACGCCGCGCATCTTCTGCCCGCCGCCGCTCACGGCGGGCGCCCGGATCGACCTTCCCCAGGGCGCGGCGCATCACGTGCTGCGCGTCCTGCGTCTGCAACCCGGCCAGGCGCTGACCCTCTTCGACGGCGGAGGTGGCGAGTACGGTGCGGCAATCGCGCACGTCGGCCCGCGGGCGGTGGCCGTGGACGTCGTCGAGTACCGGGACATCGAGCGAGAATCGCCGCTGACCGTCACCCTGGTGCAGGGCCTGGCGGCCGCCGACCGGATGGATTACGCGGTGCAGAAGGCGGTGGAGCTCGGTGTGGCCGCGATCGCGCCGGTCACCGGCGCCCGCAGCGTCCCCCGCCTCGAGGGCGCGCGCGCGACGCGGCGGGTCGAGCATTGGCGACAGGTCGCCATCGCCGCGTGCGAGCAATCGGGGCGCAATCGGCTGCCCGAGGTGCACGCGCCGTGCGCTTTTTCCGCGTGGCTGCGGGCCCCCTCGCCGGCGGGGCTGCGCCTGCTGCTCGCACCGGACGCCATGGTGTCGCTTGCCGATCTGCCCCGGCCTGAAGGTGCGGTCGAGCTGCTGGTAGGCCCCGAGGGCGGTTTCACCGCCGAAGAGTCGGCGGCGGCGTGCGCCGCTGGCTTCCGGGCGGTGCGTCTGGGCCCGCGCGTCCTGCGCACCGAGACCGCCGGGCCGGCCGCGCTTGCGGCCATGCACGCGCTCTGGGGGGATTGGCGATGAACTGCGGGCCGGGGCGGGTCGCGGCGCGAGCTCGGCGCGCTAGGTCCGCGTTGCGCCGCCCGGTGCCCTGCGATCCGCGGCGATGAGAATGCTGCAGCGGACGCGCTCGATGAGTACGGCGTCGACCGAGCCGCGCCACCAGCGCATGGCGAAGGACTTGCTCCGGGGATGGCCGAGTATCAGTAGATCGATGCCGAGCTCGGCCACGAGCTTGCAGATCACGTCGACCGGTTCGCCGACGACCAGATGGTCGGTAGCCACGATGCCCTTGGCGGCGAGCAGCCCCTGCGCGTCCTTCAGGTCCGCCTCCATGTGCTCGCGCTCGTCGGCAAGCGCAACCTCGGGCACGTACTCGCCCGCCAGCAGGTACGCCGACGGGTAGTGCACCACCCCGGCAAGATGAACCTCGACCGAGGCGTCGGGGGCGAGCCGCATGGCCTCGTCGAGCGCGGATCGGGATTCGGGTGCGCCGTTGTATGCGACGAGAATCTTCTTGTACATGGTTAGCTCCTTACCCCAAGATTATGCTTCCTGACCGAGGTTGCGGGGACGGCCGCGGCTGCAAACGCGATCGTAACGACCAAAAAGCAATCGCGGAAGGCCAGCGTCGCCGCGGCGCCGGAGCCGTAGACCGAAAGCCGCCAGTCGAGCACAACCGCCAGCAGATTGACGCCGACGGCGCCTCCCAGCTGGCGCGCGAAGTTGACCGCGGCGGACGCCTGCCCGAGGTACTGCGGCGGCAGCGATTCGACCGCGCCCACGTTGAGCGCCGGGATGATGAACCCGAGACCGATGCGGCCGATCGTCAGCCAGAGCGCGAGCAGCCAGAATGCGGTTGCTGCGCTGGCAAAGGCGAGCAACAGGCTCGACAGCGCAAAGCACGCAAGCCCCCCGACGACGACGTGGCGCGGGGGAGCGCGATCGGTCAGGCGACCGCCGAGCGCGATTGCCAGCGCGAGGGCAAATCCCGGCGCGAGAAGCAGGTTGCCTGCCCTGGCCGGGCCATACCCGGCGATGTCCTGCACGAACACGGGCACCAGGTAGGTCGTGCCGAACAGCCCGAGGCCATAGGCTACGGCGACCATCAGGGCCGCGCGAAATCCCCGGCTGGAGAACTGGCGCATCGGCAGCAAGGGCATACGAGCACGAAATTGCCAGGCTACGAAGGCGGCGCTCAGCGCCAGCGCCGTGATCGCATCGACGAGCGCGAGCGCAGAAAACCAGCCCCTGCGATGGGCTACGACCGGCAGATTGAGAAGGGATACCAGCGCCCCGGCGAGCAGCATGACGCCGATCCAGTCGAAGCGCTGCCGCGGCCTGGCGGGGGTGGCAGAGGAAAGCCAGCGCCGGCCGAGCGGCAGCGCGGCGACACAAAATGGGACCGAAATCAGAAAGATCGCCCGCCATCCGAACGCCTGAGTCAGCGCACCGCCCACCGCCGGGCCGATCGCTGGCGCGAGCACCACGCCGAAGCCGAACACGCCCATCGCCCGGCCCCGCTGCTCTACCGGAAAGACCTCGAACACCGCGATCATCGCCAACGGCTGCATGACCCCCGCCGCGGCACCCTGCAATACGCGGGCGGCGATCAGCGATTCGATATTCCAGCTGGTCGCGCCGAGCAGCGATGCGGCTAGGAACACCGCCATTGTCGCGACGAAGGTATTGCGCTGCCCGAAGGAATCGACCAGCCACGAAGTGGCGAGCATGGTGGTGGCGGTCGCGGCAAGAAACCCGGTCGCGACCCACTGCAGAGAGTCGTGGCCGACATCGAATTCGCGCAACAGTGCCGGAAAGGCAACGTTGACGATGGTCGCGGCGAGGATGGTCGAGATCGTCCCGACCATCGTGGTCGCCACGACCCAGGCCCGACGGTTCGCGGCAGCGTGAATTTTTTCAGCGGCTGACGGATGCCGCGGACCGCGGCGCCCGCCCCGCCAGCGCGAGCACGATGTCCTCGATTTCGTCCCAGACGTTCCCCGGGCCGATACCTTTGGCCATTTCGTCGATCCGCGCGAGTTGCCGCAGCAGCGGCGCGACCTGCGCCGGATCGACGCGTCGCGCGGCGCGTTCCAGCGCGGCCTGCCGCTTGCCCCACACGCGCGCGCTCCGAACGGCGGTTGACAGCGGCGTTCCGCCCGCGGTCGCGCCGAGCACCGACGAGAGCGCGTGCAGGTCCTCGCCGAGTTGCCAGATAAGCAGCGGCACCGCCTCGCCTTGGGTCTCGAGCGCCGCGAGGATCCGTAGCGCACGCGCCACATCGCCCGCGAGCCACGCCTCGGAGAGTTGGAAGACGTCGAATCGCGCCACGTCGGCGATCGCGTCGAGCACGGCGTCGGGATCGAGTTCGCCTTCCGGGAGCAGCAGGCCGAGCTTCTCCACTTCCTGCATCGCCGCGAGCAGGTTGCCCTCGATCGTGGCGGCAAGAAACTGCAGCGTCTCGGCGGAACCGTGCTGCTTTTGTCGCGCCAGTCGCGCGGCGAGCCATTGCGGCAGTTCGGCGCGCTCGAGCGCCTGCACGGCGACCACGACGCCCCCATGGTCGAGCGCCGAGAACCAGGCCGAGGACTGAGCGGCCCGGTCCAGGCGCGGCAGCGTGATCAGCGTAAGCGTGTCCTGATGCGGGCTTGTCGCGCAGTCCTCGAGGGCGCGCGCGCCCTCGACACCGGGTTTGCCCGAGGGAATGCGCAGATCGACGAGCTTGCGCGCGCCGAACAGTCCGAGGTTGCGGTTCGCGGCGGCGAAAGCATCCCACCTGAAGCCGGACTCGGCGACGAGCACCTCCCGTTCTTCGAAACCGGCCGAGCGGGCGGCGGCACGCACTTGATCGCCCGCTTCCATCACCAGCAGGGGCTCGTCGCCATGGATCACGTAGAGCGGCGCCAGGCTCTTGGCGAGGAGGGCGGTGAGCTGGGACGGGCGGACTTGCACGGTGGCGAGCGGGCGCGTCGGACAACCGGACCCGGTCTGCGACTCAGGCCGGTTTCCTGGCGGCCTGCAGCCGACGCACGATCTGCTGCACGGCGTCGTCCTGCATCTCGCGCCAGAGGCGCTGCTCCTGCGCTTCCTTGGGTAGCGCCGCGCTGTCGGAGTAGCTGTAGGTGCGGCGCACAACCAGTTCGGCTGTGGGCAGCCAGTCGTTGCCCGCCGCGTCATGGACGCGAAACAGGACGCGCTTGGACAGCAAGTATTCGCTGACCTTGCCTCCGCTGGACAGCGACAGGATCTGCTTGTTGTTCTCAACGCTGGCAATATCGAGGATCACCTGTGCCTTGTCCGGCGACTCGACCAGCTGAGCCGTGCCGACGCCCTCCAGCGAGCGCTTGAGGTCGGCGGTGAGCGGCTGCGCCGCAGGCGAGTTCAGATACAGCGTATTGAATGCATAGTGGGCTTCGCCGCGCAGATGAAAGCCGCATCCGGCGAGCAGGGCGACGAGGAACACGCCACAGTTCGTGGCCGGCAGGTCGAGCCAGGAGCGGTGCCGGCGACCGGGTCTAGACAACCACATTGACCAGCCTCCCGGGAACAATGATGACTCGGCGCGGCGCGGCCCCGTTGGCATGCTTCTGAACCTCGGGACTGGCGAGCGCCGCCTTTTCGATGGCCACCGAGTCGGCCATCGCCGCTACCCGCAGCTTGCCACGCAGCTTCCCGTTGACCTGCAGCACCAGCTCGATCTCGTCTTGCGCGAGCGCCGCTGGGTCGACCTTCGGCCACGGCGCGTCGAGAATGTCGCCGTACCGGACCGCGTAGCCGAGCTGTTCCCACAGCGCGTGCGTAATGTGCGGCACGACGGGGTTGAGCATGCGCAGCAGCAGCGACAGGCCCTCGCGCGCGAGCTCGATGGTCGCCGGCGTCGCTTCCTGCGGCAAGTCGTCCAGGGCATTGAGCATCTTCATGCCCGCCGAGACCACGGTGTTGTACTTGATGCGGCGGTAGTCGTCGTCGGCCTGCTTGAGGAGCATGTGCAGCTCGCGCCGGATCTTGCGCAGGGGCGGCGGCGCATGCGGCCAGTCGATTGCGACGGGCGTGCGCGCAAGCGCGTCAGCGCGCTGCTGGGCGTGAGCCCAAAGCCGCTTGAGAAAGCGGTAAGCGCCGTCGACCGCTTCTTCCGACCACAGGGCCGAGTCCTCCGGTGGGCTGGCGTGCATGACGAACATCCGCGCCGTGTCCGCGCCATACCTGGCGATAAGCTCTTGCGGGTCGACCCCGTTCTTCTTGCTCTTGGACATCGTGCCGGTACCACCGTACTCGACCCTCTGGCCGTCGCTCTTGAGCGTGCCACCGGTGATCCGGCCCTCGCCATCGTGGACCGGTTCGACGTCGTCGGGCGCGAAGTAGTCGATGCCGCCCTGGGCGGTGCGCCGGAAATAGCTGTGGTTGAGCAGCATGCCCTGCGTCATCAAGCGCTGGAACGGCTCGTCGAAACTGACCAGGCCCAGGTCGCGCATGACCTTGGTCCAGAAGCGGGCATAGAGAAGATGCAGGATCGCATGTTCGATGCCGCCGATGTACTGGTCCATCGGGTTCCAGTACTCGTTGCGCGCGTCGACCACCGTCGGCGCGCCGGGGCACGCGTAGCGCATGTAGTACCACGACGAGTCGACGAAGGTGTCCATCGTGTCGGTTTCGCGCTTTGCCGGCCCGCGACATTGTGGACAGGTCGTGTTGACGAAATCGGCGCGCTTGGCGAGCGGATTGCCGGTGCCGTCCGGAATGCAATCCTCGGGCAGCACCACCGGCAGGTCGGCCTCCGGTACCGGCACGTCGCCGCAGGCAGGACAATGAACGATCGGAATCGGCGTCCCCCAGTAGCGCTGGCGCGAGATCCCCCAGTCGCGCAACCGGTAGGTAATCCGTTTTTCGCCCAGCCCGCGGGCGGCGAGGTCGGCTACGATCGCGGTGACCGCTTGCTGGTAGGTCATGCCGTCGTACTTGCCCGAGTTAACGCAAACCCCGCCCGACTTGTCCTCGTACCATGGTTGCCACGCGTCGGCGGAGAACACCTCGCCGGCGACGGCTATGACCTGCTTAACGGGCAGGCCGTATTTTTTTGCGAACGCGAAGTCGCGCTCGTCGTGGGCGGGCACGCCCATGACAGCACCTTCGCCGTAGGTCATTAGCACATAGTTGCCGATCCAGATCTCGATGCGCTCGCCGGTCAGCGGGTGGTTGACGTAGAGACCCGTCGGCAGGCCCTTCTTCTCCATCATGGCGAGCTCGGCCTCGAGCGTGCTGCCTTGCCTGCATTCGGCGACGAACGCCGCAAGCTTTGGATCCAGGGCCGCGGCGTGCATCGCCAGCGGATGCTCCGCCGCGACGGCGCAGAACGTGACCCCCATGATCGTATCGGCGCGCGTGGTGAACACCCACATCCTGCCATCGCCGATGAGCGCGCCGTCGGCGGCGCGGATGTGGTGCGGAAATGCGAAGCGCACGCCTTCGCTGCGGCCGATCCAGTTCGCCTGCATCGCCCGCACCCGCTCGGGCCATCCGGTCATCCTTTCGAGGTTGTCGAGCAACTCGTCGGCGTAAGCGGTGATCTTGAGGTAATACATCGGGATTTCGCGCTTTTCCACCGGCGCGCCGGAACGCCAGCCGCGGCCATCGATCACCTGCTCGTTGGCCAGCACGGTTTGATCCACCGGGTCCCAGTTGACGACACCGGTCTTCTTGTACGCGATGCCGCGCTCGAGCATGCGGAGGAACAACCACTGGTTCCAGCGATAGTAATCGGGCTTGCAAGTCGTCAGTTCTCGCGACCAGTCGATCGCCAGCCCGACCGCCTGCATCTGCCGCTTCATGTAGGCGATGTTGTCGTAGGTCCACTGGGCTGGCGCAACGCCGCTTTTCATAGCCGCGTTTTCCGCCGGCAGCCCGAACGCGTCCCAACCCATCGGCATCAGCGTGTTGTACCCGTTCATGCGCAGATACCGGTACATCATGTCGTTGATGGTGTAGTTGCGCACGTGTCCCATATGCAGGACCCCGGACGGATAGGGCAGCATCGACACGCAGTAGAACTTCGGCTTGGCGGCGTCCTCGCGTGCGCGAAAGCCCTGGATGGACGTCCAGTGCGCTCGCGCGGTGGCTTCGATTTCGGCGGGACGATACGGTTGCATGCGAGCGGCCGTGGCGGAGGGTGGCAAAGCGAAGCGAACGATTATACCGGCAGCAAGGTCGGCCCCGCGGTGCAGGCAGAGCGACCGCGGCCCGAAAGCGCGCCGGCGCGACCACCCGGGCGAGCCACCGCGTGGTATCGACCGCGATGGCGTAGAGCGGGACGCGGAAGGCTTCCCTGACGGCCGGACCGAAGCGTTGCGGCGGAGAATGCCCCGCGGCGGGCTGGTAGAATCGTGGCGTGCCCGGGAACCGGGCCCGGGTCTTGCCATCCAAAGACGCATCACCGCGCCGGTTCGCGGATTCGCCCATGCCCGCCTCGCCGTACGCCCTTACGCTGCTCTTCGCCACGGTTGTCGCCGCGACTGCGACTGCCGCGCCGGTGCGCACCGAGCACGTCGAGGCAGAGCTCGTTCCGGCAATGACGGCGTTGAACCCCGGATCGCAGGCGACCGTGGCGCTGCGGCTGAAGATGGAACCCGGCTGGCACGCCTACTGGCGCAATCCGGGTGACTCGGGACTGCCGCCGACGCTCGATTGGAAGCTGCCCGCGGGGCTTAGTGCCGGGCCGATCCAATGGCCGCCGCCGCTCGCGCTCCCCGTCGGGCCGCTCGTCAACTACGGCTACGAGGGCGAGGTGTTCTTGCTGGCCGACATCGCGGTGGCACCCGGATTCGCGAGCGCCGGACCGGCGACTCTCCGGGCGCGCGCCGACTGGCTTGTTTGCCGGGAGATCTGCATTCCCGAGGGGGCCGATCTCGCTCTGAGCATGCCGGTGGCCGCGAACCCGGACCCGGATCCGCGCTGGGCCGAGGCCATCGCGCGCACGCGGGCGTCGCTGCCGCAACCGCTCGAGGGCTGGAGCGTCGCCGCCACGGGGCACGGACCGCAGATCGAGCTCGCCCTCACGCCCGTGGCGCAGGAGGAAGATCCGGGCGAGCTGCGCCTGTTCCCGTACAGCGAAGGCAAGATCGAGGCGGGCGGCGCGCAGACGCTCGCACGTGACGGCAAGACACTCAAGCTGACGCTGCCGGTTGCGAGCCAGCGCGTCGGCGACTTCAAGCGTCTGGCCGGGGTCCTTACCGCAACCCGCGGTTTCGGTCCGCGCCGCGCGGTGAGCATCGATGTACCGCTTGGCGGAACGATCGTTCCCGGCGCACCGGCGGAAGCCGCCGCGGCGAGCGCCGCGCCGCGGGCGCTGGCGACGCAACCGGGCGTGGCCGTGGCGGGTGGCCTGTCGCTCGGTGTCGCGCTCGGCTTCGCACTGCTCGGCGGTTTGCTGCTCAACCTGATGCCGTGCGTATTCCCTGTGCTGTCGCTCAAGGTACTGGGGTTCGCGGCACACGGTTATGACAATGCCGCCATGCGCCGGCACGGGACCGCCTTTGCCGGCGGCGTGGTCGTCTCGTTCTGGCTGCTCGCCGGCCTTCTGCTCGTGTTGCGGGCCGCGGGTCAGCAGCTCGGCTGGGGGTTTCAGTTGCAGTCGCCGGTGGTCGTGGTCTGCCTCGCGGCGCTGTTTTTCGCCATCGCGTTGAGCCTCTCTGGCGTGTTCGAGGTTGGCCAGCTGCTGCCATCGGCCATCGCCGGTTGGAATGCGCGCAACACGTATGTCAACGACGCGCTCTCGGGCATGCTTGCGGTGGTCGTCGCGGCGCCCTGTTCGGCGCCGTTCATGGGTGCGGCCATCGGCTGGGCACTCCTGGCGACGCCTGCATCGACCGTCGCCGTCTTCACCGCTCTCGGTTGCGGAATGGCGCTGCCCTATCTCTTGCTCGCCTACTTTCCGGCGTGGCGGACGAGGCTGCCACGGCCGGGGCCATGGATGGTTCGGCTCAAGCAGCTGCTTGCCTTCCCGCTGTACGCGACGGTGATCTGGCTCGCTTGGGTGCTGGGGGCGCAGCTCGACAACGACGCCGTGGCACGCCTGTTTGTCATCCTGCTGCTGGTCGCGTTCGCGCTGTGGGCCTGGCAGACGTTGCGCGCCGGCGGGGCGCGAGGCTGGGGCTGGGCGGCCCTGGCGGGCCTTGCCGGCATCGTCGCCGTCGGCTGGCCGATCGTCGTCGCAGTCGCAGGAGTCGGGCCGACGTCGGCCCGGGGCGTTGCCGATAGGGGGCCATGGCAGGACTATGAGGCCGATCGATTGCAGCAGCTCATCGCGGCCGGTCGCCCGGTGTTTGTCGACTTCACTGCCGCGTGGTGCGTCACCTGCCAGGTGAACAAGCGCCTGATCCTCAACACCGAGGCGGTGCAGCAGGCTTTCGCGCAGAGTCATGTTGCCTTGCTGCGCGCGGACTGGACCCGCCGCGACGCGGCGATCGGGCGTGCCCTCGCGGCGTTGGGGCGCAGCGGGGTGCCGGTATATGTCCTGTACCGGCCGGGACGTGAACCGCTGATCCTGCCCGAGGTCCTACAGCAACGCGTCATCACCGACGCACTGAAGGCGCCTTAGCAAGGCGTCTAATCAGCAAGGAGACGGCATGAACTGGCGCACAGCGATATGCACACTGACTCTTGCCACCGCGATGCCGGCGCTGGCCGCAACTGCCGGACAGAGCGCTCCGAATTTCGCGCTCATGGACACCCAGGGCAAGAACATCCAGCTGGCGGATTTCAAGGGCAAGTACGTCGTCCTCGAATGGACCAACCCGGGGTGTCCGTTCGTGCGCAATCACTACGACACCCGCAACATGCAGGCGCTGCAGATGGCGTGGGGCCCTCGCGGGGTGGTATGGCTGTCTATTGATTCGTCGAACCGGTCGAGCGCGGATTACCTGCCGGCGGTGAAGCTTGGCGACTGGATGCGGGCCCGCGGAGCCGCGCAGAAGGCAGTGCTCGTCGATCCGGAGAGCATGGTCGCCAGGCTCTACCAGGCCAAGACGACGCCGCACATGTTCGTGATCGATCCCGAAGGCACGATCATATACGCCGGGGCAATCGACGATCGCCCTTCGACGCGGCCGGAGGATCCGCCGGCGGCGCACAACTATGTCCGCGCCGCGCTGACCGAGGCTACCGAGGGCAAGGCGGTGACGACGGCGTCGTCGACGCCCTACGGCTGCTCGATCAAGTACTGATCGCGCGGCCAACCGGTTACTCTCCAGCGCAGCACCTTCGGGCGCCGCGACGCGACGGCGGCGTGGGCTTGCTGCTCGCCGTGCGGCAAGCTATCGGGCCGCAGCCGCGGTGCGGGCGCGCACCCAGGTCAGCCGTTGCACGCTCGCCTGTGGTGGCGCGTGCCGGCCCGGGCAAGAACCTAAAGCCGACCCTGCGCAGCGAGTGAGATGGCTTCCTGCACGCTGCCGCCGCAGGGTGGCCTGGACGTCGGGGCTGGTATGCTGACGACGCACCCGAACAAAAATGCCGCCACCTTCTATCCCAATCCGCTGCTGCGTGGCGGCGTTCGTCATGGCCTCTCTTGCCGGGTGCGGCCCGGGAGGAGAGCGGCCGCTGCAGGGCTACATCGAGGGCGAATACGTGCGCGTCGGACCGCAGTTCGCCGGTTTCCTGCAGCAACTCTCGGTGCAGAGGGGTGATCAGGTGCCTGCCGGCGCGCCGCTGTTCGTGCTCGAGCGCGAGAACGAGATCGCGGCCCGGCGGCAGGCCGAGGAGCAATTGCGCGGCGCGCTGGCGCGGCTGGAGAACATCAAGACTGGCAAGAGGCCTCCCGAAGTCGAAAGCGTCGCCGAGCAGCTGCGCCAGGCGCAGGCTGCGCGCGAGCTTTCGGCTGCGAATCTGATGCGCCAGGAGTCGCTGTTCAAGTCGGGCTTCATCAGCGACTCGGCGCTCGACGACGCGCGCACCAGGCTGAAGAGTGACGACGCGCTCGTGGCACAGCTCAGGGCGTCGGTGCAGACCGCAAACTTGCCCGGACGTCCCGACGAGATCCGCGCGGCACAAGCCGACGCCGACGCGGCGCGCCAAGCGCTGGCGCAGAGCGATTGGCACCTCTCGCAGCGCACGGTCGTTGCGCCGCAAGCCGGCCGAATCGACGACACGTATTACGTCGTTGGTGATTTCGTCCCTGCCGGCAGCCCGGTGGTCAGCCTGCTGCCGCCGGGCAACGTCAAGATCCGCGTCTACGTTCCGGAGCCCGTGCTGGGCCGACTGGAGCGCGGGCAGACGATAAGCGTAGCCTGCGACGGATGCGGCGCACCGATCAGCGCTACTATTTCATTCATCTCCGACCGCGCCGAGTACACGCCGCCGGTTCTCTATTCGAAAGAAAACCGGGCCAAGCTCGTCTATCTGGTCGAGGCGAGGCCCGCACCCGATGTCGCCACCAAGCTCAATCCGGGGCAACCGGTCGACGTGACGCTGCCGGCGGCACGATGAACGACGCCCGCGTGGTGGACGTCGTGATCGACGTCCACGGCATCAACAAGCACTTCGGCGAAAATCATGTGGTCAAGGACCTGTCACTGACCGTGCGCAGGGGCGAGATCTTCGGCTTTCTCGGTCCCAACGGCAGCGGCAAGACGACCTCGATCCGCATGCTCTGCGGCCTGCTCACGCCTGACAGCGGCGAAGGAACCTGTCTCGGTTACGACATCGTCCGCGAGACCAAGCAGATAAAGCGGCATGTCGGCTACATGACCCAGCGCTTCTCGTTCTGGGAGGATCTCACCATCGGCGAGAACCTGCGCTTCGTTGCCCGCATGTACGGCATGACCGACGCGCGCGAGAAGATCGAGCGGGCGATCGAGCACCTTGGATTGACGCAACGCGAAAACCAGCTGGCCGGCACGCTGTCCGGGGGCTGGAAACAGCGCCTGGCGCTCGCCGCATGCCTGCTGCACGATCCGCAGCTGTTGCTTCTCGACGAGCCGACCGCGGGCGTCGACCCGAAGGCGAGGCGTGATTTCTGGGAGGAGTTGCACGCGCTTGCCGCGCACGGCATCACGGTGCTGGTCAGCACCCACTACATGGACGAAGCGGAACGCTGTCACAAGGTGGGCTATATCCTTTATGGACGCCTGCTGGTTCAGGGAACGGCGCAGGAGGTCATCGCGAGCCAGTCGCTGTACACCTGGGCCGTGACCGCGGCCGATCTGCCCGCGCTATCCGCGCGCGTGCGGGCCTTGCCCGCGGTCGAGCAGGTCGTGGCCTTCGGCGCGACGCTGCACATCACCGGTTCCGACGGCGAAGCCCTGCGTCGCGAGCTCGAGCCGATCATGGGCGAGCCGGGTCGAACCTGGACGGAAGTCAAGCCGGGGCTGGAAGACGTTTTCATTCACCTCATGGGCGACGCGGGCGGAGCGCCGATCACCGAGATTCACTCTTGATAGACGATTACTTCTCGATTTCGCGCTGGCTCGGTATCGTCGGCAAGGAGTTCATCCAGCTCAGGCGCGACCGCCTGACATTCGGCATGATCGTGGGTATTCCGATCATTCAGCTGACGCTGTTCGGCTTTGCGATCAATTCCGATCCCAAGCATCTGCCGACTGCCGCGCTCGTCGCCGACAACAGTCAGTTCTCGCGCAGCATCCTTGCGGCTCTGCGCAACAGTGACTACTTCACCTTCGTCGGAGAAGCGCGCAACGAGGCCGACGCGGACCGTATGCTGGCCACCGGCGAGGCGCAGTTCGTGGTCGACATCCCGGACGACTTCTCGAAGCGGCTGGTCAGGGGAGAGCGGCCGGCGCTGCTGGTCGAGGCCGATGCGACCGATCCCTCGGCGACGGTCAACGCGATCGCGGCGATCAACCAGCTCGCACAAACAGCACTGACTCACGACTTGACCGGACCCCTGGCAGACCTGGCGCCGACGCCCAGTGCATTCGAGGTGCGTATCCACCCGCGCTACAACCCGGAGGCGGTGACGCAATACAACATCGTGCCGGGGCTGATGGGTGTCATTCTGACGATGACCATGGTCATGATGACCGGCCTCGCGATCACGCGCGAGCGCGAGCGCGGCACCATGGAGAATCTGCTCGCGACGCCGGCGACGGCGCTCGAGGTCATGACCGGCAAGATCGTCCCCTACATCGTCATCGGGTTGGTCCAGGTAACGCTGGTGCTGACTTTGGCGCAATGGGTTTTCAACGTGCCAATGCTGGGCAGCTACAGCATCCTGTACCTCTCGGTGCTGTTGTTCATTGCCGCCAACCTGACGCTGGGATTGACGATCTCCGCGGTCGCGGGCAACCAGTTGCAGGCGGTGCAGATGACCTTCTTCTTCTTTCTGCCGTCGATCCTGCTTTCGGGATTTATGTTTCCGTTTCGTGGCATGCCCGATTGGGCGCAGATTATCGGACAGACGCTGCCGCTCACCCACTTCCTGCGCATCATCCGTGGCGTGCTCCTCAAGGGCAATGGCTGGAGCGAAATCCTGCCCGAGGCGTGGCCGATCGCGGTTTTCATGCTGGTTGTCACCGCCATCGGGCTGCGATTCTTCCGCAGCACGCTCGACTAGCCACTGATCAGGCCGGCAAGGGTACTCGGTCCGAGGCGCTCGCCCTGGACCCGGCGAGCGCCGCTACGGGGCACCGGCAGCGCGCGAGGCGCGACTTTTCTCGCATGCGCCGCCTGGCGTATCATCGCGCAAACAGGAGCAAATCATGAGGCTACTCGCGCGCGACGCTCTTGCTTCGCCCTGGCTTGATCGCTTCCTGCTTTGCGTCGTGCTCCTTGGAACCTCCGCGATGCAGGCCGCGTCGGCCCAGGCGCCACAGGAAATCGAAACGACAATGAAGAACATGCTGGCCGCGACGCAGACCAGGTCGCTGGCAGATTTCGTCGCCGGTGGCGACACGAAATTCCAATCCACGATGTCGAAACCCATGCTCGACAGCTTCAGCGCGCAGTTCGCGCCGCGCCTCAAGGAGGGCTACACCTCGAACTTCCTGGGCCGATTGAATCAAGGTGGGTACGAAATCTATCTGTGGAAGCTCGAGTTCAAGGACGGCGGGGACGACAGACTGGTGCAACTGGTGGTCAAGGACGGCAAGGTCAACGGCTTTTTCCTGCGATAGCGGGAATGGACCGCAGGCTTCAATCCTAAGGGGAGCGCAATCATGAAGCGATTCGGCGCAGCAATGGCGTGTGTAGCAATGCTCGCAACGGCGTATCCGTCAGCTGGACATGCCCAGGCGCCGAAGCCCGCGCCAGCGGCGGCGCCCGCGGCCGCCACCCCAACTGCCGCACCCCCAGCTGCCGCCCCTACGGCACCGCGCGCATCGCGAACGAAGTCGAAGGCGAAGAAGCGATCGTGGACTTGGGCCGACGCGCGCGTCTGCCTCGAATTTCCTACGAACTTGCAGATCATCCGCTGTGCGGAGAAATACCGCTATACCCGCGTACCGACCTAGAGACTCCGCACGGCAGATTTGCCACGTCTTGCCGATGCGGCTGGCCGTGGTCGCCGTCGTGACAGTCACGGTCATGCTTGTCGGCGCATGCGAGAAGGCGAAAGAGCCCGACCCCGCCGCCATTGCCGCCGCAGTCGAGCAGGCGCGGCGCGAGGATGCGGAGGCCGATCGCCAAATGCGCGAACGGGCGGCGCAACAGGAGCTAGCGCGACGCGAGGCGGAGCAGGCGGCCATCGATGACCGCGAGACTCAGGAGGGCGCGCGCCGCGCCAGGCAGCTGCAGCTCGAGCAGCGGCTGCGCGCACTGTTGATCGATCCGGCCTCTATGCAGATCCGCAACCAGCGGCTAAACGCCAACGGCACGGCCCTGTGTGCGGAGGTCAACGGCAAGAACAAGGAAGGAATCTACGTCGGGTTCCGGCGCACGATCGTCATGGACAACCTGATCAGCTTCGACCAGGATCCCGACGATTCCTACCGCGAGCCGCAACACCAGTTTCCGGCGATTGCCGCACTAACCGGTTGCTTCTAGCGCCTGCGGGCGACCGCGGGCCGCCTACGCTCGCCGTGCGCGCGGTCTATGCGGCCCGCAGTTCGACTCCAAGCTCGCCCAGGCCTCCGAACGTCACGCGCAGAGCGGTGCCCAGCGGTACTTCGAGGGCGCCGGCGTAGGAGCCGGTGGTGACGATTGTGCCAGCGGTCAGACCACCCATTTCGGCGCGGGAACCGAGGAAGTTGGCCAGCCAGACCAGCGGCCGCAGAGGATGGCCGTCAGGATGCCGGCCATTGCCGGCGAAGAGCGTCGTCGATGGAGTCTCGACGAGGAGCGCAAAGGCGTCCAGTTGCCGTTGCAACCCGTCACGCACGATCGGCCCCACGAAAAGGCCTTGATTCGAGACATGGTCGGCGAGCAGCTCCGGAAATTGGACCTCCGAGGGGTTGGCGTAACGCGAATCGAGGAGCTCGAGCACCAGGCGTGTTTCGGCGATTGCGGCGCGAACCTCGGGCTCGGTGTATGGCGTGGCCCGGCCCGGAAGATCCCTGCCGAGCACGAAGGCGACCTCGGGCTCGATGCGGGCCCGGCCGCCGCGGTCGATGACGCGCCAGGGCGAAGCCCTGGCAATGGTCGCGGCGAAAATCGCCGCACAGGCGATCGACCGCCCGGCCGTCGGAACCGAGCACTTCCAGCCGCCCGTCTGCATGCCGAGCAGTTCCTGTACCCGGCGCTGGATGGCAAGCGCGTCCTCCACGTCGGTCGGGCGGCAGGACTCGGCCAGGCGCAAGCCGGGTTGCCCGGCGCGGCGCGCCGCGAGAAGATGGCGGGCAGCCTGGTCGCACTGGGTGGCGGTAAGCATGTCCGGTCGGCGAGGCCTCGAGCAGCAGGGGGTCCGCGGATGATACCCGCGCGGCCGGCGATAGAGCGAACATGAGCGAGCGATTGAGCGTTTCCGTTTGCCTTCCCGAGGACGGCGGGCGGGCCCTGCTGGTCGGACGGGCGTGGGTGCCGGCTTGCGATGGCCCGGCGCTCGTTGCCGTGCGTGGCGACGACTTGATCGATCTATCGTCTGTCGCCCCGACCGCGAGTTCGCTCTTCGAGCTCGACGATCCGGTTGCCGCCGTTCGTGACGCGACGGACCTGCCGCGGCTCGCCCCGCTGTCGGAGGTCGTCGCCAACTCGGCGTGGAATCAGCTCGACAGCGCCATGCCCTGGCTGCTCGCGCCCTGTGACCTGCAGGCGATCAAGGCGAGCGGCGTGACCTTCGTGTCGAGCATGCTCGAGCGCGTCATCGAGGAGCAAGCCCGCGGCGACCCGGCAAAGGCGGAGTCGGTACGCAAAGCCATTGTCTCGGTCATCGGGAACGACTTGGACCGCGTGCGGCCCGGTTCACCCGAAGCCGCCCGGCTCCGCGAGGTGCTCATCGGCCAAAACGCGTGGTCCCAGTATCTCGAGGTGGGCATTGGAACCGACGCCGAGATCTTCACCAAGGCGCAACCGATGTCCGCGGTCGGCTTCGGGGCCGAGATCGGAATCCATCCCCGGTCGCAATGGAACAATCCCGAGCCCGAGATCGTCCTGGCGGTGAACAGCCGCGGCCGCACCGTCGGCGCGACACTCGGTAACGACGTCAACCTGCGCGACTTCGAAGGTCGCAGCGCGCTTCTTCTCGGCAAGGCCAAGGACAACAACGGGTCCTGCGCAATCGGTCCATTCATTCGGCTGCTCGATGATTCGTTCACCATCGATACCGTGCGCGGCTGCGAACTGTCGATGCGCGTCGACGGCCCGGACGGCTTCGCACTCGAGGGGCGTAGTTCGATGGCAATGATAAGTCGCGACCCGCTCGACCTGGTGGGGCAGGCGATCGGCGCCAACCATCAGTATCCCGACGGCCTGATGCTCTTTCTGGGCACGATGTTCGCGCCGACGCAGGATCGACTCGGTCCGGGCCAGGGATTCACCCACGCCATCGGCGACATCGTGACGGTGGCGACGCCAACGCTCGGCGCCCTGGTAAACCGCGTCAATCGCAGCGATCGCATCCCGCCCTGGACCTTCGGTGCGGGAGCGCTGATGAGCAACCTCGCGCGGCGCAATCTGCGCTAGGTTAAACCGCCGCCGGCGACAAAGCCTTCAGCGCGGGCCCGGCCGCGATCGGTAAGCCAAGGGCGCTACGGCCGGACGAGGCCCGCGGGGCAGTCGCACGCGTCCTCAGAGGATGTACTGCGACAGGTTGTCATCCTTGGCGATTCCAGCAAGGCGGTCATCGACGTACTTGGCGTCGATCGTGATCGTGTGGCCGTCGAGGTTCGCCGCATCGAACGACACCTCGTCGAGCAACCTTTCCATCACCGTGTAAAGCCGCCGCGCGCCGATGTTTTCCTGCTTCTCATTGACGGCAAATGCAATCTCGGCCAGCCGCCTGATGCCGTCCGCCTCGAAGTTGAGCGCCACGCGCTCGGTCGCCAGCAGAGCCTGATACTGCCGCGTAAGGCAGGCGTCCGTCGCCGTGAGAATCTGCTCGAAGTCAGCCACGGAGAGCGACGACAATTCGACGCGGATCGGGAACCGTCCCTGCAATTCGGGAATCAGGTCTGAAGGTTTGGCGAGATGGAATGCGCCGCTGGCGATGAACAGAATATGATCGGTCTTGACCATGCCGTACTTGGTGGCAACGGTGGTCCCTTCGACCAGCGGCAACAGGTCGCGCTGCACACCCTGCCTCGATACGTCGGCGCCAACCATTTCCTGCCGGCTCGCGATCTTGTCGATTTCGTCCAGGAACACGATTCCATTCTGCTCGACGTTGCTGAGCGCCTTCATCTTCAGCTCGTCGTCGTTGACCAGTTTGGCGGCCTCCTCATCGATCAGGACCTTCATCGCCTCGACCACCTTCAGGCGCTTGACCCTCCGGCGCCCGCCCGAGACTTGCTGGAACATTCCCTGGATCTGGCTGGTGAGGTCCTCCATCCCTGGCGGCGCGAGAATCTCCATCTGCGCCGGAAGCACGGATATCTCGACGTCGATCTCCTTGTCGTCGAATTTGCCCTCCCGCAGCATCTTGCGGAACTTCTGGCGGGTCGCCGAATCGGTCGGCTTCATGTCTTCCAGGTTGACTTCGCGGACCGGAGGCAGCAGCGAGTCGAGCACGCGCTCCTCGGCGCTGTCGCTGGCACGATCGCGCACCTTGCGCGTCTCGCTCTCGCGCGTCTGCTTGATCGCGGTCTCGGCAAGATCGCGAATAATCGTGTCGACGTCGCGACCGACATAACCAACCTCGGTGAACTTCGTCGCTTCGACTTTGATGAACGGGGCATCGGCGAGACGGGCAAGGCGGCGCGCAATCTCCGTCTTGCCGACCCCGGTCGGTCCGATCATCAGAATGTTTTTCGGCGTGATTTCCTGACGCAGCGGCTCCGCAACCTGTTGTCGGCGCCAGCGATTGCGCAGTGCGATTGCAACCGCCCGCTTCGCTTCGCCCTGGCCGACAATGTGCTTGTTCAGTTCGTGAACGATCTCGGATGGCGTCATGATGAACGACATGGGAAGTCTCGGCGCAGCGACAGCGGCCTGCGCATTTGCCTGCGACCGCGCCATTCTACCTTGTCCGGTTGGGCTGCGACTTGACCCTCGTGGCAGCTTGCATATCCACGCGGCGCGATCGCGCCGGCGGCGCCGCGGGCCTTGCCGCGCGAGATCGCGCGTACCAGGACTTGGTTCGGACGCAACCCTCGCCCGCGGCTAGTCGGGTATGGTCACGGTGTCGTTGGCGGATTTGATCTGATCGGCGTCCGCCGGCGTCTGGCTTATCGGGGAGACGTTGGCGGTAGTCAGCGCAGGGGCGCTGCCTGGGGCCCGCCGCGCGGCACGGTGCGCGCCACCTGCAGAAAGCCACCCGCGGGCTACGTGCGGAGCTGCGCGTTTGGCAATGCGGCGGGCTTCGCTTATCATGGATGCGGAATCCCACGGGGCCGGCGCAGTTGATCCGCCTCCTTGGCGGTCGCGGCCCGCGCTGCCGCCTCCGCGGCAAGATCCAGGAAAGCCCGCCGAGCGGCGGGACGGCCGTGAAACGTTCCATCGCTGCCCCGTCGTTGTCGGGGCGATCCTACGCTCCCCCTCCGGGTTGGGCCACCGTCGCAGCGTTCTTAACCGCGGCATTGCTCGCGGCTTGCGATGTGCCGCCCAGCCTCAGGGTCATCCCGGAAGCCGGCACGATGGCGGTAGCCCGACTCGAGCCCAGCAATAACAGCACCGTGCGCGGAACGATTTCATTCACGCAGCGCGGAAGCAAGGCCTGGATCAGCGGTTTTTTTGTCGAACTCTTTCCAGGCTCGCACAGCGTCTACATACACATGGTCGGCAATTGCAGTTCCTTCAACGCGGCAAGCGCCGGCCCGGTATGGAACATCGCGGGCGCCGCCCCCGGCAAGCGTACCGGCGATTTACCACGGATATACGCGGGGACCGAAGGCACCGCGACGCTGCAGATAACAACCGCCGGGCTCTCGGTCGGCACCGGCGAGCCCAACGACGTGATCGGTCACTCGGTGGTCGTGCACGGCGGCCTCGATCCTGATCCGAAGGCGGAGTTTGGCGTGCGCAACGACTGGCTCGCCTGCGGTGTGATCGAGCGCAGTCAGGGCGTCGACTTGAAGGATTTGCTCTAGACCCGGATGCCTGCAATAGCGCGCATAACGATATGGGATTCCTCGCCAGCAAGAAAATCCTGATCACCGGATTGCTATCCAATCGCTCGATCGCCTACGGCATTGCGCGGGCATGCCAGCGCGAGGGGGCGACGCTGGCCTTCACCTACGTCAATGACGAGCTGAAGGAACGCGTAACGAGGTTGGCGGCGGAATTCGGCAGCGCCCCGGTGCTGCCATGCGATGTGGCGAGCGATGAGCAGGTCGCCGCCCTGTTCGACGCGCTTAAACGCGACTGGGGCACGCTCGACGGGCTGCTGCACTCGATCGCGTTCGCGCCGCGCGAAGCGCTTGCCGGCGATTTCCTCCAGGGCTTGACGCGGGCGGCATTCGCCACCGCCCACGACATCAGCTCTTACAGCTTGGCGGCGCTGGCGAAGGGGGCCCGGCCGCTGATGGCCGGCCATGGGGGCGCGATGCTCACCCTTTCCTACCTGGGCGCCGAACGTGCGATCCAGAACTACAACGTCATGGGTCTCGCGAAGGCCAGCCTCGAGGCGAACGTGCGCTACCTGGCGCAGTGCCTGGGGCCGGAAGGCATTCGCGTCAATGCCATTTCGGCCGGACCGATCAAGACCCTCGCCGCCGCCGGCATCGGTGGATTCTCGAAGATCCTGCATTTCGTTGCCAGGACGGCGCCGTTGCGCCGCAATGTGACAATCGACGAGGTCGGCAACGTGGCGGCGTTCCTGCTGTCCGATCTTGCCAGCGCCGTGACCGGCGAGGTGACCTACGTCGACTGCGGGTTCTCGATCGTCGCCGCTGGAATGACCGAAGATTAGCCGGCCCGCGCCCGCTGGTCCCTTCCCGCGGATGCCGTCCTCTCGCCGCTACGACGCAGTCATCATCGGTGGCGGCCACAACGGCCTCGTGTGCGCCTGCTATCTTGCCGCCGGCGGCATGTCCGTGGCGGTTTTCGAACGTCGGGCAATCGTCGGCGGTGCGGCGGTCACCGAGGAGTTCCATCCGGGATTTCGCAATTCCACGGCCAGTTACACGGTCAGCCTGCTGCATCCCAAGGTGATCCGCGATCTGCAGCTCGTCAGGCACGGATTGCGCATCGTCGAGCGGCCGCTCGCCAACTTTCTTCCCCTTCCCAGCGGGGGTTACCTTAAGGTCGGCGGAGGGGTTGCAGCAACCCAGGCTGAGGTCGCCCGTTTTTCGGCGCGTGATGCAGCTGCCCTGCCAGCGTATTACGCCATGCTCGATCGAGTTGCGGGCGTGCTGCGAGCGCTGCTGCTCGAGACGCCGGCCAACATCGGTGGCGGCGTTGGCGAGTGGCTTCGAGTCTGGAAAGTCGGCGGGCAACTCAAGCGGCTGACGCTTGCGCAGCGACGCGATCTGCTCGATCTGTTCACCAAGAGCGCGGGCGAGGTGCTCGATCGCTGGTTCGAATCCGACCCGATCAAGGCGGTATTTGGTTTCGATTCCGTCGTCGGCAATTTCGCCAGTCCGTATTCGCCCGGCTCGGCGTATGTGCTCCTGCACCACGTTTTCGGCGAAGTGAACGGCAAGCGGGGCCAGTGGGGGCATGCGCTCGGTGGCATGGGTGCCATCACGCAGGCGATGGCGGCGGAAGCGCGGGCGCGAGGCGTCGCGATTTTCACCACCGCCCCAGTGGCAAGCGTCACCACGCGCAACGCGCGCGCGACCGGCATCGCGCTTGCCGACGGCAGCGAGGTCGCCGCAGGGCGCGTGGTTGCGAATGTCGATCCGAAGCTGCTGTACCTGAAGTTGATCGATGCCTCGGCGCTCGATGCCGATTTCCGGCGGCGGATCGAGGGCTACCGCTGCGTCTCTGCAACGTTCCGCATGAACGTGGCCCTCGACGCGGCACCCGAGTTCAGCTGCCTGCGTGCAGACGCAGAACACTTGCGTGCAGGGATCATTCTCGCGCCTTCGCTGGCCTACATGGAGCGCGCGTACTTCGACGCCCGGCAGACCGGATGGTCGCGGGAACCGATCATCGAGGTGCTGATTCCATCGCTCGTCGACGCTTCGCTCGCCCCGCCGGGCAAGCACGTGGCGAGCCTGTTCTGCCAGCACGCCAATCCGCGGCTGCCCGACGGCCGGTCATGGGACGAGACAGCCGACGAGGTGGCGGACCTGATGCTCGATACCGTCGACCGCTATGCACCGGGGTTCCGCTCCAGCGTCATCGCGCGACGCGTGCTCTCGCCGCTCGATCTGGAGCGCGAGTTCGGTCTTTCCGGCGGCGACATTTTTCATGGCGCGCTGGCACTCGACCAGCTTTTTTCTGCGCGCCCCGTGCTCGGCCACGGCAATTATCGTGGTCCGCTGAAGGGGCTTTACATGTGCGGCGCCGGAACGCACCCCGGCGGCGGCGTGACCGGTGTTCCGGGGCACAACGCCGCGCGGGAGATCCTGGGTGATGCGCGACGGCGACGAACCTGAAACGGCGACGCTCCGCGACTTCCGTCGCGGAGCGTCATGGCACAGCTCAGTCAAGTCGAAGTCAGCCGATAAGCCGGGTTCTGTTACGGCGCGTCCGAAGAGCGCGCTATGACCGTCATTCATCTAGGCGCCGCGTTGCCGCGGCGCTCGAGCCACCTACCCGCGGACTAGGCGAGCAGCCTCGGTAACGCTTGCGTCCGCTTACTTGGTGTTGCTCCGGATGGAGGTTGCCGCGTTTCACCCGCATCCTTTTGATCGGATGCGACTCGTCTCTGTGGCCCTGTTCCTCGCCTTCGCCGCCCGCTCGCGCGGACAGCTTGCAGCGTCTGGGAGTTACCCAGCATCCCGCTCTACGGAGCCCGGACTTTCCTCTCCCGGTGGCGCTTTAGGGCGCAGCCGGCAGCGACGGTCTGGCTGACTTCGAGCGCAGATAATAGCACGATAACAACGCCTTCGAGACTAGGTCGCGATTCGCCAGCGCATCGTCGCCCCGGCGTTGAGCGGTACCACGGTCTCGTTTCCGAAGGGGTATTCCCGCGGCACGACCCACGCGTCGCGCCGGAGCGTGACCGTGTCGCGGTTACGGGGCAGGCCGTAGAAATCGGCGCCATGAAAGCTCGCAAACCCCTCCAGCTTATCCAGGGCCCCCGCCGTCTCGAACGCCTCCGTGTAGAGCTCCAGCGCGGCGTGCGCGGTATAGCACCCGGCGCAGCCACATGCGTCTTCCTTGGTGCCGCGCGCGTGCGGCGCCGAGTCAGTCCCGAGGAAGAACTTGGCATTGCCGCTGGTCGCGACCTTGAGCAGCTCCTGGCGATGCGATTCGCGTTTCAGTATGGGCCGGCAGTACAGGTGCGGTCTGATCCCGCCCGCGAACAGATCATTGCGTGAGTGGAGCAAGTGCTGGGGCGTAATGGTGGCGCCGACATGCGCCGGGGCGGCCGCGACGAAATCTGCGGCGTCACGCGTCGTGATGTGCTCAAGCACGACCCTGAGTCCGGGGAAATCGCGCAGGATGCGTCGCAGCACCTGGTCGACGAACATCCGCTCGCGGTCGAATATGTCGACCTCGTCCGCGGTCACTTCACCGTGGACCAGAAGCGGCAACGCAAGACTCTGCATAGCTTCGAGCGCCGGATACACCCGCTCGATCGCGGTAACACCGGATGCCGAGTTGGTCGTCGCCCCGGCAGGGTAGTATTTCACGCCGATGACGAACCCGCTGCGCTGCGCCTCGGCGATTTCGGCCACCGGTGTATCGTCGGTCAGGTACAGCGTGAGCAGGGGCGCGAAATGTGATGTCGCGGGCAATGCCGCGGCGATCCGCTCTCGATAAGCCGCCGCGGCCGCGACGGTGGTGACCGGGGGTTCGAGATTGGGCATGACGACTGCCCGCCCGAACACCCGGGCGCTCGCGCCCACGACCGAGCGCATGGGCTCCCCGTCCCGCAAGTGGAGGTGCCAATCGTCGGGCCGGGTGATCGTCAGCGTGGTCACGGACATTTAAAGCCCTCGCTACCTATGCGATTATAAGGGCTGGCTTGCGGCACCCGGTTGGGGATATAATCCGCGCCTTCTTACGGCGACATGGCAAGCCGGCAGCAAGCGACGGCCTGGTGCGAAGGTGGGAGCGTGGCAACAAAAGCGGCGGTAAAAAAGGTCAAGGAACTGGGCGAGCAGGACCTGCTCAAGGCGCCTGAGCGCGACTATATGAACGAAGCCCAGCTTGCGTTCTTCCGGCAGCGGCTGCTCGAACTGCGGGCGCAGCTGTTGAACAATGCCGACGATACCGGCCAGCATTTGCGCGAGAACGAGATCACGACCGATCCCTCCGATCGAGCCACCCTCGAAGAGGAGTATACGCTCGAGCTGCGTACGCGTGACCGCGAGCGCAAGCTATTGAAGAAGGTCGAAAAATCGTTGCGCATGATCGACGACGGCAGCTACGGTTACTGCGAAGAGACCGGCGAGCCGATCGGAATACCACGCCTGCTGGCGCGACCGACAGCGACGCTGTCGCTGGAGGCGCAGGAGCGGCGCGAGCGCGTGCAAAAGCTCTACGGCGACTAGGCACGAAGCGACGACACGAGACGACAACGGCCCGGGAACTTACCGGGCCGTTTGCCGTGTGTTGGCCAGCCGTGTCTACATTCCGAAGAAGACGCCGCGGTGCGACAAGCCGCCAGCCATGAAGAACAGCATCGGGATCGAAAGCATCACGTTGGCCCGCGAGGCGAGGAAGGCTACACGGCGCGCCTTTGTCTTCTCCTCATCGGTGGCCGGCTTGAGCCCCAGGATCTTCTTCTGGTTGGGCCAGATAAGCCCCCAGACGTTGAACAGCATGATGGTGCCCAGCCAGGCGCCCATCCCGATCCCCGCCATGCCGGCGCTGAAGGTGAAGGCGTTAACGAACTGGCCGCCGAGCAGGGTCGCGCCGGCGAGCCAGGTGACAACGGCGGCCCAGCGGAAATAGAGCAGCGCTCTCGGCGCAACGTGCTTGGTGATTCCGGCGGCGGTGCCGTCCGCCGTCGCCGCCTTGAGTGCCGCCACCTGCACGAAGTTGAAGTAATAGAGCAGGCCGATCCACATGATGCCGGCCATGAAATGCAGCCATCTTGCCAATGCCGGAACGTAGTCCATCGCATTGCCCCCTGACTAACCAAGAATGCTCTTGACAACGAAGTACAGAATCACGGTCAGAATCAAACCGGAGATGACCGTCCCCCAAAGCGAATCAAGCGGATTCTTCATTGAGTACCCCCCTTACGCCGTTTGGCCCCGGACCTGATGCGGCGAACTCCCGTCGCTCAGAACTGTCGATGCAATTGTAGCAAGCGGGGGCAGCCCAATCCAGCCGCGGGCTGCCCGGCGCAAACCCGGCAGAACCGGGTGCACGTAGTCCCCAGTCCTACACCTGTTACGGGAGATTGATATGGCAACACTCACCGCACGAAAGGAGGCGACACCGTTCGCGTTGCCGCCGCTGCCCTACTCCGAAGACGCGCTCGCACCTGTCATTTCGGCCAATACCTTGCGCGTCCATCACGACAAGCATCACAAGGCCTATATCACCAAGGTTAACGAGTTGGTTTCCGGGACCGAGTTTGAAGGGCAGACGCTCGAGCAGATTATTTTTGCGGTGTCGGGGCGCTCTGATAAGGTCGAATTGTTCAACAACGCGGCGCAGGCATGGAACCACGGCTTTTACTGGCGCTCCATGAGTCCAAATGGCGGCGGCAAGCCGGCGGCCAAGCTGGCGGCAATGGTTGACGCCGCATTCGGCGGCATCGACACATTCAAGCAGCAATTCGCCGATGCGGCGGTGAAGCAATTTGGCAGCGGCTGGGCCTGGCTGGTCCGCGACGCTCATGCGCTCAAGATCGTCAAGACGTCCAATGCCGACCTGCCCTTGACCAAGGGCCAGACCCCGCTTTTGGTCATCGACGTGTGGGAGCATGCCTACTACCTCGATTATCAGAACCGGCGGCCGGATTACGTGCAAGCGGTCATCGACAAGCTTCTGAACTGGGAGTTTGCCGCGGAGAATCTCGCGCGGGCATAGTCACTCGATCGGCGGCGTGCTGGGGACCGCCGCCGCCCTAGAACGGAGCGCTTCGGTTCCTGCGCGCGGCGCAGCCGCGGGGACGGGGCCTTGCTGCGCCTCCCCTTCCGCGCTGCCTTGTTGGGCGCGAGGGAAGGGGACATAATGATCGGCTGGCGTAGCCGCAAAAGGCGAATAAGACTCCGATGGCATTTCCGCTGTTTCCGAAGTCGCCGGGCAAGGACAAGACTGCTGAAGGGCGGGCCAAGCCCGAATTGACGCCGCGGCATGACCCGCGCACGGCGAGCAGCCGGCGGCCGACATCGGCGCACGAGATCGCGAGGGCGGCCAAGGCAGCCCCGGCGGCGGCAGTCAAGGACAAGTCGACGCGGGGCGTCGTCGAGCCGCGGGAACGCGAAATCACCGTCACCGGGCCGCCGAGTCTGATCGAGTGGAGCCCCGACGCCCAGCCTGCCTTTCAGGTCACCGAGGCGAATCCTGGACTGTGCTCCGTGCTCGAAAATGCCGCGTTGTTGTATGCAAGCGGGCAGATGGTGCCGGCAAGGCAGGTACTCGAAATCGGTGTGGCGACCGACAACGATGCGAAGGTCTCGCCGTTAGCCTGGCTGGCACTGTTCGACGTGCTGCAGCGAGCGGGTGACCGCGCGGCATTCGACCAACTCGCGTTGCAATACGTGGTTGCATTCGAACGCTCGGCGCCGGCGTGGGAGGAGGGCCAGCCGCAGCAGCGTTCGGGTACGCGGCCTTCGGCCGGTGGCTACTTCGCCATGATGGGCAAGCTGTCTTTGGCCAATGCGCCGCAAGTCAGCAATATGCTGACGGCCACCCAGAAGCAGTCGCAGGTCCGGCTCGACTTGGGCTCGCTCACGGGCGCCGACGACGCCGGGTCGCGGCTTCTCGCCGATGCGCTCGCCCAGTTGCGCAAGCGCCAGTACGCGCTGGTCCTGCAGCACCCCGAAAAGATCCGGCGCGCGCTGGAAAATGCGGTGAAGCAGGGACGCGAGGCGGGCGAGGGGTATTGGATTCTGCTACTCGAGTTATTGCAATGGCAGAACGACCGCGAGGCGTTCGAGGATCGAGCGGTGGATTTCGCGGTAAGTTTCGAGCTGTCGCCGCCGTCCTGGGAACCGCCCCCAGGGGCGACCGCAGAGGCCTCGCCCGCAGATGCGCCGACCGCTGCCGCGGCGACGCCGGAAATTCTATGCTGGCAGGGGACGCTGATCGGACCGACCGACCCGCAGCTGGCCAAGTTCGCCGAATTTCGCGAGGGGCGCAGCACGCTGCCGATCGACATGTCCGCGGTTGACCGCATCGACTTCGTGTGCGCAGGCGCGCTCCTCAATGCGATTACCCGTGCCGAGACGCAGCGCAAGACGGTGCAGATCGCCGGCGCATCACCGATCATTCGTGCGCTGTTGTTGCTCATTGGCATTTCACCGCGCCATTTCATCAAGAAGGTGCAATAAACCCCGCGTTTGATTGCCTCGACGCTCGTTGGCAGGGGAAGCGCCGCGCGACTTTCCCTGAACAGGGGCAGGTTCCCGATACCCAAGAGCGACCACAATGGCCGAAGACTTTCACGGAACGACGATTCTCTCCGTTCGCCGCGGTGCGTCTGTGGCGCTCGGCGGCGATGGCCAGGTGACCCTGGGCAACGTCGTGATCAAGGCGACCGCGCGCAAGGTGCGCCGTCTCTATAACGATCGGGTCCTGGCTGGATTTGCGGGCGCGACAGCTGATGCATTTACTCTCTTCGAGCGTTTCGAGGCAAAGCTCGACAAGCACCAGGGGCAGTTGCAGCGCGCAGCCGTGGAGCTCGCCAAGGACTGGCGCTCCGATCGGGTGCTGCGTCGCCTCGAAGCGATGCTGGCAGTTGCTGATATCACCGCCTCGCTAGTCATCACTGGTTCAGGCGACGTGTTGGAGCCCGAACACGGCATCGTCGCAATCGGCTCGGGCGGTGCATACGCGCAAGCGGCGGCGCGGGCGCTGCTTGAGCATACGCAGCTTCCCGCGCCGGCCATCGTCAAGGAAGCGTTGATGATCGCAGGCGACCTGTGCATCTACACCAATCAGAATCATTTCATCGAAGTGCTGGAACCGCAGTGACGATGCCAGGCGCTGCGTACGATGTCATCGTCCTCGGCGCCGGACCGGTCGGCCTGGCAGTCGCAGCAGCGCTTGGTCGCGAGGGACTTGGCGTCGCGCTGCTCGAGCGCGGCGCGCTGGCCGCGTACGAAGAGCCCGGCAACGCCGACGACTGGGACCAGCGCGTGTACGCGCTCAGTCCGGGCAGCGCGGACTTTCTGCACGGTCTGGGCGCCTGGCAGAGGCTCCCGCCGGAGCGCCTTGCCGCGATCGAGATGATGGACGTTCATGGCGACCGAGGCGGAGCGATTGTTTTCTCCGCATACGACTTGGGCGAACGAACCTTGGCCTGGATCGTCGAAAACCGCGAACTCTGCGCCACCCTGGTCGAAGCGGTGCGCACCTGCGGCCAGGTTGCAGTGCTGGCCCCGTGCGATCCGACGGCGATTGGCTGGCGGGTCGATGGCGCCTTCGTCGAGCTCGCCGACGGCCGTCGCCTATCGGCTCGTCTCATCGTCGGCGCCGACGGCGTGCGTTCCTGGGTGCGCCGCGAGGCCGGAATTGTGCGCGAGCCGCGGCCTTACGGACAGACCGCCGTGGTCGCAAATTTCGGCACCGCACACGCCCATCGGGGACGCGCGTTCCAGTGGTTTATCGAGGGCCAAGGTGTGCTCGCCTGGTTGCCGCTGCCGGGACGAAGGCTGTCCATGGTATGGTCCGTGCCGGACGCGCTTGCCCAGGAGCTGCTCGCGCTGGATGCGGCCGCGCTGGAGAAGCGGGTTGCCGCGGCCGGCGGCGGCGCACTGGGCGCGTTGGCGCTGATATCAAAGCCCGCCGCGTTCCCGTTGTCGTTTCTGAAACTCGATTCGCCGATTGGCCCCCGGCTGGCCCTGGTCGGCGATGCTGCACACGTTGTGCATCCACTGGCCGGGCAGGGCGTCAACCTCGGGCTCGGCGACGCCGCCATGCTGGCCGCGGTGCTCAAGGCGCGCGGGCCGGTCGGCGACGTCGGAGCGGCGATCCTGCTCGAACGCTTTGCCCGCAAGCGCGCGCTGGCGGTACTTTCAATGCAGATTGTGACCGATGGTCTGGTACGCTTGTTCGCTGTGCCGTCGCTCGGCGCGCTGCGCAACCGCGGAATGAATCTGGTCGCCGCGCTCGCTCCGGTCCGGCGGCTATTGGCACAACCGGCGCTGCGTTAAACTGACGGCCAGTCTTCTACTGGAGCCCTCGATGCGAATGGCATTACTCCTCCCTGCTGCGGCGGCACTCTGCCTTGCACTGGCGTCGCCTGTGCCGGCGCAGCCGGCTGGCAAATCCACCGCGGGTAACGAAAGCGCCCAAGAAACGGCAGCGGTCCAGGCGCTGCTGGAACTGAAATTCCCCGGGGCGACGGTCAGCAACGTCGCCAAGTCAGCCTATTTCGGACTGTACGAGGCGCAGTTCGACGACCGCATGGTCTATACCGACCCCAAGGTGACCTTCGTCATTGTCGGTTCGATATACGACGCCAACACCAAGCAAAATCTCACCGATGCGCGATTGCGCCAGCTCAATCACGTTTCCTGGGAAACGTTGCCGCTCGACCTTGCGTTCAAACGAGTCAAGGGCAGCGGCACGCGCAAGTTTGCCATTTTCGCGGACGCCGACTGCCCGTACTGCAAGCGCCTCGAAAGTGAGATAAGGCAGTTGGACGACGTGACGATCTACACGTTTCTCTATCCGCTCGATCAGCTGCATCCCGACGCGGCACGCAAGTCGACTCTGATCTGGTGCGCTCCCGACCGGGCCAAGGCATGGGACGAATACTTCGAAAGCGGCGTGCTACCGAAGAACAAGGGTGATTGCGCGACGCCGATCCAGGAGACCACTCGCCTCGGGGAGCGCATGCACGTGACGGCGACTCCGACCATGGTCTTTGCGGACGGTTCGGTGGTTCCCGGCGCCATCCCTCTGGCGCAGCTTGAAAGCGAGATCAATCGGGGCGAGGCGGAAGCGAAGAAGCTTGCCGCCAAGAAGTAAGCCGACTCCATCGCAAGGGCACTCCATGGCCATTCTCGACTTCATCAGCAGGCAGTTCATCGACATCATCGAATGGACCGATGATTCGCGCGATACGCTGTCCTTTCGTTTCCCCGACGAGGACAAGGAGATCAAACGCGGCGCGCAGCTGATCGTGCGGGAGTCGCAAATCGCGCAGTTCGTCTACCTCGGCCAGTTTGGCGACACGTTCGGCCCGGGCAAATACACGCTTACAACCGACAACATCCCCGTACTTTCGGACCTGAAAGGCTGGAAGTACGGGTTCGAAAGCCCGTTCAAGGCGGATGTCTATTATGTCGTCACGCGGCTGTTCACCGGAAACAAGTGGGGCACGGCAAATCCGGTGATGATGCGCGACCAGGATTTCGGCGTGGTGCGGCTGCGCGCTTTCGGAATCTACGATTTCAAGATCATGGATCCCAAGCTTTTCCTGAAGGAAGTCGCAGGTACCGACGATCATTTTAGGCTGGATGAATTCAACGACACCATGCGCTCGCGCATCGTCAGCGTTTTTTCCGAAGCGCTTGCGCAGGCTAAGGTGCCCGCGCTCGACGTCGCGGCGCGCTACGCCGAGTTGGGCGAAGCGTTGCTGCCGTTGATCAATCCGCAAACGACGTCGAAGTACGGGCTTCAGGTGACCAGCTTCGTTGTCGAGAACGTGTCTGTTCCGCCGGAGGTCGAGCAGGCGATCGACAAGCGCTCGAGCATGGCTGCGGTAGGCAACCTCAACGACTACGTGAAGTTTCAGATGGCACAGGGTCTGGAGAAAAGCGACGGCGGCGGGGTCGGTGGCATGGGCGCGCAGCTGGCCGCGGGCATGGCGATGGCCCAGCAGATGATGAACCAGCCCGGGGGCGTCCTCGGCAGCCAGGCCACGCCTGGAATTCAGGCCCCGGGCGCGGCGGCGAGCCCTGCCGGCCAGATGGCCCCGCCCGACCTGTTGACGCCGGCGCAAGTCGCGCAGATGCTCGGTGTGGGCGAATCGGACGTCATGGCCAGCCTCGAATCCGGCGACCTCAAGGGCAAGAAGATCGGCAGCCAGTGGCGGATTACCAAGGCTGCGGTCGATCAGTTCCTGCATTCCTGATGCGGCAATGAACCGGACCATCTCATGGCCGGCGCGGCTGGCGGCTGCCGCATTGTGCTTGGTATGGCTCGCTACCGCCTTCGGCCAGGACCCCCGGGCGACGTCCGCGCAGGCCGCGGCACGCGATTGGCTGGCGCTGGCTGATCGCGGCGACGCGCAGGCAAGTTGGGACGCGGCGAGCAAGAAATTCCAGGCCGCGCTGCCCGTAGCCGCATGGGCCGACTCGCTCAAGAAGGAACGCGCCCCGCTCGGCGCGGTGCTCAGTCGCACCGCCCTCAAGACCACGTTCAAGAAGACATTTCCAGGGGTGCCGGAGGGCGATTACGCGCTGGTCGTCTTCGAGACGAACTTTGCCAACCGGACCGAGGACCACGAGACGATAACGCTGGAGCGCGAGGCCGACGGCAAGTGGCGGGTTGTAGGTTACTCCGCGCTCTGACCGTGGATACTTCCGGCGAAACGCTCGCGCAGCAAAAATTCTCCTGCCCGGCTTGCGGCGCCGAGGCAGTATGGAGCCCCGCCAAGCAGGCGCTTGTCTGCCCATTCTGCGGCACGACCTCGCCGGCGAAGCTCGACGCCGACACCGGCAAAATCGTCGAACACGACCTTGTCACTGCCCTGCGGGGCGTCGGCGACGACGCCCGCGGCTGGCAGGTCGAAAAGCGCTACGTGAAATGTCAGAGTTGCCAGGCGATCTCGGTGCTCGACCCCGCGCGCCAGGCGCAGCGATGCGAGTTTTGCGGGTCGGCGCAGCTCGTGCCCTATGACCAGACCAAGGCGTCATTCCGGCCGGAAAGCCTGCTTCCCTTCAGGATTTCGGAGGACCAGGCCCGCGACGGCATTCGCGCCTGGTACGGCAAGCTGTGGCTTGCGCCCAAGGTGCTAAAGCGCCGCGCGCTGACCGATACCGTCAAGGGCGTTTATCTTCCGTACTGGACCTTCGACGCCCAAGTCCAGGCCACCTGGACCGCCGAAGCCGGTCATTACTATTACACCACCGAGACCTACACGGACGGCGGCGGCCGTATCCAGACGCGCCAGGTCCAGCAGGTGCGCTGGGAGCCTGCCGCTGGAGAGCTTTCCCACTTCTTCGATGACGATCTGGTCTGCGCGTCGGTCGGCGTGCATCCGGCGCTGGTGCGCGGAATCGAACCGTTTCCAACCAAGGAGCTCAAACCTTACGATGCTGGCTACGTCGCCGGCTGGGTCGTCGAGCGATATCAGATCGATCTCGTCGCCGCCGCCAGGGCGGCGCGCGACGCGATGGATGCGAAGCTTCGCCAGATGTGTGCCGCGCAGATTCCGGGCGATACCTATCGCAACCTCGACGTGCGGGCGACTTATTCGGGCCAGACGTTCAAGCATATTCTCGCGCCGATATGGCTGCTCACTTACAGTTACGGTGCGAAGGGCTTCCAGGCGGTCATGAACGGTTTCACCGGCGCGGTCCAGGGTGAATACCCCAAGAGCTGGATCAAGGTGGCCCTGGTCGTGGCTGCGGTCATCGTCATCGTCCTGATCGGTCTGTCCCTTGGAACGCACCGCTGAGTGGCGGTCGGCGGGGTAGGCGGAGAAAACTGTGCATGCGGCGATAGTCACCGGCGTGTCCCGCGGCCTTGGCGCGTCGCTGGCCGCGGCGCTGCTCGGGCGCGGGTTCACCGTTCTCGGCGTCGGCCGGACGTCCAGCGCGGCGCTGGTGGGCGAACGCTATCGCTTTGCGCGCTTCGATCTCGCTGATCCGGCGCGCCTTGACGATATCCTGGCGCCGGATATCCGCGCGCTCGCGGCAATCAAGCCGACATCGGTTTGCCTGCTCAATAATGCCGCGACCGCCGGCCCGGCCGGTACCTTAGGCACGCTTGCCGCCCCCGACGTGGTGGCATCATTGGCGGTGAATCTCGCGGCAGTCGTGGCCCTCACCAACCTTTTTTGCCGCATCTTCGCCGACCCAGCACAGGCGCGGCGCATCATCAATGTGTCTTCCGGCGCTGCGCAAACGGCTTTGCCGGGAGAGAGTCTGTACTGCGCGGCCAAGGCCGGGCTCGAGATGCTGACCCGGGCGCTGGCGGTCGAACAGACGGCGCCAGGCTTCCGGGCCGTTGCTGTGCGACCCGGAATTATCGACACCGACATGCAGCAATTCATGCGCACCCGACCGCGCGAGTCGCTGCCTTGTGTCGACATGTTCCGGGAGTTTCATAGTCAGGGCCGGCTGGCCCAGCCCGATATCGTGGCGGCGAAGATTGTCGACAGGCTCGTCCTTGGCGAGGTTGAGCACGGCCGTACCTACTCGTACCAGGAACTCTGAGGCAACGCGGATCAGTGCGGCAGCGGGCGCAACTGGTATTCGAGAATCGTCGGCTCGGTACCCGCCTTCCACGTGAGGCAGTAGACATCCTTATGATCGGCGACGAACACGCCCGAGTCGCGGGTGGCGTTGTCAAGAGTGATGGGCATGATCACAGCGTTGGCGTCACGATAGTGAATGTTGAACGCGATCGGTGCCGAACTGACGAAATAGAAGTCGAAGCGTTCGCCCCGATTGAGAGCGACGCATTCCTCCTGCACGGCATAGGACGTGAGCTCGAGGCCGGCGGCACCTCGGGGCGCGTCGAGACGATGGCCGTCGACCGCGCAACCGCTGGCAAGGACCACCGCCAACCAAGCCTTGTTTGCCCGCTCCGTCATTGCCGGCGCGCGCGCCGTGCACGCCAATCTTCGACGAGCAGCGCCCAGCGTTCGTGGTCGCGCCACCGTCCGGCAATCTTGAGGTAACGGCGCGAATAACCTTCGCGCACGAACCCGGCACCGCGCACCAGCGCGATCGAGCGCTTGTTCGCGGGCTGGATGTTCGATTCGACGCGATGCAGCCGCAGGGTGCGGAACGCGTAGCGCAGCATCAGCTCCAGGCCGTCACGCATGTAGCCCTGGCGCGCGTAGGGTGCGAGCGCATAGTAGCCCAGGTAGGCGCTCTGCATGATGCCGCCGAAGATTTGCGACAGATCGAATACGCCTACCAATGCATCGTCCTCGCTCCGGCAAGCGAACAGCGTCTTCGATGCCGGTTGGCGGCTGCGGGCAAGCATCTTGGCGAACCCTCCCGGGGTGGCCGGCGGACGAGTCCAGAGCCGATGAATCGTCCGGCTCGCCCGCACCGCGGAGCAAAACATCGCCGCGTCGGCCACGCGCGGCCGGCGCAGGTAGACCCGCTCTCCCAAGACAAGGGCTGATTTGGAGGCTGGCATAATGACCGGAATGGTACCGCGTGGACGCATCTGGCGATGAGCAAATGGATCGAGGGCAAGGTGGTGGAAAAGAAGCAGTGGACCGACCGCCTGCTATCCCTGCAGGTGGCGGCACCCGCCCTAACGTTCGTTGCGGGCCAGTTCGCGCGGCTTGCGCTGCCCGCACCTCCCGGATCGAAGGAACCGATGCTCGGACGCCCCTACTCGTTCGTCAACCCGCCGGACGGTCAGCCGCACGAGTTTTATTTCAACGTGCTCCCACAGGGGCCGCTCTCGCCGCGTCTCGCCGTACTCGACCGCGACGATTCCGTGTGGCTGCTTGACCGGGCCAACGGCTTCTTCTGCGTTGCCGAGTTGCCTGATGCAGCCGCCTTGTGGTGTCTGGCGACTGGGACGGGGCTGGGCCCCTATCTGTCGATCTTGCGTACCGAGGAGCCGTGGGACAAGTTCGACCGCGTGGTGCTGGTTCACGCGGTGCGTCACGCCGCCGATCTGTCGTATGGGGACCTGATTGCCGGCCTCGCGGCGAGCCGACCCGGCCGCTTCAGCTTCGTGCCTTTCGTCAGCCGTGAGGCGCACAAGGGCGTGTTGTCGGGGCGCATCCCCGATGCAATTCACGACGGGCGACTCGAGGCCTGGGCCGGTGTGCCGCTGACGGCTGAAAACGCGCACGCGATGCTGTGCGGCAACCCTGACATGGTGCGCGACACGCAAGCGGTGCTCGAGCAGCGTGGCATGCGGCGCCATCGGCGGCGCGAACCAGGTCATTTCACCTTGGAGACATACTGGTGACCTTGGCGCTGGCCGTTCGAGGTGAGACCGACGGCGGGGCAGCGACGCAGATGGGTAGACAACGCCGCGAAGGCGCCCATGGTGTCCATGCCGTCCCCCTTCTGTTTACGACAGCGAGGGGTAACCGCACACCGGAAGTGGCGGTCTCCCGGAGCCCGGCAGGCGCCTCTAGTTGTCCTTGACGTCGAGCAACTCGATGTCGAACACCAGCGTCGCGTTTGGCGGAATGAGTCCGCCGCCCGCGCCGCGGCCGCCATAGGCCATCTCCGACGGGATGACCAGTTCTCGCTTGCCCCCGACGCGCATCCCGACGACGCCCTCATCCCAGCCGCGGATCACTTGGTGACCGCCCAAGGGAAAACTGAATGGCGAGTGCCGATCGAGCGAGGAGTCGAATTTGCGGCCCTTTTTATCGGGCGCAGCAGGGTCATAGAGCCATCCAGTGTAGTGAACAACTATGATTTTCCCGGCGACAGCCTCGGCACCGGTGCCCACCGTGGTATCGGTTTTTTGCAGTTGCATTATCTTGGCATCCATCTTGGCATCCATCTTGCTTTGAGGTAAGGCTGGCGCGGTTTCTTGGGTCTGCGCAACGGTGCTTGCGGAGCACGCCAGGAACATTATGGCGAGCGTTGACGGCATGGTAATGCAGCGGCGGACGAGGAGAGATGACATCATGGTGCGGGCTCCGCAGGAAAGCGATCCCGGCGGGGATCGCGGTTTTACAAGGACATTGTCGTAAACTGCTCGTTTTGCGGCGGTTTCTTGCAGATTTTGCGTCGCCGACGATTATGGGCTATAAATCGCTGATCCGCCACATCGAGTTGGCGCGCCGCCTCTACCGAGCGATTTGCCATTGATATTTCCCGGGGCCGGAACACTGGGTCCCGTTCGTCGACCGGCAGTAGCCTATGAAAGCGATGCTCGGATTTCTGACTCCCCAGGCCAAGGAAGCGTCCGATCCGCTGCAGAGCGCTAAGAGCGCCGCAGCCTGGCTGCGACAGCTGCCGGCGCTTGACGTCATCGGGCGGCAGCAGCACGTGCTGCGTGCGCTCGAGGCGATGCGCAAGGACCAGTACGCAGTCGACCTGAACCGCGTCGCCGCGATCGAATTCGTCGATGCCGCGCTCGGCGCCGACCGGCGCCAGCTCATCAAGCAGTACATCGAGAACGTTGAAAGCTCGCCCAAGCTCGCCGACCGTATCTGGCAGGCGCTCTGGGAGATGAGCCAGGCGTTCACGCTCGCCTATCAGACGGCCCTCGAGGCGGCGTTGTCGCAGGTGGTCAATGCGCGCTGGAAATCGGCCCTGCCGCTGCTGTTCGTGCGCCTGGTGCACTTCCACGGTACCGACGCCAAGTTGCGGGTATTCAAGTACGAGCGATGGATTCCCGCGAAGTGGATGGAGTTGCACCAGATTTATCTGCGGTCATGCGAATTGGGCTGCGATCGACAGGCGATGGCGCTGCCTGCGGCAGGTGGCGGCGCACAGCTGTGGTCTGTCGAGCAGGAGTATCTGTACGTCCTGCTTGTGCACCAGCTCAATACCGGCAATCTGGGAGCGGCCGAGGTGGACTGGGCCAGCTCGCAACTGCGCGCTTGGAGTCGCCGCCTCGCGCTGGAGCAGATTCCGAAATCGGTCGAAGGCTTCTTCATCGATCTGGCGGGCCGCTCCGGGCTCGTCCGGCGCGATGGCAATGATCGCGGGTCGGTGCTGCGCTATGTGGACACCACGCCGCTGGCCGAGGCCATGGAGCGGGCGGTGGCTGCGCTGCGCGACGCCGAGGCCACCGATCAGGGGCCGATTGCGGCGATCAACCAGCAGCGGCTGACGGTGCTGCGCAAGATCCAGCCTGCGCTCTCGCCGTCGGTCCTTTCCGATCTGCGCCGCGACCCGCGGGTCTCAGTCGCGATCTCGGCCCGCGTGCGCATCGGACTGTCGCGCATCTGTCAGGACCTGGCGGCCAAGTCCCGTGGCGAGACCGTGAGCGACAGCGGCGCCACCGAGCAGATCGAGGTTTTCCCGGTCGCGGGTGCGCCGCGCGTGCGCCGCAAGGCCCTGGTCGAGGACGACTCGCTCGCGGCGAGTTTGTCGTCGTGGAGCGATCCGATGTGGGAGGTCAAGGACCGCAGCGTGGCCGGTTTGCGCATCGCCGCCACGGGTGGCATCGGCCAGAGCCTTACGCTCGGAGCGCTGGTCGCCGTACGCCAATCGGATGTTGACGCATGGCTGCTTGGCGTCGTGCGGCGCCTCAACAAGGTTTCCAACGAGGAGGTCGAGGCCGGAGTCAATATCATCGCCGAGCGTATGGTGCCGGTGACGCTGGCGGCGAAGCGCCGACCAAGCGAAGACATGGGCTATGTCATCGACGGGGTGGATCTGTCGACGATGGGCGAACGCTTCGAAGGTCTTTACCTGCCGCCGCCTTCGCGGCCGGACAAGCCGCTGGCCATGAAGACGCTCATTATTCCGACATCCGAGTATGTCGAAGGCCGCAACGTGATCCTCACGACGACCAATTCGGTCTATACGGTGGCCATGCGGCACCTGGTCGAGCAGCGGCCCGATTGGTGCTGGGCGACCATTCAGATCGTCGAGAAGGCGCCGCGCGAAAGCTGAGTTCGCTTCACTCGCTCTCAATCGAGGGGACGGAACTTGAGCGTCAAGTCTCTGCGAAACATGTCCGGGGAGTCGGGCCGTGGCAGCGGCGAGGACTTGATGATGGCGCGCTGCACAGCTTCATCGTAAGCGCGTACTCCGCTCGACTTGTTGAGCTGTACGTCGATGATCTCGCCAGTGGGCAGCTGGACGACGTCGAATACGGCCTCCGGATCGCCCTGCATGTCGGGCGGAACAACCACATTGCCCCGGATCTTGGCCTGGATGCGGCGGATGTAATCGGCGTCCGCCTTGGCCCGCGCTGCGTCCGCAGCGGCCTTCTGCTCGACCTGCCGCTCACGCTCGGCTTGCGCCTGCAATGCCTGGGCCTCGCGTGCCTGGCGGTCGCGGGCCTCCGCAAGGCGCTTTTCCTGCAGTTTCTTCTCTGCGTCCTGCTTTTCCTTTTCGCGCTCGCGCTCTGCCTGCTCCTTCTTCAAACGCTCCTGCTTTTCCTTAAGTCCGATGTCCGGCTTGGGCTGCTCGGCAGGCGGTGGCTTCGGGACCTCGATAGGAGGCTTGGGTGGCTCGGGCTTGGGGGGCTCGGGCTTGGGGGGCTCGGGTGTGGGCGGCTCCGGGGCCGGCTTTGCCGCTTCGACCTTCGGCGCCGCGGCGGGCGCGTAGAGATCCACGGTCACCGGTTCGGGTTTCCGGTTCTGCCACGTGACACTGAATACCAGAAACAAAACGAACGCGACGTGAACCGTGATGGCAAGGATCGCGGCGATCCATTTGGCTGTCGACTGGTTGGAACGCGCACTCGGCGGGGGCATTGGGCATCAGCCCGATTGCGGGCGCAGCAGCAGTCCAACCTTGCGCACACCCTTCCGCTGCAGGAGATCGAGAATGCGCACGACGTCCTCATAGCGCACGGCGCGATCGGCTGCGATCACGACGGCCTGATCCGGATTCCTTGCCTGGCGGTCATGAATGCGGGTCACCAGTTCCTCTGGCGAGACCCGCACCGGCGAGCTTGCTCCTTCGCGCAGCCACAATGACTGATCGTTGCGCAGCGAGATTTCCAGGGGCGCGACCGGTACGGCGAGCTGGCTTCCGACACTCGGCAGCTCAATCACGCCCGGGTTGATCAGAGGCGCGGTGACCATGAAGATCACCAGCAGAACCAGCATCACGTCGATGTACGGCACGACGTTGATCTGGTTGATGGATTTGCGCGGGCGGCGCATCGGCTATGCCTGGCGCTGGAGAATATTCGAGAATTCCTCGATGAACGACTCGAAGCGGGTTGCCAGTCGATCGACATCGTGGGTGTAACGGTTGTAAGCAATGACCGCCGGAATTGCGGCGAAGAGGCCGATTGCCGTAGCGATCAGCGCCTCGGCGATGCCCGGAGCCACCTGGGCGAGTGTCGCCTGACTCACGTTCTGCAAGCCGCGGAACGCGTTCATGATTCCCCACACGGTGCCGAACAGGCCAACGTAAGGGGAAACCGAGCCGACCGTCGCCAAGCCGGAGAGGTTGGATTCGAGCACATCGATTTCGCGCTGGTAGGACGCGCGCATCGCCCGCCGGGCACTGTCCATCGTCGCCGCCGAGGAGCTGCCCTGGCGGCGGTGCTTGGCATACTCGCGGAAACCGGAAGAGAAGATGCGCTCCAGCGCCCCTCCCCGATTCTGGGTCGCGCGCTGGAACAAGTCGTTCAAGTCGCCGCCTTTCCAGAAGTCGTCTTCGAAGTGGTCGGTGTCGCGCGCAGCGCGCTTGAGCGCGAACAGCTTGAGAAAAATCTGCCACCATGACCAAAGCGAGGCCAGAAGCAGCAGTGCCATGACGGCTTGCACTACGACGCTGGCGTGTATCACCATCGCCACGAAGGACAGGTCGGGATGGAGGTTCAAGCTAATGGCCTTTCCAAGAGTCGATCTTGGCGGAAACCGGCGCGGGAATTCGCGTCGGTCGCCAGTTCACCGGATCGAGGCAGGCGAGCGTCACCCGCGCGTCGACCAGTTGCTCGTCGCCGCGAAGAACATCCTGTACGGCGGCGAGGCGGCTGCGGCCCAGTGCCGCCAATTCCAGGGTGATCTCAAGCGCATCGTACAGGCGAGCCGGCTGACGGTAGACAATGTCGAGCCGATGGACGACGAAGAGAGCGCGATGGTCGCGTTGCAGGGTGGTCAACGTGAAGCCGAGCGACGCCAGCCATTCGGTGCGGGCGCGCTCGAGGAATTTCAGGTAATTGGCGTAATAAACGACCCCGCCGGCGTCGGTATCCTCATAATAAACGCGCACCGGCCAGCGAAAGGGCTCGACGGCGGTCATTCCCGGAAAAGTTCGCCCGCCGCCGCGGGTGGAACGAGCCCGAAGTGGTGAAACGATAATGGGGTCGCAATTCGGCCGCGGTTGGTGCGTTGCAGGAACCCCTGCTGGATCAGAAACGGCTCGAGCACGTCCTCGATCGTATCGCGCTCCTCCCCGATTGCCGCCGAAAGGTTGTCGATTCCGACCGGTCCGCCGCCAAACTTGTCGAGGACGCAGCGCAGCAGCTTGCGATCCATAACGTCGAGCCCCGACGCGTCGACGTCGAGCATCGATAGCGCCGCATCGGCAACTTCGTGGGTGACGCGGCCCCCCGCGCGCACTTCGGCATAATCGCGCACACGGCGCAGCAAGCGGTTGGCAACGCGGGGCGTACCACGCGACCGGCGCGCGATCTCGAGGGCGCCGTCGGGCTCGAGCACGATGTCGAGCAGCCGTGCCGACCGCACAACGATGCGGGTGAGCTCTTCCGGCGTGTAGAACTCGAGCCGGGCGACGATGCCGAAGCGGTCACGCAGGGGATTGGTCAGCATTCCAGCGCGAGTCGTCGCACCAACCAGGGTAAAGGCCGGCAGGTCGAGCTTCACCGAGCGCGCCGCGGGGCCCTCGCCAATCATGATGTCGATCTGGTAATCCTCGAGGGCCGGGTAGAGGATTTCCTCGACCACCGGCGGCAGACGGTGGATCTCGTCGATGAACAGCACGTCGTGCGGTTCGAGATTGGTGAGCAGCGCCGCCAGGTCGCCGGCGCGCTCGAGCACCGGCCCCGAGGTCTGGCGCAAGTTCACCCCCAGCTCGTGCGCAATGATGTGCGACAGCGTCGTCTTGCCGAGGCCGGGCGGCCCGAACAGAAGCACGTGATCGAGAGCCTCCTTGCGCTTCCTGGCCGCCTCGATGAAGATGCCGAGCTGGCCGCGAATCTTTTCCTGGCCGACGTACTCTTCGAGGGCGCGCGGTCGCAGCGTGCGTTCCAGCACTTCCTCCTGCGGACTGGTGGGTGCCGCGGCAATCAGGCGCTCGGTTTCGATCATCTGGGCGACCGCATCACGACTTGGCGAGGACCTTCAGCGCTTGCCTGATGCCATCGGCGACCGCGACGCCATCGGGCAGCTGCTTGACCGCGTGCACGGCCTCCTTGTCGCTGTAGCCCAGCGCGACCAGCGCATGCAGCACGTCGGCTGCGACTGGCGGGGCACGGTGAACTCCGATCGCGGAGGCGGCCTCGACACCGAGCTTGTCCTTAAGCTCCAACAGCAGCCGCTCCGCCGTCTTCTTGCCGATGCCTGGAATCCTGGTGAGCAGTCCAGAGTCCTGCATGGTCACCGCCTGCGCCAGTTCGGCCACGGACAACCCGGAAAGCACCGACAATGCAGTCCGCGCTCCTATGCCGCTGATCCGGATGAGCTGCCGAAAGGCGCGTCGCTCGGCTTCCGAACCGAAACCGAACAGCAGATGCGCGTCTTCGCGTACGACGAGGTGAGTGAACAGCGTAACCCGCTCGCCGAGGCCCGGTAGATTGTAGAAGGTGCTCATCGGCACGTCGACTTCATACGCGACGCCCTGCACGTCGAGCAGGATTTGCGGCGGGTTCTTCTCGACGAGAGTTCCAGATAGGCGGCCGATCATGAGCGCAAGGCGGGCGACGAAACAACATTATCGCATGGTCTCCTGGCCCCTTGAACCCGGGACCTTTCGCCACGCCGCGATTGGCGACCCGACGCTGCGCTGTACACGGCTAGACAATCCGCCCGCGACGCATGCGGTACCCCTTGCGCCGCAGACCCTGGAGACCGTCTCCGCCATGGGCGTGACAGATTGCGCAGGCAAGCGCATCGGCGGCGTCTGCCGAGGGCGCGAAGGACAGTGCAAGGAGCCGCCGCACCATTTCCTGCACCTGCTCCTTGGCTGCCTTGCCGTGCCCGACGACCGCCTGCTTGATCTGCAGGGCCGTATATTCGGCAACCGGCAGGTCGGCGAGCACCGCCGCGGAGATTGCCGCGCCGCGCGCCTGGCCCAGCAGCAGCGTCGAATGCGGATTTACGTTGACAAACACCTTCTCGACCGCGACCTCGGTTGGCTGGTGCTCGACGATTACGCTCCCGATATCACGCAGTATCGTGTTCAGGCGCTCCGGAAGTTCGCCGCCGGTGTTGCGGATGCAGCCGCTGGCGACATAGCGCAAGCGGCCGCCGGAGGACACGATCAGACCAAACCCGGTAATTCGAAGACCGGGGTCGATGCCGAGGATGCGTCGCGCGGCGGGAATGGTCAATGCGGCTATGCCTCTTCGATGACGGCGGTCGTATACACGTTCTGGACGTCGTCGAGCGCCTCGAGTGCGTCCAGCAACTTCTGCATGCGCGCAGCATCGTCGCCGTTGACGACGACCTCGCTCACCGGCTTCATCGTCACTTCCGCGAACTCGGGCTTGAGGCCCGCTTTGCCGAGTGCGGACTTCACCGCGACCAGGTCATGCGGCGCCGTCACCACCTCGATCGAGCCATCATCATGATTCACGATGTCTTCAGCGCCGGCGTCGAGCGCCGCCTCCATCAGCCGGGCCTCGTCCGTTCCGGGTGCAAAAACGATCTGGCCGCAATGCTTGAACAGAAAAGCGACTGAACCGTCCGTCCCCAGGTTGCCACCGTGCTTGGCGAACGCATGCCGGACATCGGCGACGGTTCGCGTGCGATTGTCCGACAAGCAGTCGACGATCACGGCTGCCCCATTGATCCCGTAACCCTCGTAGCGGATCTCCTCGTAATCAACACCTTCTTGCGCCCCGGCACCGCGCTTGATCGCGCGTTCAATGGTTTCCTTGGGCATGTTGTTGTCCATTGCCTTGTCGACGGCAAGCCGCAGTCGGGGATTGCTCGGCGCGTCCCCGCCTCCCAGCTTCGAGGCGACAGTGATTTCGCGGATGAGGCGGCTGAATATCTTGCCGCGCTTGGCGTCGGTTGCCGCTTTGCGGTGCTTGATGTTCGCCCACTTGCTGTGGCCGGCCATGGGTCGTGCGCGTGCGATTTGGGTGATGCGATTATACGCGCCGCAGCCAGACCGGCGACGCGCGGACGCGGGACAGCCGCGTCCGGCGTAACGCGCGCGGCTAGATCAAGCCCTGCTGCGTCAGGAATTTCGCCAGCACGGTGAGTCGCACTTCGCTATCGTTGATCTCGAGCATGCTCTGCTTGATCGGTAGCGGCAACGGTAGAACCTCGGCGAGGCGATAGCCGACCCACGACGCGTCGCTGAGTGCGTGCTCGGCCGGAAAATTCTCCTTGCCGACGCGGTTGATCAGCAGGTCGAGGAAAGTCGCCAGGCGACCGAACTCCTTCGGCAACCCGACCACGGGTTCGGGCGCAAGGTCGGTTACCCGGGCGACGACGAGACCATCATCGGCGACGCTGTGCGCCTGCACTTGGAAACGTGTCCCGCCTTCAGTTCGCAGATGCAGAATGCCGAGCGTCGGCATGTCCCAGGACGTGATGCGCGCGAGCGTGCCGATCGCGGCGAACTCGAGCCCCGCCACCGCCCGTTCCGGAGTTGGGACTTCTTCGCCGTGCGTAAGCAGGCAAACGCCGAAGGGCTTGCCGTCCTTGAGGCAGGACTTGGTCATTGCAATGTAGCGCTGTTCAAAGACCTTGATTGGCAGCACGCCACCCGGAAAAAGCACGGTCTTCAAGGGAAACAGCGGCAGCGCACGCGGCTCCCGCGACGACCCGCCGCGCAGGAACGGAATCATGGAAAAGGCTAAGTGCGCTCGACCGTGGGCGGGGCAATACGCAAGCCGCCCCAACGCGGCCCGAGCGTGTGCGCGACCCCCAGTTGATCGAGTACGCGAGCGACGACGAAATCGACGAGGTCGGCTATGGTCTCCGGGCGACCGTAGAATCCAGGCGCCGGCGGAAGGATCACGGCGCCGGCGCGCGCAAGTTTGAGTAGGTTTTCGAGGTGGATTGCTGACAGGGGCGTCTCGCGCGGGACCAGCACCAGCGGCCTGCGTTCCTTAAGCATCACGTCGGCGGCGCGTTCAATCAGGTTGTCGGCCAACCCGGATGCGAGAGCGCCCACCGTACCCATGCTGCAAGGGCAAATCGCCATCGCGTCGGCGGGACTCGATCCTGAGGCAATAGGCGAGAGCCAATCCTCGCGGCCGAATACTGTTAGCTGTCCAGGCCGCGCGCGATAGCGTTCGGCGAAGAAGGCTGCCGCCGCGTGCGGCTGAGCGGGAAGCGTCAGCTCCAGTTCCTGGCGTGCGACGACCTGCGCGGCCGGCGAATAGACGAGGTACACGCATATCTCGGTTGCCAGGAGGCGCTCGAGCAGACGCAGGCCGTACTGCAGGCCCGAAGCACCGGTGAAGGCGACCGTGATGGTGCGCGGGAAAGTCATTGGCTCATTGTAGCGCAGCGCGGGAGAGCGCAGACCGATGCTCGAAGGTGCCGCTACCCGGCGAGCTCCCGGTGCCGGGTCAATACCTGGTATCGCCCCGTGAACGCCCTGGCCAGCCGCTCGGCCAGATACACCGACCGATGCTGTCCCCCGGTGCAGCCGATCGCGACCGTCAGGTAGTTGCGGTTGTCGCGTGCATAATCGGGCAGCCAGCTCGCCACGAAATGGAAAATGTCGCCATACATGCGCTCGACCTCGGGCTGGCTCTCGAGATAGGCCACGACCGCGGGGGCGCGACCGTCGAGCGTGGCGAGCGCCGGTTCGTAATGGGGATTCGGGAGGCAGCGCACATCGAACACCAGGTCGGCGTCGAGCGGCACGCCATGCTTGTATCCAAAAGATTGAAATAGCAGCGTCAGCTTGGACGGGTCGACGCTGATGAAGTCCTTGATCCAGGCGCGAAGCGCGGCAGCCGACTGCTCGCTGGTGTCCACACTGTAGCCGCGAGTGCGCACGTCGGCGAACAGGCCGCGCTCAAATTCGATGGCTTCGGTAAGAGTGCGGTCGTCCCCGGAAAACGGGTGTCGTCGGCGCGTTTCGGAGAAGCGCTTGACCAGCGTCTCGGTCTTCGCGTCGAGGTACAGGAAGCGCACGGCCCAGCCTTCGGCGCGGGCGGCTTCGAGGGCATCGGGCAGGCCGGCAAGCCGGGAACCGGTTTTGGCATCGAGCGCGACCGCGACGCGGTCGATGCGGGCAGTCTTGAGGTACGCGAGCAGGCCGGCCAGCTGGGGCAACGGCAGGCTCGATACGGCGTAATAGCCGCTGTCCTCGAGCGCCGCGAGCGCGACGCTCTTGCCCGAGCCGGAAACACCGCCAATCAACAGAAGGTCCATCGCCAGGCCGCAGTCTCAGCCCCCATCTTCCATCAGCTTCTGCTGCCTTTCTATGAGCTCTTTGGTGCTGTCGATACCGCGCTGGTTGAGCACAAAATTGCGCACCGCCGCCTCGACCAGCACCGCGAGATTGCGGCCAGCCGCGACCGGAATTGTGACTTTCCGGATCGGTACGCCGAGAATCTCCTGGTATGTGGCATCGACCTGCAGCCGGTCGAGCTCGGAGAACTGCTCGTTGCTGTGATCTTCGAGATTGACCATGAGCTTGAGCAGTTTTCGCGGACGCACCGCCGTCTCCCCGAATATGGTGCGGATGTTGAGCACACCGATGCCGCGCACCTCGAGGAAATCCTTGAGTATCGGTGGGCAACGCCCTTCGATCGTGTCCGGTGAGATGCGGAACAGCTCGACGATGTCGTCGGCGACCAGCCCGTTACCGCGGGAGATTAGCTCCAGGGCCAGTTCGCTCTTGCCGATTGCCGAAGCCCCGGTGATCAGCACGCCCATTTCGAGCACGTCGAGGAACACGCCATGCAGCGTCGTCGATTCGGCGAGAACCCGCGACAGGTAGAGGCGGATGAGGTCCACGATGTGCGGAGACGGCTGCGGCGAAGTCATCAGTGCGATGTGATGCCGGTCGCACTCGTCGAGCAGATGCGCGGGAACGTCCTCGCCGTTGGCCACGATGATGGCCGCGAGCTCGGTCGTGAACAGCCTGCCGATCGAGCTCTGAAGCGCATCTTCCGGCAAGCCGCGGAGATAGGCTGCCTCCGCGGCGCCGATGATCTGTACGCGGAACGGATGGATGAAGTTCATGTGGCCGACCTGGCCGATAGTGGGCCTGAGCGCCGTTTCGCCCGTCAGGACGCGATTGCCGCCCTGCCGGCCGACAAGCCAGCTGAGCCCCAGACGTTGTTGATTCTCCGCGTACAGCTGGTCGATACTCACCTGCCGCATTGCGCCGCCTTCGCTCACGACGCAGACTCCCAGTTGCAGAACAGGCGATGCAGGCTGCCGGCATCGCCGGCGGCTGCAAGCTGGTCACGAAACCCGCGTTCGCTGAACATCTCGGCGAGCTCCGACAAGAGCTGAAGGTGCTCTTCGGTCGCGTGTTCCGGCACGAGCAGCACAAAGATCTGTCCCACCGGCTTGCCGTCGGGCGCGTCGAAGGGGATTGGCTGACGGGGCCGCACAAATGCGCCCAAGGCCTGTGTTAGCCCCTTAATCCGGCCATGCGGAATCGCAATACCCTGGCCGAGACCGGTCGATCCCAGTTTTTCGCGCGCAAACAGGCTGTCGAATACGACTGAATGCGCAATCTGCGCCTGATCCTCGAAAAGCTGACCGACCTGCTCGAACAGCCGCTTCTTGCTCGTCGCCTCGAGGTCGAGCAATATGTTTGATTCAGGGAGCAGTTGCGCGATCTGGTTCAAGAGTCGGTCCGGGCCCGAAGAACACAGCGGCGGGCGGTCAGGTCAGACGCGGCCCGCCGGCAAGATGGCGCGGATCATACGCTACTTCAGAGGCTTTTTCCGGCGTACCGCGGGTGCGGCAACCCGCTTCACCGACGTCATATCGTGGCGATGACCGTTTCGTTTCTCCTTGTGCTTGAGCACCTGGCGATCGAGCTTGTCTGCGAGCGCATCAATGGCGGCGTACATGTCCGGCTCGACGCACTCCGCGTGGATGTCCTTTCCGCGCACATGCAGATTAGCCGTTACTTGCTGCCTGAGCTTGTCGACCGAAAGCACGACGTTGACGTCGATTACATGGTCGAAGTGCCGGGTCAGACGCACCAGCTTTACGGTCACGTACTCACGGATCGCGGGCGTGATCTCGAGGTGATGTCCACTCAGATTGAGGTTCATCCAGGTCTCCTGCTGCTCGACTCGATGCGCACGGTAGGGATCATACGGACTTCCTGACGTTGACGGGTGGGATCTGCAGCGCCTCCCGGTACTTGGCGATCGTCCGCCGGGCGACGAGGATGCCCTGGTCACCGAGGAGGTCGGCAATCCGGCTATCGGTAAGCGGCGCCCTGGGGTCTTCCGCGCCAATGAGCTGCTTGATCAGTGCCCGGATGGCGGTCGCCGAAGCCGCGCCCCCGGTGTCGGTCGCCACATGGCTGCCGAAGAAATACTTTAGCTCGTAAGTCCCGCGCGGGGTCAACATGTACTTCTGCGTGGTCACGCGCGAGATCGTCGACTCGTGCAGGCTGAGGATCTCCGCAATCTCGCGCAGCACCATCGGCCGCATCGCGACCTCGCCGTGCTCGAAGAAGTGGCGCTGGCGATCGACGATTGCCTGTGATACTCGCAGGATCGTCTCGAACCGCTGCTGGACGTTGCGGATCAGCCACTTCGCCTCCTGCAGCTGCGCGGCGAGCTGCTGATTCGAAGCCTCGCGGTTGCGGGTCAGAATGTCGGCGTAAATGCGGTTGAGCCGCAGCTTTGGCATCGCCGCTTCGTTGAGGGCGGCGATCCAACGTCCCCGCAGTTTGCGGACGACCACGTCCGGGATCACATAGTTCGCCTCGGTCTTGGAAAAGCCCGCGCCAGGGCGCGGGTTGAGGCTGGTAATGAGCGTGCGCACACAGCGCAGGCAGGCGTCGTCGGCGTGCAGCAGGCGCTTGAGCTTCCCGAAATCGCGCGCCGCGAGGAGCGGCAGATGGTGCTGCACCAGCTTCAGCGCGTCCCCGCGAAAGGGTGTCGACTCGGGCAGCGCCTTGAGCTGCAGCGTACAGGCATTCGGCGGCGTCGCGCGCGCCGACGCCGGCAGGCTCCATGTTCTGCAAGTGCTTCAAGCGCGATCGACAGCTCGTCGGCCTCGAGCTCGAGTTCATCCGGGAAGAGCTCGAGCAGTTCCTCGAGTGACGTCGTCAGATAGCCGTCCTCGTCGAGCGCGTCGATCAGCGCGGCGACGATCTGCCGGTCGCGCAGCGGAAGATTGAGCAGCGCGAGCTGCGCGTTCAGGTGGTCGCGCAGCGAGCTGGTCGCGACCTGCTGCGGTAGAAACGCATCGTCGTCGTCGTCGCTGCCGCCGGCGGAGGAACCCCAGTCGCTGTCGCGCGCCCCGACAGCCAGGTCGGCGGAGTCCGGCGCGCGCGTCGTCGGCCCCCTCGCCCGGTTTGTCGGCGGACGGCGTCGGCGACGGAGGTCGTGAACTCCCGCGGCGGGCCGGCGGACTCCTCTTCATCGGCCTTCTCGAGCAGCGGATTTTCCTGCAGCAGCCGCTCGACTTCGGCGTTCAACTCCAGCGTGGACAGCTGCAGCAGGCGAATCGACTGCTGCAATTGCGGCGTCAGCGTGAGATGCTGGCTTAGCTTGAGTTGTAGCGTCGGCTTCATTGGACGCGTCGCGTCAGAGCCGGAAGTGCTCCCCGAGGTAGACCTTCCGAACGCTTTCATTATAAACAATTTCGTCCGGCGTTCCCGAGGCCAGCACGCGCCCCTCGCTGATGATGTAGGCGCGGTCGCAGATGCCCAGCGTCTCGCGGACGTTGTGATCGGTAATCATAACTCCGATGTCGCGTTCCTTGAGGAAGCCGATGATCTTCTGGATGTCCAGTACGGCGATCGGGTCGATGCCCGCGAACGGCTCGTCGAGCAGGATGAAGCGCGGGCGCGTCGCCAGCGCCCGCGCGATCTCGACGCGGCGGCGCTCGCCGCCGGAAAGGCTGAGCGCGGACGCATCGCGCAGGTGCGAGATCGACAGGTCCTCGAGCAGCGCGTCGAGGCGATTGGCGATTTCGTCGGCGTCGATGTCCTGCAGCTCGAGTATCGCCTGCACGTTATCTGCGACCGTCAGCTTGCGGAAGATGGAGGCTTCCTGCGGCAGATAGGAAAGGCCCAGTCGAGCGCGGGCATGGATCGGCATTCGCGTGAGGTCGTCGCCGTCGAGCTCGATCCTGCCGCCGTCGGCGGCGACCAGGCCGACGATCATGTAGAAGCACGTCGTCTTGCCGGCGCCGTTGGGTCCGAGCAGCCCGATCACTTCGCCGCTGGCGACGTCGAGCGAAACGTCGTGGACGACGATGCGGGACTTGTAGCGCTTGTTCAGCGCGGCGACGGACAGGGTGCTCATCGCGCTGCGCGCAATTCGGCCATCACTTGGGCGCGGTTCCGTGGACGAGCTCGCCGTCGGGCTTGAGCGGCGGCGGGGCATTGGGCTTGGGCGCCGCGGCCGGCTGCCTTGCCGTCCTTGGGCTGCGGCTGGAAGACGCCGCGCACGCGCGCGCCGAGCGGAGGCTCGCCGGCCTCGGCGGGCCGGCTGTCCGCGCGGCCCTCGGCCTTGAAGAATTCGGTGTCGGCGTTGTACGAGATGTAGTTGCTGCGGATCTCGTCGCTACCCTGGCGCAGCAAGCGCGCGGTCGAACAGCTCGAGAAAGCGCTTCTGGCCGTCGTATTCGGCGCGTTGGGCGAAACCTTCGTAGTATTCGTCGACGTTGTCGCGCTTCTCGCGGAAGGTGATCGGGTTGCCGTAGGCAGTCGCCGACACCGAGTTGTCCGGGTTCTGATGAAAGATGATCTTGTCGGCGTGGATCGTCAGCGTGCCCTGGGTGAGGATCACGTTGCCCTGGAGCGTGCCGACCTTGGTTTGATAGTTGACGTCGCCGGTGTCGGCCTGATAGTTGATCGGCTTGTCGCGATCGGCCTTTTCCGCTGCCGCGGGCAGCGCGACGGCAGCGCCGAGCAGCACGGTGACCAAGGCGAGAAAGTGCGAGCAGCGGGCTGGAGTCATCGGGAGACCGTCTGCGGCTGTATTTGGCCGCTGACGTGCGAGCCGAACTTGGCGGTCTTGGCCTTGTTGTCGAGCTCGAGCCCGATGGCGCTGATTGTGCCACGCGGATCGGTGATGGTCACGGCGCGGTCGGTGACGATTCGATCTGCGTTGGGAAGCACGTGCAGGAAGTCGCTGGTCACGGTGATCGGGCCGTCGGGCTTGTCGTTCGCCGTCGGCGGTCGGCTTCCCGGACAGCCTTGACGTGTCCCGTAAAGTAGACGTTCTCGCGATTGCCCGGTGACCGTCGCGTGATCGGCGGTGACGTCGAGCCGCGGCTTGCCAGGATCGGTGAAGGTGAGCGCCGGCGCGTCGAACGACGGTCGTATCGTCATCGGGAAAGTGCTCAGCGCGATTGGCAGCGAGCGCCTGGCGAACGCGGCCGTCCTGGTCGAGATTGACCGCCTTGAACTTCTCCACAAAGACATCGGGGTCGTGGCGACCGGACCCGTCGAAAGCCGGCGCGGCGAGGCGGACCTGCGTGTTGAGCCAGTAGGTGAGACCCGCCAGCGAACCGAGCAGAAGCACCGGCGACCAGGTGATGAGCCGATCGAGCCAACTTCGAGGGCGCGAGCTCATAACCGCCTCAGACTTCGATGGGGCACCGGCGCCTGGTCGTCGCTATAGGTGCGCAGCAAGTCCTTGAGCTTGCCCTGGGCGTCGAGAATCATCTCGGCGAGCTCGCGCACTGCGCCGGCACCACCCTCGGTGCGCGTCACATAGTGCGCGCGCCGCCGGAGCAGTTCCGGCGCGCGCGGCACGGTCGCGCCCAGGCCGCAGCGCGTGATCACCGCCAGATCGGGCAGGTCGTCGCCGATATGCGCGCACTCCTCCGGGTCGAGCGCCTAGCTCGCCGCGCAGCCGCTGCCAAGGGTCGAGCTTGTTCTCCGCGCCTTGGATGACGCGAGCGATACCGAGCGTGCGCGCACGGTGCGCCACGGCGGGGGTTTTGCTGCCGGTGATCCAGGCTACGGCTACCCCTGAGCGTTCGAGCCACTTCATACCCAAGCCGTCGAGGCATGAATACGCCTTGAGTTCACGGCCATCCTCGGCTACGAAGATCCGGCCGTCGGTCAGCACGCCATCGACGTCGCAGGATAGGAGCCGGATGCGGCGCGCGCGCGCGGTGACGGTGGTCGCAGGCATCACACCACCCGGGCTCGGAAAAGATCATGCAGATGCAGCGCGCCGACGAGACGACCCTCGGCGTCGACAACAAGCAGCTGCATGACCTTCGGCGCGGCTTCCATCAGCTCGACGCAATCGATCGCAAGCCGGTCGGGACCGATGCTGCGCGGCCGTCGCGTCATCAGGTCCACGACGCGCGTGGCGCGATAATCACCGGCGCTGGCAAGGCAGCGCCGCAGGTCGCCGTCGGTGAAAATTCCTTCGACACGGCGCTCCGCATCGATCACCGCGGTCATCCCCATACCCTTGCCGCTCATCTCGACGACCGCGTCGGCGAGCGTGGCGGAGAGCTGCACTGCGGGGACGTCGGGGCCGCCGCGCATGACGTCGCGCACATGGGTGAAGAGCCGCCGGCCGAGCGAGCCGCCGGGATGCGAGCGCGCGAAATCCTCAACCGAAAAGCCGCGTGCATCGAGGAGCGTCAATGCCAGCGCATCGCCAAGCGCGAGCGCGGCGGTCGTGCTTGCGGTCGGGGCGAGGCCGAGCGGGCAAGCCTCCGCATCCACGCTTGCGTCAAGATGCACGTCCGCAGCCTGCGCCAGCGAAGATTGTTCGTTGCCTGTCAGCGCGATGAGCTGCGCGCCCTGACGCTTGAGATGCGGCAACAGCAATACGAGCTCGTCGGTCTCGCCGGAATTGGACAGAAGCAACACGACGTCGTCGGCCGTGATCATGCCCAGGTCGCCGTGACTCGCCTCTGCGGCGTGAACAAAGAAGGCCGGCGTTCCGGTTGACGCCAGCGTCGCGGCGATCTTGCGCGCGATGTGTCCCGATTTGCCGATGCCGGTGACGACCACGCGCCCGCGACACTCGAACAGCGTGCGCGCGGCGGCGAGAAACGGCGCGCCAAGGCGCGCGGACAGAGCGGTGATGGCGTTGGCCTCGGTCGCGAGCACATCGCGACCGAGCGCGAGCGCACGCTTCGGATCCACGCCGAGCGGGCGCGGTCGGGGGTGCTGCAATCGTGGCCGACATCGCGGGAAAGTATACCGGAACGCCTCTGCGGCGGCCTCGGACGCTATGCTACATTGGTCTCATGTCGCACACGCTGCAGCTGATACTGCTGCTCCTCGCCGCGGCGGTGGTGGCCCTTATCTTTTGCCGGCTGGTGCGTTTGCCGCCGATCCTCGGGTACCTCGGCGTGGGCATCGCGGTCGGCCCCATGCGCTCGGCTGGGTGCCCGACAACGCCGACGTCCGCGGCCTGGCCGAGTTCGGCATCGTGTTCCTGATGTTCTCCATCGGCCTGGAGTTCAGCCTGGCGCAGCTCAAGGCGATGCGCCGCGCGGTATTCGGCCTCGGCTTGGCGCAGGTCGCGATCACCACGCTCCTGGCGATGCTCGCCCTTCACCTGCTGGGCGACCGCTGGCTGGTGGGATTTACTCTCGGCGGCGCGCTTGCAATGAGCTCGACGGCGATCGTATCCAAGATGCTCGCCGAGCGGATGGAACTCAATTCGGCGCATGGTCGCGACGTCATGGGCATCCTGCTCTTTCAGGATCTCGCGGTTGTTGCTTTCCTGATCGCGATTCCTACGTTTGCGGCGGGAGCAGACCGAGTGGCGCTCGCCTTCCGCTCGCGGCGGGAAAGGCGGCGATCGCTCTGGCGATAATTCTGGTTTTCGGCCAGAGGCCGATGCGCGCGTGGTTCCATGTCATAGCGCGGCAGCGATCGCCCGAGCTTTTCATGCTCAACGTGCTGTTGGTGACGCTGGGCCTTGCGACGCTTACCGAGATCGCGGGACTGTCATTTGCGCTGGGCGCATTTCTCGCCGGCATGCTGATTGCCGAAACCGAGTATCGCTATCAGGTCGAGGAGGACATCAAGCCGTTCCGGGACGTCTTGCTCGGCCTGTTCTTCGTCACGGTTGGCATGTATCTGGATCTGCGCCAGGTGGGCAGCGAACCTCGGCTGGGTGCTTCTGCTGCTCATCCTGCCGGTGCTGTGCAAACTCGTCCTCGTGGTCATTCTCGCCCGCGTCTTCCGCGCTCCGCTGGGGGTGGCGCTGCGCACCGGCTTCTATCTGGCGCAGGCGGGCGAATTCGCGATCGTCATGCTTGCCGTCGCGGTCGATCTTGCAATCGTGGACCAGAGATTTGCGCAGCTCGTTGTCGCGGCGATGGTGCTGTCGATGCTCGCCGCGCCATTGTTGATCCAGTTCGCGGAACCGCTGGCGCGGCGCTTGTCGGCCAACGACTGGCTCGCCCGCGCCGCGCAAGTAACGCAAATTGCCGCCCGGTCGATGTCGCGCCAGGAGCACGTGATCATCTGCGGCTTCGGGCGCAGCGGCCAGAACCTGGCCAGGCTGCTCGACAAGGAGGAGATCCCGTACATCGCTCTCGAGGTCGATCCGCAGCGCGTGCGCGAAGCTGCGGCAGACGGCACCAGCGTCGTATACGGCGACGCCGGCCGGCGCGAGGCACTGATCGCCGCCGGCTTGCCCAAGGCAAGGGCCATCGCGGTGACGTTCGCCGATATCGCGACTGCGCTCAAGATCCTGCATCACGCCCAGCAACTGCGGCATGAACTGCCGGTGATAGTGCGCACGGTCGACGACGCCGATCTCGACCGCTTGACGCAGGCGGGGGCGACCGAGGTCGTGCCGGAGCTGCTGGAAGGCAGCCTGATGCTCGCGTCCCACCTGCTCCTGCTGCTGGGCGTCCCGCTAACCGCGTCCTGGCGCGAATCCGCGCCATCCGGGAGGAGCGCTACAGCCTTTTTCGGGGTTTCTTCCATGGTGCGACCGATGCGGCCGACGCTGCCGAAAATCTGCAGCCGCGCCTGCATTCAGTGCTGCTGACGGAGCGCTCTGCCGCCGTTGGTCGCACGCTCGCGGACTTACAGTTCAAGGACCTCGTCGAGGTCACCGGTGTGCGCCGCCGCGGCATGCGCTCGACGGTGCCGCAGTTCGACTACCGTTTCGAGGCCGGCGACGTTGTAGTGCTGCTCGGCAGGCCGGAGAACCTGGCCCTCGCCGAACGTCACCTGCTGCGCGGTTGAGGGATTCCGCAGAGGAGGCCTGGCTTCCTTCCATCGTCATTGTGGCGTGGTGGTCAACCCGTTACAATCAGCAACCGATTTGCCAGCCTAGCACCCTTCCCCACGCATGTCGCTCCAGGCGAACCCGCCAGCGCCAAATTTTGCCGATTCGATCTCGGCCCCTCGCATCGATGCGTCGCCTGCTGCGGTCGAGTTGGTCGACGTAACGTTCGCCTATGACGTGCGCCCCGTCCTCCAGGGGGTCACGATGACGATACCGCGCGGCAAGATCGTCGCGATCATGGGCGGAAGCGGCTGCGGCAAGACGACGATCCTGCGCCTGATCGGCGGCCAGCTGCGGCCGCAGTCCGGACAGGTGCGGGTCGGCGGCCAGTCGGTGCCGGATCTCGCCGAGACGGCCTCTACGAGCTGCGCCGCAGATTCGGCATGCTGTTCCAGTTCGGCGCGCTGTTCACCGATATGTCGGTGTTCGAGAACGTCGCCTTTCCGATGCGCGAGCATACCGACCTGCCGGAGGAGCTGATTCGCGATCTGGTGCTGATGAAGCTGCAGGCCGTCGGCCTGCGCGGCGCCGCGCAACTGATGCCGGCCGAGCTGTCCGGCGGGATGGCGCGCCGCGTGGCGTTGGCGCGTGCGATAGCGCTCGATCCGATGCTGGTCCTGTACGACGAGCCGTTTGCCGGGCTCGATCCGATTTCGCTCGGCGTTGTCGGCCAGCTGATCCGCCGCCTCAATGATGCGCTTGTCGATCACTTCGATCGTCGTGACGCATGACGTGTACGAGTCGCTGAAGATTGTCGATTATCTTTATTTCGTCTCCGAGGGGCGGATCGTGGCGTCGGGCACGCCGGAAGAGGTGCACGCGTCGGGCGATCCATTCGTGCGCCAGTTCGTCGATGGCGAGCCCGACGGCCCGGTGCCGTTCCACTATCCGGCGCCGGCCTATCGCGAGGAGATTTTCAGCCGATGTCGGCTGAGCTGGCTGCCGGAGTCGCGCAGTGGCTGCGTCGCCTCGGTGCGCGCGGTTACGGGGGCAGTGGCGCAGCTTGGGCTTCGCCGCCAGGTTCCTTGATCGCCGTGCTGTGGCATACGCCGCACGCGTTCCGACGCATCCACCTGACCTTGCGCGAGATCTATTTCACCGGCGTGCTGTCGCTGGTGATCATCCTCATGTCGGGGCTGTTCGTCGGCATGGTGCTGTCGCTGCAGGGCTACGAGACGCTCAAGCGTTACGGCGCCGATGAGCAGCTCGGGATCCTGGTGGCGCTCGCTCTGGTGCGCGAATTGGGGCCGGTGATCTCGGGGCTGCTGTTCGCGAGCCGGGCCGGGTCGGCGATCACCGCCGAAATCGGCCTGATGAAGACGACCGAGCAGCTTGCGGCGATGGAGATGATGGCGGTGGATCCGCTGGCACGGGTTGTCGCGCCGCGGTTCTGGGGTGGCGTCATTTCGATGCCGCTGCTGGCCGCGCTCTTCTCGGCGGCGGGCATTTTCGGCGGCTACCTGGTCGGCGTGCGGCTGATCGGCATCGACGCGGGCGCGTTCTGGGGGCAGATGCAGGCCGGCGTCGATGTCTGGCCCGACGTGACCAATGGCATCATCAAGAGCGTCGTGTTCGGCGCCGCGGTGTCGTTGATTTCGGTGTTCGAGGGCTACATCGCCAAGCCGACTGCGGAAGGGGTTGCGAGTGCGACCACGCGGACGGTTGTCATATCATCGCTGGCGATCCTCGCTCTCGATTTCGTGATGACCGCGTTCATGTTCCGGGGAGCCAACGCCTCATGAACCGTGCGGCAATCGATCTCTGGGTCGGTATCTTCGTGGCTCTTGGATTCGGGGCGGTCCTGTTCCTCGCACTCAAGGTCGGCAACCTCCTCACGCTCGATGGGACCCCCGGATACCGCCTGGAGGCCAGCTTCGACAATATCGGCGGGCTCAAGCTGCGCGCGCCGGTCAAGGCCGCCGGGGTGGTCGTGGGGCGGGTCGAAAGCGTGCAGCTCGATACCAAGAACTACGAGGCGGTGGTCACCCTGCGCATCGACCGTGAATACCAGTTCAGCAGGGACACCATCGCGGCAATCAACACCTCCGGACTGCTTGGCGAGGTTTACGTTGCGCTCGATGCCGGGGGTGATAGCGCGATGCTCAAGGACGGCGACCACATCGCCAAGACACAATCGGCTATCGTGATTGAAAAGCTGATCAGTCAGTTCCTGTTCGATAAAGCATCGAGCCCAGAAGGCGGTTCCTTTGGGGGCTCCGAGCCTGCCAAGGCGGGCGACAAAGCTGCGGAAGGAGCCAAGAAATAATGAATCGCGCCCCGTTGCCGTTCCACCGCGCCGCCCTGGCTTTGGCCGGGGCAACGACCCTGCTCGCGGGCTGCGCCGTGGGGCCGACCAAGGAGGATCCGCTCGAGCCCTTGAATCGGCAGATGTATGCGGTGCATCAGGTCGTCGACGGCAATTTCGTCAAGCCGGTGGCCGAGGCCTATGTCAAGGTGGTGCCGGAACTGATCCGGACTGGCGTGTCGAATTTTTCCGGCAACATCGACGACATTTTTACCGGCATTAACAACGTGCTGGAAGGCAACGGCCAGCAGGCCGGTGACGACTTCGGCCGGGTGCTGCTCAATTCGACTTTCGGGATCCTGGGCATCTTCGACCTGGGGTCGATGATGGGTATCCAGAAGGACCAGAAGGACTTCGGCATTACGTTTGGCAAGTGGGGCGTCCCGCCGGGGCCTTATCTATTTATCCCGCTTTTCGGACCGACGACGGTGCGCGATGGAACTGGCACATTGGTCCGTTTGTTCATTGGTCCCGTCGAGATACATCCCTGATGTGCCGCTGCGCAACTCGATCTACGGCGTGGGGTACGTCGACCTGCGCGCGCAGGCGCTGGGCGCCGAATCGGTTCTGGACACCGCCGCCCTCGACCGTTATCGCTTCCTGCGCAATGCCTACCTGAAGAACCGGCAATATCAGATCTATGACGGCAAACCGCCGCCGGAAGAGGACGAAGACGACGCGCTACCTCCGGCCGGGACGGCCGTGCCGGCACCGACCAAGTGAGGGCACCAATGTTTCGAACCATCGCTTCAGCCCTGATGCTCGTCGCTCGGGACGAGCACGGCGCGCGGCGCAGGAAGCGCCGGACGATTTGGTCAAGCGCGTGGCGGAAGACACGCTGAGTGCGATCCGCGCCGACAAGGACCTGCAGGCGGGCAACCCGGCCAAGGTCAAGCAATTGATCGAGTCGAAGCTCGTGCCGCACTTCGACACCGCGCGCATGACCGCGCTCGCGATGGGTCGCAACTGGCGCTCGGCGACGCCGGAGCAGCAGAAGCAGCTTACCGAGCAGTTCCAGACCCTGCTCATTCGAACCTATTCCAACGCGCTGACCAACTACCGTGACAACGCGATGGACTACAAGCCATTGCGCATGGATCCGGGCGACACCGATGTCGTCGTGCGCACCGAGGTGACGCGACCCGGCCAGGCGGCAGTGCAAATCGACTACAGCATGGAGAAAACGGCGGATGGTTGGAAGGCTTACGACGTCGTCGTCGCCGGCGTGAGCCTGGTGACCAACTACCGCGAGGAGTTCAACGACATGGTCAAGAGCTCTGGCGTCGACGGCCTGATCAAGGCGCTTGCGGACAAGAACAGGGCTCCGGCTGGCGAAATGAAGCGGCATAGTGAGCAACGGGCGTCGCGCACGCTCCGGAAGGCGGATCGGGCTGTGAGGTATGCGCGGCGGAAAACCCGCACTTCGCGGCCGGAGAGCGCTGGCTGCTTGCGGGCGCGCTCACGGTTGATACGGCTGCAAGCGTATTGCGGTCAAGCCGCGATGCGGCGTTGCCCAAGACCGGCATCGTCGACCTGGCCGGTCTGGACGCAGTCGACTCGGCCGCCGTCGCGGTTCTGCTTGCGTGGCGCCGGCGCGCGGCGATCGAGGGCGTTGAACTGTCGTTCACCGGTGCGCCTGCAAGTCTCGCCGCGCTGGCCGAACTCTACGGCGTCGAGGAGCTTGTCAGCCGACCGGCCCGAATCCGCTGCATGAACCTCGCGCGGCGTTGCCGCGCGCGCTCCCACGTGATTCCTGCTGTCGAGATCGTCAACGTCGCGCGCCGCTTCGGTGCGGTGCAGGCTCTGTCAGGGGTCGATCTCGTCGTCGAAGCGGGTGAGTTTTTCGGGCTGCTCGGCCCCAACGGCGCCGGGAAGACGACGTTGATCTCCGTTCTTGCCGGGCTGGTGCGCGCCGACACCGGCGTCGCGCGAGTGCTCGGGCACGATGTTGTGACCGACTACCGCAACGCGCGGCGGCTGCTCGGCGTGGTGCCGCAGGAGCTTGTCTTCGATCCGTTCTTTACCGTGCGCGAGACGCTTGAGATCCAATCCGGCTATTTCGGCATCCGTGACAACGAGGCGTGGATCGACGAAATCCTGCATCACCTCGATCTGACCGCCAGAGCGGATACCAACATGCGCTCGCTCTCCGGCGGCATGAAACGGCGCGTCCTCATCGGCCAGGCTTTGGTGCACAAGCCGCCGGTGATCGTCCTCGACGAGCCGACCGCCGGCGTCGACGTCGAATTGCGGCAAAGCCTTTGGGCGTTCATTCGCAAGCTCAATCGCGACGGCCATACGATCATCCTGACGACGCACTACCTGGAGGAAGCCGAGGCGCTGTGCGCGCGCATCGCGATGCTCAAGGCGGGAAAAATCGTCGCGCTCGACACCAAGCAGAACCTGCTTTCGCGCTTTGCCGGGCTGACGGTGCGGCTCACCGCGGACCTGCTGCCGGGGCTTGGCAATCGCGGGTCGTGCGGCAGGGGGAGGGGATGTACCTCATATCGCTTGCGAGCTATGCCGAGCTGGAGAGTCTGCTCGCGGCGCTGCGGCAGCAGGGGGCCACGATCGCCGGAACTGTCGCTGCAGGAAGCCGACCTGGAGCAGGTCTTCTTGCGCATCATGGCGCGGGACCAATAGCGCGCGCCATGATTCCTGCACTCGGCAGCGGCTGGTTGACGCTCTTCTACAAGGAGCTGCTGCGCTTCTGGAAGGTGAGCTTTCAGACGATACTGGCGCCGGTGCTGAGTGCGCTCCTGTATCTGCTGATCTTCTCGCATGTGCTCGAGTCGCGCGTCGCGGTATTCGACGGACGCGTCGCCTACACCGCGTTCCTCGTTCCCGGCCTGGTCATGATGTCAGTACTGCAGAACGCATTCGCCAACAGCTCGTCGTCGCTGATCCAGTCGAAGATAACCGGGAACCTCATCTTCGTGCTGCTGCCGCCGCTCTCGCCGCTGGACTTGTATGCTGCGTACGTTTTGGGCGCGGTCGTGCGCGGCCTGGTCGTCGGTGCCGGCGTGTTCCTGGTCACCGCTGGCCTTCGGGCCGCGTCGCCATGCGGGCACCCGCTGTGGGCGCTCGCGTTCGCACTCCTGGGTAGCGTGATCCTCGGCACGCTGGGCTTGATCGCGGGCATTTGCGCGGACAAGTTCGAGCAACTCGCGGCGTTCCAGAATTTTCTTATCATGCCGCTAACTTTTCTTTCGGGCGTGTTCTACTCGATCCACAGCCTGCCGCCGTTCTGGCAGGCATTGTCGCATTTCAATCCATTCTTCTATATGATCGACGGCTTTCGCTACGGCTTCTTCGGGCTTTCCGACATTGCGCCGCAGATCAGCCTCGCCGTCGTTTGCGCGTTCTGTTTCGGCCTGATTGCGATGACGTTGGTGCTGCTCAAACGCGGCTACAAGCTGCGCCACTGAGTGCGCGGCCTGCCATGAAACGACACGATTCGGTCATGATCCAGGCATGGTTATGCCTCGTTAGCCCCTCTTTTTCGTGCTGCAATAGCAAGCAATCGGCAACACGATCAAGATGACGACGCCGGAATCCATCAAGCTCTCGATAGAAGCGGGCCTCGCTTGCGATCACGTCGAAGTTGTGGGCGACGGCCAGCATTTCGAGGCGCTGATCGTCAGCTCTGCTTTCGAGGGGTTGACCAAGGTCCGGCGCCATCAGCGCGTATACGCGGCATTGGGCGACCGAATGCGCGAGGAGATCCATGCGCTGTCGATGATGACACTAACGCCCGCGGAGTGGCGGCACGAGGCGCCGAAGCGTGAATGGATAGACTGCTCATTGATGGCGGCGCACGGCTCGACGGAGAGATCGAGGTTTCGGGCGCCAAGAATGCCGCGTTGCCTATTCTTTGCGCTGCGTTGCTGACGCCGGAGCCGGTGGCGTTGACCAATGTGCCGCGCCTGAACGACGTGCGTACGATGCAGGCGCTCCTCGGCCAGATGGGCGTAGATGCCGAGCGGGAGGACGGAGCGCTTACGCTTTGCGCCGCGGCCATCGACTGGCCACTTGCCCCCTATGAGATGGTCAAGACCATGCGGGCGTCGATCCTGGCGCTCGGCCCATTGCTCGCGCGCTGTGGCGAGGCGCGTATTTCCTTGCCCGGCGGATGTGCGATCGGCCTGCGACCTGTCGATCAGCATGTTAAGGGCCTGGTGGCGATGGGCGCCGAAATCGACCTCGATCACGGCTATATCGATGCCAAGGCGAAGCGCCTGGTCGGAACCAAGTTCGTCTTCGACCTGGTGACGGTCACCGGCACGGAAAACCTGATGATGGCAGCGACGCTCGCCGACGGGGTAACGACGCTCGAGAATGCGGCGCGCGAACCGGAAGTCGGTCGATCTCGCGGAGTGTCTCATTGCGATGGGTGCGAGGATCACCGGTGCCGGCACGGATCGCATCGTCGTCTACTGGCGTCGAGAGTCTCGGTGGCACATCGCACTCGATCATGCCGGACCGGATCGAGACGGGGACCTTCCTCGCCGCAGCCGCCGCGGCGGGGGGTGAAGTAAGCCTTAGGGGCGCGCGGCCGGCAACCCTGGAGGCAGTGCTCGAGAAGCTCGTGGAAGCTGGAGTTGAGATATCCGTCGATGGCACGACGATCCGCATCGCGCGGCACGGGGCACTGAAGTCGGTGAATCTTCGCACCGCGCCGTATCCCGCGTTCCCCACCGACATGCAGGCGCAACTGATGGCTTTGATGACGATCGCTGACGATACGGCGGTGATCACCGAGACGATTTTCGAAAACCGCATGATGCACGTGCAGGAACTGAAACGGCTCGGTGCGGAGATCGAGGTCGAGGGTAGCACTGCAATCATCAAGGGCGTCCCGAGACTCACCGGAGCCAACGTCATGGCCACCGATCTGCGGGCATCCGCCTGCCTGGTAATCGCCGGGCTCATGGCCGAGGGGACGACGACGATCGACCGCATCTACCATCTCGATCGCGGTTACGAGCGCATCGAGCAAAAGCTGTCTGCCTTGGGCGCGCAGATTCGACGGGTCAGTGAAGGCGGCGCGATTGACGCGGGCGCGGGTGGAGGCAAGGCAGCGGGTGCAGTTTGACCGGCGGGCGGCGCTGTGCCGGCGCTCGCGTGGCATCTGACAGCGCCGGTCCGCGGTCGTGCCCGGCGGCAAAAGGCGCAGGGGTGGTACAATTCCGGCCCGGCATTAATCCTCTCAAAGGACCGTTCAGAGAGCCGACGCGTTGACTCAAGTCAACGTGTCGAAGCGGCGCGCCAGGTGCTTTCACTTACGATCGCCCTCGCGAAGGGCCGCATCCTTGATCAGACGCTGCCGCTGCTGGCGCGTGCGGGCATTACGCCGACGGACAATCCGGAAACGTCGCGCAAGCTGATCATTGGCAGCAATCGCGCCGGACCTGCGCTTCATCATCGTGCGCCCGTCGGATGTGCCGACGTACGTGGCATACGGTGCGGCGGACCTCGGCGTGGCGGGCAAGGACGTGTTGCTCGAACATGGTGGCGAAGGTCTGTATCAGCCGATCGATCTTCGCATCGGCAGCTGTCGCATGGTCGTCGCGGCCTCGCGTTCGTTCGACTACGCCGGCTGCGGTAAAGCGCGGCGCGAGACTCAGGGTCGCGACCAAGTACGTTACGACGGCGCGCGAGCATTTTGCGGGCAAGGGCATGCATGTCGATTTGATCCGCCTCTACGGTTCGATGGAACTGGCGCCTCTGGTCGGACTCGCGGACGCGATCGTCGACCTAGTCAGCACCGGCAATACGCTCAGGGCCAACGATCTGGTGGCGGTCGAAGAGATCCTGGCGATCAGCGCGCGGCTGGTCGTCAATCCTGCCGCGCTCAAGCTCAAGCGGGAAAAGATGCAGCCACTTCTCGAAGCGATCGCTGCTGCGGTCGGCGCGAGCGCGCCGATGGATGAGATGCTGCGGCTTGATTCGTCCGCCCCGGGCTTCGATGCCGCGCTGGCCCGGCTGACCGCGGTCGCGCCGAACGAGGATGCGCGCGTCGAGGCGGTGGTGGCGGCGATTCTCGCCGACATTCGCGCGCGGGGCGACGCCGCGGTGCTCGAGTACACGTCGCGCTTCGATCGAGTCGAAGCGCCAAGCGTCGCGGCGCTGGCCATCCCGGCCACCGAACTCGAAGCGGCATTCACGCGCTGGCGACAAGGGAGCGCGAGGCACTTGCGACGGCGGCGGCGCGCATCCGTGCCTTTCACGAGCGGCAGCGTGCAGACTCGTGGACATTCACCGAAGCTGACGGCACGCGGCTAGGGCAGAAGGTCACCCCGCTGGCCCGAGTCGGGTTGTATGTGCCGGGAGGCAAGGCGGCTTATCCGTCCTCGGTGCTGATGAACGCGCTGCCGGCAGCGGTTGCCGGCGTGACGGACATAGTCATGGTCGTGCCGACGCCGGGCGGCGTGAAGAACCCGCTGGTGCTTGCCGCGGCGCATCTGGCGGGCGTGACGTGTGCCTATGCCATCGGCGGCGCGCAGGCGATCGCTGCGCTTGCCTACGGGACGGCGACCATTCCTGCCGTGGACAAGATCGTCGGCCCGGGCAACGCCTACGTGGCGGCGGCCAAGCGGCGCGTATTCGGCGTGGTCGGAATCGACATGATCGCCGGGCCGTCCGAGATCCTGATCATCGCCGATGCCAGCGCGAACCCGGATTGGGTCGCAATGGACTTTTTCGCGCAGGCTGAGCACGACGAGGTGGCGCAGGCGATCCTGCTGTCGCCCGAGGCGGCGGTCCTCGACGCGGTTGCGGCGAGCATCGCGCGGCAACTTCCGGCGCTGCCGCGCAAGGACATCATCGGCGCGTCGCTGTCGCGGCGCGGCGCGCTGATCCGGGTCAGAGAGCCTGGACGAGGCCTGCGCCATCGCCAACCGCATTGCGCCGGAGCATCTCGAACTTGCCGTCGCCGACCCGGAGCCGTTGCTGGCGCGATTGCAGCATGCCGGCGCGATCTTCCTCGGCCATTACAGCTCCGAGGCGATCGGCGACTATTGCGCCGGTCCGAATCATGTCCTGCCGACTGCGCGCAGCGCGCGGTTTTCCTCGCCGCTCGGCGTATACGACTTTCAGAAGCGCAGCAGCGTGATCGCACATCTCGTTCGCGGGCGCGCAGACGCTCGGCCGCACGGCGGTGACGCTGGCGCAGGGTGAGGGGCTGACGGCCCACGCGCGAAGCGCGGAATATGCGGCTGAAGCCGTGAATGAGCGCGCGCCAGGGCTTGCCGCGGAGGAACTGATCGCGGCGGTCGTGCGACCGGAAATCCGGGCGCTCGGTGCGTACGCGGTGGCCAAGGCCGAGGGCATGATCAAGCTCGACGCGATGGAAAACCCGTACCCGCTGCCAGCCGCTGCACGCGCCCGGCTGGACGAGGCGCTGGGGCGCGTGCCCGTCAATCGCTATCCGGACGGCGCGGCCGACGAGGCAAGGACCGCGCTGGCCCGTGCGCTGGGCATCCCGCCGGGGCAGGGCCTGTTGCTGGGCAACGGGTCCGATGAACTGATCCAGATCATCACCTCCGCCCTGGCACGGGCGGGCGCGGCCATCCTGGTGCCCGAACCTTCGTTCGTCATGTACCGGATGAACGCGCTTTACGCCGGCATGCGCTTTGTCGGAGTGCCGCTCGCCGCGGATTTCAGCCTCGATCGGGCCGCAACGCTGGCTGCGATCGAGCGCGAGCGGCCGGTGCTGGTCTACCTCGCCTATCCGAACAATCCAACTGGGAACCTTTTCGCCGCAACCGACATCGAGGCCGTCCTGGACGCGACCCGCGGCCTGGTCGTCGTCGACGAGGCGTATTACGCGTTTGCCGATGCGACCTTCTTGCCCCGGGTCAGCGAGTTCCCGAACCTGCTGGTGCTGCGCACGCTGTCCAAGGTCGGCATGGCTGGCATCCGGCTTGGCTATGCCGTCGCCGCGCCGGCCTGGATCGCCGAGTTGAACAAACTGCGCCAGCCGTATAATGTCAACGCGCTGACTCAGGCCGCCGTGGTGGCCCTGCTTGCCGACACCTCCTGGATCGCCGAACAGGCGGCGGCGATCCGAGCCGCGCGTGCGCGGCTCGAGGCGGAGTTGGAGAAGTTGCCTGGAACGACGGTGTTCCCGACGCGGACGAATTTCGTGGTCGTCCGCGTCGCCGACGCCAATGGGGTGTTTGAGGGGCTCAGGGCTCGCCGCATCCTGGTCAAGAACCTTCACGGCTGGCATCCGCTGCTTGCGAATTGTCTGCGGATCACGGTCGGGACGCCGAGGGAAAACGAGATGCTGCTCAGCGCTTGCGCCGAGCTTTGCCGATGAACGACACAAAAGCCACTGCCCCGGCGCCCCGAAGCGCCCGCGTCGAGCGCACGACCAAGGAAACGACGATTACCGTGGTTCTGAACCTCGACGGCGCAGGCCGCTCAGACCTCGTCACCGGGGTGCCGTTCCTCGACCACATGCTCGATCAGGTTGCGCGCCACGGGATGCTTGACCTTTCGGTGCAGGCAAAGGGCGATTTGCACGTCGATTCCCACCATACGGTCGAAGATATCGGGATCACGTTCGGTCAGGCGGTCAGGCAGGCGCTGGGTGACAAGGCAGGCGTGGCGCGCTACGGCCACGCCTACGTTCCGCTCGACGAGGCGTTATCGCGAGTGGTCATCGATCTTTCGGGTCGCCCCGGCCTCGAGTTTCACGTCGCATTTACGCGCCCCATGATCGGCGCTTTCGATGTCGACCTCACGCACGAGTTCTTCCAGGGTTTTGTCAACCACGCCCTGGTAACCCTGCACGTCGACAACCTGCGCGGGCAGAACGCGCACCATCAGGCGGAAACGGTGTTCAAGGCTTTTGCCAGGGCGCTGCGCTTCGCGGTCGCACCGGATCCGCGCGCAAGCGGGGTGCCGTCGACCAAGGGATCCCTCTGAGGCCCTGATTTCATGCCCGATATAGCCGTCGTCGATTACGGCATGGGCAATCTGCGCTCGGTGGCGAAGGCGTTTCGATTTGTGGCGCCGCAGTGCACCACCGTGGTGAGTTCCGACCCAGAGACGATCCGAAGCGCGGCACGCGTGGTGCTGCCCGGGCAGAGTGCGATGCCCGACTCCATGCGCTGCCTCAATGCCAGCGGTCTGCAAGAGATTGTCCTACAGACCGCCCGCGACCGGCCTTTCCTGGGCATCTGCCTCGGCCTGCAGATGCTGTTCGAAAGCAGCGAGGAAGGACCCACTACCGGCTTGAGCCTGTTTGCGGGCCGTGTCGTGCGCTTTCGCGATGCGGCGATGGTCGATGGGGACGGCCGGAGGCTCAAGGTGCCACATATGGGCTGGAGCCCGGTTCACCCGACGCAAGAGCATCCGCTGTGGCACGGTATCGCCGACGGGACCCGCTTCTACTTCGCGCATAGTTACTATCCGGCGCCAGCTGACGATCGTGTGACGGCGGCGACGGTTGCCTACCCGACGGCGTTTACTTGCGCGATCGCACGCGCTAATATCTTCGCCGTGCAGTTCCACCCTGAAAAGAGCCACCGCGCCGGTCTTCAGCTGCTCTCGAACTTCGTCGCCTGGAACGGGCGCGTCTGATCCACGCTGCGCGCGGTAGTGCGCAGCAGCGTTCCATCCGGCGAGCGTCGCCACCTAGCGACATCCCGTCGCCCTCCGCCGCCATGCAGATCATCCCCGCGATCGACATCAAGGACGGTCACTGCGTTCGTCTCAAGCAAGGTGAGATGCAGTCGGCGACCGTGTTCTCGGAGGACCCGGCGGCGATGGCGCAGCACTGGCTTGAGCTCGGGGCGCAGCGCTTGCACCTGGTCGACTTGAACGGTGCGTTCGCGGGCAAGCCGAAGAATGAGCTGGCCATCCGCGAGGTCGTCAGCGTGATCGGCGAGGAGATCCCCGTCCAGCTGGGTGGCGGAATCCGCGATCTCGACACCATAGAGCGCTATCTCGACGACGGCATCAGCTACGTCATCATCGGTACTGCGGCAGTCAAGAATCCGGGGTTCCTGCACGACGCATGCTACGCGTTCCCCGGCCACATCATCGTCGGCTTGGACGCTCGCGAAGGCAAGGTTGCCACCGACGGATGGTCGAAGATGAGCGGCCACGATGTCCTTGATCTGGCTAAGAAATTTGAGGATTACGGCGTGGAAGCGGTGGTGTACACCGACATCGGCCGCGACGGCATGCTCACCGGCATCAACATCGAAGCGACGGTCAAACTCGCCCGCGAGCTGAAGATTCCGGTCATCGCGAGCGGCGGAATCAATAGCCTGAAGGACATCAAAGAGCTTGCCTGTTACGAGAGCGAGGGCGTAACCGGCGCGATCGCCGGACGCGCGCTATACGAAGGCACGCTCGACTTCAAGGCGGCGCTCAAGGCGGCAAAGGGCGGCAAGTGATGCACTTGCAGCACTGCGTCCCATAAGGCCCAATCCGCTCGGTAGCGACACAACCTCTGGCGCGCCGGGCGAAAAGAGCATCGGCAGCTGGATCATGGGTCTCGCCAAGCGCATCATTCCCTGTCTCGATGTCGCCAACGGGCGTGTCGTGAAGGGCGTTCATTTCGTCAATCTGCGCGATGCCGGGGATCCGGTCGAGGTCGCGCGACGCTACGACGAGCAGGGTGCAGACGAACTCGCTTTCCTGGACATTCAGGCTAGCGTCGAGACGCGAGGGTTACTCTATGACATGATCGAGGCGGTCGCCGATCAGGTCTTCATCCCGCTCACCGTAGGCGGGGGGGTTTCGCACGTCGACGACGTCCGGGCGCTTCTCAATGCGGGTGCCGACAAGGTCAGCATCAACACCGCCGGGGTGAAGAATCCTGCGTTGTTTGCGGACGCCGCGGGACGCTACGGCGCGCAGTGCATCATCGCGGCGATCGACGCGCGTCGCTCTGGGTCGGGTGGGTGGGAGGTCTACACGCATGGCGGCCGCAACGCGAGCGGTCTCGACGCAGTCGAATGGGCGCGAACAGTGACGCGGCTTGGCGCGGGAGAGATTCTGCTCACAAGCATGGATCGCGACGGCGCCAAGACCGGCTTCGATCTCGACCTTACGCGTGCCGTGGCCGATGCGGTCGATGTCCCGGTCATCGCTTCGGGGGGCGTGGGCAACTTGCAGGATCTCGTCGACGGCATTGTCCTTGGAGGGGCCGACGCGGTACTCGCGGCCTCGATCTTCCACTACGGCGAATACACGGTCGCCCAGGCGAAGGCGGCGATGGCTAAGGCAGGCATAGAGGTTCGGGAGTGAACGGCTGGCTCGACGCCGTGAAATGGAGTGCCGAAGGCCTGGTTCCCGCGATCGCCCAGGAGGCGGGGACAGGGACGGTGTTGACGCAGGCATGGATGAATCGCGACGCGCTCGAGCGCACTGCCGAGACTGGGGAGGCCCATTACTGGTCGCGCTCGCGCGGTCGACTGTGGCGCAAGGGCGAGGCCTCCGGCCACGTGCAACGGGTGACGGAAATTCGACTCGATTGCGACAACGACGCCATTCTGCTCATTGTCGAACAAAAGGGTGGAATAGCCTGTCATACAGGCCGGCACCGCTGCTTCTTCCAGCGTCTCGAAGCGGGCGCGTGGCATGCGGTGGAACCCGTGCTCAAGGACCCCAGGACAATCTACGGAAAATGAGATGGCAGAACCGATCACCCGCAATGCGACCAAACCGATGTGCGACGATGTGCTGCAGCGGCTTACCGCGACGATTGCTGCCAGGCGCGGCGCCGACCCGGCGACCTCCTATGTCGCGACGCTGTTCGCGAAAGGCGATGACGCGATGATCAAGAAGATCGGCGAGGAGGCGACGGAAGCAGTCATGGCTGCCAAAGACGGTGATAGACTTCGCCTCACGGCCGAGATCGCGGACCTCTGGTTTCATTGCCTGGTTGTGCTGGTCAAGCATGGGCTGGGACCCGCCGACGTGTGCGCCGAGCTGGAGCGGCGAGAGGGCGTTTCGGGTATGGCGGAAAAGGCAGCGCGGATGTAGTGAACGCAGACGCGGCTGCGTCCGCTTGGAAATAGCAGAGCTCATGGACAACTGCATCTTCTGCAAGATCGTTCGCGGCGAGATACCGGCCAGGAAGGTGTACGAGGACGAAGAGATTCTCGGCTTCCACGACATCAACCCTCAAGCGCCGGTCCATTTCATGCTGATGCCGAAGAAACATCTCCCGTCGCTGGCCGACGCCACCACCGACGATGTGGGCATGCTGGGACGGATGCTCGCGCTTTCGGGGCGGCTTGCCCGCGAGCAGGGTTCTCCCGACGGTTATCGGACGATCATCAACACGGGCCGGGTCGGGCGGCAGGATGTCATGCATCTGCACGTGCACATCATCGGGGGACCCGAGCCGCTGGGTAGAATGCTGCCCAGGGCGGGAACGTAAAGGAGAGCAACCATGGGTGGACTGAGCATCTGGCACTGGTTGATCGTGCTGCTGGTGGTGGTGCTGATATTCGGGACCAAGAAGCTGACCAACATTGGCCGCGATCTCGGCGGCGCGGTTCGCGGATTCAAGGAGGGCATGAGGGAGTCTGAAGGCGAAACGCCGGCGTCATCCGCCGATTCGCCGCAGCAGATTGCAGGGCAGACAATCGAAGGCGAGGCGAGGAAGGAAAAGACGCCTTGATGGACGCCTCATGTTCGACATTGGTATCTCCGAAATCCTCGTCATCGGAGTCGTAGCGCTGATTGTCATCGGCCCGGAGCGGCTGCCCAAGGTGGCGCGTACGCTGGGGCACATGTTCGGACGCCTGCAACGCTACGTAAACGAGGTCAAGGCGGACATCAATCGCGAGATGGAACTCGATGAGCTGCGCAAGCTGCAGTCGCAGGTACAGAGCGCGGCGCGTGACATCGAGCAGTCGGTCTCGAAGGCTGCGCACGACATGGAGAGTGGCGTGCGTTCGGTCGAGGCGCAACTCAACGAAGCTGCCGGGGCCGCGGCGTCGGGCGCCCCCGCCGATGCGCCGGCCCGGCCCGCATCCGAATCGGCGCCAAGCCCGGGCGGCACCTCTGCCGAAGCGCGCGCGCCGGATACCGGCACGGCGGTGACGGCCGAGTCTCCGCGCCAGGCGTCCCTGCCCGGATTTGACCGCATCTGAAGGGCGCGCTCGACGCCGCGCTACAATGGCGCATGCGCGTCCGCGCGCGCCTTCTCACCATGAGCGATTCACCCACAGGACCCGGAAACACGGAGGAAACGTTCATCTCGCACCTGATCGAGCTGCGCAGCCGGCTGCTGCGCTCGATCGTCGCGGTGATCATTGTGCTCGTCTGCCTCGTCCCCTGGGCGAAGAACATCTATGCGCTGCTTGCCGCGCCGCTGCTCAAGGCGCTGCCTCAGGGAAGCACGATGATCGCGACCGACGTTACCGGCACTTTTCTCGTGCCGCTGAAGGTGACGATGATGGCGGCCTTGCTGATCGCGCTGCCCTACGTGCTCTATCAGATGTGGGCCTTCGTCGCGCCGGGTCTGTACCACCACGAGAAGCGGCTCGCGCTGCCGGTGATCTTCTCCAGCGTGCTGTTCTTCGCCGTCGGGATGGCGTTCGCCTATTTCGTCGTCTTTCCCATCGCGTTCGGTTTCTTCGCCGGCTATGCGCCGGCGGGCGTGCAGATGATGACCGATATCGACAAGTATCTGTCGTTCGTGCTCACGATGTTCATCGCATTCGGGGTGACGTTCGAGGTGCCGGTAGTCGTCGTCGTGCTGGTGCGCCTGGGCGTTGTCGAATTGCAGAAGCTGCGCTCGATTCGCGGCTATGTCATCGTAGGGGCATTCGTCGTCGGCGCAATTTTTGCTCCGCCGGACGTGCTGTCTCAGTGCATGCTGGCGGTTCCGCTCTGGTTGCTCTACGAGCTGGGGCTGCTCGCTGCGCGTTTCGTCGCGGTGTCACCAAGGACACCGGGCGTTGAGGAGAGCGAAGCGGTAAAGTAGGGTTCGGTTGTCCCACCGTTCAACCCGTAGGCTTCGGACGCTTGCCTACGGTGACCTCCAGCTCGATCGGCTTCTTGTCGCGCAGCACCTTGAGCGTCGCCTGATGGCCTGGGGTCAGAGCGGCGATCTGCGAGAGCAGCGCTGCACCATCACGGGTCGGTTTGCCGTCGATCTCCAGCACCACGTCGCGCACCTGGAGCCCGGCGCGATCGGCCGGGCCGTTCTTCAGGACACCGCGGATGAGCACGCCGTCGACATCCTGCAGGGCGAAGGCCACTGCGACATCGGGCGTGAGCTCCTGCGGTTCGATGCCCAGCCATCCGCGTGTTACTTCGCCGTCGCGAATGATCTGCTCGAGCACGTTACGCGCGAGCGAGACGGGAATAGCGAAGCCTATGCCCTGCGAGCCTCCGCTCTGCGAGAAGATCGCGCTGTTGACTCCAATCAGGTTGCCGGCCGAGTCGACCAATGCGCCACCGGAGTTCCCGGGATTCACCGCCGCATCGGTCTGGATGAAATCTTCGAAGCGATTGATCCCGAGGTGGTTGCGACCCAGGGCACTGACGATACCGTGGGTAACCGTATTCCCGAAGCCAAACGGATTGCCGAGAGCCAGCACTGCGTCGCCGACCTGGACGTTGTCGAGCGTTCCGAGCGTTATCGCAGGGAGGTCCTTCCCGTCGGCTTTGAGCACGGCCAGGTCGGATTCCGGATCGTTGCCGCGCACGGTTGCGTGCAAGCGGCGGCCGTCGGCAAGCACGAGCTGGATCTCGTCGGCACCCTCGATGACGTGGTTATTGGTCAGCACGTAACCTTCGCTGCTGACGATAACGCCAGATCCCAGGCTGGTGGCGCGTCGTGGCTCGCTGTCCGACAATCCGGGAAAGAAACGGCGCAGCACGGGGTCGTCGAGCAGAGGGTTGCGCTGCCGAACCTCCTTGCTGGTGTAGATGTTGACCACTGAAGGCATGGCCCTTTTCGCCGCCTCGGCAAAGCTTTCGACTTTGGCCCCGGCGACCATCGGCGCGGTTTCCTGGACCAGCACGACGTTGTTCTTGCCGGCGATGCGCGCGAGCAGGTCCGGTCGCAGCGTCGCGACGACGAACAATGCCGCGACGCAAACGGTGGCGACTTGCGCGAACAGCAGCCAGAAACGGCGCAGCATCGGAGCGGCGAACGGCAAAACGTAGATTATAGACCCGGTTGCAGCGGGTTTCGGCACCGCAACATGGGCGGGCCGCCTCGCGAGACTTCCCTGAGCCTTTGGCTAACCGCTTGTTTCAAAGCTTGTTTTCTGAGAATTCTGGGCGGATGGCTTCCGGCGGAGCGGCCAAATCATCTATAATCCAAAAGTTTGCGGGGAGGATGGGATCCATGCCAGGGGATGGGAAGGTGGACGGGGGAAAGCGCCGGCTGCTGCTCGGCGCGACGACCGCGGTCGGCACGGTAGGCGTGATTGCGGCCGCGGTCCCGTTTGCGATGAGCCTCTGGCCGAGCGAGCGCGCGAAGGCCGCTGGCGCGCCGGTCGAAGTCGATGTCGGCAAGCTCGAACCCGGCCAGAAGATCACCGTCGAATGGCGCAGCAAGCCGATCTGGGTCATTCACCGCACCAAGGAGATGCTAGCGGACCTACCCAAGCTCGACGACCGCGTAGCGGACCCCCGCTCGAACGTTGATCATCAGCCACCCTACTGCAAGAACGAGGACCGCTCGATCAAGCCGGAGATCCTTGTCGCGATCGGCATCTGCACCCATCTGGGCTGCGTTCCGACATATCGGCCGGAGATCGCGCCGGCGGATCTGGGACCCGATTGGCTCGGCGGATTCTTCTGTCCCTGCCATCAGTCGAAATTCGATCTCGCGGGCCGCGTCTTCAAGGGCGTGCCTGCGCCGACCAACCTCGTCATTCCGCCGTACCGGTTCCTGTCAGACTCGAAGATCCTGATCGGCGATGATGGCAAGCAGGCGTGACCCAAATGCAAAGACTTCTGACCTGGATCGACGCTCGCTTTCCGCTCACGAAGCTGTGGGAGGAGCAGTGGGGCAAGTATATTGCCCCGAAGAATTTCAACTTCTGGTACTACTTCGGCTCGCTCGCGGCGTTCGTGCTGGTCATGCAGATCGTGACCGGTATTTTCCTGGCCATGACCTACAAGCCCGATGCCACCAAGGCATTCGAGTCGATCGAGTACATGATGCGGGACGTGCCTGCCGGCTGGTTTATTCGCTATATGCATTCCACCGGCGCCTCGGCGTTTTTCGTCGTCGTTTATCTTCACATGTTCCGCGGGTTGCTCTATGGAAGCTACCGCAAGCCGCGCGAACTGCTGTGGATAATCGGCTGCTTTCTCTACCTTGCTCTGATGGCAGAAGCGTTTTTCGGCTACCTCCTGCCGTGGGGTCAGATGTCGTACTGGGGCGCGCAGGTGATCGTCAACCTCTTTTCGACCGTGCCGTTGATCGGCGATGACCTCGGGATCTGGATCCGTGGCGACTACACGATTTCCGACGTGACGCTCAATCGGTTTTTCGCCTTTCACGTCGTCGCTATTCCGCTGGTGCTGATTGTCCTCGCCGCGGTGCACCTGATGGCGCTGCACGAGGTCGGTTCGAACAACCCCGACGGCATTGAAATCAAGAAGCAGCCCAAGGACCCTAAGACCGGCATTTACCTCGACGGCATCTACTCGCATCCCTATTACACGATCAAGGATCTGGTCGGCGTCGTCTTTTTCCTCATCATCTTTTCGATCGTCGTGTTCTTTCTGCCCGACGTCGGCGGCTATTTTCTCGAGTCGAACAACTTCATCCCCGCCGACCCGCTAAAGACCCCCGTTCATATTGCGCCGGTGTGGTACTTCACGCCGTTTTACGCGATGCTGCGCGCCGTGCCGTCATTCTTGAATTCGCAGTTCTGGGGAGTCCTGGTGATGGGCGCGGGCGTGGTTATCCTTTTCTTTCTGCCCTGGCTCGACCGTGGTGCGGTCAAGTCGATACGGTACCGCGGCTCGCTGTACAAAGCGTGGCTCGTAGTGTTCGTCTTCTGCTTTCTCCTGCTCGGATACCTCGGCACCGTTCCGGTAACCGTCTGGGGGCAGTTCAGCGGCGGCTGGTCGGATGCGCTCGACACGAAGGACAGGGCGACGTGGATCGCGCGGTTGCTGACGCTGCTTTATTTCCTGTTCTTCGTTTTCATGCCCTGGTACACCGCTCGCGACAAGACCAAGCCGGTTCCGGAGAGGGTGAGATGGTGAAGACGACGCGTCGTTTTGCCGCCGTGATGCTGCTGGCGGTCGCCAGTGCCGCGCTTGCGGCCGAGGAGGGCCCGCGCCTGCTCATCGCGCCGTCGAACCGTCTCGATGTCGAATCACTGCAGCGCGGCGCGCGCGACTTCGTAAACTACTGCCTTAACTGTCATAGCGCCCAATACATGCGCTATAACCGGCTGAGTGACCTGGGCCTCACCGAAAAGCAGATCCAGGACAACCTCATGTTTGCATCCGACAAGATCGGCAGCACGATGACGGTGGCGATGAATCGGGCCGACGCCGCAGCGTGGTTCGGAACTGCGCCGCCCGACCTGACGGTCGAGTCGCGAGTGCGCGGCAAGGACTGGCTGTACAGCTACCTGCTCGCTTTCTACCGCGACGATAAAACGGCGACTGGTTGGAACAACCTCGTATTCCCGAGCGTCGCCATGCCCCATGTGCTGTGGAACCTGTCCGGAACGCAGAGGCTTGTCGAGACGGAATACGAAGACAGCGACAAGGCGGAGGCTGCCGCCCTTGCGGCCCCAGGCATTGCGACGGTCGAACCGGCACCGGGCGGCAAATACGTCGTTAAGACGCTGGCCGAACAGACGCCGGGGGCGTTGTCGCCGGTCGAGTACCAGCAATTCGTCGCCGACCTGGTCAATTACCTCGACTACATGGGCGAGCCGGTCAAGAACGAACGGATCAACATTGGTATCGTCGTGGTGCTTTTCCTGGGGGGCCTCTTCGCCCTCGTCTATGCGCTGAAGCGCAATTATTGGGCCGAATTACACTGAACAGATGATGCGAACGGCGGGGCAGGGGCACCGCTCCTGCCCCGCGCATTTCCGCGCCGCGGCGACGCGTAGCGTCGCTTCAGGAGAAATAAAATGATGACGCTTTATTCCGGGACGACCGATCCTTTCAGTCAGCGCTGCCGCATCGTGCTGCACGAGAAGGGAATGGATTTCCAAATCATCGATGTTGATCTGGATCACAAGCCAGAAGATCTCGCGGTCATGAACCCGTATAACCAGGTTCCGGTGCTCGTCGAGCGCGACTTGGTACTGCACGAATCGAACATCATCAACGAGTACATCGACGAGCGCTTTCCGCACCCGCAGCTGATGCCGGCCGATCCGCTGATGCGTGCCCGCGCGCGATTGTTCCTCCATCGATTCGAGAAGGAACTCTTCTCCCACATTGATACTCTCGAAGGCAACAATCAAAAGCAGCTTGACAAGGCGCGCGGCCTGGTGCGCGACAGTTTGCTGCAGATCGCGCCGGTATTTGCCAAGCACAAGTACATGCTCGGCGAGGAATTTTCGATGCTCGATGTGGCGATCACGCCGCTGCTGTGGCGGCTCGACTACTATGGGATTCAGCTGCCCAAGCCTGCGGCGCCGCTGATGAAATATGCCGAGCGATTGTTTTCGCGACCGGCGTTTATCGAAGCGCTGACGTCGGCAGAACGCGGGATGAGGAAGTGAGCGCAGCCCGGGAGCCCCGCTGCCGCTGCTCAGGGCCCGTTGGTGTATGCTAGGCAAATGTCAGAGCAATCCGCCAAACCCTACCTGATCCGCGCAATCTGCGAGTGGTGCGCGGACAATGGTCTGACGCCATACTTGGCGGTAAAGGTCAACGGGCAGACGCACGTTCCCGCGGCCCACGTAAAGAACGGCGAAATCGTGCTGAACATCAGCGCCGGCGCGACGCGGCGGCTAACCATCGACAACACGCACGTGAAATTTACCGCGCGTTTCAACGGTGTGTCGCAGGAAGTTTCAGTGCCGATGGCCGCGGTGTCGGGCGTCTTCGCCAAGGAAACGGGCTATGGCTTTGCGTTCGCCATGGCGGCCGATCCTGCGGCATCTCTCGATGCCGCAACGGCGCCGCCGGAGTTGCCGCCAGCGGGCGCTTCCCCGTCCGACAACAAGGCACGCGGTCGGCCAAAGCATCTCCAGGTTGTAAAATAGCCTGACGTGACTTGCTTGGCCGGGCCGCCATCGCTCGGTTTATCGGGCAGCGGTTTTGCAGCCACTGGCCGCTATCGCAGCTTGGCTAAAATCGCTAGACTAATCAACTAGGTATGACCGGGTGGTCCTGTCGGTTGGTGAGGATAGTCGCCAAGGGCGCGGTTACAGTCACCGTTCGGGTAGGCCGGATTAGCTCAGTTGGTAGAGCGGCGCATTTGTAATGCGATGGTCAAGGGTTCGAATCCTTTATCCGGCACCAAACTGCGTGGGTGTTTACCGGACAGATGGTAAACACTTTATACCGGAGACATGGTTAACACTTTCGGTCCGAAAGGGTTTTCCATGGGCTCGACGCGGCAGGCCTCGAGATCGAAGTAGCCGATGTCGTATTGCATGAAGCTGACCAGCCAGATGTTGTCTTCCTCCTCCCTGATGCCGACATTCTGGCCGGCAAATACCTGACTCAGGTTGACTTTCTTTTTGCCCATGCAGATCCGCCCGCACTGGGTGACGGTGACAGTGCGCTCGTGAAACGGATATTCGATATCGGGTAAGCCGCGGTACGGACGCTGAGATCGATGGTAGAGGTCGGCTGGGCGTTTCATGTCCAGAGCCTGATGCGGGCGCTCGTAGTTGTACTCGTGGATGAAGTCCTCGAATTTGGCCTGCTGCTGGAGGAGATTGGCACCGGGTGGCTTGGTGATGGCCTGTTTGAGGGTCAGATGCATCCGTTCATGGCGACCGTTCTGTTCCGGGTGGCCTGGCTTGATGCGCTCGATCTGGATGCCCAGGCGCAACCACCACACCGACAGGCGGCTTAGGTTATACAGGGCATTCGGGCTGGCGAAGGGGACGCCGTTATCGGAGCGAATGCGACCGGGCAGCCCGTACTTCTTGAACAGCCTTTCAAAGACGGTGAAGGCGTATTGTTCCTGGGTGCTTTCCAGACCCTCACAGCCGATCAGGAAGCGGGTGGTGAAGTCGGTGACGGTCAGAGGGTAACAGTACTTCTTGTTGCCCATCATGAACTTGCCCTTGTAGTCGGTGCACCAGAGCTCGTTGGGAGCGCTCGCCGGGCTCAGCCCGGTGCCTGCAGCCTTGTTACGCCGCCGCTTCTTGCTCTTCACCAAGCCGTGGCGCGCCAGAACGGCGTGAACCGTGCTCTTGGCCGGGGGGTGGAGCGACGGGATCTGCGTGAGCAGCCGTTCCCGGATCTTGGGGGCTCCCCAGTTCGGCCATTCCTGTTTGATCTGCAGGATCCGCTTCTCGACCTGAAACGGCAGCCGGTTGGCTTGCCGATACGGTCGGCGACTGCGGTCGGTGAAGGCTTCCATCCCACTTTCCCGGTACCGATCGATGATCTTGTGGCCGGTGACCCGCGATATCCCGAACTCCCGACATAGGGTGGCTATCTTCTCGCCGTCGAGATACCGGGAGATGAACCTCAGCTTCTCGTCCATCTTCTGACACACCTTCCACGGCATAGCGAGTCCTCCTCTCTATGCCGAAAACTGTAAAGGATGTGTCCGGTATAACTGTAAACTAAGTTCGGGGTCCATTCCACGGATATGGGTAGCATATTATTCCTGCTCCCTGTGGCAGGAAGGACAGCGCTCTCGTCCGGTGCCCGGTCGGTCGGCTGCGTCCAACGTCGGTAAATAGTCTCTAGCCGAATTGGAGTCGTCAATGAACAAGGTACAAGTCGAGCAGACGAACTATGAGATGCCACCGCGGGAGGGATTTACCGTCGCACATTTTCTCACCGTCGCCGACATCGACCGATCAGTCCGATTCTACGAAAAGGTCTTCGGGGGTCGCATTTTGAGCAGGGGCGACAGCAGCGGCGCGCCCGGGTACATCCAGATCGCGAACACGTGGCTCATTGTCAACGTCGGGGGCGGTCCGACCCCCGATAAACCATCGGTAACGCTCAGCGTCCCCCCCGACCCGGATGCGATCAGCAGCTTTATGAATATACGCGTTGCGGATATCCAGGCGTGCTATGAACTATGGCGAAAACGAGGAGCCGAGTTCATCACGGAGCCAAAGGACAAGTATGGCGAGACACGCTGCTACATCCGCGATCCGGATGGTTATATTATAGAAGTCGGGCAAAGCAAGCCGGAATTCAAATACGGTTAGGACTCGTCCAACACATCGCCCACGTGCGGCAGCCGTGGAGCTAGAAAACGGGCGGGGATCGACCGGCGACGTTGATATCGGACGCGCTCCTACAACCAAATCGGCCTGCCGCTGATTCCCGCGGCGATGCTCAGGGTCTAGATTGAAGCCAGTGCCCGGTCGCCCGAGAGCATTCGGGTGCGTGCGCGTTAATCGGCATCGGATTGCTGCTCGAGCCAGTTACGCGGCGCAGCTCACCTGAAATCAGGTCGCGGTAGTCGCGAGCACCTTGAGGAGGCTTGCCATGCCTATCACAGCACGCTACATGGCCGCGCAGCATATCGCGCGCCGCGCCGGCCAGCTCGCGCACGAACTGTTCGTGAATCATAAGGCACTTGCTGCGGACCGCTCGCCTGACGAATACGTCGCTCATGGGGTTCGCGCCATTTCGGCGCAAATCACGTCCAAGCTCGCCGCCGCGTTTCCTGCGGACGTCTTCATCGATGAGCATCGCAGCACGGCCATCGACACTGACCGGCTATGGATGATCGAGGCGATCGACGGCGAGCGCAATTTCAAACGCGACATCCCCTTCTATGCGATTGCTATCACCTACGTGGATCTCGGCCGTGCCGAGGCGGCCATCGTGTACGATCCCGAGCGCGACGAGATGTTTCATGCGCTCCGTGATCAGGGCGCGTGGTGCGAGCACGAAGGCCGCGAGATTAGGCTTGAGGTAGCCAGCGGCACCGCGCTCGAACAATCGCTAATTTCGGTCGCGCTGGATGAAGGGGCACCAGAAGGCGCTGCGCTTGCCTTGCGCCGCGAACTGATCGACGCCGGCGCCGCTGCCCGCGTATTTGGCGCGCCGGCCCTTGAACTCGCGCACGTCGCGGCGGGCCGCCTCGACGGCTTCGTCGGTTTGGGTCTCGATGCGCGTGGTCTGATGGGAGCACTGTTGCTTGTCGAGGAGGCCGGCGGTTATGCATCGCAAATCCCGGAAGCCGACGACGCCCGCAATGACCCGCCTATCGTTGGCTGTACGCCCAATATTGCCCGCTCGATCAACGCGATCAACGCAGCGTGGAACCCCGATGGTGGCGGCGGGCCACCCGAGATGGCAACGTCCGCCCGCGGTCGCGGACACAGCGCCCGGGCGGATCGTCTATCTCCTTGACATCATCGGTGGCCGTGGCGTCGCGTGGCCAGGCGGGCCGGTGACTCCGGTTCGTCGCGCTCCCGTGCACGTTCGTTGACGACCACCGGGGGCGGACAAGCGAGCGTTATGCCCTCCTGCTGCAGGCCCTGGTAGATAGCGAGATTGATTGCCTGCTGGGCGTCCATGTACCGGTTGTAATCGGGATCGGAGAAATAGAACGCCGACTCGAAGATCAGGGCAGATTCGCCGTACTTCTTGAAGTGGGCTCGGTCGAAACGTGCCTTCGGCTGTGCCTCAATGGCCTCGCGCATGATCGTGGGAATAAGCGCCAGCCGCGCCGCTGGTGCGCCCTGCGCGACGCGGAGCGTAAACTCGATCCGCCTCTCGGAGAGGCGCTTGAAATTGTGCACGCGTCCTTTTAGGAGGTCCGTGTTCGAAAGCACGATTTGCTCGCCCGACAGGCTGCGTAGGCGCGTCGTCTTCAGCCCTACGTGCTCGACCGTTCCCATGACGTCGTCGATGGTAATGAAATCGCCGATCGCGAACGGTTTGTCGAGGGCGATGGTGACCGAGGCAAAGACATCGCCCAGAATGCTCTGCGCGGCGAGCGCCACTGCCACCCCGCCGATACCCAAGCCGGCGAGCAGCGTAGTGATGTTAAATCCCAAGTTTTCCAGCGCCAGCAGCAAGACCAGCGACCAGAGCGCGAGTTGGGCGAAGAAACCGAGCACGCTTACCGTCGTGGCAGCGCCCGCGTCAGTATGCTGCTTGGCAGCGACCTGACGCGCGAGCCAATGCCGGATCGCCAGGCTCGCCCAGAGCGCTGCCTGGGCGATCACCGCAATCATGGTCAGATGTTCAACGAACCGGTCTGTCTTGCTGGGGACTGTGACGAACTGCATACTGGTGAATACGGCAACCGTGATCAGGAACCAAGGCTGCGTCCCTTCCAGTATGCTGCGCGCACCCGGAAATCGGCGCGGACGTCCCATCGTGTCCCGCGCCACGAGCCAGCGCACGCCCTGGATTCGTGCGCCGATTAGCAAAGCGCCCGCCAGCAGGCCCACTGCGCCCGCGACACTCCAGGCGAGGATCGTGTTGCCGAGTATGGAGCGCTCCAACATGGTTCCAGCCAAAGACCATCCGTTAGGTGCCAAGGTTCCTGACACAGGCTGCTTCCGGTCAGTAGAGCGGAACTCCGCCCTCTGCGTGAGCAATCTCGACGCCTCCGTGCATGCGCAGGATGTTGAGCGCCAAGACCCTTTCGCTGTCGCACTTGACTGGGACCAACACGACGACCCCACCACAACGTACGTGATCGCGACGAGCCCGAATTGAATGATCGGGCTCGCCAAGGGCGAACAGATTGGAGAACAGGCCTTCTAGCATGACGGGCAGCATATGGGCCTCATCGAGCAGCGACGTACCGGGCATGCCATCCGGGTTGCACGGGTTCGAAGTGACCCGTATCCCGTCGCTGGTGAAGCCGTTGGCGTGCAAATCGTTGGCCGCCGCCGTGGCGCAGCCGACAACATCGAAGGCCCCAGCAACAACAGTGCGCATCCTGGTGCTCCGGATCGAGAACCGCGCATGGATGACAAGGGATAACGTGGCAAAGCCTAGATCCAAGGTCGCGTGTCGGGCTATCGGCGGATCGCCGATTCTTGAGTAGGACGCCCGGGCGCCGGCTCAGTCCATCGGCCAACGTCCTACGCGGCGTTCGCAGAAGTCCTACAAGCCGAGTCCGCCGGCAAAGCCGCGGTGCAAACCGTCCGCACCGTAAATGGCGGTCCGCACTACACCGGTCATGCCCGAAGGCGATCGTCCGCGGAGCTGGTCTTCCCAGATGGGCTGGAGTCGCGTTAAGCTATTGCGAATTACCGCGGCAAGTGACCGACTTGCGGCGCAAGGCGAGACCACTGACGTGCAGGAACGTAGGGTCATGACCTCATCGGACATCTTTCGCCAACCGGCGTTTGAGCCACCGGCCCTCGACGAGCATGACACGCGCGTCGATGCCATTCGCTACGCGATCCTGCGCAAGCTGGCCCCTGGCCTGCAACATGCCCTGATGGGGGAGCTGCAGGCAATCCAATTATCAGTTGAGTTTGCCGCGCGCGCGCTGGGGTCAGACGCTGAAGCGCGCGCGAGTCTCGAGTCCCTTCCGCTGCGCTGCGCCGACGCCGTCAAGACGGGCCGGTCGCTGGTCGAGTGGCTAAGGCCCGAACCGGCAGCCGCCACCTCGCTCCGAGACGGTATTGGCACTTGCCTCAAACTCGTCGGGGAGGACTGGTTTTTGCGTGGCAACGAGGCCACCACCGATCTTCCGGACGGCGACGTTCAGGTTCCCCGCGCGGCGCTTCGGGAGCTCGCCGTGGCGACACTCTTGATATTGTCCGACATGCACGATCAACCCGCTGATTTTCATGTCGCAGCCCAGGTGGGCAGGGATCTTGTGGACGTGGCTTTTCAGGCGCACCCGGCACAGCGCGTTGCGTCGATTGCGCCCACAGGACCCTACCGCAAGCTGGTCTGGGCCGATCTCAAGCTGCTGGCGGGCACGTACGGGGTACCGTGCCACTGCGAGGGCCGCACCGCGGCGCTGCAATTCGCTCGCATCACTGGGCTGTAGCGACGCACCGCTGCGTGCGAGCACCGGCGGGTGCCGCGGCGACCATTATTCGATTGCTTTTCGCGGTGGGAAGCTGACGACGTTTTCCGATGCCGCGCCGACGCGAGAGGCATGCAGCGAGGCAAGCAAGTCGGTCAGCGCGCAGGGCTCAATCGGTTTGACGATATGGTGGTCGAAGCCGGCCTTCTTGGAACGCAGCCGATGCTCTTCCTGTCCATATCCAGAAATTCCCACGATGACAGTATCCCTAAGGTCCGGCTCGGAACGAATGCGTTCGGCCACCTCGAAACCGTTCATCCGTGGCAAGCCGATGTCGAGCAGGACCGCCGTCGGACGCAACCAGCGTACCATGCGCAGCGCCTCTTCGCCGTCGTGCGCCAGGTGGACTTCGCCGCCTTCTAGCCGGATCAGCGCGGCCGTGCTTTCCGCGACATCGCGGTTATCGTCGACGATGAGAACGCGAACATGGGGAAGCATGTTCCTGCCTGTATCCGGCGTACGCACTGGTGCGCGCTGGACCGTAGGGACCGTCTCAGCGGCCGGAAGTCTCACCGTAAATTCGCTGCCGCAGTCAGGACCCTCGCTCGACGCGAAGACACGCCCGCCCTGCATTTCGGTGAGTCTGCGCACCAGTGTCAGGCCTATCCCCAGGCCACCGTGCGAGCGTGCCAAGGAGCGGTCTACCTGCGTAAAGGGCTCGAATATCTGTGACAGCAGCTTGGGCGGGATTCCTATCCCGGTGTCGCGGACACGAAACACGACTTCGCTGCCTTCGCGCGCTGCAGTGAGCGAAATGCGACCGCCTTCGTTGGTGTATTTGGCCGCGTTGTTGATTAGGTTGGCCAGAATTTGCTCGACGCGCGCAAAGTCCCCCTTCAGTGCCAGCGGTACCGGCGGCAGCTGGATGCTCAGTGAATGCCCGAACCGTTCGATGAAAGGACGGCTGGTTTCGACCGCCGCGGCGACGACCTTGCCCGCGTCGATAATCTCGAGCCTGAGCTCGATCTTGCCACGCGTGATGCGCGACACGTCGAGCAGATCGTCGACGAGACGCACCAGCTGTTTGAGCTGCCGGCCGATAACCTCTATGGCCCATTCGCGGCGAGCTGGCTCCCTGTCGCTGAGCTGCAGGATGTGAACGGCGTTGCCGATCGGCGCCAGGGGATTGCGCAGCTCATGCGCGAGCATGGCCAGGAATTCGTCCTTGCGCCGATCCTCGTCCTGTATCTTGGCGTACAGCCGGGCATTGTCCAGGGCCACCGCGGCGCGCCCGGCCAGGTCGGTCACCATCGCTAGCGCATCCGCGTCGAACTGGTGGGCGGATGGCCTGACGCCGAGCAGCAGCGCGCCCAGGGTTCGCCCGCGGGCCAGCAATGGAACGACCAGCAAGGCGCTGATTTCGAAGTTGGCAGCTGCGCCGATATGACTCGCTCGCAGTGCCTGGCGCTGAGTCGCGGCGATGTTGAGCGCGGCGGAGGCAAAATGTACCGACCTCCCGGTCTTGAGAACGCGCTTGACCTCCTCGTCGATCCAGCCCACGCCGGCCCCCGCGACCGTGCGCCGGAGTAGCCCGAGTCGTGGATCGTCGCTCATCCACGCCACCTCCACCGCCACCTCTGCCCCTGCCTGGTTCTCGGGAGAAAGCGTGAGCGCACATATGTCCGCGAGGAACGGGACGCAAAGAGCCGCGAGCTCGCGCGTGATGGCGATCGGATCCAGCGAGCCTGCTAGCGCGACGCTCGCCTGCGCGAGAAAGGATAGACGAGACGTTGCCTGCTCGGCCGCCGCGCGAGCCGCCTTCTCTTCGGCGAGCGCGATGTGCTCTTCCGCACGCTGCCGCGCCTGCTCGGCGAGCAGGTACAGGTCAACGAAAACCTTGACCTTAGCCTGCAGTATCTCCGGGATAATCGGCGACGCGATGTAATCGACGGCGCCCAAGGCGTAGCCGCGCGCTATGTTCACCTCGTCGCTATAGTCGGCGGTAATAAAGATGATGGGAATGTGCGCGGACCGCGCGCGCTTGCGGATCAGGGCGGCGGTTTCGATGCCATTCAAGCCCGGCATGTTGACATCGAGCAGAATCACCGCGAACTCGCGCTCGAGCACCTGCTTGAGCGCCTGCTCGCCCGACGTGGCCGTAAACAGGTCCTGCCCGAGCTCCTCGAGAAGCGCCCGATACGAAAGCAGCTTTTCCGGCCGATCGTCGACGATCAGGATCGCCGCGCGGCTCGGTTCTGCGTTCTGGTTGGCGTTGCCGTCCATTGCCACAAACGGTTCAGCGGCGTGGCGTCAGCCGAGCCATGCACGGAGGACCCCGACCATGAGCTCGGCATCGACGGGTTTGGACAGATAATCCCAGGCACCTGCTTCCATACACTTTTCGCGATCGCCCTTCATTGCTTTCGCGGTCACCGCGATGATCGGTATGTGCTTGCAGGCCGGAAGCCGGCGTATTTCACGGATCGTATCGATTCCGTCGATCTCCGGCATCATTATATCCATCAGGATCACGTCGACGCTGCGGCCCGCCTGCAGGGAGCTCACTGCGTCGCGTCCGTTGTCGTGGGATACGACAACCATTCCCTTATCCTCGAGCAGCGAGGATAGCGCAAAGATGTTCCTCATATCGTCATCAACGATCATCGCCTTCTTGCTTCGCAGCACCTCGTTCGAATTGTGGAGGTCACGCAGGATCGTCCGATGCCCTTCTGGCATCTTGGCCGGAGAGCGATGCAACAGGAAGCTGGCCTGATCGAGCAGATCCTCTGGAGAGCGCGCCCGGCGCACGATGGCGCTTTTTGCGAGACGCTGCCAGTGTTGAATATTCAGGATATCGCCGTTGGCGCCGTAGACAACGATCGGCAGTGAATCGACTGGCTGCTTGATCTCCCACTCGACAGACAACGGCTCGTTCTGCAGCAGACTCGAATCGAGCACCAGGCAGTCGATCCGCCCGGCGGCGATCGTCCGCTCGGCAACGCCGTGGTCCGGCACTCCGGTGACGCGCACATCGTCGGCGGAGAGATAGTCGATCAGGCGCCGGCGCTCGTTGTCGTCGGCGGCAGCAACCAACAGGTGTTTTACTGGTTGCTGCACGAATGCGGCAAGGCGATCAAGCAGCGCGTCGATCATTTGCTTGCTCTGAATCGGTTTGGCCAGAAAGTCGAACGCACCCCCGTTCAATGCGCGTTCGCGCGACTCGTCGGTGGAGATGACCGAGACAGGAATATGCCGCGTTTGCGGGTCGCGCTTGAGCCGATCGAGTACCCGCCAGCCATCGATATCGGGAAGAAAAATGTCCAGCGTCACGGCAGAGGGCTTGTGCTCGGACGCCAGTGCCAATGCCGCGACACCCATCGACGTGACGATACCTTTGAAGCCCTTCTCGCGCGCCGCGTCGAGGAGGAAGCGCGCGAACGCCAGGTCGTTCTCGACAATGAGCAGCACCGGCGCGCCCAGCGCCAAGCTGTCGCGGTCATCGCCAACCTCGTTAATCAGGATCGATGGGGAGGGCTGCACCAACGATAGTTCGCGCGCGTCGCCGTTCCCGCCCGGGATGGGCGGTGGCCCCCGATCGTCCACCAGGGCCTCGAATTGAGCATCCGCCTGCGCCTCGACCGGCGCCGCTGGCTCCTTCGCCGACATTTCGACCGGAGCGGTCAGCACCGCGCTCTTCCGCGCAAAGCGTGACGGCATGTAAATCTGCGGCAGATAGAGCGTGAAGGTACTGCCCGCACGCGGAGCGCTGACCAGCCGCAGATCGCCGCCGAGCACGCGCGACAGCTCGCGGCTGATCGCCAGGCCGAGGCCCGTCCCGCCGTACTTCCGGCTGGTGCTGCCATCGGCCTGCTGAAACGCTTCGAAGATAATCTGCTGCTTATCCGGAGAGATGCCGATCCCGGTATCCATTACCGAGAACGCGATGACCTCGCCCGGCCGATTGAGGTTCTCGTTCTGTGGATCCCAGCCCGTCTTCACCGGTTCGATGGTCAGCGTGACATGGCCCTGATTGGTGAACTTGAAGGCGTTTGAAAGCAGGTTCTTCAGCACCTGCTGCAGACGCTTGACGTCGGCAAACATCGATTTCGGCAGTCGCGGATCGAGACGGATGAAGAAATCAACGTTCTTCGCCTCGGCCACGTGGCGGAACGTTCGCTCGACATACCGCTGCAGGTCGTCAAACAGCATATCGGTCGGGTCGACGATGACGGTTCCCGACTCGATCTTCGACAGGTCGAGGATGTCATTGATCAATGTAAGGAGGTCGTTGCCTGAAGCATGGATCGTCTTTGCGAAATCCACCTGCTTTGGCGTGAGGTTGCCGCCAGGGTTCTTGCACAGCTGGTCAGAAAGGATGAGCAGGCTATTGAGCGGCGTGCGCAACTCGTGCGACATGTTGGCGAGAAACTCGGATTTGTACTTCGATGTGAGTGCGAGCTGCTCGGCTTTTTCCTCCAGCGCCTTGCGTGCCTGCTCGACCTCCTGGTTCTTGCGCTCGACCTCCTGGTTCTGGTGCGCGAGCAGGCCGGCTTTTTCCTCCAACTCCTGGTTGGTTTGCTGCAGTTCCTGCTGCCGGCTCTGCAGCTCCTGAGCCAGGGATTGCGACTGCGTGAGCAGGTCCTCCGTGCGCGTGTTGGCCTCGATGGTGTTGATGACAATGCCTATGCTTTCGGTCAACTGGTCGAGGAACGCTTCGTGCGTCGGGCTGAAACGCTCGAACGAGGCCAGCTCGAGCACACCCTTGACCTGACTTTCGAAGATCACCGGCAGGACGAGAATATTCTGGGGTGGCGCCGCCCCGAGGCCGGAGAAAATCTTGATGTAATCCAGGGGCACGCTCGAGAGCAGAATCTTTTCCTTGTCTACGGCACACTGGCCGACCAGCCCTTCACCCAGCTCCAGCCGGTTGCCCAACGCGCTCTGACCACTCGAGCCGTAGCTTGCTAGCAGCGTCAGCCGCGGCGATTCGCCGCTGGAGTCAAGCACATAGAACAATCCGTGCTGAGCCGACACCACGGGCGCCAGCTCGGTCAGTATGAGACGGCACACGGTGTGGAGGTCCTTCTGTCCCTGCAACATCCGGCTGAACTTGGCAAGGTTGGTCTTCAACCAGTCCTGCTCGGTATTCTTGCGCGTCGTGTCGCGCAAGTTTCGGATCATCTCGTTTGTCGTATCCTTCAAGGCCGCCACTTCGCCGCGCGCCTCGACCGTGATCGATCGCGTGAGGTCTCCCTGGGTCACGGCGGTCGCCACTTCGGCGATCGCGCGCACCTGCGTGGTCAGGTTGGCCGCAAGCTGGTTGACGTTCTCGGTCAATCCCTTCCAGGTACCCGCCGCGCCGGGAACCTTGGCCTGGCCGCCAAGCTTGCCCTCAACCCCGACTTCGCGCGCCACCGTCGTCACTTGATCGGCGAAAGTCGCCAGGGTGTCGATCATGCTGTTGATCGTGTCGGTAAGCGCCGCAATCTCGCCCTTCGCCTCCACCGTGAGCTTCTGCTGCAGGTCACCGTTGGCCACCGCGGTGACCACCTTGGCAATGCCACGCACCTGACTTGTCAGATTGCCGGCCATGAAGTTCACGCTATCGGTCAGGTCCTTCCACGTGCCGGCCACGCCCCTTACTTCGGCCTGCCCGCCAAGCATGCCCTCGGTTCCCACCTCGCGCGCGACCCGCGTGACCTCGGAGGCGAACGAAGAGAGCTGGTCGACCATGGTGTTGATGGTGTTCTTGAGCTCCAGGATCTCGCCCTTGACGTCGACGGTGATCTTCTTCGACAGGTCGCCACTCGCCACCGCCTTGGTCACGTCGGCGATGTTGCGCACCTGGCCGGTCAGGTTGCTCGCCATGAAGTTCACGCTGTCGGTCAAGTCCTTCCACGTCCCGGCGACGCCCTGCACGTCAGCCTGGCCGCCGAGGCGCCCTTCGGTTCCCACCTCGCGCGCCACCCGCGTGACCTCGGAGGCGAACGAGCGCAGCTGGTCGACCATGGTGTTGATGGTGTTCTTGAGCTCGAGGATCTCGCCCTTGACGTCGACGGTGATCTTCTTCGACAGGTCGCCGGTCGCCACCGCGGTGGTCACGTCGGCGATGTTGCGCACCTGTGCGGTCAGGTTGCTCGCCATCGAGTTGACGCTCTCGGTTAAGTCCTTCCACGTGCCCGCAACACCCTGCACGTCGGCCTGGCCGCCGAGGCGCCCTTCGGTTCCAACCTCGCGCGCCACCCGCGTGACCTCGGAGGCGAACGAAGAAAGCTGGTCGACCATGGTGTTGATGGTGTTCTTGAGCTCGAGGATCTCGCCCTTGACGTCGACGGTGATCTTCTTCGACAGGTCGCCGCGCGCGACCGCCGTGGTTACGTCGGCGATGTTGCGCACCTGCGCGGTCAGGTTGCTCGCCATCGAGTTCACGCTCTCGGTCAAGTCCTTCCACGTTCCGGCGACGCCACGCACGTCGGCCTGGCCGCCGAGCTTGCCCTCGGTGCCTACTTCGCGCGCCACCCGCGTGACTTCGGAGGCGAACGAGCGCAGTTGGTCGACCATGGTGTTGATGGTGACCTTTAGCTCAAGGATTTCACCCTTGACGTCGACGGTGATCTTCTTCGACAGGTCGCCGCTCGCCACCGCCTTGGTCACGTCGGCGATGTTGCGCACCTGCGCGGTCAGGTTGCCGGCCATCGAGTTCACGCTGTCGGTCAGGTCCTTCCACGTGCCAGCCACACCCTGAACCTCGGCCTGACCACCGAGCTTGCCTTCCGTACCGACCTCGCGGGCGACCCGCGTGACCTCGGAGGCGAACGAGCGCAGCTGGTCGACCATGGTGTTGATGGTGTTCTTGAGCTCGAGGATTTCGCCCTTGACGTCCACGCCGATTTTCTTCGACAGGTCGCCGGTCGCCACCGCAGTGGTCACGTCGGCGATGTTGCGCACCTGCGCAGTCAGGTTGCTCGCCATCGAGTTGACGCTCTCGGTCAAGTCCTTCCACGTGCCCGCAACACCCTGCACGTCGGCCTGGCCGCCGAGGCGCCCTTCGGTTCCCACCTCACGCGCCACCCGCGTGACCTCGGAGGCGAACGAAGAGAGCTGGTCGACCATGGTGTTGATGGTGTTCTTGAGCTCCAGGATCTCGCCCTTGACGTCGACGGTGATCTTCTTCGACAGGTCGCCACTCGCCACCGCCTTGGTCACGTCGGCGATGTTGCGCACCTGGCCGGTCAGGTTGCTCGCCATCGAGTTGACGCTCTCGGTCAAGTCCTTCCACGTCCCGGCGACGCCCTGCACGTCAGCCTGGCCGCCGAGGCGCCCTTCGGTTCCCACCTCGCGCGCCACCCGCGTGACCTCGGAGGCGAACGAGCGCAGCTGGTCGACCATGGTGTTGATGGTGTTCTTGAGCTCGAGGATCTCGCCCTTGACGTCGACGGTGATCTTCTTCGACAGGTCGCCGGTCGCCACCGCGGTGGTCACGTCGGCGATGTTGCGCACCTGTGCGGTCAGGTTGCCGGCCATCGAGTTCACGCTGTCGGTCAGGTCCTTCCACGTTCCCGCGACACCCTTGACCCTCGCCTGGCCACCGAGCTTGCCTTCGGTGCCCACCTCGCGGGCAACGCGTGTCACCTCGGCGGCAAACGACCCGAGCTGATCGACCATCTTGTTGACGGTTTTCGCCGTGCGCAGGAACTCGCCCTGCAACGGCTCGCCGTCGACCTCCAAAGCCATTATCTGCGAGAGATCGCCCTGGGCTACGGCACCGATCACGCGCGCGGTCTCACTGGTCGGATGGACCAGGTCGTCGATAAGCAAATTGACGGCATCGATCGAGTCACGCCAGAAGCCGGTGACGTCGCCGAGCGTGCCGCGCTTGGCGAGCTTGCCTTCTTTGCCGACAATACGCGACAGGCGCTTGAGCTCTTGCGCCATTCGCTCATTGCGCTCAACGACGTCATTGAAGGCGTCAGCAACACGCCCCAATGTGCCCTGCCAATCGAAGGGCAGCCGCACGGAGGCGTCGCCACGCTTAAGCGCATTCAACGCGCCGAGAATGACGGCTATTTCATCCGAGGGAAGTTTTGTGCGTTCGACAACCTGCATGGAGCACCTCCACCACGCGGCGTAAGTTCGACTTTGACCGGCGCAGCACCGCCCGAAGCAATGTGAGAAAAAGTACGCAGAGCAGAATACGCGCAACGTGGTTTCGCGCGCAAGCAATCGTAAGGTTTGTAAGATTTACAAACCCATGCGTGTCGTTCGCGCTGTTCCGGCGCGCCCGTATGGCCGCAGACGGTTGTGCGCTCCGCCGCGTCGCGCAAGCTGAACGCAGCTCGAGTCAGTGAGCGCTGGCTTAATGCTGCCGCGGGATACCTTCGACTCGCTCAGGGTTTTCTTGATGGCTTGCTTTAGCTTAAGTCACCTATCCCGCGCCAGACGTCGCGATCGTAGCTTGGTCGTGGCGCGTCGCGGAGCTATCATGCCAAGCGTCGGCAGCGCGGGTGGGGAAAATTGCCTGCCACGATGGCCAAACCAATCCGTAGTACGAAACCAATGGTGTGCTAGACGGTCAAGCAAGGCTCAATGTCCGCTCCAGCGACCGATGAATTCGCCGGCCCACGATAGAAGAAGCGCGGTTGTGTCCGAAGGGCCCGAACCTGCCGGCGGAGCACACGAAGGCGCCGTCGCGGCATTTCGTGCCTCGATCATCCATAAGCTTACCTACATGGTGGCTAAGGACGCCAGCCATGCGCTCGAGCATGACTGGCTGGTCGCAACCGCTCTCGCGGTGCGCGATGAGATCGTGAACCGCTGGATTGAGGCGACCCGCAGGACCTACCGCGATGGGCGCAAGCGCATCTACTATTTTTCTCTTGAATTCCTGATCGGGCGCATGCTTTTCGACGCGATCTCGAACCTCGGCCTCGTCGCGACGGCGCGCGCGGCGCTCGGCGACCTTGGGGTTGACCTCGACTCGTTGCGCAAGCTCGAACCCGACGCGGCGTTGGGAAACGGGGGACTGGGCCGGCTAGCCGCCTGTTTCATGGAGAGTATGGCCACGCTGGCAATTCCTGCTCACGGTTACGGGATCCGCTACGACTACGGCACCTTCCGCCAGATACTGAAGGACGGCTGGCAGATCGAGTTGCCCGAGGACTGGCTGTCGACAGGAAACCCATGGGAATTCGAGCGCCCCGAGATCTCCTATACCGTGGGCTTTGGCGGCAGCGTCGAAGCCGAGAAGAGCGCGGACGGCATCGCGTGCTATAGGTGGCATCCAGCCGAGACTGTCAACGCAGTTGCCTACGATACGCCGATTGCGGGATGGCGTGGACGGCACATCAACACTTTGCGGTTGTGGTCGGCGCGGGCGAACGACCCGCTGTCGCTCGAGGACTTCAACCGCGGTGATCACGTGGGTGCCCTGGCCGAAAGAGTGCGTCTCGAAGCGATTTCAAAGGTGCTCTACCCGAGCGATGAAACAGCTGCCGGGCACGAGTTGCGTCTGCGACAGGAGTTCTTCTTTGCGTCGGCATCGCTCCAGGATCTGCTGCGCCGGCATAAGGCCCAGCACGGCGACCTTGCATCGCTTGCAGATCACGTCGCGATTCAATTGAATGATACGCATCCGGCGATCGCGGTGCCCGAATTGATGCGCCTTTTGACCGATGAACACGCGATGCCGTGGGAGCGTGCCTGGAACATTGCGACGTCGGTGTTCAACTACACCAACCACACTCTGCTGCCGGAAGCGTTGGAAACGTGGGCCGTTCCGTTGATGGAGAGACTCCTGCCGCGGCACATGCAGATCATCTACCTGATCAATGCACTCCATCTTGACGCAGAGCGCGCGCGCGGGTGCCACGACGCCAGGCTCCTGTCGTCGATTTCAGTGATCGAAGAGAATGGCGCGCAACGCGTGCGGATGGGCCACCTCGCGTTCATCGGTTCGCATCGCGTGAATGGCGTGTCGGCGCTGCACACGACTTTGATGCGACGGACCGTGTTTCGCGATCTGGCCACGCTGCATCCGGACCGCATCATAGGCATAACAAACGGGATTTCGTTCCGCCGCTGGCTGTTCCAAGCCAACCCTGGATTGACAGCTCTCATCGTCGATGCCATCGGGACCGAATTCCTCGACAATACGGCAGAGATCGAGAAGCTTGCACCGCTGGCAGGTGACTCAGCCTTCCGGGAAGGGTGCTCTGCGGTACGGCGGGCCAACAAGGCGGCGCTCGCGCAACTCGTCGCTGAGCGGCTCGGTATAGGCATCGACCCCGATGCGATGTTTGACGTGCAGATCAAGCGCATCCACGAGTACAAACGCCAGCTCCTCAACATCATCGATACGGTTGCGCTCTACAACGCCATCCGCGCGCAGCCGACGCATGCCGTGTCGCCACGGGTCAAGGTATTTGCCGGAAAGGCTGCGCCTGGCTACGAGCAGGCCAAGCTCATCATTAAACTCGCAAATGACGTGGCGCGTGTGGTGAACGCTGACCCGGCGGTGCGCGGCCAACTGAAAGTTGTGTTCCTGCCGAACTACAACGTCAGTGTTGCCGAAACAGTCATCCCGGCCGCCGATCTCTCGGAGCAGATCTCGACCGCGGGCATGGAAGCCTCCGGCACGGGTAACATGAAGCTCGCCTTAAACGGCGCTCTAACGATCGGGACTCTGGACGGAGCGAACATCGAAATCCGCGAGAAGGTCGGCCGCGACAACATCTTCATCTTCGGCCTCGATGCCGAGGAGGTTGCCGCTCGCCGCCGTGCGGGCATCGACGCGACCGAGACAATTGCCAAGTCGCATCTGCTCGCCGAGGCGCTCGAAGCAATAGCATCGGGCGTCTTTTCTCCCAGCGATCGCACACGCTATCGCGCTCTCGTCGACAAGCTTCGGCATCAAGACCATTTCATGGTGGCGGCGGATTTCGATGGCTACCGGGCGGCACAGCTCCGAGCGGATCTGCTCTGGCAGGACAAGGTCGAGTGGTGGCGCCGCGCAATCCTCAATACTGCGCACATGGGTTTTGCATCGGCCGATCGGGCGATTCAGGACTATGCGCGCCAGATCTGGCAAACGGGGGTGCCAGATCACTGAGTCGTTGAGGGTGGCCAACGATCGGGAGGTCAGTGACCGGCCTGGGTTGGCGCCGTGCGAGGCTGCTCCGAGACATATGAAAACAACGCAAATGGTAATCGAGCAAATGTGGCGGCCAGGCTCAAGCCCGCGGCCACAGATTCGGTCACTGCGCCGGTAAGTTCGTCGGTCAATCGAGTTCCCGGGGCAACGAACGGCAATTGAAGCGCAGTATCGCCCCACACGTCCTTGCCCACCGGGGGCGCGCCGGGTTCGATTCCTAGGGAAGCGAACAGTCGACCAGTGACGGCAATGAGGCCGCGATCCCCGACGCGTCGCCCGTATGCCACCACGTGGCGGGCGCGCATGCCGGTGACCGCGACGGGCACGTAGTCGCCGCGGGCTAAGAGCTCGGAGTTTATGCGGCGCAGCCCAAGTGCGCGCGATATCGCCCATAGCTTGAGTCGGCCGTCGTAGGGCGCGGCAAGAAGGCCCGCGAGCCCTGCTGCGCGTACGTCGGCCGAAGGGGCGGCGGCAAGGGTCTGCAGTGCCTGCAGCGCTTCGCGGCGGCATGCATAGTCCACCGGTCGCCGGTTGTCGGGATCGACGAGGCTGAGGTCGATGAGCTCGCAACCCTGGTAAATATCGGGGGCACCCGGCGCGGTGCAGTGGAGTAGCGCCATCGCGACACTATTGAGCGCGCCGAACCACGCGAACGCGGGAACGGTAATACGCAGGTCGTCGAGAAAGGCGTTGGTTGCAGTCTCCTCGAGCAACGCCGCGACAAATGCCCTCAGCGCCGACTCGTAATCCTCGTCGACGCTGATCCAGCTGGTGTGCAGCTTGGCTTCGCGCGCCGCCTTTACCATGTAATGTTCGATGCGTGCCCTGTAGTCATCGAGGGCCGCGGTGGCAACCTCAATCGCTGGAAACGTTCCGATGAGGGTCTGGTACAGGAGGTATTCGTCATTTCGTGACGGCGCTTCCTGGCCGTCGACGGTCCGCCTGTGGCGCCGGTTCATGCGGCTCCAGCGCTTTACGAGCAGGCGCCATGCCGCCGGTCTCTCTGAGATCACGTCGATGCGCGCCCGGACGTCTGCCGAGCGCTTATTGTCGTGCGTGGAGAGTGCGAGCAGCGTGTCCGGCCAACGTCTGCGCCGTTCAGCATTGGCACGATGGAACGCCTGGTGTGTGGTGCCGAAAGCAGCCGGATCACCCCCCACCTCGTTCTGCGATACCAAACGGTTGAAGATATAGAAAGCGGTGTCCTCGACACCCTTCACCGCTATTGGCGCAGTAAACTGTTGAAAACGCATGGCAAACGTGCGGTAGGCGTCCTTTAGCGCTGCAGCGGCTCCAGTCGGTGGTTGAAGCAGGAGCACGTCGCGAACGAAGTCAAAGACGCTTGCGTCGGCAGATCGGCTCCGCCTTCTCGCGCGGGCCACGGCCCAGTCGATGAAGCGCCGGTCCTGCGCCGAAACGCGTCGCGCGACGTAGGTCCGATACACGGGGAAGCAAGCGGCGATCTCGGATAGCGCTTGCCACAGCGACGCCAGTGTGAGGTCACGGGTGTGGCGGTCGGACCGGGCAATCCGAAGCAGGCGATTTGCCAGTACCGTGAGCTCAGCGGCCAGCGGCCCGCGCATGATCCGGTGCCTTGCGAGATAGGCAAGCTCGTCGAAGGACGAGGCTTCCTCGCCCACAAACACCCGCCAGGTGCGGTCGATCCGTGCCCTGGCCGCGCTTTCTATGAACACGCCGTTGAGCAGGTTGGCGAAACGGTAACCTGTAGTGCCGTGAACGGGCCATTCGGTTGGCAGCTGCTCATGCGGTGCATCGATCTTCTCGATGACGACGTACAGTGGCCGCCCGCTTGCGCTGTCGCTGCGCCCGGTCAGCCGGATGTAGCCCTCCTGGAGGCGCTGAAAATACGCGGCGGGGTCATAGAGGCCGTCAGGGTGGTCGATGCGCAGCCCCTGCACCTTACCCTCCGCGGCGAGCTCGAGAATACGATGGTGTGTGGCATCAAATACCGCCTCGTTCTCGATTCGCAACGCGGCCAGATCGTTGATGTCGAGGAAGCGTCGGTAGTTGATGTCGTGCGATGCCACCCGCCAGTACGCCACACGATATGCCTGGGCCTCGAGCAGGTCGTGCAGCGCCGCAAAACTTCCGGGCTCGCCCGGCACGCCGTTTAGCTCCCGCACGGCGTCGTCAATCGCTTCGCCCAACACCGGCGCGTCTCTAACCAGCTTGCCAAGACGCGTCTTGTGCAACTCCTTGTCACGATGACGCTCCGCCACCTGTTCAGCGCCGACTGCGTCGCGCGCGGGAAGATGGCGAAATGCCGTAATGAGACTGTCGCATTCCGCCGCCGCCACCGGCGGCAGCGCATCACCGCAGGCATTCTTCGCGGGCTCCAGCAGCGCCGGATATTCGCGGGGATCGATGGGCAGGTAGTGCTCATGATAATGTACCGCGAATGCACCGCACGCCGCATCGAACGCGAGCTTGAGCTCGCCTCGTTCAAGCACCTTGCCATAATGATCGTCGAGGACCGGCACAAGAACCTTGCCGGCAAGATCGGCATTGATCGGATGCCAGTCGATATCGAAATAGTCCGCATACGGCGAGGCCGGCCCACTCTCGAGTACGTCGAGCCACCAGGAATTGTCCGAGCCCATCACACCCATGTGATTGGGTACGACATCAACGATCTGTCCCATGCCGTGCTCGGTCAGTGCTTCGACGAAACGCACAAAGTCGGCGCGCTCGCCTAGCTCGGGATTTATTGCCTCGTGATCGACGATGTCATAACCGTGCCGGCTGCCGGTGCGCGCGCGCAGGTAGGGCGAGCAATAGACGTGGCTAACGCCCAGCGCGGCGAGGTATGGGATGAGCGCGGTGGCGTCCGCGAAGGTGAAGTCGCGATGCAATTGCAACCGATAGGAGGCCCGGGGAATGTGCGCGCCGGCGGAATCCGCGCCAGCTTGCTGCGGTGCCGGCCGGAGCGGGCGCAGTCGGCGCAGCGTACGGCCCAGCTCGATGAAGCGCTCGTCACGCACAAAGCGCTCGACCAATAGTGGTAGCTTTTGTCGCCAGTTCGGATGGGTGTTTACCGTGGTTGGCAGGTTGACCTGCTCGCGCACGCCAAGTGCATCTTCCAGTTGCACCGCCAATAACTGCGCCGGCGTTCGAGCGAGGAACGCCTGCACCGCGCGCGCGACCTCCGGTGTCATCTCCGGTAGCAGGGACGGATCTGGGGCGACGCCGGGTGGCAGCAGTTGCTCTTCGTCGAGCGCGAGCAGCAGCCGCGCCCGATCCAGCGCCCGAGCTGCGATCTGCTGCTCGCGCGATTCTTCGGTCGGGAAAAGGCGCAGCTCGGTGCGCCATGCGAGGTCGCGGGCGTCCCACCACCCGGCGAGCGTGGGCAGGTCGTGCGTGGACACGGTGACAATCGCTTGCCTTGGATAAATCGCGGGGGCTTTGAAGGCGCCGGTTTCCTGACGCTCGAAGAGGAGCACCCGGTACGAGAGCGCGCCCGCATCGGCGAGCGCGCCATGAAGCTCCTCCGGCACCGTCCCGAGGTCCTCGCCAATCACGAGGCAGTGCTGACGGTGACTTTCGAGCGCAAGGACGCCCAGCAGGTTTGCAAGCGGGTAATGGACGTAAGCACCTTCGCTCGCCTTGGAACCCACGGGAACCCAGAACAGGCGCATGAGGCCCATCACATGGTCCATGCGCAGCGCGCCGGCATGGCGCATATTGGCCCGCAGGGTTGCTATGAACGGCGCATATCTCGCCTCACGGAGGCGATCCGGCAACGGAGGCGGCAGGCCCCAATCCTGGCCGCTCAGGTTGAAGTCGTCGGGTGGCGCTCCGACGTTCGCCGTACTCGCGTAGAGGTGCTGATTGGCCCAGGCTTCCGCGCCCGCGCGGTCGACCGATATCGCGAGGTCCGCGTAAAGGCCGATACCGAGTCCCGCTTCGTGCGATCGTCGCGCGACTTCGGCAAGTTGTAACTCAGCCTGCCATTGCAGGTACCGATAGTAGTCGACGCGCTCGGCGTGCTCGGCCGCAAAGCGCTCGACCTGCGGGGAACGCGGATCCCGAAACCCATCTGGCCAGGCCTGCCAACCGGCGATCGTCGCGTCGACGGTGGCAAAATGCTCCTGCAATGCTTCGTACAATGCGTGATACCGGAGCGCTTCGCCTCGCTCGCTGCAGAAGGCGCTGAACGCGTTGCCGCGGGCGCTGCCGGGTCGAAGGTGCATGGCGCCGAAGTGCGTGTAGACCAGTGTGAGCACGCGCATCTTTAGCTCTGAGACGCCGACGTAATCGACGCGATCGGAGGACCGCAAGCGCTGCAAGGCGGTCTGAAAATCATGCGAACGGACCAGCGCCAGTGCCTCCTCGCATTCGGTAAATTCGGCGATCGCTTCGACGTCGAGGTAGAGTATGTTCAGAAACAGGCGACTGGACGGACTGTACGGGCTCGCGTGCCCGGGATCGTGCGGAAACAGCGCGTGCAGCGGGTTCACCCCGACGAAGGACGCGCCGGCGGCCGCCGAGTGCTCACAGATGGTCGCGAGGTCGGTGAAATCGCCAATGCCCCAGTTGCGCTCCGATCGCAGCGCATAGAGCTGGCAGCTGTAGCCCCATTGTCTGCCGCCGTTGTCCAGCGAGGGCGGACAGTAGCACCGCTCGGGGGTCACAATGAGCAGGGTCTCGGCGAGCGCCTGCTCTCCATCCCGAATCACCAGTCGGTGATATCCCAGCGGGGGCTTGAGCGGTAGCACAAGCCGCCGCTCGATCAGCGTCGTGCCGGCAAGTTCCATGCGCATCGCGTCAGGTAGCGGGCCGGGTGCAAGCGATCCAGTATGCGCGGCGCCGCCCTCTTCGGTGAGCCGCCAGGAGAGGGTCGCGAGGTCCGAGGCGGAGGCGAGGTTGATGCGCATCTCCGGCTGCGTGCCGTGCCGGGCGACGACCACGGGTGCGCAGGTCTGCCGCCACCGCTGCTCGCCGTGGGCTGCCAGTGCGTGCTCGACTTCGGCTTCGGTCGCCGCCGGAATCCCCATCGTCGCAAGCAGCGCGCGCAGCGTGGCTTGCGACGCCAGGTTTGTCCGCCCCTGCGTGTCGCGGTAATCGGGGGCGATGCCATGCAGTTCTGCCAACCGCAACAGCGCGTCGCTCACTGGTGGGCTTCCAGGATGCAGAGAACCGACTGGGGCAGCAGCAATCGCTCGCTGGCGCAGGTGGACTCCGGCTCACTCGCGAAGACTACCTGCCCGGGCGGCTGCTCAATGCGATGCGGCGCTAGCGCGTCGAAATTCGCGCTCAGATGCAGGCGCGAGCCATCGGCGAGCGTCCAGTGGACGCGTAGCAGGTGCCCGCGTTCAATCGCGAAGGCGCCGGATGGCGTCATGCCGGCAAGCCGTGGCACGACGTACCGGGTGCGCAGGCGAAGGCAGTCGCGGAAGAAAGCGTGCCATTGTTCGTGCGGCGACTTCTGGTTCTCGCGCCAATCGAGCTTGCTCCTCTCGAACGTGGCCGGAAGGTTCGGATCGGGGATCTCTTCGTCCGGCGCGGGATGCGCAAAACGGGCGAAGGCCTGGAAATCCCGGCGTCGTCCTCGCGTTACCGCTGCGGCGAGCTCCGGCGCAAAATCGCAGAAGAAGAGGAACGGCGTCGATGCCCCGAACTCCTCGCCCATGAACAACAATGGCGGCGATGGCGCTAGCAACACGCAGGCAACCGCCGCGCGCAGCGCTCGCGGTTCGACCAGATGCCCGATACGCTCGCCGAATGCACGGTTGCCGACCTGGTCGTGCGTTTGCAGGAATGATACGAAGGCTGTGGCCGGCAGGTGCAGCGACGGTTCGCCGCGCGCGACACCGCCGCGATAGCGTGACGATTCTCCCTGGTAGGCGAAGCCCTCGGCAAGGCAGCGGCCGAAATGCAGCAGCGGCTCGTCGGCATAGTCGGTGTAATAGCCGTCGACTTCGCCGGTGAGCAGGACGTGCGCCGCGTGATGCACGTCATCGTTCCACTGCGCGGTTGCATGCACGGGCCGATGCCGCATGTCGCGCCCCAGGTAATGCGCTTGGTTGCGATCGTTTTCGAGCACGAGGTGGATGTGGCGCAGCGAGGCCGGGCCTTCACGCACCGCGGCGGCGAGTTCGACAATGATGTCCGGCGCCGAATCATCGACAATGCGGTCGACAGCATCGAGCCGTAGGCCATCGAAGCAATATTCCTCGAGCCAATAGAGCGCGTTGTGAATGAAAAAGTCGCGCACCGTACGACTGCCTTCTCCGTCGAAGTTGATCGCGGCTCCCCACGGGGTCCCGTGTTCCTGATTGAAGAACAACGGCGCGTATGAATTCAGATAATTGCCCTCGGGGCCGAAATGGTTGTAGACGACGTCGAGGAACACGCAGATGCGGTGGGCGTGGGCGGCATCGATCAGTCGCTTGAGGTCCGCCGGTGTGCCGTAAGCCGCATCAGGGGCGAACGGCAGGACGCCGTCGTAGCCCCAGTTCCATCGCCCCGGAAAGTCCGCAAGGGGCATCAACTCGATCGCCGTTACGCCAAGATCTGCAAGATAGTCGAGCTGCCCGGCGGCGGCCGCGAATGTACCGGCGGGGGTGAAGGTGCCTACGTGAAGCTCGTAGATGACCGCTTCTTCCCACGGCCGACCGGCCCATTGCGCGTCAGCCCAGTCAAACGCTCGCGGGTCGATAACCATGCTTGCCGCATGCACATCGTCTGGATTGCAACGCGAGGCGGGGTCTGGAACGGTTATGCCACCATCGATCCGGAATGCGTAGCGGGTGCCTGGCGGGGCATGGGAGACGCTTGCCTCGAACCAGCCCTCATCGAGCGCTGTCATGGGCAGCTCGCCTCGCACATCGTGGTGCGACAGATTAAGGTCGATGCGACGCGCCCCGGGTGCCCAGAGCCGGAAACGAGTGGCGCCGTCCGGGTCGAATTGCGCACCGAACGGCATCGTGTGGCAGCGCTTCAAGCCGGCGTCTCCGTGTCGACAAGCAAAGCCAGCGAGCGGCCTTGGAGCGGATAGACGCTCGCGGCGGTGAACTTGCCCCCGGTTGGCGTGTCATCGTCGCATGCGGTATCGAGTACTGCGGCCCAGGGCGCGATGCCGAGCGCGGGAAGCCGGAACGGCACGGAGTCGTGGTGCGCGTTGAAAAGCAGCAAGAAGTTCCTGTCCCTGACCGGGTTGCCGCGGCTATCGATTTCGGCGAGCGCGCTGCCGGCCAGGTAAACGCCGAGGCTGCGCGCGAAATCCTGGTTCCATTCAGCAGCAGTCATCTCGGAACCGTCCGGCTTTAGCCAGACGATGTCCTTCGAGTCGGTGCCGTCGGGCAGCCGTCCCAGAAAAAAATGACGGCGGCGAAATATCGGATGCGTTCGGCGCAGATGGAGCAACTTGTGCACAAAGTCGAACAGGTGCGAGTCATCCGGATCGATGTTCCAGTCGACCCAGCTGGTCGCATTGTCCTGGCAGTATGCGTTGTTGTTGCCCCCTTGGGTGCGACCGATCTCATCGCCGGCCAGCAGCATCGGCACACCTTGCGAGAGCAGCAACGTGGCCAGGAAGTTGCGCTTCTGGCGCGTGCGCAACGCGTTGATTGCCACGTCGTCGGTCGGACCCTCGACCCCGCAGTTCCAGGACAGGTTGTTATTGTTCCCGTCCCGATTGTCCTCGAGGTTAACCTCATTGTGTTTTTCGTTGTATGAGACGAGGTCGTGCAGCGTGAAGCCGTCGTGCGCGGCGACGAAATTGATGCTGGCCTGTGGCAATCGGCTGTTACGGCCATACAGATCGCTGGAACCGGTGAGGCGGCGCGCGAACTCGCCGATCAGGCCGCCGTCGCCTTTCCAGTAGGCCCGCATGGTGTCGCGATACTTGTCGTTCCACTCGGCCCAGCCCGGAGGGAAGTTGCCCACCTGGTAGCCATCCTCGCCGACGTCCCACGGTTCGGCGATCAGCTTCACACACGAGAGCACCGGGTCCTGGCGCATGATGTCGAAAAACGCGGCCTGGCGATCGACTTTGTGCAGGTCGCGCGCCAGCGCCGATGCCAGGTCGAAGCGGAACCCATCGACGTGCATCACGGTGACCCAGTAGCGTAGCGAATCCATCAGCATCTGCAGCACTCGCGGGTGGCGGGCATCGATGGTGTTGCCGGTGCCGGTGAAATCCAGGTAGTAGCGCAGGTCCCCCGGCTTCAGGCGGTAATACGAGTGGTTGTCGATGCCGCGGAAGCACAGCGTGGGCCCAAGCTCGTTACCCTCGGCAGTATGGTTGTAGACAACATCGAGGATTATCTCCAGCCCCGCCGAGTGCAGCGTCTTCACCATGGTCTTGAACTCATCGACCTTACCCGATGCGCAATAGCGCGCGTCTGGGGCGAAGAAACCGATCGTGTTGTAGCCCCAATAGTTGCGCAGGCCTTTTTCGACCAGGCGGCGGTCGTCTACGAATGCATGGACTGGCATCAACTCGATTGTGGTGACGCCGAGGCGCTTGAAGTGGTCGATCACTGGGGCCGTCGCCAGCCCCGCAAAGGTTCCCCGCAATGCAGCCGGAACCGCGGGATGCTGCATCGTGTACCCGCGGACGTGCAGCTCGTAGATCACCATCTGGTTCCACGGCACCTTCGGCCTGCGCTCATCGCCCCACGTGAATGCCGGGTCGATCACCTTGCACTTGGGCATGCCGCTGGCGCTGTCGCGGCGGTCGAAGGAGAGGTCTCCGCGCTTGTGGCCGACGACGTAGCCGAACTGTGCGTCGCTCCAGCGCAGGCCGCCGACGATCTGGGCGGCGTAGGGGTCCAGCAGCAGCTTGTGCGCGTTGAACCGGTGACCTTCGTCGGGCCGATAAGGTCCATGCACACGGTAACCGTAGAGCATCCCGGGCCGTGCTTCGGGGAGGTAGCAATGCCAGACCTGATCGGTGCGCTCCTTAAGCATGATGCGTTGCAGCTCGCGGCGGCCGGCAGCGTCGAAGACGCATAGCTCGACAGCCTCTGCGTGTCCGGAGTACAGCGCGAAGTTGACGCCCTCGCCGTCCCATGTGGCGCCACACCGATCCGGGCTTCCGGGCCAGACTGCGTTGATCGGAGGCATGATCGAATCCGAGTTATCGCTTGCGATCCTCGCCGCCGCGCCGTGACCAGCGCTCCAGGAAATCCGCCGCGCGTTTCTGTCCCCCAAGGCCAAAGGCGAGCGCCAGCGCCAGCGCGACGCCGGTGAGGATGATAAGAAAGGTCTGGCGAATGATTTCGCCGAGACCGAGATGATCGATGGCGATCATCGTGACAAAGATCACGATCGCGTACATCGCCAGCTGGCCGAGCAGCGCAGCGTCGGGCATCTCCAGATTCTTGCAATAGGCCGTTACGGTCATCCCGATAAAGCGCGCGAAATACGCACCGAATGCCAGGATGATGACGGCGACGATTACCCTCGGTACAAACAGGACCACGCGCCCGACCAGATCCGTCACGGCGGCCAGGCCGACGCTGTTTGACGCGATGAGGAGGGCCGTAAAGATGATCAGCCAGTACACCAAGAGGCCGAGAATGTCGGTAGTGTCCGTCTCGCCGCCGCCCTGTCTCAGGAATGCGTCGAGCCCGGATTTTTCGGTCAGCACATTGAAGTTGATCGCCCGCAAAGCCTTGGTGACAGCGAAGCGCACTGCCTTGGCGACGAGCCAGCCGATAATGAGTATGAGGATCGCAAACAGCACTCTGGGGAAGATCTCGGCGACCTGCCTCAAAAACGTCCGCACCGGGTCCCACAAAACGTTGAACTCCTCCATGGAGGCCTCCTGTCAGTCGTGACCGGCTCCGGCCAGTAGGTCGCGAATCCCCGCAAGCGGTACGCGCAGCCAGTCTGGGCGGTGGTCCACTTCATAGGCAAGCTCGTAGAGCACCTTCTCCAGCGTGAACATGTCGATCAGCCCCCGCATCTGCTCCCAAGCTTCAAACAGTCCGTGCCTCTGCGCCGTGTCGCGGTAGGCATCCAGGAACGTGTCGCGGGTCACCTCTTCCCACGCCTGCGCCGGCGCGGCCAGCGAGGCGAGCGCATCGGGCCGCTCGACGACCGCGTGGGCAAGCGCCTGGTAGCGGGCATAGTTGAACGACCGCAACATTGCCGCTACGTCGCGCATGACGGAATGCTTGCGGCGTCTTTCGGCGAGAGTGCGCATCGGTTCGCCCTCGAAGTCGGTGAGCACGAAATCGTCGTGCACGAGCAGGACCTGTCCGAGGTGATAGTCGCCATGCAGCCGCGTCTTGACCGCATGGGGACGGGTGTTGGCATACGACTCGATTTTCTTGACGATCTCGCGGCGCCGCGCGAGCACATGCTCCGCCCCGGCGCTCACCGCGGCGTCGAGAGTCTCTTTACGACGCCCCAGCCGATCGAACGTGCCCTCGGCGATTGCGCGGGCATTGCGCACCCATTCGTCCATATCCTGCTCCCCGATCGGTTCAGGGTCGAAGGCCGGGTCGCCTGAAGGCGTTGCAAACGCGGCATGGAGCTCCGCCGTGCGCTGCCCCAGTGTGCGTATCAGCGCCAGATAACCGCCGTGCACGTCGCCGGGCGCGCCGGCGGCCGCGGTACCGGTACGATGCTGGTCGAGGAATTGCTCGATGTAATTGAGCGTATATCCCCAGGCGTCGCCCTGGTTGCTGATGTAGCCCTGCAGCAGTATCAGGCTCGTTTGCGCGCCGTCGTCGGCGACGTACTCGACCGTGCCGGCGATCGGCACGCTGTGCTTGAAGTGCGCGACCTCGGTGAGGAAGCGTCCAACCTCGACCTCGGGATTGATTCCCGGATGAAGGCGCCGGTACGCCTTGAGCAGCATACGGTCGCCCATGGCGACGATGGTATTGCTGCTCTGCGCCCCGATCGGGTTTGCCGGCAGCTGCGTATAGCCGGGGCCCGCCAGAGCCGCGAATGCACTGGCGTGGCGGAAACGTAAGCTGCCGTGCCCGCAGCGCAAGTCCCTGTCCTCGCCGATCGCTCTGACCAGCGCTTGGCAAAAGTCTTGGTCGGCGAAGGCGTCGGCCAGGCCGCCAATTCGAGCCTGCTGGCGCACGCGCGCAAATAACGCGCCCTGCAACGCGCGCGCTCGCTCGTCGTCGTCCTCCCATACGAGCGTGAGCGGGAGCAGGTAGGTTTGAGGCTCGACAGCCTGCGCGCGGGCGAGCATGAAGAGCCAGTCCTGCCGCTCTCCATCCCACACGACGTGATCGATGAGCTCCACCCCCTGCAGCGGCTCGCCCTTGGCGGCGTACCAACGCTGGGCCGCGACGAATTCGGGCAGCACGTCGCGTTCAAGCTGGGCGCGCACCTTCTCGGCAAGAGCGATTCGCCATGGTACGACGCGGTCGCGGAACAGACTCTGCCAGCCATCGAAAAAGATCAGCAAGGGGAGTTCCTCGCGCGGCACACGCTCCTCGTGCCACTCGGGAGCCTCGTCGCCCTCGGTGAGTTGGAACCACATGAAGCCATGCCCGGGTAGCGTCATCAGGTAAGGCTGGTCTCCAATCGGCGGAAACGACGCGCGCCCCATGAGCTCGACAGGCACCCGGCCCTGGTATCTGGAAAGGTCCAGCGCCACTGGCTGCGCCGAGCGCGCAAGGTTGGCCACACAGAGCACCACGTCGGGGCCGTCTTCCCGAAGATAGGCGAGAATTTTGCGGTTCTGCGGTCGGAGGAAGGCCAACGTGCCGCGCCCGAACGCCCGTTGCGTCTGGCGCGTCGCGAGCAACCGCCGCATCCAGTTGAGCAGCGAAGACGTCTCGCGAGCCTGCGCCTCGACGTTGACCGCTTGGTAGCCGTACACCGGATCCATGATCGGCGGCAGATAGAGCCGCTGCGGGTCGGCGGTGGAGAACCCTGCATTGCGGTCCGGGCGCCATTGCATCGGTGTGCGTACGCCGTCGCGGTCGCCCAGATAGACGTTGTCGCCCATCCCGATCTCATCGCCGTAGTAGATGATCGGCGCCCCCGGCATTGACAGCAGCAGGCTGTTCATCAGCTTGATCTTGTCGAGGTCATTGTCGAGCAGCGGCGCGAGTCGACGCCGGATGCCGAGATTCAGCCGCGCGCGAGGGTCTGCCGCGTACATTTGGTACAGGTAATCGCGCTCCTTGTTGGTGACCATTTCCAGCGTCAGCTCATCATGGTTGCGCAGAAAGATGGCCCACTGGCAGTTCTCCGGGATGTCGGGCGTCTGCGCCATGATCTCGCTAATCGGATGGCGATCTTCCTGGGCGATCGCCATGTACATGCGTGGCATGAGCGGGAAGTGATATGCCATGTGGCATTCATCGCCATTACCAAAATACTCGCGCACGTCTTCCGGCCACTGATTGGCTTCCGCGAGAAGGAGTCGGTCGCCGTAATGTAGGTCGATGAGGGCCCGGATTTCCTTGATCACGGCGTGCGTTTCAGGCAGATTCTCGTTGTTCGTGCCTTCTCGCTCGCACAGATAGGGGATCGCATCCAGGCGGAACCCGTCGACCCCCATGTCGAGCCAGAAGCGCATGGTCTTGAACACCGCCTTCAGGACACTCGGGTTATCGTAGTTGAGATCGGGCTGATGGCTAAAGAAGCGATGCCAGTAATACGACTGCGCGACCTCGTCCCACGTCCAGTTGGATTTCTCGGTATCGGTGAAGATAATGCGCGTGCCCGCGTACCTCTTCGGATCGTCGCTCCACACGTACCAGTTGCGCTTGCTGGAGCCCTTGGGCGCACGCCTAGCTGCCTGGAACCACGGATGCTGGTCGGACGTGTGGTTGATCACCAACTCGGTAATGATGCGCAAGTTCCGCCGCTGGGCCTCGCGGACGAAATGTCGGAAGTCCTGGCGTGTACCGTACGCCGGTGCAATGTTGTGGTAGTCGGAAACGTCGTAGCCGTCGTCCCTCATGGGCGACGGATAGAAGGGCAGCAGCCATATCGTGTTGACGCCGAGATCGCGGATATAGTCGAGCTTCTCACTCAGGCCGCGAAAGTCGCCCAGGCCGTCATTGTTGGCGTCGAAGTACGCCTTGACGTGCAACTCGTAAATGACCGCATCCTTGTACCAGAGCGCGTCCGAGATGCTGACGCCAGCTTCGCGCGGTTCAGGCTCGGTATCGACTCGACGATCCATAGCGGCTATACGAAGTAGTCGAAATCCCGCTCGCTGTGCATGCGCCGGCGCAGGCGAAATATGTGGGTCGGCAGGCGCGCCGGATCGAGCTGCACGAAGTTGCGCCCGCCACTCCAGAGGTATCGCGCGCCGGTCAGGAGGTCATGCATCTGGTAGGGAGCGTCCGCGGCGATCTGCAGGGCGTTGAGGTCGAGCTCAACCCACCCTGACTGGACGTGAACGGGGTCGAGATTGGCCACCACGATAACCACGTTGTCGAGGTCTGCTGTCGCTTTGCCGTAGCAGATGAGCCGCTCGTTGTCGACCGGAAAGAAGCGCAGGCCGATATCGTGTTGCAGTGCTCGATTCTCGTGCCGCGCCCGGTTAACTCGGCCGATAAACTCGGCGAGACTATCCTCGCGCTCGAGGTTCCAGCAGCGGATCTGGTATTTCTCCGAATCGAGGTACTCTTCGCTTCCCGGCTCGCGGGGAGTGCGCTCCATCAGCTCGAAGGCGGGGCCGTAGATGCCGTAGCTGGCCGAAAGCGTCGCCGCGAGCACGAGTCGCACCATGAAGGTCGCCCGCCCGCCGAACTGAAGCGACTCGGTCAGAATGTCGGGAGTATTCGGCCAGGAGTTGGGGCGGAAGTATTCGCGTTCCGGACCCTGCGTCAGCGCGGTAAAGTACTCGGTGAGCTCCTGCTTGGTGTTGCGCCACGGGAAGTAGGTGTATGACTGTGTGAAGCCGAGCTTCGCCAGTCGATGCATCACCTTCGGCCGGGTGAATGCCTCGGCGAGAAAAACCAGATCGGGGTGGTCGCGCTTGAGCTCTCCGATGACCCACTCCCAGAAAGCGAATGGCTTGGTGTGCGGGTTATCGACGCGGAAAATGCGCACGCCGTGTCCGATCCAGAAGCGGAACACGTCGGCAAGCGCGGACCACAGTTCCTGCCACTCCTCGCATTCGAAGTTGAAGGGATAGATGTCCTCGTATTTCTTCGGTGGGTTCTCGGCATACTGCACGCTGCCATCCGGGCGCCACCGGAACCATTCGGGATGGCTTTTCACCCACGGATGATCGGGCGCGCACTGGAAGGCAATGTCGAGCGCGACCTCCAGGCCGAATTCCTGGGCATGCGCGAGGAAGCGCCGGAAGTCCGCGATGGTGCCGAGCTCGGGATGAACTGCCAGGTGGCCGCCCTCGGCGGCGCCGATCGCCCATGGGCTGCCCGGATCGTCCGGTGCGGTCTCGAGGGCATTGTTGCGGCCCTTCCGCCGAGCGCGACCGATCGGATGGATGGGCGGCAGATAAAGCACGTCGAAGCCCATCTTCGCCACGTAGGGAAGCCGTCCACTGCAGTCGGAGAAACTGCCGTGCACTCCCGGCTTGGTGACACAGGAACGCGGGAACATTTCATACCAAGCACCACAGCGCGCGAGTCCTCGATCGACGCTCACCGGGAATTCGGGCGTATAAACCGTCGCCAGACTACGGTCCGGGTAGCGCGTCACCAGGGATGCCAGCGCAGGGTCGGCGGCGACGATAGAGAGCTCGGCAGGATTCCGCTCGCCGCGCAGCTTTTGTCCCCATTCAGCGAGGCGTCGCGCATCCTCGCCCACGGCGCGCAGGGCCGCCGCATCGACCAGCGCGGCGCCAACCTGGGCAGCGATGCGCAGATCGTCGGCCTCGACGCGGCGCGCGAATTCGTGGCGCCACGAAAGGAACGAGTCGACCCAAGCCGTCACGGTGAATCGGTAGCTGCCGAGGGCGTCTACCACGAACGTTCCGCGCCAGCGATCGTTGCCGAGCGACTGCATCGGCGCCTCCCGCCATTTGGCCTCTTCCGCGCGGCGGTACAGCACGCGGGCGACAAGTTCGTCGTGGCCGTCCACGAAGCAGTCGGCTTCGACGACCACCGTGTCGCCGACCACGCGCTTGATTGGAAAGCGCCCACCATCGACGCTGGGCGTCACCGCCTCGATGACAGCGCGAATCTGCCTGTCGCCGGCGAATGCGGGCGCCGGGTTCACGCAGCGCCTCCGCCAGAATCCGGTTGGAGCAGCAGTATGGCCAGTGGCGGCAGGGTGAGAGAGAGGGAGTGTTGCCGTCCGTGCGCTGGCACCGGCGCGGCCTCGACTCCACCGAGGTTGCCCAACCCGCTCCCGCCATAGTTTTGCGCATCGCTGTTGAGCAGTTCGCGCCACCAGCCGCCATGCGGGACACCGAGTGTGTAGTTGCGTCGGGGCACCGGTGTGAAATTGCAGACCGCGAGCACTGGCGGGCCGGCGCGCGGGCGGCGCAGGAAGCTCAGCACGCTTGCGTCGGCATCGTGACAGTCGACCCACTCGAATCCGGTCGACTCGAAGTCAATTTCGTATAGCGCCGGTCGCGCACGATAGAGAGCGTTGAGATCGGCCACCCAGCCTTGCAGGCCGCTGTGTTCGGGGAAACGAAGCGTCCACCACTCCAGACTTTCCTCGTGCGACCACTCGCGGCGCTGTCCGAACTCGCCACCCATGAAAAGGAGCTTCTTGCCCGGATGCGCCCACATGTAGCCGAGGAGCAAGCGCAGGTTCGCGAACTGCTGCCAGGTGTCACCGGGCATCTTTGCCACGAGCGATCCCTTGCCGTAGACAACCTCGTCATGGGAGAGCGCCAGCACGAAATTTTCGAAGAATGCGTACCAGATCGAGAACGTCAGCTGATTCTGGTGGTACTTGCGATGAATCGGCCGTTCACGCATATAGCCGAGCGTGTCGTGCATCCAGCCCATATTCCACTTCAACCCGAAGCCGAGGCCGCCGGTGTAGGTCGGTCGCGACACCATCGGCCACGCCGTTGATTCCTCGGCGATCATCTGCGTGTCGGGATGATCGCGGTAGACCGCCTCGTTGAGCTGGCGCAGGAAATCAATGGCGTCCAGGTTTTCCTTGCCGCCGTGGCGGTTGGGGACCCATTCACCAGCCTTGCGGCCGTAGTCGAGGTAGAGCATGGAGGCGACCGCATCGACACGTAGGGCGTCGATGTGATACCGGTCGAGCCAGAATAAGGCACTCGACAGCAGAAACGCTCGCACTTCGTTGCGGCCGTAATTGAATATCGAACTGTTCCATTCGGGGTGGAAACCCTGCCTTGGGTCGGCGTGCTCGTAGAGATGCGTGCCATCGAAAAAGCCGAGGCCGTGCGCATCTGCCGGGAAATGCGACGGAACCCAGTCGAGAATTACGCCCACGCCCCGTTGGTGCAAGGTGTCGACGAGGTACATGAATTCCTGTGGGGTGCCATAGCGCGCCGTCGGTGCAAAGTAGCCCGTCGTCTGGTAACCCCACGAGCCGTAGAAGGGGTGCTCCGTGACTGGAAGCAGCTCGACATGGGTAAAGCCAAGGCCAGCGACGTAATCGGCGAGCGGCTCGGCAATGCCACGGTAAGTCGGTAAGCGGTGGTCATCGCCGCGCTTCCACGAACCTAGATGCATCTCGTAGATTGAGATCGGCGCGTCCAGCGCATTGCGCGCACGCCGGTCGCGCATCCATGCGCTATCGCCCCATTCGTACTCGAGCGTCCAGATGCGTGACCCTGTGGCAGGCGGGTTTTCCGCGAACAATGCGAAAGGGTCGGCCTTGTCGACGGTATAACCGCCCAGTGCCGAGACAATGCGGTACTTGTACGCCTGGCCACGCGCCGCGGCGGGTACGCTGCCCTGCCAGATTCCAGACCCATCGGCGCGTGGGGCAAGGGGGTGGGCCGACGCATTCCAGCCGTTGAATTCGCCGATCACCGACGCGCGCTGGGCGTTCGGTGCCCACACCGCAAACGAGGCGCTGCCGGGGCCGTCGAGCTCGCAGCCGAGATGCCGATACAGCCGACCATGCGTGCCTTCGCGGAAAAGGTAGACGTCGTGGTCAGTGAGCATTTTCAAGCCTCACACCAGGCGGCGCTGCGCGTGCTTTCGGTCCACCGCTGGCAAGACGCATCGGCCCGGAGCCGCGATCAGGGCAGGATTACGTGCGAGGCAGCACGTCCCTTCGCCTTGCCGCAGGTCACTAATTACCCCCTCAGCGTTGTCGCAGAGCCGACTGCTCAGTCTGTAGCGGATGCCGCACGCCCATCCAGGCGGCAGCCCAGCCCGTCGGGTCGGCGCATTACGCTGCCGCCCGGGCCCAGGACCGGTGACCGGCCGGCGCGCCAAGCCGTACAGGGGGCAATTCCGTTGTGCATTGTTCGCGAAGGCTCGCCAGAAAGGAGGCGAAGCCGTTTTCAATTGTGGTCTGCCAGCGCGCGCTCGTGACGACGCGCGCCGACCCTGCCCAGCGCACGTTGCCTTGGCGCTCGACCAGGGATGAGATCAATGCCGCATCTTCGCCGTATTTGAGGGGTGCAAAGCCGCCCGCGGTCTCGTACGCCTCCGCCGATATGCCAAGGTTAGCCCCGTGAACGTGACGGGCTTCGGCGCTGTACCGCTCGAGAAAGCGTTCACGAACGCCGACCGGGTAACCGGACCAATCGTCGATGCAGACTTGTCCGCATGCCGCGTCGGCATGCTGTGCCAGTTGCGCGCTAAGCCAATTCGCCGGAACGATCGTGTCGGCGTCAGTAAAGGCGATCCAGCGCGCACCGTAATCCAGGGCCAAAGAAGCCCCAAGCGCTCGCGCCGCCCCTATGCAGTGCGCCTCAAGAGTAACGATCTCTGCTCGGTGTCTAACCGCGATCGCCGCCGATCGGTCAGTGCAGGCGTCAAGAACGACGACCACCTCCACCGGCTCCGCGTCAAGAAGAGGATCCGCCGCCGCCTGGCGGACCGATTGCAAACAGTCACCGAGGAGCAGTTCCTCGTTGTGAACTGGGACCACTACACCAATCATTTCCTCCCCCACATGGTTTCCCGACAAGTATCCGTGATGCCGCCGCCACGACAATCAGAGAACGGCTAATCTTGTTGTAGGACGGACCGGAAGGCTTGGGGAAAGACATCGACCGTTCACGCTGGCGGCGTTCCGTCGCGGTTAGCCGTCGCTGCGGTGACGGTCGGGGGACTCGCGGCGGGGCCGGCGGCGATGCTGCCGGCGAGGTTGCGAGGACGTTAGGCTCCAGGTTCGTCGAGCGCCTTGCCGTTGGTGGCGATAACACGGGCATAGAAGGCCGCGCTATCCTTGGGCGTGCGTCGTTGGGTCGCGAAGTCGACATGCACGATCCCGAAGCGTTTGGAATAACCCAGCGACCACTCCAGGTTGTCGAGCAGGGACCAGACGAAATAGCCGCGAACATCGACGCCGTTGTCGATCGCGACATGGACTGCGCGGATGTGCTTGCGCAGGTAATCGGCGCGCAGCGGATCTCGCACGCGGTCGCACTCGGCGGTCGGCGGATCGAAGAACGCGGCGCCATTTTCGGTAACGTAGAGAGGAATATTGCCGTAACGCTCTTTGACCATGACAAGCGTGTCGGTTAGCCCCTGCGCGTAAACCTCCCACCCCGTTTCGGTATAGGTAGCGCGGGGTTGTCGGACGGGTGTCGCCTGCAGCGGCCAGGAGTTGGCGTCGAAGCGCGTGACGCTCCGCGTGTAGTAGTTGACGCCGAGAAAATCGATAGGCTGCGCAATAAGCGAAAAGTCGTCAGCGGGCCAGTCCGGCCATGCTTCACCAAAGATCTCCCGCAGCTCGCCTGGATAGCGCTTGAGGAACACCGGGTCAAGATATTGCCGATTCATGTAGGCGTCCGCACGCGCGGTGGCGGCGCGGTCATCCTGGCTTTCCGATGCGGCACACTTCGGTTCGAGGTTTACGACCAACCCGATTCCATGTCGGCCTTCCGCCCGGTACGCCTGCACTGCGGCACCGTGCGCGCGCATGAGATTGTGGGTCGCGATCGGCGCCTCGAAGCGGTTGCGATGCCCGGGCGCGATCGCCCCATGGAGATAGCCGCCATCGGTAACCACCCAAGGCTCGTTGAGCGTAACCCACAGCTTCACTCGATCGTCGAGCTTGCGGAACATGATCGCGGCATAGTCGGAGAACCAGCGAGCGCTATCCGGATTCAGCCAGCCGCCCAAGTCGTCCAGCGCCGCGGGAAGATCCCAGTGGAACAGCGTGAGTGCGGGTTCGATGCCCCTTTCGAGGAGGGCGTCGACGAGGCGATCGTAGAAGTCCAGCCCGGCCTGGTTGACGGCACCACGCCCGCGCGGCAAGACGCGGCTCCATGAGCTGCTAAAGCGATACGCCCGCACTCCAAGCCGACCCATTAGCGCCACATCGTCAGCGTAGCGCCGGTAATGGTCGCAGGCGAGGTCGCCAGTATCCCCATTGTGGACCAGACCCGGCGTGTGCACGAAGCGCTGCCAGATGCTCGGTCCGGCGCCGTCTGCCAGAGGCGAGCCTTCGATCTGGTACGCCGATGTTGCAACGCCCCAAAGGAACCCCGTGGGGAAATCTGTCGTCGCCATGGTTCGTTCGTCACTCATCAGCAAACCTATTGCTCGATCACGACCGTCGCCGGAAGTCTATCTATGCGCAGCTCGCGATCCTGCCAGCGGGCCTGCCTGCCGTTGACTCGTGTCCGACCGGGTGGCTGCTCCTCGGGCCAGCTGAACACGAATCCGCCTGGTGGAACCCGGGCTCCGGGCGATACGTGGAGAATCGTCTGCGAGGCCTGCCTTCTTAGCGAGTAGGATAGATTGCCGTAAGGCGTGCGCAACCCCTCTATCGATATCCCCGGGCCCTGAAGCCACCCGGGCTGGATGCCGGCAGCGAGTACCACTGCGCGGTCTGTCGTGCGCTCGTAAGCGAACAGGTCGAGCACGGAATTGATGAAATCCGACTCGACCCACGCGTGCGGCATGTCGCCAATAAAACGCGGCTTTCTGGGATCCCTTCCAACGACTTCGGCCCATTGGTGCCACTCGGGGGGCCGGCGACCGGCGAGGAAGAACCGGAGCAGGTCAGCTGCCCGATCGCGCCAGCCCAGGCGAATGAAGGTTGCGACATTGCGCAGCTCGTAGGGCGTGTAATCATCCCAGTCGCTGCGACCGTCTCGCCGATCCTCGAATTCGCGCCAATAGCGCTCGTAGGTCGAGTCGAGCGTCGCGCGGGGCAGGTCCTGCGGGCTTCCATCCGGCGCAAGGGCGATGCTGGTCGACGTCGGATCGAAATCACCCAACTCGGCGGCGCCCGGCAGGTAGGCGATATGGTGCGTCACGGTCGTCACCTCGAGCGACGCCGAGAGATCGCGCCGGAATTGAGCTCCCTGGGACAGGAAACGAGACGCCGACTCGTTGCGACCGAGCGCGACCGCGATCGCATAGGCGGAATCGTAGCCCTTCAGGGCCCAGAAGTCGTCCCAGTACGAATGGACCGGCTTCGTTGCATAACCCTCATGGCTGATCGATGCCGGGAGAAGACCGTAAAAGGCACGATTGGCCGGTTCGAGGTTGACCAGGGTGCGCTCGGATTGCCGCAGCGCTTCCAGGTAGCGCGCTGCGCCATCGATGCGGGGCCACATCGCCTCCAGCAGCGCGCGATCATGCCCATAGCGGTAGACGTCGTAGGCGAGAAAGAGGAACTCGCCCGAGCTGTCGTTCTCCGGGGTCGGATCGGCGCCCCGAGAATCGACGCAGCAAGGGATCTTGCCGCTCGGAAATTGATGCGCGGCATACCAGCGCAGGTAATCGGCCGCGACCGCCCCATGACCCAGTCGCATCAGGGACTCCGACATGATCGTCCCATCGCGGATCCACGACCGCGCGTATGACCGCGTGCCCGGTCGCAGGATCGGGCCATCGCGAGTAACCAGAACATGTGCGAGCGCAGTGCGCAAGGTATCGATCAGGGGTTGCGCCTCGGGTGGAACACGAAACTGGGTCCGATTGAGCTTGCGCCTCCACATTGCGGCAAGCGCGCGCTCTTCGTGCTCGAGCCACCATGAAACCGGCACGCCACGGCGCACTGGCGCCATGGGCCCGGAGAGCGGTACGGCAACGCCGATACTGGCGCGCGCATGCGGCGCGAGCGTGATCGGGTAGCTCAGGGCGGCGGAAGCCAGTCCGGATTCGTCGTGCACCGCGTGTGTGTCACGCCAGTCACCGGCGAGGATCCTCGGCAACGCCCCTGCGTCGGACGAAAACGCTCCGACCCGGGAGGGAGGCTGCAGCGGGTACACCTTCGGTGCCCCATTGACCGCAAGCGAGGTGCCGTCCCATGCCAGGTCGGTGATCGCGCTTACACCGCCGACCGTGCTCAGAAACTGGCTCGGTGGGTTGACCTGAAACGGTCGCGTCGCAAGCACGAGCGTGACCGTCAGCCACTCGGCCGTGCGGTTGGTCAGTTCGTACCGGGCGAGAAGCCGCGAGCTTGCCTGCGTTCCGGTAGCGAATGTGGTGATCCGCAGTTCCCATCGCGGATCGATCCATTGGACGCCCGGTAGCGGAAGATAGCCGTCGACGAGGAACGGTTGCGTCTGCGTCCCTGCCCAAGTGACGACCTGCCCGCCGTCTATGACGAAGGGTTCTATCGAGAAGCCACCGCGGGCGACTTCGAGTGCGCCGTCTTCGGACAGCAAGCCCGTTTCGTTGCCGCCGTCGATGCCGACCAGCGTCCAATACGATTGCTCGCCGGAAAAGCCGCGAGGATAGTATCCGCGCGGAGCTTCGCGCGCCAACTCCGCGACAAACGCATTCTGCGTCGCGCCGAAGGCGACGTCCTTGACTTCGACCTCGGCGAGGCCATAGCCGTTGCCGGGGCCATCGAGCAGCGCGAGGCGAACGAAGCGTGCCTCGGCATCGGAAAGCCGCAAGGCGTCGGGCCCTCCGTCGCCGCCGATGACGCTGCGCAGCCTTTGCCAGCGTTCCCCGTCATCCGAAACGAGTACGTCGTAGCGGGAAGCAAAAGCGCCTGGCAGCCAGCGAAGCACCAGGCCGCCGAATTCACGCCGCTGCCCGAGGTCGATGGTCAGGCTCTGTGTCTTTCCGGTCCGCGGGTCGCTCTCCCATGCGGTGGCGGGATTTCCGTCAACGGCCCGCGCCGGCTCGGAGCCGGGGAGGAACGACGATGCGTTGGCGACAGGTTCCAGCGGGGGCGCATTCTCCGGCAGTTCGCGCAAGGCCAGCTGGCTGATGAACACCGATCCCCTGCCACCGCCACGGCCGGCGTTGACCACGAATTCGATGGCTGCCGCGTGGTGGAGCGCGTGGTCAGCGGTCGGCCCCCACGCGAATTCGATCTGGCGTTTCTTGATCGTTATGAGGCGCCACTCGCGCGGGAACTCGAAGTCTGGTCGACGGAACCACCACACGTTCTCGCCACGCGCGTCGACGAGCTTGACCTGCAGCTCATTCACGGGGGCGTCGGCGCGCAGGTAGAATAAGAGTTCGTAGTTCGGCGGTAAATCAAGCGACAGGGCATGTCGCGCTGCGGCGTAACCGGCTGTGCCGCCGAGATCGAAGTCCAGACGTAGCGCAGGACCCGTCGGCCCCGCGCCAGGGTGCAACGACGCCCGCACGCCGTCGGACGCTGCGGCCTTCCACGTCGCCGGGTCGGTGAAGTCGTCGAGGATCCGCACCCCGGGAGCGCCCGGTTGCGACGTCAGGGAAGCGCAGCGGGCGACGGCGCAGACAACCAACAGAATGGCGAGCGCACCCAGGCGCAGCGCCGACAATGTCGTTGCGCGATGTGTCATCCCTTCACGCTTCCAGCCAGGAGGCCCTGCAGGTAATAGCGCTGCAAAGAAAGGAAGACGATGAGCACCGGCAGGATCGTGACTACCGACCCCGCCATCATCAGTTCGTCATCCTGCACGTGCTCGCGCGATAGAGCGGCAAGCGCCACTGGCAAGGTATAGAGGTTCTGGTCGGCGAGCACGATTAGCGGCCACATGAAGTCGTTCCAGGTGCCAAGCAGTGTGAACACGGCCAGGGTCACGATGATGGGTCTCAGCGCCGGCAGCACGATCGCGCCAAAAATCCGGAATTCGCTGGCACCGTCGATTCGTGCCGCTTCGAGCAACTCGTCCGGAATCGACAGCGCGTATTGACGTACCAGGAAGATGCCGAAGATGCTCGCCAGCGTGGGCACAAGCACGCCGCCGTAGCTGTTCACGAGCCCGATTTGCTTGAGCAGCAGGAACAGAGGAATCATCGCCACCTGGCCCGGGATCACGAGCGCGCCGAGAAGAAAGCGGAAGATTCGGTCGCGTCCCGGGAAGCGTAGCTTTGCGAATGCATAGCCGGCCGCGACGTTGAAAATCAGCGAAGCAAGCGTCGCCAAGGCTGCGATGAGCACGCTGTTGGCGAAATAGCGCCAAATGCCCCCGGATGCGAACAGTGCAACATAGTTGTCGAAGGTCGCGTGCGCTGGCAGCAGCGGCGGGGGAGATGCACTCGCCTCTCCTGGCGCCATTAGCGAAACCGAGAACATCCACAACAGCGGGAACAATGCAAGCGCTGTCAATCCGAGCAAAAGCCCGTTTACCAGCCCCTTCATGCGGCACTCGTTCGCATCCACCGCAGTTGGACTGCAGTGATGCCGAAGATCAGGAGAAAAAGCAAAAATGCGACGGCGGAAGCGGAGCCAAGGTTCCACCACTTGAACCCTTCCTCGTACATGAGGTAGAGAACGCTCACCGTGCTCTGGAGCGGGCCGCCCTGCGTCATCACGTACGGCTCCGCAAACAGTTGGAAATAACCGGCGATGGTAAGGATGCAGACCATGAGCAGAATCGGGGAGAGCATCGGCAAGGTGACGTGGCGGAACTGCTTCCAGATTGACGCGCCGTCGATGCGCGCCGCCTCATAAAGATCCGTCGGGATCGCCTGCAAGCCAGCAAGCAGGATGATCATGTTGTAGCCAAAGTTCTTCCAGACGGCAAAGAGGATTATTGCCGGCATCGCCCAGCGCGGGTCCCCGAGCCAATCGATGGGGGGGATGCCGATGCTCCCAAGGGCATAATTGAGCCAGCCGTAATGCGCATTGAACAGGTAACGCCAGACCACGGCCGCGGCGACCAGCGTGGTGACCACCGGCGCGAAAAGGGCGGTGCGGAAGAACGCCCTGAACCGCGTCACCCGGGAATGAAGAAGGAGTGCAGCTCCGAGTGATGCCGAGATCGACAGCGGTACGCCAATCGCCACGAAGTACAGCGTGTTCCCCAGCGCGCGCCAGAACAGTGGCGTGGCGAGCAACTCGGCATAGTTGCGCAGGCCGACCAGGCGCAAATTGCGCCAATCGGCCAGGGCATAGATGTCGAAATCGGTTACGCTAAGCGCCAGCGCCCCGAGCACTGGCAGAAAAAAGAAGACGCCAATGATGAACAGCGCCGGCCCGACGAAGCACCAGGCCACATAGCCGGTTCTCACGTCGCCCCCCGCCGAGCGAGGAGCCAGCGACGCTTCTCGAGAATCCTGTCGGTGCGCGCGTCAAGTTCGGCCGCCGCCGCATCGACTGAGAGGTCGCCGTGCACGGCGCGTTCGGCAACGAGTCGCATCTCGTCGGCGATGCGTTCCCACTCGGGCACCTTGGGTGCGGGTTTTACGCGCTCGAGCTGGTTACGGAAGGCGCGAGCGTATGTGTCTTGCGCAAGACCGCCCTCGCTCCAGGCGGCGCGTCGTGGCGGAAGGTCGCCGGTCAATTCATGAAAGCGACGCTGGACGTCGGGCTGAGAGAGGTATTCAATCCACTGCCACGCAGCGGCTTTGACGTGCGAGGTATCAAAGACCACCAGGCTCGAGCCGCCAGCGATCGATGCGCCAGGTCCGTCGGGACCGGGAAGAGGGGCGGTCATCCAGATGGCCTGGCGGTCACTCGGCAGGCGGCGCTTGAACTCGCCGATGTTCCATGGTCCGGAGATATAGAAGGAGAAGTAGCCGCGATCGAATTCGTTCCATATATTGGAGACGTCCGTATCGTTTAGCGGGGGTGCCCAGCCTCGCCGGAACATCTCGACATAGAATCGCAACGCACGCCTGAAGCCCGCGCTCTCGAAATTTCCCCAGCGGCCGCCATCGCGAAGTAGCGGCTCATCCTGCTGCAATGCCAGTACGAGCAGGGGCTCGGGCTCATTGATCGGGATGAGGATCGAATATCGATCGGGGCCCACGCGCGCTTTGATCGCGGCGAGCATCTGCTCCCACTCGAGCCACGACCGGGGTGGCGCCGAGAATCCTGCCAGCGCCAGCAAGTCGCGGCGATAGAACAGGATCCGCGTATCCACATACCACGGTATCCCGTAGAGCTTGCCATCGACGACGTTGGTATCCCAGATACCGGCAAAGTAATCTTCGCGGTTGATTGCAGGCGAAGTGGCGAGTGCAGGGTCCAGTGGCGCGAGTGCGTGCAGCGCCGCGAATTCCGGGATCCAGGTATTCCCCAGCTGGCCGACGTCCGGAGTGGCACTTCCGGCAAAGGCGGTCAGCAGCTTTTCGTGCGCGGCGCTCCACGGTAGCTGCTGAACCCTAATCCGTATGCCGGCATGCGTTCGCTCGAACTCGGGGACAAGCGCTGCCACGACCTCGCCTTCGCGTCCCATGGCCCAGAAGTTAACCACGGTTTGGTCTTCCGAACCCGGGCTGCAGCCGGCCGCCACGAGAGCGATCCCAAGGGCGATGAGAACCGACAGAGGGATCTTAAGCCAGTCGGGCATTAGCCGAACATCCCGAGATGGCCTCGAAGCCCGCCCTGCGGAGTGAGAACCGACCACTCGATTGGCCGGCCGCGACGCCGACTCCAAGGGACAACGCAAACCACTAAGCGGGTGGCACAACTCGGCCTCACTGCGGTCGCGTCGCTTTGGAGCGTCCCATTATGGAAGGCGACGTCGCGGCGACGTGGGATTTACGAGGCCGTGGCATTGCCCGCGGGCCAGTTACTGCGTCGCCGTCAACCAGCCACCGGAAAAGCCGGCTCGCTCCAGGCCGCGCCGGAGATGCGGATTTCGCCTCATGACCCGCCAGATGAGCGCGGTGCGCTCATTTTCGATCATGGCGCAGATGGGTCCCTCGTCTATGCCGAGATAATCGTTGTCAACCCAGCCAAAGCCTGCGATGTCGTGGCCATGCCGCAGCGGCACGTCGAAGTTGAAACTCGGGTTGAACGCATCGACAAACCCATACCGCGAATAGATGTATTGCCCGAAGCGTCGATGCATTTCGAGTACCGCCGGGATCGCCAGCTCGGGCGCGAACGGGATCGACGCGACGGCAGCGGTCGGGGCGAGCGTGCAGTCGTCGTGCGCGTCGGTTCCGCGGGCGGCGTAGGCCCGAAACACGCGCTTGTCGGTCGCGTCCGCAGATTCGAAGTCGGCGGGGCCATCGCTGGCCGTAATGCCCCAGATTGTCGCCCCGTAGTCCTTGCAACGCAGGGGATTGGCGATCGCATAGGCCTGTTGCGCATAGACCGCGCGGCGACTGTTCTCGAAGTAGTCCATTCCCCTTCGGCGCATGTAGTCGTCCTGGATCTTGCGAAAATCCATCCAGACATGCGTGTACTGATGGCCGAACAATGGCGCGAAGGCCAGATATTCCTGGCCAAAGACCTTGCGCCAGCTCTTATCATAGGTGCTGGTCCATTCGGTCCATGCCTGTGGGCCCACGGGGAACGTCGGCGAGCCGAGCGCGAGCAAATAGACCAACATCGCTTCGTTGTAGCCGCGCCAGTCGTATTCGAGGAACCCCTGTTCGGGAGTCCAGCCGTGACTGATGGCCGGTACGTGGGGCTGAGCCCAGCGCCAGTCGACACGGTCGTAGATCTGCTCCGCGAGATTGCGGATCTCGACCTCTTCGCCTTCCGGTCCGTCGAAGTACGATTCACAGAAGAGCACGCCAGCGAGCAGGATCGAGGTATCGACAGTCGAAAGCTCGCTGTCCTCGTATCGCTCGCCAGTCGTCATGTCGAGATAATGGTAGAAGAATCCGTGGTAGCCGGATTCGCCACGTGCCGACGGCCCTTGCGGCGCGTCGTGAAAGAAGCGAAGCGTCGCCAACACGCGCTGCCGCGCCGCCTCGCGCGTCACATATCCGCGTTCGACACCGATCGGATACGCCGTCAGTCCGAATCCGACGGCCGCGATGCTCGAGAATGACGGGGTCGGATAGCGGTCCGGAATCAGCCCGTTCTTCGGGTTCGCGGTCTCCCAGAAGTAGCGGAAGGTTCGTTCCTCGAGGTCGATTAGGAACGGGTCGAGCGCTGGCGGAGCACCGCGCAGCGCCAAGTGGATTGGGCCACGCTTTGGCCCTTCACTGTCGCGCACCGCCACCGCACCCAGGGCGAATGCAATCAGTAAGAGAATGAGCAGGCCAATATTCCAGCGTTTCAGATGCATGACCACCCGCAAATCCACCTGCCTTGCGCTTGTACCCGTCGGGTCTCGTGCCAAGGGTAGGCCGCCAGCGGCCCCTTCGTTCGATTCAAGGAACCACCAATCCGTGCTCGTTTGCTGGAGGTGCGGCGGACGCAAGACAATTGCTCACGCATGGTCGCCCCGCCACGTGCAGGGTGACTCGCCTCGTTACCCAAGGGAACGCCATCGATCCGGAAATCTCGGGGGTGCGCGCCTCCTAGAGCTCCGGACTACCGCCGACTCCAGGTGCCAGCGACGCTAGCACCAGAGTGCGGACGGGTCAAGTCTCCCAGTAGGACAAAGAGGAAGATCCCGCGGTTGGCGCGAGTTGCCGCGGCCGGTTTCGTCGTGTCCTACAACAAATTCGGCCAGGCGCTGATTGCCACAAGTGGATGGACTGGCCGACCATTGGCGCCAAGAAATGTTTGTTCGCGCCGCATGCTCCGCTACATTCTCGCCTTCCTGTTCTGCTTCCTTCTGGCGGGCGGAGCCAGCGCTGCCGCGATCGCTGCGGGCGCGCCCGCTCCGGCGAAGATCGCTTTTCTGGTGTGCCTTGGCCTGTTCGTGGCGGCGATCGTCGACAGTATCGCGCAGCGGCCGCGGCGCCATTCCTCAGTTGCCTCGGCGGGCGACGCTACCACTCGCAGCGCGCCCTTGTTGGCGGTATCCCGGAGATCTATTGAGCAGGGCGACTGACCGTAGAAGTTCGACGCCTGCGTGAAGCCTCGCGCCAGCTTTCATGTGCGTCGGCGGCGCTCCAAACCGCTGCATGCAATTCCAGTAGCGTGTCCGGATCGCCGATAATCCGCATCCGCTCCGTTTCAGGCAGCCCGTCTGCACCGCCGACGAGCGCCTTGCGCACGAGTTGCGCGCGCTCGGCGCGACGGGCACCCGACTGCAGGGCGCGGGCCGTTCCCGTGGCACAAAGCAATTCATTGATCTCGGGATCGACGATCGCATCGACGAAGCCGGGCGGCGCGGCCGCCGCAGCGGCAAGCTCCATGACGGCCTGGATTTCGCGCGGAGAGTGTAGCTCCTCGGGTATCACGAACAAACCCCTGGCGCGCAAGCCGCGCCCGAGGGACGCGCGGCTGGTGTACACGGAAACCGGAATGGAGACAACCAGCGCGCCTGCAACCGGCAGCAACCACCACACGAAGGACGGATTGAGCCAATAAACGCCGCCGATCCATACCATTCCCAGCAGGGTGTGCGGTCCATGTCGGATAATCGCTTCGCGCCACGTGGTGGCGGCGTCCTCGCGCTGCGGTGACTTCCACTGCAGCTTCCAGCCGATAAAAGCCAGCAGGACAAATTGCGTGTGAAAGAGCATGCGGATGGGGGCGAGCAGTGCCGACAGCAGAATTTCGCCCACGACGCCGACCAGCAATCTTCCAGTGCCCCCAAAGCGGCTCGCACCGCGTACCGACACCACGATCACGCTCAGGACCTTGGGCAGGGATAGCAGCGCCGCGGTAACGGCGAATAGCGTGATTGCCCAATCAGGATGCCATTCCGGCCACAGTGGGAACAGCTGGTATGGTTGAACGAAGTACTTCGGTTCGCTCAGCGTGTGCACCGCCAGCAGCGCTGTGGACAGAACGAGGAACATGAACCACAACAATCCTGACACGTACGCCATTACCCCGCTCATGAACACCGCGCGATGTGCGACGTGCAGGCCCTTGAGCAGGAACAAACGGAAATTCATCAAATTGCCCTGGCACCAGCGGCGGTCGCGCTTGAGCTCGTCGATCAGGTTTGGCGGCATTTCCTCGTAGCTGCCCGGCAAGTCGTACGCGATCCACACGGCCCATCCGGCGCGGCGCATCAGCGCGGCCTCGACAAAATCGTGCGACAGTATCTCGCCGGACAGGCTGCCCCGACCGGGTAGACGGCGCAGCGCGCAGTGGCGCATGAATGGCGCAACACGAATGATGGCGTTGTGTCCCCAGTAATGCGATTCGCCGAGCTGCCAGAAATGCAGGCCTGCGGTGAACAGCGGACCATATAGGCGCGCTGCAAACTGCTGGACGCGCGCGTACATCGTGTCGCGACCGGCCGCGCGCGGCAGGGTCTGAATGATGCCCGCGCTGGGGTTGGCTTCCATAAGACGCAACAGCCTAGCCAGGCACTCACCACTCATCACACTGTCCGCATCCATTACGACCATATAGCGGTAGTTTCGGCCCCAGCGACGACAAAAGTCAGCGATGTTGCCGCTCTTGCGCTTGATCCTATGCTGACGCCAGCGGTAGTACACGCCGCTGCCGCCGGCCTGGTGCACGGCCCGCCAGGCCTCGACTTCCGCCACGCGCGTGTCGGGGTCGCTCGTGTCGGAGAGGAGAAAAAAATCGAAGTGCGGCAGCTCGCCACGGCGGGCCACGGACTCGTAAGTCGCGCGCAGGCCGGCGAATACACGCGCGACGTTTTCGTTGCGGATGGGCATTACGACCGCCGCCCGCGCGGCAGAGTCGAGCGGTGCATCACCCGCGGCGGTACGAGAGATCGCATAACGATCGCCGCCGAGCAGTTGCAGCGCGAAACCGGCGATGGCGGTCCAGAAGCCGCCGGAGATCCAGGCGAAGAGGATGGCAAACAGAACGAGCATCGCGATCTCGAGCAATTGCTGGCCGTGATAGGGAAGGATCGCGACCATGAAGTTGGTCGCAATGTAGGTCTGCGCCACGACCAGACCCAGCAGCACGATGCGACGGAAGGTGCCGACTGCCTGCCAGCGGCCCATTGCATCGTGCGATGCTCTATCCGCGTCCGCCTGCGGCTCGGGCAGGCGAGCGGTTGAGCGCGCAAAGAGTCCGCGTGGCCACGGCCGCGGAACCATCGAGCTGCGCGCCAGTGGCGGTGTCGTCGGCAGGCGCCGGCGCGGCGCCTCAGCAGGCGCTTCCCGTCGATCCTCCATCAGCACAGGTGAGCCAGACTGGTTCACGCTCCGATTCCTTCGGTTGCCGCTACTCCGGCGGAAGGATATAGCTCCACGTCTCCGAAACGGTGCCTGTGTGGGTCCGCAGGTAGGCACGCAGCTCGACCGGTTTGGTTGCATCGGCACGGGCCACGCGGAGTACGAGTCGCCAGCCACCGGTTACTTCATTGCGGTGCGTAACAACTTCGCGCAAGTCCCCGTTCGAATCGACGGTCACGATACCTTCGACCTGAGCATCGGGGGAAAGCTTATGCAGCGCGGGGCCGTCGAAATCGATGACGAAGCCGATACTCCCGTCGTCCTTCGGCGTGTAGCCCCGGCCACGCCGCGTCTGCGTTGCCCACGACGATGGTGGCCGCGTCGCAGGGTCCTTCTGCCAGAGCAACCGGTATTCCAGGTCGAGCGGCGCTCTAAGCTGGGGCGCCGTGTCTGGTGCCCAGTACGCGACGATGTTGTCGTTGGTTTCGTCGGGACTCGGTATCTCGACCAGTTCCACCCTCCCCGCACCCCAGTTGCCAATGGGCTGCACCCACAGGCTGGGACGCAGGTCATAGCGCGCCTCGAGGTCCTCGTAGTGATCGAAATTGCGGTCGCGCTGCATGAGGCCAAAGCCGGCCGGATTGGTCAAGGCGAACGATGTGACCAGCAATCGCTTCGGGTTGACGAGCGGCCGCCATATCCATTCCCCGGTCCCGGAGTGAACCGACAGGCCATCGGAATCGTGTACCTCTGGCCGATAGTCCTCCCGTGCCGCATGATCGTTCGCGCCAAAGAAAAACATTGAGGTGAGCGGCGCGATGCCAAGTCGACTGACGTTGTCACGCAGGAACAGGCGCGCCTTGACCTCGACCACCGTCTCCGTTCCGGGTTTGAGTACGAAACTGTAGGCACCGCTGGCTCGCTTGGAGTCAAGCAACGCGAAGATCCTCAGTTCAGTCGCTCCGGGCGCCGGCCGCTCGATCCAGAATTCGACGAAGTTCGGGAACTCTTCTCCGGATGCCAACCCGGTATCGATGGCAAGCCCGCGCGCAGAAATGCCGTATACCTGACCTTTGCCCAGCGCGCGGAAGTAGCTGGCGCCGAGAAAGACCAGTACTTCATCCTTGTATTTCGGGGTGTTGATCGCATAGTGGACTCGAAAGCCGGCAAACCCGAGACCGGCCATGGTCTTGGGATCGAACCGGTTGGCTCCGTAATCAAACAGCGCAGGATCGTAGCGAACTTCGTGGACCGCATCGCGGCTAACTTCGTTGATCCGCACCGGATGATTGAAGTAGAGGCCAAGGTGGAAGAACGCGATTTCGAACGGCAGGTTGGTTCCATGCCAGAGGGCGCGTTCCGGCCTGAAGCGGATATCTCTAAAATGATCGTAGTCGATTGCCTGCAATTCCTTCGGCAGCTTGACCTCCCGCGGGTGGTAAGGTGCCGCGGCAAGCTCCTGCGCACGGTGCACTACGGTGTCGAAGCCGAATCCGAGTGCAACCCCTGGCGCCAGCATGAAGAGCAGGGTGACGCATGCCGACCGCGCCCTGACCACGCACGAAGCACGTGCCCGCGCGCCCCTTTGGCGGGAGACCACGAGCCGTCGCCGCACGTGTCCATTCATCTGGGTGCGCCGGGCCGCAGAATAGCGCCGAAGCTCGCGATCGTCTCGCTCCAATGCGTCCGCCTCTAAGGTATTTGCCACGAATGCCGATTGGCGCCGACACAAGTTGCCCGACCGGATCGGCGACCGAAGTCAAATTGGAAGTTGCACTCCCGTCAAATCTTATGCTCCTGCCGCTGAGCACGCAAGGCGCGGCAGTTAGCTTTAGTCTCGGCAGATTCGAGCCAGTCGTCGGGCGAGCGTAGGGTCCGGGCGCGCACGAAATCGAAGCCGGTGTCCGGGACCCTCCGGTTCCCTCGACGTCAGGGTACGCGCCGCGCTCGCCCGCGTTGCGGGGTCACGGGATGAAAATCCTTCAGCCTAACGGCCGATCTCCTACAACGGTTGCGCCTCGCACCGACGACAAATCGAGAATTCCTCTGAACGACTGCATCGCGTGAAGTACATAGAATCATCGCCAGCAGCTGGTTCACAAACGAAGAGGGGCTCTTGACAGCTGTTCACGCCGGGCAGTGCGCGCTGAGGTCAATGTGGACGCTGGTATTGCTGGCTACCATTTGGGCTCATGACGCGAATGCCGACAAGAAAACCATATGCACGATCACCGTCAACTCTTCCAATGAGAAGGAGGAATTTCGGCGGAGCCTGCCTGCGGATCGGTTCCAATTCGTGGAGCTGGTTGAGCAGGGGCGCCCCGATTGGCTGAAGTCGGCCTGCGAGCAAGGCGTCCGCTGCGATGTTCTGCTTATCTCCGGGCACTACGACGGGCGCGACGAGTTCTATTCGGATCGGGTGGATGCCCAGGGATTCTTGCCGGTCGACGAGATGGAGCGTGCTTCGTGCAGCCAATCATGCTCAGGATTGTTTGCGCAGATCAAAGAGGTTTATCTTTTTGGTTGTAACACGCTGAATCCGGAAGCGCTCAAGCGCGCGACCGGCGAAATTGAGCGAAGCCTTGTCAACTCGGGATATTCTCACGCTGACGCCGAGCGGCTATCCCGGGCTTTGAAAATACGCCACGGCGAAAGCAGCCGTGATCGTATGCGGCTCGTCTTCAAAGGCGTGCCGGTAATCTACGGCTTTTCGGCCAAGGCGCCCGTTGGGCCGACGGCGGCATCGATGCTGAGGGACTATTTCAGATCGAGTGGCAGCAGCGAGATCGGCAGCGGGCGTCCAAACGCGGGGCTGCTGAGCTACTTTCGCAGCAGCTCAATGACCGTTGCCAGAGGGCTAAGCGATTCGGATGATCTCGCGGGCTTTCGCCGAGACGTTTGCCAGTTTGCCGACGACGCGTCGTCGCCAGCGAAGAAGATCCGTTTTGTTCATCGGCTCATGAAACGGGACATGGCTGAAGTGCGTCTGTTTCTTGATCGCATCGAGAAGAATATTGCCTCGGTCAGCGAGGCGGAGCGGCAGATGCCGGACGTTTCCGGCGCACTCGATGAGATTGCCGCCGATAAAGATGCACGCAGCCGGTACCTGGACTTTGCCCGCGACGCCGACCAGCCCGCAGTTCGAGTCCGCATGATCAGGCTGGCAGGCCGCCTCGGGTGGCTCTCGCCAGAGGATGAGCGCGCAGAGTTCGTCAGCCTGATCGACGAAAGGCTGGAGCGAGGTATCAGTCCGGCCGATGTGGACCTGGTCTGCGGCCTGAACGAGCACGGCGAGCTGGGAGGTGAGCTTGATCGCCTGCACCCATTATCCGCGTCGAACGGCACCACGGGCCAGGCGGCGATTCTCGCTTGCCTCGGGAGCGCCTCCGCCCGCGTGCAGGTGATACGCGCGCTGACAAGCCTCGACGCCGGAGAGGCCGAGATCGCGCAAGCTTACTTGCGCCGGCGACCGATCACCGATGCGAATGAACTTCGCGAGCTTACCTCAACGATCGCTGGGATGAGCGATTCCGCGGCGCAGGTTCGCGCTCTCGCTGCGCTTGAAGATCAGTCATTGTCCGATTCGGTAAGTCTGGAGACGTTGGCGCGCTTGTTTTCGATCGCGCAGTCAGCCGTCGTTCAGGCTGCCATTGCCAACGTTCTGATCCGCTCAGATTTCCAGTCGATCGCGACCAGTAGTCTCGCGCACACGCTGCGCGAAAGCAGTCTTGCATCGGCGGGCCGCTCGGGCGCCGTCGAAATTCTCCTCCGTCACCTGCAGGGCTGGTAGCCGACACCCGGCCGACGATTTCCGCGCCGCGCTCTTGCTCGGCGCCGGGTCGGGTCCGTGGCCGCGCACTGGCGCCACGGCCCATTGTGGCATACTAGCGCGCGCTATTAGCCTTGACGCGCTGGGTTTTCGATGCGATCTGCCGCGAACTTCGCCCTGCTGGTCGCCGTGCTGGTTGCCGCGGGCCTTCCTGACGCGCGTGCCGACAAGAAGACGGTGTGCACTATCACGGTCAACTCGCCCGACGAAAAGGATGCATTTCGGCGGAGTTTGCCTCAGGAGGACTATAGGTTTGTCGAGTTGATCGAGCGTGGACGCCCCGATTGGCTAGCCTCGGCCTGCCACAAGGACATTCGCTGTGACGTGCTTATTGTCTCCGGCCATTTCGATGACGGAACGGAATTTTATTCGGATAGGCTGGGCGTGCGTGAGTCTCTGCCCACTGCTGAGTTGGAGCGTGTCTCATGCAGCGACTCGTGCCCTGGCTTGTTTTCGCAGCTGAAGGAGGTCTATCTCTTCGGCTGCAATACGCTTCAGGCACAGCCGCTGACGAACCCCTCTGGCGAAATTGGACGCAGTCTTGCCCGGTCCGGATATTCGCCACTCGAGGCCGAGCGGCGTACGCGCGAATTGAAGGAACAGCATGCCGACAGTAACCGTGATCGCATGCGCCAGATTTTCACCAACGTTCCGGTGATTTATGGTTTTTCGTCGAAGGCGCCCCTCGGTCCTGCGGCGGCGTCTCTCTTGAATCGCTATTTTCAGTCAAGCGCCAACATCGAGCTCGGCAGCGGCCGTGCCAGCCCCAAGTTGTTGAGCCTGTTTGCGCCGGCTTCCATGACCGTGGCCACCGGCTTGCGCTCATCCGACCCTGACGCGAGCTTTCGCCAGGACGCCTGCCACTTTTCTGACGATCGCTTGTCGTCGCCGGCGAAGCTTGCCTTCGTGCATGCACTTCTCGATCGGCAGATGGTGGAGGTGCGCATGTTTCTCGACCGCATCGAGAAATATGTCGCGTCCCTGAGCGATGCCGATCGGCAGACTCCCGGAGTTGCACGGGCTCTGCGTGATATAGCACTCGACCAGGGCGCCCGTGCTCGCTATCTTGAATTTGCCGCAGATGCCGACGAACCTGCGGTTCGCGCACGGATGATCGAGCTGGCAGCCCGCCTTGGCTGGCTTTCGGCCTCGGAAAAGCGTGCTCAATTGACGCGGATGATCGGCGATCAGTTGGCGAGAAACGCCGTCGGTCCAGCCGAAGTGGGCTTAGCTTGCCGGCTAAACCAGAACCATGACCTGGACCAGGAGATCAATCGCCTGCCCAAGCCGTCTGCGCAGACCAACGAGGTGAAGTACGCCGCGATCCTCGCGTGCCTGGGTAGCGAGCCGGCGCGGGCGCGGGTTCTTCGTGCGCTGGCGAGCCCTGCCGAGGAAGAAGTCGAGATCGCGCAGGTCTACCTGCAAAATCGCCCGATTGCCGAACCGAGCGAGCTGCGCCTTGTCGCGACGGAAATCCTTGGCATGACCGCTTCCGCCGCGCAGGTGCGGGCCCTCAACACCCTTGCCGGCTATCAACTCGTCGATCACGACATCCTGGCGGCTCTCGTGCGCCTGTTTTCGCTGGCCAAGTCGGTCAACGTGCAGCGCGCCATCGCCGGCGTCCTCATACGGTCCGACTATATGACAATCGCGGGCCCTGAACTCGCGAGGGTGCTACGCGAGCACCGGTTGAAGTCGGCGGCCGGCGCCGATCTGATCGACGTGCTCATTCGTCGTATGGAAACTTCGTAGCCAGCGTACGCGATCTTCGGCACGGCCGATGGAAAAGCAAGCGCGGCCTGCGGACGCGCAGTCGAGCTGTGTAGAATCCAACTTTGGCCGGTAATTGGCGACGCCACGGGTGTTGTCTCACCCGGTTTCATGAAGGAATTTCCGATGCGCATTCTCATCGTTGGCGCGACCGGCACCATCGGTCGTGCTGTGGTAGGCGTTCTTTCGCCCGGCAACGAAATCGTCCCCGTCAGCCGCCGCAGTACGCCCATCACCGTGGACCTTGCGGAGCCGGACAGCATTCGGGAAATGTACCGGGCCGCGGGCAAGCTCGACGCCGTCGTTTGCGCTGCTGGGCAAGCGAAATTTGCGCCGTTAGCCCAATTGAGCGATGCGGACTTTCGCTTTTGCCTCGACAACAAACTCATGGGGCAGGTCAACCTGGTGCGGCTTGGATTCGAGCATGTTGTTGACCGCGGTTCGTTTACGCTTACGACCGGCGTTTTGGCGCGCTCTCCAACGCCGGGCAGCGCGGCAATCAGCCTGGTGAATGCCGGCATCGAGGGCTTCGTCAGGGCGGCCGCGCTGGAAGCGCCGCGGGATATTCGTGTGAATGCCGTCAGCCCGCCGTGGGTGAGTGAGACACTCCAGTCTCTCAAGATGGACCCGTCACTGGGGCTGCCGGCGGCGGTCGTTGCACGGTCGTACCTGGGGAGCGTGGCCGGCGCTGACACGGGCTCGGTGTTGGAGCCATCCGCCTAGTCTGCACCGGCGAAGTTCCGGCTTCGGGCAGGTTAAGCGGGTAAAGCGGCCGCAGGTGCGCCGTTAAGCTAAACGACCGCCGGATCGTGGCGCGATCCCTGCTTGACTTCGGTCAATACGTGCCAGCCTCGCATTCCCCACACTTCTCTCATCTCACGAGAAAAGGGAATGGACATGTCCTTGACCGATAGTCCGACGCCAAGAACGGCGCCGCGCGAGGCTCACGGCCTTGCCGCGGCAGGCAACAAACCGGTCCCTGGTTTCGATCCCGAACTGCACTGGCGCGAGGCGCTGCGCGATGGCACGCGCGTGCTGATTCGTCCAATCCGCAGGGAGGACGCAGCGCTCGAGCGCGAGTTTATCGAGCGTCTGTCCCCGGCGTCGCGCGGCTACCGCTTTCTGGGGCAGATCAAAGTCACCGACGACATGATTCGGCGGCTGACTGACATTGACTACGCACGCGACATGGCCTTCGTGGCCTTGCGTCATGAGTCGGGTCAGAAGATCGAGATCGGCGTAAGCCGCTTCTGCGTCGGCGACGATGGGACCAGCTGCGAGTGCGCAGGCGTGGTCAGCGACGAATGGCAGGGCAGGGGCCTCGGCCATCTTCTGATGCGACACCTGATCGAAGTCGCGCGTCAACGCGGCATCAAGCGCATGTACTCAATCGACGCTGTCGGCAACAAGGAGATGGGCAAACTTGCCGCGGACCTTGGTTTCGAGCGCAGGGTTGTTCACGATAATCCCAACGAGATCATTTACAGCCTCGACTTGTGAGGGTGAGTGCAGGTGAAGGTCCGCCCGCTGCCCGCCACCGGGCAGCCTAGATCGAATCCGCTCCGGGCCGCGGGCCGAGCCAGCGCAGCAACGCGCTGAGACCGCGCCGGATCGCCAGCTTGCGGGGCGCGACGAGCCTGTGCAAGCCCTGAGACCGGCGGGCGCGGGGTGCTCGTCCATCCACGCCTCGGACAGCGGTGTGGGCAAGAACGCACAGGCGGTTGTCGGAGCAGGGCGTCATACAAGGGCCTGGCAGACGCGCGAACCGATCTGGTGCGCGGGGGTACCCGGACGGTTCGGTGCGCCATGCCGGCCGCGATTGAACTCGGGCCTCGTTCTGCTGCCAGAGGTTAGCTGTCCACCGATGTCCGCCGGACGTCCACGGGTGGCGTCGGTGATCGGGGCGAACTGTAACAAGGCGCAGCAAGTCGCGCCGCAAAGCCGCGTGCCCCGCGGCGTTGCCCTTCGTCGCCGGCTTTTCTTTGGACGGGAATGGTCTTATGCTCAGTGCCAGTTTTTGCTGCTTGCGTGCATCCGTGACGAGTACCGGCCGTCGTGAGGTCATTAGCGACGGAGCTCGAGAGTCCAAACACCGGGAGGTATGAATGGTCAAGCCTGAGATTTGCGACCGACGTCGCCGTGAAATGCTTGTCGCCGGCGGCGCGTTGGCGCTCGCCGCGGCGCTGCGACCTTCGCGCGTCATCGCGCAGGCTGCTGGCGGCGGCAAATCGCGCATTGGTGTCATAGGGTCGGGGCACATCGGTGGGACGATTGGCGGGTTGTGGGTCAAGGCCGGCCATCCGGTGCTGTTCTCGTCGCGCCATCCCGAGGAACTGAAGGACCTGGTAGCCGGATTGGGCCCGCTCGCCCGCGCGGGGACGGTGGCAGAGGCGATCGCTTTTGGTGATGTGCTCTTTGTGGCCGTGCCCTATGGCGCCCTGGTGCAGCTGGGCCAGGACTACGCCGGCGCGCTCAAGGGCAAGATCGTGCTCGACGCCGGCAACGCCGTCGCGGCCCGCGACGGTCCGATCGCCGACGAAGTCGAACGCGACGGCATCGGCACAGTCTCGCAGAAATATCTTGCGGGGACGCACCTGGTGCGCGCATTCAATACGCTCTCCTACATGATCTTCGCGCGCGAGGCGAACCGCCCGGATCCGAAGCTTGCTATTCCGATCGCCGGCGACGATCCCGAGGCGGTGCAGGTGGCTGCGGCCTTGGTGCGGGATGCCGGGTTTGAGCCGGTCGTTGTCGGCAAACTCGCCGACGCGCGCCGGTTCCAGCGCGGCGCGCCGGGCTACGGGCAGGCGGTGACGGCGGCCGAGTTGAGACAGAAGCTGTCGCTGGCACCGTGAATTTGCGTCAGTGGCTGTGGCGGGCGGTGCCGGCCACGCCTGAGGAGCGCGCGGCGTCGCTATGGTCGTTTGGCTATTTCTTCACCCTGCTCGCAGGCTACTACGTGCTGCGCCCGCTGCGCGACCAGATGGGGATCGCCGGCGGAGTCAAAAACTTGCCTTGGATGTTCACGGCAACTTTCGTCACGCTTCTGGTCGCGCAGCCGCTTTACGGCGCGTTGGTGGCGAAGCTGCCACGTGCCCGCTTCATCCCCATCGTCAATCATTTCTTTGCCGCGAACCTTGCGCTGTTCTGGCTGCTCCTGACTTTCGACGTGGAGACCGTGATCGTGGCGCGCGTCTTCTTCGTCTGGGTCAGCGTGTTCAACCTCTTTGCGGTGGCGGTGTTCTGGTCGTTCATGGCCGACCTGTTTACGAGCGAGCAGGGCAAGCGCCTGTTCGGGTTCATTGGCGCCGGGGGCACGGCAGGCGCGCTGCTCGGCCCGGTCATCACGATCGGCCTTTCGGTGCCGCTGGGGCCGACCAACCTGCTGATCGCGGCGGTGGTGTTTCTGGAACTGGCGGTGCTCTGCGTCTACCGGCTCGAGCGCAGCGCCAGCGTACGCCAAGGTCCGCAGCCCGGCGCGCGGCGCGTCGGCGGCAGCGCGTTTGCGGCGCTGCCTGAGCTGATTCGCTCTCCCTATCTGCTGGGAGTCGGCGTGTGGGTGAGCCTGCTTTCGTTCGGCGCGACAATCCTTTATCTGGCGCAGGCCAATCTCGTGGCGGCGACGGTTCACGGCGCGGGGGCACAGACGCGCATTTTCGCCAGCATCGATTTGGCGGTGGGACTGCTGACCCTGGCCACGCAGGTCTTCGCGACCGGGCGGCTGCTGAAGCGATTCGGCACCGGCGTTGCTGCCGGGGCGTTGCCGGCGGTGTATGTCGCCGGTTTCGCGGCGCTGGCATTGGCGCCGACCCTGCTGGTCGTGGTGGTCGTCCAGGTGGTGCAGCGCTGGATGAACTTCGCCATTGCCAATCCGGCGCGCCAGGTGTTCTTCACGGTCGTCGCACGCGAGGAGAAGTACAAGGCGAAGAACCTCATCGACGTGGTGGTCTATCGTGGCTCGGACGCGTTGTACAGTTGGGTGTTCGATAGTTTGCAGGCGCTTGGGCTCAAGCTCGCGGCCATCGCGCTCTGCTCGCTGCCGGTAGTGGGAGGCTGGCTCCTCCTGTCGGCGGCGCTGGGGAGGACCCAGGAACGCCGCGCCGCCGAACGTGGCGTTGCGGCGGCACAGGGAGATTGACGATGATCCGCATTACGCGGCGTAATTTCACGGTCCTTGCGGCCGCGGCGTTGTTGACGCGACACGCCTCCGGGCAGGGTAACGCGGCGTCGTCGCCCATTACGCGGGCGATCCCGAGCACGGGCGAGCGCATACCGGTCGTCGGTCTGGGTACGGCCAGCGTCTTCGACAGCGACGACGAACGGACGCGGCTTGCCGCCGCGGCGGTCATCCAGGCATTGGTCGGTGCCGGCGGCCGGGTCATCGACACCGCGTCGTCCTACGGCGATGCCGAAGTTGTGGTCGGCAACGCGATCGCCGCCGCGGGTTTGCGCGACAAGACCTTCGTAGCCACCAAGCTCGAGTTGCCCGACGCGGCGGAACTCAAGCGTTCGCTGGCGCGGTTGAAGATGGCGAAGGTCGATCTGCTGCAGCTGCACAACGTACGCGATCCACGGCAATCACTGGTGCAGTTCAAGGCGTGGAAAGGACAGGGTCTGTGCCGCTACATCGGCATTACCTCGACATTCCACGGCGACTTCGCCGCGATCGAGGGCGTCCTCGGCCGCGAGAAGCCGGATTTCGTGCAGATTGACTATTCACTTGACGACCGCGAGGCGGAAAAGCGCATCCTGCCGCTGGCAGCCGAGGTTAAGGCCGGTGTGCTGACGGCGCTGCCTTTCGGACGCGGCCGGCTGTTCCGCGCCGTGAGTGGCAAGGAAATTCCCGATTGGGCGAAGGAGTTCGCCGGCAGCTGGGCTCAGTTCTTTCTCAAGTACCTTCTCGCCGACGAGCGTGTCACCGCGGTCATACCCGGGACATCCAACGCGGCACACATGGCGGACAATCTTGGTGCCATGCGCGGCCGGCTGCCGGACCCGGACCAGCGCAAGCGCATGGTCGATTTCATCGGCAATCTCTAGCCGCGGCACGTCGGCCAAATTTCAGGCCGACCGAAAGTCATCGTCGGTTTCAACGCGGCGCGCGACTGCGAGGCGCCAGGATTCGGCGATCTCGGACAGGCGCGCGGGCGCTGCGACGATTAGCGGTCGGGCGAAGCGTCGCACCAGCGTTTGCTGCAGCGGACGTCCAACGAGGTACTCCACAGGCGATTTGCCGTCGACGCGCGCCAGAAGCAGGCCCGGCAGCAGCGAGGCTGCGCGGGCCTCGAGCGTGTCGCGCGGCTCGAAGCGTGCGGCGTCGAAATAGGCCGTGACGAAGGTCGCGAAGGCCTCGAGGAGGTCGTCGCCGCGGCGTGGTTGCACGAGGCATTTGAGCAGCAGATGCGTGAGGCAGAAGGCCAGGTCGAACGCTGGATCGCCGTACCAGGCGCACTCCGCGTCGAGCAGCACCGGGCCATGCGGGCCGACGAGGATGTTCTTAGGGCTCACATCGCCGTGGACGAGTGCCCGGCGGGTCTCGGCCGTGCGCACGGCGAGAGCGCGCAGAAGCTCGGCGATATCCGGATGCCGTGCTGCGGTTGCGAGCAGATAGGGCGCCAAGCGCAGTGCATGGAAGTTGGGCAAGGTGTCGAAGCTGCGCGCCAAGTCGGCCCGATGCGCGCTTGCGCCGTGCAGCCGCCCGAGCAGTGCCCCTACCTGCGCGGAGACGTCGGGTTCGATCACGCCGCGTAGCAGCCGATCCTTCCACACCGGGTGCGTCTCGGGCGCGAGAAAGCTCATGGCGAACACCCCCGCCGCCGCGTCATGCGCGAGCGGCTGCGGTACCGCCTGCGGCTGGTGCTCTGCTGCGAAGCATAGCCACGCCCACTCGTAGGCGTTGCGCGAGACCGGCGCTTCCCAGTCCACGCCCACCTTGAGCTTGGGAAGCGCGCGCTTGACGCACAGGCTGCGGCCCGGCAGGTCGACGCGCCAGATGTCCGACGACACCCCGCCGGCCAGCGGCAACCAGCGCACGGCTTCGCCGGCGACGGCCAGACCGTGGCTCAGCAGGAAGCCGTCCAGGTCCGGATCGTGCGCATCCAAGCAAGGCCCCTTTAGCGCCGGCCGGCGAGCGCGCCGATCCCGGAGAACATCGCGCCGCTCCGCGAACCGATGCGCAGCAGCTGGTTGTATTTGGCGATCGTGCCGGTGGTGCGCAGCGAACCGATCTTGATCTGGCCAGCCGCCGCACCAACCGCGATATCGGACATGAAGACATCCTCGGTTTCGCCGGATCGCGCCGAGATGATTGTCGCGTAGCCGGCCGCCTTGGCCTGCGCGATCACCTCGAGCGTACCGGTGAGCGTACCGTTCTGATTGGCCTTGATCAGCGCCCCGTTGGCGATACCTTCGCGGATGCCGCGCGCCAGCCGCTGCGGGTTGGTTGCAAAAAGGTCGTCACCCACCAGTTGCAGCCGGCGACCCAGTCGTGCACTGAGTTCCTTCCAGCCGACCCAGTCTTCCTGATCGAGTCCATCCTCGATCGAAACGACGGGGAATTCCGTCAACCAGCCCTCCATCATCGACATCATCTCTGCGCTTCCAAGGTCTCGACCCTCGCGCGCCAGGCGGTAGCCGCCGTCAGGTCGCTTGAGCGCGCTGGCGGCGACGTCGACTGCTATCGCGATGTCCTCTCCGGGGCGCAAGCCGGCCCGTTCGATGGACGCCACCATCATCTGCAGCGCGTCCCGGCTGGTCGCAAGCCCGGGGCCCAGACCACCCTCGTCGGCGAGAAGCGTCGGCAGGCCGCGCTCGCGCGCGACCTCAGTGGCGGCCGATCGCACGCGGGCCACGAGGTGGATGGCCTCGTCAATCGATTCCGCGCGCAGCGGTATCGCGAGAAAGTCCTGGATATCCATACCCCGCCCGGCGTGCATGCCGCCGCTCAGGATGTTGGTCATCGGCAGCGGCAGCGCCGGCTGGTCCGTCTGCGTCAACTCGGCAATACGCTCGTAGAGTTCTTGCCCGCGTGCGCTGGCCACGGCACGACATGCGGCGATGGACACGGGCAGGATGGCATTGGCGCCCAGGCGTCGCAGCTGCGGTGTGCCGTCGAGCTCGCGCAGGCGGGCGTCGATCACGCCTTGTTCGCTGGCGTCGAAATCGCGCAGGCCTGCCGTGATCTCTCCGTTGACGTTGGCCACCGCCTTCAGCACCCCTTGCCCGGCGTAGCGCGCCGGGTCGCCATCGCGCAGTTCATGGGCTTCTGCGGCCCCCACGGAGGCCCCCGAAGGCGCGCTGGCGCGGCCGGAGCTCATGTCGGCGAGCATTACGTCGACCTCGACCGTTGGGCGGCCGCGCGAGTCGAGGATCTGCCTCGCGCGCAGCGAGCGAATCCGGGTATCGGTCATGTCCGGTGCGTGGTCGGGGACCCGGTGAAGGGTTGCATGCTTGCCACCGCCGAGGGCGACTCGACACTATGACGCAAATGGCCGGCGGTGGGCAGTCATGGCCGGAATGACGTCGCGTATCGACGGCCATCGCGCCCGCGGTCAGCTGCTTTGCTTACGCTGGAGTGTCCCTAGCCGCCGTGGACGGCACGCGAATCCTCCGGCGCCTCGGCCCGGTCGTTCATCCCGTAGTCTCGAACCACCCGCGCGACCCGCAGCCGGTAATCCGAAAACATGGTCTTCCGCCCTGCGCCCTGAATCTGCCGGTGCGCCTCCAGGTTGCGCCAGGTCTGCACGGCTTCCTCGTCACGCCAGAACGAAAGCGACAGGATCTTGCCGGCATTGGTCAGGCTCTCGAAACGCTCGATCGAAATGAAGCCGTCGATCTGCGCCAGCAACGGGCGCAAAGCCGCCGCAGCGTCGAGATAAGCCCCCTTTTGCCCGGCGCGCGGCTGTACCTCGAAGATTACCGCGATCATGCGCGCTCCTCACTGGGGCTCGCTGCGACGCGCGACGTGCCTTCGACCGCTTCCAGGAAAGTGCGCTCCTCGCGCAGGATCAGACGGTTGGACTGGGCGAACTCGAAATTCAGGCGGCCTTCGGGGTCGACTTTCAGCCTTGCGCGGTAGGTCTCATACGCGGCGAGACTGGCAAACGCAATGAGGCCCCAGGCGACATTGTTGGTACCCTCGTGCGGCAGGAAGTAGCCGACGAGGCTTCCCCCGCAGCGTGGAATGATGCGCGCCCAGGCCTTCGCGTACTGCTCGAAGGCGGATCGCTGGAAGGGATCGATCTCGTAGCGAATAAAGCAGGTCACCGTCATGTTTATCCTTTCTCGAGGCTAGCGCGTCGACCTGGCACGCGTACGATCGGATCCGCGCGCCGCACGCGCTTTCCGGAAACCCGCAAACGACGCGATGCTGCGCGGACGGCACTCTGGACGCAACAATACCAGCCGGCGCTGCTATAATGGTTCGATCCGGATCGAACCATGAAGGACAACCCGAACATCGTGCGCATCGCGGCCCTCGTTGGCGAGCGCGCGCGCGCCGACATTTTGACCGCGCTGCTGGCCGGAGAGGCGCTGACCGCGACGGAGCTTGCCGAGGCGGCTGGCGTGACCAAGCAAACGGCCAGTTCGCACCTTGCCAAGCTGCTCGATGCGCGGCTGGTCGCGGTTCAAAGGCAGGGACGGCACGGATATTTCCGGCTTGCCGATCGCGATGTGGCACAGCTTCTGGAAAGCCTGATGGGTGTCGCCTACCGCTCCGGGGCGGTGCGCATTCGCCCGGGCCCCCGCGAGCCCGCCTTGCGCAAAGCCCGCGTCTGCTACGACCACCTCGCCGGCGAGCTGGGCGTGCTCATATTTGACAGTTTGCACAGGCAGCAGCTGCTGCGCTCGGTTGCCGGAGCCCTGGACCTGACCGAGCAGGGCGAGCGGTTTTGCGCGGAACTGGGGCTCGACCCCGGGACTCTCGCACAAGGGCGCCGCGTTCTTTGCCGCGCATGTCTGGATTGGAGCGCCCGCCGCTACCATCTCGCCGGGGCCTTGGGGGCCGCGCTGCTCGACTGTTGCTTCCAACGTGGCTGGGCCCGGCGTGCGAAGGGCTCACGGGTGGTGACCTTTACGCCGGCCGGGGAAAGGTCGCTTCGGGAACGGTTCAGCCTGCCCCAGGGATGAAAGGCGCCCTGGGTCCCGCGCCGCGGGTGGGCTTGCCGAGAGCGCCTTGGAGGTAGCTCCCTTGCAGTACATGACATGCACCCACGAGTCGCACGCTCGCGGGCTTCTCGACATCTTGAACGAGGCGATAGCCAACTCAACGGCGGTCTATGATTACAGGCCGCGCGCGCTGGAGAGCATGGTTGGCTGGTTCAGGGAAAAGGAGCAGGGCCGTTACCCGGTCATCGGCGCCAGTGCCGAAAATGGCCGGCTGCTCGGGTTCGCGACCTACGGACCCTTCCGGGCCCGGCCGGCTTACAAATACTCGGTCGAGCATTCCGTCTACGTTCACCGCGACCACCGAGGCCAAGGCATAGGGCTTGCGCTCATGCGGCAATTGATCGATGCCGCTCGAGATCAGCAATATCACGTCATGGTTGGAGGCATAGACCTTGCCAATCGAGGCAGCATCGCGTTTCACGCGCAACTCGGCTTCTCGCACGCAGGCACGATCAAACACGCAGGATTCAAATTCGGGCGTTGGCTCGATCTCGCGTTCTATCAGTTGATTCTCGATACGCCGGTGCACCCGGTCGATGGCTAGCGGGCCGGGCCGAGCGGTCTCGAATCCCGGGCGCGCTGCCCCGGAGCGCCCTTCGAGCGACGCGTCATGCTGCGCCGCGGCGTTTCAGGTTGGAACCTCGCCGAGAACGGTGCAACGGCGCACCACGCGTCGCTGCGTGAACGGGTCATAGGGTGTGGCCCGGTGCATCAGGCAGCGGTTGTCCCACACGATCAGTTCGCCCGCTTTCCACCGATGTTCATAGGTAAGGTCGGGATGAATGGCCAGCGCGTTGAGCTCCTCGATGAGGGCCCGCCCCTGCGCGTAGGGCATGCCGACAATATATTCGGCGTGGTCGCCCAGGTAGAGGCAGCGGCGACCGGTTTCCGGATGGGTTCGCACGACCGGATGGTCGACCGGGGGTGTTTCGCGTCGTTGTGCATCGGTCATCGGGTCCTCGCCATGACGGCGCGTGCGCGAGAAATCCAGGTTATGGACTGCGCGCATCTTGGCGATGCGCGTCTTCCAGGCGCCGTCAAGGCGCTCATAGGCCCCATACATGTCGCAGAAATGCGTCTCCCCGCCGGTCTCGGTAACGACTTCGCCATAGATGATCGTCGCCTGGCCAGTAACCCGGCGCCAGGAACCATCGGTGTGCCATGCGAGCGTGCCCTTGTCAGGATGACGTCCGTTCGGGTTTCCCTTGTCGTCGAGGTTGGAGAGTCGATAGAGTTCCGGATGACCGTCGGCGTGATACTGGTTCATCACGTGGATCTGCACTTCCCCAAATTGTCGAGCGAATCTTACCTGGCGATCGGGAGGAAGGTCCTGTGGCGGAAATACCAGGACCTGATAGTGCAGCCACGCCCGGTAGAGCGCCCGAAAGAACATCATCCGATACGCCATCCGCCAGTCTCACGCCCGCGATCTCGGCCCCGAGACGTTCGTGAGCGGCCGCGCCGCAAACGGCAGCCGAGGGTCAACGGTAGCATTCATGGATGTCGCATCACGCGAATCATTGATCAAACTGCCACCGTTGACAAGACGACGGGGGTGCAGGCCAGCAGATTGGGGGCATATCGAGTCGCTAGCAGCGTCGGTGCTAGCATCACCTGGCGAGCGCAAAAACGGAGCGCTTCCGAACGTGAACGAACTCGATTTCAAGGACCGTACCGCAGTCATCACCGGCGGTGCGTCGGGCATCGGACTGGCGGTCGCGCGGCGTCTGGTCGCCAGCGGCGGCCGCGTCAGCCTGTGGGATCGCGACGCAGCCGCTCTCGAAAAGGCAAGAGGCATGCTCGCCCAGCGGACTGAGACGAGGGTTGTTGACGTCGCCAGCCATGAGGGCGTTGCCGCGGCGGCGAAGGCGACCGCGGCCGAGCAACTGGGTCGCATCGATGCGCTCGTCTGCTCGGCCGGGATCACGGGCCCCAATGCCACGACCTGGGAGTATCCGGTCGATGCGTGGCGGCAGGTGATGGCCATCAATGTTGACGGCGTGTTCTTCTGCAACCGCGCGATTGTGCCGCTCATGGCACAGCGGGGTTACGGCCGCATCGTCAACATCGCATCGGTCGCCGGCAAGGAGGGAAATCCGAACGCGAGCGCTTACAGCGCCTCGAAGGCAGCGGTCATCGGCTTGACCAAGTCACTGGGCAAGGAGCTTGCAAAGACCGGCATTCGCGTCAACTGCGTCACCCCGGCCGCGGTAAGGACCGCGATATTCGAGCAGATAACACCGGCACATATCGACTTCATGCTGTCCAAGATCCCCATGGGACGTTTCGGGAAGCGGAGGAGATTGCCGCGCTGGTTGCCTGGTTGTGCACGGAGGAATGCTCGTTCTCGACCGGCGCAGTATTCGATCTGTCGGGCGGCCGGGCAACCTACTGAGGCGCAGGGCTCAAGGCCCGACCGGCACCAGGGCGAAGCCTGGCGGATGCGGACGCGCGCATCGCTAGCGACGCTGCAACAGCAACGACAGCATGGCTGCGACCACTCCGGCGGCCGCGGCGGCGGCGAACGCAGCCCAGGGCCCGATCGACTCGACGATCAACCCGCCCACCGCCATGCCGACGCCAACGCCGCTGACTATGCACGTCGACATCCAGGTGAATGCCTCGGTTGCATAGCGGGCCGGCGCGTACTGTGTGACGAGCAGCGACAGCGCGGTGAGCGCGGGGGCGACATGAGGCCCGCAACGAAGGCAAGCGGCGCCAGGGTCCAGGCTGACGTGGCCAACGCGTGGGCGCCGAAAGGAACTGCGAGCAGCAGCAACAGCCGCGGCAACTGGCGTTCCGTCGGCAGCGCGAAATGCATGCCGCCATAGGCGACGCCGCCAAGCGCACTGCCGATCGAGCAGATCGCGAGCAGCGCGCCGCCGAGCGCGGGCATTCCGGCCCGCGCGGCGAAGCCGGGATAGCCCACCTCGAGCATGCCGAAGGAGAAGGCGAGCGCGCTGCTCGTGGCATAGGCGACTGAGCAGTCTGGGCTCGGTCAGCGGCCCAAGAAGGCAATGCGGTTCGCCGCGCGAACGCTTCCAGTAACGCGCTGCGCCGGAAAGGGCGAAGAGCGGTGCGGCGCTCGCGGCGACAAGCCAGGTAGCGGCAAAAGCCAGCGCGGGTGTACCGAACAGCAGCGCGAGGCCAACGAGCGCGGGGCCGATCGTGAAGTTGATTTCGATCAGCACCGAATCGAGCGCGAAGGCGGTGCGCCGCTCCTCCGCGTGCTCGAAGCGATGCCTCCAGAGCGTGCGCGTCAGCACCGAGATCGGCGGCGCAAAGATGCCCGCGATGGCGGCCAACGGGGCGATCGCCCTCAGCGACAGGTGCAACGGCCGGCGAACAACAGCAGACCGAGGGCAAGGGGCTGGACCAATCCGGTCACCACCAGAAGGCCGCCCGGGCCGCGGCGGTCGGCGAGGCGCCCCTGGATCGGCGCGCTGCCTGCCATGGCGACGAAATACGTTCCGACGATGCTGCCGGCGAAAGCGAACGAGCCCGAAAGCTCGCGCAGGTGCATCAGCAGCGAGAGCGACATCATCCCGACCGGCATGCGCGCGACCAGCGCCGTGGCGAGCAAACGCGGAACGCCGGGCTAGCCGGAAGAATGTCGCGTAGTGCCTCAGGAGTCCGCGCATGGCCGCCCCGGTCGGATATGGCAGGGCTGCGCGCTCAGCCGGCAGCGGCGTCGCGCTTCCGAAATACCAGGCTGAAGTTGTTCGCCGGCATGGCGAACGTGTCGGCGAGGGCAAAGCCGTTGTGATTCGGCGACCGCGGCGAGCGCTTCCACGTCGCGCAGCCCCCACTCGGCATCGTGTGCGCGAAGTTCGGCATCGAACTGCGCATTGCTCGCAGCCGTGTGGCTGCCGGCTTGCGGCGATAGGGGCCGTACAGAAACAGCAGGTTCTGCTGCGAGAGTAGCTGCCGTGCGCCCTCGAACAGCGCCTGCGCTGCCTCCCACGGTGCGACGTGGAGCATGTTGATGCAGACGATGGCATCCGCGCTGGCGATCGGCCACGGCTGCTCGCGCACGTCAAGGGCGAGCGGCTCCTTGACGTTGGCGAGGTGCTCGAAGTCGATCCACAGCGAGATCGAGCGCCGGAAGTCGGCGTCGGGATCACTCGGTTGCCAGGACAGCTGCGGCAGCGACTTGGCGAAATGTGCGACGTGCTGGCCGGTGCCGCTGGCGATTTCGAGCACCAGGCCGGATCGGGGAAGCTCGCGCTCGAGCACCGCGAGTATCGGCGCCTGGTTGCGCCCTGCAGCAGCAGCAAACCATCGGCCATCGCTTAGCCTTTTCGCCGATTTGCCAATCGCGCACGGGCCTACCGCATCGGGTCAGACATCTTCGAGGGGGTCGTTGAGGTCGCGAATTTTGACCAGATTCCCGGCACGGCTCTCGTACTCGCCGGACAGGATCACGTCTTCGCTGTCGATGCGAAGCTCTTCGACCAGTTCGGTGAGGCGGTCTATGTCGCCGCGCGAGCCGATGAGTGCACAGCGGAGCAGGCGCGGTTCAACGGGCTCGTCCCGCTCGTCGACCGCATCCCCGAGCAGGCCGATGGCGGTGGCTCGATCGATGTCCCGGAAGTGCCGGTTGACCCACGCTACGACGTCGTCCGGAATGGGCATGAAATCAGCGACCTTGGCGGCGACCACGCAATGCGGCGTCGGGAGCGGCCCTCCGGAGGCGCAACCCGCTCGTCGGCGTGATGTTGATCGTCGCGCGCACGGCAGCAGGGTTCACGCCCGCTCGGGCTCGCGGTAGAGTGCGGCGACGATCGACCCCAGAAAGACCACGAGGATCCCGTCAAAAATGATCTGTTTGACCACGACCATGCCTGGCATCGGCTGGACGACGTAGTAAATCATATAGGTCGGGACAACGGTCAACAGCGCGACCGCGATACCGAGGCGAACACCCTGTGCCAGCCAGGGCTTGGCCCGTACGCCTTGCGCATAGATCCACACCAACGCGCCGGCCAGGATGGCATGGGCCAGGATCATCAGCGGAAAGTATCGCTGGGCGTCCGCCTCCGGCCGGAACAGGTTGGGCAGCTGCATGTAATCCTCGTTCAGCAGCACGGCATGAACCAGGAAGCTGCCGACCATCCATGCCAGGAAGATAATGATCCACGCGACCAGGAATCGCTTGCTCATGCCGCCTCCCAAAGCTCGCAGTCGTCGAACCCCTTGCCGCGGGGGATTGCGGGATCGTAACCCGGCCACCGGACATTTTGCTACGAGGGACGCGGATCCGTCCGCGCCAGCCGCCTGGTGTGAAGAGCGGCGCCCGGGTGCCGGGGTGGGTAATTTGCCGCGCCGCCGCTCGTCGGCGGAGCCGTCGGCCTTCCGGCCGGAGCACCTGCCCGACGGCGTTCACGCGATCGTCCGCACCACGCCGCCGTCGACGCGCAGCGCGGCGCCGGTTGTCGCCGACGCCCGGGTGCTGCAGACGTAGGCGATCATGGCGGCTACCTCCTCCGGGCTGGCAAAGCGCCGTAACAGCGACGAGGGACGAGCGGTCGCGAAGAACTCCCGCTCGATCGTGGCAGCATCCGAGCCGCGCTGCGCGGCCATGCTGGCGACGAATTGCGCCACTCCCTCGGAGGCGGTCGGCCCAGGGAGCACGCTGTTTACCGTGACCCCCGTGCCGGCGAGGGTTTCGGCGAGGCCGCGCGATACCGCCAGTTGCGCGGTCTTCGTCATGCCGTAATGGATCATCTCGGTCGGGATCTGGAGCCCCGACTCGCTGGAGACGAAGACGATGCGTCCCCAGTTGCGTGCGCGCATGCCGGTTACGTAATGGCGTGCCAGGCGGATGCCGCTGAGCACGTTGGTCTCGAAGAAGCGCAGCCAGTCCGCGTCGGTGATCTGGTCGAACGGTTTGGGCTCAAAGATGCCTAGATTGTTGACCAGCACATCGACGTCCGGGAGGCGGTGAATCAGGTCCCGGCAACCGTCGCCGGTACTGAGGTCGACGGCAGCTCCGGCGACGCTTGCTCCGGGCAGTTCGCCGCGCAGGCGGTTCACGGCATCGGCGACGCGCCCCTCGGTTCGCCCGTTCACGGTTACCTGCGCGCCCTCGCTCGCCAGGGCGCGCGCGGTGGCGAGCCCGATGCCGGCCGTCGAACCGGTCACCAGCGCGCGCTTGCCTCTGAGCCCGAGATCCAAGGCGGCCTCGATTAGCGGCCGAGGACCCGTCGCAGGAGCCCGGCCAGCGCCGAGCGCCTCTTCGGCCTCATCTGGGGTGTCAGCTCATAGTAGCGGCGATGCTCGTAGCACCAGCTCCAGGTCTCGCCGCGTTCCAGGGATGCGATCAGCGGATGCCCCGTGGCTTGAAAGTGCGCCAGAGCGTGCCGGTGCTCGGAATCCTCGCAGCATCCGACGTGGCCGCAGGACAAGCACACGCGAAGCTCGTTCCACGACTCCCCGGCGGCGATGCACTCTTCGCAACCGCCCGCGCGCGGGGTCACCGGTCGAAGGTCACTGAAATGTTCGCAGTGCTCGTTCATGTCAGCATTGACTGGGGCGTTGGTGCAGATGCCTTGATCCGGGAAGACGCCCTGAGGGCGTGAGCGGGTTAGACTGGCCTAATACACGACTCTGACGTTTTCCGGCGCCAGCCAGGCACGCAGCTGCGCCAGCAGCGGTTCGTCGAGATTCACACGCCAGGCTTCGGGCAGCTCGATCTCGCCGCCGGCGGCATGATTGCGATAATCGATGATGATAGGGCACTGCCCGCTCCTGTACGGCTCGAGCAGCGTGAGAAGGCGATCGGCCGAGCCGGAGCCGTTGCAGCACAGCTTCAGCCCCCGGGCAAACCTGCGCCGTGCGCCAGGCAGGTCGTAGAGCCCGTCGGCGATGATGCGCAGCCCCTGCATCTGTCCGTCCTCGTTCATGCGTTGCTGGACACGCACCTCGGCGACGAGCAGCGCGTCCTCGCGCAACAGGTGGCGGTGGGTATCGAGCGTTTCGTTGTAGACGACGATCTCGGTCGGATCTTTGCCGTCGTCGACCGTGACGAACGCCATCTTGCCGCGGCGCGAGGTCTGGATGCGCAGCGTCGTGACCACGCCGGCAATGCGCACGGGCAACTGAGTGGGCTTGATCGCCCCGAGCGCGACGTGGACGAGCGAGGAGAGCTCTGCCGCGTATTCGTTGTATGGATGGCCGGACAGGTAGAAGCCAAGGCTCGCCTTCTCATTGGTCAGCCGCTCGCTGTCGGTCCACTCCCGCGCATCGATCAGTCTCGGCCTCGCGGCGGCGGGCTCGTCACCCTGATCGAACAGCGAAACCTGAGAGGCGGAACGCTCGGACCTTTCGGCATGCTCGAGGGCCATACCAACCGTGGCCAGCAGGCTCGCGCGTCGCGGTTCGATTGCATCGAGAGCGCCGGCACGGATCAAGGCCTCGATCACGCGCCGGTTAACCAGGCGCTTGTCGACACGGCGGCAGAAGTCGAAGAGATCGACAAAGGGTCCGTCCTGTCGCGCCTCGACGATGGCCTCGATGGCGCTCTGCCCGGTTCCCTTGATGCCACCCAGGCCGTAGCGGATGTTCTTGTCGTCGACCGGTTCGAAGCGATAGTTCGACGCATTGATGTCCGGCGGCAGCACGGTGAGTCCGCAAGCCTTTGCCTCGTCGCGGAAATGACGAATCTTGTCGGTGTCGTCCATCAGCAGCGACAGGTTGGCGGCGATGAATGCCGCCGGATGATGTGCCTTGAAGTACGCGGTCTGGTATGCGATCAGCGCATAAGCCGCCGCATGTGACTTGTTGAAGCCATAGCCGGCGAATTTCTCCATCAGGTCGAAGAGTTGGGTCGCACGGGTTTTCGACAGGCCGTTTCTTTCCGCCCCGTCAATGAACACGAAGCGGTGCTTGGCCATCTCTTCCGGCAGCTTCTTGCCCATCGCCCGGCGCAGCAGGTCTGCTGCGCCCAGCGTGTAGCCCCCGATCACCTGGGCGATCTGCATGACCTGTTCCTGATAGACCATCACTCCGTAGGTAGGAGCCAGGATGGGCTCGAGGCGCGAATCGTAGAAATCGACCCGCTCGAGGCCCTGCTTGCGGCGAACGTAATCGGGAATCAGCTCCATCGGCCCCGGACGGAACAGCGCGACCAGCGCGACGATATCGTCAAAGCGCTTTGGCGGCGCCTGCAGCAGCAGCTCGCGCATGCCTCGGGATTCGAATTGGAACACCCCCACGGTGCTGCCGCTCTTGAAGGTGTCGAACGCGGCCCTGTCATCGAGCGGCAGCAGCTCCAGCGTCAGGGCCGATGCCGGGTCGAGCATCTTCACGAAGCGCAGCGTCCAGTCCAGGATGGTGAGCGTGGTCAGGCCCAGGAAGTCGAACTTGACCAGCCCCACCTGCTCGACATCATCCTTGTCGAACTGCGACACCGGCGCATCGGTTCCGGCCTGCGTGTACAGCGGGCAGAAATCGGTGAGCTTGCCCGGGGCAATGAGCACGCCGCCGGCGTGCATGCCGACGTTGCGCGGCAGGCCTTCGAGCTGCTCGGCCAGGGCCAGCAGCTCGCGAACTTCCTCCTCCGCAGCCTCGCGCTCGTTTAGCTGTGGCTCGACCTCGCGCGCGTAGACGACACTGGCCGCCGTTTCTCCCGGGGGCCGACGCTTCAGCGTCACCGTGCGTCCTGGCTGGAAGGGAATGAGCTTGGCGATGCCGTCGCAGAAGCTGTACGGCAGATCGAGCACGCGGCCGACGTCGCGGACCACCGCACGCGCCTGCAGCGTGCCGAAGGTCACGATCTGGGACACCGATTCGGCGCCATATTTCTTCTTCACGTACTCGATGACTCGGTCGCGGCCGTCCTGGCAGAAGTCGATGTCGAAGTCCGGCATCGACACGCGCTCGGGGTTGAGAAAGCGCTCGAAGAGCAGCGCATAGCGCAGCGGGTCGAGGTCGGTGATCCCGAGCGCGTAGGCGACCAGCGAACCGGCGCCCGATCCGCGCCCCGGTCCGACCGGGACGCCGTTCCGCTTCGCCCAGTTGATGAAGTCGGCAACGATCAGGAAGTAGCCGGGGTAGCCCATCTGAATTATTGTGCGGGCCTCGAAGTCGAGGCGCGCGAGATACTCCGCCCGCTTCGCGTCGCGCTGGCTCGAATCGGGGTAGAGCAGCGCAAGGCGCTTCTCCAGGCCCGAGGTCGCCTCGTTCTTGAGGTGTTGCTCGATGGTCACGCCGGCCGGGATCGGAAAGTCGGGCAGGTAGTTCTTGCCCAGCGGGATCGCCAGATTGCAGCGCTGGGCGATGGCCACGCTGTTGGCTAGCGCCGAGGGAAGGTCAGCGTAGCGCCGGGCCATTTCTTCCTGCGACATGAAGTACTGGTCGGCGGTAAAGCGCCTCGGCCGGCGGGCGTCGGCCAACGTGTGGCCCTCCGCGATGCATACGCGCGCCTCGTGCGCCCGGAATTCGTCGCGGCGCAGGAATTGCACCGGGTGCGTGGCGACGACGGGGATATCGAGCTCGGCGGCGAGGCGCACCGTGGACGCGGTCAGAGCATCGTCATCGACATGGCCGGCACGCTGTATTTCGAGGTAATAGCGGTCGGGGAAGAGCTTGGCCCACGCGCTTGCGGCTCGTGCCGCGCCCTCGTGATTGCCCTGAGCAAGGCCAACGCCGACATCGCCGCCGGCAAAGCCGGAGAGCGCGATCAGGCCCTGCGTGCCCTCCGCGAACCATTCGCGCCGCATCTCCGCCCGGCCGCGGTGCTGGTTGCCGCGATAGGCGCGGGTCAGCCAGTCGGTGAGCTTCAGATAGCCGTCGCGAGACTGGCACAGGAGAAGCAGGCGATACGGCGCATCGCGTTCGGTATCGTGGGTGATCCACACGTCGCACCCGACAATCGGCTTGACCCCGGCTCTGCGCGCGGCAGTGTAGAACTTGACCAGGCCAAAGACGTTCGCCAGGTCGGTGAGGGCGAGCGCGGGCATCTTGTCGGCGACCGCGGCCGCCACCGCGTCGTCGATGCGCAACGTGCCGTCGACGATCGAGTACTCGCTGTGCAGGCGGAGGTGAACGAAGCCGGTCAGCGACTCGGCGCCGCCCGGCCTCGTGAGCGACAGTGCAGAGGGCGTCGACAACGCGGGCGATTTCGGGCCGCTCGGCGCCCCAGCCGCAGCGGTTGAACCGGGCCGGAAGTCGAGCGCGCTCATAAGGTACAATTTTACTCGCTTTGGCAGGCAGTTTTTCTGCCCAATATCGCGCCATTTCGTTGGCCTTAATTCATGACTTGTGCCTGCCTCGCCCGGTATGGATTCATGTCGTTGATAATGCTCGCCTCCGGTTGTGCCACGGTCGGGCCGGCCGCCACGCCCTACGGCACGCCAACGCCGTCCCAACCGCAGGGCAATCCGAACCCGCCGGCGAATGTCAACCTGCAGGGGTTTCCGCTGGAATACCGGCAAGGCTATGCCGACGGCTGCGCCAGCGCTTCAGGCGCCGAGCGCAAGGATGCGGGCCGCTTCAAGAGCGACGGGCAATATCGGACCGGCTGGATGGACGGCCGCGCGCTGTGCAAGGCGCCCTAGCGCGCAGATGAGACCGTCCGCATCGCTCGCCATCCCTGTTCGCGGCCTCGCCTACCACGTGCGCACCTGGGGCGACCCGGATGCCCCGAAGCTGTTCATGCTGCACGGCTGGATGGACGTCGGCGCGTCGTTTCAATTTCTCGTCGACGCCCTGCAGCGCGAGTGGCTGGTCATCGCTCCCGACTGGCGCGGGTTCGGGCTCACGGCATGGGCGGCAGACGGCTACTGGTTTGCAGACTACATCGCCGATCTCGACGCGCTGCTTGACCACTTTGCCCCCGACGAGCCGACGCGACTGATCGGCCACAGCCTGGGCGGCAACGTGGTGATGCTCTACGCCGGGGCACGGCCGCAGCGCGTGGCACGCGTGGTGTCGCTCGAAGGCTTCGGCATTCCCGCCGAATCGCCCGCCGTCGCGCCGGCGAAGATGGCCAAGTGGCTCGACGCGCTGAGCAATCCGCCCGCCTTCCGCCCATACCGGAATCTCGCCGCGGTGGCCGATCAGCTGCAGAGCAACAACCCGCGGTTGTCCCGCGACAAAGCGGAATTTCTCGCCGGTCACTGGGCACGGGCCGAGCCCGATGGCGGCGCGCGGTTGAACTCCGATCCGCGGCACAAGCTCCCGTTTCCAACCGTCTACCGGATGGAGGAAGTGGCCGCGATCTGGCAGCAGATCAGCGCGCCGGTGCTGTGGGTCGCAGCGCGCGAGTCCTTCATTCCGAAATGGCTCGGCGCGCACCCGGAGGGGGAAGCTGCGACCGACACCTTGCAAGGCATTCGAGCCCGGATCAGGCAGGTGCCGCACGGCGAGCTCATGATCGTCGAAGCGGCGGGGCACATGCTGCATCTCGACCGGCCCGAGGCTGTGGCGGCGATTATCGAGCCGTTTCTGGCCTCGTGATGCGTCGGCTGCTCGGCATTGCTTCGAGGCGCGCCGCGTACGGCGCACTGGTCCTGCTCACGCTCATCTGGGGGATGAACTGGATTGTGATGAAGTTTGGTCTGCAGTACGCGCACCCGGTCGACTTCAACATCAAACGCACGCTGATTGCGATTGCGCTGCTGTTCTCGGTGCTGCTGTGGCAGCGGCGTCCTCTCAAGCCGGAATCGTGGATGGCGGTCATCGTCACCGGATTTTTCCAGACGACGATCAACTTCGGAGCGACGACGATGGCCTTGGCCGGTGGCGGTGCAGGACGCACCGCCGTGCTCGTGTTCACCATGCCGTTCTGGACGATGCTCATGGCCTGGCCGGTGCTGCACGAGCGCGTGCGTGGCAGCCAGTGGCTTGCGGTCGGCTGCGCGCTCGCCGGCTTGGTGCTGGTAGTAGAGCCCTGGAACTGGGAGGGCGACCTCGAACCGAAACTGTGGGCGGCATTGTCCGGATTCGGTTGGGCCGCGGGCTCGGTGGCGACCAAGTATTTCCAGCGCCGACACCGCCTGGACATGCTCAACCTGATCGCCTGGCAGATGGCCGCCGGGATCCTTCCCATCTACCTGTTCGCGCTCGGCTATCCATTGCCGCCCGCGCGATGGAACGGCGTCTACGTCTGCAGCCTGCTCTACTCGGGGGTCATCGCCACCGCCCTCGGCTTCATGCTGTGGACCGCGATTCTGGTTTGGCTACCCGCGGGCACGGCGGCGCTCAACATGTTCGCGATTCCGGTATTGGCGCTGGTTTCCTCGATGCTCGTGTTCGGGGAGAGGCTGACGGTCCTGGAGTGGCTCGGCATCGCCTTCATCGGAGTCGGGCTGGCCATCGTTTCGGTGCGCGCATGGCTTGCCAGCCGGCGCGGCGGCGAACTGGTCGAAGCGCCGGCGATCGAGGGGGGCTGAAGGAGGGCGTCGGCTATAATTCCGGCCTGCGCACACCACATCGCAACGTTTTGTCCGTCGACGAACTCTCCAAGCTCAAAATCGACCGTTCTCTCGCGCCGGTGCGTGTGCGTCGTCGCCGCCGGTGGATATGGCTCGGTGCCATTGCCCTCGCGCTCGGCGCTGGCGGCGCCTGGCTCGCCCTGCAGCCGCATCCGGTCGCGGTCCAGGCAACGCCGATCGTCACGACCTACCCGTCGCAGCAGTTCGTCGTACTCAATTCGACCGGCTACGTCGTCGCGCAGCGCAAGGCTGCCATCTCGTCGAAGGCATCCGGGCGACTGGAGTGGCTCGGCGTTGCCGAAGGCACGCGGGTCAAGGCCGGCGAGATAATCGCCCGCCTCGACGCGCGCGATGTCAGCGCGCAACTTGCCGCCGCGCTCGCCAACGTCAAGGTCGCGCAGGCGAGTCTGGAACAGGCGCAGGCCGAGGATCGCGACGCCGAAGCTTCGCTCAAGCGCACGCGCGATCTGGTGGCGAAGAAATTCTTGTCGGAATCGGCACTCGATCAGGCCACCGCGCGCGCCGATCGCGCAGTGGCAGGCGTGGCGAGCGGGAGGGCGGGTCTGGCCTTCGCCGAAGCCAACGCCAGCAACGCCCAGGTTGCGGTCGATTACACGCTGATTCGCGCGCCTTTCGACGGCATCATATTGTCGAAGAGCGCCGACGTCGGCGACATGGTGACGCCGTTTTCCTCCGCCGCCGACTCCAAGGGCGCGGTGGTCAACATGGCCGACATGAAGACGCTGGAAGTCGAGGCCGATGTCTCCGAAGCGAGCCTGTCGAAGATCACCGTGGGCCAGCCCGCGGAGATCACGCTGGACGCCCTTCCCGACTCGCGCTTCAGCGGCAGCGTGTCGCGCATCGTGCCGACCGTTGATCGCGCCAAGGCAACGGTGATGACCAAGGTGCGCTTCGATGCCATCGATCCGCGCGTGCTGCCGGAGATGAGCGCCAAGGTGTCGTTCCTGTCGCAGGCGGTGACCGCCGAAGAGCAGCAGCCCCTGCTCGCGGTGAACCCCGACGCGATGGCACAGCGCGATGGCAAGACGGTCATATACGTGCTGCGCGACAGCAGGACAGTCGAGGTTCCGGTGCTGCCGGGGCGCAGGATTGGAGACGTTACGGCGATCGCAGGCAACGTCAAGAGCGGAGAGAAGGCGGTGCTGCGACCGGCGGCCGATCTGACCGGCGGTGTGCTGGTCAAGCCCGCCGCCAAGTGAATGAGCCAGGGCTCGACTGGCGGTGGTTCCGCGCCATCCCCGGCGTCCGGTGCGCGAGTCGACAGCGAAGCCGGCCGGGCGCCATTGGTCGAAATTCGCAACCTGACCAAGTACTATCAGCGCGGCGACCAGATCATTCCGGTGCTCGTCGATATCGATCTCGACGTTCGCCGTGGCGACTACGTGGCGCTGATGGGGCCCTCAGGGTCGGGCAAGAGCACGCTGCTCAACCTCATTGCCGGCATCGACAAGGCCAACGGCGGAATGATCAGGGTCGACGGGGTCGATATTGCCGGCCTGCCGGAAGCCGATCTTGCCGCCTGGCGCGCTGTGCACGTCGGCTTCATCTTCCAGTTCTACAACTTGATGCCGGTCCTGACGGCGTTCGAGAACGTCGAGCTGCCGCTGCTGCTCACGGCGCTGTCGCGGCGCGAGAGGCGCGAGCGGGTTGCCGTCGCCTTGGCGCTGGTCGGCCTGACCGATCGTGCGCAGCATTATCCCGGAGAGCTCTCCGGTGGCCAGCAGCAGCGCGTGGCGATCGCGCGGGCGCTGATCACCGATCCGACGCTGATCGTCGCCGACGAACCGACCGGTGACCTCGATCGCTCGACTGGCGAGGAAATCCTCGACCTGCTCGAACGCCTCAATCGCGACCTGGGCAAGACAATCGTGCTGGTGACCCACGACCCCAAGGCCGCGGCAAAGGCGCGGCGCATCGTGCATCTCGAAAAGGGCGTGCTGGTCGACTGAATGCCGGCGGCTCGAGGTCCCGGCCGGCGACCGCCCACCGGGGTCGCGGAGAGGCCCGGTTTTCTCTAGTGCCGTTGCTGTGGCTGCAGCAGATCGTCTTCGAGCGCGCGCTCGATCGCCGCCTGTGCCGGCGCCGGTGGCGCCAGATGCAGGTCGCGCTCGGCCGCCTCGATTGCCTGGAGAATCGCGTTGCCGTCGAGTTCGCGTTCGACGTCGCTGCGGGCCGCGGCCCACGCCTCCCTGACGGCCCGCTCCTCGACGAAGTCGGAGTCGATGGCGTCGAGAAGCGTGTCGATCGCCGACGGGTCAATCTGGGTCGGGGTCGGCCGGCTCGACTGCGAGGCGGGTCCCGCGGGCCTGGAAACGGTGGTGGACTTCGGTTTCGTGCTCGCGGCCCCTCCCCGGGTCGTCGTCGCGCCGGCATGCGAATGGGTATGCGGAAGGGTGACCGCCCCGGCGGAGAGCTCGGTGAACGATCGAGTGTCGAGGAAGGTGGGATTGCGCGTCCACTGCGGCGCGGACGGCGTGCGACGCCGGCCGGTGAGCAGGAAGATGAGCGCGATCACGCCGGCAATCGCAAGTGCGACGGCGACGAGGTACCAGTCGCTGTACGAGCCGCCGGTCTTGCTTGGCGCCACCGGCTGCACGCGCGGGGGCAGGGGCGCCAGCGCCGGCAGCGGTGAGGCCTCCGTCGCTGCCGCGACCTGGCGGAACGGCGAGGGGCCGGGCGCCGCGGCCGGGGCGGCGAGTTCATGGACCGCCGGCTCGGCTGCCGTCTCGGGTACCGTCTCGGCCAGGGCCGGTCCCCTCTCGGCGACCTCGATCAGGCGCGGCATCTGTGCCTGGGCAAGGGCAGGGCCGGCCGGAGTGCGCCGCATGGCGGCGGGCCGGGGCGCGAGTCGCTCCTGTCTGGGTTCGCGCACCGCCTGCCTCACCGTTGCGCTCTCCGCGCCGGTCGATTCGGAGGGGTCGAGCAATAGAACGTAGGCGCGCTCGGTCGAGCCTTCGCATCCGGCGTGGACGCTGAAGCGGATCGCCGGTTCATTGACGGCAGTGGCCGTGGTCACGACGAGCCTTGGCGCCGCCGCGCGTTCAAGATTGACGCTTGCCGTCACCAGCGATGCCGAGCCTTCGCCCGGCGCAGGCCCGACGCTGAAGCAGCCCGGCTGCAGCAATTCGTCTCCCCCGGCGGTGATCGGGATGACGACGCGCAGCGGCGAGCCCAATGCCGATTGCGCGCTGGCCTCGCCGAGCATCAGGGCGTGCGCCGTGGAGGACGCGATGAGGGTTGCGAGCAGCGACGCCATCGCCGCAGCGACGAGGCTGCGGCCCGGTGCGCCGTTCAGCAAGGCGGTCCTCGATCGGTCGTTGCGCTCGGTGGCGTGCATGATCCTGACTAGCCTCCAACCGGCCCCCGGGCCGGTAGCACCAGGGCAAAAGCAACTTCCATGCCTCGCTGCATGGCGCCCTGCCCGACCGTGAGTTAAGCTTGCCCCGGATCCCGGTCATGTTTTTCCTCCGCCTGGTACTCAAGAACGCCCTGCGCCATAAGCTGCGCACGGCGCTCACGGTCGCCGGCATCGTGGTCGCGATCAGCGCCTTCGGGCTGCTGCGCACGGTTATCGATGCGTGGTACGCGGGCGCCAACGCGAGCTCGAGCGCACGCCTCGTGACGCGCAATGCGGTGTCGCTGGTATTTGCCCTGCCGCTGACCTATGCCGAGCGGATCCGGCGGGTTTCCGGCGTGGCGGCGGTTTCGTGGGCGAACTGGTTCGGCGGCGTGTACATAAGCGAACGCAATTTCTTTCCCCAGTTCGCGGTCGACGCGCCGAGCTATCTCGAGATTTACCCGGAGTTCGTGCTCTCGGACGAGCAGAAGAAGGCGTTTTTCGGCGATCGCCAGGGCGCGATCGTCGGGCGCAAGCTCGCCGAACTCTACGGCTGGAAGGTCGGTGACCAGATCCCGCTGCGCGGCACAATCTTCCCGGGGACCTGGACGTTCAACTTGCGCGGCATCTACGACGGCGCAACGAAGTCGACTGCGGAATCGCAGATGCTGTTCCATTGGAGCTATCTCAACGAGACGCTCAAGCAGCGCTTTCCGAAGCGCGGCGAGCAGGTCGGCGTGCTCATCGAACAGCTCAAGGACCCGGATGAGGCGGCCACGGTGTCGCAGGCCATCGACGCGACGTTCAAGAATTCCCTGGCGGAGACGCTGACCGAGACCGAAAACGCCTTTCAGCTCGGCTTTGTGGCGATGTCGGAGGCGATCCTGCTGGCGATCCAGGCCGTGTCGTTCGTGGTCATCGTCATCATCATGGCGGTGATGGCCAACACCATGGCGATGACCGCGCGCGAAAGGGGCGCCGAGTACGCGACGCTCAAGGCGCTGGGCTTCGGCGGCGGCTTTGTCGCGCTGCTCATCTTCTGCGAATCGGTGCTCATCGCCCTGCTCGGCGGCGGCGCCGGCATTGCGGTCACCTTCCCGATCGCCAATGCGTTCCGCGAATCCCTGGGCACGTTTTTTCCGATCTTCTACATCAGCGACCAGACGCTCGCCATGCAGCTGGGAGCCGCGCTGCTGATCGGCATCGTCGCCGCGGTGTTTCCGGCCTGGCGCGCCGCACGAATGCCCGTGGTCGACGGCCTGCGCGCAGTGGCGTGAGCGCCGCCGATGCGTGTTCCCTTCACCTACATCGCGCGCAACCTGTTGGCGCGTCGCCTGACTACGGCATTGACGGCCGGAGGCATGGCACTGGTCGTCTACGTCTTCGCCACGGTTCTGATGCTTGCGGCCGGACTCGAAGCGACGCTCATTGCCACCGGCCAGGACGATAACGTGATCGTGATCCGGCGCGGCTCCCAGACGGAAGTGCAGAGCGCGATCGACCGCATGCAGGCGGGGGTGGTCGAAAGCCTGCCGGATGTGGCGATCGGCCAGGACGGACAGCGCCTGGTATCGAAAGAGCCGGTCGTTCTGATCAATCTGCCCAAGCGGGACTCTGGGAAGCCGTCGAATGTCGTCATCCGCGGCGTCACTGCCAACGGCCTGGCGCTGCGGCCGCAGGCGCAGATCGTCGAAGGACGCATGTTCCGGCCCGGGACGGCGGAAGTCATCGCCGGACACTCGATCGCCACCGGCTTCCGCGGGGCGGCGCTCGGGGAGACGCTGCGCTTCGCCTCGCGTGACTGGACCGTGGTCGGCGTTTTCGACGCCGGGCGGACAGAGTTCGATTCGGAAATCTGGGGCGACGCGGAGCAGATGCTGCAGGCGTTCCGGCGGACCAGCTATTCGGCGCTGGTGTTCAAGCTGGCCGACAGCGAGCGCTTCGACGCGGTGAAGCAGATCATCGAATCCGACCCGCGCCTGACGCTCGAGGCCAAGCGCGAGACCCGGTTTTATGCCGATCAATCCGAAGCGCTGGCGAAGTTCATAAGCTACCTCGGTACAACGATTTCGGTGATATTTTCCATTGGCGCCATCATCGGCGCGATGATCACCATGTACGCCAGCGTCGCCAGCCGCACCGCGGAGATCGGTACCCTGCGCGCGCTCGGCTTCTCGCGTGGCTCGATCCTGGTCGCGTTTCTGGTCGAATCCCTGCTGCTGGGCCTTCTCGGCGGCGCCATCGGGCTCGCCTGCGCGGCGTTCATGCAGGCGCTGTCGATTTCAACCACCAATTTCCAGACTTTTGCCGAAGTCGCCTTCCGCTTCGTGCTCACTCCGGGAATCGCGGCCGCCGCGCTGCTCTTTGCGCTGGCGATGGGTTTCGTCGGCGGATTCCTGCCCGCGGTGCGCGCCGCGCGGCTGAAGATCGTCGACGCGCTGCGCGCTGCCTAGCTGCTGCTTTCGCCTGCCGGCGCTAATCCCGGCTCAGTCGTCGCTTGCGCCCTGGACCACGTCGACGTTGTCGATCAGGCGCGTCGTTCCCAGCATCGCGGCGCCGAGGACGATCAGTAGATTCGGATGGTCGTAGCCTTCCGGATGCGGAATGCGCAGGGCGAGTCCATGGCGAATCGCGACGTAATCGACCTTCCATCCGTGCCGCGACAAGTCGGCGCGCGCCGCCGCTTCCAGGTTGGCGTAGTCGTGGCGGCCCCCGAGTATCTGGTCGGCCACCCACGACAGCGTGCGGTAGAGGCGCGGCGCCTCGATGCGCTCCTGCGGCGAAAGATAGCTGTTGCGCGACGCCAGGGCGAGGCCATCGTTGGCGCGGACGGTCTCCGCGGGCACGATGCGGATCGGCAGGTTGAACTGCTGCACCATGCCGCGCACGATCTTGAGCTGCTGCCGGTCCTTCTTGCCGAATACCGCGACATCGGGGCGCACGAGGTTGAAGAGCTTCAGCACGACCGTGCACACGCCATGAAAGAACCCGGGCCGCGAGGCGCCCTCCAGGTCCTCGGCCAGGGGCGGCGGAGTCACGCGGTAGACCTGCGGCGTGGGGTACATTTCCTGGTCCTGCGGAGCGAACAGCACGTCGACGCCTTCGCGCTGCAGGGCGGCGCAGTCGGCATCGAAGGTGCGCGGGTAGCGGTCGAAGTCTTCGTCCGGACCGAACTGCAGGCGGTTGACGAAAATGCTGGCGACGACGACATCGCCATGCTCGCGCGCAATGCGCATGAGCTGGAGATGCCCCTGATGCAGGTTGCCCATCGTCGGCACGAATGCGACCTTGCCGGCATCGGCGAATCTCGGGTGCAGCTCTGCGGCGGTGGTTACGATGTCCATGGGTCAGACGCAGTGCTCCGGTCCCGGGAAGGAGCCGCCCTTGACCGCAGCGACGTAGGCCGCGACCGCAGCTTCGATGCTGTCGGAGCCGGTCATGAAATTACGTACGAAGCGAGCCGGCTTACCGGGGTAGATGCCGAGCATATCGTACAGTACGAGGACCTGGCCGCTGCACCCCGGCCCGGCGCCAATGCCGATCGTGGCTACGGTGGTTCCGGCGGTCAGCGCCGTGGCCAGGGCGGCCGGCACCAATTCCAGCACCACCAGCTCGACGCCGGCGAGTGCGAGCGCGCCCATATCCTCACGCAGCGCCTCGGCCGAGGTTTCGGTCTTGCCCTGAATCTTGTAGCCGCCGAAGCGATGCAGGGACTGTGGCTGCAGGCCGAGGTGCCCGCACACCGGGATGCCGCGAGCGACCAGGAACTCCACGCTCGGCGCGGCCCAGGCCCCCCCCTCGAGCTTGACCATGTGCGCGCCGGCCGCCATCAGCCTGGCGGCGCTGCCGTACGCCTGCTCCGGGCTCGCCTGGTAGCTGCCGAACGACAGGTCGGCGATGATCAGTGCCGAGCGCGCGCCAGCGGCCACGCAGCGGGTGTGGTAGATCATGTCGTCGAGCGTCACCGGCAACGTCGAGGCGTGCCCGCCGATGACCATGCCCAGCGAGTCGCCGACCAGCAGCGCGTCGACCCCGGCCCGATCGAGCAGGGTGGCGAAGCTCGCGTCGTAGCAGGTGAGCATCGCGATTTTCTCGCCCTGGCGAGCCATTGCAACGAGGCCCGGAACCGTGCGCTTAGCCGTGGCTGATGTCATTGTGCCCCCAAGTTGAAGAACTCCCGCCTTCCGCGCAATCCCTCGATGTGCGAAAGCAGCAACTCGAAGTGATCCGCCTGTTCGACGAAGTTGAGGCGCTCGCTGTTGACGATCAGCAGCGGTGCGTCCTCGTACTGGTAGAAGTATCGGCTGTAGGCGTCGGCCAGCCGCGCCAGGTAGTGTTCCGGGATGCTGCGCTCGTAGTCGATGCCGCGCTTGTGCACACGCTCGATCAGGGTGCTGACCGGGGCCTGGAGGTAGATGACGAGGTCCGGGGTAGGCGTCTGGGGCTTGAGGTGCGTGTACACCTTTTCGTAGAGCGCGAACTCGTCGTCGCTCAGGTTGAGGCGCGCGAAAAGCGGATCCTTGTCGAAAAGGAAGTCTGCTACCGTCGGGCGCCGAAACAGATCGAGTTGGGCGAGGCCCCGGACCTGGTCGACGCGCTGGAACAGGAAGTTGAGTTGCGTCGGCAGGGCGAAGCGCGGCATGTCCGCGTAGAAGCGCCCCAGGAAGGGATTCTCCTCCGGCGCCTCGAGCAGGGCGTCGCCATCGAGGTACGAGGCGAGGGCTCGGGCGAGGCTCGTCTTGCCCGCGCCGATGGGCCCCTCGACGACGACGTAGCGGCACTTCTCGAGATCCATGGCGCGGGCTTAACGCCAGAATGCGCGTCTGGTGCGAGTGACGCGTTGCTTGCGCACGCGGCGCAGCAACAGCCGCGCCGCGCCGCGACCGGGAATGGTCGCTGCCGGCGCGATGTCGAGCAGCGGGCGCAACACGAAGGCGCGCTCGTGCATGCGCGGATGCGGCACGACCAGCCGGGACAGAGCCAGCCGGCGCCGGCCAAACAGCAGCAAATCGAGATCCAGCAGGCGCGGCGCGTTGCGCCATTCGTTGTGCCGTCGTCTGCGGCCCTGACGATGCTCGATGGCGCGCAGATGGTGCAGCACGGCGCCGGGCGCAAGGGCGGTGCGCAGCGCCGCGACGGCGTTGACGTAGTCCGGCTGCGGTTCGCTGGTCCCGACGGGCGCGCTCACATAGTTGGGCGACGCCGCGACGAGCCGGGAGCGCGGCAGTCGCGCCAGCGCGGTCAGCGCACGCGCCAGGCGGCGGCGCGGATGGCCGAGGTTGCTGCCGAGCCCGACGTAGGCGAAGCTACTCATGGGGCTTGGCGAGACTCACTGTTCGGCCGGAGACGGCGGGTCCGCCGCGCCGGCCGCCGGCTCTTTGCGCTTGCGGCCACGGGAGCGGCGCCGTTTCCGCGGTGCTTCGTCCGGGCGGAGCATGCGCTCGCGCTCGGCACTGTCGGCGCTCTGGAAGCGCTCCCACCAATCGACGAGTTCGACCGGGATTTCGCCGCTGTGGCCGCGCAGCCACATAAAATCGTAGGCGGCGCGGAACCGCGGATGCTCGAGCAGCCGGAACGGGCGCTGACCGGCGCGCTGCTCGAAGCGCGGCTGCAGAACCCAGATCTCCTTGATTGCCGCCTCGAATCGCCGCGGTATCGCCAGTCGCTCCGCCTGTTGCGCGAGCACCCGGTCCATTGCCGCGAACAGGGCCGGGATCGGTCGCTCGCCATTGGCCTTGGCCGCGTTCCAGCTTGCCAGCACCTCGTGCCAGAGCAGGGTCGCGAACAGGAACGCGGGGTTCACGGGCTTGCCGGCGCGAACGCGTTCGTCGGTGTTGGCGAAGGCGAGCTCGATGAACCGCGAGCCCAGCGGTTGTTCCAGGATCACCTCGAGCAGGGGCAGCACCCCGTGGTGCAAGCCGTGCTGGCGCAGGTTCTTCAGCGACTCGACCGCATGGCCGGACAGCAGCAGCTTCTCCATCTCGTCGAACAGACGTGACGGAGGGACATTGTTGATCAGCGCCGCCAGCGCCGGAATCGGCGCCGCGGTCTTCTTCTCGATGTCGATGCCCAGCTTGGAGGCGAGGCGCACCGCGCGCAGCATGCGCACCGGGTCCTCGCGATACCGGGTGGCCGGATCGCCGATCAGGCGCAGCTTTCTCGTCTTGATGTCGTGCACGCCGCCGACGTAGTCCCACACACTCTCGGTCGCCGGGTCGAAGTAGAGCGCGTTGATCGTGAAATCGCGCCGCACTGCGTCCTCCGCCTGTTCGCCGAATACGTTGTCGTGCAGGAGCCGGCCATGCTCGTCGGCGGCGTCATCCCCCGTCTGGCGCCCACGAAAGGTCGAGACCTCGATTGTTTCCGGCCCGGCGAGTACGTGCACCAGGCGAAAGCGCCGGCCGATGATGAAGGCGCGGCGAAACAGCGGCTTCACCTGCTCGGGCGTGGCGTCGGTGGCAATGTCGAAATCCTTCGGCACGAGGCCGAGCAGCAGATCGCGCACTGCGCCGCCGACGATGAAGGCCTTGAAGCCGGCGTGCTGCAGCTTGCGTGTAACCTCGGTTGCTCCGCGCGACAGCTGGCTTCGGCGCACCGGATGGGCGTCGGGACCGAACACGCGCGGCGTCGTCGCGGGCCTGCCGGGAATCAAACGCGCGAGCAGGCGACGGATCACGATACGTGGCTAAGGAGAGGCTGCAATCGAGGCGCGATCCGCGCGGTTGCCCTCATCGTTGGGGACCCCTGGAAATTACAGAGGTTCGGACCGGGCCCGAATGATAGCACGGTGCTGGCGCGGCTGCCCGGTTGGCTGCGGAAGCGAGCTCTCGCGCCGGCCCGACGCGCCGTTTGCATGGCGGGATGGCGGGGAATCGAGGATAATTTGCGGTTTGCAGTTCGCGCCGAAGGAGATTCGATCCATGCCCGCCTTTCAGCACGTCACGGTCCCCGCGGGGGGCCAGAAGATCAGCGTCAACAAGGATTTCAGCATCGATGTGAGCGACCAGCCGATCATCCCGTATATCGAGGGCGACGGCACGGGGGTGGACATCACGCCGGTCATGATCAAGGTCGTCGACGCGGCCGTAGCGAAGGCTTACGGGGGCAAGCGCAAGATCCACTGGATGGAGATCTACGCCGGCGAGAAGGCGACCAAGGTGTACGGCGCCGACGTGTGGCTGCCCGATGAGACGCTCACGATCGTCAGGGATTACGTGGTTTCGATCAAGGGACCGCTCACCACCCCGGTGGGCGGCGGCATCCGCAGCCTGAACGTGGCGCTGAGGCAGCAACTCGACCTGTACGTCTGCCTGCGGCCGGTGCGCTATTTCAGCGGCGTGCCCAGCCCGGTCAAGGCGCCCGAGAAGACCGACATGGTGATCTTCCGCGAGAATTCGGAAGATATTTATGCCGGTATCGAATGGGCGGCCGAGTCGGATGGCGCGAGGAAGGTCGTCGATTTCCTGCTCAAGGAAATGGGCGTGAAGAAGATCCGCTTTCCGGCCACGTCGGGCATCGGCATCAAGCCGGTATCGCGGGAAGGCACGGAGCGCCTGGTGCGCAAGGCGATCCAGTACGCGATCGACAACGGCCGGAAATCGATGACGCTCGTGCACAAGGGCAACATCATGAAATTCACGGAGGGCGCGTTTCGTGACTGGGGTTATGCCCTGGCGCAGAAGGAGTTCGGCGCGCAGCCGATCGACGGCGGCCCCTGGCACAAGATCAAGAACCCGAAGTCGGGTCGCGACATCGTCGTCAAGGACGCGATAGCCGACGCGTTCCTGCAACAGATCCTGCTGCGGCCGGAAGAGTACGACGTCATAGCCACCCTGAATCTGAACGGCGACTATATCTCCGACGCGCTGGCGGCACAGGTCGGCGGGATCGGCATCGCCCCTGGGGCGAACATGTCGGACAGCGTGGCCATGTTCGAGGCCACGCACGGCACCGCGCCCAAGTATGCCGGCAAGGACTACGTCAACCCGGGCTCGGAGATCCTGTCGGCGGAGATGATGCTGGTGCACATGGGCTGGAAGGAGGCGGCGGCGCTCATCGTCAGGAGCCTGGAGAAGGCGATCGCCGACAAGGTCGTGACCTACGACTTTGCGCGCTTGATGCCCGGTGCGACTCAGGTGTCGTGCTCGGGGTTCGGCCAGGCGATGATCGACAGGATGTAGGCGGCCGCCCGCGGGTGCGCCGGACTTACCCCGGTCGGCGTCGTCCGACGAGCGCACGCCGCGGCAGGCCCGGGCTGGAGGCGGCCAGGCGCCAGTCGCGGCAGCCGGACGCATGGCTGCCAAGGGCCGCCCGCGCGCCGAACAAAAAACCCGCCATGCGGCGGGTTTTTGTTGCCACAGTCGTCCGGCGAGCCGGGCGACGGGCGGAATTCAGGCGGCCTGAATGTTCGAGGCCTGCTTTCCCTTGGGGCCCTGGGTGACTTCGAAGCTCACCTTCTGACCTTCCTTCAGCGATTTGAATCCGTTCATCTGGATGGCCGAGAAATGCGCGAACAGATCCTCGCCGCCGTCGTCGGGCGTGATGAAGCCGTAGCCCTTCGCGTCGTTGAACCACTTGACCGTGCCTGTTGCCATAAGCCTACTTCCTTACAAGAATGAGGGGTTGGTGTTTGGAGAGCAAGTACTATCTACGGCAAGCGCGACGGGACGCGGTGCAGCGGCAAACCGGGACAGCAGAGACTCATGGGCCAAACGCAAGTTTTTTACGCGCTTTGCGACAATGAAGTCAAGTCCCGGGGCCAAAATACGCGTTCCTCTTGAAAAATCTGTTGCAATCATCAAACATTAGAACATTGGACGGCGGGTTTCCGGCACGGCATGGCGATCCAGCACCAGGAGGGGAGCGTTCTCGAGGTTGAAAAGACCCGCCTCAAGCCGCCGCCGCTGTACAAGGTCATCCTGCTCAACGATGACTACACGCCGATGGACTTTGTCGTCGTGGTGTTGCAGACTGTGTTTGCGATGAGCCGGGAGAAGGCGACTCAGGTTATGCTGCAGGTTCATCGCGAGGGCATGGGGGTATGCGGGACGTACACGCGGGAAGTCGCCGCCGCAAAGGTCGACCAAGTCGTGAACATCGCCCGCAAGCATCAGCACCCACTCCAGTGCACGATGGAGGAGACGTAGGCGTTAGGGGGCTTTGAGGGCAGCAACGCGGCAGCGGCGCCGCTTCGGCGCTGGCACCGCGATCAAGGACGATCATGATTGCGCAGGAACTGGAAGTCTCCCTCCATATGGCTTTTGTCGAGGCACGGCAGAAGCAGCACGAGTTCATTACCGTCGAACACCTTCTTCTGGCGATGCTCGACAATCCGTCCGCCGCCGAGGTGCTCAAGGCGTGCGGCGTCGACCTGGAAGAGTTGCGTGGCGTCCTGACGGACTTCATCAACGAGCACACGCCGCGGCTGTCGCCTCATTCGGACGCCGATACCCAGCCGACGCAGGGCTTCCAGCGGGTTATCCAGCGCGCGATCCTGCACGTGCAATCCTCGGGCAAGAAGGAGGTGACCGGGGCCAACGTGCTGGTCGCAATCTTCGGCGAGAAGGAGTCGCACGCCGTCTATTTCCTCAATCAGCGCGGCGTGACGCGGCTCGACGTTGTCAACTACATCGCGCACGGCATCACCAAGAACTCGCAGAAGAAGGATGAGAAGCAGGAGTCGGCCAAGGACGAAGGCGACGGCGAGCAGCAGCCGGCCGGGGCTCTGGACGCCTACACCGTGAATCTCAACCAGATGGCCAAGAGCGGCAAGATCGACCCGCTCATTGGCCGCGAGCTGGAGCTCGAGCGCGTGATCCAGGTGCTCTGCCGTCGGCGCAAGAACAACCCCCTCCTGGTCGGGGAGGCCGGCGTCGGCAAGACCGCCATCGCGGAAGGGCTCGCGCGCCGCGTCAACGAGGGCGAGGTGCCCGAGCTGTTGCGGGAATTCACCGTCTATTCGCTGGACATGGGAGCATTGCTCGCGGGTACCAAGTACCGCGGCGATTTCGAGCAGCGCCTCAAGGCGGTGCTCAAGCAGCTGACGGAGAATCCGAAGACGATCCTGTTCATCGACGAGATCCACACCATCATCGGCGCCGGGGCGGCATCGGGGGGGACTCTGGACGCGTCGAACCTGCTCAAGCCCGCGCTCAACACCGGGGCGCTGAAGTGCATCGGCGCGACGACCTACAACGAGTACCGGGTGATCTTCGAAAAGGATCACGCGCTATCGCGGCGTTTTCAGAAGATCGACGTGCCCGAGCCCTCGATAGCCGAGACCATCGAGATCCTGAAGGGCCTGAAGACGCGCTTCGAGCAGCACCACGGCGTCAAGTACGCGCCGGCGGCGTTGACCACGGCGGCCGAACTCTCGGCGCGCTTCATCAACGACCGGCATCTGCCAGACAAGGCAATCGACGTCATCGATGAGGCCGGGGCGGCGCAGAAGATCCTGCCCAAGTCGAAGCAGAAGAAAGTCATCAGCAAGACCGAGATCGAGGAGATCGTCGCCAAGATCGCGCGCATACCGGCGAAGAGCGTCACCTCTGACGACCGCAATGCGTTGCGTACGCTCGATCGCGATCTGAAGAACGTCGTGTTCGGGCAGAATCAGGCCATCGACGCGCTGGTCGCGGCCATCCGCATGGCGCGCTCGGGACTGGGCAATCCGCGCAAGCCGATCGGCAACTTCCTCTTCAGCGGGCCGACGGGCGTGGGCAAGACCGAGGTTGCACGCCAGCTCGCCTACTGCCTGGGAGTGGAGTTGATCCGCTTCGACATGTCCGAGTACATGGAGCGACACGCCGTGTCGAGACTGATCGGCGCGCCGCCAGGGTACATCGGCTTCGACCAGGGGGGCCAGCTCACCGAGGCGATCACCAAGCACCCGTACAGCGTGGTGCTGCTCGACGAGATCGAGAAGGCGCACCCCGACATTTTCAGCATCCTGCTGCAGGTGATGGACCATGGGACGCTCACCGACAACAACGGCCGCAAGGCTGATTTCCGCAACGTGATCGTCATCATGACGACCAACGCCGGCGCGGAGATGCTGTCGCGCAACGCGATCGGCTTCACCGACAACAAGCAGACCGGCGACGAGATGGAGTCGATCAAGCGCATGTTCACGCCGGAGTTCCGCAATCGGCTCGACGCGACCATCTCCTTTGCCGCCCTCGACCACGACGTCATCCTGAGGGTGGTCGACAAATTCCTGCTCGAGCTCGAGAACCAGCTGCACGAGAAGAAGGTGGAACCCTCGTTCACGCAGCCGCTCAAGGAATTCCTGGCGCGCAAGGGCTTCGACCCGCAGATGGGCGCGCGGCCGATGGCGCGGCTCATCCAGGACACCATTCGCAAGGCGCTGGCAGACGAACTGTTATTCGGCCGGCTCGTCAATGGCGGGAAGGTGACCATCGACGTCGACGCGGACGAGAAGATCAAGCTGGTTTTCGAGGAAGCCAAGGAAGTCGAGCCGGTGGCCTGAACGGGTCGCTTGCGGCGACTTGCGCGGGGGCCCTCGGGCCCCCGCCGTTCATTGGGGCTCGGCGCTGCCAACCCGGATCGAGCGCGACCTCCAAGTGGGTACTTACACGCAAGGCGGGCATGCGCAGGGCAGCCGACGCGCACTGCTGGTGCGTTGCAACAACCTTTGCCAGCCTTCTCCAGAATGCTTGGCCCGGCTGTCGTTTTAAAGAAATAAACCATTGATTGTTAATAGTTTATCTTTGTATTGCGGCGCGATAAAAACTCTTGTCGCGGCGCCGCAACTTTGCTACTGTCACCCCACTGACGCAATCGCCACGCAGACGACGGAGCAGGGATGAATTACGATCTGGAAGCTGCAAGACTGAAGAAGGACTGGGCAGAAAACCCGCGTTGGAAAGGCATTCGTCGCGGCTACAGCGCCGAAGACGTGGTGCGGCTGCGCGGCTCGGTGCCTATCGAGCACACGCTCGCGCGGCGCGGCGCCGAGAAGCTGTGGAAATGCGTCAACGAAGAGCCGTTCGTCAACGCGCTGGGCGCGGTGACCGGCAACCAGGCCATGCAGCAGGTCAAGGCAGGCCTCAAGGCGATCTATCTGTCCGGATGGCAGGTCGCCGCCGACGGCAACATCGCCGGCGAGATGTACCCGGACCAGTCGCTCTACCCGGTCAACTCGGTGCCTGCCGTGGTCAAGCGCATCAACAACACCTTCACCCGCGCGGACCAGATCCAGCATATGGAAGGCAAGGCCGAGGTCGACTACTTCGCGCCGATCGTCGCCGATGCGGAAGCCGGGTTTGGCGGTGTGCTCAACGCCTTCGAGTTGATGAAGGCGATGATCGAAGCCGGCGCGGCGGGCGTGCATTTCGAGGACCAGCTCGCGTCGGTGAAGAAGTGCGGGCACATGGGTGGCAAGGTGCTCGTGCCGAGTCGTGAAGCGGTCGAGAAACTCGTCGCCGCGAGACTTGCCGCCGACTGCATGGGGGTGCCGACCCTCATACTGGCCCGGACCGACGCCGAGGCGGCCGACCTGGTCACCTGCGATATCGACGACAATGACCGTCCGTTCCTCACCGGCGAACGCACCGTCGAGGGCTTCTACCGGACACGCAACGGGCTCGAACAGGCGGTGGCGCGCGGACTCGCGTACGCGCCTTATGCCGATCTGTTGTGGTGCGAGACCGGCAAGCCCGATCTCGAGTTCGCCAAGGCGTTCGCCGAGGCAATCCGCGCCAAGTTCCCGGGGAAGATGCTGGCATACAACTGCTCGCCGTCGTTCAACTGGAAGAAGAATCTCGACGACGACACCGTGGCGAGATTCCAGCGCGAGCTGGGCGCGATGGGTTACAAGTTCCAATTCATCACGCTGGCCGGATTCCACAGCCTGAATTACTCGATGTTCAATCTGGCGCACGGCTACGCGCACAACCAGATGACGGCCTTCGTCGAGCTGCAGGAAGCGGAATTCGCGGCGGTGGCGAAAGGCTTTACGGCGATCAAGCACCAGCGCGAAGTGGGCACGAGCTACTTCGATGCCGTGACGCAAACGGTGCAGGGCGGCCAGTCGTCGACGACCGCCCTCAAGGGATCGACCGAGGACGAGCAGTTTTTCGACAAGCCGAAGGCGGAGCTCTCGGTCGCCAACGCCTGATAGAGGTCTCCTGTCGTAACGCGCGGCGCGGTGCCCGGAGGGGTGCCGCGCCGCATGCTTTATAGTGCCCGCATGGCTCAGGCGCCGGTCGGCAAGCCGCAGCGCGTCTTCTTCGCATTGTGGCCGGACGCATCCCTGCGGGCGTTGCTCTTCGAACTCGCGCGCGAGGTTGCCCGCGAAAGCGGCGGTCGTCCGACCGCACCGCATCTCATCCATCTCACGCTGGCGTTCCTGGGCGAGCAGCCGGCCGCTCGAGTCGAGGCGCTGCGCGCTGTGGGCGCCGGCATTCGGGCGCCAGCGTTCGCGCTTGCACTCGATGCGGTGGGCGGCTTTGCGCGTAGCGGCATCGCCTGGCTGGGCGCGCAGGCGCCGCAGCCAGACCTCGCCGCGCTGCACGCAGAGCTGGCTGCGGCGCTGCGGGCGCATGGCTTCGCGGTCGAGGAAAAGCCCTACGTCCCGCACCTGACGCTCTCGCGCCGCAGCGCCGGCACCACCGCGCGCCGCCTGGCGCAGCCTCTAGTCTGGCGGGTAAGTTCGTTTGTCCTGGTGGAATCGGTGCTCGGGCGCGACGGCTCTGCCTACACGAGGATCGCCGAGTGGCCGTTGGCCGCCGCTTGAGTTGTGCTCCAGAATGAAAGGCCATGGTCGAGCCCGTGGCCTTTCGGGCGGAACAAAGAAGCGACCCGGGGCGCTCGTCGAGTTGCCCTGGCCAGCCTGTCTGTCAGGCGCGGTTGAGCGTGGCGCGGCGGTCCCGGACCTGCCGTTCGCGTCGCCGATCCAGCTGCGCCTCGGTGAGCGACACTACCGATGCGAAGGTTGTCCGCTCGCGTTCGTCGAATTCCGATGCCGTCGCATCGGCCAAAGGCGGCATGGCGAGGATGGCTGCGGCATAGCTCGGCTCGGACATCATGCGCACGGCGGCTCGATGCCCGTCGGCGCGCCGCGTCACGGCTTGCTTCCATGCGCAGCCGAGCACGCCGAAGGCGAACCCTCCGCCGATCAGTGCCCCGACACTGTGCCCGATGGCGTCGCCCGACCCGGCGACCACCACCAGCAGGGCCAGGCCCACGAGCCCGGCACCTGCTCCAATCACGTCGGGAAGCCGTTGCTTCGATAGCATGTTCATCGTTTCATCTCCTTGCCGGGCGTCGGGTTTTTCGGATGCCGATTTGATGCGCCAACCGCCCGTCCCGGATTCACATCTGCCAGTGACTCCGCGCAGGCTAAGGCACCTCTATTACGGGCTCAAGAACGACGCGACGAAGCCGGGCAACGGAAGGATGAAACGCGCCATGGGTGCGCGAACGCACTGTAGCCTGGGCCGATTACCGCCTCAGGCCGCGGGGTGTGTCGGAGTCGATGGTCGTCGTCATTGCCGCCCCTGCCTTGAAGGTAACGCAACCACGAAGGAAGGCGTGGCCCTTGAGCTACGCTTGAGGCAACCGGCCTCACCCGGCTAGCGTCCGCGGGCAACCGGTCGCGCAGGATCGGATACCCATTCGCTCCAGGACCCCGGATAAAGGCGCGATCCCGGGAACCCGGCGAGGGCCATCGCCAGCACGTTGTGGCATGCGGTGACGCCGGATCCGCAGTGGTGCACGACCTTGCTCGGCGCGGTCCCGTCCAGGAGCTCCTGGTACTCGGCAGCCAACAACGACGCAGGCTTGAATATTCCTTGCGGCGTGAGATTCTCGGTGTAGGGGCGATTGTGAGCGCCGGGAATGTGCCCGGCGACCGGATCGATCGGTTCGAGGTCGCCGCGGTAGCGTTCGCCCGCGCGCGCGTCGAGCACGAACAGCGAGCCGTCGTCGAGGTGCTGAAGGATTTCGCGCGCCGACGCGGTTCTACCCGGACCCTTGGCCACGAAAGCGCTCGCCGCGACCGGTGGCATGGCGCTGGTCATTGGCCGTGCCTCGGCGAACCATTTGTCGAGTCCGCCGTCGAGCACGGCCACGGCGTCGTGGCCGAGCCAGTTCAGCAACCACCACAATCGCGACGCCCACATGCCGCTGTTCTGATCGTAGGCAACAACTTGCTTCGAGGCGTCGATGGCGGCGCGGCCCATCGTTGCCGTGAGCGCGGCCACGTCGGGCAGGGGGTGCCGCCCGTTGCTGCCGCTTCGAGCGCCGGACAGGTCGCGGTCCATGTGCATGAAGCGCGCCGAGGGGATGTGCGCCTGACGATAGGCGCGCTCGCCGGCGTTCACGTCCCCGAGGTCGTGACGGCAGTCGACGATGACGAAGCCGGGATCGTCAAGATGCCGGGCGAGTTCGTCCGTGGAAATGAGGGTAGTGTATTTCACCGGCGAATCGCCTGCGGACGAGAACGGCTCCCGCCGCCGCAGCGGGAGGCCGATTTCGACCCGCTTAGACCCTACGCGCGCGGCTCGAGTTCGCGCCGCAGGAACTCGTGGAAGTGTTGCATGCCGTCTTCCATCGGCGACTGGTAGGGCCCGACCTCGTTGCGGCCGAGCTTGAAGAGGGCGCGCCGCCCGGCGTCCATGCGCTTGGCGATCTCATCATCCTCGACGGCAGTCTCCAGGTACGCCGCCTGCTCGGCCTCGACGAACTCGCGCTCGAAGAGCGCGATATCCTCGGGGTAATAGAACTCGATGACATTGGTCGTCCGGTCCACGCCGCGCGGAATGAGCGTACTCACGATGAGCACATGCGCGTACCACTCGAGCATGACGTTGGGGTAGATCGTCACCCAGATCGCTCCGTGCTTCGGCGGTTCACCGCGGTAATAATCCAGGACCGCCTTGTGCCAGCGCTCGTAGGTCTTGGTGCCGGCCTTGGCCAGGGCGTTGTTGACGCCGACTGTCTGCACCGAATAGCGCTCTGCGAATTGCCAGCGCAGGTTGTCGGTGGAGACGAACTGCCCAAGCCCGGGGTGAAACGGGCTCACGTGGTAGTCCTCGAGATAGACCTCGAGGAAGCTCTTCCAGTTGTAGCCGACCTCCTTGAATTCGACCCGGTCGAGGACATAGCCCGAAAAATCGAAGTCCCTGGCGACTTCCATGCCGGCCAGATCACGGGCGATGTCGCGCGGCCCATCGAACAGCAGGCCCTGCCAGTTGGTAAGCGGCGTGCTCTCCAGCTTCAGGCAGGGCTTGTCGGCGAAGTGCGGCGCGCCGAGAAGCTCGCCCTTCAAGTCGTAGGTCCAGCGATGCAGCGGACAGACGATGTTGGCGGCACTGCCGCGACCCTGGAGGATCACCGCCTGCCGGTGCCGACAGATGTTCGACAGCAGCTCGACGCCGCTTGCGTTGCGCACCAGCGCCTGGGCGTTGTCACGCCCGGCGAGCGCGTAGTAGTCGCCGGCGTTGGGCACCATCAGCTCGTGTCCGACGTAGCCTGGTCCAGGCCGGAAAACGCGTTCCTGCTCGAGCTCGAGCTGCGCCGGGTCGCAGTACCAGTTGACAGGCAGCTGCGACGTGGCACGCCGCAACCGATCCGCGGTAGCGAGATTGGACATGGGCCTTTCCTTTACGTAACCAACCCAACAATAAGGGGCGAGAATTCCCGCCCCTCGAACTTTGCTAAGTCAGCCCGCCACGGGAAGCCCCGTGTAAAGGCCGCGTCGTCAAATACGGGCGTCATTATAACCGCAAACCATTCGCCGGTCCACGCGCTAACGTTGACTGGCAACGAGCAGATGCTGTACTTTGACTCGCTTTTCAAGAGGTTCGATCCGCAACCGGCGGACGCTGGCGCGGCGCGGGTTCCACCTCCCTGCCGATGGCCAAGACCGACCCTGCTCCCCAGACCTTTGAAGCCGCGCTCGCAGAGCTCGAGGCGATCCTGGCGACCATGGAGGACGGCCAGTTGCCGCTGGCCGATACGCTCGCCGCGTACAAGCGTGGCGCCGAGCTGCTGCAGTACTGCCAGGCTGCGCTGAAGGATGCGCAGCAGCAGGTTCAGGTCCTCGAGCGCGGCGTGCTCAAAGCCTTCACCGCCGAAGAAGAAGACTCCGCCACCGAGGCGGGGCGGCCCGGTGTGGGGGATTCCGATGCATCCTGACGTCACGTGGGCCGTCTGGTCGAGCGAGCGCGCGCGCCGCGTCGAGGGTGTCATGGAAGGGCTGTTGCCGCCGGCCGCCGAGTCGCCGCAGTCGTTGCACGAAGCCATGCGCTACGCGGTGCTTGGCGGCGGCAAGCGGGTGCGCGCGCTGCTCGCCTACGCGGCGGGTGAGCTCGCCGATGCGGACCCTGCCCGCGTCGACTTTCCGGCGGCGGCGGTCGAACTCGTCCACGCCTATTCGCTCATCCACGATGACCTGCCCTGCATGGATGATGACGTGCTGCGTCGCGGCAGGCCGACCTGTCACGTCGCCTTCGGGGAGGCGACTGCGCTGCTCGCCGGCGACGCGCTGCAGGCCTTTGCCTTCGAGGCGTTGGCGGGGGCCGGCCTGCGCGATCCCCAGCTCTGCGTGCTGCGCCTGGCCCAGGCCGCGGGATCGCGCGGGATGGCCGGCGGGCAGGCCATCGATCTCGCCTCGACCGGGCAGACGCTCGATCTCGCGGAGCTCGAGCACATGCATCGACTCAAGACCGGTGCCCTGATCCGGGCGGCGGTGCGGCTCGGGGCGGACTGCGGCCGGGTCATGACTGCCGCCGAGAACGAGGCCCTGGAGCGATACGGATCGGCCGTCGGCCTCGCCTTCCAGGTGGTCGACGATGTGCTCGACGTCGAAGGCACGGCGCAGAGCCTGGGCAAGACGGCGGGCAAGGATGCGGTACAGTGCAAGTCGACCTACGTCACGCTGCTCGGCCTGGACGCGGCCAGGGAGCGTGTCGAGGCGCTGCGCAACGAAGCCCGCGGCACGCTTTCGGTGTTCGGCTCTGCCGCGCGCCGGCTCGCCGAGCTGGCAGACTGGATTGCCGCGCGCAAGCATTGACATGGACCGCCTTCTCGAACAGATCAACGACCCGGCCGACCTGCGCCGCCTGGATGCCAGCGAGCTGCCGCAGCTGGCGCGCGAGTTGCGCGAGTTCATCCTCGCCTCGGTCAGTCGGACGGGTGGCCACCTGTCGTCCAATCTGGGCACGGTGGAGCTGTCGATCGCGCTGCATTACGTCTTTACCACACCCTACGACCGCCTCGTCTGGGATGTCGGGCACCAGACCTACCCGCACAAGATTCTCACCGGTCGCCGCGAGGCCATGGCCAAGCTGCGGCAGTGGGGCGGAATCGCGGGGTTCCCGCGTCGAGTCGAAAGCGAGTACGACACCTTCGGCACCGCCCACTCGTCGACCTCGATTGCTGCCGCGCTGGGCATGGCGATTGCGGCCAAGCGCAAGGGCGAGAAGCGCTCGGTCGTGGCGGTGATCGGCGACGGCGCGATGAGCGCGGGAATGGCTTTCGAGGCGCTCAACAACGCCGGGGCGGCCGAGGTCGACATCCTGGTGATCCTCAACGACAACGACATGTCGATCTCGGAGCCGGTTGGCGCACTCAACAATTATCTGGCGCGCCTGATGTCCGGTCGGGTGTACAACACGGTGCGCCGCGGGGGCAAGGAGGTGCTCTCGAAGCTGCCGCCGGTGAAGGAGCTTGCCAAGCGCTGGGAAGAGCACATGAAGGGCATGGTGCTTCCGGGCACGCTGTTCGAGGAGTTCGGCTTCAACTACATCGGGCCGATCGACGGCCACGACCTCGATACGCTGGTCAAGACTCTGTCGAACGTCAGGCAGCTGTCGGGGCCGCAGCTTCTGCATGTGGTGACGGGCAAAGGCCATGGCTACGAGCGCGCCGAGGCGGACCCGATCCTCTACCACGGCGTGGCCAAATTCGATCCGGCGGTCGGCATCGTGGCCAAGCCGGCATCGAAGCCTACCTACACGCAGGTGTTCGGCGACTGGCTGTGCGACATGGCGGCGCGCGACGTACGCCTGATCGGCATCACGCCGGCGATGCGCGAAGGCTCCGGGCTGGTGCGTTTCTCGCAGGAATACCCCGATCGCTACTTCGACGTCGGCATCGCCGAGCAGCACGCGGTCACCTTTGCCGCCGGCCTCGCCTGCGAAGGCATGAAGCCGGTGGTGGCGATCTATTCGACGTTCCTGCAGCGCGGCTACGACCAGCTGATCCACGACGTCGCGCTGCAGGAGCTGCCGGTGGTGTTCGCGATCGACCGCGCAGGCATTGTCGGCGCCGATGGGCCGACGCACAACGGCAGCTTCGATCTGACCTATCTGCGCTGCCTGCCGAACATGACGGTGATGGCGCCGGCCGACGAAAACGAGTGCCGGCAGATGCTCACCACGGCGTTTTCACTCGACACGCCGGCCGCGGTGCGCTACCCGCGCGGGGCCGGCCCGGGCGTGGTCGTCGAACGCGAGCTCAAATCGCTGCCGGTCGGCAAGGGCGAGGTGCGCCGCGATTCGAAGCGGCACCGACTCGCCATCCTCGCCTTCGGTTCCATGCTGCAACCGGCGCTGGTCGCGGCGGAGGAAATCGACGCGACGGTCGCCAACATGCGCTTCGTCAAGCCGCTCGACACCGAGCTCATCGCCTACCTGGCCCGGACTCACGAGGCGCTCGTTACGGTGGAGGAGAACGTCGTGGCCGGCGGGGCGGGCAGCGGCGTCGCCGAAGCCCTCGCCGAGGCGGGGTTCGCGGTGCCGATCCTGCACCTCGGCTTGCCCGACGCGTTCATCGATCACGGGGATCCGGCACTGCTGCTCACGAAATGCGGGCTCGACGCGAAGGGTCTGGTGGCGTCGATAGTCGGCCGTTTCGGGTCGCGGCGCAGCGACCCGGCTTCGCCGCCGCCAGCGGCGGTGGTCAAGATCACCAAGCCGGCGGCATGAGGCCTCGCCCGCGCCGCGGGCGAGCCTCTTCGGGCGAGGGCATTCGATCGCCGCGCGATTGAACCGCGGCAAGCCTAGGTGCCGGGTATTTCGCGCTTGGGGTGCTCGACCCGCCGCGCCGCTTCGCGCTCGAACGCGTCGCGTCGCGAGAGCAGACGCCGCTGCGGAACCGAGAGCAGTGGGTAGTGGCGTAGCGAAGCCAGGCGCGAATGGGCCTGCTCGCATGCTCCATCGCAGCTGACCCAGAGGCCCGGGTCGATCCGCCGCAGGTCGAACGCGCCGGAATGGCTGCGCAGGGTCTTGCGGCCGCTGCGGTCGAAGTACTCGTGGAAGTAGGACATGGCCAGTTCGCGCAGGCTTCGATAGACCGGGTCGCGGTATCGGAGGTGCGAACCGTTGCTCTTCGATATGGCCCCCCAGCATGACCCGTGCCGGAACAGCGTGACGACATGGGGGAAATCGCTTGGATCGCAGTCCATGTGCATGACCAGCGGCGGCTTGCCGTGAAGCCATTGCGCGCACGCAGCCACGAATGCCGCCTCGATGCAATGCGCGCGATTCTGGCGCAGCACTTGCACGACCGAAAGGATCGTCTCGCCGTCGATTTCGTAATTGGCCGGAATCGCGTTGACGAAGAGCTGGGTCTTGTACGGCGAATCGAGTCGTTCAAGAATCGCCAACTCGGCCGGCGGCAGGCGCAGATCCTCGCGGCGGGCGATGTGCCGGTGCTTGCGGCTTGCCATGCCTGGGTATCATACGCCGCGGATGCCGCGGCCTGGGCTCGCGATCCCGCGGCCAGGCTTTGGTACGATGGCCGCGACGGCGCGACCGCAGGCGTTGCCATGGCCCGGCTGCGCGCCTTTGACGAAGGGAGAGTGACATGCTGACGCGATCGACCACACGTGTGCTCGGGCTGCTGTGCGCGATGTATTTCATCACCTATGTCGATCGCGTCAACGTAAGCACGGCAGCGATCCAGTTCGGCAAGGAATTCGCCCTTTCCAACACCCAGGTCGGGTTCGTCTTCTCGGCATTCGCCTATCCGTATCTGCTGTTCCAGATCATCGGCGGCTGGGTGGGCGATCGCCTCGGCCCGCGGCGTACGCTGACAATCTGCTCGTTCATCTGGGCCGGCGCGACGGTGTTGAGCGGGCTGGCCGGGGGGCTGATCTCGCTGGTTGTCGCGCGCGTGCTGCTCGGCCTGGGGGAGGGCGCGACCTTCCCCACTGCCACGCGGGCGATGTCCAACTGGACGCCGTCCGGAGGCCGCGGCTTCGCGCAAGGCATCACGCATGCGTTCGCGCGAATCGGCAACACCGTGACCCCGCCGCTGGTGACGTGGCTGATGCTCGCTTTGAATTGGCGCGCGTCGTTCTTCATACTCGGCGCGGTGAGCTTCCTGTGGGCGCTGGCCTGGGTGTGGTACTTCCGCGACAACCCTCGCGATCACGCAGCGATCACAACCGAGGAGATCGCGGCGCTGCCCGCTTACGTCGGCGTGAAGGAGTCTCCGGCAGTGCCGTGGGGCCCGCTGGTCGCGCGCATGGTGCCGGTGACCATCGTCTACTTCTGTTATGGCTGGACGCTGTGGCTGTTCCTGACCTGGATACCGCAGTACTTCCTGCACAACTATCAGATGAAGATCACCAGTTCCGCCCTGTTCGCCTTCGGCGTCTTCTTCGCCGGGGTTCTCGGCGATTGGCTCGGCGGCCAGACCACCGACTGGCTGCTGCGGCGGACCGGAAGCCTGACCAAGGCGCGGAGCCTCATGGTCGTCGTGTGCAATCTGGCGGCGCTGGTCTCGCTGCTGCCAATCCTGTTCGTCCACGACGTGACCGTGGCGGCCCTGTGCCTTTCCGCCGGGTTCTTTTTTGCCGAGATGACCATCGGGCCGATGTGGTCGATCCCCATGGACATCGCGCCGAAGTATTCAGGAACGGCCAGCGGCATCATGAACACCGGTTCGGCGCTGGCGGCCATCATCAGCCCGGTCGTCGGCGGCTGGATCATCGACACGACGGGCAACTGGGACTGGCCGTTCATCGGCTCCATCGCCCTGATGCTCGTCGGCGCGCTGCTCGCCTTCACGATGAAGCCGGCGCAGCGATTCTAGTGCCACGGACCGGGCCGCGGCGGCCAGCGGGCGCCCCCGCGGCGTGACTCCGCGCCGGCATTGGTCCTGCGCGGTCGTGGCTCATCCCCCGTTTTCCGCCATTCGTCGCGGGTCGACCCGCGTCCCCGGGGCGGGTCGACGTAAAATAGCCACAGGCTTTTACCGGCCGGCGCGCCCGCATGCCCATCGCCGCTCTCAGGCTCCACTACCGCACGTTTTCGCAGAGGGTCCTCTCCTCGCTCTCCGAGATCGAGCGGCGCGACGTGCAGGCGTTCGACCGCTGGTTCTACAGCAATCGCGGCTGGCTGTGGCTCGTGGTCATTGCCGGCGTCAACTTTGCCGTCGCGGGGGCCGCCTCGGCGCTGCCGTGGAACATGTCGTTCCTCGAGGCCGCGGTGCTGATCAACGTCATCGTCTTCCTCTTGCTGTGGTCGGTGCTGGCGGTCTGGTTCGGCTATCGCAAGTTTCACGGCAAGGTGCTGCGCTACATGCTGCTCGCGCCGCTGCTGGCGCTCTTCGGCGCCTGCGTCGGCGCCGCCATCGGCGCCATCATCAAGGGGCTCAACCCGCTGGAATGGCTGATCGACAAGCCGCAGGTACGCCACATCGTCATCGCCTCGCTTGTTTTCGGGTTTCTCTATTCCCTGTTCACCGCCATCATCGCCCATCTGCGCAATCGCGAATACGCCGCCCTGGCCACCAAGCTCGAGCTGGAGCGGCGCGAAAGCGACCTGTCGTGCCAGCTCGCCAGGTCGCGTTTGAGGATGCTGCAACTGCAGATCGAGCCGCATTTCCTGTTCAACACGCTGGGCAGCGCGCAGCAACTCGCCGCCCAACGGGCGCCGGAAGCGGCGCGGCTGATCGGCGATCTGATCCGCTTTCTGCGCGCGGCCACGCCGTCGATGCGCGAGGAATCGACCACGCTCTCGCAGGAAGCCGCCCTGGTGGAGGCCTATCTGGCGATCATGCGGGTTCGACTCGGACCCCGGCTCGCCTTCTCGGTCGCGATTGCACGCGAGCTCGACTCCTTCCGCCTGCCGCCGGGCATGCTGATCACGCTGGTCGAGAACGCGATCAAGCACGGCATCGAGCCGCATGCGCCCGGCGGCGAAATTCGGGTGTCTGCGGCGCGTAGAGGCGGCCGCGTCGTGGTCACCGTCGCCGACACCGGGGCGGGGCTATCGTCCACCCCGGGACCGGGGATCGGGCTCGCCAACATTCGGGAGCGGCTGCGGCTTTTGTGTGGCGATCGCGCCGAGCTCTACCTTGGCGAGAACGAGCCGCGCGGCTTTATCGCCCGCCTCGACTTGCCCGCGGCCATGCCCGTGACGGTCTGTTGCGACGACTGAAAGATGGCACCGCCGACCGCCCTGATCGCAGAAGACGAGGCCTTGATGCGCACGCGTTTGCGCGAGGCGCTCGCCGAGACATGGCCCGCACTGGAAATCGTCGCCGAAGTTGCCGATGGCGAGGCGGCGCTGGCGCAATTCGAGGCGCGCCGCCCCGACATCGCCTTCCTCGACATCCGCATGCCGGGCAAGACCGGCCTCGAGGTCGCCGCGGCGCTCGGGTCGCGTTGTCACATCGTGTTTATCACCGCCTACGATCAGTACGCCCTGGCTGCCTTCGACGCCGGAGCGGCCGATTACCTGCTCAAGCCGGTCGAAGCCGACCGTCTCGCGCTCACCGTCGAACGGGTCAAGCGCAAGCTCGAAGGTGCGCCCGCGGACCTCTCGGGACTGCTGGCCCACCTCAAGAACGTGATGGCGCCTGCCAGCAGCCGTCTCAAGTGGGTCAAGGCCGCGGTCGGGCGCCAGGTGAAGCTCATTGCCGTCTCCGACGTGCTGTACTTCCAATCCGATACCAAATACACGCGGGTCGTCCTCGCCGCATCGGAGGCACTGATCCGAACGCCGCTGAAGGAATTGCTCGCCGAACTCGATCCCGACCGCTTCTGGCAGGTTCATCGCGGTACAATTGTCAACGTCGACGCGGTTTCCGGGGTATTGCGCGAGGATGCGGAGAAACAGTTTCTTCTGCTCAAGGGCCGCACCGAGAGGTTGCCGATTTCCCGGCAGTTTTTCCATCTCTTCAGGCAGATGTAGCGGCATTTCGAAGCGGGTCCGGCGGCGGCTCGGGTAGAAAGGGCGCTCCGCGCGGGCGTAGGTCTTAAGGCATGCATCCGGTTGCCATCTTCCGCTTCTCTCCCACCGAGGGCCCTGGTCATTTCGCACAGTGGCTCGACGACCACCACCTGCCACGGCGCTTGTATGCGCTCGACGAGGGCGCGCCGGTGCCGGCCGACCCGCGCGCCTTTTCCGGCATCGCCATGATGGGGGGACCGATGAGCGCCAACGACGATCTGCCATGGAGCGCGCCCCTGCTCGACTTGCTGCGCGGCGCAGTCGCGGCCGACGTACCGGTGCTCGGCCATTGCCTGGGCGGGCAGCTGTTGGCCAGGGCGCTGGGCGCGCCGGTCAGCCGCGCCCCTGTGCCGGAGATCGGCTGGGGCGAGGTGAAGGTAGTCGCTGCTGACGGCGCCGACGCCTGGTTCGGCGAGCGCGACGCGTTCACCACTTTCCAGTGGCATTACGACGTGTTTGCGCTGCCCGACGGCGCCGAACGTGTCCTCACCAATGCGCACAACATCAATCAGGCCTTTTCCCTCGGCAGGCACCTCGGCATGCAATGCCACGTCGAAATGACCCGGCCGATGGTCGAGACCTGGTGCCGCACCGGCGCCGCGGAGCTGCCGGGTCGCTCCACGGCCTCGACGCAGAGCCGGGAGGACATCTGTTCCGACCTCGATCGACGGCTCGCGGCGCTTGCGCGCGTGGCCGACGACGTCTACGCGCGCTGGGCGAACGGGCTCGTCGGCTGATGCCTGGGATACGGCTGCTCGCCGATCAGCTGATCAACCAGATCGCCGCCGGCGAAGTCGTCGAGCGCCCCGCGGCGGCGCTCAAGGAGTTGCTCGAAAACAGTCTCGATGCCGGGGCGCGGACGATCGATGTCGAACTGGCCGGTGGCGGCATCAAGCTCATTCGCGTCGCCGACGACGGCAGCGGCATCGAGCGCGAGGACCTCGCGCTCGCCGTCGCGCGGCATGCCACGTCCAAGATTGCCGCGGCGAGCGACCTGGAGGCGATCGCGACGCTCGGTTTCCGCGGCGAGGCCCTGGCATCGATCGCCGCCGTGTCGCGCTTGAGCCTGACCTCGCGCTCGCGCGACAAGCCCCACGCCTGGCGGCTGGAGGTCGACGGCGGTGAGGTCGGCGTGCCGCAGCCGGCCGCGCTCGCGGCTGGCACCACGGTGACGGTGCAGGAGCTCTTCTTCAACACGCCGGCCAGGCGGAAGTTCCTGCGCACCGAGGCTACCGAGTACGGCCACTGCGAGGAAGTATGCCGGCGCGTCGCGCTCTCGCATCCGGAGGCCGCGTTTACGCTCAGCCACAACGGCACGGTGCGCTTTCGCCTGCTTGCCGCCGGTCGCCGTTCGCGTGTCGACGCGCTGCTGGGCGAGAGCTTCGGCGCCCAGGCGGCGGTGGTCGACGTCGCAGGGCCCGGTATTGCGCTCGCGGGCTGGGCGGTACGCCCGGCATACGCAACGGCGGCACCGCTCTCGCGCGACGCCCAGTACTTTTTCGTCAACGGGCGCTTCGTGCGCGACCGTGTGCTGGCGCACGCGCTGCGCGAGGCTTATCGGGACGTGCTGCACAGCGATCGCCAGCCTGCGTATGCCCTGTGGCTGACGATCGAGCCGCGGCTGGTCGACGTCAACGTGCACCCGACCAAGATCGAAGTGCGGTTCCGCGAAAGCGGGGCGGTGCACCAGTTCGTGCGCCATGGCGTGGAGAAGTCGCTGGCCATCACCGCCGCCGAGCAGCCGGCGGTGTCCGCGGCGGAGCGGCTGGGCGTGGTGGCGGCCTTGACGCCGCCGCCGCTGCCGGCGTCGGCAATGCGCTCGGCGACGGCGGGGGCGCCCCTCCAGGCGGCGATGGGGTTTGCGGCGCGGGAGCCGGCGGCGTTCTACCAGCGCCTGTTCGGCGAGCGGCCGGCCGTTTCCGCTTCCGGCGCCCCCGACCTTCCCAACGCCGATGAGCATCCGCTCGGCTTTGCGCTGGCGCAGCTGCACGGCATCTACGTGCTGGCGCAGAACCGCGACGGTCTGGTGCTCGTCGACATGCACGCGGCGCACGAGCGCATCCTCTACGAGCAGTTGAAGGGTGCGCTCGATCGGGCCCTGCCGATGCAGCCGCTGCTGGTGCCGGTGACGTTTGCCGCCGATCCGCTCGACGTCGCCACCGCCGAGGAGAATTCCGGCGTGCTTGCCTCGCTGGGCTTTTCGCTCTCCGCGCTGGGCCCGGGGACGCTCGCCGTGCGTGGCATACCGGCGCTGCTGCGTGACGCCGATGCCGTCCTCCTCGCCCGCGCCGTGCTTGCCGACGTGCGTGAATATGGCGCCAGCCGCGTGCTGACCGCGCAGCGCGACGAGCTGCTGTCGACGATGGCGTGTCACGGCGCGGTGCGTGCGCACCGCAGCCTTACGGTGCCGGAAATGAACGCGCTGTTGCGGCAAATGGAGGCGACCGAGCGCGCCGGACAATGCAATCACGGCCGGCCGACGTGGTACCAGCTGACGCTCCCGGATCTGGACCGGCTGTTCCTGCGCGGCCGCTGATGGCGGCGATCCCCGCCCTGCTGCTCATGGGGCCGACTGCGGCCGGCAAGAGCGCGCTGGCCCTCGCCCTTGCCGCGCGCCTGGACGGGGAGATCGTCAGCGTCGATTCGGCGCAGATCTATCGCGGCCTGGACGTCGGCACCGCCAAGCCCGACGCCGCGACCCGTGCCCGGATCCCGCATCATCTCGTCGACATCCTCGATCCCACCGAGACCTATTCCGCGGCGCGCTTCGCGCGCGAGGCGCTCGACGCGATCGCGGACATCCGCCGCCGCGGGCGCGTGCCCATCGTCGCCGGCGGGACCATGCTCTACTTCAGGGCGCTGAGCGAGGGTCTTTCGACGCTGCCCGAGGCGGATCCGCGGGTGCGGGCCGAAATCGATGCGCGTGCCGCGCGCGACGGCTGGCCGGCGCTGCACGCCGAGCTGGCGCGCGTCGACCCGACGGCTGCGGCACGGCTGCAGCCGACCGACGCGCAGCGCATACAGCGCGCGTTGGAGGTCTGGCACGTTGCCGGAGTGCCGCTGTCGGCGCTGCAGGGGAAGCGCGCGGACCGCGCCGCGGCGCTCGGCGCGTCGCTGCGCATCGCGCTGGTGCCTTCCGACCGCAAGCGGCTGCACGAGGCGATCGCGCGGCGCTTCGACGCGATGCTTGCCGCAGGTCTGGTCGACGAGCTGAGGGCGCTGCGCCGCCGCCACGCTCTGACTCCGGAGCTGCCCTCGATGCGCTGCGTCGGCTATCGCCAGGCGTGGCAATACCTTGACGGACAAATCGATGCGCAGACCTTGCGCGCGCGAGGCATAGCCGCGACCCGGCAGCTCGCCAAACGGCAATTCACGTGGTTGCGCGCAACTGGCCTCGCCGCGGTTGACCCCTACGCGCAGGATTCGACCGACCGCGTGCTGGCGGCTACCGCCCGCGCCTTGACCGGCGGATAGCCGATTTCCGCCCGTGCCGGGCTTTTCGCCGGCGGCGCAACGACGGCCGCCATGGGCCTGCAGGCGGTTTGGGCCCCTATTGCGCCGCAACAGAAATAACGCTAGCTTTTCAGGTTCACGCTGCTTTTGACCGGCCTGCCGCCATGCCCGCAATGACGCTCTACGACAAGCTGTGGAGCTCCCACGTCGTCCGCACCGAAGCGGACGGCACGACGCTGCTGTACATCGATCGCCACCTGGTACACGAAGTCACCAGCCCGCAGGCGTTCGAGGGCCTCAGGCTTGCAGGGCGCAGGCCATGGCGCCTTGACTCGATCATCGCCACCGCTGACCACAATACCCCGACCACGCACTGGGATCTGGGCATCATTGACCCGACCTCGCGCGTGCAGGTCGAGGCTCTCGATGCGAACATGCGAGAGCACCGGGTCAAGGCCTACTTTCCGTTTCGCGATGCGCGCCAGGGGATCGTGCATGTGGTCGGGCCCGAACAAGGCGCGACCCTGCCGGGCATGACCGTGGTTTGCGGTGACTCGCATACCAGCACCCATGGGGCGTTCGCCTGCCTGCGCATTTGGAATCGGCACCTCGGAAGTCGAGCACGTGCTGGCGACGCAGTGCCTGCTGACCAAGAAATCGAAGACGCTGCGGGTACGCGTCGAAGGCGCATTACCCTTCGGTTGCGGTGCGAAGGACGTGGTGCTGGCGATCATCGGCAGGATTGGCACGGCGGGCGGCACCGGGCACGCGATCGAGTTCGATGGATCGGTCATCCGCGGGTTGTCGATGGAGGGGCGGATGACGGTGTGCAACATGTCGATCGAGGCGGGCGCCCGCGCCGGCATGGTCGGGGTCGACGACACGACCCTTGCCTACCTCAACAACCGGCCATTCGCGCCCAAGGGCGAGCTTTGGGACCGCGCGGTACGGCACTGGCGCAGCCTCGTCTCCGACTCCGGCGCGAAATTCGATCGCGAGGTGGTGCTCGACGCCGCGGGCATCGAGCCCCAGGTGACCTGGGGCACTTCGCCGGAAATGGTGACCGCGATCGGGGGACGAGTCCCCGACCCGGACAAGGAGAAAGATCCGATCCAGCGCGAGAACATGGAGCGCGCGCTCACCTACATGGGGCTCGCGCCGAACACGGCCATCGCCGACATCGCGATCGACAAGGTGTTCATCGGTTCGTGCACCAATTCCCGCATCGAGGATTTGCGCGCCGCGGCGGCCGTTGTTCGGGGACGCCGCAAGGCAGACCGTGTCAAGCTCGCGATGGTGGTTCCCGGATCGGGGCCGGTGAAGGCGCAAGCCGAGCGCGAAGGGCTCGACCGCGTGTTCACTGCTGCCGGGTTCGAATGGCGAGAGCCGGGATGCTCGATGTGTCTGGGCATGAACGACGATCGGTTGGGACCCGGTGAACGCTGCGCGTCGACGTCGAACCGCAACTTCGAGGGGCGCCAGGGGCCGGGCGGTCGCACGCACCTGGTCAGCCCGACGATGGCGGCCGCGGCGGCGATCGCCGGGCATTTCGTCGACGTGCGCAGGCTCGGATGAAGGCCCGTGATGACCTCGTCGGACCTGGCAACGGCGTCGAGTTGAGGTAAGCATGCAGCCGTTTCGCACACTGACCGGCGTGGTGGCGCCCCTCGACCGAGCCAACGTAGACACCGACGCCATCATTCCCAAGCAATTCCTGAAGTCCGTCGCCCGCACGGGCTTCGGAGCGAACCTGTTCGATGCCTGGCGCTACCTCGATCGCGGCGAACCGGGTAGCGATGCAGCCAAGCGTCCGCCCAACCCGGATTTCGTCCTCAACCAGCCGCGCTATCAACGCGCGCAGATACTCATTGCCCGGCGCAACTTCGGCTGTGGCAGCTCACGCGAGCATGCGCCGTGGGCGCTGATCGATTATGGTTTCCGCGCCCTGATCGCGCCATCCTATGCCGACATTTTCTTCACCAACTGCTATAAGAATGGCCTGCTGCCCATCGTGCTGTCCGAATCCGAGGTCGACCGGCTGTTCCACGACGCAGCCGCGTTTCCCGGGTTCAAGCTCGACATCGACCTCGAGCGGCAGACGGTGTCGAGCGTCGACGGCGCGACGGTTTTTCGGTTCGAAGTCGAGACGTTTCGCAAGCATTGCCTCCTGAACGGCCTCGACGAGATCGGCCTCAGCCTGCAGCACGCGGACGAAATACGCACCTTCGAAGCGAAGCATCTCGCAGAGCACCCGTGGTTGGCCTGAGGCGGCGGGCGCAGTGAAGATCGCCCTTCTGCCCGGCGACGGCATCGGGCCCGAAATCCTCGCCGAGGCGATCAAGCTGCTCGAGCGCCTGCGTCGCGACGGGCTGCCCATCGAGACCGAGACCGCGCCCATCGGCGGCGCCGGCTACGATGCCGCCGGGCAGCCGCTGCCGGAGGCCACCCTCCGCCTGGCGCAAGCGGCCGACGCGGTGCTGCTGGGTGCGGTCGGAGGCACCCGCTACGACATGCTGCCGCGCAAGCTTCGACCGGAGCAGGGGATCCTGGCGATCCGCAAGGCACTGGGCCTGTTCGCCAATCTGCGTCCTGCGCTGCTCTACGCCGAGGTTGCGGCCGCGTCCGCGCTCAAGCCCGAGCTCGTCGCCGGCCTCGACCTGATGATCGTGCGCGAACTCACCGGCGACGTCTACTTCGGCGCGCCACGCGGCAGGCGGACGAACGCGGCCGGCGAGGCCGAGGGCTTCGACACCATGCTCTACAGCGAATCGGAGGTCCGGCGCATCGCGCGCGTCGGCTTCGAGGTCGCGCGCAAGCGCGGCAGAAAACTCTGCTCGGTGGACAAGGCCAACGTGCTCGAGACATCGATGCTGTGGCGCGAGGTGGTGACCGAAGTCGCGGGTGAGTACCCCGACGTTACCCTGTCGCACATGTACGTCGACAACGCAGCGATGCAGCTGCTGCGCAATCCGCGCCAATTCGACGTGATCGTCACCGGCAACCTGTTCGGCGACATCCTGTCCGACGAGGCTTCGATGCTGGCCGGCTCGATCGGCCTGTTGCCGTCGGCCTCGCTCGACGCACGCGGCAAGGGTCTCTACGAACCGATCCATGGCTCCGCGCCCGACATCGTTGGCCAGAACCGGGCCAATCCGCTGGCCACGATGCTGTCCGCGGCGATGATGTTCCGCTATACGTTTGCGCGGGCCGACGTGGGCGACAGGATCGAGGCGGCGGTGCGAAGCGTGCTCGCCCAGGGAGCGCGTACCGCGGACATCGCCGCCCCAGGCGAACCGTCTCTGGGGACCGCGCAAATGGGCGATGCGGTGTTGGCCGCGCTCGCCCGGCAATCATGACCGTCGGCCATCCCATCGTCGTTCGCCGCGCCGAGCCGGACGATGCCGCGGCAATCCACCAGACGTTCCTGGGGCCGCGGGCCATCGCGGGCACGCTGCAGTTGCCGTATCCTTCGATCGAGATGTGGAGACGGCGGCTCTCCGAGGTCCCGGCAGACGATTGCCTGCTGGTCGCGACCATCGACGCGGAGGTCGTTGGCAACCTGGGCTTGCACGCGGCTTCGAAGTCGCCACGGCGCCGCCACGTCGGTAACATCGGCATGGCGGTGCGAGACGATCGGCAGGGGCGGGGCGTCGGCACCGAGCTGCTGCGGGCCGCGATCGAGCTTGCCGACGCCTGGCTCAACTACCAGCGACTCGAACTATGGGTATACGCGGACAACCTGGCGGCTCTGCACTTGTATCGGAAGTTCGGGTTTGCAATCGAGGGAACCTGCCGCGCCTATGCGTTTCGTGACGGGCAGTACGTGGACGCCTGTGCGATGGCGCGGCTGCACCCGGCGCTCAGGCTCAAAAGGGAGACGGAGTCCGATGAATGAAGGCGTCGCTGTAGAGCGGGAATCATCCCCGATGGTCACCAGGGGAATACGCATGATGCGGGTGGGCTTCGTCGGCTCGCGCGGCATGGTCGGGTCGGTGTTGCTGCAGCGCATGCTGCAGGAGAACGACTTCGAGTTGATCGAGCCGGCGTTCTTCTCGGCCTCGAACGCGGGCGGCGAGGGGCCCTCGATCGGCAAGCCGGTCGGCGCGCTTAAGGACGCGCACGATATCTCGGCGCTCAAGGCCCAGGAGGTCATCATCAGCTGCCAGGGCGGAGATTACACGACTGAAATCTACCCCAAGCTGCGCGCCGCCGGCTGGAATGGCTACTGGATCGATGCCGCCAAGACCCTGCGCATGCAGGACGACGCGGTCATCATTCTCGATCCGGTCAACCGCCCGGTGATCGACGCGGCCCTGGCCCGCGGCATCCGCAACTACATCGGCGGCAACTGCACGGTGAGCTTGATGATGATGGCGCTCGCCGGGTTGTTTCGTCACGACCTGGTCGAATGGATGACCTGCATGACCTATCAGGCTGCGTCCGGTGCCGGCGCGCAGAATATGCGAGAGCTGCTGCAGCAGATGGGCGAAGCGCACGTCGCGGCCCGACACCTGCTCGAGGATCCGAACTCGGCGATACTCGACATCGATCGCGAAGTCGCCGGCATCCTGCGTGATACGCGGTTTCCCACCGAATATACCGGTGTGCCGCTTGCCGGCAGCCTCATCCCCTGGATCGATCGCGACCTGGGCAACGGCATGAGCATGGAAGAATGGAAGGGCACGGCAGAGACCAACAAGATCCTGGCCCGGGCAGGCGCCGACGCGATACCGGTGGAATCGCTGTGCGTGCGCATCGGCGCGATGCGCTGTCATAGCCAGGCCATGACGATCAAGCTCCGGCGCGATATCGGGCTCGCCGAGGTCGAGCGCCTGCTCGCGCAGGGCAATGCCTGGGTTCGGGTCGTCCCCAATACGCGCGAGGAGAGCATCAGGCGGCTTACGCCGGCGGCGGTGACCGGGACGTTGGAGGTGCCGATCGGACGGCTGCGCAAGCTTGCGATGGGGCCGGAATTCCTTGGCGCGTTTACCGTGGGGGATCAGCTGTTGTGGGGCGCGGCCGAACCCCTGCGCCGCATGTTGCGCATCCTGCTGCAACGTTGACGGCGCGGCGCATCGGCGTCGGCCTTCGGTTTTTGCCCGGTCGCAGCGGCGAGCGGCGGATCAAGCCGCCTTTCGGCCAGTTTTATGCCCGGAGGCTAGGCTGGAGCCTCATCCGCCCCGGGGCGCGACGCGCTTACAACAGTGGGAAGCGGCTTCAAGAGACTTTGCTGCTTTCCACAACATCTTGTGCTTCCTCCGAGGTTCTGACCCACCACTGGGGCCATGGACCACCCCACGGCCAGGCCCGGCGAGCCCTCGCAAAGGCCATATTTGCGCCGAAAAATCGAGCTAATACCGAGGTTTAGCTTGCACCGCTAACTCCATGATGTTAAGTTAGCTTAGCCAATAAGCATTCTGAGGTCGGCATGCGAGCAAAACCCTTGATCGTTTGGGGCCTGCTGGCGGGCGTTGTGGTGCCCGTCTCAGCGCTTGCGTTGGGCTTGGGCAAACTGACGGTTGATTCGGGGCTTGGTCAACCGCTGTCGGCGCGCATCGAGCTAACCGCGGCGCAAAAGGACGAACTTGATTCGCTCGCGGCGAAGCTCGCCGATCTGTCCGTCTATCGCGACAACAACGTCTCCTATGCAAGCGTGTTGTCGCGAGCCCGCGTGTCGCTGGAGCAGAGTCCGAACAACGCGCCGTATCTCCGGATAACCACGACCCAGCCTGTCAACGAGCCGTTTCTCGACCTGATCGTCGAAGTCAACTGGGCCACGGGCCGGCTGGTTCGCGACTACACCTTCCTCCTCGATCCGCCAGGCATCGGAGTAGCGCAGGCAGTCGAGCCGGTGGCGCCGGTCAGGGCCCAGGGTGCTCCCGCGGCTCCGCGCCGCCGCAGCGAAGAGACGGTCGCGCCAAGCGCTGGCGAAGGCAACAGCTACACCGTCCGCAACGGCGATACGCTGTCCAAGATCGCCAAGGAATACAAGCCGGACAACGTCAACCTCGAGCAGATGCTCGTCGCAATGTTCCGCAGCAACGAGAGCGCGTTTGACGGCAAGAACATGAATCGCCTGCGCAGCGGCCAGATCCTGACCATCCCGTCCGCCGACGAGGCGGCCGCGACGCCGCCGAGCGAGGCGACGAAAGTGGTGCATGTACAGGCGGCCGACTGGCGTGCCTACCGCTTGCGGCTTGCCGCGGCGGCGCCGACAACCGAGGCCACCGAAAGCGGTCAGACTGCGACCGGCAAGATCACCACGGCGGTCGAGGAGAAGGGACAGGCGGCGCAGCCCGGCAAGGATCAGCTGCGCGTCTCGCGCGAGTCCGGCAAGGGAGCGGTCGCTGGCGCCGCGGTCGCCGAAGAGCTCGCCTCGAAGGACAAAGCCCTGGCCGAAGCAAATTCGCGCATCGCCCAGCTCGAAGCGACCCTGAAGGACATGCAGAAGGCGACCGAGCTCAGAAGCCAGACCATGGCCGATCTGCAGAAGCAGGCCGAGGCGAACCGGGGCGCGAAGGCCCCCGAGGCGCCGAAGGGCGAGCCGGCCAAGATCGCCAGTGCGCCGGCGACGCCACCGCCGGCGGCAACTGCGCCGCCCGCCGCGGAGACGCCTGCGCCAACGGCTGCGCCGAGCCCGCCTCCACCGCAAGCGGCGGCGCCGGAGACCGGCAGCGCAGAAACCAAGGCCCCGGAAACAAAGGCGCCGGAGGCGACGACGCCCGAGGCCAAGGCGCCCGAGGCCAAGGCGCCGGAGACCAAGGTCGCTCCTGCGCCGAAGCCCGCCGCCAAGGCGCCGGCCGCCCCGGAGACGTCCTTCTTGAGCCAGCTCTATGACGATACGCCGACGTGGGCGCTCGGTGCGGGCGCGGCCGGCATCGTCGCGCTGATCGCCGGTCTGTTTGCCGCGCGGCGACGCAAGACCACCAAGTTCGAGGACAGCATCATCTCGGGCACGGACATCAAGACCAACACCGTATTCGGTTCGACCGGCGGCGGGGTCGTCAACACCGGTGACAACTCGCTCGCAAGCGACTTCAGCCGCGAGGGGTTGGGAAGCATCGACACCGACGAGGTAGATCCGATCGCCGAGGCCGAGGTCTACCTCGCGTACGGTCGCGACGCCCAGGCCGAAGAAATTCTGAAGGAGGCCTTGAAGAAAGACCCGCAGCGGCAGGAGATCTATCTCAAGCTGCTCGAAATCCATGCGCAGCATAACAAGCCATCGGCGTTCGAGACCGTTGCCAGCGAGCTCTATTCGGTGTCGGGCGGACAGGGCGAGGTATGGCAAAAGGCGATGGCGCTCGGCCGCCAGCTCGATCCGCACAATCCGCTGTTCGCCGAGGCCGGCGGTGCTGCGGCGTTTGCGGCCGCTGCGGCAGCCGAAGGCGAGCACCGCGAAGCGACCGCGGCGGTCACGCCGGCGCCGGCCGCCGCTGCCCCGCCCCCGGCGCCGATCGCCGCGGAGCGGATCGCCGAGCCGAAGGCAGCAAAGGGCATCGATTTCACCCTGGACGACGATATTTCGCTCTCGCCCACCTCGGAGATTGCACCCGAGCCCAAGACGCCGGCCGCGATTCTGGCAGGCGCCGCGCAGGAAGTCGCGAAGTCGACGCGCGTCGACACGGGCACGCTCAAGCCCGCCGCGCCGTCGGCCAGGGCAAGCGACGCGAAGGCGGCCCCGCTGCACGAGTCGGTCGCCTTCGAGCCGGAGTCGATTCCCAAGTTCGACCTCGACTTCAATCTCGACGAACCGTCGAGACCCGGGCCGGCGATGCAGCCGGCTCCGAGCCCGGCGGTCGCAAGACCGGCTGCACCGAAGCCCGTGGCCGAACCCGCGCTCGCGGCGGTTGGCGCAAGCGTACCGGCCCCGCAACTGACGCGGCCAGCCGCAGCCATCGAACTCGACAAGCTCGACCTCGCATTCGATCCGCAGCGCTCGACCTTCGAGGACCCGACACCCTCCGTACTCGACGGCCAGTGGCACGATGCGGCGACCAAACTCGATCTAGCCAAGGCGTATCAGGAAATGGGCGACGTCGAGGGCGCGCGCGAAATCCTGCAGGAAGTCCTGCATGAGGGTGACGACCAGCAGAAGGCCGAGGCGCAGGCGCTGCTGTCGAAGCTCGCGTAACGGACCAACAGCACAAAGAAGACGGCGGCGCGACGGGCCGCCGTCTTTTTTTTCCACCATGCGCATTGCGCTCGGACTCGAATACGACGGCGGGTCGTTTCATGGCTGGCAGTCGCAGGCTGACGGCCGCGGCGCGCAGGATGCACTCGAGCGCGCGCTCGGCGAGATCGCCGGAGCGCCGATCAGCGCCATCGCGGCGGGACGCACCGATGCCGGGGCGCACGCAACGCTGCAGGTCGTGCATTTCGACACCGACGCGGTGCGCCCCGACAGCGCATGGGTGCGCGGGACAAACGCGCACTTGCCGCAGGCGATGGCCGTGCGTTGGGCGCTTCCGGTCGGACCTGAATTCCACGCCCGCTTTGCCGCCACCGGTCGCCATTACACCTATCTGCTGCTCGATCGCCCGGTGCGCCCCGCACTGCTCAACGGCAGGGTCGGCTGGTACCATCGTCCCCTGTCAGTCGAGGCGATGTGCGTCGCCGCCAGGACTCTGCTCGGCCGCCATGATTTCTCTGCGTTCCGCGCCGCGGAATGCCAGGCGAAATCGCCGGTGAAGACGCTCGATCGCCTCGACGTCGTTCGCGAGGATGACGTGATCCATTTCGACCTGCACGCCGACGCCTACTTGCAGCACATGGTGCGCAACATCGTCGGCGCCATGGTCTGCGTCGGTAGCGGCCGGCGGGAGCCGGAGTGGATGCGGGCGTTGCTGGAAAGCTGCGATCGCACGCGTGGCGCACCGACGTTCGCCGCGGCCGGGTTGTACCTGACCGGGGTCGATTACCCGGCGCGCTGTAATCTTCCGCCCACGGTCGTTCCGGTACGCATTCCCCGAGGCTGAGAGGCGGGTCGATGCGCACGCGGGTCAAGATCTGCGGCATCACGCGTGTCGAGGACGGTATCGCCGCGGCGAGCGCGGGCGCCGATGCGATCGGACTCGTGTTCTGGTCCGGAACGCCGCGTTGCGTAAGCTTCGGACAGGCGCGGGCGATCGTCGCGGCGCTGCCTGCGTTTGTCAGCGTGGTCGGGCTGTTCGTCGATCCGCAGCCCGAGGCCGTGCGGGAGGCCCTTGCCGCCGTGCCCCTCGATATCCTGCAGTTCCACGGCGATGAGCGCCCCGAGCTTTGCGGCAGTTTCGGCCGGCCCTACCTCAAGGCCGTGCCGGTCCGCCCGGGGGTCGATTTGCTACAATACGCTGGGCGTTACGAGTCAGCCCGAGCCTTGTTGTTCGACGCGTTTCAGCCTGGCGGGCTGCCGGGAGGTACCGGGAAGACATTCGACTGGGCGCGGTTGCCAGCGCAGTTGACCGATCCGACGACGCGACGCGTGATCCTTTCCGGCGGGCTTACGCCGCAAAATGTGGCGGCAGCGGTGCGGCAGCTGCATCCCTGGGCCGTAGACGTGTCGAGCGGCGTCGAGATCACCGAGGCCAACGGTGCCGTGCGCAAGGGCGTCAAGAGTGCGACCAAGATCGTCGCGTTCATCCGCGAGGTGCGCAGTGCAGATGGGTGATTTCTCCTACAATCTTCCCGACGAACGCGGTCACTTCGGACCCTACGGCGGCGTATTCGTCGCCGAGACGTTGATGCACGCGCTCGACGATCTGCGCCAGCAGTACGCGCGCTATCGTCGTGATCCCGATTTCATCGCCGAATTCGAGTACGAGCTCGAGCACTATGTCGGCCGGCCCAGCCCGATCTATCACGCCCGGCGCTGGTCGGAGCGGCTTGGCGGCGCGCAGATCTATTTCAAGCGCGAAGACCTCAATCACACCGGCGCGCACAAGATCAACAACTGCATCGGCCAGGCGCTGTTCGCGCGGCGCATGGGCAAGCCGCGCGTCATCGCCGAGACCGGCGCCGGCCAGCACGGCGTGGCGACGGCCACGGTCGCCGCGCGCTTCGGCATGGAGTGCGTCGTCTACATGGGCTCCGAGGACATCGAGCGCCAGGCGCAGAACGTCTTCCGCATGAAGCTTCTCGGCGCCGAGGTCGTGCCCGTCGAGTCCGGGTCGAAGACGCTCAAGGACGCGCTCAACGAGGCGATGCGCGATTGGGTGACCAACGTCGAGAACACGTTCTACATCATCGGCACGGTCGCCGGTCCGCATCCGTATCCGATGATGGTGCGCGATTTCCAGAGCGTGATCGGCCGGGAATGCCTGGTCCAGATGCCGGAGCTCGCCGGCCGGCAGCCGGATGCCGTGATCGCCTGCGTCGGCGGCGGCTCCAACGCGATGGGCATCTTCTATCCCTACATTGCCGATCCGGCGTCAAACTCATCGGCGTCGAGGCGGCGGGCGAGGGCCTGGCCACCGGCCAGCATGCCGCGTCGCTGTCCGCCGGGCGACCCGGTGTGCTGCACGGCAACCGGACCTACCTGCTGCAGGATGCCGACGGCCAGATTCGGCCACGCATTCGGTCTCCGCCGGCCTGGATTATCCGGGTGTCGGCCCGGAGCATGCCTGGCTCAAGGACAGCGGCCGCGCTAGCTACGTCGCGGTTACCGATGACGAGGCGCTCGCCGCCTTCAACACCTGTTGCCGCGTCGAGGGCATCATTCCCGCGCTCGAATCGAGCCACGCTCTGGCGTACGCGGCGCAGCTGGCGCCGACGCTGCCGCGAACGGCTCTGCTGCTGGTCAATCTTTCCGGACGCGGCGACAAGGACATGGCAACCGTCGCCGAGCGCTCGGGCCTCAAATTCTATTGCCGCCGCGAGTGCGATCCGGCACGCCGAGCCTGAATGGCTGCCAGCCGCACCACCCCGGGTCGTATCGACAAGACCTTTGCCAAGCTGCGCACGGCAGGACGTACGGCGCTCGTTCCCTACGTTACCGCGGGTGATCCGTCGCCCGCGGTGACGGTGCAGCTGCTGCACGCGCTGGTCGCCGCCGGCGCCGACGTAATCGAGCTGGGCGTTCCGTTTTCCGACCCGATGGCCGATGGGCCGGTGATCCAGCGCGCGTCGGAGCGGGCGCTGGCGCAAGGCGTGAGCCTCGGCGATGTGCTTGCCATGGTCGAGCGCTTCCGCGCGCCAGGATGCGGTGACGCCGATCGTGCTGATGGGCTATGCGAATCCGATCGAGGCGATGGGGACGGCGACTTTGCCCGACGCGCGCACGAGGCCGGCGTCGACGGCGTGCTCGCCGTCGACTATCCGCCCGAGGAGGCGGGCGAGTTCGTCGCGGCGCTGATGGCGAACGACCTGGCGCCGATCTTCCTGCTGTCGCCGACCAGCTCCGAGGCCCGGACCGTCGCCGTAGGGCGCATGGCGCGGGGCTACGTGTATTACGTCTCGCTCAAGGGCGTGACCGGGGCGGGGCATCTCGACATCACGGAAGTGATCGGCAGGCTGGCGGAGATCCGGCGCCACGTCGCGTTGCCCGTCGGCGTCGGCTTCGGCATTCGCGATGCCGCCAGCGCGCAGGCGATTGCCGCACACGCCGACGCGGTCGTGATCGGCAGCCGCATCATCCAGGAAATCGAGGCCGGGCCGGCGAACGCTGCCGCACAGCGGGCCGCGGCATGGCTGGCGACGATAAGGGTCGCCATCGACAAGGTCGCCAAGAGAGCGGCCTGATCAGGACCGGGGGAGAAACGATGAGCTGGCTGCAAAAGCTCCTGCCGCCGCGCATCAAGGCACGCCGGGCGTCAGCAGAAGGCGATGCCCGAAGGGCTGTGGGTCAAGTGCCCGGCGTGCGAAGCGGTGCTCTACCGCACCGACCTGGAAAAGAACCTCAACGTCTGCCCGAAGTGCGGCCACCACGACCGCGTGCAGCGCGCGCGAGCGCATCGAGCAGCTGCTCGACCCGGAAGGCCGTTTCGAGATCGGCTCCGAGGTGGTGCCGGTCGACAGCCTGAAATTCAAGGACAGCAAGAAGTACCCGGAGCGGCTGGTGCTGGCGCTCGAGGAGACCGGCGAGACCGACGCGCTGGTGGTGATGCAGGGCAGCATCAAGGCGGTCCCGCTGGTGATCGCGGTGTTCGAGTTCGAGTTCATGGGCGGTTCGATGGGATCGGTCGTCGGCGAGCGCTTCGTGCGCGGGGTGCGCGTCGCCTACGAGAACCAGGTGCCCTTCGTCTGCATTACCGCGAGCGGCGGCGCGCGCATGCAGGAAGGCGTGCATTCGCTGTTCCAGATGGCCAAGACGACCGCGGTGCTGCAGGAGCTGACCAAGGCGCAACTGCCGTTCATCTCGGTGCTGACCGATCCGACCATGGGCGGCGTATCGGCAAGCTTCGCGTTCATCGGCGACATCGTCATCGCCGAACCCGGCGCGCTGATCGGCTTTGCCGGCCCGCGCGTGATCGAGCAGACGGTGCGCGAGAAGCTGCCGGATGGGTTCCAGCGCGCCGAATTCCTGCTCGAGAAGGGTGCGATCGACATGATCGTCGACCGCCGCCAGCTGCGCGACGAGTTGCCGCGACTGCTCGCGCTTCTTGAGCGCCAGCCGCAGCCGACGGGCTGAGACGTGTCGCCGTGCCGGGGCCAGCGGCGGCGCCGCCGTGCGGGCCCCGCCCGCCATGAGCCATCCGACTTCCCTCGACGCGTGGCTCGCCTACCTCGAGACGCTGCACCCGAAGCGCATCGCGCTCGGTCTCGAGCGCGTAAGCTCGGTCTACGACAGGCTCGCCATCGCGCCTTCGTGCGCGGTGGTCACGGTGACCGGCACCAACGGCAAGGGCTCGACGTCGGCTTTTGTCGAACGCATGCTCTCCGCCGGGGGGTATCGCATCGGCCTCTATACTTCGCCGCACCTGTTGCGCTACAACGAGCGGGTGCGCATCGCCGGCGTCGATGCCGACGACGTCGCCCTCTGCGCCGCCTTCGCCGCGGTCGAGGCGGCGCGCCAGGATACGCCGCTTACCTATTTCGAATTCGGTACCCTCGCGGCGCTGTGGCTGTTCGCGCGCGAGCGTCTCGACGCTGCTGGTACTGGAAGTAGGTCTCGGCGGTCGGCTCGATGCGGTCAATATCGTCGCCGCCGACGTGGCCATCGTGACCACGATCGCGATCGACCACACCGACTACCTCGGACCGACGCGGGAGGACATCGCGCGCGAGAAGGCGGGAATCTTCCGTCCCGGGCGGGTTGCCATCTGCGCCGACCGCGATCCTCCGGCCGCCCTCATCGAGCACGCGCGTGCGATCGACGCGCAACTGCTGCGTCTGGGCGTCGAGTTCGGCTATGTTGCGCAGGCAAGTCAATGGCGCTACTTCGGGCCTGGTGGAGCCCGCCACGGTCTCCCCTACCCGGCCCTGCGCGGCAGCTACCAGCTTGCGAACGCGTCCGCCGCGCTGGTAGCGCTCGACGCGCTGCGCGAGCGCCTGCCGGTTTCCATGGGCGCGGTGCGCGAGGCGCTGGTCGGCATCGAGCTGCCCGGCCGGTTCCAGGTGCTGCCCGGCCGGCCGGTGACGGTGCTCGACGTCGCGCACAACGAGGAGGCTGCGCGCGCTCTCTCCGACAATCTCGCGGCGATGGGCTTTCATCCCCGTACGCTCGCGGTGTTTGGCATCATGGCTGACAAGGATGTCGACGCGGTGATCGCAGCATTGAAGCCGCGGGTCGACCGGTGGTTCGTAGCGACCCTGCCGCCGCCGCGCGGCGCGACCTCGACGCTGTTGCGCGCGCGCCTCGAGCGAATGGGTGTGGCTGCTGATGCGATCCTCGCCTACGAAGACCCGGGCGCGGCGTATCGGGCGGCGCGAGGGATCGCGGCCGAAGCTGATAGAATTATCGTTTTCGGCTCATTCCTGACCGTCGCGGCGGCACTCGCACAGGCCGGCGGGCGGGCCGCTTGAGAGCTTCTCGATGGCAATCTCCCCGATGTGCCTGAACCAGCAGTCGATGAGCTAAGGCGCCGCGCGCGCCGGCGGCTCGTCGGCGCGGTTGTGCTCGCGCTTGCCGCCGCGGTGCTGCTGCCGCTGCTCCTCGAGAGCGAGCCCAAGCCCCTGGGCGATGACGTCTCGATCCAGATTCCGCCGGTCGACACCGGCAAGTTCATCAATCCCCTTTCGTCTGCCAAGGCGCCTGATCCGAAGCTGAAGGGAAGCACGGTCGGCGCCGGGAGCAGCGCCGCGCCATCGCAATCCTCGCCGCCCGGGGCGCCGACGCCTCCGCCGCAGAACACCGGCGCGAGCGGAACGCCGGCAGCAGGCGCACCGTCGGCGATGCCGGCGCCGCCATCGTCGACCGGCGATGCCAAGAACGGGGCGACGCAGAGCAGCTCCGCCCCCGCGCCTGCAGTTGCCAAGGGCGATTCGGCACGCGACGCCTCGGCGAGCGACCGCACCACCGCGGCCGCAACCGCCAAGGCCGACGCCGCGGGGACCGGCAGCGGTTACGTGATACAGCTTGCCGCGTTCTCCGACCACTATGGCGCCAATTCGCTTGCCAGCCGCTTGAAGCGCAGCGGCTTTCCCGGATACACGGAGGCGGTGACCACGGACAAGGGAGCGACGTTGCACCGGGTGCGCGTCGGCCCCTACGCGTCGCGCGAAGCCGCCGACGCGGCATTGGCGAAGCTCAAAGCGGCCGGGTTCAGCGGCATGGTCACGCACGTCGGATGACCGCGTTCGATTTCGTGGTCATCGGCGTGGTCGGCCTGTCGACCGTGCTGGCGTTCGCGCGCGGCTTCGTGCGCGTCTTGGTTTCCCTTGCCGCGTGGGTCGTCGGCGGTCGTGGCCGCCGTGCGCTTCGCAGAGTTCGGCGGCGGCCTGTTGCCCGACCTCGGCGAGGCGCCGGCGACGCGTTACGTCGTGGCGTTCGCGTTGATCCTGGTCGGGGTGCTGATCCTCGGTGCACTTGTCGGCTACCTTCTGTCGCGGCTCGTGCGGGCAGTGGGTCTGGGCTTTCTCGACCGGAGTCTCGGCGCGATCTTCGGCGTGGCGCGCGGCCTGCTGATCGCGGTAATCCTCGTGCTCCTGGCCGGAATGACCACCGCGCCCAAGACCGATTGGTGGCAGAATTCGCTGACGAGCCCGGCGTTGACCACGGCCGCCCTGAAGTTGCGGCCGTGGCTGCCAAGGGCGTGGGCGGCGCGCCTCGATTACAGCCCGAGGGAACGCCAGCCCGCAAAAACGGTCGTAAAGACAGGGCGTTAGCAAAGGGCTAGAGCGATACCATGTGCGGCATCGTAGGGGCGGTTACCCATACCCCAGTCAATCAGCTGCTCTACGACGGGCTGTTGCTGCTCCAGCATCGCGGCCAGGACGCGGCCGGGATCGTCACCAGCGAGGGCCCCATATTCCACATGCACAAGGGTGCCGGCTGGTGCGCGACGTGTTCCGCACCCGCAACATGCGCGAGCTGTCGGGCAACGCGGGCATCGGCCACTGCCGCTATCCGACCGCGGGCTCGGCCTGGTCCGATCTGGAATCGCAGCCGTTCTACGTCAATTCGCCGTTCGGCATCACGCTCGCGCACAACGGCAACCTCACCAACAGCGAGGCGCTGAAGCGCGAACTGTTCCAGCTCGACTTGCGCCACGTCAACACCAATTCGGATTCGGAAGTGCTGCTCAACGTTCTCGCGCACGAGCTCGAGCGCGCCGCGCACCACGCCAAGCTCGACGCCAATGCGATCTTTGCCGCGGTGGCCGCCGTGCATCGCCGCTGCCGCGGCGCGTATGCGGTCGTGGCGATGATCGCCGGCTACGGGCTGCTCGCGTTTCGCGACCCGTACGGCATCCGCCCGCTGGTCATCGGCGTCAACGAGGCGATGGGTGGCACCGAATACCTGGTTGCCAGCGAATCGGTGGCGCTCGAGACGCTCGGCTTCACGGTGTTGCGCGACGTCGCGCCCGGCGAGGCGATCTGGATCGACCAGACGGGCCGCTTTCACTGCGCGGCAATGCGCCGATGACCCGCGGTTGTGCCCATGCATCTTCGAGTTCGTCTACCTGGCGCGCCCGGATTCGGTCATGGACGGCACCTCGGTATACGAATCGCGCCTGAACATGGGGGGCGAGCTTGCGCGCAAGATCGCCGGCATTGCCGCCGCGCAGGACATCGACGTTGTCATTCCGATTCCCGATTCGAGCCGCCCGTCGGCGCTTGAACTGGCCAACAATCTTGGCCTCAAGTACCGCGAAGGCTTCGTCAAGAACCGCTATATCGGCCGCACCTTCATCATGCCCGGCCAGGCGATTCGCAAGAAGAGCGTGCGCCAGAAGCTCAACCCGATGGGGGTGGAATTCAAGGACAAGGTCGTGCTGCTGGTCGACGATTCGATCGTGCGCGGCACCACCAGCCGCGAGATCGTGTCGATGGCGCGCGAGGCCGGGGCGCGCAAGGTCTACTTCGCCTCGGCGAGCCCGCCGGTACGGTTCCCGAACGTCTATGGCATCGACATGCCAAACCCGCGGCGAGCTCATCGCCACCGGGCGCACCGAGAGCGAGATTGCCGAGGAGATCGGAGCCGACTTGTTGATCTACCAGGATCTCGAGGCCATGAAGCGCGCGGTGCGCGGCGTCAATCCGCGCCTGAAGGAATTCGAGGCGTCGTGCTTCGATGGCTACTACATCACGGGCGACGTCACGGCCGATTACCTGTCGCATCTGGCCGCGGAACGCGACGAGGCGCGGGGAGAAGACGCGGAAGCCGAACTGATCTTCGAATCGAGAGCGCTCGCCGGATAGGCGCTTCTTTGACCGCGTCGGCGAAACCGGGTATAGTTCGTTCGCGCCGATTTGAGGCTTCAGCTTGCGGGCGCGTAATCAAATACCGCTAAAGCGAGGTCCGCTCCAGCCCGGGAATGCCGGGCGGGGCACACGAAACCCGTTTGGCGGAGGCCCGACGGGTTTTTTGTTGGCATGCCGCGGGCGTTTTCATCTGGCGTAGGCAGGAACGACGATGAACGATTTGTCCCCCAGCCGCGGCTTCACGACTGCGGTGCTGCATTCGGACCGCGCAGCCCCTATCGAGCATGGGTCGCTGCACAAACCGCTCCACCTTTCGGTCGCCTACGGCTATCGCAGTGCACGCGACCTCGCGGCCGTGTTCCAGGGACGCGCCCAAGGGTACGCGTACGGCAGGCAGGGAAACCCGACCGCGGCGGCGCTCGAAGACAAGATCACCCGCATGGAGGACGGCGTGGCGACGGTGTGCTTCAGCACCGGCATGGCTGCGATCGGCGCGATCATGATCGCGTTCCTGCGCGCCGGCGATCATATCGTCTCCAGCTCGTTTCTGTTTGGCAACACCAACAGCATGTTCGAGACCCTGGCGACGCAGGGCATCGAGGTCAGCTTCGTTGACGCCACGGATGCGCGCGCGGTCGAGGCGGCACTGACCCCTGCGACCAGACTGGTGTTCGTCGAGACCATCGCCAACCCGCGCACGCAAATCGCCGATCTGGCGCGCATAGGCGAGCTCTGCACCGCGCGACGGTTGATCTACGTCGTCGACAACACGATGACTTCCCCGTACCTGTTCCGGCCGAAGTCCGTCCAGGCGAGCCTCGTGGTCAACGCCCTGACCAAGTACATCGGTGGCCACGGCAACGCGCTCGGCGGAAGCATTACCGACACGGGCGCCTTCGACTGGACGGGGTTTCCCAACCTCTACGCAAGCTACAAGACGGCGAACCCGAAGCTCTGGGGCATCACGCAGCTGCGCAAGAAAGGACTGCGCGACTGGGGCGGAACGCTCGGCGCCGAGCAGGCGCATCATCTCGCGGTCGGCGCCGAAACCCTCGCCCTGCGCATGGAGCGCGCCTGTGCGAACGCCATGGCACTGGCGCAGTTCCTGGCGGCGCAAAGCCGGGTTCGCGCCGTCTATTACCCCGGCCTGCCAGGCCATCCGCAACATGCCCTGGCACAGGAGCTGTTCAGCGGCTTTGGCGCGCTGCTGGCATTCGAGCTCGATGCAGCACTGGACTGCTTCGATTTTCTCGACCGGCTGCAGAATGTCGTGCTGTCGTCGAACCTGGGTGACAACCGCACGCTGGCGATCCCCGTCGCGCACACGATCTACTGGGAAATGGGGCCGGAACGGCGCGCGAGCATGGGCATCGCCGACTCGCTGATCCGCGTCTCGGTCGGGATCGAGGACCGCAAGGACCTGATCGCCGATTTCACCCAGGCGCTCGCATGACGAATGATCAGATCGGCCGCGGGGTGACGGCGTCCACGCCCACCTCGAGGTAGCTTCCCGTCTTGTACCAGTCGGCCAGCACGTAACGCTCGCAGGTGCGGCCGTCGATGCTGAGCTCGTGTCGCGCCGGCCGGTGCGTGTGCCCGTGGATCAGCCGCGCGACGTGATGCTCGCTCATTGCCGCGGCCACGGCGCCGGCGTTGACGTCCATGATTTCCTCCGGCTTGCTCGAGGTCAATCGCCGGCTGCCGGCGCGCAGCAACCGGGCGATTGCGCGACGCACTGCGTACGGCAATCGCGACACGCGGCGACGGTTTGCGGGGTTCTGCCAGAAGGCGCGCAGTCGCTGGTAGTCGACGTCGTCGGTGCACAGCTGGTCGCCGTGCATGATCAGTGTCGGCGTGCCGTGCAGGTCGTGGACGATCGCGTCCGGGAGCAGGGTTGCGCCAGCCGCCCGCGCGAAGCGCTCTCCGAGCAGAAAATCGCGGTTGCCGCGCTGCAGGTAGACCGGCGTTCCCGACGCGGAGAGCGCACGGAGCGCGGCCGCGACGCCCGCGGCAAGCGGTTCCTTAAGCTGATCGTCACCGAGCCAGACGTCGAACAGGTCGCCGAGCACGTACAAGGCGGCTGCGCCGCGGGCGCGGCCGGAGACGAAGGCGTGAAACGCGGCCACGAGCTCGAGCCGTTCCGGCGCGAGGTGCAGATCGGAGATGAACAGCGCCGGCGCCATCGCGACAGCGATTGCTCAGGGAGTTTCTTCGACTCGCTCGATGATCACGTCCTCCTTCGGCACGTCCTGATGCGCGCCGCGGTTGCCCGTCGGCATGCCCTTGATCCGATCGACGACGTCGGTACCGGCGGTGACTAGGCCGAACACGCAGTAACCCCAGCCATTGGCGTCGGCCGAGCGATGGTTGAGAAAATCGTTGTCGGCAACGTTGATGAAGAACTGCGCAGTCGCCGAGTGCGGGTCGCCGGTCCGGGCCATGGCAACGCTGTAACGCTCGTTCTTGAGCCCGTTGCGGGCTTCGTTCTCGATCGGCGGGCGGGTCGGCTTCTGGCGGAAATCGGGCGTGAAGCCGCCGCCCTGGATCATGAAGCCATCGATGACGCGATGGAACAAGGTGTTGTCGAAATGTCCCGCGCGCACGTAATCGAGAAAGTTGGCGACGGTCTTGGGCGCGTGCACGGCATCAAGCTCGATGCCGATCTTGCCGTGGTTGGTGTGCAGAACGATCATGATCGGCGTCTCCCTCACGGCTTGGTGACGAGCGTGGCGGACTTGATGATCACGCGCTCGGTCGGAACGTCTTTGGGGAATGGGCCGCCGGCGGACGTGGGGGCCCCGGCGATCTTGTCGACGACGTCCATGCCGGCGACGACCTTGCCGAAGACGGTATAGCCGTAGCCCTGGGGCGTGGCCTCGCGGAAATTGAGAAACTTGTTGTCCGCGACGTTGATGAAGAACTGCGCCGTGGCCGAGTTCGGATCGGAGGTGCGTGCCATGGAGACCGAGCCGGGGACGTTGAGCAATCCCGCCTTGCTGCTCTGCTCGGCCTCGTTGCGCACCGGGGACTTGGTGGGCTTTTCGTTGAAGTCCGCGGTGTAGCCTCCGCCCTGGATCATGAAGCCCTTGATCACGCGGTGAAATTGCGTGCCGTCGTAATGCTTGGCCTGGACGTACGCCAGGAAGTTTTCGACCGTCTTCGGGGCGGCGTCGGGATAGAGCTCAATCCTGATCTTTCCGGCAGTCGTGTCGAGGTCGACCTGCGGATTGGCCGCCATGGCGCCGGCCGCGATGACGGTGAGGCCGACGGCGGTGAACATGCGAAGATAACGGCGTAGCATAAGCGGAACTCCTAGGTTGTGACTTGAGCCGGGGGTATCTGGCCGCCCCGGCGTCGGCGCGGGTACGGGCTGGCTACTGCGAGCTTGCCGCCGGGGCAGGCTGGGCTTCCTCGGGCTTGGGCGCGCTATTCGTCGTGGTTGCGGCGAACAGCTCGCGGACCAGCACGAGCTTGGCTGGTGCGCTCTTGTTCTTCTTGTCGAGCGCCGCGACGCGATCGTATTCGACGCCGGCAAGCCGGACATAGATGTCGCCCAGGTTCTCGTGGGCGATGATGTAATCCGGGCGGGTGGCGAGCGCAACTTCCAGGGCCTTGCGTGCCTTGTCGTACTCTCCCTTCTTGGCCCAGATGACCGCCAGGTTGTTGTATGGCTCCGGCAGCTCCGGATAGTCCTCGTTGAGGGCCTGAAAGGTCGCGATCGCGGCGTCGGTCTCATCCTGGTCAGTCTGCACCACGCCCTTCAGGAACCGCGCCTGCGGATTCTTGGCGTCGGTCGCGAGTACGGAGTCGATCTTGGCCAGCGCCGGCACGTACTCTCCCTCGCCGATCAGGCGCGATGCATCTGCCAACTCGGGCGAGAGGCCGGGCGTTCGCTTCTGAACGACGTTCGCCGAGCTTGGCGGTGGCGGGGGCGTCTGCTGTGCTGCCGCCACCGACAGCAGCATTGAACCGAACAGAGCCAAGGCAAGACGAACAGCGTGGGCAGTCATCGAGGTAATCGACGGGTCCTTCGCCAGCGGCCAATGCGGCCGTGGCCAGCTATTCTAGCAGGAGCCCCGCCCCGAGCCGCGGGAGCCGGATGGGCCGGTCAGAGCGGCGCCTCGCGCTCCGGCTGGACTGCCCCGGAGAGGCGCGCCACCGTCGTGTCGATGAGGTGCCGGGCTATGCTGACGGGGCTGGGCAACTGCGGCAGAGCATCGAGCGCAAACCAGCGCGCATCGACGATCTCGTCGTCGCAGGGACGCACCTCGCCGCCCGCGTACTCGGCCGTGTATGCGATCATCAGCGAGTGCGGAAACGGCCAGGACTGGCTGGCGACGTAGCGCAGCCCTTCGACCTCCACGCCGACTTCTTCGCGCACTTCGCGGTGGATGCAATCCTCGATTGACTCGCCCGCCTCGACGAATCCCGCCAGCGCGCTGTACATGGCTTGTGGAAAGCGGTTGGCCCGGGCAAGCAGCAACTCGCGCTCGCGGGTGACCAGAACCATCATTGCTGGCGAGACCCGTGGATAGGCGACATGGCCGCAGGCGGGGCACTGCTTTGCTCGCTCCCCGGCTTTGTCCCGCGTCGGTGTGCCGCAGCGGCCGCAGAACCGATGACTGCGGTCCCATTCGGCAACCTGAAACGCCCTTCCAGCGAGCGCGAGCAGCGGGTCGGCGATCTGCATGAACAGCGTGCGCAACCCGCGCCATTGCCACCCGGCAGGCTCGGGCGTGTCCGCGGCCACGCCGATGGCGACACAGTCGGCATCCTGTAAGCGTCCGAGGTAGTGCCGCGTGCCACCGAATCGAAGCCCGACGACGTCCGCCAGATGCGGCAGCGCCGGCGGTTCGCCGGCGCGAACGAGGATCTTGTCCTCTCGCCAGACGAAACACAGCGCCTGCGCTGCAAGTTCGGACGGCAGGACGTGCCCGGGCTCGAAGCCGGGCGGCGTATTCATCCGCACGCAGCTTCAGCGCAGGAAGCGCTCGTCCTTGCCGATGACGGTGAGCTCGACAAACTTCGACCCGCTGTGATCGGTAGGCGAGAAACTGACCAGAAAGCCTCCGACGTCGAAATCGCGAATCTGTTCCATCGCGGTTATGAATCTCTCGCGAGTCAGGTCCGGACCCGTGCGGCGCAGGCCTTCGACCAGCACCTTGGCGGCGATGAAGCCCTCGAGGCTGGTCCAGGAGAAATTATCCGGCTTTCCTGTCGAGGCCTCCAGCAGCTGCTGGTATTCCTTGACCACCCGTGCCGACAGGTTCCAGGGAAACGGCACCACCTGGGATATGCCCACACCGCGGCCATCCGGGCCAGCCTCGTGCGCCAGGGCCTTGCTACCCACGAAGGACACGTTCATGAACTGCGGGTTGTACCCCGCACTGCGCATCGCCTTGATGAAGGCGGCGCAGGACTTGTACGCGGAGATCATCACGACGGCCTGCGGATCGACGCTGCCGATTGCCTTGACCGCGGCGGCTACGTCGACGGTGTTGCGCTCCACCGTTCCGGTCGCGACGATCTTCAAGTTGCGCTTCTGCATCGCGCGTTCGACCCCGGCCAGCCCGGCTTTGCCATAGTCGTCGTTCTGATAGAACACGGCGATGTGATCGAGCGTCTGGCCGACGAGTTGGGCGACGATCTTGTCGGTCTCGTCGTAGTAGCTTGCGCGGATGTTGAAGATGTACCGATTCAGGGGATTGCGCAACGATTCCGCCCCGGTGAACGGCCCGACGAACGGGACGCGCGCAGCGGTGAAGATCGGCTTGGACGCGTTGGACGTCGGCGTACCGACGTACCCGAAAAGCAGAAACACGCCTTCGTCGATGAACTTCTTGGTGTTGGCCGCAGCGCGATCGGGCTCGTAGCCATCATCGAGCGAGCGCAGTTCGATCTTGCGGCCGTTAACCCCGCCGGCAGCGTTGACCGCCTGAAAGTACGCCAGCGCACCGGCGCGCATTTCCGTGCCCAGCTCGGAAGCGGGGCCCGAAAAAGCCGCGGACTGGCCGATGAGAATCGTCGTTGCGGTGACGCCAGGCTCCGCGCCGGCGGCAAGTGCGGTCGTGGCGAGGAAGATGCCGCAAAGCAGTCGCGATGCAATGCTCATCGCGCCCCCGGCACGACCGCGCCACACCATGCGACGCGGGGCGCGAACGCCACTTGGGGCCGCGCTGCCGATGCGTCTTCGGCGAAAGCGACCCGCGATGCTTCGTTGTTGTTGCTAAACGCTAGAGGCATGATGTCTCCGGGAAACGTCCGGCGCAGGCGGCCGCGACCGACGAGCCCGCCTATCATAGGCGATTCCCGGCGCAGTGCAAACGCGGCCCGGCCACGAGCCCGGCCGCGGCATGGCGGTACCGGGCTGGGGTATAATGTGCGTCGATCGGAGCCGATGCAAATGGAAGCCGAACAGATCAATCAGATCGCCAACACCCTCGCCGGATTGCAGCAGCGCGCTGCCGACCTGCGGAGGTATCTTTGACTTCGACGCGCAATCACTGCGGCTGAAGGCGGTAGCGCGCGACCTGGAAGACCCGCAGATCTGGGCCGACCCGAAGAGGGCTCAGGAGCTCGGCAGGGAGAAGAAGCAGCTCGAGAGCGTGGTGGGAACGCTCTCCGGTCTCGACCAGAACCTGAAGGATACAGGCGAGCTGTTCGAGCTCGCGCGCACCGAAGGCGACGAAGACACGCTCCGGGCGCTGCAGAGCGATGTGCACGGCCTGGAGAGCATCGTGGGGGCGATGGAATTCCGCCGGATGTTCAGCAATCCGATGGATCCCAACCCGTGCTTCATCGACATCCAGGCCGGAAGCGGCGGAACTGAGGCGCAGGACTGGGCGGCGATGCTGCTGCGCATGTACCTGCGCTACTGCGAGCGCAAGGGCTATCAATCCGAGATCCTCGAGCAGTCCGAGGGCGAAGTCGCCGGCATCAAGAGCGCAAGCGTCAAGGTGACCGGCGACTACGCATATGGCCATCTGCGCACCGAGACGGGCGTGCACCGCCTCGTGCGCAAGAGCCCGTTCGATTCGAACGCGCGCCGACACACGTCATTTGCCAGCGTGTTCGTATATCCCGAAGTCGACGATACCATAGCCGTCGAGATCAATCCCGCCGACTTGCGCGTCGACACCTTCCGTGCCTCGGGTGCGGGCGGACAGCACATCAACAAGACCGACTCCGCGGTGCGGATCACGCACCTGCCGACCGGCATCGTCGTGCAATGCCAGACCGACCGCTCGCAGCACCGCAACCGTGCCGAAGCGATGGCCATGCTGAAGTCGCGGCTGTACGAGTTGGAGTTGCGCAAGAGACAGGCCGAGCAGCAGAAGCTCGAAGACTCCAAGACCGACATTGGCTGGGGCCACCAGATCCGCTCCTACGTCCTCGACCAATCGCGAATAAAGGACCTGCGCACGAATGTCGAGGTCGGCAATACGCAGGCAATCCTCGACGGCGACCTCGACGACTTCATCACCGCGAGCCTGAAGCAGGGAGTGTGAAGTGAGCGAACCCGGCGACACGCAACCGCCCGTCGGCGATGAGAACCAGATCATCGCCGAGCGCCGCGCCAAGCTGCGCGCGCTGCGCGACCACGGGCGCGCATATCCCAACGATTTCCGGCGCGACGCGCTCGCCGCGGCCCTGCACGGGGAGCATGACGCCAGGCCGGGCGAAGCGCTCGATGCCCAACCGGTCGCAGTTGCGGTCGCCGGGCGGATGGTGCTCAAGCGAGTCATGGGCAAGGCAAGCTTCGCGACCTTGCAGGACATGAGCGGCCGGATCCAGCTCTACATCACCACCGATACCATCGGAGCACAGGCGCACGAAGCGTTCAAGCATTGGGACCTGGGTGACATCGTGGGCGCCCGCGGAACGCTGTTCAAGACCCGGACTGGCGAGCTCTCGGTGCGCGTTTCCGAGCTGCGCCTTCTGGCCAAGGCGTTGCGGCCGCTGCCCGAAAAATTTCACGGCCTGATCAATCAGGAGCAGAAGTACCGCCAGCGTTATGTCGATCTGATCACCAGCGCGGACACGCGGCGCGTGTTCGCCGCCCGCTCGCAGATCGTGCAGACGATCCGCGAATTCTTCGTTGCCCGTGGCTACCTCGAAGTCGAGACGCCGATGATGCACCCGATTCCGGGCGGCGCCGCGGCGCGACCGTTCGTCACGCACCACAACGCGCTCGATACCGATCTCTACCTCAGGATCGCCCCGGAGCTCTATCTGAAGCGACTCGTCGTCGGCGGACTGGAGAAGGTGTTCGAGATCAACCGCAACTTTCGCAACGAGGGGATCTCGACGCGGCACAACCCCGAATTCACGATGCTCGAGTTCTATGAGGCGTACCAGGATTATCTCTACCTCATGGATCTTACCGAGGAACTGCTGCGCGAGGTCGCGCGCAAGGTCGTCGGCAGCGCGACCGTCGAGTACCAGGACGTGGCGATCGATCTCGACATGCCTTTCGACCGCCTGACGATGGCCGAGGCAATCGCCAAGCACAACCCCCGGTACGCGCTTCCCGAGCTCTCCAGGCCCGAATACCTGAAGGCGGCTCTCGGCAGGCTTGGTGTCGATGTGCTCTCCAGCGACGGGATGGGGGTGCTGCAACTGAAGCTCTTCGAGGCGACGACGGAGGAGAAGCTCGTGCAGCCGACTTTCATCGTCTCCTATCCGACCGATGTCTCGCCGCTCGCTCGGGCCAATGACCGCGACCCGTTGGTGACCGATCGCTTCGAGCTGTTCATCACCGGGCGCGAGATCGCCAACGGCTTCTCGGAACTCAACGATCCGGAGGATCAGGCCGCGCGCTTCCTGCTGCAGGCCAGAGCCAAGGAAGCCGGCGACGCGGAAGCAATGCACTATGACGCGGACTACATCCGGGCGCTCGAATACGGCCTGCCTCCGGCCGCAGGCGAGGGCGTCGGCATCGACCGCCTGGTCATGCTGCTCACCGACACGCCGTCCATTCGGGACGTGATCCTGTTCCCGCAACTCAAGCCGGAAGGGTAGGCCGGAGGAGGCCGGCCCACGCCAGCGCAGCCGGCGACGCAAGAGGAGGGGGCGGAGGTGTCCGACGCGCGCATGAAATTCGCCAGCTTCGCCGAGTTCTATCCGTTCTACCTGACGGAGCACCGGAACCGGATCTGCCGGCGCCTGCACTTCGTCGGCTCGATAGCCGTGATTGCCGCCATCGTCACGGCGGTCATTACTCGCGAACCGTGGTGGCTGGCCGTGGCGCCGGTCGCCGGCTACGGCCTGGCCTGGATCGGCCATTTCTTCTTTGAACGCAACCGGCCGGCGACATTCAGCCACCCTTTCTACAGCCTGCTCGGGGACTGGGTCATGTTCCGCGACCTGCTCAATGGCAAGCTGCCGTTCTGACCCCGGATACCCGCCTGGGGTACCTTGACGCATACCAGGCGGGGGTATAAGCTGACAGCGTGGACCTGGTCGCGCCCCCCGCCCTGGCATCCGATCGCACGCTGGCTCGGGTCGAGCTCGCCCTGGAGGGCATGACCTGCGCGGCGTGTGCGGCGCGCATAGAGAAGGTGCTCAATCGCATCCCCGGGGTGGCAGCGGGCGTCAACTTCGCCACCGAATCGGCAGCGGTGCGTTACGACCCCGTGCGTGTGACCGGGGAAGCGCTGCTTGCCGCGATTGGGCGCGCCGGCTACCAGGCGCACATCAAGCGCGATGCCGAGTCCGAGCGGCGGGAAGATGAGGCGCGACGGCGCGCGGCTTACCTGCAGCTGAAGCGGGAACTCGTCGTCGCGGCCGTGCTGACCCTGCCGCTGATTGTGCCGATGCTGCCGATGCTGTGGCAGGGCGAGGGGCACGCCGACCTCCTGCCTCGGTGGCTGCAGTTCGCGCTCGCAACGCCGGTGCAGTTCTGGGCCGGCCGTCGCTTCTATGTCGGCGCGTGGCATGCCTTGCGTGGCGGCGGCGCCAACATGGACGTTCTCATCGCGCTGGGAACGACGATGGCATGGGCACTGAGCAGCGCCGTGACCGTCTTCCGCCTCCCGCATCAGCACGTGTATTTCGAGGCCGGCGCGGCGGTGATCACGCTCGTGCTGCTGGGCAAACTATTGGAGGCGAGGGCACGGGCCGGCACCTCCGCCGCCCTGGAGGGATTGCTGCGGCTGCGACCGAAGACGGCGCGGGTGATGCGCGACGGCGTCGCGGTCGAAGTGCCCCTTGCGCGTGTCGTGATCGGCGATCGCGTCCTGATTCGGGCCGGAGACGGCGTGCCGGCGGACGGTGTCGTGCTCGAAGGGCAATCGAGCGTCGACGAGAGCATGCTGACCGGCGAGTCGCGTCCGGTGGCCAAGGCACCCGGGGCCCGCGTGCACGCCGGCACCCTCAACCAGGAGGGGCTGCTCGTTTGCGAGGCCACCGAGGTCGGCGAAGCAACGCTGCTCGCGGGCATCGTTCGCCTGGTCGCGGAAGCGCAGGGATCGAAGGCGCCGATCCAGCGGCTTGCCGACCGGGTGGCGGGCGTGTTCGTTCCGATCGTGATCGCCGTCTCGATGGTGACTTTCGCGCTCGTCTGGTGGCTGGTCGGCGACGGCGCGCAGGCGCTGATCGACGCGGTCGCAGTGCTCGTCATCGCCTGTCCCTGCGCTCTGGGGCTGGCCACGCCCACGGCGATCATCGTCGGTACCGGCCGCGGAGCGCAGCTCGGCGTGCTCATCCGGAACGCCACCGCCCTGGAGAACGCCGGCCGCCTCAAGACACTCGTCATCGACAAGACCGGCACACTGACCGAAGGCAAGCCCGCCGTTACCGATGTCCTGCCGGCGCAGGGCGCGACGCGCGCCGGCGTGCTGCGCATCGCGGCAGCGCTGGAACAAGGATCGACCCATCCGCTGGCAGCTGCCGTGCTTGCGGCCGCGCACGCGGAAGGGGTCGTGCCGGAACCGTTGCTCGGATTCGCGCTCGCAGCCGGCAAGGGGGCACGAGGCCAGCTCGCCGGTGCCGAGGGAGAGGTGGTTGTCGGCTCGCTGGACTACCTTGCCGAGATGGGCGTCGCCGTGGAGGGTGCTTCGGTCGAGGCGCTGCAGCGGCAGGGCAAGACGCTCGTCGGGGTTGCCGTCGGCGGGCGCATGCTGGGCCTGATCGGGCTCGCTGACCGCATTCGGTCGACTTCGCCCTCCGGCGTCGCGCGGCTGCGCGAAGCGGGCATCGATGTCGTCATGCTCACCGGCGACAATGCTGCCACGGCGCAGGCCGTTGCCGATCAGGTTGGAATCGTCGCCTACCGTGCCGGTGTGCTGCCGGCGGGGAAGGCCGACGCGGTGCGGGCGCTCAAGAGCCGGGGAATCGTCACCGGCATGGTCGGCGACGGGGTCAACGATGCGCCTGCGCTCGCCGCGTCCGACGTGAGTTTCGCCATTGGTGCGGGGTCCGACGTCGCTATCGAGGCAGCCGACATCACGCTGATGCGGCCGGACCTCAACGCGGTCGTCGACGCGATCCTGCTTTCGCGCGCGACCGTGGCGAAGATCCGGCAGAACCTTTTCTTCGCGTTCGTGTACAACGTGCTCGGCATCCCGTTGGCGGCGCTCGGGCTGCTGCACCCCGCGATCGCGGGCGCGGCGATGGCGGCTAGCTCGCTGTCGGTGGTCGGCAATGCGTTGTTGCTCAGGCGCTGGAAGGCGCCGCAACCAAGGAGAGTGGCATGGAAACAGTGACTCTGAAGATCAATGGCATGAGCTGTGAAGGCTGCGTGGGCAGCGTCACCCGCGTGCTTCGCGCCCTCCCGGGGGTGGGAGAGGTCGCGGTAGCGCTGCAACCGGGCACCGCGCGGCTAAGCTACGATCCCGAGCGCGCGGGGCCAACCGATTTCCGAAGAGCAGTCGAGGACGCAGGCTATGAAGTCGCGAATTGAGCCGGCACCGAAGCGCGCGGCGGTGCGGCCGCTCGTCGTGCGTAACGACAAGGACGCCCTCGGGAAACGATTGAACCGCATCGAGGGTCAGGTGCGTGGCATCAGCAAAATGATCGCCGAGGATCGCTACTGCATAGACGTGCTGACCCAGATCAGCGCTGTGCAGTCGGCGCTCGACGGGCTCGCCCTGCGGCTGCTCGAGCAGCACTTGCACGGCTGCGTGCAGCATGCGGTTCGCTCCGGAGAGGGCGACCGCGCGATCGAGGAGGCCCTCGGCGTGATCCGCAAGTTCGCGCGCTGACCGGCAGCTCGCCGGCGCCGGTCGCTAGCTGGCGATATTGTGTTCGATCCACTGCGCGAAAGCCTGCAGGAACTTGGACAGGAAATCGCGCACCGAATCGTCGATCAGCTTGCCGCTTTCGTCGAACAGCTTGGTGGCGCCGCCGATATAGGCTTCCGGCTGCGGCATCGCGGGAACGTTCAGGAAGACAAGCGACTGGCGCAGATGATGATTGGCACCGAAGGCGCCGATCGCGCCCGGGGATAGGCTGATTACCGCGCCGGGCTTGCCGTTCCACGCACTCTTGCCGTACGGCCGCGAGGCAATGTCGATCGCGTTCTTGAGCACACCGGGCACGGAGCGGTTGTATTCGGGCGTCACGAACAGGACTGCGTCCGCCTTCTGCACCTGCTCCTTGAACGCCACGGATGCCGCGGGAGGGTTCGCGTCATCGTCCTGGTTGTACAGAGGCAACTGCCTGATCTCGACGATTTCGAGCTTGAGCGGTGCGGGAGCCATGGCGAGCAGCGCGTTGGCCAGTTTGCGATTGAACGATTCCTTGCGCAGGCTGCCGACGACGACGGCGACATTGCGGGTCGTGCTCATGGGATTCCTTTCGTGGTCTCCAAACCGTGGCCGCGCCTACCGCAGCCTGTCCGAGGTCCCATTATAGGTTGGCGCGCTCGCCTTTCGCGACTCTTGGTTTGCCTCTGCCATGTTGGCGATGGCATAATCGCAGCCCTCGGGGTGTAGCGCAGCCTGGTAGCGCGCTTGCTTTGGGAGCAAGATGTCGGGAGTTCAAATCTCTCCACCCCGACCAGTTAGCGTCGGCCCCAAGTGGCGGCTTTTAGAGCACCGGGCGCCCGTAGCTCATTTGGATAGAGCACCGGCCTTCTAAGCCGGCGGTAACAGGTTCGAGTCCTGTCGGGCGCGCCACAGTTGGCGGACAGTTCGACGTCGCCGCGAAGCGCGGGCAGCAAATCGACCGCGAAGCATGCCCGACGCCAGACCCCGCGCCGAAACTGGCGCGGGGTCATGAAATCCATTCCGTGAACGCGGAAAAGTCCGCAACGCCAGCCTGGTTGACATGGGCTTCGCAAATTTGCTAAGTTCCGCCGAGCGCATTCCTGCCAAAACACCGTCATGAAGCGTAGCCATCGAGCTGACCGGCATCGCCGCAGTGCGAACGACAGTGCCGCGCTCGCCGCGCGCTGCGCTGGAAAGCTGCTGGAGTTGCGCGCCCATACCGGCGAGACGCAGAAGCAGCTTGCGGCGCGCCTGCGGATGACCGAGTCGATGATCTCGCGCCTGGAGCGAGGCGATCATGTCCCCAGCCTGAAAACCCTGTGCCGCATTGCCGACGCCTTCGGGCGACACCTCGAGATCGTTTTCCATGAGCACGAACACGTGCATGCCGATGGCACGCGCCATGCCCATCCGCACAGCCACTACGACCCGGAGCACCAGCACGGCCACGGAAGCAAGAAATGAACTTCGGACCGCAACTGCTTCTGGTCGCAAGCGTCGCGGCGGTTGGCGTGTTGCATACCATCGTTCCCGATCACTGGGTGCCGATCACGCTGATTGCCCGGCAACGGGGATGGTCGAAAACGGAAACCGCACGGGCCGCGCTGCAGGCAGGGACAGGGCACGTCCTCTCGACACTGTTCATCGCCCTGGTCATCTGGCTTGCCGGGCTCGCGTTCGCGGAGCGCTTCGGGCACCTCGTCGATAGGGTCTCGAGCCTCGCCCTGGTCGCCTTCGGGGCGTGGATCGCCATTGCGGCATGGCGCGATATGCGCAGGCAAGGCGGGCACGGGCACAGCCACGGCTTTACCCACCGCGCCGGACATGACCACGGCGCAAACCGCGATTCCGTCCCGGAAACGCAGTCGCAACACATTGTCACGGACGAGGGCGTCCTCGAGCTGTCGATCGTCGAGCCTGGAGGCCGCGCTTGTTTCCGGCTCTCAGGCATCAAGACCGACGCGATCACGATTCAGACGCGCCGGAAAGACGACACACGCCAGGACTTCACGCTCACCAATCACGGATCCTATTGGGAATCAGTCGAGGAGATTCCGGAGCCCCACGAGTTTGGCGTCTCGGTCGTCTTTGATCACGATGGTCATGGCAACCGCTACGAAACGCAATTCAGCAAGCGCGCGCACGCCCACGCGCACGGCCACGAACACGGGCATGGGCACGATCGCGAACAGGCGCCCGATCAGGAGGGGGCGCCGGAGGATGACCCGCTCTATGCGCCCCTGCGCGGTGAGGCGGCGGTGCTTACGCGCCACGTCCACATGCACCGCCACGGTCGCGGACCGCCCCACCTGCACTGGCATGATCACACTCCCGATACGTCACACCCTATAACCCCCGACATCGAGACCGCGCCCCCGGCGCACGAGCACCTTCATAAGACGTCCGCCCGTACGGCTTTGCTGCTGATTCTCGGCTCCTCGCCGATGGTGGAGGGCATTCCCGCGTTCTTCGCTGCGGGCAAGTACGGGGTGGGGCTCATCGCGGTGATGGCCGTTGTGTTCGCCATCAGCACGATTGCAACCTATATGCTGTTGTGCGTGTACTCGACGGCGGGCTTGCAGCGGGTGCGGCTCGGGGCTTTCGAACGCTATGGCGAGGTGCTGAGCGGGGCATTCATCGCCCTCGTGGGAGTCGCATTCTCGATCTGGTCCGTGCTATGAGCGCATGGTGCTGCAGCTGCCCGACGTGTGTCGCGCTCCGATCACAGTGCCGCCGTGCCGGCGTATTGGTTGGCCCGCGCTTGCGCCAAGGGTGATCACCGCCTGCTGGTAGGTTTGCTCGGCATTGAGCAGGGTCAGATAGCCGATCCCGGAAACTGGTCCTCCAAGGGCCGGGTCATCTGTTCGGTCAAATTGTCCTTATCCACGCCGCTGGGCCATTGTCGGCCGGTTTGAGCGGCACGAAGAATTCCGCATTGAAGAAGCCGGTTGCATCGGTGCTGTCATCGGGGCGAGCGTGCTGCGAGACGACGCTTTCGGTCTCCGCGACTGCTTGAGGAGGCCGCGCATGCGGGTCCCGTAGCCGTTGGCTTCTTCCAGCGAGGCAGACGGCGGCATGGTCGCCCGAATCCTCCGGTTGCCTCCTGCGCAGCGTCTGCCGACGCCTTTCAAACGCATCGCGCCAAATACGTGCTCCAGCCTTCAGGCGCGCACACAGTTGGTGCCGACCGGCCCCGACGATGCGGCCTTCTTTGATGTGCCGTCCGGCAAGGTCTTGAAGCGCAATGTAATTGGGCGATGGCATAGGAAATGCTGAGGCGGTCATGGTTTTGTCACCAACAACGATGGAATCCGATATGAACCCCAAGACTCGCATCGCTTTCCTGCTGGTCGCTGCCCTGGCCAGCCTGTTTGCTGCCACTGTCTGCGCCCAAACGACTTCACCTGCGCCCGCCCCGGCGGCTGAGCCACCCAAGCCTCCCGAGCCCGACTATACGTTGACCGCCAACGTCGGCATTTACAGCCAATACATTTTTCGCGGGCTAACCCAGACCGATGACAAACCGGCGTTCCAAGGAGGGTTCGATTTCACGCACAAGAGTGGCTTCTACCTCGGCACCTGGGGTTCGAATATCAGCTGGCTGCATGACTCCGGCGTTTGCCAGAACGGCTGCAGCCTGGAGTGGGACCTCTATGGCGGCTACCGGTATTCATTCAACGACGACTGGGGCATCGACCTTGGCGTGCTCTATTACTACTACCCGGGAAGCTATGTCCCCGGTGCCACCAACCCCGATACCACGGAACTCTACGTCGCGGGCTCGTGGAAGTGGGTGTCGCTCAAGTATTCGTACAGTGTCGCCCATACCTTCGGCGTTCCCGACAATGCCTGGTACCTCGATCTGTCGGCCAACTACCCGATCAACGATCAATGGACGTTCAACGCCCACGTTGGCCGGCAAGAGTACGACGGCAGCCAGAACGGTGTCTCAAACAGCGTCTTCAACTACACCGACTGGAAGTTGGGCCTGACCTGGCTCGTCGGGGGGTTCAACATCGGCGCCTATTGGAGCGATACGAATGCCAACGCCAACGCCTATACGCTTGCCGGCCGCTTCATCGGCAAGTCCACCGGGACGGTATTTATCCAAAAGACGTTCTGAGGTGGTGCGTCGGACGTGCGAGATCCACAAACTCATCGGGGGCGAGAAATGAAGTTCGTAACAGCGATCATCAAGCCGTTCAAGCTCGACGAGGTGCGGGCGGCCCTGTCGGCGATCGGGGTGCAGGGGATCACCGTGACCGAGGTCAAGGGTTTCGGGCGGCAGAAGGGCCATACCGAGTTGTATCGGGGCGCGGAGTACGTGGTCGATTTTCTGCCCAAGGTCAAGATCGAGGCGGCGATTGCCAACGATCTGCTCGACCGGGTCATCGAGGCGGTGGAGAAAGCGGCCAACACCGGCAAGATCGGCGACGGCAAGATCTTCGTTTTCGACCTGGAACAGGTCGTGCGCATCCGCACCGGGGAAACCGGTGCGGACGCCCTCTAAGGGGAACACCATGAAGCGATTGCTTGCGTTGATCGCCCTGGCAGGCGCCTGTGGCCTGTTCGGTAGCGTGCAGGCCCAGGACAAGGCTGCGGATCAGAAGGCGGCCGCGCCGGCGGTGACGACGGCACCGGCAGCGGCGCCGGAGGCGGCGGAGGCGAAGGCTACGGAGGCGCCCAAGGCGGAGGCTGCGGCGCCGGCCGCCGCCCCCCCGGCGCCGGACACGCCGCAGCTCATTGGCGTGGACAAGATCAACAGCGGCGACACGGCGTGGATGCTTACCTCCACGGCGCTGGTGCTGATGATGACCATACCGGGGCTGGCGCTGTTCTACGGTGGCATGGTGCGCAAGAAGAACGTGCTGGCGACGCTGATGCAGAGCTTTGCCATCACCTGTCTGGTGACGGTGCTGTGGGTGATCGTCGGCTACAGCCTGGCGTTCACCAAGGGCGGGTCGTATGTGGGCAGCCTCGATCGGTTGTTCCTGAACGGCATGGTGTTCATGAAGGACGCCGGCAAGCTGACGGTATCGCACCTGGGGCTGACGATACCGGAGTCGGTGTACATGACCTTCCAGATGACCTTTGCCATCATCACGCCGGCGCTCATCGCGGGGGCATTTGCCGACCGGCTGAAGTTCTCGGCGATGTTGTGGTTCATGGGCCTGTGGTCGGTGCTGATCTACTCGCCGATCGCGCACATGATGTGGGAGCCGTCGGGGTACTGGGCGGCCAAGGGGGTGCTCGACTTTGCCGGCGGCACGGTGGTGCACATCAACGCGGGCATCGCCGGGCTGGTGTGCGCGCTGGTGCTGGGCAAGCGCTTAGGCTATGGCAAGGAGCCGATGGCGCCGCACAACCTGACCCTGACCCTGACCGGTGCCTCGCTGCTGTGGGTGGGCTGGTTCGGGTTCAACGCCGGGTCGGCGGTGGCGGCCGACGGGCGGGCGGGGATGGCGATGTTCGTGACCCAGTTTGCCACTGCGGTGGCGGCGCTGTCGTGGATGTTCACCGAGTGGCTGGTCAAGGGCAAGCCGTCGGTGCTGGGGATCGCCTCGGGGGCGGTGGCGGGGCTGGTGGCGATCACGCCGGCGTCGGGGTTCGTGGGAGCGACCGGGGCGCTGGTGATCGGCATTGCCGCGGGGGTGGCCTGCTTCTTCGCGGCCACCAGCGTGAAGAAGTTCTTCGGCTACGACGACTCGCTCGACGCCTTCGGGGTGCACTGCATCGGCGGGATCGTCGGCGCCATCCTGACCGGGTACTTCAACGTCAAGGACATCAGCGGCGCCGACGCCGACCCCATGGTGCAGCTGGGCGCGGTGGCGACCACGCTCGTCTACAGCGGCGTGGGCAGCTTCATCATCCTCAAGATCATCGACATGGCCATCGGCCTGCGCGTGAGCGAAGAAGAGGAGCGCGAAGGCCTCGATGTCAGTCTCCACGGCGAACGGGTGGAGTAGGGCAGCGCACACGCTTCCCGCTTTGCCGCCGGGGGGCGGGCTGGTGATGGCCCGCCCCCCGGCCTCTTATCGAGGCGCGGCCGCGTCGCGACCCGTGGGACGCATCGGACACTTCAGCCTGGATTGCACGATCAGCGCCGGACCGGGCGCATCAGAAGCTCAACTGGGTAGGATATGCCCACGATCGGCCAGGCCCTGTCCCCTCCACGACTAACCGCGATTTCATAGTAGCTCGGCCGCGAAAACGTCGCGTCCGCGAGTGCCGCATTGATCGATTCCTCGCTCGCGGCGGCAAGCCGGCCGGCGCCGTTGTCCAAACGGATCTGACTGAGCCCCGCCTCGAGCGCGTGGCTGCGCTCCACGTAGCCAATGGCCCCTGCAGTGTGGCTCACCGCCTCGGCAACGCCCTCATTACCTCGGACACTTTCGCCGGTCGGCCAATCCAACAGCGACCCGATACCGAGTTGGCCGCTCCATTCCTGGCTGACCTTGGAGAGATAATAAGTAAACACGAACGTGCTGCCCGATGTATCCGAACGGTGGATGACATTGATGGGCAAGTCAGGCAATGCCAGATCCGGATTCAATGAACGCAATTCGGGTGCGTGCCAGGAGGAGATCTTGCCGAGAAAGATCTGCGCGAGCAGAGGGCCTGACATGCGAAGTTGACTGGCTTCTATCCCAGGGACGTTGGCCACTGGAACAATCGCGCTGATGACAAGCGGATACTGGACCAGGTCATCCTTGGCCAAGTCCGCTTGCGTCAGGGGCACGTCCGTCATCGCGAAGTCGACAGTCCGACCGGCGACACTGCGGATGCCATCGCCAGAACCGACCGAATGGTATTGAACCTCGATGTGATGCAATTTCGCGAAAGCGGCGCCCCACAAGTTGACGATGGGTGCCGCAAACGATGAGCCGGCTCCCACAATGGCGGACTCGGCAGCCGAACAGCTCAGCGCCGGGAGGAGTGCGCATAGGAGGAATGCGACGCCCACGCAAAAGCTTCGGGCGCGTGCGCGCGATGGCCGGGCTAGGTTGCGTCTGCACATGCTTTGATTGTATTGCCCGGCACGCATCGAACAAGACCCCAAAAATGTGACTCATTGGTGTCACATTTGCTCAACTCGAAACACTATAGGTCATGCAAATCCAGCGACGCAATAGAAGGTGAGGCGGTTGCCGCAACCCGCTCGACATCCTGAACCGCGGCAGGGGACGGATTGGAAGCCCGGCCGCTTGGCTGCTACAATCCGCTCTCGCCGGTTCTGGTCCCGTCGTCAGGCGCGCAATGCAGCGACGCGACAGCGCGGGCGGCAACAACGGTGGCTGTAGCTCAGCTGGTAGAGTCCCGGATTGTGATTCCGGTCGTCGTGGGTTCGAATCCCATCAGCCACCCCAAAATTCAAAGACTTACCGCAGTTTTAAATTTCCGGTATAGAAGATGTGGAGCCGATTTATAGAAGATGGCGCGGCTCAAATGGCACTTTGCGTCGGGTATCCTGACTACTTTTTGTTCGACTGAAGCAGCTCCGGTTGGCGTCGCTGAAGGCCAATCGCCAAGAGTTTTCGCCCCGAATGTGACGCTCAGGTGGCCCACTCGATGGTCAGCAAAGCGGGCTGATCAGGGCTGAACAGAATATTGCCGCGTATCGTTGCCAGATTGGCCGGTCAGTCGTAAAACCGTTGGATCCTGGACGCACGCTTGACCGCGCGCAGGTTCTACTGAAATGGGCAGACACGTAGCTGTCGTGCTTTACGTGGTGGCGATGGTAGCCGCCATAGTCGGTGTAGATTTCGTGTTCTTCAGAAACCGATTCTGGGAACGGCTGACAGTGAATATTGGCATTGTCTTGGTGTTTGCAGCTTTCTACTTGAGATTCCTCAGGCGTCCATGAGCAAGGCGCGATAGCGTTTAACGGAAACCGCCCCATTCAAATGCTCGGAGCTGTTTGGAGGTAACACTGACTCTGAGACGAAGGGTGCAGCTTGGTTTCTTGTGCTTACTCGACCGCTTTACCTCTTTTTGCAGTGCGGCGATCGTAGATCCGCTCGGCTGTCGCCTCGGTCGTGTGGCCGGTAATATCCTTCGCCTGGCGCCCATCCGCCTTCAGCTTTCCGACCGATCGCGCGCGTAGATCGTGGTAATGAAAACGCGTGCCGCCGGCTTTGTGCCACGCCACCTGTAGTCGGTTCCACATCGACTTGAAGCCTGAGTCGGTGTAACGCTGTCCCTGCCGATTGCAGATTACGTACATGGACGCCACCGGCCGCTCGATTGCCCTGGCTTCTGTTACAGCCGCGCGCAGTGCGTCGGTCCACTCGATAACTACTTTTACCTTGCCGCCCGACTTGAGTTGCTTCACGTGGATGCCATCCTCGCGGATCTCGGAAAGACGCAGCGCTAACGCATGTCGAAGGCTCGACGAAGGGCTGCGCGGAAGAATGGATGCACGCGAAGCTGCCACCACGAATGCCGACGCACGGAAGAGGGGTCATAGCACTGCAGAAGTTAAGTCGAACGGCGCAGGGTCGACCCCAGTAACCGAGGGCACCGCTCCACAACCAGCCGAGCGGAAGAAGAGGCAACGACCGCAGCTCGACACAACGGCTACGGGGAGCCCTGAGCAAGCGGGTAGTCCCGTAGTTTGAAAACTCGCCTCCAGCGCCTCGGCTGCCGATCCGCTACATGCTGCGTTGCGTATCCTTAGCTTAGCTAAGCGTTTGCTCCCGGCAGTTGTTGGATCTCGGCCCGATCGTCGACGGTCTCACTTTGGGGGTGCAGCCCCGGGGCTTCGCCCGGATACCCACGCCCACACCGGGCTGGGTTCACTGTCGGGTGTTCCCTTATCGGGAGCGTCGGAATCAGCGCCAAGCTCAATGACCTCGACCCCGAAGCCTACCTGCGCACCTGTTCGTATGCGCCCTGGAGTCCGGGCACGATCGTCTCACGTGGCAGGAGCGCCACGAGGTGCTCAGCGCAGTTCGCAAACCGCTCCGCGTAACCCACTTGGGGGATACCCGGCCTTCTGCTCGAATTGGACACTGCTCGCATCGTGGTGCAAGTCGACGTCGCTCGCATGCACGCAAAAGGTGTCTCCATGAAGTCGAAGGAATTGATTAGCCGCCGCGTCTTCCTGCTAAGGGCAGCCATGCCGGTAGCGGGCGCGACTATCCTCGGCGTGACGCGGCATGGAGTTGCATCGGCCCTGGAGCCCCGTCGCGCTTACAAGCCAAGTTATTTCAACGCCGAGGAATGGGCGTTCGTGAGCGCTGCGGTCGATCGGCTGATTCCTGCGGACGAGGCGGGGCCTGGCGGCGCCGATGCCGGCATCCCTGAGTTCATTGATCGCCAGTTGGAGATGCCGTACGGCCATGGCGCATACGCGTACATGCTGGGGCCGTTCCAATCGGACCTGCCTCCGACGCTTGGATACCAGCTGCCCTATACGCCGAGAGATCTGTACCGGCATGGCATCGCTGGTGCCAACAAGGCGTGCCGCGCGATATATGGGGTGGCTTTCGAGAAGCTGTCGAATGCGCAGCAGGATGCGTTCCTCAGCTTGCTGGAGGGGGGACGCATCGAGGGAGACGACCCGCCGCTCGCCGCCTTCTTCGCTCAGTTGCTGGAGAACACCCGCGAGGGCTTCTTCGCCGATCCGATATACGGTGGCAATCGCGGTATGGGGGCGTGGAAGCTGATCGGCTTTCCTGGAGCGCGCGCCGACTTCACCGACTGGATCGACCAAGCCGGGCGTCCCTACCCGTACGGGCCGGTCTCCATCGATGGCGAGAGGGCGTGATGACGGAACGCAAGAAGGCGGTGGACGCAGTCATCGTCGGCTATGGATGGACGGGCGCCATATTGGCCAAGACGCTTACCGACGCTGGCCTGTCGGTCGTTGCGCTGGAACGCGGCCCCGCGCGGGACACCTCGCCTGACTTCGAGTTCCCTCGCATCGCGGACGAGCTCAAGCACGGAGTGCGCGGCGAGCTGTGGCAGCCGCTCGCCAAGGAAACGGTCACGATCCGCCACAGTCCTGCCGATGTCGCGGCTCCGTATCGCCGCTATGGTTCCTTCGTTCTTGGCAACGGTGTCGGGGGCGCGGGCGTCCACTGGAATGGGCAGCTGTGGCGGGCGTCGCCCGAGGACTTGCACCTGCGAAGCCATATCGAGCAGCGCTACGGCAAGAAGTTTATCCCGCCCGAGATGACGATCCAGGACTACCCGGTCACCTTCGACGAGCTCGAGCCGCACTTCGATCACTTCGAGAAGGTCTGTGGTACCTCTGGCGTCGCTGGCAACCTGCGCGGCGCGCTGCGGGCTGGAGGGAACCCCTTCGAGGGGCCCCGCAGCGACGAGTTTCCAACGCCCGCGATGCCGGCGATCGAGAGCAGCCGGCGTTTCGAAAAGGCCGCTGCGGAGCTGGGCTACAAGCCCTTCCCGGTGCCCGCTGCCAATAGCTCGGTCGCCTACACGAACCCCTACGGCGTTCGCATGGGGCCGTGCAACCTGTGCGGCTATTGCGAGCGCTTCGGTTGCTTCCTGTATTCGAAGGCCTCGCCCCAGACGACCATCCTGCCCATCCTGCGGGATCGGCCGAACCTCGAGGTACGTACAGACTCGTACGTCACCCGGATCCTGCTCGATTCCTCGCGCACGCGCGCGACAGGCGTGCTCTACATTGACTCCAATGGCCGCGAGGTCGAACAGCCCGCAGACCTGGTCATGCTCTGTGCCTTCCAGATGCACAACGTGCGCCTGCTGCTGCTCTCCGGGATCGGCAAGCCGTACGAGCCGTCTACGGGCAAAGGTCTGGTAGGGAAGAACTACGCCTACCAGATGTGTGCCCTCTCGAGCGCTCACTTCGCCGAGGACGTGGAGATCAATCCGTTCATCGGCGCCGGCGCAGCAGGGCAGCGTGTCATCGACGAGTTCAACTCGGATCATTTCGACCACGCCCAGCTTGGCTTCATCGGCGGCTCGCTGATCTTTGCCTCCGCGACAGGGGGGCGCCCCATCGCCCAGATGCTGCTGCCTGCAGGCACGCCGCAGTGGGGCAAGGGATGGAAGGACGCCGCGCGCAGGCACTACCGGCATTCGGCGCCCTACGCAACGCAAGGGTCGGTGATGGCCTACCGCGACAGCTATCTGTCGCTCGACCCGACCTACCGCGATGCACACGGCTTGCCATTGTTGCGCATCACCTTCGATTGGCACGACAACGAATACCGGATGGCCGCATTCTCTGCGAAGAAGTTGGACGAGATCGTCGCGGCGATGAAGCCCGAGAGCCACTCGACGCTCGTGATGCGCACGGGCAACCACTACGACACCCGGATCTACCAGTCCACGCATACGACGGGCGGGGCGATCATGGGATCGAATCCGTCGAACAGCGTCGTCAATCGGTATTCCCAGTGTTGGGAGGTTCCGAACCTGTTCATCCACGGCGCTTCCGCGTTTCCGCAGAACATTGGCTACAACCCGACGGGCCTCCTGGCCGGACTGGCCTATTTCTCGGCGGCGGAGCTTCGCAAGAGCTACCTCAAGTCGCCGCGGCCGCTAGTGCAAGCATGACGACGTCGCACTGGATCGTCGCCGCGGCTGCGGCCTTCTTGGTCGCCGTTGTTGGCGCGATGGGTGTCTCCTCGTGGGGCGACGCAAGGACCGGCAATTCCTCCATGGCCGAGCCGCATCCGAGTGCCGAGTTGATCGCGCGCGGTGCGTATCTCGCGTCGTTGGGCGACTGCGCGGCTTGCCACAGCGTGCCGGGCAAGCCTTCGTTCTCCGGCGGACTGCGCATGGGCATACCGATCGGAGCGATCTACACGACCAACATCACACCCGATCTGGTCTACGGCATCGGCAGGTTCACTCTTGCCGACTTCGATCGTGCGCTGCGCTTCGGAGTTGCCGAAGGGCATACGCTCTATCCGGCAATGCCGTTCACCTCGTACGCCAACACACGACCGGAGGACGTCGACGCGCTCTACGCTTATTTCAAGTATGGCGTCGCGCCGGCGGCCGTGCCCAATCAGGCCAACGACATCGTGTTTCCCTTGTCCATGCGCTGGCCGTTGACTTTTTGGCGCTGGATGTTCGCGCCGGCTCCTCGTCCTTTCGCCGCTCCTGCAGCCGATCCTGCTGTCGCGCGCGGCGAATACTTCGTCGATGGCCTCGGGCATTGCGGGGAGTGCCACACCCCACGCGCGTTGACGATGCAGATGAGGGCAGCGAGCTCGGCAGATGGCACCGACTACCTCTCTGGCGCGGTGATCGAAGGCTATTTCGCACCCAGCCTGCGCTCTGGCGGGAAGGGGACGCTCGCTGAGTGGAGCGTGGACAACCTCGCTGAGTTTCTGCGAACCGGGACCAATTCGCGCGGCACGGTGTTCGGATCGATGACCGACGTTATCGCGCACAGCACCCAGTACATGACGCCCGAGGATGCGGTCGATACTGCGAAATACCTGAAATCGATCGTCGATCCTGGTGCAATGCAGGCACGCTTCGTCTACGACCAGGTGACGCACGCCAGCCTGCGCAGCGGCGCCGACCAGGCGCGCGGCGCTCGCGTCTACCTGGACAACTGCGCGGCTTGCCACCGTCCCGACGGCAAGGGCTACGATCGTGTCTTCCCGCCGCTCGCAGGCAATCCTGTCGTGCTCGCAGCAAATCCCGACTCGGTGGTTTCGGTCGTGCTGAAGGGCGGCATGACGCCGCGCACTGCATTGACGCCCGCCCAGTTCGCGATGCCGTCGTTCGCGTGGCGCCTCTCGGACGAGCAGGTCGCGGACGTCGTTACGTTCGTCCGGAACAGCTGGGGCAACAACGCCAGTCAGGTTGACACGAGGACGGTGACGTCGCTGCGACCGCCTGCGCTGCGGCGGGTGTCGAAGTGACCATCGATCCGCAGTTGCGGGCTTAGCGTGACGGGGAGAGTCTCGATAAGTATTCCATCTTGAGCTCGCCTTCATAAGTTTCGGCGCCGCCTTTCAATGCTTCCGTCACGCGCGCTTGCGTCACCTCGCTAGCGACGCTCAAATCGGACTCATGGGCTTCCACCAGAAGCCCCTCTGATATGGAACTGAATGCCCCAGTATCCACGGCCGCCTTGACGTGAGCGATAGCATGCGCAGGAAATGAGGCGATGCGATGAGCCAGGTTCTCGACAAATGGCGTCAGCTCGTCCGCCGGCAAGGCTCGATTGATATAACCGTAACCTTCTGCCAGCTCCGCCGAGAAATCATTGCAACCCAGGAGCACCTCCAAGGCGCGTCCGCGCCCGATGAGCCGTGGCAATCGTTGCGTGGAGCCGCCGCCTGGAACAAGCCCAACCGCCACCTCCGGATGGCCGAAGATCGCTTTGCCAAGGGCAGCAAAACACATGTCCGCGGCCAGCGCGATCTCACTCCCTCCGCCGCGGGCACGTCCCTCGACTTTGGCAATGACTGCCTTAGGCATGTTCCTCAACCGCTCGCCGATCGTCTGCGTGAGACGAAACCTGCGCGTATGGGACACTACTTTGGAAGCGCCTCCAACCCGGCCCAAGCCAGAGTGGGCAATGAAGAAATCCGGAAGCGCGCTCTGCAAGACCACGACCCGGACGCTCCCATCGGCCTCGAGCTCCCTGCCGAGCTTGTCGAATTCCTGTGACAGAACTTCATCAAGAAGATTTATCGGCGGGTGATCGATGCTGACGAATGCGACTCCAGAATCAAACCTGAACTGGAAACATTTGTAATCGGAATATGGCATGGGAGTGACTCTTTTGGTTGACGGTTTCTCAGTCTTCCTGCACGGGGTTAGTCAGGACACCGAGGCCATTGGATCTCCACTTCGAAGATATCGCCGAGCTGCATGTAAACGGGTGGCTTGCGCGCCGCTCCGAAGCTACCCGGCGTGCCGGTGATGATCACGTCACCACGCTCGAGACTCGTCGCGACACTGATCATTGCAATCAGCGCTGGCACACTGCGTGAGGCCATGCCAGCCCGGGCCTTCATCCGCGGCAATTCCGGGGACTCCACGTCTTTCGAAATGGACGATGCGCATGAGTTACCTCCAGTGCGTGCGGCGGGACGCTTCAGCGCCAGAGATTCGTTTTGGTCCAGATCGACGACTTCGTCGGCCCGATCGTGGCGCCGCCGGCCGGGTCGAGTGCCCGTGCGAGCAGCGCCGGTCGCGCCAGGCTCGCTGCCGCGAGAGTCATTGTGCAAATGTTGCTTCGCATGCGGATCTCCATGTCACGGGGAACCTCCGTTGTCTCGTTGAAGTTTGCGTTGAAAGCGCTGCCCGACACATCCCCCGGATCAGGGGAAAGCGCACCGTGTGTTCGGATTTTCGCTTGCGCTCAACTCCGCACGGCAGGTCCGCGGGAGCGACGCCGCCGGCGGTCGCGACACATCGCCGTGACATACAGCAGGATCCGGCCGGCCTTCGAGCGCACGCGTCTGCGACGACCGCCGCTGACGTGCACGACCGAACCGCAGGTACTTTGGCTTGCGTGACTAGAGCGCTACCCCTCTGTCCGACAGATCACCAAGTGCCTAAAGGCCCGCACATTGGTTACCCGCCCTCGACAGGCTTTGCCAGTGCGAGGTCTATCGCTTGGTCGAGCGTCAAGCCACGGCCTTCCTGCCAGGCGCTGTCGAAGGCAGCGTCATCTCCCGACGCGCTACGGGCCGCGGCTACGCGCCGCTCATGGCCGGACCGTTCGTTTGACGGTAACGGCGTACCGATCTCCGCCCGCAATCGTTCTGCGCCGCCCCAGATGCGGGCGGCCCTCAGCGAGTCGCGCTGTGAAGCGACCACCGCAGCCAGTCCCTCCAGCGAGGAGGGAATGCCGGACCGACCCCCCAGTTCCCGACGGATCGCCAGGCTCTCTTCGAGCAGTGCCCTCGCGGCCGGATAGTCGCTCTGGTTGAGTGCCACGAACCCCAGGTTGCTCAGCAACAGGCCAATCTCGGACCGATTCCCCAGTTCCCGATTGATCGCCAGGCCCTCTTCGAGCAGTGCCCTTGCGGCCGGATAGTCGCCCTGGTGGAGGGCAGCGTACCCCAGGTTGCTCAGCGACACGGCGACGCCGAACCGATCCCCCAGTTCTCGCTCGATCGCCAGGCTCTCTTCGAACAATGCCCTGGCGGCCGGATAGTCGCTCTGGTTGAGTGCCACGAGCCCCAGGTTGTTCAGTGAACTGGCGATGCCGCGCTGAAACCCCAGTTCCCGAACGATCGCCAAGGACTCCTCGAACAGCACCTTGGCAGCCGGATAGTCGCACTGATAGCAAGAGAGTACACCCGCCGCAGTGAGCGCATATTGGTGCTCCCACGTTCGCTCCTCTGCTGCTCCTGCCTTGCTTAGGGCGCGGGTACACCACTGTCGCCCCTCGGCGATATGTCCACGCGTCCACCAGAATCGTCCCAAGAACCCGCAAAGCCGAAGCGCTCCTTTCGGTCCTGCCTCTACCAGGCTCCACTCCAGACCAGCCCGCAGGTTGTCGTGCTCCTCGTCGAGACGCCGCAGCGACTCCGCCTGCTCCGCACCCTTCAATTTCGAGTCCGCCTCGTCCGCCAGCGCCATGTAGTAATCCCGATGCCGTGCCCGTACCGCGGCGCCCCCACCGGTGTCCTCCAACCGGTCGCGGGCGTACTGCCGAAGCGTTTCCAGCAGTCGGTAGCGCGTCTCTGCGTCCTCTTGCTCCGACACTACCAGGCTCTTGTCGGCGAGCGAAGTCAGCAGGTCGAGGATGTCCCTTTCTCAATTTCCTCGCCGGCGCACACCCCTTCGGCCGCTGCCAACGTCCACCCGCCGGCGAAGACCGAAAGCCGTTGCAGGAGCAGCTTCTCCGACTCACGCAGCAGGTCGTAGCTCCAGTCGATCATCGACCGCAACGTGCGATGCCGCGGCAGCGCTGTGCGCGAACCGTCAGTGAGCAAGGCGAAGCGCTGATCCAGCCGTTGGCTCAATTCCTCCACCGACATCGAACGCAGGCGGGGGGCCGCAAGCTCGATGGCCAAAGGTATGCCATCGAGGCTGTAGCAGATGGAAGCCAGCGATGCGGCATTCTCGGACGTGACGCTGAAATGGGGACGCAGCAGTCTCGCACGCTCGACGAACAGGCGCACGCCTTCATAGGCAAGCAAGGCGTCGCGCGCGACGTTGTCGTCCGGACCGGGCACGGTGAGTGACGGGACTCGGTAGGTGAGCTCTCCCATCATGCCAAGTCGCTCTCGGCTCGTTACGAGAATGGCAATGCCGGGGCTCCGACGAAGAACGAGGTCGACGAATTGCACGCATCCCTCGAGCAGGTGCTCGGCATTGTCGAGCACGAGCAACAGCTTTTTCGAGGCAAGATGGTCGCTGAGTGTCTCGATCAAGGGGCGCGCCGGCTGCTCCGGGAGTGCAAGCGCCCGGGCCGCAGCTTGCGGCACGAGACGCGAATCCGAGAGCGCGGCGAACTCCACCAACCAGACACCGTCGGGGAACGCGTCGACCAACCGGTTTGCTACTTCGATCGCCAGGCGCGTCTTGCCCGCCCCACCGGCGCCGGTCAGCGTCACGAGGCGGTTCGCCTTCACAAGCTCCCTGAGTTGTGCGATCTCCTGTTCGCGACCGATGAAGCTCGTCAGCTGATAGGGCAGGTTGTGCTTCGATCTTGATGGGCGATTCGCTTTGCCCTCGCCAGTCGTCACGGGCAGCGTGAACTGGTAGCCGCGTCCCGACACCGTGGTGATTGCGTCGGCGCCGAGGGCTTTGCGCAGGGCGGACACCTGTACGTGCAACGCCGCTTCCTCGACCACCACCTTCGGCCACACGCGGTCGAGCAATTCGTCCTTGGTGACGAGACGTCCGGCGCGAGCGACAAGCGCAACCAGCAAATCAAACGCGCGCGGGCGCAGTGAAATCGTTGCGCCGTCCTTCAGTAGCCGTCGTTCGTCGGGCTGCAGCTCGAAGGGTCCGAAACGATAGCACTCGGGCGATCCGGAAGAGGCCATTGCCGAGTCGAGTCGTCAGCAAAGGAAGAAGTCTACACTCCTGAGGCGGCGACCCTGCCCCTCTTGCGATGCCGTCGAGGCCGGGCAATGAGATCGGTGAAATCTACGCGAGTGACCGCAATGGAGCACAATGCGCTACGGCCGCTCCTAGCCGGTCTGCGACCATCGCTCGACCGTCGCACCGACTCAAAGCGGACGTCAACAACCCTAGCGATATGTGGCACAATGAAGGAGGTCAGTGGCGGTGCGGTGTGTCCACGCCGCTTAGGGCAAATAGCACAACGTTTTCGAGCGTCATGTCACGACCCTCGCGCCACGCTCCGTTGAATGCGTCGTCGCCCAATGCAGCACGGGCGGATGACATTGCGCGATTGTGTTCGGCTTGGTCGTGGAGCCGGATCGGAGCCCCAATTTCGTCGCGCAGTCGTTCCGTCGCGCCCCACATTCGCGCCGCTCGCCGCGACGCGTCTTTCGCGGAAGCGAGGAGAGCGAAACCTTCTCGCGCATTCGCCACACCGCCTCGGTCGTAAGTCCGTCAAAGATTGTGCTCCTGTACGGTTGGGAGAGGTGGTCGCTCCCCTCTTGTATTCAGCAAAACTGCAGCGATTCGTGGCGTTGCTTGCAGCGCGGACAGACGAACTCGAGCATCTCGAAGCCGAGGGGGGATTTGCGAACGCGAAGCACCTTCACCGAGCACGAATCGACCAGCTCACCGTTGCATTCGAGCCAAACGCCGTTGCAGTCCTCTCCGGAACTCGTGCGCGACTGGTCGCGGGTGTCGAGCTCACGCCAGACACGCTCGAACGTCGCACGGATGTCGGTCTCCACGCTTGGCGTGTACTCAAAGTCAGGATCGAGGATGGATTTCATGTCCGAGCTCCTTGGAGTGCTTGCGGTCACTCCGCGTGCGACAGCGCCGTGATGTTCACGGTGAGTCGCGGCTTGCTTGCGGGCATCTGGAGGTTCGGCTTGCGCGAATCGACGTAAACGCCGCCGACGTCGAGCGTTTCGCGAATACCTCATCGCCGTGCGGGCGATGAACTGCCTGCCAGCTGCCAGAACGAGCCCAACGCCTTTCTCGCCTGCGCCGGTGATCCGTTGGCGAGCGCGCTCGCGATGACTGCCGCGTTGGGCGCGCCGGCGCTCGTACCGCTTAGGTGTGTGATAGTGATGCTACGACTCGCAAGCAGCGCATCGAGCATGCCCCATGTGTAGGCACCCCACGAACCTCTGCCCTGCAGCGCAAGACCGATCGGTTTGCGCGCGGAGGCGGGCCGAATGATCGGTCTGGCCATGATTTTGATCAGTCTCGACGCTCAGAGGAGGCCGAGCGTTGATGCTCGATAGACCGCTTGGGCCCGGCTCTGGACCGTCAGCTTCCAAAAGATACGCTTCGCGTGCGACTTGACTGTCTCCGGAGCGATACTCAATTGGCGGGCGATCCGTTTGTTGGACAACCCATGACCCATCAGCAGTACGATCGTTCGTTCGCGCGCCGACAGGCGCGCGCCCGAATGCCGCATCTCCTCCGATTCTTTCGCGCCGTTCGCTAGCGCGGTCGCGGATTCGTACCATACCGCCGAAAGCGACGCACGCGGTGAGTCTGCGGAACGAGCCAACCCGAACGAGCTGTCCATAGCCACTGCTCCTTTGCACGTTTTAGGAAGCACCGGCGTCCATCCCCGTTCGGCGGCTGCGGCTTGCTCGAACTTCGGAGGCCGGCTTGTGGGAATTGTCGAGATTCGCGCGGGATAAGTCCTTTTCGGTTCCTAATATTTCCTAATTCTTTTCGCGACCCGGCGAAGCGACTGCAACGACAGCCGCCCACGGACAGCCCGTGGCCGCGGCGAGTTCAGTTATCTCGCCCGGCCTGCTCGTCCAACGCGTAACGCACGGCATCGTTCAGAGACATCGCTCGACCTTCGTCCCAGGCTTGATCGAAGGCTTCGGTCGTCAATTTCCCGTGGACCAGCTTCATGTGGCGCTCGTAGACGATGCTCTCGTGGACCGACCTCGCGTTGCCGATCTCCTGACGCAACGCTTCTGCGGCGGCCCACAGCCGAACGGCCCGCAACGGCGATTCTGCCGCTGCCACCGCGGCGAACACGTCCAACGACTCGGCGACGCCAGAGGGGTTATTCAATCCTTGCAGGAGCCTGATGGCCTCTGCAAGATGTTCCCGAGCGACGTCGCGACGTCCCTCCTCCAACTCTTCCCGCCCGATTGTGTTCAGGGCGCATCCTATTTCCCACGGCGTTCCGAGCTGGCGCGCCACCCCGAGCGCCTGCTCGTGAAACTCGCGTGCTTCAGCCCACTGGCCTCGCGCGTGGAGCGCAACAGCAAGATTGCCGAGGTTAGCGAAGAGCAGCCTGCGGTCCCCGATGGCTTGTGCGCATTCCACCGATTCGCGCGCCAGCGCCTCGGCCTCCGGATAAAGGCCCTGCTCGTTCGAGAGCCATGTCAGGCCGCCGAGCACACGGGCCGCGCGGTTCGGATCGTTGATCTCGCGGCAGAGCGCCAGGCTCTCCCGTAAGAGTCCTTTCGCCGCGGCATAGTCGCTGTGCTGTATTGCCAACAGGGCGGCAGCGTGCAGGCCGCGCGCACGCTCGCGCGGCACTGCGTCGATCGGGACTGCATCGAGCAGCCGGGCAAGATACTGGCGCCCTTCGGCCAGGTGGCCGCGAACGTGCCAGAACGCGGGCAACGCATTCGCGAGTCGCAATCCCTCGATTGGACTCGTTTCAGCCGACCATGCGAGCGCGGCCCGCAGGTTGTCGTGCTCGCTCGCGACCCGGGCGAGCCATGATTGCTGTTGCGGCCCGTCGATCTCCACCGAAAATTTCTCGGCCAACGAGAGGAAGCAGGCCAGATGACGCGCTCGCCACTGCGCTTCCTCGTCATGCTCGCGTAAGCGATCCAGCGCGTACTGGCGCACGGTCTCCAGCATCCGATACCGCGTCGCGCCCGCCTGCTCGTCGGTCAGGACCAGACTCTTGTCGACCAGCGACGTGAGTTGCTCGATGACGTCCGAAGCATCGATCTCGTATCTAGCGCAGACCTGTTCAGCGCTCACGAGCGTCCAGCCCCCCGCAAAAACTGCCGCCCCACGCAACAGGGCCTGGTCACGTTCGGACAACAGGTCATAGCTCCAATCGAGCATCGATCGTAGCGTGCGATGCCGCGGCAGCGCTGCGCGCGAACCGTCGGTCAGCAATGCGAAGCGCTGATCCAGCCGTTGGCTCAATTCCTCCACCGACATTGAGCGCAGGCGGGGTGCCGCAAGCTCGATCGCCAACGGCATGCCATCCAGCCGAGCGCAGATCGATGCGACGGAGTAAGCGTTCTCGGTCGTCAAGTCGAAGTCGGGACGCACGAGCTTCGCGCGGTCTACGAAAAGACGCACACCTTCGTACCGTAACGCGGTCTCCGGCGGCAAAGTTCCGTTCGTTTCCGGCACTGTCAGGGACGGCACGCGATACGTGAGCTCCCCTGTCATCCCAAGCCGCTCGCGGCTCGTAACGAGCACGGTGATATCCGGGCTATGACGAGCGATCTCATCGACCAGGTGCGCACAACCCTCCAGCAAGTGCTCGACGTTGTCGAGCACCAGCAGCAGCTTTTTCGATGCAAGATAGTCGCCGAGCGTCTCGATCAGTGGCCTCGCCGGCTGCTCCTTGACTTCAAGCGCCTTCGCCAGGGCTTGCGGTACGAGCCGCTGATCCGAGAGCGCGGCGAGCTCCACCAACCATACACCGTCGGCAAACGCGTCGGTCAACCGACTCGCCACCTCGATCGCCAGGCGCGTCTTGCCCGCACCACCGGCACCGGTCAGCGTCACCAGCCGATTCGTCGTCACCAGCTCCTCGAGTTGTGCGATCTCCTGTTGGCGACCGACGAAGCTCGTCAGCTGATAGGGCAGGTTGTGCTTGGGTTTCGATGCGCGATTCGCTTCGCCGTCGTCCTTCGTCACCGGCAGCGTGAACTGGTAGCCGCGTCCCGACACCGTGGTGATGGCATCGCTGCCGAGGATTTTGCGCAGGGTGGACACCTGCACGTGCAACGCGGCTTCCTCGACCACCATCTTCGGCCACACCTGGCCGAGCAACTCGTCCTTAGTGACCAGATGTCCGGCGCGATCGACGAGCACGACTAGCAAATCAAAGGCCCGCGGGCGCAGTGAAATCGTTGCGCCGTCCTTCAGCAGCCGTCGTTTGTCGACCTGCAGCTCGAAGGGTCCGAAGCGGTAGTGCTCTGAGGGTCCGGAAGAGGCCATTGCCGGGAGGGCGTCGTCAGCAATGGGGGAAGTCTACGCTGCTAAGGCGGCAACCCTGCCTTTCTCGCGATGCCGTCGACCATCACAGCCATGTCCGTGATGAGGCACACCTCCTCAGGCCCGGCTCCGTAGCGCTTCGCAAGCCACCGAAAATCGACATAGGACAGCCAGGTGTCGCCGGCGTCCTGCCAGACGAGCACCTTGAAAGGCAGCTCGAGGGAGATCAATCGAAGAGCCTTCACCAGCGCGGCCTGACGTCTGCCATCGCCGACCATCAGGACCGTCGTTGCGTCGAGCGACACCCCAGCTTCGAATGCGGCCATTGCATGATCGACGCCTGCAACAATACGCAGTCCATTGGCCCGTACCGCAGCCTCGAGCCTGGCCAACGTCTCGCTGTGTCCAAAGCTGCTCCGAACGGTAATCAACCCGTCGATCGTCACGTGTTCTTCTCCTGCGCACACTGTGAGATATCGACAGTCGGCGCGTTATCCCCCACGGAGGGGATAGAAGACAGGGCGCAGAGGATGTATCTAGGGCAGTCCCGGATGACGAGATCGGTCGCGTCCCATCCCCCACTGGGGGGATATGGCCTGACCCGCGATAACGGCAGACTCGACCCATCGACCACTGAAGGGGCGAGGCGAGGACGGTCACATGAAAGGGTTGCGATGGATTCTTGCGTTCCTGCGTGATCCGATCAGCGCGCTTGGGTCGAGTATCGCCAAGATTCGAGAGTGCCTCGCCCCTCTCGAGAGCGAGCTGCAAGCGAGGCTTGCAGAAACTCTGAGGAGCGCAGCTCGGAAGCTTGCTCTCGCCGTCGGCGCTGCTGCGTTGGCTATTGTAGGCGCCGGATACGTGCTGATCGGCCTGTGGCTGGGCTTAAACAGGTTGCTGGGTCCGATCGGTGCGTCGTTCCTTCTAGGAGTGTTCTTCTTGCTTGCCAGCTTAGTGCCTTTGGCGGTCCTGTATCGCACATCCCGCAAGCCGCACGTCTCGAGCGATGAGCCGAGCTATGACGTCTCGGCCGGCGCGTTCAAGTGATGCCATGGACTGTACCAACACGGTCATTAGCGCTTCGAGCGACGTAAGCGGCAGGCTACGCGACTGTGTGTCGACCGCAGCCGCGCTCACGCTGTTGAGCGGATGCAGTTCCGCTCCGTCTCGAAACATCCTGGGCTCCTACTTCCCGTCGTGGATGATCTGCGCATTGATCGGCATGGGCGCGACAGTCGCGGTCCGCGCTCTCTTGGGCAAGACCGGCATCGATTCAGTGTTGCCGATGCCGATCGTGGTTTACCTCGCCTTCGCGACAGCGTTTTCACTGGCGATCTGGCTGCTATGGCTCGCCTAGGCGGACGGTTGCGATGACGGGTCGCAGCGCCTGGGTCGGCCGACTGATCGCGGCGCTCGCCGTGGCGGCTGCACTCGGCCTCGCCGTCTGGACACTGTATGTGCTCGACCGACGTCCGCGCACGCACGACGCCTACCTCTTCGCGTACAGCGCCGGCCTGGCGCCGGACGTCAGCGGGCGCATCGTCGCGCTGCACGTGACGAACAACCAGCGAGTGAAACGGGGCGAGCCGTTGGTCGACATCGATCCCGAGCCGTTCGAGCTGCGGGTACGCCAGGCTCGCGCCGAGGTCGCGGCATTGAAAGCGCAAATCAATTTGACCGGGCGGCAGGTGGCGTCGCAACGGTCGGGTGCCGACGCCGCCGCGACGCAGATCAATCATGCGCGCGCGCAGCTGGAGCTGGCGCAGGACACGCTACAGCGCCTGGAGCCGCTGCTGGGGAAGGGATACGTGACCAAGCAGCAGATCGACGAGGCCCGCACCAACGAGCGCAACGCCGCCATCGCCCTGACCGCCACGACGCAGAAGGCCCATCAGGCGCGGCAGGCCGTCGGCGACACCGAGAGCCTGATCGCCCAGCTCGCGGGCGCGGAGGCCGCCGAGGCGCTGGCGGAGCGCGATTTGCGCCTGACGACGTTGCCGGCGCCGTACGATGGATTGGTGGTCGGTTTGCGAATCGCGGAAGGCGCCTACGCCGTCACCGGGCAGCCGCTGTTCACGCTCATCAAGAGCGACGAGTGGTACGCCATCGCCGATTTCCGCGAGACGGAGGTGCCGCGTATCGGCGTCGGCGACCCCGCCACAGTGTGGGTGATGGGATCGGACGATCAGCCGATCCGCGGTCACGTCGCAAGCCTGGGCGCAGGCGTGCGACCCGAGGATGAGGGCGGTCCTGGATTGCCCGTCGTGGGCCGTACGATCAACTGGGTTGTCGTGGCGCAACGCTTTCCGGTGTGGGTGCGGCTGGACGATCCTCCTCCGCAGTTGACGAGAATCGGAGCGACCGTTTCGGTTCGGGTGCAGCATGCCGGCAACTGACACCACGTCGCGGTGGGCTGACTTCGCCGCCTGGCTTCGCGACGAGCTTGCTCCGAGGCCGGGCAGAGGTGCAGCTGTCGCGCGTATCGCCGTCAGCTGCGCATTCACGGTAGTGGTCGCAATGGTCTTCGAGATCCCACTGCCGGCTTACATGGCCTACATCGTGTTGCTCCTCAGTCGCGACGAATACATCGGCACGGTTATCAGCGCCGTGGGCGGCGCGCTCGCTGCGACGCTGGGCGTGCTGCTTTCTCTGCTGTTCTTCATGGTCGACGCGTCGGAGCCGGCACTTCGGATTCCGCTGATGGCGGTCAGCACGTTCGTGGGCATGTTCCTGGCCCGCACCTCCGCGCTAGGACCGATCGCGTTCCTCGCCGGGTTCGTCCTCGTCGTAAGTCAGACGCTTGTCGATGGCATCCCTTCGACCGAGGCGTTGACGCGCCTGGTGCTGTGGCTCTGGGTCGTGGTGATGTTCCCCGCGACGCTGACATCGTTGGTCGATCTCGCCTTCGGAAGGAGTCCGGGCAGGCTCGCGCTGCAGACCGGGTTGCGTCTGCTCGATTCCGTGACGGCCACGCTCCTGGGACGCCCATCGGCCGATGCCGGCGACCGACAAGCCGAGGCGCTTGGGTTGGTCGAGTTGCGACAGCACGCGCAGATGGGTGATCGGCATCTGCGCGTGCTCGCCGAGATCGATCGTCGAATGATTGAGACGCTGGTCGAATTGCTGACCATGCTCCGCGCGTTTCCGAACGACACGCCTCGAGAGGTGCGCGAGTGGCTCGCCAATGTGAACAACGGATGCCGACTTGCTTTGGCATCCAAGGACGCACCGCTTCCTGCGGCGCCTGCCGTGCCCAGCTCACTTCTGAACGGACTCAACGCTGAGACCGTATCGGTCGTCACGGCCATCGCCGATGCGTTCGGCCGTCTCGGCGCCGACATCACTCGCCGGCGCACGGGCGCCGATCCGCCGAATGCGCCCGCTAAATCGACTCTGCTGGTGGCCGACGCCTGGAGCAACCCGGAACACGCGCGCTTCGCACTCAAGACCACGATCGCCGTGATGGCGTCCTACTTCATCTACACGATGCTCGACTGGCCTGGCATACGGACCGCAGTGACCACCTGCTTCTTCGTCGCGCTGGGCAGCCTCGGCGAATCCATGCACAAGCTGACGCTGCGGATCGGCGGCGCGCTGATCGGAGGCGCGGCGGCCACTCTCAGCATCGTCTACGTGCTGCCGCAAATGACCGATATCGGCCAGCTCGCTCTGCTGATCGCCGCCATGTCGGCAGTGAGCGCTTGGGTCGCCACCAGCAGCGAGCTCTTGTCGTATCTCGGTTTGCAGATGGCGTTCGCTTTCTTCCTCGGCGTCTTGAACGACTACGGTCCGACGATAGAGCTCACGCCGGCGCGCGACCGCATCGTCGGCATTCTTCTCGGCAATGTCCTGATCACGATTGTGTTCAGCGTGATGTGGCCCGTGAGCGCTCTCGACCGCGCGCGGCAGGTCCTGGCGCAGGCGCTGGGCGCGCTGGGCGAGCTCGTGCGCAATGCGACGCTGCCGCTGGTCGACATCCGTCTCAAGGCGGTGCAGAAGGTCGCCGAGGCCAGGCGGCTGGTTTCGATCGGGGCGTTCGAGGCTCACCTGTTGCAGCGAATGCGTCAGCGCGAGACATTCGAAGAGTCGGCTGTCCGCACGCTCGATCGACTCGCCACCGCGGCGTTTGTCGTCGCGGCTCAGCCGAATCGGAGCGGCATCGGCGACGTGGCTCGAGTACAGGATGAAAAGGCAGCGGCATGGTTCTCCGACGCCGCACGTCGCTTCGCCGCCGGAGAGCCACCGCCTGCGCCTATTCATGAATCCGAGTTGGCCGAAGCGCGCCTGAATCCTCCGGATGCAGCGCCATCGCTCGTGCGCCCGGCCCTCGCCGCCAGGGTGTCCCTGTACCGGGAAATGCGCTATGCCGCCTCCGTCCCGGCGTAGATCACTGCCGCGCACGTGCGTTCGCGTGGCGCTTCTCGCGCTGCTTTCGCCCGTTGCCGCCTCGGCGTTCGATCCGGATCAGATCGCGCCGGCTACCCCGGAGAAGCCGTGGGTCATTCCATCGCCTGCGGAAGCCGTGCGGCGACTGGCGGAGTCGGACGGCTTGCCCGACTCGAGCGGCGCGGCCGACTCCGAAGCGCGGATGGCGGCTCCGATCGAACAAGGCCATCGCTACGATCTTGCCGAGCTTATCGACCTGGCGCAGCGACTCAACCCCGAGACGCACGAAGCCTGGGAGCAGGCGCGCCAGGCGGCGCTCGCCGTGGGCCTCGTCGAAAGCAGTTACGCGCCGCAAGTTTCGATCGAGGCCATCGTCGGTTTTCAGCGGACGCCCGGTCCGATTCCTACCACGCTGGTTCCCAGAGGCTATTTCATTGCGAACACCGCCGAAGCGATTCCCGTGGTGGCGCTGAAGTGGCTGCTGTTCGACTTCGGTCGGCGGGACGGCCAGGAGCAGGCAGCCCGTGCCAATTCATTCGCTGCCAACGTATCCTTCACGGGTGCCCACCAGAAGCTCATCTTTGTCGTCAGCCGCGCCTACTTTGCGCTGGGCGCTGCACGCGGTCGCCTGAGCGCTGCCGAGGAGGCGCTGAAGACGGCCGAAACAGTGCAGGACGCCGCAGAGTCCCGTCGAGAACAGGGGTTGACGACCGTGGTCGTGGTCGCCCAAGCGCAACGGCAGACTGCGCAAGCTCGTTTGAACCTGACCAAATCGAGCGGCGACGAGCGTACTGCTTACGCCAACCTCATTGCCTCCATTGGATTGCCAGCCGACACGCAGATCGATATCGCCGACAGCTCGGAGAAACCGTTGCCAGCCGAGCCGCCCGAGAATCTTTCGGCAGCGATCCAGGATGCATTGGCCAATCGACCCGATGTCATTGCTGCGCTCGGCAAGATCGAGGCGGCGGCAGGGACGCTCAAGAGCCAACGCGCGGCCTATTACCCGACGATCGCCTTGTCTGCACAGGCCTACCAGAACATGGGACAACTGAGCACCGACGGGAGTCCGTACTACCGCGTAAACAAGGCGGGAGGGAACATCCTGCTGACGTTGAGTTGGCCGCTGTTCGATGGCGGCACACGTGACTACCATGTTGCGGCAGCGCGCTCGGAAGTCGCCGCCGCGCGCGACCAGCTCGCGCAAGTGCGAGATGCGGCTGTACAGCAGGTCGTCAGTGCCTATAACGACCTCAGGACCAGCCTGTCGGCATACGCCGCGGCCATGACCCTGCATGAGGCAGCCCAAACGGCGTACGACGCAGCGTTCGACGCCTACATGCATGGCGTCGGCACATATACAGACGTGGCAAGCGAACAGACAGCGTTGGCGAGCGCCGATGCGGACAAGGAGGACGCGCATGCCAACGTCTTCACCGCCGCGGCCGCTTTGGCCTTCGCCACCGGCACGATTCAGACCAAGTGATCTCCCGCTCGGCAACGACTGCCCTCACACCGTAGCGTATCAAGCAGGAAAAGCGATGGACGTCCCGGTCGTTAGTCTGGTCTCGGCTTGTACCGCCCTGGTAGCCTCGATTATTGGCCCACTCATAACGCTCACTGTCGCGCGACGACAGTTCAGCGCGACTGTCATCTCCGCCAATCGTGAGAAGTGGATCGAGACGCTGCGAGACACGCTCGCCGAGCTCATCGCATTGATCGCTGCGGCGCTGATCGTGAAATCCACCTGGAAGGACAAATGGGATCGTGGTCGTGGGCCTCTCAATGCAGACCCCGCGCTGCTCAAGAAATTCGAGCGCATCGTCCTCGCACAAGCCAAGATCCATCTGCTTGTCAGTCCGACCGACCCAGACCATCAGCGTCTTTATGAAACCATCGAGACTGCAATTAAACGGTTGCAGTACGAGGAGTCGCCGGACGAAGAAACGCAGCGCGATACGCGGACGATCACGGCGCTGGGCCAGGCAATCCTCAAACGCGAGTGGCAACGCGTCAAACTGGGGACTTAGGCCTGCGCACACAACACGTCCCCCATCGGGGGGATATCTCAAGCAGGGCTTTCAACGCAGACTTCAAAGCGTGCTGCATCGAGTCGAAAGTAGACCTGAAACATGTCTCAGACCAAACCCATCCAGCGCATTGCTATCGTCGGCACCGGCGTGATCGGTGCGAGCTGGGCCGCCTATTACCTCTCGCGCGGGTTCGACGTGGTCGCGACCGATCCTGCGCCGAATGCTGAATCCGGCCTACGCAAATACGTCGACAATGCTTGGACGTTGTTGACGACGTTCGGACTCGCGCCGGGTGCGTCCACCAACCGGCTGACGTTTACGCCGAAGCTGCGCGAAGCGCTCGTCGACGCGGATCTGGTCCAGGAGAACGGCCCAGAACGCCCCGACTTCAAGGCGAAGCTCTTCGCCGAGATGGACGAGTTCACGCCAGTCGACTCGATACTCGCGTCGAGCTCGTCGAGCATCCCGATGGATGTCACGCAGGCAAAGTGCAAGTATCCTGAGCGCTGCGTGATCGGGCATCCGTTTAATCCACCGCACATCGTTCCGCTGGTCGAGGTTGTCGGTGGCGCGAAGACGTCCGAATCGACGATCGAACGCGCAATGGCGTTCTACGCCTCTATCGGCAGCAAGCCGATCCGGCTTTATAAAGCGCTGCCTGGCCACGCGGGCAACCGCCTCCAGGCGGCGCTCTACAAGGAGGTGCTCTATCTCGTCCAGGAGGGCGTGCTGAGCGTGGCTGATGCCGACATCGCCGTGTCCTATGGACCGGGGATCCGATGGGGCGTCATGGGCCCGAGTCTGCAATGGCATCTGGGCGGAGGTTCCGGGGGCATCCATCACTTCATGGAGCATCTGATGGATACCCTCACCAGCTTGATGAAGAGTCTTCAGATGCCCGATGTCACGCCGACCCTCAAGCAGACCATCGTCGACGGCGTGCTCAAGGAAGCAGGCGAACACTCCGTCGACGAGCTCGCGGAGCAGGAGAACGAGGTGATGCTCGCGCTCCTCGCGCTGCGCGCCAAGGCGGGCAAGACGCTCCCATAGTCCAACACTGGAGACAAGACGCATGAGCGGTACACGAACATCTTCGACCAAGAAGCGCGACAAGAAAAATGGCGCCATGGGCCGGCTCTTTCTTTTGGACCTCGGGGGGGGGCGGGTTCTGACTGCAAGCCCCGACGGCTCCGATCTGAAGACGATCGTCGAGGAAGGCAGAAAGCTGCCCGACGGCCTCGCCGTCGACATCGCAGCGGGACATCTCTACTGGACCAACATGGGAAATCCCAAGGCGAACGACGGCTCGATCCTTCGTTCTGATCTCGACGGCAGGAACCTCACCACCATCGTTGCTCCGGGTGGCACGTTCACGCCCAAGCAGATCCAGATCGAAAAGAAGTCTGGAAAGCTCTATTGGTCCGACCGCGAGGGCATGCGCGTCATGCGCGCGAACCTCGACGGCTCGAACATCGAGACGCTCGTCGACACGAGTCAGGACGATCCGCAACCGGGACCCGATGCGGCGAAGTGGTGCGTAGGCATCGCCGTCGACGTCGTGTGGGGAAAGTTCTATTGGACGCAGAAAGGAGGCGACAACGCAGGGGAAGGGCGCATCCTGCGCGCCAACATCGACATGCCACGGGGGCAGACGCCGGCGAACCGGCAGGACATCGAAGTGCTGTACGAGGCCTTGCCCGAGCCGATCGATCTCGATATCGATCCCGGCACTCGCATGCTGTATTGGACCGACCGTGGCGACCCGCCTTACGGCAACACGGTCAACCGTGCGCCATTGGATGCGGCGGCAGGCAAGCGCCCGCTCCCCGAAATCGTGTTCGATCACCTGATGGAGGGCATCGGCCTGGCGCTGGATCCCAAAGGCGGCCGGATGTTCGTCACCGATTTCGGAGGATCGCTGTATAGCGCCAACCTCGACGGGTCGAACCGGCAAACATTGCAGTTCGCGCTGGGCAACCTTAGTGGCGTCGCGTACGCCGAGCTGCCCGGCCGTCCGTTTCCCAAGAGCCAAGCTGGCATTAAGCGCAGCGAGATTGAATAGGACCACATCAATGCCCTCCGTAACGCCGAAGCAGCTCCCCGCGCCGAACAGCGACTTCTACCAGCTCGTCGAAGTCCTGACTGCCGACGAGAAGGCGATCGTCAGAAAGGTGCGTACGTACATGGAGACCAAGGTCCAGCCGATCATCAACAAGTATTGGTCCGACGACGCGTTTCCCTTCGAGCTGCTGCCCTCCTTCAAGGAATTGGGGCTCGGCGGTCTGGGCTATCAGGGCTATGGCTGCGCCGGCGGAAACCAGAAGCTGTTCGGGCTGGTCGCGATGGAACTGGCGCGCGTCGACGCTTCGTTCTGCACGTTCTTCGGTGTGCACAGCGGCCTGGCGATGGGCTCGATCTACCTGGACGGATCGGAGGAGCAGAAGCAGAAGTGGCTGCCCCCGATGGCCCGCTTCGAAAAGATCGGCTGCTTCGGCTTGACCGAGCCGCTGGTCGGTTCGGGAACGAGCGGCGGCATGACCACGACCGCCAAACGCGAAGGGGACACCTGGATTCTCAATGGTCAGAAGCGGTGGATCGGCAACGCGCCGTGGTGCGATATCTCGATCATCTGGGCGCGCGACGTCGCAGACAACCAGGTGAAGGGCTTCATCGTCGAGAACAAGACCACTCCCGGCTTCAGCGTCGAGAAGATCGAGCACAAGATGGCTCTCAAAGTGGTCCAAAACGGCCAGATCACGCTCAAGGATGTTTGGGTGCCGGAAGCGAATCGCCTGCAGGGCGGCAACTCGTTCCGCGATACCGCGCGCGTCCTGCGGATGACGCGGTACATGGTGGGTTGGGCCTCGACCGGCGTCCAGATGGGCGCATTCGAGGCGACGCTCAAGTACGCGCAGGAGCGCCTGCAGTTCGGCAGGCCGATCGCTTCGTTCCAGCTGGTGCAGGACCTCCTCGCCAAGATGCTCGCCAACGTGACGGCGTGTCAGTGCATGATGGTCCGGCTCGCACAGATGACCGACGAGGGGAACCTCAGCGACCATCAAGCGGCGCTCGCGAAGGCCTTTTGCACCGCCAAGTCACGCGAGACGGTCTCGTGGGGCCGCGAGCTCCTGGGTGGTAATGGAATCGTCGCCGACTACAACGTCGCGCGCTTCTTCGCCGACGCGGAGGCACTCTACTCCTACGAAGGCACCTATCAGATGCAGAACCTGATCGTCGGCAAGGCGATCACGGGCTTCGGCGCCTTCGTGTAACGCGCTTTCTGACGAAACAGGTTCTCGAGGTAGACGATGAATGAGATTGTTACGGAGCGCTCCGGAAGCATCCTGAGCATTCAGTTCAACCGGCCGGAGAAGAAGAACGCTTTGACGATGAGCGTTCTTCGAGAAGCGCCGGCCGGACTTCAGCAGGACGACCGCGGCGCCGCAGGCCGTCAACCAGTAACAGGGGCTTGGAGAGACTTCCCATGACTTTGTCAGCACCTTCATTCCTGCCCGAGACCCGGCTAGAGCCCATGCCGAGGTTCGAGAACGTGCTGTACCAGAAGCGGGACGGCATCGCCTACGTGACGATCAATCGTCCCAAGGCGCTCAACGCGCTCGACACACCCACCTGGACCGATCTGCGCAGCGCATTCGAGGATGCGCGGGACGACGTGGACGTGCGTGGCGTCATCCTCACCGGCGCGGGCGACAAGGCGTTCATCGCCGGCGCGGACATCAGAGAGCTTGCGCACATCACGGCATTCGAAGCCCAGCAGTCGAGCCGTTTCGGGCAGGCGGTCCTGGATCTGATCGAGAACCTGGGCAAGCCCGTGATCGCGGCCATCAACGGATTCGCGCTTGGCGGCGGCTGCGAGACAGCGATGGCGTGCACGATCCGGATCGCCGTCGAAGCCGCGAAGTTCGGCCAGCCGGAAGTGAAGCTGGGCTTATTGCCCGGGGGGGGTGGAACGCAACGTCTGCCCCGTTTGATCGGCAAGGGCCGCGCGCTACAACTCATCCTCACCGGAGAGGTGATCAACGCGCAGGAGGCCCATCGCATCGGCCTGGTCAACGAGATCGTTCCCGCGGCCGAGCTCATCGCGCGCGCGGAGGCAATCCTGAAGACGATCGCATCCAACGCTCCGATCGCGGTCAGGTTTTCGCTCGAGGCCGCGAACAAGGGGGCAGAGACCAGCCAAAGCGAAGGCCAGCTCCTCGAGGCTTCCTACTTCGGCTTGTGCGCCGCGACTGAGGACAAGAAGGAAGGCACGAGCGCCTTCCTCGAAAAGCGCGAGCCCCGATTCCAGGGGCGCTGAGTAAAGCCTGCTGCACACGACCATTCAACATTGAGAGCCATGGCAACCGACAACATCTTCTCCGGCCTGAAAGTGGTGGATTTCGCGAGCTTCATCGCGGGTCCCAGCGCCGCGGTGATCCTGTCCGACTTCGGGGCCGACGTGATCAAGGTGGAGCCGCCGGCGGGCGATCTTTGGAGACACGCGCACCAGATTCCGCCGCAGCCACAGGCGAACGACCCTTATCCCTGGCACCTCGCCAACCGCAACAAACGCGGCATGTCGCTCGATTTGAAATCGCCGAGCGCAGCGCAAGTCGTCGAAAAGCTCGTCAAATGGGCCGACGTGTTCATCGTCAATACGCCGCACCCCGCGCGCAAGCGCCTGAAGCTCGAATACGACGATGTAGCGGCGTGGAACTCGCGGCTCATCTATGCGGACCTCACGGGCTTCGGCGAAAAGGGGCCGGACGCCGATCTTCCGGGCTTCGACATTACCTCATACTGGGCACGCAGCGGCTTGCTGTCGATGACGCGCGATGCCGGCCTGCCACCCACCTGGCCCGTGGCCGGCAGTGGCGACAATGCGACCGCCGTCGGCCTCTATTCCGCGATCGTCACCGCGCTGTATCGTCGCGAGCGCACCGGCAAGGGATCGTACGTCACAACCTCGCTGCTCGCCGAAGGTGTCTGGGCCGCGAGCGTTTCGATCCAGGCGGCTCTCTGCGAGGCGAAGTTCTTCGGCTTGCACGACCGGAAAAATCCCGCAAACGCAGCGATGAACGTGTACCAGGCGGCCGACGGCACGTGGTTCGTGCTCATCGTCACGTCGGACAAGCTGGAGGCGGTCGCGAAGGCCATCGGCCGCACCGATCTCCTCACCGATCCGCGCTTCTCCGATCCGGCGAAGCTGCTGGCGAACATGCCGCAACTGTCGGCCATTCTCGATGAAGTCTTCGCCGCGGAGCCGATGGCGCACTGGTACGAGGTCTTCAGCGGTATCCACGTCACGTTCGGCGTCGTGCGCGCGCCGCAGGAAGTGATTGAGGATCCGCAGCTGCGCGCGAACGACATCGTCGTTCCGCTCGATGGCGCCGGCGGCAAACTGACGTCCACGATCAGCAGCCCCATCCAGGTGCACGGCGTCGTCAAGACGTCTGCAACGCGAGCTCCGGAGATCGGTGAGCACAACGCGGAGATTCTCCAAGAGCTGGGATTCAATGCGATCGAGGTCGATGGATTGCGCGCGAGCGGAGCGGTTCCTCAACCACGGAAGCGTGCGGCCTAATCGCATGGCCAACCGTGTCGAAACCGGTCCAGCGAGACGCATCGCGTCCACGCGCCTGCCGACGAGATGGGGGCTGTTCGAGGCGCTCGGATACGCGCAAGACGTCACGAACGGCAGCGCGAGGACAAACACCGCACTTGCGATGACTTTCGGCGACCTGAGAGATGTCGACGCGCCGTTGGTGCGCATTCATTCGCAGTGCTTCACGGGTGAAATGCTCGGGTCGCTCCGCTGTGACTGCGGCGGGCAGCTCGAAGCGGCGATGCAGACCATCGCGGCCGAGGGCCGTGGGCTCATGATCTACGAATACCAGGAAGCCCGCGGCATCGGCCTGACCGCGAAATTGCAGGCCTACGAGCTGCAAGATGGCGGACTCGACACGATCGATGCCAACCACGCGCTGGGCTTCGGCACCGACTACAGGGATTACCGGCTGCCCATCGCCATTTTGCGGGATCTCGGCATCGACCGGGTGCGCCTCCTTTCGAACAGCCGGACAAGAGCAATGCGTTAGCGGCGGCAGGCATCGAGATCGTCGCCCAACTGCCTTGCGAGGGTACGCCGAGCCCGTATTCGCTTGGCTACTTGAAAACCAAGAAGGAGAGGCTGGGTCACACGCTGACGCTTGGGCGCAGCGACATCGTGCGGACTCCCGGCGTTCGAGCGATGAAAGGCGCCAGTCGACGATCGGCGAAAGAGAAGCCGCTGTCTAATCCACGGTTTGCGGCTATCGACGAGGCAATCCGAGCGCTCAGAGCCGGACGCATGGTCGTCGTCGTGGACGACGAAGATCGCGAGAACGAAGGCGACCTGACGATGGCAGCCGAAATGGTCACGCCCGAGGCGGTCAATTTCATGGCGACCCAGGGCAGAGGCCTGATTTGCCTCGCGATGACCGGAGACAAGCTCGATCGGCTGCAGTTGGATCCGATGATCCCGGATAACGGCGCATTGGGCGGGACGGCGTTCACGGTTTCGATCGACGCGCGAGGCGAAGGCATGACCACAGGCATTTCTGCCCTCAAGCGAGCTCGCACCATCAGGACCGCCGTTCACGCGAATAGCAGGCCGGAACACCTCGCGCGGCCGGGACACGTGTTTCCCCTTCGCGCCCGCACCGGTGGCGTGCTCGAGCGGCGCGGTCACACCGAAGCAGCCGTCGACCTCGCCAGGCTCGCAGGTTTCGCCCCGGCCGGCGTGATCTGCGAGGTTGTTAACGACGACGGCACGATGGCCCGCGTTCCGGACCTCGGCCGATTCTGCAGGAAGCACGGCTTGATGATGATCACGATTGCCGACCTCGTCCGCTACCGTTTGAACAGGGAAAACGAAAGCGACGTTCCAGCGGGCGATCAGCGCCCTCGTGTCCGGCAGCGGGAAGCGGCGTAATGCGTCCTCAGCCAGAGGTTATCCTTAAGGGGCAAGTGCCGACGTGCCCGGCCGGTGGGCAAGGCGGCGGCCTGAGAGGAAAATCAGACCAAGAACGACGCCGTTGGTGCGTTCAACCTGCCCGGCATTTCCGAAAACTCACGCCGACCCCCGTTTGGCTCATTTCGCCGCGGTCCAAGCGGCGGCTGATGATGACAAGCGATAGGCAGCGATCGCGTTCAACAAGAGCAGCGCCACCGCAACCGCGAGCGCAGCGCTCACGCTGACGTGAAGAATGAGAACAGCGCCCACCGACGCCCCAATGAACATCGCCGCGGTCGCGAGGAGGCGGCGGCCGACATTCTGATTCGTGCCGCCCGCAAAATGCGAATCGGCGGCAAGTCCTGTTAAGGTCAGCGTCAGCACCGTCGTGGTCAGGTCGGGTACACCCAGTCGGCGCGCGGTGGCATTCTGCAAGCCCATGGCGAACGCAAGAAGTACGACCAGCGCGTAGGCGGGGATACCGCCGCTCACATCGGATGACGCAAGCGATACAACGAACGCGGTACCAACAGCGGTAGCTTTTGCGTATGTTGCGAGTGCGAGAAATCGGCCACGATGCTGGCCCGTTCGCGAGCCGAGGCGGCCTCCCGCAAGGGCCCCCAAGAGAAACGAACCAATCGCAACCAGCGATACAGCAACTGAAAATTCCGAGACGCCGCCGACTGCCAATCCCAGCAGCACCACGTTTCCCGTCATGTTGGCGACGAACACATGACCGAGCTTGAGATAACTGACTGCGTCAACCAGTCCGGTGACAACGGTAAGCACGATGAGAAGCAGCGGTAGCGGGCCATGACGAGCGTCTTGTGCCAATGTCCCGCCATCAGGTATGGACTGGGGGCCCAGCATGGGAGTCTCAGAGGGAAGCGCCTTGGCGCTCGCGTAGATCGAGCCACGCGACGAGAAGAAAGCCGCCGACGAGTCCGAGGTGCTCGAAGAACGAGTTCTCAACCATGAAGCGTTGCGGTGGCACCATTTCCCAAAATCGATTCGCAACGAAGCTGGCGAACAGCGTGAAACCGGCAAGCCACAGGGCGCCGAGCCAGCGGTAGATTCCGGTCAAGATGAGCGCGGAACCGGCGAGCTCAGTGACGATCGTTGCGGCGGTAGCTGCTGCCGCGAAGGGAAGTCCGAAGTTTTGCGTCTCGGCTACCGCGGCGCTGAAGTCGAGGAGTTTCGTAAGACCGCCCTGAAGGTATGCGGCGCAGAGGCCCAGCAATGCAATGAAGTGAAAAGGCCGCGTCGCGACAAGCGGATCAATTGCCCCGGCTAGGCGGTCGAGCAGGTTCATCTGCACCGAAGCTTTCTGCCCGTCGTGTGTGCCGGACAGTTTTGGCATCGTGTTTCTCCAGGTTCGAGCGTCCGCTGTCTCGAGCTCGCAACGTGTTCGGATTTTTGCCGGTCTGGTGCTCACCGGACTTGGCTGTCCGAATGTTGCCCACTGAATCGACAAACTTCCATCCCCCGGTTGGGGGACTATTGCGCCGTCTTTGCGCGGTGTGCCCGAGAGCTTCGCGTTTGAGATGCGGAATGGGCGACCTTCGGGGATCTGCGGCGTCATCGTCACGCACGCAATCGTCATGCTGCTGGAGCCTTGGATGTCGTCGTCGTAGCGAGAGGACAGGCCCATCCCCCATCGAGGGGATATGTCGACGATGGGCTTCAAGCGCAGACTTCAGCGTGACGGGCACCCCATATGGGGTGGCACCAACCTCAGGAGATCACGCATGACCAATCCGAAGCTCGAAGTTCTCACGCCACAGAACTCGCAGATCATCTTTATCGATCATCAGCCGCAGATGGCGTTCGGCGTTCAGTCCATCGATCGCCAGACACTGAAGAACAACGTCGTCGCCCTCGCCAAGGCAGCGAAGGCGTTCAAGATCCCGACCACGATCACTACGGTCGAAACACAGAGTTTCTCCGGCTACAGCTATCCGGAGCTGCTCGACGTGTTCCCCGACAAGCCGCTGCTCGAGCGCTCCTCGATGAATTCGTGGGATGACAAGAAGGTCCGCGATGCGCTCAAGGCAAACAAGCGCAACAAGGTGGTCGTTTCGGGCTTGTGGACCGAGGTTTGCAACAACACTTTCGCTCTGTCGGCCATGCTCGAAGGCGGCTACGAGATCTACATGGTCGCGGACGCCTCGGGCGGCACATCCAAGGAAGCGCACGACTATTCGATGCAGCGCATGATCCAAGCCGGCGTCGTGCCGGTGACCTGGCAGCAGGTGCTGCTCGAATGGCAACGCGACTGGGCGCGCAAGGAGACGTATGACGCGGTGATGGCGATTGTGCGCGAGCACTCCGGCGGCTACGGCATGGGGGTCGACTACGCCTACACCATGGTGCACAAGGCGCCGCAGCGCACCTCGAGACCTCACGAGTTGTTAGAGCCGGTGCTGGCGTAATAGGCGTCACGCGGAATGGCCGATATGCGCGCCTATCTTTTGTCGCTCGGAGCCGGCCTGCTGGTCGGCATCGTGTACAGCCTGCTCAATGTGAGATCGCCGGCGCCGCCCGTGGTGGCGCTGGTTGGGCTGCTCGGCATACTCATTGGCGAGCAGATCATCCCGGTGGCCAGGCACATGCTGGAGGGCTCGCACCTCGCCGCCGCGTGGCGTCAGTCGCAATGTACGCCGCACATCTTTGGCCTCCTGCCCGGGCGTCAAGGACAGGCAATGCAACAAGAGATTGACTCCAGACAGGAGCGGCGCACATGACCCAACCAACACCGACCGCCGATCTGATCCTGCATCGTGGACTTTTCACGACGCTCGCGCGGTCGCAGCCTACCGCTACGGCCGTCGCGATTCGGGACGGCCGCTTCCACGTGGTCGGTACCGACAAAGAGGTGATGTCGCTGGCAGGCCCAAAGACCAAGATCGTCGATCTCAAGGGCCGGCGCGTCCTGCCCGGGCTGATCGACAATCATCTCCACATCATTCGCGGCGGTCTCAACTTCAACATGGAGCTGCGTTGGGACGGCGTGCGTAGCCTCGCCGACGCCATGAACATGCTGAAGCGCCAGGTCGCCGTCACGCCACCGCCGCAATGGGTGCGCGTGGTCGGCGGCTTCAGCGAGCATCAGTTCGCTGAAAAGCGCCTCCCGACCATCGACGAACTCAACGCCGTCGCCCCCGAGACGCCAGTGTTAGCAATACGGGAACTGAACGAGTTGCTGCAGAAAAAAAAAAAAAAAAACGTATTGCTTGGATTTCGGTGTCGCCTGGGCTGTCACCTACCAGGACACCCGCACTTGGGTTGAGGGCCTGTCCAAGGACCTCGGCGCCGTCGTCCCCGAGCTGGTAAGCTGGAAGTGGGATGTCAGCGAGCGGCACGGGCTCGCGCGGCTCGATTACACCCAGAACGTGAGCAACAAGACCCTGGTCGCTCCGTACAGCCCGCGGGCTGCGCCGGGCGCGCCGGTTTCGGCCCCGATCGAGTGGGCTGTCCTCGATGATCCGAGCTTGCGTTCAGACGGTTTCACGATCCGGACCGTGACGGGACGGGTGGCGGAGAAGGGCGACCTGTTCCGGCCGGTCCAGGGCCCGGGTCAGGACCTGCCGCCCTTGCGCTGAGTCCTCGGACGCGCGAGCGTCAGGTTCGCTGGATGCCCGCGACCCGGTACGCTACCGGTAGCGGATCTTGACTCTACGGTCCGCGCGCGGGCGTAGCTCAATGGCAGAGCCCCAGCCTTCCAAGCTGGTCATGAGGGTTCGATTCCCTTCGCCCGCTCCAACCCGAAACCCCAGCTCAGCGCCACGATCTGCTTTCATCGGCTACGTCTACCATCCATCGTCAGACTGTTTCGTGCCACATACGTGCCACACGGCGTGCCGGTCACCCTTCATTCTGCGATCTCGAGGACTCCGCCGGTGGATCCTGGTGGACCTCACGGACCAGGCCCCCGAGGGCACGCGCGATCGCCTGATCCCGGTCCCTGGTCGCATGCTGATAGATCATCGCCGCGCGTGTGCTCGAATGGCCCAGACGCGCCATCAGCTCCTTCATGCTCGCGCCGGTCGCGGCCGCGAGAGTCCCGCCAACGTGACGCAAGTCGTGGAAATGCAGACCAGGCAATCCGGCCTTCCGGCATGCGGCAGTCCAGGTCGGCCGGAAGTTCGAGCGTCGCAGCGGGGCACCCATCGGGCCAACGAACACAAGGCCACGATCGCCACCGCATCTAGGTCGCTCCCTATGGTCGCGTCGCACGCGATCGGCTACGCCGAACCTAGATACAGCGGCCACTCACAAGGGATTGGCGGCTGCGGTTGACGGGGGAGGTGAAGGCAACCGCAGCCGCTGAGCTGTAGTTCACGGCCAGACCTGCCGGACCGCCCGCTCGGCACGTAGAGCGCCGTACTCAACGCCTCGGCCCAGCCGCTTCTTCTTCTTATAGGGGCCATAGTGTGACCGTCCCGGTGCTCCCAGCTCGACCCTGACGGCATCCGAGTCGGTCAGCCGAACATCGGAACAGATGGCGACCGCCCTAAGGTCGGCGCGATTATGGCGGAGCCCGCCCAGAAGCGTGGAGTCGACCTCGGCGCTGGCCGGGTGCTCACCCTGCTCAGGGTCGCCGGCGAGTAGCCTCTTTTCCCCGTGGCGGCCACGGTGGCGCCGAACGGGTAGAACTCTCCGCTTTTGGGCTAGCATCTGCTGGGCGAACGGCAGCGTCACCATCCAGCAGGCCGTCAAGGTCGTCCTGGGCCTGGCGGGAAGCCGAGTCTCTCCACGAGGTCATGATCTACATGATGTCTGCAAAGCTGGACCGGAAAGCGGCCTTCGGCCAACCTGAAACAGGTGAACATGGAGCATATGCGCAGTTACCCCGGCCCGGCGCGCACCGCCAGGCCGGGGTATGTACGGCTAATTCAGAGGAGCCTTACCATGCCGAGGCCCTGCGGCTGCTGACCAGTAACCACGACATAGAACTCGTACTCGCGGCCGGCCGCTCTCTGTTCTGCCCAGCTCAATGCCTCGCGGAGATCTAGTTCGGTCAGCTCCCATTCCTCGGTCTTGCGAAGTACGCCCTCTATTTTGTGCTGGAAATAGACCCGGTACGCGGGACGCTCAATCTCCCACTCCTGGTCTCGCGGATCTACCAGTCTTTCCCGCATTTCCGTTCATCTCCATTATCCACTGCCCTCCCAGACAGCCGAGAAGGACGTGACCAGGGAGCCTTCACCGCCCGTCGGGCCGATCGAGCGCCACACTGCACAGGCTACCCACCAGCCGTTGCCGTGTGCGCCCGTTCCGGAGCCAGGTGGTGTCGTCCTGGTGACGCCGGAGGTCCCGTTGATCGTGAAGTTTTCACCGTTCGTGCCGAGTATGCTGCACTTGCCATCATTTAGCAGGTAAGTCTCAGTTCTTGTGGGCGACTTGTCGGTGCAGAGCCAGAGGTTGAATCCCGCAGCGCTCAGAAGGCTGAGATAGATCGTGCTCGGGAACTGCGTACACTTCCAGGTGGCCTTGGAGATTACTCCGTTGGCACCAGTAGAGAAGTGCGGGGTTTGCATGTTGACGCTGCAGTTGGTGGCCGCGAGGCCCGGCGTAGCCGCAGAGAAGGCAGCAACTCCCGTCCCCATCGCCAGAACGACAGCCGCTGATCCTGCTAAATGTCGCAGCTTTCTTGATGGCACCGATGACCCCTTTCCTGGTTTCGAATCGGGTGCGAAGCTGGCCAGATGGTAAACCAGCCGAGGGATTCACTGACAAGAGCGGAAATATGCGCCCTGCCATTGACATGAGGTAGCTGAGTACCTGCGCCGGAGAGAGACGGCAACGGGGTACGGCTTTGCGAGCGATCCTGCGGGCCTGGCCATTCCCGGCGACCGATGCGTCGCGCGTAGCTCTGGGTGGCCGTCAGGCGTTTACGTGGCTCGATCCCTGACTTCGGCCACTTTCCAGAGCTGATATTGGTGCCGAGGCTGTGACCTGCGGGTTCGTAGTGAGCGAATGGGAACTGCACACTAGGCGGCGTCCTGTTGTGGCCTGGTGTCCCCGTGTCTGCGGACGGTGAAGACGTCATCGGGCGCGAAGGACTGCGAGACTTCCGGTAGCTCAGGGATGGCGGGTCATCTCGTCACGGAGGCAGCCGTTGAGGCCGGAGAACGGCTCAGCCACACGCCCAGGAGGCAGTGCACGGCCGGGCGCGCAGGACCAGCGAACCGTTGCCAGCCTTCGTTCCCGCATCCGGAGCGGAGCGTGTAAGCCTGCTCCCGGGTGACTTTGACGCACCGGGCCATGCACGTTCATGGACGCCCTAACCCGGGAAGCCCGTGGGTCCGGGACCCGTCGCGGGCGGCGATGTCACGATCCCGCCGGCAGGGACCGGGTCCGGGGGATGAAACGGCTGCGGGGTGCCCGGTGCCAGCGGGTTCGCGGTCACGCCGATGCCGCCGTCGACCGGCCGCATATGGAGTGGCTTGTTCCGGGCTTCGGCTTCCTGATCGGCGAGCAGCGCCGCACGTGCCTGCGCCTCGACCCGCTCGGTGACGCCGGTGAGGGCGGCTACCCAAGGTGATTACCTCGGCGCCGGCCCTGGCTAGAGAGTTGTGGCGGTACGGCGAACCAGACCCAGCCGATCAGGCGTTGCAGCTGGGACCAGAGCAAGTAGCAGACATCGGGCTTCGCACCGGGCAACTTCTCAGTTCCGGCGAGGCAGACCGGCTATGACCCAGCGGCCCCCGAGGCGACAAAGCCCTCCTCCTGGCGGCCATCGAGCAAATCGAGGGGCATCCCAGGCCGTGTGCCCGCAAGCGCCGCCGTCCCGAGAAGACGCTCCCGGTGCAGCTACAGGCCACCGAGGTCGAGCGCATAGCCGCAGCGCAGGAAGTAGCCCAGGTGGTGACCAGACGGAACGCTTGGCTGCAGCAATGATCGAAGCCCGGACCAGCTGTGAGCAGACTGGCACGGAGCTGCAACCAGCTCACTCAGCGACGCGCGAAGGCGACCCGGCCCGCTCTATCCGGGTCGAGGGATTCGGAGGTACGGGGGTCGCGCCGGGCTTGCTTGCTGATCTTGATCGCCTCGCGAAGACCCGCCTGCATATCGAGGTTGCAGACTGACAGCAACGATGACAGCAACAGCAGGGACTAACAACCGCTGTTCGCGTTCGCTTACTCAATTCCGGGCAGCATGCCCGACAGGTGAACTCGCTACTTGCTACGCCTGAAAAGCGGACGGTCAACCGGCAGGGAAGGAACTAGAAAGTCACGAATCAATGATCCGCTCGAACATCGCGACGCTGGCAGCAGACTTCAGCTCACCTGCGCGCGTCGATTTGATAGCAAAACCTGTCTCTGACTGGACCGCCGAAACAATTGTGGGATACGCCCGCGCCATGCCGCCGCCGATGACAGTCACCGTATCTGAACCAATGGATGAGTCCCTCAAGACCGCGCTGAGAATGCCAACCACGAGGGCCAGCGCTTCGGCAGTCAGAGGATCCGGCAGCACCTCACCGCCGATCTGACCATTTACACACGTGTTATCGCAGCCCCTGCAAATCCTAAGGCCGTAGCCTGGACGGTGGCTCAGCTCGAACGGGGTGAGCCCCGCCATCACCCGGGCGCTGCCGACACCAGTGCCCAGGCCGACGTAGATGAGGTCCGCATCGCGGCCATCGCGCAGGCTCCACTCGCCAAGCGCGCTGGCCTCAGCGTCGTTCATGCCAATCTCAGGCTGTCCATGGAACCCCAGCTCTGCCCAGCCGTCGGCATCTAGCCACCACAACTGATGAGCGCCCTGAACGCGTCCGCCGCTCACCAGGCCCGGCGCAACGAAACATGTATGTAGACCGGCTACGCAGGCGGGCGGCGACGAGCTAGCGGACACGCCTTCTGGCTGGTCGAAATATCCCAGCACGTATTCGGTTCCCGAACCGCCAACTTCCACCGACAGAATGCCTTGCATTGCGTCAGCGCGGAACCGTCCCCTCTCAAGCACCAACGCAAGGCGCTCAATCGCATACTGCACGATCGTGAAGCTTAACCAGGTCCAGCCCTGCGCTGCCCCCGCGGCGGCAGGGACTTACTGACCGTCGCCAAGAAATTAGGCGGGTCAGGTGTGACGACGTCGTGCCACATACGTGCCACACCCAGCGAGCCAGTCAGCCACGGCGACTCACGGTCAGTTCACAGCGCGGACCGGCAGCTGCGCGCGTGCAGGTCGGCCATCAAGCGCTCCCCCGATCTTCCAAGCTGGTCATGAGGGTTCGATTCCCTTCGCCCGCTCCAACCCGAAACCCCAGGTCAGAGCCACCGTCGCGCTAGAGCTGCATGCTGCAGAGGACCACTAGAAGCCTCCGCGTGCCATTAACGTGCCATTAGCAGGCCTGGTGCCAGCTCTCATGCCGACCCCTCACCGTCCTAGATCAAGCGCGGCTCCGCTGCGCTCCGCCGCGACGGCGCTTCCCGCGCCGCGCTCTGGCCTCCGGGGCCACCCGGTCGAGCCCGTAGCATGACCACCAGCCAGCATCCCGACTCCGGGAAACTCGGGGTAGATCAGAGTCCCCGGACACGCCGGATCGATTCATGCGGCCACCCTCCACTGAACCCGGCCGAGAGTCGCCGGTTCGTGGCAGCGATCGGGGAGAGGGCTACCAGGCCTGGGCACGACGTAGGCTCATTGACCTGGTGAAACGGTATATCTGCGGCTGCTGGACCGGAGTTATGCAAGCAATGATCTTGAGGGGCAGAAAGATTCAAGCCCTCTCGCACCATGTACAGGGCATGACACACAGTCTTGGCAGCGTCCATGACCGGTTCTAATGGCTCTCACAGAGGCGAAGAGCACTTTGAAGCTTTGTACAGGGGCAGCTACAAAGAAATCTTTGCCTACGTCCTGCGACACACCGACGCGGATACCGCGGCGGCAGCCGACCTGACAGCTGAGGTCTTTGTCGTCGCGCTGCGTAAACAGGACGCGATACCGCCCCCGCCCGACGACCGCCTCTGGCTGTACGGGGTTGCACGGCGCGTCGCCCTGGACCACCAGCAGCGGCGCAGGCGCCTGCTCCGCCTGCATTCCCGGCTCCAGGAGAAAGCAGCTAGCGAGGCCAGCCCCGACAACCTCTCGCGCCATCGAGTACGCGAAGCCATCGAGAGTCTCACGTCGGCCGACCGTGAAGTCCTCAAGCTTGTCGCCTGGGATGGCCTGTCACATGCCGAGGCGGCGCAGATCCTGGGCTGCACGCCCAACGCGGTAGCGCTGCGCCTGCACAGAGCCCGATCACGGCTGCGGCGCATCCTGTCGTCTCCGGACACTCCCGGCCACGCACCGGATCCTTCAACTTCTCAGCTCATTCCCTCCGACTCAAGGAGCCAGCCATGAACATTGATCAGCTCATCCGGGACGCCGATCCCGCCGCCGAGTTCACTATCCCTGGCCCTGACTCGCCTCTTGCCCGGCACTCATTCGAGCGAGTGCTCGCAGTCCGACCGCGTCAGCCCCGTCGGCGCAGGGCCACAATCTCGCTGGCGGGCGGCACCGTCGCGGCTCTCACCGGTGTGCGCGCCAAGGCGCTCATCGGCGCTGCGGTTGCGGCGGCTGCCGCTGCTGCTGCAGCTGCCGTGATCACCATGCCGTCGACTGCGGGCCCGGCGGGCTTGTCCACTGGGCACATGGCGAAGGCGCCCATGACCCTCACGGCGGCGGCCGTGCTAGACCAGGCGGCGCAGGCGGCCGTGGCCCAGGCCAGCTGGCCGGACGCCCAGTACTGGTACTTCGAGCACGAGTACACATGCGGCGGCCAGCTTTACACCGCCAAAGTCTGGATCTCCCGCCACGGTAACGGGGTGCTCGAGAAGACCGGGCCCAAGAACAACACGGATCCGGTCTGCAGCTCGGACCTGTTCACGGCGCCGATCATCGACTCCTACAAGTTCGGCCCCTACACCTGGTCGCAGCTGTACACGCTGCCCACCGACCCGGCGAAGCTGAAGGCGAAGCTGATGGCTGACTTCGGCCAGGGCGGCGGGCCGGACCTCTTCGCGGCTGTGGAGATCGTGCTGGTCGATTCACCGGCTCCCCCGGCGGTGCGCTCGGCCCTGTTCAAGGTCGCTGCCAGCATCCCCGGCATCAAGGTCATCGGCGACTACACCGACCCGCTCGGCCGGACCGGCACGGCCCTCCAGATCGGCCACTATGGGCTTGTCGTCGATGCGGCCAGCGGCGCGGTTCTGGACGAGACCAATAGCGGCGGCGCGACCACTCTTGTCACCCAGGGACCTGCCGCCAGTGAGCCGAAGCTGACCGGGTCTTGCGCGCGGTCATGCCCGTCAGCCATTAATTCGGGTACTGCGCCCAGCGCTCGCCCCAGCAATGTCCCAGCAGCCGGTGTGTCCGCCTGAACGGCGGCCGAAGCTCTGAACTGCTGACGGCATGGGATATATGCGGGATGTGCCCGGCCCTCATGATCCGTCCTGTCGCCGCCTGCCCGCTCAGGCACGGTTTCGAACTCGGAGAAGTCACGAGCTGTAAGACCGCTCCATCCCGCTGGCCGTGCCCGATGCGTTGGCAACCGGCAGTCAGCCAAGGCCAACTGCGGACACTCAGAACCGCCCGTGAGCTGTACCGGAGCCCGTCACGCCGACGCTCAGGGCGATCTCCTAAGCAGTAGGCCGAGTTGACAGCAACGTCGGCTGCTACCGGCTGCACCCGACACCCGCTGCGCTTCGTCGGAGCTTCGCCGCTCACAGTGACATGGCTACTCGGTCGGCCTGAAAAGCGGACAGTCGGCGTGCCATTAGCCGAGGTCACTAGCGGTGACTTATGGCCCTGAACGGCTAATTAAATGCGCAGCTCAGTGGGCGTGCGACCACGTCCATTGACTCGTAGGTGACCCGGCCCATGATGTGGGTACCGGCGCGACTGGCTGCGGTTAGTTGGCCACCTAGGCGGGGTCAACCGGCCTGGATTCGCACGGTGGACATGATCCGGTCTGCGAAAGCTGCGACCTTGTTCTGCCAGCCTTCCTCCAAGGGCCCTTTGATCCCGGTGACCAGGACCGCTCCCTCGGCGACCTTCGTCAGTCCCTTGGCTTCCAGGAGTTCAGTCATAATCGGCATGACCCGCTCCCAGCGATCCTGCTCTTCCTGGGTCGGAAGCCTGCCGGTCTTCTTGTCAGGCTTTGGCGCTCCTTGGGTGGTCAGGATCGCGTATTTAGTTCCCGGCTCCAGACTGACCTTGCGCAGGAATCTCCTAGCGTTGCCCTTCGGCTTTCCTATGCGGCCCGGCGAGCTAAAGACGTACAAGTCCGCGGTGGGCAGGTCCCTCGGGTTGGCGTCCCGAATGTGCTGGACGCTGACGGTAACGCCCCTGGCCGCCATAATCTTCTTGAATTCCTCAGCGACCATGGCGCCGTTGCCGAATTTCGATGCGTGGTAATAGACGACGTTCATAACTCCTCCCAACCTCGTCGTTGGGCTCCATCTCCACGGTCGCGACAGCGTCGGCGGCGGCGCCAGAGGCGAACGTCCCGTAACCGGCGCGTGGTCAGACCTAGTTTGCGCCGCCATTCCCCGTCGAGAGGGCAGCCACGATTGCCTTTACTATCGACGCGTTGCCTGGCCAGGTCTGGCCGTAGCTGGCAAAGCTGGGCGGCAACGGCGGGGGCCGGTACGACCGTCGCGAAGACCGACACGTCGGCACCGTCCGCCTCGTGGCGACAGGTTGACCGATGGGTTGGAATGGCTGGCCGATCTCCAAGATCGCACCGCGCAGCCACGCGTGTGTGGCAAGCACCAGATGCCGCGGCGTCTGCGCGAACGACGACTCGCCATCCACCGAAACGTCAACCGTGCCAGCCGGCATCGCCGCGACGCGCTCGAGCGTGGCCGTCCATGCGCTCGGGGGCGGCGCTCCGGCCATTCGGATCTCCGGCGCGCTGTCGGCACGGCCGGGAAAGCGGCGGTTGAGTGCTGCCTCGACAGACGGGGCCACGTCGACGCCGTTGACGCGCAAGGAACTCTCGCCTTCGAACAGCCACGGTGCGTCAACCTCCGTCCGGGCCCGACACGTCGACGCCGCGCATCACGATGCCGGATAGGTCAACCCCGACGAACCGGGCGCCCGCGTCGTCCGCGTCGACGAACTCCGCTCCCAGCAGTTCGTCGGACCGAGTGATTTCTCCTTGTCGAGCAGCCCTCGGCAGTGCTGATGCCGTCAGCGGTTCGCCAGATCAACACCGCTCATCGGAACGCAACCCGGTTGGCACTCAGCCGTATTCCTCGGCCCCGATTGTCCAGCTCGCGGCCACCGCGTCAAGAACGCCTACGGCACGAAATCGGCTCCGCCGCCTCTTGACCCGGTGGCCACTCGCAAGGTTTGGGCGCCCAGCGAGGAAGCGAGGAGTCTAGGCCGCGAAGCTTCCGGAGCGGGCGATGCTCAGGTACTCTAACCGAGAATCCGCAGCTCACGCAGCTGACTCCGGCTCGCTTCATGATCGCTTCGATCGCATTCCGCGGGGCCGAGAGGTCGTCAATGTCCATCCGGGCGGCCCGGAAGGCTGGCCGCCTACCATTGACCCGGTTGAGCTCGGCTGGAATAGGCGCCTGCGAGAACGATGGGGTAGTCGGGCAAGCCACCGCGGTTTTAGCATGGTCGATGACGGTCTCGGCTATGGATACGCAGGAGATGCCCAGTGTCGCGTGACGGCGAGGAACCAAACAAAGTCTTCGGAATGGTTCGCCGCGATACAGGTCCGCATGCCAGACAAGATGAAGAACCGCAGCACGTCCTCGGCGTCCCGGTGGACTGGTACGGCCCGGTCGACGGGGCTTGGCTCCGGTCACTCAGACATCCCATCAAGGCGTACAAGCGTTGGACATTGAGACGTCGCCTCGGTCCGTATGCACCAGACAACGAAGACGACCCAAAGTCGACGGGCTAGCTAATTCCGAAGGCGCAGGCGTTGCAGCTCCTGGTGACTGACGTTGCTTGCATTCGCTGCCTCCCATTATCCGGCGTCGAGCGGAACCCGCCAAGGGCGCTCCGCGCGGCTGCGCGATGCCTGCGCGATGGCCTCGCGGCCACGCTGACCGAACCCGCCCGATTGAGCAGCTATCGGAGATACTGCCAGGCAATTCGCACAGCGATCGCGCGTGCAA